>JALCLA010000002.1 GCA_022647565.1 Chiayiivirga sp.
TCGCTTCGCCGTTCGTGTCGGTCACATCCGGAGAACCGATGATGGTCGCCGATGCGCCGCTAAGCGGTGCCGTGAACGTGACCGAGGTGCTCGGCGTCGTCACCACATTGCCGAAGGCATCGACGGTCCTCACCACCAGCGGCGTGGAGAACGTTCCGCTCACCACCTGCGACTGGTTGTTCCCGGACACAATCTGCAGGGCGGCCGCCGTACCCGCCAGATTCGTCAGGGTCGCGCTGTCCGGCGTCGCACCAGGCGCGCTCACGCCCGACACCACCGCGCGCACCGTAAAGCCGCCGGCGGCTGTGTTGGCGTTGAACGTCGCGTTCACCACGCCGTTGACGTCGGTCGTGCCGACGATGTTGCTCACCGTCGTGCCCGCACCCGTCGTCGCGTTCGGCTCGACCACAAAGGTCACGCTCACGCCCGGCACCGGGTTCGGTGTCGGACTGGCGTTGTCGACCACGGTCGCACTCAGGTTGTAGAGGCCGCCGGCCGGCAAGCCCACCACTGCCTCGTTGTCGGCATTCGTCGCTTCGCTACCGGCATTGCCATCAGACAGCACCGCCAGCGCCACATCCGCCGGCGCCGCCGCGGTGTTGGTCAGGCCAAAGCTCACGCTCGCCGGCGTCAGACCCGCGCCCGTTGCCGTCACCGTGTAGTTGCCCGGCAAGCCATTGGCCGTCGGCGAGACGCTCGTTTCGCCGTTCGCACCGGTCAATGGCGCCGCCGTGAACGTCGCGCTCGCGCCGTTGCCCGCCGGATTGGCCGTGAACGTCACCGTATGACCCGCAATCGGGTTGCCGTGCATGTCCGTCACGCGCGTCAGCAGCGGCGCACCGAACGCCGTGTTCAGCGGCGCCGTCTGGCCACTGCCCGACACCAGCACCAGCTGGCTCGCCGCGGCCGCGGTGTTGGTCAGGGTGACGGTCTGATCCGCCACGCCGCTCACCACCGCGCGCACCGTGAAGCTGCCGGCCACCGTGTTCGAGCCGAGCGTCGCCGTCGCCACACCGGAGCCGTTGGTCGACGCCACCGTCGTACTCGGGCTCGCGCCGGCACCGTTCGCGCCGTTCTCGACCACGAAGGTCACCGATACACCCTGCAACAGGTTGCCTTGCGCATCACTCACCGTTGCGCTCAGGGCATAGGCCGATGCGGTCGCGACCGGTGCGGTGGTCGGCACGCTGCTCAGCGCCACCGTGGCCGGCACGTCGACCGTATTGGTCAAGGTCGTGCTGTCGCTGCACGTGCCCGTGGTGCAGGCCACCACTGTCAGGCTCGCGGTCAGCGCATAGCTGCCCGGCAGGTTGTTCGGCCCCAGGCTGCTGGTCGCCGCCAAGCCCTGCGCATCCGTGTTCACCGTTTGCGGCGACGGCGTCGCCGTCGCGCCATTGCCAGCGATTGCCGCAGTAAAGGTCACGGCATAGCCGTTCAACGGATTGTCGAACCGATCCGACACAAACACCTGCGGCTGGATGCCGAAGTCCGCCCCGCTATTGCTCACCGTCGCGGTCTGGCTCTCGCCGGCCACGAATGCGATCTCGACCTGGGTCGGATCGGTGTCAGCCGTGTTCGTCACGCTCACCGTCGCCGTCAACGCACTCGGGCTCGAAGCCACCTGTGCCGTCACCGTGAACGTCCCCGCGGTCTGGCCGGCATCGGCCACAAACGTCGCCACACCGCTGCTGTTGGTCAGCGCCGTCGCGTTGAACGGATCCATCGCCCCCGCCGGCGCCGAGAACGCCACCGAGACGCCCGGTACCGGGTTATTGCTCGCATCAAGCACGGTCGCGGCGAAGGTGTAGGCGGCCGTGGCGTCCACGGTCGCCGTGGCGCTGGCCGCGGTGTTGACCGTCAGCGTCAACTGCGTCGGCGGCTGCGCCGTGTTGGTTAAGTCGAACACCTCCGAGTCAATGAAACTGCTCGGTGCCGCTGTCACCGTATAGCTACCGGCAAACGCGTTCGCCATCGCGGTCACGCTCACCACACCATTCACATCCGAAACGTCGGAGGCCGCGCTCGGCGTTGCCGACGCGCCCGAGCCCGCCGTGCTGGCCGTGAACGTCACAGTCTCACCCGCCACCGGGTTCGCGAACTGGTCAGCCACGATCGCTTCAAGCGCGGTCGCGAACGCAGTGCTCACCGGCGCGGTCTGGTTGTCGCCCGCCAGATAGATCAGCTGGGCCGCCGTACCCGCCAGATTCGTCAGGGTCGCGCTGTCCGGCGTCGCACCAGGCGCGCTCACGCCCGACACCACCGCGCGCACCGTAAAGCCGCCGGCGGCTGTGTTGGCGTTGAACGTCGCGTTCACCACGCCGTTGACGTCGGTCGTGCCGACGATGTTGCTCACCGTCGTGCCCGCACCCGTCGTCGCGTTCGGCTCGACCACAAAGGTCACGCTCACGCCCGGCACCGGGTTCGGTGTCGGACTGGCGTTGTCGACCACGGTCGCACTCAGGTTGTAGAGGCCGCCGGCCGGCAAGCCCACCACTGCCTCGTTGTCGGCATTCGTCGCTTCGCTACCGGCATTGCCATCAGACAGCACCGCCAGCGCCACATCCGCCGGCGCCGCCGCGGTGTTGGTCAGGCCAAAGCTCACGCTCGCCGGCGTCAGACCCGCGCCCGTTGCCGTCACCGTGTAGTTGCCCGGCAAGCCATTGGCCGTCGGCGAGACGCTCGTTTCGCCGTTCGCACCGGTCAATGGCGCCGCCGTGAACGTCGCGCTCGCGCCGTTGCCCGCCGGATTGGCCGTGAACGTCACCGTATGACCCGCAATCGGGTTGCCGTGCATGTCCGTCACGCGCGTCAGCAGCGGCGCACCGAACGCCGTGTTCAGCGGCGCCGTCTGGCCACTGCCCGACACCAGCACCAGCTGGCTCGCCGCGGCCGCGGTGTTGGTCAGGGTGACGGTCTGATCCGCCACGCCGCTCACCACCGCGCGCACCGTGAAGCTGCCGGCCACCGTGTTCGAGCCGAGCGTCGCCGTCGCCACACCGGAGCCGTTGGTCGACGCCACCGTCGTACTCGGGCTCGCGCCGGCACCGTTCGCGCCGTTCTCGACCACGAAGGTCACCGATACACCCTGCAACAGGTTGCCTTGCGCATCACTCACCGTTGCGCTCAGGGCATAGGCCGATGCGGTCGCGACCGGTGCGGTGGTCGGCACGCTGCTCAGCGCCACCGTGGCCGGCACGTCGACCGTATTGGTCAAGGTCGTGCTGTCGCTGCACGTGCCCGTGGTGCAGGCCACCACTGTCAGGCTCGCGGTCAGCGCATAGCTGCCCGGCAGGTTGTTCGGCCCCAGGCTGCTGGTCGCCGCCAAGCCCTGCGCATCCGTGTTCACCGTTTGCGGCGACGGCGTCGCCGTCGCGCCATTGCCAGCGATTGCCGCAGTAAAGGTCACGGCATAGCCGTTCAACGGATTGTCGAACCGATCCGACACAAACACCTGCGGCTGGATGCCGAAGTCCGCCCCGCTATTGCTCACCGTCGCGGTCTGGCTCTCGCCGGCCACGAATGCGATCTCGACCTGGGTCGGATCGGTGTCAGCCGTGTTCGTCACGCTCACCGTCGCCGTCAACGCACTCGGGCTCGAAGCCACCTGTGCCGTCACCGTGAACGTCCCCGCGGTCTGGCCGGCATCGGCCACAAACGTCGCCACACCGCTGCTGTTGGTCAGCGCCGTCGCGTTGAACGGATCCATCGCCCCCGCCGGCGCCGAGAACGCCACCGAGACGCCCGGTACCGGGTTATTGCTCGCATCAAGCACGGTCGCGGCGAAGGTGTAGGCGGCCGTGGCGTCCACGGTCGCCGTGGCGCTGGCCGCGGTGTTGACCGTCAGCGTCAACTGCGTCGGCGGCTGCGCCGTGTTGGTTAAGTCGAACACCTCCGAGTCAATGAAACTGCTCGGTGCCGCTGTCACCGTATAGCTACCGGCAAACGCGTTCGCCATCGCGGTCACGCTCACCACACCATTCACATCCGAAACGTCGGAGGCCGCGCTCGGCGTTGCCGACGCGCCCGAGCCCGCCGTGCTGGCCGTGAACGTCACAGTCTCACCCGCCACCGGGTTCGCGAACTGGTCAGCCACGATCGCTTCAAGCGCGGTCGCGAACGCAGTGCTCACCGGCGCGGTCTGGTTGTCGCCCGCCAGATAGATCAGCTGGGCCGCCGTACCCGCCAGATTCGTCAGGGTCGCGCTGTCCGGCGTCGCACCAGGCGCGCTCACGCCCGACACCACCGCGCGCACCGTAAAGCCGCCGGCGGCTGTGTTGGCGTTGAACGTCGCGTTCACCACGCCGTTGACGTCGGTCGTGCCGACGATGTTGCTCACCGTCGTGCCCGCACCCGTCGTCGCGTTCGGCTCGACCACAAAGGTCACGCTCACGCCCGGCACCGGGTTCGGTGTCGGACTGGCGTTGTCGACCACGGTCGCACTCAGGTTGTAGAGGCCGCCGGCCGGCAAGCCCACCACTGCCTCGTTGTCGGCATTCGTCGCTTCGCTACCGGCATTGCCATCAGACAGCACCGCCAGCGCCACATCCGCCGGCGCCGCCGCGGTGTTGGTCAGGCCAAAGCTCACGCTCGCCGGCGTCAGACCCGCGCCCGTTGCCGTCACCGTGTAGTTGCCCGGCAAGCCATTGGCCGTCGGCGAGACGCTCGTTTCGCCGTTCGCACCGGTCAATGGCGCCGCCGTGAACGTCGCGCTCGCGCCGTTGCCCGCCGGATTGGCCGTGAACGTCACCGTATGACCCGCAATCGGGTTGCCGTGCATGTCCGTCACGCGCGTCAGCAGCGGCGCACCGAACGCCGTGTTCAGCGGCGCCGTCTGGCCACTGCCCGACACCAGCACCAGCTGGCTCGCCGCGGCCGCGGTGTTGGTCAGGGTGACGGTCTGATCCGCCACGCCGCTCACCACCGCGCGCACCGTGAAGCTGCCGGCCACCGTGTTCGAGCCGAGCGTCGCCGTCGCCACACCGGAGCCGTTGGTCGACGCCACCGTCGTACTCGGGCTCGCGCCGGCACCGTTCGCGCCGTTCTCGACCACGAAGGTCACCGATACACCCTGCAACAGGTTGCCTTGCGCATCACTCACCGTTGCGCTCAGGGCATAGGCCGATGCGGTCGCGACCGGTGCGGTGGTCGGCACGCTGCTCAGCGCCACCGTGGCCGGCACGTCGACCGTATTGGTCAAGGTCGTGCTGTCGCTGCACGTGCCCGTGGTGCAGGCCACCACTGTCAGGCTCGCGGTCAGCGCATAGCTGCCCGGCAGGTTGTTCGGCCCCAGGCTGCTGGTCGCCGCCAAGCCCTGCGCATCCGTGTTCACCGTTTGCGGCGACGGCGTCGCCGTCGCGCCATTGCCAGCGATTGCCGCAGTAAAGGTCACGGCATAGCCGTTCAACGGATTGTCGAACCGATCCGACACAAACACCTGCGGCTGGATGCCGAAGTCCGCCCCGCTATTGCTCACCGTCGCGGTCTGGCTCTCGCCGGCCACGAATGCGATCTCGACCTGGGTCGGATCGGTGTCAGCCGTGTTCGTCACGCTCACCGTCGCCGTCAACGCACTCGGGCTCGAAGCCACCTGTGCCGTCACCGTGAACGTCCCCGCGGTCTGGCCGGCATCGGCCACAAACGTCGCCACACCGCTGCTGTTGGTCAGCGCCGTCGCGTTGAACGGATCCATCGCCCCCGCCGGCGCCGAGAACGCCACCGAGACGCCCGGTACCGGGTTATTGCTCGCATCAAGCACGGTCGCGGCGAAGGTGTAGGCGGCCGTGGCGTCCACGGTCGCCGTGGCGCTGGCCGCGGTGTTGACCGTCAGCGTCAACTGCGTCGGCGGCTGCGCCGTGTTGGTTAAGTCGAACACCTCCGAGTCAATGAAACTGCTCGGTGCCGCTGTCACCGTATAGCTACCGGCAAACGCGTTCGCCATCGCGGTCACGCTCACCACACCATTCACATCCGAAACGTCGGAGGCCGCGCTCGGCGTTGCCGACGCGCCCGAGCCCGCCGTGCTGGCCGTGAACGTCACAGTCTCACCCGCCACCGGGTTCGCGAACTGGTCAGCCACGATCGCTTCAAGCGCGGTCGCGAACGCAGTGCTCACCGGCGCGGTCTGGTTGTCGCCCGCCAGATAGATCAGCTGGGCCGCCGTACCCGCCAGATTCGTCAGGGTCGCGCTGTCCGGCGTCGCACCAGGCGCGCTCACGCCCGACACCACCGCGCGCACCGTAAAGCCGCCGGCGGCTGTGTTGGCGTTGAACGTCGCGTTCACCACGCCGTTGACGTCGGTCGTGCCGACGATGTTGCTCACCGTCGTGCCCGCACCCGTCGTCGCGTTCGGCTCGACCACAAAGGTCACGCTCACGCCCGGCACCGGGTTCGGTGTCGGACTGGCGTTGTCGACCACGGTCGCACTCAGGTTGTAGAGGCCGCCGGCCGGCAAGCCCACCACTGCCTCGTTGTCGGCATTCGTCGCTTCGCTACCGGCATTGCCATCAGACAGCACCGCCAGCGCCACATCCGCCGGCGCCGCCGCGGTGTTGGTCAGGCCAAAGCTCACGCTCGCCGGCGTCAGACCCGCGCCCGTTGCCGTCACCGTGTAGTTGCCCGGCAAGCCATTGGCCGTCGGCGAGACGCTCGTTTCGCCGTTCGCACCGGTCAATGGCGCCGCCGTGAACGTCGCGCTCGCGCCGTTGCCCGCCGGATTGGCCGTGAACGTCACCGTATGACCCGCAATCGGGTTGCCGTGCATGTCCGTCACGCGCGTCAGCAGCGGCGCACCGAACGCCGTGTTCAGCGGCGCCGTCTGGCCACTGCCCGACACCAGCACCAGCTGGCTCGCCGCGGCCGCGGTGTTGGTCAGGGTAATGGCGTTGGAACCCGTGGTTCCCGCTACACGTGCATGCACATCGTAGGTTCCCGCCACGGTGTTGGCGCTGGCGGTGGTGCAGGCCACGCCGCTGGGGTTGGTCAGCACCGTCGTTGCCACAAACGTAGCGCTTGCTCCGCTGCTGGGCGCGATGAAGGCGACCGAAACGCCCAGCACCGGATTGCTGCTGACGTCGCGTACCGTGGCGCAGAACTGGTCGGGGGCGCCAAACGCACTTGCTACGATGGTGGACGTCGGTCCGCTATAGGCCAGCGTCACCGAATTCGGCGCCGCCGCCGTGTTGGTCAGGTTCAAATTGACCGAACACGGGCCCACAGTGCAGTTGGCGGCCGCCAGCGTCACCGTCGCCGTAGTCACGGCACCAGCCGAGGGATTGGCCGTGATCGTGCCGGAACTCGCTTCGCCGTCGGCATCGCTGACGTCAGTGACGTTGCCGAAACCGACGTTGGGCGCACCACTGCCGGCCGGGTTGAACGAGACCGTGACGCCCGACAGCGGGTTGCCGATCTCGTCGGCCACGCGGGCCACGGCCGGAACCACATAGGCCGTGCTCACCGGAGCGGTCTGCGGCGAGCCGCTGACCAAGGTGAGTCGCACATCATCCGTGCCTGCGACGGAGACGTTGCCGCCATCCTCCGCGTAGGTGATGCCTGCCACGTCATCGATCAACACGGCGTCGAGGCTGAACACGCCGTCGAGCGCAAACGTCGCGCGCACCGGAGTCGTGATGGTCTGCCCGGCATTCAACGTGCCCACCGGGAACTGGCCGGTGAGTTCCGTTACGGACTGATTCGTCAGAGTCAGCGGACACCAGAACGGCCCGCTGCCAGAGCATACGCCCAGGTCCGTCGCGGACTGGAACTCGATGGACAGGTTCGCCGGGAAGACTGGAGCGTCTACGCCGCTGCCGTCGGCGCGGAACGTGACCGCGAAGTACACATCGAGATTGCTGAAAGCCGAGGCGCTACCGTTGCTCACGGTCACCGGGAACGGCTCGGTGGTGACGTTCTGGGCCGCGGCCGCTGGAATCTCGGCATCGAGCAGCACATCCTCCACCTGCACCAGCACGTTGACGGTTTCGGCGTCGAGCGTCACACCGACCGTGGTGTTGGTGAGGATGTTGCGCAGCACATTCTCGGTGAGGCCGCGGGCAGTGCTTGGCGCGCTGGAGCACGCCGGTGCGGGCGCCACTGGCGCTGGACCGGTGGCGCGAGTGGCCGCGTCGAGCGTCGCACTGGTGTTGTCGGCGTAGGCCAACTCGGTGCAGGCCGGGAAGCTAGTCAGCGCCGACAGATCGGTCAACGCATTGTTGGTGTTGGCGTGGGCGTCGAGCAGAGCCAGGCCACCGCGCGCCACGACCGGGGTGTCGGTGCTGGCGGTGAGGGTGAGCCAGGTGTCGGCGACAACGGCATTCGTTGACCCGTCATCGATGCCGTTTACAGTGACGGTGGGTGAACCGCAGGTTGAACTGCCAGGACCCGCGCTGCATCCCCACCAATTGTCATGCGCGACGATGTTGCCGTCCGCTTGGTGAATGTAAGTGGTATCGACATCCAGCGCGCCGGCGAAATCGAGTATGCCGATGGCGTTGTCGTAGATACGGTTGTAGCGAAGCTCGGCCTCGACAAGGCCGTTCTCCGACCCGAAGCGCACTCCGGCCACAGACGAGCCGAGAATCGTATTGCCCTCGATTTGCACCGGGCCCGCGGGCACGGGTGTATAGCCATAGAAGGCCGAATGGAAGGAGGTGATACCAACCGATGCGTCGCGAACCTCGTTGCCCGCGATGCGGAACACTCGGCCACTTGCGGTGCTGCCCGACGAGGACGTGAAGATGATCGCTTCCTGCTCACCCACTGGCCCGGTGGCGAGGTTCTCGTAGCGGTTCCCGGTGATGCTGATGTTGGCACCGCCGCCCAAGTGGCTCTGGTCGTTTTCCCAAATGCCGGCCAGACTTGTTGGCGTGGCGGTATCGCGGACGCCTTGAACGATGAAGTCGTTGTTCGCGATATTCAGCCCGGCGTAGTTGTTGTTGCCGGAAGTATTGTTTTGTATGGCCACGGTGGACGCGCCATCGTCGCCACCCGCGCCGGAACCATCAATGAAGAAGTGATTGTCGATCACAGACTGGTCCACACCGAACGACAGGTGTACACCGATGTTCTGCGCACCGCCATAGACACCGGGCTCATTGGCGTTAGGTGCGTCGGCCGGGAGATGGAATTCGTTGTCGGCGATATTCAGTCGATCGAAGTTGACCGGAGTTGAATCCTGGAACATCTCGATCGGCACATCGAAGCCATGGAAGGCCAAGTCGGTGAAAGACCAATCCTGATAGCTTCCCTTCCAGCCGGAGAAGGCGCCGTCATACTCGGCCTCGGCCACGTCCTCGGGGGCGGACACGTGCCCTGCGGCGACGGCCAAGGGCGAGTTCGGACCGATGATGGCAGCACCACCGGTGCCTGACGTGATCGTCACGTTGCTCAGACCAGCCGGCAGGGCCGACTTGTAGTCATCCAGGCCACCGTCGAATACGCGATCTGACCCGGTACGCCAATCGGCACGGGCAAACGGCTCGCTCCAGTAGAAGTTGCCCGTCAGCGTGACCGTGTCGCCGGTCGCCAACACCTGCACCACGTTGTCGATGCGGGTGTAGTCGTTGTCGAGCGCCGACGGCACGTCGGGGGTAGTGACCGGAGAGATGAGGAAGGTGCAGGGGCCGCCCGGTGTCACGCAACCTGAGGGCGCGACACGAACGCGATCGAACACGGTCTGGCTGTCGTAAGTCGCAGTCAGCAGAGCGCCACCTTGGTCCTCGGGAGCGTTTGTCACCAGCGCATTTGCGGCCACCGCCGCGGTGAACTCCACCGGCGTCGTGACGCTGCCCATGCTGGTGGCGAAGGCGGCGTCACGCCGCGCATCCTGACCGGTTCCGGACTGGAAGATCGTGCCCGCGTCGGCTGGCGCAATGTTCGCGCCCGTCGGATCCGCACTCAGCGCCGCATCAAAGGCTTCGTTGGTCCCCGATTGCGCAAGTCCGTCGCTGCGAAGATGCAGGCGCAGCCAGGTGGTCGGCGCTACGGCCGACGCATTTGTGCTGGCCGCGCAACCTGGCAGCGTCGCACCCGGACCTGCGTTGCAGCCCCACCAGTTGTCTTCGGCCGTGGCGACCGCCGCAATCTCCGGACCCGCTGCGGCGTCTACCGTGACGCCCACACCATTGCCAACGATGCGGTTCAGACGCAACGTCGTGGCCGGTGCGTTCGCGGGCGCTCCGCTGCCTTGGCGCAGCCGCGCGCCAACGCCGTTGCCGTAGAAGTCGTTGCCCTCCACGATCTGGGCACCAGCGGCTGCGACGTAGTGGCCGAATGCCTCATATTGGGTGGTGAAGCCGAGTGCGGCATTCGTCACGGTGTTGCCGCGCACCTCGACCAGATTGGTACCGTTCGAGTGCGTAGTGACGATCAAGCCGATCTGGTGGCTCGTGCCGACGCCGCTGCTACCGGTGACGACGTTGTTGGTCACTTGGACCGACGAATTGGCGTCTTCACCGTTCTCCCACAAGCCAACCACACGCGGCGGCGACACACCCGGCGTGCCGGTGATGGTCACGGTGTTGCCATCGATCAGCAGGTTGTCGTACTGCCCTGAGGCGCCACCGCTCCATGTCACGAACCCGGTGTAGCGCGAGGGTTGTTGGCTGTTACCCGTATCGATGGTGAAGCTGTTGCCCTGCACCGTCTGATCGGTGCCGTAGCCGGTCAGCAACCCGAACTGGCTCGCGCCGTCTGTATCCGGGTAGAGGATGAACGTGTTGTTCGCGTAACTGGCATTGCTGTAGGTGAAACCGTTGGTGCCAATGGCCAGGGAAACGGCGCGATCGAATCCATCCAGTTCCAAGTTCTCGATCGTCAACTCGTGGAAGGTATTGGCATCTGGCGCATTGCTGAACGAGCCAATCGTGGCGTCACGCGTACGCAGGAAACGCGTTTGTCCCGAGGTCAGGCCCTGCCCCGGGTCGAACGCCTTCTCCACGTCGTTGCCGGCATTGATCGACGCCCCGCCAACCGTGGCGGCGCGGATGGTGATGCTGTTCAGGCCCGCCGCGTGCGGCAGGGTCACGCTCCAGTCGTCGGTATCCGGAGCACCAATCTCTTCGATTCCGTTCGAGCCGTAGGCGTAGTCCGCGCGGGCAAAGGGTTCGGTCCAGTCGAATGCTCCTTCAAGCACCAAGGTGGAACCGGGAAGCAGCAACTGCACCGCCCGGTTGATGCGGGTGTAGTCGTTGTCGATGTCGGTTGGGGTACAGCTTGTCGGCGTGGTTTGACTGGTACAAGAGATCACGGTCACCGTCGGTGTTGGTGCATTGACGAGGGTGAGGATGTCCAGGCTCAGCGTCTGGTTGTCAACCGTCGCCGTGACGGCGTCAACGCCTTGTTGGGTCGGCGTGTACGTACCGGAGTCGGTTCCCGAAGCGAAGGCCAAGGCGGCGGCCGCGGCTGCACCATCGATATTGCCGGTACCCGCGTCAAGCGTGCGGGTGTTGTCATCGGTGTAGAGCGGCGTACTGGGAGCAGGCAGCGCGAGGAAGCTGCTGAAGGTCGTCGTCGGCGCAGAGGTGCTGACGAAGTCCACGGTGATCGCGCTGTCGTCGGCCGGCGAGTCAATCGCTGCGCCAGAGTCGATCGTCGTTGGAGACGCTTGCAAGCGCAGTTGCAAGTGACTGGTGGGCGCAGCGACCCCGACGATGGCACCCGTGGGGATGGTGTTGTTGCCCCACCAGTTGTCGTTCGCCGTCACGGCACCCGTCGGTGAGGTGCGGGCGTCTTCCAGCCCAACCATGTTGTCGACGATGCGATTGTTGCTGAGCGTGGCCGACACGGCGGTATGCGCGGCGGCGTCGATCCGCACACCATGGCCATTGTCGAGCAAGGTGTTGGCCGTGACCTGAACTGCGGCGCTGCCACCACAGAAGTTTCCGACTTCCGGGCTCCAACTCACTGCCGCCTGGGCACCCGTGATGACGTTGTTCTGGACCGTGCTGCCAAACGACGACAGGCGCAGGCCGAACTGACCGTTTGTCGCGGTTGCGCCCGTACCGTGGAAGCGATTGCCCGCGACGTTGATCACCGAGGTGCAATCCGCGGCACTCTCCCAGATGCCTACCAATTCACCGGCGCCGACTCCCTCAGGCGTGATCGTGTTGCCGCTGATAGAGAAGCCGTTGAAATTGTTGTTGGTCGAGTTCTGCAACTCGATGCCGATCGAGCGCGACCCGCTGTAGTAGGTGCCATAGGGGCCTGGGCCGTAGACCCCGGCGCTGCCTCCAGCCTGCAGCCAGATTCGATTGTTGGACACTGTGCCGTTGCCCGACCCGGCGAAAATCGCACGATTGAAGGCAAAGCCTTCGTTGCCGGAAACGATCAGTTCGTCGGTTCCATCGGCGATGTCGGCCGGCACCACGAACTCGTTGCCACTGATGGCCAGCCCATTGAACTGCGGAGATCCGCTGGGGCTGTGCAGGAACAAGCCAATCTCGAAGCCTTCGAGCCGCAGGCCGGTGATAACGAGATTGTCGTAGCTTCCAGCGCCTCCGAAACCCAGGAATCGGGCAAAGCCGGAAACATTGACCTCGTCACCCGGCGCAAGAATGGTCGCACCGCAGGCAGTTAGATTCGCCGAACTCACTGGCGGTGTTGCTGCGCAGGCGGCTGCGGATCGGATAGTGACCCCGGTACGGACGGGGACGCTGATGGACCAGTCATCACCGATCGCGGGGAAGGCGGCTTCCACATCGTCTACCCCGTTCGTCCCGAACGCCCAGTCGAGGTAGGCCGGCCCGGTGCGCCAGTTGAACACACCTGTCAGCTGAATCGCGTCTCCGTTCTGCAGCTGCTGCACCGCCCGGTCGATGCGGGTGTAGTCGTTATCGACGTTGTCGTCGTGGCTGAAACCCGTGTTTAGCTGCGAACGTATCACGAAGGTATTCACGCCGCCCTGCTCTTCACCGGCGACGGTGTAGTCCCAGACGGTTTCGTCGTAGGAGTAGCTCGTCGCACTTGGTGGTGGCGAGTAGCCCGAAGTCACCACCTCGAACTCGAAGTGGAAGATATCGCTGCCGGCAAAATCGGCCGCGATGTTGTGTACGACCGTGGCACCATCGGCGAGGGTGAAGGGGCCATAGCGAAACTCGATGGCGCCAGCGTTTGCTCCCGGGCCCGCGATCGCAGTGCAGGCGGGTACGAAGGCTCCTAAGTTCACGTCAAGTGTCAGCGCGCCGCAGGCCAGCTCGTCCTGGCCGAACACCCGCACCAACACATCGAGGTTCTCGGTCAATCCACCATTCGAATTGTCGAGGCTCAGGACATAGGTGGCGTCGGTGCCGACACCCTGCACGTTCGCCGCGCGTGTTGGCCCGATGACGCTCAACTCCACGTCACCTACCTGGGAGGTGATCGGGCCGAACGATTCGTAGCTGCGCTGAGGTGCACCGGACAGACTGAGGACTTCGAAATTGAAATCGTAGTTGTCGCCGACCGCAAAATCGACGGTCATGGTGTGATTGACGGTTCCGCCGGCGGCCACGGTGAAGCCGGTGCCGGCGTTGTCGTAGGTGCAGACGAGCTCGTCCGGGTTCGGCCCCGAGTCGACGACGCAGTCATTCTCGCCGGCATAGGTCAAGGCGAGGTCGGCAAGCGCCATATCGTCGTCGCCATTGACGCGAATCACGACCTGCAGCGGTTCGGTGATGGCGCCATTGGTGTTGGCGAGCGTGATGCTGTAGTTGGCAGGATCGTTGGGGCCGCTCAGGCTGTCGATGTCGGCCGCACTCGGACCGGTGACGCTGCCGGCGAGATCGGCGACGTTGATGATGTCGCTGTCGGCCGCGCCGTACAGGTCTTCTGTCTCTTTGCCGATCAGGCGCGTGGCGACGGTGTACTAGCCGCCACGCAGGAAGCGCACGCGCGCACCGTCAACCAGGTTGATGGCGCCACTCTCGATGGCGATGGGCGCCGCGGTGATGGCCGTGGCAGGCACGGGCATCCGGCCTACCAACGTTTGCCCAACAAGGTTGAGAGTAATCGCGTCGAAGTTGCCAGGTGTTCCGCCGGTCGCAGTCGTGGCCTGATACTCCAGCGCGGCATTGCCGGCGGCGATGGCTTCGGCGCCGGTGCCACGGGTGATGACAAACTCAATCGAGGCATGTTCCGGCACCGCGGTGCCGAGCGTATTAGTCAGGCTGAGTTCGAAGCAGCCGGCGAAGTTTTCGGTGCCACCGCACGCTTCGAACGTGGCATTGGGTGCCGTGGGCAAGAAGAACTCAGGCGCGGGCGGACCACGTGGATCGTCCAGCGTATAGGCCGCGTTCTCATCACCGAACACGATCACGCCGATGGCGGTATTCGCGAGGCTCAGTGCGACATGGTCGCGGCGGTCCTGGGTCTGTTGGTTGACTGAGACCAGTTGCGCCACCGTCATTGTGCTACTTGCGATCGGGCCGCCACCGAGATCGAACAGGTTGTTCGGCGCCAGGATGCTGCCGGGGAAGGGCGCCATCGTTGTCGCCGGGATGATGGCCGGCGCCGAGTAGTAGTAGGGATTGGTCAGTGTGGGGCCGGATTCATCGCTCAGGCTGATGTAGCGATCCAGATCGTTGTCGAAAGTGTTCGCTGCCGTGGTGCTGCCACCGACCGTGATTGTTCCGAATGTGGCTCCGACGGAGTTGTGATTGAGGAACTCGATGCCGTAGCCGTCGGTGGACACGGCATTGCCGTTGAAGGTGTTGCCGGTGATGGAGATGTTCTCCAGCGTGATCGGCGCGTCGGGCGGATCGTTGGTGAACACCGTCTTGTTGCTGACGATGATGTGGCTGAACTCGGAGGCACTGGTAAGCGGGTTGAAAGTGTTGCCACTGATGGTGACGGCCGGGTAGTTCTGCGCGAACACGCCAATATTCAGACCCAGTTCGGGAATCGGAGCACCGGGATTGGTGCCACCGAACTGATTGCCGGAAACCGTGGTCGCCACGTAGCCGTTCGGGCCCGCGCCCACCTGGGTATTGTTGATCAGGCGAAGACCCGGAAATGCCGGGGCTTGGCCGGGGAAGAAGTCGTTGTTGCTTACGGTAACCGTGGTCGTACCACCGGAGCTGTTGTTGTAGCTACCGACCTGCACGCCGCCGAAACGGAAGGTGTTGTTGTCGACGAGGCTGGTGCCGCTGACACCGTCGAGCTTGAGGTCGTGGTTGATGGTGCCGATGTCAGACCCCGTGACCGTCACCGCCGCATTGCGCGCGTCGACACCGGCCCGGAAGAACACACCCGGACTCGGGATCGGCGTGCCGTCGATGCGCACGTTCTGCACCGTCACGCCAAAATGCGGGCCGACCGTCGGATTCACCATGATCGCGTTGCGCTCGGCATAGGCCGGTTGCGGCGGCGCGGTGGCCTCAACTCGCACCAAGGTGTTGCGCACGATCAGATTGTTGGCGCTGAACGCTGGTGACGCTTGCGATTCAGCGCGAATCCCCTGGCGCGTATTGGCGAAGTCGACGAAGACAATCAGGCTCTCAATGATCACATTCGGCGCGCGCACCGTGATCACGTCCCGATCAGCGCCCCCATTTACCGAGCGGATCGTGGTGCGGTTGCCGACATTGGGGTTGCTGCCGTTGCCGGTGATAGTGACCGACTTGGTGAGAACCAGGTTCTCGGCATATACCTGCGGCGTGATGTCGAGGAACTGGATATCGTCGCCAGTTGCATTGGCCTGCGTAAGCGCGTAGGTGATGGTGGCGCAGGGAGACCCGCTGGAACACGCACCTCCATCGGTGCCTGTCTTGACCACGTAGCGAGTGATGGCGGCAGCGTCCCCGAGCATGGCCAAGCCCACGGCCAATGCGCTGATCGCGCCCAGCACTCGCGCAAAGATCGATCGTGGTCGTCCGTCGCCCGGCCTACACGACGCGGCGACGGAACGTGCCTCGTGACCTACAGCAATCGAGATCGGTGTGAGTACAGTGCGCATGGCTTCGTTCTCGTAAGCAGATCGAGTGGAACAGCAAGAAATCGACGAGCTCGCAAGCTCGGAACAAGGGTCGGCGTGTGCGTTGCATTGGACGCGTCGCGCTTCGAAGGGATTTGTAATCCAACGCCACGTTGCGTGGCGGTCTCGACTAAGTCTGAGCATCTCGATGTCCCCTGTATTGGCTGGAGCAGCGCGCTACGTTCCAAGAACGTGACGCAACCAGCACTTTCCCCACAGGCACCATACAACACGTCACCTCGGTAGTTGCAAGCCCCCCGGGGGTAGGAATTTGTCACCTGCCCAAGCCGCACGGGACGCGATCTAATGCGCTGCCGCGGGCGTTCTTTTGGGGTGTGTCTGCCGCTCGCGGCAACGTCGCGCATTCTCTCGACCGGCGCTGCCGTGGCGGATCGGCAGGCGCGGTGAGCGACGTGGCTCGAAGTCGCATGACAGGCTTGCAAACATTGGTGACAGGATGATGTCGGCTCGCACCGAAGCCTTGCTCGGCGCCGTGGCACCGCTGCACGACGCGCCGCAAGATGCGGCGGTGTGGCAGCGTGCGCTCGGCTTGCTGGCCGCCACCATCCCGTGTGGTCAGGTGGCGCTGGTGGAGCGCACCGGCGCGGCCACGAACGGGGAACTGGGGTTCGTCGCCGGCACCGATACGCGCTTCCTCGACGAATACCGGCGCGAGTTCCATCGCGTCGATCCGTTCGCGCGCGAGGAAGTGGTGGCGCAGTTGCATGACCTGGGGCGCGTGGCGCACTCGTCCGAGGTAGTGCGCGATGTCGAATTGCAGCACAGTCCGTTCTACCAGCAATTCCTCAGCCGGCATGGGGACCTGTTCCATGGGCTGGGCGGTTCGTTCGCGCTGTGCGAGCGAAGCCATGCGCAACTGTGGCTGTTGCGTCCGCGCGGCCAGGGCTTCGACGAGGACGAGCGGCGTCGGCTCGACGTGTTCTTCGCGCACGCGCGCAGCGCGCTGCGGCAGCGCCGATGGCAGGCGCGAATCAAGCGCGAACGCGACGCGGCCCTGGCCTGGATGGACGGCTGGGCCGATGCGAGTTTCGTGCTGGATGCGAACGGCGGGCTGGTGGTGGCGAACCTGGTCGGCGAGCGCGTGCTGCGCGCCGGGAACTGGCTGCGCTTGCAGGATGCACGAGTGTGCGCGGCACGCGGCGAGGCAGGCGACTGGGTGCGGACCACGCTGGCCTCGATGCTGCGAGCGCCACGCGAGGGCCACGCGGACAGCGCCCGCTGTGTTGCGCTCAAGGGCGAAGGCGGCGCGGCGCTGTACGCCGTGTTCACCCGGTTGCCGCCGGCGCAGGCCAGCTCCACCGACGACAGTCCGCGCTTTGGCCTGATCCTGCGCGACCCGCGCCAGGCGCGACCGCAACCCGATGCACGGCAATTGCACGATCTGTTCGGCCTGACCGCCGCCGAATCCCGCATCGCCAACGCCTTGCTTGCCGGGCAGACGGTCGAGACCATCGCGCGCGACGCCAGCGTACGCCGCGACACGGTGCGCGCTCACGTCAAGCGCATGTTGTCCAAGACCGGCACCCGCCGCCAAAGCGACCTGCTCAAGCTGCTGGTGAAGACCTTGCCGAATCTGCGCAGCCTCAGCGGAGCAAGCGAGGCAGGTGACGCGGCGGAGTAAGGGCGCGGCGCGAGTGGTGACCCTTTGGCTTGGCTGCGCTGCTCGTGGTGATCCTTCGACTTCGCTGCGCTACGCTCAGGATGAGCGGGGGCGCGAAATGCATGAGGCGGCGTAGCAGCGAGGTAGAACCACGCTCAGGTCATGGTTCGACTTCGGCCGCCTTGCTCGCGGTGATCCTTCGACTTCGCTGCGCTACGCTCAGGATGAGCGGGGGAGCGAAATGCATGAGGCGGCGTAGCAGCGAGGTAGAACCACGCTCAGGTAATGGTTCGACTTCGGCCGCCTTGCTCTTGGGGATCCTTCGACTTCGCTGCGCTACGCTCAGGATGAGCGGATGTGCGAAATGCATGGGGCGGCGTAGCGGCGAGGTCGAATCACGCTCAGGCAATGGTTCGACTTCGGCCGCCTTGCTCTTGGGGATCCTTCGACTTCGCTGCGCTACGCTCAGGATGAGCGGATGTGCGAAACGCATGGGGCGACGAAGCGGTGAAGTCGAACCACGCTCAGGTAATGGTTCGACTTCGGCCGCCTTGTTCGCGGTGATCCTTCGACTTCGCTGCGCTACGCTCAGGATGAGCGGAGGTGCGAAACGCATGGGGCGGCGTAGCGGCGAGGTCGAACCACGCTCAGGTAATGGTTCGACTTCGGCCGCCTTGCTCGCGGTGATCCTTCGACTTCGCTGCGCTACGCTCAGGATGAGCGGGGGAGCGAAATGCATGGGGCGGCGTAGCAGCGAGGTAGAACCACGCTCAGGTAATGGTTCGACTTCGGCCGCCTTGCTCGCTGTGGTCCTTCGACTTCGCTGCGCTACGCTCAGGATGAGCGGGGGAGCGAAATGCATGGGGCGGCGTAGCAGCGAGGTAGAACCACGCTCAGGTAATGGTTCGACTTCGGCCGCCTTGCTCGCGGCGGTCCTTCGACTTCGCTGCGCTACGCTAAGGATGAGCGGGGGCGCGAAATGCATGAGGCGGCGTAGCAGCGAGGTAGAACCACGCTCAGGTAATGGTTCGACTTCGGCCGCTTCGCTGCGCCCGCTCATCCTGAGCGTAGGCCCGACGGGCCGAAGTCGAAGGATCACGATGGGCGTGGCGAGTTGCGGTGAAGTCGAACCGCACGAGAGTCATGCTCACCTGCCGGGCTCGCGTTGATGCCGGTGCTTGCCCCGCGCCAACTGCCCGAGGCGCGTCCAGTCTCCCTGGACCAAGGCGAGCTTCTTGGCTCGGCTCCACCCCTTGATCTGTCGCTCGACGGCAAAGGCCTCGTCACGCGTCTGGAAGTCTTGAGACCAAAGCAGACGGATCGGACGACGTTGTGCGGTGTAGCCTGCGATGCTGCCGGCGTGATGACTGGCGATGCGCTGCTCCAGGTCTTCGGTGTGGCCGACATAGAACGAACCGTCGGAACATTGAAGCAGATATGTCCAGAAGGCCATCTTTGTACGCGTCCTTCGACTTCGGCCCTTCGGGCCTACGCTCAGGATGAGCGGGATCTGGGGGTTTCTCGATTTCTCGATTTCTCGATTTATGGTTCGGCTCCGCCACCACACAGCCCGCTCATCCTGAGCGTAGCGAAGCGAAGTCGATGGACGCGATGACCTCCAAGCATCACCCGCAGATATCCGCTCATCCCGCAGATATGCATCCATCCCGCAGATATGCATCCATCCCGCCGACATCCGCTCATCCCCAGCATGGTTCGACTCCGCCACCACACAACCCGCTCATCCTGAGCGTAGCGAAGCGAAGTCGAAGGACGTGATTACATCTGAGCATCACCCTCCGAGGTGTTGTTTCAGCCAGGCATTCACCGTGTCGTGCCAGAGCACGCTGTTGTGCGGCTTGAGCACCCAGTGGTTCTCGTCCGGGAAGTAGAGGAACTTCGAATCGATGCCGCGGCGCTGCAGCGCGGTGAAGGTGGCGATGCCCTGCTCCGCCGGAATGCGGAAGTCGAGCTGGCCCTGCACCACCAGCATCGGCACCTTCCACTTCGATACGTGATTCACCGGGTTGAATTTCTCGTACTCGGCCGGCTTATCAAACGGCGTGCCGCCGTGTTCCCATTCGTCGAACCAGAGTTCTTCGGTGCTGTAGCCCATCGAGCGTGCGTCGAACACGCCATCGTGGTTGACCAGGCACTTCCACGGCGAGTTGCCGTCGGCATCAAACCAGTTGCCGGCGATCCAGTTGATCATGTAGCCGCCGTAGCTGGCGCCCAGCGCGCAGGCCTTGCTGCCGTCGAGGAAGTCATACTTCGCCAGCGCGTGCGCCCAGCCCTTCTGCAGGTCCACCAGCGGCTTGCCGCCCCAGTCGCCCGAGATCGAGTCGGTGAATTGCTGGCCGTAGCCGGTGGAGCCGTGGAAATCGATGAACACCACCGCGTAGCCCTGGCCCGCGTAGGTCTGCGGGTTCCAGCGGTAGTGGAAGCTGTTGTCCATCGAGCCCTGCGGGCCGCCGTGGATGATGAAGGCGGTGGGGTATTTCCTGCCGGGCTCGAAGTTCCAGGGCTTCACCACGTAGCCGTGCACGGTTTCGTCGTTCCATCCCGGGAAGGCGAACTGCTCGAATGCGCCGAAGCGGATGTCGGCCAGCGAGTCGGCGTTGAAGTGGGAGATCTGGCGCGCCTTCGAGCCATCGGCACGCGCGAGGAACAACTGCGCCGGACCCTGCAGCGTGCTGCGGCTGAAGACGAGCGTGTTGCCACGCACATCGAAGGCCTCGATCTTGCCCTCGCCCGCCACGCCTTCCACTTCGCCGTTGTCGAGGCGCAGCGCGAACAGCGGATGGCGGCCCAGTTCATAGGCGGTGGTGTAGAGGCGCTTGCCGTCGCGCGAGAGCACGATGCCGTCGGCCGAGGCATCCCAGCGCGGGGCAAGTTCGCGCGTGCTGCCCTTGGCCAGGTCCATCGCCATCAACGCGAATCGATCGGCCTCGAATCCCGGTCGAGTCATCGCGCGGTAGTACAGGGTCTTGCCGTCGGCGCTGAACACCGGCGCGGCATCCCACGCCGGATTGCTTTCGGTCAGGTTCTTCGGCGCGGCGCTGCCGTCGGCGGGCGCGAGGAAGATATCGAAGTTGGTCGACCAGGCTTCGGTGCGACCCGCAATGCGCGCGTTGAACGCCAGCGACTTGCCGTCCGGAGACCACGCATACTCGGTGGCATCGCCGAAGGGCTTGGATGGCACGTCGCCGTCGATGCCGCGGCTCACGCGCGTCGGTTCGGCCACTGCCTTGCCATCGGAATCAAGCTTTGCCGTGAACAGCTGATTGCGACGGCCATCGAACCAGGTGTCCCAGTGGCGGATGAAGAGCTGGTCGAACACGACACCGCTGGATTTCTTCGCGGCCATTCTCGTCGAGACGCTGCTTGGTGCAAGCGAGGTTGCCGCAGTCATCGAACACTTCGAGGCTGAACGCGAGCGCATCGCCCTGCGGCGAGCCTGTAGCTGCCGACGTCGAGCGCGTAGCTCGTCACGGGCTGCGCATCGCCGCCGGCGGCCGGGCACGCCAGACCTGCATCGAGCCCGACTTGGACGAGAGGAAGTAGACCGACTTGCCGTCCGCGCTCCACTGCGGATTGACCCGTTCGCGCCTTCCGGGCTCAGCTTGCGCGCCGTCGCGCCGGGCTTGGCGGGCATGATCCAGAGCGAGGTCGTGGCCTTGTTCGCGGCGAAATCGACTTGGCGCAGCGCGTACACCAGGGCGTTCGCGTCCGGCGAGAGTGTCGGCTCGGACACGCGATCGAAGGTGACGAGATCGCGCACGTCGAGGCCGCGCGGCTGGGCGTTGTCGCCTGCAGACCCGACGCTGCGCGTAAGCTGCGCGAAGGGCAAGCAAGCTCCGCTCGCGATCCGGGAGAGCAGCGGAGCAAGCTCCGCTCTACGAATCCGGGACGGCAGCGGAGCAAGCTCCGCGCGAAAGTCGTGTCCGTCTTCATGCTTGGCTCCTGCATTGGCGCGAATGGAGCTGCGGAACAGCAGCCAAGCCACGAAGCGCGAGCACGCCAACCCCAGCTCTGGCCGAAATGGAACTGCGTCAGGCAGCGCCAGCACGTCGGCGCGCTCGCTCATCGACGATGGGGATCGCGATGGATGCCCATCAGCGCTTCGCCGGTGATCAGGCCGGCCGCGAACAGCACGCCGGGACGATGCACGCGGTCGCGCACCGATTCCTCCGCCCCCACCACGCCCTGCGACGCTCGACGATGTAGGCCAAGCAGGCCGCCGAGGAAGATCGGCACCATCAGTTCCAGCGGCAGGTAGATGCCGATGGCCGCGGCCAGCACCGGCACGCGGAAGTGCGAGCCGCGCGCCTTGAGCCAGTTGTCGAACGCGATCACGACCGCGCCGATCACCGCGCCCACACCGATCATGTCCCAGGGCAGCTTGCCGCCAAACATGCCCTGCGCCACCGAGGCCATCAACGTGGCTTGCGGTGCCTGCAGCGATTCGGGGTTCGGGTCGGATCACCGATGCCATAGGCCTGCGCCAGCAAGTTCAGCACCGGTGCCATGATTAACGCGCAGGAAAATGCGCCGATGCCGAGCATCACCTGTTGCTTCCAGGGCGTGGCACCGACCAGATAACCGGCCTTGAGGTCTTGCAGGTTGTCGCCGCCGACCGCCGCCGCGCAGCACACCACCGCGCCGATCATGATCGCGGCCACCGCGCCGATCTTGGAATCGCTGCCCAAGAGCAGCATCAGCACCACCGAGGCGAACAGGATGGTGGCAATGGTGATGCCCGACACCGGGTTGTTGGACGAGCCCACGAGGCCCGCGAGATAGGCCGACACCGACACGAACAGGAAGCCGGCCACGATCATGATGATCGTCATCGGGATGCTGACCAGGAAGTTGCCGACGATGGCCTGGTACAGCGCCAGCAGCGGCAGCACGAACAGCACCAGCGCGATCAGCATCCACTTCATCGGCAGGTCGCGTTCGGTTTCGGCCACGTTGGCGCTGGAACCGGCGCGCGCCGCGGCGATGCCGCTCTTGACGCCCGACAGCAGCGACTTGCGCAGCGAGAACAGCGTCCAGATGCCGCCGATCAGCATCGCGCCGACTCCGAGGTATCGGATCTTCTGCGCCGCGGATCGTGCCAGGCCGCATCTTCCGCGGCAGCTTGCCGGCGAGGCGCGCGGCAAACTCCGGATCGAGTGAACTGGTAGAAGGCGTGGAAGATCGGGATCGCGATGTTGTAGGCGAGGATGCTGCCCGAGAGCACCACGATGCCGATGTTGAGGCCGACGATGTAACCCACGCCCAGCAGCGCCGGCGACAGGTTCGTGCCCATGTAGCCGAGGTACTTGCCGAAGAACCCGGCGCCCGCCGCGGTGTCGGGATCATGCGGAACCCGCTCGGCCATCAGCTTCACCAGCCCACCGATGCGACGCCGAGAGCCCCAGGATCTTCAGGCCCGGGCCGGGATTCTCGCCCGGCCTTGAGCACTTCGGCCGCGGCCTTTCCTTCCGGGAACGGCAAGGGTTCCTCCACGATCATCGAGCGCCGCAGCGGCACCGAGAACAGCACGCCGAGCAGACCGCCGAGGCCGGCGATCGCCAGCACCCACGAATACTTGAAGTCCTGCCAGTAACCCAGGATGATCAGCGCCGGGATGGTGAAGATCACGCCCGCCGCGATCGACGAACCCGCCGACGCGCCGGTCTGCACGATGTTGTTCTCGAGGATGGTGCCACCGCCCAGCAGGCGCAGCACGCCCATCGACACCACCGCCGCCGGAATCGCAGTGGCAATGGTGAGACCGGCGAACAGGCCGAGATAGGCATTGGCGGCCGACAGGATCACGGCCAGCACCACGGCCAGCACCACGGCGCGGAAAGTCAGTTGGGGCGGTTGCACGGAACTCATCGGCGACTCCGGATTCGAGCGAGAAACCGGCACTCACGGCACCGGGACGGCGAAGGATAGCCGAAGCGCGCGCCTCGTCGGCGCGTGCTTCGGCGTTGTCCGGATCGAATCGGTCGTCTCGCGGGCGAGAGCCGCGTCGTAGCAACGCGCGGCGCGGTCAGTCTGCCGCGGCTTCGGCCCCGCCCGCCGCGCCGATATGCCGCCCGAAGAACGCCAGCATTTCGGTGTACAGGTGTTCGCGGGCGTCCTCGCCGTAGAAGCCGTGCATCTCGCCGCTCTGGATGATCATGCCTTCGGGCTTGTTGCCCTGTTCCTGCAGCGCCTTGGCCATGGCTTCGGTGTGTTCGGGCGGGCAACGGGCGTCGCGGGCGCCGGCGGCGAGGTAGACCGGCAGCTTGATCTGGCCGGCGTGGGTGATGGGCGACATCGCGTCCTGCTCCTTGCGCGTGGCGCCGAAGGCGCGCTTGAGGTAACGCATTCCGTCCTCGCGCTTGCTGGTGTCGCTCAGCTTCATCTGAATCTGCGCGTCGTACAGGCCGACATAGCCAAACGCACACTTGAACAGGTCCGGCGCACGCGCCGGTGCCATGAGCGCGGCGTAACCGCCGAAGCTGCCGCCGTAGATGCAGACCCGGTTCTTGTCGACCTTGCCCTGCGCCACACCCCACTGCACCGCGTCGATCAGGTCGTTCATGATGCCTTCGGCCCACTGGCCATAGGCGCGATCCTGGAAGGCCTTGCCGAAGCCGCCCGAGCCGCGGTAGTTCACCTGCATCACCGCATAACCGCGACTGGCGAGCAACTGCGTTTCCCAGCTGTAGCCCCAGGCGTCGCGCGGGCCCATCGGGCCGCCATGCGGGTTGAGAATCAGGGGCAGGTTCTTGCCGTCCGACCCCGCGGGGAGGGTCAGGTAGCCGTGGATGGTGAGGCCGTCGCGGCTGGTGAAAGAGAAGGGTTCGACACTGGCCGAGGTCTTGGGATCGACCCACTGGCGCTGCTGCATCAGGAAGCGCGCCTGGCCGCTCTTGCGGTCGTACAGGTACAGCTCGCCCGGATTGCGGTCGCTATAGACGCCCACCACGATCTGGTTGCCGTCATCGGTGGCACCGAAGAAGTCGACGAACTGGTTCGGGAAAGCCTGCGCCAGGCCCTGATAAATCGCGCTGTCCGGGTGCGCTTCATCCACCAGGGTGACCTGCGGCACGCCGGCCATGGTCACCACGCCGATCACGGTGTCGCCGTCGGCGGCATGCACGTAGCCCGCCGGATCGGACACCGGATCGTGGAACAGGCGTTCGAACGCGCCGCTATCGGAGTTGAGGAGGCCGAACTCGGTGGTGCCCTTGCGATCGCTGCGCGTGGCGTAGATGCGGCCATCGGCCGCGGTGCCGGCGATCGAGACGTCTTGCCCGCTGTCCTGCGCACGATTCAGCAGGCTCCAGCTGCCGCTGTCATCGCGTCGATACAGCTCGGTCCAGCTGTCGTAGCTGCCGTCCTCGCCCTCGCTGTCGTAGCAGATCGCAAAACGCATCTGCTTCTTAGCATCGAGCGCGATGCCGCAGTTCTCGCGCGGCGCGCGCCCCAGGCTCTTGCGCCGACCGCTGAGGGTATCGAGCTGCACCAGTTCGGTACCGGCGCCGTCCTTGCTGCGCGGATAGCTCACCACCATCAGCACGTTCTCGTCGTCGTCGCGCAAGGTGTCGATCAGGTTGAACTGCTCCGACCAGCTCACCGTCTTGCCGCGCTGGGTGGCATCGCGCGTGCCGTGAAACACCAGTGGCCGCGGCTGGCTGCCGTCGGCATTCACCGCGTACCACTCGCCGGTGCCGAACGGCACGGCGTAGGAGCCGAACTTCTTCACCGAGTTGAAGATCAGGCGCTCCGGGCTGGTCCAGGCAAAGGTTCCGACGCTTTTCTCGTCCGGCAGCTTGTTGAGCTTCACCACGCTCAGGTCGTCGGTCTTGAGCACGACGAGCACGTCCTGCTCGCCGCGATCCACCGTCATCGCGAGGTACTCTCCGGTGGGCGAAATGCGCACCGCGCTGTAACTGGGATGCTTGACGAAATCGCGCACCGGCGGCGGCGCGGCCAGTACCGAGGTGAGCGGCAGGAGGGCGAGCAGCGAGACAGCCCGGATTCGATTCATGTTGGCTCCGTGGGGTCGGGTTCCGACGTTGGCGTCGGAAGGGTCATTTGCGCCCGTACACGTCTTCCAGCCGGACGATGTCGTCCTCGCCGAAATAATCGCCGCACTGGGTTTCGATCAGGTGCAGGTCACGCTCACCGGGGTTCTCCAGGCGATGCAGCGTGTCCATCGGGATGTAGGTGCTCTGGTTGCGTTCGAGCAGGAATTCCTCGTCGCCCACGCGCACCCGCGCGGTACCGTCCACCACGGTCCAGTGCTCGCTGCGACGATGATGCTTCTGCAGCGAGAGGATGCCGCCGGGCTTCACCGTCAGGCGCTTTACCTTGCAGTCGCTGGCATCCTCCAGCACGGTGTAGCTGCCCCAGGGCCGGTGCACGGTGCGGTGATGGGTGGCGGCCGAGTGGCCGTCGGCGCGCAGCCGTTCCACCACGCGCTTGACCGACTGCGCGCTGGCCCGGTCCGCCACCAGCACGGCGTCGCCGCTGTCGACGATGACGAGGTCGCGCACACCCACCGCGGCCACCACGCGCTCGCTGCTCTCCACGTAGGTGTTGTCGGCATCAATCAGGATGGCCGCACCTCGCACCCGGTTGCCGCGCGCATCGGGCGCGTCGAGTTCGCTCACCGCGGTCCATGAGCCGATGTCGCTCCAGTCGAACGACGCCGGCACCACGACCCGATGCGCGGCACGCTCCATCACGGCGTAGTCGATGGAAATGTCCGGCTGCGCCAGGAAAGCCTCGCGCGCGAAGCGCAGCGGCTCTTCGCGCGCGGCGGCCCCGGCGTGGCAAACCTGCGCCGCGGCCAGCACGTCCGGGCAAGTGGTGGCGGCGCTGTCGATCAGCGCCTTGACGCCGAAACAGAACATGCCGGAATTCCAGTAGTAATTGCCGCTCGCGACGTAGGCTTCGGCCGTGGCGAGATCGGGCTTCTCGACGAAGGCATCGATGCGGCGCGCCATACCCGCGCCGACGGCGTCCCCGGCACGGATGTAGCCGAAGCCGGTTTCCGGATGCGCAGGACGGATGCCGAACGTAGCCAGTTGCCCGGCCCGCGCCAGTTCGTGCGCAACGGCCACGTCGTGCACGAAGGCATCGAGGTTGCGGATCAGGTGATCGGCCGGCAGCACCAGCAGCACGGCATCGTCGCCATGCCGCGCCTGCGCGTCGAGCGCGGCCAGCAGGATCGCGGGCGCGGTGTTGCGACCCGCGGGTTCGAGCAGGAAGCGGTGCCGAACCTGGCCGCCATCGCGGGCGTATTCGTCGCGCGTGATGAAGTAGTGATCCTGCGAGGTGACGGTGATGATCTCGCCGGCCTCGGCGCAACGCAGCGCGCGTTGCAGGGTCTTGAGCAGCAAGGACTCGCCGTCGGCCAGACGCATGAACGGCTTCGGATAGGCCTGGCGCGAGGCCGGCCAGAGGCGGGTTCCGGCACCGCCGGAGAGAATCACGGGTATCAGCATGGAGGGCTCTCGTTCGGCGCTCAGGAAGCAGCCAGCTCGGCAAGGGTTTCGCTCACGCCGCGTCGCCAGTCCGGCAGGCGCAATCCGAGCGCATCGTGCAGGCGCCGGCCATCGAGGCGCGAATACGCCGGGCGTTGCGCGCGGGTCGGATACTCGGCGGTGGCGATGGGCTCGATGCGGGGTGCGCGTTCGATCAGCTTCGCTGCCAGTGCATCGGCGAAGAGGGCCTCGGCGAAGGCATGCCAGCTGGCCTGCCCGCCCGCGCTCAGGTGGAAGGTGCCGAGGCGTGCATCGGCGCAGCCTTGTGGCTGCTTCTGCAAGGCCAGGGCCGTGGTCGCCGCGATCCAGCGCGCCGGCGTGGGCGCTCCAACCTGATCGGCCACCACGCGCACCAGCTCGCGTTCGCGCCCGATGCGCAGCATGGTGCGCAGGAAATTCTGTCCGCGTGCGGCGTACACCCACGCGGTGCGGAAGATGAGGTGGCGCGCGCCGCTGGCGCGGATCGCGTCTTCGCCGGAGAGCTTGCTGGCGCCGTACACGCCCAGCGGCGCGACCGGGTCGTTCTCGCGATAGGGCCGCGAGCCGCGACCGTCGAACACGTAGTCGGTGGAGTAATGCAGCAGCAGCGCATCGCGCTGCTGGCACCAGCGCGCGAGGCGCGCCGGGCCATCCGCATTCGCCGCGTGGGCCGCGCGCGGCTCGTCTTCGGCGCGATCGACGGCGGTGTAGGCCGCCGCATTGACCACCACATCGGGCTTCTCGCGACCGAGCATGGCCTCGAGTCCGGCCTCGTCGGCCAGATCCGCCACCAGGCACGCCGCGCCGCCGGGCAGGAGGCCGCTGCGCGTGGCGCACAGCAGCTCACCGAGCGGTGCCAACGCGCGCTGCAGTTCGAAGCCGACCTGGCCGTTCGCGCCCAGCAGCAGCAGCTTCATGCGCGGCGGCTCATGCGGGAAAGTCCGGCAGGCGCTCCGGCGCCACCTCCGCGAGGAACGGCGCGCGCTCGTCCTTGCCCGAGAGGATCGGATGCGCCACCGGCCAGTCGATGCCGATCGCGGCATCGTTCCAGCGGATGCCGGCGTCCGACGCCGCGTCATAGGGCGCAGTGCACAGATACGTGAACGTGGCGCGCTCGGACACCACCACGAAGCCGTGCGCGAAGCCTTCCGGAATCCAGAAGTGGCGCTTGTTGTCGGCCGTGAGCATGGCGGCGCTCCAACGCCCGAAGTGCGGCGAGCCGCGCCGGACATCGACCGCCACGTCGTAGACCTCGCCTTCCAGCACGCTGACCAGCTTGCCCTGCGGGTTCGGCCATTGGTAATGCAGGCCGCGCAGCACGCCGCGCGTGGACTGCGAGACATTGCTCTGCACGAACGTGGCGTCGATGCCGGCCTCGCGGAAGCGCGAGTGGTTCCAGCTCTCGTAGAAATAGCCACGCTCGTCGCCGAACACGCGCGGCTCGATCACCAGGCACCCGGGCAGATCGGTTTCGTGCACCTTCATCGCGGTTGCCCGTGTTCGAGCAAGGACAACAGGTACTGGCCGTAGCCGTTCTTGGCCAGCGGCCTGGCCAGCGCCTGCAGCTGCGCCGCGTCGATCCAGCCCTGGTGGAAAGCGATCTCTTCCGGGCAACACACCTGAAGGCCTTGCCGCGCTTGCAGGGTCTCGATGAAATTGCCGGCCTGCAGCAGGGATTCGTGCGTGCCCGTATCGAGCCAGGCATGGCCGCGACCGAGTTGTTCCAGCTGCAGGCTGCCGTCGTCGAGATAGCGCTTGTTGAGGTCGGTGATCTCCAGTTCGCCGCGCGCACTGGGCTTGAGCTGGGCCGCGAACTCGCTGGCACGGCCATCGTAGAAGTAGAGGCCGGTGACGGCGTAGTTCGACTTTGGCTTCGCCGGTTTTTCTTCCAGACCGATCACTTTGCCCTGCGCGTCGAATTCGGCCACGCCGTAGCGTTCCGGATCCTTCACCCAGTAGCCGAACACGGTGGCACCGTGGGTCTGCGCGTCGGCGCGCTGCAACTGCTCGCTGAAGCCGTGCCCGTAGAAGATGTTGTCGCCCAGCACCAGCGCGCTGGGTCCGCCGGCGACGAACTCCGCCCCGATCAGATAGGCCTGCGCCAGGCCATCCGGGCTGGGCTGCACCGCGTAGCGGATCTCCATGCCCCACTGCGAGCCGTCGCCGAGCAGGGTCTGGAACAGCGCCTGCTCGTGCGGCGTGTTGATGATGAGCACTTCGCGGATTCCCGCCAGCATCAAGGCGCTGAGCGGGTAATAGATCATCGGCTTGTCGTAGATCGGCAGGAGCTGCTTGCTCACGCCCTTGGTGATCGGATACAGCCGGGTGCCGGAGCCGCCGGCCAGGACGATACCGCGGCGCTTAGCCATGAGCGTGGCTCGTTTGGAAGGTCCGCACAGGGATGTGCCGGCTATTGCGAGGGATTCGCTTCATCCGGCCACTCCGATGCGCTCCATGCGGTAGCTGCCGTCCAGCACCTGCCGCACCCAATCCTGGTTCGACAGGTACCAATCCACCGTGGCGGCCATGCCGCGCTCGAAACTCATCGCCGGGCGCCAGCCAAGTTCGGTCTGCAGCTTGGAGGCATCGATCGCATAACGACGGTCGTGGCCGGGGCGATCCTTGACGTAGGTGATCTGCGCTTCGCGCCGGGTTCCATCCAGGCGCGGACGGCGCTCGTCGACCAGGGCACAGAGTGTCTTCACCACCACGATGTTCTCGCGCTCGGCATCGCCGCCCACGTTGTAGACCTCGCCGATCCGGCCCTGGGCCAGCACGGCACGGATGGCCGAGCAGTGATCGCCCACGTACAGCCAGTCGCGCACGTTGCGGCCGTCGCCATACACCGGCAACGGCTCGCCGGCGAGCGCCTTGGCGATCATCAGCGGGATCAGCTTCTCCGGGAACTGGTAGGGCCCGTAGTTGTTGGAGCAGTTGGTGGTGAGGACCGGCAAGCCGTAGGTGTGGTGAAAGGCGCGCACCAGATGATCGGACGCGGCCTTGGAGGCCGAGTACGGCGAGTTCGGTGCATAGGGCGTGGACTCGGTGAACTTGCCCGAATCCCCCAGCGAACCGTAGACCTCGTCGGTGGAGACGTGCAGGAAGCGGAACCCGGCCTTGCGCTCGCCATCGAGCGCGCGCCAGTAGTCCCGCGCGCCTTCGAGCAGGGCCAGCGTCCCCACCACATTGGTCTGCACGAAGGCCGCCGGGCCATCGATGGAACGATCCACGTGCGACTCGGCGGCGAAATTCACCACGGCGTCGGGCCGGTGCTCGGTGAGCAGGCGCGTGACCAGGACGCGATCGGCGATGTCGCCCTGCACGAACACGTGGTTCGGATTTCCGCGGAGGTCTGCCAGCGATTGCAGGTTCCCGGCGTAGGTGAGCGCATCGAGGTTGATCACGCGCAGACCGTCCGCGACCGCCTGACGGACGAAATTGGCGCCGATGAAGCCGGCGCCGCCAGTGACAAGCAAGGTAGTCATGCAGTTTCCCTGCGATTGCTGCGACTCTCGAAGCGAACCCCGTGATACCCACAGGGCGCGGAGTCGTTCATAGACGCGCCCGAACCGAACCGGAGCGCGTCACCCGTGTGCGACAGGTGTTCGCTAAAACGGAATCTCGTCGTCCTCGAAGCTCGTTTCCGGCGCCGGGCGCGCACCGCCACCGGACGGGGCGGAGCGTGGCGCGGCGGACGCGCCGCGCATCGGGCGCTCGCCACCGCCGCCGCGCGCGCCACCACCACCTTCACCGGGGTTGCCGCCGAGCATCTGCATTTCGTTGGCAATGATGTCGGTGGTGTAGCGCTCGACGCCGCTCTTGTCGGTGTATTTCTCGGTGCGCAGCGAACCCTCCACATAGACCTGGCGGCCCTTCTTCAGGTACTCGCCCGCGATCTCGGCCAGTCGCCCGAAGAACTTCACCCGGTGCCACTCGGTGCGCTCCTGGGCCTCGCCTGTCTGCTTGTCCTTCCATGATTCCGAGGTGGCGATGCTGATAGTGGTGATCGCCGAACCACCGGCGGTGTAGCGCGTCTCGGGATCGTTGCCGAGATTGCCGACCAGGATCACCTTGTTGATTCCGCGTGCCATGTGACTGATTTCCCGATGATTACCGCGCGCAGCGGCGTTGAGCGAAGGCTAGTATAACGGGGCCTCCGGCGGACTCGGATTTCTACCGAACCTTGGCTGCGATTTCTGCCTCACCTGAGGCCAGAGGCGCTCGCCCCTATACTTGCGGCCATGAATGCCGCCCTCTCCGATTCTCCTGTCGCAATGCCGTCGCTGCGCGATGTGCAAGCCCTGGCCGCCGCCGACATGGCGGCCATGAACGACCTGATCCGCGCCCGCTTGTCGTCGGATGTGTTGCTGATCAACCAGATCGCTGAACACATCGTGGCCGCGGGCGGCAAGCGCCTGCGCCCGATGCTGCATCTGCTCGCGGCGCGTGCCTGCGGCTATGCCGGCGCGCAGCACGTACCGCTGGCGGCCGTGATCGAGTTCATCCACACCTCCACCTTGTTGCACGACGACGTGGTGGACGAATCCGACTTGCGGCGCGGGCGCCAGACCGCCAACGCGCTGTGGGGCAATGCGGCCAGCGTGCTGGTGGGAGATTTCCTCTATTCGCGCAGCTTCCAGATGATGGTGGAGCTGGATTCGATGCTGGTGATGCGCATCCTGGCCGACACCACCAACGAGATTGCCGAAGGCGAAGTGCTGCAACTGCTGCACGTGCACAACCCGGACACCGACGAGCCCGCCTACCTGCGCGTGATCGAGCGCAAGACCGCGGTGCTGTTCGCCGCCGCCACGCGCCTCGGCGCGGTGCTGGCGGGCGCGAGCGATGCCGATCAGGCACGACTGCACGACTACGGCCTCAATCTGGGTTTCGCCTTCCAGATCGCCGACGACGTGCTCGACTACACCGCCGACGCCGAAGCCCTGGGCAAGAACCTCGGCGACGACCTGGCCGAGGGCAAGGCTACGCTGCCGGTGATCCATGCCATGCAGCATGCCGACCCCGCCACGCGCGAGCGCATCCGTCAGGCCATCGAGCTCGGCGACAGCGAGGCGATGCCGGAAATCGTGAGCGCGATCCGTGCCTGCGGCAGCCTCGATTACAGCCAGCGCTGCGCGCGGCGCTATGCCGAAGCCGCACTGGCCGCGTTGGCCCCGCTGGGCGACAACCCGCATCTGCAGGCATTGCGCAGCCTGGCGAGCTACGCGGTGGATCGGGACCGCTGACCTGCGGATCAGCCGCCGAAACGCTCGGCGAAGAAGTCGGCCATCATGCGATAAGCGCGCTTCGCGGCGCGTTCGTCGTAGGCGCAGTTGGTGGTCGGGTCCGTGCCCGAATCGGCTTCGGCGAAGCAATGCACCGCGCCGCTGAAATCGACGAACTGCCAATCCGCGCCGGCCGTGTCCATTTCTCGCTCGAACGCCGCGATATCGGCGTCGCTCACGCTGCGGTCGGCCGCACCGTTGAGCACCAGCACGGGCGAGCTGATCGCGGCCGTCGTCGACTCTGCACCCGGCGCGAGACCACCGTGCAGACTGACTACACCGGCCAGCTCTGCGCCGCTGCGCGCCAGTTCCAGAACGGTGGAGCCACCGAAGCAGAAGCCGAAGGCACCGATCTTCGTCGGCTCCAGCGGGGTCTTGTCCGCCTGCGTCTTGAGCGTTGCCACCGAAGCCGCGATGCGCGTGCGCAGCGGCGCGCGATCCGCGCTGCGCAGGCTACCGGCCAACTTGCCTGCTTCCGCACCATCCTTCGGTCGCACGCCCTTGCCATAGACATCCGCGACCAGCACCACATAGTCGTCGCCCGCGACGGCTTTCGCCTTCTCCACGGCCGAGGCATTCACGCCCATCCAGTTGGGGACCATCACCAGGCCGGGGCGCTTCACCTGCGTCGCATCGTCGTACACCAGGGCGCCCTCGAACGTGGTATCGCCCACCACCCATTCGACCGGCTCCGCCCGCATCGCGCCGAGCGCGCTGGATGAGGCGAAGGCGGCAAGCAAGGCAAGCGCGATCGGACGCATGGGGTGATTCCTCGGGTGGTTGGCGGTGGTTGTGCGGCGATGGTACGCCCGCTGCGGTGTCGCGGGCGCCGCCTATGCGACGCCCAGCCCCGTAATCGCGCTGATCTGGTTGGGATCGAAACCTGACATCTGCGCGAAATGCCGACCGCGTTCGATGTAGTCCTTGTAGCGCGGAAAGCTCGGCGCGCCGGGCGAGAGCAACACCACGCCTTCGGCACCGAGCGCCTGTTCCGCCACGCGCACGGCTTCGCCCATTTCCAGCGCCTGGTGCAGCACGAAGCGTCCACCGCGCGCCGCGGGCGCCAGGTCGTGCGCGATGCGCGCGCCGTTTTGGCCCATGGCGATCACCGCGATCGGCGGTGCGCTGTTCATGCGCTGCGCGAACGGGGCCCAGTCCAGGCCGCGATCATAGCCACCCACCAGGATCGCCACGCGCCGGCTCGCATACACGTCGAGCGCGGCGAGGCTGGCGTAGGGCGTGGTGCTGATCGAATCGTTGACGTATTCGCGCCCTTCGCGCCGCCCGATCGGCTGCAAGCGGTGCGGCAGCGACTTGAACGTCAGGGCTTTGGTTGCGAGGGGCATCGCATCCAGGCCCAGGGCCTCGATCGCCGCCAGCGCGGCGCACAGGTTGCTCAGGTTGTGCTGTCCCGGCAAGGACAAGGCCTTGCAGTCGAGGATTTCGTGCTCGCCCCGCTTGAGCATGCTGCCCAGCACATGCCAGCCGTCGCGGGTGTTGAACCAGTGCACGCGCGCACCCGGCGCCAGATCACCCCATTCGGCGTTGCGCTCGCGGCTGGCGCCCATCAAGGCGTTCGAGCGCCCGAATGCGGCCAGGCGCGTATCCGCGGCATTGAGCACCACCTGGCGCGCGCCGCAGCGCGTGACCAGGGCCAGCTTGTCGGCGATGTAGCGGTCTTCGCTGCCGTGCCAGTCGAGGTGCTCGGGAAACACGTTTAGCACCACCGCCACGTCGGGCGAGCGCGCATCGCCGGCCTGGAAGCTGGACAACTCCACCACCCAGCAGTCCGGTTCCGGGTCGATCCCGATCAATTCCAGCAACGGCAAGCCGATGTTGCCGGCCAATCCCACGCGCGCGCCGCTGGCGCGCAGCAGGTGGGCGATCAGGGCGCTGGTGGTGCTCTTGCCCTTGGTACCCGTGACGGCGATGTCGTTCGCGTCCTCGTGTTCGCCGTACCAGAGCGCGGTGCCGGAGGTGAAGATCACGCCGCGCGCCCTGGCATCGGGCACCGGTGCCCGATACGGGCTGATACCAGGCGACTTGATCACGACATCAAAGCGCGCGAGCAGCTCCGCCGTCACCTCGTCGGTGACGATGACCAGGCGCGAATCGCCGATCTCCCTGAGCTGGCTGGCCTCGGCCTCCGAGCACAGCACCGTCAGCGTCTGCTCGAAGAACTTCTCGCGCAGCGCGTAATACGCGGCCCGGCCTTCGCGCCCGTAGCCCCAGATCGCAACCTTCTTGTTCTCAAGTTCGGACAACTGCACCGATGTTTTCCCAGAGTGCCTGCGGTATGCCGTGCTCGCCGGCGGGCTGCAGCAAAGGCTCGAGACCGAGTTCGGCCGCAGCGAGCTGCGGCTCGATCTCCGCCACGAAGCGCGCCACCAGCGCATCCTCGCGCCAGGACGGGCTCCGACTCAAGGCATGGAAGGCGGCGCGCGACTCGCGCCCCTCGCCCACGCACTCGAACGGCTTGTGCTCACGATACTCGATCAGCGCGTCGAAACCCGGCGCCAGCGCCGGCTCGTCCAGCAGATTCCGCCCGAAGATCGCCATCAGGCGCGGCTTGGGCAGGAAGGGTGCCAAGGCAAGGAACACGAACTGGCACTTGGGACAAACCCCGCACCAGCGCGCCGCCGGGCGCTCGCCGAGCAAATGGAAATTCCGGTTGCAGCTGGAAAAATGCGCGTCGTAGCGATCGAGGCGCGCGAACTGCCGCGCCACGGCCAGCTCCGACCAGGGCCGCAGCAGGGAGTAATAGCGAAGATCCGGGGCATCGCGCCGCAACTGTGCGGAGAAATCGCGCTCGAAGTCCCAGCCCTTGGACCACTGGTGGTTGACTTCGCCGGTGCCGGGGATCAGCGACCCATAGCTGGCCGAGCGCTCGTTCGAGAACACCACCTCGGTGTGCCCGGTGAGCACTGCGGCCAGCGCCAGAATCGCCGAGTTCACCGCCGTTACCGGGATGTGTCCGTTCCAGGCCCCTTGGCGGTTGAACTCGAACAGCAGCGGTGACAGCTGGCGCTCGACATTGAGCGTCGGCAGGCCGGTGCGTTCGGCGCAGGCGCGGATCAGCGGTGATCCGCCAATCCAGGCCACGGTCTGCGCCACGCCCGCGCCGCGCAGCAATTCGATGCTGACGAGCGAATCCTTGCCGCCGCCGATCGCAACCAGGGCACGCGCCGACGGAAGTTGCCACGCAGCGGACTGCGCCGCCGACGCGCTCGATGCCCCGCCCGGTGCGCCGTTCCCGCTGCTGCCAGCCGGCGCGGCGGCGGCTTGCCCCACGGGAAACCGCACGCGTCCGCGCAGCGACAAGCCATTGCGATAGGCGAACTCGCCCAGTCCGTTCTCGTAGATGCCTTGCAGGAAGCGCGCGGTGTCGGCATCGATGCCTGGCGTCTCGATCCGGATCTCGGCCGGCACCGCCGCCTTGTAGTAGCTCACTCCCGCGATCAGGTGCAGCAGGCGCAGCAGGCAATCCACCTGCGCGGCGCGCGCCGCATCAAGCACGAAGGGCCCACCCGGAAAGCTCAGGGTCTCGACCAGCTCCGGCCCCTCATCGAAAGCGTACACCAGCCGCGCCTCGCCGCTGGCCGGATCGAACTGCGCGCGCACGAAGCGGAATACACGGATGGCATCGCGCTGGAAAGTCCAATCAGCCATCGATGGTCGCCTCCAGCGGCAGCGCACGCAGGTTGTAGCGGTTGGCCATGGCGAATCCGTAGGCGCCGGCGGTGGCCACCAGCAGCACATCGCCTTCCTGCGTCGGTGGCAGGAGCCGGCGCTTGGCGAGCACATCGCTCGATTCGCAAACCGGGCCCACGAGGTCGACCAGTTCGGTGGCGGCCTCGTCCAATCGATCGAGATTGGCCACGTCGTGCCAGGCGTTGTAGAGCGCAGGGCGCATCAGCGCATTCATGCCGCCATCGGCACCGATGCGGCGCGTGCCGCCCTTGTCCACGACCTGGGTGGCACGCAGCAGCAACACGCCGGCGTCGGCCACGAGGTAACGCCCCGGTTCCATCCACAACACGTACTGCGGAATCGCGGCGCGCGCCTCGCCCAGGGCGCGGGCAAAGGCGTCCACGTCGAAGGACTCGGCCTCGGGCTCGGGCGGCACGCCGATGCCGCCCCCGATGTTGATGGCGGCCACCGTACCGATGGCCTCCGCCGCCGCCGCGAGCTGGCCCAGGACATCGCGCCAGTGGGTGGGATCGGTGATGCCGCTGCCCAGGTGGACATGCAGGCCGAATACGCGCGCGTCGAGCGGGCGCAGTGCGGCGAGGAAGTCGTCCAGTTGCGCCAGCGGCAGGCCGAACTTCGCCGCCTGCCCGCCGGTGCGGACCTTGTCGTGGTGACCACGGCCAAAGCCCGGATCGAGCCGCAGCCACACGGCGCGCCCGTGGAACAGTTCGGGCCAGTGCCGCAAGGGATAGACGCTGTCGAGCGTGATCCAGACATCACGCTTGAGCGCGAGTTCGTACTCGGCGCGTGGCGCGAAACTCGGGGTGAACAGCACCCGGGTCGCGTCCAGGCCTGGCAGCGTGGCGAACACATGCTCGATCTCGCCCGCAGACACGCACTCGAAGCCGAAGCCTTCGGCCTCCAGCGTGCGCAGGATCTCGGGGTGCGGATTGGCCTTGATCGCATAGAAGCGCCGTTCCACCGCGCCCACGTCGGCCAGGGCGCGCGCGCGTTCGCGCACCGTGGCGAGGTCGTAGACGTACTGCGGCGTGCCGCGCACGGCACATTGCAGCAGCTCGGCACGACGGCGGCGCCACCACGGCTCGCGCCGGGCGCGGTGCCCGCCCTGCAGTTCCAGCCAGCTGGGTCCGAAAGCCGCGTGCTCGCGCACCGGCATCGCGCCGGCCTGGATCAGCAACTCGTGCAGGCGCGGCAACATGCCTTCGGCCACAGCCTCATCCACCACGAAGGTGAGATTGAGATCGTTGCTCGACTGCGAAATCAGGTGCACGCGCTCGCGCCCGAACTCGGCCAGCACGTCGCTGAGCTTGTGCAGCAGCGAGCGCATTCCGCGCCCCACCAGGGTGACCGCCGCACAGGGGGCGATCACCTTCACCCGGCAGATCTGCTCCAGGTCGGCGCACAAGGCGTCGAGCACGTTGGTGGTGACCAGGTTGTCGCTGGGATCGAGCGACACCGTGACATTGGCCTCCGAGGAGCCGATCAGGTCGACCGACAGGCCGTGGCGCTTGAAGCGCTCGAACACATCGGCCAGGAAGCCGACCTGCTGCCACATGCCGATCGATTCCATCGATACCAGCACGATGCCGCGGCGCGAGGACACCGCCTTCACGCCGGGTGCCGCGTCCGCCACCGCGTCGATGGTGGTACCCGCGAGGTCGGGGTGTTCGGTGTCGCGGATCCACAGCGGAACGCGCGCGTCGCGGCAGGGCGAAACGCAACGCGGATGCAGCACCTTGGCCCCGGTGGTGGCGATTTCCTGCGCCTCCTCGTAGTCCAGGCGCGAGAGCAGTCGCGCCTGCGGCACCTGGCGCGGATTGGCGCTGAACATGCCCGGCACATCGGTCCAGATCTCCACCCGCGCCGCCTGCAGCAAGGCACCGAAGTACGCCGCCGAGGTGTCGGAGCCGCCACGCCCGAGGATCGCGGTGCGCCCTTGCGCATCGCGGCAGATGAAGCCCTGGGTGATCAGCAACTCGCCCTGCGCGGCATAGCGTTCACGCCAGGCAGCATCGCTGCGCATCTCGCAATTCACCGAGAGCCGTCCGGCCCAGTCGCTCTGATTCGGCAATGCCACGGCAGTGAGATGGTGGCGCGCATCGCTCCAGGCCAGGTCGAGGCCTTGCGTGCGCAGGTAGGCCGCGCCAAGCCGGCTCGACAGCAATTCGCCCAGGGACAGCAACTCGGCCTGCCATTGGAGCTCCGCGTCGAGCCGGCGCGGATCGCCGGCAAGTGCATGCAGCAGCGCAAACAGGTCGCCGATCACGTCCTGCGGGTCGAGCCCCAGCTCGGAGGCGAACTCGCGGTGCCTGACTTCCAGGGCGTCGGCACCGCGCCGCACCACCTCTGCATCGGCGTGGCCGTCGATGATGGCCTGCAAGGCATTGGTGACACCCGACACCGCCGACACCACCAGCAGCACGCGCGCACCTTCGCCACGCCGCCGTGCCGCGAGCCGCCCGATCGTGTCCCAGCGCGTGCGTTTCGAGACGCTGGTGCCGCCGAACTTGAGCACGACCCAGGGCGCATCCGGATCCAGCACCGGTAGCGGAACGTCAGGCGAAACAGCAGGCACGGCCACGGATAGCGGGTCCTCATCGTCGAACAGGGGGTGCCTCGCCACGAAGCGAGGCCGCCCGATTATGCGGGATAGCCCGACGTCGACGGAATGCGATGCCGGCATGCGGACATGAGCTGTCGCCATTTCGCCACGTCGCTCCCGGCATGAAGCCGGACCGGCGCCCCCGGCCCTTGCGGCGGCAGCGCTTTCCCCGCACCGTGTCGCCCTGTCCCGAGCCGGGTGCGCCGCGCATGTTCATCGTTCCGTTCAAGCAGGTCGACGTCTTCACCACGCATGCCTTCGGCGGCAACCCGGTGGCGGTGGTGCTGGACGGGGAAGGCCTCAATGCCACGCAGATGCAGCACATCGCCGCCTGGACCAACCTGTCCGAGACGGCCTTCGTGCTCAACCCGACCCAGGCGGGCGCGAGTTACCGGGTACGCATCTTCACCCCGAAGTCGGAACTGCCCTTCGCCGGCCACCCCAGTGTCGGCACGGCCCACGCCTTGATCGAAGCCGGTCTGGCACCGCATCCCGAACGCGGGCTGGTGCAGGAGTGCGCCGCCGGCCTGCTTCCGATCAGCGTGCGCGAGGCGGAAGGCCGGCGCTGCGTCTCGATCCGCACCCCCGTCGCGCGCCAGGAGGTTCCGACCGGATTCGATCCGGCCCTCATTGACGTGGCGCTGGCAGGCCTGACCCGCGGCGCGCTGCCGCCGCAAAGCTGGAACAACGGCCCGCGCTGGTGGCTGGCCGAAGTTGCCAACGAAGCGGAACTGCGCGCGCATGCGCCGGACTTCGAGGCCATCGCCGCGCTGTGCCGGGCCAGCGGCGCCACCGGCCTCGCTGCCTTCGCAGAAACCGGACGCGCACAGGAGCGACTCGCGGTGCGCGCCTGGTGCCCGGCCGATGGCATCCCGGAAGATCCGGTCACTGGCAGCGCCAACGGCAGCATCGGTGCCTTGCTGCACGCGCAGGGCCGGGCTGCGCCGGGTTCCTCCTACATCGCCAGCCAGGGGCGCGAACTGGGTCGCGACGGTCGCATCGAAGTCGGCCTGCGCGAGGATGGCGTGTGGATCGGCGGCTCGTCCGTCACCGTCATCGACGGCATGATCCGCTTCGACGAGTAGAGGACGCGACGATGACCGACCTACGGAACAAGATCGTATGGATCACGGGCGCCTCGGGTGGCATCGGCGAGGGTCTGGCGCAACGCGCTGCTGCACGTGGCGCGAAGCTGATTCTCTCGGCACGACGCGAGGCTGAACTGGAACGCGTACGACAAGGGCTGCCGCGGCCGCAGGATGCCACGCTGCTGCCGGTGGATCTCACGCGCCTCGATGATCCGGTCGGGCTCGCGGCGCAAGCCTCGTCCTGTTTTGGCCCGATCGATGTGCTGGTCAACAACGCCGGGCTGTCGCAACGCACCGAAGTGCTGGATACCGGCATGGAGGCTTACCGGCACTTGATGGAAGTGGACTTCTTCGCTCCCGTTGCATTGACCAAAGCCTTGCTGCCGACTTGGGTGGAACGCGGTCGCGGCCACTGCGTGGTGGTGAGTTCGGTCTTTGGCCACATCGCGATGGCGCGCCGCAGTGGCTATGCCGCCGCCAAGCACGCGTTGCACGGCTGGTACGACTGCGCCCGCATCGAACTGGGACCGCGCGGCGTCAATTTCACCCTCGCCTGCCCTGGCTTCGTGCGCACCGGGATCGCACGGAACGCGCTCGGCCCTGGCGGCCAGCCACTGGGGCGCTCGGATGCCGACATCGACGGCGGCATGGCACCGGAGTTCTGCGCCGAGAAGATCTGGCGCGCGGTGGAACGTGACGACTTCGAGGTGGTGATTGCCGGCAAGGAACGCATCGCAGTCTGGTTCAAGCGCTTCCTGCCGCTGCCGCTCTACACCGCATTCGCGCGTCGGCTCAAGGTGCACTGAGTCTTCGCGGACCTGCTTCGCGCAACGGTCGCCGAAACGGACACGGGGCCCGAAGGCCCCGTGCGATGCTCACCACGCCCCGGCCTACTGCGCCGGACTGACGTTGACCTGCACCCGGATCTGGTTGCCCGGATGGTAGTCGGTGACGGTGTGGTAGATGCGGCCGTTGTAGCGATAGGCCACGTTGTAGCCATTGACGCGTTCGTCGCTGTAGTAGTCGGTGCGCGTGGTGCAACGCTGCTCGTAGCTGCGGTATTCGCGACCGCCACTGTAGTAGCCACCACCGTGACGACGCTGCGAATCGCGCGCCATCGAGTAACCGAGCATCGCGCCCGCCGCGGTTGCCGCCTCGCGGCCATGGCCATGGCCGAACTGGTTGCCGATCACGCCGCCGAGGATGCCGGCCATGATCGCAGGCGTACGGTCGCGGTTGCTGTGGTAGCGCACCGGCTCGCGGTAGGTGACCGGCTCTTCCCAGCACTGGTCGCGGCTCACCGGGCGATTCACCACGTCGATGATGGGATCGACGCTGACCACTTCGGCAAAATCGTACTCGGGCGCGTAACCCTCGTATCCGCCGCGATACTGCGCGGACGCGGAACCCGCCGTCGCCAGCGCGGCGACAGCGATCAGCGAAGCGGAAATTCGGACGAAGCGGGATTTCATTTGTCTCTCCAGGAAGCGCACCATGCGCCTCACGGAGCGAGACATTGGGACCGGCGCACTTAATCGGTTCTGAATCCGCCCAGGCCGTTTAGCCAATGGACAGCCGCCTGCGCCACGCCTGCCGCGCGGCCTCCCAATAGCGGTCCGACATGGCTGCCCGGCTCCGTTTGCAGGCTCGCCCCGAGCCGCAGCGCCAGCTCCGCCGACAAGGCGAACGGCACGTCCTCGTCGGCCTGCGATGCGATGATCCGCACCGGGCAGCGTGGCTCGGCAACCACCATTCCGGCACGCGCCGAGTTCAGCACCGCACCGGACTCGTCGCGCCAACGACGCCAGGCGAAGTGCCAGGTGGCAGGTTCTGCGTCCGGCAGGGCGGCACGCGTCGATGCGAAGCTGGCATCGCGTCCCCAGGGAATCACCTCGGGATACGCCACGCGCGCCGGCAAACGCCCCGCCTCCGGTGCTGGCGGCAGCGGGTTCACCAGGATCAGCGCCGCGCACTCCTGTCGCATGCTCAAGGCGAAGGCGAGCAGACCGCCCAGACTGGCACCGATCAGCACCGGGCTCGCGCCCGTTTCCGCGGCTGCGCGCGCGGCTTGCTCGAGATAGTCCTCGAACTGCGTTGCAGCGAGCCCGGCCGCGACCGCCTGGAATTCCGGGCAGTGCGCGCGATGCCCCGCGGCGGTAAACACCCGCCGCCACACGTTCCATTCCCAGGCACCGCCGCCGGCGCCATGCAGCATCACGGCATGCATTGCGCGGCGCAACCGCGCCTCAAGCCAGCGCCGCGTCCAGCGTCACCGGGATCGACAGCACGCGCGAGATGACGCAGTTTTTCTTCGCGGTGTCAGCGATCTCGGCGAAGTTCGCCGCATCGATGCCCGGCACGGTGGCCCGCACGACCAGATGGATACCGGTCACCGAAGGGCCGCCCTCGGTACTCATCGCGGCCTCGGCGCGGGTCTCGATGCGACCGGCGATGAACCCCGCGTTCTGCAGGATGAAGCCCAGCGCCATGGAATAACAACCGGCGTGCGCGGCGGCCAGCAGTTCTTCCGGATTGGTGCCCTTCTCTTCGCCAAAACGGGTGTTGTAGGAATAGCGCTGCCCGTCGAACAGGCCGCTCTGCGGCGTACTCATCGCGCCCTTGCCCGATTTCAGGTCACCTTCCCAGTAGGCGGTGGCGTAGCGTTTGAAGGCCATGGCGATGCTCCGTTGGCGAGGCGCGCGACCTCAGTGGGGTGATGCGCAACGCCGCAGTCTAGCGGGCCGGGGTCGCGACGGGGCCGATGCTGCACTGCATCCAAACCCGGCCTTGACCACGCCATGATGCGGGAGAATTCTAGGCGCAGGCCGTATCGGTGCCGACTCCCGGATGCCGCGGCGACGAGGAGCGCAGCCATGCCCGCCTATTCCACCGATGACATCCGCAACGTGGCCCTCGCGGGCCACCAGGGCGCCGGCAAAACCACGCTGTTCGAAGCCCTGCTGCATGCCGGCGGCGCCATCCAGACGGCAGGCAGCGTCGAGCGCGGCAGCACGGTGTCCGACTTCGACCCGATGGAGAAGGCGCGCGGGCACTCGATCAATGCCAGCCTCGCCTCGATCGACCATGTGGCCGCCACCGGCCGCAGCGTGCACGTGAACCTGATCGACACGCCCGGCTTCCCGGATTTCCGCGGACCCACCCTCTCGTGTCTGGCAGCGGTCGAGACCTGCGCCGTGGTGGTGAATGCCGCCACCGGCATCGAACACGGCACCGCGCGCCTCATGGACTATGCCAAGGCGCGACGCCTGTGCCGCCTGCTGGTCATCAACAAGATCGAGCACGAGGGCATCGACCTCGCGTCCCTGGTGGAGCAACTGCGCGAGACCTTCGGCCCCGAATGCCTGCCGATCAACCTGCCGGCGTCGAAGGGCACGCGCGTGGTCGACTGCTTCTTCAGCCCGGCGGGTGAGGCGGACTTCTCGAGCGTGGCCGAGGCACCAGCGCATCATCGACCAGGTGGTCGAGATCAACGAAGAGGTGATGGGCAAGTATCTGGAAGAAGGCGAGCAAGGCCTGTCCGGCCAGCAACTGCACGATGCCTTCGAGCAATGCCTGCGCGAAGGCCACCTGGTGCCGATCTGCTTCGTCTCGGCGCGCAGCGGCGCGGGCGTGAAGGAACTGCTCGACCTGTTCGAGCGCCTGATGCCGAGCCCGGCCGAGGCCAATCCGCCGCAATTCCTCAAGGGCAGCGGTCCCGATGCGCAGTTGCTTGAGCCGCATCCGGCGCCGAACAAGCACGTCATCGCCGACGTGTTCAAGATCGTCAACGATCCCTTCGTGGGCAAGCTCGGCGTGTTCCGCATCTACCAGGGCACGGTGAAGCGCGACACGCAGTTGTTCATCGACGACGGCAAGAAGCCGTTCAAGGTCGGGCACCTGTTCAAGCTCAAGGGCAAGGACCACGTCGAGATCGAGGACGCAATCCCGGGCGACATCGCCGGCGTGGCCAAGATCGACGAAATCCACTTCGACGCCGTGCTGCACGACAGCCATGACGAGGACCACATCCACCTCAGGCCGACGGATTTCCCGCGTCCGATGTTCGGGCTCGCCATCGAACCGCTGCACAAGGGTCAGGAGCAAAAGCTCGCCACCGCGCTGCACAAGCTGCACGAGGAAGACCCCTGCTTCCGGATCGAGCACAACAAGGAATTGAACGAAACCGTGATTCGCGGCCTCGGCGAACTGCACCTCAAACTGATGCTGGAACGGATGAAGGAGCGCTATCAGGTCGAGGTGAAGTCGCGCCCGCCGCGCATCGCGTATCGCGAGACGGTCAGCGCCAAGGCCGACGGTCACCATCGGCACAAGAAGCAGACCGGCGGCGCCGGCCAGTTCGGCGAAGTGTTCCTGCGCATCGAACCCTTGCCGCGCGGCACCGGCTTCGAGTTCGTCGACGAGGTCAAGGGCGGCACCATCCCGAACCAGTACCTGCCGGCAATCGAGAAGGGCGTGCGCATGGTGCTCGATGGCGGCGCGATCGCCGGCTACCAATTGCAGGACGTGCGGGTCATCGTCTACGACGGCAAGTACCACCCGGTCGACTCCAAGGAAGTCGCCTTCGTGGCGGCCGGCAAGAAAGCCTTCATCGACGCGATCGGCAAGGCGCGCCCGATCCTGCTCGAACCGGTGGTGAACCTCGACGTGTCCATTCCCGAGCAACACATGGGCGACATCACCGGCGGACTCTCGTCCAAGCGCGCCCGCATCAACGGCACCGACTCGCTGCGCGGCGGCGAACTCGTGGTGAAGGCCCAGGTGCCGCTGGCCGAAGTCGGCGACTACTCGAACGAACTCAAGGCGCTCACCGGCGGGCGCGGGCGCTACAGCATCGAATTCAGCCACTACGACCCGGTGCCGCCGAACGTGCAGAAGCAGCTGGTCGAGGCCTGGAAGCCGCGCGTCGAGGAGGACTGACGCGGCCGGGCGTCGCTGCTAGGCTTGCGCAAGTTCTCCCAGAGCCCGCGCAATGTCACGAAGCCGTCGCAGCAAGCCCGCTCCCCGTCCCGCCACGCCTCCCGCGCGCCGCCCGCTCACCCCGGACTGGATCACGCTCGCGCTGGCCGCCATCGGCATCGTGCTTACGGCGTACCTCACGATTACCGCGCTCAACCAGGAGGCACCAGCCTTCTGCACTCCCGGCTCCGGCTGCGACGTGGTGCAGCAAAGTCGCTGGTCCACCCTGTTCGGCGCACCCATGGCGTTGTGGGGCATGGGCCTGTACTTGCTGCTCGCCCTGCTGGCGCTGTTCGCGTCGAACCGTCACGCCGTCTCGTGGCGGCTGCGCTGGTCGCTGGCGCTGGTCGGCGTCGCGATCAGCCTCTACCTCACTGCCATCGGCTGGCTTGCGCTCGATGCCTTCTGTGCCTGGTGCCTGCTTTCGCTGGCTTTGGTCGCAGCCATCTTCGTCGGCCTGAGCGTGCGTCGCCCCGTGGGTGGCCCCGGCATCGCGAAGGGACGCTTCGCCGCCAACAATGCGATCCTCCTGGCCGCAATCCTCGGCGTGGTGTCGATCGCGCAGGCGGGCTGGCTGACGCGCCCGGCCGACCCACGTCTCGCGGCCCTGGCGGCGCATCTGGATGCACGCGGCGCCAAGTTCTATGGCGCCTCCTGGTGCCCGAACTGTCAGGAGCAGAAGGACATCTTCGGACGCGCGGCCGACGCCCTGCCCTATGTCGAGTGTTCGCCGAATGGACGCCAGGGTGCGATCGCGATGAGCTGCCTCAGCGCCAACGTCACGGCCTATCCCACCTGGATCATCCGCGGCCGCCCGTATCAGGAAGTGCTGCAACCCGAAGAACTGGCGCGCCGTTCCGGCTTCGACTGGGCGGGGTTCAGCGCGCCCACCGAAAAGTAGCCATGTCGAGTCGACTCGCATGGCGCGTGTCGGGAGCCGCGTTCGCCCTGGTCGCCCTGGGCACGCAGGCGGCGCCCGCCATCCCCGGTGGCACGCCCGAGGGACGATGGCGGGTGAGTCGCGGCATCGCGGCGCCCTGGCTCGAAGCGGGATCAAGCGTCGACCAGTCGGCCTGGCTGGGCGCCATCATCGAATTCAGCCCGAGCCGATTCTCCGCGCCGAACGGGCTGGGATGCGATAACCCGCGTTACGAGCTCGGCGCGCGAGAACCGGCGGGCCTGTTCCTGGGAGCGCTGGGCGAACCGGACGTGGCCGGCGCACGAGCCGCCGCTCTCGCGCTCACCGGCAACACTGTCCCCAGCGTGACGCTGCGCTGCGACAGCGGGCTGTTCGACCTGCATTGGGCGACGCCACAGGCCGTGATGCTGGCGCTGGACAACGTGATCTGGGTGCTGGATCGCTCGCCCGGTGCGCTGGCCGCAGACGACACGCCGGAGGCCATGGTGCAGCACTGGCTGGAGCTCCACTTCGCCGGCGACATGGGATTCACGTCGGCGGCTCTGGCCGGCAAGCAGGATCGACTCAGCGTGGGCCTGCGGACGGAAATCGAGCGCTACTTCGCCACGCCCTTCGCCGCCGACGAACCGCCGCCTGTGGACGGCGATCCCTTCACCGATGCCCAAGATTATCCGGTGCTGTTCTCGGTAGGCACAGGCTCGCCGTCCGGGGATGGCAGCGAAGTCACGGTGCGCTACGACGATGGCCATCGTTCGCGCCAGGTCGTCTTTCTGCTGCAACAGCAGGAATCACAGTGGCGCATCGACGACCTGCGCTACGAAGACGGCAGCACGCTGCGCGCCCTGTTGGCGCCATCGTCCTGAGGATTGCCGCCGCTCAGGCCGCGCGCCGGCGTGGCGTCTGCGCTGCCCTCAGCTTCATTCCGACCGCGACGATGGCCTTGATCGCCGGCACCAGCTCTTGACCCAGGTCGGTGAGTCCGTACTCGGCCGAGGGCGGCGAGGAATCGAGCAGGCGCCTTTGCACCACGCCCTTGCTTTCCAGTTCGCGCAGGCGTGCGCTGAGTACCCGCGCCGAAATGCGTGGAATATCGACGCGCAATTCTCCGAATCGACGCGGGCCGCCGCTCAGGTACCAGATCACGTTGGGCGCCCAGGCTCCGCGCAGCATCTTCATGCACTCGGTCAGCGGACATGGCGGCGGTGCCGCGACTCGGCTCTTGCGCAAGGGTAATCCCATGGTCGTTCGCTCCGTTCCGGTAACCGTTCGGTTACCGCATTCTATCGGTAACCCATCGTTACTTGGTATACATCAGTAACCATGGCGACTAGGATGCGGCCACCTCGGAAAGGAACCGCGCATGAGCTTCCCCGTCACCAACGCAACGCGACGCCTCGACCTGCGCCTGCCGGTGGTGCAAGGTCCGTTCGGTGGCGGGCTGTCCAGCGTGCAACTGACGGCGACAGTGTCCAATCTGGGCGGACTGGGTTCGTTTGGTGCCCACCAGCTGGCACCCGAACGCATCGCCGCCGTGGCCGAAGACCTCCGCAAGCTCACGCCGAACGCGTTCGCACTCAACCTCTGGGTTTCCGACCACGATACCGGCGGGCTCGATGTCTCGTCCGAACAATTCGACCAGGCCTGGCGCGCCTTCGAGCCCTGGTTCCGGGAACTGGGCGTGGACAAGCCCGAACCGCAGCCGCGCTATCACCCGGATTTCGCGCAGCAAGTGGAGGCCTTGTTGGAGGCACGTCCTCCGGCTTTCAGTTTCGTTTTCGGAATTCCCGACGCGAAAGTCCTCGCCGCGTGTCGTGCGCGCGGCATCGCGAGCATCGGCGCAGCAACCTCGATCGCCGAAGCGCAGGCCCTGGATGGCGCGGGCGTCGATCTGATCGTGGCTACCGGTTTCGAGGCCGGCGGGCATCGTCCCGCCTTCCTTGCGCGCGCGGAAGAATCGTTGATGGGTACGTTCGCTCTGGTGCAACTGGTGGCGCCGCGTGTGCGTGCGCCGGTGATCGCGGCGGGCGGCATCGTCGACGCACGCGGCGTGCGGGCCGCAATGACCCTGGGCGCGCAGGCGGCGCAGATCGGCACCGCCTTCCTCGCCTGCACCGAATCGGGCGCCAGCGACGCGCATCGCGCCGCCCTGTTCGGCGAAAGTACGCAACATACGACGCTGACCCGCGCCTTCAGCGGTCGTCTCGCGCGCGGACTGCGCAATCGCTGGACCGAACATTGGTCGACGCATCTGGACCGCATCGCCGTGTTTCCGCTGCAGTCCTGGTTTGCGTCGCAACTGCGCAACGCGGCGCACGCGGCAGGACGCACCGATGTAGTCTCGCTCTGGAGCGGACAGATTGCGCCCAACCTGCGACACCGCCATGCGGCAGATTTGATGCGCGCGCTGCGCGACGAACTGAGCCTCACCTGCGCCGCCTGATCCCTTCCCGCGACTCGTTCGCATCCACCCAGGAGTTCCCATGAAGCTCTACTACTCACCCGGCGCCTGCTCGCTCGCCCCGCACATCGTGGCGCACGAACTGGGCATCCCGCTCACGCTCGAGAAAGTCGACACCAAGACCAAACAGCTCGCCGGTGGCGGCGACTTCCTCGCGATCACGCCCAAGGGCTACGTGCCCGCCTTGCAACTGGATGGCGGCGAGGTACTCACCGAAGGGCCGGTGGTGGGCCAGTATCTGGCCGACCTGAAACCGCAGTCCGGTCTCGCTCCGGCCAATGGCACGCTGGCTCGCTACCGCTTGCAGGAAATCCTCGGCTACATCAACTCGGAGATCCACAAGAGCTACAGCCCGCTGTTCAATCCCGCCACCAGCGACGAACTTCGCGCCGACCGCAAAGAGTACTTGCGCAAGCGCTACGCGCTGCTCGAAGCCACGTTGGCGGGCCAACCCTTTCTCACCGGTGACCAGTTCACCGTCGCCGACGCCTACCTGTTCACCGTGACCAACTGGGCCCGGATCGTGAAGCTGGACCTGGACGGCTTCCCGGCCTTGCAGGCCTTCCAGCAGCGGGTCGCGCAGCGTCCCGCGGTGCAGGCCGCGATGAAGGCGGAAGGCCTGATCAAGTAGCGGATTGATCGGCGACGGCGCGTGGCCCGCGTCCGTCGCCGCGTCGCCTCATGGCGATTCGAATCCGTTGCCGAAGATATCGGCGTCGCCCGGCGAGGCCGCCGGCAACACCAGCAGGTTGGCCGAGCGCGGCGGCAGGTTCGCCAGAACCAGCGCACTGCCGTTGATGGAACCGGATGCCGCCGCAGCCACGTCCGATCCGGCATCGAATCGGTACAGCGTCCACGCGCCATTCAAGGGCGCGGCCAGCGACAGCTGCGCGGTGTGGGCCTGCGTATCCTTGTTGAACAGCAACAGCATCAGCCGTTGCCCGGGCAGGTCCACCGCATACGCGCCCAGCGCATCGACGTTGGCGCTGAGCGCACGCACGCTGTCGCCGACCACGCGCGCGCCGTTGCCGTCGTAGTCGAGAAACAGACGAAAGGCGCGTTCGGCGAGCGAGCCCGGCGTCGGCGCGACCCAGCGCGTGGCCAGATCCACGCCTTCACGCCCGAAGATCGCCAGCACCTCGGCCTGCGCCAGTGCACCGCTGGCACCCAAGTCCGGGCCCCAGTTGTACTCGGTGATTGCAAGCCTGGTACCGGGGCACTCTGCCGCAATCCATGCCTTCACCCGACGGATGAACTGCGGTTTGTCGTAGTGGTTGTAGTCGTTGTCGCCGAGGTCGGCGAACCACGATTCCGCGATCCACGCGGGATCGTAAAGCTCCTTCAACGAGCGCAGGCGCTTGGCCGACGTCGCGGCGTTCTCGCTGACGGCAAGATTGCTGCTGTTGAAGTCGATGACGTCCTCGCCTTGCGGGTAGTAGTGCAGGTCGAGATAGTCGACCAGGCGCACGCCTGTCTGCTGCTGATGGGCACAGACCTGGCGCAGGTACCACGGCACGAACGGCACGTCGCCATGCGCGTTGCGATCGGCACCATCAAGGCAACCATCCGCAGCCGAACTGAACAGGTCGCAGTAACCCCAGGTGACCGGCCCGAACACCTGGGCCGCTGGTTCTTCCGCCTTGATCGCGCTGGCATGGGCCACAGTCTTCTGCCAGATCTCGTCGTAGGTGGCCGGTTGCGGATGCACGTCGCGATGGGTGGAGTTCCACAGCATCACTTCGTTGTCGAGCGCGTAGTAGCGCACGCCGCCATTCGCGCCGGTGCCGTGGCGTTGGCGCAGGTGCGAGATCCACTGCCGGGTCCAGTCCGGCCCGGTAACGAACGAGGTGTCGGCGGGATCGTTGCCGACGATCAGATGCGGGCCGTTGCCGGGCGTATCCACGCAGTAGCCGGTCGCGTTCAGCGCGACATTGCACTCGCCATTGCCCCCGGCACTGTCGAACGGTGCGCCGTTCTGCAGCTGAGGGCCGTATTTCGCGATCGCGAAGCCGTAGCGCTTCTCGCGCACGCCGAGCGGAGTCCAGCCGATGGTGCCGATGGTCAGGATCGGCTCCGCCGCGCTCGCCAGCGTCTCGGAAAGAAACCGGTTGGCGGTCGAGTCGTTCGGCGGGCTGGTGCTCAGCGTCGGGAAGTTGAGGTAGAAGTAATCGGACGCGGTGTTGTGCACGTCGACTTGATAGTTGTAGCGCGTGGTCGAATTGCCACCCCAGCGCCGCACGGTGTAGCCCGGATCGGAGAGCTGCGCGGTGGTCCCGAAGTTCACTCCGTAGATCTGCGGGTCGATCGCGCGCCGGTCCTGCGACACGTCGACGCCCACCGCGATAGTCGCGGCCTGCGTCGCGCCGACCAGCGCCGCGAACACGAACGCGCGAACGCACCCGCGATGGCGACGGGCCTAGTAATGCGAGGAGGCAAGCTGCACATCTGCATTCTGCCAAGCCAGGCCCAGCGCTTCGCGCACCGAAAGGGGGCCGAGTCCTTCTTCTGCGCGTCCAGACTCTGCGCGAGCCCCAGCAGCGACCAGCCGTTGCCAAGCTGCACATCTGCATCTGCCAAGCCAGGCCCAGCGCTTCGCGCACCGGGGCCGAGTCCTTCTTCTGCGCGTCCAGACTCTGCGCGAGCCCCAGCAGCGACCAGCCGTTGCCGGGATTGCGCTCCAGCTCCTCGCGGTACACCGACTCGGCCTCGGCGGGCTGGCCGCTCGCCAGCAGGGCCGCACCCAGCGCGTGCCGGGTCGGCGCGTGCCAGCCCGGCGGCTCGTCGTAGGGGATGCGGTCCTCGATCGCCGTGGCTTCGCGCAGCGCGGCCAGCGCGGCGGCGGCATCCTGTCTGGCCAGCGCCAGTTCGGCCGCGAGCGTGCGATCGGCGATCTTCACCGCATGCGTGAGCGGATAGCGATCCCAGACCAGCATGGTGTCGAAGACCGGGTCGGCGGCGAGTCTGGACAACTCGGCCAGATGCGCCTCGGCGTGCTCGAGTCGCTCCTGCCGCACGGCCGCTATGCCCTGCGCATAACGCCAGATCGCACTGACGTAAGGCAGGTCGGGAGCCGGGTTGGGCAAGGCTGCGATTTCGTCCCAGCGTCCGAAGCGCACCCGGTTGAACCACGGCGTCATCCAGTAGCTCTGCAGCGCTGCGAAACCGGGTTGACGCATGAGTTCGGGCAAGTCGGTACGCTTGGCCGTCTCGTCCGCCGCCGCCTTCGCAATCGCACCCGCGCCTTCCATGCTCGCGGCAAACCACAGGAAATGGTGGTTGTGCGGCACGTAGCCGAGCGGATACACGCCGGAGTAGTTGCCACGACAGGCGGCGAGATAGGCGTCGTCGGCCTCGATCGCCTTCTGGTTTGCAATCACCGCGTCATGCCAGCGTCCGACCCGCGCATAGATGTGCGCCGGCATGTGCACCAGATGGCCCGAACCCGGCACCAGCGTGCGCAGCCGATCGGCCGCGTCGACGCCGCGTTGCGGATCGCCCGATGCTTCCACCGCGTGCACGTACAGGTGCAGCGCGCCGGCGTGATCGGGGTTGCGCGCCAGCACCGACTCAAGCAGCGCCACGACCTGCGCCGTGCTGCCCTTGGGTTGCAGCTGTGCGTCGTAGTAATCCCACGGTTGCAGGTCCATCAAGGCTTCGGCCTGGAATGTGGCGGCATCGAGGTCGTCCGGGAATTGCGCTGCGAGCGCGCCCGCGGCCTGCGCATAGGCCTCGTCCAGTGGTTTGCGATCCGAGGGCGGTGCCGCCGCGTAGCGCGACTGCAGTGCCTTGATGTAGCCCTGCTCGCGCGGCGTCGCCTTCGGTGCCAGGGCCACGGCCTTTTGCAGGCGTTCCCAGGCCTTGCCATTGTTGGCCGGATCCATGCTCGCGTTGACATGCGGCCCCAACACCAGGGCCGCGCCCCACCAGCACATCGCGCAATCCGGATCGAGTTGCGTGGCCTTGAGGAAGGAACGCTCGGCCGCGTCATGGTTGAATCCGTAGGTCAGGGCCAGGCCCTGGTCGAACCAGCGTTGCACCTCGGGATGCGCGGCGGTGACGGGGAACCGGTACGACCCCAGGCCTTCCAGCAAGGTGGCACCCGGCAGTTGCAAGCTGGGATCGGGAAGTGCGGCTACCGGCGCTTGCGCCGGTGCCGGCGGGCTGCTCCACCGCGAATACAACAGGCCTGCAATGGCCGCAGCGATGGCCAGACCCACGATCAGGGGACGACTCATGACATGCCTCCGGTGGCTACGCTGCGCCCGTCATACGCCGGTGCCGACAGCCTTGCAAGCCGCGACGCGGAACAAGGCTTGCGCTCAGGACGGAAGTTCCTCCCATCGGAACCAGCGATGCTGCGCCAGGGCCAGCATCGCGCGATCTTCCTCGGTATCGCCGTAGGCGTAGATGGTCCGGTACTGCGACAGGTCATAGCGGGCGGCAAGACGCGCCACCTTGCCCGCTCCGGCGCAATCGCGCTCGAGCAACCCTCCGGTCAGACGCCCCCGGAAAGCGGCAGGGTGGTTGCAGACCAGTTCCAGCCCGTGTTCGCGACAGAACGGCTGCAGATAGAAGTCCATCGACGCCGACACCACCACCACGGTGTCGCCTTGCGCCTGGTGCCAGGCGATGCGGCGCATCGCTTCGGGCCGCAGCAGGCGGGCGATCGTGTCGTGGGCATAACGTTCGCCCGCGGCGCGCAGGCGCGCTTCGCTTGCTCCGGCGAAGCCGATGAAGGCCAGACTGAGGCGCATGAAGCGCGGCGAAACCCAGCCCCGCTTCATTCCGAGGTAGGGAACGCCGAGCAGCGCCCAACCCAGCCACACCCGCCAACGCGGCGACACCGCCGTCACGAAGCCCGGATAGACGTCGCGCGTGGTGATGGTTCCGTCGAAATCGAACAGCGCCAGGTTCATGCGTGCGCGGCTTCCATGCGCCGCTTCAGGCTCTGCAGGGCGAGCAAGGACAGGGCTTCCTGGCGCGGTCGCAACAGTGGCAACAGCCATCGACTCAGCCCGCGCGCATCGTAGGAAAGCGTGCGCTGGAAGCGCGTCCCGCGCGGAATCGCGGCAAAGTCGTAGCGGATCGTGATCCAGCCGTCGCGCATCTGACCGCGCACCTCGAACAGGCGGCCGGGCTCGGCCGCGAGCACGGTGTAGTGCGTTTCACGCCGCAACCTCGGCGGAAAGGGCGCGAGTGGACAGAGTTCGATCACCTCGTCAAAGCTGTCGCCGGCGCGCAACACGTCCACCGCCGCGCGGGCCGAACGCGAACTCGGATGCCATTCGTGCCAGCGCCAGGGCTGGGTGACGTAGGCGTAGAACGCATCGACCGGACAGGCGATGTCGAGGCTGTGCTGCTGCGACGCGGTCATTGCGCGCTCCTTCAGGCGGCCTGGCGCAAGGACCAGAAACCAAGATCACGGCGCAGGCGAAAACCCATCTGCTCGTACAGTGCCTTGGCGCGCGTGTTCTCGTAGCTCACATGCAGGAAGGGCAACTGGCCGCGTGCCAGGGTGGCATTGACCAGCATCGCCGTCAGGCGCCGCGCATGGCCGCGACCGAGGAAATCCGGATGGGTGCAGATCGCGCTCAACTCCTGCGCCGTGTCGGTGCCGAGCCGTTCGCCGATCATCGCCGCCAGGCGGCCTTCGACATACATGCCGAAGTAGCGTCCCAGATCCATCGTGCGCGAGCGGAAATAGTGCGGATATACCTTGGCCGTCAGCGCCAGCACATCGGCGCGGTGCGCCTCGCCCAACTCGAGGATCTCGGGGCCATCGGGCACGACCAGGGGCGACTCGCACACCAGCTGCGCCAGTGGCCGATACGACTGCACGCTCCATGCGACGCCGAAATCCGGCAGCACGCCGAGCAGATAGGCCGTGTCGCCGGACGGCACCAGGTCGAGCGCGCCAGCGACGTCGTCATCGGCCGCGGCGACGCCCAGGAAAGGCGCGATTTCGACCGGGTAGCGGCGCACCTGACCCGCGCACTGCGCCAGATTGCGGTGCCGGCTGGTCAATGCGGACCAGAACGGATTGTCGAGCGCTGCCTCGTGCATGTGGTTTGTGGGTGGCCCCGGGGTGGCCGTGGCAGCAGACACCAAGCCGCGAACCCTGACAAGGGCCAGTAGCTAGACCTGCACCGTCTTCCAGCGTCCGCGCGTGAACAACCAGAGGGTGAACAGGCCAACCAAGGTTTCGGAAACGAACACGCCCCAGAACACGCCGGAGTGCTGCCAGCCCTGCTGCACCGCGAGGAACCAGCACAAGGGAATCTGGATCAGCCAGAAGAACACCACGTTGATCCACGTCGGCGTCGCGGTATCGCCTGCACCGTTGAAGGCCTGCACGCTGACCATCCACCAGCCGTACACGAACAGCGAGAACGACAGGATGCGCAGCCATTCGGCCCCGACCGCGATCACCCCGACGTCGGCGGTGAACAACGCGATGAGTTCGGCCGGCAGGGTAAAAAACAGCACCGAGATCAACAGCAGATAGCCCATGTTGTAGGCGCCAGTGCGCCACACCGCGGCCTCGGCGCGCGCGGGTTCGCCGGCACCAAGGTTCTGCCCCACCAGCGTGGCTGCGGCGTTCGACATGCCCCACGCGGGCATCATGGTGAACATCATCAGGCGGATCGCGATGGTGGCGCCGGCCACGGCGTCGCTGCCGAGGCTCGCCAGGATGCGCATCAGGAAGATCCACGAGGTCATGGCCACGATCATCTGGCCGACGCCACCCAGCGAGGTGCGCACGATGTGCCAGGCCACGGCGCCCTGCCAGGCCAGTTGCGAAGCGAGTACGCGAATGTGCTTGCCGCCGCGGAACAGGATCCACAACTGCATCAGCACGCCCGCGCCGCGCCCGATGTTGGTGGCGATGGCCGCGCCCTCGACTCCCAGCGCCGGCACCGGCCCGAAGCCGAAGATGAGGATCGGATCAAGCACGATGTTGAGGCTGTTCGCCACCCACAGCACACGCATCGCGATCGCCGCATCGCCCGCGCCGCGAAAGATCGCGTTGATCACGAACAGCAGCATGATCACCATGTTGCCGCCGAGCGCCCACTGCATATAGCGATAGCCGTGTTGCAGGGTCCAGGCATCGGCGCCCATCAACGCCAACAGCTCGCGCGCCCAGACGATACCGACCACGGCAAACGGCACCGACACCAGCACCGCGATCCAGATCGCCTGCATCGCCGTGACGGCGGCTTCCTCGTGCTTGCCTTCGCCAATGCGTCGCGCCACCAGCGCGGTGATCCCCATCGCCAGGCCCATCGCGATGGAGTACAGGAGGAACAGGTAGCTTTCGGTCAGGCCCACCGTCGCCACCGCCGAAGCGCCGAGCTGGGCGACGAAGAAGATGTCCACCACCGCGAAGGTGGACTCCAGCACCAGCTCCAGCACCATCGGCACGGCCAGCAGGAAGACCGCGCGCCGCAAGGGGATGCGGGTGTAGTCGGCGTTGGTGCCGCGCAGCGCGTCGCACAGCTCGCGCCAGAGCGAGCGTGGCGCGGAGGATTCCTGTGCGGGCGGTGGCGCGGCGACAGCATCCATGGCGTTGCGTCCTTCCCTTGCGGACCGGCGATCCGGCGTGGTGCAGGATGCCCGAGACGCCGGTCTTCTGCGCGCGGCGCGCTTGTCGGCGGATGCCGGATCGCTCGCGGCGCTTGCCTGCATTCCGCGAGGGATGACTTGCCACCCTCGCCCGGCCCAAAGCGCGGCCCGGGCCGGGGCGGGTGACGCGATCAGGCGCGCGCCGTGATCAGCCCAGGTCGAAGCGATCCAGGTTCATCACCTTGGTCCAGGCCGCAACGAAGTCCCTGACCAGCTTCTCCTTGCCATCGCCGCTGGCATACACCTCGGCGTAAGCGCGCAGCACCGAGTTGGAGCCGAAGATCAGATCGTTTCGGGTTCCGCTGTACTTCACCTGGCCAGTCTTCCGGTCCTTGCCTTCGAACACTTCGGCCGCACCATCGACCGGCGTCCACAGCGTGCGCATGTCGAGCAGGTTGACAAAGAAATCGTTGGACAGCGTCCCCACCTTGTCGGTGAACACGCCGTGCTTGCGGCCGTCGGCATTGGCGCCCAGCACGCGCAGGCCACCGACCAGGGCGGTCAACTCTGGCGCGGTCAGCGTCAGCTGCTGGGCCTTGTCGATCAGCATGGCTTCGGTGGGCGCGGCCTCGGTGCCTTGGCCATAGTTGCGGAAGCCATCGATCACCGGCTCGAGCACGTGGAACGAAGCCACATCCGTCTGCGCCTGCGTGGCGTCCACTCGCCCGGGCGCGAACGGCACCTCGACCGCCACGCCGGCAGCCTTCGCGGCCTGTTCGACACCGAGATTGCCGGCCAGCACGATCACGTCGGCCAGTGACAACGCGCCGGTGATGGCTTTCAGCTTCGACACGGTCTCGACCACGCCCTGGTTCACCGCCCAATCCTTTTGCGGTGCCAGTGCCAGACGCGCGCCATTGGCGCCACCGCGCTTGTCACCGCCGCGGAAGGTGGAGGCCGAGGCCCAGGCCACCGACACCAGCTCGCCAACCGACAGACCGAGCGCCGCGATCTTCGCCTTGGCCGCGGCAACGTCGGCTGCGGTGGGCTGATGCACGGCCGCCGGCAGCGGGTCCTGCCAGATCAGGTCTTCCTTCGGCACCTCCGGACCGAGGTAGCGCGCCTTCGGGCCCATGTCACGGTGCGTCAGCTTGAACCACGCGCGCGCGAACGCTTCGGCAAACGCCTGCGGATCGTCGAGGAAACGCTGCGAGATCTTGCCGAACTCCGGATCGAATCGCAGCGTCAGGTCGGTGGTCAGCATCCGGGGCTTGTGGAACTTTCCCTTGACGTGAGCGTCGGGAAGGATTTCCTCCGCGCCCTTGGCGACCCACTGCTTGGCACCGGCCGGGCTCTGCTCGAGTTCCCAGTCGTACTTGAACAGGTTCTCGAAGAAATTGTTGCTCCATAGCGCGGGGTTCCTGGTCCAGGTCACTTCGAGGCCACTGGAGATGGTGTCCCTGCCGTGGCCACTGCCGTAATTGCTGATCCAGCCCAGGCCCTGCGCCTGGATCGGCGCGGCTTCGGGCTCCGGGCCCTTGTGCGACTCGGGTGCCGCGCCATGGGTCTTGCCGAAGGTGTGGCCGCCTGCGATCAGCGCGACGATCTCCTCGTCGTTCATCGCCATGCGGTAGAAGGTGGCACGGATATCCTTGGCCGCCAGCAGGTAGTCACCACTCGCGTCGGGACCTTCGGGATTGACGTAGATCAGGCCCATGTGGGAGGCGCCGAAGGGCCCGCCGAGTTCGCGCTTGTCGCCGATGCGCTGCTTCGCATCCACGCCCAGCCACTTCACCTCCGGACCCCAGTTCACGTCGAGGTCGGGTTCCCAGACATCTTCGCGGCCGCCGCCGAAACCGAAGGTGCGAAAACCCATCGACTCCAGCGCCACGTTGCCGGCGAGGATGATCAGGTCGGCCCAGGAAATCTTCTGGCCATATTTCTGTTTGATCGGCCACAGCAGGCGACGCGACTTGTCGATGTTGACGTTGTCCGGCCAGGAGTTCAGCGGTGCGAAGCGCTGCTGGCCACGGCCACCGCCACCGCGCCCATCGATGGTGCGATAGGTGCCGGCTGCGTGCCAGGCCATGCGTATGAACTGCGGTCCGTAGTGCCCGAAGTCGGCCGGCCACCAGTCCTGGCTATCGGTCATGAGGCGGTTCAGGTCGGCCTTGAGCGCCTTGTAGTCGAGCTGGCCGAATGCTTGCGCGTAGTCGAACGCAGCATCCAGCGGATGCGATCGATCACCATGCTGGTTGAGCAGGTCGACCCGCAACTGCTTCGGCCACCAATCGCGGTTGCTGCTGCCACCGCCGGCGGCGTGATGAAACGGGCACTGTGCTTCGGTGGTCATGGCTGGGCTCTCCTGGCAGGTGTTGCAACGGGTGGATGTGCGCACCTTGCGCCGATGTCGTCGCCTTGGCGCGCGGGATGGTCAGTGTCCTCCCCGACTCGCCCGAGCGCCAATCGATTGAAACGAAGAACACCATTCATCGTCGCTATGGTCAGCGCGCCCTGATCGGGCCCTCGACCGGGTGCTCAGCCAGCGTCGACGCCCGCCGCCATCGCGGCCAGCCTGGCCACCGTGTTCATGTTGCGCGCGGTACCCGCCTTGGCGGCCGGAATCCTGAGCCTCGAACCGGCCATGCCTTCGCCGTAGTGCACGTAGATTTCGCGTCGACCCAGCACGATTTCTTCCACCGTGCGATGCGACACATCCGCGAGCGCATTCTGCGCCGCAGGCTGATCGAGAAAGATCGCCATCACCCGATTCGGGGCCGCGGCGGGAAACGGATTCGCCGCCAGCACCGCGGCCATCTCGTCGGCCGAGCGCACCAGCACCCCGACCGGCTTGCCTGCGTACTCGGCCAGCACCGCTTCCAGTGACTGCTTGATCGCCTTTTCCGATTTGCGACTGCGGAACACCACGTTGCCGCTGGCGATGTAGGTCTGCACGTACTCGAACCCCAAGGCTTCGCACATCGCACGCAGCTCGGCCATCGGAAGTTTTCCGGTGCCGCCGACGTTGACGGCGCGCAGCAGGGCGATGTGGATACCCATGGCGGATTCGAATCTGCTTCGTTGCCGAACAATCTAGAGGCAATTCTTCGCGGCAAGGTAGACCAATCCCTTGTCGCGCTTTCCAACAGCGATCACCGTGACGACGATGCGACGATCGCTCACCTGATAGACCAGCCGATAGCCGACCGAACGCAGCTTGATCTTGTAGCAGTCGGGCAATCCGCTGAGCCGCGACGCCGGCACATGCGGTCGTTCGAGGCGCTCGGCCAGCCGGTCCTTGAACTGCTCGCGAATGTTCGGGGCGAGCTTGCGCCATTCCTTGAGCGCCGATTCAACGAACTCGAGGCTATAGCTCATCGAGCGCAACCTTGACCCGGCGCTCCTTGGCGCGCGCTCGGACCAGATCGGCCAGTTCCAGGTCTTCGAGGCGCTCCAACAGACGCCGGTAGGTCGCCGCCGGCACCAGATAGGCCGACGGCTTGTTGTGTGTCAGCACCGCAACCGCCTCATCGCCCGCCTGACTGATCACGGCAGCCGGATTACGCTTCAGCTCGCTGATGCTGACACTGGCGTCGGACAGGATTTGTTCCATATCTGGCTCCATATTTGGAGCCGAATATGCCACCCACCCGACTTGCCGGCAAGTGCGTGCGTCAAAGCATCGGCAGCTTCAAGCCCTGCTCTTTGGCGCAGGCCTTCGCGATGTCGTAGCCCGCATCGGCGTGCCGCATCACGCCAGTGCCGGGATCGTTCCAGAGCACGCGCGCCAGGCGCTTGTGGGCCGCTTCGGTGCCGTCGCAGACGATGACGACGCCCGAATGCTGCGAGTAGCCCATGCCGACGCCGCCGCCGTGATGCAACGACACCCAGGTCGCGCCGCCGGCGACATTCAGCATCGCATTGAGCAGCGGCCAGTCGGAAACTGCGTCACTGCCGTCCATCATCGCTTCGGTTTCGCGGTTGGGCGAGGAAACGGAGCCGGAATCGAGATGATCGCGCCCGATCACGATCGGTGCCTTGAGCTCGCCGCTGCGCACCATCTCGTTGAACGCGAGCGCGAGCTTGTGGCGCTGACCCAGGCCGACCCAGCAGATACGCGCCGGCAGGCCCTGGAAGCTGATGCGTTCCTTCGCCATGTCCAGCCAACGGTGCAGGTGGGTGTCGTCGGGGATCAGTTGCTTGACCTTGGCGTCGGTCTTGTAGATGTCTTCCGGATCGCCCGACAGCGCGACCCAGCGGAACGGACCGACGCCGCGACAGAACAGCGGCCGCACGTAGGCCGGCACGAAGCCGGGGAAGTCGAAGGCGTCGACGCAGCCTTCGTCCTTCGCCATCTGGCGGAGGTTGTTGCCGTAGTCGAAAGTCGGAATGCCCAGACGCTTGAACGCGAGCATCGCTTCCACGTGCACGCGCATCGACTTCTTTGCGGCGTCGCGCACCTTCTCGGGATTGCGCTTCTGCTCGGCCAGCCACGTCTCGACGCTCCAGCCGACGGGGAGATAACCGTGCACCGGATCGTGCGCCGAGGTCTGGTCGGTGACGGCATCCGGACGCACGCCGCGCTTGACCAGCTCGGGCAGGATTTCCGCCGCATTGCCGAGCAACGCGATGGATTTCGCCACGCCGGCCTGGGTGTATTTCGCGATGCGTGCCAGTGCGTCGTCGAGATCCGTGGCCTGCTCATCGACGTAGCGCGTGCGCAGCCGCATGTCGATGCTGGACTGGCGGCATTCGATGTTGAGCGAACTCGCGCCCGCCAGCGCCGCAGCCAGCGGCTGCGCACCGCCCATGCCGCCCAGGCCTGCCGTCAGCACCCATTTGCCGGTGAGATCGCCGCCGTAATGCTGGCGCCCCATCTCGACGAAGGTTTCGTAGGTGCCCTGCACGATGCCTTGCGAACCGATGTAGATCCACGAGCCGGCCGTCATCTGGCCGTACATCATCAGGCCCTTGCGATCGAGTTCGTTGAAATGCTCCCACGTGGCCCAGTGCGGCACGAGGTTGGAGTTCGCCAGCAACACGCGCGGCGCGTCCGCGTGCGTGGGGAAGATGCCGACCGGCTTGCCCGACTGGATCAGGAGGGTTTCGTTGTCTTCCAGTTCGCGCAAGGATTTCAGGATCGCGTCATAGCAGGGCCAATCGCGCGCGGCACGGCCGATGCCGCCGTAGACCACGAGTTCAGTCGGGTTCTCGGCCACATCGGGGTCGAGGTTGTTCTGGATCATTCGATAGGCCGCTTCCGACAACCATGACTTGCAGGATTTCTCGCCCCCACGCGGAGCACGGATGACGCGGGACGGATCGTTGCGGCTGGGCAGGGACATTGCGGTTTCCGGAAGCAGGAGCGAGGGCGGCAATTATAGGTGGGCGCGCTCGGGCCTCGCTCTGGCGCATTTCGCCCCGGAGGCAGGAAGCATCCCGCCCCGTACCGTGCCGATCGTGGCTCAATGGCCGCTGCATTCGCCCCTGGACTTGCTGCCGTGAAAGCCGTACACAGCGCGACACTGCTCGTGAGCCTGCTGGGATACGCGGCCGTATCGTCAGCATGGGCACAGGAATTGAAGCCACCACGCCCGTCCGCATCACCGTTGCGCGTGCTCTTCGTCGGAAACAGTTACCTCTACACCCACGACATTCCAGCGGTGGTATCGGACGTGGCCGCGGCGCGTGATGTTGCGATGATCACCGGCATGCTGGCTGAACCGAACTTCAACATCGCCGATCATCTCGCGCGCGACGATTTCGTGCGCCGGCTCGACCAGGGCTGGGATTGGGTGGTGCTGCACCAGGGCCCGTCCAGCCTGCCCGAGAACCAGATCGACCTGCGCGACAACGCAACACGCGCCGCGGCGCTGGCTCGCGCACGCGGCATCCAGGTGGCGCTGATGTCGGCCTGGCCCGCGCAACAGAACGCGCACACCTGGGCGAATGCGGAACTGAGCTACCGCAATGCGGCGATCGCGATCGACGGCTGCGTATTGCCGGTCGCCACTGCGTGGCGTTTCGCGCGTGAACGCGACCCCGGCTTGCGCCTGTATCAATCCGACCAGTTGCATCCCGAGCGCGAAGGCAGCCTGTTGGCCGCACTGGTGATGGCTGACGGCTTGATCGGCGGCCCGCTGTTTACCGGGCCAATGAACCTGCGCTCGACCCTGGGCGGCAACGACTGGCGTCGTGCGGTGTCGCGTGCCGACGCGCTGCATGGCTACGCGCGCGACGCGCTCGCCGCGGAAGGCCCGCGCTGCCAGCTCGCGAAGTAGGCCCTCGCCCGCGCGGTGCAGCGCCGGCATCGATGTCCGAATCCGGCCAGTCGCTCCCGCATCACGGTGCTAGCCTGCGCACCATGTCCACCTCCGACCACGCCACCGCCCTGCCCGATCCGCGCGTCTGCGAACAGGCGCGATTGAGCCGCGACGCGCGATTCGACGGCTTGTTCTTCACCGCCGTCACCAGCACCGGCATTTATTGCAGACCAGTGTGCCCGGCGCCTTCACCCCGACCCGAGAACGTCACCTACTACGCCAGCGCCGCCGCCGCGGAAGGGGCCGGCTTTCGCCCCTGCCTGCGCTGCCGGCCGGAACTGGCGCCGGGCAATGACGTGCTGCGGCGTGGCGACGCCGTGGTATCCCGCGCGCTGCAACTGATCGACGCGGGCGAACTGGAGGGCTTGTCGCTGGCCGGGCTCGCGCAGCGCCTGGCGCTCAGTGACCGACAGCTGCGGCGTTTGTTCGTCGACAAGCTCGGCGCCGCGCCGTTGGCCGTGCACACTACGCGCCGCCTGCTGTTCGCCAAGCAACTCCTGAGCGAAACCGCCCTGCCGATCACCGAGATCGCGCTGGCCTCGGGCTTCCGCAGCCTGCGTCGATTCAACGCCGCGTTCCAGGACGCGTATCGGCTGGCGCCGCGCGAATTGCGCAAGCGCCCACAACCGAAGGCAGGCGATTCCCTGGTATTGCGCCTGGGCTATCGCCCTCCATACGACTTCGCCGCCCTGCTGGATTTCCTGCGCGGTCGTGCCTTGCCCGGACTGGAAGCCATTGATGCGCATTCATATGCGCGCGCCTTCGGCGGCGCCGACGCACCGGGCTGGCTCCGGGTCACGGCATGGGGCGAAGGCGAACACGCCTTGAAGCTGGAATTGCACGCTGCGAAGCCGGCAGACCTGCTCGGCCTGGTCGCGAAACTTCGCCGCCTGTTCGATCTGGATGCCGATCCGCATGCCATTGCCGCGACGCTGGGTGCGGACCCCGCCCTGCGAGCGATGCTGAAGCGCCGTCCAGGCTTGCGCCTGCCCGGTGCCTGGGACGGCTTCGAACTGGCGGTGCGCGCGGTGCTGGGACAGCAGGTCAGCGTGGCCGCGGCGCGCACCCTCGCCACGCGCTTCCTGCAGCGCCATGGCGTGGCCTTGCCGGAGCCGATCGGCCCGGGGCTTTCGGTGCTGTTTCCAAGCGCAGAATCGATCGCGCAAGCCGATCTGGATGGCCTCGGCATCACCGGCGCGCGCATCGCCACGATCCGTGCAATCGCAGCGGGTCTGAGCGCGGGCCGCATCGACTTCCATGCCGAGCGCACGCTGGACGAGTTCGTCGCGCGCTGGGTGGAGTTGCCGGGCATCGGCGCCTGGACCGCACACTACATCGCGTTGCGCGCACGCTCGCATCCGGATGCGTTCCCCGCGGAAGACCTGATCCTGCGTCGCACACTGGTTCCCGGCACTACCTTGAGCGCCAGGCAACTGACATCGCATGCCGAAGCCTGGCGACCCTGGCGCGGCTATGCGGTGATGCACCTGTGGCGCCACACCACCGACGAGGCCAGCCAGTGATGAACACGGACACCCTGTTTTTCGATAACCTGGACTCGCCCGTCGGGCGCTTGCACCTGCTCGCCGACGCCGGTGGCCTGCGCCGCATCTGCTTTCCACGCGACAAGCATCCGCGCGCCGAGGACGCACTGGGCACGCATGCACCGGGCCGGCTCGCGCTGGCGAAGCGCCAGCTGGACGAATACTTCGCCGGCAAGCGCCACGCCTTCGACTTGCCCTTGCGTCCGCTCGGCACGCCGTTCCAGCTGACGGTCTGGCAGGCGCTACGCGGGATTCCCTTCGGCGTGACGTGGAGCTACGCGGAACTGGCGCAGCGCATCGGCAAGCCCCGTGCGATGCGCGCAGTGGGCGGAGCGAACGGTCGCAATCCGCTTCCCATCGTGGTGCCTTGCCATCGTGTGATCGGCGCGAACGGAAGCCTCACCGGCTTCGGCGGCGGTGTCCACGTCAAGGCCAGGCTGCTGGCGCTGGAAGGCATCCCGGCCGACCTGTTCGGCGAAACAACGCCACGCGTCGCGCGTGCTTGAACCGACTCACGCGCGCGGACAGTCCGGCGGCAAGGCCGCACGCACCCGCTCCACCTCGTCTGCCGTGGCATCCCGCATCGGCTGGGCGCTGCGATCGAACAGCACGCGCCAGGCGCCATCGGCATCGCGCACCCAGGTCGAAACGAAGCTGCCCAGCCGATAGCGCGCTGCTGCCTTGCCATCAGCACCTCCGGTGGACGCGACTTGCACCCAGGCCGGACCGGTGGAAAGCGCGATGTCCGGATCTCCACCGATGCTGACGATGCCGGGGTGCCAGCGCAGCGGAAACTCGCCCGTGATCATCGGCTGCCATGCCGCCACGACCGCGCCGCGACCGCGCTGCGGCTCCGCTGTTCCCGCCTGGAACACGGCATCGACCTGCACATGCTCGGCGAAGGCCGCAGCGTCGCCGCGTTCGATCGACTGCGCGAAGCTGCGCTCGCGATTCCACACCTCGCACTCGGCCACGCTCATGGTCGCGGCCGGAGCGGTGGACGCGGGCACGCTGCCCGAGGCCGGGGCAAGCGTCGCTGAGCCTGCGAATACAAGCGCCATCGACCAGGCAGGCAGTATTGATCGGGACACGAAGAATCTCCGGGCGAAGGAATGCGCTGCAGCCTAGCGGCACGCGCCGCCAGGCGGCCTGTATTGCACCCGTGCTTGCGCCGGATCGAAGCCGCGGCACGACGAGTGTTAGGCTGGATCATCGTTGCGAGCTCGCATGTCCCCGACCCTGCCCCGCACCTGGACCGACGCCTGTGTGGACGCCCTGCCCGACCTGCTGGCGGCGCTGGCCTGCGGCATCGCGTGGCGTGCGCCGCAGGCCCTCGGTTTCGATCTGTTGGCCTATGCCGCACCGCTGTTCTTCATCGAGTTGCCGCTGGCGCTGATGTTCCTGTTCGCCGATGCCTGGCGGGTGCCGGGTGAGTTCCTCACCACGCGCGGCAAGCTCGGGCTGATCGTGATTCCCGCCACGCTGATCGGCGCGCTTTGCTTCCGCGTCTTCGGCGTGACTGGCCTGATCGCCATCGCATGGCTGGGCGGACAGGCACTATGGCGCCTGCTGCGCGAAGGCGAGGATCGGCGCCCACCCCCCACGGGGCGCTGGCTGGTACTGGCACCGCGTGGCAAGGAAACCGAGCGCTGGCTGACGCGCAAGCGCCCCGATAAACGCGAGCTGCCCGAAGGCAGCTGGATCCTGCCGTTCGCGCACAACCAGTTCCTGCCCGGCACCACGATCCTGGCGTGGGCGGGCCTGTTCCTGCTGCTGATGCTGTCGGGCGCCGAGGTGCCCGAAGCGGGCGCCACGGCGGTACTTGCGCAAGCCGCGGGATGGACCGCCACGCCGATCGGCCGCGAGATTCCGGCGCACGAAGCGCTGGCCGCCGGGCTGGCCTTGTTCGCGGTGCGCTGCGCGAGCCACTTCGACGATCTGGATGAACCGCCACCGGCGAACATCGAGGATGACGCGCTGCTGCGCGAGGTGATCGAGAAGGTGGAAGGTCGCGCGCCGAAGCGCGGCAAGGCGAAGCGGCGTCGGCGTTCCTGAGTCGAGCCGGGGGTTCAGGCCAGCAAGGTCGCCAGTGCGGCGCGATAGCGCGTTTCGATTGCAGCGCGATGCCGATGCCGCCCGCCGTCCACAACGCGCTCGCCGCCGACCCAGGTCTCACGCACCAGATTGCGATTGCCGCTGAAGATCCAGCGGTCAAGCAAGTTCGCGGGCGTGGCACCGGCCAGTTCCGGCGCGTGTTCGTCCAGCACCAGGAAATCGGCACGGGTGCCGGGTAGGTTGGCATCACCGTCTTCGAGCGCGCCCACTGCCTGCATCGTGCCGCGCGCCCCGCCATCCAGCGCGTGCGCATAGAGGCACTCGCCGGTGCTGGTCTGTCGTGGCTGCACCGCGATGTTGCGGCGGCGCGCGCTCAGGCGCTGGCCATATTCAAGCCAGCGCAGTTCCTCCACCGGCGATACCGAGATATGGCTGTCCGAACCGACGCCGAATTGCCCGCCGGCATCGAGGTAGGCGCGCAGCGGGAACAGGCCGTCGCCGAGGTTGGCCTCGGTGGTGGTACAGATCGCCACCGTCGCGCCGCTCTTTGCAACACCTTGCACTTCGCTCTCCAGCAGGTGCGTGGCATGCACCAGGGTCCAGCGGAAATCCACCGGCATCCGGTCGAGCAGCCATTCCACCGGCCGCGCGTTGCGCAGCGCGAGGCAGTCCTGCACCTCGCCGATCTGTTCGGCGATGTGGATGTGGATCGGCATGGGCTGGCCGCGCGTGGCCTCGAGCACGGCCCGCATCGCAGTCTCCGGAACCGCGCGCAGGCTGTGGAAACACAGGCCGGTGCGGACGCGCGACGAGTCCTGCCCTCGCAGGCGCTCCACCAGGCCGAGGTACGCATCCACGCCATGCCCGAAACGGCGCTGGCGTTCGCTCAGGGGCCGCCCGTCGAACCCGCCGGTCATGTACAGCGTCGGCAACAAGGTCAATCCGATGCCGGTCTCGGTGGCGGCCTCGATCAGCGCCTGCGACATCGCGGAAGGATCGGCATAAGGCCTGCCGTCCGGGGCGTGGTGCAGGTAGTGGAACTCGCACACCGAGGTGTATCCGGATTCGAGCATCTCCACGTACAGCATCGCGGCGATGTCGCGCAGCAACTCGGGCGTGAGTTTCGCCGCAAAGCCATACATCAGCTCGCGCCAGGTCCAGAAGCTGTCTTCGGGGTTGGTCTGGCGCTCGGCCAGGCCGGCCATGGCGCGCTGGAAGGCGTGCGAATGCAGGTTGGGAATGCCGGGCAGCAGCCAGTGCACGCGACGCGCGTCCGGCGGCGCGGCGACACCCGGCTCGAGCATCGCGACATGTCCGCCGGAGTCGAGGTCGAGTCGGACGTTCGGATGCCAAGCGTCGCTGAGCCAGGCGTGTTCGGCGTGGATTGTACTCATGCGGGCATTGTCCCCGCTTCCGCGACGCGGCGAAACGGGTTCGTGCCGCTGCCGCGGCGTCTACAATGGCGGCCGGTGGATGCAAGGATTCGCACTTACGTCATGACTCGGGCGCTGGATGGGCTCAAGGTGCTGGAACTCTCGCGCGTGCTGGCCGGACCCTGGGCCGGAATGATGCTGGCCGACCTCGGCGCCGATGTGATCAAGCTCGAACCGCTGCATGGCGACGACACCCGCGGCTTCGGGCCACCGTTCTTCCGGGACGATGCAAGCACCGGGCTGTCGGCCTACTTCGCCTGCTGCAACCGCAACAAGCGCTCGCTCGCGCTCGATCTTCGGCACCCGGCGGCGGCGGCGCTGCGCGACGCGCTGCTGCGCTGGGCCGACGTGGTGATCGAGAACTACCGCAGCGGCGTGGCCGAAGCGCTCGGCGTGGGCCGCGAGGCCGCGATGGCACTCAATCCGCGCCTGGTCTATTGCTCGATCTCGGGCTATGGGCGCGAGGGTTCGCAGGCGCAGCGCGCCGGCTACGATTTCGCCATCCAGGCCGACGCCGGCGCGATGAGCGTGACCGGCCCGATCGAAGGCGAGCCCAGCCGCTTCGGCGTCGCCGTGGCCGATCTTGCGACCGGCCAGAACGCGGCGTTCGCGATTCTCGCCGCACTGCGCCAGCGCGATGCCACCGGGCGCGGCCAGCGCATCGACCTGTCACTGTTCGACACCCAACTCACCGGGCTCGCGAACGTGGCCAGCAGCGTGCTGTTCACCGGCCAGGACGCACCGCGCCTGGGCAACGCACACGCCAGCATCGTGCCCTACCAGACCTTCCGCGCCAGCGACGGCGAGTTCGTGCTGGCGGTGGCGAGCGAAAAACTCTGGCGCGCGCTCTGCCTTGCGCTGGGGCGTGCGGACTGGCTGGCCGACCCGCGCTGCGCCAGCAATGCCGAACGGGTTCGCCACCGCGACTGGTTGTGCACGCAACTGGCTGACGTGTTCGCACCGCAACCCGTGGCGCACTGGCAGGACATGCTGCTTGCCGTGGGCGTGCCGGTTGCGCCGGTGAACTCCGTCGCCCAGGCCTTGCAGCATCCGGCGGCGCGCGAGCAGCAACTGCGGATCGAGATCGACGGCGTGCCGATGCTGGGCAGTCCGATCCGGCTATCGGATTCCGCGCCGCGGCACGAGCGAGCGCCGCCCACGCTCGGCCAGCATGACGACGAGATCACCCACCTGCTGGGAATCGATCCGGTGCCGCTGCGCGCCGCGGGAGCGATGCGATGACGATGACCAAGGATCCCCGCTGGGATGGCCTGCTGCTGGATGCGTGCCTGGCCACGCTGAGCGACGCGGTCCATGCGCCCTACGGGGCGGTCGAGGACGCAGCCCTGGCATGGAAGGACGGACGCATCGTGTTCGCCGGCGCGCGCGCCGACTTGCCCGCGGAACCGGAAACCTTGGCGGCGCAGGTCACTTCGGCACAGGGCGACTGGATCACGCCCGGCCTGATCGACTGCCACACGCATCTGGTGTTCGGCGGCGAGCGCGCCGGCGAGTTCGAACAACGCCTCGAAGGCGTGAGCTACGAGCAGATCGCGCGCAGCGGTGGCGGCATCGTGTCCAGCGTGCGCGCCACCCGCGCCGCGAGCGAAGACGAACTGCTGGCGATGAGCCTGCCTCGGGCGCGCGCGCTGCGTGCCGACGGCGTCACCACGCTGGAGATCAAGTCGGGCTACGGATTGGATACCGAGAGCGAGCTCAAGATGCTGCGCGTAGCGCGTCGCATCGGTATCGAACTTGGCATCGCGGTACGCACCACCTTCCTTGGCGCACACGCCTTGCCGCCGGAATACCGGGGCCGCGGCGACGACTATGTCGACCTGATCTGCCGCGAGATGCTGCCTGCGGTGACGCAAGCCGGATTGGCCGATGCCGTGGACGCCTATTGCGAAGGCATCGGCTTTTCGCCGACGCAGACGCGGCGCGTGTTCGCACGCGCGCGCGAACTGGGGCTGCCGGTGAAGCTGCACGCGGACCAGCTCAGCGACCTCGGCGGCGCGGCGCTGGTGGCCGAGTTCAACGGCCTGAGCGCCGACCATGTCGAGTACAGCAGCGAGGAGGGCGTGCGTGCGCTGGCCGCGAGCGGCGGCGTTGCGGTGCTGTTGCCGGGCGCCTTCTTGTGCCTGCGCGAAACCCGGCTTCCGCCGATCGCAGCGTTCCGAACCCACGCGGTGCCGATGGCCGTGGCCACCGACTGCAATCCCGGCACCTCGCCGTTGCTCTCCTTGCGGCTGGCCATGAACCTGGCCTGCACCCTGTTCCGACTCACGCCGGAGGAAGCCCTGCGTGGCGCAACCCGGGAGGCTGCGCGCGCGCTCGGCCTCAGCGACCGCGGGCAACTGGTCGCGGGACAGCGCGCCGACTTCGTGCGCTGGCGCATCTCGCGCCCGGCGGAGTTGTGCTACTGGCTGGGCGGCGACCTGGTGCGTGACGTGGTGTGCGCAGGTCGACGGGTGGCGCCCGACTGAATCGCGGCACTGTCCTGCCCTGACCGCGCCCGCACTCCCGCGAGGCGCAGGACGGCGCGAGTGCCTCAACACGCAAGAGCCGCCTGCGGCTCCTGCGTCGTGCCGGACTTCCTGCCCACCAAACGACGAAGCCCCGCCGAGGCGGGGCTTCGTGCAAGCACACGGCAAGCAGGGCTTACGAGGCTTTCTTCTTCGCCGGCGCCTTCTTCGCAACCGGCGCCTTCGGCGTCGCGGCGGCCTTCTTCACGCTCGACGGCTTCTTGGTGGCGCTGTGCGGACGCGCATTGCCATAGCTGGCCACGTTGCGCTTGCCCTTGGCGGTCTTCTTGTCGCCCTTGCCCATCTCGTACTCCTGAATTCTTCGGTTATCGGTCACTCGGGGGCGCGTAGCCTACCACCCGCGCCGCGCGGGCAACACCCGCGAACTCAGGCGCAGCGGGTTCCGGCCGTCTGGTCCGCGCGCAGCAGCGCCGGGGCGCGGTGGTTGAGCCGCAGGTTGATCAGGTGTGCCGCGGCGATCGCAAGCCCACCGCACACCATGATCAGCACATGCTCCAGCGAATGGGTATGGAGGCCGGAGAACGAACCCCACCACACCAGCGCCAAACCCGGGATCAACACCATCCAGGCCTGGAGCGCGCGGTGCCGGCGCCAGCCCAGGCCCAGCATGGTGATGCCGAGCACGGTGGCAAAGATGGTGAAGGCCTGATCGAAGTCGACCGACACGACCTGCCCCAGCCCGAGTGACGGCACCAGCGCGATCAGCACCGGAAACAGCGCGCAATGAAGCGCGCACAACGCCGAGCCCAGCATGCCGATGCGATCGCCGCGATCGCTCGCGGCAAGGGAACCGGACGTCCTCAGCTTGGCTGGCTTGCGCTGCATGTGAAACAATATAACATCTTCTATCGCCCGCTCCAAGCACCGAACCGGGCGCCGTCGCGCCCGTTGAACGTTACTTTATTACGCGGAGTATCCATGCACGCTCGCCCCCTGGCTGCCGCATTTCTTCTTGTGTTTCCGATGCTTGCCTGGCCCCAACCGCCCGCGCAGCGGGACGGCAGCGGCCAGCACGATCACCAACGGGCCAAGGCCATGACGGAACTGGTGGTGACCGCTTCGCCGCTGCAACCGGGCAGCGAGGACGTGATGCAGCCAGTGGAAGTGTTGGCCGGGGAGGCGCTCGATGCACGGAAAGCGGGCACCTTGGGTGAGACCGTGGCCAGGGAAGTCGGCGTGCAGTCGTCGTTCTTTGGCGCGGGGGTGGGCCGTCCCATCCTGCGCGGGCAGGACGGCGCTCGGGTGCGGGTGCTGGAAGGCGGGTTGGGAACCCTCGACGCCTCCACCGTCAGCGCCGATCACGCGGTGTCGATCGAACCCTTCCTCGCCGACCAGATCGAAATCCTGAAAGGTCCCGCCACCCTGCTCTACGGCAGCGGCGCGGTGGGCGGCGCGGTAAACGTCGTGGACGGGCGCATCCCGGAAGCACTGCCGGGAGCCGCGCTGACCGGCCGCGCCGAGTTGCGAGGCGGCACCGGTGCAGACGAACGCACCGGGATGTTCCGTCTCGACGGCGAACAAGGCGACTGGGCCTGGCACGCTGACGCGCTACGCCGCGACGCTTCGGACTACGACATCCCCGGCTTCGCTGAAAGCGCAGCCGCGCACCACGAAGACGAAGGCCAGCACGACGAACACCGCGATGAACGGGGCGCGTTCGGATTCCTCCCGAACAGCTCGCTCGAAACCGAAGCGGGCGCGTTGGGTGCAGCCTGGATCGGCGATCGCGGCAGCTTCGGGGCATCGATCAGCACCTATCGCAGCAACTACGGCATTCCCGGCCACGCGCATGAAGGAGAGGAACACCACGAAGAGGAAGATCACGATGAGGCAGAGCACGAGGAAACCCAGGTGCGCATCGACCTTGACCAGATGCGCTACGACCTCAAGGGCACGCTGCTGACCCCGTTCGCCGGCGCGGAATCGCTGCGGATGCGGCTGGGCCGCAGCGACTACGAGCACGTCGAACTCGAAGGCGATGAAGTCGGTACGCGCTTCGCGAACCACGGCACGGAGGGTCGCGTCGAACTGGTGCACGCACCGTTGGGCGGTTGGCGCGGTGCGACCGGCGCGCAGTTCGGCAAGCGTGATTTCTCGGCGGTGGGCGAGGAAGCCTTCGTGCCTGCTTCCCTGTCACGCGATCTCGGCCTGTTCCTGCTGGAGGAGCGCGAACTTGATCAGTGGAAGTTCGAATTCGGCGGCCGCTACGAGCAGATCGAAGTCGATCCGGAAGGACAGCCTGGCCGCGACTTCGCTGCGGTCAGCGCCTCGTTCGGCGCGGTCTGGCACGTCAGCGAAGTGCTGCATCTGAGCTTGGGCTTCGATCGCGCCGAACGCGCGCCGGGCGCTGAGGAGCTGTTCTCCGATGGTGCGCACTTGGCCACCCAGAGCTACGAGCTGGGCGCCCCGACGCTGGACACCGAGGTGGCAAACCAGTTGGAACTGGGCGCGCACCTGCACGCGGGCGCGTTCAGCGCCAAGCTCGCGACCTTCGAGAACCGCTACGACGACTACATCTACCTCGCCGACAGCGCGGAGGAAATCGACGACTTGCCGCTGCGCGCCTGGGTCCAGGCCAATGCCACGTTTCGCGGACTGGAAGCCGAGGCTACGTTGCGCGTGGTGGAGAACGCGAGTGGCGCGTGGGATCTGCGCGTGTTCGGCGACCGCGTGCGCGCCACGCTCGATGCCGGCGGCAACCTGCCACGCATCGTACCGGCGCGCCTCGGCGCGGGATTGCAATGGGAACGAGAAGGATGGCGCGCCAGTGTCGGCGCGATCCACCATGTGAAGCAGGACGACACGGCCGCCTTCGAAACCGCGACGCGCGGCTACACCCTGGTTGACGCTCATCTGGCGTACCACTGGGATAGCGAACGTCTTGGCTGGGAAGTTTTCCTCGACGGCAACAACCTCAGCAACCGCGACGCACGCGCCCACACTTCGATCCTGAAGGACCTCGCGCCGCTGCCGGGTCGAAACCTCGCGTTCGGAATCCGCGTATTCTTCTGACGCCACCGCCACGGGGACGGCATTGGCCCTCCCCGTGGGGTCGCTTGAACAGTCCTGCGCAATTCGCGCGACTGCAGTCGTCGTTCGAATTCTGGTTGCGCAGGCCCCTCCAGGCGCAAGGCCCTCAGAAGTTCTGCTGGCAACGCAGGTAGGGCACCCGCCGCTTGCATGACTCGTGCAGGGCAGCGACGCCGCCGAGCCATCGCGATCCGGCGGTGGCGCATAGCGCGTGGGCACGGCTGGGGCCGACTGCCCGCCGCGCGTACTCGCCCCTCACTCCTCCTCGAACTCCTCGTCCTCGTTGCCCGGCGCCATCGCGTCGGCATCCGACTCACGCTCGCGATCGCTGTCCGGGTCTTCTTCCACCGGGCTGGCCGTGCTGCCTTGCGCCGCTTCGCGCACCGCTTGCTGTTCGCTGGTTTCCTCGCCCAAGTGGTAGGCCGCGAAACCGGGCAGCACCACCTGGTTCAGCGCCATGCCGATCACGCGGCCGAACACCGGCGAGACGATCTCGCGCTCGACGTTGTTGATCGGGTCGATCACGGTGCCGAGGGTCTGGCCGCGCTGGATGCGCTGGCCGAGCTGCACCTGGCTCAGCAGCAACCCGCCCGAGTTCGAGCGCACCCAGACCGAATCGTAGAAGAACGGTTGCGGCTCCTCCCACATCGGGCGGTCGCGGGTCATGCCGAGTTTGTGCATCAGGGTCTGGATCGCCTGCACGCCGTGCCCGATCTCGTCCGGCTGCAACTGCCCCGGCCCACCAACCTCGAAGGTGACCGAGGGAATGCCGGCCTGGGTGGCCGCCACGCGCAACATGCCCTTGCTGCCGTCGCTGTGCAGCACCGTGGTGGCACCGAAACCACGGGTGAACTCCTGCACCTCGGGCAAGGTCAGGTCGGCGCGCACCTGCGGCAGGTTGCTGCGGTCGAACGAGCCGGTGTGGAAATCCACCAGCGCGTCACAATGCGTCACGACGCTGGAAAAGAAGCTCTGCGCGATGCGCGAGGCGATCGAGCCGTAGCGCGAACCGGGGAAGAAGCGGTTGAGGTCGCGACGATCCGGCAGGTAGCGCGAGTTGCGACTGAATCCGAACAGGTTGACGATCGGGACGCCGATCACGGTGCCGCCCAGTTGCCCCGGCTGGATCGCGTTCACCACGCGTCGCACGATCTCCACGCCGTTGAGCTCGTCGCCGTGGATGGCCGCGGTCAAGCACAACACCGGTCCGGGGCGGGTGCCATGCACCACGGTGATCGGACTGATCACCTCACCACCGGCGAAGCTCATGCTCGCATTCCATTCCAGCCTGGCACTCGCGCCAGGCAAGACTTCGTTGTCGAGGATCTTGAAGGTCGGCACCAGCGGCGGGCCGATGAAGGCGTTCGATCCCGGGTCGCCCGAGGCCACGAGCGCCGGCGGCCCGACGCTCTCCACCGGCCAGGGGGGAATCGTGAGCGGCTCGGGTACGGGTGCGGCCTCGACCGGCGCAGCAGCCGGAGCCGGCGCGGGCTTCGGCTTCGGCAGCACGACCGGTTCGCTCGGCGGTGGTGGCTGTATGTCGGGCGGGAAATCCTGGGCCAATGCCGCCGTGGCCGTCAGCGCCAATGCCAGCCAAGCCGCCGATCGGCAGCGCCATCGGTGCGCGCCGCTGCCGCCAGGGCTCATCCGTTCAGTGCCCGTCGCTGCATTGAGCACACAAGCCATGCACTTCCAGCGTTTGCGCCTGCGGCCGGAATCCCAGGGCCCGCGCCTGCTCGTTCAGCAAGGTGGTCACGCGTTCGTCTTCAAGCTCCACGGCCGCGTTGCAACCGTCGCAGATCAGGAACGGCACCGAATGTTGCAGCCGGGGCTGGTGGCAGCCCACGAAGGCATTGATCGATTCCAGTTTGTGGATGAAGCCGTGTTCGAGCAGGAAATCGAGCGCGCGGTACACGGTGGGCGGTGCCGCCGGCCCCTTGTCGTCGCGCAGGTGGTCGAGCAGGTCGTAGGCCTTGACCGGCTTGTCGGCTTCGGCCACGAGGCGCAGAACCTTCTCGCGCAGCGGCGTCAACCGGAGGCCGCGCTCCTCGCAGACCTTGGCCACCTCGCGCAGCAAGGCCCCGGCTTCATGCACGTGATGGTCCGGATGCGAACAGGCCTGGTCAGCGGCGTGGCGGTGCGATTTCATCGGGCCGGATCATAGCAAAGGCCCGGCGACGCTCCGTCGCCGCGCCGGTCACGCGCAGCCTCTCCGTTCAGGCCCGCGCAGCGATCAGCGCCAAGGCCGCATCGATGCGCTGCAAGGCGCCCTCGCGGCCGCACAGGAACACGGTGTGCTCGATCGAAGGCGACACCTGGGTGCCGGTGATCGCCACGCGCAATGGCTGCGCGACCTTGCCCATGCCCAGCCCCAGCGATTCGGCCGTACCACGCAAGGCGGCATCAACGCCCGTCGTCGACCAGTCGGGCGCGGCCGCCAGGGCGATGCGCGCCGCGCCCAGGATGTCGCTCGCGCCCAGCAGGTGCTTGCTCACCGCAGCGTCGTCATAGCTCTCGATGCCGACGTACCAGAGCCGCGCGCGCTCGGCCATTTCCTTCAGCGTCTTCACCCGGTCGCGCAGCGCCACGATCACGTCGGCCGGCTCCGGCCCCGTTTCTGGATCGATGCCCGCCGCGCGCAGGTGCCAGACGAAATGCGTCGCCAGTTCCAGCGGATCGTCGTTCTTCAGGTAGTGCTGGTTGATCCACGCCAGTTTGTCGAAATCGAAGCGCGACGCGGCCTTGTTCACGTCCTCGACGGTGAACAGCCCGATCATCTGTTCGCGCGAGAAGATCTCCTGATCTCCATGCGACCAGCCCAGGCGAACGATGTAGTTGAGCAGCGCGTGTGGCAGGTAGCCGTCGTCTCGGTACTGCATCACGCTGACCGCGCCATGGCGCTTGCTCAGCTTGGCGCCGTCGGCGCCGTGGATCATCGGCAGGTGCGCGAACGTGGGTGGCGTGGCGCCCAACGCGTGGTAGATGTTGATCTGGCGCGGCGTGTTGTTGATGTGGTCGTCGCCACGGATCACGTCGCTGATCTTCATGTCGATGTCGTCCACCACCACCGCGAAGTTGTAGGTGGGGTAGTCGTCGGAACGCCAGATCACGAGGTCGTCGAGTTCGTCGTTGCTCCACTCGATGCGACCGCGGACCTTGTCCTCGAACACTACCGAACCGCCATCGGGATTGCGGAAGCGGATCACCGAAGGTACGCCTGCCGGGATCGGCTCCTTGCGCGCGCGGCAATGGCCGTCGTAGCGCGGCTTGGTGCCGGCGGCCATGGCCGCTTCCCGCAGCGCTTCCAGACGCTCCCTGGAGCAGTCGCAGCGATAGGCCTTGCCGGCCTTGATCAGGCCGTCCGCCACCTCGCGGTAACGCGGCATGCGCAGGGTCTGGTAGTACGGACCTTCGTCATGGTCCAGTCCCAGCCACTGCATGCCTTCGAGGATCGCATCCACCGCTTCCTGGGTGGAACGTTCGCGATCGGTATCCTCGATGCGCAGGATGAATTCGCCGCCGCGGCGCCTGGCTTCCAGCCAGCAATACAGCGCCGTGCGCGCACCGCCGATGTGCAGGTAGCCGGTGGGACTTGGGGCGAAACGGGTGCGGCAGGTCATGGGCGCGGATCGACGGAAAACGGGGCGCGGATTCTACCGGTTCCGGCGCCCCGGTTCCCGCCTATTCCACCGTGACCGTGATCTTCTCCGAGGCCACCACCGGCTGGTGCGGAATGTGCAGGTGATCGCCCAGCAGCAACTGCAAGGTGTGCGTGCCGGGGGGCAAGGTGAGCGTGGTTTCGGTCTGGCCCTTGCCGAAGTGGATGTGCTGCGCGTCGTTCGGCAACGGCAGGCCCTGGGGCGGGAGCGCGTCGAGATCGACCAGAAGATGGTGGTGGCCGGTGTTCTCCATCTGGATACCGGCCGGCGCCACGCCCATGCCGCTCAGGCCGAAACGCACCGTGAAGGTCCGGGCGACGGTTTCGCCGTCAGCCGGCGCGATGAAATACACCTTGGCCGTGGCCGGTGCAGCGCTGCGTGGCAACTCGGCGGTGCCTTGGGCATGTGCAACGCAGGCACTTGCCAGAAACGCAATCGTGGACAGGGTGGCGATGGAACGACGCATGGTGCACTCCGGCGGGCTCAAGGCGGGGAATCTTACCGCCACAAGCACCTCACTCTAGCGGGCAGGCTGAACGCGAGGTACCGGTTCGACTTGGCCCTGACCGGCCGCAACCGTAAGATGGCGCCCGCTCGTCCAGCCCTCATTTGCGACTTCTGGAGATACACGATGTTCAAGCGCCTGTTCATGCTCGCCGGCCTGGCCTTGCCGGTTGTCACCTTGGCGCAAGAGGCCGCCGCGCCGGCCACGCCCGCTGCGGCCCCCGCGGTCGCGCCTGCCACCATCGGTCCGCGCGTCGCGCTGCACACCAACCAGGGCGACATCGTGCTGGAGCTCGATCCGGCCAAGGCGCCCAAGTCGGTGGAGAACTTCCTGCAGTACGTGAAGGACGGCCACTACAACGGCACCGTCTTCCACCGCGTGATCGAGAACTTCATGGCACAAGGTGGCGGCTTCACTGCGGACCTGCAGCAGAAGCCCACGCGCGCCGCGATTCAGAACGAGGCCAACAACGGCCTGAGCAACCTGCGCGGCACCGTGGCAATGGCCCGCACCAGCGATCCGCATTCGGCCATGGCGCAGTTCTTCATCAATCTGGTCGACAACCCGCGCCTGGACTACGTCAGCGACCAGAACGGCTTCACCTGGGGCTACGCGGTGTTCGGCAAGGTGGTGGAAGGCATGGAAACCGTGGACAAGATCCGCGCCATCCCCACCGGCCCGCAGGGTCCGTTCGCGCGCGACGTGCCGACCACGGCGATCGTGATCGAAAAGGCCGAGGTACTGGCTCCGGCCGCCGCACCCGCGGAAGCGGTGGCCACGCCGACGCCACCGGCAGGCTGAGCAGCGACACGCACGCGTTTCCCGCGTCGGGGGCCAGCCGCCCCCGGCGTCGGGTCCGGTGACACGGCTCACCCTTCGCCCTGCCCCGGCCCGCGCATGAGCACGCTGTTCGTTTCCGATCTACACCTCGACCCAGAGCGCCCGGCGGTCACGGACCTGTTCCTGCACTTTCTCGGCGAAGAAGCCCGCGGAGCGCAGGCGCTCTACATCCTGGGCGACCTGTTCGAGGCCTGGGTCGGCGATGATGACGACACCGAACTGGCGCACGCGGTCGCCGCGGCGCTGCATCAGGTCAGCCATGCGGGGACGCCGATTGGCTTCATCCGCGGCAATCGCGATTTCCTTCTGGGCCAGGATTACGCCGAACGCTGCGGCATGCGCCTGCTACCCGATCCCTGCGTGCTCGTGTTGCACGGCGAACCCACTCTGCTGCTGCACGGCGACCTGCTTTGCAGCGATGACACGGCCTACCTCACGCTGCGTCGACAGATGCGCGATCCCGCCTGGCAGGCATACTTCCTGGCGCAACCGCTGCCCGCGCGCCGCGCCTTCGCCCAGCAGGCGCGTGCCGCCAGCCGCGCCCACCAGCAGTCAACGGCGCTCGAGATCGGCGATGCGACCGACTCCGAAGTCGATGCGATGTTCGCGCGCTACGGCGTGAGTCGCATGATCCATGGCCACACCCATCGCCCGAAGATCCACGCGCATCGGGTCGGCGATCGGGATTGCGAGCGCATCGTGCTGGGCGACTGGTACGAGCAAGGCAGCGTGCTGCGCTTGCGCGACGAGGGTCGCTATCAGTTGAGCGCGCTGCCGCTCTGAAGTGGCAGTGCCGGCGCAGTCAGTCGTACTGACGCGGCTCGAACGGCAACTCGGGCGACTTGGCGCGGCGTCGCGCGATTGCGGAGTTTCGCCCGCGCAGCAACCGCAGCTGCCAGCGTTTCTCCTGCGCCAGGCCGGCGCGCACCGAGTCGTTCATCGCATCGAGTACACGCTTGGCTGCGAGCACCGCATCGGGCGAACGCTCGGCAAGCTCCTGCGCGAGGCGCAAGGCTTCCTGCAAGGGATCGTCCACGACGCGCGTGATCAGGCCGAGGCCTGCCGCTTCTCCGGCCTCCAGCACGCGCGCCGTCATCACCAGCTCCTTCGCCACATCGGCTCGCAGCAGACCACGCAGGCTGCGCGACAGGCCCATATCCGGCACCAGACCCCAGCGCGCTTCCATGATCGACAGCTTTGCGGCGGGCGCGACGATGCGGAAGTCCGCCCCCAGCGCGAGCTGCATGCCGGCTCCGTAGCAGTGCCCGTGGATCGCGGCGATCACGGGCAGCGGCAGGTCCTTCCAGACCAGGCACGCGCGCTGGAACAGGTTGCCGCCCGGTTTGAGCAGCGACCACAAGGCCAGCCATCGGTTGCGCGGATTGTTCAGATCGTTGAGATCGATGCCGGCGGAGAAGCATTCACCCGCGCCATGCAGAATCACCGCCCGCAGCGTGCGGTCGCGTCGCAGGTCGTCTGCGCAGGCGACGAGTTCGCGCAGCAGGTCGAAACTCAGCGCGTTGCGCTTGTCGGGACGATTGAGCGCAACCAGCGCGATGCCATCGCGGCGCTCGACCTGCAGCCACCGATACGCCACGGCATTCACCCCGCCGGCCGCAACGCGCCGCGTTCCACCAGGGCGCAGATGCGTGCGACATCACCGTCCATGGCGCGGTCGCGCGCCATGAAACCGATCTCGCCACGCACCGTCGCCAGCGCCACCTGCACCGCATCGCCGGGATGGAACTCGCCGCTCTCGGCCAGCTGCCGCATCAGCTCGCCGCACTCGGACCGGAACTGCGGGTAACTCGCGTGGTCGGGGTGCGGCGCGTTGCCGATCTTGCCGATCAGGGCATCGACATCGCCGCAGCGCGCCAGCGAGCGCGCTGCGTTGATCATCTCGCGCCGATAGTCCAGCGCCTGCGCCGCGGTGTAGATCTCCAGCGCCAGCACCTTGCCGAGGTCGTTGGCCATCGCCAGTACGTGGCGAGCCTCGTTCGCGCCCATCGAGACATGGTCCTCGGCATTCGCGCTGGTCGGGATCGAATAGACCGAGGCCGGCATCGCGCGACTGCTCAGATCGTTGACGATGGCCGCGGCGGTGTACTGCACGATCATGAAGCCCGACTCGGTCGAATCCTCGTTGCCGATCAGGAATGGCGGCAGGCCGTCGTTCGTGGCCGGATCGACCAGCTTGTTGAGGCGCCGCTCGGAAATGCTGGCCAGCACCGGGATCGCGGCCTTGACGTAGCTCATCGCCAGCGCCAGCGGCATGCCGTGGAAATGGCCGGCCGAGATCACCTGCTCCTCCACATGCGCCTTCGCCGCGTCGGGGAACACGATGGGGTTGTCGGTCAGGGCGTTCAGCTCGATCTCGAGCACACGCGCCGCCTGCGCCACGGCGTCACGCACCGCGCCGTGCACCTGCGGCACGCAACGCAGCGAGTAGCTGTCCTGCGGTTGGTGCTTTTTCCCGCCACGGAAGGGCAGGAAGCGGCAGTAGAACTTTTCGCGCCCGTGGCGCTGCTCCAGCGGCACCCAATCCCAGGCCAGATCGAAGCGCAGCGCCTGCAGCTCCTTCGTGTTCCAGCTGCTCGGCTGCCACGGGCGGAACTTCGGTACCAGATGGTAGGCAACATCGGCGAGAGTCGATCCATCGAGCAGGGCGCGAAGATGCGCGGCTGCCGCAACCTGTCCCGGATGTGGACGCAGGGCGTGCACTTCCGGCGCGAACGCACCCAATCGTCCCGCAAAGGCTTCGATCGTCATCGCCGCGGCAAGATCGGCGGTGTCGAGCAGCTCCTCCAGCTTCGCCAGCGCCAGCACGCCGGTCGCCAGCATCTGTGCGGTGCCGTTGTTGAGCGCCAGGCCTTCCTTGAAGGACAAGGACAACGGCGCCAGCCCGGCGCGCCGCAAGGCTTCCGCGCCCGCGATTCGTTCGCCTTCGTAGAAGGCTTCGCCCCCGCCGAGCAGCACGATGGCCAGGTGCGATAGCGGCGCGAGATCGCCACTGGCACCGACCGAACCCAGCTGCGGCACCACCGGCGCGACCCCGGCATTGAGCAAGGCGGCCAGCGCCTGCAGGGTTTCGACCCGGATGCCGGAATGACCCAGCATCAAGGTGTTGATGCGGATGCACAGCATCGCGCGCACCACGTCCACCGGGAACGGTTCGCCGACGCACACCGCGTGGGTGACGATCAGGTTGCGTTGCAGCTCCTCCGGCAGCGTCTGCGCCTCGGAGGTCGAACCCGGCAACTGCTCGCGCAGCCGATGCGCGCCGAGCAACTTGTCGGCATTGCTGCCGAAACCGGTATTGACGCCGTAGATCGGCTCCTCGCGTCGCGCCTGCTCGGCGAGGAAATCGGCCGCGCGCGCCACCGCAGGCAACTGGTCGCTGGCCAACGCGACACTGGCACCGCGTGCCACCGCGATCAGTTGGGCGCGACTCAGCGAGCGACCGTCGAGACGGATCACCCCGCTCACGGCGTCACCCCAGGCAGCTTCATGGCGCGGGCCTGTTCCAGTTCCACCCGCAAGGCCTTCACCAGATCGGTACGCGCTACGCTGAATTGTTCCTGCTTGCGCATGTCCTTCACCGTCACGGTGCCGGTCGCCGCCTCATCCTCGCCCAGCACCAGCACGAACCGGATGCCGGCGCGATCGGCGTACTGGAATTGCTTCGCCAGCTTCTTCGGCTCGAGCTGCACTTCGGTGTTGATGCCGGCCGCACGCAACTGCGCAGCCAGTTCGAGGTACTGCGGCAGGCGTGCTTCGTCCATCTGGCTCACCAGCACCTCGACCGAGCTCTCGGCGGTGGAGACGAGGCCTGCCTCGCGCAATTGCCAGAACAGGCGCGTCAGGCCGATGGAAATTCCCACGCCCGGCAGATGCGACTTGGTGTAGTGCCCGGCCAGGTTCTCGTAGCGCCCACCCGAACAGATCGATCCGATTTGCGGATAGGCATCCAGCGTGGTCTCGTAGACAGTACCGGTGTAGTAATCCAGCCCGCGCGCAATGGACAGGTTGATTGCGTAGTTCTTCTCCGGCACGCCGAGCGCACGCACCAGCTCCAGCACCTCGACCAACTCCTTGCGACCCTGCTCGAAGGCCTCGCTGCCACCACCCAGAGCCGCCAGCTTCGCCACGGCATCGGCATGCGATCCGGAGCGGATCGCGACGAAATCCAGCACCCGCTGCGCGGCTTCGGCGCTCAGTCCGAACCCTTCGCCCATCAGGCTCGCGCGCACGTAGTCGGCACCGCGCTTGTCGAGCTTGTCGACCTCGCGCAGCATCATCGCCTGCGACTCGCCTTCGGTCACGCCCAGGCCTTCGAAGAAGCCGCGCATCAGCTTGCGGTTGTTGAGCTGGATGGTGAAATCGCCGATCGCCAGTTCGCTGAACACCGCGAAGATCACGGCCGGCAGTTCGGCGTCGAAACGCACGCTGAGCGCATCCTTGCCGATCACGTCGATGTCGCACTGGTAGAACTCGCGGAAGCGACCACGCTGGGCGCGTTCGCCGCGATACACGCGTTGCATCTGGTAGCGCCGGAACGGGAAGCCCAGCTCGTGTTCGTGCTCGGCCACGTAACGCGCCAGCGGCACGGTGAGATCGAAACGCAGGGCCATTTCCGGCGCGTTGCCTTGCTCCATCGCGCCGGTGGACTGCACGAAATACACCTGGCGCTCGGTCTCGCCGCCGCTCTTGGTCAGCAGCACCTCGGTCAGTTCCATCACCGGCGTTTCCACCGGCAGGAAGCCGAAGCGCTCGAAATTGCGCCGGATGGTGTCCAGCATGTGCTGGAAGGCGATCTGGTCACGGGGCAACAGCTCCATGACCCCGGGCGGGGTGCGAGGCTTGATCACGGCCGGAATTCCGAAAGGTCAGACGGGGCGGCCGCGGAGTCAGCCCGCCGGCCGGGCACGCAAGTTTACCCGCTGCGCACCGGCCCCGGCCGCCCCCGTCCGAGCCGATTCCAGACCCTTGCCTCGCCCCGGAACGGCCCGTACAATGCGCGGCTCGTCCGTGTCGGGGTGTAGCTCAGCCTGGTAGAGCGCTACGTTCGGGACGTAGAAGTCGCAGGTTCAAATCCTGTCTCCCCGACCAATCTCGACGAATCGATAACCGGCGCAAGCCGGTTTTTCGTTTCCGCCGCCAGCCATTCGACCCCGCCCGCTCAAGCGGGGCGCGAGCCGGCATGCCGGACCTGGCCTTCGCCGCGCACCACGAAGCGCTCGATGGTCAGCGACTCGGCCCCCATCGGGCCATAGGCGTGCAGGCGCGTGGTGGAGATGCCGATCTCGGCGCCCAGGCCCAGTTCGCCGCCGTCGGAAAAGCGCGACGACGCATTCACCATCACCACGGCCGAGCGCAGCGCGCGGACGAAACGTTCGGCCCCGGCTTCGTCGCGCGTGGCGATGACTTCGGTGTGGTCGGAGCCGTAGCGTCGGATATGCGCGATCGCGGCGTCGAGATCGTCCACCACGCGGATCGCGAGGATCAGATCGAGGAACTCGGCGGCATAGTCGCTTTCGGTCGCCGCAGTGAGGCCAGACACGAGCGCGCGCGTTGCCTCGCAGCCACGCAGTTCGACGCCGCGTGCGCGCAAGGCTGCGGCCGCGCGCGGCAGGAACTGCGCCGCGATATCGCGATGCACCAGCAAGGTTTCCAAGGCGTTGCACACCGCCGGGCGCGTGGTCTTGCCGTCGATCAACAGGTTCAGCGCCAGATCGAGGTCGGCAGCGGCATCCACGTAGAGATGGCACACGCCTTGATAGTGTTTGATCACCGGCACGCGCGCATGTTCGGCGACGAAGCGGATCAGGCGTTCGCCGCCACGCGGAATGGCGAGGTCGATCAAATCGCTCAGTTGCAGCAAGGCCAGGACATGCTCGTGCGCGGGATCATCGATCGTCGTGATCGCGGCATCTGGCAGGCCGTGCTCGCGCAGCACCGCGCGCAGGCTGGCGGCGATCGCGGCATTGCTGCGCCGCGCCTCGCGTCCACCACGCAGGATCGCGCTATTGCCTGCGCGCAGGCACAAGGCGGCGGCATCGGCGGTGACGTTGGGGCGCGCCTCGTAAATCATCGCGATCAAGCCCAGCGGCAAGCGCACGCGCTCCACCACGATGCCATTCGGACGGGTTTCGCGCCGCGTCAGCTGTCCGACCGGATCGGGCAAGCCTGCCACGACGCGCACGCCGGCGGCGACGCCGTGCAAGCGTTCGCGATCCAGGCGCAAACGGTCGACCAGGGCCGGCGAGAGTTCGCGCTCGCGCGCGTCTGCCAGGTCTTCGGCATTGGCCGCGAGGATGGCGTCGGCATCCGCCATCAGCCGTTCCGCCATCGCAAAAATCAGCGCGTCGCGTTGTTCGGCGGTCAGCGCCGCAATCTCGCGCTGCGCCTCGCGCGCCGCGATTGCGAGCGATCGCACATCGAGGCTCATGCGCCCTGCTCCTCGGACGCCACCAGCACCAGGTCATCGCGATGCACCACGTTCTCGCCATAGCTGTAACCGAGCGTGGCCTCGATCTCGCGCGACTGCCGGCCCTTGATGCGGCGGACTTCCTGCGCCGAATACTGCGCCACGCCGCGTGCCAGCACCTTGTCCTCGGCGGCGGCGCGAATCTCCACCACATCGCCGCGACCAAACTCGCCCTGCACCTCGCTGATGCCACCGGGCAACAGCGAGGCGCCGCCGCCGCACAAGGCGCGCGCCGCACCGGCATCGACACGCACCGCGCCCGAGGCCGCCGGCGCGTGCCGGATCCAGTGCTTGCGCGCGGCAAGGCGAGATCGCGCCGGTGCAATCCGCGTGCCGTGCAGCACCTCGTTCGACAAGGCACGCACCGCATCGGCATCGCTGCCGGGAAACAGCACGGTCGCGATGCCGGCCTCGGCCGCCTTCTGCGCCGCCTGCAGCTTGGTCAACATGCCGCCGGTGCCGTGCGTGCTGCCCGCGCCGCCGGCCATGGCCAGCGTGGCGGGAGAAATCGCATCGAGCGTGAGGACCGGTTTTGCCTCGGACTGCGTGCGCGGATCGGCGTCGTACAGGCCCGGAACATCACTCGCGATCAGCAGCAGATCGGCATCGACCAGCGCCGCGACCATGGCGGCGAGGTTGTCGTTGTCACCGAGCTTGAGTTCGTCCACACCAACGGTGTCGTTCTCGTTCACCACCGGCAAGGCGCCCAGGCGCAGCAACTCGCGCAGGGTGGCGCGTGCATTGAGATAGCGACGACGATGCTTCAAGTCATCGTGGGTGAGCAGCACCTGTGCCACCGGTGCATCGAAGAAACGCTGCCACAACGCGATGACCTGTGCCTGCCCGAGCGCAGCCAGGGCCTGCTTGCCGGCGAGCGAATCGCGCTCCGCGCCGTTCTGACGCAAGAGCGCGCGCCCCGCCGCCACCGCGCCTGACGAGACGATTACGAGCTCGCGTCCTGCGACGCGACTGCGTCGCACGAACTCGGCCAAACCCAGCACATGACGCGTGCTCAATCCCGCATCGCTGGCTGCCAGCAGACTGCTTCCGACCTTCAGCACCGCCCGCCGCCACGAGGGCAGCGGTTGCGCGGGAAAGCGCGCAAGCGCGGGCGCATTCATGCGAGCGCCGCCAAGCGCGCGCGCAACACGCCCAGGCGCAAATCGCCGGCCGCGCCGGGCGAACTGCGTGCCGCGAGACTGGCTTCCGGCGTGCGACCCTGGCCCAGGTTGGTCGCGTCCGCGGCCGCGCGATAAGCCTCGCGGAAAGGTACGCCGGCGGCGGCCTGTTCGATTGCCACGTCGGTGGCGTACATCGACGCGTCGATCGCGGCGCGCATCGCGCCTTCGTTCCACTGCACTCCGCGCAGCAATCCCGGCAACAGCGAAAGCGCCGCCAGTCCGTGGCTGAACCCATGGAACAGCGCGCCCTTGCTGAACTGCAGGTCGCGTTGATAGCCCGAGGGAAGCGACAGCAGATGCTCGATCTCGGCGCGGGCTGCGGCCACGTTCGCATAGGTGGCGCGCATCAGCTCCACTACGTCCGGATTGCGCTTGTTCGGCATGATGGAACTGCCGGTGGTGTATTCGGCCGGCAGCGACACGAAACCGAACTCGGCCGTGGTGAACAGGCTCAGGTCCCAGGCCAGGCGGCGCAAGTCGAGCACGGCGCTGCCGAGCGCATCGAGCGCGCCGATCTCGAACTTGCCGCGCGAAAGTTGCGCATAGGTGGCCGCCACCTGCATCCGCGCGAAGCCGAGGCGCTGCGTGGTGTGGTCACGATCCAGCGCGAGGTTCACGCCATAGCCAGCCGCACTGCCGAGCGGATTCGCATCGAGCCAGTCGCGCGTCTGGCGCGCGCGCACCGCATCATCAATGAAGGCTTCGGCCCAGCCAGCCCACCACATCGCGGTGGAAGACACCACCGCGCGCTGCAGATGGGTGTAACCGGGCATCGGGATGGCTTCGCTCGCGGCGCGCTCCAGACACACCTGCGCGCATTCACGGCAAAGCGCGTCCAGTTCACCCAGGCGCTGCTTCAGCCACAGGCGCGTGGCCACCAGGATCTGGTCGTTGCGGCTGCGGCCCGTGTGCACCCTGCGCCCCGCATCGCCGAGGCGTTCGGTGAGGCGCGCTTCGATCGCGCTATGCCCGTCCTCGTAACGCTCGTCCAGCACGAAGTGGCCGGCGGCCACGTCCCCGGCCAGCGCCACGAGTTCCCGATCCAGCGCCACCGCTTCGTCCGCGGAAACCACGCCGATGCGTTGCAAGGCTTCGACATGGGCGCGACTGGCTTCGATGTCATGCGGCAGGAACTCGCGATCCAGGATCACGTCGTCGCCGGCGAGGAACTTCATGATGCGCGGGTCGATCTTCACGCCCGCCTTCTGCCACAGCACGCCGCTCATGCCTGCACCCCGATGCCGGTCAATTCTCCAAGCCCGAAGGCCAGGTTGAGGTTCTGCAACGCCTGCGTGGCCGCACCCTTGAGCAGGTTGTCTTCGGTCGCCACCACCACCAGGCGCCGCCCGTCCCCGGACAAGGCAAAGCCGCCGATCTCGACGTGGTGACACCCGGCGATGCGGCTGACCCAGGGCGCGTCTTCCTGCACTCGGACGAGCGCCTCGTTGGTGTAGTGCGCGAGATAGCGTTCTCGCACTTCATCAAGCGCGAACGCGCGCGCCAGATGCAGATTGGCCGTGAGGGTGATGCCGCGAAAATGCGGCGCGACATGCGGCATGAACTCGACGGCATGCCCCAGATGCCGCGTCACTTCGCGTTCGTGCAAATGGCCGGTGAGGGCGTAGGGCATGAGGTTGTCACGCAGTTTCTCTGCATCGTTCTTGTCCGAAGGCGTGGTGCCGGCACCGGAGTAACCCGACACACCGAAACACTGCACCGCACCGTCGAGCACATCGAGCATGGGCGCGATCGCGAGTTGCATCGCCGTGGCGTAGCAGCCGGGATTGCTGATGCGGCGCTGGCCGGCGTAGCGCTCGCGCGTCAGTTCCGGCAGGCCGTAGTACCAGGCGTTATCGAAGCGATAGTCGGCCGACAGGTCCACGATCACGGGGTCGATGCCTTGCGCATCGAACGCGGCAACGCAAGGCTCGGCCTTGCCATTGGGCAGCGCCAGCACCACGGCGTCGGCCCCCAGGCGTGGCAATTCTTCGTGCGCAGGCGAGGAATAGCGCAGGTCGCCCCGGTAGCGGTCGATGTGCCCGGAAACACACTGGCCGTCGAGTTCGCGCGAGGACACGAAGGCGAGCTCGAAGCGCGGGTGCACCGACAGCAAGCGAATCAGCTCGGCCCCGACGTAACCGCGCGCCCCGACCAACCCGACCTTGATGCCCGCACTCATGACGCTGCTCCCGTGGCAAGCCGGTAATCCAATCCCTGCTTCACCGCCGGCCACTCGCTCGCGATGATCGAGAACACCACCGTGTCGCGCACGCCGCCATCCGGCATGATCATGTGATTGCGCAGCACGCCATCCTGCTTCGCGCCCAGACGCGCGATCGCGGCGCGCGAGCGGTGGTTGTGCCAGTGGGTGCGGAACTCAACCGCGATGCAATCCATCCGTTCGAACGCATGCGCCAGCAACAGGCGTTTGGCCTCGGTGTTGAGCGCGGTGCGCTGTACCCGCTGCGCGTACCAGGTCCAGCCGATCTCGACCCGGTGGTGCGCGGCCTCGACATTGCCGTAACGGGTGCTGCCCACGATGGCGCCATCCGCATCGCGCACCACGAAGGGCAACGCACGGCCTTCGGCCTGCAAGGCGAGGGCGGTGTCGATGTAGGCCTCCGTGTTCTCCGGCGATGGCACCGAGGTGAACCAGAGCTTCCACAACTCACCGTCCGCCGCCGCGACGCGCAGCCCGTCCGCGTGTTCGCGCGCGAGCGGCTCCAGCCGCACATGGCGGCCGCGAAGGCTCGGCACCTCGCGCCAGGAATTCATGCCGCCACCACCGCATCCTTGAGGCTGGGTGGCAGGTCGCGACAGAACGCGACGCAGCGTTCGATCTCGCCAAAGGACTCCAGCCCGTACCAGAACACCTTCCACTGCTCCTGCTTGAGGCAGCCATCGGATTCGGAGTAGTAGAACGGATTGACCGGGTTGCCATGGCGCGAACGCCAGAACAGGCGCGGATTCTCGTCGCGCATCACCTGCCAGACGGCGCGCCCCAGGCCTTCGCCCTGCGCGTCGTCGAGCACGGCGAACTTGTCGAGGTAGGTCAGCCCGCCGACCTCGGTCAGGATCACCGCGGCGCGGAAGTTCTCGCTCACGTAGGCACGACGCAGCGCGGTGCGCTCGAAGTAGTCGGGCAACAAACGACGGCCGAACGCCGACTCGATCAGTCCACGCAAACGCAGCAGATCCAGTTCCTGCCACGACGACACGGTGAGCACACGCTCACCGCGTCGCACCAGGGTGCCCGAGCCCTTGTGCGTGAACAGTTCCTTCGCCAGCTCGGCCGGGCGCGTGATCGACACGGACGAGGTCAGCGGCAGCGAATCGAGCAGATCCTTGATCTGTTCGATCTTCACCTTCATGCCGCCATTGATCCACGGCTGCTGCATCAGTTGCGCGTACTCGGTGCTGAGATTGATCGAGTCGATCACACGACCCTCACCATCCAGCAAGCCGCCGGTGCCGGTGAGGAACACGATCTTGTACGGTTGCAACACCTTCACCAGTTCGTTCGCGGCGAAGTCAGCATTGATGTTGAGGATCTGGCCGCCGGCCGTTTCGCCGAGGCTCGCGATCACCGGAATCGAACCGGCCGACAGGCTGGCTTCGATTGGCGCGAGGTTGACGCGCTTCACCTCGCCCACCAGGCCGAGCTGCTCGCGATCCAGGTAGTCGGCATCGAACACGCCCGAGACGATTGACGTGGCGCGCGCATCGCCGGCCTGCAAGGCTTCCACCAGCTTCAGGTTCTGCGCATGGAACACCCGCCGCACGATCGCGAGCGCTTCCGGCGTGGTGACGCGCAGGCCGTTCACGGTCTTCTTCTCGATGCCGGCCGCTGCCATTTCCTCGTCGAGTTGCGGCCCGGCGCCGTGGATCACGATGGGAGTCAGGCCCACGTCCTGCAGGAAAGCGAGCGAAGAGGTGAGTGCGTCCAGATCGTCGCGCAGCACCGCGCCACCGACCTTCACCACCGCGAAACGCTTGGCATCGAGCTGCGAGAAGCGCTTGAGGTACTGGTTGATCTCCTTCGCGCTGGCCATGCTGGAGAGCAGGCGCACGATGGTCTGGCGAGTCTGGAGTTCGTGCTTGTCGTTCATGCGGCGCTGTTGCTCAGGATTCGGATCGCGTGTTCGGTGTATTGCTGCAACTGATCGAGCGCCACCCACTCGTCGGCAGTGTGGGCCTGGCCGATGTCGCCGGGGCCAAACACCAGTGCGGTGAGCCCGGCCTGCGAGAACAGCGAGGCCTCGGTCCAGAAATCCACGGCATTGCCGATCGGCAGGTGCAAGGCGTCGGCCAGGTCGCGTGCAGCGAGCCGACGCGCCTCAGCGTGTGTCACGTCGCCGGCCGGCAAGGATGGGCCGCGAAAGGTTTCCTCGTAGTGCGCCAGCGCCTCGCCCGCGGCGAAGCCGCGGAACGTTCCATGCAGGGCGTCGATATCCTGCGAGGGCAGCGGGCGGAAGCCGAAGCGAACCTCGCTCGCGGGCGCGATCATGTTGGCCTTGATACCGCCTTCCACTCGACCGAGATTGAAGCGCAGGCCGGTCAAGCCACCGAAGCGCGCGTGCGCCTGCGCTTCGACAAACTCCAATGCGCGCGCGCCCCAACGCACGGTCTGGTGCAAGGCGCTCGCGTCCATCGCATTCGCGCCCGAGGCATGGCCCGCGGCACCACGAAAACGCATCAGCACCGAGGCGATGCCACGATGCGCGAGCACGGCTTCACAGCGCGTCGGTTCGGCCACGAGGGCTTCACGGAAGCCGTGATCGCGCGCAAGAAAGGCGGCGATGCAACGCGCATCGTTCGCTTCCTCGTCGGTGCTGAACAGGAACGCGGAATCGCCGTTCGTTTGTGCGGCGGCCGCGAGCAGACACGCGGCCGCGCCCTTGATATCGCAGGCACCCAGGCCGATGGCGCGATCCTGCGTCACGCGCAGCGCGTGCGGATCGGCGCTCCAGTGCGGCGAACTCGGCACCGTGTCCAGATGCACGTTGAACAGCCGCGTTGGTGCGCCGCGCACAGCCAGCATCGACACTGCGCCGGCACCGTGGTCGGTCACTTCGACGCGAAACCCGGGCAACTGTGTGCGCAGGTAATCGAAGATGCCGCCCGTGCCGATATCGCGCGGCGGGTTGCGGGTGTCGAATGACACCAGTGCTTCGAGGTGCGGGAGGATCTTATCGAGCATGGCCTTCGTGCATATGGCTCGTCATTCCCGCTTTCGCGGGAATGACAGCATCACTTCCGATTCACTTCAGCCCACAGGGTGGAACTCATCCCGTACAGCCGGATGAAGCCCTCGGCCTCGGCCACGCCCCAGTCTGCCGCCTGCGCGTAAGTCGCGCCCTTGGCATTGAGAATATGCGGCGAACGGATCGCGACCGCACCAACGCTGCCACCCTGGGTTTCCAGCACGACCTCGCCATTGACGCAGCGCTGGCTGGACGCGAGGAAGGCTTCGAGATCGGTCTTGAGCGGATCGTTGTAGAAGCCTTCGTACACCAGTTCCACCCACTTGCGCGCCACCTCGGGCTTGAAGCGATTCTGCTGCTTGGTCAGCACCGCTTCCTCCAGCGCGCGATGTGCCGTGAGCAAGGCGATCAGGCCGGGCGCTTCGAAAATGATGCGGCCCTTGAGCCCGATCGTGGTGTCGCCGGTGTACAGCCCGCGACCGACGCCGTAGCGTGCGAATCGCGTGTTGAGCGTGGCGAGGATGGCATGGCCCGCCATGCGCTCTCCATCGAGCGCCACCGCCTCGCCTTGCTCGAAACCGATGCGAACCTGCAAGGCCTGCGCCGGCCACTCCGCGCGGGGTGCGCACCAGCCGCGCGCGCCGCTGCCCGGCGCTTCCCAACGATCGATCTCGCCGCCCGACATGGTCAGGCCCAGCAGGTTCTCGTTGATGGTGTAGGCCTTCTGCTTGGCGCGCACGCCGAAGCCGCGAGCTTCCAGATACTTCTGTTCGTAGGCGCGGACTTCGGTGTGTTCCTTCTGGATTTCTCGGATCGGCGCGTGGATCTCGTAGTCGCCGGCGGCCTTCACCGCGAGATCGAAGCGCACCTGATCGTTGCCCATGCCGGTGCAGCCATGCGCCACCGCGCGCGTGCCGAGTTCCGCAGCACGCTCGAGCGTGGCATCGACGATCAGATAACGATCCGACACCAGCAGCGGATACTGGCCTTGATAGCCCTCGCCGGCCCAGACGAAGGGCTTGACGAAGCCCGACCAGATCGCCGGCCCGCCGTCGACGGTGCGGTGCGAGGCCGCGCCCAGCTCGGTAGCGCGCTGTTCGATGTAGGCACGCTCCTCGGCGTCCACGCCGCCGGTATCGGCGAACACGGTGTGCACGGCCCAGCCGCGCTCCTGCAGGTAGGGGATGCAGAAGCTGGTGTCGAGGCCACCGGAGAAGGCGAGGACGATGTTTTTCTGGCTCATTCCTGGAATTTCCCGATTACTTGCTGACCAAGGCTGCCATGATCGCCTTCTGCACATGCAGTCGGTTCTCGGCTTCATGGATGGCGATGCATTGCTTCGAATCCATCACCCCATCGGTGGCCTTCACGTTGCGGCGCAGTGGCAGGCAGTGGCTGAACACGCCGTTGTTGGTGAGCGCCATCTTGGCTTCGTCCACGATGAAGTGCTGGTACCGATCGCGGATCGGCTTCTCTGGCGCCCAGTTGCCGAAGAACGGCAGTGCGCCCCAGCTCTTGGCATAAACCACATCCGCGCCGCGATAGGCCGCATCGATGTCGTGGCTGACCCGGAGCGAGCCGCCGCTCTCGGCCACGTTCTGCGTGGCCCAGTCCATGTAGCGCTGGTCCAGAACGTAGTCGGGGGTCGGGCACAGCAGGGTCACGTCCATGCCCAGGCGCGTGGCGATGGTGAGCGCGGAGTTGGCCACCGCGGTATTGAGCGGCTTCGGATGGTAGGTCCAGGTCAGCACGTATTTCTTGCCGCGCAAATCCGTGGTGCCGAAGTGCTCCTGCAGGGCCAGCGCGTGCGCCAGTTCCTGGCAGGGATGGGTAATCGTCTCCATGTTGATCACCGGCACCGGCGAGTACCGGGCAAAGCTCTTGAGCACCAGATCTTCGCGGTCGCGTGCCCAGTCGACGAACTTGGGGAAGGCGCGCACGCCGATCAGGTCGACGTAGCGACCCAGCACCTGCGCGACTTCCTTGATGTGCTCTTCGGTGTCGCCATCCATCACCGTGCCGAGGTCGAACTCGATCGGCCAGGCATCCTTGCCCGGTTGCAGCACGATGGCGTGGCCGCCGAGCTGGAACGCGCCCAGTTCGAAACTGGTGCGGGTGCGCATCGAGGGGTTGAAGAACACCAGCGCGATGCTGCGCCCCTTGAGTTCGTCGCCGAATCGGCTGCGTTTGAACGCCGCAGCCCGCGCGAGCAGCGCATCGATGTCGGGGCGAGTGCAGTCTTGGGTATTGAGGAAATGCTTCATGGCGGCGCTAGGGACCCATCGACAGGGCGGCAGTTGGCGGAAAGGCCGGCCAAGGCTGGCCGGGCAGCGGTGGAACGAAGTGCAAAAAACAAAAAACCCAGCGCGCTGGCTGGGTTTCGGTGGTGTTGCACGCAAACGCGTAACGCCGTTACCCAGCTCGAAGTCCGGTCAACGGTCGGCGTGCACGCGAGGTCATCCCTGCCGCCATGCGGGCGGAAGTGAGGACATCGGCGTTGGCGCAGGCTTGCATCATGGGCCGCGAGTCTTGCACAGGGTGTGCTGCGGTGCAATAGATCGGGCCAGCCGTGCGCAGCCGGAAAACAAGAGAGCCCGCCATCGGGGCGGGCTCTTTCGGGAACCAGGGGCGAGTGTCCCGGGACGCTGCCATCAGTCTGCAGGCGCCACCGTCACCCGCACGCGCAGCTTGTTGCCCGGGTCGTAGTCCAGCCGCGACACGAAGATGTCGCCCTTGTAGCGGTACTCGACGTCATAGCCGGCGATGCGGCGATCCTCGCGTTCGACATCCACTACCCGGCAGCGCCGCTCGGTGCTTTCGTAGACGCGGTCCGGCCCGCCGTTGCGGCGGTCCACGTCGCGCCCGATGGCGCCACCGATCACGGCACCCGCGGCCGTAGCCGCCTTGCGCCCGTTGCCGCTGCCGACCTGGTTGCCGACCACGCCGCCAATGATGGCGCCCAGCACGGTGCCGCCGGTGGGATCGCCACCGCCGCGCTCGCGCACCGTCACCGGCTCGTCGTAGCACTCCTCGCGCGGCTCGCGGAAACGAACCGTCTCGTACACCGCATCGGCGCGCAAAACGTCGGCATAGCCGTAGTTGACGCTCTCATGCGAGACGTAGCCGCCCGGCGCCGTCGGAACTTGGGCCGAGGCCGCCCCAGCCAACGCCATCGCGGTGAAAATGCCCAGCGAAACAGTGTTTTTCATGGCATGCTCCGAATCAGGCGGCGTGGTGCGCGGCGACCGTGCTCCCTGACGGTGCGCCCGAATTGCTTGCGTGCCCCGGGATCCCCGGGATGCGCGCACCACGCCGGTAACGGCCGCGATTCAAGCACCCGCCGCCTGAATCCACGCTTTAGAATTTCGTTAAATCCCCTTTCGACCTCGGCTCGCGCCGTTGTCCGCACCCGTGCCCCCGATGCAAATCGAACTCTACAACACCCTCAGTCGCCGCCCCGAACCCTTCCAGCCGCAGGACCCGAAGCGGGTCACCATGTACGTCTGTGGGCCCACGGTCTACAACTACGTCCATATCGGCAACGCCCGGCCCCCGGTGGTGTTCGGGGTGCTGGCCGACCTGCTGCGCCGTCGCTACGACAGCGTGGTCTATGCCCGCAACATCACCGACGTGGATGACAAGATCAACGCCGCGGCCATCGAGCTGGGCGTACCGATCACGGCCATCACCGACAAGTACACCGCGGCCTATGCCGAGGACATGGCGCGCCTGGGCTGCGCCGTGCCGGACGTGATCCCCCATGCCACGGCGCACATCCCGCACATCATCGCGATGATCGAGCGCCTGATCGGCTCCGGTCATGCCTACGCGGCCGAGAACCACGTGCTGTTCGCGGTGAAGGCCTATGCGGCCTATGGCGCGCTCTCGCGCCGCGACCCGGAAGACATGCTGGCCGGCGCACGCATCGAGGTGGCGCCGTACAAGCGCGATCCCGGCGATTTCGTGCTGTGGAAGCCTTCCACGCCCGAACTGCCGGGCTGGGATTCACCCTGGGGCCGCGGCCGGCCCGGCTGGCACATCGAATGCTCGGCCATGGCCGAAGCCCATCTGGGCGACACCATCGACATCCACGCCGGCGGCGTCGACCTGCAATTCCCGCATCACGAGAACGAAGTGGCGCAGAGCACCTGCGCCCATGGCGGCCAGGTCTTCGCGCGCTACTGGCTGCACAACGGCATGCTCAATCTGGGCGGCGCCAAGATGTCCAAGTCGGTGGGCAACGTGCTGCGCGTGCATGAACTGCTCGACCTGCACCCGCCCGAAGCGCTGCGCTACGCGCTGATCTCGGCCCAGTATCGGCAGCCATTGGAATGGTCGGACGCGCTGATCGAACAGTGTGTGCGCACCCTCGACCGGCTCTACGGCACGCTGCGTGACCTGGGTGATGTCGCCGTCGCAGGCACACCGGCGATTCCCGAGACCATCGAAGCCGCGCTCTGCGACGACCTGAATACGCCCGCCGCGCTAGCCGAATTGGCCCGCATCGGCGCAGAAGCGCGCAAGGCCACGACACCTGCCGAACGCGCGCGGCTGAAGGCCGAACTGCTCGGCGCCGGTCGTGCGCTCGGGCTGCTGCAGCAGGATCATGCCGACTGGTTCGCGCGTGGCAGCAGCGGCGACGACGACGCGCACATCCAGACACTGGTGGATGAACGCGTCGCGGCGAAGCAGGCGCGCGACTTCGCCCGCGCCGACGCGATCCGCGACCAGCTCGCGGCGCAAGGCATCCTGCTGGAAGACACGCCGCAAGGCGTGCGCTGGCGCCGGGCCTAGGCCATGAGCGAAACCGCGTTCCCGCTCGAAACCACGGCCGCCGACGCCCAGGGCAGCATCGCCGAGGAGTTCGGGTACTTCGGCGATTGGTCCGAGCGTTACCAGTACCTGATCGACCTCGGCCGCAAGCTGCCGCCGCTACCCACCCAGTTCCGCACCGAGGAACACCGCCTGCTTGGCTGCCAGTCGATGGTGTGGATCGTGGCAGACGGCGATGCACAACGGCTCGACTTCCGCGCCGCCAGCGACTCGGCCATTGTCTCGGGCCTGGTCTATCTCGCGCTGCGGGTGTATTCGGGTCGCAGTGCGCAGGAAATCCTCGCCACCGAACCCGACTACATCGCCGCCATCGGGCTCGGCAAGCACCTCTCGCCCACGCGCAGCAATGGCCTTGCCGCGCTGCTCGATTTCATCCGCCAGCGCGCGCGCGACAGCGTCGGCGCGTAGATTTCCACGGAGTTGCCCATGTTGCCGCATCCACACCGTCTCGTGACCTTCGCCTCGCTCCTGCTGGCCGGATCGGTGCTGGCAGGCCTTGCGCGTGCCGACAACGTCGATGCCGCCGGCGTCGTGCCGGCGCTTGCCGAGGTCGATGCCGCGCATCAACGCATGGCGCCGCTGCTGCAGCGCTTCAGCCACGACCTGCGCAGCGTCGAACATGTGCATGACGTGGCCTGGGGCCTGCGCCGCGAGGCCGCGCTGCGCGCCCTCTACGTGGGCTGGCAGGCGCGCCTGGGCGAACTCGACTACGCCGCGCTCGGGTTGGAAGACCGCATCGATTTCCAGCTCCTGTCGCGCCAGCTCGCGCATCGATTGAAGGAACTGGATTTCGAACGCGCGCGCTACCGCGAAGCCGAGCCGCTGCTGCCGGGTGTCACTGCGCTTCTCGCCCTGGTCGAGGCGCGGCGCAACCTCGAATACGCCGATGCGCGCGCCAGCGCCGAAGCCCTGGAAGCGGCGCGCAAGGCGCTGAGCGATGCGCACGACAAGCTCAAGTCCGCCCCGCCGTCGGGCAAGGACAAACCGACCGCCGCCATTGCGAACCGCGCTGCGCGCATCCTCGACAGCACCCGCGAGCAGCTCTCCGCCTGGCACGCGTTCCACACCGGCTACGACCCGCAGTTCACCTGGTGGGCGAAGCAGCCCTACGACGCACTGGATACGGTGTTGGGCGACTACGCCAAGGCGGTGCGCGACACGCTGGCCGATGCCTCCGACCCGGAAACCATCGTCGGCGACCCGATCGGGCGCGATGCCATCGTGCGCGGCCTTGCGTTCGAGCTGATCGACTACACGCCGGAACAACTGCTGAAGCTGGCCGAGAAGGAACTCGCCTGGTGTCAGGACGAGATGAAGAAGGCCGCGAAGGATCTCGGCTACCACGACTGGAAGCAGGCGCTGGAGTACGTCAAGACGCGCCATCCCGCGCCGGGCGATCAACCCAGACTGGTAGTGCAGCTCGCCGACGAGGCGATCGAATACGTCACGAAGAACGATCTGGTCACGGTGCCGGAACTGGCCCGGCGCGACTGGCGCATGACCATGCTCGACGCACAGGCGCAGTTGCAGGCGCCGTTCTTCCTCGGTGGCGAAGACGTATGGGTCGCATTCCCCACCGCCGACATGCCGTTCGACAAGAAGCTCAACTCGCTGCGCGGCAACAACCGGCACTTCTCGCGCGCCGTGGTGCAGCACGAACTGATCCCGGGCCACCACCTGCAGCACTTCTACAACGAGCGCTACCAGCCGCAGCGCGAAGACCTGGGCTGGACGCCGTTCTGGGGCGAGGGCTGGGCCTTGTACTGGGAATTCCTGCTGTGGGACCGCGGCTTTGCGCAGACGCCGGAAGACCGCATCGGCATGCTGTTCTGGCGCAGCCACCGCGCGGCGCGGATCCTGTTCTCGCTCGGATTCCACCTCGGCAAGATGACGCCGGAGCAGGCCATCGACCTGTTGGTGGAGCGCGTCGGACATGAGCGCGAGAACGCCACTGCGGAAGTACGGCGCAGCTTCGCCGGCGACTATGGCCCGCTCTATCAGGCCGCCTACATGCTCGGCGGATTGCAATTCCGCGCCCTGCATGCGGAACTGGTTCAGTCCGGCAAGATGACGGACCGCGCCTTCCACGACGCCATCCTCAAGGGCGGGCCGATGCCAGTGGAGCTGGTGCGGCTGCGACTGAAGGGAGAGCTGCCGGCGCGCGACCTGGCGGCCGACTGGAAGTTCTACGCGTTCTGAGTCCTGTTCGCCCGGACGCCCCTCATCCGTATCGCGGCTCGAAATCCCGCCGCGGCTTTCACGCCGCGGTAACACGCATGTCAAGCGCGCGACACGCAGGCCTCGCACCCTGCCGCAAACGCGAGGACTGCCATGCGCTTTGCGATCGTCACCGAAACCTATCCGCCGGAAGTCAACGGCGTGGCGCTCACCGTGCAAGGCCTGGAGCAGGGTTTGCGCGCACTGGGGCACGACGTTTCCCTGATCCGTCCGCGCCAGCCGGGCGACCCGCAACCGGGTGACGATGGCGCCATGCTGGTGGCCGGCGCCGGCTTGCCGCGCTACCCCGGCCTGCGCTTCGGTTTTCCCGCCGGCGGCAGGCTGATGGCGCAGTGGCGCAGGCAGCGCCCTGATGCGGTGTACGTGGCCACGGAAGGCCCGCTGGGCTGGTCTGCGGTGCGCACCGCCAAGCGCCTCGGCATTCCCGTGGCCACCGGCTTCCACACCCGCTTCGACGACTATGTCGGTCGCTATGGTGCGGCCTTCCTCTCGCCCCTGGTGTTCGCCTGGCTGCGCCGCTTCCACAACCGGGCCGATGCCACCCTGGTTCCGACCCGGGAACTGGCCGACTTCCTGCGCGGCCGCGGTTTCGAACGGGTCGAACTGTTGCGGCGCGCGGTTGACACCCAACTGTTCGATCCGGCACGACGCGATCCCGCACTGCGCGCTGCGTGGGGGCTGCAGCCTGATCAACTGGTCGCGATCCACGTCGGTCGCATTGCCCCGGAAAAAAACCTCGAACTGGCGGTACGGGCCTTTCGCGCGATCCGGTCCATCCGCCCCGATGCGCGCTTCGTGCTGGTCGGCGACGGACCGGCACGAGCCGCGCTGCAAGCGGCGAACCCTGACTTCATCTTTGCCGGAGTGCAGCGCAGCGAGTCCCTCGCCCGGCACTTCGCCTCGGGCGACCTGTTCCTGTTTCCCAGCCTCAGCGAGACCTTCGGCAACGTCACCCTCGAAGCCATGGCCAGTGGCGTGCCGGTACTGGCCTACGACTACGGCGCGGCGCGTGAACACTTGCGCAGCCACGAGTACGGCATGGCCGTGCCCTGTGGCGATGAATTCGCCTTCGTGGCGGCAGCCGAACGCCTGGCGCGTGACTCCGGCCTGCGAAGCCGGCTCGGGCGCGAAGCAAGGCAGGCCGTCGCCGGACTGAAGCCTTCCACCGTGGCTGAACAATTCGCGGCCCTCCTGACCCGACTCAGCCTGCGGAGTGCCGCGTGATGACGTCGCGCGAAGCCCCGCGCGATCTCCGATGCTCCGCCGCGGCGAATCGCGCGTCACTGGCCACCGATGCCCGCGGCTGGCGGCCACGCCTGCACCGCCACGAGGCTGACTGGTGCTTTGCCTGCAATCGCTGGGGTCGACGCCAGTTGGTGAGGGCCTGCTTCGCCGGCCTGAGCCGGCTGGGTGATGGCGTGTTCTGGTACGTGCTGATGGCGTTGATCGTGATGTTCGGCGGCAGCAAGGGCCTGCCGGCATCCGCGCACATGGCCGGCACCGGCGTCGTGGCCTTGCTGATGTATCGGGTGCTGAAGCGCTGCACCCGCCGCCCTCGCCCGTTCGCCTCAGATCGCCGCATCTTCGCCCTGGTGCGACCCCTGGACGAGTTCAGCTTCCCCTCGGGCCACACCTTGCACGCCGTGTCCTTCAGTCTCGTGGCGCTGGCCTGGTATCCGCCCCTGGCCTGGGTGCTGATCCCGTTCAGCGCCGGCGTGGCCGCCTCGCGCGTGGTACTGGGCCTGCACTATCCGAGCGATGTGATTGCCGCCACCGGAATCGGCGTCGTCCTCGCAGGAGCTTCGCTCTGGCTGGTTCCGGGCGCCAGCCTGCTGGGCTGAGTTCCGGTTCCGATCGAAGGCGGGTCCCCGGGCTTTTGCGGGCGTTCAGCCCGCCGGCTGACACCCGCGGGCGCAGCCGGTATCCTGCGGGCCCCTCGCGCGGCTGCGCCGCCGATATCCCGCAGGAACCCCCCGATGAAATCCTGGATTGCCCTGGTTCTGTTTGCCGCTGCCGGCCTTGCACAGGCACAGCAGCGCGTTCTGCTCGACACCGATCGTGGCCCCATTCTGGTGGAACTCGATGCGGCGAAGGCGCCGAACACGGTGGCGAACTTCCTGCGATACGTCGATGACAAGCGCTACGACAACATCCTGCTCTACCGCATCCTGAAGGACTTCATCATCCAGGGCGGCGGCTACAAGGAAGACACCTCGCCGGTGGCGCGCTTCCCCAACATCGCGAGCGAGCGCAACAACGGCCTGCTCAACACGCCCGGCACCATCGCCATGGCGCTCGCCAACCAGGCCAACGGCCAGCCCGACACCGGCAGCGCCAATGTCGACTTCTTCTTCAACATGAATACCAACACCGTGCTCGACCCGAACTTCACCGTGTTCGGCAAGGTGGTGTACGGCATGGGCACGCTGGCACTGATCAACCCGATCACGGTGAACTTCAACCAGAACAACCAGCCGATCCGGCCACCGCTGATCAAGCGCACCGTGCGCGTCGCGGCCGGCAGCTTCCCGATCCTCGCCCAGCACGCGGGCGGCTGGTACGACCCGGCCAAGCCCGGCAAGGGCTTCAGCATCGAAGTGGCCAACGGCAGCGATGCCGCCGGCAATCCGGTCCTGGTTGCCTACTGGTACGACTACTTCGAAGGCAAGCAGGTATGGATGGGCGGCGCGGCTTCCTTCGCGTGGGGCGCAAGCTCGGTGGAAGTGCCGCTGCAGATCACCCAGGGCGGCGTCTTCGGACCAAACTTCGACCCGGCCACCGTCACCAGCAACCCCAACTGGGGCAAGCTGACGGTGAAGTTCACCGCCTGCGACCGCGCCAGCTTCAGTTACACCTCGCTCTACGGCAACGGCAGCTACGAGCTGCGCCGCCTCACCCTGCCGAGCGGCACGCGCTGCGACGCGAACTGACCGAAGGTTCCGGGCTCGCGACGGCTTCGAGCCGTCGCAGCCAGAAGGTCAGCGGCTTCTCGCTCTCGACCGTTTCCCCGATTTCGCGCCACGCCAGCCGCATGCTCATGCCGGGCTGGCGCTGGTAGCCGCGACCCGACCAGAACGCATCGTTGCCGCGATACCCCGCGGGGCGGCGCGGATCGTCCGGTGCCCGGTCCACCGCGGCAAACGCGGTGAAGTCGAATCGCCCGAGCCGGCGCGCATGTGCTTCGCGCGCATCGAAAAACCGGTGCCCGAGGCCAAGTCCGCGATGACTCGGCAGCAGCACCGATTCGCCGCAATAGAACACGCGCTCCACCTCCAGGCCACGATCGAGGAAGGGCTGCCGGAACGCCGCGCCGTCGTGCGCCAGCGGAATCCCGGTGGATGCGCCAACCGCTTCGTTGCCATCGAAGGCCAGCACGAACACGCTGTCCGGCGATCGCGCGTAGGTCGCGAGATAGCGCCGCTCGTAGTCGGGATCGCCGTCGTACAGGTACGGGTAATCACGGAACACCGCGATCCGCAGCCGCGCCACGTCGTCCAGATGCGGCGCGATCTGCGCGCCGCACAGGACCCGCAGCTCGATTTCGGCCATCGCGCGGCTCAACTGCCCCGTTTCTCGCTTGCCACCCATTGGTCCACGCGCTGCTCCAGCAATTGCAGCGGCATGTCGCCGCCGGTGAGCACGAGATCGTGGAAACGCGACAGCACGAACCGGCCACCCAGCTCGGATTTCGCGCGCTCGCGCAGTTCGAGGAGCTTGTTCATGCCGACCTTGTAGGCGAGCGCCTGCCCCGGGTTCACCAGGTAGCGTTCGATTTCCGCCACCACGTCGGTTTCCGGCATGCCGGTGTGCTCCAGCATGTAGGCGATGGCTTGCTCGCGCGTCCAGCGCTTGTGGTGCATGCCGGTATCCACGACGAGGCGCACGGCGCGGAACATCTCGGCCTGCAGGCGCCCGAGGTTGTCGAGCGGGTCCTTCTGGAAGCCGCGCTCCCAGGCGAGACGCTCGGTATACAGGGCCCAACCCTCCGAGAACGCGGTGAATGGCAGGACCTTGCGGAAAGTCGGGACGCCGCTCAGCTCCTGCTGGATCGTGGTCTGGAAGTGATGTCCCGGGATCGCTTCGTGATAGGCCAGGGTGCGCATCCCGAAGCGCGCGACCTCCGCGGTGTTGCGCAGGTTGATGTAGAAGATGCCGGGACGCGAGCCGTCGAACGCCGGCGGGTTGTAGTAGGCACCCGGTGCGGTCTTCTCGCGGAATACCGGCACGCGCTCCACCGTCACACCCTGCCTGGGACGCACCTGGAAGGCGTCCCCCAGCCCCGCATTGATCTCGTCGATGATGCGCTGGAAGTCGGCGATGATCTGCGCGCGGCCTTCGTCGCTGTCGGGGTAGAGCTGGTCGGGGCGCTTGGCGATCTCCTGCACCCGCGCCCCGACGTTGCCCTCGACCAGGCCTTGCTCGCGCAGGATCGCATCCATCTCGGCACCGATGCGCGCCACTTCCGTGAGGCCCAACTCATGCACCTGGTCCGGCGTCATGTCGGTGGTGGTGTGCTGGCGCACCGCGTAGGCGTAGAACGCCTCGCCATCGGGCAGCGCCCACACGCCATTGTTGCCGCTCGCCTTGGGGGCCAGTTGCTCGTAATAGGTGATGAAGGTCTGGTAGGCGGGATACACCGAATCGCGGACCTGTTGCTCCACCTCGCCCAGCAGGCGGCTGCGCACCGCCGGATTCATCGCGTCCGCCCCGATCTTGTCCAGCTTCTGCGCGAAACTGGTGTACAGCAGGTTCTCCCTGGGCGCGGCGGCAATGAAACGCCGCATCTCGTCCAGCACCTTCTCGATCACGAACTGCGGCGGGACGATGCCGGCGGTCTCGCGTGCCCTCAAGCCTTCCAGCGTCTGCGAGAACTTGAGCGGGAACTTGGAAAGCCGCGCGATGTAGTCGTTGGCCTCGCCTTCGCTGCCCACGGGATGTTGCGTGGCCATGAACGTGGGCATCTCGTTCTGCAGGCCGAACAACTGGTTGAGCGGATAGTTGTGGTGGCGAAAGCGGTCGCCTTCCTCCTGCATCGCCAGGAAGTACTCGAGCATGTCGTAGGACAGCCGGGTATTGGCATCGAGCGCGCTGCGATCGTAGCTGCGCAAGGTGGCGAGGTCCGCCTGCAGCTTGCCGCGCATCCGGTCCTCGGCCGCGAGCGAGGCATCGGCCAGGTCATCGCTGTACCAGTCCATCCACGGCGGCAGCATACGCATGCCCGAGAGCATCTCGGGATTGTCCACCGCGTATTCGATGAAGACGCGCTCGAAGAACCAGTCGATCTTCATCGGCTTGAACCAGATCGTGTGCGCGATCACGGCGGCCAGCAGCAGCAACAGGAGCAGCAGGAGCCGGAAGCTCCATTTCAGGAAGAAGCGCATCGGAATCCCCGTGGGAGGTGGCATGCAACGGACGCGGAACGATAGCAAATCCGCTCCCGCAACCGTGATCGCGAATTCACGTCTTCTGTCCGCTGCCGTCCCCGCTCCCCGTTCTCCCGACCAGGCAGCCGCAATAGTGGCTGTGCTGCCGAACCCCGGGAGTCGCCGCCATGACCACGTCCGTATTGCGTTGCGCCATCGTCGCCGGCCTCGCCGGCCTGATCCTTGCCCAGGCCGCCCGCGCCGACTCGGTGAACGGCCAGTTCGAACTCGACGGCAAAGCCTTGCAGCCGGGCGAGGTCGCGGCGTTCCGCATCCGCGACCAGTTCAACCCGCGCCAGTTCCAGACCTACGTGATGCTGACCACGCGCCCGGTGCAGCGCGAGGCCATCGCCGCCGACAGCGACCCCTACACCGCTGCGATCAACGACGACGCCGCGATGCACGCGGACTATCTGGCGTTCTTCGTCAGCAAGGACGGCGAGGTCAGCATGAACGCGCACGTCGACGGCACCCAGTACATCGACTCCTCCGGCACGATCATGGGCCAGCGCGGCGCGTTGCTGGCCGAATGCAGCCAGAACACCGAACAACGCGTGGCCTGCACGGTGAAGGTGGCCAGGCCGGTGCAACCGGCGGATGGTCCCGGCTGGTCGGTGGACGTGGATTTCGACAGCGCCGTGCTGATGCGGCCTGCCGGCAAACCCCTGCCCAAGGACGGCGGCGAACCGGGGAAGACCTTGCTGGCGCTGGTGGCCGCCGCGCAAGGCGACGATCTGGCCAGGATCATCGCCTTGCTGACGCCGACCGAAGCCCAGGACTACCAACGCGACTACAACTCGCCCGAGGAAAACCTCGCCAATGCCAGGCAGATGTTCAACCTCACCTTGCCCAAGCAACCCAGGATCACGGGCGGCGAACTGCTGGACGACAACATCGCCCTGCTGGAAGTGGAAGGCGTGCCGAACCCGGGGATGCGCATGTTGTACCTGGTGCGGCTCGAACGGCACGAAGGCCGTTGGGGCTATGCCTACTCGACCCCGGTGGGGATGCTCGACTGAGGCTTGACCGGCGCATGCATGCAACGCGATGCGCATCCTGCATCGCGCTGCCGTATCCTGCGACGCATGAACTATCGCCACGCCTTCCACGCCGGCAACCATGCGGACGTGCTCAAGCACGTCGTGCTGCTCGGCCTCATCGATGCGCTCAAGCGCAAGGAAACCCCGTTCTTCGTGCTCGACACCCACGCCGGGCGCGGGTGCTACAACCTTGCCTCGGACGAGGCCGGCAAGACCGGCGAAGCCGTGGGCGGCGTCACCCAGTTGCTGGCCTGGGCGCGCAACGCGCGCCCGCTGCCTGCGGCCATCGCACGCTACCGCGATGCGCTGCGTGCCGCGCGCGATGCCGGCACCGAGGACCTCTATCCCGGTTCGCCGATGTTCATCGCGCAGGCCTTGCGTGCGCAGGATCGCGTCGCCGCGTGCGAAGTGCAGCCCGAGGAAGCCGCGGCGCTCAAACGCTTGTTCAGCAGCGATGCGCGCGTCGGCACCCATGCGCGCGATGGCTACGCCGCGATGAAGGGCCTGCTTCCACCCAGGGAGAAGCGTGGCCTGGTGCTGATCGATCCGCCCTACGAAACCCAGGGGGCCGAGTTCGATGCCATCCTCGCCGCGCTGCGCGATGCCATGACGCGCTGGCCCGGCGGCATCCATGCCATCTGGTATCCGATCAAGCAGCGCCGCACGCTCCTGCCCTTCCTGCGCAAGGCGAGCAGCTTGCCGGTCAGGCAGGCCCTCGTGGCGGAGTTGCAGGTGCGTCCCGATGACTCGCCCCTGCGCATGAACGGCAGCGGTATGCTGATCCTCAATCCGCCGTGGCAGTTCGATGCCGAGATTGCGGCCGCGCTGCCCGGGCTGACGCGCGCACTGGGCGAACCGGGCGCATCGCATCGGCTGGAATGGCTGAAGCAGGAGGCTGCATGACCACACCCTCGTCCGCGCGTCGCCTGACCTGCGCCGGCCTCGCCCTGATCGCATTGATACTGAGTGGCTGCGCCACCGCACCGGCCTTCGTCGAGTTGCCGGCCGAACCCGCACCTTCGCCCTATCTGGTGGCCGAGGCGCCGCAGCAGTGGATGGAACGGCCGGTGCTGTGGGGCGGCATGATTCTTGAGGTTCGCAACTACGAACGCCACAGCGAAATCGAGATCCTCGCCTATCCGCTCGACACCCGGCAGCGGCCGATGCTGGAAAAGGCCGATCACGGACGTTTCATTGCGTTGTTCCCGGGCTACGTCGAGTCAAATGACTATCCCGAAGGACGCTTCCTCAGCCTGATCGGCCGGGTCACGGGGGAGCGCCGCGGCGCGCTACGCAGCGCTCCTTACGTCTGGCCCGAGATCGACGTGAATCGGCTGCACCTGTGGCCCCGGGATTTCCGCTCCCGATCGAAATGGAGCGTCGGCGTCGGAGTGGGCGTCCACTTCTGAGCCCGTTTGGCAGGTCGTGGTCCGTTCCGGCGTAATCACCGGCGGAAGTTCCGTTATCCGGTTCAGTCCCCGGATGGAGGCTTGTGATGCGACCGATAGTCTTGCTGGCCGCCTCGGCGTTCGCGCTTGCCGCGTCAGCGCAGGATCTCACGATCTACGACGATGCCCTGCGCAACGATTTCGTGCCCGGCTACTCGTACAACGGCACGGTCAACTTCGCCAACGCCACCCCGGCACGCACCGGCACGGCCTCGATTGCCTTCACCGGCAGCGGCAATGGCGCGGTCTCGTTCCCGAACGAGCTGCGCGGCTTCGACACCACGCAGTACGCCGGACTGCGCTTCCAGGTGCATGGCGGCGCCACCGGCGCGCAGCAACTGCGGCTGCAGGTCTACAGCGACCTCGGAGCGACCCTGGCGCACGACGTGGCGCTGGACGGCTTCATCGCCGGAGGCAGTGTCGCGGCGAACCAATGGCGCGCGGTGGAAGTGCGCTTCGCCCAACTCGCGCCACCGTTTTCGGGTGGATTCAAGCGGCTCGACATCCAGGTCGAAGGCAACGGCACCCAGCCGACCTTCTATCTGGACGACGTCGCCCTGATCGCGGCCCAGGCGCGGATCTTCGTCGACGGATTCGAAGGCACGACACCCGGGGCTGCGGGCGAACTGCGCTTCACCCGCGCAGATTTCAGCGCGGCCGAGGATGGCGGCAACGCGATGATCACGGTGCAGCGCGTGAATGGCAGCGTGGGCGCGGTATCGGTCGACATCGCCACCAGCGATGCCGGCGCCACCGCACCGGACGACTACGCCGCCAGCGCCGCGACGCTCGCCTGGGCCGATGGCGATACGGCCAACAAGCTGCTGCTGGTGCCGCTGGTGGCGGACGCGCTTGCCGAGCAAGGCGAGTCCGTCGCGTTGACGCTGAGCAATCCCGTCGGCGGCGCCAGCCTCGCCGCGCCGTCGACGGCCACGCTGTCCATTATCGAGCCCGAACTGCTGTTCGTGCCGCAGTTCACCCAAGGGGGAAGCGGTGCCATTCGGGTATACCGACGCGGTGCCGGGGGTTTCCTGTTCTCGAATGTTGCGACCTTGCCCGCCAACACCAATCCGAACGCGGTCGCGTTCGCACCGGACGGCAAGCTGTGGGTCGTCGACGGCGGTGCTCCGAATCGCCTGCTGCGTTTCGACACCGACCAGGTCGCCTTGCTGCCCAACCCCGTGCCGGAAGCCATCGTCACGCCGGCCGGCAACGCCACCGGCGACTACTTCGACCTCGCCTTCTTCGGAGACTACGCCTATGTCTCGCAAAGCGACTTCGGTGCCACGCATCGCATCCTGAAGCTGCCGCTTGCGAGCCTTGCAAACAGCAGCAGTCCGGTCCCGGTGCTGCTGGAGAACGCCAGCCTCGACGTTCCCGCCGGCCTCGAGTTCGACCCGCAAGGACGCTTGTGGGTGAGCAACTACAGCGGTCAACGCCTGGTACGCATGAGCACCGACACCGGCACCGCCGATCGCGTCGGGAACTCGGTGAATCTCGGCGCGCGTGCCTCGCTCGGCAATCCCGAAGGCCTGGCCTTCGACGTCGCGGGAACGCTCTGGGTCGGCAACAACGGCGCGCCGACAGCGGCGGGATACGGAGCGGCGCAACTCGACGACCCCGGCTTCAGTGCGCTCGCGCCCGCACATTTCATCGACATCGAGCCGGGCGTCACCACGCCGGGCAATGGCCACACCGGCTTCGTCGGCGGCCTTGCCTTCGACCGGGAAGGCGACCTGTGGCTCAACTATCAGCGCGCCTTCGCCGTGATCGAGTATGACGACCCCGCGCTCGGTGCTCCCGGCCAGACCCTGGCCAATGCCACCACCGATCCGGGTTTTGGCGGCCTCGCCTTCTGGCCCGTTCCCGCGACCGTGCAACGCGGCGTGCAGGGCGCCACGCCTGCCGAGTTTCGCGGCACCACCCTCGTGGGCATGGAAACGCCCTTCACCACCTTCAATCAAGTCACGGGCCCGGTACAGGACACCGACTACCCGCGCTTCGACGAGAAGCTGCTCGACTACTACGCCAGCAAGAACATGAGCGCACTGCGTCTGCTGGTTGGGTGGGAAGCGCTGCAATCGCAACTTTTGGGGCCGATTCCGGCCGCGGCGAATGGCAACTACCAGAGCTACTTCGCCAACCTCGTGCGTGTCGTCAACTACGCCACGGATGTCAAAGGCATGACCGTGCTGATCACGCCCTGGCAGTACGACGACAACGTCAACGGACTAGGCTTCGGCGGTGTCGGCGGCCCCACCTGGCGCGGCGGACGCGTCGGCACCGAGGTTGCACTCGCCGCATGGAGCGACTTCTGGACCAAGCTCGCCGGCCACTTCAAGGACAACCCGCGGGTGCAGTTCGTGCTCGTCACCGAGCCGAACAATATGTCGACGATGCAGTGGTTCCAGATCGCGCAAGCCGGGATCAACGCAATTCGCGCGTCCGGTTCGACCCAGCGCATCCATGTCCCGGGCAACGGCTACTCGGGGGCGAGCACCTGGAACATCGGCAACGCCTTCTACGACACCGCCGCGGTGAAACGCTCCAATGCCTACGGCTGGCTCAATGCCAATGGCGTCGGCCAGCCGATCAGCGATCCACTGGACAACCTCGCGGTGGAGGTGCACAGCTATGTCGACAGCGACCAAGGCGGCGTCACCGACCAGATCACTTCGGTGACCGCGCTGCGCACGCAACTGGCCAATACCGTCGATTGGGCGCGCGCCAACGGCCTGCGCGTGTACCTGGGCGAAACCGGCATGCACGCCACCACGTCGGTCACGGCGGGCGGCACCGCGCAGCAAGCCTGGGACGACTTCATCGCCTACTTCGAAACCAACGCCGACACGATGGAAGGATTCACCTGGTGGGCCGGCGGCGACCCGCGCGGCTGGTGGACCGATCAAGGCGCGAACGGCGGCGGCCACTACGCGATCTCGCCGCTGCATCCGAACAGCTATGTCGACCCCGACACCAGTTACAGCGGCGACAACGTCAACATGGACATGATCGAAAACGACTTCCGATGAAACGAATCCCAGGGCGTCAGCCCTCGAAGCCGTTTCGGAAAATCAAGCCGGACGGATCTGTCAGGGATTCGAATGCACCAATATCCGCACCATCGGAAAGGTTGTTGATGCCCGGCAGGTCCACTGGGCGCGTCGAACCGCGCTGATCGAAAACCGCACCGGAACGATCGCCCTTGTCGAGCGCGGGGCTGGCTTCGAGCAAGGCATGCGTGGGCGTGCTGCCGCCGTTGTCTTGCAAGGGGCCGAGGCGAGGATCAAGCGGCGTCGCTCCCGTGCCGCTTTGGTCGGTCGGCAAATTGAACGCGGTCTCCGTGCCGCGATTGCCGATGAGGTTGAAGCCGAGGGAACTCACCGCGCCTGGGTTGCCTCTGACATCCGCTTGATTGGCGTCGTCGACGCTGCTCGCGATGATGCTGTTGCGAATGGCCACGGTGCCAGCGAATCCCAGCACCCCGCTGGTGGTACCAGCCGGCGACAAATTGTCGGCAATGGTGCAGTGGGTAATCGTGGCAAGCCCCTCCGAATAGATGCCGCCCACGGCAATCGAGTCGCTGCCGGTAACAGCGTTGCCCGACACCGTCGAGTTGCTGACGCCGAGCACGCCGCGGCTGTGGATGCCCCCGCCAGAACCCGATGAAACGCCCGCGATCGTGTTGCCAGAAAGAGTCGAATGGTCGACCGACAATATGCCAAGGGTATCGTTGCCGATGCCGCCGCCGTTGAATGGCGCGGCGTTGTTGGCAATGGCGGAATGCGTGACAGTCAAGGTGCCGGCGTTGAACACGCCACCACCATCGCCGTCGGCGCTGCCGCCCGTGATCGTCATGCCGCTCAAGGTGGCGGTGATGGTGGCGGGAACTTCAAACACGCGGCTGCTGTTGTTGCCGGAAATCGTGAGCAGATTCGCGCCCGGCCCGAGCAGGTTGGCGTCGAAGAAGACCCCGAGTTGTCCGCTCGTCAAGGCAATGGTCTGCGGAGCACCGAATACCCCGTTGTCGAACTGGATGTCGGTCAGGATCGCATTGCCGCCGCTGCCCAGGGCATTGCGCAGGCTGCCGGCGCCGCCGTTGGCGGTGCTGGTGACAACCAGCGGTCGCATCTCGACCGCGCCAATATCGGCCGCACCACCGAAGACCCGCGCCACGCCGCGCTGGTCGCTGGCTTGACCCGACGCATTGCCGGCATTGATCGCCGGGCTGGCGTGCAGCAATGCATGTGTGGGTGTTTGCCCGCCGTACAGCGCAAGCGGCGCGAGGCGCGGCGTTGGGCTGTTGACGTCCGAGCCCAGCGGAGCAAAACCGCCGCCGGCGAAGCTGTCGTTGCTTAGATTGAAACCGAGCGTCTGAAACGTCGCCGCTCCTCCACTGCTGGATCCGGCTGCCAGATTATTGGGCGAATTGCCCGAGACGATGGTGTTGCGGAGCGTCGTTGTCGCGGTGCTGCCCGCCCCGATCGCAAAGGTTTCAATGCCGCCGATGACGTTTGGCGCAAAGTTGTTTGCGATGGTGCTGTTGGTGATTTCCAGCCGACTGCTGCCGCTGAAACCTACATGTTCAATGCCGCCCGCCAGGTTGCCGCTGCGATTGCCGCTGACCGTGCTGTTGATCAGACGCAGCGTGTGTCCGCCATCGCCAACAAACTGCAAGCCACCGCCCTGGAACGTGGCTTGATTGTTGCTGATCGTGCAATTGGCAAACACGCCGTTGGCATACGCGAAGTTGATTCCGCCGCCGTTGCCACCCTGGTTGCCGGTGACGTGAACATTGGTCAGCCTCAGGTCGCTGAAGGAAACGATGCCGCCGGCATCCGAATCTTGCGAGCGACCTCCGGCAATGGTGATTGCGCTGAGGGAAACCCCGTTGTCCACGCCACCGGGAATATTGAAGATGCGGAAGGCTGCAGTGGCATTGAAGTCCCGCCGCACCGTCAGGAGATTCGCGCCCGGGCCTTGAACGCTGATGCTGCGATTGACATCGGGCAGCGCGGTCAGCAAATCGATGGTCCGCGGCGTGTTGAACAGCGTCGAGAAATTGATCAGGTCGCCGTCCTGCGCCGCCGTGATCGCTTCGCGCAGGGAACAATCCGCATCGCACGCGCCATCGTTGCTGTCGGCAGTCTTGGTGACGGTAAAAACCTGCGGCACGGTGAAGGTCAGGGTCCAGCCATTGGCAATGCTGCCGGCATCGCCGCTGGCATCGTCCACCACGAACAGGTTCCACAAGCCGTTGGGATCGCTGCCGGTGAACGCGGCCAGATCCGCCGGTTCGTCCGTCACGGTGCCTGGGCCAGGAGCGGGGAAGTCGTCGGCGATCCCCGCATCGTGATTCGCCGGCCGAAAAGTACCGGTGCTCGGCGCCGTGGCGTCCGGTATGGGCGCGCCTGCAGACTGCGAGAAGGTCAACGTGAGATTGCTGACGGCATCGCTGCCACCGGTATCCGACATCAGGATCGCGCGTTGCCCTTGCGGGCCGACCAGCAACACGTCCACGTCATCGGGAAAGGCATGGGCAAAGCCATTCAAACTGACTTCGAGGTGGGTGAAGGCACTCACGCCACTGACACTGATATTCGAGGAGTAAGGCGACGCAACGCCCAGGGCGGGGATGGTGATCTGCGAATTGTTGCTGAAGCTCTGCGGGGCCGACGCCAGCGCAGAGCTGGCAGCCAGCACCCCCAAGCAGGAGACGACCCACAAGGACAGGTGAGTTGGCGAGCATCGCTGGCGCGCGCCCGCGCCACAAGCAACACGATCGGCGTGCATGAACGACACTCCTTGAGTCGAGGGCCTGCCTCATCGGGATGGTACACGTCACCGACGCCCGCGCGTTGCACCGGCCAGACCCAGCCCCCGCCGGCTTCGGACGTGAGCGCCGCATGACCGGGCGCGCGGGCAGGGCTGAACACTCCGGCCCACCGAATTAGAGTGCAGCCTCCTCGTGCCCGCGCGACACTGCGCCACCCAGCCGCCCATTGACATGCCTCCGCATCCACGTCGTCCGTTCCGAAAGCGCATCGTCCTGCAGCGCGAGGCGCATGCGCCGGCCTGGCATCAGCACTTGACCCTGCCTGATGGTCGCGCCTTGTTGCTGCGTCCGATTGCGCCCGCCGATGCCGGCCCATTGCGCCAGGGCTTCGCCTTGCTGACGCCGGAGGAAGTGCGCCTGCGCTTCCTGCATCCTCTGAAGGAACTGACGCCGGAAGCGGCGCACCGGCTCACCCATCTCGATCCGAAGCGCGAGTTCGCGCTCGTGGCCGCGGAACCCCTGCCCGAGGGCGAGGCCCTGGTTGGCGCGGTGGCACGCGTCTCGATCGAAGGCGACGGCCGCCGCGCCGAGTTCGCCATCCTGGTCAGCCGTTTCCTGGCGGGGCAAGGGCTGGGCGCGCTGATGCTCAGGCGCCTCATCCGTTGGGCACGGCTGAAGCGCCTCGATGAACTCTACGGCGACGTGCTGGACGAGAACCGTCCGATGCTGGCCCTGGCGCACGCGCTCGGCTTCCGGCGCGAACTGCTGCACGAGGAACCCGGGCTGGTGCGGGTGAGCCTCGATCTATTGCGGTAGTGACAGCAGGTGCCGTCGACACGGACCGCGCTGCTAAACTCCGCGACCCGATGAGCGCCCCCGACCCGAATTCCTCGCTGCTGCATCCGGCACTGCCGCGCGGCAGCCACAGGCGCGCCGACTGGCGCGCACCAGCCAGCAGCAGCGCCTTCGCCCTCGCCGTGGCGAGTGCAGCGCGCGTGCATGGCGGGCTGGTGGTGGCGGTGACGCGCGATACCCACGCCGCGCACGCCCTGGAAGCCGAGTTGCGGATCCTGGGCGGCCCCACCGATGAAATGCCGGTGTTGCACTTCCCGGATTGGGAAACCCTGCCCTACGACCTGTTCAGCCCGCATCCGGACATCGTGTCGCAGCGCGTGGCCACGCTGTATCGCCTGCCCACGACGCGCCGCGGCCTGCTGGTGGTGCCGATCTCGACCCTGATGCAACGCCTTGCCCCGGCGAGTTTCGTTTCGGGCCAGGCCCTGGTGGTGGAAACGGGACAAAGACTCGATCTGGACGCCGAAAAACGTCGACTCGAATCCGCGGGCTACCGGCACGTGCCGCAGGTACTCGACCCGGGCGATTTCGCGGTGCGCGGCGCACTGCTCGACGTGTATCCGATGGGCGCGGCCGAGCCGTATCGGATCGAACTCCTGGACGAGGAGATCGATTCGATCCGCAGCTTCGATCCGGAATCGCAGCGTTCCTTGCACAAGGTCGACGCGGTGCGCCTGCTGCCGGCGCGTGAATTTCCGCTGGATGACGCCGCAACGCGCGCCTTCCGCAACCTGCTGCGCGAGCGCTTCGACATCGATCCGCGCCGCTGTCCGCTGTACCAGGACCTGAAGCAAGGCAGTGCCCCGGCCGGGATCGAGTACTACCTGCCGCTGTTCTTCCCGCACACGGCATCCCTGTTCGATTATTTCGGCGACAACGTACTGTGCGTACTGGGCGAGGGCGCACTGGGCGCGGCCGAGGCGTTCTGGGCACAGACCGGCGAGCGCCACGAACAGCGCCGGCACGACCTGGAACGTCCAGTCCTCGCGCCGGACGAGTTGTTCCTGCCACCGGACGCGCTGCGCGAGAAACTCAATCGCGTAATTCGGGTCGAAGTGCTGCCGCGTGAACATCCACGCTGGGAAGCGGCGCACGTACTGGACGACCAGCCGGCACCGGCGCTGCCGCTCGCGGCCAAGGGTGACGACAATGGCGCGGCCTTGCGTGGCTTTCTCGCCAGCTATCCGGGTCGCGTGCTGATCGCGGCGGATTCCGCCGGGCGCCGTGAAGCCTTGATCGAAACACTCGCCGCGCTCGAGCTGCGCCCCACCACGGTGGCGAGCTGGCAGGCCTTCATCGACGATGCGTCGGTCCGATACGCCATCGCGGTGGCCGCGCTCGACGACGGCTTCGCGCTGACCGAACCGGCAATCTGCGTACTGACCGAACGCCAGTTCTTCCCCGAACGCGCTTCGCAGGCACGTCGCCGCCGTCGCGCCGGACGCGAGCCCGACGCGATCATCCGCGATCTGAGCGAGATCGCGCCGGGCGCGCCCATCGTGCACGAAGACCACGGTGTCGGCCGCTATCGCGGGCTGGAATCACTGGATGTGGGTGGCCATCGCGCCGAGTTCCTTGCGATCGAATACGCCAAGGGCGACAAGCTCTACGTGCCGGTGGCGCAACTGCACCTGGTCAGCCGCTACGCCGGGGCCTCGCCGGAACTCGCGCCGCTGCATTCGCTCGGCGGCGAGCAATGGGAGAAAGCGAAGAAGAAGGCCGCGGAGAAGGTGCGCGACGTGGCCGCGGAGCTGCTGGAGATCCAGGCCAAGCGCCAGGCGCGCGCCGGCCTCGCGCTGGACCTTGACCGCGCGATGTACGAGCAGTTCGCGGCGCAGTTTCCGTTCGAGGAGACCCCCGACCAGCTCAGCGCGATCGAAGCCGTGATCACCGATCTCGGCTCCAGCCAACCCATGGATCGCGTGGTCTGCGGCGACGTGGGCTTCGGCAAGACTGAAGTAGCCGTGCGTGCCGCCTTCGTCGCCGCCAGCGCCGGCAAACAGGTGGCGCTGCTGGTGCCAACCACGCTGCTGGCGGAACAGCACTACCGCAACTTCCGCGACCGCTTCGCCGATTGGCCGCTGCGGGTGGAAGTGCTGTCACGCTTCAAGACCGCGAAGGAGATCAAGGCCGAGTTGCTCAAGCTGGGCGAAGGCAAGATCGACGTGATCGTCGGCACCCACCGCCTGCTGCAGGAAGACGTGAAGTTCAAGGACCTCGGCCTCGTCATCGTCGATGAGGAGCAGCGCTTCGGCGTGCGCCAGAAGGAGCGTCTCAAGGCGATGCGGGCCGAAGTGCATCTGCTCACGCTCACCGCCACGCCGATTCCGCGCACGCTCAACATGGCGATGGCCGGACTGCGCGAACTCTCGATCATCGCCACGCCGCCCGCGCATCGGCTCGCGGTGCAGACCTTCGTGGTTCAATGGGATGCCGCCCTGCTGCGCGAAGCCTTCCAGCGCGAACTGGCGCGAGGCGGCCAGGTCTATTTCCTGCACAATGAAGTCGAGAGCATCGAGCGCATGGCGCGCGATCTGGCGGAACTCGTCCCCGAAGCACGCGTCCGCGTGGCGCACGGCCAGATGCCCGAGCGCGAACTGGAACAGGTGATGCTCGACTTCCACCGCCAGCGCTTCAACGTGCTGGTCTGCTCCACCATCATCGAGTCGGGCATCGACATCCCGAGCGCCAACACCATCATCATCCATCGTGCCGACCGCTTCGGCCTGGCCCAGCTGCACCAGCTTCGTGGCCGCGTCGGTCGCTCGCACCACCGCGCCTACGCCTACCTCGTGGTACCGGACAAGAAGTCGATGTCCGGCGATGCGGCCAAGCGGCTCGAAGCGATCGCGGCCCTGGATGAACTGGGCGCGGGCTTCACCCTCGCCACGCATGATCTGGAGATTCGAGGTGCCGGCGAACTGCTGGGCGAGGAGCAGAGTGGTCAGATCACCGAAGTCGGTTTCTCGCTCTACACCGAATTGCTGGAGCGCGCGGTGCGCTCGATCCGGCAGGGCAAGATTCCCGACCTCGACGACGCCGATCGTCACGGCGCCGATGTGGAACTGCACCTGCCCGCGCTGATCCCGGACGACTACCTGCCCGACGTGCACGCCCGCCTCACGCTCTACAAGCGCGTCGCCTCGGCACGCGACGTCGATGCACTGCGCGAATTGCAGGTGGAGATGGTGGATCGCTTCGGCCTGCTTCCCGAGCCGGTGAAGGCCCTGTTCGCCGTGGCCGAACTCAAGCTCGCGGCCACCGCGCTCGGCATCCGCAAGCTCGACGTCGGCGAGAAGGGCGGCCGCGTCACGTTCACCCCAAAACCGAAAGTCGAACCGGTCGTGGTGATCAAGCTGATCCAGTCCCAGCCCAGGGTCTACGCCCTCGACGGCCAGGACAAACTCAAGTTCCGCCTCGACTTACCCGGCGGAACCGAACGACTGCGTGCGGCGCGCGATTTGCTGGGCCTGCTCGGCGCAAGGTCGGGAATGCGCAACGCGGCGCGTTGATCCGGCGCCCGGCGCGATCGCGCCGCCAGGATCGCCACGCGTTTGAGGGCCTCAGGAAGTCGTTCCGTCGAATCCGTCGCCGAAGACCTGCTGCAGGTTCACCGGCTTGCCGGGGATCTCGGCCTCGATGTCGCGGGCCGGGGCGCAAGGGTCGCGGTGCCAGTCCGCGATCGCGTCGCGCTCCACCTTGCCGTTGATGGCCTTGACCAGCGATTTGTCCGACTGCGAGGTGACGTGCAGCACGTCGTAATTCGAGAAGATCGCATGTTGCGAATCGCTCAGCGCCAGCGCCTCTCGCATCCGTGCGGCGAAGCGACGCGCGAATGCCTGCTGCGGCTGGTCCGCGACGTCGCCACTCGACGAGTCGATGTCGAGGCCCAGTCGTGCGGTCTGGTTGTAGTCGTACTGGTTGTTGATGATCATCAAGGGCGTGCCGAGGTGCCCGTTGCGGGTCAGCGCCTCGGGCGAGCGGCAGTCCCTGCGCTCGTCGTCGTCGATCGCGGCCGCATCGCAACTGGCATCGCCGCGTCCACCCCAGTTCACCTGCCCCAGCATGATGATCTGCTCCACCGGCGTGGGCGTCGCCGTGCTCTCGCGCTGCGTCAGCGGGTCGTAGGCGGGATAGACGATCTGGTAACCCGCATCGGAGATGCCGATGACGCGCGTACCGGCTGGCGCGCGATCCCGCAGTTCGTCGACGGTGAAGTAGATGCCGGCCGAACCCGCCGACCCGCCGGCAAAGGTGATCTCGGTGGCGTTGCCGAAGCTTTCCTTTGCGAGCAGTTCGTCAATCGTCGCCAATGCGATCGCGCGCCCCTGGAAGTGCCACCGCGCGACATCGCCGAGCGGCAGGCCCGGGTTGCCCTCATGCGCGCCGCTCCACAGGTCACTGGAGCAGTACTGCACCTGCACCATGTTCGCGTCGTGCAGTGCCGGGTTCTCGCCCGGATCGACCGAGAACACGCCCGAAGAGGGGAACTGCAGTGTTCCCGCGGCATGGCGCGCCCGGATGAGGTTCGAGGTCATGAGGTCGCGCTTGCTCGTCCAGCGCTGTGCGCAACTGGGCCCGTCCGGACAGTTTCCGCCGCCTTCCAGCCACACCAGCCAGCGCGTCGTCGCGGGATTCCGGCGGATCATGTAGACCGCGGGAGAACCATCGTTGCAGATTGCCGCAGGATGGACTGCGGTGTCGATTTCCTCCAGCCGCCACGGGGCCGACGTGCTTGGTCCATCCGGACCCTCAATCGGCAGGTTGCAGGCCGCGGCACTGCCGGCCTGGCCGGTCGGGTTCGCGGAGGCAAAGGCCAGGGACCCCGCCAGCCATGACACAAGCATCACGATCACGATTCTGGGCACGTCGTTCCCCGTTGGGTTGGTGTATCGATGGGCAAGGCACCGGGCAGCGCCACCCGGCAAACGGGGCGGTGCACCAGGGTGGTGAACGCGGCAACTGTGTGGCCGTTGACACGCTTCCACCGGTGATGCCCACAGCGATGCGGGCAGTGCCCGGTTGCAGGAACCCGGAAAGCGTGTCGTGCTCCTCCTGTCTCCGGAAGCGCCTCGCCCTCGACGCTGCCTGAGCAGCGTCATGCCGAATCGTTTCGCGGCAAGCGAAGCGGATTGAACCTGGAGACCTTGTCGCATCGCGCGCCACGTGCGAGCCCTGTCAGCAGTGCGCCGGCGAAATCGCCTACGGCGTGCGCTCGGGACAAGAACCTTCAACGGACTCCCTGGCAGTGTCGCGGCAGCCTGCTCGTAGCAACCCGTGCCGACCTCGATGAATTCAACCCGGTCGCCGGACTCGATGCCCAGTTGGTGGCGCACCACGACGGGAACGGTGTTCTGCTCCCTGGAGTCGGGAAATGCGTGGAACAGGCGCCCTTCGACAACCCTGCCAGATGGCGCTAATATCTTGCCATACGGCACACTCAGGAGAACGGCATGTCGACCTACGCGACCCCCGCCACGCTTGCACTGCTCAAGGTGCCGCACGTGCGCAAGGCGGCGCGCGGCAATCTGGTGCTGGTCGATACCCTGAAGGCCAGCGTCATCTCGCACCTCAAGGAATTGCTGGACGTATCCGACGCCGAGATGTCGACGTTGCTCGGGATTCCCGGCCGCTCCTACCACCGCCACAAGGGTAGCGGCGAGGCGCTCAAGCCGGCCCAGGCCGACTCCACGCTGCGTGTCGGACGCGTTCTGCAGGAGGCCCGCCAGGTGTTCGGAGATGCCGCCAAGGCGCTGCGCTGGCTCAAGGCAATGCATCCGGTGCTGGCGGCAGCTCCCATCGGGCTGATCGGCTCCGATGCCGGCGCGCAAGCCGTCCTCGACGAGTTGATGCGCGTGCAGTGGGGCGACCTGGCCTGATGCAGGTCTTCCGCATCACCGATGCACGATTCGTTGCCGATCCGCTCAGTGGTCTTGGCGCGGCGCTCGCGGGCGCGCGCTGGAACTCCAAGGGTACGCGCATGGGCTACACATCGTCTTCGCGCTCCCTGGCCATGATGGAATTGCTGGTCCACGTCGGCCGCGAAAACGTCCCGGCGACGAAAGTGCTGCTGTCGATCGAGATTCCGGAAAAGGTCATCATCGATCTCGCGCCGCTGCCGACGGGCTGGGAGGGACTGCCCTACCGGGCATCGGTGCAGGCGGTGGGCGATGCCTGGATTGCCGCGCGATCGTCGCTCGCGCTGCGCGTGCCGAGCGCGATCATCCCGGACGAGTTCAACGTACTCGTCAATCCCAGCCACGCCGATTTCAGGAAGATCTTGATCGGCAAGAGCACGCCACTCATGTGGGACCAGCGGCTATTCGGGTGAGCGCCGGGGCGGCCGACATCCGGGCCCGACGCGACCGTCGTCGCGGCAGCGGATTTCGGCGTAGCATGCAGGGCGGACTCCTCTCGTGATCTCGTGTCCTGAACAGCGCCATGCTCAGCCTGGCTCTTCAAGGCCATGTGGCGACGCGGGTGGAGTCCATTCGATCATTCAAGCCGAGACCGCTTCGCAGGTCGGCTTGACTCAGGCGTCAGGACTCACATGAAACTCTGTCACGCGTTGCTGGCTTGTCTCGCATTGTCGTCGCTCACTGCCTGCAGCGACGATGGCCACCTTCGTGGGCACCTGACGGAAAGCTCTGACGGAAAGACATACTTGGCGATAGCCGACGACAATAATGGCTGCCCTATCACGGTTGACGGACTGGCTTGGGATACTCGTGTCGGCACTCCAAAGCTGATCTCTCCTGGAGAGCACGTGATTGAGTGCTACGGAGGCACCATCTCATTTGTCGTTCCCGTGGGCGTCGTTTTCAACTTCGACTATTGGGGACCGTAAGTGAACCCTGGCTTTGGGTGGCAAAGTTGATGACCTGCAGCAATCCTTGACGGCGCCTGTGACGCGATGCCGCGAAAGCGTGGCCACCTTACCTGACCCATCACCTGCCAAGCCGCGCTCGGCCGCACCATCTCCGCGCCAAGGAGCGCGTGCACCATACGCAAGTGTTGCCGGAGCAGGTATGCCGCACCTTCGCCGACGCGCGCGATGCCGCCGTTGCCGCCGGCGATCTCGCCGCCTCCGAGCACCCGCCTACCTTTCACGAAATCCGCTCGTTGGGCGGCGTATTGCTGCATCTATCGGCCTGGTCCGAGGCTAACGTGCAGGCCCTGATGGGGCACGCGAACTCGACGATGACACGCGTCTACCTCGAAGGTCACGAGCGGCCGTGGACGGAAATCTGCGTGTCGATAGTGAGGAAATAGTGGATAAATGGTGAGGCGGCACCTTTTCGGCCACCTCACGGGCCGGCCCGAATCAACAAAAAACCCCGCAAAATGCGGGGTCTTTTGTGATCTCTGATTGGTCGGGGTAGCCGGATTTGAACCGACGACCACTTGTCCCCCAGACAAGTGCGCTACCAGGCTGCGCTATACCCCGAGAGGTTTGCCGCGTCCGGCGATGCGCCGGGGCGCGAAGTATACAGGCTCGCTGGCGGTGCAGCCACGCGCGATGCGCGGCAGCATTTCAGCGCCGCAGCAGTTGCAGCACTTCCTCCAGCTCCAGCCGCACCTGGCGCACGATCTGGGCCGAGATGGTCGCTTCCATCTTGCCCTGCTCGCCTTCCAGTCGCTGGCGTGCGCCGGTGATGGTGAAGCCCTGTTCGTAAAGCAACGAACGGATCTGACGGATGGTGAGGACATCATGGCGCTGGTAATAGCGGCGATTGCCGCGCCGCTTCACCGGCTTGAGGCCGGGAAATTCGGTTTCCCAGTAACGCAGCACGTGCGGCTTCACATCGCAGAGCTCGCTGACCTCACCGATGGTGAAGTAGCGCTTGGCCGGGATCGGTGGAAGCTCGCGATTGCTGCCGGCGTCAAACATTCGACGCCCCGGCGTAGGCCTCGACCCGCTCCTTCAGCTTCTGTCCGGGGCGGAACGTGACCACGGTGCGGGCGGAGATGGGGATCTCCTCGCCAGTCTTGGGGTTGCGACCGGGGCGCTGGTTCTTTCGGCGCAGGTCGAAGTTGCCGAAACCCGAGAGCTTGACCTGCTGGCCACGCTCCAGCGCTTCGCGCAAGGTGTCGAAGAAGGCGTCGACGAATTCCTTGGCTTCGCGCTTGTTCAGGCCGACTTCCGTGAACAGGCGTTCGGCCATGTCGGCTTTGGTGAGAGCCATGTTATCCCCTTAACTTGGCGCCACAGTCGCGGTCCAGCGCGGCCAGCGCCGCTGCCACCGCCCCGTCGGCGTCCAGATCTGTAAGCGTGCGCGAAGCATCCTGCAAAATCAAGCCCATAGCGAGGCTCTTGAATCCCGCTTCTAGGCCCGGGCCGACATATCGGTCGAACACCCGAACCTCGCGCAGCAGCCCGCCCAGAGCCGCCCGCAGGCTGGCCTCCAGGCGAGCCCAAGGCACCTCTTCGGCCACTACCACGGCCAGGTCGCGCCGGACCTGCGGAAAGCGCGACAGTTCGCCCGCCCGCGGCACCTGGCGGTCGGCCAAGGGCTCCAGGTCGAGTTCGAATACCAGTGCTTCCTGGTCCAGGTCGAGGGCCTTGAGCAGGCGCGGGTGCAGGTGCCCGATCAGGCCCAGTCGGGTGTCACCGCGCCAAACCTCCGCCGATCGCCCCGGGTGCAGCCACGCCTGCGCGGCCGGCGTGTAGCGAATGTTTTCAATCGAACCGGCCAGGGCCAGCAGCGACTCCAGCTCACCCTTCAGATCGTGGAAGTCGGCGGCACGGGCGGCGGCGCCCCATTGCTCGGCCTGGGCCGGGCCGATGGCGACAGCCGCCAGGCGCCGGGTTTCACGCGGCGCGTCGCTGCACTTTTCGAACACCCGCCCGGCCTCGAACAAGCGCACGCGCGGCTGCTGGCGCGCGAGGTTGCGCTTGGCGGCCTCCACCAGACCCGGCAGCAAGGCAGGACGCATTACGCCCAGATCGGCCGACAGCGGGTTGGCCAGTTCCACCTGCAACACGCCATGGTTCCACTTGGCCAGCGTCGCGGCATCGAGAAAGGCGAAATTCACCGCTTCGAAGAAACCGCGCGCCGCCATTTGCTGCCGCATCGCGAGGTCGGGGATGCGCGCCTCGGGCAAGGACGCGAGCTGGATCTGCCCGGTGGGCGCGTGCAGCGGGATGCGATCGTAGCCGTGGATGCGTGCGATCTCCTCGATCAGGTCTTCCTCGATCGAGATGTCGAAGCGGCGCAGCGGCGGCGTCACCTCCCAACCTTCCTCGCGTTCCGAGGCGTGCATGCCCAGCGCCGACAGGATGCGCTCGATCTCGGCGTCGGCGATGTCCAGCCCGAGCACGCGCCGGACGCGGGCACGACGCAGGCGCAACGGCGCTGGATCGCGCAGATCCGACGGACGCGAAGCTTCGATGACCGGGCCCGGCGTTCCACCGGCAACATCCAGGATCAGGCGCGTCGCGCGCTCGATCGCCAGACGCGGCAAGTTCGGGTCGACGCCGCGCTCGAAGCGGTGTCCGGCGTCGGTATGCAGGCCGAGTTTGCGGCTGCGCCCGATGATGGCCGACGGAATCCAGTGCGCGGCTTCGAGAAACACGCTGCGCGTGGCATCGGTGACGCGCGTGTCGAGCCCACCCATGATTCCACCCAGCGCCACCGCACGCGCGGCGTGGCCACCCGTGCTGTCGGACACCACCAGGAAATCGTCGTCCAGCTCAACGCTGCGACCATCGAGCAGCACGGCCTGCTCGCCCGCGCGCGCCGGACGCACCACGACCGGTCCTTGCAAGGTGTCCTTGTCGAACGCATGCATGGGCTGGCCCAGTTCCAGCATCACGTACTGGGTGACATCCACGAGGAAGCTGATCGGGCGCACGCCGCTGCGGCGCAGGCGCTCGGCCATCCACACCGGCGTCGGCGCATTGGAATCGACCCCGTCGATGACGCGGCCGACGAAACGCGGCACTTTCGCACCCGCTTCCAGTTCCACGCCCAAGACCGCATCGCTCTGCGCAGGCACCGGCTCGATCGGCAACGGCGATACCGCACTCTGCAGCGCCGCGGCCACATCGAAGGCCAGGCCACGCACCGAGAAGCAGTCGGCGCGATTCGGCGTGAGCTTCAACTCGAAACTGGCGTCCGGCAGTCCGAGATACTGGGCCAGCGGCGCACCGGCGGGCGCATCGGCCGGCAGTTCGAGCAGGCCGCTGGCATCGGGGTCGATGCCCAGTTCCTTGGCCGAGCACAGCATGCCGAAGGACTCGACGCCACGCAGCTTCGCGGCCTTGATCGCGGTGCCGCCGGGCAAGGTCGCACCCACGGTGGCAAGCGGTGCCTTGAGGCCGGCGCGCGCATTGGGCGCACCGCAAACGATCTGCACTTCGGAGGCCCCGAGTGAGACGCGACATACCTGCAGCCGGTCCGCCTCCGGATGCTTGCTGCACTCGAGGATGTGTGCAACCACCACGCCATCGAGCGCGCTGCCGATCTCGTTCATGGCCTCGACTTCAAGGCCAACGGCAGTGAGCGTGGCCGCAAGCGTGGCGCGATCCGCCGTCACCGCGACATGTTCACGCAACCAGGATTCGGGAAATTTCATGATGTGCTTCCGAAGGCTCTCGTCGTCGCCAGTCCCGCCGGTGCGGGCGCGACGACACAGGAATGGTCAGGCGAACTGGCGCAGGAAGCGCAGGTCGTTGTCGAAGAAGCTGCGCAGGTCATTGACGCCGTAGCGCAGCATCGCGAAGCGCTCGACGCCGAGGCCAAAGGCGAAGCCGGTGTAGCGCTCCGGGTCGATGCCACAGTTCTCCAGCACCCTCGGGTGCACCATGCCGCACCCAGCACTTCCAGCCAGCCGGGCGCGCTGCCGTCACCGCGATCCCAGGCGATGTCAACTTCGGCCGAGGGTTCGGTGAAGGGGAAATAGCTGGGGCGGAAGCGCATCGCGAAATCGCGCTCGAAGAAGGCATCGACGAACTGCTTGAGCGTGCCCTTGAGATCGGCGAAGGACGAGGTCTCGTCCACCAGCAGGCCTTCGACCTGGTGGAACATCGGGGTATGGGTCTGGTCGCTGTCGCTGCGATAGACCTTGCCCGGCGCGATGATGCGGATCGGCGGCTGGCGCCCGACCATGGAACGGATCTGCACCGGCGAGGTGTGGGTGCGCAGCAGGCGTCCGTCGCCGAAGTAGAAGGTGTCGTGCATGGCGCGCGCCGGATGATGCGGCGGGAAATTCAGCGCCTCGAAGTTGTGCCAGTCGTCCTCGATCTCCGGGCCATCGGCCACCTGTAGCCGAGGCGCGAGAAGATTTCGGTGATGCGCGCCAGGGTGCGCGTGACCGGGTGGATCGCGCCGCGCTCGCCATTTCGACCGGGCAGGGTCACGTCGATGCGCTCCGACGCCAGGCGCTGCGCGAATGCGGATTCTTCCAGCACTTCCTTGCGCGCGGCAATGGCGACGGTCAACTCGTCGCGGGCCCGGTTGACGAGTTCACCATGCGCCTTGCGCTCCTCGGGCGGCAGCTTGCCGAGGCTCTTGAGCTGTTCGGTGATCGCGCCGGACTTGCCCAGCAGGCGCACGCGGATTGCATCGAGCGCGTCAAGCGTGGCGGCCGCGGCGATGTCGGCAAGGGCAGTCTGCGCGAGGCTGTCGAGATCGTTCATCAGGTGGCATCCAGATCGGGCCCGCGCGAAACCGGGCCTGAAAAAAACATGGGGAAGGACTTGCGCCCTTCCCCATGGGGTTTTCGCGTACCGCCCCGGCGCAAGCGCCGGAACGGACGTGACTTCACATCAGAGGGCGGCTTTCGCTTTTTCGGCGATCGCGCCAAAACCCTGGATGTCGTGCACGGCGATGTCGGCCAGCACCTTGCGATCGAGCGTGATGCCGGCCTTCTTCAGCCCGTTCATGAACCGGCTGTAGGACAGGCCGAACTGACGCGCGGCCGCGTTGATGCGGACGATCCACAGCGCGCGGAACTGGCGCTTGCGCTGCTTGCGGCCGATGTAGGCGTACTGCTGCGCCTTGGTGACGGCCTGCTTGGCAACGCGGAACACCTTGCGGCGAGCGTTGTAATAGCCCGCGCACGCGAAATGATCTTCTTGTGACGACGACGGGCGGTGACACCACTTTCTTGACTCGTGCCATGACGTGGCTCCCTTAGAGGTACGGCAGCATGCGCTGGACGCGACCCGCGTCTTCAGCACGCACGTGGTTGGTGGCACGAAGGCCGCGCTTACGCTTGGTCGCCTTCTTGGTCAGGATGTGGCTCTTGAAGGCGTGGCCGCACTTGAACTTGCCGGAAGCGGTCTTCCGGAAGCGCTTGGCTGCGGCCCGATTGGTTTTCATCTTGGGCATGGTGGTTTCCTTGTCGGCTCGATGGCCGGATTCATGTCACTGATGCGAGCGGTGGCCCGCGCCACACTTTCCGTCCGTGCTCACATCGGCTTGTTGATCCGGTTTCCCGGATCGGGATGGAACCCGGCATCTGGCCGGCGTTCCGGTTCGCCTTGCGGCGAAAACTTGCGGCGCCCTACTTCTTCTTGGGCGCCACCATCATGATCATCTGGCGACCTTCGAGTTTCGGCCGCTGTTCGATCGTGACTTCGTCCTTTAGATCGCCCTCCAGGCGTTGCGCCATGGCCAGACCGAGTTCGGTATGCGCCATTTCGCGACCCTTGAAGCGGATCGTGATCTTCACCTTGTCGCCTTCTGCGAGGAAGCGGCGCAGGTTGCGCAGCTTGACCTCGTAGTCGCCAACCTCGGTCGTCGGGCGGAACTTGAGTTCCTTGATCTCGACCTGCTTCTGCTTCTTCTTCGCCGCGGCGGCCTTCTTCTGCTGCTCGAAGCGAACTTGCCGAAATCCATGATTCGGCACACCGGCGGATCCGCGTTCGGCTGGATCTCGACCAGATCCAGTCCAGCGTCCTCGGCCATGCTCAGCGCTTCGTCGCGCGACAGGACGCCCACCATCTCGCCGTCGTCCCCGATGACGCGTACCCGCGGGACGCGGATCTCGAGGTTCTTGCGGTTCAGTTTTTCCGTATTGATTCGGCTATCCTCAATCCAATTAACCGTTCCGGGTCAAATACTTAGGCGCCCGGGCCAGCTTCGTCGCGAAGTCGGGCAATGAACTGGACCGCTCATGCTGCCCAGATCCTCCCCCGAACGCGCGCGCACTGCCACGGCCCCGTTTTCCTTCTCGCGATCGCCGACCACGACCAGGTACGGGACTCGTTGCAGCGTGTGTTCGCGGATTTTATACCCGATCTTTTCGTTTCTCAAGTCGCCCACAACCCGGAAGCCTTGATTTGCAAGGTCTTTTCGGATTGGCCTCGGCGTAATCGGCCTGCGCATCGGTGATGTTGAGCACCACCGCCTGCACCGGCGCCAGCCAGACCGGGAAGTGTCCGGCATGGTGTTCGATCAGGATGCCGATGAAGCGCTCCATCGAACCGACGATGGCGCGATGCAGCATGACGGGATGGCGCTTGCTCGGTGCTCGTCCACGTATTCGGCGCCCGAGGCGCCCGGCATCATGAAATCGACCTGCATGGTGCCGACCTGCCAGGCCGCGGCCGATCGAGTCGCGCATGTGGTATTCGATCTTCGGGCCGTAGAACGCGCCCTCGCCCGGCAGTTCCTCCCATTCCACGCCACAGGCGCGCAGCGCCGCGCGCAGCGCGTCCTCGGCCTTGTCCCAGGTGGCGTCGTCACCCGAGGCGCGAGTCCGGGCGCAGCGCGATCTTGAGCGAGATCTCGGAGAAGCCGAAGTCGGCATAGACCTTCATTGCCTGCCGATGGAAGCCGTCACTTCCGACTCGATCTGGTCTCGGTGCAGAAGATGTGGCCGTCGTCCTGGGTGAAGCCGCGCACCCGCATGATGCCGTGCAGCGCACCGGAGGGCTCGTTGCGGTGGCAGGCGCCGAACTCGCCGTAGCGGATCGGCAGGTCGCGGTAGCTGTGCAGGCCCGGCGTTGAAGACCTGCACGTGGCCCGGGCAATTCATCGGCTTGACCGCGTAGGTCCGCTTCTCGGACTCGGTGAAGAACATGTTGTCCTTGTAGTTGTCCCAGTGGCCGGACGCTTCCACAGGCTTACGTCGAGGATCTGCGGGCAGCGCACTTCCTGGTAGCCCGAGTCGCGGTAGACCCGGCGCATGTACTGCTCGACCACCTGCCAGAGGCTCCAGCCCTTGGGGTGCCAGAACACCATGCCGGGCGCTTCTTCCTGCTGGTGGAACAGGTCCAGCTGCTTGCCGATCTTGCGGTGGTCGCGCTTCTCGGCTTCCTCGATGCGTGCAGGTAGGCCTTCAGATCCTTGTCGCCCAGGCGGTGCCGTAGATGCGCTGCAGCATCTCGTTCTTCGAATCGCCGCGCCAGTAGGCGCCGGCCACCTTCATCAGCTTGAACGCACGGAGCTTGTCGGTGCCGGGCACGTGCGGGCCGCGGCACAGATCGGTGAACTCGCCCTGCGAATAGAGCGACAGGTCTTCGTTGGCCGGGATCGACTCGATGATCTCGGCCTTGTAGTACTCGCCCAGGCCCTTGAAGAAGGCGACCGCATCGTCACGTGACTTGAGCGAACGCGCCACCGGCAACTTCTCGCCCACGATCTTCAGCATCTCGGCTTCGATCTTCGGCAGATCGTCCGGCGTGAAGGGGCGCTCATAGGCGAAGTCGTAATAGAAGCCGTTGTCGATCACCGGGCCGATGGTCACCTGCGCGCCGGGATACAGGCGCTGGACCGCCTGCGCCAGCAGGTGCGCGGTGGAGTGGCGCAGGATCTCAAGCGCGTCGGGGTGCTTCTCGGTGACGATCTCGAGCGCGGCGTCGCGCTCGATGCGAAAGCTGGTATCGACCAGCTTGCCGTCGACCTTGCCGGCCAGGGCCGCCTTGGCCAATCCGGCGCCAATCGAGGCGGCCACGTCGGCCACGGAAACGGAGTGCTCGAACGGACGCTGGCTGCCGTCGGGGAGCGTGATCTGGATCATCGGGACAATTCCGGGTGCAGGAAACGAAAAAAGCGCCACGAGGGCGCTTGCGACGGCGTGCCTCGGCTGGGGATCAGCGTGGGAAGCGGATAGTCCTCATGTCGCACCTCGCCGGGAACAGGCCAAATCGGATCCGAACGATACGGAAAGGCCTCGGACGAAGCAAGCACGCGCGACGGGGAAAAGCTATTGAGAAGGGCTCGGACACCGACTTGCTGCGCGACATGATCCAATTCGTGTGCCAGCGCATGATGGAGTTGGATGTCGAGGGCCGCGGCAACGAGGCGCTCGGCGAGCCCAAGCCGGGGGAACGCGTCACGCATCGCTTTCGCCACAGCAGCGAAGTCGCCGACCAACGGATCAAGGCCAGGGAAGCCGCCCGCAAGCGTCGCGCACCAACCACCGACGACCCGACGCAGAGTTATCCCCAGACGGCCACCTCGCGTGGCCGTCTTACCCTCGGGTCAGTCTTGAACGACGAGATGGGGTCTTTCTAGATCGGCGCCGACAGCCACACACCCGAAACAAGAAAACCGCCGATCTGACAGGGCGGTTTTCCGTATTTTTCCGTACTGGGTGCATTTCGACCAACAAAAAAGCGGCCAAGCCGCTGATTTTATTGGTGGGCGGTACAGGGTTCGAACCTGTGACCCCTACCATGTCAAGGTAGTGCTCTACCGCTGAGCTAACCGCCCGGAGAATCCGTCCGCCGATGGCGGGGCGCGAAGTCTAGCCCAGCGCGGCGCGCGCGACAACCGACGCCCTCCCCCACGCGATCTACTCGCTCAACGATTCGCCACGCGCCAAGGAGAACTTCGGCAATCGTTGAACAGCCGCCGAGAGACCGCACCGCCGCAACGGTTGGCAAGGGTGAATCCGTTTCCCGGCACGTGGGCTCTCGGGCTGATCGATCCGGGAAGCCGATCGACATGCCGCCGCCGATGCCACCAACGGTATTCCCGGTTGTGACATCGGGCCACGGCATCGGGCGTGCGAGTACGCCATCCACGCGCCAGTGGCCCGGCGGCTTCCTGCGTCTGCTCGACCGGGCGTATCCGCGAGCGAGTCACCGCGCTTGTGCACACCCGTTCGGCACCCGATCGACCGCCTCGTTTTATTGCGAACGGTTTGCATTTGCACTTTCGGTACCCGAAAATGCCCCTTCGACTCGAAGGGTTCAGGACATGATGATCAAGAAGATTCCAAGTCGCCGGCCGCTTGCTGCAGCCATGATTCTGGTCATGGCGACGATGAATTCGGGCCATGCGCAAGCCGCGAATGCATCCGAGCCGGATGCCGCCACCTTGGACAAGCTGGTGGTGGTCGCCGAGAGTGCCACCACGGCAACCAAGACCGATACGCCCTTGCTGGAAACCCCGCAGGCGATCAGTGTCGTCCCGTCAGAGCTGTTCCAGGCCCGCGGCGCGCAGAACGTCCAGGAAACGTTGCGCTACAGCGCCGGTGCCACGGCAGAAGCATTCGGACTGGACACCCGTTCCGACGTCTCCAGCGTGCGGGGCCTCGATCCGATGCAATACCTGGACGGGATGCGCAAGATCTACAACTACAGCCCGATCGCTCGTACCGATGTCTACACCCTCGACCGGGTGGAACTCCTGCGCGGGCCCTCGTCGGTGCTCTACGGCGCAGGCAGCAACGGCGGCATCATCAACACCATCAGCAAGCGTCCGCAGTTCTCGCGCTCGGGCGATGTGGGGCTGCAGTACGGCAGCCACGACCGTGCCCAGTTGCAAGTCGATCTCACCGGCCCGCTCGGCGAGGATGGCAACCTGGCCGGTCGCGTGGTCGGCGTGGCGCGTGACAGTGGCATGCAGACTGACGTCCTGCAGGACGACCGCCAGTTGTTGTCGCCATCACTGACCTGGCGTCCCTCCGATCGCTCCGAGGTCACTTTCATCGGCTTGTTCCAGCGCGACGAGACCGGCTCCAGCCAGCAGTTCCTGCCTGTGGTGTCGACCCTGCAAGGAACCGGTTCGCGCCGTCTGGACTCGTCCACGTTCCTCGGAGACAAGGACTACGACCGCCTCGATGCACGTCAGGACGCGGCAACAGTGCTCGTGGAGCACCGCTTTAGCGATGCCATGACCCTGCGCAGCAATGCGAGATACATCGACGCGCGCACCACCTTCCAGGAGATCTTCCCGGACGTCTACAGCAACCCTCTGGATCCGTTCATCGACGATGACGATCGCGTTCTGAACCGGAATGCCTACGCGATCAAGCCGGACATCGGGATCCTCACCAACGACAACACGGTCGAGTATTCCTTTGCCAGCGGCGCCTTCGACCATCGCCTTCTGGTCGGCGCGGACTACAGCGACTTCCGCCAGAGCTCGTACTCGGCCTTCGGCATGATCACGCCAATCGACGCCTACGATCCGGTTTCGAGCGGCGTGGTCGGCCCCGCCTATGGCCGCGATCCGAACCAGCGCAACACGCAGTTGGGCCTGTACGTGCAGGATCATGTCCGCTACGCCGACCGTGTCGCCCTGGTACTCGGCCTGCGACGCGACCGCGCCCGCTCCGACACCCAAGGCTCCCCTGCGCAGACCGACGAAGCCACGACCTTTCGAGCTGGTCTGATCGGCGAAGTCGCACCGGGCTGGTCGCCCTATCTGAGCTACTCCGAATCGTTCCTGCCCGTGGCGGGCCTCGACTTCTATGACGTCGCATTCAAGCCGGTGCGCGGCAGCCAGTACGAAGCCGGCATGAAGTGGGCGCCGCGCCGCGACGCGCTGCTCACCGCCACGGTCTACCGGATCGAGGAAACCAACCGCGCCACCAATGACCCGCAGAACGTGCTGAATGTGGTCCAGACCGGCGAGATCCGTTCGCAGGGCTTCGAACTGGAAGGTGCCTTCGTCCTCGCCGGCTTCAGCATCAATGCCAACTACAGCTACAACGATGCCGAAGTGACGCGCAGCAACTTTGCACCAGAAGTCGGCCAGCGCCTGAGCGACACACCGAAGCACCTGGCCTCGGCCTGGGTCGCACGAAGCATTGCCGTCGGGACCGATGCGCAATTGCACATCGGGGTGGGTGCGCGTCGCGTGGGATAGACCTTGTCCACGAGTTCGGCCGGCGCGCTGCGCACCCCGGCCTATGCGCTGGCTGATGCGCTCCTGGCCTACGACCTTCGCGACTGGTCGCTGTCGCTGAACGCCACGAACCTGTTCGACAAGGAATACTTCGCGCCCTGCCGGGCGTTCGGTGACTGCTTCACCGGAAACGGGCGCTCGCTCATCGGCACCCTCGCCTACCGGTTCTGAGTCACATGCAACGCCGCGCACTCAAGGCATGGTTCATTGTCCACAAGTGGACCAGCCTGGTGTGCACGGCGTTCCTGCTCTTGCTGTGCGTGACGGGACTACCGCTGGTTGTCTGGGAAGAGATTGCCGATCTGGCCAGCGCCGATCCGGTTGCGGCGCCCGTGGCAGAAGGGACGCCGCGCGCCAACGTGGATGAACTGATCCAGCGCGCGCTGGATCGCTATCCCAGCGACGTACCCTTGTTCTTCGGCTGGGACGAGCATCCGCCGCTGGTCTACGTGAACACGGGCGCACGGCCGGATACGCCTCCACCGCAAATGCACACCGTCATGCTGAACGAGTACACCGGGGAAGTTGTTCCGGCACCACAGTTCAATGAAGGCGTGATGTACTTCATCTACCGACTGCACACTGATGTGTTCGTCGGCCTGTACGGGACCCTTTTCCTCGGCCTGATGGCGCTGCTGTTCGTGGCCTCCATCGTCTCGGGAGTCGTGCTCTACGCGCCCTTCATGCGCAAGCTTTCATTCGGCACCTTGCGCACGCGGAACAGCCGGCGCCTAGCATGGCTCGACCTGCACAATCTGCTGGGCATCGTGACCGTTTCGTGGGCGTTGGTGGTCGGGCTGACAGGAGCGATCAACACCCTGGCCGACCCCTTGCAGGCGTCCTGGCAAGCGGCGGAGATGGCGAGGCTGACCGAAGTTGATCGCAATGCTCCATTGCCGACACAACTCGCGTCACTGGACGCCGCCATCGCCACCGCGCGGGCGGCCCAGCCCGACATGAAGCCCGCCTTCGTCAGCTATCCGGGCACGGGCTACAGCGGCGGGCATCACTATGGCGTCTTCATGCGCGGCAATACGCCCTTGACCGAACGCCTGTACCAGCCGGTGCTGATCGATGCGACGACAGGTGCGATGACGGCGCAACCTCGACGGCCTCTGTACATGACCATCTTGCTGCTGTCCCAGCCACTGCATTTTGGCGACTACGGCGGACTGCCACTGAAGATCCTGTGGATCGCCCTTGGCCTGGTCACCATTCTGGTCTTGGCGAGCGGGCTGTACCTCTGGGTCAGGCGCGGCGCGACCGAAATCCGGTTCGCCGAACTGGAGAGCGGCTTGCAGGCATCGGCGCGAAGCGTCGCATCGTGAACACGAATCGTCCGAGCGAGCGTGGCCGCGCGTGGCCCAACACCTTCGCCATGCCTGCGGTGATAGCCCTGGTCAGTCTGGTTGGCCTGCTCGCCGCGCTCGTTGGCGACGGATTGTTTGACGTGCTGTCATGGCTCGCGCTCGGCACTGTCTTGGCGGCACTGGCGTGGGCGGCGCTCTTTCGGCGGCAATAGCCTCAAGCGCAGAACCTGCACGACGATAGAGCCACAGGCCTCGGAGTTTGTCGCTCGACGCCAGGAACGACAAGTCGCAACGCCGCCACCGCGCGACGGCTCGCCGCAACAGCAATTGACTCCACCGGGCCGATGCCAAGACTGGCAATCGACCGGTCGAGCCTGCGGGCGCGCTCATCCGAAAGTCGTGCCTTGCATGAGCCACGCACCCGGCGAAAAGACGCGCGTCAGCCCACCAGCGCCTGCGCCTTGATCCGCCGGATCTCGTCGCGCAAGCGACCGGCCTGTTCGAACTCCAGGTCGCGTGCATGCTGGTACATCTGCTGTTCGAGCTTCTTCAGGTGTCCGGCAAGCCGGTCCGGCGACATGCCGGCATAGTCGGCGCTCGCCTACGATGCCGTGCGCGGCGTTGTACTCCACCTGCTTTTGGCGGCGGCGATCGGTCTCGTCGATCGCGGCCTGCATCGAGCGCGTGATGCTGTCGGCGTAGAGGATGGCCTTGCCGCGCAGGTTGCGCGCGGCGCGGCCGATGGTCTGGATCAGCGAGCCCGTGGCGCGCAGGAAGCCTTCCTTGTCGGCATCCAGGATCGCCACCAGCGACACCTCGGGCATGTCCAGGCCCTCGCGCAGCAGGTTGATGCCCACCAGCACGTCGAACAGGCCCAGGCGCAGGTCGCGGATGATCTCCACGCGCTCCACCGTCTCAACGTCCGAGTGCAGGTAGCGCACCTTGACCCCGTGCTCGCCGAGGTATTCGGTCAGGTTCTCGGCCATGCGCTTGGTCAGCGTGGTGATCAGCACGCGGTCGCCCATGGCGACGCGCTCGTTGATCTCGCCCAGCACGTCGTCGACCTGGGTGGCGACCGGGCGGATCTCGACCTGCGGATCGATCAGCCCGGTGGGCCGCACCACCAGCTCCACCATGTGGTCGCCGCACTTCTCACGTTCGTACGGCCGGGCGTGGCCGAGACGAAGATGCTGCGCGGCGCACGCCGCTCCCACTCCTCGAACGCAGCGGCCGGTTGTCCAGCGCCGACGGCAGGCGGAACCCGTACTCCACCAGCGTCTCCTTGCGCGAGCGGTCGCCCTTGTACATCGCGCCCGAGCTGCGGAATCGTCACGTGCGACTCGTCCACCACCAGCAGCGCATCGGGCGGCAGGTAGTCGAACAGGCGGCGGCGGCTCGCCCGGCGCGTGCCCGGTGAGGTGGCGCGAGTAGTTCTCGATGCCGTTGCAGTAGCCGATCTCGGCCATCATTTCGAGGTCGAAGGGTGCGCTGCTGCAGGCGCTGCGCCTCCACCAGCTTGTTCGCGCCGTAGAGCTGCTCCAGCCGTTCCTTCAGTTCGGCTTGATCGTCTCGATCGCCTCCAGCACGGTGCGCTCGCGCGCGTGGCGTAGTGCGTCTTCGGGTAGATGGTGTAGCGCGGGATCTTGCGCAGGATCTCGCCGGTGAGCGGATCGAACAGCGAGAGATTCTCGATCTCGCCGTCGAACAGCTCGATGCGCAGCGCTTCCACGTCGCTCTCGGCCGGATGCACGTCGATCACCTCGCCGCGCACGCGGTAAGGTGCCGCGCCGCACTTCGAACTCGTTGCGCTGTACTGCATTCGGTGAGGCGGCGGATCAGTTCGCGCTGGTCGATGCGGTCGCCGCGCACCATGTGCAGCACCATCTTGAAGTATTCGTTCGGATCGCCGAGGCCGTAGATCGCCGACACCGTGGCCACCACGATCGCGTCCTTGCGTTCGATCAGCAGGCCTTGGTGGCCGAGAGCCGCATCTGCTCGATGTGCTCGTTGATCGAGGAATCCTTCTCGATGTAGGTATCCGAGGACGGGATGTAGGCTTCGGGCTGGTAGTAGTCGTAGTAGCTGACGAAATACTCCACCGCGTTGTGCGGGAAGAACTCCTTGAACTCGCCGTAAAGCTGCGCCGCCAGCGTCTTGTTCGGCGCCAGCACCAGGGTCGGGCGCTGCACCTGCTCCACCACGTTGGCGATGGTGTAGGTCTTGCCCGAACCGGTGACGCCGAGCAGGGTCTGTTGCGCGAGGCCGGCCTCGAATCCGCCGACCAGGCGCCGGATCGCCTCGGGCTGATCACCCGCGGGCTGGAACGGGCGACCAGGGCAATTCGAACACGCGCGTCGCGATGCTGCCGGACAGCACGCCCGCCGCAATCGCGGCGGTGAGACCCGCAATCAGGCCGAGCGCGGCGAATTCCGCCGCTTGCGCCAGGCGCAGCTGGGCGCGGCTGGCGCCGAGGACGCGCATCACGCCGCCTTCGAGCAGGCGTTCGTCCTGGGTGCTGCTGATTGCTGCCACCAGCACCAGCAGGCCCGCCGCCAGGGTGAAATAGAACACGTACTCGACCGCATCGGCCACCTGGTTCGCGGTGTTGCGCACCTGGTCGATCACCGCATCGACGTCGATCACCGAGACATTGGGATAGGCTCGCACCAGTTCGTTGGTCAGCCCGAGGTCGCCGCGCGGCACCGACACCGCGGTGATCCAGCTCGCTGCGTAGCCGTCCAACGCCCCCGGCGACGCGAGCACGAAGAAGTTGGGCTGAAAACTTTCCCAGTCGACCTTGCGCAAACTGGTGATGGTGGCCTCGAAGCCTTGTCCCGCGATGTCGAACGCGACGCGATCGCCCAGCTTCCAACCCAGTGACTCGGCCAGGCCCGCTTCCACCGAGACTTCCTGCAAGCCGTGCGCATCCGCTGCCCACATCTTGCCGGCAACCACTTCGTTGTCGACGGAACGCAGTTGCGCGGCCCAGGACAGGTTGAACTCGCGTTCGGCCAGGCGTTGCGCACGCTCCCCGCGGGCGCTGAAGTCCGTGCCGGCCACCGGCTCGCCGTTGCGCGCCACGAAGCGGCCACGAATCATCGGATACAAGGTGGCTGTCTCGCCGCCATGGCGCTGCAGGATGTCGCGCGCGCCATCGACCTGTTCGGACTGCACGTTCACCACGAAGCGATTCGGGGCGTCCTCGGGCAGGGATTGCTGCCAGCGCGCCAGAAGATCGGTGCGCACCAGGGTCAGCAACAGGATCGCCATCAGGCCCAGGCCCAGCGCTGCAACCTGCACCACGCTCGCCAGCGGACGGCGACTCACATTCGCCAGGCCATAGCGCCACGGCCCGTGCAGGCGCCCGCGCACGCGACGCAACAGCAGCACGAGGCCCCAGGCCAGCAACGCCAGCGCCGCCAAGGTCGCCGCGATGCCCGCCAGCAGGCTGGCACCCAGCGCCGCCGAACCGGCCTTCCACCACAGCAAGGCGGACAAGCCTGCGGCGCCAGTCAGCGCGGTCAACAGCGAACCCGGTTCCGCGGCATCGAGATCGCGCCGCAGCACGCGCAATGCCGGCACGCGACGCAGGGCCAGCACCGGCGGCAGCGCGAACGCGAGCAACACCAGCAGGCCGAGCCCGACGCCTTCCAGCGCGGGTCGCCAGCCTGCAGCAGGGATCTCGATTCCGAGCACGCTTTCCAGCCAGCCACCCAGCGCGGCCTGGACCACAAAGCCGGTGGCGACGCCGAGCGCGCTGCCCAGCACGCCGAGCAGGAGCAACTCGCCGGCATAGATGCCGGAGATCGTGGATTGGCTCGCACCCAGGCAGCGCAGCACGGCGCAGCCATCCAGATGGCGGGCACTGTGGCGCCGTGCCGCCATCGCCACCGCGATCGCCGCCAGCACCACTGCCAGCAGCGCGGCCAGCCCGAGGAAGCGATCGGCGCGCTCCAGTGCGCGACGGATTTCCGGTCGCGCATCGGCAATCGTCTCCAGGCGTTGACCGCGTTGCAGCGAGTCGCGCGTGGCGTCGATCCAGCGCTGCGCCGCCTCGGCTTCGCCCGCCACCACGAGGCGATAGGTCACGCGACTGCCTTCCTGGATCAATCCGGTGCCTGGCAAGTCGTCCCAATGGATGAAGGCGCGCGGCGCGACATTGAAGTAGTCGAGCGCGGCATCGGGCTCTTCCAGCACCACGCCGGCCAGGCGGAACTCGGCATTGCCCATGCGCAGCACATCACCGACCTGCGCCGCGAAGGCCTGCGCCCCGGCGCGCGTCAACCAGAGCGTGCCGCGTTCCGGCGCACCCTGCACTTCGCGCGAGCTGGCGTCGCCGGCGGCAAGGCGAAAGCTTCCTCGCAGGGGGTAGTCCTGGCCCAGCGCGCGAATTTCGGCCAGCTTCATGGCCTCGCCGGCGCGCAACATGCTGGGGAAGGCGGCCGTATCGGTCTGGCGCAAGCCGAGCGCGCGCGCGCGCTCACGCGCTGGCGGCGCAATCGGTTCGTCGGCGCGCAGCAGGGCATCGCCACCGAGCAGTCGATTGGCCTGCAAGGCCAACGCGCGTTCGGCGCGATCGGTGAGGAAACCGATGGTGGTCACCGCCATCACCGCCAGCAGCAGCGAGGCCAGCAACACCCGGACCTCGCCTGCGCGAAGGTCGCGGCGCAGGAACCGCCACGCGAGGCGCAGGCTCGTCATGCGCCCACCAGCCGACCGTGATCCAGGCGCAAGGTACGGTGGCAACGCGCCGCGAGCGCATCGTCATGCGTCACCAGCACCAGGGTGGTGCCGGCATCGCGGTTCAGTTCGAACAGGAGATCGATCACGGCGTCGCCGGTCGCGGCATCGAGATTGCCGGTGGGTTCGTCCGCAAACAAGACCTCGGGGCGCGTGACGAAAGCGCGTGCCAGCGCCACGCGCTGCTGCTCGCCGCCCGACAACTGGCGCGGATAGTGATCGAGCCGTTCGCCCAGGCCGACGCGCTGCAGGATGGTGCGCGCGGCGGCGTCGGGTCGGCGTTCGCCGCGAAGTTCCAGCGGCAGCATGGCGTTCTCAAGCGCGGTGAGCGCCGGCAGCAACTGGAAGTTCTGGAACACGAAGCCGACGCGCTCGCTGCGCAGGCGCGCGCGCCCGTCTTCGTCCAGCGTCGACAACGCGGTGCCGGCGAGCTGCACCTCACCAGTGCTGGGCCGATCCAGCCCGGCCAGCAGCGAGAGCAAGGTGGACTTGCCCGAACCGGAGGCACCCACGATCGCAACCGCTTCCCCGGCGTTCACCACGAAACTCAGCCCTTGAAGTATGGTCAGTTCGCCCGCAGGCAGGCTCACCTGCTTGCCGAGATTCGTGGCCTGGATCGCGATGCGTGTGTCCGCCATGGCGGCGCTGCTCGCGGGAAGGGCGAGTCCATCCATCGGTTCCATCCTTTTTCCATCGGAGCGTTCAACAATGTGGCTCAACAGGCATCGGCACAAGGGTGCCGGAAGCTGGGTACTCGCCGCGTGGCTGTGCCTGCTGGGCGGCCTGGCGCAGGCAGCCGACGGCACGACCCCGAGCCGCACCCTGCTGGTGATGGGCGATTCGCTCTCGGCGGCGTACGGGCTGGCCACGGAACAGGGCTGGGTCCATCTGCTGCAACGCCGGATGGAATCCACCCATCCGGCCTGGCGCGTGGTCAACGCCAGCATCAGCGGCGAGACCACGGCCGGTGGCGCGGCGCGAATCGACGCGGCACTGGCGACGCACGATCCGGACCTGGTCGCGATCGAGCTCGGCGCCAACGACGCCCTGCGTGGCCTGCCGCTGGATCAAGCCGCCGAGAACCTGACGCGCATGATCGTCGCCGCCAAGGGCTCGGGCGCGCGCGTACTGCTGATCGGCATCCGGATTCCGCCCAACTACGGCCCCGACTACGCGGAACAGCTGCGTCGGTTGTACGTCGACCTCGCCGCGACCCACGACACGCCCCTCCTGCCGTTCCTGCTCGAACCGCTGGGCACCGAGCGCGAGGCGTTCCAGGCCGATAACCTGCACCCGACGGCAGCGGCGCAGCCGCGATTGCTTGAGTACGTGTGGACGGCGCTGGAACCGATGCTTGAGGCGAGCCCACGCACGTCGCAATCGGCGCCGAGCATCCGGCTCAAGACCGGGTCGCCACGCGAACACGCCACCGAAGCGCAGCTGCGACGCCTGTTCGACGCATACGATCTGCGCCCCTGGACCTTCACACGCGAGGTGTGCATCGAGCAAGGCGCGATTCCGCACAGCCACCCGATGCTTACGCTCAACACACGACATCAGGATCGCGACGACGTGCTGCTCGCAACCTATCTGCATGAGCAACTTCACCATTGGACTCAAGCCCGAGCCGAGCGCGTCGCGGACGCCACGCAGGAACTGCGCGCGCAGTTTCCACGATTGCCTGTCGGTCATCCGGAAGGCGCGCGCGATGCGGCGTCCTCGTATGAACACCTACTCGTCAACCGGCTCGAATTGACCGCGCTCGAACGCTTGCTGGGCACCGAACGCGCCGAGACTACGGCCGACTGGCTCGAACGCGATCACTATCGGGCGCTGTATCGCATTGCGCGCAACGCGCGCACGGAGATCGACGAGATTCTGCGTCGACACTCATTGGCGTGCTGCGAAGTGGAAGGCGGGTAGGCTCACGGCGCTCCATGCTCGTCATTTCGGCGAAAGCCACCGGCTTCGTTATTTCAGCGTAGGCTGGGACCCAGTTCCTGGCTTTACTCGTTTGATGCGAATTCTTCGCGAGGCTTCGTCCGCCTCGGCGGCGACCGAGTTCCTTCTCTTTGCTCGTGAAAAGAGAAGGAACCAAGAGAAAGCACGCCCGACGCTGGTGCCGCGCTGCGCGCGGTTCCCTGCGCTGCTCGCCGGACTCGGGCCGGCGCGAACTCGCGCATCCATGCGCTCGAACATGCGCGCCTTTCCCCCGAGCCCGTCTGCGCTGCTCGGCACCATCGACGGGGAGCGAAAGCCAAGTGCCACAGGCGGCGCGCACAGGAGGTGCGCGAGTTTCCCGCCGGTACACGGACGTGCCGTCGAGAAATCCCACCGGCCGGTCGCGAACCCTCGCGCAGCGAGGACGCGATCTCCGGGTCGCCTTTCTCTGGCGGACGAAACCCCGCGACAAACCGAATCAGGCGAGAAAGGCAACGAACGGGATGCCCGCCTGCACGGGAAATACAGGATGCCGAGACGGGCGAAAGGCCTACTTTTTCGACTCGCCGACCGAATCGCCCGTATCACTCCCCGAATACCGCTCGAACCATCCCAGGGTGTTCAGCACCTGGGCCAGCATGTGGCTCGGGCGCGCGTTGATGCCGTGCGAAGCGCCGGGAATGCGCACCATCGCGGTATCGATGCGGCGCAGCTTCAGGGCCTGGTAGTACTGCTCTGATTCGGAGATCGGCGTGCGGTAGTCCTCTTCGCCGGTGATCAGCATGGTGGGCGTCTTCACCTGGCCGACATACGCCAGTGGCGAGCGCTTCCAGTAGTGCTCCTGCGCTTCCCACGGCGGCGCCGGGAACCAGTATTGGGTGAAGAACGGATAGGCATCGGCGGTGAGCGCGAAGCTGGTCCAGTTGATCACGGGCTTTGCCACCACGGCGGCGCGGAAGCGGTCGGTATGACCCACGATCCACGCGGTCAGCACGCCACCGCCGGAGCCGCCGGTGACGTAGAGCCGCTGCGGGTCGACGTAGCCCTTGGCCAGCACGGCATCCACCGCGCTCATCAGGTCGTCGTAGTCCTGGCTCGGATAGTTGTGCTGGATGCGATCTGCGAAGGCCTGTCCGTAACTGGTGCTGCCACGCGGATTGACGTAGAGCACCACGTAACCGGCGCTGGCGTAGAGCTGGGTTTCCGGCGCGAAGCGCGGGCCGTAGTTCTCGTAGGGCCCGCCGTGGATCTCGAGCAGCAAGGGATATTGCTTGCCGGCGTCGAACTGCGGTGGCTTGACGATCCAGCCCTGCACATCGAGTCCGTCTGCACCGGACTTCACCCAGAGTTCCTCGACCGCACCCAGGCGCTTGTGCCCGAGCGCATCGGAATTCAGGTCGGTGAGCACGCGGGCGCGCTCGCCGCGCGCCACCACCGCGATCTCGGCCGGACGCTCGGCGCTGCCGCGGGTGTAGGCCACGCGCCCCTGCGCCACCGAGAAACTGCCGCCGCCATAGGGTCGGCCCATCGCGGTTCCACCAAAGTCGGCTACGACTTCCTGCACCGCGCCGCCATCGGCATCGATCCAGCCGATCCGGCTCACGCCGTGCTTGTCGTAACCGAAGTAGAGGCCGCGTCCCTCGCGATCCCAGGCCGGCGTCGCGATGTCATGGTCGAAGCCGGCGGTCAGCACGCGCGAGCTGCCGCTCGCGAGGTCAAGCACATGCAACTGCGTCTGCTGGTAACCCAGCTTGCGATCGTCGAATCCGACGTAGGCAAGGCGCTTGCCATCCGGCGACAGCACCGGATCGACATCGGGACCATCGCGCGAGGTGAGCGCCACGGCCTCGCCGCTGTACACATCCACGCGGTAGATCTCTCGTTCGACCGGCTCGAACTCCCAATCCGGATCGCGATTGGACACCACGTAGAGCGACTTGCCATCGCGGCTCCACAGCGCCCCGCGATGGTCGAAATCGCCCTGCGTCACCTGGCGCGGCGTGCCACCTTCGGCGGGCAGCACGAACACCTGATCGAAGCCCGGCTGGACGTAACCGGCCCCGTCGAAGCGGTAGCCGAGCCGATCGATCAGCTTCACTTCGGGCGCCCACTCCGCGCCTTCCGGCTTGGCCGGCAGGCTGGCGAGCGGCTCGGTCTTGCCTGCCACCTCCATCGTGAACGCAAGGCGGCGACCATCCGGCGACCACGAGAGCCCACCGGGCGCCTCGGTGAGCTGGGTCAGTACCGCGGTCTGTCCGGTATCCATCCAGCGCAGCCAGATCTGGGCCGAACCGTCGCGCGAGGAAACCCAGGCGATGCGGCCGCCATCGGGCGACCACACCGCGGCGCCGTCGCTGCCCGACCCGCTGGTCAGCGGCCGGTGTCGCGTGCCGTCGGCGTCCAGCAGCCACAGATGGCTGCGGCGGCGATCCTTCATGATGTCGAACTGGTTGCGCTGGTACACGATGCGCTTGCCGTCCGGCGACAACGCCGGATTGTCGGCCCACTCCAGATTGAACACGTCGCGCGGCTGCAGTGCCAGGGCATCGACATGCAGGTCCTTCGCCGCCGCGCCCGCGCCCATCGCCACGCAGACCAAAGCACTCGTCATTCGCATCATGTCGCGCCCTCCCCGAATCGGCGCAGCTTAGGCCAGCTGTCCGCATCGGGACAAACCCCATCCGTGGGAGAATCGCGCCATGCCTGCGGCGCCGTGGTTCCTCTACCTGATCGAATGCCGCAACGGCAGCATCTACACCGGTATCGCGCGCGATGTCGCAGCCCGCTATCGCGCCCATGTGGACGGCCGTGGCGCGCGCTACACCCGCATGCATCCCCCGCTACGCCTGCTGGCCAGCTTCGTTTGTCGTGACCGCAGCGAGGCAAGCCGAGCGGAAGCTGCGATCAGGCGTTGGCCGCCGACGCGCAAGCGCGATGCCGCCGAGGCAGGCTGCCTGGAGCGCGATTGGCGCGCGGACATGGATACCGACGCCTGAGTCGCGCTGCGACCGCAGCGGCTCCTGGCGCGTCCCGTGCAGGAACCCCGGAGAAACGCATGGCTACCCGTCGCAGTTTCCTTGGCCAGATCGCGCTTGCCGCATCCGCGCCCTGGCTCGCACCGCAAGCCCTGGGCGCCGTGGGCACGGCGCTCGCCAGCCGCACCATTCCCGCCAGCGGCGAGGCGATTGCCGTGATCGGCATGGGCACGTCGGGCAGCTTCGAAGTGGGCACCGACGCGCGCACCCGCGGCACGCTGCGCGAGGTGCTGCGCCGCTTCCTCGCGGGTGGCGGCCGCCTGATCGACACGGCGCCCACGTATGGCACGGCCGAGGATGTGCTGGGCGACCTGATCGCAGATCTCGGCGCGCGCGACCAGCTCTTCCTCGCCACCAAACTCTCCGCGGTGCGCGGGCGCGAGGCCGGACTCGCCCAGTTCGAGGCCTCGCTGGCGCGGCTGCGCACCGATCGCATCGACCTGTTGCAGGTCCACAACCTCGGCGACTGGGAAGTGCAACTGGCGCTGGCGCGCGAGCTGAAGGAACAAGGCCGGGTGCGCTACGTGGGGCTGACCCACTACCGCGACGACGCGCACGAGGCGCTCGCCACAGCGGTGCGCCGCGCACGACCCGATTTCCTCCAGATCAACTACTCGGTCACGCAGCGCGCGGCGGAAACGCACTTGCTGCCACTGGCAAGGGAACTGGGTGTGGCGGTGCTGGCCAATCGCAACTTCGACGATGGCGCCTTGTTTTCGCGCGTGGCAGGCAAGCCGTTGCCAACCTGGGCGGCCGACGTCGGAGCCTCCACCTGGGCCCAGCTCTTCCTCAAGTTCGCGCTCAGCCAGGACGCGGTGACGGCGGTGATCCCGGCCTCCGGCAAACCGCATCGACAGGCCGAGAACCTGCGCGCAGGCCTCGGGCCGATGCTCGATGCAACGCAGCGCAAGGCCCTGATCGACGCGTTGGGTTGAACGGTCCGTGCACCATGCGATTCGAATGCCGCGGCCTGCTCAGCCCCGATCCGACAGCCGCCGCTGCACTTCTTCCCCGATCGCCAGCGCCGATGTCAGCCCGGGCGAATCGATCCCGAACAGATTGACCAGTCCTTCGATGCCATGCACGGCGACATCCTGGATCACGAAGTCGGCGGCCGGCTCGCCCGGCCCCGAGAGCTTGGGCCGCACCCCGACGAAGTCCGGGGCCAGCGCCTCGTCCGGCAGTGCCGGCCACCAGCTGCGCACGCCGGCGTAGAACGCGGCACGCTGGGTGTCGTCGAAGCGGTAGTCGATGGCGTCGAGCCAGCGCACGTCGGGCCCGAAGCGCGAACGCCCGGCCAGGTCGAAGCCCAGGTGCACGCCCAGACCCGAGGGTTCGGGCAGCGGGTAGATCAGGCGTGCGAAGGGCGCCTTGCCGCGCAGCGCGTAGTAGTGCCCGGCCGCATAGTGCACGCGCGGAATCCGCGCGGACGGAAATCCGTCGATGCGTGCCGCCACGTCGGTCGCGTGCAGGCCCGCGGCATTCACCACTTGGCGACAGCGCAGGCTGTCGCCGCGCGCGGTGTCGACCCGGAAGCCGGCCCGCCCGGGATGGATCGCGCTCACTTCGATCTCGCACAACACCCGGTTGTCGCCGTGTTCGATGCCGCCGATCAAGGCCATGACCAGTTCCGGCACCTCGACCACGCCGGAGTCGGGGGAATCGAGCGCGGCGGCGCAATGTAGCTGCGGTTCGGCCGCGCGCGCCGCGACCGCATCGACCCAGCGCACATCGACGCCGTTCGCTTGCGCGCGGCGGCTCAGTGCCTCGAGCGCGGGCAGTTCCGCAGCGTCGGTGGCCACCACGAACTTGCCGCAACGACGATGCGGCACGCCGCGCTGCGCACAGTAGGTGTACAGCAGGTCGCGCCCGCGCCGGCACAGGCGCGCCTTGAGCGAGCCCCGCGCGTAGTACAACCCGGCGTGGATCACGCCCGAATTGCGGCTGGACACCCCCTCGCCGGCGCGCTCGGCCTGTTCCAGCACGAACACCGATTGCCCGGCGCGGGCGCAGGCCTCGGCCACGGCCAGACCCACAACGCCCGCCCCGATCACCACGAGATCAATGTCGAACTGCGCCGCCATCCCCTGCACTCCGTGCCATCCGGCCTGGCTACGATAGCGCGCCGCGCCCCTATGGAAGGTGCATCCCTGCACCGCGTGAACCTCTGAACTTGCTTCCTATTCGAATCCGTCCGAGAACAAGCCGTCGAACACCGCCGGCTCGGCTACCAGGAAGACGTCGGCGGCGATGTTGGTATCGGCGTCGACCAGGTCGGTGGATTGCGATTCCAGCGCGATGAGCTTGCCGTCGGCACTGAGGCCGAACGCCTGCCCGGAACTGCCTTGCCCGGCGCTGCCATCGAGCCAATCGACGCTCACCAGGCGCGGCGCTGCGCCGCTGGCGGGCGCGTAGAGCACCTGCAACGCGGTTGCCGGCGCGCTTGGCGCGCATTGCATCAGAACGTCGCCGTTGTCGCTGACCCGGGCACGGTTGCAGGCGTCGTAACCTGCCGGCAGGCGCACCGCGCGCAGGGTGTTGGCGTCGAGGTCGCGCACGAACAGGTCGCTGTCGCCGGGCTGGGCCGCAAGAATGTTGGTGGCCGAGGTGCGGAACACCACGTGGCGGCCGTTGGGCGAGATCGAGCCGCGATCCGAGGACAGGGTTCCGACGTCACCACCCACGCTGCGGTTCACGTTCTGGAAGCTGCGGGCACCGGTTTGCGGGTCGCGCGTCATCACGATCACGTCCGAGACATTGCCCGCGAACACCGGCGTCAGGTTCTCGGCGCCGGTCGCGAACACGAGCCGGCGTCCGTCGCTGGACAAGGCGCTGGCCTCGATCGTGAGCGAGTCGCGATTGCCCTCGGTCGCATCGAGATTGCGTGTCACGAGATCAACGACGCCCGTGTCCATGTCGGCCAGGTAGACATGTCGCCGGCCACCCGCGGTGGAGGGTGAAACCAGATTGCTGGCGAGCGAGGTGAAGGCGATCCAGCGACCATCCGCGGACACCGCCGATGCATCCGACGGCCCGTTCGGTGCCACCCCGCCGGCACCCGGCGACACCCGCGCGAAGCTGCCCGTCTCGCGATCCACGCGCAGGATTTCGAGGAAGGACGAGTCCACGCCCGGCGCCAGACCGTTGGCATCGGTGGCGAAGGCGACGTAGCGGCCCTGGGCCGAGATCGACGGCAATTGCGCGCCACCGAACGGCAGGAGCGCATCGATGCGATCGGCCACCAGGTCGTAGCTGAACAGCCCGCCGGTGGTGGGATCGGGCACCAGGTTGGTGGCGGCCGATGCGAAGGCCACGACCTTGCCATTGGCCGATACCGCGGGTACGCCGCTCGCCGCATTGGGCTGGGTGTCGCCGGCCTGCACCCGGATCGTGATCGGGGCGGCCTGTGCCGTCTGCAGGGCCAGGCCCGCGACCAGGGCCGCGGCGATTTCTGTATAGCGGAACATGATGACTTTCCTTGTTGTGGAATGCGGCCGCGTCCAGGCCGTGCTCCAAAGTACGAAGCACGCTCGTACTTCCCGTCATGGCAGGTTGGTCGTCGTTCAGGCTCCACACCCTCGCACGCAAGAACCGACCACCATCGGGCGATCCGTGACCCAATCGACATTCGCGACCCCTGCCCCCACAATCGCGCCCCATTGCCGCGGGCTTCCCTGGATGGGGATGCGGCGATCAGCAAGGCCAGGACCAGTCCGACGGCGAGGATCGCCCAGCCCGAACACTCTCGACCCTGGCGTGGGGCGCCGGGGCCAGCCGCAGCGCGGCCGATGAGCGCAGGGAACGGACCCGGTGTTGGCTCAACCGCCACACCCGCCGCAACGCGGCGTCGATCGGGGAACCGGGGTAATGAAGAAGTCACTTGCCATGCTCGGCCTGGGCCTGTGCGGCCTGGTCGTGTTCGCGTCGGCGCAGGCCGATGTGTTCATCAATGAATTCCACTACGACAACAGCGGCACCGACAGCAACGAGAAGGTCGAGGTGATCGCGCCGGCGGGCACCAACCTCGCCGGCTGGAAGATCGTGCTCTACAACGGCAACGGCGGGGTGCAGTACGGCACCTACAACCTGTCGGGCACCACCACCGACCAGTGCGGCGGACACGGCACCGCGGTGGTCACGATCCCGTCGTCGCCGGGCCTGCAGAACGGCGCGCCCGATGGCTTCGCCCTGGTCAACGCCAGCAACCAGGTGGTGCAGTTCCTCAGTTACGAGGGTACGTTTGCGGCGACCAACGGCCCGGCCAGCGGCATGAGCAGCAACGCGATTCCGCAGTCCGAATCCGATGCCACCGCCAGCGGCCACTCGCTGCGCCTCACCGGCACCGGCACCAGCTATTCGCACTTCACCTGGGCGGCAGCGGCAGCCAGTTCCTTCGGTTCCTGCAATGCCGGCCAGACCCTGTCGGGCGGTGGCGGGGGCGGCAGCGGCAACCAACTGGTCAACAACGTCGCGGTGCCGAACCTGGCCGCCACCACGGGCAATTCGGTGAGCTACTTCATCGCGGTACCCAGTGGCGCCAGCAACCTCGTGATCAACACCAGCGGCGGCAGCGGCGATGCCGATCTCTACGTGCGCTTCGGCTCGCCGCCCACCACCAGCACCTACACCTGCCGGCCCTACCTCAGCGGCAACAACGAGTCGTGCAGCTTCCCCACGCCACAGGTCGGCAACTACCACGTGATGGTGCGCGCCTACACCTCGTTCTCCGGCCTCACGCTCAAGGGTGCCTACAGCACCGGCGGTGCCGATGCCGCGCCGACGCTGCTCGCGACCAACCCGGCGAACGGTGCCACCAATGTTGCGGCCAATGCCAGCATCAGCGTGCCCTTCAGCGAGGCCGTGACCTTGTCGAGTGGCTGGTTCACGCTGTCTTGCAGCAACACCGGCAGCCATGCGGCGGTAGTGAGCGCGGGCCCGGTCAACTGGTCGCTCAACCCGGACGTCGATTTCGGCCCGCTCGAAACCTGCACCCTCACGGTGGTCGCATCGAAGGTGCTGGACCAGGATGGCACGCCGACGCCGATGGCCTCCAATGCCAGTGTGTCGTTCACCACCACGGGCGCGCAGACCGGCTACTACGCCGGCGTGAACACCAGCAGCGCCAGCGCGCTGCGGGCCTCGCTGCACCCGATCATCGACGACAGCGTCAAGATTCCCTACACCGCCAGCAGCACCGATACCTGGGATGTGCTCAACGTGGCCGATCAGGACCCGCTCAATTCGGGCCGCATCCTCGACATCTACAAGAACGCGCCCTACACCAAGGCGGCGGGCGGCAACAGCTACTACAACCGCGAGCACAGCTGGCCGAATTCGCTCGGCTTCCCGAGCGACGGCGCCAGCAACTATCCGTACACCGACGTGCACATGCTCATGGCCTCGGACATCAGCTACAACAGCACGCGCAGCAACAAGCCCTACGACAACTGCGCCAGCGGCTGCACCGAATACCCGACCCAGGCCTACAACGGGCGCGGCGGCGGCAGCGGCACCTATCCCGGCAACTCCAACTGGTCCAATGCCAACGTGTTCCAGGTCTGGAACGGAATGAAGGGCAACATGGCGCGCGCCATGTTCTACATGGACCTGCGCTACGAGGGCGGCACCCATGGCGTGAGCGGCGCAGCCGAACCCGACCTGCGCCTCACCGACAACGCCTCGCTCATCACCCAATCGGGCGGCAACGCCTCGGTGGCCTACATGGGCATGTTGAGCACCCTGATCCAGTGGCACCAGCAGGATCCGGTGGATGCCGCCGAGCAACTGCGCAACGACGTGATCCAGACCTATCAGGGCAACCGCAATCCCTTCATCGACCATCCCGAATGGGTGGCCTGCGTCTACCAGGGCGCCTGCAACTAAGCCGACCTTGCGTCCGCGCGGACGGCGGGGCACCTGCCCCGCCGTCCCCGGGCCACCTCAACCAAATACCACCATCGACTGCCGACTGAGCGCCACCAGGTCGCCCTTCGGCCCCCAGATCCGGTTCGACTGGCTGGTATAGCCCTCGCCCGCCGCGACCATCTCGCTGTCGATGCGCCAACCCGACAGCGGCATTGCCGCATAGTCGAGTGCGGACAACTCCAGCATCCAGGCCAGCGAACTGCCCGGCGTGGGCGCGGAAAGCATCGACAATGCCACGGGCGGAATGAAGTCGGCGATGGCGAGCACATGGGCTTCGCTGCACGTCCCGGTGTCGTGCAGTGCGAGTTCCACCACGCTCTCGCGCGAGCTTCCGCCGCTGAACGGCGGACTGCCGCGCAGCCAGCGCGCGCTGAAATGCTGCGTGAAGGCGGGCGTGATCCCCGCCCGGAACGGGAAGTCGACGGGCTGTCCGCAAGTCACGTCCGGTCGAACCGGACGATGGACAAGCTGCGATGCGCGCGCCGCACCGAATAGCCCCACCGCACTGGCACACCGCTGCCCTCCGGCCAGGAGCCGGGCCTCGACCTGGGTCACGCTCTTGCCCACGCGCAGCACGTTAGCCTCGGCCTGCAGCGCACCCGCCGGCACCGGCGCGATGAAGTTCATCTGCAGCGCACGCAGCGGCATCGTGCCCGGCACCAAGGTCCGCATCGCGAGCCACGCCGTCACTGCCTGCAGTCCGCCGAACGCGCTGCGGCCCTGCAGCCAGTCGTCCGTCACCAGCGCGGTTGCAAATCCCTCGCCCAGGGACGCGGAATCGATCCAGGCGGACAGTGTCACGCCCGGCATCCGCTGGCATCGGCGGCGCCATGCCTTCGGAATCCGCAGTATTCCGCCATCGCTGAACTCCTGCTGGGCAAGGCGGCCATCTTAGCGGCGTCGCGGTTCGCGGAATTTCTGCCTTACCATGCGCCCCTCGCTCCCGACATCCTCGGCATATCCATGTCACCAGCGCAGCGCGCCCAGTGGCAGATCCATTTCTGCGTGCTGCTCTGGGGCTTCACCGCCATCCTTGGCAAGCTCATCACCCTGCCGGCCTTGCCGCTGGTGTGGTGGCGGATGCTGATGGTCACGGCGGTACTGGCCCTGCTGCCCAAGGTCTGGCGCGCGCTGCGCGCGATGCCGCGCCGCCTCGTCCTCGCCTACGCCGGCATCGGCGCGCTGGTGGCGCTGCACTGGTTGACCTTCTACGGCTCGATCAAGCTCGCCAACGCCTCGGTTGCGGCCACCTGCATCGCGCTCAGCCCGGTGTTCCTGGCGCTGATCGAGCCGTTCCTGACCGGGAAGCGCTTCGAACCGCGCGAGTTGCTGCTCGGGCTGCTGATGATCCCGGGCGTGGCGTTGGTGGTGGGCGGCGTACCTGACGGCATGCGCCTCGGGATCGCGGTCGGCGCGCTCTCGGCCCTGCTCGTGGCCATCTTCGGCGCGCTCAACAAGCGCTTGGTCGAACACGGCGACCCGCTCACCGTCACCGGCATCGAACTGGGTGCCGGCGCCCTGGTACTCACCTTGCTCGCACCGCTGATGCCGATCCTGTTCCCGTCCCAGGCCGGCGCGCTGTTCGAGTTGCCCGATGCCCGCAACCTCGCGCTGCTGGTGCTGCTGTCGCTGGCCTGCACCTTGCTGCCCTTCGCGTTGTCGCTGGTGGCGCTGCGTCACATGAGTGCGTTCGCGGCGCAACTGGCGATCAACCTGGAGCCGGTCTATGCCATCGTGCTGGCCGCGCTGCTGCTGGGTGAGCAGCGCGAACTCAGCCCGCAGTTCTACCTCGGCGTGGCCATCGTGCTGGGCGCGGTGTTCGTGCATCCGCTGCTGGTGCGCCCGCGCGAGAAGCCAGCCGCCGACCTGCTCGCCACGGCGGAGGCCAAGAACCTCCCGGACTGACCCGCATCACTCCTCGCGCAAGGCCACGGTCGGCGCAATCGCCGCCGTGCGGCGCGCCGGTATCCACGCCGCGAGCAGGGCCAGCGCGCCCAGCAGCAGCGGCACCAAGGCGAACGAAACCAGGTCGAACACCCGGATCTGCTCCGACACGCTCGCCACCAGGCGCGACACGCCGAACGCAAGCGGCAGGCCCAGCGCCAGCCCAAGCCCGACCTGCCTCGCCGCCTGGCGCAGCATCTGCCGCGCCACGCGCGCGCTACTCGCCCCGAGCGCGAGCCGCACCCCGATTTCGCGCCGCTTCTGCAGCACGAGGTAACTCACCAGTCCGTACAGCCCGAGGCAGCTGATCCCGAGCGCGGTCCAGCCCAGTGCGGCCGACACGCTGGAGGCGATCACGAACGGCATGCGCTGGAAGCGGAAGGCACTGGTGAGCGGCATGAGTTCGCAGGTCTGTGTCGGCGCGGCGCGCGCGCAGGCGGCGCGGATCGCCTCCTGCGCCACGGGCGACGCATCGCGCACCCGCAGCATCACATTGCCGAGGTCCGGGTCGCCCAGCGCCGCAGGAAAGTACAGCGCGCTCGCATCGACCCCGCCGACATACCAGCCGCCGACCACGTCCTCGATCACGCCCACCACCTCGTAGCGACCCGGGTGCAGTCCGGCAAAGTTTCTCTGCTCTCCGACCTCGATCAGCCGGCCCAGCGCATCTTCGCCCGGCCATAGCCGCTCCGCGGTGCGGCGACTGATCGCCACCACGGCATGTCCCGACTCGTCACTGCGCCGCAGCGCACGACCGCGCAATGCCTCCAGCTGCATGGTGTCGAAGTAGGCCGCGTCGACGCGGCGTGCGGCCAGCACGTCGGAGCGTTCGCCCACGCGCACTTCCAGCGGCGCGCCGGCGCCCATCAGGAACACGCTCGACGTACCGCCCGCCGCCTCGACCTGCGGCAAGCCACGAAGCTCGGTCGCCAGCGCCGGCGTCGGCGTCGGCGTCTTCACCGCAATCAGCCGCGTCGGGTCGTAACCCAATGCCACTTGCTCCGCGCGTTGCGCGTTGCTCGCGGCCAGGCTCGCGATCACCAGCAGCACGACGCTCGCCACCAGTTGCGCCACCATCAGCACGCCGCGCAGGCGCGATTGTCCGGCGCGCTGCAGGGCGCCCATGCCTGGCTGCGCGGCGCCGCCACGACGCCAGGGTGCGGTCGCCAGCAGCGCGGGCACACCGCCAAAGGTCAGCGCCGCGAGCAGCGACAGTGCCAGCCCGTAAAGCAGCACGCGCGCATCGACCGCGACGTCGATCATGTCGTATCCGAGTTCGCCCATCAGTCCGAACAGGGCGCCATTGAGCGGCTTGAGCGCGAGCCAGGCCACGAGGTAACCGAACCCGGCGGCAATCGTCGCGAGCAATACCGACTCCGTCATCAGCTGCGCCACCAGACGCCGGCGCGGCGCACCCACCGCGACCCGCACCGCCAGTTCGCGCTGCCGCGCGGCAAAGCGCGCCAGCACCAGATTGGCGAGGTTCGCCGCCGCCACCATGAGCAGCATCGCGAACGCGATCCCGACCGGAATGCCGAGCAGGATGATTTCGGCGCGTTCGTCGCTGCGCAGGAAGCCGCGCCGCGGCTCGACCCGCACGGTCGACAGCTGCAGCCATTCATCGCGCGCCGCGTTGCCGGCCAGCACGCGCGGCGTCAGCGCTGCCACCGCTTCGGCCCCGCTCGCCCCTTCGCGCAGGAAGCCGCCCACGTCGATCTCCAGCGGATGACCGTCGCGGGCCAGGTTCATGGCGCGGTAGTCGGCCTCGCGCAGCCAGAGCAGCGACGAATTGACCGTGAGCCCGGTGAACTCGGGCGGCATCACGCCGATCACGTCGAAGCTGCGCCCGGCGACATTCACGCGAAGACCGATCGGGTCCGGATCGGAGTTGGTCAGGCGGCGCCACCCGAGATCGCTCAACACCACGCCGGGCTCCGCCGCGCTCTCGCGCCCGCTGCGGAAGGTGCGACCGCGCGTGGCGTGCACGCCGAGCAGCTCGAAGTAGTTGTCCGTCACCGACTCGGCCGACACCGTGCGGGTCACCGCGGCCTGTACCGGCAGGCGCAGCCCACGGAACGCGTACAAGCCCTCGAACATCGACGGCACATCGCGCAGCAAGGCATCGGCGTCGTCCGGCGTCCATTTGTCCAGCAGCCGCGCCTGTTGGTTCTGCGAATCGACCGAAACCCAGCGCTCGATCCGCTCCAGTGGCGGGCTGCGCAAGGCATAGGCATTGAACAAGGCGAACAGCACGGCATTGGCCGCGATCGCGATACCGAGCACGCCGAGCGCGGTGACGCTGTAACCCGGGTTGCGCACCAATCCGCGCAAGGCATAGCGCAGGTCGCGCTGCAGGTTGTCGACGAAATCCAGCCCGCGCGCGCGCCGGCAGGCGTCGCGATGCAGTTCCTTCGCGCCCAGTTCGATCCGCGCCTGGCGCTGCGCCAGCTCCGGTGCCATGCCCTGCGCGATCAGATCCTCGCGCCGCGCTTCCAGGTGGAAGGCGAGTTCGGCTTCGAGTTCGGCCTCGAACCGGCGGCGCTGGGTCAAGGCCTTCCACCACAGTTTCAGTCGCGTGCTCATGCGAGCACCTCCGCGCGCGTTGCGCCAAGCACCGCGCCCATCGCCTCAACCAGCCGGTTCCACTCGCCCAGATCCTTGTTCAAGCGCGCCCGCCCGCTGCGCGTGAGGGTGTAGAACTTGGCCTTGCGGTTGTTCTCGGACACGCCCCATTCGGCGTCGATGTAGCCCTGCGACTCGAGCCGGAACAGGGCCGGATACAAGGCGCCCTGCTCGATCGCCAGCGTCCCGCGCGAGGCGCGCTGGATGCGCAACAGCACGCCGTAACCGTGCTCGGCACCGAGTGACACGGCCTTCAGCACCAGCAGGTCTAGGGTTCCGGGCAACAGGCTGGACTGGCTCATGGCTCACCTAAATGGTTTAGGCAAGCTTAGCCGCCTCTCCTAAACCGTCAAGGGGAAGGAAGTCATGGGTGGGAGGCTTCTCGTTTCGGCGGGAACCGGAATCCTGCTCCTGGCTTTCGCTCGCTCGCTGCGAACCGGGCGCGAAATTCCGGGCGCCTCGACGTAGGCGTGGATTGGTCTTGGCTTTGCTCGCTTGACGCAGCCTTGCGGCACTTGTTTCGTCGGCCTCAGCGGCCGCCGACCTACTTCTCTTTGCGTCGCGGAAGAGAAGTAGGCAAGAGAAAGGCGACCCGGAGATCGCGCCCGGCTGCGCCGGGTTCGCGGCAGGCCTACGGGGTTTTCCGACGGCACATCCGTGTCCCGACGGAAAACTCGCGCGCTTCCTGCGCGCGATGCTGCGCACTGATCCTCCGGCCCGCCGCCGCGATCTACGGGACCCAGGAGCCCAGCGCATGCGAGCTCTTGGCTCTCCCTCCCGTCTTTGGCGCCGAGCAGCGCAGCCGGACTCGGGGGAAAGGCGCGCGTGTCCGAGGCCAGGGATGGCCGAGTTCGCGCCGGCCCGAGGCTGGCGAGCAGCACAGGGCACCGGACGAAGTCCGGCGCCAGGGCCGGGTGCCCTTTCTCTTGGTTACTTCTCTTTGGGCACGCAAAGAGAAGTAACTCGGCCGCCGCTGAGGCGGACGAAACTCTTGCCAGCAAGCCGCGTCGAGCAAAAAAGGCCGAGACCCGGATTCCGGCCCTCACCGCCATGGCCTTCCACAAGATTCGCGGAAACAACACCACCTGAAATCACGAATCGAACAATCCCGCCTGCACTCGCGGGTCGTCCCGCTCGACGAAATTCCCCAAGCCCACGCCCGCCAGCCGATAGCGCGTCCGCGCCGGCAGATCGACCCGCGCGCGCAGCTCCAGCGCGTGCGCGAGGAACTGTTCGAGGCTGCGTGGCGGGGTGGAGGGCGTGACGCTGCGGGTCAGCAGCCGGAAGTCCCCGGTCTTCAGCTTGAGCACCACGGTACGGCCGACGCGCGCGGTTTCGCGCTCGATCGCAAGCCAGGCCTTGGCCGCCAGGTCGCGCAGGTGCGGCTCCAGCTCCGCGAGCAGCAGGTCACGCGCAAAGGTGTCTTCGGCCGAAATCGACTGCGTCGGCTGGTCGGGACAGACGCGGCGCTCGTCGATGCCGCGCGACAGTTCGTGCAGTCGCGCGCCCCAGTGTCCGAAGCGTCGCTCGAGGGTGTCCCGCCCCAGCGCGCGCAACTCGCCCACGGTGCCAACGCCCAGCTCGGCCAGCCTGGCGGCCATGACCTTGCCCACGCCCGGCACCACGCCCACCGCCAGCGGCAGCAGGAAGGCTTCGATCTCGTGCGGACGGATCACGAACAGGCCGTCCGGCTTGCGCCAGTCGGAGGCGATCTTGGCCAGGAACTTGTTCGGAGCCACGCCCGCGGACGCGGTCAGATCGGTTTCCGCACGGATCTGGGCGCGGATGGCCTGCGCCACCGCGGTGGCGCTGGGTAGTCCGGTCTTGTTCTCGCTCACGTCGAGATAGGCCTCGTCCAGCGACAGCGGCTCGATCAGGTCGGTGTGGCGGGCGAAGATTTCGCGCACCTGGCGCGAGACGGCCTTGTAGCGCACGAAGTCGGGCGGCACGAACACCGCCTGCGGGCAGAGCCGCTCGGCGCGCAAGGCCGGCATGGCCGAGCGCACCCCGAACTTGCGCGCCTCGTAACTGGCCGCGCACACCACCGAGCGCGCCCCGCGCCAGGCCACCACCACGGGACGGCCGCGCAGGGCCGGATCGTCGCGCTGCTCGACCGAGGCGTAGAACGCATCCATGTCGATGTGGACGATCTTGCGCATGGGCCGGGTCCGTGGGGTGGCGTATTGTCCACGCCGGGGGAAGGCGGCGGGCAAGCCGCCGCGACGGCTTGCGTCGCAGCCGCGACGAGCCGACCATAGCGCCATGACCGCCACCAAGACCCTCGCCGTCATCGGTGCCAGCGAAGAAACCGTCGCGCACTTGCGCCTGCTGATGAAGCTGGGTGGACGCCAGTTGCAGCAGACCTGGGTCTGGGGCGAGGAAACCGCGGCCGATTTCGTGGCGGTCGAAGTGCACGACCTCGGCGCGCAAGGCGTAATCGCGCGTTGCCAGTCGGCGGGCGTGCCCTGCGCGGTGATGGCCGAAGCCAACGAGGTCGTGGTGCATGGCCTGGTCCTGCGCCGCCCCTTCAAGCTCGACCAGATCGTCGCGGTGCTCAACGCCGCCGGCACCAACAGTGCCGACACCAGTGACGTCGAGGCCTTTGCCGACGACTTCTACACCCGCAACCTGGACGAAGACCTGGCGGCACCCTCGGCGGTGGAAGAGGAACTCTGGCGTCGGCGCGAGTCGAGTTCCACCCCGGCCCGCATCACGGGCGAACGTCCCGTGCTGGGCCTGGACGAACTGATTCAGGGCGATCCGCTGGTGGAACCGGAGAAGCCCAAGCCGCTGATCCAGGCCGACACCACGGTGGCGCGTGGCGCGAGCGAACCCAGCAAGCGCAGCGAAGGCCGCGCCGACATGTCACGGCATCGGGTGATGCCTGGCGCCGAAATGCCACCCGGCGTGATCGGGGTGGGAACCGTGGATGTGATTCCGGTGCGCTTGCCGGGCCGACCCGAGGCCGCCTCCGGCGAGTCCGAGGAAATCGGCGGGCATCGGCTGGGCGACTATCTCGATGGTGAACTCGTCGCAACTCCGATCCAGTTGCAGTTGCCGGACCTGCCCGTCCTCACGCTCGACCCGAAGAGGCGCGCCTACCATGCCGAGGGCGACCTCGCCCGGCTCGAACCCTACGCCCGCCAGGTGCTGCCGCGCAGCGCGGCGAAGCTGGCCAGCAGTGCCGACCTGAATCGGGCGCGCGAAACGCAGCCGGCACGCACCTACGATGAACTGCGCTGGCTGTTCACGCTGGCGCGCGGCAATGGCCGGCTCGCGGCGCGGCTCGATCCGGGCGGAAGCTACGAAGTCACCAATCCGGTGCAGGTCGATCCCAAATTCCGCGCGCACGGGGCCATCGTGGCGGCACTCGCCAAGCCGGCGCGCCTGCACGAGGTCACCGCGGCAAGCAAGGCGAGCATGGAGCAGGTATTTGACCTGGTCAGCGCCTACGACGCCATCGACCGGCTCAAGTGGACACCGCGTCAACGCTTCGCAGCCGAGCCACCGGAGCCCACCAAGCCGGGTGGTGCCATGTCGCGCCTCAAGTGGCCATTCGGCAAGCGCTGACCTGGCCAACGCACGGCGCGACGCGGCCGGTCGCTCCCTGACGCGCATCGCTTCATCCACCACGCGGCCGCCGGCCGGCACGGTTCAGCGTCCAGCCGGGATCAACCTCGCTAGACTCGCGCTCCCTTCCCGACTGGAGTTCGCATGAGTCGCACGTCTGCGTTGTTGTGGCTGGCCCTGGCGCTCGGAACGACGGCCGGACCCGTGCATGCCGAGGTGACATTGGCCGCACCGGTGGAAGAAGTGAAAATGCACCTGAATGCAGGCCGCATCGACGCGGCCATCGAGTCCGGGGAGTCGGCGGTCGAAGCCCTGGCGCAGGATTCCTTTGCATGGTTCTGGCTTGGCCGTGCCTATGCGCAGCAGGCGATCAAGGCCAGCCTGCTGGGCAAGCCGCGCTGGGCCGGCAAGGCGCGCGATGCCTACGAAAAGGCGGTAGCGCTGGATGGCTCCAATCTGGAAGCGCGCTACGACCTGCTGCAGTACTACCTTGCCGCGCCCGGGTTCCTCGGCGGCGGCCGCGACAAGGCCGTCGGCCAGGTCACGGCGCTGCGCGAACGCGACACCTCCATGGGCTTCCTCGCGGCCGCGCTGCTGGCCCGGCACGACGGGCAGGCGCCCGAAGTCGAACGCCTGTTGCGCGAGGGGCTCAAGCACGACCCGGGGAGCACGCGCCTGCGCTACAACCTGTCCTGGCAGTTGCAGGCCGACAAGCGTTGGGGCGAGATTCGCGCGCTGTGGGAGGAGTTGCTCGCGGTCAATCCCGACGACCCGCTGGCGCACTACCAGCTCGGTCGCCTGTCGGCGGTGAGCGGCGAGGCGCTCGACGCCGGCCTTTCGCATCTGGAGGCGTTCCTGGCGAACCCGCGCACTTCCGATGCGATGAGCCCGGCGGCTGCGCAGTGGCGTCGCGGACAGATCCTGGAAAAGCTCGGGCGGCGCGCGGAAGCGATTGCGGCGATCGAAGAGGCGCTGCGGCTGGAGCCGGAACTCGCGCAGGCCCGGACCGACCTCGACCGGCTGCAAGATGCCTGAGCGCACGGCCCGCACCGGCGCGCGCGGAACACGCCGCGCCAAGGCCGCACACGCGGCCGAGGCCGTGCGCCTGGTCGACATTCCCAACATCGGCCCGTCGATCGCAGACGACTTGCACCAGATCGGGATCGACCATCCGCAACAGTTGGTCGGACGCGACCCCTACGAGCTGTACCGGCTCAGCAACGAACAGCGCGGCGTGCGCCAGGACCCTTGCCTGATCGACTGCTTCCTCGCCGCGGTCCGCTTCATGGAAGGTGCCCCAGCGCAGCCCTGGTGGCACTACACCGCCGAACGCAAGCGCCACCTCGGCAACGGCTGAACCACTCGCGACCAGCGCAAGCGGTGCCGCGATTCCGTGGCGGATCGAATCGGGTTCAGCGTGACTTGCGCTTGGGCTTGAGCATGGTGCCGGTGCAGTTCGGCGCGCCGCAACGACAGGCCCAGAGCTGCTTCAGGCGCGCGGTATGCGGCTCGGCCAAGGTGATGCCGTAGTCGTAGGTGAGCTCCTCGCCGGCCCGGATGTCACGCAGGCTCTCGATCTCCACCTTGTCGCGGCGTCGATCCGCACCCTCGTGCTCGACCAGCACCGGCTGGCAGTTCGGCGCGCAACTGTGGTTGATCCAGCGCGCCACGTTGCCATCGACATTCGCATCGATCACGTAGTCGTCATTGAGCGTGAACAGGAAGGTGTGGCCACTCTCGACCGTGTCGCCGTAGATCTCGTCGGCCTCGGCATGCGCCAGTCGACGCCCGCGATACTCCACCAGGGTGGTTCCGGCGGGAAGGTCGACGGTGGCAAACACGCCGTTGCCGTGGATGGGCGAACGACGCTGGGCGATCTTTGTGGACATGGGCAACTCATGGCGAAAGTGGGAGGCACTTGGCAGACAGCCAGCGCCCGATCCAAGGCGGCGCAGATTACACTCGACCCATGCTCCCCGTCGCGCGCCATGCGTTGCGCTTCGTCCTGCTGGTCGGGACCTATCTGCTCGGCGCCTACATCGCGCTCTGGTTCGTCGAAGGTGATGAACAGATCACCCTGATCTGGCCGCCCACGGGCGTGGCGTACGCCGCACTCCTGCTCTACGGCTTGCGCTGGTGGCCGTTCATCGCGGTGTCGGTGTTGCTGACGCACCTGCTGTTGGCGCCGGTTCCGGCCTCGTTCGTGCCCTACTCGGTCGCGGCCAATACCGTGGGCGGTCTGGTCGGTGCCGCGTTCGTGCAACGTTTCCACCGCCTGTCTGCCGAACGCTACGCGATCAGTGACGGCTTCGCCCTGCTGCTCGGTGGCGTGTTCATGCTGCTCGCCAGCGCCCCGATCAGCACCCTGGGCCTGATCCAGTCGGGGATGATCGCAAGCGCCGACGCCCTGCCAGCCGCGCTGCGCTGGGCCATGGGTGATCTGTTCGGCATCATCACCGTTACCCCGGCGGTGCTGCTGGTCGGACGCCGCCGCTACCTGCGTTCGAGCGGCGACTCCCAGCTCGACTATGGCGGGCACGCCGAGAAGGCCGCCTGGCTGGCCTGCCTGGCCCTGTCCCTGCTCGCGCTCGGCTGGATCGGTCGCTTCAGCCCGGCCTATGCCCTCGGTCTGGCCAGCGTGCCGATTTCCTTGTTGCTGTGGAGCGCGCTGCGCTTCGAGCCGCTGTTCACCGCGCTTGCGAACGCGGTCTGCGCGATGCTGGTCGCCACCGCCGCGAGCCTCGGGCTGGGTGGCCTGGTGGCCCCGACCGGCCTGGGCGACGTCACGCTGCTGATCGCCTTTCTCTGCGTCCTGGCGCTCACCCCGCAGATCGTGTCCATTGCGGCGCACCGCAGTCGCGTGATCGCGCAGCGCCTGCTGCAACGCGCCCGGACCGACGCCCTCACCGGGCTCCTGAACCGGATCGGCTTCGAGGAAGAAGTGCGCAAGCACCTGCAGGCCGAGGGTGGCGAGGCGATGGCTCTAGTGCACCTGGACCTGGACCAGTTCAAGCTGATCAACGACATCCTGAGCCATCAGGTCGGTGACGAACTGATCTGCGCCGTGGCCGGCGCGTTGCGTACCCGGATCGGCCCGCTCGACCGGCTCGCCCGCACCGGCGGCGACGAGTTCGACGTGCTGCTGCGGCATTGCCCGCCGCAGGAGGCCGAGGCCCGGGTGCAGCGGCTGCGCGACGCGGTGGCGGAAATCCGCGTCGGTGCCGACGCGCACGTGGCCTCCGTGACCACCAGCGCCGGCCTGGCCTGCTTCGTCGCGGGCGAAGCCGAGTTCCCGCAACTGCTGGCGCGGGCCGACACGGCCTGTTTCACCGCCAAGGAGCGCGGCGGCAATCGCACCGAGAGCGCAACTCCCGAACGCGGCGCCGGGGTCGAGCGCAGCTCCGATGCGATGCGCTGGGCACTGCGCCTCAACCAGGCGCTGGAGCAGGATCGCTTCGTGCTGTTCTGCCAGAGCATCTGCGCCCTTGCGCCAGGTCGACGGGCAAGCGCGTCATTTCGAGATCCTGCTGCGCCTGCGCGATGCCGACAGCGGCGCCCTGCTGACCCCGGGCATGTTCATCCCCGCGGCCGAACGATTCGGCCTGGGCATGCGGCTGGATTCCTACGTCGTGGACCGCACCCTCGCCTGGTTCGAGCGCCGCCCGGCCGCGGCGCAGCGTGTCGGGCTGTGCGGCATCAACCTGTGCGCCGCCTCGCTCGACGACGAACGCTTCCTCGCCTTCCTGCAGCAACGCATCAGGCGCAGCATCCTGTCGCCCGAGAAGCTGTGCTTCGAGCTCACCGAAACCAGCGCGCTGCGCGACATGGCCCGCGCCCAGCACTTCATCCAGGCGGTGCGCGCGCTCGGCTGCAAGTTCGCGCTCGACGACTTCGGCACCGGCTTCTGCTCGTTCGGATATCTCCGATCTCTCGACGTCGACTATTTCAAGATCGACGGCAGCTTCGTGCGCGAGATCGAAACCTCGTCGCTGGCGCTGGCGATCGTGCGCTCGATCGCCGACATCGGCCGCACCATCGACAAGCAGACGATCGCCGAATGCGCCGAAACCGAATCGATCCGGCGCCGCCTGATCGAACTGGGTGTCGACCACGCACAAGGCTACGCCGTGGACGAACCCGCCCCGATCGAGCAGTACTTCGATCCGGCGCGAAGCGCGCCGGCACCGGCAAGCGCCTGAGCGGCGCGCCTGCTATTGATCTATGCGTAAATTGTTGACGAGAGACTGGGCGTCCTTCGACTTCGGCCTCTTCGCGGCCTACGCTCAGGATGAGCGGCATTTGCGAACCCCGCTCACCCTGAGCGTAGCGCCCAAGGCGCGAAGTCGAAGGACGCGGGCTGTCAATCAATCACGCAAGTCTCAATAGCATGGTGTCCCGCAAGTAACGCAAGGAAATTCCGCATGGATTACGTTGCGAGACAAGGCGTGAGGCGGAGGCATGGCAGCGTCATGGCGACGACGAGCAACGCAGTATCGCGGCGAAAGGCACCGGAATCACTTGATGGTATTTGCGGGACACCACACTAGGGCTTTGGAGGGGAACCCGGGGCGAACCGCAACACGGTGCCATCGGTACTGCGCAGTTCCAGCGTTTCACCGGTAGCGGTGAGCGCCAGCGGCGCGCCGAGCAGGGCCAACCATGCCGCTTCGGCGGCACTGGCTTCGCCCGGACACAGGCGCTTGGTGGCCGCCACGGCTCCGGCGGCAAGCACGCCTTCCGCCAGCGAATAGCCGCCGCGGTACTGGTTGCAGCCGCCGTATCCGAAGATCGCATCCGGGGCGAAACCGAGGGTGATGCCGCTGGTGGGCGCGAGCTTGGCGAGCTCGCCCTTGTCGGCCGAGACCAGGGCCCAGTGGGTTCCGTCGAGCACGGGTGCCGACTCGGGCGCCGTGGCGCAGGCGGTGAGAGCGAGACTGAAGAGCAAGGCAAGGGCAAGGCGTGGCTGGTTCATCGCGGATCCTCCGTTCATGACTTCTTCTTGCTCATGCCGTAGATCGCCAGCAGCACGATCGCGCCCACCACCGAAGCGATGAACCCGGCCGCATCGCCCGGCCCGTACCAACCCACCGCGCCACCGATGTAACGCGCCAGCACCGCGCCGCCGATACCCAGCACGATGGTCATGAAGAAACCGAGCTTGTCGTTACCGGGCTTGAGCGCGCGCGCCAGGAGCCCGCAAACGAACCCGATGAGCAGGGTCCAGAGGATGCCGCCGCCGAAGAGCTGTTCCATGGTGTGACTCCCGTTAGTGGTGGATCGAATTCCGCCGCGTGGAAGCGCCCGCAAGTGGAGCCGCCGATGCAGCGCAGCCGCGCTCAGCAGCATTCCTTCTGGTCGAAGCGCGACTCGCCTGCCGCCACGCCCACGCCCTGGGTCAGGCCCTTCTGGCTCGCGAGGTAGTGTTCGGCGATGACTTTGGCCACGGCCGCGGTGACGCGCTTGCCGGTGGGAATGTGCAGAAACTCGTTCGGCCCGTGTGCGTTCGAGTGCGGGCCGAGCACGCCGGTGATCATGAACTGCGCGCCGGGGAACTTCTCGCCCAGCATGCCCATGAACGGAATGGTGCCGCCCTCGCCCATGTACATCGCGGGCTGGCCGAAGAAATCGCGCGAAGCATGGTCGATGGCGTGCTCCAGCCAGTGCGACATGGCCGGCGCATTCCAGCCGCTGGACGACTTCTCCAGCGAGAACTCCACCTTCGCGCCATTCGGCGGACTCTTCAGCAGCACGTCCTGCAACAGCTTGCCCGCGGCTTCGCCGTCGAGCGTGGGCGGAAGGCGCAGCGACAGCTTCACCGCGGTATGCGGGCGCAGCACGTTGCCGGCGTTCGAGAGCGGCGGCATGCCGTCCACGCCGGTCACCGACAAGGCCGGACGCCAGGTGCGGTTGAGCACGAGTTCGGTCAGGTCGTCGGCCATCGGCGTCATGCCGGGCAGGAACGGGAACTTGTCGAATACGGCCGTATCCAGCACCTGCGCCGCCTTCTTCGCCTGCGCCAGGCGTTCAGCCGGAATGTCGACGAACAGTCCCTCGACCCGGATCCTGCCGCTGGCTTCGTCTTCCAGGCGCGACAGAATCTGGCGCAGCAGGCGGAAGCTCGACGGCACCACGCCCGAGGCATCGCCCGAATGCACGCCTTCGTTCAGCACGCTGACCTTGAAGTTGCCGCCGGCCAGGCCGCGCAGCGAAGTTGTGCACCAGAGCTGGTCGTAGTTGCCGCAGCCCGAATCCAGGCACACCACCAGCGACGGCTTGCCGATGCGCGCGGCGAGATGATCAACGTAGTGCGGCAGGTCGTAGCTGCCCGATTCCTCGCAGGCCTCGATCAGGATCACGCAGCGACTGTGCGGGACGTTCTGCTCCTTCAGCGCCTGGATGGCGGCGAGCGAGCCGAAGATCGCGTAACCGTCGTCGGCACCGCCGCGGCCATAGAGCTTGTCACCCTTGATCACCGGCTTCCACGGACCGAGGTCTTCGGCCCAGCCTGTCATTTCCGGCTGCTTGTCGAGGTGGCCGTAGAGCAGCACGCAATCCTCGCCCTCGCCCGGCACCTCGATGTAGATCAGCGGGGTGCGGCCTTCCAGGCGCACCACTTCCACCGTCATGCCGGTGACGTGCTGCCGGCGCGCCCAACTTTCCATCAGCCGGACCGCGTCATCCATGTAGCCATGCTTCTGCCAGTCGGCGTCGAACATCGGCGACTTGTTCGGGATGCGGATGTAGTCCACCAGTTGCGGGACGATCTCGTCGTCCCAGAGCGAAGCGACGAAACGATCGGCTCTTGCGGTATCCATGGCGCAATCCTTCAAAGCGAGGCTGCGGATTCTAGCGCTGCGGGCCGGCGCGGCCTAGGAAAACTCCTAACACGGCAGCGCCGCTTTCGCAGGCACCGCTCAGGCGAATGGCGATGGGACCCGCATCGGTCGACGCACAGACTGTGCACACCGGATGCAGCACGGTGCTGCAACGGACCCACCCAGTGATTACCCACCAAGGAGTTCCGCCATGAACCTGTTCACCACCACCTTCAAGTCCCTGATCCTCTCGCTCGCCCTGTGCGCTTCGGCTTTTGCCGCAAGCAAGGTCGATGTCAACAGCGCCGATGCCGCCACCATCGCCGCCGCCCTGAACGGCGTGGGCGAAGCCAAGGCCGAGGCCATCGTCGCCTACCGCGAGGAACACGGCCCGTTCAAGAGCGCCGACCAGCTGGCCGAAGTGAAGGGCATCGGTCTCAAGACGGTCGAGAAGAACCGTGACCTGATCGACCTGGGCAGCAAGCCGGCACCCAAGCAGTAAGCGGACTCTTCCGCGCAGGCGCAGCCGCGCCGCAGCCCGAGGCATGGATGCCTCATCGCCCCGCCCACGGCGGGGCGACTGCGTTTCCGGATCCCCGAAGCACGGGAGCTGCCACTCATGGCCTGTAACGGATGAAGCGCAAGTGGGATCGCGACGGGATGGGCGTGCGGGACGCCGTGCCGGAGCGAGGCCCGTAGCCGAAGCTATGGGCCGAGTGAGGCGCAAGTACCGCGCGGTCAGACCGAGCGAGCTGCTTTCGATTTGTCCGTTACAGGCCACTACAATCCGGACAATCTTCCGTCGCGCGTACCCCATGATCCTGCCGAACTACCGCATCGCCGCGTCCACGATCCCGGGGGCCGGCCAGGGCGTCTTCATCGAAGCGCCGCTGGCAGCCGGTCGCATCCTCGTGGCGCCCGACGCGATTCCGCGTGTGTACCGCTGGGACGAGGTGATGGCCTTGCCGGATAGAGAGTCGGCCCTGGCGGCCAGCGTGCGCTGGTTCGAGGACCGCTACACGGTGTCGCCCGAGTGGCCGGACGAGTGCTACCTCAACCACAGCTTCACTCCGAACGGACTCTGGCATCTGGGCTTCGTGTTCGCCGCACGCGACCTCGAACCCGGCGAGGAAATCACCATCGACTATCGCCACCTGCTGGGCGAAGGACAGCAGGAGTCGTTCCGCGATGCCGCCTCCGGCCAGGCCATCGTGGGTTGGTCGTGGCAGGAGAGTCTGGGCCGATCGACGCGCGAGCTGGCCGCGATGCTGGCGCCCTGAGTCCGCACCGATGCGCGTGACCCCGCTCCCTGCCTTCGAGTACCGGCGCATGCGCTGGAAGAACAACCTGGGCTGGACGCGCGAGATCCTGCGGGTGCCGGACGACGAAGACTACGACTGGCGCGTGTCGATCGCGGAAATCGACCACGATTGCCCGTTCTCCCCATTCCCGCGGCACGATCGGATCCTGATGCTGCTGTCCGGCAAGGGCATGCGCCTTGATTTCCACGACGGCCGACGAGTCGAGCTCGGCCTGCACGAACGCATCGCCTTCCGCGGTGAGGATGCGCTTGACTGCGTCCTCACCGACGGCCCCACGCGCGATTTCAACCTGATCTGGAAGCGCGACCGGGCTCGGGCCGAACTGCTGCACCGGCCACTGGTGGGACCGATGCTGTTCTTCCCTGAATCGGGCGTGCAGTGGCTCGTGCACCTGCTGTCGGGTCGGGCGCGGATAAAGGACCGCCCGGAGCTGCCGATGCTCGATCCGGGCGACAGCCTCTGGCTCGACGCCGTGCCGGGTGATACCGAGCGCCTGATTCTGGATGGCGGCGGCGAACTGCTGCTGTCGCGGATCGCGTCAGTCGGCGGCTGACTCGGCCGTGGCACGTCGCGCGGCCTTGAGCGCCCGCCCGTCCACCGGCCGGATCTCGTTGATGCGGCAGCGCTGATGCTCGAACAGGACCGCGTCGAAACGACGATGCACCCGCCCGACGCTGGAACTCAGGGTCAGGGCATTGGCGAACTCCAGGTCACGACAGGGCTCGTCCACGCGCAACAGCCAGGCCTCGTTTGGCCGGGTCCAGACCATGAGTTCGGCGCGGCCCAGGGTTTCCCAGCGATCGAGCTGCCACAAGTGGAAACTCTCGACCGGCGCGCCGGCATGTGCCTCCACTTCCGTCAGGCGCGCGGCCATGCGTTCGCGCGGACCGGGGCTGGCACATCCGGCCAGCGCGGCGAGCACCAGCGGCAGGACGACAGGTCGCATGAAACGTGCACTCATTGGAAGCCCTCCGACTGGAACTGAAGATCGCTCGCTCCAGGCCTCGTGCCGTACCTGGCCGCGGCCTGGAATTGTGCCTGTCTGGACGCCACGCCAGCGCAGCGCGTCGCACGACACCGGCAATGGCGTCCATGCACCATTCACCTCGCGACCGGGTTTGCCCGGGTTCCCCGCCTCGCCTTGACGCACCGCGGCAAAGCGGCTGTAATACGCGCCCTTCGCCTCAGCGATCCGGGTTCTCCGCATCGCCGCCCTCCGTGGCCGAGTAGCTCAGTTGGTAGAGCAGGGGATTGAAAATCCCCGTGTCGGCGGTTCGATTCCGTCCTCGGCCACCATCCATTCCAACGACTTGCGCGGGTTGCACCTGCGCCGCGTGAGTGCGCTTGTGTAATTCTGGTGTAACCGCGCCGGGAAAACCGGCCCGCGTTCGCCTACCCAGCCTTCCGAATCGACGTGACGTTGCCGCCTGTGTCGGGTTCGCGCCGGTAGATGGCTTCGAGCTTGTCCATTGCTGCGGCAATATGCGCGCCGTTCTGGTGGGCATAGCGCGCCAGCAGCTTCTTGTGTGTACTCGAAGGCGGCGCCGGGCTTGTTGTTCAGTCGCGCGAGCCCGGTCTGCGCAAGGGCAGGCCGCAAGTGGCTGCGGGGAGCGCATGTACCTGCGCATCCCCGCAGCGAGAGCCGATCAATAGACGTCGTTGACCGTGTTGTAGACGTTGAACTTGCCGGTCGGGGTGATCAGGCGTTCATCCTTGATCACGGCCTTCAGTTTGCGCGTGCGGTCATCGACCACGACGATCGCCGAGCGCTGGTCCTTGCCGTTCCAGACCGAGAACCAGACTTCGTCGCCGGCCGCGTTGTACTCGGGCTGCACCACGCGCTTCGGGCCCTCGCCGAGGCCGGCCCATTCGGCGATCGGAAGCACTTCGTAGCCTTGTCGAGGTGCTTGACGTCGAACACCGCGATCGACTGCGCGACGCCGGCGGCGGGATTCAGCGGCGTGTCCACCCAGAGGTTGTCCGAAGTCGGATGCGTCTTCACGAAGAGCGAGCCGCCGCCCTGGCCCTTGAGCACCTGCACCACCTTCCAGGCATGCTCGGCGTGATCCTTGGGGTCGGTGGCGATCAGGGTGACCTTCTCGTTGCCCAGCGCCGAGGTGGCCCAGACCGGCCCGAATTGCGGATGCACGAAGTTCGCGCCGCGCCCCGGATGCGGAATCTTGTCGACCGGGATCAGGCCAACCATCTTCTGGTCCAGTGAGTCGACCACGGCAATGCGGTCGCTCTGGTTGGCCGCGGTGAGGAAGTAGCGTTTGGTGCTGTCCCAGCCGCCGTCATGCAGGAAGCGGGCGGCATCGAGCGTGGTGACGTTGAGGCTGTCGATGTCGCTGTAGTCGACCAGCAGGATGCGGCCCGTTTCCTTCACGTTGACGATGAACTGCGGGTGCTGGTGGCTGGCCACGATCGCCGCGACGCGCGGTTCGGGGTGGTACTCCTGGGTATCGACGGTCATGCCGCGGGTGGACACGATCTTGCGTGGCTCCAGCGTCGGGCCATCCATGATCACGTACTGCGGTGGCCAATAGGCACCGGCGATGGCGAACTTGTCCTCGAATCCCTTGAACTTCGAGGTTTCGACCGAGCGCGCTTCCAGGCCGATCTTGATCTCGGCAACCCGTGCCGGCGCCTTCATCCACAGGTCGATCAGATCGATCTTGCCGTCGCGGCCGATGGTGTAGATGTAGCGCCCGGAATGCGACACGCGCGAGATGTGCACCGCATAGCCGGTCTTGAGGATGCTGATGATCGCCTTGCTGTCGCCGTCGATCAGCGCCACCTCGCCCGAGTCGCGCAAGGTGACCGCAAACAGGTTCTCCAGCCGGTAGTTGTTTTCCTTGCGGGTGGGACGCTGCTCGACCGGAACCAGCACCTTCCAGGAGTCGCGCATTTCCTGCATTCCCCATTCCGGCGGATTGGGCGGCGTGTGCTGCAGGAAGCGCGCCATCAGGTCGACTTGCGCCGCGCTCAATTCGCCCCCGGTACCGAAGTTGGGCATGCCGGCCGGCGAGCCGAAGTTGATCAGCGCCTTCAGGTAGTCGGTGCCCTTGACCTGGGTGATGTCCGGCGTCAACGGCTTGCCGGTGGCGCCCTTGCGCAGCACGCCGTGGCAGCCGGCGCAGCGCTGGAAGAAGATCTCCGAAGCCTGGGCGAATTCGGTTTCGCTCATGTCGGGCGCGCCCGGGCGTGCGCACCTGCTTGACCGCATCACCCTTGAGCGTGCTCGGCGCGCCTTCGTACGCGGCCTGGGCCTGCGAAGTGCCCGGATGGCTTTCGCCTTGCGCCGGATCGGAGCTCACGCCCTTGCCGGCACGCACTGCCGCGACCTGGGCGGCGCTGACCGGTTCGCCGCCGTTTTCCCAGGAAGTCAGCACGAAGCTCAGGATGGCCGCGATATCCTCATCGCCAAGGTGGCTCATGGCTGGCATCACGCTGTTGTACTTGCCGCCATTGACGGTGATCTCGCCAGTGACTCCAGCCAGCACGGCAGCGATCACCTCGTCGGCGGGCTTGCCCTTGAGCCAGTCCGAACCTGCCAGCGGCGGGAATGCGCCCGGCAAGCCCTGGCCCGTGGGCTGGTGGCAGGCGGCGCATTGCGCGAGGTAGGAAGCCTGGCCGCGCTCTGCGTCCAGCTTGGGGGGGCGCTCGTTGACGGTGTCCTGGCTGCAGGCCGTGGCGCTGAACAACACGCCGGCCAGAGCCGCGGTGATCGGATGGATGCGCATGGCGTACTCCTTGGCTGTGGTTGAGACGAATCAGACCGAGTGAGCCGCCGCAGGCGGCTTCTTGCGCCCAGTCTGGTCGCGTGCAACCGCGGCTTTCCTGATCTGGATCAGGCGAGCGCCAGATCGGCAGGTGCACGGTGTCGCCAGTTGATTACGGTCAAACCGGGGGTGCGAACCCATCGCCTAGGCTGGCGCCATGTCGCGATCCCCGAACCCTCGCCTCTCGCCACCCTCGCTCGCGCGTGTGATCGCGCTGGGGGCATCCCTCTGCACCAGCGTGGTCGCAGCCGAAACCACGCCGGCCGACAAGCTCGACACCCTGGTGGTCGTGGCCCAGCGCCGTCCCGAACCGCTGGCCCAGGTCGCCTCCAGCGTAAGCCTGGTGGACCGGATCGAAATCGAGGAACGAATGGCGCAGACCGCCACCGATCTGTTGCGTTACCTGCCCGGCTTGCGCATGGACGGCGACGCCCATCGCTTCGGCGCGCAGGGCGTGAGCATCCGTGGCCTGGGCGGCAACCGGGTCCGGGTCGAAGTCGATGGCGTGCCGCTGCCGGATGCGTTTTCCGCCGGCCAGTTCGCCTCGGCCGGGCGCGACTTCGGCGAAGTCGCCGCGATCGAGCGGATCGAGGTGCTGCGCGGCCCGGCGTCGACTCTCTACGGCAGCGACGCGCTCGCCGGCATCGTGGCGATCCGCAGCCGCGAGGCCGAGAGCCTGCTCGCCGGCACCGATCACCGCAACCAGCTGCAGGCCGGCTACAGTGGTCGCGACAGCGGGCGCAGCCTCAGTGTCCTGCATGCCGGCGAAGGCAAGCGCGGCGCGCAATGGTTGTTGCTCGGCGCCGGGCGCGAGGCTGGCCGGATCGACAACCGCGCCCGATCCCCGGCGGCGGCACCGAATCCGGGCAACGCCTGGCAGCGCAGCTTTCTCGCCAAGTACGGCGCAGAGCTGGCGAACGACATTCATTGGCGTCTGGTCGTCGAGCACCAGCGCGGCGAGCGTGACACCGATGTGGTCTCGCAGCGCTTCGGCGCCGGGCGCTTCAGCACCACCTATCGCCTGCTGGCGGATGACGCGCAACAGCGCGACCGCTTCAGCCTGCACGCCGACGGCGCCGACCTCGCCGGCTTCGACCGGGTCGAGTTCGCGCTTTATGCGCAGGCATCCGACGTCGACCAGCGCACCGCGCAGTACCGCCTGCCCGATCGCGCCACGCCGTTCGAGTCGCGCCGTGACCGGCGCTTCCTGTTCCAGCAGGACGACCACGGCCTGGACCTGCTGGGCCAGCGCGACTGGGTGTTCCGGGACATCGAGCATCGCTTTCTGGCCGGCGCCGAATGGCAGCGCAGCGACTATCACGGACTGCGAGATGGCGTCGAAACCCACCTGGGCACCGGCGCACAGAGCAACCTGATCCTCGGCGAGCGTTTTCCGGTGCGGGATTTCCCCACCTCGGTCGCGCAGCGCCACGCGTTGTTCGTGCAGGACGAGTTGCGCCGGGGACGGCTCAGCCTGATCCCGGGGCTGCGCTACGAACGCTATCGACTCGATGCGCGACCCGATGCGATGTTCCGCGACGACTATCCGGACACGCCGACGGTCGACGTGGGCGAGTCCAGCCTGACCGGCAAGTTCGGCCTGCGCTGGGAGGCGAGTGCAAACCAGCAGCTCTTCTTGCAATACGCCCGCGGCTACCGCGCACCGCCGTTCAGCGATCTCAACATCGGCCTGTCGCTGGCCCTGATCAATTACGAGGTGCGGCCCAACCCGGCACTACGCCCCGAAACCAGCCGCGGCCTCGAAACCGGTTGGCGCTACAGCGGCGAGCGCCTGCGCGCCACGGTCTCACTGTTCCGCAACGATTATCGCGACCTGATCGAATCTCGCGCCAACCTCGGGGTCGATCCGGAAAGCGGCGCGGTGGTGTTCCAGTCGGTCAATCGCGATCGTGCGCGCATCGAAGGCGTCGAAGCCGAATTCGACTGGGATCTCGCCGGCCTGGGGCCGTGGCTCGACGGGTTCAGCCTGCACGGCGCGGCCGCCACCGCCCGCGGCCGCGATACCCGCCGCGATGTCGCCCTCAACAGCATCGATCCGGATCGCGCCGTGCTGGGCCTGCGCTACATGAGCGGCAGTGGTCGCTGGGGCGGGGAAAGTCTGCTGACCGGCGTCCGTGCCAAGCGCCATCTCGACGCCAGTCAGGGTGAATTGTTCGCGCCCGCCGGCTACGCCGTGTTCGACGCCTACCTCTGGTACGCACCGCGGCCGAACCTGCGCCTGCAACTGGGCCTGCTCAATCTGGGCGATCGCCGCTACTGGAGCTGGTCGCAGGTACGCGGATTGCCGGCCGACACGCCCAGGCTCGATTTCCACTCCCAGCCAGGCCGCTCGATGAGCCTGTCCGCCGTCCTCGAGTGGTAGCCATTCGCGCGTTCCGCCGCGTGACCGGAGCGCGTGCTGCCGCGGCGGCCGATTTGCGCCCTTGCCGCCTCGTCGCACGCCACCCTGCCGCGCATGCGGCACTGCCGCTATCATCACACCTGTCCATACGCCGAAGGATGTTCTGCATGCGCCTGCTCCTGCTGGGCCTGATCGCGTTATTGAGCGCCTGTGGCGGCGGCAGCGGCGTGCGCGAACGCATCTTCCCGCCCAGCGCCAGCGTGCAGGAGCTGGCGGTCGGGACCGACGGTCGCTGGACGCTGAAGCTGCGGCTGCAGAACTTCAGCAATGTCTCGATGCGCATCGACTCCGTCGCGGCCGAACTGCACGTTGCCGGCCAGCCTGCGGGTCGCATCGAGGCCCAGCCCGGGCTGGACGTGCCGCCGGAATCGGCCGAGATCGTGGAGGTGGTCGTGACGCCGGCCAGCGCCGCCGCGGCCGCGGTGCGCGCCGCCACCGACCAGCGCGGCAATGTGCGCTATGCAATCAGCGGCACGATCCGCAGCAGCGAACCCGATTCGCGCCGCGACGAATTCAGCTTCGACAGCCAGCTCAGCGCCGTGCCTGGCCTCGCCGGCGTGCTGCGCTGATGCGGCGACACGCCACCTTCGCCGCGGCCCGATGCCGCTTGCAACCCTGTCCCTGCCGCACGTTCCTCCGGAGTTCTCGATGAGCAAGTACCAAGCCCCGGTGCGCGACCTGTTGTTCGCGCTGTTCGATGTGGTCGAAGCCGATCGGCTCTACCCGCAATTGCCCGGTGGCGATGCCGTCAACCGGGAACTGGCCGAGGCCGTGCTGCTGGAAGGCGCGCGCTTCACCCAGGAAATCCTCGCCCCGCTCAATGGCCCGGCGGATGCCGAGGGCTGCCGCTTTGACAAGGCCACCGGCAAGGTCACCACGCCGCGCGGATTCCACGAGGCCTACCAGCAGTTCGTGGCTGGCGGCTGGACCGGGTTGACCGCACCCGAAGCCTACGGTGGCCAGCACCTGCCCGAATCGCTCGGCGCCGCGCTGAAGGAAATGATCGACGCCGCCAACCTGGCCTGGGGCAACTACCCGCTGCTCTCGCATGGCGCCACCGAAGCCCTCAAGCACCATGGCGAGGAATGGCAGCGCCAGGTGTTCCTGACCCGCATCGTCGACGGCAGCTGGACCGGCACCATGTGCCTGACCGAGCCGCATTGCGGTTCCGACCTCGGCCTGCTCAAGACCCGCGCCGAGCCGCAGGCGGACGGCAGCTATGCCATCTCCGGCACCAAGATCTTCATCACCGCCGGCGAGCACGACCTCACCGAAAACATCGTGCACCTGGTGCTGGCGCGCCTGCCCGACGCACCGCCCGGCACCAAGGGCATCTCGCTATTCATCGTGCCCAAAATCCGGACCGCGAAGGACGGCAGTCTCGGCGCACCGAATGCGCTGCGTTGCGGCAGCATCGAGCACAAGATGGGCATCCACGCCTCGGCCACCTGCGTGATGAATTTCGATGGCGCGCAGGGCTATCTGATCGGTCAGGCGAACAAGGGTCTCAATGCCATGTTCACCATGATGAACACCGCGCGCCTCGCGGTGGGCATCCAGGGCCTTGGCCTCACCGATCGCGCCTATCAGAACGCGCTGGCTTATGCGAAGGATCGCCTGCAGATGCGATCGCTCACCGGGCCCAAGCGACCCGACAAGCCGGCCGATCCCATCATCGTGCACCCCGACGTGCGCCGCATGTTGCTCACCTGCAAGGCGCTGGCCGAGGGCGGGCGCGCGCTCGCCCTGCACGCCGCGACTCTGGTCGACATCATCGAGCGCCATCCGGACCAGGAAGAACGCAAGAAGGCGGACGAACTGCTGTCCTTCCTCACCCCGATCGTGAAGGCCTGCCTGACCGAATGGGCGGTGGAAAGCACCTACCACGCGCTGCAGGTGTTCGGCGGCCACGGCTACATCGCCGAGCACGGCATGGAACAGCTGGCACGCGATGCGCGCATCACCACGCTGTACGAAGGAACCACCGGCATCCAGGCCCTGGACCTGCTGGGACGCAAGGTCATCGGTCAGCAAGGCGCCGGGCTCAAGCACTTCCTCGGCATGATCGTGGAATTCTGCACGGCCGAAACCATGAATGCCGGGCTGCACGAGTTCACCGTACCGCTCGCCAAGATCGCGCAGGACTGGCAGAACCTCACCCTGGAAGTCGGTCGCCGCGCCATGAGCGATGCGGACGAGGTCGGTGCCGCCTCGGTCGACTACCTGTTCTATTCGGGCTACGTGGCGCTCGCGTTCTGGTGGACGAAGTCGGTGGCGGCCGCCGATCGCGGCCCGCATTCGGAGGCCTTCAGGAAGGCCAAACGCGATACCTGTCGCTTCTATTTCCAGCGCATCCTGCCCCGTCTGGCCACCCACGCGGCCACGATCCGCTCCGGCGCGGCCAACCTGATGGCGATGGACGAAGACGGCTTCGCCAGCGCGTGAAGATGGCGACGGCCCTTCACGACGCGGGGCGGACGCGGTAAAACTGCGATTCCGCCCCGCGACCGATACAAGCGCACCATGCACATCCAGGCTGGCGACACCGAACTTCTGATCCGCGCCGCCAATGCGGACGACGATGAGTTCATCTTCGGCCTGATCGAGCGCTTCGTCGAATTCGACCTGCCCAAGTGGCGCAAGCGCGCCGTGGTCATGGAAGGCATCCGCGCCGACCTCACCCGGCAACTGGACGAGCCCTCGGCCGGTTCGTTCCTGTTCGTGGCCGAAGACGATGCCAGCGGCGAGCGGGTCGGGCTACTGCACCTGCAAACCGTCTCCGATTTCTTCACAGGCCGCCAGAACTGCCACGTCTCGGACCTTGCCGTCGCGCGCAGCCACGACGGCAAGGGCGTCGGGCGCGCCCTGCTCGATTACGCCGAACGCTTCGCGCGCGAACATCGATACGAGCGGCTGCAACTCAACGTGTTCCCGGGCAACGAGCGCGCCCGCAAGCTGTACGAGGACGCGGGCTACGGGGTCGACGTGCTGCGCCTGGTGAAGCCGCTATAGCAGCTTGTTGGATCAAGCGCTTGCGCGCTTGCCCCGCGAGCGCGACATCCTTGTCGCGCACCAGCAGGCCGTTTTTCAACAGCCCGCTTGGCGCGGCGGACCGGCGCACGCAGCTTCCCCCTTTCGCCACACCTTTGGTTTATGCTCGGGCGCCAAGATGAACCCGCCCGCGCCGCCGGTTGTACGCCAGTCTCCCCTGCGGGAGCCGCTCGGCTTGCGCGCGCTGGATCGGCGCGACCACGGCATGCCGCGCGTGCTGTCGCTCGATGCCAACGGTCGCATTCTCGACTGGATGTCCTGGCAGGACGCGGCCTGCCTCTATGTGCGCGATGCCGTGGCCTGGACCCTGGGCGAACCCTGCCTCACCCTGCACGGCGGCTGGAACCGGCTGACCGCGCGCCAGAGCGAACTGGTGCTGCATCCGATCGTGGCATCCAAGGGGCGCGCCCGCCCGCAAGCGCTCGACCCGGCTCCCGCGCTCACCAACACCGCGCTGTTCCTGCGCGACGCGCACCTGTGCCTGTACTGCGGCCAGCAATTCGGGCGCTACCAACTCACCCGCGACCACGTGCAGCCGATCTCGCGCGGCGGGCGCGACGTGTGGGAGAACGTGGTCAGCGCCTGCCTGCCCTGCAATGTGCGCAAGGGCAGCCGCACCCCGCCGCAGGCCAGTATGCCGCTGCTTGCCGTGCCGTACCGACCGAGCTGGGTGGAGCACCTGATCCTTTCCAACCGCCACATCCTGGCCGACCAGATGGAGTTCCTGAAAGGCCATCTGCCGAAAAAGGCGCGGCGCGCGCTGGCCTGAGGACGGCGGGTCCGGCCGCTCGCTGCCACCCGCCCCTTGCGCTGACCGGACTCCCGCCCCTCGAATGATTCGGACCTGCGCAATGGAGATCAGCCGATGATGTCGGTGTTGCGTGCCGTGCCGCTGCTTGGCTTCGTGCTGGTGCTGGCCAACCTGCTTGCCCTGCTGGGCGAAGGCTTCGATACGGAACTGATCAAGTTCGGCATGACCTCGGGCACCGACATGCGTCTGGATGCCGGCGACCTGGTGATGCTGATCGGCCTGGTATTGCTCTACTTCGAAGTGTTCAAGGCCACGCGCACGTCGAATGCCAGCATCCTCGACCACATCGCCTCGCTCGCGGTGTTCGTGGTCGCGCTGGTCGAATTCCTGCTGTTGCCGCGATTTGCCCACGGCGCCTTCCTGGCACTGTTGCTGATGAGCCTGATCGACGTGATCGCCGGCTTCACCGTCACCCTGAGCAGCGCCCGGCGCGACTATGGCGGGCCTGGCTTCCCTCCGGCTTCCGGGCCCTGACTTCCCGCCGTTGACGGGGCTTGCGGGCTTCCCCGACACTTGCCGGCCTGTAAACGACGGATGCTGGCCAGCGGCCAGCAGCGTCCCGGGGGGAGAATGAGCATCAAGACGATCAGTTTCACCGGGATGGACGCGGCCGAAAGCGCCGCGCTCAAGCTCAAGTTTGCAGAAGCCAACCGGCGGGTCGGCGATGCCTGGAGCCTGATCGACGACATGGGTGCCGACATGCTCGTGGTCGATGTCGACTCGATGTACGGCCACATGACCTGGCTGCGCGTGCATAACAACGGCCGCATCGTGGTGGCCTTGTCGAACAACGAGAAGGCCGATGCCGACCATCGGCTGCTGCGGCCAGTCCAGGTCGAAGCACTGGTGCAACTGCTAGCCGAACATTCCGGCCAGACGGCCTCGGCCGCGAAGCCGATCGCGCGACCGGCTCCCGAGTCGGTCGTGGCGACGCCTGCAGAACCGGTGCCGGCGCCCGCCGTGGCAGCCGCTCCGGCACGGACGACTCCGGTCGCCTCGGCCACGGAACCCGCCCCTGCCGCGCCGCCGCCGCCGGTCGCGGCGCCCGCGCGTGATCCCATGCTCGGCGACTACCTGCATGCCGGCGCCCTGCCCGGGCCGGTGCGCCTGCAGTTGGGCGATGCGCCGGTACTCGTGCTTGATCCGCAGACCCGCACCTATCTGGGGGCGGCAAGCCTGAAGCCTTTCCTGCCCTATGGCCGAAAGGTGATCCGCAAGGACGACTGGGCTGCGGTGACACCGCACGATCTGGAGAAGCTCAAGGCCGAACTGGGCGGCACCCAGCCGTTCCAGCGCCTGCAATGGCTGGCGGGCCTCGCCGCCGGCGAAGGCAAGCTGGCTCCGGGCTACGACCCGAACCAGAAGTACAAGCTGCTCAAGTGGCCGCAGATCGAGCGCGAGTTTCCCAAGCACTTCCGCATCGCCACGGCCATGATGAAGGGCCCGCAGCTGCTGACCGAGATCGCGGAAGGCAGCACGGTACCGCTGACCGAAGTCATCGATTTCGTCAACGCCAACCTCGCGAGCGGGATGGCCGAGATGGAACAGCCGCCAGCTCCCGTGGACCCCAACGCGCCGGCGCCCAAGGGCGGCCTGCTCGGTCGATTGCGCGGGAAATAGGCTCGCCCGCGCCGGGCGGCATGCGCTCCGCGCGCCTTCTTGCCGGCAATTCGCCTGAACCGGGCCTGCGCCCGACGCGCGCTTGCCTTGTCTGCGCCTCCGGCTCGCGGGACAATTCGCGCTCGTGACGAGCCCGACATGATCGATTCCCAACGCTACCCGCACCTCTCGCGCATCACCGTTCCGGCCGACTTGCGCCAATTTCCCGAGGCCGAGCTGCCCGCAATCGCCGATGAGCTGCGTGCCTATCTGATCGAATCGGTGGGCAAGAGCGGCGGTCATTTCGGCGCCGGGCTGGGCGTGGTCGAGCTGACCGCGGCCCTGCACTATCTCTACGACACCCCGGAAGACCGCATCGTCTGGGACGTCGGCCACCAGTGCTACCCGCACAAGATCCTCACCGGACGACGCGATTCCATCCACACGGTGAAGCAGCAGGACGGCGTCGCGCCGTTTCCCAAGCGCGACGAGAGCGAGTTCGACACCTTCGGCGTGGGCCACAGCTCCACCTCGATCTCGGCCGCGCTCGGCATGGCGATCGCTGCCGCGCGCAGCGGCAGCGAGCGGCGCGTGGTGGCCGTGATCGGCGACGGCGCGATGACGGCGGGCATGGCCTATGAGGCGCTCAACCATGCCGGCGGCATGGAGCCCGAACCCGACCTGCTGGTGATCCTCAACGACAACCGCATGTCGATCTCCGAAAACGTCGGCGGCCTGACCAAGATGCTGGGCCGTCTCTCCGGCAGCCGCACTCTCAACAAGCTGCGCGAAGGCGGCAAGAAGCTGTTCGGCGACAAGCACCGGCCGCGGCGCGCTTCATGCGGCGCTGGGAGGAACACTGGAAGGGCATGTTCGTGCCGTCCACCCTGTTCGAGGAGATGGGCTTCCACTACACCGGCCCGATCGACGGCCACGACATCAACGCCCTGGTGGCCACGCTGCGCACGCTCAAGACCCTGAAGGGCCCGCAGCTGCTGCATGTCATCACCACCAAGGGCAAGGGTTACGAACTGGCCGAAGGCGACCAGATCGAGTACCACGCCGTTGGCCCCTTCGATCCGAACGTGGGCCTGGTCAAGAAGCCCGCGGCCGCCAAGCCGACCTATACCCAGTCTTCGGCGACTGGCTGTGCGACATGGCCGCCGCCGATGACAAGCTCATGGGGATCACGCCGGCGATGCGCGAAGGCTCGGGCCTGGTGCGCTTCAGCAAGGAATATCCGGAACGCTATTTCGACGTGGCCATCGCCGAACAGCACGCGGTGACGCTGGCCGCCGGCATGGCCTGCGAGGGCGCGAAGCCGGTGGTGGCGATCTATTCCACCTTCCTGCAACGCGGCTACGATCAGCTCATCCACGATGTGGCCTTGCAAAACCTCGACGTGCTGTTCGCGATCGACCGCGGCGGCGTGGTCGGCCCGGACGGCGCCACCCACGCGGGCAGCTTCGACCTGAGCTTCCTGCGCTGCATCCCGAACATGGTGGTCATGGCACCGGCGGACGAGGCCGAATGTCGCAGGATGTTGAGCACCGGCTTTCGCTACGCAGGCCCGGCGGCGGTGCGCTATCCGCGCGGCAGCGGCCCTGGCACCGCAATGGACGCCTCGCTCGACGTGATCCCGATCGGCAAGGCCGAACTGCGCCGGCGCGGGCGCGGGATCGCCCTGCTCGCCTTCGGCGCGCTCTTGCCGGCGGCTTCAAGCCTCGGTGAGGAACTCGGCCTCACCGTGGTCAACATGCGCTTCGTGAAGCCGCTGGATCGCGAACTCATTCTGGAACTGGCACGCAGCCACGACGGCTTCGTCACGCTGGAAGACAACGCGGTGCAGGGCGGTGCCGGTTCCGCGGTGGCGGAACTGCTCAGCGCCGAAGGCGTCGCGCTGAACATCCTGCATCTCGGCTTGCCCGACCTGTTCCTCGAACACGCCAGCCGCGAACAGGTGCTGTCCGACGCGGGCCTCGACCTCTCTGGCATGCGCGACGCGGTCCTGCGGCGCTGGCCTGCGCTGGCCGTGCCGCCCGCGGCACGCGTCGCGGGCTGATCCCGGTCACCCCTCGCGGAACAGGAGCAGGCGCACACCGACGCAATGGCGACGGCGCGCGCGCGCGGAGCTACTCCGCCGCAGCCGCTGGGGTGACCGCCGGCGCAGTCACCGCCTTGCGCCGGAAGATCGGACGCCACCAACCACCCTGCCCCAGACTTGCGAAGGCCCAGCGCAGCCAGCCGATCAAGGCGTTCGCAAGCCACATCGACCAGGCCAGGATCGCCAGCTTGTAGATCCACAGGGGCAGGCTGATCGCCCGCGCCACCGGCAACACGCCGTCCGCGCTGCGGTCCGCGAACCAGTGCAGCGCGTGCAGGCTCGATCCGTTGCCGGCCACGTGCATGTCGGGCCGCCCGAGCAGGCCATAGGGCACGGCGATCACCAAGGCCAGCAGCGCCAGCGCGCTGAACCCGATCAGACCCAGCTGCAGCCACGGGAAAACGCGTCGCTCCACCAGGTCGGCGCGGCGCGCGCGCCAGGCTACCGCCAGCAGCCATGCCGCCACCAGCGCCGCCGCCCACCACGACAAGGTCGAGAAGCCCAGGCCCAGCAACAGCCAATGATGGAAGCGCAGGGGCGTGCGTCCAATCCGCGCCAGCATCCACGCGGCCAGCGCCAGCACCAGCAGTTCGCCCCAGATCAGCACCGCCGGGCCGACGCGCGGCCCGCTGGCGGCCAGCAGCCAGCGATCCTGCGGCAGCGGCATCTCGATCCGCAGATTGGAGGCCGAGCCGTGCAACTCGACCTCGGGCGTGCGCATGCGCCAACCCAGCGCCAGCGGTTCACGCCACTGCAGGCTCACGTCCTGCACGCCGGGGCGCAGCGGCAGGCGCAACTTGCCGGCGTCGAGCACACGCGGTTGCTCGACGCCATCGACCTGCGCCAACAGCAATTCGGCCTCGGGCGGCAGCGTGATCGCATGCTGGCCGGCTTGCGTGGCGCGCAACTGGAAGGTGAGCGAGCTGTCGCGCGCGCGCAGGCCCGGCGTGGTGCTCAGGAAAACGTTCTCGATCGCGAAGCGCGAGCCGTCGAGCGCGGCGGGACGGGTCACGTCCAGCGTCAGGATCTCGTTCGGCAAGGGCAGGTACCGATGCGAGCTCGCGCCCGCGCCCATGCCTCCGGATTCCGGCAGGCCTGTCGCTTCCACATGCAGCAGCGGCGACACCGCGATGCGCCACTCCTCCGCATAGTGATGCCCGTCTCCAGCCTGCAATGCGTAGCGTGGCGCCGGCACCAGGCGCGACCGCCAGGAGATCGCGTCGACACCGGCGGGCAGCGACACCATGGCCTGCCCCTCGCGCAGCGGCGGCGCGTCCTGATAAGGCTGTTCGCCCGACAGCAGCGGCAAGGCGAGATTGATTCCGCTGTGTTGCGGCGCGACGCGTGCGACCGTGGTGACGACTTCCCAGTGCTGATCCAGAGCGACGCTCCGTTCGACCCGAACGAAAGCCGGTACGGCTTCGGACGGTGGCACGACCTCGGCCTGCGAGACCGGATCGCGGCGCGCTGGAGCCACCAGCTCCAGGGTATCGCCCACCAGGCGCCCCTGATCGAGGCCGATCGCTTCGAATCCCGGCGCATCCAGATCCAGCGCGGCCGGCATCAACGGGAAGGCAAGGCGCCAGCGTTCGCCTTGCGCCACGTAGTGGGCTTCGACGCGGTGCACGCCGCGCGCCAGGCTCACCCAGTCGGCGCCGGACTCGCGCCGCACGGCGGTCGCGACACCATCGACCCGCACTGCAATCAGGCTCAGGGTCGCATCGGGTCGCGGCAAGGGCCAGACCACGTCGGCCTGTGCTTGCGCTTGCAATGCCAGGGTGAGCCGCGCCGGACCAGCCTCGATCCAGACCTTGCCCAGGGCAGCGCAGCGTGGACGGCATGGCTCATAGCGCGCCAGCAGGCGGTCGCGCAACTCGATCAAACGCTCGTTGTCGGGCGTGGCTTGCGCGCTCGAAGGCGTCGGCCAGGCCAACGCCAGCAAGGGCACCAAGGCCGCGGCCGCCGCGTGGCGCGGCGACGGAGTCGCCTCGCGCCCGCGCGCCACCTGCCACAGCAGCAACATCAGCAGGGCCACGGCGGCCACGCGCCACAAGCGGGTGAGGATCGGCGGTGACAGGATCAAGCCCAACTCATCGTCGGCCAGCAAGGGGCCATTCCAGCGAAGCTCGTGTCGATGCCAATGCCAATCCGGCCGGGCGACTCCGTTCTGCACGATGGCATCGGCCGGATAACTGAAAAGGTTTGCCGCCTTTATCCGCGTGCCCGTCACCACGACGCTTTCCAGTTCCTGGTGCGCTTGCTGCCGTTTCATATCGGATCGATTCACCGGCGCGGACTCGGTGGCTGGCGCGGCCATCGGCACCGGCATGTCCATGCTGGCTTCGACCAGCGCAGCCTGATCGTTTTCATAGCCCCAGGCCGGCGCGCTGGTGCTGGCATGTTCGAGCTGCGGATACAGCGCCAAACGCAACTCGGTCGCGGCAAATCCCAGGACGAGCAGCGCCACCAGACCCAAGGCCAGGGCCCGCGCCAGGCGCAGCGCGCGTCCGAACCAGCCCGCGACGACATGTTTGGCAAGCAATCCGAACCCGAGCAGGCACAGCACGCTCACGCGCGGCGCCTCCGGCTCATGCCAAGCCAGCGTTGCGCCGAGCAGGGCCAGCGCGCCAAGGCGCACGCCGCCCAGGCGCCAGGCCAGCAGCGCCGTGAGGCAGAGCAGGAACAGGTCGAGCAGATTCCATGCCTGCGACCAACTGCCCTCGGCTCGGTCAACGCCGGTGGCGCCAATCAGCCGATATCCCGGCGGAAGCTGCAACACCGCGCTGGCCTGGTCGAACGCCTGGGTCCAGCCACTGGCGTGACTCATGTCCGCCCGCGCCACACGCGCGTCGACTTCCAAGGAGACCTGGCTGTCGCGCAGTTCGACCCCGTGCAAGTCTTCCTCCGGCGCGCGCGTGATGAGCAGGCCGTTTCCGTCGCTCTGGGCGCGCTGCATGCTCCACGGCGCACGCATGTCGAGACGCGCTGCAGCGCCGAGTTCGCCCGTGATGCGATCACGCGTGCTGAAGCCGGCGCCATCGAAATCCAGCCATATCTCGCGTGACAGGTTCAATCGCGACGGGCGTTGCGGCGGTAGTCCGCGCAACGCGACTTCGAGCGTCGCCTCGGCCTCGGCCTCGAACAGATAGGCGGGCAGGTTGCCGGCGTCGGAGAGCGCGCCATCCCAGGGCGACGGCACGCCATCGGAAACCTCATCCCAATCGACCATCGCCACCTGGTTCGGATCGACGCCGGGCAAGCCGATGAGTTGCGCGCTGCGAAAGGCCGGGTCGCTGCGGAACTGCCAGATCTCCTGCGCCGGCCAGTGCTGGTCGGGCCGTGCGCGCTGCAGCGTCGACAGCGGTTCCAGGGCGCGCGCATGCAGCGTTACCTCCCAGCTGCCGGATCGCAACTGCAGGCGCAGGCGCCCATCGGCATCGAGCCGCGCGGGAATCTCGCCATCGAGCGCCACCGGCACGAAACCCGGCGGCAGCGGCGCGTCGAAGCCGATCTCGCGTGGCTGCCCCGATACCGACAATTGCAGGCGCGTCGCCAGCCATTGCGGTGCGCCATCGAGCAGCAGGCGATGCACCTCCATCTGCAAGGCATCGCTCTCGCCGCTGTCGGCCGCCCCGAGCACCAGTTCGCCGTCTTCGTTGCGATCGACACGCGACACGGCAAGGCCATCGACATGCAGGTCGAACAAGGCGATTTCGTCCGGCACGGCGAGCGTGGGTGGGCGGCGCGACCATTCGATCCGGCCACGGACCTGATGCACCCCGGCCGCGAGGCTCAAGCCCCAGCCATCGTCCTGCGGCACCACGGGCGCCGGCTGGCCATTGACCGCCACATCGATCGGACGCCAGCGCGAGTCGCCGGGCAGCAGCACGCGTTGCGGTGCATGCAAGGTCCAGGTCTGCTCGAAGCGCGCACCTGCGGCATCGACATCCAGCCGCAAGGCGCCGGGCCAGCGACACGAGGTGATCAGTTCGTCCCCGTCTCGCTGCGGACAGCCCGCGTCCGGGTGCGGATACAGGACCCAGTCGCGCCAGCCGTCCAAGGTCGCGGGTACCGGCGTCTGCGCCAATGCCGCCAGGCTCACGCAGGCGATACAGAGCGCGATCACGGTTCGAACACGGTTCCGCAATGACCTACCCATGCAGGTGCCTCGGGATTCGGGGAAAGGACTCGCACTCGCACGATCGCCGCCACGACGCGCAGGGTTCGGATCGGCACGCCCGCGCGCCACGCGTCGCCAGATATACACGCGACCGGCACTCCTGCGGTAGGGGTGGCCTGCCGCGGCCGGCTCGCGAGCCTGACGAACGCCACGGCCGACGGAGCGGGCGGCAGTCGCCGCCCCGGCACGCCGACCGGCGCCGAATTTCGTATGCTCTTGCCACCGCCACGGCGATGCACAGCCGGAGGACCGACATGTCGATGGCCTTGCGTTGCGTGCTCGCCTGCGCGGCACTGTCGACTCCCGACCCGACCGCCGCGGCCAACGATCGCGCCCCGGCCGAAGTGGCCGCCGCGCACGCGGCGCCGTTGCCGCAAGGTCTCGCCAAGGCCTTGACCGCGCGCGCGATCTTGCGCGCACCGCGCAATGGCGACGGCAGCGCGCTCGACCACTTCGGTCAATCCATCGCGCTATCGGGCAATACGGCGGTGGTCGGTGTCGCAAACGACACCCTCGATGCAGAGCTCAGCGCCCAGGGTTCGGCCTACGTGTTCGTGCGCGACAACGGTGGCGCCTGGTCGCTGCAAGCCAAGCTGGTCGCGATCGACGCCGGCTTCACCGATGGCTTCGGCGGTGCCGTGGCGCTGGACGGCGACACTGCCGTCATCGGGGCCACCGGCGCCGGCCCGCTGAACCAGGGTGCCGCCTATGTCTTCGTCCGCCAGGGTGCGGCGTGGTCGCAACAGCAGGTACTCCTGCATTCGACGCCCGCCAGTGGCGATCGCTTCGGCCTTGCGGTTGCGGTCTCGGGCAACACCGTGGTTGTGGGTGCCGACAACCGCGACGTCAACGGCAATGATCGACAGGGTGCGGCCTACGTGTTCGCGCGCAGCGGCGAGGTCTGGTCGCAGCAGGCGCAACTCGTGGCCGCGGATGGCTCCGTCTTCGACGGCATCGGCGAGACCATCGCGATCGACACCGACACCGTGCTGGTGGGCGACCCGCGACGAGAGCGGACCCTCGTGTTCGGCCGCAGCGGCACGACCTGGACGCAAGGCCAGGTCCTGCAGGCCAGCGATGGCGTGGGGCAATCCTTCGATTTCGGCGCGCGCGTGGCACTCGACGGCGATCTGGCGCTGGTGGCGGCAATCGGCCGCAACAACAACACCGGCGTGGTCTACGCCTTTGCGCGTAGCGGCAGCAGCTTCATCGAACAGGATGTCCTCAACGGCAGCGATGCCGGTGCCAACGCACTCTTCGGCATCGGCCTCGCCCTCGACGGCAATCGCGCCGTCATCGGTGCGCGCGACACGCCGCCCTTCAACGGCTTCAACGGCCAGGGCACGGGATACCTGTTCGAGCGCAGCGGCAGCGACTGGACCGAACGTGCGAGGTTGCGCGCAGCAACGGGACAAGCGGGCGACCAACTGGGCAACAGCGTGGCCTTGAACGGAGGCATCGTGCTCGCGGGCGCCGCCGGTGCGCGCGTCGGCGCCAATGCCAGCCAAGGGGCAGTGCACGAATTCGTCTTCGCGGGCGGCACCACTTGGAACCAGGCAGCGCGCCTGGACAGCGGCAACGGCGGCACCGATGCACGCCTGGGCGCCGCGGTCGCACTGCATGATGCCTGGGCCGTGGCGGGCGCGCCGAATGACGAAGTCGGCAGCAACAGCAATCAGGGCGCGGCCTATGTGTTCGCACGCAGCGGCAACCACTACTCCTTCGATGCGCGTCTCGTGGCACCGGATGGCGCCGCCGACGACGGCTTCGGAACGGCCGTGGCGGCCACCGACACGCACATCCTCGTGGGCGCGCCGCGGCGCGAACGCGGTGGCCTGACCGACCACGGGGCGGTGTACGCCTTCGTTCGCAATGGCAATGCGTGGGAATGGCAGGCCACCTTGCTGCCCGGCATCGAGGACCAATTAGACCCCAACGTGCTGTTCGGCAGCGCATTGGCGCTGCAGTCTGCGCGCGCCCTGGTCGGCGCGCCGGGCGCCCGCAACGGCGGCGCGTTCAACGCCGGCGCGGGCATGGTGTTCGAGCGCAGTGGCACTACCTGGACCCAGGGCGCACGCCTGGCCGCAGTGGATGGCGCCGCGAACGACCGTGCCGCCAGCGCGGTTGCACTCGATGCCGACACGGCGATGCTCGGCGCTCCCGGCGATGACGTCGACGGTCGCAGCGACCAAGGCTCGGCTCTGGTGTTCGTGCACAGCGGCGGGGTGTGGACGCCACAGGCACGCCTGGTCTCGCCCGATGGCGCCAGCGGCGACAACGCCGGGGAAGGCGTGGCCCTGCGTGGCGACACCGCCTTGCTCGGCATTCCCGACGCGACCATAGGCAGCAACCCCGAACAAGGCGCGGTACGGGTGTTCCAGCGCAGCGCAAATGCCTGGAGCGCGGGTCAGAAGCTGATCGCTGCGACGGGCGTCAACTTCGACACCTTCGGCACGACGCTGGCGTTCGCGGGCGACACTGCATTGGTCGGCACCAGCTACGTGCCCGCACCGGTGTACGTGTTCACGCGCAACGCGGGCAGCTTCAACCAGACCCTGCGCATCGACATGGCCGACGAGCAGATCGCCGACGCGTTCGGCGCTTCGCTGGCGCTGTGGTCCAACATCGCCCTGATCGGCGCCAGTGGCGACGGCGGCACCGGGGCATTCGCCAATCCCTACGAAGGTTCCGCCGCGGTCTACATCGATGGGACGGCGGCGCCGGTCGGACGCGTCTTCGGCGACGGCTTCGAATAGCGTCCGCTACAGCGCGGACCGGCGCGCCACGCCAACCCGGTCACGCTGTTCCAGGTCACGCAATGTTCCCACTTCCACCAGTCCCGCAGCGCGCAAGATGGCGCGCACCGCGTCGCCTTGCGCGTAGCCGTGCTCGATCAGCAGCCAGCCACCGGGAAGCAAATGATTAATCGCCCCCGCGGCAAGTTGCCGGATGGCGTCGAGTCCGTCACTCCCGCTGGTCAGGGCGCTGCGCGGTTCGAAGCGAAGATCGCCTTCGCCGGCGTGTGGATCACCGTCAGCCAGATACGGCGGATTGCTCGCGATCAGGTCGAAGCGTTCATCCGCCATCGCGGCGTACCAGTCGCCCTGGCGGAAGGCCACGTTCTCGATGCCGTTGCGCCGCGCGTTCTCGCGCGCGACGTCCAGGGCTGCGGTGCTCGCATCGGTGGCGACGACGTGGGCGCGTGGCCGCTCACGCGCCAGCGCCAGCGCGATCGCGCCGCTGCCGGTGCCCAGGTCGGCGATGTGCGCAGGGTGGTCGGGCGCAATGCGTTCGAGCGCGGCCTCCACCAGCAACTCGGTTTCGGGTCGCGGGATGAGCGTGGCCGGCGTGACGCGCAGGTCCAGGCTCCAGAAGCCCCACGCGCCCAGCAGGTAGGCCACGGGCACGCCGCAGGCACGCTGCGCGACGAGCGCCTCGAACGCGGCGCGCGAGGTCGCATCCACCACGTCGCGTGCATGCGCGAACAGCCAGGCGCGCTCGCGCTGCAGGGCATGGGCGAGCAGCAACTCGCTCTCGCGTCGCGCCTCCTCACCGGCCAGTTGCGCGCGACCCCAGGCCTGGAGATCGGAAACACTCAAGGACTCGGGTGGCAGCAAGGCTTCGGGCATCATGCACGCATGGTAGCCAAATCCTTCGTGCTGCCGGGCGCACCGCAGTCAATCGGGCGCCTGGCGGAATCCAGCGTCGCGCTGTGGCTGGCGAGTTGGCGCGCCTGCCTCGCCGAGTCGGTGCTGTACGGCCTTGCCGGCCTGCTGCCGACGCTCGCGGTGGCCGACCTCGTGCCAACCCTGAGCCGCTTCCTGCTCAGCCTCGGCGTTCGCCAGAGCCTGGCCTGGGTGCCGCCGCCGATGCAGCCCGACCCGGCCGACCTGATCGACGCAGTGCGGGCCTGGCTGGTAGCGCCCTCGACCTGGGTCACGCTCACCGCAAGCGCCCTGCTCGCGTTGCTAGCGCTCAGTGTGCTGATCCGCCGACAGGACGACATCGCGCGCGGGCAGGCGGGGCCGTGGCGCGCCGGTACCCGAGCCGCGCTGGCGCGTGCTGCCGCCGGCAGCATGGCCTGGCTGCTCTACGGCGCGATCCTGCTGGCCCTGACCGCACCGCTGTTGCTGCTGACGGTGGGCATCTTCAGCGCCAGCCTCGGCGCCGAACCGAGCGCGCTGCTTGGTTTGTTGCTGCTCCTGCTCGCCGGCCTGACCCTGTTTTCGATCCCGCTGACCTGGGCGTCGGTAGCCTGCGGCTTCGCACCGTTCGCCGCCGTCATCGACGGTGCGGGAGTGCTGGCGGCACAGGCCAGCAGCGTGCGACGCGTGCGCGGGTATTGGGTGCATGCCGCCGTGGCGGTCACATTGCCGATGTTGTTCTACCTCGGGGCGATCAGCGCGATCTCCAGTCTGACTTCGAGCCTGTGCGCGATGGCGAGCTACGCGCGGGGCGGCTGGCCGGCCGTCATGAGTCTGGAGTGGCTGGGCTGGTCGCAGTGGCTGGCCTTGCTGCCCGGTGCCGCGGTGCTGCCCCTGGCCAGCGCCGGCGGCGTGCTGGTCTGGAACGACCTGGCATTGCGCCACGGCGTGGCCGGCCGCCCCTGAGCGCAACCCAGCGCTTGTCCGGTCGTCGCTCCGGCCTGCGTTCACATAGGCGCATCCCGATCGTGGAGACCCGCCATGCGTGTTCCCTCCCGCTTGCCTGCCCTGCTGGCTGCGGCGTTCGCCTGCAACGTACAGGCTGCGCCGCTGTCCAGCGCTTTCACCTATCAGGGTGAGCTGTACGACAGCGGACAACCCGCGATCGGCAGCTTCGACCTGCGCTTCACGCCGTACGCCGATGCCGCCAACCCCAGCCTGCTCGGCCCACCGGTGGTGGTCGAGGACGTGCTGGTAAGCGAGGGCGTGTTCACCGCGAAAGTGGATTTCGGCGCCGGCTTCTTCGTCGGCGATCAGGTCTGGCTCGAAGTCGCGGTGCGTCCGTTTGATTCGGTCGACCCGAATGCCTTTCAGGCGCTTGCTCCACGACAGGAACTGACCGCCTCGCCCTACACGCTCAAGCCGGCACCGGGCAGCGTCACCGATGTGGAACTGGCCGGCGATGCGGTCGGCAGCGCGCAGGTGGCTGACAATTCGGTCGGCAGTGCCGACATCACCGACGGCAGCCTCACCGCCACCGACCTCGACCTGAACTCGCTAGGCACCGTTTTCTGGCGCGTCGGCGGCAATGCCGGCACGGCCGGCGCGGCGCTCGGCACCACCGACAGCGAGCCCTTGTCGCTGGTGTCGCCGGTCGGCGTCACCATCAACGGCGCACGCGCCAACAACAACACCGAGCTCACCATCCGCGGCAACCCCGGCACCCCGGAAACCAATGCCGACCTGAGCCTGTGGCCGCGCGGTGGCGAAGCCTTCTTCAATATTGCGGCCATTCCCACGCCCTCCAATGCCGTCTCGACCCCGGCCAATACCGAACTCGTGCTCAGCTCGGTGGGCACCAACCCGTTTACCGGATTCCTCTCGCGCGCCAGCTTCGGCTTCGACGGCGCATTCCGGGTGCGGCCCAACAATTCGAACGCGCCGCAACCGCGCATGATGGCCACGCGCGTCGGGATCGGTTTCGACCCATCCGACAGCAGCGAAGCGCAGGAACTGGTGCTGGAAGACCAGGACGCGCAGTTGGGCCTGTACAGCGCCAACGACGGCAGCGCCGGTTCGGTCATCACCCTGGGCGAACTCGACGCAGGCAATTTCAGCAATGCCTGGGGTCTGTATCGCGCCACCAGTGCCGGCGGCAACGACCTGCGCCTGACCTTTGGCACCAACCAGGCCGCGGCAGCGAATCCGATCCTGTTCCATTTCGGCGACAACGGCTCGCTCGGAATCGGTGCGCCGCCGACCAATGGCGAACTCGAAATGCAGGTCACGCCTTCTGCGGCAAACCTCGACAACGGAGCCGATCTGGCGCTGGCACCACGCGGCGGCGACCACCTGTTCGATCTCAAGGTGGAAGGCACGAATGCCACCGACACCAGCGCCGCCCTGCTCTTTGCCGGCCCCAGCGCCAATTTCGCGCCGCGCATGCGCGTCACCGGCACCGGTTCCTTCGGCGCGGGCAAGGTCTTCAACCTGGCGCATGGGGGATCGTTCGTGTTTGCGGACGATTCGTCCGCCACCCCAGTGGCGACTACGGCGTCGAACCAGTTCCTCGTGCGCGCCGCCGGAGGTATCGGCATCAACAGCGCCGCCGGCCTCGGCGATGAGCTGACGATTGGCCCGCACGACAACGACCCGTCGACCGATCAGGTCGACGTAGTGCTTGGGTCGCCGGGTTCGGTCGGTCGATTTCGGATCAGCACCTCGGTCGCAGGAGCCAGCGACAATATCGGTCGATTGATGATTCGGAACTCGAACAGCAGCTTTTCCAACTCGCCGATCCTCGAGTTCCTGACTGATGGTGCGGTTCGCCGACTGGGCCTGTTCCGTGGCCGGACCGGCGGCTCGTGGGTCTCGCCAGCCCACCCCTTGCACATCGGCGATCCCGTGGTCCCCAACAGTGGCAACGGCGCGCACCTGACCAGCGCCGGCGTATGGACCAGCGCCTCCAGCCGCAGCTTCAAGCATGCGTTCACCGCCGTCGATGCCGGCGCCATCCTCGACACCTTGCTGGCCTTGCCGGTGACGCGCTGGCGCTATCGCGGGGAAGACAACGCCTGGCACCTGGGGCCGGTGGCCGAGGATTTCTACGCCGCGTTCGGGCTGGGTGACGAAGAAAAGTACATCGGTGGCGTCGATGCCGACGGCGTGGCCCTGGCCGCCATCCAGGGCTTGGCCGCGCGCGCGCAAGAGCGTGCGGATTCGCTGGCGAGCGAGAACGCCGCGCTGCGCGCCAGCCTCGCCGCACTCGCCGCGCGCGTGCAAGCACTGGAGCGCGGAGACTGACATGCGCCGGTCAGTGCTGTGCTGGTCGTGCTGGCCCTGTTCGCGCTGCCAGGCACCGCGCAGCAGCGCATCATCAAGCACAGCGTCGACAACGGTGGCGGCCGTTCCAGCAACGCGCAATTCGTGTTGACCGGAACCGTCGGTCAAGCGGACGCGGTACCGCAGCTCAATGGCGGGCCGTATCGTCTCGGCGGCGGCTTCTGGACCGCGCTGCCGTCGGACGACATCTTCAGCAACGGTTTCGAAGGCGACTGAGGCCGCGCTTCACGCGGCGACGAGGTGCCAGCCCTGCACCAGGCAGGCCAGCACGAAGCCGGCGAGGAAGAACAGGTAGCTCAGGCGCAAGTAGGGATACTTGTGCGCGGCCAGATAGGTGCCAAGGCTGTATACATCGCGCACCACGGTTTCGTAGGCCACGCCTGGCATCATTTTCGCCGCCATCTCGCGCAGGAAGCGCTCGCGATCCAGGCCGGCGAAGTGGCCGAAGAACAGCACGTTGAATCCGGGCGGCAACGGCCCGGTCACCTTGGTCGCACCCCGGAACTTGGGCAACACCGCAAGGATCGCCAGCAACAAGGCCATGAGGGTGAAGATGCCCAGCACGATCAGGCCGGTGCGCAGGTCCGGATCGGTGACCCGCCCCAGCACCAGGGTCAACACGATCGACGACACCGTGATGATGATGTTGGCCTTGGTGTCGGCCATGGTGGACAACTGCACGTGGTGCTGCTGCACCAGCCGCAGGAGGTGGTCGGCGCTGCTGCGTTCGGGCACCGCGGCAAAGGGCGTTCCATTCGATTCGGTAGTCTCGCCGGTCTGCATGTCCTGCCCGTTCGCATCCCCATCACGCCAAGGCGCGATGATAGCTTAGCCATCCAGACCGTCGACGCGTGCGCATGCCCCGATCGCTCCTGCTGCCGCTGCTCGCGCTGCTGTTGGCCAGCTCCGGCTGCCAGCGCCTGTTCTTTGCTGCGATCAATGCCGGCGAACCCGAGGCGAGCGCGAGCGCCACCTACGGGCCGGACCCGATGCAGGCCCTGGACATCTATCGCCCGGTCGCGCCCAAGGACGCGCCGGTGGTGCTGTTCTTCTATGGCGGGCGCTGGCAGGGCGGACGCCGCGCGGATTACGCCTTCGTCGGCGACGCGCTGGCGGCACAGGGCGTGCTCGCGGTGGTGGCCGACTACCGCCAGTTCCCGCAGGTGCGCTTCCCCGCGTTCGTGCACGATGCGGCCGCCGCCACGGCCTGGGTGCAGGCGCATGCGCGCGAATTGGGCGGCGACCCGACGCGCCTGTTCCTGGCCGGGCACTCCGCCGGCGCGCACCTGGCCGCGCTGCTGGCCACCGACGCGCGCTACCTGGCGCAGGTCGGGATGCATCCGCGCGATCTGCGTGGGGTGATCGGCATCGCCGGGCCGTACGACTTCCTGCCGCTCACCGACGCCGACCTGCAAACCCTGTTCGGGCCGGAAGCGCAGTGGCCCGAGTCGCAACCGGTCAACTTCGTCGACGGCGACGAACCGCCGATGCTTTTGCTGCACGGCAGCGACGACAAGCTGGTGTGGCCGCGCAACAGCCGCCGCTTTTCCGCGCGCCTGCGCGACGCCGGCAGCGACGTGACCTATCTCGAATACCCCGGCCTCGGCCACATCCGCATCCTGAGCGGGCTGCGCTCGCCGCGCTACGCCCCGACCCGCGCCGACCTGATCGAATTCGTGCGTTCGCACTGAACCTTTTGCACCGTCGCGGGTGTGCCCACTCGCCCGCCTGGACTCACCCGGTTTCGATAGCCATAGACTATCGAATACATGCCAACAATCGATTTGCTCTGCCTATGGGTCGCGCCTACCATGGCGCCCGCAGCCAATCGCAAGCCCGCGATGCCGGCTCTGCCGACCCCAACCGAGGAAATCGCAATGTCCCTGATCAACACCGCCGTCAAACCGTTCAAGACCACCGCCTTCCACAACGGCAAGTTCGTCGAAGTCACGGATGCCACGCTCAAGGGCAAGTGGTCGGTCGTGATCTTCATGCCGGCGGCCTTCACCTTCAACTGCCCGACCGAAGTGGAAGACGCGGCCGAACACTACGGCGAGTTCCAGAAGGCCGGTGCCGAGGTCTACATCGTCACCACCGACACCCACTTCTCGCACAAGGTCTGGCACGAAACCTCGCCGGCCGTGGGCAAGGCGCAGTTCCCGCTGGTGGGCGACCCGACCCACGCCCTCACGCGTGCCTTCGACGTGCACATCGAGGAAGCGGGCCTGGCGCTGCGCGGCACCTTCATCATCAATCCCGAAGGCGTGATCAAGACGCTCGAGATCCACGACAACGCCATCGCGCGCGACGTGAAGGAAACCCTGCGCAAGCTCAAGGCCGCGCAGTACGTCGCCGGCCACCCGAACGAAGTCTGCCCGGCCAAGTGGAAGGACGGCGACAAGACGATCAAGCCCTCGCTCGACCTGGTCGGCAAGATCTGACCCTCCGCGCGGCGACCGGCGTTCTTGCCGGTCGCCGCCGCAACCTCCCGCAGCGGGAGGTTTGCGCGAATCGCCCGCGCGGTGCTTGGCGCAAGTCTCCCACCCGATCCCATTCCGAATCCCGGAGTTCCCCCATGCTCGACGAATCCCTGAAGGCGCAGCTCGGCGCCTACCTCGAAAAGCTGGTGCAGCCCATCGACCTGGTGGCTTCGCTCGATGCCGGCGAGGCTTCGCGCGAACTGCGCGCGCTGCTCGAAGACATCGCGTCGCTGTCCGACACGGTCTTGCTGCGCGAAGCCCCCGATGCGCGCACGCCTTCATTCGCCATCGTGCGTCGCGGCACCGACATCGCGGTGCGCTTCGCCGGCATTCCGCTCGGGCACGAGTTCAGCTCGCTGGTGCTGGCGCTGCTGCAGGTGGGCGGGCATCCGGTGAAGATCGACGCGGCGCTGGCCGACCAGATCCGCGCACTCGATGGCGACTACCGATTCGAAACCTACATGTCGCTGCATTGCCAGAGCTGCCCGGACACGGTGCAGGCCCTGAATGCCATGAGCGTACTGAACCCGCGCATCCGGCACGTTGCCATCGATGGCTCGCTGTTCCAGGCCGAAGTCGAGGCCAAACAGATCCTGTCCGTACCGACGGTCTACATGAACGGCGCGGAGTTCGACGCCGGTCGCATGAGCATCGAACAGATCCTCGCCAGGCTCGACACCGGAGCCGCCGCGCGCGCGGCGCAAGCGCTGGCCGAGCGCGAGCCCTACGAAGTGCTGGTGGTGGGCGGCGGCCCGGCCGGCGCGGCCGCGGCGATCTATGCCGCGCGCAAGGGCATCCGCACCGGCCTCGTGGCCGAACGCTTCGGCGGCCAGGTGCAGGACACGATGGCGATCGAGAACTTTCCCTCGGTCGAATACACCGAAGGCCCGAAGCTTGCCGCGGCGCTGGAAGCGCACGTGCGCAGCTACGGCGTGGACGTGATTACCTCGCAGCGCGCCCGCGCCCTGCATCGTGCAGACGATGACAGCGCATTGACCGGCATCGAGCTGGAAAGCGGCGCCACCTTGCGCGCGAAGTCGGTGGTACTGGCGCCGGGCGCGCGCTGGCGGCAAACCGGCGTGCCGGGCGAAGCCGACTACCGCAACAAGGGCGTGACCTATTGCCCGCACTGCGACGGCCCGCTGTTCAAGGGCAAGAAGGTAGCCGTCATCGGCGGTGGCAATTCCGGCGTGGAAGCGGCGATCGACCTGGCCGGCATCGTCGAACACGTCACCCTGCTGGAATTCGACGGCAAACTGCGCGCGGACGAAGTGTTGCAACGCAAGCTGCGCAGCCTTCCCAACGCCAGCGTGCACGTGAACGCGCAGACCACCCAGATGCGCGGCGACGGCAGCACCCTGCAGGCCCTGCTCTACACCGACCGCGGCAGCGGCGAGTCGCACCAGATCGAGCTTTCCGGCGTGTTCGTGCAGATCGGCCTGCTGCCGAACACCGAATGGCTGAAGGGATCGATCGAACTGAGCCCGCGTGGCGAGATCGTGATCGATGATCGCGGCCATACCAGCGTGCCGGGCGTGTTCGCCGCCGGCGACGCCACCACTGAAGCCTTCAAGCAGATCGTGGTGGCCATGGGTGGTGGATCCACGGCGGCCCTGTCCGCCTTCGATCACCTGATCCGCAGCAGCGCACCTTCGGGCGAGTCCGCGGCGGCGCTCGCGGCCTGAGCCGATGAACCTGCGCGACCTGCGCTACTTCATTGCGCTGGCCGACCAGCGTCATTTCGGTCGCGCCGCCGAAGCCTGCTTCGTCAGCCAGCCCACGCTGTCCACCCAGATCAGAAAGCTGGAGGACGAGCTTGGCGTGGCGCTGGTGGAACGCGCGCCGCGGCGGGTGATGCTGACTCCGGTGGGTCGCGACATCGCCGAGCGCGCGCGCCGCGTCGTGGCCGAAGTGGAGCAGATGAAGGAGAGCGCGCGTCGCAGCCGCGACCCCCAGGCCGGCACCGTGCGCCTCGGTCTGTTTCCGACGCTCGGGCCCTATCTGCTGCCGCACGTGATTCCCCGCCTCCGCACGGAGTTTCCACGCCTGGAGCTGCTGCTGGTGGAAGAAAAGACCGAAGTCATCCTGCGCCAGCTGCGCGAAGGCCGGCTCGACGCCGGGGTGCTGGCGCTGCCGCTGCACGACGAACAACTGCACGTCGAGTTCCTGTTCGAGGAGCCGTTCCTGCTAGCCGTGCCCGAGACGCACCCTTTCGCACAACGCCCTGCCGTGACCATGAAGGACCTCGCGCACGAGAGCCTGCTGTTGCTCGAAGACGGCCATTGCCTGCGCGATCAGGCGCTCGACGTCTGCGCGCTGGCCGGCGCCGGCGAGAAGACCGGCTTCCGTGCCACCAGCCTGGAAACGCTGCGTCAGATGGTGGCCGCGAACGTCGGCATCACCTTGCTGCCGGCACTGGCGGTGCAAGCCCCGGTACCGCGCTCGGACGCGATCCGCCTGCTGCCCTTCCGCGGCACTCCACCGAGCCGCCGCATCGCGATGGTGTGGCGCAAGAGCTCGGCGCTGGGCGAATTCCTGTTGCAGCTGGCCGCGGTGTTCCGGGCGCTGCCTCCGGCCTTGTTCGACACCACCGCCACGCCGTCGCCACTGCCGGCTCGAAGCAAGCGCACGGCCTGACCGCGCCGGCTCCGCAACGCAATGACGCCCGCGACCGAGCAACTTGCATCACCGAGCGCGATTTCTCATCAAAGCATGCTTCGCGTTGATCCGCGTAATGGCGCTCGTAAAGGTATCGAATCCGTCTTGCCGCGAGAGTTCTCCGTCGCTCATACTGCTCGAGCCCGAACACTTCGGGCAGGACATCGGGAGATGGGGCTATGACGATTGCACTTCGCACTTCGCACTTCGCACTTCGCACTTCGCACTTCGCACTTCGCACTTCGCACTTCGCACTTCGCACTTCGCACGTAGGCTCCTGTTCGCATTTACCCTGACGGCTGCAGCCAGCTGTGCAATGGCTCAAGCGCCATTGACGACTGCAATTCCACGCACCGAAGCAGAGATCTACGCATCGTATCCAGACGCCACCAAGGTTGTTGAAGGCGTGTATCGCGTTCAACGGGGTGACCACGCAAGAACTTTCATGTTTGGTCTCGGCGGCATGAAGTATCGCTTGGGCTATTTGAAGAACCTTCGCAAGGAGGCGTCGCGAAGCGCAAACCTGATGCCGAAAGATATTGCAATATTCGATAGCAGAATCGAACGGCTCCAGGCAGCCATCACGTCGATCGAGCACCGGCATACCGTATCAAACCGGGCAAAAGCTCCTACGGAACTGAACAGCGAACCCTACTGCGGGCACTTGGTCAATATCGTGGTTGGCTACTACGACGGATTCAGCGCAGCTCAGGCCTTTGCAGGAATTCATGCTGAACCTGACGGAGCCGGCCCCCACTGGGAAGGAACTTTCCATCTCTCGGCAGAGGCATATCGTGTCGGAGGTGGCGTCACGCTATTCGACCATGAGGAGACGACGGTCCAGGCCGGCGGCTATGCCGACGCAGGCGTAGTCGACTACTTCGGTGGCGTGTCAGCCTGCACGATGTCGGCGGCAGCCTCCGTCGAGGCAGTGCCGAACGGCAACGGCATGTATTGTCAGAACGGATGGATGGACGAAGGGCCTTGTCTCTAGCGTAGGAAACTCTGCGGTCTTGTCGGGCGAAGCCCGCAAGACCGCGGCCGTGTGTTGAGAGATTGCATGCATCGCGAGTTCGAGCTTGTGTCCATAGCATTGCGGCGCAACGAGGTGTCCGAGGCTCGGGCGCGTACCAATGCGCTGTTGCGCTTGCACCCACGGCATCCCAATGCGGATCTCCTGAATGGCGTTGTCGCGCGCGCTGAAGGCAACCTGACGGGGTCGTTCGAGATTCTGAGTGAATTGCACCGGCGCCTTCCACTGGAGCCCGCGCCGCTGATCCAGTTGGCCAGCACCTTGAACGCGATGGGAAAGCTGGACGAGGCCATCGCGGCGTACCAGCAGGTGCTGCAGCAGCGGCCTACGCATCCCGACGCGGCATTCGGGCTTGGACTGGCGCTGAAGAAATCACAACCATGGCGGGCCGGCCCGTACTTCCTTCGCGCTGCACGATGTCAGCCCGAAAGAGTTGAGGCCTTGCACCAGGCCTTGCGATGCGCGATGGACGCCGTTTTGCGAGGTGAGCCCCTGCCCACGGTCAACGTGCCTCTGCCAGAGGGCGGGTGCGACACGCAGCTCGTTTCAGTGATTTGTTGCAGCGTGGACCCGGCCAGGCTGTCGCGGCTGCGGGAAAATCTTGCTACCCGGCTTGAGAACTGGGAGTTGGTCCACATTGGCGACGCACGTTCGCTTGCTGAGGCGTACAACCGCGGACTGGAACGTGCCGTAGGCGAGATCATCGTGTTGTGCCACGACGACATCAGGATCCTGGCGCCTGATTTCTCCTCTCGCCTTCGGGACCACCTCTCACGTTTCGACATCATCGGCGTCGCAGGGTCGAGCCGCTGCCAAGGCCCGGCTGCGCTTTGGTCAGGTCCGCCAGACTCGCACGGCTGGATCACTTACCGCGAGGGCAACACGTACTTGCCCACTATCGCGGGCGCGTACGGTCCTGTGGTTGCGCCAGCCCAAGTGCTCGATGGCGTGTTTATCGCGGCGAACCGCAATGTCTTCTCGTCTGTTCGCTTCGATGAAACGGCATTCGACGGGTTCCACCTGTACGACATCGACTTCACCTGGCGTGCCCATACATCCGGCCTCCGCCTGGCGATCTGTCAAGACCTGCTGGTTGAGCACCTATCGCGGGGGGATTTCGGATCGACGTGGCAAACCTACGCCGCTCGGTTTCGTAACAAGTTTCCCGAGCTCGTCATCGTGCCGCCCACCAGCGGTCCGAATACATTCGAGGTCGCGGTGCATACCGAAGATAATGTCAGGGCTGTCTATGCATGGATGTCCGCCTGGTTGGACGAACTTGGCCACGGCGAGGGCTTCCCGGGCGCGATGGAGGGTCGCGCCCGAGGCTGAACTGCTCGCCAACGACAGTCGATCGCTTCAGCGCGCGAGCGCTTCGTATTTCTCGATCTGCTCGGCTTCCGCGGCCGCGGCGGCATCCCATTCGCGCAATGCGGGCAAGCCAAGCAGGGCATCGCGATAGGCCTTCGACACCGGGTCGCAGTCCACGCCATAGCCGCGAAAGCGCAGTGCGACAGGGGCGAACATCGCATCGACGATGCCGAACTCGCCACACAGGAAATTGCCGCCCGCCCCATGCGCGCCGCGCAATTCGCGCCACAAGGCCTGCACCCGGTCGATGTCACGTTGTGCGTCCGCATCCCACCGATACGCATCGGGGCGACGCCGGCAGTTCATCGGCAACTGGCTGCGCAAGGCACCGAAACCCGAATGCATCTCGGCACTGGCGCTCAGGGCCGCCGCCAGTGCGCGCCGTTCGCGCGGCCAGCCGCGGCCTTGCAAGTGGACGCGACTGGCGTAGTCACAGATCGCCAGCGAATCCCAGATCGCAAGATCGCCGTCGTGCAGCACCGGCACCCGCAAGCTGGGTGACCAACGGGCGATCTCGCTGCGAAACTGCGGCGTATCCAGCGGCAGGCGACGCTCTTCGAAGGCCAGGCCACTCTGGCGCAGGAACAACCAGGGCCGCAGCGACCAGGACGAGTAGTTCTTGTTGCCGATGACCAGTACGAGGGACGACATGTGGAACTCCCCGAGGAATCGTTACCGCTCCATCCTCGCGGATGGCGGCTCGCGGCTCAAGCGATCGATCGGATCGACTGCGGATTGCAAGGTGGTGCAGAACCGGACGCGAAAGCCTCAATAGGCGGGATCAGGCTCCGCATCCCAGCGCCCGTCCGGCGCGCGCTCGGGTTCGCTACGCCAGACCGCGATCACGCGCTCGGCTGCCGCCAGATCGACGTCGGCCACGCACACCGCCACGAGGCCCATCACGGGCAGTTCGCCGATGCCGCCGGTCAGGTGCTCGCCGCGCACATAGGCCGGAATCTCCTCGGCCTCGAGCATGCCCTTCACCAGATGCGCGTCGATCACGTTCTCGGCTTCATAAATCACGCGCATGGACGCCAGGCTCGATGTCGCCCGTCGGGCACTGGCCCGAGCATACGGGAAATACCGGCGGGCCGGGACCGGCACGGGCTTTCCTGCAGCGGCTAAACTAGCGGTCTTTCCCCCGATCCGCGCTCCATGAACCACGCCGCTGCCGCCCCATCGACCGCCACCGCCACCGAGCGCCACACCCCCGATGCTCCGGCGCCCGGCAAGCAGGATTTCATCCGCCAGATCGTGCGCGATGACCTCGCCAGCGGGAAACACCAGGCCATCCGCACCCGCTTCCCGCCCGAACCCAACGGCTATCTGCACATCGGCCACGTCAAGGCGATCTGCATCGACTTCGGCATCGCCGCGGATTTCGGCGGCCTGTGCAACCTGCGCTTCGACGACACCAACCCGGCCAAGGAAGATCCCGAGTACGTCGAGGCGATCAAGGAGGACGTGCGCTGGTTGGGTTTCGACTGGGCCGAGTTGCGCCATGCCTCGGATTATTTCGGCGTGTTCTACCTCGCCGCCGAAAAACTGATCCGGCAGGGCGATGCCTATGTCTGCGACCTCAGCGCCGAGGACGTGCGCGCCTATCGCGGCACCCTGACCGAACCGGGTCGCAACTCGCCGTATCGCGAGCGCAGCGTGGGGGAGAACCTCGACCTGTTCCGCCGCATGCGTGCCGGCGAGTTCGCGGATGGTGCGCGTACCCTGCGCGCCAGGATCGACATGGCCTCGGGCAACATCAACCTGCGCGACCCGGCGCTGTACCGGATCAAGCACGTCGAGCACCAGAACACCGGCGCGGCCTGGTGCATCTACCCGATGTACGACTACGCGCACTCGCTGTCCGACGCGGTGGAAGGCATCACCCATTCGCTCTGCACGCTCGAGTTCGAGGACCACCGCCCGCTCTACGACTGGTGCGTGGACAAGGTCGATCTCGCGAACAACTCCGACCTGCTCCAGCCGCTGCTCGACGCCGGCCTGCCCAACCAGGCGGCCAAGCCGCGCCAGATCGAGTTTTCGCGCCTCAACCTCAACTACCTCGTGATGAGCAAGCGCAAGCTCATGGCGCTGGTGCAGGAGAACCTCGTCGACGGCTGGGACGATCCGCGCCTGCCGACGTTGCAGGGCGTGCGCCGCCGCGGCTTCACCGCGAGCGCATTGCGCCTGTTCGCCGAGCGTGTCGGCATCAGCAAGCAGAACTCGCTGATCGACTACTCGGTGCTGGAAGGCTGCCTGCGCGAAGACCTGGACGCACGCGCGGCACGCCGCCTTGCGGTGCTGGATCCGCTCAAGCTGGTGCTGACCAACCTCGATGCCGCGCATGAAGAAACGCTCACTTTCCCGAACCACCCGAAAGACGAGAGCTTCGGCACCCGCGCGGTACCGTTCTCACGCGAGTTGTGGATCGAGCGCGAGGATTTCCAGGAGATTCCACCCAAGGGATTCCACCGGCTCGTGCCGGGCGGCGAGGTGCGGCTGCGCGGCGTGGGTATCGTGAAATGCGTCGAGGTGGTGAAAGACGGGGATCTGGTGCGTGAAGTACGCGCCACGCTCGATCCCGACACGCGTCCCGGTGGTTCGGGCGCGGATCGCAAGGTGAAAGGCACGATCCACTGGGTCAGCGCGAGGCACGCGATCGCGGCCGAAGTGCGGCTCTACGATCGGCTGTTCAGCGTGCCCGACCCGGACGCCGACAGTGACGGCAAGACCTACAAGGATCATCTGAATCCGGACTCGCGCCGGGTAGTGACCGCTTACATCGAACCCGCCGCCGCAAACGTGGCGCCGGAAACCGCGCTGCAGTTCGAGCGCACCGGTTTCTTCGTCGCCGATCGCCGCGACCACAGCACGGCGCGTCCCGTGTTCAACCGCAGCGTCACGCTGCGCGACACCTGGGCGAAGCAGGGAGGTTGAGGTGAAGGCACACATCACCCGTCATTCCCGCGAAAGCGGGAATCCAGTGGCGTTTCTTCCCTGCGTCCGACGACGCTGGATTCCCGCTTTCGCGGGAATGACCATGTGGGCATTGCTCGTCGCCTGCGCGCCCGCTGCGCAACCCCTTGCGGCGGCGCCCGCAGCAAATTCAGCGCCCGCCGCGACTCCAGCTCCCGCCGCCCCCGACCTCGCGCACCGCGCGCCCGAAGACCTGCTGACCCGGAACGGCGTGTACTACGGCTGCAAGCTGCCTTCCGATTGCCAGGTGAAGGACATCGGCAACTGCTGCGGCTACTACCCGGCCTGCGTCAACAAGGACAGCCCGACCTTCCCTGAGCAGGTGAAGGCCGAATGCGAGAAGGAAGGACGCATGGGCGTGTGTGGTTTCCCCGCCATCGCCAGCTGCGACTGCATCGAGAGTCGTTGCACCGCCGTGAGCGGCCCGAGCGGCGCCGCGCAACTGCAATAGGAGCGGACTCCGCATGCTCTACGCCCAGACCCACCTCACCCTGCCGCCGTGGATCCACGACGAAGTGGACGCCGGCCGGCGCTACCCCGACGACGAGGCCAAGGTCGCGCTCGCGATCCAGCTCTCGCGTCGCAATGTCGAGCACGGCAGCGGCGGCCCCTTCGGCGCGGCCGTGTTTGCGAGCGACGGACGCTTGCTCAGTGTCGGAGTCAATCGCGTGGTGCCGCAGACCTGCTCGGTCGCACACGCCGAGATGATGGCCTACATGACCGCCCAGGCCCGCACCCAGCGCGCGCGCCTCAACGAAACCGGCGACTGCATCGTGCTGGCCACATCGGCGCAACCCTGCTGCATGTGCTACGGCGCCACGTTCTGGGCCGGCATCGACGAACTCCTGATCGGCGCCAGCGCCGCCGACGTGATGGAACTGACCGAGTTCGATGAAGGCCCCTTGCCCGCCGACTGGCGCGGCGAACTCGAACGCCGCGGCATCGCCGTGCGCGATGGCGTGATGCGCGAATCGGCGCGCGACGTGCTGCGCTATTACGCCGAGCACGGCGGCAAGCACTACTGAGCGTCACTCATCGGCGCGGCGCTGCGCGTCGGCGCATCACGCGGCGCTTGCAGCCATTCGGATGACGAAAACGACACGGGGCGCCGTAGCGCCCCGTGCCGTTGCTGGCCTTGCGGCCGATGCAAGCGGTCAGTCTTCGAAGCCGTGCCCGAAGATGCCGTCACCCACGCCGAGCTGGATCACGGCGGTGGCCGAGCGCGCCTGGGCGTCACGGATCGTGGCGGTCAGGTTGTAGCTGCCGTCGGCGGCCGTGATCGGTGCGGACACGCTGTACACGTTGTCGCCCGGCGTCATGTCGCCATTGGTGCCATCGTCGAACATCGCCTGCGTCGCCGAACCGCCGACCGCTGTCAGGTCCACCGTCACCGTCACGCCGGTGCTGACCGGGCTGCCCGAGGTCACCGTCACCGTCAGGAGCGCGGTGCCGCCGGACGCCACCGCCGACGGGGCGGCCACGCCGGTGCCACTCGGCCCGGCGATCGAGGTCAGCGTCAGCGCGATCGTGGTGTTGCCGCTGCGCGCCTGGGCGTCGTTGATCGTGGCCGGCAAGGACTTCGCCCCCGGGACCGCGTTCACCGGGATGTTGGCGGTGAACGTGAACTCGCCGTCGCCGGCCGAGGCGTCACCGCCGCTGCCGTCATCGACGAAGGCCTGGGTTGCGCTGCCACCGATGCTGCTCAGGTCCACCGTCACCGAAAGGCCGGTGCTGGGCGGATTCGCACCACCCGTGGTATCGACCGTCAGCACCGTGCTGCCACCCAGCGGGACGCTGGCGGGCGAAGCCGCGCCGATTCCACTCGGGTTGGTGGCCGCCAGCACCTCGAACGCGATCGACGTGGTCGCGCTGCGGCTCTGCGCATCCTGCACTGCGACGGCAAAGCTGGTGGCACCCACGGCACTGCCCGCCGCGACCGTGGCCTGGTACGAGTAGGTACCGTCACCCGCGGAGGCGTCGCCGTTCAGGCCGTTGTCGAGGAAGGCCTGGGTGGCGCTGCCGCCGATACTGCTGAGGTTGGCCGTGACCGTCACGCCGCTGCTGGTCGGGCTCGTGCCCGGCACCACCGTCACCGTCAGGAGGCTGGTCTCGGTTGCGCCTCGCGCCGCCGGGCTGGCCGCGCCGGCTGCGGTCGGGTTGGTGGGCGGTGCCGCCACGTTGAAGGTCACCGGCACCACCGCGATCGGCGTCGCCGGATCATTGCTCGCGACGCATACCAGGGCGTTGTAGGTGCCTGCGCTCAGTCCGGTGGGGTTGAGGCTGACCACGACGTTCTGACTGGCGTCGGGCACGACCGTGCCGCTGGTGGGCGCGATGCTCAGCCACGGTGCGCCGCAGGCCCCAACCGAACCGGTAATGCGGAAGGCGGTGTCGGTGAAGGCGACGCCGAGCCCACTCAGTGAGGTCCAAGCCGGAACGCCACCGAACAACGTCGGCGAGATCAGGTGCGTCTCGGCACCCGCCACCACGCCTTGCGACCAGTTCCAGCGGTTCCCCGCGGCCAAAGCGTTGGTGTAGGTCGGGAACACGGTCAGCCAGTACGTGCCCGGGGCCAGAACCACATTCTCGCCCGCAGCCAGCAGGTCGAGCGTGAGGTTATCGCCGGTGATGTCCAGTTCAGGGTCGCCGATGGTCGCGGTGTAGCTCCACAAGGCCGGTCCCGGATTGGTTTCGGGATCGCCCGCAGGCACACCCGCCGCATCGGGGTAGATCGCCCAGGTCACCGAAGGCTGCGCCGCGAGCGACGCCGTATTGTCGAAGCCTGGCGTGAAGATTTCCGTCAGGGTGCTGGCGGCACCGACGGTGAAATCGCTGGCCGAATAGGCACCGGTGTTGTCGCCCTGGAAGAAGTCGGAAACGATGCCGTTGGTGTTGTCTTCGGCCTGCTGCCAGACCGTGACCGTGCCGGCGATGGGGCTCTCGTTCCAGTTCAGGGGCACGAAGCCGTCGTTGCCGATCGCGAGGTTCGTGGTGACCACCGGACCGTTCTCCACGCCATTGGCAGTGACGCTGGCGGGAGTCAGGGTGATCTCCGGGGCGGCTTCGATCGCGAAGACGGCCATGGGCAGGTGGGCTTCGGGGGCGGGCAGCGTCCCGGGCTCGAGCGTAAGCGTGACCGAGGCCACGGTTCCTGCATCCGGCGAACCGACGTCACCAGCGCAGAAGGTCCAGACCCCTTCGGCATTCTGACCCCGGAATCCGGCGAAATTGGAAGGCGGCGTGGCAATCGAGCCGGGCGCCGGGGCATAGACGCACGGAGTACCGCCATCGCGGCAAACTACGCCGCTAGTATTGATCCCGGTGCCCATCGCTTCAGCCGAGGTCGGCGCGCCGTCGCGGAAGGTAATCGGGAAGGTCGTCAGCAGGTTGCTGCTGTCGCCGCAACAATCCGAACCATCGTCATTCGCGTCCGCCAATGCCGGCCGGCTCATTACGCCTAGCACACTGCCAGTGGGCGAACCGAACTTGAGCACCATGTCTCCGATCCATGTATGTGACATGGCGGCAGTGACTTCGACATTCGCGACCAGTCCGGACACATCGCCGGTCGTGTCGATGTCGACACAAGCCATGCCGGCGTTGTCGAAGCCACCCGTGTAGGTTTCAGGTATGGGGAGCGGCGCACCAGGCGTCACCGTTTCCACGTGCGGCGTACCAGATCCGATGATGTTCGGCGTCAACACCACATCACCAAAGCTGAACTGGTTGAACGTCGCGGCCGAGACATCGGCTTCGATCGTCAAGGTCACGGTCTGGCCCGGGTTGATGGTGAACACCGCCGGCGTGACCGTCGCGGTAACGCCGCTGGTGGTGGAGAAGCTGGAGTTATAGGTCACCGGCGTCGAGGCGACGCTGCGCACCTTGCGCGTCCAGGTGCAGGTGCCCACGCAGGCATTGCTCTGCAGGCTCGCCACGTTAAGGCTGGACGGATCACCGCCGTCGGCCGGATTGGCCTGGAACATCCGGAGCGGCGTTTCGTCCATCACGAGGCCCGATTCGGCCGCGACGTTGAGATCCATGCGACCCGCGCCGCGGTCGAACGGCGTGGCCGCCGTCATCCCGTCTTCCTTCACGATGCCGCTGCGCTTGGAGGTCAGCATCATCGCCGACTTGACCTCGGCCACGGTCCAGTCCGGGTGGATCGCACGCACCAGCGCCGCTGCGCCTGCGTTGTGCGGGCTCGACATCGAGGTGCCGCTGATCACGTCATACGCGGCGGGATCGGAGGCGCTGCCTGGCGTCGTGGTGTCGCCGGCATAGGCTGCCAGGATGTTCACGCCGGGGCCGGTGATGTCCGGCTTAAGCGCTTCGAACGTGGACGGGCCACGCGAGCTGAACGAGGCCATCACATCGCCCTGGACCGCATCGGCAACGGCGTTGACCGGAATCGAGACGCTGGCCGTGCCGGTGGCGTTGTCGACATTCACGTAGTCGCGCAGCGCGTTGGCTGGCGCCTGGGCCAGGCCGAACACCGGGATGGACACAGGGGCGCCTTGTGCGCCCGGCGCAATGTTGCCGGCTGCATTGTTGGCGATGATCACCGCCGTGGCACCTGCCGCCAAGGCGTTCTGGGATTTTATGGTGAAGCTGCAGCCGCCGCGACGGATCACCGCCACCGCACCTGCGAAGGCGTTCGCGGGGAATGCCGCGCAGCCATCGGTGGTGGTATTGATGCCGGCGCTGATCAGCAACGGCGCGTTGACGAACGCGCTGGTGTGCGCGCTGCCCGCCGTTCCGAGGAACAAGGGCAAACCGGTCACGGCCGGCGTGGTCGGCACCACCGTGCCATTCGCGGTCAGGCGCAGGGTGAATGCACCACGCGTATGGGTGGACGCAGCTACCGTGGACACCCATGGCGAACGATGGCCGACGCTGCTTGCGGCGGGGCCGCTGTTGCCGGCCGAAGCCGACACGAACACACCCGCATCGACCGCCGCGAGGAAGGCGAGGCTGTTGGCCTCGGTCCACGGTTGCGAGCCGCCGCCGATGGAGTAGTTGATCACGTCGACGATGCCGTCCTCGACTACCTGCTCGATCGCCGCGAGCGTGGCGAAGTTGAAGCAGCTGCCCTGACCGGCGGTGTTCGTATGACAGACGTCATAGGCCACGATGTTGGCGTGGTTGGCCACGCCCGCGACCTGCAGCGCATTGCCGCTGTAGTTGATGTTCACGACGTTGCCGCCGGAGGTGCTGGCGGTATGGCTGCCGTGCCCGTCCTGATCCAGCGCGTTCGGGAAATCGAGCAAGGGCACGCCAATCGCCGCGCAAGTGGCGGGGTCGAGCCCCAGCTCATTGCCCGGGTCGTTCGGATTGGCGCACTCGAAATTGACCTGCTGCACGAAGTCGAACGACTTGGCGTAGGCACCGATCAGCTTGTTGTTGCAGTTCGGTCCGACATCCGGATCGGCCGGCAAGGTGTCGCACAGGCCGAGGTAGTTGCCCGCACCCAGCGGATTGACGTGGACGTAGCCGTCCACGGGCCCGGTGCCGGCGAACGAGGGGCTCTCCCAGTTCACGCCACTGTCGATGATGCCGAGCACGATGCCTTCGCCGCGCGAACCGGGCGCGCCGCCGGTGGCGGTGCCGTTCCAGATCGCCGGCGCGCCGATGAAGCCGGGGCCGACATCGGTGTCGAGTTGGTAGGTGGCGACCGGCTCGACCAGCTTCACTTCCGCCAGCTTGGCCACTTCCGAGGCCTGTTCGCGCGAGAGCTTGGCCACCACGCCATTGAATGCGTGCTGATAGCTCTGCAGCGTCGGAACCTGCGCGTTGAAGCGCTGGCGCAATTGGGTGAGGAAAGTTTCCTGGCGCGACTTCAGGTGCGCCACGTAGGAACGCGCCTGCGCCGAGCGGACATCGAGGCGGCCGCCGCGATTGGGCAGCCGCGGCGGCGCCGACAGGCCGTTGATCCCGCCGCGGTACTGGGCCAGCGGCGGCTCGGAGAGCTGCACGATGTAGTACCAGTCGCCCCGCACCGGCAGCGTGTTCAGCTGCGACGAGTTCTGGTCGATCGACGCTGGCGTCGGGGCGACGCCCGCTGCCTGGTCGGAGACACGCTCCACGAACTGCACGTAGGGCAAGGCCTGGTCCGGCGCGCGCTGCGCCGAAGCGCCCGCGGCGAACACCAAGGCCGAAACCATCGATACCAGGCGCGCTGTTCGCCGCCCTCCGGATTGAATCCTTGCGACATTCATGGACCGCTCTCCCTTCTGAAATGAACCCGCATTGCCGCTTGCCTGCGGCAAGAAAGCGCTTTGCCCACGCCAGTAAAACCTGGCGCTGCGCTCCTGCTCGAGATACCCGATGGCGTCAGATACCGACGCGCATTACCGCCCCCGCGGCCTACCCCATCGGGATGTCCCGCACCATAAGCGAGCCGGACCACGAGGGCAAGCAAGTGGCGTCAAGCAGGAAACGGGCCAAACCGCCCGCACGTCGCGGGGTCCTCGTGCAACCCCTGGAGTTCGGCCGACGCGAGCCATGCCCTTTCGCACCGGCTCGTACTTGCCCAAGATGGCCACTGCGACCGACGACCCCGGCGCCAACCCTGTGCAAGGATGCTGCGTGGACTGCACCCCGCTCGTGCTGTTTTGCCGCCCCGGCTTCGAGCCCGAACTCGCCGCAGAAGTCGCCGAGCGCGCCGGCGCGCTGGGATACGCCGGTTATCCGCAGACCGAGCGCGGCAGCGGCTTCGTGCGCTTCGCCGGCCTGGACCACGACGCGGCAACGGCGCTGGATCACGCCCTGCCGTTCCGCGATCTGATCTTCGCACGCCAGAAGTTGTTGGCCTTTGCCGACCTGGATGCGCTGCCGCCGCAGGATCGCCTCGGGCCGATGCTGGAGCTACTGCGTGCCCGCGGCGAGCGCTACGGCGACCTGTGGGTCGAGCATCCGGATTCGGATGAGGCCAAACAACTCGCGGGCCTCGCGCGCAGCTTCGGCAATGCGCTGCGCCCGGCGCTGCGCAAGCAGAACCTGCTGACGCCCGGCCTGAACCCTTTCCTGCCGCGCCTGCATGTGGTGTTTCTCGCCGGCGATCACGCCCTGCTCGCCCGCAGCGTCGTCGACGACAGTTCGCCCTGGCCGCTCGGCATCCCGCGCCTGCGTCTGGCGAAGGAAGCGCCCAGCCGCTCGGCGCTCAAGCTCGACGAAGCGCTGCAAACCTTGCTGGACACGGACGAACGCGCGCGCTGGCTCAAGCCCGGCATGAAGGCAGCGGACCTTGGCGCCGCGCCCGGCGGCTGGAGTTGGGTGCTGGCCAGGCAAGGCGTACACGTCACTGCGATCGACAACGGCCCGCTCAACGAAACCTGCCTCGCCACCGGCCTGATCCGCCATGTCCGGGCCGATGGCTTCACCTGGCAACCGGCGCAACCGCTCGACTGGATGGTCTGCGATATGGTCGAGCAGCCCAGGCGCGTCGCCGCGCGCATGGCCGAATGGTTCGCGCAGGGCTGGTGCAAGCGCGCGATCTTCAATCTCAAGCTGCCGATGAAAAAGCGTTGGCTGGAAGTGCAGGCCAATCTCGCAGACTTCGTCACCCGCTGCGACGTCGCCGGCGTGCCGGTGGAATGGCGGGCGCGGCAGCTGTATCACGATCGGGAGGAGATCACGGTGTATGCCGGGCCGCGACGCTGAGTGCCGCCGCTGCCTACACACCTGTCGATCCGTATCACCTGAAACGAATCGCGGGGACTCGTGCGGCTAGCCGTCGGCAGGCGCGCCGACCGGAGTGGCGTGGGCTGCTCCGCGCACCGTCACACCACCTACTGGCATCGACATCTCCATTTGCGGTGCTGTGTCATGAATTCGTGGCACGGCGATGCTAGGCTCGCCCGCTCGATAGATCGTTGCGATTTGGAGATGTCATGTCGTTCGTTCGTTTCCTGCGGCCTGTGGCTGTACTCACGCTCCTCGCCTGCGCATCCAGCGCCAATGCCCAGGTCGTCATCAGCCAGATATACCCCGCCGGAAACAATTCCGGTGCCACGTTCAATCAGAAATATGTGGAAATCTTCAATCGAGGGGCCAGCGCGGTCTCTCTTGCCAACAAGACCTTGCAATATGCGAGCCCAACAGGCACAGGCAACTTTGCAGTACATGCCACGTTGAGCGGGTCGATCGGGCCTGGCCAATACCAGCTCATAGTCTATGACTCGCCTGGAGCAATTGGCGCGAACCTCCCGGTCACGGGTGACTTCCCCGACAGCACAGGCTCAACTCCCGGCGGGGCCAGTGGCAAGTTCATTCTCGCCGACTCGGCCGCTGCGCTCGCATGCAACGGCGGCAGCACTCCGTGCTCGCCGGCACAAACCGCTCTGATCCTCGATCTTGTCGGTTACGGCACCGCCAATTATTTCGAGGGTGCTGCGGCAGCCCCCACTCTGACCGCAACGACAGCTGGCTTCCGCGCAAGCAACGGCTGCACCGACGCCAACAACAACTCTGCGGATTTTGCGACGGCAGGTCCAAACCCCCGCAACTCCTCAACGCCCGTCAACTCGTGCAGTCCCGCCCCGAGCCTCTCGATCGCCGCAACCTCGGCGGACAAGGCCGAAGGCGACGCAAACACCACCCCATTCACCTTCACGGTCACCCGCAGCAATTCGCTGACTGGCACGCTCAGCGCGAGCTACCGTCACGGGTAGCGGTGCCAGTCCGGCCGATGCGGCGGATTTCGATGGCGGCACCTTCCCCAGTGGCACGGTGAATTTTGCCGACAGTGAGTCGACCCAGGTGATCACCGTGAACGTGGCGGGAGACACCACGTTCGAGCAAGCCGAAGGATTCACCGTCACCCTGAGCAACCCCAGTTCCGGAACCATCAGCACGGCAACTGCCGACGGCAACATCCAGAACGACGATGCCGCGCCACCCACCCCCACGATCTCCATCAACGCCCCCAGCGTCGCGGAAGCCGCGGGTCCGCTGACGTTCCGGGTTTCGCTATCGCAGACCAGCGTGTCCAACGTGACGTTCAACTATGCCACAGGCACTGGCACCGCAAGCGCCGGCAGCGACTACACCGCCATCGGCGCTACCGCCGGGCAGATCAATGCCGGCGACCTGTTCATCGACATTCCGGTCACGCTGGTGGACGACGCGGTTGTCGAGTCGAACGAGACGGTGGTCCTGGACATCACCGGAGTCGCCAACGCCAATCCCGCCAGTGTCTCCGGCACCGGCACCATCACCAATGACGATGTTCCGCCCAATCTGAGTCTCGCCGACGTGACTCAGCCCGAGGGCAACAGCGGGACGTCGACCCTGGCGATCACGGCCACGCTCGACGCGGATCCGGGTGCCGCCACGGTGACCTTCACGCTGGCGACCAGCGACGATAGCGCCACCGATGCCGACAACGACTATGAACCTGCGACTGCCAACTGCTCGTTGACCGGCACCAACCGCAGCTGCGTGCTGAACGTCACGGTCAACGGCGACCTGTCCGCCGAGCCGGATGAACGCTTCGTAGTGAACGCAAGCAACGTCCTCGGCGCCGTGGTGGTGGACGGCAGCGCGTTCGGGAACATCATCAATGACGACCGCTTCCTGATCTGGCAGATTCAGGGCAATGGCGCGTTCTCGCCGTTCACCAGCGGTGCCACCCTCGGCAGCCAGACCTTCAGTGCCACCGATGTGGCGGTCCGTGCGAGCGTGGTCACCGCGGTGGCGTATCGCGCCACCGACAACCTGCAGCAGGGCTTCTTCATCCAGACGCCAGATGCGCAATCCGACGGCAACGCCGCAACTTCCGATGGCCTGTATGTGTTCAGCACGACGGCGGTGTCGGTAGGTGACCTGGTCGAGGTCAGCGGACCGGTGAAAGAGCACTTCGGGATGACGGAAATGGCCGCGACCTCGACGCCACCGGTACGGCCCGTGACGGTCACCGTGGTTGGCACGGGCCAGTCGCTGCCCACGGCAGTGGAATTCAGCGCGGCAAGCAACCGACCGTCCACGAACGTGGCCGCCTTGAGCTGCCCCGGCAGCGGCCCGGGCGGCGCCAACAACATCGACACCAATTTCGAGTGCTACGAAGGCATGCTGGTCAGCGTGCCGCAGGGCGTCTCGCTGCAAGGAAATTTCCGCCGCGCGAATGACACCTATGCCGAACTGCAATTCTCGCCACGCGCGACCCGCTCGGTGCGCGAAGCCGGCCTCAGGTTCCCGCAGGCCCCGGGCGCGGGCAATGCCGCGGCCGGCACGTGGGACGGCAATCCGGAAGTGCTGGAGATGGATCCGGATATCGCACGCCGCGGTGCGACCGGCCCGACGCCGGGCATCGACACCCAGATCGTGGGCGGTGCCACGTTCAGCGCGACCGGTCCGTTGATCTTCGACTTCGGCGACTACGTGTTCTGGCCCACCACGCTCAACGTCGCCACCGCGAGCAATGTCCTGCCGCGCCCGGTGGCCGCACCATTGAGCGCCTCCGAACTCACCGTCGGTTCCTTCAACATGCAGCACCTGTGCGATGGCGATGCGCCCGGCGATGATGGCTGCGTCCGCGACACGCCCGACTACCCCGGCGTTTTCCCGGCTCCGACGCCCTATGACTACGCTGGCAAGCTCGCCCGCGTGTCGGCCTATGTGCGTGAGGTGCTGCGCTCGCCCGACGTGCTGGGCGCACAGGAAGTGGACGAACAGTCGACGCTGCAGGACCTGGCAAACCGGATCCAGGCCGACGGCGGGCCGGCGTATACGGCCTATCTCGTGGATGGCAACGACCCGGGCGGCATCGATGTGGGCTATCTGGTGCGCAACGATCGCCTGTCCGACGTCGTGGTAACGCAGTTCTTCAAGGCCAACACCTGGCCCGACCCGAATGGCACCGATGTCCTGCATGATCGTCCGCCGCTGCTGCTTCGTGCCAACTTCCGTTCGACGCCGACCGCGCGACCGTTCCCGATCGCGCTGTTGAACAATCACACCAAGGCGCGCACGCAGGTGGATGGCAGCGGAGCCGCGGCCGAGCGCGACCGAGCCAAGCGTTTCTGGCAGGGCCGCGAGATCGCACAACTGGTGCAGCAATTCCAGACCGCCACCGGAGCCTTTGCCGGGGCCGGCACCGACGGCATCCCGCTGATCCTGGTCGGCGACTACAATGCCTACCAGTTCACCGACGGGCGGGTTGACGTCGTGGGGCTGGTGGCAGGCACGTACGACGACGCCGCCAATGAGTGCAACGCGGTCCTCTCGGGCGGCGCGGGTACCGAGACCTGCAATCTCGGGCCGAATCTCGTGGTTCCGCCGCTGCAAAACCTCGTGCTGTCGAGCGATCCGAACAATCGCTACTCGTACCTGTTCTCCGAGAACCTGGGAACGGTGCTGGGTTACGGCAACCCGAGCCCGCAGCGCGACGTGGTCAATGGCGGCGTGATCGACCACATCCTCGCGAATGCAAAGGCCGAGCCTTACGCCAGCGGCATCGATTTCGGGCGCGCCAACCACGACATGTCGGCGCAGGCCGCCCTCACCGACAACCTGTCCCCCGATGGCGCGGGAGGCACACAGGTCAGCCTGGCGGTGCGGAGCTCCGACCACGACGGCCTGGTCGCCTCGTTCGAGACCAACTGCGCGAACTTGCCGGACAACGCGCAGATCGACGTCGACAATGACGACGTCTGCACCCTGATCGACAACTGTCCCGCGGTTGCCAACCCGTCGCAGGCCGACCTCGACAATGACGGCATTGGCGATGCCTGCGACCCCGAAAATGGCCCGGCCATCGCCAATGACGACGGATCGCTGGCCGCACCGCTGGTGCTTGCGGAGGACGCCGCCAGCGGCCTGGACATCGACGTGCTCGCCAACGACATCGCCGACCCCGACACCGGGATCAAGACGCTCGACCCGACCGCCGTCACCGGCCCGGCGAACGGCAGCCTGCAGTTCAGCGCCAGCGGCGTGAAGTACACGCCGAACCCGGACACCTGCGGACCGGACCAGTTCGTTTACTCGATCAACTCCAATGCAGACACCGCCACGGTTTTCCTCTCGGTGACCTGCGTCAACGACGCCCCCACGATCTCGGCCATCCCGGATTTCTCGGTGAACGAGAACACTGCCGGACAGGCCAGCTTCGTGATTGCCGACATCGACAGTCCGCTGGCCTGCACGGCGGCGAACCTGAGCGCGACCTCCGGCAACGGCACCCTGCTGCCGGTGGGCAACATCACATTCAACGGCTCCCCGGCCAGTTGCACAGCCACGTTGACACCGGCGGCGGCGCAGACCGGCTTCAGCGACGTGACCATCACGGTGGACGATGGCAGCGGCACTGCCACCGCCACGGCGAGCGAGGGCTTCCGCTTCAGCGTGGTCGAGAACGACGCCGACAACGACGGCGTGCCGGATGCCACGGACAACTGCCCGAACACGATCAATCCGGGGCAGGAAGACGCCGATAACGACGGCACCGGCGACGTCTGCGACGCCAAGCCGAACGATCCGGTGCGGATCTTCCGCAACGGCTTCGAAGACTGAGCGGAACCCCAGCAAGGCAGCAAGAAACCCCGCTTCGGCGGGGTTTCTTCCTTGTGGCCAGCGACACGGCTTGCGACGCTACGGCGTGTGCGGACAGATGCGGGCGATGCGGCGGCGCGAACGCGCAACTCAGCGGCGCGTGGCGCCCATGGCGTGCCGCGCCAGCACGCGCTTCAGCGGCGCGATGCGGTTCACCAGGCCCAATGCCGGGCCACGCAATACCGTGGGCAGCACGGCGTCGTTCGAGAAGGCACGATTGATGCCGTCGAAGGCCATCGCGGCCAGGGCGTTGTCGCTCTTGCGGCGGCGTTCGTAGCGGCGCAGCAGCACCGGATCGGCCAGATCGCCGCCAGCTTCGTGCGCCGCAGCGAGAACGGCCACCAGTTCGATCGCATCCTGCAGCCCGAGGTTCACGCCCTGACCGGCCAGCGGATGCACCACATGCGCTGCATCGCCAGCCAGCAGCACGCGACCCGCAACATAGCGCGATGCCAGTTGCTTCCTGAGCGGGAATGCGGCGCGCGCCGACGCCAGTGTCATGGCCCCGAGCCGCGCGTCGAAGGCGCGGGTGAGCGCCGCGTTGAAGCCCGCCTCGTCGAGCGCAAGCAGCCGCTCCGCCTCGGCGTCCGGCAAGGTCCACACGATCGAGGCCAGGCCTTCCGAGCAAGGCAACACGGCCAGCGGGCCCGTGGGCAGGAAACGCTGCCAGGCGGTGTCCTGATGCGGTCGCTCGCAAACGACATAGGCCACCAGTCCGCGCTGTGCGTAATCGTGGCGCCGCGTCTGCAGGCCGGCCAGTTCGCGCAGCGGTGAATCGGCACCGTCGGCCGCCAGCGCGAGGCGCGCGCTCAGGCGTGTTCCTTGATCGAGCTCCAGCGCCACCATTGCCGCATCCTGCTGCAGCGCCACCGCGCGTGCGGGGCAATGCCATTCGATGCCGGGCTCGCGCTGCAGTGCCTGCCACAGGCCGTGCTGCAGCGCGCCCTGCTCCACGATGTGCCCGAGCGCGGCGCTGCCGGCGTGGTGCGCCGTGAAATGCAGCTCATCCGGCGCTCCGGCATCCCAGACCCGCATTTCGCGATAGGGCTGGGCACGCAAGGCGGCCGCATCCCACGCACCAAGTCCGGCGAGGAACGCGCTGGACGACGGCGAGAACGCGAACACGCGCAGGTCGCGCTCGCCGTCGCAACGCCAGGGCTGGGGCGCACGTGCTTCCACCACGGCCACGCGCAGGCCCGCGCGAGCCAGCCCGAGCGCGGCGGCGGCGCCCACCACTCCGGCCCCCACCACGATCACATCCGGCCCGCGCCGGACAGCCGATGCGTTGCGCGCGGCGCGGCTCACGCCACGTCCTCGCGCAGCGCGCGCATCGCATCGTGGCGCAAGCCCATCGCGCCGCTCACCAGGTCATCGCCAAGCGCCGGCACCAGTCCCAGCGTCGTCAGGGCCATGGAGCGCAGCGCACGCAAGGGAGCGAAACGGTTGGCGAACAGGCGTACCAGTCCGTCGCTGCGCGCCATCGTGGCCTCGCGATCCGGCCGGCGTCGCTGCACGTAGCGCGCCAGCAGGTCTTCCGCACCGACGTCGGTGCGCGCGCGCTGCGCCGCGATGACTTCCCCGGCGAGGGTCAGCGCATCGCGCAGACCGAGGTTGAAGCCCTGCGCGCCGACGGGATGGATGGTCTGCGCGGCATTGCCCACCAGCACCGCGCGCGGCGCGGTCAGCGCCTGCGCGTAGACGCGCTGCAAGGGATAGGCGCTGCGCTTGCCGACGCGGCGCAGGCGGCCCAGGCGCCAGCCGAATCGCTCTTGCAGGAAGGCCACGTAGCCGGCGTCGTCCAGCGCGGCAATCGTGGCGGCCTGCTGACTCGATACCGTGCAGATGCTGCCGCAGACGCCGTCGGCGCGCGGCAACATCGCCACCGGCCCGCTATCGGTGAAGCGTTCGTAAGCCACTTGTCCGTGCTTGCGTTCGGGCTCCACCGTGGCGACGAACAAGGTCTGTTCGTAGTCTTGTCGCTCGGTGCCGATGCCCAGTTGCCGGCGCAGCAGCGACTCGGTGCCGTCCGCCACCACCAACAGGCGCGAACTGAGGTGCTGTTCTCCTTGCGGCGTGCTCGCGCTCGCCACGATCCGCTCGGGATGCACCTGGAGTGCGGTGACGCGTGCCGGGCGCAGGCGCTGCAACCCGGTCAGCTCCGCCAGCCGTGCTTCCAGCGCCGCACCCAGCTCACGCGCCATCACGACGGCACCGAAGGCATCCACGCCATGATCGGCCGCGTCCAGTCGCACCGCGCCGAAATCGCCGCGGCTGCTGACATGGATGTGCTGGATCGGGCTGGGCCGGGTGGCGAGATGCTTCCACACGCCCAAGGCCTGCAGGGCCTGGCAACTGGCATGCGCCAGGGCAAGATTGCGCTCGTCGAACGAAGGCGCAGCGTGCGGCACGGCGGGGCTGGCTTCCACCAGGGCCACGCGCAGGCCGGACCCGTGCAAGGCACAGGCCAGGCTCGCGCCCACCAGGCCGCTGCCAACAATCAGGAGATCATGCGTCGCGTCCAAGGCGATCCGTCGCAGGCTTTACGTTAGAATTGGCGCAGTCTAAGGCCGTCGCCCGCTGTCGGGCACCTTCCGGAGCCGTTTCCATGCCGCAGTCCCTCAGCAAACTCAGCCCTGGCCCGCTCGCGCTTGGCGCGATGATCCTCGCGGCCGTGGCGACGCGCCTGCTGTACCACTTCAATCCGGGTTTGGTGCCGCCGAATTTCTCGCCGGTGGAAGCCGTGGCCCTGTTCGGCGGCGCGTACTTCGCCGACCGCCGCCTGGCCTTGCTGGTGCCGCTGGCGGCGATGGCGGTCTCTGACCTGATCATCGGCTTCCACGGCCTGCTCTGGCTGGTCTATGCCTGCGTCGCGCTCTCCACCGTGCTCGGCTTCGGCCTGCGCGGCAAGGTCAGGCCGGTGCGGGTCGCCGCGTATGGCGTGCTCGGATCGACCCTGTTCTTCGTGTTCACCAATTTCGGCGTGTGGCTGGGTTCGTCGATGTATCCGCAGACCTGGGCCGGCCTCGTGGAGTGCTACGTGGCGGGCATCCCGTTCTACAAGAACACCCTCGCCGGCACCTTGTTCTACTCGGCCGTGCTGTTCGGTGGATTCGCCCTGCTGCGCCAGCGCCTGCCGCAACTGCGTGCGCAGACGGTCTGATCGTTCGTGGGCAACCGCCTGTCCAAGATCTACACCCGGACGGGCGATGACGGCAGCACCGGTCTCGGTGACGGCACGCGGATATCGAAGGATGCCGCGCGCGTCTGCGCCTATGGCACGGTGGACGAAGCCAATTCGGCCATCGGCGTGGTGCTGGCCCAAACCTTGCCCGACGCCGTGCGCGACGATCTGGTCGCGATCCAGCACCAGTTGTTCGATCTCGGCGGCGAGCTGTGCATCCCCGGTCATGCCGCCATCTTCGATGCCGACGTGACCCGGCTGGAAACCACGCTCGATCGTTACAACGCCGACTTGCCCCCGCTCAGGGATTTCATCCTGCCGGGCGGTGGTGCGGCGGCGGCGTTCTGCCACGTGGCGCGCACAGTGACGCGCCGGGCCGAGCGCGAGGCGGTGACGCTGTCGCGCCACGATGCGGTGCGGCCCGAGGCCATTCGTTACCTCAACCGTCTGTCCGACCTGCTGTTCGTGCTGTCGCGGGTGTTGGCGCGCCACTCCGGCCACGGCGAGGTGCTCTGGAAGCACGAGCGTCGTTGACTTGCGCGCGGTCGCATCGACTGGAATGAGCCTGCGCCTCTACAGCCATCCGACTTGCCTGCTGCACAGCAATGGCGAAGGCCATGCCGAGTCGCCGCAGCGTCTTGCGGTCGTGCTGGAGGCCTTGCACCAGGCCAAGCTGCCGGGAGTCGACTGGCAGGAAGCGCCGCTGGCGACGCGCGCGCAGCTGCGCCGGGTGCACGCCGATGCACTGCTGGAACAGGTACTGGACGTGGCAACGCCCAGGCACCGCCAGCTCGATCCGGACACCGCGATGAACGAGCATTCGGCCAGGGCCGCGCTGCATGCCGCGGGCGCGGTCTGCGCCGCGGCGGACGCGGTGATGCAGGCGTCCGCGACGCGCGCCTTCTGTGCAGTTCGCCCGCCCGGGCACCACGCCACGCCGACCCAGGCGATGGGCTTCTGCCTGTTCAATTCGATCGCCGTCGGCGCGGCGCATGCGCTGGCCGCGCATGGGCTGGCGCGCGTGGCCGTGGTCGATTTCGACGTGCACCACGGCAACGGCACCCAGGACATCTTCTGGAACGAGCCGCGCGTGCTGTTCGCCTCCAGCCACCAGCGCGGCATCTATCCGGGCACTGGCGCCGCGGACGAACGCGGCCGCGGCAATATCCTCAACGCACCCTTGCCAGCCGGCAGCGGCGGGATCCTTTTCCGCCGCGCCTGGGGCGAGCGCCTGCTGCCCGAGATCGATGCGTTCAAGCCGCAACTCATCCTCGTCTCCGCCGGGTTCGATGCGCACCGGCTCGATCCCCTCGCCGGGCTGATGCTGGAAGCCGACGACTACGCCTGGATCACGACCGAACTGGTGGCCCTGGCCGAGCGTCATTGCCAGGGTCGCCTCGTGTCGTCGCTGGAAGGCGGCTATCACCTGGATGCGCTGCGCGAATCGGCGCTGGCGCACGTGCGGGCCCTGCTGGGCGGCGCGTGAGCGCCCGAGGCAATACACTGCGGGTCCTTTCGTCCCGCATCTGACCGCATGAACCCGGCCCGCGCCGAACGACGTCTGCAATGGGCCCGTGACGCCCTCGACAATCCGGGGCTGGGCCTCGTTTCCGCGTCCAGCGACGCGAGTTTCCGCAGCTACTGGCGCACCGTCGGCACCGAGCCGGCCTGGATCGTGATGGATGCGCCGCCCGAGCGCGAGGATGTGCGGCCCTGGATCGACGTGGCACATCGCCTGCGACGCGCCGGCCTCGGTGCACCGGGAGTGCGCGCAGAGAACCCCGAGGAGGGATTCCTGCTGATCACCGACCTCGGCCACGACTTGTACTTGCCTGCACTGAACGACGATTCGGTCGACCCGCTTTACCGCGCCGCGCTGGACGCGGCCTTTGCCTTCGCCTCGCAGGTGGACACGCACGGGCTGCCGCCTTACGACGAAGCGCGCCTGGTGGCCGAGATGGAACTGATGCCGACCTGGTTCCTGCAACGCCACCTGGGCTACACACCCGAGTGCGAGGAATGGGACGTGGTGGAATCCGCGTTTCGCGTGCTGGTGAACAATGCGCTGGAACAGCCGCAGGTGTTCGTGCACCGCGACTTCCATTCGCGCAACCTGCTGCTGCCGCGCACCGCAGGCGACGGCCCCGGCATCATCGATTTCCAGGACGCGGTTCGCGGTCCGGTCACCTACGATCTGGTCTCCCTGCTGCGCGACTGCTACATCGTGTGGCCCGAGGCGCGGGTCTATGCCTGGGTTGACGCCTTCCACGCCCGGCTGCGGGCCGCCGGCATCACGCGCATCGAGGTTGCGCGCTTTCGTCGCTGGTTCGACCTGATGGGACTGCAACGCCATCTCAAGGTGCTCGGCATCTTCTGCCGGCTCTGGTATCGCGACGGCAAGGCCGGCTATCTGGGGGACTTGCCGCGGGTATGGGACTACACCCGCCTCGTGGGGCGGCGCTATCCCGAGATCGCGCCGCTGATCGCGCTGCTGGAACGCTGCGTCGCCACGCGCGACCTGACCCAGGCCACGGCGTGAAGGCGGCGCTCTCCACAGCGCTGATCTTCGCCGCCGGGCGCGGCGAACGGATGCGGCCGCTGACGAATGCCACGCCCAAGCCCTTGCTCATGGTGGGCGGCAAGCGCCTGATCGAATGGCACCTGGAAAAACTCGCAGCCGCCGGCGTGCGCGAGGTGGTGGTCAATACGTCATGGCTGGCCGAGCAGTTGCCGCTGGTGCTGGGCGACGGCTCGCGCTGGGGCCTGCACCTGGTCTATTCCTACGAGGGCGCGACGCCACTCGAAACCGGCGGCGGCATGCTGGCTGCGCTGCCCCTGCTCGGCGATGCGCCCTTCCTGCTGGTCAACGGCGACGTGTGGTGCGATTGCGACTTCGCGCAACTGCCGGGCGAACCGAACGGGCTTGCCCACCTCTTGATGGTCGACACCGCCGCGCATGTACCGCAAGGCGATTTCGCGCTAGATGCTGACGGCTTTCTTCGCAGTGAAGGCGCAGCGCGCCTGACCTATTCGGGCATCGGCGTGTTCCGCCCGGCGCTGCTGCAGGGCTGGCGCGAGATCATCGCAGACGCCGAAGGCGCCGCCGCGCACCCGCCGCGCTTTCGCCTGGCTCCGCTGTTGCGCGCACGCATGGCCTCGCACCAGATTCGCGGCGAACACTTCCGCGGGCGCTGGATCGACGTGGGAACACCGCAGCGCCTGCAGGCGCTGGATGCCGAGCTGCGCGGCGGCTAGTCCGACTCCAGCACGCCGCGCAGGAAGGGCACGGTGATCCGCCGTTGCGCGGCGAGCGCGGCGCGGTCGAGACGCTCGAGCAGGGCGATGAGGGTGGCGAGGTCGCGCCCGACGCGACGGAACAGGTAATCCAGCACCACGTCGTCGAGTTGCAGTCCGCGGGTTTCGGCACGGCGGCGCAGGATCTCGCGGCGTTCGTCCTCGCTCGCGGCAGGCAGCGCGAGCTGGCTGCACTGCGACAGACGCGAGCGCAGGTCGGGCAAGGCCAGGTCAAGCCTGTGTGGCGTGTCGCGCGCGGCGTAGAGCACGATCGCATCGCTGGCGCGGGCGCGGTTGTGGAAGTCGAACAATGCGATCTCGTCGTCGCGCACCCCGGCGACAGCCTCCAGTCCGTCCAGTGCGACCAGTTCCGCCTGCTCCTGCTGCGCCAGCCACTCGCGCAACCGACCGCGTGCCGCACCCAGCGGCAGGTAGGCAACCCGCAAGCCGCTCTCGCTGGCCGTCGCCGCGGTGGACAACAGCAGGTGGGTCTTGCCGCAGCCTGCCGGACCGCTGAGGAAAGTCCAGTCGCGCCGGGAACGCGTCGCGATGGCGTGCAACCAGGCCACGGCCTCCGCTGCGCCGACGAACCCCGCGAAGCGCTGGTCGGCGGGAAAACGCAGCGCCAGCGGCAATTGCGGCGTGCTCACGCCCCGGGTTTCGGAGTCTTGTCGACGGCCGGCGAGCTCGCCGCGGCCACCGGTTCCGCGATCGGTTCGATCCCGAACGGTGCCGGCTCCGCCGCGGCGGGAATCGCGCCCACCAGGTCGGAGCTCGGGCTCACCGCGCTCTCGGCGCCATACAGCCGGCTTTCGGTATAGCGCGCGTGCAGCCAGCGCAGCACCACCATCGCGATCGCCGCCACCGGCAGCGCAAGCAGGACGCCGAGAAAGCCGAACAGTTGCCCGCCCGCCATGATGGCGAAGATCACCGCCACGGGATGCAGGCCGATGCGGTCGCCCACCAGCCACGGGGTGAGCACGAAGCCTTCCAGCGTCTGTCCCACCGCGAATACGCCCAGCACCAGCAGCGGGTGCAGCCAGTCGCCATGCTGCACCAGGGCCGCGATGATGCCGGCTGCCGCGCCCACCAGTACGCCCAGATAGGGCACGAAGCTCACCAGGCCCGCCAGCATGCCGATCAGGAGCGCGAGGTCGACGCCCACCAGCCAAAGCCCGATCGAATAGACCGTGCCCAAGGCCAGCATCACGCTGAGCTGGCCACGCAGGAACGAGCCGAGCACTTCGTCGGACTCGCGCGTGAGGCGCGACACGGTGGGTTCGATCGCGCGCGGCAGCAACTCCCGCACGCGCGCCACCAGCGCATCCCAGTCGCGCAGGAAGTAGAACGTCACCACCGGGATCAGCAGCAGGTTCGCGACCCAGCCCAGCACCGCCAGGCCAGACTTTGACAGACCGCCCAGCACCGTCGCCGCGACGCCCCCGGCCTGCTGCCAGTGCTGCTTCAGCATGGCGATGAGCTGGGCCGGATCGAAGGCTTCGACATTGATCCCGATGTTGGCGTGAACCCAGGGCAGCACGCGGCTCTGGATCCAGTCGATGTAGCGAGGCAATTGCTCGATGAAGGCCGAAATCTGCCGTTCCAGCATGGGGATCAGCAGCAGCACCACGCCGACGATGGCCAGCGTCATCAGCGCGAATACCACGCACACCGCGCTGGTGCGCGACAGCTTCCATCGATCGAGCCGATCCACCAGCGGATCGCCGAGGTAGGCCAGCAGGGCCGACACGGCAAAGGGCGTCAGCACCGGCGCCAGCAGCCACAGCAGCACGCCGAACAGGACGGTCAGCGCCAGCAGTTGCCACTTCTGGGTGTCGGTCATCGTCGGTCGGTCCTGCTCAGTGCCGCAGCCGGAACACGAGCGGTTCCGCGGCATCGGCCGGCGGCACCAGCACGCCGCCGCCTTGGGCCAGGCGCTTCAGTCCTTCCACGCCGGTGCGCAGGCCCAGGGTCAGTTGCAGGCGATTGGCGGCCGCCTCCTCCACGTGCACCTCGCGCACGATCGGCAAGCCCTGCAGGTACTTCAGGACGCGCGCGTAATCCTGCGCCGCCGCCACGCCTTCGACCGCGATGCGATAGTCGCCGGCCGGCCCGCTCAGGATGCGGTTCGCGTAATCCTGCGCCATGGCCGTGGCCGCGCCATCGGCGCCCGCCGCCAGCACGGTGGCGGCATCGGCGTGCGTCATCGTCCAGCGCTGCACCGTGGCGCCGGCCTCGACCAGCCGCCAGGTGGATTCCCAACCGGCCGCACCTCGCTGCATCTTGCCGAGCAGCACCGGCGACGCACCGTAGCGCTGCGCCGCACGCTGCACCGCCGCCACGTCTTCGCGCCACACCGCGGCTGCGCCGCCCAGGGTCTGGTCCTGCAGGTCGGCCTTGGGAAACGCGAGCGCGTAGCCGCGCTGGCTGGCACGACGCGACAAGGGCGCGACGGCTGAAGCCTGCGCTTCGCCCACCAGGCGCGCGCCGCGTCCGTCATCGATCGCCAGCCACAGCAAGGGCCGCGGCCGTGGTGCCGGCCATACAGTGCGGCCGGCATCGACCACGAGGCGCTCCACGGCCTCGGCATTGAAGCGTGCGATCAGGGTGAGCTTGAGCTCGGGCGTGCCACTCGCCGTCACCACGTCCTGGCGATAGCGATACTGCTGCATCATCTGGGCCGCACCGGACAGTGCATCGGCCAGACCCGGATCACCAGCGGCATCGGCCTCGCCGGTGACCTTCACCAGCACCTGTGCCAGTGCCCGCGGCAAGGCCGCCTGGCGCTGCGCCTCGCTCTGGTCGGTGACATCGGCTTCGCCCTCGTACAGGGCGGTGTCCTGCGCCTGCGCCGGCGCGGCCATCAGGCCCGCGATGAGCAGGAAGCCCAAACCGATCGAAAACAGGCGCATGCAGGAATTCCGGGAAATCGAGGCCGCCATGTTGCCCAAGGACGGCCAGCCCGTCCATGCGTGACGAATCTGCCGCCCATCCAGAGCGAGGCCGCGCCGCGGCGAAGTCCGAGGGTGCGCTGATACAATCCGCCCCTTTCCTGCACGTGGTTTCGCCGTGGCCTCCACTCCCCTCACCTATCGCGATGCGGGCGTCGACATCGATGCCGGCAACGAAGTGGTCGAACGCATCAAGCCGGCGATCCGCCGCACCCTGCGGCCGGAAGTGCTGGGCGGCGGCATCGGCGGCTTCGGCGGCCTGTTCGATCTTTCCGGCAAGTATCGCGAACCGGTGATGGTGTCGGGCACCGATGGCGTCGGCACCAAGCTGATCCTGGCCAAGCAACTGAACCGGCACGACAGCATCGGCATCGACCTGGTGGCGATGTGCGTGAACGACGTACTGGTGCAGGGCGCCGAGCCGCTGTTCTTCCTCGACTACTTCGCCACCGGCAAGCTCGACGTGGACACGACGGTGGACGTGGTGGGCGGCATCGCCAAGGGCTGCGAGATCGCCGGCTGCGCCCTGATCGGCGGCGAAACCGCGGAGATGCCCGACATGTACCCGCCGGGCGAATACGACCTGGCCGGATTCACCGTCGGCGCGGTGGAAAAGGCGAAGCTGATCGACGGCAGCCGCGTGCGCGCCGGCGACGTGCTGGTCGGCATCGCCTCCAGCGGGCCGCATTCGAACGGGTATTCGCTGATCCGCAAGATCCTGGCGCGTGCCGGCAACCCGCTGGATCTCGATGTCGGCGGCGTGAAGCTGGCCGATGCGCTGATGGAGCCGACCCGCATCTACGTCAAGCCCGTGCTGGAACTATTGGCCCAGCACGACGCCATTCACGCCATGGCCCATGTGACGGGCGGCGCGCTGGTCGAAAAGATCATCCGCGTGGTGCCCAAACCGCTGGGCCTGCACATCGATACCTCGAGCTGGCCGCTGCCGCCGGTGTTCGACTGGCTGCAACGCGAAGGCAGGGTGGCGCGCGAAGAAATGTGGCGCACCTTCAACTGCGGCGTGGGTTTCGTGCTGATGCTCGACCCGGCCGCCGTGGCCGCGGTGGAACGCGACCTGGATCGCCTCGGCCTTGCGCATTGGCGCATCGGCGAGGTCACGCCGCCGACGGACGGCGAACGCTTGCGCATCGTGTGATGACACTGCGCGTCGCGGTTCTGGCCTCGGGTCGCGGCAGCCACTTCGTCTCGCTGGCCGACGCCGCTGCCCGCGGCGAACTTCCGATCCGCGTGGTCGGCGTGTTCAGCGACAAACCGGCGGCACCGGTGTTGCAGCGGGCCGCAGAGCGGGGCGTGCCGTCGCAGGTGTTCGAGCCGCGACGATACGTGGATCGCACCGCGCACGAAGCCGCGCTGTTCGCCGCGGTGGACGCGGCCGAACCGGAGCTGATCGTTTGCGCCGGCTACATGCGCATCCTCGGTGCCGCCGTGGTGACGCCGCGTTCGGGGCGCATGCTCAACATCCATCCTTCGCTGCTGCCCCGGCACCGCGGCCTGCACACACATCGACGGGCACTGGAAGCGGGCGATGCCGAACACGGCGCCAGCGTGCACTTCGTCACTGCCGAACTCGACGGCGGCCCGGTGCTGGCGCAGGCGCGCGTGGCGGTGCAGCCGGGCGACGACGAAGCCACGCTGGCACAGCGCGTGCTGGAACGCGAACACCCCTTGCTGCGCGCCTGCGTCGGCCTGTTCGCCGCGGGGCGCATCGCGCTGCGCGAGGATGGCATCGAACTCGACCAGGCACGACTGCCACAACCGCTGCAGCTGCAGGACGACAACCATCGCTTGAGCCGCGAATGAACGGCCCGGCCGCATTCAGCCCGGCCTCATGCGCCGTGCCCGATACAGGCCGCTGTTTACACCCGTCCCGGTTGATCCAACGCATGACGACCCGATTCCGCTACGCCGCGCTCGCGCTGCTCTGCCTGCTCACCGGTGTGGCCACCGCCAAAGCCGAGCCGCCCAAGCCCTACAGCGCCGAATACGAAGTGCTGCGCAACGGTTCGCCCATGGGGCGCGGTACCGTGACGCTGCGCGGCGACGAACGCGGCGAGTGGGAGCTGCACAGCGTGACCCGCGGCACCGAAGGCCTCGCAGGCCTGGCCGGTGCGACGATCGTGGAGCAGTCCAGCTTGCGCTGGGTCGATGATCGTCCCGAATCGCGCGACTACCGCTATCGCCAGAACCTGGCCTGGCGCACGCGCGAGCGCAGCGTGGAGTTCGATTCGGCCGCGAAACGCATCGTGAGCCGCGACCGCCGCGGCGAACACGTGTTCACGTTCGCGCCGGGCGCGCTGGATCGACAAAGCGTGATGCTGGCACTGGCGCGCGACCTGGCCGCGGGCAAGCGCGACACGCTCACCTACACCGTCGCCGACCGCGACGAATTCGGCCCGGAACGCTACCGTGTCGGAGCCGAAGAAACCGTGCAGACCCCGGCCGGCTCGTTGCGCGCGTTACGGGTGGAACGTGTACGCGACGACGCTCGCGGCCGCAGCACGATCAACTGGTTCGGCATCGAACAGGGCTTCCTGCCGGTGCGCGTACTGCAGACCGAGCCGGATGGCGACAGCTTCGAAATGCGGTTGATCTCGCTCACGCGCTGAGGCGGGTTCGGGGTCAAGACCAAGATCAAGATCAAGATCAACGGCGTTCAACGCAAAGGGCGCAGAGGAAAGGCAGAGAGGAGCGCCAAGGGAAGAGCAGTTGAGTTCGATGCTCGCGCTGGGTCTGGCTGCGCAGGAAACCACTCCTGCTTTCCTCTGCGTTACTTTCTTCTGCCCTTCTTTGCGTCCTTTGCGTTGAACGCCTTGGCTTTGGCTCTGGTCTTGGCCAAGGCGCTCGCACGCGCCAGATGATTACCCCGGCAAGCGCCGGATCTTCGCGCCCAGTCCGCCCAGTTTTTCTTCGATGTTCTCGTAGCCGCGATCGATGTGGTACACGCGGTCGACCGTGGTTTCGCCGCGGGCGACAAGACCCGCCAGCACCAGCGAGGCCGAGGCACGCAGGTCGGTGGCCATGATCGGCGCGCCGGTCATGTTGGCCACACCGCGCACGATGGCGGTGTTGCCTTCCACCCGGATGTCCGCGCCCAGCCGCTGCAGTTCCTGCACGTGCATGAAGCGATTCTCGAAGATGGTTTCCGTGATCACGCCGACGCCTTCGGCCACCGTGTTCAGCGCCATGAACTGCGCCTGCATGTCGGTGGGGAAGGCCGGATACGGCGCGGTGGTGAGATCCACCGCACGCGGGCGCTTGCCGCGCATGTCCAATTCGATGCTGTCGTCCGTGGTGTTGATATGGGCGCCGCAGTCTTCGAGCTTGGCCAGCACTGCGTCGAGGGTGTCGGCGCGGGTCTTGCGCGCCAGCACGCGGCCGCCGGTCATGGCGCCCCCCACGAGGAAGGTTCCGGTTTCGATCCGGTCCGGCAGCACTTCGTAAGTGCAACCGTTGAGGCGCTCCACGCCTTCGATCGTGATGGTGTTGGTGCCGGCGCCGGCGATCTTCGCGCCCATCGCGATCAGGCAGTTGGCCAGATCAACCACCTCTGGCTCCTGCGCCGCGTTCTCGATCACGCTGGTGCCCTGCGCCAGCGCCGCCGCCATCATGATGTTCTCGGTGCCGGTGACGGTGACCAGATCGAACACGATGCGCGCGCCACGCAAGCGGCCGGCTTTGGCGCGGATGTAGCCGTTCTCCACCGTCACATCGGCACCGAGTTGTTGCAGGCCCTTGATGTGCAGGTTGACCGGGCGCGATCCGATCGCGCAGCCGCCCGGCAGCGATACCTCGGCCTGGCCGAAGCGTGCCACCAGCGGCCCCAGCACCAGGATCGAGGCGCGCATGGTCTTGACCATGTCATAGGGTGCGGTGAAACGATCGACCTTGCGCGCGTCGATGTGCACGCGCATGCGGTCGTCGATGCCGAGTTCTGCCCCCATCTGGCCGAGCAGGCTCATCATCGTGGTCACGTCATGCAGGTGCGGCACGTTGCCGATGTCCATCGCGCCGTCAGCGAGAAGGCCAGCCGCAAGGATCGGCAGCACGGCGTTCTTGGCGCCGGAAATCTGCACCTCGCCGTTGAGGGTTTCGCCGCCGGTGATGACGATCTTGGCCATGGGGTCGTGGTTCTGCGGAGTGGGCACGGGGCGCAGGATGCGCGCGATTTGTGGCGTGGCGGGGGCAAACTCCGGCGTGTCCGCCGTCCGCGGCAGGGAATCGAGGTTCATGCGCCCGGCGTGGCCCCGGCTTCCTGCGGGGTCAGGGTCTTGAGCGAAAGCGCGTGGATCTCGCCGCCCATCCGCTCGCCCAGGGTGGCATACACCATGCGGTGCCGCGCGAGCGGCAGCTTGCCGGCGAAGGCCTCGCACACCACCACGGCCTCGAAATGCACGCCGTCCGGCCCATGCACCTCGGCACGCGAACCGGGCAGGCCGGACTCGATCAACACACGAATGGCATCAGCGTCCACGGGGCAGGTTTCCATCGGGGAAAAGTACAGGGCCTTGCATGCTTCGGCTTGCTTCCACACGCCGAACCCTTGCAGGCATGGACTCGACGCCCCCCCGCCACGCGAGACAGGACGGCCCGATGAAACTGAAGGGAGTCACATCGGCCGACCACCCGGCGCGAAATCCGGCGCGTGGGGGTGGGGTAGAATGGGGCGCGCATGATAATCAAAAACGCGACCCTCCGCCTGCACTTGCGCGACTTTTCGGACTCCCCTCGATGAACGCGCTGATCCATTCCCTGCCCCGCCCCTCGCCGGTGGCCGACTCCGACCCCGCCGCCCTGATCCGCAGCGGCCAGGCCGTGATCGACATCGAAACACGTGCGATCGAGGCCTTGCGGCCCCGCATCGACGCCGATTTCGTCGCTGCCTGCCGCCTGATGCTGGCGTGCCAAGGGCGCGTGGTGGCGGTCGGGATGGGCAAGTCCGGCCATATCGCGCGCAAGATCGCGGCCACCTTCGCGTCCACCGGCACCCCGGCCTTCTACGTGCATCCGGGCGAAGCCAGCCACGGCGACCTGGGCATGATCACGGACGCCGACGTGGTGCTGGCGCTGTCCAACTCCGGTGAAACCGATGAAGTGCTCACCATCGTCCCGGTGCTGCGCCGCCAGGGCAATGCCCTGATCGCGCTCACCGGCCGACCCGGCTCGACCCTGGCCCGCCTGGCCGACGTCCATCTCGACGTGAGCGTGGCCGAGGAGGCCTGCCCGCTCGGACTCGCCCCCACCTCCAGCACCAGCGCTGCGCTGGTGATGGGCGACGCGCTGGCGGTGGCCCTGCTGGAGGCACGCGGCTTCACCTCCGAGGATTTCGCCCGCTCGCATCCGGCCGGCAGCCTCGGCCGCCGCCTGTTGCTGCATATCTCCGACATCATGCACCGCGAGGCGGAAGTACCGCGCGTGAACGAATCAGCCTCGCTCAGCGAGGCGCTGGTGGAAATGAGCCGCAAGCGCCTCGGCATGACGGCCGTCGTCGATGCCGAAAACCGCCTGCTGGGCGTATTCACCGACGGCGACCTGCGCCGCGCCCTGGACGACGCCGGCACCGACCTGCGCGGCACACCGGTGCTGAAGGCCATGTCGCGGCATCCCAAGACCATCGGTCCTGAGAAGCTGGCGGTGGAGGCGGCGCACCTGATGGAAGAGCACAAGATCAGCGCGCTGGTGGTGGTGGACGCCGAGCAGCGCGTGGTGGGCGCGCTCAACATCCACGACCTGCTGCGCGCGCGCGTGGTGTGACGACGGCATCCGACGCGTCCGAGTCATCGACCGGGAAATCGACATGGCCAGCGACTATCTGAACGACCTCACTCCCGATCAGCGCGCCCGTGCGGCCAAGGTCAGGCTGCTGGCGCTCGATGTCGATGGCACGCTCAGCGACGGGCGACTCTGGTTCAGTTCCGAAGGCAAGGAACTCAAGGCCTTCCACGTACTGGACGGCCAGGGCATGAAGCTGCTGCGCGACCACGGCATCGAAGTGGCCCTGATCACCGCGCGCGAAAGCCCGGTGGTGCAGGTGCGTGCACGCGAACTCGGGCTGCGCCACGTTTATCAGGGCAGCCGCAACAAGCTCGACAGCCTCGACCACCTCTGCCACGCACTGTCGATCACCCACGAGCAGGTGGCCTACATGGGCGACGACCTGCCCGACCTGCCGGCACTGCGCGTGGCCGGCTTCGCCGCCGCCCCCGCGAACGCACATCCCTGGGTCCGCGACTACGCCCACTGGCACAGTCGTGCCGGTGGCGGCGAGGGCGCGGTACGTGAACTATGCGACGCCATCCTGCTGGCGCAAGGCCGGGTCGAAGCGATACTGAAGCGCTTCCTGCCCGAATGACGACCCCACGCTGGCTACCCGGCTTGGTCCTGTTCTTGGTGGCAGCCGTCACCGGCTGGATGGTGTGGCAACTGCAGCGTCGCGAGGAAGCGCCGCCGCTCTACGGCCCGCCGCGCTCCGACTACACCCTGATCGACTACGAACTGGTGGCGCTGGACGACGCCGGGGCCGAATCGTTCCGGGTGCACGGCCCGATGCTGGCCCGCCATCCCTTCCTCGGGACGCTTGACGTGGAGCAGCCGCGCTTCCTGTTTCCGGATTCGTCCGGAAATCCCTGGAATGCGCGCGCCGCCCGCGCTTTCGTCACCGAGAAAGGCGAAGAAGTGCGCTTGTCCGGCGGCGTGGAATTCGATGGCCCGCCCGATGCCGATGGCCGCATCGAGCTGCGCGCCGACCATCTGAACGTCTTGCCAAAGACGCGCGAGCTGGTGTCCGAGGCCGCCGTGACCGTCACCGGCCCCGGTTCTATACTGCGCGGCCGCGGCCTGCGCGCCGACCTCAACGCGCGCCGCTTCCAACTCTCGGATGTCACCGGTCACTATGCGCCCAAGACTCGTTGAATCGCTGCTGCTGGCCCTGGCTTCGTTGGTCCTCGCCACCGCCGCGGTGGCGCGCGAATCCGACCGGCAGCAAGCGATGGACCTGCAGGCCGAAGACGGCAACGCCACCCTGGCCGAAGACGGCGATTCGACCTTTAGCGGCAACGTCGCCATCACCCAGGGCACCTTGAAGATCGCCGCAGGCAACATGGTCATCACGCGCAAGGCCGGTGCCGTGGCGCGCGTGGTGTTCGAAGGCCAGCCGGCGACGATGCAACAAGAGAACGACAACGGCGCGCTGATGCGCGCGCAGGCCAACCGGATCGAATACGACGTGGACGCCGAGACCGTGGTGCTGGCCGGCAACGTGGAGGTGGACCAGGCCGGCGACCAGTTGCGTGGCCAGCGCATCACCTACGACCTGAACAACGGCCGCATGAACGCCGCCGGCGAGGGCGCGGGCGACGGCCGCATCCGCATGACGATCCAGCCACGCGCCAGCGCCGCCAGCGACGACGCCGGCAAGACCGATCCGGGCAAGAGCCAGGACGACACGCCTTGATGCTGCAGGCGCGTTCGCTGCGCAAGCGCTACCGCGCGCGCGAAGTCGTGCGCGACTTCAGCCTCGAACTGAAGGAAGGCGAGGTCGCCGGCCTGCTCGGCCCGAACGGCGCTGGCAAGACCACCTGCTTCTACATGATCGTCGGCCTGGTGCCGGCGGACGGCGGCGCGATCCTGCTTGATGGTACCGACATCACCACGCTGCCGATGCACGCGCGCGCGCGCCGCGGCGTCGGTTACCTGCCGCAGGAACCCTCGGTGTTCCGCCGCCTGAGCGTGGCCGACAACGTGATGGCCGTGCTGGAGCTGCGCGAAGACCTCGACGCGCGCGGTCGTGGCAAGGAACTCGAAGCGCTGCTGGACGAACTGCAGGTGGCGCACGTCGCCGGCCAGCTCGGTGCCTCGCTCTCGGGCGGCGAACGCCGCCGCGTCGAGATCGCGCGCGCCCTCGCGGGGCGTCCGCGCCTGATGCTGCTGGACGAACCCTTCGCCGGGGTCGATCCGATCTCGGTCGGCGAGATCCAGAAAATCATCCGGCACCTCAAGCAGCGCGGCATCGGCGTGCTCATCACCGATCACAACGTGCGCGAGACGCTCGGCATCTGCGACCACGCCTACATCCTGAACGAAGGCGCGGTGCTGGCGCAGGGCACACCCGCGCACATCCTCGAACACCCGGACGTGCGCCGCGTCTATCTGGGTGAGAGTTTCCGGATGTAGTCCAACCGGCCGCGTCAAGCGCAAGAGTGCAACCAATTGCAATTTGCCGCTTCGCGATGCGCCGCACACGCAGCGCAGGGACGCGAGGGTTTACGATAGCGACGTGCGCCCCGCCCTGCAGCTCAAGCTCGGACAACACCTCACCCTGACGCCGCAGTTGCGCCAGGCGATCAAGCTGTTGCAGTTGTCGAGCGTGGAGCTGGATGCAGAGATCACCGCGGCGCTGGAGTCCAACCCGCTGCTGGAGCGTCCCGAAGACGCCGAACCGGTGGCGGAAGCCTCGTCTGACAGCCTTGGCAACGACGACGCGGGTTCCGCCGAAGGCGACGGTGAAGCTTCCGAACTCGAGACCGATGACTATCAGGCCGAGCCGGACTGGCCGGAGGAAGACTACGGCGGTGCCGGCAGCGGCAAGGGCGATGGCGAGGATGGCGAACGCGATCAACTGGCCGGCGCGGTCACCGAGGATCTGCAGGATCACCTGCTCTGGCAGCTCAACCTCACCCCGATGTCGCCGCGCGACCGCGCCATCGGCGTGGCCCTGATCGAAGCCATCGGCGAAGACGGCTATCTGTCCGAGTCGATCGAGGCCATCCAGGAAGGTCTGCGACCGGACGTCGAGGCCGACATCGACGAAATCGAAGCGGTGCTGCATCGGATCCAGCGCTTCGACCCGCTCGGCGTGGCCGCGCGCAGCCTGTCCGAGAGCCTTCGCGTGCAGCTGTCGGCGCTGGATCCGATGTCGACGCCGGGCCTCGGCCTGGCGCAGGCACTGGCGGCGACCCAGCTCGAGGCCCTGGCCAAGCTCGGTGCGGAGAAACTTGCGACGCAACTCGCGGTCGACATTGACGACATGCACGCCGCCGTCGCCTTGTTGCGTACGCTCGATCCGCGCCCCGGCGCACAGATCGCATCGACGCCGCCCGAATACGTGACGCCGGATGCGTATGCCTATCGCCACAACGGCGTCTGGCGAGTCGGGCTGGCACCGGGCTGCCGCCCGCAACTGGGGATCAATCGCCACTACGAATCCCTCATCGCGCGCGCCAGCAAGGGTGACGCCACCTACCTGCGCGGGCAGTTGCAGGAGGCCCGCTGGCTGATCAAGAGTCTCGTCACCCGTGCCGACACGGTGCAACGGGTGGCCGCCTGCATCGTGAAGCACCAATCCGGCTTCCTCGACCACGGTGCCGAAGCGATGCGCCCCCTGGTGTTGCGGGAAGTCGCCGAGGAACTGGGCCTGCACGAATCCACGATCTCGCGCGTGACCACGCGCAAGTACCTGCACACCCCGCGCGGCACCTTTGAATTCAAGCACTTCTTTTCGTCCAGCCTGGCCACCAGTGACGGTGGCGCGGCCTCCAGCACGGCGATCCAGGCCATGATCAAGCGCCTGATCGACCAGGAAGACCCGCGCCGACCGCTGTCGGACGCCAGGCTCGCCGACGACCTGAAGGGCACCGGCATCACCGTGGCGCGCCGGACCGTGGCAAAATACCGGGAAGCGATGAACATCCCTTCGTCCAACGAACGGCAGCGGCTCGGCTGACTCATGCCTGTCCCGCGCGCCGTCCCCGGCCTTCGTTCCGGGCGCTCCCCGTCCCTTCCCGACTCGTTCCAGCCGGTCGCTCCCGACCGGTGTTCCGTGGCTGTACCCGCAGGTAAACAGGAGGCCTAGCATGCGAATCGAAATCAGCGGTCACCAGATCGACGTCACTCCCGCGCTGCGCGACTACGTGCAGAGCAAGCTCGAGCGGCTGACCCGCCATTCCGACCATCTCCACGACGGGCACGTGATCTTGTCGGTGGAAAAGCTGCAACAGAAGGCCGAAGCCACGTTCAGCCTTTCCGGGCGCAGCCTGCACGCCGAATCGGTGGCCGAAGACATGTATGCCGCAATCGACCTGCTGGCCGACAAGCTCGACCGCCAGGTGCTCAAGCACAAGGAAAAGCTCACCGACCACCATCGTGGCGAGGCAACGCTGCGCGACGGCAGCTTCGGCTGAGCGGAGCACGGGGTTTCCTGCCATGCACCTGATCGACCTGCTGACCCCGGCGCGCGTCCTCGCCGGGGTCACCATCTCCAGCAAGAAGCGGCTGCTCGAACAGCTTTCCGGTCTGCTGTCCGAAGGCGCGGGCGCCGAGATCGAGCGCCGCGTGTTCGACAGCCTGTGCGGGCGCGAGAAGCTCGGGTCCACCGGCCTGGGGCATGGTGTGGCGATTCCGCATGGCCGGACCTCGGCCCTGCCCGGCGCGGTGGGTGCGTTCCTGCGCCTGGCCGAACCGATCGACTTCTCCGCGCTCGACGGCCAGCCGGTCGACCTGGTGTTTGCGTTGGCCGTGCCCGAGCATTTCAGCCACCAGCACCTGCTGCTGCTGTCGCAACTGGCCGAAATGTTCAGTGATGCCGCGTTCTGCGCGCGTCTGCGCACAGCGCCCGACAACGGCGCGCTCTACGCCCTGCTCGCCGACTGGCAACTGGCCCACGCGGCGGCCTGAGCCCGGTGCCGGACGCCACGCACTCCGGCATGAACGCCCGCATCACCGCGCGCGAACTGTTCGACCAGCTCAAGCAACGACTGAGCCTGCGCTGGGTCGCGGGTCAACGCGGCGAACCGCGCGTGCTGGAACCGCGCACCACCATGTCGCGGCGTCCGTCGATGGTCGGCTACCTCAACACCATCTACCCCAACAAGGTGCAGATCGTCGGCACCGAAGAACTCAACTATCTCGACGGACTGGACTCGCGCCAGCGTTGGGAAACGCTGGCCAAGATCGTCAACGATGCACCCCTTGCCCTGGTGGTGAGCAAGGACCAGACCGTCCCACCCGACCTGCGCGACGTGGCCAACGAATCCGACACGCCGCTATGGGTGTCGCCGCGGCGCGGACACGAGCTGCTCACCTACCTGCAGTACCACCTCGCGCGCGCGCTGGCGAACCGCATCACCGTGCACGGCGTGTTCATGGAGGTGTATTCGATCGGCGTGCTGATTGCCGGTGAGTCGGGCTCGGGCAAGAGCGAGCTCGCGCTGGAGTTGATCACGCGCGGCCATCGGCTGGTGGCCGACGATGCGCCGGAGTTCACCCAGATTGCGCCCGATGTGCTCGACGGCACCTGCCCCGAGATGCTGCAGGACCTGATCGAAGTGCGCGGCGTGGGCATCCTCAACGTGCGCGAGATGTTCGGCGACACCTCGATCAAGCGCAACAAGTACCTGCGCCTGATCGTGAACCTCGAACGCCAGGACCCGCAGACCGATCCCAAGCCAGTGGACCGGCTCTACGGCGACATGGGCATCCGCCGCATCCTCGACATCGACATCCCGCAGATCACCTTGCCCGTGGCCGCGGGCCGCAATCTCGCCGTGCTGCTCGAAGCCGCGGTGCGCGCGCACGTGCTCAAGAGCAAGGGCATCGACGCGGCGCAAACCTTCATCGACCGCCAGGCGCACCTGATGCGGCACCAGGATCCTTAGGAAGCGACTGAGCCAGCCCATGAACCACGACGTTTCCATGACTGCCTGCTTGCCTCCACAACCCCGCGACGCCTTGCTGCGCAAGCCGCCGCAGCCCCTTGACTCAAGGGGCTGGCTCGCTTCGCTCAAATCTTCGGGCGCGTGCCGTGACTGACCTGCCGCACCTGCCCGCGTCCTCCGCCGAAGATCCGCGCGATGCTCCGCCGGCCGCGCCGCTGATCGTGGTGAGCGGCCTGTCCGGTTCGGGCAAGAGCGTGGTGCTGCGCACGCTCGAAGACCTCGACTACTACTGCGTGGACAACCTGCCCTCCGACCTGCTGCCGCAGTTCGTCGCCAGCGTCAGCCAGGACGCCGGCCACGGCGGCCAGCACCCGCGTCTCGCGGTCGGCATCGACGTGCGCAATACGCCGGAAGACCTCAGCCACCTGCCCGAATCGCTGTCCACGGTCGGTGCGCTCGGCTACCAGCACCAGTTGGTTTTCCTCGACACGCGCGACGAGGTCCTGATCCGGCGCTACAACGAAACCCGCCGCCGCCATCCCCTGAGTGCGCGCGGCCTGCCGCTGGCCGATGCCATCGCGCTGGAACGACGCCTGCTCAAGCCGCTCTCGGCGATCGCGGATCGGGTCATCGACTCCAGCGATTTCAACGTGCACCAGCTGCGCCGCTGGGTGGTGACCGAACTGGCGCTCGGCAGCCAGCCCGGGCTCTCCATCCTGTTCGAGTCCTTCGCGTTTCGCCGGGGCGTGCCGGGCGACGCCGACTTCGTGTTCGATGCGCGCTGCCTGCCCAACCCGCACTGGGACGCACGCCTGCGCCCCTTGTCCGGACGCGACGCCGCGGTGCGCGAACACCTCGACCAGGAGCCCATGGTGGCCCGCTACCAGGCCCAGGTCGCGGCCTTCCTCGACACCTGGTTGCCGCAGTTCGAAAAAGATACGCGCAGCTACGTCACGGTCGCATTCGGCTGCACCGGAGGCCGTCATCGTTCCGTGTATCTCGCCGAAAAGCTGGCCGAACACATGCGCCTGCACGGCCGCTCGCAGGTTGTCACCTTCCACCGCGAACTGGAGTAGCGCGAGCCTCGCCCCGCTGCCTTGATCTCCGCTCCGCCGTAGAACGGGGCTCGCCCCGCTGCACCTGACGGCGCAACGCCGCCCGGACAAAGACACCGGGGCAAGCCCGGCCCTACAATCGCCCCATGAGCGTCGGACTCCTGCTCCTCACCCACGAAGGTGCGGCCCAACCATTCGTACCGCTGGTACAGCGCCTGCTCGGACGCCTGCCGCTGCGCATCGAGAGCTTCGAGCTGCCCTTCGATGCCGACCTCGACGCCACCCTGCCGCTAGCCAGCGCTGCACTGCGGCGCGCCGACAGCGGCGACGGCGTGCTGATCCTGACCGACCTCTACGGCGCGTCACCCAGCAACCTCGCCGCGCGCCTGACCCAGCTCGGCACGCCGGCGCGCCGTGTCGCCGGCCTCAACCTGCCGATGTTGCTGCGCGCCTGCAATTATCCCGACCAGACCCTCGACGAACTCGCGCTCACCGCGGCCAACGGCGGCAAGACCGGAGTCATCCTCGACCATGCTTGAGTCCGTTCATGCTTGAACAAGAAATCGCCGTCGTGAACAAGCTCGGCCTGCACGCACGTGCGGCGGCCAAGCTGGTGCAGTTGCTCGCCGGCTTCCAGTCGAATGCAGTGATGCGCTGCCGCGGGCGCGAAGTGAACGCCAAGAGCATCATGGGCGTGATGCTGCTGGCCGCGGCCCAAGGCAGCACCGTGCTGATGCGACTCGACGGCCCGGACGAAGCCGATGCGATGCAGGCCGCGGTCGCCTTGTTCGCGCGCTGCTTCGACGAAGGCAGCTGAGCATGAGCCGGCGCGAACTCTCCGGCGTCGGTGCCTCCAAGGGGCTTGCACTCGGACGCGCCCAGGTGCGCGAGCCGCACATGCTGGATGTGGAGGAGCGCCGGGTCGAGGAAGCCGCGGTCGAGAACGAGATCGCACGCCTGCACGCGGCCGTCGCGGCGGCGGCGTCCGAACTCGTCGCACTGCGCGAACGCGTGCACGGCGCACTGGCGCACGAGCTGGGCGAGTTTCTCGACCTGCACGCCATGATCCTCGACGATCCGGAGCTGCTCGCGGGGCTCGACAACCTGGTGCGTACCGGGCGCTACGCCGCCGGCTATGCGCTGAAGCTGCAGCGCGACCGTCTCGCTGCGGTGTTCGAGGGCATCGACGATCCCTATCTGCGCAGCCGACGCGAGGACCTCGACCACGTGATCGGGCGCGTGTATGCCGCGCTCAACCGCGGCAGTGGCACCGACAGTGCGGTCAACGTCGGCAGTGGCGACGTGCTGGTCACCGACACCGTCGCACCGGCCGAACTCGCGCAACTGAGCGAACGCGGCGTAGTGGCCATCGTCACCGCACAGGGCAGCCCGCTGTCGCACAGCGCGATCCTGGCGCGCAGCCTGCACCTGCCGCTGGTGGTGGGCGCACACGAAGCGCTGGCGCACATCAACGATGGCGACGCATTGATCGTCGATGGCGTCAGCGGCCGCATCGTGGTGGAACCGGGCGAAGCCGATCTGCGCGAATTCGCCCGCCTGCAGCGCGAGAACGAACGCGAACGCCGAACCCTGGCGCGATTGAAGGGCGCACCCGACCGCACGCTCGACGGGGTCGACATCCACCTGCACGCCAACGCCGAGTCGCGTGAAGACGTGAGCCAGGCCTATGGCCTGGGCGCCGCCAGCATCGGCCTGTACCGCACCGAGTTCCTGTTCCTGCAACGACGCGAACTGCCGGACGAGGACGAACAGTTCGAGGCCTACCGCGACCTGGCACTGGGCATGAACGGCCGTCCGGTGACGCTGCGCACGCTCGACCTGGGCGCCGACAAGGCCGACAGCTCCGGCGTGGCGCTGTCGAACGAACCCAACCCCGCGCTCGGTCTGCGCGGCGTGCGCTTGTCGCTGGCGCGAGCGCCTCTCTTCCGCACCCAACTGCGCGCCATGCTGCGTGCCTCCGGCTATGGCCCGCTACGAATCCTGGTGCCGATGGTGAGCATGCGCGAGGAAGTGCTCGCGGTGCGCGCCCTGTTGCATGAGTGCGCGCGCGACCTGCGCACCGAAGGCTTCGAAATCTCCGATCACATCGAACTGGGCGCCATGATCGAAGTGCCGGCCGCGGCGCTGGCGCTGCCGATGCTGATCCGGCACCTCGATTTCGTCTCGGTCGGCACCAACGACCTGGTGCAATACCTGCTTGCGGCCGACCGCGGCAACGATGCGGTGGCAAGCCTCTACACCCCGCTGCATCCGGCGGTGCTGCGCCTGCTGCACGACGTGATCGCCACCGGCCGCAAGCGCAAGGTGCCGGTCACGATCTGCGGCGAACTCGCCGGCGACGCACGCTACACCCGCCTGCTGTTGGCGCTCGGTCTGATCGACTTCAGCATGCACCCCAGCACCTTGCTCGAAGTGCGCCGCGTGATCCGCAGCAGCGATCACCACGCCTTGCGCCAGCGCGCGGCGGCCTTGCTGCGCGCGCCGGATCGGGCCGCGATCGAGCGCAGTCTCGCCACGCTCTGAGCTGTCGGGCCAGTCTGAACGACGGGTCCAGGACTGACGCGGACCGGCGCAGCCACTAAGATGCGCCCCGGCACGCTGCGCCGCTGGGCGGCGCCGACGTCTTCATGCCGTCCGGCCGGATCTCCGAATCGACCGCCAGGACGTGATTCCCGCCCACGCTGGCCGACGGCGTGCGCGCCAACCAGACAGAGAATGTCCATGTCGCTCGGCTTCGGAACTTGGCGCCTGTTTCTCGCCCTGCTGGTCGGCGCCTCGCACCTGTGGGTCGACATGGTGGCCGGCCCCGCTGCCTATGCGGTATGGGGCTTCTTCGTGCTCAGCGGCTATCTGATGACGCACGTGCTGAGCACCAAGTACGGCTTCAGCGCGCGCGGCCTGGCCGGCTACGCTCACAATCGTTTCCTGCGCATCTTCCCCGGCTTCTGGATCGCCTGTCTGGTGAGCGCGCTCGTGCTGTGGTGGCTGGCGCAACGCGGTATCGATCCGCATCGCCTCAACCCGGCCTTCGGACTGCCACGCGACCGATCCGAGTGGAGCTTCCTGATCACCCTGCTGCCGTCGTTCCCGCGCTGGAACGCGCCGGTGCCGGTGGCCAATGCACTCTCGATCGAGGTCGGGTTCTACCTGCTGATGCCGTTGCTCGCGCGCCATCGCAGCACCGCCGTGCTGGCACTGCTGCTCGGTGTGTTCATCGTGGCCGATCACGGCTTCGGGATCGACTCGTTCGCCAACCGCTATGCCTGGTTCCTGCCTTCCACGCCGGCATTCGCGCTGGGCTCGGTGATCTTCCACTGGCGCGAGTCGCTGGCGCGCATCGCGGCACCGCGTCTGGCGTTGCTGGCATGGCTGGCACACAGCGTGCTGATCTGGTGGCTGCCGGTCTGGCCCTGGACCTACGGCCTCTATGTCAGCCTGCTGCTCTCGGCCTGGGTCGTGATCTCGCTGGCCGAACGTCCCACCTCGCGCTTCGACAACGTGATGGGCGAGCTCTCCTATCCGTTCTATCTGCTGCATTCCACCGCGGGCGTGTTGCTGTTCGCCTGGTTCGGATACGACCGTCACCTGATTTATTGCGTCGCCGCGGTGATACTGACACTCGCAGCCTCCTGGGCCATGGTATTGCTGGTCGACCGCCCGCTCACCCGACGCAAGCGGCCCGCACTGCTGACTGCAGCCCACGACCCATCGGGCGAACCCGCGCCCATCGCCACTCCCGTCGAAGCATCGCAGCGCGCCTGAGGCCGCGGCGAAACACTGGACTCCGAACATGAATCTGGACCATCTCAAGCCCACCTTGAACCGGCTGGTGCGCTGGCTGCCGCTGCCGGCACGCGAGCGTCTGCGCGCGTGGTGGCGCGCGCGCAAGCGCCAGGCGCCGAACACTACCGTGATCGAAGACCCGGCCTATGCCGAACGCATCGCGCGCGAAAACGCGATCTTCGCCGATCAGGTCGACGTGCACGCCCTGCCCGAGATCTTCCACTACTGGTCGAACCGCTACCTGCTGCCGATGGAACTGGAATTCGGCGCACGCCATCCGGAAGACTTCCTCTCCAAATACCTGTTCGAATCGGCGCAGCGCACCGGTGCGGCGCGGCCGCGCTTCGTGAGCCTGGGATCGGGCAACTGCGATGCCGAAGTGCGGATCGGGCAGGATCTGGTGGCACGCGGCCTCACCGACTTCACCCTCGAATGCCTCGACATCAACGAGGCCATGCTCGAGCGTGGCCGCGTCCTGGCGCGCGAGGCCGGGCTCGAAGGCCGCGTGGTGCCGCTGCAGGCCGACTTCAACCGCTGGCAGCCGCAGGGCCGCTTCGATGGCGTGATGGCGAACCAGAGCCTGCATCACGTGCTCAATCTCGAAGGTCTGTTCGACGCGGTGCGCGCCAGCCTCAAACCCGATGCCTGGTTCGTGGTGTCGGACATGATCGGACGCAACGGCCATCAGCGCTGGCCCGAGGCACTCGCCATCGTGCGCGAATTCTGGCGCGAACTGCCCGAGTCGTACCGCTACAACCGCCAGCTCGACCGGCGCGAGCCGGAGTTCCTGGACTGGGACTGCGCGGTCGAAGGCTTCGAGGGCGTGCGCGCGCAGGACATCGTGCCGCTGCTGCTGGAACGTTTCGGCTTCGAGGTGTTCCTCGCCTTCGGCAACGTGATCGACCCCTTCATCGACCGCGGCTTCGGCCATCACTTCGACCCGCAGCGCGACTGGGATCGCGAGTTCATCGACCGCGTGCACGCACGCGACGAAGCCGAGTTGCAAGCCGGAAACATCACGCCCACGCACATGCTGGCGGTGCTGACGCTGGATCGCAACGCGGTGTGCCGGCATCGTCCCGGCATCACGCCGCAGCGCAGCGTGCGGCGCGCGGACTAGCGCGAGCGCGGCTCGATCTCGCCCAGCACCTGGCCGCGACCTGCGTTGAAGTCGAGCGCCACCACGCGATAGCGAGCCGTGGGCTCGTAATCGCGGATGAAGGCATCGAATCCGCGCTTCCGATGCGGCCACCACTGCAGGGCCGGACGCGCTTCGCCGCTGAACGCGAACTGCGCATAGCCCACGATGCGTTGCGTCGGGTCGAGGACCGCAAGGATTTCCGTCTCCGCATCGATCGCGTCGAGGCCTTGCTCGACCACGGCGAAGAAGTGCGCCGGATGCCGTCCATCACGCACATCCGATACGGGTTCGGGATCGCTCATCCGCAGCGTCGTGGTGATCCGCGTATCGAGTTCCCCGTTCCAGCGCTCCCCGATCGCGGTAGCGCCCGGCATCGCGAACATGACCAGACGCCGTTCACGGAACAACTGCAGCGAGCGCAGTTTGTCGTCGAACAGGACGGAAGGGTCATCGCGCCAGAACACGTCCGGGTCGATCACATCGGCACGTGCGGCCGCCGCCATCTGTTCGTTTCCTCGCTGCAAGGTCTGGGTCCAGCCTATCCCCAGTTCGTGCGTCGGCCACAAGGCGATGCTCGCGACGACCGCCACCAGCACGGCACTCACCTGCCTGGCCGATTGCAGCCGGCCTCGCCAGCCAATCAGCATGAGAAACACGCCCAGCCAGAACAGGCATGGCCACACCAGATAGCGATCGGCGAACACCTGCTCCGGATGTAGTTCCAGATAACCCAACCGCCCCACGCTGACCACGACAGCCGCGGCCGCGCCGAACATCATCAACACGCCGGCAAGCAGTTCCAGGCGCGACTCGATGCGGCGCAAGCTCAGCAGCCGCAACAACCACGCGCCCAACAGGCAGAAACCCGACGCGCCGATCAAGGTCGCGAGCGAGGTCGCCCACGACAAGCCCGTTGCCGACTGCACCCAGTTCGCCGAGTCCACCAGGTAGCGTCCATGGCCCTGCGCCAACAATCCGGCGTGCGGGGGAATGTAGGGCGGGTCGGCGAATCCGAGCCAGGCATTGATCCAGGGCGAGGCGATCCAGCGACACGCCATCAGCGCCGAATCCCCGGGGCCGGAATTCCAGCGTCGCGCGGATCGTCGCGTCGCCCGGCAACACGCCCAGATACAGCCCCAGCGCGATCCCGCATCCAAGCAGGGGCAACGACCACGCGCGCCAGCCCAGGCCCAGGCCGAAGGCCGCGATCGTCAACGCGGGAAACAAGGCCATGCCGGAGCCGAAACTGAAAGCGGCGACCATGCCGGCCAGTGTCGCCACCAGCATCCATCGCATCGCGGCACCGGTGCGGGCGCGCCACACGGCCCAGGCTCCCAGCGCCACGCTGGCGGTCACGAGATAGGCATGCACCAGTTCGTTGCCGTGGATCAGCATGCGCGCGTTGCCAAACCAGAAAATCGCCGCGAGGCTCGCGAAGACCCCAGCGCCGCGTGCGAGACGACCCAGCGACTGTTCGCGCCAGCAGGCGAGCGCAATCAACCCGGCAGTGAGCAACGCGCAAGCGGCTCCGAAGACGATCTGCAAGATCTGGTTCGCATCGAACCAATGGATTTCCGCAACCCGCACCAACCCCGGCAGGATGGGTCGGTGCTCGTTCTCGCGCATCAGGATGTTGAGCGGGAACGGATGCTCTAGTGTGGTGTTCCGCAATTAAGCGTTATTAATAGAGGCGATCTTTTTGGCGGCGCGGCCGACCGACGCCAAGATCTCATCCGCACCTTTTTGCCATACGAACGGTTTCGGGTCGGCATTGTGCCTGGCCAGGTAGTCGCGAATCGAGGCCTCGAGTTCGGTCACGCTGGTGTGCGCACCGCGCTTGATCCACTTTTCGCTCAGCGTGGAGAAGAAGCGCTCGACGAGGTTGAGCCAAGAGGCCGAGGTCGGAGTGAAATGGACGTGGTAGCGCGGGTGCGCGACGAACCACACGCGCACCTGGTCGGTCTTGTGCGTGCCGTAGTTGTCCATGATCAGGTGAACCTCCTGGTCGGCCGGTATCGCCGCGTCGATTGCCTTGAGAAATTGCAGGAATTCGGCGCTGCGATGGCGTCGCTTGAGCTGACCAATGACTTTTCCAGTCGCTACGTCCAGCGCCGCGAACAGCGAGGTCGTTCCATGTCGCTTGTAGTCGTGGGTGCGTGTCGCAGGCTTGCCGAAGCTCAACGGTAGGCCGGGCTGAGTGCGGTTGAGGGCCTGAATCTGGCTCTTCTCGTCCACGCACAGCACCAGCGCCCGATCCGGAGGATTCAGGTACAACCCGACCACGTCGCGCACCTTGTCGACGAAGTGCGGATCGGTCGACAGCTTGAACGTCTCCTGCAAATGCGGCTTGAGCCCGAATGCGCGCCAGATGCGATGCACGGTGGTGGCTGATACGCCGGTCGCCGCGCTCATGCTGCGCACGCTCCAGTGCGTCGCATTCTCCGGTTGTGTCTGCCGTACCCGATCGACGATGGCCTGTACCTGCGAATCGGCCACGCTGCGGCCGCGGCCCGAGCGAGGCGCATCGCTCAGTCCCAGCACGCGGTAACTCTGGAACCGATGCCGCCACTTGCTTACCGTCTGCGCGGTCGTGTGCAGGCGCGTGGCGATCGACGTGCTCGACTCACCGTCCGCCAGCGCCAGCACGATCCGCATGCGCAACTTCTCGTCACTGGGCCACTTGCGGCGCGCCAAGCGCGCTTTCAGCTCCGCGCGCTCCGCGTCGGTGATGACCAACCCCACCAGAGGACGTCCCGTCTTCGCCATGCCGTCATTCTCGTGCTTGACCGACAGGTAAGACAGCACACCGCTAACATAGTTCTATTTAGTTGCGGAACACCACACTAGATACTGCCGGTAGAGACGAAACCGATCGAACATCGGCTGGCGCCAGCCAAAGTTCCAGATCGCCACCAGCGCGGTCCACACCAAGCCGAACCCCGCCAGCACTAACCAGGTACACAGTCCGCGGGCGGACCAAGCGATGGCCACGTGCTTCGATTCGGCTTGCTGCCGTTCGTCCCTGATCGGTTCGCCCGTCATCTCACGCCCTCGTCCGTCGGCAACGGCGTACACGCATCCCGGCGCGAACGCACTCTTCATCCAGTAACGAAATTCTAGCGGCTTCAGTCGTGGCGCTGGCGCCTGCCCTCGCCCACCCCCGATAATGCGCGCGCCTCGTTGTCCGTAACCCGCCGCTACTGAGATCTCCGCGATGGCTGAAGCCGTCCGCCACGACAAGACCGCGCGCCAGCTGCGTCTGCTCTCGGACGCGCTCGACAGCGGCCGTCTCGGGCCTGTGCGGCGCCTGGTCAACACGCTGGCGCCGGCGGAGATCGGCAACCTGCTGGAATCCTTGCCACCGGGCAAGCGCGAAGTCGTGTGGGGCCTGGTCGATGCCGAGGACGACGGCGAAGTGCTGGTGCACGTCGGCGACGAAGTGCGCGAGAGCCTGCTGGCCGAGATGGACCCGGACGAAATCGTCGCGGCCGCATCAGACCTCGACATCGACGACCTCGCCGATCTGGTGGAGGACCTGCCGGACACGGTGATCGAGGAAGTGCTGAAGTCGATGGACCGCGAGAACCGCGAACGCCTGGAACAGGTGCTCTCGTATCCCGAGGATTCGGCCGGCCGCCTGATGAACCCCGACGTGGTGACGGTGCGCGCCGACGTCACCGTGGACGTGGTGCTGCGTTATCTGCGCCTGCGCGGCGAACTGCCGGAACACACCGATCACCTGTTCGTGGTGAGCCGCCGCCACCAGTACCTGGGCCGGCTCGCGTTGACCGCGCTGCTCACCCACGACGACGCCACGCCGATCAACGAGCTGATCGACGGCGAGCAACCCGCGATTCCATCCGACATGCCGGCCGCGCAGGTGGCGAACCAGTTCTCCGATCACGACTGGATCTCGGCGCCCGTGGTGGACGCCAACAACATCCTGCTCGGGCGCATCACCATCGACGACGTGGTCGACATCATCCGCGAGCAAGCCGAACACCAGGTCCTCGGCGCGGCGGGCCTGAACGAGGACGAGGACCTGTTCAGCCCGGTCTGGCGCGCCACCCGTCGCCGCCTGTTGTGGCTGGGGATCAACCTGGGCACCGCCTTCCTCGCGGCCAGCGTGGTGGGTCAGTTCGAAGCCACGATCGACAAGCTCGTCGCGCTCGCCGTGTTGATGCCAATTGTCGCCGGCATGGGAGGCAATGCCGGCACCCAGGTGCTGGCCTTGATGGTGCGTGGCCTGGCGCTGGGCCAGGTGGGCGCCTCGAACGTGCGCGTGCTGTTGTGGAAGGAGGCGCGCGTGGCCCTGCTCAACGGGGTGGTGCTGGGCACGGTACTGGCATTGATCGTTCTCGTCTGGTTCCAGAGCCTTGGTCTTTCGCTGGTCATCGCCACGGCATTGACGCTCAACCTGTTGTTCGCCGCCACCGCAGGCGTGGTGGTGCCGTTGACGCTCAAGCGCCTGGGCTACGACCCGGCGCTGGCCAGCAGCATCTTCCTCACCACGGTCACCGACGTGATGGGATTCTTCGTCTTCCTCGGCCTCGCCACCCTGGTGTTGTTGCAGTGAAGTGGCTGCGCGCCGTGCGCTTGCCCAACGCCTGGCTGCTGGCCTCGCTCGTGGCCCTGGTGCTGGTCTACCCCTTCCTCGACGATCGCGCCGGCGGTCGCGCCGCGATCGCCGTGTTCGATCTCGCCATCCTCATGCTGGCGCTGCGCGCGGCGCGCGCCGGCGGCTACGAGACCCGCATCGGCTGGGCCCTGGTGGTGCCGGCCATGCTGCTGCACGCGGGCGGCGCCTTCGCCTTCCATGATCTGGTCTACGGCGCCGGCCTGCTGGCGCAAGCCGCCTTCCATGCCTTCGTGGTGAGCTGCCTGCTGCGCTACATGCTGCGCGACGAGGTGATGACGGTGGACGAACTGTTCGCTGCCGCCGGCCTCTACGTGCTGATGGCCTTCGTCTTCGCCTACCTGTATGCCTTCGTCGAGTTCCTCGCACCCGGCGCCTTCTACATCAACGAGGTCAACAACCCCGATGGCGTGGTGCGCTGGTGGGAGCTGCTCTATTTCAGCTTCACCTGCCTCACCAGCGTCGGCTTTGGCGAGATCACCCCGGTGAACGACCACGCCCGTGCCCTGGTGATGGTGGAGCAGATGATGGGCGTGCTGTATCTGGCGCTGATCATCTCGCGCCTGGTGACGATGCAGTCGCACCGCTCGCGCCGCGACTCGTGACGCGCGGCCGACCGAAGGCGAGTCTGCCCCACGCCGCTACACAACTCACCGCGATACGGCGGAGCCGGCGTCGCGCTACGACGGGCGTGGCTTGCCCTGCTCCGCCAGGGTCAGCGCGACCTTGTCGCGCAGGTAAGCCGGCTCCAGCCGTTCCGGCGCCACGATCTCGCCGCGCGCGTAGGCTTGCACCGCCAGGCGCGCCACCGCCGCGGCGTGTGGCAGGGCAGCGGCATCCACGCGCGCCACGGTCGAACCCAGCGCGGTGCGCAATGCACCCTGCTCGGCATCGAAGCCGGTGCCTACACCGATCCAGCGGCGTGAGGGATCGGGCGACGCCGCAACAGGACGCAGCAGGTGCTCCGATCCCAGGAGACGCACATCCTCAGGCTCGCGCTCGAACGCAGCCAGATACACCTCGCCCATGCGCGCGTCGATGGCGGCGAGCACGGCCTCGCCCGGCGCCGCATTCGCAGCGAACGCGAGTGCGGCCAGGGTGGACACGGCCACGACGGGGCGATCCAGCGCCAGTGCCAGGCCTTGCGTCAGCGCCACCGTGAGGCGCACGCCGGTGAACGCGCCGGGGCCGCGCCCGCAGGCGATGACGTCGATCTGCGTCTTCGCGATCCCGGCCTCGGCCAGCAACGCATCGGCCCAGGGCAAGACCAGTTCGGTATGACGACGCGGCGCCACTTCGAAGCGCTCGCGCAGCACGCCGTCGCACCACAACGCCACGGAGCAGGCTTCGGTTGCGGTTTCGATGGCGAGCAGGTTCATGCGGCGGATTGTGCCGCAAGAAAGCGCTGCACGTCGTCCAGTTCGCGCGTGCGCGGCAGCGGCGGCAGGCTGTCAAGGAAGGTGCGGCCGTATCCTTTTGCACTCAGGCGCGGATCGCACAGCACCAGCACGCCGCGATCGTCGTGGGTGCGGATCAGCCGGCCCGCGCCCTGCTTGAGCGCGATCGCGGCGGTAGGCAGCTGCCAGTCACGGAACGGATTGCCGCCGCCGCGGCGGATCGCATTCAGGCGTGCTTCCAGCACCGGCTCGTCGGGCGCGGCGAAGGGTAGTTTGTCGATCACCACCACCTGCAGCGCATCACCGGCCACGTCCACGCCTTCCCAGAAACTGGCGGCGCCGAGCAGCACGCCGTTGCCGGAATGGCGAAACCCTTCCAGCAGGGTGTGACGGGGTTGCGTGCCTTGCACGAACAGCGGGAAGTCGCGCCGCACGGCCAGCTTGTCGGCCACCTCGCGCAGTGCGCGATGCGAAGTGAACAGGAGGAACGCCCGGCCCTGCGACGCATCGAGCACGGGCAACACGGCCTCCAGCACGGCATCGATGTAGCCACGCTCATTCGGCTCGGGCAAGCCGCGCGGCAGGTAGGCCAGGGCCTGGGTCGGGAAATCGAAAGGGCTCGGCTCCAGCAGGGTGCGCGGCGCATCGATGCCGAGCTGGCGCGCAAGATGGTCGAAGTCGCCGGCCACCGCCAGCGTGGCCGAGGTGTAGATCCACGCCGCGCGCGACTGCTCGCGGAATTCGCGCAGCGGCGCGGAGACGTCGAGCGGCGTGAGGTGCAGCGAGAAACCACGCGGCGTGGTCTCGTACCAGCGCACCTCGCCAGCATCACCCTCGCTGCCGATTGCACGCAGGCGATCGCGCAGATCCTCGGCGCGCTCCAGGCAGCCCTTGAGTCCGACACTGCGCTCGCCCTGGACCTCGAGCACGGCATGAAGCGCCTGCAACGCCAGGTCGAGACCGTCCAGCGCCGTGGCGCAGGAGGCATCGCTCAACAAGCCTGGCAGCGTGCCGCGCCCGGGCAGGGGATCGAGCGCGAGGCGCAGTTCGCGCACGCGCTGTTCGAGCTGGCGCACGGGTTCCTGCAGCTCGCCCAAGGCACCACTCACCGAATCGCACTCGGCGATCGCATCGCGCGCCAGCTCCTGCAACTGGCGTGCCGATGCCGTCATGCCGAAGAACTGCGAAGCCAGTTCCGGCAACTGGTGCGCCTCGTCCAGCACGAAGGCGTGCGCACCCGGCAGGATCTCTCCGAAACCTTCGCGCTTGAGCGCGAGATCGGCGAACAGCAAGTGATGATTCACCACCACCAGATCGGCCTCCTGCGCCGCCTGTCGCGCCTTCACCACGAAACAGTCCGACCAGAACGGGCACTCGCTGCCGAGACAGTTCTCGGTACTGGAGGTGACCTGCGACCAGAGCGGCGAATCCTCCGGCACGAAGTCGATCTCGCCCACGTCGCCGCGCTCGCTGCGCCCGGCCCAGGCATGGATCTGCACCAACTGTTGCGCGAGATCGCGCGAGGCGAAGCGGCCCTCGCCGCGGGCGCGCTCCAGCCGATGCCAGCACAAGTAGTTGCTGCGCCCCTTGAGCAAGGCCGTCTTGAGGCGCACGCCAAGGGCATCGCGCACGCGCGGCAGGTCACGGTGGTAAAGCTGATCCTGCAAGGCGCGCGTGCCGGTGGAGACGATCACGCGCAGCCCGGAAAGCAGCGCCGGCACCAGATAGGCGTAAGTCTTGCCGGTGCCGGTGCCCGCTTCGGCGATCAGGCATGCGCGCGCTTCGATGGCCTCGGCGACGGCCTCGGCCATGCGTTCCTGCGCGGGACGCGGGATGAAGCCGGGGATTTTTTCGGCGAGGGGGCCGGTGGCGCCCAAGGCCGTGAGGGTGTTTTCTTTCAGTGTCATCGGGGGTGATTCCGATGAATCAGCTTGACAGCTTTTCGGCTCTTCTCGCTCGATGTGAATTGTTCGCACGGTTTCGTCCGCCTCGGCGGCGGCCGAGTTCCTTTCTCTTGCGTGCCCAAGAGAAAGGAACCAAAGAGAAGGGCACCCGACTCTGGCGCCGCGCTGCGCGCGGTGCCCTGCGCTGCTCGCCGAGCTCGGGCCGGCGCGAACTCGCGCATCCATGCGCTCGAACATACGCGCCTTTCCCCCGAGCCCGGCTGCGCTGCTCGGCGCCAAAGACGGGAGGGGATTGCCAAGAGCAAACGCTCGCAAGCGTCTGGCTCTTGCGTCCCGTAGATCGCGGCGGCGGGCCGGAGGAAAAGCCCGCAGGGTCGCGCGCAGGAAGCGCGCGAGTTTCTCGCCGGTACACGGACGTACCGTCGAGAAACCCCGTAGGCCCGACGCGAACCCGCCAAAGGCGGGCGCGATCTCCGGGTGCCCTTTCTCTTGGTTACTTCTCTTTGGGCATGCAAAGAGAAGTAACTCGGCCGCCGCCGAGGCGGACGAAACCTCGTGGAGAGTTCGCTGTGGGCGAGGAAAGCAAAGACGCTGGATGACAGCCTGCATCCGCACGCCGCCCTTCGGGCCATCCGCTGCGCGGATGTTCGCTCCGGCATCCTGCCTCCGCAGTCCCGCCTTCGCGGGAATGACGAGCGTGAGAGATTCCCGCCTAGATGACGAGCAGGCAGACGGGAGTCAACGCCAAGAACAATCACGAACGCCTACATCCTCACCGGTGGCTCAACCGTGCAGCGCGTCGACTGCGCACCGGCATTGGCTGCGCCTTCCACATCGCCACGCATCTCGCGCGCGAGCCGCACCGTGGTCCAGTTGCGACGGCACAAGCCGCCCAGCTTCGGGCCGCGCGCGAAGGAACTGCTGGCGAACTGCTCGGCCGCCTCGAAGTCCTCGCGATACAAGGCCATCTCCGCGCGCAACTGCCACAGCTCCGGATCGGCCGGCGAGAGCTTGAGCGCGGCATCAAGGCTGGCATCGGCCTGCTCGAAGCGGCGCGCGCGCTCGTGGTCGGTGGCGGCCGCGCGCAGGTCGGCGATGGCCGGGTCGCGCAGCGGCTGCACGTCGAGTGCGTCTTCGGCTTCCACGCCGCTGGCCCGAACTTCGGCCACCAGGTCGCGTTCCGGCACCACCACCTTGGCTTTTTCCGGCGTCGCCGGCGGAGCGGAACAAGCGGCCAACGCAAGGCACAGGGGAAGCGCGAGTTTCTTCATTGCATGTCTCCAGCGCCGAACCATTCGCGCAGTTGCGCCATGGGGCAGCGTTCGATTTCTTCGGGAAGGTAACCTTGGACGAAGACGAAGCGCCTTGCACGCGGGCAGTCCTCGTCAGTGACGGCGTATCGCTCCGGATCGATCCAGGCCCATTCAAGGCTTTCCTCCGACACCCTCAAGGGCGTACTCGGCAAGTGCCGGAACAGCGTCGCCCAGACCCGCATCGCGCCGGTGGCACCATACAGGCCCGTGGGTTCGTTCTGATCGTTGCCAACCCAGACCACGGCCAGGTGCGAGCCGGTGTAGCCAGCGAACCAGCTGTCGCGGCTGTCGTTGCTGGTGCCGGTCTTGCCGGCGGGGGCAAGCCAGCCCAGGCCGTCGGCGAGCAGGTGCTTGCCGGTGCCATGGCGCACCGCATCCTGCAGTGCCACCGACACCAGGCGCGCGGCGATGGAATCGCCCGGGAACGGCGGTTCGCGCGCTGCGTCGTAGCGCGACAGCGCCTTGCCCTGCGCATCGAGCACGCCGCGCACCGCGCGCAAGGGCTGCACCCGGCCGCCGGACGCCAGGAATTGGTAGCTCGCCGCCATCTGCATCGGGCTCAGATCGACCGATCCGAGCAGCAGGGAGGGATTCGGATCGGCGTCAATCGCGGCCAGCTTGGAAAGCAGATCCTTCAGTCGCGGCACGCCCACGTCCAGGCCAAGCTGCACCGTGGCCTGGTTGTAGGACTGGCTCAGGGCATCGCTCAGCGTGACCCAGCCATGGCTGGCGTGATCCGAATTGTCGGGCCGCCAGGTCTTGCCGCCGGCAACACGCACCTCCAGCGGCGCATCGTTCACCAAGGTGGCGAGCGAGTAGCGCCCCGGTTGCGCCAGCGCGATCAGGTAGACGAAGGGCTTGAGCAACGAGCCCACGGGCCGCTTCGCATCGAGGGCGCGATTGAAGCCGTGCGCATCGGGTTGGCGCGAGCCCACCATCGCCAGTACCTCGCCACTTGCGGTGTCGGTCAGGACGAGGCCCGACTCCAGCGCCGGGCGCCCCTTCTGCACCAGCGCCTGCAAGGAATCCTGCACCGCCTGCTCGGCATAGCCTTGCGCCGCCGGGGCGAGCGTGGTCATCACACTCAGCCCTGCGCCACGCAAGGCATCGGCCGGATAGTCGCTCTCCAGTTGCCGTCGCACCAGATCCATGAAGGCCGGATAGCGGTTGCGGCTCAGGCTGGCGTCGGCCACCACGCGCAGCGGTTGCGCGCTTGCGGCCTTGAACTCGACCGCGGAGATCAGCCCGGTGTCGTGCATCTGGCGCAGCACGAGGTTGCGCCGGGCCTGCGCGGCGTCCGGCTTGCGCCGCGGATCGTAGATCGCAGGGCCCTTGATCAGGCCGACGAGCAGGGCGATTTCGCCCGGACCCAGTTGATCCAGTTCACGCCCGAACCAGAAATCCGAAGCTGCAGCGACGCCATGCACGGCCTGGCCACCATGCTGACCGAGGTAGACCTGGTTGAGATACGCCTCCAGGATGCGCGACTTGTCGAAGCGTGCCTCGATGATCAGCGCGTAGAGGATCTCGCGCGCCTTGCGCCCGAGATTCTGGTCGCGGGTGAGGTAGAGATTGCGCACCAGTTGCTGGGTCAGGGTGCTGCCACCCTGGCGTACTTCGCCTTCGCGCAGGTTGACGAACGCGGCGCGCAGCATGCCCTTCCAGTCGACGCCGTGGTGATGCTTGAAGTCGCGGTCTTCCACCGCCTGCAAGGTGGTGAGCAGCAAGGGCGGGACATCCTGCAGGCGCACCAGGCGCCGCTCTTCCTGCTTGCTGCCGTAGAGCGTGGCGATGCGGGCCGGATCCAGACGCGCCGAGGCCAGCGCCTTGCCGTTCGAGGCAAGCGCGGCGACGCGGCCCTTTTGCACGGTCAGCTCGATCCGTTGCGGCGCGCGGCGGCCGTCGAGATCGAGGAAGCCGCGCGAGGCGATGACGAAGCGCTCGCCGTCGCGCGAATAGGTGCCGGGCTGGCTCGCACCCGCATCCTTGCGGTAGCGCGCCGCGAGCAACTCCTGCTCCAGCGCCGCGGCACTCTGCGCGAGGCCGTTCGCCAGTTCCAGCGGGCGCGCATGGACCCGCGTCGGCACTTGCCACTGCAAGCGGCCGAATTCGACCTGGACGCGCTTGTCCAGCACCCAGGCGTACGGCCCGAGGAATCCGACGCTCACCCCCAGCAGCAGCAAGGCAAGCGGCACGGCACGCCGCAGCCAGGGTGCAAGGCGGGTCCGGAGCGATGCGGGTTGCGGGGTACGGGGCAAGCAGTCGAGACGCGAGCGGAAACGGCGGGAGTTTAGCGGATGCCCTGTGCGCGGGCCCGGTTGCAAACTGGCAGTTCGAGGCCGTGGCAAGGGATAATTCAGGCCCTGTTTTGCCGCCTTGAGCACCGGAACCGCCTTGAGCCTCGCCTCGCCCACGGATGGGTCTTCCCCGCTGATCTGCCTCTACGGCGTGGCCGCCACACCGGCGGCCGATGCCGCGCTGCGCGCCCGGCTGCCATCGCAGCTTGAGTGCATGGATCTGGCCGAGGTCGGGCGCGGGGCCGCCTTGCGCGCGGTCGCCGCTCGCGCGCAGGGGCGCGACGTGATCCTGATCGCACGCGACGCGCTGCTGCCGCCGCATTGGTGGCCGCGCCTGCAGGCGGCGATGGAGGGCGCGCCGGATATCGGTGTGCTGTCGGCGCTTGATGCCGGACTCGAGGGTTTCGAGGCGATGGCGCACAACGACGACGCCGCGATGCGGATCGACGCCGCCTGCTGGGCGATGTCGGAGCGCCGCCAGATCCCGAGCAACGACGCGAGCCGGCTCCTGGGCGCGTGGCGCAGCGCTGCCGTTGCTGCGGCGCGGGACGCGGGCGCGGACGAAGCCTTGCCATTCGGCACGCAGGCGGCGCGCCTCGACCATCTGTTCGTGGGCGCCACTCAGGAATTGGCGCCAGCCGGCTCGACCCCACCCGCCGCGCAAGCGCTGGCGATGCGCCTCGCGACCCTGGCGCCGACCGATCCGAGCTTGCCGCTGTACGGCCTCGATGGCTGCAGCGTCGTGTTGCATGTGCTGCACGGCTGGGGCGGCGGAGCGCAACGCTTCGTCGAGGACCTGGCGCGTGCCGACCGCGAACGCCATCACCTCGTCCTGCTGGCGCGCAGCGACTCCGCGCTCAGGCAACATGGCACGGCGCTGGCCCTGCACGCCGACCTGCATTCGCCCGCCTTGCGGCAGTGGCCGCTGTCGGCACCGATCGCGGCGACGGCTTTGCATTCGGACGAGTACGCCGCGCACCTGGCCACGGTGGTACGGGATTTCGGCGTCGGCGCACTGCTGGTGTCGTCGTTGATCGGACACAGCCTCGACGCCCTGCGCAGCGGGCTTCCGACCGCGGTGGTCTGCCACGACTACTACCCGCTGTGGCCGCGCCTGCATGCCGATTTCGGCGATGCGAAGCGCGACTATTCCGCTGCCGGCATCGACGCTGCACTGGCGCAGCCGGGTCCCGATTTCGAGTTCAGCGACCTCCGCCCGCAGGCCTGGCGCGCGCTGCGTGCGGCCTACGTGCAAGCCTTGCAGCGCGCCGATGCCACGCTATTGGCGCCGTCAGCCTGCGTGCAGGACAACCTGTGCCGGATCGAACCGGCACTGGCGCAGCGTGCGTGGCGCCGGATCGAGCATGGCTTTGCTCCCTGGCCCGCGCCCCTGCCCGTGATTGCACCGGAACCCGGACGTACCACGCTGCGCATCGTGGTGCCGGGCCGCCTGCGCGCCGGCAAGGGCGAGGCCCTGATCGCGGCGCTGCTGCCGCACCTGCCCGAGGACGTGGAACTGGTGCTGGTCGGCGGCGGCGCGGCGGCGATGCGTTTTTTCGGCCAGCGCGGCGTGCACGTGCTGCTCGATTTCCGGCGCGAGGCCTTGCCGGCGCTGCTGGCCATGCTGAAACCCGACGCGGCCCTGCTCGCCTCCACCGTATCGGAGACCTACAGCTACCTGTTGTCGGAACTGTGGAGCCTGCAGCTGCCGGTGATCGCCACGCACCTGGGCAGTTTTGCCGAACGCATCGAACACGGTCGCAGCGGCTTGCTGGTGGAACCCGACGCAACTGCGCTGGCGGCCTTGCTCGCCCGCCTGCGCGATGATCGATCGGCGCTGGACGCGCTGCGCGCGGCCACGCTTCCCGCCTTGCCCAGCCTCGACCAGATGGCGCAGGCCTATCGCGATGCGTTGCCGACGGCAACGGCTCCGTTCACGCCATCAATCCATCTGGACACGGATGCGCGCAGCGCGAGGAACGAAGCCGACCTGGCCGAGCAGCGTGCGACGCTGGCGCAGACGCTTGCTCGCCTCGCGGCGCAGCAGCAGGAACTGGACCGGCGCGCCGACTGGGCCCTGTCGCAGGAGAAGCTCGCGGCTGAACGCACCCGCTGGGCCCAGGCCGCGCAGGCGGAAGCCGACACCCTGAAACAGCGCAACTCCGACCTCGACAGCGAAGTCCAGGCCCGCGGCCAGTGGGCGCATTCGCTCCTGGCCGAAGCCGAGCGCCTCAAGGAACTCGTGGTCTCCGAGCAGCAACGGCTTGAGGCCGACGCGCAGCGCGAACGCGAGCAAGCCGCGCAGGCGCGCGAACGCATCGAATCGCAACTGGCGCAGGTCCTCTCCAGCAGTTCCTGGCGCCTGACCCGTCCCTTGCGCTGGTTGCGGCGCAGCCTTGGCGCCTTGCCGACACGCCTGGGATTCCAGACGCGCCGCGTGGCGTCGGTGGCTCACCGCCTGCAACGCAGCATGAAGACCCGCGGCCTCGGCGGCACGGTGAACCGCATCCGGCAGGAGTTCCGCCCACCGCAACCCGGCGCGACGTTTGTCTTGCCTGCGCCGGACATCGATACGCTGCCGGTGCTGACCCAGGTCGACGCACCGCGCGCCAGCGTGATCGTGCCGGTCTACAACCATTTCCACCACACCCGCACCTGCCTGCAGGCGCTGGCGGCCTGTGGCGATGCCGCGCCGTTCGAAGTCATCGTGGTGGACGACGGCTCGTCCGACGAAACCGCGGAACGACTCGCGTCCCTGCCTGGCCTGCGCTACCACCGCAATCCGAAGAACCTCGGCTTCATCGGCGCCTGCAATGCGGGCGCGTCGCTGGCGCGCGGCGAGTTCCTGATCTTCCTCAACAACGATACCGCGGTGCAGCCGGGCTGGCTGGATGCGCTGCTCGCCACATTCGTACAACATCAGGACGTGGGCCTGGCCGGCTCCAAGCTGGTGTATCCCGACGGCCGTTTGCAGGAAGCCGGTGGCATCGTGTTCTCCGACGCGTCGGGCTGGAACTACGGGCGCTTCGACGACCCCGCCGACCCGCGCTACAACTTCGTGCGCGAGGTGGACTACTGCTCGGGGGCTGCGATCGCGATCCGCAAGGACTTGTTCGACACCTTCGGCGGCTTCGATACGCACTACGCACCGGCCTATTACGAAGACACCGACCTTGCGATGAAGGTGCGCCAGGCCGGGCTGCGCGTGCTGTACCAACCGGCCTCCGTGGTGGTGCACTTCGAAGGCGTGACTTCGGGCACCGACACGGCCGGCAGTGGCACCAAGCGCTTTCAGGTCATCAACCAGCAGAAATTCCTGGAGCGCTGGCGCGAGGTGCTCGCCACGCACCCCGCGCCCGGCACCGACATCGCCATCGCGCGCCAGCACCGCGCCCGCAAGCGCGTGCTGATCATCGACGCCACCACACCGCAGCCCGATCACGACTCCGGTTCGCTGCGCCTGGTGAATGCGATGAAGGTGATGCGCGCCGAAGGTTGTGCCCTCGCCTTCTTCGCCGACAACCGCGCCTGGATCGAACGCTACACCGCCGAACTGCAGCAACTGGGCGTGGAAGTGCTCTGGCATCCCTGGCTGAGCGATCCGGTGCGCTGGTTCGCGGACAACGGGCGTCGTTTCGACCTGGTCTTCATCAGCCGCCACTACATCGCGTCAAGCTACGTCGGCCTGGTGCGATTGCATGCACCGCAGGCTCGGCTCGTGTTCGACACCGTCGACCTGCACTACCTGCGCGAGCAACGCGAAGCCGAACTCAGTGGCAGCAGGGAGCAGGCGCAGACGGCGGCAATCACGCGTGGCAAGGAGCTGGCCCTGATCCGCAGCAGCGACATCACCCTGGTGGTGAGCCCGGTGGAGCAGGAATTGCTGGCGCGCGAGGCCCCCGGCGCGCGCGTCGAGGTGCTGTCGAACGTGCACGAGGTGTTCGGTCGCCGCCGCAATTTCGCCGAACGCAAGGACCTGATGTTCATGGGCGGATACCAGCACCCACCCAATGTCGACGCCGCACTCTGGTTCGTGCACGAGGTGTTCCCGCTGGTGCGACGCCAGCTGCCCGAGGTGCGCTTCCACCTGCTCGGCAGCAAGGCAAACGACACCGTCCGCGCCCTGGGCGAGGTGGCAGGCGTGGAGTTCCATGGCTTCGTCGCCGACATCGAGCCTTTCCTCGATGGTTGCCGCCTCGCGCTTGCACCACTGCGCTATGGCGCAGGCGTGAAGGGCAAAGTGAACATGAGCATGAGCTACGGGCAACCCGTGGTGGCGACGCCAATCGCGGTGGAAGGCATGTACGCCGAAGCCGGGCGCGACGTGCTGGTGGCAGCGGATGCCGCCGCGTTCGCCGACGAGATCGTGCGCGTGTACGGCGACGAAGCGTTGTGGACGTCGCTGTCCGACCATGGACTGGAGAACGTGCGCCGCCACTTCTCCTTCGACGCGGCGCGCGCCGCGGTGCGGCGCTTGTTGGAGTGATGCGGCGCATCCAACAGCAAGATCAAGAGACGCATACGCAAAGGACGCAAAGGAAAAGCTGAAGCGAGCTCGCAAAGAAGATAGCGAATCGACCGCAGACAGGATGTAGATGGCCTTCAATCTCCAGCGTCTTTCCCTTTGCGTCCTTCATGCTGTTCTTTGCGTTCTTTGCGTATACGTCTATTGATTTCGCTCTTCGCCTCAACCGCCGCTGGCCTGCTCCAGCCGCGCCTGCAGCGCAGGCAGGTCGGGGTTGGTCGGATCGAGTTCGCGTGCCTGGTCGAAGATCTGCTGGGCGCGCTTGATCTCGCCAGCACCAAGGCGCTCGGTGGCTTGCCCGAGCAGGCTGCGCGCGAGGCGGCGACGCATGTCGGGCAAGGCCGCATCGGTGGGCGCGAGCGTGGCGAGCGCTTCCACCGCGCCATGCGCCGTGGCGAGGCGGTTGGCACCGAGCGCTTCGTCGAAGCGCCGGCGTGCCAGCGCCGGCAAGGCCGCAAGCCCGGCTTGCGCCTGGGCATTGTCCGGATCGAGCGCGCGTACGGCGCGGTACTTGTCGTAGGCACTGTCCCCCGGTGGAGCCAACAGGTTGCCGGCCTCGGCCGCGCGTCCGGCCTCGCCGAGCAACTGCGCAACGCGCTGCTGCGTGGCGGCGGCGTTCGGATCGGGGATCGACTCGCTGTGCTTGCGTTCGACCTCGCGCAGGCGCGCGCGCGCCGCGCCCAGGCCGGGGCTGTCGGCATCCACGCGCTCGGCCTGGTCAAGCAGGCCACGGGCGCGCTCGAACTCGAAATCCGCCATCTGCCGTTGTGCTTGCGCCACGAGGCCTTCGCTAAGGCGGCGCAGGCCCTGCCGCGCCCGCGCATTGGCCGGATCGGCATCGAGCACCGCGCGGTAGACCTGATGCGCGTTGCCCGAGGCCGGTGCCATCCACTTGCCGCGCTCGAACAGATCGTCAGCCACAGCGAGCTGCGCATCGAGCGCGGCCTGTTGCTGGCCACGCGCCTGGGCCAGGTGGCCGCGCGCTTCGGGCAAGCCAAGATGCGCCGGATCGATGGCCGCGACGGCTTCGATCTGCACGCCCGCGGCATCGTATTCCCCGGCCACGGCCAGGGCACGCGCGCGCTCGAGCATGGCGGTCAAGGTGTCGCGCAGGCCCGCCATGGCCAGGGCATTGCCCGGCGCCGCGGCCAAGGCGCGCCGATACAGCGCGACGGCGCTGTCGTCGCCCTGATCCAGTCGTCCCGCTTCGCGCGCCGCCTGCCCGCGTTCGATCAGGCTGCCGAGTTCCACGTCCTGGGTGGCGCGCGCATCGATGGCCTGCTGCACGGCATCGGCATCGCCTGCCGGCACCGAAAGCTCGCGCGCCTTGGCAAGCGCGGCACGCGCCGCGCTCAGATCGTTGCTCGCCAGCGCTGCGCGCGCCGCATCGAGCAGGCGCGCGCCCACGCGCTGCAAGCCTTGTCGTGCCGCCTGGCTGTCGGGATCGAGTGCCAGGGCGGCCCCGTACAGTTCGCGCGCGCCCTGCCCATCGGGTCGCGTCAGGCGATTTTCGATCAGGGCCTGGTCGGCCTGCGCCAGCAATTCGTTCATGCGCGTGGCCGGCAACAAGCCGCGCAATTCGTCCTGGTAGTGCCAGGCGCCGCCCGCAACCAAACCCAGCGCGAGCAGGACGAGGCCAAGCCACAGGGTGCCGCGCCCCGTTCGTTGCACCCGGGCACGACGCCGTGACTCGGGCGCGCGCAGCAGGTCGTCGATGCGACCGAGGGTGGGTTCGGTGCGCTGTGGTTCGTGTTCGTCGGCGGGCGACGGCGCCGGCATCGCCGGTCGCGAAGAAAGCTGCGTCGCCGCGCTGCTGCGCGCCGGTATCGCCATCGGACGCGTCACACCATGGAACTCGCGCTCGAGTCCCGCCAGGGTCTGTGCCAGTTGCGCGCCGTCCTGGAAACGTTGCGCCGGCTCCTTCGCGAGCAGCTTGTCGAGCACCGGCTGCAGCATCGAAAGGTGCGCCGGCAGCTTCGGCAAGGGTGCGGTGATGTGCATGATGCCCACCGCGAGCGAATCCTCGGCCTGATACGGCACGCGCCCGAGCAGCAACTCATGGAACACGATACCGAGCGAGTACAGGTCGGCGCGACCGTCGAGCGGCAATCCACGCGCCTGTTCGGGACTCATGTAGTGCGGCGTGCCGATGATGGCGCCGGTGTGCGTCATGCGCGCGTTGTCGGAGGCACGCGCAATGCCGAAGTCGGTGAGCACCGCGGTGCCGTCTTCGCGCAGCAGGATGTTGTCGGGCTTGATGTCGCGGTGGATCACGCCCTTGCTCTGGGCATAGCCCAGCGCCGAGGCGATCTCGCGCGTCACGCGCAGCGCGAAGGGCAGGTCGCGCGGCGCGCCGTTGCGGGTCAACACCGGGCCGCCGGGCAGGTGTTCCATCGCGATGTAGTGGGCATCACCCACCCGTCCGACGTCGTGCACCTGCACCACGTGCGGGTGCTTGAGCTTGGCCGCGATTCGGGCTTCGCGCAGGAAGCGCTCACCGAACTGCTCGTCGCCGAGCAAGGTGGGCGACATCACCTTCAGCGCCACTTCGCGCTGCACCGATTCCTGCAAGGCCAGATACACGGTGGCCATGCCGCCACGGCCGAGCGGTCGCAGGATGCGGTATCCGGGAACTTCGATCACTCGCCCTGTCCGTGCCGCCTGGTGGAGATGAACGGCAGCATAGCAAGCGCCCACGCACGCCGCAGGCTCAGGTGGTGCGCCGCGCCTCGCTGACCCCGGGTACCGCCGCGAGGCGCGAAAGCAAGTCGCCGAGCTGGCCGTAGTCGCTGACCTTGAGAGTGAAGTTCAGTTCGGCCAGTCCGTGCGTGGCATCCACGCGGCTGTTGAGCGCGAGGATGTGCACGTTGGCCTGGCCGACCACGTTGGTGAGGTCCTTGAGCAACCACTTGCGGTCGTAGCCGCGCACCAGCACATCGACGCTGTAGCTCTGCTCGCCCTGACGGCCCCATTCCACCGGCAGCAGTCGCTCGGGATGGCGAGCCGTCAGGGCCGCCAGGGCGTGACAGCTCTCGCGATGCACGCTCACCCCGCGGCCCTGGGTGAGGTAGCCGACGATGACATCGCCGGCCACCGGCTGGCAGCAGCGCGCCAGTTGCACCATCAGGTTGCCCACGCCTTCCACGGTGAAGCCGCGTGCCGGCTTCGGCGGCTTGGCCAGTTGCGCGGCGCGCGTGGCGGTGGCGTCTTCGGGTTCGGACGCTTGCTGGGCCAGCTCATGCAGCGCGCGGGCCACCTGGCTCGGCCCGATGTCGCCCAGCGCCACGGCCACGTACAGGTCGTCGAGCTTGGCGAGGCGGAACCGCGCCAATGCCGGCAATAAGTCATGCTGGTGCAGGGCGAGGCGCTTGAGTTCCTTCTCCAGCATCTCCTTGCCGGCCTGCAGGTTGCGCGCATGGTCGAGGCGGTGGAACCAGGCCCGCACCTTGTCGCGCGCGCGCGCGCTGGCGAGGAAGCCGGCATTCGCCAGCAGCCAGTCGCGCCGCGGTTCGGAAACCTTGCCGGTGAGGATCTCCACCCGATCGCCACTCTTGGGCTGGAAGGTGAGCGGCACGATGCGCCCGTTGGCCTTGGCACCGCGACAGCGATGCCCGACCTCGGTGTGCACGTGGTAAGCGAAGTCGAGCACGGTGCCGCCGCGCGGCAGGTCGATCACCTGGCCTTGCGGCGTGAGCACATACACCCGGTCTTCGATCAGTTCGGTCGACAAGCCCGCGAGCAGGGCGCCGTCATCGTCGCCGTCCTTGCCCTCCAGCAGTTGTCGCATCCACGCGATCTTGCGCTCGAACTCCGACTCACCGCCGGCGGCACGGCCTTCCTTGTAGCGCCAATGCGCGGCCACGCCGAGCTCGGCATGCTCGTGCATGTCGTGGGTGCGGATCTGGATTTCGAGCGTGCGCCCTTCCGGCCCCAGCACGGCCGTGTGCAGCGAGCGGTAGTCGTTGCCCTTGGGCTTGGCGATGTAGTCATCGAACTCGCTCGGCAGCGGCGTCCACAAGCCATGCACGATGCCCAGCGCCGCATAGCAGCTGCCGATGTCGTCCACCAGCACCCGCACTGCGCGGATGTCGTAGAGCTCGCTGAAGGGCACGTCCTTGCGTTGCATCTTCTTCCAGATGCTGAAGATGTGCTTGGGGCGCCCGGCAACCTCGGCCCGGATACCGGCTTCGCGAAGCGCCTCGCGCAGTTCGCGCTTGGCATTCTCGATGAAGCTCTCGCGCGCGCCGCGCTTCTCGTCCAGCAGCTGTGCGATGCGCTTGTAGGTATCCGGTTGCAGGAAACGGAATGCCAGATCTTCCAGCTCCCACTTGAGCTGCCAGATGCCGAGACGGTTCGCGAGCGGCGCGTGGATGTCGGCGCTGAGCTGGGCGAGTTCGCGTCGTTCCGCTTCCGGCAGGCGCGCCGCGGCGCGCATCCGCACCAACTGCCGCGCCAGCAGGATCAGCACCACGCGCAAATCCCGGATGATCGCCAGCAAGCAGGCGGCGCAGCCCTTCGGCGTTGTTGCGCGCGCCCGCCGTGCCGCTCTGTGCATGCAGCGACCAGACCTTCTCGGCTTCGCGCTGGCCCTCGACCAGCAAGGCCATCGCCGGCGTGCAAAGCGGTGACGGCACCGGACTGCCGGTGGCAGAGGCGTCATAGACCGCCGCCGCCGCAATCGTCTCGGCGTCGGCGCGCAACTCGTCCAGCACCTGCAGTGTGGCCTGCATCTCCGCCGACAGTGCCGCCGGACGCTGCGCCATCGCACTGTCGATCCACGCGAACAGGTCTTCAGCCAGCGCCGGGCCGCGCCGCGCCGCGCGCCAGGTACTCGTATCGCTTGCCGCCGTGGGCGTTGCCGACTTCATGTCCGGGACGATAAAGCAAAACGCCGGAGGCGTGCTCCGGCGTTCAGAGGGGTGCAACCTGTGGTCGATGAATCGCCTAGGGGGCGACCACGATGTCGAAGCTGTCGGTGACCGTGCCGCCGTGGCCGTCGTCCGCGGTCACCTCGATCGTCACCGTGCCATCGACCGTTGGCGTACCGCTGAAGCTGCGGGTTGCGGGAGTGAACGTGAGCCAGCCCGGCAACGCCCCGCCTCCGCCGAGTTGGGCACTGTAGACCAGCACGTCCGGGGTGGTGGCCTCCACCGTGTCCGGGTCGCTGAAGGTGTTGGACGCGAACTGGAAGCTGAAGGCGTTGGCGACGGTCGCAGCCTGATTCGGGATCGCGTTGGCCACGGTCGGCAGGCGATTGGCGTTGCCAATCGTCAGCTGGAAGGTCTGCGAGGCCGTCAGACTGCCGGGATCGGTAGCGGTGACCGTGATGACGTGAATGCCATCGGTGCCATAGGCCGGCATGCCCAAAATATTCGATGACGTCGGGAAGTAGATCAGTCCCGCCGGCAACCCCGATACCGAGAACGAGAGCGTGTCGTGGAAGGGCTCAGTCGGATCATCCGGGTCCGAGAAGGCAGCCCGCAGGTCGGCCCCGAGGATTTCCAGCAGATCGTTCTCCGTACCCATGCGATCGGCGAGCGTACCTGCCACGGGCGCGACATTCGCCGCATTCACCGTCCATGCGAAGGTGTCGCTGACCGTGCCACCGTTGCCGTCGTTGGCCGTAACCGTGATGCTGTACGGGCTACCCACAGCTGCCGTCTGCGAAATCGTGCCGGTGATCTGACCGTTGGTAGCCAGAGTCAAGCCCGGCGGCAGTGCTCCTGCCGTGACCGAAAAGGTCAGCGTGTTGTTGGCGTCGGCATCGGAGAAATTGCCAGCGACGTCAAGCGACGGAGTGGCGCCTTCGTTCGACGCTTGATCCGGGATCGGTGTCGCCACCGTCGGCGTCTGGTTCGTGTCGGTGACGGTCAATGTAAAGGTGTTGTTGGCGGTGAGGCCGCTCGCGGTTTCGGTTGCCGTCAGCACGACGTTGTAGGTGCCCGCCGAGGTCTGGTTCAGGGTGCCCGTGATCACCTTCAGGCCCGCGAAGTAGGACACTCCGCTCGGCAATCCGGATGCGGCCACGGTGAATGCATCGCCTTCAGGATCGACAAAGGCGTTGGCGGCATTGATTTCGACTGCAGCGGTTTCAGCGTAGGTGACGTCGGCCATCTGGGTAGCGATGCGCGGCGCATCGTTCACCGCACTGATCGTGATCGAGACGGTCGCCGGCGCACCCTGGCCGCCGCGGTTGTCGACCACTCGGTAAGTGAAGCTGTCGGCGCCGTTGTAATCCATCGCCGGGGTGTAGGTCAGGTTCGGAGCGGTCCCGCTCAGACTGCCGTGCTGCGGCGGCGTGACCACGTTCCACGCCACCACGGTGTCGCCCGGATCCGGATCCGTACCGCTGAGGGTGACGATGGCCGCTACGTCCTCGCTGGTCGAGATGGTCTTCGGGTCGGCGCTGGGCAGGCCGTTCGCCACCAGACGCAGGAACAACTTGCGTTTGTTGTCGGCCTGGTCGTCGTCCACCGTGTTGCTCGGGTCGACGAACGCCGCCACCATCGCGGGCGCGGAGGTCTCGGTCGTCGCATCGACCTTGCGGGTGAGGGTGTAGACCCTCGCCTCACCCGGCGCCAACTGCGCGATGTTCCGGGTCAAGGTGCCGTCCGGACCGGCGCAGGTCTGGGCCGACTCGTCGAGGCAAGACAGGCGATCACGCGCGGTGAAATCTGCCCGGAACTCTTGGGGATGAACTCGCGCACACGTACGTTCTGCGCCGTCGCTTCGCCGCGATTGACCACGCGCACCCGATAGGTGCTCTCGCTGCCGATCGTGGCCGCCACGAAATCACCGTTCGCGTCGCTGTCGAGCACCGCGGCGAACCGTTCTTCAGGTACTCAACCTGGACATCGGTAGAAGATTCGAAGCCGGCGCTGAACAGGCTGAGCGGCTGGCCACCCGCGTCCACGTCCAGCGCGCCGTTGGCCTGGCTGGCGTCGAAGCAACGCAGCCACGGTTCCTGGGTGGCACTGACCAAGCTCACTTCAGGCGCCACGGCGCGGCTGGCGAGGTCGTAGCTCCAGCCACCCACGCCACGCAGCGTTTCGATCGGAGTCGTCCCGAGGTCGTCCCCCTGCACGTCGCCATTGCTGTTGCGGAAGCGGAGCTGATAGCCATCGGTTCCGGCGTAGTAGCTCTGACACAGGGTCTGGGTGACGGATTGCGCCGTCAGCGATCGATCCGCGCCGTCGTATTCGACGCCGGTGCTGAGGTTGTATTCGGCGCTCCCGATCTTGAAGCCGAGATTGCCCGCGGTCGCCTTCACGCAGGTGCGTGCCAGCTTGGCGTCGCCTTCGTCGATGCCGAGGCGGCCATAGCCGAGGTCATACAGCGCGTAGGTACCGCTCTTTTCGCCCTTGGACTCGACCAGACCCGGGGTGCAGAGCGCCACCAGTTCGCCGTCCTTTCGGGTCGGCTGCGATTGCGCCGTTGCCACCGATGCCACCAGGGCGAGTCCTGTCGCCGTCGCACCGCACAGCATCGCGCGACGCACCGATACCACTTCCATTCCAAGACGAACCATCAAGCTGAACTCCAGGCGCCAGATCGATCCGGCAAGCATTCGGTGCTGCAACGTGAGCGCTGCGTGACGCCTGGCTGCTTCGTCTCCTCGATGCATCCAGCGGTCACGATTTCCGGCGGATTCTATCGACTTGTGAGTTTGAAAGGTTAACCCCTTGTAAACCCAGCCTGAATCGACATCCGTGGTCAAACCACGACAGGCCGAATAAACTGCGCGTTCCTTCGCACTCCGGATCTGCTCGATGCGCTTCATCCTTCGTCCGCTCGTCGCCGTCGTCTTCACGCTCGTCGCGTCGGGCGCGTCGCACAGACCTTCTCGTCGCTGGAGGAGCGCATGAGCGCCGCGGAGTTCCGGGCTGCGGGGCTCGACAAGCTCAGCACCGAGGAACTCGCGAAACTGAACGAATGGCTGCGGGCCAAGGGAGTGTCGGGCCCGAGCTTCGCCGCGCACGTGGCCACGCCGCCGGCTGCGGATGATCGCCGTGGCTTCCCGGTCAGCCTGGGTGATAGCGGCGGCGGCCCGATCGTGTCGCGCATCGTGGGTGAATTCCGCGGCTGGGATGGCACCGCGAGCCAGTTCAGCCTGGAGAACGGCCAGGTCTGGAAGTCGACCGATCCAGCGGCGCGCCTGGCGGTGAAGCTGCATGATCCGGTCGTGGTGATCCGCCCCGGCGTGTTGAACGCGTGGTTCCTGCAGGTCGAAGGCTACAACGCCAAGGTCCGTGTCATCCGCGTGAAGTAGTCGATGCGCTGCGGCGCAACGCTTCCAGGCGTTGCGCCAGTCGCTTGGCCGAGATCGGCCCGCGCGTGCCCAGCTCCTGCGCGAACATCGACACGCGCAATTCCTCCAGATCCCAGCGCAGCGCCTCCCACGCGGCCGATCCGGCGGCTCCGGTCTTGCGTGCCGCATCCAGCGCCTCCGTGAAGGGACGCAGCTCCAGCATGCGGGCCTGGTCGCGCGCCGGATCACGCAGCAAGCGCTCGGCCCGCTTGAGCATGGCGTTCAGGTAGCGCGGGTACTGGGCCAGCGCATCGGCCGCGGTGCCTCGCAGGAAGCCCGGGTGGATCAGGCCGTTCAGCTGCTCGCGCAGATCGTCGAGATTGGCCCGCGCCCATCCCATCAGCGGCGGATCGAGTTGCGCCCGCAAGGGCGCGACCAGGGCGAGGATCTCTTCTGCCAGAGCCAGCCGTTGCATGGCCTCCGCGAACAGGCGGCGGCCGCCATCGGCGCGGCGCGCATCGAACGCGGCGTGATCGCGTACCGCGTCCAGGCCCTCGGCCAGCAGCGCATTCATTGCCGCGCCGACCAGATCGCCGCGCAGTCGTTCCTGCGATTCGATCGCGGCGTAGAGCAATCCGGTCTTGGGCGATACCGGCAGTTGCTTGGCGGCCTGCTTCGCCTTGTCCGCCAGCGCCAGTTCCAGCAGGCGGCGCACGCCTCGTGGATGCTCGGCCGCCGCCTGGGCGCCATCGGCAAAGACCCGCAGCGCGACGCTGTCTCCCGTGTCGACCAGGGCCGGAAAGGCGGGCAGCCCAGCCTCGCCCGGCACGGTTGCCGGAATCGGCTCGCGCGGAAAGTCGCGCAGGCCTTCCGCCGCGAGCTCCTTGCCGGCGCGTCGCGCGAAGGCCTGTTCGGCACGCTCGCCGTAGCGCGCGCGCAAATCGGGCAGGTCACGCGATTCGCCCAACGCGCGCCGGTCCGGCCCCAGCAGTCGCAGGTTCATGCGCAGGTGCGGATCCAGCGCGGCCTCGTCGAAGTCCGTGCCGGCCACGGCAACCCCCGTCGCACGAGCCAGGAAGCGCGCCAGTTCTCCATGCAGCGTGTCGGCACCCGGCACCGCCCACGCCTCCGCGAACGCCCGCGCGAAATCCGGCGCCGGCACGAAGTTGCGTCGCAAGGCCTTGGGCAGGGCACGGATCAGGGCCGTGGCCTTCTCCTCCACCAGGCCCGGCACCAGCCAGCTCAGTCGCGCCGCATCCAGCGCACCCAGCAGATGCAGCGGCACCTCCAGCGTCACGCCATCGTCCGGCCTACCGGGCTCGAAACAGTAGTGCAAGGCCAGGCGCGCATCGCCGAGCGCAAACAGCTTCGGGAAGCGATCAGCCTCGCTGCCCTCACCCGGCAACAGCTCGGGAATCGACCACTGCAGCGCGCGTTGCGCGGCGGGAGCCAGGCCGCGAAACCACTTGTCGAGCGCGGTGGCGGTATTGATCTCGACCGGGATCCGATCCAGATACCAGCGCGCCTGCCAGTCCTCGTCGGCCACGAGGCCGGCGCGGCGCAGCTTGGCTTCTTCCTCGCGCGCCTGCGCCAGCGTCGCAAGGTTGCGCGGCAGGAAGCTTGCCTGGGTGTTGATCTCGCCCGGCACCAATGCCTGGCGCACGAAGATCTCGCGCGACTCCTGTGGATACAGGCCGCCGTAGTGCACCGGACGCTTCGGCGCGAGCACCAGACCGAAGAGCGAAATCTGTTCCGATCCGATCACGCGCCCCTGCGCCCGCGACCAGTGCGGGTCGAAATGCTTGCGCGCCAACAGATGCGGCAGTTCGGCGATGATCCAGTCCGGCTCGATGCGCGCGTTGGTGAGCGCCCACACCTTCTGCGTGTCCAGCAGCAAGGCCGACAAGACCCAGGGCGGCGGTTGTTTCGCCAGCGCGGAGCCTGGAAACAAGGCGTATTTGCGCCCGCGCGGGCCTTCGAACCCGCCCTTGTCGGTCTTGCAACCCACCTGCGTCGGCAAGCCCGCGATCAGGGCGCGGTGCAGCGCGCCGTAGTCCGCACTTGCGGCGTTCTGGCTCCAGCCCAGTTCTTCGCACAGCAGCAGCAACTGCCGATGCAGCTCGCGCCACTCGCGCATGCGCAGGAAGCCGAGGAAGTGCTTGCCGCACCAGTCGCGCAGCTTCGACTGGGTGAGCTCCTCGTGCGCGTCGCGATAGGCCTCCCACAGCTTCACGATGCCGACGAACTCGGACTTGGGATCGGCGAACTGGCGTGCGCCGTGTCGGCGGCCTGGCGTTGCTCGGGCGGTCGCTCGCGCGGGTCCTGGATGCCGAGGAAGGCGGCGATCGCCAGCACCTCGCGCAGGCGCCGTGCTCGCGCGCCGCGATCAGCATGCGCGCCAGTTTCACGTCCACCGGCAGGCGCGCCATGGTGCGGCCGATCGGCGTGAGGCGGCGCTCCGGGTCGACCGCACCCAGTTCCTGCAACTGCTGCCAGCCATCGGCGATGGCGCGTCGTCGGGGGCTTCGAGGAAAGGGAAACTCCTCGACCCGCCCGAGACCGAGCGCCAGCATCCGCAGGATCACGCCGGCCAGACTGGCGCGCGGATTTCCGGATCGGTGTAGCGCGGCGCGCGACTGGTAGTCGGCCTCGGCGTACAAGCCGATAGCACACGCCGGCCGCGATGCGGCCGCAGCGGCCCTTGCGCTGGTCGGCGCTGGCCTGGCTGATCGCCTCGATGTGCAGGCGATCGAGCTTGGCGCGCGGGCTGTAGCGCTTGACCCGGCCGTGCCGGGATCGACCACGTAGCGGATGCGCGGCACGGTCAGCGAGGTTTCGGCCACGTTGGTGGCCAGCACGAGGCGCCGCTTCGGCCCGGGATTGAACACGCGATCCTGGTCGCGCGCCGACAGCCGCGCATACAGCGGCAGCACTTCGGTTGGCGGTACTTGCGCCGCTCCAGCGCCTGGTGCGCGTCGCGGATCTCGCGCTCGCCGGGCAGGAACACCAGCACGTCGCCGAGCCGATCCTCTCGCGTGATCTCGTCCACGCGCCGCCGACGATGGCAGAGTCTCGACCGGCGAAACCGCGCCTGGGCCACCATCGTCTTGCTCGTCCGAGCGGCGCGATAGCGCACCTCCACCGGATACCCGCGCCCTTCCACGCTGAGGACCGGCGCACCGTCGAAATGCGGCGAAAGCGCTCGGTGTCGATCGTGGCCGAGGTGACGATCACCTTCAGGTCGCGGCGCTGCGGCAGCAGCGCTTGAGGTAGCCCAGCAGGAAGTCGATGTTGAGGCTGCGCTCGTGCGCCTCGTCGATGATCAGGGTGTCGTAGGCCGAGAGCCAGCGGTCGACTGGATTTCCGCCAGCAGGATGCCGTCGGTCATGAACTTGATATGGCTGCGCTCACGGACGCATCGTTGAAGCGCACCTGGTAGCCGACCGCGCCGCCGAGTTCGACTGCAATTCCTGCGCCACGCGCCGCGCCACCGCGCGCGCGGCGATGCGGCGCGGCTGGGTGCAGCCGATCAGCCCGGCGGCACCGCGCCCGGCCGCGAGGCAGAGCTTGGGCAACTGCGTGGTCTTGCCCTGCCGGTTTCGCCGGCGAGCACGATCACCTGGTGCGCACGAATCAATTCCGACGATGCGCTCGGCTTCGCGCGACACCGGCAGCGATTCATCGAAGCTCGGCGTCGGCACGGCCGCGGCACGCGCCTCGCAGGCGGCAATCGACTGCGCCAGCGCTTGCGTATAGGCCGTGCGAGCCGCGTCGTCGGCCTTCGGTGCTTCGGCACGCGACAACAGGCGCGCAGGCGCGACTGGTCGCGTGTCAGGGCACGGGCAAGCGAGCGGCGGTCAGGGCGAGGAGCAGTCACGAGGCGAGCAGGATCTTGGGGGCGCGGCGCCGACGACGGGCATGGAATCGGGTTGGCGCGGATTGCGGCGGGGGCGTAGGGTAGCGACTGGGCCCCTCCGGAGAAACCTCATGAATTCCGCGGCGAACAGCAGGAGCCATCGTCGAACACCTCGTCGGTGGCGGCGACGCGCTGGTGCTGATGCCCACCGGCGGCGGCAAGTCGCTGTGCTACCAGATCCCGGCGCTGCTGCGCGAGGGCACCGGCATCGTGGTCTCGCCGCTGATCGCGCTGATGCAGGACCAGGTCGACGCGCTGCGTCAGCCGGCGTGCGCGCCGCCTTCCTCAACTCCAGCTGGATGGCCGCGGTCGGCGGTCGAGCGCGCGCTGCTACGCGCGGCGAGCTCGACCTGCTCTACGTCGCCCCCGAACGCCTGCTGACGCCGCGCTTCCTCGACCTGCTCGACCTGCGCGCAGCCGGATCGCGCTGTTCGCCATCGACGAGGCGCACTGCGTGTCGCAGTGGGGCCACGACTTCCGCCCCGAGTACCTGCAGCTCTCGTGCTGCACGAGCGCTGGCCGCACATCCCGCGCATCGCGCTCACCGCCACCGCCGACCGCCAGACGCGGCGAGGAGATCGCCGAGCGCCTGGCCTGGAGGACGCGCGCGTCTTCGTCTCCAGCTTCGACCGCCCCAACATCCGCTACACCGTGGTGAGAAGGACAACCCGCGCCGCAGCTGCTGGACTTTCCTCGCGCGACCATCGCGGGCGAGGCCGGCATCGTCTATTGCCTGTCGCGCGCAAGGTGGAGGAAACCGCCGCCTGGCTGCGGAGCGGGGCTCGACGCCCTGCCCTACCACGCCGGCATGACGCAGGAGCGCGCGCCGCGAACCAGCGCCGCTTCCTGCGCGAGGACGGCGTCGTGATGGTCGCGACGATCGCCTTCGGCATGGGCATCGACAAGCCCGACGTGCGCTTCGTCGCCCACCTCGACCTGCCCAAGTCGATCGAGGGCTACTACCAGGAAACCGGCCGCGCCGGCCGCGACGGCCTGCCGGCCGAGGCCTGGATGGCCTACGGCCTCGGCGACGTGGTGCTGCTGCGCCAGATGATCGACGAATCGTCCGAGGCCGGCGAGGAACGCAAGCGCCTGGAGCGCGCAAGCTCGACGCCCTGCTCGGCTACTGCGAACCGGCAGCTGCCGCCGCCAGCACCTGCTCACCTACTTCGGCGAGAACATCCGACGCCCTGCGGCAACTGCGACAACTGCCTGCGACCCGCCCGCAGACCTGGGACGCCACCGAGGCCGCGCGCAAGGCGCTCAGTCCTGCGTCTACCGCACCGGCCAGCGCTTCGGCGCCGGCCACCTGATCGACGTGCTGCGCGGCAGCGACCGCGAACGCATCCGCCAGTTCGGCCACGACCAGCTCAGCACCTTCGGCATCGGCGCCGATCTCGAGGCTACGGCGCGCTGCGTGGCGCGGCGTGTTCCGGCAACTGGTGGCGGCGCACGCCGGCCTGCTGGAGACCATCCCAGCGCCAATAGGAATCCGTCACCAGCTCTCGACCAGGCCACGCCGACCTGCCGTCCGGCTCGATGAAGTGAGTCTGGGCTTACTTGAGTTCAGCCGCAGAGCGCAGCCCTGTCGCCACGTAGCGTGGCCAAGGCACCATGTCACGGGCAGATGAGGTCGAGCTTCGGATAGTAGGTGCGGTAGCGCTTCGCATCCCGCGTCAGCAGCACCATGCCCTCGATCGCGGCATGCGCTCCGATGTAGAAGTCGGGCAAGGGCGAGGTACGTGTGCCCTTCGCGCGGCGGTATTGCAAGAAGGCCTTGCCGGCGAGAAACGCGGCTTGCCACGGCAGTTCCAGCCGGGTGAAGGCGTCGGGCGACAGCGCCTCATCCAGCGCCTCGATACGCGCGAAGCCAATCGAGACCTCGGCATAGACGATGGGGTTGATGCACAGCTCTGCAGTTGCGGCACAGGCATCGAGCTGGGCGGCGGACCACTCAAACCATTCTGGATCGTCGGTCAGTACGTCCAGCAGGACGTTGGCGTCCACCAGCACGCGCTCTTTCACCGCAGGGCTCAAGGCGCGCGACTCATGCGCCGCGGGTGAGCTGCATGATCTCGTCGGTACTCAGGTGCGTGGTGGCGCGGCCACGCAAGCGGGTGGCCAAGCTGCCGCGACGCGACGTGGTTGGCCTGGCAATGATGTTGTCGGCCTCACGCAGCGCGGCTTCGCGGACAAAGGTGGCCACCGGCAGCCCATGAAGCTGTGCGGCACGGCGCAGGCGGTTCTTGTCCTCGCTACTGAGGCGCAGATCGAGACGGTCGGCGACTACGGTCATGGCGGGCCTCCTTGTACGGTAAGCGTACCGTACACCGGTGACCACCGCCAGCAAGATGGCTTGCCACGACAGCAGGCCTGATACCAGCCCCTCGGTGTCCAGGAGAAGTTCCTTTGACGGCCGCGGTGGTTCGGAGCACGGCCGCTCCGACCGCTGGATACTGGGCTTCCGTGCGGCCAAGACCTGTCGCACGTGGCGGCCGAACGCTTCGGCGAGACTCAGGCGCCCCGAACACACGCAGGCGACTGCACGCCGCATTGCGTTTCGACCTCAGCACTGCGCGCCCAATCCTCGGCGTCAAGTGTGGTGCGGAAGCTCATTGCTCTGCTCGGCGAGCCCGGTTTGTGATCAGCGTTTGACAGGTGCCGGAGCGAATCCTGCGGACGGTCTCCATCGGTCGCCGAGTCTCGCCGCTGCATCGAAACGATACCGGTGGTGCGGGTCGCATCCAGCGCCTTCGTTCGGGTCGTACTGGTGAAGTGGTGGGCCGTGATGGATTCGAACCATCGACCAACGGATTAAAAGTCCGCTGCTCTACCGACTGAGCTAACGGCCCACGGGCGAGGATGTTGCGTGTGGCGATTCTCGCATTCCCGGCGCGCGGCCGCGCGGGGCGCGCAGTTTATGCAGGCGGCGCGCCCGGCACAAGCAAGGCGTAGCGGGTGGTGTCGATCGCGCCGGCGCCACGGAACCCTTCGGCACGCAGGAAGCAGGCGTCGCAGTGTCCGCAGGCGCGACCTTGGGAGTCAGCGCGATAGCACGACACCGTTTCGGAAAAGTCCACGCCCAGGCGCAGGCCTTCCCGCACGATGTCGGCCTTGCTCAGACGAATCAGGGGCGCGTGCAGGTGCAGCCCGGCGCCTTCGACTCCCGCCTTGGTGGCGAGATTGGCAAGATGTTCGAACGCGGCCACGAATTCGGGTCGGCAGTCCGGGTAGCCGGAGTAGTCCACCGCGTTCACACCGCAGAACAGGTCGTTCGCGCCCAGCACTTCGGCCCAGCCCAGCGCGATCGACAACATGATGGTATTGCGCGCCGGCACGTAGGTGACGGGGATGCCGGCGTCGCCGTCGACGTGCTCGGGCACCTCGATGTCGGCGGTAAGCGCCGATCCACCGATGCTGCGCAGGTCGACCTGCACGGTCTTGTGTTCCACCGCGCCACGTTGCTGCGCAATCCGTACCGCGGCAGCAAGTTCGGAGGTGTGGCGCTGGCCGTAGGCGACGCTCAGTGCGTGGCAGGTATAGCCGGCCTCGCGCGCCAGCGCCAGCACCACGGCCGAGTCCATGCCACCCGACACCAGTACCACCGCGCGCCTGGTTTTCTTGCTCATCGGCCCGGCTCGTCGTTCCACAGGATCTTGTGCAATTGCAATTGGAAGCGCACCGGCAAGCGATCGGCCACGATCCATTCGGCCAGCTCGCGCGGCACGACCTGGCCGAAGCTGGGTGAGAACAGCACTTCGCAGCGTGTGTCGATGGCGTGCTCGCGCAGCGCCTTGACCGCCCAGTCGTAGTCATCGCGACTGCAGATCACGAACTTGACCTGATCGTGCGCGGTGAGATGACGGAGGTTGCTCCAGAGGTTCTTCGCCATTTCGCCCGAGCCGGGCGTCTTGAGATCGACGACGCGGCTCACCCGCGCGTCAACCGCCGCGATGTCGATCGCACCCGAGGTTTCCAGCGACACCTCGTAACCCGCGTCGCACAGACGCTGCAGCAGCACGAAGCAGCGCTTCTGCGCCAGCGGCTCGCCGCCGGTGACGCAGACATGACGCACGCCGTGTTTCGCCACCTCGGCCAGGATCGCATCGATCTCCCACCATTGCCCGCCGTGAAAGGCGTACGCGGTATCGCAGTAGCCGCAGCGCAAGGGACAACCGGTGAGGCGCACGAATACCGTCGGCCAGCCGATCTGGCGCGCTTCGCCCTGCACCGAGAGAAAGATCTCGGTGAGCTTGAGGCGATCGGCGGTGTGGATGGATTGCATGGGCACGTTATGGATCTTGGGGCGACGGCGTCCTTCGACTCCGGCCCTGCGGGCCTACGCTCAGGATGAGCGAACTATCTCAGGCCTACACTCAGGATGGGCCGCCAAGAATAACCGCTCATCCTGAGCGTAGCGCCGTAGGCGCGAAGTCGAAGGATCATCCCGAGCGTAGCGCCGTAGGCGCGAAGTCGAAGGATCATCCTGAGCGTAGCGCCGCAGGCGCAAAGCCGAAGGGTCATCCTGCGCGTACCGCTGCAGGCGCAAAGCCGAAGGGTCATCCTGCGTGTTGTTCAACAGGCTCACCAGGAGCGGTATGGCGCGGGCGCAGAGCCGACGTTTGCGGCAACCGAACGGCGCTGACTTACTGGCGATTTTCCAGGCGCAGCGCGCGCAGTCGGCCCTGCGCCAGGCGCGCGACCGTGGTGTCCGGGTACTGCTGCACCACCTGATTCAGGGTGGACTCGGCCTGCGGCCACTGCTTGAGCTCGTAGTGGCAGTAGCCCACCTTGAGCAAGGCGTCCGGCGACTTGGTGCTGCTTGGGAACTGGCTTAGCAGACGCTGGAAGGATTCGAGCGCGATCTGGTAGTTCTGGGTCACGTAGTAGGACTCGCCCAGCCAATACTGCGCGTTCGGCGCGTACTCGCCGTTCGGGTACTGGTCGAGGAAGCCCTGGAAGCGGCGCGCAGCTTCGGCGTAGCGGCCTTCCTTGAGCGAATCGAAGGCCGATTCGTACAAGGCGCGCTCGTCGGCCGGATTGGCAGTGGACTCGATCACGCCGGGGCCGGCGCTGGTGGCGGGCGCGGTTTCGGGTGCAGCGTCGATCGGCGCCTGCACCACCGGATCTTTGAACACCGGCTGGCCGGGGTTCTGCATGGAGCCCGAGGCCGGTGACGCGGCGCCCGACACCGGCGGCGTGGCTTCCGGATCCATCAAGGGCGCGCCGGCACCCGACTGCCCGCCTTCAAGACGCGCGAGGCGCGCATCCAGATCGACGTACTGGTCGCGACCGCGCTTCTCCAGCTCCTGGAGTTTGAAATTCTGCTGCTCCACCTGATTGCGCAGGCTCTGCACTTCGGTCTGCAGTTCGGTGATGCGATTCAGCAGGTCGACGGTGTTCTGGCCGCCACCCTGGGCCTGCTGCTCGAGGCGCGCGACGCGCTCGGCCAGGCTCAGGCGGCCGCTCTGCGCTTGCGCGCCGGGAACGAACGCCAACGACGAAGCGGCGGCCACGAGGGCCGCCGCTCCGAGGGCGCGCAGCTGGACGCGCGCGAGTGCCATTACTTGGCGGTGTACACGATTTCGACGCGACGGTTCTGCGACCAGCAGCCTTCGCTCGAATCGGTGCAGGTCGGACGCTCTTCGCCGTAGCTGACCACGGTCAGCTGGCTGGCCGAGCCGCCGTTGCCCTGCAGCGCGGTCGACACGGCGTTGCCGCGGCGCTCACCCAGACCCAGGTTGTACTCGCGCGTACCGCGCTCGTCGGCGTTGCCTTCCAGCGTGATGCGGGCCGACGGACGGTCGGTCAGGTACTTGGCGTGGCAAGCCATGATCGAGGCGAACTCGGGCTTGAGCGCGTCCTGATCCAGGTCGAAGTAGACGACGCGCTGGCGCAGGCAGGAATCGGTGTCCAGGTCTTCCGGACCGTAGATGCCGTCGTCGGCAGCCGGGGCGGTGGCCACGGGGGCGGTCGGTTCGGAGACCGGAGCCTCTTCCTTGACCTTCTTGGAGCAGGCAGCCAGCGAGGCCACGAGGGCAGCAGCCAGGAGAACGCGAGAAGTGGTGTTCATGAAACTTTCCTTCGAAGGGGTGATCGGGGGCGATGCTTGTTTTTTTCCAGCCCGTCCTGCTTACCGCTGCCGGTACGGCGACCAGGCGGGCTCCCGGACGTCGCCATCGGCTAGGACCAAACGCTGCCGCACCCGCGCGTCCGCGGAGACGGCGTACAGCACGCCCCGGCGTCCTTCGCGCGCGGCGTACAGCACCATGCTTCCATTCGGGGCAAAACTCGGCGATTCGTCCAGATTGCCCGGCGAGAGGGTCTTCACCTCCCCGCCGCCGCCGAAACTGCGGTCCAGAACCGCAATACGATAAACGTTTCCGGCGCCTTGCGCCATAGCGATGCGTTTTCCGTCGTAAGCAACCGAGGCGCGCGCGTTGTATTCGCCCTGGAAGGTGACTCGCTGGGCCTCGCCGCCGGTCGCCGCCACCTGATAGATCTGGGGCTTGCCGCCGCGATCCGAGGTGAACAGCAGGGTCTGGCCGTCCGGCATCCAGGTCGGCTCGGTGTCGATGCCCCAGTGGCGGGTCACTTGGCTAAGCGCCTTGCTAGCCAAGTCCATCACGTAGATCTCGGGGTTGCCAGATTTGGACAGGGTGAGCGCAATGCGGCGGCCATCCGGCGAGAACGCCGGCGCACCGTTGATGCCGCGGAAGCTGGCCACGACCTCGCGCGCGCCGGTGGCGATCTCCTGGATGTAGATTGAGGAATTGCCGCGCTCGAAGCTGACGTAGCCCAGCTTGCGTCCGTCCGGACTCCAACTCGGCGACAGCAGCGGCTCGCGCGAGCGCACCACGGTCTGCGGGTTGTAGCCGTCCGAATCGGCCACCATCAGCGCGTACTGGATGTTGCGACCGAGCCCAGTGGCGGTGACGTAGGCGATGCGGGTCCAGAACGCACCGCGTACGCCGAGGACCTTTTCGTAGACCTGATCGGCGATCTGGTGCGCCACGTCGCGCATGTTGCCGGCGCGGCCAGTGACGGCCAGACCGAGCATGCGCTCCTGCTTGGCCACGTCGAACAACTCGAATTCGGTGCGGTAGCCGCCGGCGTTGTCGTCGACGATGCGCCCGACCACGAGGAAATCCTGCTTCAGCAGCCGCCAGGTGGCGAAATTCACGTCGGCCTGGCGCAACGGGCGTTCGACGATGTCCTGCTCGTTGAGCGTACGGAAGGCACCGGAGCGGTTGAGGTCGGCGCGCACCACCGCCGCCAGATCGGTATCGGGTGCCGCGTTGGCGCCGAGGTAATCGAACGGCACCACCGTGATCGGCAGCGCAGAGGCAGTGCCGTTGACGATGTCGATTTCCAGACCTTGCGCACGTGCCTCACGCCCGGCCAGCAGCAACAGGGGCAGCAGGAACAGGACCAGACTCAGAACCGGGGATCGCTTCATTGTTGTTCTTACCCGTCGTATTTGAAATTGAACTTGATGTCACGCTGGAACACGTTTTCGTAGCCGCGGTAAGGCAGTGGCTGGGCTTTGAGCACCGCAGCCTCGATCGAACGGCGGGTCAGATCATCGGCATTGCAAGGTGAAGTCACGCTGACTTGAATCACCTCGCCGCCCGGAATCTGGATGATGCGCAGGGTGCAGCGGATGCCGGACTGGGTCGATTCGGGCCGCGACCAGTTGCCGGTCACGGCCTGCTGGATGGCGAGCTGGTAGCGCCCCAGCAGACTGTCGTCGGTGCCATTGTTGCCGAGTCGATCAGACGGAAGCTGGTCTTGCGCCACGGGCTGCGGCGTGCTGCGCTCGGTGCGGGTGCGGGCATCGGCCAGTTGCTGCAGCTTCTGTTCTTCGCGCTCGCGTCGCTTCTGCGCTTCCTCCCGCTTCTTGCGGATATCGGCCAGCTGCTGTGCCTGCTCCTGTTGCATCTTGTTGAGCCGCTCGCGCTGCTCGGCTTCCTTGCGCTTCTGCTCGTCCAGCTCGACCTGACGCTGCTTGCGGCGCTCTTCCTGCTCCTGTTTCGCCTTCTCCTCGGCTTGCTGCATGGCCAGGCGTGCCGCCTTCTCGCGCTCCACCACATCCGGGTCCGGCAAGGGTGCCTGCGGTGCGGTTTGCGGTGGCTCGGGCGCTTGCTGCGGACGAGGCTCGGGCTTGGGTTGCGGCGGCGGCGCTGCTTCCTCCGGCTCGGGCCTCGGAGGCGCCGGCCTCGGACGCGATGGGATCGCCGATGGCAGTTCGGTGGAAACCAGGGTCGCCTCGATCACGCTGCCCGCCACCGACACCGGCTTGGACTGACTGGTCCACAGCAGGCCGACGAACATCAACGCCACGCAGGCCAAGTGCACGCCAATGGCGTACAGGACTGCGCGCAGCTTGTCGGCCGTGGTTTCCATTCCGGTGCTAGTGGTCTGTAACGGGTGAAGCGGAAGCGGGATCGCGACGGGATGGGCGCGCGGGGCGCCGTGCCGGAGCGAGGCCCGTAGCCGAAGCTACGAGCCGAGTGAGGCGCAAGTACCGCGCGGCCAGGCCGAGCGAGCTACTTTGGATTTGTCCGTTACAGTCCACTAGTTGGCCTTGGCTTCCGGCTGCGCCATCAGGCCGACCTTGGCCACGCCGGCCTGCTGCATCAAGGCCATCATCCGCATCACTTCCTCGTAGGGCAGCGCGCCGTCGCCGGCGAGGAACACCGGCACGTTCTGGTTGTTGCGCACGAAAGCGGAGAGCTTGACCAGCAGTGCGACTTCATCGATGGCTTCCGGCTTCTCGCCCTGCAATTGCAGGCTGAGCGAGCCATCCTTCTGCAAGGCGACGATCACCGGCTCCTTGTCCTGCTGGATCGGCTTGGCGTTGGCCTGCGGCAATTCCACATCCACGCCGAGATTGAGCAGGGGCGCCGTCACCATGAAGATGATGAGCAGCACCAGCATCACGTCGATGTAGGGCACGACGTTGATCTCGGCCTTGAGCTTGCGTTTCTTGCGGGAGCGGGCGCTCATGCGGACAGTCTCGGAAGTTGGGCGTGCTCAACGGGGCGCGGCGCGCGGCGGGGTTGCACGCGATGACGCACTCAGTGTTCGTCCAGGTGCGACTGGCGCTGCAGGATCGAGGAGAACTCCTCGGCAAAGGTCTCGTAGCGCACGTTCATGCGCTCGACCTTGGTCTGGTAGCGGTTGTAGGCCCACACCGCCGGGATCGCGGCGAACAGGCCCATCGCGGTGGCGACCAGCGCCTCGGAAATGCCGGGCGCGACCGTGGCAATGGTGGCTTCCTTCACGTTGGCCAGGCCCTGGAACGAGATCATGATGCCCCAGACCGTGCCGAACAGGCCGACGTAGGGGCTGATCGAACCGACGTTGGCGAGGAACTCGAGGTTGTATTCGAGGCCGTCGACCTCACGCGCGAGCGAGGCCCGCATCGCGCGCTGCGCGCCTTCGAGCTGGATGCGCGTGTCCACGCCGCGCTTCTGGCGCAGACGGGCAAATTCGCGGAATCCCCCTTCGAAGATGGCCTCCAGGCCGCCCAGGCGGCGATCGCGCCCGGTCACATCGCGAAACAACGCGGCCAGATCCGCGCCCGACCAGAAGCGCTCCTCGAACTCGTCGGCGGCACGCCTGGCGTCGTCCAGCACCTTCTTCTTGCGGAAGATGATCACCCAGGACGCGACCGAGCCGAGCAGCAGCAGCACCATGACCAGTTGCACCGGCAGGCTGGCATGCAGCACCAGTTCCAGCAGGTTCAGCTCGTTCGCCGCCGGCACCGGCAGCGATGGAATTTCCGCCGCAGGCAAGGCCACCGCGGTACTGGCGGCACTGTGCAACAGTTCAAATGGCTTCATCGGGACAACCTCTGCGGGGAACTCGCTGATTATTTTTCGATCGGGCCCAGGCGCAGCATTCCTTCCGGAATCGCACGTGGCTTGAAGGTGGATGCGGTGAGGCACGCAGCACGCACCTCGGCTTCGACCAGGATCTTGCCGTCGAGCGGTCGCCACAGGCGTTGCGCGAACTGCAGGCTGGCTCGCCCGCGCCCACGCAACTCGACCGTGGCTTCAAGCTCGTCGTCCAGCCGTGCCGGGGCGAGGAACTCGACCTGCACCGACCGCACCGCGAACACCACGTCATGCCGTTCGCGCAGGGCGTGCTGGCCGATGCCCATGGCCCGCAACCACTCGCTGCGCGCGCGCTCCAGGAACCTCAGGTAGTTGGCGTGGTACACCACGCCACCGCCGTCGGTATCTTCCCAGTAAACCCGGACCGGCCAGCTGAACGTGGCATAAGCGTCGACACGGCTCATTCCGGCTCGTTCTCGTCAAACAGGCCGGCCGGCGCGGCGTGGCGCGGGGTCAGGCCGAGGTGGCGATAGGCCTTGGCCGAGGCCATGCGCCCGCGCGCGGTGCGCACCAGAAAGCCTTGCTGGATCAGGTAGGGCTCGATCACGTCTTCCAGCGTGCCGCGCTCCTCGCTCAAGGCTGCGGCCAGCGACTCCACGCCCACCGGGCCGCCATCGAAGTTCTCGATGATCGCGCCGAGCATGCGTCGGTCGAGCGCATCGAAACCTTCCGCATCCACCTTGAGCATCTGCATCGCGGCATCGGCCACCGAGCGCGTGATGGTGCCGTCGGCCTTGACCTGGGCGTAGTCGCGCGCGCGCCGCAGCAGGCGGTTGGCAATGCGCGGGGTACCGCGCGCGCGCCGCGCGATTTCCGCCGCGCCCTCCGGATCGCAGGCAATGCCGAGGATGCCGGCCGAACGCCGCACGATGCGGGTCAGGTCCTCCGGCGAGTAGAACTCCAGACGCTGCACGATGCCGAAGCGGTCGCGCAGCGGCGCGGTGAGCAGGCCGGCGCGGGTGGTGGCGCCGATCAGGGTGAAGGGCGGCAGGTCGAGCTTGATCGAACGCGCAGCCGGGCCCTCGCCGATCATGATGTCGATCTGGTAGTCCTCCATCGCCGGATAGAGCACCTCCTCCACCACCGGCGCGAGGCGATGGATTTCGTCCACGAACAACACATCGTGCGGCTGCAGGTTGGTGAGCAGCGCGGCCAGGTCGCCGGCGCGTTCGATCACGGGACCGGACGTCTGGCGCAGGTTCACCCCCAACTCGTTCGCGATCACCTGCGACAGCGTGGTCTTGCCCAGGCCCGGCGGCCCGAAGATCAGCACATGATCCAGCGCCTCGCTGCGGCGCCTGGCCGCTTCGATGTAGATCTTGAGCTGCTCGCGCACGGCCTGCTGGCCGAGGTATTCGTCCAGCTTGCGCGGCCGGATCGAGGCCTCGATGGCATCGTCCTCGCGCGTGGCAGTGGGGGAAATGGGGCGGTCGGTCATGCGGCCGGTTCGTGGGCACGAGGTGCGTGGAGCGGGCGAATTCTCGCACGCGCGCCGCGCGGCGTGGGCGGAATTCGATGCCGCGAGGCCCGGATGCCCGGCCTCAGATCGTCACCTGCGTGCCCAACTCGACCAGGCGATTGCCGGGCACGGAGAAATACTCGGTGGCCGGCGTGGCATTGCGCGACATCAACAGGAACAACTTGTCGCGCCACAAGGCCATGCCCTGCCCCGCGTCCGCAGTGAGCGATTCGCGACTGGCGAAGAAGGTCGTTTCCAGCGGCTCGAATCCCGGGCCGGGAATCGGCCACTGGCGCAGGGCGCGCGGTACGTCCGGGTCTTCCATGTAGCCGTAGCGCAGGCTCAGGCGCGAGAAGCCGTGGCCGAGATCGGTGTATCCCACGCGCTCGTCCTCGTCGGCGCGCGGGATGCTCAGGGTCTCGACGCTGAGCAGCACATTGCGTTCGTGCAGCACCTTGTTGTGCTTGAGGTTGTGCAAAAGCGCCGGCGGCAGGAACTGGTTCGACGGCGTCAGGAACACCGCGGTACCCGGCACGCGCAACGGCGGATGCGCCATCAGGCTCGGCACGAAATGCTCGATCCGCAGGCTGCCCTGGTCGACCTGGGCCCGCACCAGTTCGCGCCCGCGTCGCCAGGTCCGCATCAGGGTGAACACCACGATTCCCAGCGCCACCGGCACCCAGGCCCCTTGCAGGAATTTCACCGCGTTGGCGCTGAACAGGGCGCCGTCGATGACCAGGTACAACAGGCCGATCACGCCGATCGCCCAGCCCGGAATCCGCCCGCGTTGTCCGGCCAGGATGATGAGCAGGACCGTGTCGATCAGCATCGAGCCGGTCACCGACACGCCGTAGGCCGAAGCCAGCGCACTGGAACTGCCGAAGCCCACTACCAGCAGCATCACCGTCACCAGCAGGATGCGGTTGACCCAGGGCAGGAACACCTGGCCGATGGTCTCGTCCGAGGTATGGATGAGCTTGAGCCGTGGCAGATAGCCGAGCTGGATCGCCTGCCGCGCCAGCGAGAATGCCCCCGAGATCACCGCCTGCGAGGCGATCACCGTGGCCAGGGTGGCCAGCCCGATCATCGGATACAGGCCCCAGTCCGGCACGAGGCGATAGAACGGGTTCTGCACCGCGCCCGGATCGGCCAGCAGGAGCGCACCCTGCCCGAAGTAATTGAGCAACAGCGCGGGCATCACGAAGCTGGTCCAGGCAATGCGGATCGGCACGCGCCCGAAATGGCCCATGTCGGCGTACAAGGCTTCGCCGCCGGTCACGGCCAGCACCACGGCGCCCAGCGCCAGCCAGGCCGCCACACCATGGTGCAGGAAGAACTCGATCGCCCAGATCGGATTGAGCGCGCGCAGGACCGACAGGTTGCCCAGCAGTTGCACCGTGCCCAGCCCCGCCAGACAGGCGAACCACAGCACCATCACCGGCCCGAAGATCTTGCCGACGCGTTCCGTCCCGTGGCGCTGGAAGGCAAACAGCACCAGCAGCACGCCCAGGGTGATCGGGACGATCCAGCGATGCAGCGCCGGCGCCGCGACCTCCAGGCCTTCCACGGCCGACAGCACCGAGATCGCAGGCGTGATCACCGCATCACCGAAGAACAGGGCGCAGCCGAGGATGCCGAGGATGCCGACGGTGTAGGCGGTCGGCGAGGCCACCGGCAGGCTGCGCTGCACCACCGCCATGAGCGCGAGGATGCCGCCTTCGCCGCGATTGTCTGCGCGCATGATCACGGTCACGTATTTGATCGTGACGATCAGCACCATGGCCCAGAACACCAGGGACAGCACGCCCAGCACGTTGGCGTCATCGGGCTTCAGCCCGTACTGATGGCCGAAGGCTTCCTTGAGCGTGTACAGCGGGCTGGTGCCGATGTCGCCGAACACCACGCCGATGGCGCCGACGACCAGCGCGCGCAAGCCGGTCTTGCTGTTCTCGGGATGGCTCATGTGGCTTGGTCTTGATTCAACGCAATGCGGCCTTGAGCGCCTTGCGGATGATGGTTTCGGCGCTGTCGCCGTCCTCGCGCGCGGTCGAAGCCATGCGCGTGGCTTCGGCCGGCTTGTAGCCGAGCTGCTGCAGGGCCACCACGGCCTCGCCCAGCGCATCGATCGGCGGCACGCCCTTCACTCCGGGAATCGCGCCGCTGCCGGCGAAGTCGGCGGCGCGGTCGCGCAGTTCCACCACGAGGCGCTCGGCGGTCTTCTTGCCGATGCCGGGAATGCGGGTCAAGGCGGTCACGTCACCCACCTGCACCAGACGCGCGAAATCCTCGACGCTGGCCCCGGACAGGATCGCCAGTGCGATCTTCGCGCCGATGCCACTCACCTTCTGCACATCGCGGAACAGGCGCCGCTCGGCTTCGCGCAGGAAGCCGTAGAGCGCCACCGAGTCTTCCTTCTGTGCGTAGTGGGTGAACAACGCCACCTCGCGCCCGAGTTCGGGCAGGTCGTAGAAGGTGCTCATCGGCGCTTCCAGTTCGTAGCCGACGCCGTGCACGTCCACCACGATCCAGGGAGGCTGCTTGTGCGCGAGGATGCCCTTGAGGCGACCGATCATGGGAACTCCGCGAACCTCAGCGCCCGCGCCGCCGCAGCAGCGCGACCGAGACGCCGGTCTGGGCCGACAGGGTGCGCGCGTGGGCGTGCGTGATCGCGATCGCGAGCGCGTCGCCGGCATCGGCCTGCAGCTTCTCGCCCTTCAGGTTCAACAGCACGCCCACCATGTGCTGCACCTGGGATTTCTCCGCACTGCCGCGCCCGACCACGGCCTGCTTCACCTCGCGTGCGGCGTACTCGTGGATCGGCAGGTCGCGCAGCACCGCCGCGCAGATCGCCGCGCCGCGAGCCTGGCCGAGTTTCAGGGCCGAATCCGGGTTCTTGGCGAGAAACACGCGTTCGATCGCCACTTCCTGCGGTCGGTAGCGTTCGATCAACTCGCCCAGCTGGTCGAGAATGCGCTTGAGTCGCAACGGGAAATTGTCGGCATCGCCCAGGACCAGCGCTGTGTGGAACACGTGCGCGGCGCGACCGGTGGCATCGGCATCGACGATGCCGACCCCGGTGCGAACCGAACCAGGGTCAATTCCAAGGATGCGGACGCTCATGGGCGCGGGAGTCTAGCACTTTGTTGCAGTGCAACTACGCCGATTCGGCGCGTTCGTCCGGTCGCAGGAAACGCCCTTCGCGCAGGAATTCCGCGCCCAGGCGCGCCACCTCGTGCGAATAGACGAGGCCGGTGTGGCTGACTCCGACCTCGATGTGGTCACGCAGGCCCGCGACGCGGGTTTCGGACACCGCCACGCTGCCATCATTGGGCTCGTCGAAACGATGCAGCAGGCGTCCGATGCCCAGGGCGCGACGCCCCGCGATCACACCGATCTCGCGCCCTGGCGGCAAGCGGTCGATGCCACGCGCGAGGATGCCGGCCGAGCGCCCGGCCAGCGCCGCCACGCCGCGCCGCTGGCTCATCCTGCGAGCAATGGCCGAGCCCGCGAGCGGCGAGCCCAGGCACAACACGCGGCCACGGAAGCGTTCACCCGCCTCCAGCGCCGCGTGCACGGCCACCACGCCGCCGAGGCTGTGGCCCACCAGGTGCGTATCCGCCTCGCGCGCGCTGCGCAGGCGCCGCGACAGCCACGCGATGCATGGCATCGGGCCGCGCAGGATGCTGGCGTAGTCGACCACCTCCACCTCGAATCCCTCTTCGCGCAGGTGCGTGGCCAGCGGCCACATCACCAGGCTGCGCATCCACAGGCCGTGCAGCAGCACGACGCGCTTCATGCCCGCGTTCCGCGCCGCAGGATGAACTCGTGGTCACGCGTGTTGCCGACCACGAATTCGTAGTCGCCCACGCGCTCGAAGCCGTAGCGGCCGTAGAAACGCTGCGCTCCGAAGTTCTCGCTCCAGACCCCGATCCAGAGCGTGCGCGGACCGTCGCGTTCGAGCCATTGCAGGACCTGTTCGAACAAGGCCCGGCCCACTCCGCCGTTCTGGTAGTCACGCAAGAGATAGAGCCGCTTGAGCTCGCCATCACCCGCGCGTACGTCCGGGTGCGGCAGCGCGCAGGCTCCGGCCAGGGCATGCCCGACCGCCCGGCCGTCGACTTCGACCAGCCATGCGGCCTGGCCCGGATCGGCCAGCGCCCGGCGCGCGGCGTCCTCGCTGTAGGTGCGGGCGAGGAAGGCCGCGAGGTCTTCGGGCGGATACGACGCACCGAAGGTTTCCACAAAGGTTTCGGCACCGATCCGCGCCAGCGCGGCGGCATCGGCCGAAGTCGCGCGGCGCAGTGCGGGTTGCATCAGCCCTTCGGTTCTGCGGCACGCACCGACACGTGCACCTCGGCCAGTTGCTTGTCCGGCACCGGCGAGGGCGCGCCGGTCATCAGGCACTGCGCGCTGGTGGTCTTGGGGAACGGGATCACGTCGCGGATCGATTCGGTACCGGCCATCAGCGCCGCGATGCGATCGATGCCGAAGGCGATGCCGCCGTGTGGCGGCGCGCCGAAACGCAGCGCATCGAGCAGGAAGCCGAACTTGCCTTCGGCTTCTTCCGCGCCGATGCCGAGCAGGTCGAACACCGCGCTCTGCATCTCGGGGCGATGGATGCGGATCGAGCCGCCACCAATCTCGTTGCCGTTCAGCACCATGTCGTAGGCACGCGAGACCGCGGTCCTGGCGTTGGCACGCAGATCGGCGCTGTCGTCGATGGCGGGAGCGGTGAACGGATGATGCAGGGCGACGTAGCGCTGTTCGTCCTCGTCCCATTCGAACATCGGGAAGTCGGTCACCCACAACGGCGCCCAGGTGTCCGCCACGAGCCCGTGGTCCTTCGCGAACTTCAGGCGCAGCGCGCCCATGAAGTCACACACGGTCTTGTACGGGCCGGCGCCGAAGAACAGCGCATCGCCGGACTGCGCGCCGGTGGCCTTGAGGATGGCGGCGAGCGTGGCGTCGTCGAGGAACTTGGCGATGGGCGAGTTGATCCCCTCGCGCCCCCTGGCGAGATCCTCGACCTTGATCCAGGCCAGACCCTTGGCGCCGTACTTGGCGCAGTGCGCGCCGTAGTCGTCGATCTGCTTGCGCGACAGCGCCGCGCCACCGGGCGCGCGCAGTGCCGCGACGCGTCCGTCCGGGTTCGAGGCCCAGTCGGTGAAGACCTTGAACTCGCTGGCCTTCACCAGCTCGGCCACGTCGGTCAGCTCCAGCGCGATGCGCAGGTCGGGCTTGTCCGAGCCGTAACGGCGCATGGCTTCGTCATAAGCCATGCGCGGGAAGGGCGCGGCCAGTTGCACGCCCATCACCTCGCGGAACACGTCGCGGATCATGCCTTCGACGAAATCCTGCACGTCGCGCTCGCGCACGAACGCAAACTCCATGTCGAGCTGGGTGAACTCGAGCTGGCGATCGGCGCGCAGGGCTTCGTCACGGAAGCAACGCGCGATCTGGTAGTAGCGGTCGAAGCCCGCCATCATCAGGATCTGCTTGAACAATTGCGGCGATTGCGGCAAGGCGTAGAACTCGCCCGGATGCATGCGCGCCGGCACCAGGAAGTCGCGCGCGCCCTCGGGCGTGGCCTTGGTCAGGATCGGGGTCTCGATATCCTGGAAACCCTTCTCGTCCAGGTAACGGCGCAAGGCCTGCACCAACCTGATGCGGGTGCGCTGCATGCGCTGCATCTCGGGGCGGCGCAGGTCGAGGTAGCGATACTGCAGCCGGATTTCCTCGTTCGGATTCTCGTGCGCGTGGAACGGCAGCGGCTGGGCCTTGTTGAGGACCTCGATCTGCGAGGCCACGATCTCGATGCGGCCGGTCTTGAGCTTGTCGTTCACCGCGTGGCGAGCGCGCACCGTGCCGGTGATGCGCAGCACGTCCTCGTAGCCGACCTTCTCGGCCACCGCAAACACGTCCGGCGCGTCCGGCTCCACCAGCACCTGCACGATGCCTTCGTGGTCGCGCAGGTCGATGAAGCACAGCCCGCCGAGGTTGCGGGCGACGTCGGCCCAGCCACACAGGGTGACGCTCTGGCCGATCAGGGCCTCGCTGACGAGGCCGCAGTAATGGGTACGCATCGAAACTCCGGAACGGCGCCGGCTCGACACGGGGTCGGCAGCGGGCGAAAAGGGGCGCAAATGGTAGAGCGCCGCCCGGCCGGGGGCAAACCCGTGGCCGACCCAGCAACGCCGCCTGTCCGGTCGCACGCCAGTGGCGCAGGGTTTGCGATTCCGACCATCCCGATGCCGCCAATTCGGAATCATGCCCCGCCCGCGGACCCCGCCCGGGAGCGCGACGCGACGCGAGCTTGATCCAGCGCCGGGGTGCTACTGTTGAACGCGACGGGTTGCCCCCATGGCGACCGCAAGGGAGCAGGTGAGATGGGCAAGACCTTGGTCGGCATCGCGTTGAACTCGTTGTTGTGGCTGGCACTGGGCCTGCTGTCGTCGTCCGCGACGCTGGCGCAATCCGCGGGAACCAAGGCCTATGCGCCGGAAGACCTCTCGGTGCTGTCGGTGCCGGAGCGCATCCGGGTGATCGACAAGGAGTACGCGGAGCAGTCGCGCGGCAGGCGCATCCCGGACGACCAGCTGGAGTTCTACCTCGACCAGGCCCAGTCCGGCTGGCGCTTCTCCCAGATCAAGCAGGACATCGCCCTCTCGCTCGGCTCGAACGGCGGCTGGCGTCCCGGCCCCGGGCCGTTGCCGTCCGCACCGGAAGTGCTGTGCGAAAGCCGCGACGGGCGCTACGCCGAATGCACCACCCAGTTCCGCGGCGCGGCGATGGTGTCGCGGCAATTGTCCTCGGTGCGCTGCACCGAAGGCGTGAATTTCGGATCGCGGCCGGGACGGGTGTGGGTCAACAACGGCTGCCGCGCGCGCTTCGTGGAAGACACGCGCTATTCGTCGCCGAGCTACCCGGACACCCGCGAGATCGCCTGCGAGAGCCGCAACGGCCAGTACCAGGAATGCCGCACCGGCTTCATGGGCCGGGCCACGCTCTCGCAGCAGACCTCGAGCACGGCGTGCATCGAAGGTCGCACCTGGGGCGCGCGCACCGGCCTGGTGTGGGTGAACGGCGGCTGCCGTGGCCGGTTTGCCGAGGACCGCGGTGGCGGCCGACCCGGGGGCTCGGGCTATGCGGTGACCTGCGAGTCGCAGAACGGGCGCTTCCAGGCGTGCCGCTGGGACGACCGCAACGGGCGACCCTACCTGCTCGAACAGACTTCCGGCAGCGCCTGCATCGAAGGACGCACCTGGGGTTACGACCGGCGCGAAGGACTGTGGGTGGACCGCGGCTGCCGCGGCCGCTTCGGCGGAACGCTTTACTGAGCCCGGCTGGCGGCGCGCCGCGCCGGCCGCAGCGCAGCGGATGGGATCACTCCGCGCCCCAGGGCGCGGGCGGCGGTTCGACCGGCCGGGTGAGGTCGAACTCGACCCGGAACAGGCGGCCTGCGGGACGCGCCAGTTCGTAGGTGAAGCGGACGCCGGGCTCCAGTTCCAGCGCCCACACGTTGGTCACCGACGCCGTCAGTCCCGCCGTTTCGAAACTGGCGATGGATTCGGCATCCACCGGGAATTCCTGCCGTCGCGAGGTACCGGCGGCAAGGGTGTCGCCGCCGTACATCGTCACCGCGTCCGCTGTTCCGTCCCGGTGCCGGTGATCGTGCTTCAGGCGCAGGCCCTGGCCGGTGCGCGCCAGAAGCCAGGTGCGCGAGCGGTCGTCGCCAACATGGAAGGGAATCGCCAGGCGAGCCTCACCGCATTCGCGCAGGTGCATGACCAAAGCCTGGCCCTCGAACGCATCGGGAGACGAAGGCGTGGGTTGATTGGCGACGATGCGTCCGGCGAAGGCCTGGCCGCAGAGCGACGCCAGATGCACGAAAAAGAGGTCGCCGGGCGCGGACCCGGCCGGGCGCGACGCGGAACCGGAGCAAGCAGCGAGCAGGGTCGCCGCCACGGCCAAGGCGGCGCGGGCGAGCGCGGCCATCGCCTTCCGACCCCGCGCCGGCTGGCGTTCCGATGACCGCCGTCGCACGACGCGCGCCATGTCGGCGTCAACTCGCCGCAGGCGGGGAAGCGGCGGGCTTGCTCTCGGCCTTTGCCGCCTCGGGCTTGCCCTCCGCCTTGGGCGCACCGCCCTTGTCGGCTCCGGCCGTCTCGGTCCCACTCTTCTCCGCCAGATTCCGCTTCTTGTCGCCGTCCTTCTTGAAGTCGGTTTCGTACCAGCCACCACCGGCGAGGCGGAACTGCGGCGCGGTCAGCTGACGCCGCACCTTGGCCGCGCCGCATTCGGGGCAGTCGCTGGGGTCCGCGTCGGAGAGCTTTTGCAGGCGGTCGAAACGGTGGCCGCAGCCGTCGCATTCGAAGGCATAGATCGGCATGGCGGAATCCGGAACAGTGGCCGTGGTGGCCGGGCTGCGGCATTGTGGGGACGCCCGGCGCGAAATCAAGCCCGAGCCTGTCCCGCCGCCGCGCCCGAATGCGTTCTGGAAGCAGCATGAGTGCGAATCGCGACTACTCCGGGCTTCCCGCGTCCGTGGCGGCAAAACGCCAGTCGCTGGACGAATGGCAGCAACTCCTGTCGCGCTATCCGCTGACCTCCTACTGGAGCCTGGGCTTCAACGCGCTCACCGCGTTGAGCGCGAACCTGCTGACCGCCTGGCTGCTCATCAGCGGTCGCATGACGCCGTTCGAGCTGGTGCTGCTGGTGCTGCTGGAAACCGTCCTGCTGATCGGCATTGCGCTGGCGCAGTCGCGCTTTGTACCGCCCGAGGCGCTGCAGAAGCAGCCCATGGGCATGCGCGAACGCCTCGGCACCGCTGCCTTCGGACTGGTCTGGCTGAGTGCGGTCTATGGGCTGGTGCTGTTTGCCTTCGTGCCCTCGGGGCCCGAGATCGGCCGTGCCCTGCGCGATCCGATCGCGTTTCTGGCCGGGTCCAGCCTGCGCTGGCCCCTGCTCGTCACCCTGCTCGGCGCGGTGGTCGATGCCGTGAGCGATGCGGCGCACTTTCGCCGCCGTGGCGGCACCTTCATGAGCACGCCGGGTTTCAACGGGGCGGCACGCCTGCTGACCTTGTTCCTTGGCGGCATCCCGTTCTTCGTGCCAATGGTGGCGCTGGCGGTGGCGTTCAAGCTCGTGGGCGAACGCATCGCCGCCGCGGCCCATCGCCGATTTGGTAACCGCAACCCGCGCCTGCAGATCCTGGCCATCCTGATGATTCCGGTGGCCGCTTGGCTCGTGCTCACCGGACTGGGATGGCTAGGCAGCTCGCTGGAGTCGACCCTGGCCGGCGTGGGCTGGTGGGCGCTCTGCTATTGCTTCGCCAAGTTCGTCGCGGAATTGTTCGTGGTCTGTCTGCCCTTGATCGCCACCAAGGCGCATGCCGAGGAGAGCGCGGCGCTGCAGGCAAGCGTGGGAAAGAAACGCAAGTCGCGCCTGCCCTGAGCTGCGTACTGCGATCAATACGTCGTTTGCAGCGCGTCGTAGAGCTGCAGCCACTCCGCTTCCAGGGTCTCGCTTTCCTTGCGCAAGGCCAGCTGTTGCTGGCCCAGGCGCGTCGCCTCGTCCGGGCCTTTGGCATACAGATCCGGTGCCGCCAGACGCAGCTCGATCGCGGCCAGATCGGCCTGCAGCTGCGGCAGGCGCGCGTCGATCTGCGCCACGCGCTTGCGCAGCTGACGTTGCGCCGGCGTGTCGCGCGCCGGGGTCGATTTGCTCGCTGCTGACGTGGCAGTCGCCGCTTTCGCCGCCGCGTCGGCCTTGGGTTCCCCACCGCGGCTTCGCAGCCACACCGCATAGGCATCCAGATCGCCGTCGAACTCGGCCACGCGCCCATCGGCGACGCGCCAGTACGGTCGCAGACCAGGCCGATCAGATGCCGATCATGCGAGACCAGCACGATCGCGCCGGGGAAGTCGCTCAAGGCCTCGGCCAGCGCTTCGCGCATGTCGAGGTCGAGATGGTTGGTGGGCTCGTCCAGCAGCAGCACGTTGGGCTTGCGCCACGCGATCAGCGCCAGCGCCAGGCGCGCGCGCTCGCCACCGGAGAATCCGTCCACCGATTCGAAGGCGCGATCACCGGGGAAATTCCAGCGCCCGAGAAAATCGCGGAACTCCTGGGTGGCGGTATTGGGCGCGAGGTCGCGCAGGTGCTCGACCGGGCTGGTACCGGGGCGCAGCGATTCCACCGTGTGCTGGGCGAAATAGCCGATGCGCAGGTCCGGGTGCGCATTGCGCTCGCCCGAAAGCGGCGCCAATTCGCCCACCAGGGTTTTCACCAGGGTCGACTTGCCCGCGCCGTTCGGCCCGAGCAGGCCGATGCGATCCCCGGCTTCGAGACCGAAGCCGACCTGGCGCAGGATGGTGATGTCGCCGCGCTCGGCATGCGGCGCGATGGCTTCGTTCTCGTCGTGCGCCGCGCCGTCGCGCACGCGATAACCGGCATCGACCTCGTTCAACCGGATCAGCGAGTTCGGCAGTTTCAGCGGCTCGGCGAACTGGATGTGGAGCTGGCGCTCGGCCCGCACCGCCTCGGTGCCGGCCAGTTTTTCCAGGCGCTTCATGCGCGACTGCGCCTGCTTGGCCTTGCTCGCCTTGGCCTTGAAGCGGTCGATGAACTTCTGCAAGTGGGCGCGCTCGAGCTGTTCCTTTTCGTGCGCGATCTGCTGCTGGCGCAGTTGCTCGGCGCGCTGGCGCTCGAAGCTGGTGTAGTCGCCGGTGTAGAGCCGGGCGCGCTGCTCATGCAGGTGCAGGGTGTGGGTGCAGACCTCGTCGAGGAACTCGCGGTCGTGCGAGATCAGCAACAAGGTGCCGGGATACTTCAGCAGCCATTGTTCCAGCCACAGCACGGCGTCGAGGTCGAGATGATTGGTGGGCTCGTCCAGCAGCAGCAGGTCGCTCGGCGTCATCAGCGCACGGGCCACGTTGAGGCGCACGCGCCAGCCGCCGGAGAAATCCGACACCGCCTTGTGGTGGGTCTCGGCCGGGAAACCCAGGCCATGCAGCAGGCGTCCGGCTCGCGCGGTGGCGTCGTAGCCGTTGAGCTCTTCGAGGCGAATGTGAGCCTCGGCCACGGCCTCCCAATCCTCGCGCGCCATGGCATGGGCTTCGAGCGCGATCGCCCTGGCCACCTCGGCATCGCCCTGCAGCACGAAATCGATCGCCGCGTCCGGCAATGACGGCGTTTCCTGCGCCACGCTCGCGATCCGCACCTTGCCGGGCAGGTCGAGGTCGCCGGCATCGGATTCGAGTTCGCGCATCAGCGCGGCGAACAGGCTCGACTTGCCGGTGCCGTTGCGCCCGACCACGCCCACGCGCCAGCCCGCGTGCAAGGCCAGGTCGACCTCGGACAGGAGCAGGCGCTGGCCGCGGCGCAGGGCGAAGTTGCGGAAGGCGATCATGGGGGCGCGCATTCTACCCAATGCGACGCAATGGTTTCTGTTGACACCATTTGTTCATGCCAAACCGCGCGTTGACCGCCCCGGATCGCGAGTGTTAAACGATGGTCAGGCTCTTTCCCCCCGAGGCGTTTCCATGACCCGTCACCCGCTCGTCACCGCTGTCCTGCTTGCCCTCGCTGCCGGTCCTGCGCTCGCGCAATCGTCCAAGGACGATGCCAGTGCGCTCGATACCGTCGTCGTCACCGGCACCCGCGTCACCGACCGCACCGTCGCGGAATCGACCTCGCCGATCGACGTGATCACGCCCGAGGTACTGAAGTCGACCGGCACCAACGAACTGGCGACGGCGCTGTCGCGCGCCCTGCCCTCGCTCAACTTCCCGCGTCTGGCGATCTCGGATGGTTCTGACGCGGTGCGTCCGGCGCAGTTGCGCGGGCTCTCACCCGACCACACCCTGGTGCTGGTCAACGGCAAGCGCTACCACACCGGCGCGCTGGTCAACGTCAACGGCACCCAGGGCCGCAGCTCGTCGCCGGTCGACCTGAACACCATCCCCATCGCCGCGATCGCGCGGGTCGAGGTGCTGCGCGACGGCGCCTCGGCGCAGTACGGTTCCGACGCGATCGCCGGCGTCATCAACATCGTGCTCAAGGGCGATGACAAGGGCGGCAATGCCGGGGTGCGCTACGGCCAGTACAGCGCGGGCGACGGCGAACAGTACGAGGCCAGTGCCGACGGCGGCTTCTCGCTCGGCGGCGACGGTTTCATGTACCTGTCGGCGCAACTGGGCGACCAGGAGAACACCGATCGCGCCCGCCCCTTCCTCGGCCCCGCCACGCCCACCTCCGCGCCGCTCGGCCGCGTGGTGCAACGCCAGGGTGATCCCGCGGTCGACAGCTACTCGGGCAGCTACAACGCCGGCTTCAACATCAGCGACGCGACCTCGATCTATTCCTACGGCATCGTCACCCAGCGCGACACCCTCTCGAACGGCTTTTTCCGCCCGGCCGGCGATCCGCGCAACATCCCGTCGATCTATCCCGACGGCTTCCTGCCGCAGATCAACAACGTGTCCGACGACATCGGCTTCGTCGCCGGCCTCACCACCAGCACCGGCGGTGGCACCAACATCGACGTGAGCTATGCCTACGGCACCAGCGAACTGAGCTTCGACATCAAGAACACGCTGAACCGCAGCCTCGGCCCGACCTCGCCGCGCGAGTTCTACGCCGGCGCGCTCGAAGTCGAACAGCACGTGCTCAACCTCGACCTCAACAAGCAGCTCGACTGGGGCCTGGAATATCCGGTCACCCTGTCCTACGGCGCGGAATGGCGCGAAGACAGCTTCAAGCAGTCCGAAGGCGAACCGCTGTCCTATGCCAACGGCGGCGTCATCGCGCCGGGGCAGTCCAATCCGCTGCCCGGCTCGCAGGTGTTCGCGGGCTTCAAGCCGTCCGACGGCGGCGAGTTCGATCGCGACAACGTCTCGCTCTATTTCGGGCTGGAAGGCGATCTCACCGAGAAATTCTCGGCCGGGCTGGCGGCGCGCTACGAGGACTACAGCGACTTCGGCAACACCACCACCGGCAAGGCCACGGCGCGTTACGCCTTCACCGACAGCGTCGCGCTGCGCGGCACCCTTTCCACCGGCTTCCACGCCCCGTCCTTGCAGCAGCAATACTTCCAGTCGACCGCCACCAACTTCATCGTCACGCCGCAGGGCAACCTGCCCTTCGACATCGTCACCTTCCGCGTCACCAATCCGGCCGCCATCGCACTCGGTGCCGAACCGCTGAAGCCGGAGAAGTCCGACAACTTCAGCCTCGGCCTAGTGCTGCAGCCGGCGGATCGCCTCTACATCACGATTGACGCCTATCGCATCGAGCTCGAAGACCGCATCTCGCTGTCCGAGAACCTGACCAGCGCGGCGGTGCGCAACTTCCTCAACGCCAATGGCTTCGTCGGCGTCGGCGGCGGCCGCTACTTCACCAACGCGATCGACACCACCACCGATGGCATCGATATCGTGGGCACCTACCGCTGGGATATCGGCGAGGGTTCGTTCGACCTGACCGCCGGCTACAACCACAACGAGACCGAGATCGACCGGATCGCGGCCAACCCGGCCGCGCTCGCGGCGATCGATCCGAATGCACTGCGCTTCGGCCGGGTCGAGATCGGTCGCTTCGAAGTCGGCGCGCCCAAGGACAAGTTCCTGCTCGGCGGCGTGTGGAAGACCGGCAACTGGGAATACTCCGCCAACGCCACGCGCTACGGCGAGATCACGATTCGCAATGCGTCCCCGGCCCAGGACCAGACCTTCGATTCGAAGTGGACGCTGGACCTGGCCGCCACCTGGTCGCTCAACCAGTGGCGCTTCTCGCTCGGTGCGGACAACGTGCTTGACGAGTACCCGGAGGAAGTGTTGCTCGCGAACTCGACCGGCGGCCAGCTGCCCTACGCCAGCAGTGCCTCGCCGTTCGGCTTCAATGGCGCCTTCCTGTACGCGCGCGTCGGCTACACCTGGTAAGCCTCTCCGCGTCGCCGTCCCCGCGCCGGGACGGCGACGCGACGTGGTCGCGCGCCGCGCTACCATGCGCCTCCCGCAACCGTGGCGCCCGCCCTTCATGTCCGAGTCGATCGATCTGCCCGAAGCCCTGCGCCTCAGCGCCACCGAAGCGCGCCTGCTCGGCTGCCTGATCGAAAAGGAAGCCACCACGCCCGAGCAATATCCGTTGACCGAGAACGCGCTGGTGGTGGCGAGCAACCAGAAGACCAGCCGCGACCCGGTGATGGAGCTGACCCTGGGTGAGGTCGGCCACGCCCTGCGCCAGCTCGAGCCGCGCCACCTGGTGCGCAGCGTGCACGGCGCGCGCGCGCAGCGTTACGAGCACCTGGTATCCAGGGCCTATGGCCTCACCGCACAGCAACAGGCACTACTCGGCCTGTTGCTGTTGCGCGGCCCGCAGACCCTGAACGAATTGCTCACCCGCAGCGAGCGCATGGCGCGCTTTGCCGATGCCGATGACCTGCGCCATGCGCTGGAGCGGATGGCCGAGCGCCAGCCGTCTTTGGTGCTGCGCGTGCCCAGGGCCGCAGGCCAGCGCGAAGAACGCTGGATGCACCTGCTGTGCGGGCCGGTGGACCTCGCCGCGTTCGCCAGCGCGGCCGCCGAACCGCGCGCTGCGCGCAGCGAGTCGGGTTCGGCGCTGGAGGCGCGCCTGGCTGCGCTCGAGGCGAGGGTCGAGGCGCTGGAATCCGCGCTGGGGCTCGCACGGGACGGCGCATCGCCCGAGTAGAGCCGGCAGGATCGTGCCCCGCCGCTAGACGCGGGCAGGGCCACGAAGGCGGCGCGGGATTGCGCCCCGCGAGGCGTCGCCTCACACTGGCGCGGGGATGCAGGGGCTCCCGGGGGGAGAAAATGGCTTTCCAACTGTTCAAACGCCTGTTCAGCGGTGGCAGCAGCGAAGTCGAGCGCCGCCGCAACGAACGGGTCAACGCCCGCAGCGGCACGCGCGTGCTGGTGATCGACGATTCCGCCACGATCGTGGCGGTGATCGGCAAGATGCTGCGCCAGAACGGCTACGACGTGGTCAGTGCGGGCGATGCCGAGTCGGGTGTCGCAATCGCGCGCAAGGAACACCCGGACCTGATCTTCCTCGACATCGTGCTGCCCGGCATGAATGGCTTTGCCGCGCTGCGCCAACTGCGCCGCGACCCGGGCACGCACAAGACCCCGATCATCATGATCAGCGGCAACATGCAGGCCACCGAGCAGTATTACGCGCAGCGCATCGGCGCGGACGACTTCATGAAGAAGCCCTTCGGACGCGACGAGGTGTTCTCGCGCATCCAGCGCCTGATCGAATCGGGCCGGCTGATCGCGCACGACGGCCAGGCCGCCCATGCGCCCGCGGCCGTGGAAGCCTGCGACATCCCGGACATTGCCATGCCGGATGCGCGCGACCTGCCTGACAGTGACGTGGATCCGAACCGCCCGGCGCACCGCCCCGACGTCTGAGCCTCGGCTGCGACTCGTCGCCGCGAAACCGACCACGCCGGGTTGATTCGCGGGGCCGCGGTCCCCACTATCCATGGTTCCCCGTTTGCCGGAACCCGGATGCCCCATCACACCTCGCTGATCGCCCTGCTCTGCGCGGGCTTCGTGCTCGCTTTCGTGCTGGGCAGCCTCGCGCATCGCCTGCGGCTGTCGCCATTGGTGGGCTACCTGCTCGCGGGGGTAGTGGTTGGACCGTTCACGCCGGGGTTCGTGGCCGATCAGGCGCTCGCGCCGCAACTGGCCGAGATCGGCGTGATCCTGCTGATGTTCGGCGTCGGCCTGCACTTCTCGCTGCGCGACCTGCTGGCGGTGAAGAACATCGCCATTCCCGGCGCGCTGGTACAGATCGGCGTGGCCACGGTCATGGGCTGGGGCCTGGCGCGCTGGATGGGCTGGAGCCACGGCGCCGGACTGGTGTTCGGCCTGGCCTTGTCGGTGGCCAGCACCGTGGTCTTGTTGCGCGCGCTGGAGGAGCGTCGCCTGCTCGATTCGACCCGCGGCCGCATCGCGATCGGCTGGCTCATCGTCGAGGACCTCGCGATGGTGCTGGCCCTGGTCCTGCTGCCGGCGCTGTCGGGCGCACTGGCGGGCGAGGAAGCCGGCGGCGCATCCGACTCGATCTGGTTGGCGCTGGCCATCACCCTGGGCAAGGTGGTGGCCTTCGTGGTGCTGATGCTGATGGTCGGGCGCCGCACCATTCCGTGGCTGCTGGAACACAGCGCCGGCACCGGCTCGCGCGAACTGTTCACGCTCTCGGTGCTCGCCATCGCGCTGGGCGTGGCCTTCGGCGCGGCCGAACTGTTCGGCGTCTCGTTCGCGCTGGGCGCATTCTTCGCCGGCATGCTGCTGAACGAGTCCAAGCTCAGCCACGAAGCCGCGAGTGATTCGCTGCCGCTGCGCGATGCCTTCGCGGTGCTGTTCTTCGTCTCGGTCGGGATGCTGTTCGACCCGCGCATCCTGATCGAGCAGCCGCTGCCGGTGCTGGTGACCTGCCTGATCATCGTGTTCGGCAAGTCGCTCGCGGCCTGGTCGATCGTACGCGCGTTCGGCCATCCGCAGAACACCGCCCTCACCATCTCCACCAGCCTCGCCCAGATCGGCGAGTTCTCCTTCATCCTGGCGGGCCTGGGCGTCACCGAAGGTTTGTTGCCGAGCGCAGGCCGCGACCTGGTCCTGGCCGGCGCCCTGCTCTCGATCATGCTCAATCCCCTGCTGTTCGTGGCGCTGGACGGATGGCAGGCCCGCATCGCGCAGCGCGGGGTGACCGGGGCCACGCCAACCGCCACGGCCGAGTCGCCCCCGGGTCCTCGCCTCGAAGGCGAGAACCACACCATCGTGGTCGGCTACGGTCGGGTCGGACGCGAGTTGTCGGCCCTGTTGCGCCAACGCGGAGTGCCGGTGCTGGTGGTGGACGATGATCCCGACCTGATCGCCCGCGCGCATGCCGAAGGCTTTGCCGCAGTGCGCGGCAACGCCGCGGCCGATCGCGTGCTGGCCGAAACCCAGGCCGAGCGCGCCTGCATCGCGGCGGTAGCCATTCCCAACGCGCTGGAGGCGGGCGAGGTCGTGGCCAAGCTGCGCGCGCTCAATCCTGCACTCGTGGTGTTCGCCCGCGCCCACGGCGAAGCCGAACTCAAGCACCTGCTCGAACATGGCGCCGACGGCGCGGTGCTGGCCGAACGCGAACTGGCCCACAGCATGGCCGAGATGGCCCTGGCTACGCCGCCCTACCGCGGCAGGAGCAAGCTCGCGTCTCCCGCGCCCGCCGCAGGCGCGCCCGACACCGCAACATCGAGCCAGCCGGCGTAGCCCGCCAGCAAACCGATGCCACGCATCTCGGCCCGCACCTCGAAGCAATAGCGTCCCTCGCGTTCTGACTCGCGCGCCAGCACGGTGAACCAGGCGCGCGGCAGCGGCACCCCGAGCACCCGCACCCGGCACAGATCCCACGTCAGTCCTTGCGCATCGGCATGCAGCCGGAAGTGCAGCGTCGCCGGCCCCAGCCGTTCGCGCAGCAGATCGCCATCGGCCGACAACGCCGACACCATCGGGTGCGGCGGAAAATCCCGGTGCCAGCACTGTCCCTCGCCATGTGCCGAGATCGTCACGGCAATCGGGACCTCGCCCTCGCGGGTCGGCAGTCGCACCCAACGCGCCAAGCCGCGCAGCCACGGCCGATGCGCCGGGGTCACGTTCGCGCGTCCGTGGAAGCGGCACGGCAAGGCGGCCCGATGCAAGGCCTGGACCGATGCCGGGAGCCGGGCAAACGCCGGCCCCAGCAAGCGGCAAAACAACGGTTCGTCGCGGGGCAAATCCATGCCCCGCATCCTATTGAGTCTCTCCGGTAAGCGCCCGTGGCCTTAGCCCTTGCGAAACACCAGCGCCCCGCCCTCGGCCTCGACCCGCACCGTGTCGCCCGCACCGAACTCGCCGGACAGGATCTTCTGCGCCAGCGGATTCTCCAGCTGCTGCTGGATCGCGCGCTTGAGCGGACGCGCGCCGTAGACCGGATCGAAGCCGACGTTGCCGAGCAGCAGCAGCGCGGATTCGGCGATCTCCAGCCGGATCTGGCGTTCGGCCAGGCGCTTGCCCAGGTATTGCGTCTGGAAGCGCGCGATCTCGCGGATCTGCTCCTTGCCGAGCGGATGGAACACCACGATCTCGTCCAGGCGGTTGATGAACTCGGGGCGGAAGTGCGCCTGCACCGCGCCCATCACCGCGGCCTTCATCTGGGTGTAGTTCTGCGCCGAATCGTCGCCGCCGAACTCCTGGATGAGCTGCGATCCGAGGTTGGAGGTCATCACGATCACGCTGTTGCGGAAATCCACGGTGCGACCCTGGCCATCGGTCAGGCGGCCATCGTCGAGCACCTGCAGCAGCACGTTGAACACGTCCGGATGCGCCTTCTCGACCTCATCGAGCAGGATCACGGAATACGGACGACGCCGCACCGCTTCGGTGAGATAGCCGCCTTCCTCGTAGCCGACATAGCCCGGCGGCGCGCCGATCAGGCGCGCGACGCTATGCTTCTCCATGAACTCGCTCATGTCGATCCGCACCATCGCCTCGTCGGTGTCGAACAGGAACGAGGCCAGCGCCTTGCACAGTTCGGTCTTGCCCACGCCGGTGGGGCCAAGGAACAGGAAGGAACCATTCGGCCGGTTCGGATCGGACAGGCCGGCGCGCGAACGGCGGATGGCATCCGACACCGCCTTCACCGCCTCCTGCTGCCCCACCACGCGCCGGTGCAGTTCGTCCTCCATGCGCAGCAGCTTCTCGCGCTCGCCTTCCAGCATCTTGCTGACCGGGATGCCGGTCCAGCGCGACACCACCTCGGCGATCTCGTCCGCGGTCACCTTCTGCTGCAGCAGCTTGAAGCCCTTCTGCTCGGTCTCGGCGCGTCCGCGAGTTGCTTCTCCAGTTGCGGCAACAGGCCGTACTGGATTTCCGACGCGCGCGCGAGGTTCTGGTGGCGGTGCGCGGCTTCCAGTTCGGTCTTGAGCTGTTCGATCTGCTCCTTGATCTTCGCGCTGCCGGCCACCGCGGCCTTCTCCGCCTTCCAGATTTCCTCCAGGTCGGAGAACTCGCGTTCCAGCTTGCCGATCTCGGCTTCAGATCCGACAGGCGCTGCTTCGATTCGGCATCCTTCTCCTTCTTCAGCGCCTCGCGCTGGATCTTGAGCTGGATCAGGCGGCGCTCCTTGCGGTCCATCTCCTCCGGCTTGGAGTCGATCTCCATGCGGATGCGCGAGGCGGCCTCGTCCATCAGGTCGATGGCCTTGTCGGGCAACTGCCGATCGGCGATGTAACGGTGCGAGAGCGTGGCCGCGGCGACGATCGCCGGATCGGTGATTTCCACGCCGTGGTGCACCGCATAGCGCTCCTTCAGGCCACGCAGGATCGCGATGGTGTCCTCCACGCTCGGCTCGCCCACGAACACTTTCTGGAAGCGGCGCTCCAGCGCGGCGTCCTTCTCGACGTACTTGCGGTATTCGTCGAGCGTGGTGGCGCCGATGCAGTGCAGCTCGCCGCGCGCCAGCGCCGGCTTGAGCATGTTGCCGGCATCCATCGAGCCTTCGGCCTTGCCGGCACCCACCATGGTGTGCAGCTCGTCGATGAACAGGATCACCTGGCCTTCCTGCTTGGCCAGATCGTTCAGCACGCCCTTGAGCCGCTCCTCGAACTCGCCGCGGAACTTGGCGCCGGCGATCAGGGCGCCCATGTCGAGCGAGAGCACGCGCTTGCCGCGCAGGCCTTCGGGCACTTCGCCGTTGATGATGCGTTGTGCCAATCCTTCGACAATCGCGGTCTTGCCCACGCCGGGTTCGCCGATCAGCACCGGATTGTTCTTGGTGCGGCGTTGCAGCACCTGGATGGTGCGGCGGATTTCCTCGTCGCGCCCGATCACCGGGTCGAGCTTGCCGCTTTCGGCACGCGCGGTGAGGTCGATGGTGAACTTCTCCAGCGCCTGGCGTGCTTCCTCGGCGTTGGGTTCGTTGACCTTGTCGCCACCGCGCAGCTTCTCGATCGCGGCTTCCAGCCGCGCCTTGTCGCCGCCGGCCGCCTTGAGTGCCTTGCCCGCTTCGCCCTTGTCCTCGAGCACGGCCAGCACGAACAACTCGCTCGCGATGTAGGCATCGCCGCGCTGCTGCGCCAGCTTGTCGGTGAGGTTGAGCAGGCGGTTCAGGTCGTTGCCGACGCTGAGGTTGCCTTCCTGGCCCTTCACCTGCGGCAGCTTCGCCAGCTGCTCGCCCAGGCGTTCGCGCAGCAGCGGCACGTTGATGCCGGCCTGCGCCAGCAGTGGCCGCGTGCTGCCGCCTTGCTGGTCGATCAATGCGGCCAACAGGTGGGCAGGTTCGAGCAGTTGTGGTCGCGCCCCACGGCCAGCGACTGGGCGTCGCTCAGGGCCTGCTGGAAGCGCGAGGTGAGTTTGTCCATGCGCATGGAAAGGTCCTCGGAATCGGGAGCCGCACCGGGCGGCTGACAAGGCCCAAGATGCGGGCCGGCGTCGGCGATTCAAGCGGGCTCAGGCCGCGATCCAGATCAGCGTCGCCATGCGACCGCTGCGGCCATCGCGGCGATGCGAGAAAAAATGATCTGGCTCGGAGAGGGTGCAGCGACCGCCACCGAACACTTGCGTCACCCCGGCCTCGGCCAGTCGCTGCCGGGCCAGGGCGTAGAGGTCGACTCGCCAATGGCCGGGCCGCGTGGGCACGAAGGCCACGCCTGCGCGCGGGTCGTGCGCGAGGAACGCATCGCGCACCTCGACGCCGACCTCGTAGGCCTGCGGGCCGGCCGCTGGCCCGAGCCAGGCCAGCAGGTGCTCCGGTGACGTGTCCATCGCGTCCACGGTGCGCTCCAGCACCCCACCCGCCAACCCGCGCCAGCCGGCATGGGCGGCGGCAACCTCGCTCCCGTTCGTTGCGCACAACAGCACCGGCAGGCAATCCGCACTCAGGATCACAAGCACCTCGCCCGGCGTGGCGGTGCTGGCGGCATCCGCTTCGGGCTCGATCACGCCACCAGCGTCGGGCCCGAAGCGCAGCACGCGCGTGCCATGCACCTGGCGCAGCCAGTGCGGTTCGCCCGGCAAGTCGCCGATCGCACGCAGGCGCGCGCGGTTGGCCGCCACGGCGGTCGCGCTGTCGCCGCAATGGGCCCCGAGGTTGAAGGTATCGAACGGTGCCGGCGATGCTCCCTGGCCGACGCCGCCACGCAGGGTGGTGAATGCAAGCACGTGCCGTGGCGCGGGCCACGAGGCCGACAGGATCGGCAGGGCATCGCTCACGCCTTGGCGTCCTCGCGCAAGGCCACGAGCAAGGCCGCCAGATCGGCCGGACGCGGTGCCTGCACCACCACCGCCTCGCCCGAGACCGGATGCGCGAACTCGATGCGCTCGGCATGCAGGGCCTGGCGGCGGAAGCCACGCAAGCTTGCCTGCAATTCCGGCGTCGCGCCCTTGGGCAGGCGCAGCGATCCGCCATACAGCGGATCGCCTACCAGGGCGTGACGCACATGCGCCATGTGCACCCGGATCTGGTGGGTGCGGCCGGTTTCCAGCACGCACTCGACCTGGGTGTGGGCGCGGAAGCGTTCGCGCACCCGGTAATGCGTGACCGCCGGCTTGCCGCCTTCCACCACGGCGCGCTTGAGTCGATCCACCGGATGCCGATCGAGCGGCGCATCCACCGTGCCGCCCGCCACCAGCACCCCGTTCACCACGGCTTCGTACTGGCGATGGATCTCGCGCGCCGCCAGCTGCTCCACCAGGGCCGCATGCGCGCGCAGGCTGCGCGCCACGATCAGGGCGCCGGAGGTTTCCTTGTCCAGCCGATGCACGATCCCGGCGCGTGGCAGCTGCGCCAGGGCCGGATCGCGATGCAGCAGGGCGTTGACCAGGGTGCCGCGGGCATTGCCAGCGCCCGGATGCACCACCAGGCCCACCGCCTTGTCGATCACGAATACGTCGGCATCCTCGTACAACACCGGCAGCGCGATGGCCTCGGGCTGCGAATGGGTGACGACCTCGGGGGTGGCGTTCAGCTCGATCCATTCCCCGCCACGCACCGCGTCGCGCGGGCGCGCGGCGCGACCGTCGATCAGGACCTCGCCGGACTTGATCCACCCGGCCAGGCGCGAACGCGAGTAGCCGGAAAAGAGTTCGGCCAGGACCTTGTCGAGACGCTGGCCCGCCGCTTCCCGCGGCACCTGCGCCCGCGCAACGGCCGCCTGCGCCGGGGATTTCGTTAGGAGTTCGTTCATGGGCCGGGCCGGAGGGGTTGGGGTATCATGCCGCGCTCGTTCGCAGCCTTTTCGGCCCCACATGATCCGATATTCCAGCCTGGTCCGTCTCTTCGCGCTGCTCGTGCTGCTGCTTGCGGCCACGGGCTGCAGCCGCTTCAAGTGGTTCGACAAGGACGACCCGCTCGAAACCCTGCCGGTGGAGGCGATGTACGACGAGGCCAAGGGTTCGCTGCAGGGCGGCAACCTCGGGCGCGCGACGCGCTACTACCAACGCCTGATCGCGCGCTTCCCCTACGGCGCCTATACCGAGCAATCGCAGCTTGAGCTGGCCTACGCCCAGTACAAGGCAGGCGATTCGGAAGAAGCCTCGTCCACGATCGACCGCTTCATCCGCACCTACCCCACGCATCGCAACATCGACTACGCCTACTACCTGAAGGCGCTGATCAACTTCAACCGCGAGAACGCCCTGCTCGAGCGCCTCGCACGCCTCGACATGACCCAGCGCGACCAGGGCGCGCCGCGCCAGTCGTTCAACGATTTCGCCGACCTGATCCGGCGCTATCCGAACAGCCGCTACGTGCCGGATGCGCGCCAGCGCATGGTGCACCTGCGCAACCTGATGGCACGCTACGAGATCAACATCGGCAAGTTCTACCTGCGGCGCGAGGCTTACGTCGCGGCGGCCACGCGCGGCCAGTACGTGCTGGAGCACTATCCGCAGAGCATGCACGACGGCGACGCGCTGGCGATGATGGCCACCAGCTACCGCGCCCTGGGCCAGGACAAGCTCGCCGCGGACGCGCGCCGCGTGCTCAAGCTCAACCATCCCGACCACGCCTACCTGCGCGGCGACTGGCCGGAAAAGCGCAGCCTGTTCAAGCGCATGTGGCCGTTCGACGACGAGCGCGACCAGAGCGCGCTGCCGGATGACCCGACCGCACCGGAATCGGCGCCGTAAGTCAGAATCAAAAGACGGATACGCAAAGGACGCAAAGGAAAAGCCGAGCAAGAAACACCAGAAAGGGCTTGGGTCTGTTCTTCGCGGGGATCGCCATTTCGCCGAGACCCACTCCTGCCTTTCCTTTGCGTCTTTTCTTGCTTTTCCTTTGCGTCCTTTGCGTATCCGTCTTTCCATCTTGTGATCCTGCCGTTCGCCGTTACCCCCGATACCCGGACGTGATCGGATAACGGCGCTCGCGCCCGAAGGCGCGGCGCGACACCTTCGGCCCCGGCGCGGCCTGTTGCCGCTTCCATTCGCCGATGCGCACCAGGCGCAGCACGCGCTGCACCGTCGCGGCATCGAAGCCCGCCGCGATGATCTCCGCTCCCGACTGTTCCTGGTCGATGTGGCGCAGCAGGATCGCATCGAGCACGTCGTAGGGCGGCAGCGAGTCCTGGTCGGTCTGGTTCTCGCGCAGTTCGGCCGAGGGCGGACGCTCGATCACCGCCGGCGGGATCACCGGGGCACCCGCCATCGCATTGCGCCAGCGGCACAGCGCGAACACGTCGGTCTTGTACAGATCCTTGAGTGGCGCGTAGCCGCCGCACATGTCGCCATAGATGGTGGCGTAGCCGACCGCGTATTCGCTCTTGTTGCCGGTGGTCAGCAGCAGGCCGCCGAATTTGTTGGCGAGCGCCATCAGGATCGCGCCGCGGCAGCGTGATTGCAGGTTCTCTTCCGCAACATCCGTGGCGCGACCCGCGAACAGCGGCGCGAGCGCATCGAGAAAGCCACGGAACGGCGCCTCGATCGCCACGGCTTCGAGACGCACGCCGAGCGCGCGCGCCTGCTCCTCGGCCAGATCGTTGCTCAGGCCCGAGGTGAAGCGCGAAGGCAGCCGGACCGCCGTGACGTTCCCGGCACCAAGAGCATCCACCGCGATTGCCAGCACCAGGGCCGAATCCACGCCACCGGAAAGCCCCAGCCAGGCGCGCTCGAAACCGTTCTTGCGCAGATAGTCGCGGGTGCCGCGCACCACGGCGCGATAGGCCTGCCCGACCGCGCTCTCGTCGTTCTCCTCGGGCCAGTGCACCCGCGCGAAGCGCCGCATCGCCGGGTCGAAATCCGCGACCAGCCAATGATCCTCGAATGCGCGCGCCGCCGGATGGATGTGCCCGTCGCCATCGGCCAGCACCGAGGCGCCGTCGAACACCAGCGCATCCTGCCCGCCCACGGCATTGAGATAGGCCAGGGCCACGCCCGATCCATTGCGGATCGTTTCCTGCACCCGCGTGGCCAGCAAGGCATCGCGCTGCGCGTGCTTGTCGCGCTCGAAGGGCGAGGCGTTCGGCACCAGCACCAGTTGCGCGCCGGCGACGACGGTGTCCGCCAGCGGCTCGGCAAACCACAGGTCCTCGCAGATCACGAGGCCAATCCGGGTGCCATCCAGCTCGAACACGCAGGCCCCGCCGTCAGGGTCAACCGCGAAGTAGCGACGCTCGTCGAACACCGCGTAGTTGGGCAGCTCGCGCTTGCGGTAGTGCGCGATGCGCTCGCCATCGCGCAGCACGCTGGCCGCGTTGAAGACCACCGCGCCCGCCGCCTCGGGCCACCCCACCACCGCCACGATGCCGCGCGCCGCCTGCGCGATGTGTTCGATCGCGCGCTCGCACTCGGCCAGGAAGGCGGGACGCAGCAGCAGGTCTTCCGGCGGATAGCCCGACACCGCCAGTTCCGGGAACAACACCACGTCGGCGTGGTGCAGGTCGCGCGCCTGCGCGATCAGCTCGACGATGCGCGCCGTGTTCGCCTCGACCGCCCCGACGGGAAAGTCGAACTGGGCCAAGGCGATCCGCAAGAGTTTGGACATGAGGCCCTCGCAATTTCGATGACGGAAACGACGAAGGGCCGCAATGCGGCCCTTCGTCCCCGCCGCGCGTGGCGGTCAGTTTACTTGGCGAGGCGCTTGGCCACCGCCGCACCCAGGTCACCCGGCGAACGCACCGTGGTGACTCCGGCTTTTTCCAGCGCGGCGAACTTGCCGGCCGCAGTGCCCTTGCCGCCCGAGGCAATTGCGCCGGCGTGGCCCATGCGCTTGCCCGCGGGCGCGGAGGCGCCGGCGATGAAGCCGACCACCGGCTTGGTGATGTACTCGGCGATGAACTCGGCGGCTTCTTCTTCGCCCGAGCCGCCGATTTCGCCCACCAGGATGATGGCCTCGGTCTGCGCGTCGTCCTGGAACAGCTTGAGTGCCTCGACGAAGCTCATGCCGTTGATCGGGTCGCCACCGATGCCGATACAGGTGCTCTGGCCGAGGCCGGCCTGCGTGGTCTGGTGCACGGCTTCGTAGGTCAGCGTGCCGGAGCGCGACACGATGCCGACCTTGCCCGGCTTGTGGATGTGGCCCGGCATGATGCCGATCTTGCACTCGCCCGGCGTGATGATGCCGGGGCAGTTCGGGCCGATCAGGGTGCAGTCGTCGTAGCCGCGCAGTGCGTTCTTGACCCGCAGCATGTCGAGCACCGGAATGCCCTCGGTGATCGCCACGATCACGCGGATGCCGGCATCCGCGGCTTCGAGGATGGCATCGGCCGCGAACGGCGGCGGCACGTAGATCACGCTGGCATCGGCGCCGGTGTCGAGCACGGCATCCTGCACCGTGTTGTAGACCGGCAGCCCGATGTGTTCGCTGCCGCCCTTGCCGGGCGTGACGCCGCCCATGACCTTGGTGCCGTAGTCAACCATCTGCTCGGCGTGGAAGGTGCCCTGCTGGCCGGTGAAGCCCTGCACGATGACCTTGGTGTTCTTGTTGACCAGTACGCTCATGGAATTCGATCCCTTGTGCTTGTCTCCTTCCCCCGCCAGCGGAAGAAGGTCGGGATGGGGGCACGTTACGCGAAGCCGTTGCCCCCACCCTGGCCCTCCCCCGCGAGCGGGGGAGGGGACGAAAAATCAGGCGGCCTTGGCCGCGGCGACGACCTTCTTGGCGCCGTCGTTGATGTCGTCGGCGGGCGTGATGGCGAGGCCGGAGCTCTTGAGCAGCGCCTTGCCGGCGTCGACATTGGTGCCTTCCAGGCGCACCACCACGGGCACCTTGACGCCGACTTCCTTCACCGCGGCGATGATGCCCTCGGCGATCATGTCGCAGCGCACGATGCCGCCGAAGATGTTGACGAAGATCGCCTTCACGTCGGGCGAACGCAGGATCAGCTTGAAGGCCTCGGTGACGCGTTCCTTGGTGGCGCCGCCGCCCACATCGAGGAAGTTCGCCGGCTCGCCACCGTTGAGCTTGATCACGTCCATCGTGGCCATGGCGAGGCCGGCGCCGTTCACCATGCAGCCGATGTTGCCGTCCATGGTGACGTAGTTGAGGTTGTGCTGGGTGGCCAGCACCTCGGTCTCGTCTTCCTGACGCACGTCGCGCATCGCCACCAGCTTGGGCTGGCGGAACTCGGCGTTGTCATCGGAGTTGATCTTGCCGTCCAGCGCCATCAGGTCGCCGTCGACGATCGCGAGCGGATTCAGTTCCACCAGCGAGAGATCCTTGTCGTTGAACAGCTTGAACAGGCCCGACATGATCTTGGTGAGCTGGCCCACCTGCTTGGCATTGAGCCCGAGCGCAAAGCCCATCTGGCGGCACTGGTAGGGCTGCAGGCCCTGCACGTAGCTCACGTTGAGGGTCTGGATCGCGTCCGGGTTGTCGTGCGCGGTCTTCTCGATTTCCACGCCGCCTTCGGCCGAGGCGATGTAGGTGAGGCTGCGGGTGGCGCGGTCCACCAGCACCGACAGGTACAGCTCCTTGTCGATGTTGGTGGCCTGGGTCACCAGCACGCAATCCACCGGCAGGGCGCGGCCACCGGACTGGTAGGTTTCCATGCGCGTGCCAAGCATGCCCTTGGCCGCTTCGCGCACCGACTCGAGCGTCTTGCACAGCTTCACGCCGCCGGCCTTGCCGCGACCACCGGCATGGATCTGGGCCTTCACCACCCAGAAATCGCCGCCGATGGCCTTGGCCACGTCCACCGCCTCGTCCGCGCTGCGCGCAACCTTGCCGGCCGGTACCGGAATGCCGACCTCGGCGAACAGTTCCTTGGCCTGATACTCGTGGAAATTCATGCATCACCTGTGTGGAAGGCGGTCCGGGCGAACGCCGGGGCCGGGGCAGGCGGGCCAGACGGCCCGCGAAGGCCGCGTATTGTGGCGAACGGGGCAGGCAAAGGCAAAGACGCGGGGGGCCGTCGCCGGCGGCTATACTCGGGCCAAGCCGCCGCGGCCGGGAGACTGCATGGCCGTCACCCCAACGCCGCCCAGCGCGCCCGAAGAGCGCAGCACCGACGCCGCGCTGCGCCGCGAACTGTATTTCTTCACCCTGTACCGCTCGCTGGAAGCGGCGCTGTTCGTGCTCCTGGCCTTCAGCCCGCTGATCACGCCGTTCGCGGAGCTGCGCCAGCCGCTGTTTGCGCGCGCGGTGGCATCGACCTACCTGCTGGCCGCGCTCGTGCTGCTGCTCGCCGGACGCAAGCCGCGCTTCGGTCTGGCCCGCCAGGTGGCGCTGGGGCTGAGCATCGACATCGCCGCCGCGCTCGCGATGATCCACGCGATGTCCGGGGTGGAGAACGGCGTTGCGCTCCTGCTCACGGTGAACATCGGGGCCGGTGCGCTGCTCTTGCCGCTGCGCTGGGGGCTGGGGTTCGCCATCGCCGCGCTCGCCTTGGGCGTGTTCGAGTTCTATTTCACCCGCGCCGAGTTCGGCGACACCGGGCGCAACCTGGCCGAAGTGCTGATGTTCGGCGCCACCTGGCTGGCGGCGGCGGGCCTGTGCCACATGCTGGGGCGGCAGATGCGCGAGTCGCACGCGCTGGCATCGCAGCGCGGCGCCGAGGTGGCCAACCTCGCGCAACTCAACGAGCTCATCATCCGGCGCATGCGCACCGGCGTGCTGGTGGTGGATGCCGGCGGCCGCATCCAGATGCTCAACGAATCCGCCTGGCACTCGCTCGGCCAGCCCAGCCCGAACCAGAACGTGCTCGAAGGCGTGTCGGAGGAACTGTCGCGCCGCCTTTACCAGTGGCGCTTCGAGAACCAGAACGACACGCGCCCGCTGGAGCTCGGCCCCGACATCAAGCCGGTGGTACCGCGCTTCGCCAAACTCACCGTCACCGACGAGCTGTTCCTGATCTTTCTCGACGATACCTCGCTGGTGTCGCGCCGCGCCGAGGAGCTCACCCTCTCCACGCTCGGCCGGCTCTCGGCCAGCATCGCGCACGAGATCCGCAATCCGCTGGCCGCGATCAGCTACTCGGCGCAACTGCTGGAAGAATCCCCGGCCCTGCCCGATACCGACCGGCGCCTGGTGGAGATCATCGTGGCGCACTGCAACCGCATGAACGGCATCGTGGAGAACGTGCTCAACCTCTCGCGCCGCGAACGCTCGCGCCCGGAATCGGTGGATCTGTCGCAGTGGACGATGCAGTTCGTCGACGAGTTCAAGAATACCCACCGCCTGGACCAGGACGAGCTGCGCGCGGTGGCGCAAAGCCGGCACCTGTTCGGCATGGTGGACCCACAGCAGCTGCACCAGGTGATCACCAACCTGGTGCAGAACGCCCTGGTCTATGGCCGCATGCCGGGCCAACCGGCGCGCATCACCATCACCGCGCGCCAGCTCAGCGAGAACAGCCCGCCGCTGGTGGAGGTGATCGACCGCGGCCCCGGCATCCCGGCACGCGTGGCCGACAGCATCTTCGACCCCTTCTTCACCACGCACGAACATGGCACCGGACTCGGCCTGTATCTGGCGCGGCAGCTGTGCGAAGCCAACCAGGCCACGCTGGAATACGTGGCCGTGGCCGGTGGCGGCAGCTGCTTCCGCATCAGCCTGGCGCGGGCGCGGCGGGTGGACGCACCGGACGAAGCCGCGTCCATCGCGCGCCGGGCTGCCGGCTGACACCGGCGCAGGCCGACCGCGGGCTCAGGCTACGGCGCGGGCGAAATCCTCGAAATCAACCAGGTGGCGCGACCCGATCGCATGCACGATGGCCCAATCGATCGCCTCGTAGCTGTGTACCGCCAGATTGCGGACACCGACTGCCTTCTTCATCCGCACGCAGATGGCTTCATTGATCACCCCGGCTTCGAACAGGCGGTCGAAGGCCTGCCCCATGGTCTCGGGTGCCGGCAGTGACAGGTGTGCAAGACGATGTGCCGCGAGGTCCAAGCACAGCGGCACCGCACGACTGAGGTTCAATACGAGCACGTCCTGCGCATCAGGATCAGCCACCAGGGCCGCGACCTGTTGGGACGTGCGCAATGGATTGACAACCCCCGTCCTTCGACTTCGCGCCTTGGGCGCTACGCTCAGGATGAGCGGGATGCGCGAATGCCGCCGATCATATTGAGACTTGCGCAATTGGCCGACAGCCCGCGTCCTTCGACTTCGCGCCTTGGACGCTACGCTCAGGATGAGCGGGATTCGCGAATGCCGCCGATCATGTTGAGACTTGCGCAATTGGCCGACAGCCCGCGTCCTTCGACTTCGCGCCTTGGACGCTACGCTCAGGAAGAGCGGGGTTCGCGAAGGCCGCCGATCATATTGAGACTTGCGCAATTGGCCGACCGCCCGCGTCCTTCGACTTCGCGCCTTGGACGCTACGCTCAGGAAGAGCGGGGTTCGCGAAGGCCGCCGATCATATTGAGACTTGCGCAATTGGCCGACCGCCCGCGTCCTTCGACTTCGTGCCTTGGGCGCTACGCTCAGGGTGAGCGGAGTTCGCGACTGCCGCTGATCATGTTGAGACTTGCGCAATTGGCCGACAGCCCGCGTCCTTCGACTTCGCGCCTTGTGCGCTACGCTCAGGGTGAGCGGAGTTCGCGAAGGCCGCCGATCATGTTGAGACTTGCGCAATTGGCCGACAGCCCGCGTCCTTCGACTTCGTGCCTTGGACGCTACGCTCAGGATGAGCGGAGTTCGCGAAGGCCGCTGATCATGTTGAGACTTGCGCAATTGGCCGACAGCCCGCGTCCTTCGACTTCGCGCCTTGGGCGCTACGCTCAGGGTGAGCGGGGTTCGCGAATGCCGCCGATCATGTTGAGACTTGCGCAATTGGCCGACAGCCCGCGTCCTTCGACTTCGCGCCTTGGACGCTACGCTCAGGAAGAGCGGGGTTCGCGAAGGCCGCCGATCATATTGAGACTTGCGCAATTGGCCGACCGCCCGCGTCCTTCGACTTCGTGCCTTGGGCGCTACGCTCAGGGTGAGCGGAGTTCGCGACTGCCGCTGATCATGTTGAGACTTGCGCAATTGGCCGACCGCCCGCGTCCTTCGACTTCGCGCCTTGTGCGCTACGCTCAGGGTGAGCGGGATTCGCGAATGCCGCCGATAATGCCGCTCATCCTGAGCGTAGGCCGCGAAGAGGCCGAAGTCGAAGGACGCCCAGTCTCTCGTCAACCATTTACGCAGGGCTCAATAGGTCGGCGCGCGCGACGATCAGCCGATCCATGCGCAACTGCGGTCGTCCAGCAAGCGCGCATGGGCGGTATCACCGCCACGCACGCGCCGGCCCTTGCGCACCGCGCCCCGCCCCGCCCCGCCCCGCCCCGCCCCGCCCCGCCCCGCCACGCCACGCCACGCCCGACCGAGCCGAACACGTAGGCCAGGCCGATGCCCGGATGTCGGGCCAGGACCTCCGTCACGGCGTCGATGTCCACCGCCAGCCTCCACGAAGCTCCTTTGCCAGCATGGCGCGCAGTGTGACGCGGTGCGCGCTCGGTTGGCACCGTGCCGGGCAACGGCTAAGGTGTAGTCCTCCCCGATCCGCCCTTGCACCGCATGGCTGCCGCCCGTACCGCCCTGATCGTCGACGACGAACGCGACATCCGCGAACTGCTGGTCCTGACCCTGGGGCGGATGGGCCTGCGGGTCGACACCGCGGCCGACCTGACCTCGGCGCGCGAGCAACTGGCCAACAACCGCTACGACCTGTGCTTCACCGACATGCGCCTGCCGGACGGCTCGGGCCAGAGCCTGATCGAGCTCATCGCCAGCCGCTATCCGGAAACCCCGGTGGCGATGATCACCGCGCATGGCAACGTCGATGCGGCGGTGACCGCGCTCAAGGCTGGCGCCTTCGATTTCGTCTCCAAGCCGGTGGATCTTTCCGTGCTGCGCGGCCTGGTGCAGAACGCCCTGCAATTGGGCGAGCAGCGCCGCAACCACGCCAGCCAGAGCGCGGCGCGCCTGCAGGGTGAGTCGCCGGCCATGCACCAGCTGCGCGCCACCATCGCCAAGGTGGCGCGCAGCCAGGCGCCGGTCTACATCAGCGGCGAATCCGGCGTGGGCAAGGAACTGGTCGCACGCCTGATCCACGAGCAAGGCCCGCGCGCCAGCGGCCCCTTCGTGCCGGTGAACTGCGGCGCGATTCCCACCGAACTGATGGAAAGCGAGTTCTTCGGGCACAAGAAGGGCAGCTTCACCGGTGCCCACGGCGACAAGGAAGGCCTGTTCCAGGCCGCGCACGGCGGCACCCTGTTCCTCGACGAAGTGGCGGAACTGCCGCTGCACATGCAAGTGAAGCTGCTGCGCGTGATCCAGGAGAAATCGGTGCGCCCGATCGGCGCCAACGCCGAGCAGAACATCGACGTGCGCATCCTCTCGGCCACGCACAAACCGCTGGCGCCACTGGTCGAGGATGGCCGCTTCCGCCACGACCTGTACTACCGCATCAACGTGATCGAACTCGCGGTGCCGCCGCTGCGCGAACGGCGCGAAGACATCACGCCGCTGGCCGAAGCGGTGCTGCAGCGCCTCTCGGACGAACTCGGGGAGATCGCCCCCACCCTCACCGACGATGCGCGCGAATCGCTGGAGCAATACCCCTTCCCCGGCAACGTGCGCGAACTGGAAAACGTGCTGGAACGCGCCCTGGCCCTGTCCGACGGCGAACTCATCACCGCCGCCGACCTGCACCTGCCCGCGCCCCGCCCCGCCGCCGCACCCGGCGGTGCCCGCATCACCGCACCGCAACCGGCCATGCCGGCAGCGCCCATCCCCGGCAACGCCAGCACCGCCGCCCTGCCCGACTACATCGAACAACTCGAACGCGAAGCCATCATCAAGACGCTCGAGGAATGCCGCTACAACAAGACCAAGGCCGCCGCCAAGCTCGGCATCACCTTCCGCGCGATGCGGTACAAGCTCAAGAAGCTGGGGATTGAGTAGCGCTGTCCAGTGGTATCCCGCCGGGCTGCATCTCGCCGCCAAGCTGGACAAGCTCCTGTACATCATGCTGAGCGTCGACATCGTCGCCGGCCCCCTGCTCACCCTGATTCTGTACCGGCGCGGCAAGAAGGGCCTGAACTTCGACCTCGCCACGATTGCAGTCCTGCAATTGGCATTTCCTGGGCTACGGATTGAACACCTTGTGGCAGAACCGCCCCGTGTTTCTGGTCGGCAGTCAGCAAGCCTTTGCGCTGGTCTTCGCGCCCGAAGTACCGTCGGAAGCTCAGACACGAGCCGAGTCGGAGCATTGGCCGCGATTCCATGGCTCCGGCCCATACTTGGCCGCAGTGGACCTGTCGCATCGAGTGGCACGCGACGTTTTCCTGACCTCGCACGACGAAGGCAATGCCGGGCCACTCCTGGCATCGGACCCTGTACAAGCCATACGGTTTGCTGCGGCAAGAAATCGCCGCCAGCGCCAGCGCGCTCGCAGGCGATGTATCCACACCATCAGGCGTGAACCGCGCGGCGCTGCGCTCCCTGGAGTTGATGTCTACGCGCAGCAACCAAGCGGTGGTTCTGATCGATGCCGCTAGCGGCGAACCCTTGCGCATATCCTTGAGACGAACACCTCCGCGCTCCGACTCAGAGCCATAGCCCTCAAGACAAGAGCGACATCGCAAGGCATGCGCTACGGGCCTTCGTCAGCCACCCGCGGGAAATTCATGCGCCCCACGCCAGCAGGAATCGGCGCAGCCAGGCAAGCGATTGGTCGCTCGAAGGGACTGCGGAGTGACCCGCTTCCAGCGTCGCCACTTGCGAGGCGCGAACCGCTGCCGATAGCACCCAACTGCGCGATCACCAGCATTTGTTCCTGCGCGATCTGCGATAAGCCGCTGTCGCGCATCTCCAGCACCGCGCGTGCCGACTCGTACATCCCTGCGCTGTCGCGTTGCGCAAGTGCCGACCAGGCACGCATCAGGCGCGTCACTGCTTCGGGTTGCTCGCCAGCAAGCCATGCCGGGTCAATCCAGGCGCCATGCAAATCCTCCGTGGGCAGATGGCCGATACTGGCCATCGCGGCGCGCGCGGCCAGATCGCTCCAGCGCTCGATGTTCTCGTGTGGTAACGGGCTCGCCGACCATTCCAGCAATGTGAGCAGGGCCGCATCCTTGTCGTCGGGCGCAATCGAGGCCACCCCGCGCAACGCATCCACCAAATGAATGGCGCGATCACGCAGTCCCGCGAGATGCAGCTGCGGCGATCCCTCCGGCATCTGGCTACGCGAGGGTGCGCCGCGACCCTCAAGTATGTCGAGCACCGGAATCCCGTTGAGCATCAAGACGTCCGGGAACCGTGCGCGCTCCCCCGCGAAACGGGTGCGCGGGGCCTGCAAGGCAACCACGGGGAAGTAGTCCGAATGACCTTGGGCTCCCATCATTCGCACGTACGCACGCAGGGTTTTCACGCTGCCGAGATAGCGGGTGACGAAGTCCGCTTGCGTGCTCAGCCCGACACGCGCCAATTCGTCGCGCAGGGGCGGTTCGGCGATGGCGCCCAAGTCCGGTGAACTCAGGGGCTTCTCGGACGCCACAAACAGCAGGTCGATTCGCTGCGAGACATAGACCTGAACCTCTGGAAACTCCGCCACCAGGGCCGAGATCAAGGTTGCCAACAGGGCATCGTTCAACTCATAACTGTGGAGCCATTGCACCAACATGCCATCTTGCCGCAGATGCCGCCGGAGCAAGGCGTAGAACTCCTGGGTGAACAGGCTCGCCACCCCGCTGACCCAGGGATTGGACGGCTCGGATACGATCACATCGAACTTGCCACCACCCGCGGCAAAAAAGGTGCGGGCATCGTCGATCAGGATATGCGAGCGGGCGTCGTTGTAGGCTCGCTCTACCCGAGTGCCGAACAAGCGAGCGCCATCCACCATGGCTTGCTCGATCTCGATGTTGTCGATGCGCTGCACCAGGGAACTACCCAGCAAGGTTTGAGCGGTGAGGCCAGAACCCCAGCCGATGATCGCAACGTCTGCGGGACGGGGGTGAAACACCAGCGGCAAAGCACCGGCCATGAGCATGGTGAGCTCGTCCGGCAAGGGTGCAGTCTCAAGATCCAATGCCAGGCTCGCGTCGGGCTTGCCATTGGTAGCGATGACTGCGTTGTTGACCGACGGAATATGAACAACTGAAATCGTGGACGTCTTTCCGTCACGCAGGTAGGGAACCCTCGATTCCGGATGCAAGAACGTGCCCGCACGAAACACGCCAGACGCCTGCTCCCTTGGATCGGCTTGCCCCTGCCATCTAGCTGCACCCAATGCAGCGGCGAGCAAGACGGACACAGCGATGAGGTCGCGAGGGCTAACCTTCATGACCAATACGCGCAGCAGATACAAGCCAATCAACGCATCGCCCACGGCCGCCACGGTAAGCGCCAGTTGCAGTCCGATCATGGGCGTCAGCACATGCACCGCAACAAACACGCCAGCGATCGCCCCCAAGGTGTTGGCAGCGTAAATTCGACCGATCGCCGCCTCGCCTGCCCCGCGTCTCAGCAGCGCCGTGGTGAAGAGCGGCAACGTTGTACCGGCGAAAAACGCCGCCGGGAACATCACCAGCATGGCAATGGCTGCACTGCCCAGGTTGAACCACGTGTAGCCCTGTTCGCTTCGACCGACCGCGTTCATCAACCACGAGACCCACTGGAACGAGTGCGCGAACGCAATCGTCGACAGCAGGGCGGCAATGCCCATCGCCACCTGGGCCCATCCCGCCGCGCGCATCAGATCGTGGACACGATTCCCATAGACACGAACCCACAATCCGCCGCAGGCCAAACCGAAGATAAATGCCGCAAGCATCAGTTCAAACGAATGCAGCGTGGTTCCGAGTGCTTGATTGAGCAGGCGCACCCAGACGATTTCGTAGACGAACGAAAATGCGCCCGACAGGCCGGTTACCCACAACAACCGCCGCCCGATCTGGCGCGTCTCCGCGCGCTCGGACGGGTTCTGGGCCTCGCGCGACGTACCTTCCATCGGCGCCTCGTTCTCGTCGAACCCGCGCGACAGCCACCACGCCCCCAATGCCACCAGCAGGTTCGCGATGCCAGCAACCACCATGGCACCGGGCATGCCCAATGCGCGGCAACAGCACGAACGTGGCCACCAGCGCGCCCGCTGCGGCCCCCAGGCTGTTGGTGAAATAAAGCCCGCCCAGCACGCGCCCGCTTTCCTCGCGTGCCACACGCAGGATGCCCGCGCTCAGAATCGGAAAGGTCATCCCCAGCAACACGCATTGCGGCAAGATCAGCGCCGCCGCCGACAACCATTGCCACGCATGCGCGCCACCACCATGCAGCGCGGGCAACACCGATTCCTGCGAGAAAGCGGTATAGGCCTGGAACACGGGATGGAAAGCAAGACCCATCAATCCGATGACCAGCTCCAACACAGCGTAGACGGCGACCAGATTCGAAAGCCGCCCACCCCATGCGGCTGGCGAACCATGCACCGAGCGCCATGCCACCCATGAAAATCGCAAGCACCAGCGTCTGTGCGTAGGCTGCGTGCCCCAGCGTGAGCCCCAGGTAGTGCGACCAGATTGACTGATAGATCAGGCCGGCGAAGCCGGACATGACGAACAACGCCAGCATCGACCCCAGCGCGAATCTCCGCGCCGATTGCTGCGGAAGTGTTTCCATGCCTCTGTCCCCCCAGAAAGTACGATTCCAGCTTATCAGCACGTGTCAGCAAAGTTTCGTCGCAAGTTGCGCGAACCACCAATCAAACATCAATCGCCCTGCGCCGCGCCGGACGCCTGGCGACGCGCGTGACGCAGTTGATCTCTCAAGAGATCGTATTTGTTCTGAAGGAACCCCGAGGCGGCGATTTCCGCCTCCCGGTCGCCCAACATGCTTACCTCTCTTGCAGCGCGTTCGAGATTGTTTTCGCCGATCGCGAGAAAGGCCGAATTGATCAGGCAGTTGGTGCAATGCGGGTGCTCCGCGAGGATCCGATCTGCGAGTCGGCGCGCCTCCGCGTATCGACCCGCATCCAGATAGGCTCCAAGTAATTGGCTGGCAGCCAGCTCCGATTCGGGGTGTCGCTGCAACGCCCAGTACCAAAGGCTGACTTCACTGGACCATAGAGGCAAGGTCGCGCGAATCGTCGTCGCCGAGGATGCAACCCAGGCTGCAGCAAGCACCACGGCAGCGACCCGATGCAATCGGTGTTCACCCCCATGCTCGCGGGAAACGCAGCAACGGCAGCATCGCGCAAGCGATTGCCAATCCACAGGTCAGATAGCGATAGTGGATCAGGTTCGAATCGAACACGGTCGGCAGTATCCGCAAGACCGGCAACAGCGCCGCTGTCAGCGCGAGGACGATGTATGCAGTTACGGATGCGCGCCGATACGCTGCGAACAGCGCCCAGGACACCAGACCCAATGCGGCCGCGTCGATCGCCAGCAAGGCCATCGTCGCCTGCTCGAAGGACTCGATGGAGAAGGGATGAATCGGGGCCATCCCGACCGTTGGAGCAAAGACCAGAGACCAATAGCGCAGGTAGGCAGAACTCACCAGTTGCATGCGCGCAAGCCAGGGAATCGTTCCGTCCGCCAATGGCAACGCGCTCGTGCCCATCGCCCAATGACGGAACATCAGATACCCCAGGCCTGCGACAAACACTGCTGCAAGGACGACGGCATTGCGCGAAACCAGAGTACGGAGGCGAGGAGGAGCCACGCACCCACCCTGGCGCGATTGAAGGGCAGCGTCGAACACCAGGAGCAACAATGGAAAGGCGATTGCGCTCTCTTTCGCACAGGCCGCGAGGAAGAAGCACGCCCCCGTGGCCAATGGCCGCGACAGATCTCCGCGCAAGCCCGCGTTCGCCAACAGTCCGAGCAGGACGAACAAGGTCATGACGAGATCGAACTGGCATCCGATCCAGGCCACCGCCTCGACCACGGCAGGATGCAAGCCGAACAGGCTCGTGGATCAAACCAACCACCCTAGGGGAAACACCATGAAGAAGCAACAAGGCTTTACCCTGATCGAACTGATGATCGTGGTCGCGATCATCGCCATCCTGGCCGCCATCGCGCTGCCGGCCTACCGTGACTACACCATCAAGGCCAAGATCACCAACGCCATCGGCAGCTTGGCTGGCGAGAAAATCAAGGTGGGCGAGAATCACGGCGCCGGGCTCACTGGTGCGAACCTCTGCAGCACCGTGGCGACCAACGCCGGCTCGTCCGGCCTTCGCCCGTTGCGGCCCATTGATGACCATCCTCGCCTTGCACCACTGACTTGTCCACCTCAACTTTGTCCAGACCCGTGTTCTTGCTGGCGTGCGTGATGGCGGCCACGCTGCTGCTGTATTGGGTCGGCCTCGGCGGCCCCTACTTGCTTGATGACGACCTGAGTTTGCGCAATCTGCAGGCGTGGTATCAGGGCCAGGCCGATTGGCAACACATGTTGTTTGGCAGTGGCGCGGGCAATTTCGGCCGCCCGTTGGCGAGCGCCAGTTTTGCCCTCAATCTCTGGCTGCTCGGGGACACTCCCTTTTCGTTCAAGCTCGGCAACCTGCTGCTGCATCTCATGTGCGGCGCCGTGGTCCATATGCTGGTGCGTCGACTTGCCCGGATCGATGCCCGGATGAGCGACCATGCCGACTGGCTTGCCTTTGGCGTGGCCAGCGTCTGGTTGCTGCATCCGTTCAATGCCAGCACCGTCTTGTACGTCGTGCAGCGCATGGCGCAGTTGTCGACCCTGTTCCTGCTTCTCGGCATGTGGGCCTTTCTGGGCTTGCGCAGCAAACTGGCGCGCGAGCGATCACGCGGAGCTCAACTCGGCCTGTTTGTCGGCATCCCCGCACTTGCAATCATCGGTTCGTTGGGCAAGGAAAATGCCTTGCTGCTGCCCGCCTTGTGCCTAGTGCTGGAGTTGACCTGTTTTCGCGCTCATTCGCGACCACGCTCGATCTGGCTGTTCTTCCTCGTCGTCTGCGTGCTGCCAACGTTGGGCGGGCTTGGGTTTCTGCTCGCACGCCCAAGCGGAAGCTTCGCCGCCTATGCCGCGCGCGATTTCAGCCTGTGGGAACGCCTGCTGAGCGAGACCCGGGTGCTATGTGACTACCTGTACAAGATCGTGTTACCCGATCCCAGCCGCATGGGCGTGTATTTCGACGACTTCCCGGTTTCCACAGGCCTGTTTTCGCCACCCACGACCGCCTTGGCGATCCTGGTCTTGTCGGCCATCAGCTTCATCGTGTGGCGACTTCGCAAGACCCTTCCCGCCCTGATCACTGGATGGGGCATCTTCCTCGTCGGGCATGCGATGGAATCCACCGTCATCCCGCTGGAGCTGTATTTCGAGCATCGCAAACTACTTCCCGATGGTGGGTGTGCTGTACGCGCTGGGCGGCCTGCTCACCGCCGCAGTCTTGCGGATGAGGCAGGCCGGCTTGCGCCCTGGTCCCGTCGGGGGTCATTGCGGGCACTGCTGCCTTGCTGGTGCTAGGCTTCAGCGTGCACGGTCGAGCCCGGGTCTGGAGTTCGCCCGACACGATCGCGCAAAGCGCGGTCGCTGCACGGCCCGAGTCCTTCCGCGCCAACATGCTATTGGTAAGGGAGGCCGTGGCAGTCAAAGATCGCGCCAGCATCGACGCGGCGAACGGACGCATGTTCCTGGCGGCCAACCCACGCACTCGCGCCCTATGCCCACCTCAATCGCGTCAACATCGGCTGCATGCTGAACGGTGCAGGCGATCCCGCCGACTTGCGCGCAGCCCCTTGCCAATTTCCCACCGAGAGTATCCCCAGTCCGACTGGAGCATCTTCCGCCTGCTCAACCGCAACTTCAGCGATTGCCAAGGGATCGACGACAGGGCCATGGCGGATACTTTGGATGCCATCGTCGATCGAGCAGTGAGCCAGCCGGACGCGCTGCGCCACAAGTTTCAGCTGCGCTATCTCATCGCGCGCTTCTACGCCCGTGCCGGCGATTGGCCGGCCGCACTCGAGCAGGCGAAACTGGCTTGGCAACCCGGTGCCGAAGCGGCAACCGCCGAGATTCTCGTGCTGGCCCAGCTCAACACCAATGACGTGGAGGGCGCGGAACGCACCTGGCGCGAAGCCAGCGCCCGCGCCAGCGTGCATGACCACGAAGATACCGCCGGCCTAGCGTGGCTACGCAGCGAGATCGACGCCCAACGCGCCAAGGCAGAGTCACCTGCCACAGGTGACACCGCAGAATGATGGCGCTGAAGAGCGTGAGGCCAAGTCGGCCAAGGGTGCTACTGACCTGATCAAGCGGGCTGAGCTGACAGACAACGTGATAAGCACGGGGCGTGACTGGTGGCTGCGAACCACCGACCCTGATGCCATTCCGGTTAAAGTGCTGCCAATGCCTAGCCCATCAAGACGCCAAGCTGCCATTGCTCGACGTTCGGGGCAGTTCGATTCCTCGAACCGCGACCTTCCGGAACTTCGGTGAGTACGCGCCGCGTGTTGTTTGTCGGCACCTCGTACCCGTCCTCGGACAACGACTGGAAAGGCTTGTTCTTGCAGCGACTGGTGGAGGCGTTGGCGGCCCATCCAACGACCTCGCTGCAGACCTGGCTCCCCCCGGGCCCGCTGCCGGCGACGGTGAGCCCAGTGTGGGCGTCGGACGACAAAGAATGGCTGCATCGCCTGCTGATCCGTGGAGGAATCGCCCATCTCCTGCGTAGCCGCCCCCTGCATGGCACCATCGCGGGCGTGTCGCTCTTGCGCAGGCTCCATCGCGCCTATCGCCGCAGCGACGCGCAGTTGTTCCACATCAACTGGCTGCAGAACGCGTTGGCGATACCGGCGAGCGATCGGCGCCCGGCCCTGGTCACCGCGTTGGGCAGCGACCTGCGATTGATGCGGGTTCCAGGTATGACGGCGCTGCTGCGGCGGGTGGCACGGCACCGAAAGATGATCCTGTGCCCGAACGCGGACTGGATGGTGCCCGCGCTTGAACGCGGACTTGCTGGTGTCGCGCAGGTGCAATGCGTGCCGTTCGGCATCGACGAGGCCTGGTATCAAGTGACCCGGACACCGGCTCCCGATGGCACGCACCGCTGGATCTGTGTCACGCGATTGACCCGCGAAAAACTCGGCCCACTGTTCGATTGGGGTGAACGCCATTTCTCGAACAGCCCGCATCGAGAACTTCACCTTTTTGGCCCGCACCAGGAATCCGGCGTGGTGGTTCCGCCCTGGGTTCGCTATCACGGCCCGGCGAGCCCGCAGCAACTCGTTCGCGATTGGTTTCCCGTCGCCGCGGGACTGATCACCCTGAGTCAGCATGCGGAAGGGAGGCCGCAGGTGATGCTCGAAGCCATGGCGGCGGGTGTGCCCATCCTTGCGTCCCGCCTGCCCGCGCACACGGATATCATCGAGCACGCACGCAACGGCTGGCTGGGCGAGGATCAGGACACCATGGCCGAGGGAATCTCCGTCATCGAGACGCCTGCGACGAATGCAGCTCTGGGTGCACGTGCAAGGGCCTGGGCGCTGGCCCGCATCGGGACCTGGGCGGACTGCGCCAATCGGTATTCAACCCTGTACGACCAGTTGCTGATGCAATGACACAGACGAACGGGAGCCGCCTCTTGGTGCTGGGTGCGGCCGGATTCATCGGCAGGCACCTCACCATGCGCCTTGCGGAGACCGGACATTCGGTGATTGCTGCCACACGCACTCCGGCAAGGTTCGACCACCCGCGTATTCGCAACGCGGTAAGTCGCTGGGATGAGGCCAGTCACTTTGCCGAGTGGCTGCCTGATTGCGATGTCGCGATTCACGCGGCGTCGTCCAGCACGCCGGGCAGCAGCGCGGCGCAACCTCAGCTCGACGGCAACCTCCGCACGACGCTTGCGATGATCGAGGCTCTGCAAGCCACTCCGAGTTGCCGCGTGCTGTATTTGTCCTCAGGCGGCACTCTCTACGGAGAGCGTGACACACCCGCCAAGGAGACCGACCCCTTGTTGCCTCGGAGCTACCATGGTGCCGGCAAGGCCGCGGCGGAACACTTCATCCACGCCTGGGCAGCACAGTACGAAGGGAAGGCCACGATACTGCGACCCTCCAATGTGTACGGTCCGGGCCAACTGGCGCGGCAAGGCTTCGGCATCATCCCGGCTGCCTTCGATTGCGCGATGCGTGGCCAGCCGCTGCGCATCTGGGGAGATGGCAGCAGCGTGCGCGACTACCTGTATATCGATGATCTCGTCGCCCTCTGCATTTCCGCCATGGGGGCCACGTGCGCCAACGGCACCTGCGTGTACAACGCGGCCAGCGGACAACCCATCACGCTGGAGGCGCTGCTTGACCGTGTTTCGGCAATTGCCGGACGACTTGTCACGCGAATCCACGAACCCGCGCGTCGCGTAGACGTGCAGCGGATCCTGACCGATGCGAGCACCGCCCGTGCCGCGCTCGATTGGACACCCCACATCTCTCTGGACGAAGGCCTTTGCCGCACATGGCAGTGGTTCAGTACCACCCACTGAGCCGTCCCGCGGCGCCACGCGTCTCCGTCTGCATCGCCAACTTCAACGGCGAGGCAATGCTGGCGGATTGCATCGACTCGGTCCTTGCGCAAGACACCAGCGCGGAAGTGGAAGTGCTCGTACACGACGATGCTTCCAGCGATCGCTCGCTTGACGTACTGCGCCATCGATACCCTCAGGTATCCATTCTCGCCTCTTCAGACAATGTCGGATTCTGCGTCGCCAACAACCGGATGGCCGCAGCGGCACGCGGCGAGTTCCTGCTATTGCTGAACAACGATGCGGCACTGGCGCCCGATGCGATCCGCAGCTTTCTCGCCAGTGCGGGGGCGATCGCCACGCCCGCGATCTTCACCTGTCCCCAGTACGACTGGGAGAACGGGCGACTCGTAGACCGCGGTTGCCTGCTCGATCCCTTCTACAACCCAGTCCCAAACCTCGACCCAAGACACAATGACGTTGCGTACGTCATCGGTGCCTGTCTATGGTGTCAACGCACCTTGTGGGGCGAGCTGGGGGGATTTCCGGAATGGTTCGGCTCGATTGCCGAGGATATTTACCTGTGCAGCGTCGCACGACTTCGCGGGTTCGCAGTGCGCTGTATCGACGGCAGCGGCTACCGCCATCGTCAGGGCGCAAGTTTCGGCGGCAATCGCGCCGAAGGCGGGCTACGCAGTACCTATGGTCGGCGCGCTTTGAGCGAACGCAACAAGACCGCCGTCATGCTGGTCTGCACGCCGGGCTGGACTGTCTGGCCGTTGCTGTCAGCGCACCTCGCGCTGCTGTACGTGGAAGGAGCGCTCCTATCGACATTGCGCCGCGACCTGCGCCTTTGGCGCGAGGTATACCTGCCGGTGCTTCCCGGAATCGTCGCAACCCATTCGCGATGGATGCCCCTGCGGCGGAGAATTCAGGCGGATCGCAGCATGTCGCTCCGCAACTGGTGGCTTTCCTTTACTTGGATGCCGCGCAAGCTCTCGCTGCTGTGGCGGCACGGTATGCCGCGGATTACCTGACACGCATCCTGGAAGTGCGCGGTCCCGAACGTCCAAGCATGCCGTCCAACAGCCCTCGGCTCATGGCGCGAAGATTGCGCATGCGATGTTCGGAGAAAATCGCATAGGCATAGAAGTTGCCGAGCCAGAACCAAGTTGCCCGCAAGCACCAGCGCAGCGGAACATGGGGTAGGCGGCACATCAGGACGAAATTCCGGAAGCGGTAGTAGAGGCGTATCGTCGAATAGGTGTTGTGGCTGTGCCAGCCAAACCACCATACGCGAAAACAAGCGTCACCTAGGCGATGGGTCAACTTCGCTACCGCAGTGCCGTAGTTGCGAAACCCTCGCGAACGGGCACGGTGGCACCACTCCGTATCGACGTGATCGATGAAGAATTCCTCGCGCATGCCCCCCACGGACTCAAGCGCGTAACATGGAATGAGACTTCCAGAGCTGATCGTCGCCACGACCTCGATCCACGGATCGGCTTCGGTGGCCGGAACGCTGCTGTAGAACAATCGGCCTGGCTTCTGAACTTGAAAGCAAAAAGCCTGTCCTGTCGTCTCGTCGAAATAGGCCGGGCAGACGCACCCGACCTTGACGCCTTCTGCCCGGAGGCTCTCCGCGCATGCCTCCAAGCTGCTCACCATGTCCGGTGCTGGGGTGCTGTCTTGGTCGCTCAGCAGGACATAGTCGTAGCCGCCTTCTAGGGCGGCACGGATTCCGACATTCTGCGCCAGAGCGATGCCGTAGTTCCGCCCTAGACTTTGAATCCGAAAGTTAGGCGGTTGCCCGCGCGTGCGGAAGATCGCTTCCACACCTTCGGCGCCATCCGGCGTGTTGTCGACCAACAGCAGTGTATCCACCTGCGGCGCGATGGCCTCGACAAGGGTCGTCAATGCATCCGCAGATGGATGGTAGGCCACGACAATGCCGAGAATACGTCGTCTGGTCCCTGACATTCGCGGCTCCGTGGCATTCGCAGGCGTCGAGGTGCAACCCGATCACTGCAATAATGCCGCATCATCGACAAGATGTCCGGCCTTTCCGCGTCTCATGAGCACCTCTCTTTGGGGCAACATGCCGAGATTCCTACGCCCGATACTGCCAACTGGGAAACTCGCCCGAAGCACATACCTTACGAGCGGCTGGATGGCGTTGCGCGTTGCGCTGCAGACGATCTGGATGGTTTTCGTGGCGCATGCCCTCGGCCCGCAGGGATACGGCTTCCTGGCTGGCATCGCTGCGCTTGCCACTACGCTGGGCACCTTCACCGGCTTTGGCTTCGGAGTCCTGCTGCTGCAGGACGCATCTCGAAAAATCGAAACATTCCCAATGGCCTGGAGGAAGGCCATGGCCATGGCGGTCATCAGCGGAACCATCCTTTGCCTCGGATATGCGGCGATTGCGCCGCACGTGTTCGGAATGCACGAAGGCAATTCCGTCTATCTGGCGGTTGCCGTCGCGGAGCTGCTGTGCTTTCCCGTCATTGCGATCGCCAGCTTCGCCTTTCAAGCACACGAGCGAATGGGGTGGGCAGGATTGCTGTATGCGACGATCCCGACGGGGAACTTGATTGCATTCATCCTGTTCTCATGGTGGTCGCCTACGCGCAGCCTGACCGATTACCTGCAATTCCACGCTGCAATGGCGATAGTTGCGGCATTGGTTTCCGTAGCCATGGTGCACTGCATACTTTCGCCGACTCGCGCCGATTGCGTGCCCACGCTGCGGGATATCCGGGAAGGGGCAGGCTTTTCCATCATGCGAGTGGCGGACACGGCCCTAAACGCGCTGGACAAGACAGTCGTACTCCACCTCGCGGGAAATCATTCCGCCGGCATCTACAGCGCAGCCTACCCGCCTTATCTCGGTCGCCTCGCTGCCACTCGTTTCACTCAGCATGTCGGTACTCCCACGCCTGTTCAGGGCTGGCACGGGCGGCATTGCCGCGACACCTCTAGTTCGGGGATTGCTCGCCGCGGTCTTGGCCTACGGGATATTCGCCGGCATGGTCGTCTGGTCCATCGCCGGGCTGCTCCCGGTTTTACTCGGGGAAGGATTCCGTCCGACGGTGGAGGTAGCTCGCTGGCTGGCAATATCGCCATTGCTCCAAGGCCTGTACATCATCGGAGCAAACTTGTTGGTCACGCAGAACATGGTAGGCCTCCGCGTCATTGCCCAGTCGCTCACCATCGGGGTCATGGTGTTTTCGGCGATATTCCTCATTCCCGCGTTCGGACTCGCGGGCGCAGCAGGCATGCTTCTGGTTACCCAAGCCTTTGCCGCGATTCTGATCTGGTCCTGCTACGCGCTGGGAAGAAGGCAGATGATTCGAAGGGATCTCACGACCCAGGAGACACAAGGCGTCGAAGGTTCCTCGCCACCCGCCCCCTGACGCGGCTGAATTGCCGCGTCCATACTTTCCAAGCATACGTCACCCAGAATGGTGCGCAGTCCTCCAAAAAGACCCTGAAAGCCGGGCGTGCGGAACCGACGGCGACGCGCTGGAAATCACCTTCGAGCCGGATAGAGCGCAGTACCGACCTTAGGGTAATCGGGACATCCAAAACCTTTCCCACGGTCGTCAACAACCGGCGCTTGCTCGCATTGCGCCAGCGCAGATCCCATCGATGCCTGTAGTCCCACTCGCTGTCGACGAACTTGCTGACCACGCGATACAGCAACCAATCCCGTGGCACGTGACGATCCATCAGCCACTCGCTGTCGATGAACTTCACTTCCCCGTCCGCGAGCATCGAGTTCTCCCAATTAAAATCCAGGGCCTCGCCTGCGATTCCGGACACGTCATTTCCTGCTCGTGCAAGCACTGCTGACCACCATTGCACGACCAGCGGTCGCAGGCATTCTTCCAACGATGCGGCCGTCTTCACGAGCATCGCGCGGGAAATGGCCGTGTGGACCGACTCTCCACACGTCCAGGCTGCCGCCTCCAGGCGATGCAGAAATGGGCGCGGAAGGTCCGGCTTCTCTCCCATGTAGTATTTCTCGGTGGCGACCGAGCCGTCCGCGGCCATGTAAATCTGCGTGCGTATCTCAAGGCCGGGGCTGCGGTTGATCGCGTAAATGTCCCCCCTCCACGGGGGGTGACAGCAGCGAAGACGACATCTTGCCGGCTAGGGCTAGGAATGAATTCGAGGCATTACCGAGTTGTGCGTTGGCGCCCAACTGATGCCACACAAGTCGCTCATGCATCAGCGGACGGAATGTCGTTCCGCAGTGCCCACCGCCAACGCTGGCGAACAATTCGGAGCAATCCACTTCCTGAAGCATGCGCTCTCTGATGATCGCTTTCGGAAACTTGTAGTCTGGAAGCGGCAACAGGAACTCCACGCATCCGAAGTGTTTTCTCAGCAGCACTTCCAGCTCCACGCGGCCGTACGTCCCTTGGCCCCTTCGGTTGCCTCGCATACCCCTCAAGACCGTCGAACGCGACGCCTGTGTGCTCTTCGCGGGCGCTGCTGTAGTACCCGCAGCCCGAACTTGTTCTCGATCGCGACGAGCAACGTCCCGGTCGGATTGAGGAGCTCGGACAACATCTCCAGCATCCGACCCGCTGGATCGTCCCCTGGCATGAATAGCGACGCGTACTCGAGAACTCCGTTACATACGACGATGTCGAACCGACGTGCGAAACGTACACGTTCGAAAGTCGCACACAACACGGAAACATTGTGCAGGTCCCGAGTGCGCAGCCGCGTCATGGCCGCTCTGCGCGGGCTGCCTTCGACCGCGAGTACGGAACCGGCGCACTCGCCAAAGTAACGCGTGATCGCCCCGCTTCCGCTTCCGATCTCGAGAACCGCTGCGTTGGCGGGTATCGTCAGGGATTGATACGCCAACGACCTCGACCCTCGCGAAGTGGTAACGGCTCACCCAATCCTTCGCGTGGCCCTCAAGCTCACGGGAACGGCTCGACAGGTCGCGGGCTTCCCGTAATGCACGCAGGAGGAATGCCTCTGCCTGATCACCGTCGTTGTACGCGAACTTCTCGTTGCCAAGCAGATGATGGACGCCCCTCCGACTCGATCAAGTCGTTTTTTATTGCTTCGCGGATGTTCATGGCCGCAGCCACCCTACGTAAAGGGGGTTCGGAAAGGGCCCGCGGAGTACCGCTGAGAGACAGGTCGGCACGGGAGCAGATTGCCTCAATCGTCATTAGTCCGCGCGCCGATAGACCAGGCCGGTGATCTGTTCGGACACGAGGCCAATCAGGAAGATGATCACCGCCGCGCTGAACAGCAACATGCTCATGTTGGTGAAGCGGGCGCTCTCGGCGAAGGTGTAGGCATACCAGCCGCTGCCGGCGAGGAAGAACGCGTGCCGACGGGGGCGAACAGCTTCAGCGGCGAGTACAGCGTGGCGATCTTGAAGATGATGAGCAGGAAGCGGATGCCGTCCTTGATCGGGCGGATGTGGCTGGCGGTGCCGACGCGCCTGGCCACCGGGATCGGGCACGTAGGCCACCGGGTAGGCGCTGCGGAAGAAGGCCATGGTGCAGGTGGTGGGGTAGCTGAAGCCGTTCGGGAGAGGTGCAGGAATTCGCGGAACTTGGCGGCGCGCACGGCGCGAAAGCCGGAGGTGAGGTCGAGGATGCGGTGGCCGGTCATCCAGCTGGCCAGCCGGTTGTAGAGCGCATTGGCCAGGCCCCGGTGGGCATTGGCCTGGCCATCGCGGCTGCGCGCGCCCACGGCCATGTCGAAGCCCGCGTCCAGTTGTTCCAGCAGCAGGGCGATGTGGGCCGGGTCATGCTGGCCATCGGCATCCATGAAGACCAGCACCTCGCCCGTGGCCGCGCGCGCGCCGCGTTTGATCGCCGCGCCGTTGCCCATCGAGTACGGCGCCGACACCACGGTGGCGCCGAGCTCGGTGGCCATGCGTGCGGTGGCATCGGTGGAGCCGTCGTCGATCACTAGGATTTCCGCCCCGGGTTGGGCCGCGCGCAGCGCCGGCAGCACCCGCGCCAGGCCTTCCGCCTCGTTCTTGGCCGGCAGGATGATGCTCAGCCGGCCATGCGTGGCAGGCGAGGCGGACATCGCTGGCGCAGGAGAGGTGGCACTCATGGCGCGAGCATACGGGCTACACGGGGCGCGTGGACACCACCCGCGCGAATCGTCCAGGGCCGGCCGGGGCCTGCCGCCGCCCTTGATGCATCACTGGAGGTCTTTGGAGTAAAGTGCTTGAACCTGAACGGGGAGCGAGGGGCGTGGGGTGAGTGCTCCGGCGACTGCAAACTTGATCGGCATCACCGGCATTGCCCGGCGCTTGGTGCTGGACGGCCACTTGTCCGATGCCGACGCGCGTCGCGCCATGGACGAGTCGGGCAAGGAGAAGAAGTCGCTCCATGCCTGGCTGCTCAGCAGCCGGCTGGCCAGTCCGGCCCAGATTGCGGCGGCCAATTCGCTGGAATTCGGCATTCCCATCATGGATATCAGCGGCCTCGACCTGAGTCAGGCGCCGGCCAAGCTGGTGGACGAGAAGCTGATCAACCAGCACCGCGCCCTGCCCTTGTTCAAGCGCGGCAACCGGCTGTTCGTGGGCATCTCCGACCCCACCAATACCCGGGCCCTGGACGAGATCAAGTTCGCCGCGAACATGGCGGTGGAGCCCATCCTCGTGGACGAAGTCCTGCTGGCGCGCGGCATCGAGCAGGCGCTCACCCAGACCGATAGCCTCGACCAGGGCATGGGCGACGACGAGGGCCTGGAAAGCCTCGAGAGTTCCGGCGGCGATGATGACGCCGCCGACGGCCCCGGCGGCGTGGACGCCAAGGGCGACGACACGCCGGTGGTGAAGTTCGTCAACAAGGCCCTGCTCGACGCCATCAAGCGCGGCGCCTCGGACATCCATTTCGAGCCCTACGAAACCGACTACCGGGTGCGTTTCCGCATGGACGGCATCCTGCGCTCGATCGCCAAGGCACCGGTGAAGCTGCACTCGCGCATCACCGCACGCCTCAAGGTGATGGCGCAGCTCGACATCGCCGAGCGCCGCGTGCCGCAGGACGGCCGCATCAAGCTGAACCTCAGCAAGACCAAGCAGATCGACTTCCGCGTGTCAGCACCTGCCCCACCCTGTTCGGCGAGAAGGTGGTGCTGCGTATGCTCGACGGCAGCGCCGCCAAGCTGGGCATCGACAAGCTGGGCTACGAGGACGAGCAGAAGCAGCTTTACCTCGATGCGCTCGCCAAGCCCTACGGCATGATCCTGGTGACCGGCCCCACCGGCTCGGGCAAGACCGTCTCGCTCTACACCGGCCTCAACATCCTCAACACCGAGGAACGCAACATCTCCACCGCCGAAGATCCGGTGGAAATCCGGGTGCCGGGCATCAACCAGGTGCAGCATGAACGTCAAGCGGGCATGACCTTCGCCGCGGCCTTGCGCTCCTTCCTGCGCCAGGACCCGGACGTGATCATGGTGGGCGAGATCCGCGACCTGGAAACCGCCGAGATCGCGGTCAAGGCCGCGCAGACCGGCCACATGGTGCTTTCCACCCTGCACACCAACGATGCGCCCCAGACCATTTCGCGCCTGATGAACATGGGCATCGCGCCCTTCAACATCACCTCGTCGGTGACCCTGGTGATTGCCCAGCGCCTGGCGCGCCGCCTGCACGACTGCAAGCGCCCCGCCAACCTGCCCAGGAACGCGCTGCTGGCCGAGGGCTTCACCGAAGCGGACCTCGCATCCAGCTTCACCCTGTTCGAACCGGCCGGCTGCGACGAGTGCAACGAAGGCTACAAGGGCCGCACCGGCATCTATCAGGTGATGCCGATGACGGAAGACATCCAGCGCATCATCCTGGAAGGCGGCAACGCCATGCAGATCGCCGAGGCGGCCACCCGCTCGGGGGTCAACGACCTGCGCCGCTCGGCCCTGCTCAAGGCCAGGAGCGGCGTCACCAGCCTCGCCGAAATCAACCGCGTTACCAAGGACTAGGTCCATGCCCGCTCACGTGGAAGCAAATGGGTCCGTCCTGCCGCTCGGCACTCTTGGAGGATAGCTTCGTATGGCCGCCAGCAAAGCTGCTGTGAAATCCGCCACCGCCGCCAAGGGGGTGTCGCTGCGCAATCCGAACCCGCTGCAACCCTTCATGTGGGAAGGCGTGGACAAGCGCGGCACCAAGATGAAGGGCGAGTCGCTCGCCAAGAACGCCAACCTGCTCAAGGCCGAACTGCGCAAGCAGGGCATCACCCCCGGCGTGGTGAAGCCCAAGTCCAAGCCCTTGTTCGGCCAGGCCGGCAAGGCCATTACGGCCCGCGATGTGGCCATCTTCAGCCGCCAGATCGCCACCATGATGCAATCCGGCGTACCGATGGTGCAGTCCTTCGAGATCATCGCAGGTGGCACCAACAACCCGCGCTTGAAGGCGATGCTCGACGATATCCGCGCCAGCATTGAAGGCGGCTCGTCGCTGAGCGAAGCGATCACCAAGCATCCGGTGCACTTCGACGAGTTGTACCGGAACCTGGTGCGCGCCGGCGAACAGGCGGGCGTACTCGATACCGTGCTCGACACCATCGCCAGCTACAAGGAAAACCTCGAAGCGCTCAAGGGCAAGATCAAGAAGGCACTGTTCTATCCGGCCATCGTGATCGCCGTGGCCATCCTGGTGAGCGCCATCCTGCTGATCTTCGTGGTTCCGCAGTTCGAGGACACCTTCAAGAGCTTTGGCGCCGACCTGCCGGCCTTCACCCAGATGATCGTCAACGCCTCGCGCTTCATGGTGGCCTATTGGTGGGCCATGCTGCTGATCGCCGTAGGCTCCTTGTTCGGCTTCGTGGCGGCGGTCAAGCGCTCACCGGCCTTCGCCCATTTCCTGGACAGGATGATCCTCAAGGTGCCGGTGATCGGGCAGATCATGCACAACTCCTCCATCGCCCGCTTTGCCCGCACCCTGGCCGTCACCTTCAAGGCCGGCGTGCCGCTGGTGGAAGCGCTCGACACCGTTGCCGGCGCCACCGGCAACCAGGTCTACGAAAAGGCGGTCTATCGGGTGCGCGACGATGTCTCGGTGGGCTACCCGCTGAATACCGCGATGCGCCAGGTGAACCTGTTCCCGCACATGGTGGTGCAGATGATCGCCATCGGCGAGGAAGCCGGCGCGCTGGACACCATGCTGTTCAAGGTGGCCGAGTTCTACGAGCAGGAAGTCAACAATGCGGTCGATGCGCTGTCCAGCCTGATCGAGCCCCTGATCATGGTGTTCATCGGCACCATCGTCGGCGGCATGGTGATCGGCATGTACCTGCCGATCTTCAAGCTTGCGGCCACCGTCGGCTGAGTTCGAATCGCCGCTGACGTGCTTGCCTACTTCGCGGCCTCCCCGGCGCTGGCCATCGCCAGCGCCTTCGCCTTCGGCCTGCTCGTCGGCAGCTTTCTCAATGTCGTGATCCTGCGGCTGCCGCGGCGCCTGCAGTGGCAGTGGGAACGAGACAGCCGCGAACTGCTCGAGATCGAAGCGCCAGCGGACACACCCGAAGCCGCGCCGCCGGGCATCGTGGTGGAGCGCTCGCATTGCCCGAAGTGCGGGCATGCACTGGCGGCCTGGGAGAACATCCCGCTGCTGAGTTTCCTGGCGCTGGGCGGCAAGTGCCGTGGATGCAAGACGCCGATTTCCTGGCAGTACCCGGCGGTGGAACTCATCACCGGCGTGTTGTTCGCGCTGGTGGTGTGGCGTTTCGGGCTGGGCTACCAGTCCCTCGCCGCGCTGGCCTTCACCGCCCTGCTGGTCGCCATGTCCGGCATCGACCTGCGCACCACCCTGCTGCCCGACGACCTCACCCTGCCCCTGCTCTGGCTCGGGCTGTTGCTGAGCCTGGTTCCGGTATTCGCCGCGCCGACGCAGGCAATCCTCGGCGCCGTGGTCGGCTACCTGAGCCTGTGGTCGGTGTACTGGGCCTTCAAGCTGCTCACCGGCAAGGAAGGCATGGGCTACGGCGATTTCAAACTGCTGGCCGCGATCGGCGCGTGGTGCGGGGTTTCCGCCATCCTGCCGGTGCTGTTGATGTCCTCGCTCGTAGGCGCGGTGATCGGCTCGATCTGGCTGGCGCTGAAGGGACGCGACCGCGCCACGCCGATTCCATTCGGGCCGTATCTGGCAGTGGCCGGATGGATCCAGTTGTTCTGGGGTGCGGACTTGCTCAAGGCCTATCTCGATTTCGCCGGGCTGTGACGATGGTGGTGACTGGCGTAGAGCCGGGCTTGCCCGTTTGCTCTCGCATCAAGCCGGCAAGCCCGGCTCTGCGTGCCTGGGCTGCTCGCGTGAGCGGTGCCTTGCCGATCGCGGTGACCGGCGGCATCGCCTCGGGCAAGTCGGAAGTGACGCGGCGGTTCGAAGCACTCGGCATCGAGGTGCTCGACGCCGACCTGATCGCGCGCGAACTGGTCGAACCGGGCCAACCCGCGCTGGCCGAGATTGCGCGGCGCTTCGGTGCCGGCGTGATCGACGCGGCGGGCCGGCTCGATCGACGCGCCCTGCGCGCGATCGTGTTTGCCGACTCCGCGGCTCGGCGCGACCTCGAAGCCATCCTGCACCCGCGCGTGCACGCCAGCTTGCAGGCGCGCGCGCAGGCCGCGGCCCCGCCTTACGTGCTGCTGGCGATTCCGCTGCTGGCGGAGAGCGCGCCGGGGCGCTACGCCTGGCTCGACCGCGTACTCGTGGTGGATGTGCCGCGCGCCGTGCAGATCCAGCGCGTGATGCAGCGCGATGCGGTGGAACGCGCCGCGGCCGAAGCTGCGCTTGCGGCGCAGGCGTCGCGCGAGGCGCGCCTTGCGATGGCGCACGATGTCATCGTCAATGACGGCCCGCTCGCGGCGCTGGATGCGATCGTGGCGAAGCTGCACGCACGCTACCTGGCGCTCGCCGCCGGAGCCGCCTGAACCGAGCCTCGTTTAGCGCGCGTTGATGCATACTCCCGACCCCGCGTGTATGATGCGCGCCCGTTTCGATCCTTTCATCCGAATCAAAGGATATTTGCCCCGATGAGCAGCTACCTCTTCACCTCCGAATCCGTCTCCGAAGGCCACCCGGACAAGATCGCCGACCAGATCTCCGACGCGGTGCTGGACGCGATCCTGGCGCAGGACAAGCGCGCCCGCGTGGCCTGCGAAACCCTGGTGAAGACCGGCGCCGCGATCGTCGCGGGTGAAGTCACCACCAGCGCGTGGGTCGACATCGAGGCGCTGGCGCGCAAGGTCATCAACGACATCGGCTACGACAACTCCGACGTGGGTTTCGACGGCCACACCTGCGCCATCATCAACATGCTCGGCAAGCAGTCGCCCGACATCAACCAGGGCGTGGATCGCAAGAAGCCGGAAGAACAGGGCGCGGGCGACCAGGGCCTGATGTTCGGCTATGCCTGCGACGAAGCCCCGGAATTCATGCCGGCGCCGATCTACTACTCGCATCGTCTGGTCGAGCAGCAGGCCAAGGTGCGCAAGGCCGGCAAGCTCAAGTGGCTGCGCCCGGATGCGAAGTCGCAGGTCACGCTGCGCTACTCGGCCGACGGCAATGTGATCGAGGGCCTCGATGCCGTGGTGCTGTCGACCCAGCATGACCCCGACATCAAGCACAAGGATCTGGTCGAGGCGGTGCGCGAGCACGTGCTGAAGCCGGTGCTGCCGAAGAAGTGGCTGGAAGCCCTGGGCAAGAACAAGATCCACATCAACCCGACCGGCAAGTTCGTGATCGGCGGCCCGGTGGGCGACTGCGGCCTGACCGGCCGCAAGATCATCGTCGACAGCTACGGCGGCATGGCACGCCACGGCGGCGGCGCGTTCTCGGGCAAGGACCCGTCCAAGGTCGACCGCTCGGCCGCCTATGCCGCGCGCTACGTGGCCAAGAACCTGGTCGCGGCCGGCCTCGCCAAGCGCTGCGAAGTGCAGGTGAGCTATGCCATCGGCGTGGCCGAACCGACCTCGATCTCGGTCACGACCTTCGGCACCGGCGCGATCTCGGACGCCAAGATCGAGAAGCTGATCCGCGGCCACTTCGACCTGCGCCCCTACGGCATCACCCGCATGCTGGACCTGGAACACCCGATCTACCAGGCCACGGCAGCTTACGGGCATTTCGGCCGCAAGCCGAAGGAAGTCAGCTACACCGACGCCGCCGGCAAGAAGCACGCGGCCACCGCGTTCTCGTGGGAGAAGACCGACCGCGCCGACGCGCTGCGCGATGCCGCCGGGCTCGGCAAGGGCAAGAGCAAGAAGTAGCAAGCCTCACGCTTTGCCCCCCTCTCCCGCTTGCGGGAGAGGGTTGGGGTGAGGGCGACGGGCCGCGCATGCGGCCCGTTTCATTCGGGTTTCCGGATTTGAGTGGAGGCGCCCACCTGTCTCGCCCGCGGGTACGGGGCATCGATCAATCCAGCAGGGCCACCAATCGTCCGATGGCGTCGTCAATGACGCTCTGGGGCGCACGCTCCACCTTGCGTGCCTTGCGGGCAACCAGATCGAGCATGCGGATCTTGTTCACCAGGGCCACTCCCTGCGTCTTGCATCCGGATCCGCTCAACGCGACGGCAAAGCCGGCGTAGCGCGCGAAGTCTCCCCCCTGCGTAATCGGTGCCACCAGCACATCGCCGAGCTTGTTGAATTCTTTCGTAGTCAGGACCAGCGCTGGCCTGGTGCCTTGCTGTTCGTGTCTCATCGTTGGGTCCAATGGCACGTACACGATGTCGCCCCGGTCGAACCCGGCCACTAAAGAACCTCTCCGCCCACCGGGCGCGCCACATCCCAAGGCGCCAGATCGAGGGGAGGCGCGGCTTTCAGGTCGCATTGGGCGATCATGTCGGCCAGTGCGTACTTGTGCTTGGGCGTTAACACGATCTTGCCGTCCGGTGTCGTGCTCAGCGTGAGGCGTTGGCCTGCACAAACCCCCAAGTCCTTGAGTACGGGCGGCGGGATAACGACCGCGGTGCTGTTGCCCATCTTCTTGAGCGCGACTTCCATTGCCCTCTCCATTTCAGCATGGTTGTACCAAGCATGAGGGATCTGACGGTGGGCGTCAAACAATGTTTTACGTCACTCGGGCCGTAGTGAGGGACCGCATCGTCATCGCCCGTGCAGTGAGAGTCACTGCGCACTACGCAGGGCGCACGAAGCGGTTCCAGTCTGGGAACCCAAACAGGAAACCGAGTCACCGCTTCTTTTCGCCGCAACTCCCCCGCTCACTCGACCCATTCCGCTTGCCGGGAACCATCCCGCTGTTGCGGCTCGTTCCGCTCGCCCACGCGCGGCCTGCCGAGTTCAGTCCTCGAAGCCGTCCGCGAAGATGCCGTTGAGGAAGCCCAGTTCGACGAAGGCGTACACGTCGGACACGCCGTTCGCATCGGGCGGGATGAGGTTGGTGGCGAGCGTTTCGAAGGCCATCGCGAACCCGCTGGCGTCCACCGCCAGCGAGGCACCGGAGAGATCGTTGCCCGGTACGTCGGCAACATCGCTGCTCACCAGAAAGGGCGTACCGCTGGCACCGGGGATGTGCAGGTAGACCTGATCCTTGGTCGGTGCCGGAAAGAAGCAACTCTGGATCACGCTGCCGACGTCGGACACGTCGTTCTCGCGACAGCCATTGGCGAGACTGCCTCCGAGGCTCGGACGCGGCACCGGCGTGGTGGTGCCCGCGACACGATCGCGCACGAACAGGCCACCGCCGCTGCCGCCCAGGTTCGAGGCAAAGGATCGGAAGGCCACGAAGCGACCGCTGGGCGAGATCGAGGCGTTGTCGGACTGGCTGCCGGCCGGCTCGCCGGCGCTGTTGCGGCTCACCAGTTCGGTCACGCCGTTCTGCCGATCGCGCAGGTAAACCCGGATCGTGCCGCTGCCCACGCCCGGCACGAGGTTGCCCGCACCGCTCTGGAACACGACGTAGCGTCCGTCACCCGAGATCGCGTGCGAGGTCGAGTACACCACGCCGGCCGAAGTGAAGGCCCCGCCCAGATCGCGTGACACGGCCTCGATCACGCCGCTGTCGAGGTCCTTCACGAACAGGTCGTCTGCGCCGTTGCCGTCGCCACCAACAAGGTTGGCGGCATCGGAACGGAACGCCACGAAGCGACCATCGGCGGAGATCGAGGTTTCGCGCGCCTGGCCCGAGGCCGAACCGGACGCCGGCATGCCGATCAGGCTGGTGCTGGCCAGTTGCAGCGCGCCGGTGACCCGATCCTTGCGCACCGCGTGGCTGCCGCTGGTCGCAAAGCCCAGGCCGAGATTGCTCGCGGCCGTGGTGTAGGCGACATAGCGCCCATCGCCCGAAGCCACCGGGGTGAAGGTGTTGCCATTCAATGCCGCGCCCATGCCGTTGCGCGCCACGCTTTCGAACGCGCCGGTGCCAAGGTCCAGCGCAATCACGCTGTCCCCCACGAGCTGGCCCGGGAACCAGTTGCGCGCCTCCGTCGCGAACACCAGGGTGCGGCCGTCGGCCGAGACGTCGACCTGGCGGGTGGTGCCTTCGGCCTCGGTTTCCGGCGCGGGCGGCGTGATCCGCGCCAGCAGGAATTGCGCGCCCACCGGCGCGCTGGGCGCGAAGCAGATCGCCAGGGCCAGCGCACGCAACAGGCCATGCGAAACGAATAGGGACTTCGACATGAGCGGCTCCCGCCAGACAGTCTGCCTCCTGATACGCGGAAGCAGGCCGGAAACCGCAATGCCGCGGTCGCGGGGTCAGGAACCCGGCGACATTCCGAGCCGCCGCGCCACCTGCTCGGCAGCAGCTCGTGTGACTTCGGTCGGCAACAGCGCATCGCGCAGCACGGGCAGCGCCTGCCGGATCAAGCGGCGCGCTTCGTCGCGGCGACCGCGCCGATCCGCGATATCGGCCAGCTCGGCGCGTGCAATCGCCAGGTCCACGGGCAGCACGGAAGCGGCCTCGAAGGCTGCCAGCGCCGCACGCTGCTCGCTTTCCGCCAGGGACAGATCGCCCTGCATCAGCGCGAAGGCGGCGCGCGCGCGCTGCGCGTGTGCGAACACCGGGTGTTCGGCCGGCACCAGCGCGGCAAAGCGGGTGCGCGCCTCGTCCAGCAGGGCCAGCCCGGTGGCGGGATCGCGCCGGTACTTCGCCAGCACCACCAGTTGCCAGGTGGTCATGGCGTACTCGAAGGAATCCTCGCCATCGAGTTCGCGCGCGCGCTGGCGCAGGTGCATGAAACGCTCCTGCGCGCGCGCGTGCTGGCCGGAAAGGCCGAGGCTGCGGGCGTAGTTGCGGTCCAGCATGCGACGCGAGAGCGCATCGGGATCGGGCTCGCCGCGCTCGGCCAGCACCTGCGCCTGCTCGAAATCGGCCAGCGCACCGGCATAGTCACCGGCACTCTCCTTCACCGCCGCCCGGTTCGACCACCCAATGGCGCTGTCCACTGGCGCATTGCTGGCGGCCGCGGCCAGTTCGGCCGAGCGCCCGAGTGCATCGAGCGATTCGCGATAGCGCCCGAGCTCGTTCAAGGCGACGCCGAGGGAGTTGTAGAGATTGGCAAGGCGCGAGCCGCGCGTGCCGCCGGTGCGCTCCTGCAAGGCGATGGCTTCGCGCAAGGTGGCCTCGGCTTCGGGCGCGCGTCCCAGGGCCGAGAGTGCCTCGCCCCGGATGCGCATCAGGTTGATGCGCAGCGGCGATGCCTCCGGCACGTGCTTGCGGGCGAAGGCGAGGCCGGCGTCGGCCAGTTCCAGCGCCCGCACCTGGTCGCCGCGGAAGCCCACCATTCCGCCCATCGCCTGATAGATATTGGTGACCACATCGGGCGGCGGCGTCGGCAAGGCCTCGGCCAGTTCCAGCGCGCGCGACCAGTCGCGTTCGGCCTGGTCGAATTCCTGGTTGCGGTAATGCCCGTAACCGAGCTGATCGAGGGCACGCAACTCCTGCTCCGCATCGCCCGGCGCGAAGTGTCGGCGCAATTCAGCCGCGCGTTGCGCCGCCGCCAGCCCGTCGGCCCCGCGCTCCAGCATTCCGAGCGAACCGGAATAAACGTCGTAGTCGTCCGCAAGCGCGAGCGCATCGAAGCGCGTTTTGGCTTCCACCCCGCGCAAGCCCGAAGCCAGCAGCTCGGCCGCGATGCGCGGCTCGCCCAGCGAGTGGTAGAGATGCCCGAGCAGGCGCTCGATCGGCTGGCGCAGCGGTGTTTCTGCCGCGATGCGCTTGTCGAGTTCGGCGCGGGCGTGATCGAGCAGGTCGCGCACGCTGACCTGCGAACTCATGGCGTGCTCGGGCATCGCCGCGCCGAAGGCATCGGTGAGGAAATCGAGCGCGGCGCGCGCGGTGGCCGCGTCGCGCTCGGCCGCGGCCAGGGCAGCGGTGGCACGGCCTTCGGCCACCAGGGCGCGCTCGCGTTCGCGTTCCAGCCGCCACACGAAGGCCGCGATCGCGAGCAGCGCGATCAGGCTCAGTGCCGCGCCCAGCCGATGCCGCCCGATGAACTTGCGCAGGCGATACGCCGCGGTGTCCGGCGCCGCCTGCACCGGCCGGCCATCGCGCCAGCGTTGCAGGTCGGCGCGCAGGGCTTCGACCGTGGCGTAGCGATCGCGCGCCGACTCGGCCGAGGCCTTGCCCAGGATGCCGCGCAAGTCGGCCGCCAGCGACAGCGCCGCGAAACCCGGCGGCAGGTGGCCGCCCTGCCCCGGCGCGCGCTCGCCAGTGAGCATCTCGCGCAGCATGATGCCGAGCGCATACACGTCCGACGCCGTGGTCACCACGCTGCCGGCCTGCTGCTCCGGGCTGGCATAGCCTGGCGTCCAGACCCGCGTGGAAGTCTGGCGCGGATCCGAGGCCGCGCTCAGATCCACCAGCTTGGCCACGCCGAAGTCGAGCAACTTGGGCTCGCCATCGGCACGCACCAGCACGTTGCCGGGTTTGAGGTCGCGATGGATCACCAGGCGTTCGTGCGCGTGCTGCACGGCGGCGGCGATCTTGTCGAACAGCGCCAGGCGCGCGCGCAGGTCGAGCCGCGCGCGTGCGATGTGGTCGAGCAGGGTCAGGCCATCGACGAACTCCATCACCACGAACGGTTGCCCGTCTTCGGCCTCGCCGCCGTCGATCAGGTGCGCGATGTTGGGGTGATCGAGCTGCGCCAGGATCTGCCGCTCCTGGCGCAGGCGACGCTGTCCGTCGGCGGTGGGAAAGCCGCGGATCAGCTTGACCGCCACCTGCTGTGCGAACTGGCCATCGGCGCGCTCGGCCAGCAGCACCGCGCCCATGCCACCGACGCCCAGTTCGCGCAGCACCCGATACGCACCCAAACGTGCGCCGGTGCTCTTGGCTTGGGACAGTTCCTGCGCCTGATGCGCGATGGCCTGCGCCATCGGATCGTCGGCCTGCGCGTCCGCCGCAAGCAACCGCTGCAATCGCTCGCGCGTGGAGGCATCGCAGTGCGCGAGGGCAAGCTCGCGCTCGGCCGGCGGCAACGCGGCGATGCGCTCGAACAGTTCCGCCAGTTGCAGGTGCGACGCCGGCGACACCGGCCCGCTCATGTGCGCAGCGCGTCTTTCAACCACGCCCGCGCAAAACGCAGGTCGCGATCCACGGTGCTGACCGAGGTTTCCAGGGCTTCGGCGATTTCCTCGCGCGAGAACCCGCCGAAATAGGTCATCTCCACGATCCGCGCCTGGCGCAGGTCGGTTGCGCCCAGCTCCGACAGGGCCTGGTCCACGCGGATCAGGTCGTCATCGCGGTCGAGCCGGCCGATGCCCTCGGCCTGGCTCAGTGGCAGCGCCTCGGCACCCGCGCCGCGCTTCTCGCTCAGCCGTTTGCGCGCGCGATCCACCAGCACCTGGCGCGTGGCCTGCGCCACCACATGGAAGAAATGACGTCGATCCACCCAGCCGGCATCGGCACCGAGCAAGCGCATCAGCGCCTCGTGCGCCAGTTCCGTGGGCGACAGCGTGGCTCCGGCCTGGCGCTGCAGCGACTGCGCCGCGATCGCACGCACCCGGTCGTACACCAGTGCCATCAGATGTTCGCGCGCGTCGGTGTCGCCATCCTGCCAGCGGCGGATCAGCGCAGTCAGATCGGAATCGGGACCAGGGGCCGGGGTCATGGCCGGCCGAGTCTAGCGTGGGATGCCGTGCGCGGTGTGAGAAATCCCTCAACGCCAGACGGCACGCGCACGCGGCGCGGCTGCCGCCTCGCTATTCGCCGCGCGGGACGCAGACGCCGTCCGCTTTCGGCGGCACCGGGCAGGTCAGGTACAGCGTGGCCTGGATCTGCGCTGGTTCCGCGCCGGAGGTGTCATAGCCGCTGACCGAGGTTCGGAACAAACCGCGTTCCTGCCCGAGGCGCTCGAGCGCAGCACGACCCTGCGCCTGATTGGGCGCGACGCCACGCATCTCGATGGCGCTCCCTTCGAGGTGCACCGTATCCAGCGTCACATCCGGGCCAAGCAATTCGGTGAGGCGCATCCTCACTTGCGCCGTGGTGTAGCGACGCAGGCCGGGCGGGAAACTGCCCGGACACTCGCTGGCCGTTCCCGGCGCCTCGCAGGCAAAGGAAACCTGCACCGAAAAGTGGAAGCCGCCTTCAACGGCTGTTCCGCCGCCACCGCTGGCGTGGGTGAACTCGCCCGAGGCCAGGAGCCGCTTCGAGATGTCGCGCGCCGTGCCGGCATCGCCCGCCACGCCTTCGATGCGTCCGCCCCGCGTCCACAAGGCAACCTCGGTGAGCCGTACCGATGCCGGCAGATATCGCGCCGCAACCTGCGCCAGGCGCTGGCTGGGCTGTTGCGGCAAGGATGCGGCGGCTGATGCCGCCGTCGGCAAGTCCGCAAGGGGCCGTGGCAACACTGGCTTCGGACCGGCACGCTGCATCACCGCGTCGCGCAACGAGCGCGCCGCACGACGCGTCGCGTCGCTGAGCGGTTGCGGGTCGACGCGGCTCGCGGGCACTTCCAGCCGCTCCACCATGCCGTCGATCTCCACCCCGTAGTGCTTGGCCAACGCTCCCGCCGCGCGCGCCGGCTGGTGGTAGCTCGCCCGGGTTTCGGCGCCGATCCGGATCGACCATTGCGTTCCCGTCGTGGTGCTCGACAGCCCCACGTGGCGCGCATCGAATTCGTGCAGATACATCACGCTGCCGCCGTTCGAGCTGCTGGCTCCGAGGAAATCGATGCGTCCCGTGCCCCCGACCCGTACCGGCGCATTGGCGGAGAACGCCAGCAGTCCGAGCTCGACCTGTTCCATCCACGCCTGCATGCGATAGCCCGGATTGAACGCGATTCGCAACGCCGGTTGGCGCACGCGATCCACCAGCAGTGTCAGCCCGTCGCCACCCACGAGCAGATCGTGCGCGGTGGCGAGTTGCACGGTGAAGCAAACGTTCCCGCCGCTCCCCACCTTCGGTGCCAGCGCAGCCGGAGTGACCGACACGCCGCACGATCCGTGACCCGGACAGGCCTGCGCCCCATCCGGTGCCAACACCACGTCACGCGGCACCGGCTGTTCGTCCGGGTCGGCATCCAGCACCCGCGACTGCTCGACCACGATCACCTCGCGGGTGCCCGGGAACACCCGATTCTCGTTCCCGGACACCACACGCACCACGCAATCGCTCGCCGTGATCTGCAAATGGCGCAGATTTCCCAAGCGCCCGGCTTCCGGCATCCAGGGGCGATCGGTGGCACGCCGCACGCCGTTGGCCTGGTTCAGGTACGAGTCGGGCGATGTCGGGAGGATCGCATCCGCCGCGACCGACGGGAACGCGACCGGCAGGGACGCCGCCGCACCGAGGCAAGTCGCCAGCAACCGAAACCGGAACGTGGTGCGCATTGATCGCTTCGCGTGGACCCCGAGGCGCCGAATCATGTCATCCGCGACCCAGGGCGTCGACACGGTCACAGGCGTTGGTTCGCCGCGCCGGCGCGGGCGCGTATAATCCCGCCCGGCCCCAGGCCACCCCATCGAGGGGCGCTGCAAGTCCGGCCCGCGCAACGCGGACGTTCCGGGATCAGGCTCGATGGCGGTTCCCGATCCAACCGCGCCCGTTCACGCGATCGGTCCCCCTTTCCGCCAGTGGCCGGTTGCCCAACGGAGCTATCCGAATGAACGCTGCAATGAACCTCAAGCCCGACTACAAGGTCGCCGACATCGCGCTCGCCGATTGGGGCCGCAAGGAAATCGACATCGCCGAGCAGGAAATGCCGGGGCTGATGTCGATCCGCAAGAAGTACGCCGCCGCCAAGCCACTCAAGGGCGTGCGCGTCACGGGCTCGCTGCACATGACGATCCAGACCGCCGTGCTGATCGAAACCCTGAAGGACCTCGGCGCCGACGTGCGCTGGGCCTCCTGCAACATCTTCTCCACCCAGGATCACGCCGCTGCCGCGATTGCCGCCACCGGCACGCCGGTGTTCGCGTGGAAGGGCGAGACCCTGGAGGAATACTGGGATTGCACCCTCGATGCCGTCACCTTCCCCGGCAGCAAGGGCCCGGAACTGGTCGTGGACGACGGCGGCGACGTCACCTTGCTCATCCACAAGGGCTACGAACTGGAACAGGGCGACAGCAGCTGGGTGAATTCGGCCTCGGGCTCGCACGAAGAGCAGATCATCAAGAACCTGCTCAAGCGCGTCGCCAGGGAGCGCCCCGGCTTCTGGACCACCGTGGTGAAGGAATGGAAGGGCGTCTCGGAAGAGACCACCACCGGCGTGCATCGTCTCTACCAGATGCTGGAAGCCGGCAAGCTGCTGGTGCCGGCGATCAACGTCAACGACTCGGTCACCAAGAGCAAGTTCGACAACCTGTACGGCTGCCGCGAGTCGCTGGCCGACGGCCTCAAGCGCGCCATGGACGTGATGCTGGCCGGCAAGGTCGCCGTGGTCTGCGGGTATGGCGATGTCGGCAAGGGTTCGGCGCACTCGCTGCGCGCCTACGGCTGCCGCGTCGTGGTCACCGAGATCGATCCGATCAACGCGCTGCAGGCCGCGATGGAAGGCTTCGAGGTCAACACCGTCGAGAACACGCTCGGTCGCGGCGACATCTACGTCACCACCACCGGCAACAAGGACGTGCTGACGCTTGAGCACATGCAGGCGATGAAGGACCAGGCCATCGTCTGCAACATCGGCCACTTCGACAACGAGATCCAGGTCGACAAGCTCAATGCGAGCGGCGCGGTGCGGCTGAACATCAAGCCGCAGGTCGACAAGTACACCTTCAAGGACGGGCGTGCGATCTTCCTGCTGGCCGAAGGCCGACTCGTGAACCTGGGCTGCGCCACCGGCCACCCCAGCTTCGTGATGTCGAACTCGTTCTCCAACCAGACGCTCGCCCAGATCGACCTGTGGGCCAACAAGGCCACCTACGAGGCCAAGGTCTACATCCTGCCCAAGAAGCTGGACGAAGAAGTGGCGCGCCTGCACCTGGAAAAGATCGGGGTGAAGCTGACCACGCTCACGAAGGAGCAGGCCGATTACCTCGGCGTGCCGGTGGAAGGTCCGTACAAGCCGGAGCATTACCGCTACTGATCCCACGCCGGATCCAGCCTGACCCGAAAGCCCGCGGAGCGACCCGCGGGCTTTTTCTTGTGCACGCCGCAGACCGTGGCTACTCGCCGCGTCAGGCGGGAGGCCGGCCCTTCGTTCCCATGCAGGTCGCCCGCGACCGTGAAGTCGTGGGTCCGCGGAAGCATCGGATGAGCAAGGGTGGGTAGCGAGCGCGACGCGTGTCGCGGACCACGCGCGCCTGCGAGAGGCGCGGCGGAACGCCTGATCGCGCCCGTTTTCGTTTAGGCTGGACGGCACTGTGCCCGGGGGAGGGCCACCATGTCATTGCTGGGGGAACTGCAACGCCGCAACGTGATTCGCATGGCCGGGCTGTATCTGGTCGGCGCATGGCTGGTGCTGCAGGTCGCGGCAACGCTGCTGCCGGTGTTCGAGGCACCGGCGTGGGTGATGAAGGTCGTCGTCGCGCTGCTGGCGATTGGCTTGATCGCGGCGCTGGTGTTCGCGTGGGTGTTCGAGCTGACGCCCGAAGGCCTGAAGCGCGATGCCGAAGTGCCGCTGGAGCAATCGATCGCGCCGCAGACCGCGCGGCGCATGGATCGCCTGATCCTCGTCGGCCTCGCGACCGTGATCGCGATGATGGCGATCGAGCGGGTGTGGTTCGCGCAGCGTGCCACGCCGGATCAGGCGCCGGTGTCCACGCCGGCAACTCCCGAGAAATCGATCGCGGTGATGGCCTTCAACGATCTCAGCCCGAACGCGGACCAGGGCTATTTCTCCGACGGCATGGCCGAAGCCGTGCTCAACGCACTGAGCCAGGTGCGCGAGTTGCGCGTCGCCGGGCGCAGCAGTTCGTTCCACTTCAAGGGTCGCAACGTCGACGCGCGCGAGATTGGCCGCACGCTGGGTGTGGCGCATATCCTCGAAGGCAGCGTGCGCAAGCAGGACAGCCGGGTGCGCATCAACGCCCAGTTGGTACGTGCCAGCGATGGAATCCAGCTCTGGTCCAAGACCTTCGACGGCGATCTGACCGACGTATTCGAGTTGCAGGACCAGATCGCGCGCGCGATCACCGGGCAACTGCAGGTGGTGCTGGAAGGCGGTGCCGATGCGCGGCTGGTGCCGGTGGCCACCACCCATCCCGACGCCTATGAGCTCTACCTGAAGGCGACATCCATCTTCGATCGGCGCGACTACCAGCGCTTTCCGGAAGGCATCGCGGCGCTCAAGCACGCGATCGACCTCGATCCGAAGTTCGCGCGCGCCTGGTCACGCATGGCGGCGATGGAGGCGGTCAGCACCTCGTTCAACAAGGTCCACGTCGACGCGGCACACCAGACCGTACTGGCAGCGGCCAACGCGGCCTTGGCACTGGATCCGAACCTGGCCGAGCCCTGGGCGGCGATTGCCAACATGCACGGCAAACTGCGCGACGGCTTGATCGACTCGCGCGAGGCGTACGACCGCGCCCTGGCCGTGGACCCGGACGATGTCACGGCCAACTTCTGGGCCGGCCTCGGCCTCGCGATGTCCGGCTACGTGCGCGAAGGCGCGGCACGCATGGAACACGGACTGAAGATCGACCCGCACTTGCCGAACCTGGTGCGTTGGCGCGGCATCCTGTACATGAATGCGGGCGACGCGGAGCGCGCGCGCCAGTATCTCGAACGTGCCCGATCCGACGGCCTGCGCTTCGCCGGTCGCGAACTGGCGGACCTCGCCTTCGCGCGTGGCGATAGCGCAGCAGCGCTGCGATTGTGGCCGGACGGCGCACGGGTCCTGCTGGAGAAGCTCCCCGCCGGCAGCGTCGACCTGCTGGGTGCCGGCCTGTATGGCAACGATCCCTCTGCACGACAACGCGCAGTGCAGCTCCTGGAGACACATCTCGCGGCGCATCCCGGGCAGGCCGACGGCACGATGCCGCTGATGTTCGCGAAACTGGGGCAGCCGGCGCGCGCACTCCAGATATGGCGCGTGCAGGGCATCGGCGACCCCTCCGACATTTCGGTGCGCCTGTGGAGTCGGGCGGGCGAGCCGATTCGCGCGCTCCCCGATTTCCACGCGTTCCTGCGCGAGCGGGGTTTCTACGCACTCTGGGACAAGTACGGCCCACCCGATCTCTGTCAACGCGTGGCGATGGGCGACTACCGCTGTGACTGACGACGCAGCCCTACCCAAGGAACGTACATGATCTTCCGCCGCCTCACCCAGCACCTGCGCGAACAGAACTGGGCCGCGATCTTCATCGAGTTCGTGCTGCTGGTGCTGGGCGTGTTCCTCGGCATCCAGGTGGCGAACTGGAACGAGGCGCGGCAAGAACGCGCGCTGGAAGCCGAGTACATCGCGCGGCTGCAACGCGATTTCGGCGCCATCGATGCGCGACTCACCATCAACATGACCCGGTGGGAGAACACCGCGTTCGCGCCGATCCGATTGATCAACGACCTCGACGCGTTCCGCCAGCTGGGCACATGGCCGCGTGCCAAGGCGGAGATGCTGCGTGACCTGGATGCCACCATGGGCAGCCGGATCCCCGCGCCGCGCGCCGCCAGCTATGCCGAGCTGCTCTCCGCCGGACGGCTGGGACTGCTTCGTGACCGGCGCTTGCGCGAAGCGCTTGCCGACTACGACACGCAGGCCGGCTTCACCCTGAAGGCCTACGATGTGCTGATGCAGCGCGCCGACCCGCAGCGGTCGACACTGGTGAAGCACCTGCGCTTCGATCGCGGGGCCCATCCGGCGCAGATGAACCCGGATGACATCTTGCGCAACGGCGGGGATCCCTGGGCCGATGTGGACCTCGTGCAACTGGCCGTTGATCCGGGTCTGGAAACGGCGCTCAACACGTTCGCCAACGCTTCGTACAACCACGTGCTCAATGTCCGCCTGCAGCAGGCAAAGGCGCACGCGGTGATGGCCCTGCTCGAACCGGATGGCAAACGTACCGAAGCAGCGCCGCGATGATCTTCCGCCGCCTCACCCAGCACCTGCGCGACCAGAACTGGACCGCGATCTTCATCGAGTTCGTGCTGCTGGTGCTGGGCGTGTTCCTCGGCATCCAGGTGGCGAACTGGAACGACGATAGGCAACAAACAGCCCGCCAGGCCCACTACCTCGAGCGATTGCGTGTCGATTTCGTCGGCATCCGTGATCGAATCCAGGAGCACTTCCTGATCTATCGCGACGCCGTCGATGGCGGTGAATTGCTCCTGAGCATCGTTCGCATGGACGATGCGTCCATGCGCGATGCGAAGATCGACGACAAGCGGATGGAAGATGGCTTCAATGCCCTGGTATCCAGCCGGATTCCACCACCCTTGCCCGCCACCTACGTGGAAATGCGCTCGGAGGGACAGCTGAGCCGAATCGAGAATCCCGTGTTGCGCGACCGGCTTGCCGAGTACGACCGCATGACAGGCTTGCTGCAGGAAGCGGCGAGGCTGACCGGCGACAACATGAACCTGCAAGCGCCCGTCCTGGCGCGCTACTTCGTTACCCGCACGGTCGGCGAGGAGCGCGCGCTGTCGGGGATTCGCGAACAATTGATCTCGTACGACATCGCCGGCATGCGCAGCGACCGCGATTTCGCCGTGGCGGTCAAGATGCTGAGTCGTAACGCCAACAATGCGCTCGCCGTGCGCAAGCGCCAACTCGCGCTGATCGACGAGATCCTCGCGACACTCGATCCGGAATCAGCACCATGATCTTCCGCCACCTCGCCCAGCACCTGCGCGAGCAAGACTGGGCCGCGATCGACCGTGCGCGGCGCCGAACACGGCAGGTTGCTTGACGCCATTGCCCCCTGAATTCAGACTCCGGCCATGATCCCGATCACGCCTGCCCGACGATTCAGCGTCAGCGCGCCCGGTCTCCCGACCCCCGCGCCGACGACCGCGCGCGAGCGCGTGTTGCGGGCGCTGGCGTTGGGTCAGCGAGGTCGGATGTTGCGCAAGCTCGGCGATCATGCTCGATCCAAGCGCCTCGTTCGCACTCGCTGAGCAGGTTGCACTCTCCGCGAAACAACTCGGGTTCGAGACGGCGCTGATTGGTGCGGCGGCTCTGGCCGTCCATCGCTACATCCGCGGCACGGGAGACATCGATCTGGCGATCGTGGTGGATCCATCTGCGCAACTGCAAGCGTTGGAACAGGCGCTGCTCTCCGCTGGCCTGCGCACCGTGTTGCGGATGCCGGACGCCGAAGACCCGCTCGGTGGCGTGCTGGTGGTCTGGCGATCCGAAGATGCGTCGGGCGAGCCGGAGGATGTGGTCGAGGTGGTCAATTTCCGCAACCCGGGGCACCTCGCCATTAACCCTGCCGCCAGGGCCATTGCACGTGCGGAGCCGTTGCCGGACAGCCCACTGCGTTGCGTCACCCTTGCAGACCTGGTGGCGCTCAAACTCTACGCTGGCGGGCTCTCCGATCTCGCCGATATCGTGCAATTGCTCGCCCACAATCCCGAGACCGACCTCACTGCCGTTCGCTCCGCGGCGGCGGCGTTCGATTGCGAGGAGCGCCTGGAGTCGTTGATCGCGCAAGCGACGATGCGTGGAGCGCGACGCCGATGATTCTGCGCCGCCTCGCGCAACAGCTGCGCGAACAGAACTGGGCCGCGATCTTCATCGAGTTCGTGCTGCTGGTGCTGGGCGTGTTCCTCGGCATCCAGGTGGCGAACTGGAACGCGTCGCTCGCGGAAGAGCGCATCGGTCGCGCGTACGCCGCGCGCCTCCATGCGGACCTCGAACAGGATCTGACCTCATTGCGCGAATTGGTGACCTACTACGGTGCGGTGCTGGACAGCGTCGTCCGTACAGACGTGCTGCTCGCCGATCCGCAGTCCGATGCGATGGACCTGGTCGTCTCCGCGTATCGTGCGAGCGAAATCAATTTCAATCCGATGGCGCGCGCCACCTGGGACGAAGTCGTGTCGTCCGGAGATATCGGCCTGCTTCCGCCCCGCGTGGCGCGCGAGGCGGCCGAGCACTACGCCTTCGATACCTCGCGCGACACCTACGAGATCCTGATCCGGTCCGCTTATCGCAACCGTGTGCGCAAGGTGATTCCGCTGGGGGTGCAGCAGGCGATGCGGGCCGGATGCAGCGACCACCGGGACGATGCGCAGAAGATCACCGGCTTCATGCCGGGCTGCTCGCTCGACCTTGCGCCCGAAACGATCGCGGCCACGGCCGCGGCGCTGCGCGCCGATCCGGCCGTCCAGGCCAATCTGCGCTATCAGTATTCGGACGTGTTCTCGGCACATGCCAACATCCGCGGCGATGTCGCGTCGACCGAACAAGCACTGGCAGCACTCGATGCCCAGCCTGCTTTGCCGGAGAACACGCCATGATCTTCCGCCGCCTCGCCCAGCACCTGCGCGAACAGAACTGGATCGCGATCTTCATCGAGTTCGTGTTGCTGGTGCTGGGCGTGTTCCTCGGCATCCAGGTGGCGAACTGGAACGAGGCGCGACTCACCCGCGACAAGGCCGATGGTTACACCGCGCAACTCAAGGCAGACGTGCGCCACGAGAGTTGGCGTTATCAGTTTTTGCTGGAGTACCACCGCGATGTGCGCGCTGCGGCCGAGGCCGCGGTGGCGACACTGATCAGCACCGCCACGCAATCGAACGAGGAATTCCTGGTCAACGCCTACCGCGCCACCCAGTACAGGCAGAGTGCCAGCCGTCGTTCGACCTATGACGAGTTGGTTTCGACCGGCAACATCGGCCTGATCCTGGACCAGGACCTGCGACAGAACGTCGTGCAGGTCTACAACCTGCCCACCGTCGACCATCTGGTGCGCGAGGGCATTGAATCGCGCTACCGCGAGCACTTCCGCATGAGCGTGCCCACCGAGGTGCAGCGCGCGCTCGGCAAACATTGCGGAGACAGATTCCTCGCGGTTGGCGATTACACCGGCTACGACAAGGTACTCGAGTACCCCTGCAGCACGGGACTGCCCGCGGACGCCATCGATGCGGCCGCCGAGGCGCTGCGCGCGGACCCGCAGACCCTGCGCTTGCTGCGCCTGCGCATCGCCGATCTCGAGACACGCCTGAACGACATGACCGGCAACAATGTCCAGGTGTTCGAGTTCCTGATCGCCATTGCCAAGGAACAGCCATGACTTCGTCGTCGGACCGGGACGTCGCCGCGCAAACCGCGACCGCACCCGCGCGCCGCTCGCGTTGGCAGCGTTTCGCGCCCTCGATGGGCTGGAAGGCTTTCTGGAGCGAGATCCTGATCGTGGTGCTGGGCGTGGCGATCGCGCTGGCCGCCAGCGAGGCGGTGCAGGATTGGAACTGGCGCAACAAGGTGACGGACGGCGAAGCGCGCCTGCGCGAAGACACGGCTTACGTGTTCGGATGGTCGGCGGAGCGCTATGCCACCGCGCCTTGCGTGGACGCGCAGTTGGCGGCATTGATCGGCAGGGTCATGGACAGCGGCGAGCGCCTGGATCCGGCCCCCATCCATACCAGCTTGAGCATGCGCCGTACATTGATGGCGCCGCAGCGCCCGTTCCGCTTCCCGATCTGGGATGCCTTGGTGGCCGACGGTACCGCGAGTCGCCTGTCGCCCCAGCGACAGGCCTTGTACGGTCGTCTCGGCGATTCCATGGCGCGGATGCGCCTGCGCGCTGAAGACTACATGCGCTTGCGGGGGCGCATGCTGGTGCTTGGCCATCCCATTGCGCTGGATGCCGTGACCCGCAACCACCTGCTGACCGACCTGGAGGAGCTGCGCGCCATGAACGCCGCGGATGCGCGCAGTCTTGGGCAGGACATGGACTTCATCACCCGGGAAGGACTGGCACCGGACGCGAAATACGTGGAGGAATTTCTCGCCTCCTCCCTGACCATGCAATTCTGCCGGGAACAGCGCTTGCCGATGAACGACTGGCGCGATACCAGCAGCACGATGGTCGGCGCCGGCAGCGCGGCAAGCACTCCATCGACCCCGGTGGTACCCCGATGATCGACCAGGCAGGCGCCACGGCCTTGCAGTACATCGCGGTGATGCAGCAAAGCCAGGTGATCGATCTGGATTCGGCGCTGGCCTTGCGCGCAGCGTCGCTTGGTATCCGCCACAAGCTGCCCTGGGCTGACAGCGTGGTGCATGCCACTGCGCAGGCGGCCCAGGCGACGCTGTGGACCCAGGATGCCGATTTCGACAGCCTGCCGGATGTGCGCTATTTCGCCAAGACTTCGCCATGAACCTCTTCGCCGAACTGCGCCGCCGCAACGTCATCCGCATGGCCGGCTTGTACCTGGTCGGCGCGTGGCTGGCGGTGCAGGTGGCGGCAACGTTGCTGCCGGTGTTCGAAGCGCCGGCGTGGGTGATGAAGGCACTGGTGGTGCTGCTGGCGATCGGGTTTCTTGCCGCGCTGGTGTTCGCCTGGGTATTCGAGCTCACGCCGGAAGGTTTGAAGCGCGATGGCGAGGTGCCGGTAGCCGAGTCCATCGCGCCGCAGACGGCGCGGCGGCTTGATCGCGGCATCATCGTGGTGCTGCTGCTGGCGTTGGGATTCTTCGCCTTAGATCGCTTCGTGCTGGCACCGCAACGCGAGCCGGCGCTGGTTGCGAACGCGGCGCAGGCCGTTCAGAGCCGCGCCCCGGACGTGGCGACACCCACCGACCAGCGCGCATCCATCGCCGTGCTGCCCTTCGTCAATATGAGCTCCGACCAGGAGCAGGAATACTTCTCCGACGGGCTGTCCGAGGAACTGCTCAACCAGCTGGCGCAGATTGCGCAGCTGCGAGTGATCGCGCGCACTTCGTCGTTCTCGTTCAAGGGCAAGGAGCTCGACGTGGCCAGCATCGCCAAGGCGCTCGATGTCGCCCATGTGCTCGAAGGCAGCGTGCGCAAGTCCGGCAACACGCTGCGCATCACTGCGCAGTTGGTGCGCGCGTCCGACAGCTCGCACCTGTGGTCGCAGACCTACGACCGCGACCTCACCGACGTGTTCAAGGTGCAGGATGAGATTTCCCGCGAAGTCGTCGCCGCGCTCAAGCTCAAGCTGCTGCCCGACCAGCGCATCGCCAGCACCCAGCGGACGAACAACACGGCGGCCTACGAGCAGTACCTCATTGGCATGAGCGGTGGGCGCGTCGGCGGGCGCAGCTTTCTGGAAGCCTCGCAGGCTGCTTTCGACCGCGCGATTGCGCTCGATCCAAGCTACGCCAACGCCTACGCGCAACGTGCCGACGTACAAAGACAGCTCGCCGATTTCACCGAGACCCCGGCGCAACGCGAGGCCATGATTGCTGCCGCGTTGGCCTCCGCCGACCAGGCGATCGCGCTTGCTCCTGATCTTGCCGACGGCTATGCCGTGCGGGCCGTCGCTCGCTTCTCCTTGCGCTCGGACTGGCACGGGGCGCAAACCGATTTCGACCGCGCCTTGGCGCTCGATCCCAACCGGGCGGCGACCCTTACATCTTTCGCAGGACTATTGTTCAGCCTCGATCGACGCGAGGAAGGTCTGGCCGCAGCGAACAAAGCCGTGACATCCGACCCGCTCTCCGGGAACGCCTGGTTTCGACTCGGGCGATTCCTGGAAGCGGCCGGCAATATTCCCAAGGCGAAGCAGGCTTACCTGCGCGCGTTGACGATTGATCCGAAGCAACACTTGTCGAACTTCTGGCTTGGCAGCCGCTTGCTCCGGGAGGCTGACATCGACGAGGCCGCCGCACACTTCCAGCGTGCGGTGGAACCGTGGCGCAGCACCGGTATGGCCATGGTCGAATTCAGCCGCGGCAACGACGCCGCCTCGCGGCAATTGTTGGCCACGCTGGAAGAGGATTACGCCGTCGGCTTCGCCTTCCAGATCGCGCAGGCATACGCTTGGCGCGGCGAGAAGGATCAGGCTTTCGCCTGGCTGGAGCGCTGCTTCGCGGTGAATGACGCCGGGTTGTCGCGCCTGCCCTACGACCCGACGCTGGACCCGCTGCGTTCCGACCCGCGCCTTGCTGCGCTGCTGCGCCGGATGGGATTTCCAGAATAAGTCAGTTCGTCAGGCACATCCTGACGGCATGTTAACATGTACCCCACATGTAGTCGGAGATCACCCATGGCCGTGATGATCCAGATTCGCAATGTGCCCGACAGCATCCACCGCATCTTCAAGGCCCGTTCGGCGCTGGCCGGGAAAAGCCTGAGTGATTTCCTGCTCGATGAACTGGCCGCGATTGCAGCGCTGCCTTCGTCGGCGGAGTTGCGTGAGCGTCTGGCGGCTGCCGAACCGTTTGCCATGAAGAAGTCGTCCGCCCAGCTCATTCGTCGCGAGCGCGATGCGGCGTGAGTCGCCTGATCGTCGTCGATGCTTCCGTGGTGGTCGATCTGCTGGCGCGGTTTCGCCCGCAGCCGATCGAAGCCCTGTTGTGGGCGGCTGACACGCATCTGGCGGCACCGGAGTTGCTCGATGTCGAAGTGCTGAGCGCACTGCGCAAACTCGACCGTAGTGGCGCGATTCCGTCCGGCAGAAGTGCCGAACTACCGCAACAACTGCGCGCCCTGCGCATCCGCAAGTATCGCCATGACCTCCTGCTCGATGGCGTGTGGGCCTTGCGCGACAACCTGAGCACCTACGATGCCTGTTACGTCGCGCTGGCGCGCCTGCTGGATGCGCCACTGGCGACGCGGGATGCGCGACTGGCGCGCGCGCCGGCGCTCGGCATCGAGGTCCTCGTGCCGTGAACCTGCTGGCCGAACTCAAACGCCGCAACGTCATCCGCATGGCCGGCTTGTACCTGGTCGGCGCGTGGCTGGCGGTGCAGGTGGCGGCAACGTTGCTGCCGGTGTTCGAAGCGCCGGCGTGGGTGATGAAGGCACTGGTGGTGCTGCTGGCGATCGGGTTTCTTGCCGCGCTGGTGTTCGCCTGGGTATTCGAGCTCACGCCGGAAGGTTTGAAGCGCGATGGCGAGGTGCCGGTGGCCGAGTCGATCGCGCCGCAGACGGCGCGGCGGCTCGACCGCGGCATCATCGTGGTGCTGCTGCTGGCGTTGGGATTCTTCGCCTTCGATCGCTTCGTGTTGGCACCGCAGCGCGAGGCGGTGCTGGTCGCAAACGCGGCGAAGTCGGCCCAGGCCATTCCGGCCAGTCCACCGCCCGCGCCCGCGGCAACGCCGCCCGTCTCGCAACAGGCTTCCATCGCCGTGCTCGCTTTCGCCAACATGAGCACCGATGCCGAGAATGGCTATTTCGCCGATGGCATTTCGGAGGAATTGCTCAACGTGCTGGCCGACGTGGACGGGCTGAAAGTGGCCTCGCGCACCTCGGCCTTCTCGTTCAAGGGCAAGGACACGCCGATCCCGGAGATCGCCCGCCAGCTCGGCGTCGCGTACGTGCTGGAAGGCTCGGTGCGCCGGCAAGACCAGCGCGTGCGCATCACCGCGCAGCTGATCCACGCCGGCGGCGATGAGCACGTCTGGACGGAAAGCTACGACCGCGAGCTGACCGACATATTCCAGGTACAGGAAGAAATCGCCCGCGCCATCACCGGCGAGTTGGAAGGCATCCTCGGCAAGCGCCAGGTCTCGGTCACCGCTTCCACCGGCAATATGGAGGCCTACCAGGCCTTCCTGCGGGGCCGGGCGCGTTTCAATCGCCGCGACGAGTTGCTGGAAGCCATCCAGGACCTTTCCCTGGCCGTCACGCAGGATCCGCAGTTCGCCGAAGCGTGGACTTATCTGGCGGCCACTTGGTTTGTGGCCCCCGGCTACCATGTCGACGCTGAAGTTGAGGCTGTGCACGCCAAGGGGCAGATGCACAGCGCGCTGCAGCGCGCCGCCGCCCTCGCGCCGGAGCATCCGATGGTGCTGGCGCTCGAAGGACAGTGGCGCGCGCTGGACGCGGACCAGATCGGCGCGCTTGCCTTGCTAGAACGGGCTTCAGCGCTGAGCGTGCAGGACTCCAACCCGATGATGTGGCGCGGCATGCTGCTGTTGCAGACCGGCTATGTCGACGAGGCCATCGCCGTGCTGGAGCAGGCGCGCAACATGGATCCGCTGGCCGGCATCAACAATGGCTACCTCGCCATCGCCTACCTGTCCGCCGGTCGCGACGCGCAAGCCGAAGCAACCGCACGTCGGGCCGAAGCGCTGGGTTGGGATCCGGCCATCTTCGTCTTCGCCTACGATCTGGCCGTGCGCGGCAAACGCGAGCAGGCGTTGGCAATCTGGGACGAGTTCATCCCGGTGCCCGGATCCGAGGTGGAGGCGCAGCGCTTTGCCGCGATCCGCCGTCTGCTGGTCGACGCGAGCGATGCCGACGCTCGCGCCACCTTGCGCAAGCTACCGCTGGAGGGCGCGATCGAGTACCTGATCATGAGCCGCGACTACGACACGCTGCTCGAGATGACCGAACAACAGTTCGCACAGCGCGCCGTCTACCGCCGACAGTCCTTCTGGATGCGCATGGCGTGGCTGCCTTCCACCCGCGAATTGCGCGAGAGCCCGCGCTTTCTTGCCTACGCCGAAAGTGCCGGCATCGCACGTCTGTGGCAAACGCGCGGCTGGCCGGATGGTTGCGTCCGCGTGCAAGCCGCCAGTGGCGGTCATCTGAACTGCAGCGGCATGCCGGAATGAGCTTGCTCGCCTTGCTCAAGCGCCGCAAAGCGGTGCGCAAGATCGACGCCGATTCGGCGCGTGCGATCTGTGTTGACGTGGAGGGAGCAGGCGCATGACAGCGGCGGATTCGAGCGTCGTAGCCAACCCATCGATGCGGCCAAGCCTGGTGCGCTGGCGCATCCTCGGCCTGATCGTGGCCATCAGCCTGGTGTCCTACCTGCTGCGCGGCAATCTCTCGATCGCCGCGCCGACGATGATGGCCAACCTGCAACTCAGCGAAATCCAGTGGGGCTGGGTGATGGCGGCGTTTCCGCTGGGCTATGCGCTGTTCCAGTTTCCCGGCGGGGTATGGGGCGGCCGGGTTGGTCCACGCAAGGCGCTGATGCTGATCGCGCTGGCATGGGCGGCCCTGGTCGCGCTCACCGGCGCCGTTCCCTCGATCGACATGGCGCCGGCGTGGGCGATCCTGGTCAGCCTGGTTTGCGTGCAGTTCCTGGTCGGCGTTGCGCATGCGCCGGTGTTTCCGGTGGTGGCGGCGAGCATCGAGCGCTGGTTTCCGGTGGGAGGCTGGGCGCTGCCGAATGGATTGACCAGCAGCGGCCTGACCATCGGGCTGGCGCTCACAGCCTCAGCCTTGCCCTGGCTGATCGGCGCGTGTGGCTGGCGCGTCGCCTTCGTGCTGCTCGCGCCGTTCGGTTTCATGGTCGCGGCCGCATGGTGGTGGTACGCGCGCGATCGACCCGCACAGCATCCCGCGGCCAATGCGGCCGAAGTGGCGTTGATCTCGGCCGGACGCGATGCGGTCGAACTCGCGTCGCAACCCAACCCGCAGGGCCTGGCGTCGCCGTCCTGGCTGCGCGTGCTCAAGAACCGCGATGCGCTGCTGCTGACACTGAGCTACGCCTGCATGAACTTCGTGTTCTACGTGGTGTTCAGCTGGGGGTTCTACTACCTGGTGAAGGTGCGCGGATTCTCCGAGCAGGATGCGGGCTTCCTCACCTCGGCACAGTGGCTGGGCGCGGGCATCGGCGCGGCTCTGGGTGGCTGGAGCGGCGATCGGTTGTGTCGGCGGCTCGGCCTGCGTTGGGGTTGCCGCTGGCCAATCGCGATCGGCCTGCTGGCCTCGGCCGCACTGCTGCTCGGCGTGGCAATGCATCCGAGCGCCGAAGTGGCCGCGGCCATGCTGGGCTTGTGCTTCTTTTTCAACCAGAGCACGGAAGGCCCGTATTGGGCGACGGCCACGGCGATCGGTGGCCGTCATGCGGGTGCGGCGGGGGGACTGATGAACACCGGGGCCAACCTGATGGGGTTCGTCAACGCGCTGCTGCTGGCAGCCGTCGCCCAGGCCTTCGGCTGGACCTTGGCCATCGCGATCGGCGCGGGTTTCGCCGTCGCGGGGGCGGTGCTGATCCTGTTCGTCCGGGCCGATTGCCAGGTGGCGCAGGCGGCCTGACGCGGCCCCGCCTTCGATCGCGACGCCGCAGCGACGCGCCAGCGGAGCGTGGTAGCGTACGTTGGCAATGTCGGGCTCCCGCCGCATGCCGCGCGACGGGCCACGGCCCCTACCCCAGCCTTCGAGTACCGGCGATGACCGAACCCAAGACCCAGGGAGCTGACATCACCCCGAAGCGATCGAGCTTCCTGGCCGAACTCAAGCGTCGCAATGTGATCCGCATGGCCAGCCTGTACCTGGTGGGTGCCTGGCTGGCCACCCAGGTAGCCGGCACCGTGCTGCCGATCTTCGCGGCGCCGGACTGGATGGCGCGCGCCGTCGTGATCCTGCTTGCGATCGGCTTCATCCCCGCACTCGTGGTGTCCTGGGTGTTCGAGTTGACGCCGCAGGGATTGCGTCGCGAAGACGACCTGGTGGAGCGCAGGGCCGAGTACACGGGTGTTGATCGGCGCACGCGGCGGAGCGGAGATTCCGCCGAAGAGAGGCAGGCATCGGCGCGGACGGCGCGACGCCTGGACCGCAGCATCATCGTGGTGCTGCTGGTGGCGCTGGTCTACTTCGCGGTCGACAAGTACTTCTTCGGGTCGTCGTTCGGCGGCGCGACCACGGCGGAGACAGCACAAGTGGCGTCGTCCTCGTCCCGCGACCTGATCGCGGTGCTGCCCTTCCGCAATCGCAGCGCGGAGGCCGGCGACGCGCTTTTCGTCGAAGGCATCCACGACGACCTGCTCACCCAGTTGTCGAAGGTCGCCGGCTTCAAGGTGATCTCCCGCACCTCGATGATGCATTACATGGACAGCAAGCTCTCGATTCCTGAAATTGCGCAAGAGCTGGGCGCCGCCGTGGTGCTTGAAGGTGCGGTGCAACGCTCCGGCGACCAGGTTCGGGTCAACGTGCAGTTGATCGATGGCAGCACCGACCTGCACCTGTGGGCCGAGATCTACGATCGCGCGCTCAGCACCGAAACCCTGTTCGAGATCCAGGCGGACATCGCCCAGGCCATCGCCGCAGCCATGCAGGTGGTGTTGAGCTCGGCCGAAGCGAGCACGCTCGCCACCGGATCCACCCACGACCTGCAGGCCTACGAGGCGTTCCTGCAGGGCAAGTTGCTGGCGGCGCTGGATCGCGCCACGCCCGAGCGGATACAGGCCGCGATCCAGCACTTCGACCGTGCGATTGCGCTCGACCCGCAGTTTGCCGACGCCTGGTCGCGCAAGGTACGCGCGCAGTTGACCAGCTACTGGTACGGCTTCAGCGGCGCGTCGTCGAAGAATGCCGCCCTGGTGTCGATGGAGCAGGCACGCCGGCTGGCGCCGGAGGCGATCGAGACCTGGCTGGCCCAGGCCTATGTCTATTACTGGGGCGGTCGCGATTACGGCAGCGCCGAGGCAACCCTGGCGCGCGTCATCGAACGCGCTCCCGAACTGGCCGAGGCCTGGTATGCGCGTGGCCTGGTGGCACGCCGGGATGGACGCTTCAATGACTGCATCAAGGCGCTGCGGCACTCGCTGGGCCTCGACCCGCTCAACACCGACATCATGCTGGAGCTGGCCAACACCCTGCTCAGCCTCGGCCGCGATGACGAAGCCGCGCCGCTGCATGCGCGCCTGGTCGAACTGGGCCAGGACGCGCAGATGCACGGCCCGGAGAGCGAGATGATGCGTGGCAATGTCGAGGCGGCCTGGGCCACGGTAACAGGGCCGAACGAATACTACGCCTCGCTGCCGTTCCAGATCGCCATGGCCAGCCGCGACCCGCGGCGTATCGAGCGCGCCCTGTCCACCGAGCTCTGGCCGGAACGCCTGCGTCCGTCGCCGGACTATCCGGAGCACTATGCGTTGGCGGAAGCCGAAGGCCTGCTGGCCATGGGCAAGACCAAGGCCGGCAAGCAACGCCTGGCCGAGATCAAGGCGCGCCTGGACCAGCTCGACAATCCGTATCCGGGCGGCTGGTCGTCCAGCGGCGGCTACTTCTACTATCCCTGCCAGCTGCCCGGGCTGATGGGCGACCTGGCCGGCGTGCGCGCGGCCGAAAAGGATTATCTCGAGAACGCACCCAAGGATGCATGGGCGGATGCCTCGCGCCGCACCGCGCTGGCCGTGGCCTTCGCGCGCGCCGGCGATTCCGCGCGTGCCCTGCATCATCTCGACGCGGTGGCGCAGATGGTCGGGCCATTCGCCTACGCCAGCCTGTCCACCATGCCCGGGCTGGATTCACTGCGCGAGGAGCCGCGCTTTCGCGCGATGAAGACCGCCTACGAACGCTGGAAGGCCGAGCGCGAGTCGGCGGCGGACAATACGTGAGTCGTTTCCTCAGCGAGCTCAAGCGCCGCAACGTGATCCGCATGGCGGGTCTGTACATGGTCGCTTCGTGGCTGCTGGTGCAGGTGGGCGCGACCTTGCTGCCGGTGTTCGAGGCACCGATCTGGGTCATGCGGGTGCTGGTCGCGCTGCTCGCCATCGGCCTGGTGCCGGCGCTGGTGTTCGCCTGGGTGTTCGAGCTCACGCCCGACGGCCTGAAGCGCGATGCCGAGGTGCCGGCGGCGGAGTCGATCGCGCCGCAGACTGCGCAGCGCATGAATCGTGCCCTCATCGTGGTCCTGCTGCTGGCACTCGGCTATTTCACCCTGGACAAGTTCATTCTGACGCCGCCGCGCGAAGCGACCGGCACGATCACGGCAACGCACGCAGCGGAACCCGAAGCAGCGACGGCGGACGGCCAATCCATCGCCGTGTTGCCGTTCGATGATCTCAGTCCGGAGAAGGACCAGTCCTACTTTTCCGACGGCATCGCCGAAGAGTTGATGGGTGCGCTGGCGCAGGTGCGCGGGTTGAAAGTGGCCGGGCGCGCTTCGTCCTCGTACTACAAGGACCGCAACCTGCCGCTGGCGGAACTCGGCAAGGCGCTGGCCGTGGCGACGGTGCTGGAAGGCTCGGTGCGCAAGCAAGGCGAACGCGTCCGCATCAGCGCGCGCCTGACCCGCGTGCGCGACCACCAGCAACTCTGGACCGACAGCTACGACGGCGATCTGCAGGACGTGTTCGCGCTGCAGGAGCGCATCGCGCGCAGCATCGCAGACAAGCTGCAACTGCTGCTCAGCGACAAGCAGCACGCACAACTGGTCGATACCGGCACCGCCAATCCGGAGGCCTACCGGCTTTACCTGCAGGCGAGTTCGACCTTCAACCGGCGTGACCGCAACCGCTTCCACGACGCGATCGAGGCCCTGCTGCGCGCGGTGGAACTCGACCCACGCTATGCCCGCGCCTATGCGCGCCTGGCCTCGATGTATGTGGTATTGCCTTCCTACACCGACGCCGACCCCCGGCAATCGCATGAACACGTGGTGCGCTACGCCTACGAGGCGCTGGCGCTGGATGCCGATTCCGCAGAAGCCTGGGCCGCGCGCGGCGCCTCGTTGCGCAAGTTCCGCGACCAGCAGGTACCGGGCCGCGATGCCTTCGAACAGGCCGTGCGGATCGACCCGGACGATCCGAACGCCAGCTTCTGGTACGGACTGACCCTGCTGAGCACGGGCTACCGGCGGCAGGGCACGGCGCAGATCGATCATGCCCTCGCGCTCGACCCGATGCTGCCCAATGCCTTGCGCTGGCGCGGCATGCTGTACCTGCAGGATGGCGACATCGCGAGCGCCGAACCATTGTTGCAGCGCGCCTATGACCTGGGACTGCTGAACACCGCCGGCGCGCTGGCCGATGTCGCCATGCTTCAGGGCCATCGCTCGAACTCCGAACGCCTGTGGGCGGACGGGAACCTGGGGCTGGATTTCAACATGTCGCGCGATGAACTGCTGCTCGTGCATAGCGGCATCTTTGGCGATGCGAACCGCAAACGCTTGGGCGTGACGGCGCTGCAGGACATCCTGGTCAGGCTCGGGAAGGACCGCGCCTTGCCGTCGACAGCGCTGTACCTGTTCCGGCTGGATGAGCCAAGCATGGGGCTGGCGGTGCTGCGCGAACGCCAGATGGGCGACAACATCGATTCGATGAACTGGATCTGGACTCGCCAGGGCGCGGCTATCCGTGCGTTACCCGAATTCGACGCCTTCCTGCGCGACTTCCGCCTGCCCGAACTCTGGGACAAATACGGCGCGCCAGACGCCTGTCGCAAGCTCGACGACGTCTGGCGCTGCTCACCCTGAATCGCGTGGGCGCAGGCGCGTCACCGGGGGTGGCTCAGGCGGTTTCCAAGCGGTTGCGGCCACTGGCCTTGGCCCGGTACAGGGCCTGATCCACCGCGTGGTAGAGCGCGTCACCGTCCGAGTGGCAGGTCGGTTCGAACCCACCGATGCCCACGCTGACGGTCAGGCCCAGCGCCAGGCCGGCAATCGGCAAGGGATGGCCCGCCAGCTCCGTCCGGAACGCATCGGCCCGCGGTTGCGCCACCGCCACCGCGCAATCGCGAATCAGGACCGCAAACTCCTCGCCGCCCAAGCGTGCCACCAGCTCCTGCCGTCCGTCGAAGTGACCTTGCAGCAGTTGCGCGAAGGCACGCAGGGTGGCATCGCCCACGGCGTGTCCATGGCGGTCGTTGATGGTCTTGAACCAGTCCAGGTCGAAGATCAGGAGCACGAACGGCAACGGCGCGGACTGTGCCTCTTCCACCCACTGCTGCAGGACCTGGGCGAAGTGGCGGCGGTTGGCGACGCCGGTCAGCGCGTCGATCCGGCTCTGCTGCGCAAATCGGTCGCGTTGCTCGCGCAGCTCCTGCTCGGCGTCCAGCTTGCCTTCGTACTCGCGATGGCTGCGCCGGATCACCACCAGCAGGTAGAGGCTGTTCAGGCCCAGCACCAGGGCCAGGCCGAAGTCGCGTTCGATCAGCAGCGCAATCGCGAACGCGGGTACGTAGACCACGAGGGTGCAGAGCAGCGAGCGACGCGGATCGACCGCGAACACCTGCGCAAACGCCATCGCCAGCGCCACCGTGGCGATCAGGGTGACGGTGCGCGAGGCGGCAAAGGCCGGGTCGAGCAAGGCCCAAGTCGAGGTCAAGCCCCAAAGCAAGGCGGTGAGGCTCAGCACGCGCCATTGCCAGCGCAGGCTGGCGGCGGCGAATTCGGGTTGCGCGAGATAGCGCTGCCGGATCACGTTGCGCGCCACGGTCAATGCACCGAACGCAACCAGCAGGGTCGCGCACCACCCGGGGTAACGCTGCCAGCCCGCACTGAATCCGGCGACCAGCAACCAGGAGAGCACGTAGAAGACGCCGCCCAGGCGCGCGCGTTCGTGCAGATCGCCGGCACGCCGGCGCAGGGTCGGCGCGCGCGAGTCGTCGCTGACGATCGGGTCGGGCATGCGACCAGTATGTCATGCGCCCCGCCGCGCCCTCGTCACGCGGGCGCGGGCGCACGAGGCAAATTCCTTTCATCGCGATGCAAAGATATGATGTCGCCGCCTCCCGGTGACCGCGATCCGCATGACCCCGATCAGTTTCGAGTTCTTCCCGCCCAAGACCGAAGAACAGCGCGCCCAGCTCGACCGCACCGCGGCCAAGCTGAAGCCGCTCGCGCCCGAATACGCCTCGGTCACCTTCGGTGCCGGCGGCTCAACCTTGAGCTACACCCCGGAAACAGTACAGGCGCTGCGCACCACGCACGGGCTGGACGCCGCGCCGCATCTGTCCTGCGTTGGCGGCTCGCGCGAGGAAATCTGGGCGCTGTTGCATCGCTATCGCGAGATGGGTTGCAAGCGCATCGTGGCGCTGCGCGGTGATTTGCCCTCGGGTATGGGTCACACTGGCGACTTCCGCTATGCGTCGGAACTGGTGGACTTCATCCGGCGCGAACATGACGGCTACTTCCACATCGAAGTCGGCTGCTATCCGGAAATGCATCCGCAAGCCGATGACGCCTTCGCCGACCTGACCCATTTCAAGCGCAAGGTGGAGGCCGGCGCGGACGGCGCCATCACCCAGTATTTCTACAATGCCGACGCCTATTTCCGCTTCGTCGAGGATGCGCGCGCGGCGGGCGTGAAGGTGCCGATCGTGCCCGGCATCATGCCGATCTCGAACTACACCCAGATCCGACGATTCTCCGAGATGTGCGGCGCGGAGATCCCGCGCTGGATGGCGCGCCGCATGAGCGCGCACGGCGACGACGTGGAGTCGATCCGCGAGTTCGCGGCCGATTGCGTGGCCGCGCTGTGCCGGCGACTGATCGACGGCGGCGTGCCGGCCCTGCACTTCTACACCCTCAACCTCGCCAAGCCCACGCTCGCCGTGCTTGGCAGGCTGCGTTAGGCGGCGCTCGGGGTGCCGCACCTGCTTCGCTTCGCCTCGCCTCGCCTCTCGTAGAGCGGAGCTTGCTCCGCTGCTGTGATCGCCCCATGCAAGCGGAGCAAGCTCCGCTCTACGGCGTGATCCGGCGTGGCGGTGCGCGCAAGCGGAGCAAGGCCCACCCTGCGGGGCACGCTGCTAAGCTTCATCGATGCGGATCATTGCGCTCATTGCAGGCTGGCTGCTGATGTCGGCCTTGCACGCGGCCGACGGCATCCATCGCTGCGTCGACCCGCAAGGCATCTCGATCTACACCGACCAACCCTGCTCGGCCTTCGATGCCGTGGACCGCGAGGCCGAGCCTGCAACCCCGTCCACACCGGGGGCAACAACACCGTCCACCGATCTGGTGCGCAGCGACTGTGCACGCGAAGCCGACACCCTGCTGTTCGACCTGCGCCGCGCGATCGAATCCGACGACATCAACACCGTGGCCGGCCTGTACCACTGGCCGGGGATTCGCGGACGCGCGGCGATCGGCGTGATGGACCGGCTTGAACGCCTGATCGAGCGCCCGATGGCCTCGGCGGAGCTGGTCTATCCGGAGAGCTCGCCGGTGCGCGAGGACCCGGAGGCGTTTCCCGAAGGCACGCCGGCCGAGGATCCGGTCGCGGTGCGGATCGAACAGACCCTGGCTGGCGACTCCGTGCCCAGTACCGTCGAGGAGCTGCGCCTGGTACGCCACGCGGACTGCTGGTGGCTGCACTTCTAGGGAAGGTGCATCCCTGCACCGCGTGAACCTCTGAACTTGTTCAGAGGTTCCATGGCGCGCCACGGGAACGCACGGCAAACCGGGTAGAATTTGCGCCTTCACCCCGGAGGTTTCCATGACGCGCGCCTACCCCGACCACATCTGGCACAACGGCAAGATCAAGCCCTGGGCCGAGGCGACCACGCACGTGATGGCGCACGTGGTTCACTACGGCTCGTCGGTGTTCGAGGGCATCCGCTGCTACCAGACCCCGGACGGCCCGGTCATCTTCCGCCTCACCGATCACAACCGCCGCCTGTACGCCTCGGCCAAGATCTACGACCTCGAGATTCCCTACACGCTCGACGAGATCAACGCGGCCTGCCGCGAGGTGATCCGCGCCAACGGCAACACCACCGATTACCTGCGCCCGGTGGCGTATCGCGGCCTGGGTGGCTTCGGACTCTCGGCCGACACGCCGATCGATGTGGCCGTCGCCACCTGGAAGATGGGCGCCTACCTCGGCGCGTCGGTACTGGAGCAGGGCATCGATGCCTGCGTGTCGAGCTGGCAGCGCTTCGCGCCGAACACCATCCCGGCCGGCGCCAAGGCCGGCGGCAACTACCTGTCGGGGCAACTGGTGGCGCGCGAAGCGCGCCGGCTTGGTTTCGGCGAAGGCATCGCACTTGCCTCCACCGGCCTGCTCAGCGAAGGCGCGGGCGAGAACCTGTTCCTCGTCATCGACGGTGCCCTGCACACCACGCCGGTGAGCGCCGCCCTGCTCAACGGCATCACGCGCAACTCCATCATCCGGCTCGCGAAGGATGCCGGCATCGAGGTGGTGGAGCGCGACATCCCGCGCGAATACCTGTACTTGTGCGATGAATTGTTCATGTGTGGCACAGCGGCCGAGATCACCCCGATCCGGTCGGTCGACGGCAAGCCGGTAGGCAGCGGCAAGCCCGGCCCGCTCACCGCCAAGATGCAGGAACTGTTCTTCGGCCTGTTCAACGGCAAGACGCCGGACAAGTACGGCTGGCTGGAAGCGGTGTAAGGCGCGACCGCCTGCTCATCGAGACCCTTCGACTTCGGCGGCTTCGCCGCCTACGCTCAGGATGTGCGGCCTCCCTGAAATCCGCTCATCCTGAGCGTAGGCCCGCAGGGCCGAAGTCGAAGGACGGCAAGAATCCCCGGTTGTTTTCGCGCGCCTCAGGCGCGCAAGGCACGCGCGTGATGCGCGAGGTGCTCGCCGATGAAACTGGCGATGAAGTAGTAGCTGTGGTCGTAGCCAGGACGCAGGCGCAGGTCGAGCGGATGGTCCGCCGCCACGCACGCCGCCCGCAACAGATCGGGGCGCAGCTGCGTGGCGAGGAACTCGTCCGCATCGCCCTGTTCGATCAGCAGCGGCAATTTCTCCCGCGCGCGCGACACCAGTTCGCAAGCGTCATACGCCTTCCACGCGTGTTGATCCTCGCCCAGGTAGGCCGCGAAGGCTTTCTGCCCCCACGGCACCCGTGAAGGCGCGACGATCGGCGAGAACGCCGACACGCTGCGATAGCGACCCGGGTTGCGCAGCGCGCAAACCAGCGCGCCGTGTCCGCCCATCGAATGCCCGCTGATCGCCCGCGCCGTGGTCACTGGGAAATTCGCTTCGACCAGGGCCGGCAGTTCGTCCACCACGTAGTCGTACATGCGGTAGTGGCTGACCCACCGCGCCTGCGTGGCGTTGAGGTAGAAGCCCGCGCCCTTGCCCAGGTCGTAGCCGTCCGCGTCTGGAACGTCTTCCCCGCGCGGACTGGTGTCGGGCGCGACGAGGGCGATGCCGTGTTCGGCGGCATGACGTTGTGCGCCGGCCTTGGTGATGAAGTTCTGCTCGCTACAGGTCAGGCCCGAGAGCCAGTAGAGCACCGGCACAGGGCCAAGCCGCGCCTGCGGCGGCAGGTACACCGCGAAGTTCATGTCGCAGCCCAGCACCGCCGAGCGGTGCCGATGGACCTCCTGCCAGCCGCCAAAGCAGGCGCGATGCTCGATCCGCTCCATCAGTAGCGGACCACGCTGCGGATCGACTTGCCTTCGTGCATCAGGTCGAAGGCTTCATTGATGCGATCCAGTCCCATGGTGTGTGTGACGAAGGGCGCGAGTTCGATCTCGCCGCGCATGGCGTCTTCCACCATGCCCGGCAACTGCGAACGGCCCTTCACGCCGCCGAATGCGGTGCCCATCCATTTGCGTCCGGTGACCAACTGGAACGGTCGCGTGGAAATTTCCTGTCCCGCACCGGCGACGCCGATGATGACGCTCTGGCCCCAGCCACGATGCGCGCATTCGAGCGCGGCGCGCATCACGTTGACGTTGCCGATGCATTCGAAACTGTGGTCCACGCCCCAGCCGGTCATCTCCACGACGACTTGCTGGATCGGCTTGTCGTGCTCTTTCGGGTTGACGCAATCCGTCGCGCCGAACTGGCGCGCCATGTCGAACTTGTTCGGGTTGGTGTCGATCGCGATGATGCGCCCGGCCTTGGCCTGGCGCGCGCCCTGGATCACCGCGAGGCCAATGCCGCCGAGGCCGAACACCGCGACCGAATCCCCCGGCTGCACCTTGGCGGTGTTGTGCACCGCGCCGATGCCCGTGGTCACGCCGCAACCGAGCAGGCAGACCTGCTCGTGGTTGGCGGCGGGGTTGATCTTGGCGAGCGAGACTTCCGCCACCACGGTGTATTCGCTGAAGGTGCTGCAGCCCATGTAGTGGTACAGCGGCTGGCCGTTGTAGGAAAAGCGCGAGCTGCCATCGGGCATCACGCCCTTGCCCTGCGTGGCGCGCACCGAGGTGCAAAGATTGGTCTTGCCGCTCTTGCAGAACAGGCATTCGCGACACTCGGCGGTGTACAGCGGAATGACGTGATCGCCCGGCGCGACGCTGGTGACGCCCTCGCCCACTTCCACTACCACGCCCGCGCCTTCGTGCCCCAGCACCACCGGGAACAGTCCTTCCGGATCGTCACCCGAGAGCGTGAAGGCATCGGTATGGCAGACCCCGGTGTGGCTGATCTTCACCAGCACCTCGCCTTTGCGCGGCGGAGCCACGTCGATCTCGACGATTTGCAGGGGTTCACCGGCGGCGAAGGCTACGGCGGCGCGCGATTTCATGGACGAGGGCTCCGAAAGTGGTGGTGCTTACTTGAGGTAGGAACGCACCAGGGCGATGGCCTGGTCGACGCTGCCCCGGGCTTGCTTGCGTACAGGGTGCGGCGGCGTGTGCTGGTCGAACTCTTCGCGCAGGTGGCTCTCCAGCACTTCCGCCATCAGGCCATTGACCGCGCCGCGCAGGGCCGCCAATTGCTGCAGCACCGCGCCGCATTCGGTACCGGCTTCGATCGCCCGCTCGAGCGCGTCCGCCTGACCGCGAATGCGGCGCAGGCGGGTGATGGCGCGCCTTTTTTCCTGTGGCGAATGCGGCATGCCCGACCCCGACCCTATACTAGGGTGGAGTATACGCTACTGCGCCGTCCCACCCAGCTCAACCGAGGCGGCGATAGGGCTCGAACTCCAGGGTCGCGATCGCGCCCTGCGGTGTGCGCGGCCGGATCGAGGCGCGCCAGTCGTACAGCTCGCAGAGCCGGCGCACGATGGCGAGGCCGATGCCCGCGCCCTTGCTGCCTTCGGCGTTCTTGCCGCGGTAGCCGCGATCGAACAGATGTTCGGCGTCTTCGCTGCTGATGCCGGGGCCGGTGTCCGCCACTTCCACCCGGTCCGCCAGCACGGTGATCGCCACTTCGCCTTCGACCGTGTACTTGCAGGCATTGCCGAGCAGATTGCCCAACGCCACCGACAGCACCGCTTCGGGCGCATCGACCAGCACGCCGCTTTGACCATCGACCCGAATCTGCACCGGCTTGGCGCCGAGGTTCACTCGATTCGCGTCCGCCAGCAGCTCGACCAGCTTGCGCACGTCGGTGGCGCCTTCGCCACGCTCGTTGCGCGAGAGCATGAGCAAGGCCGTGGTCAGATCGGCGCATTGCTGGGTGGCGCGTTCGATCCGTTGCAGGCGTGCGCGCATCTTCTCCGAGAGATCCGGCGAGCCCAGCAGCAACTCGGTGGCACCGCGGATCACCGCCAGCGGCGTGCGCAGTTCGTGGCTCACGTCGGCGTTGAACTCGCGATCCCTGGTGACGCGTTCGGTGAGCTGGTCGGCATAGTCGTCGAGCGCGCTCGCAAGCTGCCCTACTTCGTCGTCGGCAAAATGCGGCGCGAGGCGCGAAGGCTTGTGTTCGCCACGGAAAGCGCGCAAGCGCGCGACGAGGTCGGCGACGGGACGCATGACCCGACGCGAGGACCAGATGCCTACCAGCCAGGCCAGTCCCGTGAACAACACCACGCAGGCGCCGAGCAGCACCAGCATCTGCTGCAAGCCCAAGGCTTGCTGACCGTAGCGGTACTTGATGAAGGTGACGATGTCGTCTTCGCGCTCGACCACCAGCTTGTAGGCGTCCGAGGCGCGATCGGCGTAGGGATCACGCATGTCGTAGACGCCGCTGGGCAACTTGGCCCAGGTCAGCGGGATCATCGGGCTGCCCGGACGAAATGCAAAGTTCTCGATCTGCGCGGTCGAGAGGTGATACGGCGCGTCGGGCGCGGGATGCTCGCGCTTGAATTCGAGGAAGGCGCGCGCTTCCTTCTGCAGCCACTCCTCGACCAGCTGATTCTCGATCCGCGCGCGCAACAACAAGGTCGCCACCGCGAACAAGGCGGTCAGGCCGAAACCCAGCACGACGAAGGAAACGATGATGCGAGTGCGCAGCCGACGCCGGTAGAGCACGCGCTCAGCGCCTGTGCAGGTGGCAGACGCGGGCTGGCGTCATGAGCTCGCTTCGAGATCGGCCGCGCGATAGCCGATGCCATGCCGGGTCTGGATCAGCGGCCGATCAAAGGGTTTGTCGACGGCAGCGCGCAACCCGTGGATGTGCACGCGCAGGCTGTCGGAATCGGGCAGTTCCTCGCCCCACACCCGCGTTTCCAGCTCCTGCCGCGTGACCACCGCCGGCGCGGCTTCCATCAGGCAGGCGAGGATCTTTAGCGCGGTCGGATTGAGCGTGACCGACTTGCCGGCGCGATGGACCTCCAGCGTGTCGAGGTTGAACTCGAGGTCGGCCACCTTGAGCACGCGCGGGCTGGCACCCTTGCCGCGCCGCGCCAGCACCGCGAGACGAGCTTCGACCTCCTGCAAGGCGAAGGGCTTGACCAGATAGTCGTCGGCACCGGAGTCGAAGCCGGCGAGTTTCTGCTCCAGCGCGTCGCGCGCGGTGAGCATCAGCACCGGGGTCTGCTTGCGGGCTTCCTGACGCAGCTTGCGGCAGACCTCGATGCCATCCATGCCGGGCAGGTTGAGATCGAGCACGACCGCGTCGAACTCGTTGACCACGGCCAGGTGCAGGCCGGTCACGCCGTCGGCGGCGAAGTCCACGGTGTGGCCGCGGTCTTCGAGAAAATCCCCGAGATTGGCCGCGATATCGCTGTTGTCTTCGATGACGAGGATGCGCATGCGGCCTAGGGTACCGCCAAGCTCGGGGCCGGCGCGAGTTGCGCCAGGCCCGCACCCCCGGTGCGCTTCAGCGCGGACTCAGTTGCCGCACGGAATCACGCAGGTCCGAACACAGGCGCGTGCCGGTGCGCGGCGTGCAGCGTGCCGCCTCGCCCGCTGCCTCGGCCTGGGACGACGCGCCCCCCGAAAGGTCGATCCCGGCGCTCGCCTTGCCGTTTCCGGCCAGCACGAAATCGAAGCGCACCCGCAACAGGCGGCCGTCGGCATCGGCCGGCGCGAATCGCCACTGGCGCAAGGCGTCGCGCGCCGCGCGCTCGAAGGCGACGCTCGCTTCGGCGCGATCCAGCGCCACCTCTTCGACCCGACCATCGCGGCCGATGCGATAGCTCAACTCCACCCAGCCCTGTTCGCCGCGCTCGCGCGCATCGATCGGATAGCTCGGCTCGACCCGATAGCGCGGGGCGGGTTGTACCGCCGCCTCCACCACCGTCTGCGGCAGGCGCGGCGGGCTGGCCGGACTCAGGTCGGGTGCCATCGGATGGCGCTCGATCGCCAGCGGCGCAAACGGGGATTCGATGCGTTCGGCGACGTGCGGCATTGCACTCGCGCCAGGCGTTGCCTCGACATCGGCCTGCGTCGGAACGGCCACTGGCTGCAGGCGCAGGGTTGGTGGCGCGGCGATATTGGCGACCAGCAGTTCCCGGATCGGCGTGGCCAACAAAGCCTCGGGCACCATCACCACCGCCGGCGCCAGCCAGCGCGGCAATGCGCGCTCGCGCGCCGGCAACCACCACACCAGCACCAGCACGGTGGCCAGGGCCAGGAGCACCACGCCCTGCGCATTCGCGGTGCGTGTGCGCGGCGCGTCCACGATATGTTCGACACGTTGCAGCAGCACGCCGCCCGAGGCAGCCAGTGCGGGCGCCGGCGCATCCGGCCATTCTTCCTCGGCCAGGGTCAGCAGCACTCGGGCGTAGCGCAGCGGATCGCCGCCGGCTGCCACCACGTCTTCATCGCAGCACAGCTCGCGATCCTCGTTGACCTTGCGCGCAATCCAGTGCACCGCGGGGTGGTAGAACAGCGCCGTGACGATCGCGGTCTGCACCAGGTTGAGGAGTGGATCGAGACGACGCAGGTGCGCGAGTTCATGCAATAACACCAGCTCCATCTGCTCGACAGGCATACGCGCCAGCAAGGCACTCGGCAACAGGATGGTGGGGCGCAGCACGCCCACCAGCATCGGCGCGGCAATGTCGACGCCAGCGCGCAGGCTGATCCGCCAGCGCACGCCGAGGCGCTGCTTCAGGGATTCGAACCGCGCCTGCCACCGCGCATCCAGCGGCGCGGCCTCGCGGCACAGGCGGCGTAGCCGGCGCCACTGCGTCCACAGGCGCAAGCTCAGCACCAACACGCCGGCAGCCCAAGCCGCCACCAGCCAGTGCTGCCAGCGCGCAGGTTCGGAGTCGATGCCGGCGCCGACCACCACATGCACGGCCTGCGGCAGGTAGCCGCTGACCATCGCAGTGGCCAGCGCGGGCTGCGGGCTGGTGAGCTGCGTGGCCAGCGTGATCAAGGGAGCGATGGCCAGGGCCAGCAGTGCCAAGTGGCCCGCCAGCAGCCGCGCGCGTGGCGTGCGCAGCAGGACGCGGGCCAAGGCATAGGCCGCCGCGATCAGCACTCCTTGCCAGAGCGTGTCGACCAAGGTCCGGCCAAGCGCGGACACCAGGGTTTCCAGGTCCTGCATCCACTCAGTCGCCACGGTCACGCTCCTCACGGCCCCGCTCCAGACGATCCAGCAGGGCTCGCACCTGCGCCAGCTCCTCGGGCTTGGGCGACTCGCCCGCGCCCAGCACGCTCAGTACCAGTTCCATCCGGCGACCGCCGAACAGGCGTTGCACCAGCGGGCCGAGCAGCCGGGTCTGTGCTGCCTCGCGCGTCACCGCAGGGCGATAGACGTGGGCGCGCTGTGCATCGTCGCGCGCCACCAGTCCCTTTCCATGCATCACCTGCAACAGCTTGAGGGCGGTGGTGTAGCCGCCGCCTTCGTTCTCGTACAGGACTTCGAACACCTCGCGCACGGTGGCCTCGCCGCGCTGCCAGAGTACGTCGAGGATGGCGAGTTCGGATTCGGTGGGACGCGGTGTTTCAGTGGTCATGGGTGGCCTCTGGGGCGGCAGCATGACGCTGCCACCCGGTGTCGGCAAGGATCAGCCGTCGCTCGGCGGGCGCATCGACGGACCCTGGATACGGCCCAGCTGGCGCTGCGCTTCTTCCCGTTCGCGCCGGATCTCGCCCTGGGTGCGGCACACCTGGTTGTGGCGGTGCGAACCGGTACGGACCTGTTGGCGGCACACGGTGCGGCTGTCGGCTGCGGCCTTGGTCAACACCGTATTGACCAGTTCCTGGTCATTGAACAACTGGGTCTGGACACGATTGTCGAGATCCTTGACCGAATCGACGCTCGCCAGGGCCTTTTCCATCCGATCCAGCGCCGCGGTGACTTCCTCGCGTTCGGTGCGGGTCAGCTCGCTGTAGGCTTCGCCCTTGAGCGCCTTCTGGATTTCGGCGCGCAAGGCGGGGAATTCGGCGGGATTGGCGCGGATCATGTCCTTGGCCGCAGCGATAGAGGAAGCGGCAGCCAGCAGCAGGAGGACGAGGCAGGAACGCAGACGCATGACAGGGATCTCCGTGGAGAATGAATGGGGCCGGGGCGAGACTACGTCATCCTTCGTAGAAAATCAACGAAACACTTCGTAGGCATTGCGGCCGGCGCAGCGCGCCATCAGGCACGCGTCTACCCGCCGGGTTCGGCCGGATCGGAGACAAGCCATCGGAAGGAAGGTCGCAATCATGCCCTCGGCAGCCGATGTTCCGGACCCGATCCAGATCGCCGCCGCAAACAAAAAGCCCGCGGCGGGCATGGGGGATGCGCGCCGCGGGCCAAATGAAGCTATTGCCCCGATTACCGTAATCTGCAAGTCACGACGTCAGGAGTGTCGAGCAGAACTTGGTAGCCGCAGGGTACGGGCGGTGCGATTAAGAGGCCGTTAAATCGGCTTGAGGGTTTCGTTAAGTCCCGGCGTCGGTTCAGGCCGAAGCATTGGCACGCTGCCGCTTGGCGCGGCGCGCGCGCGCGTCGATGTATTCGATGATGCTGCCCGCCACATCCAGCCCGGTGGCACCCTCGATACCTTCCAGGCCCGGTGACGAATTCACCTCCAGCACCAAGGGGCCGCGCCGGGAACGCAGCAGGTCGACACCGGCCACATTCAGGCCCATCACCTTGGCGGCGCGGATCGCGGTCTCGCGCTCCTCGTCGTTCAACTGCACTGCCTTGGCCGAGCCGCCGCGATGCAGGTTGGAGCGGAACTCGCCCTTGCGCGCCTGACGCCGCATCGAGGCCACCACCTCGCTGCCCACCACGAAGCAGCGCACGTCCGAACCCTTGGCCTCGCCGATGAACTCCTGCACCAGGAAATTTGCATACAGGCCGCGAAAGGCCTCGATCACGCTGCGCGAGGCCGAGATGCGTTCGGCCAGGATCACGCCATTGCCCTGGGTACCCTCGGTCAGCTTGATGATGTGCGGCGGCTTGCCCAGCATGTGCAACAGGTCGGCCGTGTCGTCCGGGTTGTCACCGAACACGGTGCGCGGCAGTCCGATGTCCTGCTTGGCCAGCAGCTGGTGGCAACGCAGCTTGTCGCGCGCGCGCAGGATCGCATCCGACCCGTTCGGGGTGTAGACCCCCATCATTTCGAACTGGCGCAACACCGCCGTTCCGTAGAACGTCACCGAGGCTCCGATGCGCGGCAGCACGGCGTCGTAGTCCGACAGCACCCGCCCCTTGTAGTGCATCTCGAAGGCACCCGGCGCGATTCGCATGTAGCAGCGCAGGGGATCGAGCACGCGCACCGTATGGCCACGGCTGCGAGCAGCTTCGATCAGGCGCTGGGTCGAGTACAGCTTGCTGTTGCGCGACAGGATCGCGAGTTTCATGCGTTGGCGTCCACCGCGTCGTTGCGATCACCCAGCGCGAACGACTGCGCTGGATCGACCAGGAAACGCCCGGCCATCGCGGTGCGGCCAAGCAGCATGGGGAACAGCATGTTGCGCCGGTTGGCCAGGTTGATCTCGACCGGGAAGCGCCGGCCCGCCAGTTCCAGTTCGGTGCGGATGAAGACGCGCTCGGTGGTGTGCCCACCCGAATCGGTCACCGGTCGGCGATCCAGCACCTCGGCATTGCAGGTATGCAACTCGTCGCCGACGCCGGTGCGGACGCTGAAGCAGACCCACTCGACATTGCCCTCGAAAAAACTGGACAAGGCCTCGACATGCAGCGCGGACGAACGCGCGCCGCTGTCGATCTTGGCGCGGATCGCCGCAATGCCCAGTTGCGGCAGCGACAGCCATTCGCGCCAACCGAGCACCGTCGCCGCCATCGACTCCCGACCCCAGCTTCAGCTGTCGCGTTGCGCTTGTGGAAAGTCCGGCCAAGGATGGCGCGGTCACTTGCGCAGGGACGCGCATGAATGGAGCGGGTGATGGGAATCGAACCCACGCTAGCAGCTTGGGAAGCTGCAGTTCTACCATTGAACTACACCCGCGTTCGGCGGGAATGATAGCCAGCCGCCCTGATCCGGGCAATGCGCCGCGGACGCGGCTCTCAACGACCACGGAATCCATGCGCATCGTCCTGAACGGCTCCCCGATCGACCTGCCCGCGCCCATGGACGTGGCCGGGCTGCTGTCCCACCTGGCCCTGACCGAGAAGCGCGTCGCGGTGGAAGTGAACCGCGAGATCGTGCCGCGCAGCCGGCACGCCGGCCATGTCTTGCACGAAGGCGATGCGGTGGAATTGGTGCACGCGCTGGGCGGCGGCTGATGTTCGTGATCGACTGCGACCCATTGCGCCTCGACGTGGGCTTGGTCCACCGTTGGCTCAGCGAGGAAAGCTATTGGGCCCGCGGCGTGCCGCGTGCCGTGCTCGAACGCGCGCTGCAGCATTCGCTCTGTTTCGGCGCCTATCGCGATGGCGACCAGGTGGGCTTCGCGCGTGCTGTCACCGATCGCGCGACCTTCGCCTATCTCGCCGATGTCTTCGTCCTGCCTGAAGCCCGCGGCCGGGGCTGCGCCCGGGCCTTGATGGACGCGGTCGTGGCCCATCCCGACCTGCAGGGCCTGCGCCGGTTCGCCCTCGCCACGCGCGATGCACATGCGCTCTACGCACGCTACGGCTTCACCGCACTCGCGCGACCCGAGACCTTCATGGAGTGCTATCGGCCCGCGGTCTACGCCAGCGAGCCCTCGTAGCGCAGCGCACGCGGCGCTCTACATCGCGCGCATCTCGGGCGATAATCGCCGCATGACTACCCCACTCCCGCCGCTGGCCGCCACGCACGATCCGCTCGTCATCGCCGGGCGCGGCTACGCCTCGCGCCTGCTCACCGGTACCGGCAAGTTCATCGACCTGGATCAGACCCGACGTGCCACCGAGGCCGCCGGCGCGCAAATCGTCACGGTCGCGATCCGCCGCACCAACATTGGCCAGAACCCGAACGAGCCCAACCTGCTCGACGTGCTGCCGCCGGAGCGCTACACGCTGCTGCCCAACACCGCCGGCTGCTATACCGCCGCCGACGCGGTGCGCACCTGCAAGCTGGCGCGCGAACTGCTCGACGGACACTCCCTGGTCAAGCTTGAAGTGCTGGGCGATGCCAGGACGCTGTACCCGGACGTGGTGCAGACCCTGAGCGCGGCGGAAGAACTGGTGGCAGACGGCTTCCAGGTGATGGTCTACACCAGCGACGATCCGATCCTGGCCAAGCGCCTGGAACAGATCGGCTGCGTGGCGGTGATGCCGCTGGCGGCACCGATCGGCTCGGGCCTCGGCGTGCAAAACAAGTACAACCTGCTCGAGATCGTCGAGAACGCCAGGGTGCCGATCATCGTCGATGCCGGCGTCGGCACCGCGTCGGATGCGTCCATCGCGATGGAACTGGGCTGCGACGGCGTGCTGATGAACACCGCGATTGCCGGCGCGCGCGATCCGATCCTGATGGCCTCGGCCATGCGCAAGGCGGTGGAGGCCGGGCGCGAAGCCTTCCGTGCCGGTCGCATCCCGCGCAAGCGCTACGCCAGCGCGTCCTCGCCGGCGGATGGCTTGGTCGGATGACGGCGGAGCACAGCCACGGCCTGCCGCACGAGGGCGATCCGGCCCTGCGCACGCGCAGCATCCGCAGCTTCGTGCTGCGCCAGGGCCGCCTGACCGAAGCCCAGGAGCGCGCCTTCGCCGAGCACTGGGCGCGCTACGGGCTCGAACCTCAACCGCGGCTGCGTGATTTCGATGCCGTGTTCGGGCGCAAGGCCGAACGCGTGCTGGAGATCGGCTTCGGCAACGGCGAAGCCCTGCGCTGGGCCGGCGCCAACGACGCCGAGCGCGATTTCCTCGGGCTGGAAGTGCATCGTCCCGGCGTCGGTCGGCTGCTCAATGCACTGGCGGCGGACGACACCGACAACGTGCGTTTGTATTGCCACGATGCGGTGGAAATCCTCAAGACCGAGGTCGCCGACGGCTCGCTGGGCGAGATCCGCATCTGGTTTCCCGATCCATGGCCGAAGAAGCGCCACCACAAGCGGCGCCTGATCCAACCGGGCTTCGCCGCCTTGCTCGCGGCCAAACTGCGCTTCGGCGGACTCTTGCATCTGGCCACCGACTGGCAGGACTATGCCGGACACATGTGGGATGTGCTGGATGCCGAACCGCTCCTGCACAACGAAGCCGGCGCACGCGGCTGGTTCGACCGGCCGGCGTGGCGTCCGCAGACGCATTTCGAGGCGCGCGGCCTGCGCCTCGGGCATGGGGTGTGGGACTTGCTCTATCGACGCGAAGGGAGCGCTTGAACCGGAGCTTCTCCAGCGAAAGCAATGCGAAGGGCGCACGCCCTTCGACCCCGGCCGCAACGCGGCCTGCGCCCAAGGCGATGGTTCGACTTCGCTTCGCTGTCCCGCCCATCCTGAGCGTAGTGCCGCAGGCGCGAAGTCGAAGGATCTCCATGAGCGGTCCCCGTAGTCCGCTCATCCTGAGCGTAGTGCCGCAGGCACGAAGTCGAAGGACGCGGAGGCCATGGATTCGGGCCTGAACCTCACCACCGAAATGATGCTGGTGCTGGGCCTCGTGGCCTTCACCATGGTCATGTTCACCTGGGAGCGATTGCGCCCCGACGTCACCGCCCTGCTGGTGCTGGTGACACTGGGCCTGAGCGGCCTGATTCCCGCCGACCGCCTCTTCGACGGCTTTGCCGGCAGCGCCGTGATCAGCGTGATCGCCACCATGATCCTGGGGGCGGGACTGGATCGCACCGGCTTGCTCAATCGCCTGGCGGGCTGGCTGCTGCGTCGATCCCGCGGCCTCGAGGAACGCCTGATCCTGCTCCATGCCCTGTTCGCCGGACTGGTCTCGTCGGTGATGCAGAACCCGTCGGTCACGGCCCTGTTCCTGCCCGTGGCCTCGCGCCTCTCGGCCCGCACCGGCGTGACCCTGGCGCGATTGCTCTTGCCCATGGCGGTGTGCGTGATCATGGGCGGCAGCCTGACCATGGTGGGTTCGTCGCCGCTGATCCTGCTCAACGATCTGCTCGCGGCGGCGAACGATCACCTGCCCTCGGGCGTGGCCACGCTGGAGCCGCTGGCGATGTTCGCGCCCGCGCCGGTGGGAGCCGCCCTGCTGCTGCTGGGTCTCGCTTATTTCCGCCTGTTCGGCCGGCGCATGCTCGGTGGCGTGGAAGACAAGAGCGTCGTGCCGGCGCGCACCGAGAGCTATTTCGCGCGCACCTACGGCATCGAGGGCGAGGTGTTCGAGCTTACCGTCACGGCCGAGAGCCCACTGGTCGGCATGTCGATCGGCGAAGCCGAGGCGTCACCCGGCGCACCGCTGCTGCTGGCGCTCAAGTCCGGCAATGAGTCGCGGCTTGCGCCCCCGGCCGACCAGATGATCTGGGTCGGCAGCGTGCTCGGCGTGATGGGCAAGCGCGAACACGTCGCCGACTATGCCGAGGCCCAGTCGCTGCGCCTGCAATCACGCCTGCGCAACTTCGGCGACCTGTTCAATCCCAGCCGCGCCGGCATTTCCGAGGCCGTGGTGCCGCCCACCTCGCGCTTCATCGGCCAGACCCTCGACGACCTGCGCCTGCGCAAGCGCCTGGGCATCAGCGTGCTGGCGATCAACCGCGGCAACGAAGTGCACCGCGAGGACATCCGCCGCCTGCCATTGCGCGCCGGCGACATGCTGGTCTACCACAGCATCTGGCGCGACCTGGCGCAGGCCGCGGAATCGCGCGACTTCGTCGTGGTCACCGATTACCCCAAGGACGAACAGCGTCCGCACAAGCTGTGGGTGGCGCTGATCGTGTTCGGCCTCGCGCTGGCGCTGGCCTTGTCGAACCAGGTCGCGGTGCCGGTGGCGCTGATGGCGGGCGTGATCGGCATGTTGCTGACCGGCGTGCTCGACATGGACGAGGCCTACGCCGCGATCAACTGGAAGACCGTGTTCATCATGGCCTGCCTGATCCCGCTGGGCTGGGCCGTGGACTCCTCCGGTACCGCCAGCTGGATTGCCGAAGGCGTGATGGAGCGCCTCGATGGCTTTCCGATCTGGGCGCTGCAGGTGGCGATCGGGCTGATCACGATGCTGCTCGGCCTCGTGATCAGCCACGTCGGCGCCACCGTCATCATGGTGCCGATGGCGATCAACATCGCGGTTTCGGCCGGAGCCAACCCGATCGAGTTCGCCCTGATCGTGGCCTTGTGCGCCTCCAACAACTTGATCTCCGTCTCCAACCCGGTGCTGGCGATGATCACCGGGCCGGCCGGATTCCGCGGCTGGGACCTGATGCGCGTCGGCCTTCCGCTGTCGCTGCTCTACATCGCGCTGGCGACGGGGATGGTGAACCTGGTGTTCTGAGCCTGCCTGCCGACATTCGGCTGCGCCCAGACGCACCCCGGAATGACGCCCGCGTCGCCGCCCACGAGGCTGGCGCGATTGACCGCGGTTTGTCGCATGGCAGATCGACATTCCCACGCGAGGACCGACCATGCGCGCCACCCTGATTGCCGTCCTGCTGCTTGCGCCGCTGGGCTCGCACGCCGCCACCTTTACCGTCACGCGCGCCGACGATGTGCCGGTCTCGATCTGCACCGTCAACGAGTGCACCTTGCGCGCCGCCATGCTGGCCGCCGATGCCAATCCGGGGGCCGATCTGATCGGCTTCAACGTGCCCGCGGTGGGCGGCGTGGCCACGATCGTGCCGACCACCGCCCTGCCCAGCTTGAGTGGCGACGACACCACGATCGACGGCTACACCCAACCCGGCGCATCGGTAGGCAACTCCCTGCCGGCTCGATTCGTCGCGACGATCACGCTGCACATCGACGGCATGCAGGTCAACGCCAGTTCCGGTCTGCGCCTGGCGGGCAACCGCAACCAGATCCGCGGCATCGCGATCTCGGGTTTCGATGTGGCCCAGATCGAGATCCTGGGCTCCAACAATGTCGTGCGCGGCAATCGCATCGGGCTGAACCCGGGCGGAGCCGTGGTGTTCCCCTTCCCGGCTTGCGGCGTGCGCGTTCTCAGCGCGGGCGCGGCGCCAGTCGGGAACCGGATCGGAGGCAACTACTCCGACGACGACATCAACCTCATCGCCGGCCACCGCATCGCCGTGCTGCTGGACGGCGTGGGCAGCGGCTCCAGTCTCGCCGAGGAGAACCTGGTGGCCGGCAACCTCATCAACGTCGGCGCCGATGGCATCCTGCCCATGCCGGGCGAACACGGCGTGCACGTGCGCAACAGTCGCAACACGCGTGTCGGTGCCAGCGACAACAGCCCGTTTCCGGACGGCAACAACATCGGCGGGTACGGCGGATACGATCGCCTCGGCGTGGTGATCGACGGCGGCAGCCGCAGTTTCGTCGACGGCAACTGGATCGGCGGTACGGCCTCGGGTCATGCCCATCCGATCGGCACCGGCATCCTGGTGACCAACGGCGCCAGCGAAGTCTTCGCGCAGTTCAACCTGATCCACCACGCGCAGCGCAGCGGCATCGAAGTGCTGGATGGATCGGCCGCGGCTGGCGCGACCGGCGCGCTGCTGGCGCAGAACTCGGTGCTGTGGGTGAACGGCCCGGCCATCGATCTGCGCGGCGACGGTCCGACCGCGAACGACATCGACGATCTCGACGTCGGCCCCAATCGACTCAGCAACACGCCCATCCTCACCGCGGCGCGCATCAATGGCGCCAACTACGAGATCGACTTCCTGCTCGATGCCGAAACCAACACCAACTACGGGGTCGAGGCGCTGCTGATGAATCATCCGGCCTCGACGCCGCAGAAATCGCCGCTCCAGAAGAACCCGGCACCGGGCAAGTCCCGTGCGGTGGCCGCGATCCCCTCTTCGGGCGGTTCGGTGCGCACCGATGCCAATGGCGTTGCCACCGGCACCCTGACGGTAGCGCGCGTATTCGTGCCGCAGGGCTATTCGATCGGCGCGACCGCCTCGCGCTTCGTCACCTTCGGCAATGGCAACGTCAGCAGCGAGGTGTCTGCGGCGGCGAACTTCCCAGCACTTGCCACCGGCTCGGTGATCGCCTTCGACTTGCCCTTGTCCATCGTCGACTACGCCAGCGGCTCGACCGCCTCGACCACGGTCACGGTGCGACGCGCTGGCAGCGCCGATGCTGCTGCCAGCGTCGTGGTGATGGCCACGACAAACGACGCGTCACCGGCGCTGATCACGTCAGTCCCTTCGATTCCACCGACCGGCTTGTTGCTGAACTGGGCGGCCGGCGATCTCTCGCCGCGCACGCTGCAACTGAGCTACTTCGGCCCCGACCCCAATCCATTCCGCGGCACCGTCCGAAACGAACTTGCCTTGTCGCAGCCCACCGGCGCGGTGCTTGGCAGTTCCCGCTCGCATCTGTTCGTGATTGCCAACGATGAGGATGCCGGCTTCGCGAACGCCGTTCTGTTTGGAGGCACCGGCGGTGGCTTCGAGAGCAGTACGCCGCCTTGAGGTCAGCGCCGCACCCGCAGGCGCGGGCTCGCGCCGCTCAGGGGACCGCACCCGATTCCATGACGCCCCCCGCTCGACCTCGCAGCGGTGCGCCGCTGCCGGGATCGGCGGCCACGCGCCGCGCCGCGGCTTGCAGCTCGGGCGTCACCTGGTCGCTGCGCCCTGCGTGGATCTGGCAGGCCGCGAGCAAGGCCAGCATCTGTGCCGTGCTGAGGTGCGCGGCACCGAACACGCGCCGACGCAAGACCAGGGCTTCGTTCAACATCGCTACGCCGCGCTCGGCATCGTCGCCTTCGCAGCGCAACACGCCGTACCAGCTCAGGGTCTCGGCCAGCGAAGGATGCGATGCATCGAGATGCTTGCGTCGCAGCGCGAGCGTGCGCGCGAACACCACCTCGGCCTCGTCCCGCCGCCCAAGCTCCAACAGCGCACGCGCGCGATTGTTCAGCGCGAATCCCAGCTGCGGATCGTCCGCACCGGCCAGCGCTTCCATGGCGGCGATGGCCGCGACAAAGTTCGGTTCCGCCGCGGCGGCATCGCCGTCGTCGAGCTGCACCAGGCCCAGATTGTTCAAGTTGCCAGCGACACGAACGTGTTGCTCGCCGAAAGCCTTTCGGTTGATCGCCAAGGCCTCTTCCAACACGCGCCGCGCCGCCTCGCGTTGCCCGAGCGCGGCTTGCGCCAGCGCCAGGTTGTTGAGGGTCTTGGCCACCACCGGACTGTCGCCGCCGACGGCGACGCGCTGCGCGGCGAGCGCCTCGGTCAATAGTGGAATCGCGGCGCCCGGATCGCCCTGATCGTAGGCCAGCGCGCCGAGATTGCCGAGCGTGTCGGCGGTGAGTCGATGCTGCGTGCCAAGCACGCGGCGACGCAGGTCCAGCGCCTCGCGGTAGTGCGACCGGGCTTCGTCGTGCTGCCCGCGCATATGCGCCAGCGCACCCATCGCATCAAGCGCGCGCGCCAGTTCGGCGGCCTGCTCGGGATGCTGTCGACGCACCTCCAGCGCCTTGCGGTAGTGCGGCTCTGCCTCCTTGTAACGACCCGTGGCCCAGGCCAGCGAACCCATGCGCAATTGCACTTCGGCGATGCGCACATCGTCCGCTGCCAGTCGCGACAGACGAATGCCCAGGGTGCGCGCATATGCAGCGCGCGCGACTTCGTAGTCGGCCAGGGATTGGGCTGCGCTGCCGAGGCGTTCCGTGGTGGCGGCGACTTCCAGACTGTCTTCGCCATAGGCGCGACCACGCAGGCTCAGCGCCTGGTTCAGCCGCTGCAAGGCGTCGGCATGGCGAGACGCCGCCTGCAGGGCGCCACCCAAGCCATGCAGCGCGTCTCCTCGCAAGGACTCGCCGCGCTCGATGGTTTCGCTCAAGGCCAAGGCCTCGGTGAACAGCGCCTCGGCGCGCGCGTAGGCGCCCGCATTGACGAAGATCTCGCCCAGCGTGGTGAGCACCGCCGCGCGGCTGGCGGCATCGAGCGGGCGGCCCTCCAGCAAGCGCAGGCCGCGCTCCAGCACTTCGCGCGCCGAGACCTCGCGACCATCCCCGCGGGTCGGATCGGCCTCGCGGAACACGTCGGTCAGCAAGCTCACCGTGTCCTCGGCACGCCGGCGTTCACGCTGCGACATCTCCAGTGCCGCCGTGGTGCGCGCACTCTCCAGCACCAGTTGCAGGGCCAGCGCGGCCAGCACCAGCACCGCGACCGCACCGAGCGCCAGCCCCATCCGGTGCCGACGCGCGAACTTGGCGAAGCGATAGCGCGCCGAATCGGGTCGCGCGCGCACCGGATGGTGATCGAGATAACGCTGCAGGTCCTCGGCCAGGGCCGCCGCCGAGGAATAGCGGCGCTGCGGTTCCTTGCGCAGGGCCATCAGCACGATCGCATCGAGCTCGCGATCCAGCACCAGCGCGCCGCCGCGCGTGCTGGGCGGCACCGGCAGGCGCTCGGTGACCTCCGCAATCCACTCACTCCACGAATCCGCCGGCGCCGCAAAAGGCGGCTGCCCGCACAGCAGTTCGTACAACACGAGGCCGAGCGAATACACGTCGCTGGCGGTTCCGGCGGGCTTGCCCAGCAACTGTTCCGGACTGGCATAGCGCGGCGTGAACAGCGCCGGCATGGCGGTGCCGGTGCGTTCGGGATCGTCGGTGTCCTGCAGCAACTTGGCGATGCCGAAGTCGACCAGCACCGGGCGGTCATCGCAGTCGATCAGCACGTTGCCGGGTTTCAGGTCGCGATGCACCACGAGGTGCTGATGCGCGTAGTGCACCGCCGCGCACAGGCGTTGCATGAGCTGCAGCCGTTGCCGCAGCCCCGGCGCACGCTCGCGACACCAGCGGTCGAGCGGCACGCCATCGACGAATTCCATCGCAAACCAGGGCGCACCCTCGTGGGTGACGCCGCCATCGAGCATGCGCGCGATATCCGGATGTTGCAGGGCCGCGAGGATCTGGCGTTCGCGCCGGAAGCGCGCCAGCAGCGCCGGTTGGCTGAAGGACGTGGCGACGAACTTGAGCGCCGCGCGCTGGGTGAAGCCAGCGTCGTCGCGTTCGGCCAGCCACACCGCGCCCATGCCGCCGCGGCCCAGCTCACGCACCAACCGCCACGCGCCGATGCGACGTCCAACCGCTATCGACTCGGCCTGCAGCGGGCTATCGAGCGCGCTGTCGCCGCGCGCATGCGCCTGCAACAAGGCATCGAGTTCGGCGCGCATTTCCGCGTCGCCCGCGTGCACGTCGAGCCACGCCGCACGCTCCGCCACCGGCAGCTCGAGCGCGGCATGAAAGCACTCCCACAGACGCGTCCAGTCCGATCGGTTCATCGCGTGCGCAGCGCAGGCCCGAGGCGACCCGAGTGTACACTCCGCCGCATCGCCGAAGGATCGCAGATGGATTCGCCGCGCAGCGACATCACCGCGCTACTGGCCACGCTTGCAAGTGGCGACGACAGCGCGCGAGCGCCACTCTGGACCCTGGTGTACACCGAGTTGCGCGACATGGCGAGGCTGCAGTTGGCGCGCGAACGCGACGGCGCCAGCCTGGTACCGACGGCCTTGGTGCACGAGGCCTATCTTCGCCTGCTCGGCGATGTCGCCGGGTTCGAGAATCGCGCGCACTTCTTTGGTGCGGCGGGCAATGCCATGCGGCGCATTCTGGTCGACCATGCACGCAGCCGGCAGCGCGACAAACGCGGCGGTGGCATCGCGCCGGTGACGCTGTCGCCGGAGTTGCCACTGATGACTCCATCGGCGGAGCGCCTGATCGAGATCGATGCGGCACTGCGTCGGCTGGAGCAACACGACGCCGACATGGTGCGAGTGGTGGAACTGCGCTGGTTCGCCGGCCTGTCGGTCGAGGAGACGGCGGCCGCCACCGGCCACTCGCCGCGCAGCGTCAATCGCCTCTGGACCGGCGCGCGCGCCTGGTTGCTGCGCGAACTGGAGGCCTGAGCAGGGCGCGAACATCCGAGCCCGCGCTGTCCCTCCGGCGCATGCGTCTCAAGCGTCCACGTGGATCCCGCACTCGCGCTTGAGCCCGAAGAAACGCGTGTCTTCCTCGCGCATGCCCGGTTGCCAACGCTGCGTGGTGTGGAAGTCGCCGATCGAGACGTAGCCGTGTTCCCAGAGCGGGTGATAGGGCAGACGGTGGCGCTTGAGATACTCGAACACGTCGCGGTCGGACCAGTCGACGATGGGATGCACTTTCCAGCGGCCCTGCTTCAGTTCCGCAACGGGCGTGACCGCACGCGACTCGGATTGGTCGCGGCGCAGGCCGGCGAACCAGGTGCGCACGCCGAGTTCGTCCAGCGCACGCCGCATCGGTTCGACCTTGCGCAGCCGGTTGTAGCGATCGATCCCGTCCACGCCCTGTTCCCACAGGCGGCCATAGCGCGCCTCCATCCAGGCACGGCTGAGCGTGGGGCGATACACCTTTAGGTTGAGCTTGAGCCGGTCGACCAGCTGGTCGATGAACTGGTAGGTCTCGGGAAAGAGGTAGCCGGTGTCAACCAGGATCACCGGGATGTCGGGGCACTGTTGCGTCACCAGATGCAGCGCCACCGCGGACTGCGCGCCGAAGCTCGACGACAGGGCGTGGTTCTCGGCTCCGCTGCCGAGCGCCCATGCGATGCGGTCGGGCGCCTTCTGCCGCTCCAGCCAGCGATTGAGATCGATCAGCGCGCGGCCGTCTTCGGCCGCCGCGACCGGGTCCGGAGGACTCATGACTGCAACTCCATGGGAATGCGTTTGGTGGGAACGGGGCGGACGATGGCGGCGCGCACCAGGAAATCGCCAAAGCCTTCGTTCGTGAGGCGCTCGCCGGCATACCGCGCGAACAGCGGATCGAGCGCGGCCAGGATCGCGGCCTCGTCGATGTTCTCGCGATACAAGGCGTTGAGGCGTTCGCCGCGCGCATCGGCACCCAGCATCAGGTTGTAGCGGCCCGGCGCCTTGCCCACCAGCGCGATCTCGCCCAGGTACGGGCGTGAGCAGCCGTTCGGGCAGCCGGAAATGCGCAACAGGATTGGCGCATCGCGCAGGCCGTGTTTTTCCAGCAGTGGATCAAGCCTGGCGACGAAGTCGGGCAGATAGCGCTCGGCTTCCGCCATGGCGAGGCCGCAGGTCGGCAGCGCCACGCAGGCCAGCGCGGCACGCGCCAGCGCACTGCCGCGCGAGTGCAGGTCGAGTCCATGCGCCTGCACCAGCGCATCAATGCGCGCGCGTTCTTCAGCGGGTACGGCGGCAATGACGAGGTTCTGGTTCGGGGTGAGACGGAACTCGCCGCGATGCACGCGCGCGATCTCGCGCAAACCACTCAGATGCGGCGCACCCGGGCCGTCGGCGATGCGGCCTGCAAGCACCTGCAGGGTGAGATGCCAGCGACCGTCCTCTCCTTCGACCCAGCCGTAGCGGTCGCCGCTGTGATCGAACGCGAACGGCCGCGCCGGGGGGAGAGGGAACCCGGCGCGGCGTTCGACTTCCGACTTGAACCAGTCGAGGCCGCGGTCGTCGATGGTGTACTTGAGCCGCGCCCGCTTGCGCAGTGCACGATTGCCATGGTCGCGCTGCGTCGTTACCACGGCCTCGGCCACGGCCAGCAGTTGCTGCGGCGTGACGAAGCCGATGACATCGGCCAGGCGCGGATAGGTCTCGGCGTCGCCATGGGTGGCCCCCATGCCGCCGCCGACCGTCACGTTGTATCCCACCAGCACGCCCTGTTCGACGATGCCGATGAAGCCCAGGTCGTTCGCGAACACGTCCACGTCGTTGAGCGGCGGCAGCGCGAATGCCGTCTTGAACTTGCGCGGCAGGTAGGTGGCGCCGTAGATCGGCTCGGCTTCCTCACCACTGCCTTCGAGCTTCTCGCCGTCGAGCCAGATCTCGTGGTAGGCCCGCGTGTTCGGCAGGAAGTGTTCCGACAGTTGCGCGGCCTGCGCGTAGAGCGTCGCATGCAGCGCGGATTCGAGCGGATTGGCCGCCACCAGCACGTTGCGGTTGACGTCGCCGCAGGCCGCGAGCGTGTCGATCAGCGCGGCGTTGATCGCCTGCATCGTGGCTTTCAGCTCCTGCTTCACCACGCCGTGGAACTGGAAGGCCTGGCGCGTGGTGATGCGCAGCGAGTGGTTGGCATGGCGCGTGGCGATGGCGTCCAGCTGCAACCATTGGGCCGGCGTGACCACGCCGCCCGGCGTGCGGGTGCGGATCATGAACTGGAAGGCCGGCTCCAGCTTCTGGCGGCGGCGTTCGTCGCGCAGGTCGCGGTCGTCCTGCTGGTAACTGCCGTGGTACTTGATCAGGGTCTGGTCCGGCTCGCGCAACGCGCCAGTCACCGGATCGGCCAGGCTCTGCAACAGCGACCCGCGCAGCCGCGCGCTGTCGCGCTTGATGTCCTCGACGGAATGCCCGGACATCAGTAGACGTCCCTGGCGTAGCGACCGGTGCTTTGCAACTCGGATAGATAGGCTTCCGCCGCCTCGGCATCGACACCACGCTCGCGGCTGACGATGTCGCGCAATGCCGCGTGCACATCCTTGCCCATCCTGATCGCACCGCAGACGTACAGGTGCGCGCCGCCTTCGAGCCAGGCATGGACCTCGCGCGCGCGTTCGCCCAGGCGGTGCTGCACGTAGGTCTTGCGCGGTATGGCCGCATCGACGCGGCCGGCGGCATCGACCACACCCAGTCCGTCGCGCGAGAACGCCAGATCGAGGCGATGCAAGCTGCCTGCCGCCAGCGCCGCCTGCCATTCGGTCTGGTAAAGGAAATCACGGCGAAAATGCGGATTGCCGAAGAACAGCCAGTTGCGCCCGCGCGCGCCGGACGCGGCGCGCTCCTGCACGAAGCCGCGGAACGGCGCGACGCCGGTGCCGGGGCCGATCATGATCACATCGCGCGAAGTATCGGCTGGCAGGCGGAAGCGCTCGTTGGCTTCGATGTAGATCGATGCGCAGTCGCCCTCGGCCAGTTGCGCCAGATGGCCCGAAGCGGCACCCGCATGCGCGCGCCCGTGCGCTTCGTAGCGCAGCACGTCGAGGGTGAGATGCGCTTCCTCGCCCACGGCACTCTGGCTGGAAGCGATCGAGTACAGGCGCGGGGTCAAGGGGCGCAAGGCGGCCACCAATTCGGTGGCACCCCACGCTGCCGGCCAGCGCCGCTGTACATCGGCGAACTGATGGGTGGAGAGCAGGGCCGCAAGCTCGGCCTGCTCGGTCGGCGCCAGGGCGCGATTGAGGTCGGCCGCTTCGGCCAGCGCTGCGTGCGCGGCGAGCACGGGACGCGAGAGTTTGGTCAATTCGCGCCGTGAACCCAGCCACTCACGCAGCGGCAAGGTGTCGTTGCCGTAGGTGACTACCTGTCCGCCATCGAGCTCGAGCGCGTCCAGGGTCTCTTCGACGATCGCATCGGGATTGCGGTGCCACACGCCCAGCGCATCACCCGGCGCATAGCTGAGGCCCGAGCCAGCGAGCGAGAGCTCCAGATGGCGCACGTCCCTGGCGCTGTCACGCGCGCTGATGCGTTGATTGAGCAGCAGCTCGGACGCAAACGGGCGCTCGCGCGAATGCGCGGACGCCTCGTGAACCGGGTGCGGTCGCAGTGGTGTGACCGTGGCCAGCGGCGTCGAGGGCTTCAGCGCCTCGCGCGCCTGCTGCAGCGCCTGGGTCCGCCATGGGGAGGCCACGGCATCGACATCGACATCGGCTTCGCCCACGGCGAACAGGCGCGTGCCACCCAGTTCGGCCAGGCGCGCATCGACCTGCCGTGCGCTGGCGTTGAACAGCGGATAGCTCGAATCCCCCAGGCCGAGGACGGCGTACTTGAGTTCCGGCAGCCTTGGGGCGCGCTTGCCGCCGAGGAACTCGACCAGAGCGCGCGCATCATCCGGCGGATCGCCTTCACCCTGGGTGCTGATCACGACATAGAGCAGGCGCTCGCTGGCCAACTCGCGGGTGGGATAGGCATCCGCGCGCAGCAAGCGCACGCCGAGGCCGGCAGCCTCGGTCTCGCGCGCCAGCTGTTCGGCCACGCGCCGGGCATTGCCGGTCTGGCTGCCGTAGACAATGGAGAGACGCACCGCATCGGTTGGCAACGGTACCGGCTTCGTCACTACGCCAGGCTGGGCGCGGCTCTGTGCCAGAGCAGCGGTGTAGCCGGAAAGCCACCACAGCCCGCCACTGTCCAGGGTTTGCACCAGGCGTGCCAACAGGGCCGAGTGTTCGTCGGAGAGCGGCGGGATCGACAGGGGCAGCAGTTGGGCGGACACGGGACCGACGCGATCGGGAGGACGTGGCCGCATCCTGCGATGGCCGCATTCATGCCCGGAAAGGATCAGGGGTTATGCGCTTATGCCGCGAGGCTGCAAGTTTCCCCGGCAAGTTCCGTATCGGACCTACAATGCCGGGTGCCCGACAGGTTCGGCGCCACGCCCGGACTTTGCGACGCCCTGCCCTTTTTGCACGATCGAGCGTGGCCGGGGCGGAACCTGCGCGACGGCCCGACAGTCCACCCTTGCCTATCGCCTTTCCGCGAGTACCTGATGAACCCACGCCTCACCCCCGCCTCACGCCTGGTTCCCTCCGCCCTGGCCGCGCTGCTGCTGGCGGCCTGCGGCACCGACAGCAATGCCCCGCAGACCCGTGGCGCGGCGCCGGCGGTCGTGGTCACCGCGACCGTGGCGCCGGCCCCGTGGAGCGATGCGATCGAGGCCTTGGGCACCGCCCAGGCGAACGAGTCGGTGACGCTGACCGCCAAGGTCACTGAAACCGTGGACACGGTGAACTTCCGTGATGGCGAACTGGTGAGCGCCGGCCAGGTACTGGTCGACCTCTCCGGCCGCGCCGAAGTGGCGCAACTGCAGGAAGAGCACGCGGCCTACACGGAAGCCCAGAAACAACTCGAGCGGCAGTCGGAACTGGTCAAGCAAGGCACCATCGCGCGCAGCCAGCTCGACAGCCAGACCGCCGCGCGCGACGCCGCGCGCGCGCGCATGGACACGATCCGCGCACGGCTCTCCGATCGCGTCATCACCGCGCCCTTCGACGGCGTGCTCGGCTTCCGCCGGGTCAGCCCCGGCACCCTGGTGACGCCCGGCACCGTGATCGCCACGCTCGACGACATCCGCACCATCAAGCTCGACTTCCCGGTGCCCGAGACCTTCCTCGCCAATATCGCGGTCGGCCAACCCGTGCTCGCCTCGAGCGCCGCGTGGCAGGACACGGAATTCGCCGGCACGGTGCGCGCGATCGACTCGCGCGTCGACCCGGTGACGCGTGCGGTGACGGTGCGCGCCGAGATCGACAACCCCGACGCGAAATTGCGCCCCGGCATGCTGCTGGGCGTGCGCCTGCTCAAGCCTGAGCGCCAGACCCTCGTGGTGGCGGAGATTGCCCTGGTCCAGATCGGCACGCGTTCCTACGTGTATCGGGTCGGCGCCGACGACAGCGTGGCGCAGGTGGAGGTGCAGGTCGGCGCGCGTCGCCGCGGCGAGGTCGAAATCCTCGCAGGCCTCGCGCCCGGCGACCGGATCGTGACCGAGGGCACGGTGAAACTGCGCCCCGGCATGCGCATCGCCGAAGCGCCCGCGCCCGCCGCGGTGGCGGCCGATGCCCTGCCCGCCAAGCCCGGCACCTGAGCCGCCGCCATGCGCCTGTCCGATCTCTCGATCAAGCGTCCGGTGTTCGCCACCGTACTCAGCCTGCTGCTGGTGGTGCTCGGCGTGATGGCATTCACCCGGCTCACCCTGCGTGAACTGCCGGCGATCGACCCGCCCATCGTCTCGGTGCAGGTGAACTATCCCGGCGCCTCGGCGGCCGTGGTGGAAACCCGCATCACCCAGATCCTGGAGGACGCGCTCAGCGGACTGGAAGGCGTGGACATGCTGGAGTCGCGCAGCGTCAACGGCCGCTCCAGCGTCAGCATCGAGTTCTCGCTCGATCGCGACATCGAGGCTGCCGCCAACGACATCCGCGATGCGGTCAGCCGCGTCCTGAACCGCATGCCGGAAGAAGCCGATCCGCCGCAGATCGAGAAGGTCGAGGCGGATGCCGACCCGATCCTCTGGCTGAACATGAGTTCGACCCGGATGGACACGCTGGAGCTGTCCGACTATGCCGACCGCTACGTGGTGGACCAACTCTCCGCCATCGACGGCGTGGCCCAGATCCGCATCGGCGGCGAGCAGCGCTATTCGATGCGCATCTGGCTCGATCGCAAGGCACTGGCCGCGCGCGGCCTGACCGTCGCGGACGTGGAACAGGCGCTGCAACGCGAGAACGTGGAGCTTCCGGCCGGCCGGATCGAATCCCAGACCCGCGACTTCACCTTGCGCGTGCAACGCAATTACCTCGGCGCCGAGGACTTCGCCAAACTGGTGCTGAAGAAGGGCGACGATGGCTATCTGGTGCGCCTGGGCGACGTGGCCAGGGTGGAGCGGGCCTCGGCCGAACGCCGCGCCTGGTTCCGCAGCAACGGCGAGCCCAACGTCGGCCTCGGCGTGGTGAAAACCTCCACCGCCAACAGCCTGGACGTGGCGCGCGAAGTGCGGGCCGAGGCCGAACGCATCCAGCAATCGCTGCCCGAAGGCACCCGGATCTTCGTCGCCTTCGACAGCACCGTGTTCATCGAGGCCTCGGTCGAGCGCGTCTACGCCACCTTGTTCGAGGCCGTGGCGCTGGTGTTGCTGGTGATCTTCCTGTTCCTCGGCAGCCTGCGCGCGGCGCTGATCCCGGCGGTGACGGTGCCGGTGTGCCTGGTCGCGGCCTTCATCGCCCTGTACGCCTTCGGCTTCTCGATCAACCTGCTGACCCTGCTCGCCCTCGTGCTGTGCATCGGCCTCGTGGTGGACGACGCCATCGTGGTGCTGGAGAACATCCAGCGCCGCGCCGACCTGGGCGAACCGCCAATGGTCGCGGCCGCGCGCGGCACCAAGCAGGTAGCCTTCGCGGTGATCGCCACCACCGCGGTGCTGGTGGCGGTGTTCCTGCCGATCGGGTTCCTCGAAGGCAACACCGGCCGCCTGTTCCGCGAACTGGCGGTGGCGCTGGCGGGCGCGGTCGCGATCTCGGCCTTCGTCGCACTCACCCTCACCCCGATGATGTCGTCCAAGCTGGTGCGCGCGCACAGCGGCGCACCCAGGGGAGTGAGCGGCTACATCGACCGCGGCTTCAAGCGTATCGCGAACGCGTATCGCGCCCAGGTCGCGCGCAGCAGCGGCCACCCGGCCGTGTTCGGCGTGCTGATGCTGGCGGCGCTCGGCCTGAGCTTCATCATCTATCGCAGCGTGCCCAGCGAACTCGCACCGCCGGAGGATCGCGGCTCGTTCTTCGTCATGCTGCAGGGCCCGGAAGGCGCCGGTTACGACTACACCGTCGAGCAGGTGCAGAAGGTCGAAGAGATCATGTTGCGCGAGGTCGGCGAGGGCAAGCCGCTGCAGCGCGTCAACAGCCGCGTGCCGGGCGGCTTCGGCGCGAGCGAGGAAATGCACACCGGCATGGTGATCGTGTTCCTGCAGGATTGGGACAAGCGCGACGTCAGCACCACCCAGGTGGTGGAGACGCTGCGCACCGACCTGGCGCAGCTGCCGGCGGTACGCGCCCTGCCGCAAGTGCGCTCGGGCCTCACCCGCAGCCGCGGCCAGCCTTTCAACGTGGTGCTGGGCGGGCCGGACTACGCCGAACTGGTGCAATGGCGCGACCGTGTTCTGGCGCGCATGGAGCAGAACCCCGGGCTGTTCGGTGCCGATTCGGACTACAAGGAAACCCGGCCGCAGGTCCGGGTGCAGATCGATCGCGCGCGTGCAGCCGATCTCGGCGTCTCGGTCGCCGACATCGGGCGCACCCTCGAATCGATGATGGGCTCGCGCCGCGTCACCACCTACGTCGAGGACGGGCAGGAGTACGACGTGATCCTGCAGGCCCAGGCCGGCGACCGCGCCGCGCCCTCGGACCTGCAAAACCTCTACGTGCGCGCGCGCTCGGGCGATCTGGTGCCGCTGGCGAGCGTGGTCACGCTGAGCGAACTGGCCGAGCCCGGCTCGCTCAACCGCTTCAACCGCCTGCGCGCGATCACGATTTCGGCCGGGCTCGCACCTGGCTACACCCTGGGCGAAGCGCTGCAGTGGATGCAGCAGACCGCCGAGGAAGAACTGCCGGAGTATGCGCAGATCGACTACAAGGGCGAGTCGCGCGAATACCAGCAGTCCGGCAGCGCGGTGCTGTTCACCTTCGCCATGGCCCTGCTCGTGGTCTACCTGGTGCTGGCGGCGCAGTTCGAGAGCTTCGTGCATCCGCTCGTCATCATGCTGACCGTGCCGCTGGCGGTGCTGGGCGCACTGATCGGCTTGTGGCTGACGGGCGGTTCGCTCAACCTGTTCTCGCAGATCGGCATCGTGATGCTGGTGGGCCTGGCCGCGAAGAACGGCATCCTGATCGTCGAGTTCGCCAACCAGTTGCGCGACGAAGGCTGGAGCGTGGACCAGGCCATCGTCGAGTCGGCCGCGGTGCGCCTGCGCCCGATCCTGATGACGTCCATCGCCACCATCATGGGTGCGGTGCCACTGGTGGTCGCGGGCGGGCCGGGTTCGGCCAGTCGCGCCACGATCGGCGTGGTGGTGATCTTCGGTGTCGCCTTCTCCACCCTGCTGTCGTTGTACGTGGTGCCGGCGTTCTACCGCCTGCTCGCGCCCCATACGCGTTCGCCGGAAGCGCTGGCGCAGGCGCTGGACAAGCTCGAGGCCGAAACACCGCTCGCGCGCGACGACCATGCCCCGGTGCGGCCATGAGCGACGCCGACCATCCGTATCGCGGACCGAAGCGGCCGGGCAGTTCGCCGCCGCGCGGCCGTGGCGATTCGCCGCTCGCGCGTCCGGCTGCGCCGCCGCGCCCGCGCCTGCCAGCAGCGCAGGCGACGCCGGAACCCGGTGACCATCGGCCACCGCGCCGCAACGACGAACTGCGCATCTACGGCTACAACGCCTGTCGCGCCGCATTTGCCTCGCGCCCGGCCGACCTGCGCAAGGTGTACCTGAGCGAAGCGCGCATCGGCGCGCTGCGCGAGGTGCTGGCCTGGTGCGTCAAGCATCGCCTCGGCTATCGCGTGGTCGACGACGCCGATCTCGACAAGCTCGCCGCCTCCACCCATCACGAAGGCGTGATCTTCGAGATGCGCCGTGGCGAAGCGCCCACGCTCGACGAGTTGCTGCCGCGCTTGCCGGAAGGGCCGCAACTGCTGCTCTGGCTGGATGGCGTGGGCAATCCGCACAACCTCGGCGCCGTGCTGCGCAGCGCCGCGCATTTCGGCGCGGCCGGAGTGCTGGTGCCTGCGGATTCGGGACTCACGCTCTCCGGCGCGGCCTACCGCGTCGCCGAGGGCGGGGCCGAAGCGGTGCCCGTGCTGAGGCCGGCCGATACGGCCGACGCCTTGGCGCGCTTGCGTGCGTCCGGTTTCACCCTGGCCGCGACCTTGCCGCGCGATGCCTGCTCGATCTATGCCACGCGCCTGCCGGCGCGCCTGGTGCTGGCCTTCGGTGCCGAAGGCGGCGGCATGCAACCGGAACTGGTCGAAGCCTGCTCGCTTCGGCTCGGCATTCCCGGCAGCGGCCGGGTGGAGAGCCTGAACATCGCCAACGCGGCTGCGGTGATGCTGGGCGAATTCTGGCGCCAGCACCACTGAACCGCGCCCGGCTTGCTTCCGTTCAGGCGCCGCCCGTAAGGTGGCGCGGCCCATCGACTTCCTTCGCCTTGATTGCCCATGCGCCGCCTCCTGCCCGCCCTGGTCTTGCTCTGCCTCTGTTCGGCCTCGCTCGCCGCGACGAGCTATGACGTCGACTACACCATCGAATTCCTGCCCAAGGAAAAGCAGGCCGCCGTCACCATCGCGCTCGATCCGGGCGATGGCCGCGCCACGCGCCTGGATTTCGCCATGGACGAGCGTTACAGCGCGATCGAAGGCGACGGCCAGGTCGATCGCTCGAACGGGCGCGTGGTGTGGACCCCACCCCGCAAGGGCGGCGAACTCAGGTACCGCTATGCAATCGACAAGCAGCGCAGCAACGGGGGCTACGACGCCCTGATCACCAAGGATTGGGTCATCGCGCGCGGCGACGACCTCGTGCCGGGCGCGCTGGTGCGCACCACGCGCGGCGCCGATTCACGCGCGCGCCTGCATTTCAAGTTGCCGCCGGGCTGGGCCAACGCCGACACGCCTTACCTGCTCAACCGCAAGGGCGATGCCTACGTGGTGGTGAATTCGGCGCGCCGCTTCGACCGCCCGGTGGGCTGGATCATCGCCGGCGACGTCGGCACTCGGCGCGAATGGATCGAGGACATGGAAGTCAGCATCGCGGGCCCACGCGGCGAGGACCTGCGTCGCAACGACTTGCTGGCCTTCATCAATGCCACCGGCCCGGAGTTGCGCCATGCCTTCGGCACCCTGCCGAGCAAGGTCCTGATCGTCGGTGCCGGCGATCCCATGTGGCGCGGCGGCTTGTCCGGCCCGCGCTCCATGTTCCTGCATGCGCACCGGCCCAGCGTGGGCGAGGACGGCACCAGCACCCTGATGCACGAACTGACCCACGTCATCACCCGCATCCGCGGTGCCAAGGGCGACGACTGGATCGCCGAAGGCCTGGCCGAGTTCTATTCGGTCACCTTGCTGCATCGCGCCGGCCTGCTCAGCGACCGCCGCCACCGGCGTGCGCTGGAGTGGATCAAGCAACGCGGTGCCGGCGTGAAGCGACTGCGCTCCACTGCGTCGCAGGGCGACCGTACCGCGCGCGCGGTCAGCGTGTTCGTCGACCTCGACCGCGAGATCCGGCGCGTCAGCGAGAATCGCTACGACATCGACAACATCACCCAGGCCCTGATGGGTCGCGGCCGGGTGTCGCTGGAGGATCTGCGCGACGAAGCCGAGCGCCTGCTCGGCGTGCCATCGGAAACCCTGAATTCGCCGGTGCTGAACTGAATCACGCGGCGAGCCGGCGCACGGCTCGCCGTGACCTGCGGGCGCATGCTCAGGGCTTGGCCGGTGCCACCGCTGCCGACCCGAAGTCGCCGTCGGCTTCCGCCACGAGGTAGGCAAATACCGCGTACGCCGCAACCTGCTGGTCGAGCGCCTTGGCATCGACCTTGTCGAGCGTGTCGTTGGCGGTGTGGTGCCAGTCGAAGTAGTCGCTGCCGTCCTGGCCAAGCCAGGCCCAACGCATGCCCTGCGCCGTCATCGGGCTGATGTCGGCGCCGGGGCCGCCATCCGATGCGAACCAGTCGATGCCGAGCGGCGCCAGCGCCGTCGCGATCTGCTTCAACGCGCCCTGCGCATGTGGCGCCGCATTGCTGGAGAAGGCGTAGATGCGACCGGCTCCGAAGTCGCTTTCGGCACCGAGCAGGTGTTTCTCCACCTGGTCCTTGCGTGCTGCCGCGTAGGTCTTTCCGCCGTCCAGCCCGTGCTCCTCGTTGGCGTAGGCCACCACCCGGATCGTGCGCCGCGGTGCCTGCGGCAGATCGCCGATCAGGGCCGCGGCCGCCATGGTGATGGCCACGCCCGCGCCGTCGTCGATCGCGCCCGTGCCCAGGTCCCAGGAATCCAGATGCGCCGCCAGCAACACTACTTCGTCCGGGCGCTCGCGCCCGCGGATTTCCCCGATGACGTTGTGCGAAGGAGCCGGCCCGCTGAAGCCCGCATCGATCGACAGGGCAAGCCGCACCGGCTGGCCGCGCCGCAGCATGTTCGAGAGCAGGTCGGCGTCGGGGTTGGACAGCGCCGCGGCCGGGATGCGCGCCACGCCCTCTTCGTAACGCATCGCCCCGGTGTGCGGCGCGCGATCATGATCGGTTCCAACCGAGCGCAGCAGGAAGGCCACGGCTCCCTTCTTCGCAGCCTCCGAGGCACCGATGCCACGCGCCGCCACGGCGGGCCCGTAGCCACCACCATCACGACGGCGCTCCATGCGGAACGAGACATACGCGATCTTGCCGTCGAGCGAGCCCGTCGCCACAGCCTTGAGCGCGGCGAGGTCGGCGAATTCCACGACTTCGGCGCGCAACCGGCCCTGGGTGCCGACGCTGCCGCCCAGGGCGGCGATCACCAAGGGCTGTGCGAACGGCGATTCCACCTCGGCGCTGGCCGCGCCGCGCCGCCAGGCCTGCACCGTCACCGGCTCCAGTTCGACCTGGTCGAAGCCCAGGGCCTTGAACCGCGCTTCGGCCCAGCGCACCGCCCTGGCATCGCCGGGCGAGCCGGCCATGCGCGGCCCGACCTCGGTGGTCAGCGACTCGACCAGGTCGTAAGCGACGCTACCGGCCAGCGCGCGTTCGCGCAGTTGCGCTGCCGTCTGCAGCGCCGCCTCCGGGATCGTGGTGGCCGGAACGGCAGGGACGCGCGAAGGCGCTTGCGCCGGCTCGGCTGCCAACGCCGCGCAGGACCACAGGCTCAGGACACAAGGCAGCAAGGACTTCATGGCAACTCCCGGCACAAAGCGCGGGAGTCTGCCAGCGCAGCCCGGCGCGCGCCATGCCGCGCCGCACGCTTCGGCGCGCGTCAGCGGGACTTCAGCGCGTCGCGGATCTCGGTGAGCAGCCGGACTTCGTCGCTCGGCCCAGCCGGGGGCGCAGCCTCTTCCTTCTTCTTGAGCGAGTTCATGAGCTTGACCACCACGAAGATCGCGAAGGCGATGATGAGGAAGTCGACGATCGTCTGCAGGAAGGCGCCGTACTTGAACAGCACCGCGGCGGTCGCTTCCTTCCCCTCGGCGGCGGCGCTTGCGTCCTTGAGCGTGACGCTCAGTTCGTTGAAGTTGACGCCGCCCACCAGCAATCCGACCACCGGCATGATGATGCCGTCCACCAGGGCCGAGACGATCTTGCCGAACGCGGCGCCGATCACCACGCCGACCGCCAGGTCGACCACATTCCCGCGCATCGCGAAGGCTTTGAACTCGCTGACGAAACTCATGGATCCACTCCGATCGGTGGCGGCACGACGCCGCAGGCAGAGTCTTGCCGCGACACGGCGCCCAGGTCAAACCGCGAGCGCAGGCTCAACCGGAAATGCTGCCGCCGAACTCGACCCAGCCATCGATGCCGGCGCGATAGGTATCGCCTGGGTGCAGGGCCGCCACGCCGGCCGGCGTGCCCATGAAGATCAGGTCACCGGCGCGCAGCGCATAGAGTTTCGACAACTCATGCAGTATCCCGGGCACGCTCCAGACCATGTCGGTGAGTGCGGCTTGTTGTCGCAATTGGCCGTTCACTTCCAGCCACAGGCGGCGCGCGAAATCGTGCCCCGAATCGGCGGCGGGGACGATTTCTCCGAGCGGAGCCGATTGGTCGAAACCCTTGGCGGTATCCCAGGGCAAGCCCTTGGCCTTGGCGCTGGTTTGCAGGTCGCGTCGCGTCAGATCGAGCCCGACGCCGTAACCGAACACAAGCTCGAGCGCGCGCTCGGGAGAGATTACCTCCACGGCATCGCGCCCCACGGCCACCACCAGTTCGACTTCATGGTGCAGATCGCAGGTGCCGCGCGGATAAGGGATTGCTCCACCTCCCGGCACGATGGCATCGGCGGGCTTGGAGAAGAACACGGGAGCGCCCTTGTCGATGCTCGCGCCCATCTCCCGCGCGTGATCGGCATAGTTGCGTCCGACGCAGTAGATGCGATGCACCGGAAACCGCGCCTGCGTGCCGCGCACGGCGACCGTGGGGAGCGGCAAGGACGGGACGACGTGGAGCATGGCGGGATCCTCGGGGCTGATGCGCGCAGTCTAGCCGCCTGCGTGCACACCCCGGCGCCGCGCCCCGAGTCTGGAGCAAGGCGACGCGCGTCGCGTGGTGGTTGCGGTGCTCAGCGCGGCAGCGGAGTCGGCGACTTGCGCACCACCGCGAACTCGCCTTCGATCACGTTCGGATCACGAGGACGACCCACCTGCGGATCGAGTGGCCTGGCGCCGCCGCGCAGCTGCAGCCACAGGCGACGCAGGCCGAAGCCGAGCAGGACCACCACCGCCAAGGCCACGCCGAACGCCGCGAAAAAACCGAGCAGCACCAGACCCGCCACGGCCAGCAGGGCACGCAGCAGCGGATGGCGGGGTGGGCGCAGCGAGAAGGAGAACGGTGTCATGGCATCGGCTTCGCAGGATCGACCCGCGTGGCAGAATGTTGCGGCGGGCCCGCAGTATCGAGCCCAGGGACTGGCGCCACAAGTGACTTGTGACTCGTTAACGAATTCCGAACGCTTGTGCGCGCTGGCCGACATCCCCGACGGCGGCGCGCACGAAGTCGTGGCCACCATCGACGGCGCGCCGGAATCGCTGCTGCTGTTGCGACGCGGGGCGCTGGTTCGCGCCTACTTCAACGTCTGCCCGCACGCGGGCCGCCGCCTCGACTGGGCGCCCGGGCGCTTCCTGTTCGAGCAAGGCCACTTGGTCTGCGCCGCACATGGTGCGAGCTTCTCGGTGCCGGACGGCGACTGCGTGGCCGGTCCCTGCCGTGGGCAACGCCTGAGCGAAGTCTCGATCGAGGTGCACGACGCGGACGTTGTCCTCGCGTAGCGGCATGTCCCGGCTGGGCGTCACCCCGGCGTCGAGAGATGGCGTGACAAGACCTCGGCCAGTTGTACCCCGCTCACCGGCTTGCGCAGGAAGCCCTGCATGCCGGCGGCATGTGCCTGGGATTCCGCCTCGGAATCGGCGCGCGCGGTGAGTGCGACGAGCACCGGTGCGCCGACCTGCGCCACGATCAAACGCGCCAGATCGAGTCCGCTCACGCCGGGCAAATCGAGATCGACGAAGGCAAGATCGTAGGACTGGCGCGCCAGCTCGGCCAGCGCGGCGAGGCCGTGGGGCGCGTGATGCACGACGTGTCCTTGCGCATGCAGGAGCCCCGCCACCACGGCCGCCACGGTCGCATCATCTTCCACCAGCAATAATCGTCGCGCCGGCAGCGCAGCGGCAGTGGAATCGTCCGTCGCCCGCATCGTCTCCGGCGCCGCGCAGATCGGCAGCGGCAGGCGCACCCGGAAGGTGGTGCCTCGACCGGGTTCGCTGTCCACATCGATGCGCCCCTGCATCGCGCTGGCCAGTTCCTGGCAGATGGCCAGGCCCAGTCCGCTACCGCCGTACTGGCGCGCGGTCCTGATGCCATCGGCCTGCGAGAAGCGCCGGAACAGGCGGCTGCGCTGTTCGGCGTCCAGACCGGGGCCGGTGTCGCTCACCATCAGGCACAGCGTCGCCGGCGCGACGTCGGCCTGCAGCGCCAGCATGACCTCGCCGCGCTCGGTGAACTTGATCGCATTGCCGCCGAGATTGAGCAGGATCTGCTGCAGACGCAACGCATCGCCGCGCACCCAGCGCGGCGCGTCCGCGTCGACGCTCACGCGATAAGCCAGGCCCCTGGATTCCGCCACCGGACGTTGCAGATCGGCCACGTCGCGCAGCAGGCCCGCCAGATCGACCGGGGCATCTTCCAGTTCGAGCTTCCCGGCTTCGATCCGGGCCAGATCGAGCGCATCGTTCACCAGCCGCAGCAGGAGATCACCCGAACGCCGGATCGAATCGGCATAGTCGCGCTGTCGGTCATTCAAGGGCGTGCGCAGCAGCAGTTCGGTCATGCCCAGCACGCCGGTCATGGGCGTGCGGATCTCGTGCCCGAGCGTGGCGAGGAAACTGCTCTTGGCCTCGGAGGCGCGTTGCGTCCACTCGTGCTGGCGCTGCGCCAGCTGCGTGGCGTGGCGATCCTTGAGCCGGCGCCGGTACCACGCCGCCACGACCACCAGAATGAGCAGCGCAGCCAGCGCGAAGAGGGCGCGCGCCCACACCGTGTCCCACCACGGCGGCGCAACCCGGATCGCCAACGTGAGCGGCGGCGCCGACCAGACGCCGTCGGCGTTGGCCGCCACGGCTTCGAATCGGTAGTCGCCCGGCGGCAACTGCGAATAGGCGCGCTCGCCGTTCGCGCCGGCGTCGATCCAGCCCGGCTCGTAGCCGCGCAGGCGGAAGCGATAGCGATGCGACTGCGGATCGGTGAAGGAGAGCAGGCGCGCGCGAAGACGCAGGTCGCGATCGTCGTGGCGCAATTGCAGCGGCGCGCCGGCTTCCAGCGCCAGGAGCGCGCCCGCACGCCGCACCTGCGCGCCTTCCAGGTGCAGGCGCGGCACCGCGGGCGCGTCGTGCAGGCGCGCGGGATCGAACCACACCAGGCCCTCCAGCGTGCCCGCCGCGAGACTGCCGTCGGGCAGCGCCAGCATCGGGCGGTTGATGAATTCCTGGCTGGGCAGGCCATCGCGCACGCCGTAGCGACGCCATTGCGCGTGCGCGGGACGGTAACGGAACAGCCCGCGCGTGGTGCTGATCCAGACCTCGCCGTTCGCACCCACGCGCAATCCGCCGGCCTCGACCGCGGGCAGGCCCTGCTCGACCCCGATCCTCGCCACGCGCTGCACGCCCTCGCCCTCGTAGCGAAAGTGCTCGAGGGCGCCGAGGCGCTGGGTCCAGAGCCCATCGGGCCCGAAGGCGAACGCGAACACGCGCGCCGTCGGCGCGCCAGGCACCGGCGCGAAGCGCTGCCCGGCCGGGTCAAAGCGCAACAAGCCGCTCGCTCCCGCGAGCCACAAGCGGCCATCCGGTGCGAACTCGAGCTGCTCGGTGTCGGCGGCGTCGAGGCCCGCCGCGGCACCGGCATGGTTCGCCAGCACGCGACCATCGGGCGCGCGTTGCTGCACGCCCGCGCCCAGCGCCGAGAGCCAGACCGATCCATCCGGCGCCAGCGCGAGCAGGTCGACCGGCCCGGCGGGCACCGCGTCAACCGCGCTGTCGCGTCGCCACGATTGCAGCGCACCGCGCGCCGGGTCGTAGCGGACCAGGCCGTCCTGCTGGCCGATCCAGACGATGCCCTGCGCGTCTTCCAGCACCGACCACGAACGCCGGTCCGGCAACACGGTCGGCGCGCGCGGGTGCCGGGTCACCGACCCGCGCTCATCGATCCGGTCGAACGTCGTGCCAACTCCGACCGACCAGAGCCCGCCGGAGCGCGCCGACGCCACGCCGCGCAACGCGGTACTGCCCAGTCCGCCGCGTTCCGGGTTGTCGGCCATCAACACCGCGAAATCACGCCAATTCGGCGGCAGGTGACGCAAGCCGCTGCCGAGCGTGGCGAACCACAGTCCGCCTTCGCGATCTTCGAGGATGTCCTTGATCGGTGAGTTGCCGATCGCATGGCGTCGCCCGCCGCGATCCGGGATACGCGACAGGCGCGCCTGTTCGAATACGCGCACGCCGGCCGTGGTGCCGACCCACAGCGTGCCGCGCGCGTCGAGCGCCAGGTCCGAGACGCGCGTGCCCTCGAGCACGGCCTGATCCGGCGTCGCCGCGACCACGCCATCTTGGTCGCGCCGGTCCAGCCCGGCGGCGCTGCCGATGTAAAGCTGCCCTTGCGGCGTCGGTTCGATCCCGACCACCAGCGCACCGGAGACGCCTGCGACATGCTCGAAGCCGGCCTCGGGCTGCGCCGGATCGACCCGATCCAGGCCGGTCGCGGTGCCGATCCAGAGCGCACCGGCGGCATCGGTGCGCAGGGTCAGGATGTGATCGGACACGAGCGACGTGGCCTGTGCGGGATCGTGGCGATAGGCGCGCACCACATCGCGCGCCGGATCGAAGCGATACAGGCCAGCGCCGAAGCCACCGAACCACAACGCGCCATCCGGCGTGGAGGCGATGCTCCAGACATCGTCCAGCGCGAAGCGTGCATCGCTGGCCCGGGCGTAGTGGCGAAATCCACCGTTCCCTGCTTGCAGCCGGCTCAGGCCGCCGCCTTCAGTGCCGACCCAGACCCGATCTGCGGCGTCGATGTGCAGCGCCTGCACCACGTTGCCCGGTAGCGAGGCCGGATCGGACGGGTCGTGCTGCCAGACGCGAAACCCGACGCCGTCGAAGCGGGCCAGGCCATCGCTGGTCGCGACCCACAGGTAGCCGGCGCGATCCTGCGCCAGGGCATTCACCTGATTCGACGGCAGGCCGGCCTCCGGGCCGATCTGCCGGAACATCGGGGTTTCCGGGATGCGCGCGAGCGCCGCGCTCACGGCCACCAGCGCGATCAATCCCCCTGCCGCGAACCCGCGTCGTGCCATGTCGCCCCCTGGGTCGATCCTGTCAGTCGTCGTTGCCTCAGGCAAGTTCAGCCGCTGGCACGGCGCGCTGCGCAGCATGCAGGCGCAGCGTGGTCACGCTATGGTGTGGCCGGCGTCCTTTCGATCGAACCCCGAGTGGCACCGCGCGTGCATCGACCCAGCCAACCCCTGCGCCTGCTGCTTGCCCTCGCCCTGCTCGCCGGCGTGGCGACGCTGCTGCTGAGCCTCCTGGCCGCGGCCGATTCGGCCTTGTCGGTGTGGCAACGCCTGCAAGGCCTGCCGGGCTGGATGCGCGGCGGCTACCTGGCGTTGCTGGCGGTCCTCGGCGTGGCCGCCGGCTGGGGGGTGTGGCGCCTGCTCACGCCGTCGCGACCGCGCGCCGCGCGCGCCGCGAGGCTCGACCGCGCTGCGCTCGAAGCCCGGATCGAACGCCTCGACGACGTGGCCCCGGCGCAGGCGGCGCGGCGCGAGCTGCACGAACTCGACGCGCGACGCGCGCAGGCCGTGGTGCAGGTCGCGCTGTTCGGCGAGATCTCCGCCGGCAAGAGCAGCCTGCTGCGCGCCCTGGTACCCGAGGCCGCGGCCACCACCATCGCTGCCAGCGGTGGCACGACCACGCAGGTCGCGCGCCATCGTGGCCGCTTGCCCGATGGCAGCGAGATCGAGCTTTCCGACGTACCCGGCCTGTTCGAATCCGATGGCGAGACCCATGCCGAACTGGCCCGCGCCGAAGCCGCGCGCTCGCATGCGATCGTATTCGTGGCCGATGGCGACCTGACCCGCAGCCAGGACGCCGAATTGCGCGCACTGGCCGGCTACGGTCGACCCCTGATTCTTGCGCTCAACAAGATCGATCGCTATCGCAGCGAAGAACGCGCCGCGCTGCTGGCGCGACTGGCTGACCGCTACCGGTCGCTGCCGGCGCGCGTGCTGGCGCTGTCGGCCGGACACCCCGAAAGCGTGGTGCGCGAGCACGTCGATGGCCGACGCGAAACCGTTGAGCGTGAACGCAGCGCGGATTTGGGCGACCTGCCGCGCGAACTGCAGCGCCTCGCGCGCGTCGGCGCACCCTCGCTCGAAGGCGGACGCGAGGCGGCCTTGCTCGCGCACGTGGACGCCGGGCTCGCGGCGGGCGAACGCGCCTTGCGCACGGAACGCGGCGAGCAGGTGGTGGCGAGATACACGCGCCGCGCCGTGGTTGGTGCGCTGGCCGCCGTCGCGCCCGGCACCGACCTGGTCATCCAGGGGGCCCTGGCCACCGCCATGCTGCGCGAACTGTGCGCCATCCATGACCTGCGGGTGCGCGATGTCGATCTGGATGCCTTCCTGACACGCGCCGGCGGCCTGGTGCGCACCACGACCTCGGTCACGCTGGCGATCGCCGGCAATGCACTCAAGGCCTTCCCCGGCCTCGGCACGCTCGGCGGCGGACTGCTGCACGCGGTGGCCTACGGCCTGATCTTCGACAGTCTCGGGCGCGCCATCTCGCAGACCCTGACGGACGCCAATGCGCTGGACCGCGACGCGACGCTCGCGACCTTCCGACGCGAACTCGAACGTCCCGCTGCGGCGCGCCTGGAGGCGGTCGCGACCCTGGCACTGGACGCGTGGCGTGGCCGCGATCAGGCCGAGCCGATCAAGAGGGAACCCGCGGTGCCACCGCCGGTCCGTGCGCCATGATCCGAACCCTGCTGCTGTGTCTTCTGGCCGGCGCCGCCTGGCCGGCGCTCGCCAAGCCGCGGGACTACCAGCTTGATCCGGTGCACAGCCGCATCGTGTTCTTCGTTCAGCACGCCGGCTTCGCGCGCGCCATCGGCACCTTTTCCGGCATTCACGGCCGCTTGCAGTTCGATCCCGAGGACGTGGCGGGCAGCCAGGTCGAAGCCACCATTCCGATCGCCACACTCGACCTGGGCGACGCCAAGTGGCGCGAACGCGTGCTCGACCCCACCTTCTTCGACGCCACGCGATTTCCCGAGGCCCGCTTCGCCTCCACCGCCGTCGAGGCCGGCGCGGATGGCAGCTTGCGCATCCGGGGCAGGCTCGAGTTGCATGGAGTGACGCGCGAGGTGGTTCTGGAGGCGCGGCTCAATCGACTCGATCGCCATCCGCTCACCTTGCGCAGAACCGCCGGCTTCTCGGCGCGAGCAAGGCTTGGTCGCGCCGAGTTCGGCATGGACCACTGGAAGAAACTGGTGGGCGACGAGGTCGAAGTGCTGATCGAGATCGAAGCCACCCGCACCCGACGCGACAAGTCCGAGGAGAACGACGAATGACGATGCTACGCAATTCCCCCGAACGCTGGGGCTGGTTCGCGCAACTGCTGCACTGGAGCATCGCGCTGCTGATCATCGGCCTGGCCGTGGTTGGGCTCGTCATGGGTGACCTGCCCAACTCGCCCGACAAGCTCAAGGTATTTGCCCTGCACAAGTCGGTCGGATTGACCGTGCTGGCGCTGGTGCTGATCCGCCTGGCCTGGCGCTTCATTGATCCGCGCCCGCCGTATCCGGCCACGATCCCACCTTGGCAACGCAGGCTCTCCGACCTCACCCACGGCCTGCTCTACGTGCTGATGCTGGCGATGCCGCTCTCGGGCTGGCTCTACAACTCGGCCTCGAACTTCCCGCTACGCTGGTTCGGATGGTTCGCGGTGCCGCCCCTGAGCGGCCCGGACAAGGCCATCAAGTCCTTCGCACACGAAGCGCACGAAATCGGCTTCTACCTGCTCGCGTTGCTGATGCTGCTGCACGTCGCCGCCGCGATGAAGCATCATTTCCTCGATCGCGACGCCACCCTGGCGCGCATGACACCGGGCTTGCCGCCCCCCACCGCACCGGACAAGGAGCCCGCATGAACCCGACGCAACCCATCGCCACCACGCTCGCCCTGCTGTTGGCCACCAGCGCGGCGGCACGCGACTGGACCACGCAGGCCGAAGCATCCTCGCTGCGCTTCAAGGGCACCGCGCAGGGCGAGGCCTTCGAAGGCCGGTTCGCGCGGTTCACGCCGAGCATCCGTTTCGATCCGGCCGCCCTGGAGCAGGCCCGCTTCGACGTGGGCATCACCCTGGCATCGGCCGACAGCCAGAACGAGGAACGCGACGGCACCATGAAGGGGTCGGATTTCTTCGACGTGGAGAACTATCCGGAAGCGCGTTTCATCGCCCGCGAGTTTTCCGCCCAGGGCAATGCTTTCATCGCCCAAGGCTCGCTCGAACTGCGCGGCACGCGCCAGCCGGTGAGCCTGCGCTTCACCTGGACCGAGGATGCGAAGGGCGCGCGCCTGGAAGGCAAGGCCACGCTGGACCGCACTGCCTTCGGCGTGGGCGGTGGCGACTGGGCCGACCCGGAATCGATCGCGCACGAAGTGCTCGTCGAAACCACGCTGATCCTCGTGCCCGGCACGCCTGCCGCCGCGCAGTGACCAAGCTGCGCGAAGCGCTGCGGCGCTGGTGGCGGAGCACGCGCGGCGCGATGCCGGAGACAGCGGGCGCGGAGGCTCCCGACACGCACCTCGACCGCGCCGCCGACAGCCTGCGTGCCTTGCTGGCCGACGACTCGATTCCACGCGACCTGCGCGACGCGCTGGCCGCCGACTACGCCGAAGTCGAAGCGATGCTCGACCGGCTGGAACACGGCCAGGTGCACCTGGCGGTGTTCGGCCGGGTCAGCGTCGGCAAGTCGGCCCTGCTCAATGCGCTGCTGGGGGAAACACGCTTCGAGGTTGGCGTCCTGCATGGCACCACCACGCGCCCCGGGCGTGGTGAATGGCGCGAGGCCCGCACCCAGGGCGTGCACCTGATCGACACCCCCGGCATCAACGAGCTCTCCGGAGAGGAGCGCGAAAAGCTCGCGTTCGAGGTTGCCGGCCGCAGCGACGTGGTGCTGTTCGTGGTGGACGGGGACATGACCTCGATCGAGACCGAGGCGCTGCGGGTGCTGGCCTCCACCCAGCGTCCGATCCTGCTGGCGCTCAACAAGGCCGATCGCTACACCCCGGCGCAACGCGAAGAACTGCGTGCGCGCCTGATCGAACACGCACGCGGCAGCGTCCGTGCCGAGAATCTGGTGGAGGTGATGGCACTGCCGGCACCGGAACGGGTGCTGCAGGTGCAAGCCGATGGCAGCGAACGCGAGATCGTGCGCGAACGCGGGCCGGACGTAACCGCGCTGCGCGCGCGCCTCCTCGCGCTGCTCGAAGCCGAGGGGAAAACCCTCGCGGCGCTGAACGCCGTACTGTTCGCGGGTCGCCTGTCGGATGAGGTCGGCCACCGCCTGACCGCTCTGCGGCGCGATCTGGCCGAGCGCGTCACCCGCACCTATTGCCTTGCCAAGGGCGTCGCCGTGGCGCTGAACCCGGTGCCGGTCGCCGACCTGCTCGCGGCCGCGGCGCTTGACGTCGCCCTGGTCACGCATCTGTCGCGCATCTACGGCCTGCCGATGACGCGCAGCGAAGCGGGCAAGCTGCTGGCCACCATCGCGGCGCAACTCGCGGCCCTGATGGGCGCGATCTGGGGCGTGCATCTGGTGGCTTCCGCACTCAAGGGTGCCAGCGCCGGCCTCTCCACTCTTGTCACCGCCGGCGCGCAGGGCGCGCTGGCCTGGTACGCCACCACCCTGGTTGCGCGTGCCGCAGAACGCTATCTCGCCGCCGGCAAGAGCTGGGGCGAGCAAGGGCCCAAGCGCGTGGTGCAGGAGATCGTGGATTCGCTCGACCGCGATTCCATCCTGCGCGAGGCCCGAGCCGAGATCCTGGCGCGACTGAAGCGCTGAGCGCCCGCGGTTCCGGACACCCGCAGGCAGCGCCGCTCGACGCACGCTTCGCGCCGCCGTCAGTCGTCCGCTCGCGCCAGGAATCCGGCGACGACGCCGGCGTCGAAAGGCCAGTCGAGCTCCGCCCCGTCGACCGCGCGCCGCAACACCGGCACGCGCGTGCCGTAGCGCGCCTCCAGCACGGCATCGCCATCGATGAACAGGCTCTCGAACTCGGGCGCGCGCGCCTGCGCCAGCACCGCCAGCGCCTGGTCGCAGAGGTGGCAGTCGTCACGCTGGAACAGGGTCAGGCGCATGCGCTCGGGTACGGAGCCGTGCCAAGCCGAAGGGCGCATAGAATAGGCGATTCCTTCCGGATTCCTCTCATGGCCGTCAGCACCTTCGACCTGTTCAAGATCGGCATCGGACCCAGCTCCTCGCACACCGTCGGCCCGATGCGCGCGGCAGCGCGCTTCGTCGCGCGCTGGCTGGAGGAGAGCGGCCGCCTGCATGACGTGGCGCGGGTGCGGGCCGAGGTGTTCGGCTCGCTTGCCCTCACCGGGCGCGGCCACGGCACCGACAAGGCCGTGCTGATGGGCCTGGAAGGGCACATGCCCAACCTGATCGACCCCGACATCATCCCCGCCGCGCTGGCGCGCATTCGCGGCGAGAAGAAATTGCTGCTCGGCGGCCAGCGCGAGATCGGGTTCGACGAGAAGCGCGACCTGGTCATGAACAAGCGCCAGAAGCTGCCCTACCACACCAATGGCATGCGTTTTTCCGCCTTCGACGCGAACGACGCGCAGATCGCGACGCGCGACTACTACTCGGTCGGCGGGGGCTTCGTGGTGAACCAGGACGAGGCTGCGGAAGACCGCATCGTGGCCGACACCACGGAGCTGCCCTATCCGTTCCACAGCGGCGACGAACTGCTGGCGCAATGCCAGAAGCATGGCCTGAGCATGGCCGGCCTGATGTACGCAAACGAGCACGCCTGGCGCGACGGCCGCGCGATCCACGCCGGGCTGCGCGAGATCTGGCAGGCGATGCAGAGTTGCGTTGCGCGCGGCATCCGCGAGGAAGGCACGCTGCCGGGCGGCCTGCACGTGGCACGGCGCGCGCCTTCGCTGCACCACGAGCTGTCCTCGCGGCCCGAGGCGGCGATGCGCGATCCGCTCACCGTGCTCGATTGGGTCAACCTCTATGCGCTCGCGGTGAACGAGGAGAATGCGGCCGGCGGACGCGTGGTCACCGCGCCCACCAACGGCGCGGCCGGCATCATCCCGGCGGTGCTGCACTACTACGATCGCTTCATCCCGAACGCAAACGAACAGGGCGTGTTCGACTTCCTGCTCACCGCCGCCGCGGTCGGCATCCTGTACAAGGAGAACGCCTCGATCTCGGGCGCCGAAGTCGGCTGCCAGGGCGAAGTCGGCGTGGCCTGCTCGATGGCGGCGGCCGGCCTCAGCGCCGCGCTGGGCGGCAGCCCCGGCCAGATCGAGAACGCGGCCGAAATCGGCATGGAACACAACCTCGGCCTCACCTGCGACCCGATCGGCGGCCTGGTGCAGATCCCGTGCATCGAACGCAATGCGATGGGCGCGGTGAAGGCGATCAATGCCTCGCGCATGGCGCTGCGCGGCGACGGCAAGCACAAGGTCTCGCTCGACAAGGTGATCAAGACCATGCGCGACACCGGTCGCGACATGCAGGACAAGTACAAGGAAACTTCGCGCGGCGGCCTCGCGGTGAACGTGATCGAGTGTTGACGGCGATTCCGCGCGCCACAATCTGGGCGAGAACGCGCACCAGATCGTCGACGGGACGCCTTCACGGCGACCGGCCGGCGTTGCTCCGCCACATCGCCACAATCGCGACTACTGAATCGACTTGTCGGGTAGGCGTTTCAAATCTCGTCCATGACTACGGACCGTTTCCGTCCGGAGACGGTCGTCACGACGCCCACATTGCCTTTGCGCAATTGCCGCGCGACGGCGGGCATTCCGACCATGGAGAGCACGATGCGCAAGTCCCCGATGATCATTGGAGTGGTATCTCTGGCCCTGAGCCTGGGCTTGGTACAGGCGAAAACGGCAACGAGGTCCGAAGCCTCACCGGAACCTCGGTTCCAGCTTGCCAATCTGAGCGGATCGAAGCTGGGATCCAACAGCGGGTTCTGCAGAAAGATGGACTACTACTGTCTGCGCGGCGATCAGAACGCCTGCGACACCTTCGACCGTCTTTGCGTCCCGAAGGATTGAGGTCGTCTCGCCGTGGCACGGATCGGAAACGATCCGCCGCCACGGCGATGCCGCACCCGGCTTCGGCGCCGCGACCGCGATGTCCGCATGTCGGCTATCCGCTTCGAACTGCGTCTACCTCCCTGAGCCGCGCTTCAGATCGGGGCCGGCGCCCACGACGCGGACAATCGCTACCCGAGCGACGCCCGACGTCCCACCACTTGGAGAGTGAAATGCGCAAGATATTGGAGATGATTGGAATGCTTGCCCTGGTCCTGAGCCTGGATATGGCTCAAGCCAATCCCGCGCCGCCGCTGGAATCCCGGTTCGCACTCACCGGCTGGAGCGCATCGAAAATGGACCCCAGCAGTGGGTTCTGCGCAAAGATGTACCAGTCCTGCGTACGTGGCAATCAGAACGCGTGCAACAACTACTTCCGCCACTGCTTGTCGTCGCCGCTCCCGGTCGAGGGCTAGCGACGGCGTAGGCATGCGCGGCTCGGATCAGAATGACATTCCGCGATCGCAGCAGTGAGATTGCAGGCCAAGGCGCGGGTCGGAAACGATCCGTCGCCGCTGCGATGCAGTGGCCCGCGTCGGATCGCGCGGGCGAACGCAGTCAAGGGCACCGATACCTCGCGCTGCGGTCCCGCGGTCGACGCAAATGCGTGTCGAGAAACAACCAGCGTCAGCGCGTCGTCAGGGGCACGCGCCGCCCATCGAGCAGGCCACGGCTGAGCCGGTCGCCTTCGATGAAGAGCAGTTCGCCCGATTCGCCTTGCTTGATGCTGCTGTCGATGGCGATCACGCGGCCGCCATGGTGGCTGCCGACCTGCTCCATCGAGGTGTGTCCGACCACGATCCGCGCCACGCCGATGCGCTGCACGAGATCCGTGACCGCGGCGGTGTCGAGCTGGCCATCGAAGTAGCCGCGATACCAGATCGGGCTGTCCGTACCGTTGTAGAGGCGATGCAGGCGCGCATCCGCCTGCAGTGCCTCGCGCGGCAACCCGAGCGAGCGTTGGTAATCGGCGTTCACCGTTGCGCGTTCGGCCACGAGTTCCACGTTCGCAGGCGCGATGCCGCCATGCAGGAACAGGGTGTCGCCCAGCTTGAGCAGGGCCGGGCGGGTGCGCAGCCATTGACCGATCACGGTGTCGGCCCCGAACAGCGCCGGGTAATCGCGTCCCAGGCGCTGCGGGATCTCGACATAGCGCGGATGCAGGTAACGCAGGTCACCGTACAGCACCATCGCTTCGTGGTTGCCGAGCACGAAATGCACCGCGCCGCCCGCCCGCTGCGCCTGTTGCTGCAATCGGTACAGCAGCCAGAAGGTCTCGGTGACACGCGCACCGCGATCGAACACGTCGCCGGTCACGACCAGGGTGTCGCGTCCGCCACGCCAGCGATCACGCGCATCGATCAGTCCATGCGCGCGCAACAGGCGAACCAGCAGCCCGTACTGGCCGTGGATGTCGGACACGGCGACGATGCGATCGCCCGTGGGCGCGGCGGTGCCATCCTGCGCCTTGGCCTCGGCCGCTATCTCGATCGGGAACGGATAGGCGCAGCGCGGCTTGAGCGTGGTGCCCGAGCGCGTGGCGCGAAGTGTCTTCGTGAGCGCCCTGCCGTCACACAGCCAGTGCGCCTCAAGATCGGCGCCATTGCGAAACACGTAGGGCCCGTCGTCCAGGTCGTGCGCATCGCCTGCTGCCGCCGTCGCCGCGAGCGGCGTCATCGCGGCAAGCACGACAGCGAGCAGGCACATTCCCAGCGTCAGGAGGCGCTGCAATCGGGCACGATCGAAAGGGGTCACGACAAGGCATTCCTGGGTCAGGCGGGTCCGGCGATGGCCAGCACGTCGTCCAGCAGGGCGGCCGCCGTCACCTGCGCGCCGGCGCCCGGCCCCTGGATCACGAGCGGGCGCTCCGGGTAGCGATCAGACCACAGCGCGACGCGATTGTCGCAGCCACCGCCTTGCGCCAGGGCGTCGTGGGCCGGCAACTCCTCCAGGCCAACGCTCGCGCCCCGCTCATCGAGCCGCGCAATGAAGCGCAGCCGTCGCCCTTCGCAATGCGCCTGCCGGAAGCGTTCGCGCAGCGGCGCATCGAGTAGCTCCAATGCATCGAACGCAGCCGCGCGCGACAATCCGGCCAGTGCCGTCGGCACCAGCGATTCCACCCTCACGTCGTCGGCCTCCAGTTCATGGCCTGCCGCGCGCGCGAGGATGAGGAGCTTGCGTCGCACGTCCTCGCCGGAGAGATCGTCGCGCGGATCGGGTTCGGCATAGCCCAGGGCATGCGCTTGCCGCACCAGGGTCGAGAACGGGCGCATGCCGTCGTAGTTCGAGAACAACCAGCCGAGCGAACCGGACAACACACCGGCAAGGCCGTGGATGCGGTCGCCACCCGCCCGCAAGGATTGCACGGTGCGCAACAGCGGCAGACCCGCGCCCACCGTCGCCGCCGCGCCATAGCGTGCCCCGCCGCGGGTTGCGGCGCGGATCGCGCTCCAGCGCGCGAGGCTGGCGCCCTGCCCCAGCTTGCAGGCGGTGACCACGTGTACGCCCTGTGCCAGCCAGGAGGCATGGCGTTCCGCGATCGCGTCGTTGGCCGTGGCATCGATCACGATCCGGGTTCCGCCCGGTCCCAGGGCGGCCAATGGATCGAAGCTCTGCACGTTTGGCTCGCGCTCGGCCAGCCGTGCCAGCGCTTCACCCGCCGGAAATCCAGCGCCGGCGTGGACGCTGCGACGCGAGTCCGCCACCCCGACAAGACGCAGGCCGACAAAGCCCGGCTGGCTGCGCAAGCGGTCCCAGCGCTGCAGCACGGCGGTACCGACCGTCCCCACGCCCAACAGCACGCAGCATGCGGGCTCGCGCTCGGTCCACGGCGCCGACGGCGCGCCTCGCCAGGCTGCGCCGCGATCCGATTCGCTCCACTCGCGACGCAGCCCCAGGCTCATGCCGGTACGGCCTCGCGTTTGGCGTGACGCGCCAGGCGCGCGGCGCGCAGCAGGCCTGCTTCGAGATCGGCCGCGAGGTCCTCGGCGGCTTCGATGCCCACCGACAATCGCAGCAGGCCATCCGAAATGCCGGCCACGCGCCGCGCCTCCGCACTCATCGCGGCATGCGTCATGGTGGCCGGATGCGCCACCAGGCTCTCCACGCCACCCAGCGATTCAGCCAGGGTGAAACAGCGCAAGCCGTCGACGAAGGCGCGCACTTCCGGCTCGCCGCCGTGCAGTTCCAGGCTCAGCATCGCGCCGAAACCGCGTTGCTGGCGCGTCGCGAGCGCATGGCCCGGGTGGCTCGCCAGTCCGGGGTAATACACCCTGGCCACGGCCGGATGCCCGGCCAGCAAGGCCGCGAGCGCCGCGGCGTTCTCCTGATGCACGCGCAAGCGTGCATCGAGAGTGCGCAATCCACGCAAGGTGAGGAAGCTGTCGAAGGGTGAGCCGGTCAATCCCAGTGCGTTCGCCCACCACGCGAGCTGTTCGTGCAGCGCGGCGTCCCGGGCCACCACCGCCCCGCCCACCACGTCACTGTGGCCATTGATGTACTTGGTAGTCGAATGCACTACCAGGTCGGCACCAAGCGCGATTGGAGTCTGAAGCGCGGGCGAGAGGAAGGTGTTGTCGACCACTACGGTCGCGCCGACCGCATGCGCCGCGTCCGCCACGTGCCGGATGTCGGTCAGGCGCAGCAGCGGATTGGACGGGGTCTCGATCCAGACGATGCGGGGCCGGGTCGCCAGTGCCGCGGCCAGGGCCACCGGATCGGCGTAGTCGATGGTGTGCAGGACGAAGTGGTGCTTCTTCGCCAGCGCATTGAACAGGCGCCAGCTGCCACCGTAGCCATCATGCGGCACCACGATGCCCTGGCCGGGTTCGAGCAGGGCCAGCACCAGGGTGATTGCCGCCATGCCGGTGGCCGTTACCACGCCTCCCGCCCCGCCTTCGAGCTCGGCCAGCGCGTCGCCGAGTTGGTCGCGGGTCGGATTGCCGCTGCGGGTGTAGTCGTATTTGCGCTTCTGGTCGAAGCCGGCGAAGCTGAAATTGGTAGAAAGGCAGATCGGGGGCACCACCGCGCCGTGCGCGGCGTCGCTGTCGATGCCGGCGCGCACCGCGGCGGTGGCCGGTTGGCGCCTGTGCGCATCAGCCTCGGTGGCAAGGTGCAGGGAAGCCGACGTGCTCATGCCGCAACTCCCGTGATGTGCGCGCTGCCCGACAGGGCCGAATCCAGCACCGCAGTGATCGCGCCGGTTTCCTTGAGGAAGGCGTCGTGCCCGTAGCGCGACGCGATGCGATGCAGTCTGCACGGCGCACCCAGTTCCGCGGCGAGGGTTTCGAGATCGGCCAGCGGCACGATCTGGTCCTGCTCGATCGCGACCAGATCGGTGGGCACGCGCACCTCGGCCGGATCCACCCGATGCAGATCGATCGACTCGGACAGGCGCAGGTAGGCGGTGGGGCTGAAACGCGCCACGAAGCGCGGCCCGACCGCATCGAAGTAGTCTTCCACCGCGAACCGCGCCCCCTGCGTCCCGATCGAAGCAGCCACATCGAAGCGTGCGTCGAATTCCTCCGCGCTGCGGTAGCCGATCACCGCCAGCGAGCGTGCCAGCGCCAGCGCCTCGCGCACCGAGCCTTCGTCGCGCCCCAGCTGCACGATGCGACGCTGGATCACGCGCAAGGCCGTGGCCTGGGGATGCGAGCGATGCGCGCCGCTGATCGCGACCAGTCGGGCCAGACGCCGTGGATGACGGGCCGCGAATTGCAGCCCGACCATGGCGCCGTAGGAGGCGCCCACGAACGCGGCCGCACGCTCGATGCCAAGTTCGTCCAGCACGGCAGCCAAGGCATCGGCCTGATCGCGCGGATCGAGCGTGACATCGAGCGTGCCGTCCGCGCCGAGCCAGTCGATCGACAGGAGGCGAAAACGCTCGCTGTCGAGCGCCCTGCCGGGACCGGCTTGTTCGCCCCACCAGCCCGCTTCCGGATGCGCCCGGCTGGCGCAGCAATGACGCGTGGCCGAGATGCCGCCTTGCACGATCAGCAGCGGCGCACCGGCGGGGCCCACGCACTCCCAGGCGATGCGCACGCGCCGCGCGCCGACGTGGCGCAGGTTGAGCGTCGCATCCAGCACGCCGCGCGAGCGCGGCGGCAGGGAGAAGGCTTCGGCAACGGCGGCGGCGGCGGCGGCGGCGGCGAGACTACAGTCGCCGAGCGAGACGTCGTGGGATGCGGGGGCGGCGGAGAAGCTCATCGTCATGTCCTCGAATGGATCGATGGATCCCGACGAGGTTTCCGCGGTTGGAACCGACGATGCGCGCAGGCTGCGCCGTGAGGCGCAGCACACTCCATCTTCCGGTGGACTCGCGCCTGTCACGGCCGACTCCCCGCAGGAATTGGCACCGTGCATCCAGCTTGCGCTGGTGCGGGTTGCCCCGGCTTCAAAGGGCCTGTCCCTCAGCCGGTCTCGATGGGATTGATTCCGCGAGCCGCCTCGCGGCGCCTCACGTGGGACGCACTCTGCCAGCACCGCTCATCGCTGTCAATCGCTTCATGCGGATGAAGCGATTTCATAGCACCCCGATGGGAATGGCGTGGATGGCGTCGTGCCCGGCCTCCTGCCCGGACTCGGCCTGATTCGAAGCCGTCGGCAAAGACCGTCGCACTGATCGCCATCGCGCTGCTGTTGCCGATCGTATCGGTGGCCAGCAGCGCGAGCTTGCCGCCTTGCAGGAGGCTGGCGGGTACGGTGGTGGTCTTCGTCGATCCCGCATCCACGGCCGCGTGGACGTCGCCTCAGATCCAGACCTCGCCCTCGACCACTGAACGGCGTCGATGTCCACGCGCAAGCGATAGGCCGCATTCGACACGCTGCTGTCGACCCGATGGCCGCTGCTGGCCCGCGCCGCGACGCCGTCGCAACTCGATCGCTTCGGCGAAGCCGCCCGTGAAAAGCCAGAATCGCGGCACTGCTTGGCCCGATGGTGGCCGCGAGAATTGCTGGTCTAGCCGGGGGCGCGCCGGGCCGCCACCGCGACCGCCGGGGCCGAACACCGGCCACAGGGCCCGGCCCCGGACCCCCGACCGAACAGGACAACACGACCGATGGCCTTGGGACGCGCACTGCGGTCGTTGAAACGCTCGCCGGCATTCACGCTGACGGTGATCCTCACCTTGGCCCTCGGGATTGCTTGCGTCGGTTCGATGTTCGCGGTGGTGTACGGCGTGCTGCTGGCCCCACTGCCGTACGGGGAGCCAGCGCGTTTGGTCAGCGTTCGCCTGACGACGGCGGAAGCCGATGACCTCCGGCAACCACCTGCGCTCCAGGTCACCTATGACCGGCTGGCGCGAACCCTGGTTGGCGTCGGCTTCCATCGAACCGGCAGCACCAACGTCTGGACCCAGGGCAGCAGCGGTGCGGCCGATAGCGTGGTGGCGACATGGGTGAGCGCCTCCACGATTCCGCTGCTTCAGGTGGCTCCCGTCCTGGGTCGCTCGTTCACGGAGGAAGAGGAACTGCGCGGTGGTCCGGACGCGGTCATCCTGAGCGAGTCAGAGTGGCGCAGCCGATTCAACGCCGCACCCGAGGTCATCGGCAAGACCTTGATGGTGAACAGCGTGGCGCGCGAGATCATCGGCGTCATGCCGTCAGGCTTCTCGTTCCCGAGTTCCGCAACAAGGATCTGGCTACCGGCCAAGCGCGTCGACAACGCAAGCGTGGGCGACTTCTCCTACTCGGGCGTGGCGCGCCTCGCTCCGGGAGCAAGCCTCGAACAAGCGCAACGTGAACTCCAAGCGCTCCTTCCGAGGATGGCGGAGTCCTTCCCGCGGCTGGAGTCCCCGCGCGTGGACCGCGCCCAAGGCCGCGTACCGGCGATGTCCACCGCCCAGTGGCTGGCGGAGGTGAGGCCGACACCGGTCCTCGTGCCCTTGCAAGAAGAAATCACTCAAGGCATCACCGGTCCGCTGTGGATGCTGGCGGCAGCCGCCGGGTTGGTGCTGCTGGTGGCCTGGGCGAACGTGACCAATCTGCTGCTGATCCGTGCCGACGCGCGACAGCCCGAAGTGGCGATTCGCGCGGCACTCGGTGCCGATCGCCGGCGCACGGCGGCTACCTTCCTCGCCGAGGCGGTGGTGCTTGGCGCGCCGGCCGGTGCGATCGCGGTGATCCTGGTCCAGGTCCTCGTCACCGGACTCGTCGCATTCGGTCCGATCGACATCCCGCGACTCGCCCAGCTGCGCGTGGGAAGCGCGACTCTGGCCTTCATCGCACTGGTCACCGCGACCGGGGTGATGTTGTGTACCGCGGTGCCGGCCAGTCGACTCTGGCGCGCGCCCTTGTCACTCGACCTGCGCGAAGGCGGGCGCGGCACTTCGACCGGCAAGTCCCGGACCCGCTTGCGTGCTGCCATCGCCATTCTGCAGATCGCCGTGGCTCTCGCCGTCACGATCGGATCAGCCTTGCTGCTGCGCAGCGCGCATGGCCTGAGTCAGGTGCATCCGGGCTTCGCTCCGGCGCAGGTGCTGACGCTGCGCACCCAGCTCCCTGCGGCAAGCTATCGGGACGCGAGTGCGGTGGCATTCCATGCCCGCTTGATCGAGCGGGTGCGCCGCTTGCCATCGGTGCATCGGGCGGGCCTGACCATGAAGCTGCCCTTGGGTGCTGGTGCCACGCTGCAGCAGTCATTCCGGGTCCACCCGGCGGCGAAAACGCAGTCGCATCCGATCGCCATCGTCGACGCGGGTTACTTCGCTGCGATGTCGATTCCACTGCTCGCGGGCCGAAGCTTTCGCCCCCTCGGACTGGACCACGGCCGCGAGCTGGTCATCAGTCGCCAAGCGGCCGCCGCCCTGTTCGACGATCCCGTGGGAACCACGTCGGTCGGGAAACGATTGACCCTCATGCCCGGGGAACTGGACTACACCATCGTTGGCATCGTCGGTGATGTCCGCGACCAGGACCTCGCCATCGCGCCTTCGGATCTGATTTACCGGCCGCTGGGGGCCCCTGTCGACCCGGACCTCGAACCGGGCCCGCCACTGAACATGGCGCTGGTGGTGAAATCGAGCGGCGCCACGGGTGAACTCCTGTCGGCAATCCGCCGGATCGTGCTGGAACTCGACCCGGCCGTCGCCGTCTACCACGTCCAGCCATTGGACGATGTGCTTGGCGCATCGACGGCACGGCGATCGCTCGTGCTGGGGCTATCGATGGCAGCCACCGCAACCACCCTGATGCTCGGCGGCATCGGCTTGTATGGCGTGATGGCCTGCCTGATCGCGTTGCGGGCACACGAGTTCGGCGTCCGCGTCGCGCTCGGTGCGCCCCCGAGCCGAATCGCCACCCTGGTGGCCACGCGCGCATTGGTGTTGACGGCCAGCGGCATCGCAGGCGGGCTCGTCCTGCACGCACTGCTTGCGCCGTTCCTGCGCGCGTTCCTCTTCGGCGTCACGGCCACCGATCCCGCGACCCTGGCCGGCGCGACGCTGGCCCTGCTGTGCACCGCGGCGCTGGCGAGCTGGCTTCCCGCGAGGTGCGCCGCGGGCGTCGATCCGGCGCGCGCGCTGCGCGCCGAGTAGGCGGCACGAACCGGCTGTTCGGCCACCGGGCGGCTGGTTACACTGCGGCGACACTCGCCACGCACCGTCCCTGCATGAATCGTCTCGTTGTCCTCGTGCTGTCCCTCGCGCTCTCTGCCTGCGCCGGGCGCGCGCCGCGACCCGAGCCGGTGGTGCCGGTGGACGACGGGATTGCGTCGACGCTGGTGGCCGAGGCCTTCGTCACGTCGCTCACTCCGGTCGACAACGTCGATTCCATCGCCACCTGGATTCCGCCCGAAGGCGGCGTGTGGCTGATCGCCACGGCCAAGGACAGCGGGCGCCTGATCGTGTTCGACGGCAACAGCGGCCGGACGCTGCAAACGCTTGGTTCACCCGGCAGCGCGCCCGGACAGTTCGCTCGTCCCAACGGCATCGCGGTGTTCGGCGATTTCGTGTTCGTGGTGGAGCGCGACAACCACCGGCTGCAGGTGCTGCACCTGCCGGATTTCACGCCGGCTGGCCTGCTCGGCGCCGATGTACTGCTCAAGCCCTACGGCCTGTGGCTGCGCGAATCGGCCCCGCTGGAACTGGAAATCGACGTCACCGACAGCTACCAGAATCCGGATGGCTCGGTTCCGCCAGTGACCGAACTTGGCCGTCGGGTCAAGCGCTTCCGCGTCCTGATTGGCGACGGCGAAGTCGAACGCGCTGCGCTGGAACGCGTCTATGGCGACACCACCGAGGCGGGCGCGATCCGCTGGATCGAATCGGTGGTGGGCGATCCGCAGAACAATCGCCTGCTGATTCCCGAGGAATACATCAAGGACGAACCCGGCGCGATCCGCCTCTACGACATGCAAGGCCGCTACACCGGCGCCGACCTCGGGCGTGGCCTGTTCGGTGGACAACCGGAAGGCATGGCGCTGTATGCCTGTGCCGATGGCTCGGGCTACTGGATCGCCACCGACCAGCAGCTCGACTCGAACCGTTTCCACGTATTCGAGCGGCGCAGCCTGGCGCACGTCGGCACCTTCCATGGCCACACCGTGGCCTTCACCGACGGCGTCGCCCTGCATGCGGCACCGACCGCGCGCTTTCCCGCCGGCGCCTTCTACGCCGTGCACCACGACCAGGGCGTGGTGGCCTTCGACTGGCTCGACATCGCGCGAGCCCTGAACCTGCAAGCGGATTGTCGCGGATGATGCGGGCGCGGCCAGGCGTGCTGCTCGGCGCGCTGGCCTGCGCTGCCTTGATGCCGCTCGCGGCCGGCGCCAAGAAGATCTACAAGTTCGTCGATGCCCAGGGCATCACCCACTACACCGACCAGAAGCCCGAGGGCGTGGCGAGCGAGATCAAGGTGATCGGCGTGCGCGCCGAACAGCAGCAAATCGCCAGCCTGCGTCTGGACGGGCGCGAGCGTGAGCGCATGGCGGTGGCCACCAATCGCCTCGCGGGCGCGATCGAGGTAGAACTGCGCTTCACCTCGCAGCAGAACGTTGCCGGCCTGCCGGCGCTGCCGCTGCGCGTCGTGATCCCGGCCGAGAGTGAACGCACGCTCGCCACGATCCGCCCGCTCGATCCCTACCAGGCGGCGAACTTCGCGCTGGAGTTCGGCGCGGTGCCGGGCGATCCGAACGCACAGCCGGACGACAGCGTGTACCGGATACCGCTCGACACGCCTGACTGGCGCATTGACCAGGGCTTCGGCGGCGACTTCAGCCACACCGATCCGCAATCACGCTACGCCATCGACCTGGCCGTGGACGAAGGCACGCCGGTGCATGCCGCGCGCGCCGGTCAGGTGATGCAGGTGGAAGAGGACTTCGAGGGCGCCGGGCTCGATCGCGAGAAATTCGGCGGCCGCGCCAACCACGTGCGCGTGCTGCACGACGACGGCACCATGGCGGTGTATGCCCACCTGCAACCCGAGAGCGTCGTGGTGCGTCCCGGCCAGCGCGTCAACATCGGCCAGCGTCTCGGCGCGTCCGGCAACACCGGCTTCTCCACCGGCCCGCACCTGCACTTCGCGGTGCAGGTGAACCGCGGCATGGAACTGGTGTCGATTCCGTTCCGGATGGATGCGCCGGGCGGCGCGGTGCGGATCCCGGGCGCGCAATAGCGCGACACGATTGTTGACCGGCCACCCCGCGTTCGCGGGGTGGTTCGGCCGTACCGTCCAACCTAGGCTCTGCGGCAATTCGTCCCGGAGTCTTGCCGATGTCGCTGCGCCTTGCCGCTGTGGTTGTACTGATGATCGGGTGCGTCGCACCGGTCAGCGCCGCCTCGCTGGGAAAGCAGGCGAAAATCTATTCGCCGCTGCGCGATGCACCGCCCTGGAACGGCAATCCGGCCTACCCGGCGGAAAGTTACTTCGGCAGTTCGATCCACGTGTCGGGCGCCACCGCCGCCATCACCGAAAGAGAGCCTTTCGGCGAGCAGCTCATTCGCATGTTCGAGCGCGATGCGGCCGGCCAGTGGAATCTTCAGCAGACCATCCTGCCGCCCACCGATGCCGCCGTGACCGCATCCATGAAGACCAGCTTCGGCACCTACGCGGCGCTGGATGGCAATCGCCTGGTCGTGGTGCTGCGCAACTATCCGCAGCCCTGCCTCGTCCTCATCTACGAGAAGATCGCAGGCGTGTGGCAGGAAGCCTCGCGTATCCCGGCCCAGCCCTACTTCCAGCTCAATGGCTCGTTTGGAGAAGGTGGCGCTGCCTTGTCGGGCGACACGCTCGCGATCGGATCGCCCGGCAACGTCCAGGGCGCCTACGGCGCCGTGCACGTGTTCGTGCACCAGGGCGGCACCTGGGGGCTGCAGCAAGTGGTCAGCGAGAACGATCCCTATCCGGCCGCGAAGTTCGGCAACGCGATCCAGCTGCAGGGGGATCGCCTGGTGGTCAACCGCCCTGGCGCCCACTTCGAGCAATACACGACTTCGGGCGTCTACGTGTTCGACCGCAGCGCGGGCGTCTGGAACCAACAGGCGAAGATCACCCAGCCGCCGCCGGCGCAACCGGGCGGCTTTATCGTCGGCTACTTCGGCCACAGCTTCGCCCTTGACGGCGATCGCCTCTCGATCCCGGACCAGGAGATGCGCAACGTCAATGGTGCCGGTTTCTCGTTCGATGTCGTTCGCGTCTACCAGCGCAATGGCGGCGGACAATGGCCGCTGACCGCCAGTCTTGATACCGGCGCCATCCACCAGGGCAATCCATCGCCCACCCTCTCCGTCGCGATGCGCGGCGAGCGCCTGCTCGTCGGGCAAACCTACCTTCAGAACGACCTCTACGCCGGAACCGTGCCCAAGATTTACCTGTTCGAACATGGCGGCTCGGGCTGGTCGGGCGCGCAAGCCTTGTCGCCCTACGATTGGGAGGATGGCTGGGTGGATGGTGCCGACATCAAGTTTCGCCTTGGCGCCGGGTTTGGCGACAACACCAACAACGTGGGCGGGATCGCCTTCGACGACACGGGTTCCGCGCTGATTGCCGCACTCTTGGACAAGCTCGTCGTGCCGCTGCAGATGAACTCGAACCCGCCCGGCGCGGTGTACGTGCTGACCGACAGCGTCGGCCTGTTCTGCAACGGCTTCGAGGACAACGATCCGGCGCGCTGCGAATCGATGCGCCAGTACTGAGCGGCCGGCTACGGCGTCACCAGGCCGCGCCGCGCCGCTTCCAGCGCCGCTTCCGCGCGCGAACTCACGCTGAGCTTGCGGTAGATCTCCTTGAGATAGCCCGACACGGTGTGGCGCGAAAGCGCGAGGCTGGCCGCCACCTCGTTCACGGTGAGGCCCTTGGCGGTCAGGCGCAGCACGTCGGTTTCGCGCGGCGTGAGCTGCAGCGGCTCGGGGCTTGGAGCCTGCGGCGCGGACGCCATCGGCTGGAAATGCCGCAGCAGGCGGCGCGCGATCGACGGCGACAGCGGCGGCTGTCCCGCGGCGATGCCGCGCAACATGTCGGCCAGCGTGTCACGCGCCTGGTCCTTGAGCACATAGCCTTGCGCACCGGCGCGCAGCGCGGGGAACAGGTGCGCGTCGTCGTCGAACACGGTGGCGACGATGCAAAGCGTCTGCGCCCCGCGCGCCTGCAGCGCTTCGATCAGCTGCACGCCCGAACCGTCGGGCAGACCAAGATCGATCAGGGCCAACGGCGGCGGTGGCTCGATCCGCACCATCGCCTCGCGCAGGTTCGATGCCGTGTCCACCGCGATGCCGGGAAACGCCGCGTACAACGCTTGCGACAGCCACTCCCGTGTCGGCCCGAGATCATCGACCACCAGCGCCCGGGCGTAGTTGCTCATGCGCTCGCGCTCGCCGACGCAGCCGTGCCCAGGGGCATCGAGAGCAAGACCTTGGTGCCACCCTCGGTACCCGGGACCCAATCGATGCGACCCTCAAGTTCTCCCGCGCGGTCACGCATGTTCCTCATGCCGCTGCCGCCAGCCGGCGCGCCTACCGCCGCGCCGCTGCCGTCATCGGTGAGTTCCAGCCGCAGTTCGCCGCGTGCCGCGCGCACCCGCACCCGCAGCCGTTGCGCCTGCGCGTGCCGGATCACGTTGCTGATCGCTTCGCGCACGATGCGATACAGGTGCAGCGCGCGGCCCGAATCAAGCTCGGGATCGGGCAGATTGTCGGATTCGTCCCAGACCAGGCCGATACCGACTCCGCCGAGGCGCTGTTGCGCTTCGCTGCGGATGCCCGCCAACACATCCCCGAGCGTGCCCGGCGTGCCACGCGAACGCGTCACCACGTCGCGCAGGTCCTGCAGGATCGAGCGCGCGAGGTCAGCCTGCAGCGGCGACTCTGCCTGGTAGATCAGGGTCAGCAGCTTGGCACCGAGGTCGTCATGCAGGTCGCCGTAAATGCGTTCGCGTTCCTGCGCCGTGGCCTGGGCGCGGATCGCGGACTCACGGTCGGTATCGCGTGCCTCGGCCTCGCCGGCACGATGTGACAAGGCGAGGCGCAACCTGTGGCCACGCCACGCAAGCAGCACGCAACCGGCACCTGCCAGCAGTGCGCCGAGCGCAAGCCACCCATTCATGGCGAGGGATACCGCGCACGCAAGGCCTCGGCTTCAACGCGCAGACCCAGCGCCGTGTAGCACTCAACCAAACGCGACGCCGCCTCGCGCGTGCGCCGGTGCTGCGGACCTTGCTTGGCTTCCAGTATCGGCAGCGCTGTCTCCAGCTTGGCGCGTGCCGCGGCACCATCGCCCAGGGCCAGGTCGGCAGCGGCGGCATCCGACAGGATCACCGGATAGTTCGGGTGTTCGATGCCGAGCACGTCTGGCGCCATCGCCAGGGTCTCGTCGTAGCCGGCGCGCGCCTCGCGTGCCTTGCCGGCCTTGAGCAACAACGCGGCGCGGGAACTGCGCGCCATGACCGTGTCCCGACTGGGCTTGCCACGTTCCAGCGCGATGACCTCGTCTGCGAGGCGCAAGGCTTCCTCGCCCTTCCCGAGCTTGTGGAGCGTGGTGATCATCATCACCCGGTCGACCAGCGCATCGTTGCTGTCGCCTTCACCCCGTGCCATTCGCACGTCGAGCGCGCGCCGCAGGAGCGGTTCGGCTTCGGCCGGACGATCGAGTGTGTTGTAAGCCGCTGCAAGCTGCGCGCCGGAGTTCAACGTCAGCGCGTGATCCTCGCCGTAGAGCTTGCGTCGCTTCTCGTAAACCTCGGCATACCATTCCACCGCTTCGTCCAGTCGACCCTGGCGATGCAAGGCCTGGCCCAGGACCTTCTTGGTGTACAGCGTCTGCGGGTGATCCGCTCCGACTCGATCGGTTTCGGACTTCAGGGTTTCTCGCAGCAGGGTTTCGGCCTCGGGAAAGCCACCGGTACTGAGCAAGGCGAACGCCAGGTTGTGGCGCACAGTGTCGAGCAGTTCGGCCCCTTCGGCCTGCCGTACCAGCCCGGCGTCGGCCAGCAACTTGCGATTGAGCGCAATGGCGCCGGCCACGTCGCCGGACTGCTCAAGCACCTGCGCGCGCACCATCTGCGCGTTGTAGCCCAGGTTGCGCGCCCAATCCGCCTCCAGCGCGCCCAGGTCTTTCTCGAGGGCATCGACGGCCGCGATCGCGGCGGCGTCCTGCTTGCTCGCGGCGAGGTCCTGGAACCGTGCGAACCGCAGGCTCATGGCCTCTTCGCTGTCCGCACCGAACCCTTCGTCGATCCAGACCTTGCCGCGCGCGAACAGGTCCTGTGCGACCTTGCTTTCGCCCAGTCCGCTCCACGTGCTTCCCAGCAGCGCAGCAACCTGGCCCGCGGTGCGCGGCTGGGCCGCGAACCCATCCAGGGTATCGCCAGCACGCGTGAGCACTTCGCGCAGCGGCATTTCCGGCGATCCACCCTCTTCCGGGTTGGCATCCGTCAGCATCTTCTCGACGAAACCGTTGATCGCCGCCAGCTCATCTGCCCGGGCCTGCGCTTCGGCCAACGCCGCGCGCGCGCGCTGCGCCGCGATCGCGCTGACGACCGTGGCGGCGAGTAGCGCCGCGAACACGATGCCCGCCGCGATGCTGAGCGCGCGGTGCCGACGCACGAAACGCGTCGCGCGATAGGCGACGGTGGGCGCGCGTGCCTGCACCGGGCGATGTTCGACCACGGCTTCCAGATCATCCGCGAAGGCCGCGGCGCTCGCATACCGCTGCTCCGGTTCGGACGCGAGCGCCTTCATCACCACCGTGTTGAGATCGCCGCGCGCATGGCTGGCAAGCGACTCGAGCGCGGGCGGGTCTTCGCGCTGCACGATGTCCAGCGCCTCGAACAGGCTGGACGTCGAGAGCCGCGGATGCGGCAGGCGCCCGGCGATCAGTTCATAGGCAATCACGCCCAGCGCGTACACATCGCTGCGTGCATCGGCCTCGCGCCCGCGCCCGGCCAGTTGCTCCGGGCTCATGTAAGGCAGGGTGCCCATCACCTGCCCGGCCTGGGTCATCTCGCCCGAGGCGTCGCCGTGCAGCCGGGCGATGCCGAAGTCGAGGATCTTGGGTTGGCCGTGCTCGTCCACCAGCACGTTGCCGGGCTTGAGGTCGCGATGCACGATGCCGCGTTCGTGCGCGTAGTGCGCCGCGCGCGCCAGCTTGGCGATCAGGCGCAGGCGCGCGGCGAGATCGGGCTGGAAGCGGCCGAGGTAGCCGCGCAGGTCCGGGCCGCGCACCACTTCCAGTGCAAACCAGGGCGAGGGCAAGCCGCCGAGGTTGTCTTCGCCGGCGGCGTACAGACGCACGATGCCGGGATGTTCGAGTTGTGCCAGCAGCGCGATTTCGCGCCTGAAGCGCTCCAGCATCGCGCTGGACACGCCGCGCACCACTTTCAGCGCCACCTCGCGCGGCGGGTGCGACTCCTGCGCCAGATACACGCGCCCCATGCCGCCTTCGCCCAGCAGGCCCAGGATGCGGTACGGCCCGATGCGTTCGGGCAGCACCGCGGCCTGCGCCGCGTCATCGAGCTCGAGGGTGCGTTCGTTGCCGGTCGGCATGCGGGACTCCATGACAGGAACCCGAATGCTGCCACAGACCCGACGGGTGGATGCCGCCGTGGTTCTCGTTTCGCGTCGCCTAGGCCTGCGCTTGCAACAGCGGAACGGGTGCCGCGGCGCGGCTCGGCCAGGCATGCCGCAGGATGCGCCAGATCACCTGCCCGAACTGGCGCGGCAAGGACCCGGTGTTGTAATGCTGTCCGTAGCGCGCGCAGATCCCGCGCACGTCGGGCGCCAGTTCGGCGTAGCGGTTGGCCGGAAGGTCCGGGTAGAAGTGATGCTCGATCTGGTGGCTGAGGTTGCCGGACAGCAGGTTCAGCAGGCGGCCCCCGGCCAGGTTCGATGAACCGCGCAGCTGGCGCAGGTACCAATGGCCGCGCGATTCGTTCTTCACCACGTCCTTGGAGAAGGTTTCCGCGTCGGCGGTGAAATGCCCGCAGAAGATGATGGTGTAGGTCCAGAGGTTGCGCATCACGTTGGCGACGACGCTGCCCAGCAATACGGGCAGGAAGAACGGCCCGACCAGCAGCGGGAACAGCACGTAGTCGCGTACGACCTGGCGCGCCATCTTGCGTCCGACCGGGCGGAAGCTGCGGCGCAACTGCGCCCGGCTCATGCGACCTTGCAGCCAGCGCCCGAGACGCAGGTCCTGGATCGCCACGCCCCACTCGAACAGCAGCGCAAAGACCACCGCGACCAGCGGCTGGACCAGGTAGAACGGCTTCCAGCGCTGCTCGGGGAAGAGGCGCAGCAGGCCGTAGCCGATGTCGTCGTCCAGGCCTCGCACGTTGGTGTAGGTGTGGTGCCGGAAATTGTGGGTCTTGCGCCAGTTGTCGCCGGTGGCAACGATGTCCCACTCGTAGCTGCGACCCTCCAGGTGCGGGTCACGCATCCAGTCGTACTGGCCGTGCATCACGTTGTGGCCCAGTTCCATGTTCTCGAGGATCTTGGACAACCCCAGCAAAGCGGTGCCAAGCACGCACGCGGGCCAGAGCAGGATCGGCCACAGGGTGCTGCCGAGGATCGCGCCGAGCAGCAGCAGGAAACGGCCGGCGAGGCCGGTGTAGCGCACCGATTTCACCACGGCGCGGATGTAATCGGCATCACGCTGTCCGAGCGTGGCGACGGTGCGCTGGCGCAGCGCATCCAGTTCGGCGCCGAAACGTTCCAGTTCGAGCGGCGACAGCGGGCGGTTGCGGGCGGGATGGCTCATGCGCGGATCACAGATCGAGAACGAGGTCGCTGGCGGCGCCATGCACGCACAGCTTGAGGGCCGACACCGGTTCGTCGACGACGGCATCGGTGTACAGGTGGCGCGCCTCGCCCGAGGTCTTGGCGCAGGCGCAGGTATTGCAGATGCCCATGCGGCAACCGTGTGCAGGATGGATGCCCTGTGCTTCCAGCGCACTGAGCAGCGACTGGCCGCGCGCGATGCGCAAGCGGCGGCCGGAGCGTGCCAGCGTGACCTCGACTTCGCCTTGCGCGTCGACGCTGCGCGGTGGCGGCGAAAAGGCCTCGGCCTCGAATTGCACCACGCGATCCGCGAGCAGCGCACGCGCGCTGTCGACGAAACCGCCCGGGCCGCAGGCAAAGACCTGGCGTTGATCCAGATCGGGCACCCGGGCTTGCGGCACGGACGCATCGAGACGACCGCCGAGCTCATCGGCGCGCAGTTCCGGTTCGCGAGTCAGGACGAAGTGCACGCGGAAGTTCGGATGCGCTGCGGCCAGCGCGCGCAGTTCATCGGCGAAGCACTGCTCGGCGCGGGTGCGCGTCCAGTACAGCAAGGTCAGCGGGTTCGGCATCGCGTTTGCCGCCGCCGCGCGGATCAAGGCCATCAGCGGCGTTATGCCACTACCGGCCGCGAGGAACAGCCATGCGCCCTGCGGCGCCGCCGGCCAGGTCATCGCGCCGAAAGCGGGCGCAAGCTGCAGCACGTCGCCGATGCTGGTCACGTCGCACAGATGCGGGCTGAGCTTGCCACCCGCGACCCGCTTCACCGTGATGGCGAGACGGCCATCGGCGCGCGGCGCCTCGCACAGGCTGTAGCTGCGCGTGACCAGGCGACCATCGATCTCGACCCCCACACCGAGGTGCTGCCCGGCGCGGAAGCCGCGCCAATGCCGGTTCGGCTGCAGCCACAGGGTGACCGCGTCGCTGGATGCGTCTTCACGCCCGACGATTCGGGCCAGCGCCTGCCGCGACGACCAGGTTGGGTCGAGCCGCAAGGTCCAGAAATCGAGTACCTGCGGCGGCACCATGGCGCTCAGGAAGCGCCGAACGGGATGGCGTTGGCGGTAATGGGGTCGTGGAAGGGTGGAACCGGCGAGGCGCGTCATGGCGACACTATACAAATGCAGTTACAAGCGTGTCTACACTTGTATATTATTTATGTCGTTATGATTCCAAGACCCCTGCGCGCCAGCGACCCCGTGATGCCCGGCACCTCCCTTCCCTTCGACGAACCGGCCCGCGGGCGCAAGGCCACGATTTCGCGCGAAGACCTGATCGCCGCCGCGCTGCGCCTGATCGGCCCGCATCGCAGCGTCTCGACCCTGAGCCTGCGCGAAGTGGCGCGCGAAGCCGACATCGCGCCCAACAGCTTCTATCGCCAGTTCCGCGATATGGACGAGCTGGCCGTGGCCCTGATCGACCTCGCCGGGCGCTCGCTGCGCAAGATCATCGGCGCCGCGCGCCAGCGCGCGACCTCCGATCGCAGCATCGTGCGCGGCTCGGTCGAGGCCTTCATGGAACAGCTGCGCGCCGACGACCAGTTGCTGCACGTGCTGCTGCGCGAAGGCACGGCCGGCTCGGACGCATTCAAGCAGGCGGTGGAGCGCGAGCTGCGCTTCTTCGAGGACGAACTGCACCTGGACCTGATCCGGATCAACGCCGCCAACGGCATCGTGCTGCACGAGCCGGCCCTGGTGGCGCGTGCTATCACGCGCCTGGTGTTCGCCGTGGGCGCGACCGCGATGGATTCCCCCCCCGAGCGCGACCCGGAACTGATCCGCGAACTGACCCTGATGCTGCGCATGATCATCGTCGGCTCGCGCGCGATTGCCTCGTCGTGACGCCGGCCGCCACGGAGCGCGCGCGGACGCGGCCTGTGCCGGCAGGCGCCTGATACAATCGCCGCCCTTCGTTTCCCCGCGCCCGGCCCATGCGGCCCGCGCCCAGCGCCCGATCCCATGTCCCGACACCTTACGGAAACCGCGAGGCGCCGCACCTTCGCGATCATTTCCCATCCCGACGCCGGCAAGACCACCCTGACCGAAAAGCTGTTGCTGTTCGGCGGCGCGATCCAGATGGCGGGCAGCGTCAAGGGCCGCAAGGCCGCACGCCACGCCACCTCGGACTGGATGGCACTGGAAAAGGAACGCGGCATCTCGGTCACCAGTTCGGTGATGCAGTTCCCCTACGAAGGCCACATCGTCAACCTGCTCGACACGCCCGGCCACGCCGACTTCGGCGAGGACACCTATCGCGTGCTCACCGCGGTGGACAGCGCCTTGATGGTGATCGACGTTGCCAAGGGCGTGGAGGAACGCACCATCAAGCTGATGGACGTCTGCCGCCTGCGCGACACGCCGATCATGAGCTTCATCAACAAGCTTGATCGCGAAGGACGCGAGCCGATCGAATTGCTGGATGAAGTCGAACGCGTGCTCGGCATCCAGTGCGCGCCGATCACCTGGCCGATCGGCATGGGCCAGCGCCTCAAGGGCGTGGTGCATCTGGTCACCGGCGAAGTTCACCTGTACGAACAGGGCCGCAACTTCACCCGTCAGGACTCGACGATCTTCGCATCGCTGGACGACCCGGGCCTGGAAGCACGCATCGGTGCCCCGATGCTGGCCGAACTGCGCGACGAACTGGAACTGGTGCAGGGGGCCTCGCATGCGTTCGAACTGGCGTCCTACCTGTCGGGAAAGCAGACGCCGGTGTTCTTCGGTTCCGCGGTCAACAATTTCGGCGTGCAGTTGCTGCTGGATTTCTTCGTCGAGCACGCACCCGCGCCCAGGGCGCGCGCCACCACCTCGCGCGAGGTGCAGCCAAGCGAGGAGAAGCTCGCAGGCTTCGTGTTCAAGATCCAGGCCAACATGGATCCGCAACACCGCGACCGCGTTGCTTTCATGCGCATCTGCTCGGGCCGCTTCGAGGCCGGGATGAAGGCGCTGCATGTGCGCAGCGGCAAGGAAGTGAAGCTCGCCAACGCGCTGACCTTCATGGCCTCGGACCGCGAGATCGTGGCCGAGGCGTTTCCCGGCGACGTGATCGGCATCCACAACCACGGCACGGTGTCGATCGGCGACACCTTCACCGAAGGCGAGGCCATCTCGTTCACCGGGATTCCGAACTTCGCGCCGGAACTGTTCCGCCGCGCGCGCCTGCGCGACCCGCTCAAGCTCAAGGCGCTGCAGAAGGGACTGGCCCAGCTCAGCGAGGAAGGCGCGACCCAGTTCTTCAAGCCGCTGATGTCGAACGACCTGATCCTCGGTGCGGTCGGCATGCTGCAGTTCGACGTGGTGGCCTACCGGCTCAAGGACGAGTACGGGGTCGATGCCACCTTCGAGCCGGTGCAGGTGGCCACGGCACGCTGGATCCAGTGCGGCGACGCTTCGAGGCTGGAGGAGTTCCGCGAGAAGGCGGCGATGAATCTGGCCATCGATGCCGCCGGCGAACTGGTCTACCTCGCACCCACGCGGGTCAACCTGCAGCTCACCCAGGAACGCCATCCCGCCGTCACCTTCACCGCCACGCGCGAACACGCGCACGCGATCGATGCGGGCTGAGCCAGCCGGCATTGGAGCATTCGCTCCAGCGCCATGGCACCACCCACGCTATCCTGCGACGCCATGACTGCCCATACGACCGACCTCGCCTCGCTGCGCGAAGAACTGGCCAACGCCCTGACCCACGGCCTCGGCGCCGTGGTGGCACTGGGCGCGGGCGCGGTACTCGTCACCCTGACTGCATTGTGGGGTGACGGCTGGCAACTGGCCGGCGCGATCGTGTTCTGCGTGGCGCTGCTGCTGCTGTACGTGGCTTCGACCCTGTACCACGCGATCTCGCATCCGGTGGCCAAGGCACGGCTCAAGGTCTTCGACCACTGCGCCATCTACCTGCTGATCGCCGGCACCTACACGCCGTTCACCCTGGTCGGCCTGCGCGCGTCGTGGGGCTGGGCATTGTTCACCGCGATCTGGTCGCTGGCGCTCGCGGGCGTGGTGTTCAAACTGTTCTACACCGGCCGCTTCAAGCGGCTTTCAACCGCGATCTACATCGCGATGGGCTGGCTGGTCGTGGTGGCCATCGTCCCGTTGTGGCGGGCGCTGGATGCCTGGACCCTGACCTGGCTGTTCTCGGGCGGAGTCGCGTACACCGCGGGCACGGCGTTCTACCTGAACGAGCGCATTCCCTACGGACACACGATCTGGCATGCCTTCGTGCTGACCGGCAGCATCTGCCACTTCGTTGCGGTTTCACTGCAGGTGTTGCAACCGCCAGGCAGCTAGTCCGGCTCGATTACGAGTCGAAATCGCCGCCGAAGATGGCCTGCGCCTCGGCCGGTGCCGCGTCCGCCGCGGAGTCCGCTTCGAATGAGGCCCCCAGGATCGTCTCCTGCGAGGCCGTCTCGAACGACACGGCAAAGATCGCCTCGTCCGTGGCGCTTGCATCAACCGCCAGCGGCGCGGGCGTCGAGCCCGGACGCAGCGTGACCAGCAGGATCGCGGCGGCGCCCATGCCCGCGGCCAAGGCCAGCCAGCCACGCGCGGGCGCACGCGACACCGGCGCGCGCAGCGCCGCAACCTCGCGACTCAGCTGCGCGGCATCGCCGCCCAGTGCCAGCGCGGTGCGAAGCACATCGGCATGCGCCGTCGAGGCCGCGATGCGATCAAGCGGAGTCCCTTCTTCGTCTGGATAACCCGAACGGGCGAGAGCGTCGCTCAAGTCGTCGGAGGTCAGCGCGGCGTCGCGACGCGCCGACCGGCGGCGGTAGAGGGCTTTGAGGCGTTCGTCACTCATCGTAGTCATCCATTCCCAGCGCGGTGAGGCGCTGTTTCACTTCATCCAGTCCGCGATACACGAGCTTGCGCGCGGCATCGAGGGTGAGGCCGCTGAGGTCGGCCAGCTCCTGCAAGGCATAGCCTTGCAGGTACAACTGCAGCGGTCGCCGGCGACGTGGCGAGAGCGCGGCGAGGCATTCGCCCAACTGCGCCATCTGCTGCGCCTCGGTCGCGGCCCGGTCCGGTCGGATGCCCGCATCGGGCAGTTCGAACTCGCCGTCCTCCGGCTCCGGCAGGGCTTCGGCGGGCCGGGCCTGGGCCCGGCGCAGCGCGTCCACCATCACCGTCACCACCACCTTCTGGATGTAAGACGCAGGGAAGTCGGCGTTTGGGTCGCGCTCCAGTGCTTTCCACAAGCGGATGCGCACCTCCTGCTCCACGTCATCGGGGTCGATTCCGTGCTGGATCAATCGGTTGGACTCGATCTGGGCGCGCACCCGGGCGGCGAAACGGCGCAGCAGCTGTTCCAGTCGGGAATGGGGCAAGGACACGCGGGAACCCGGTGGCGGGGAGCGCGCATGATTCCCGAAACCCTCCCCGCGCCACAAGCGCGGGCTGCCGGCTCAACCGGTGGTGATGTACTGCTGCAGCTGGGCGATTTCCTGCTGCTGCTCCTCGATCACCGCCTTGACCAGGTCGCCGATCGACAGCACGCCGACGATGTTGCCGCCCTCGCGCACCGGAAGATGGCGGAAGCGGTGTTCGGTCATCAACCGCATGCAGTGGTTGACCGTGTCCTCGGGCGACACCGTGGTCACCGGGCTGGACATGATGTCCCAGGCCGGCGTCTCGGCCGAGGAGCGGCCCTTGAGGATCACCTTCCGCGCGTAGTCGCGCTCGGACAGGATGCCGAGCAGGTCCTCGCCGCGCATCACCAGCACCGCGCCGATGTGGTGGTCGGCCATGAGCTGGATCGCTTCCAGTACCGGCTCCTCCGGCGCTACGGCCACCACCTTGCGACCCTTGCCATCGAGAAGCTGTTTGACGGTGCGCATGATGCGTCTCCTGCCCGGTGCGTCGACGACTGGGCGAAGTCGGCCCGACCGCGGCGAGTTGGTGACGTCCGAGGCCGCGAAGCGGACTCGGCGGGAAATCCCGGGCTATTGAGACTTGCGCAAATGATTGACGTGATGCCTTGCTTTCGTAGAGCGGGGCTTGCCCCGCCCAAGCCGGGCAAGCCCGGCTCTACAACGGCTCATCGCCGTGTCAATCAATCTGGCAAGTCTCAATAATTCCCAAGGCCGATGTTCGATAGTGGAATACTGGGCCGCGCCGGCGGACGCGTCAATTTCCCCGACCTTTGCCCGAGTTCCGTTGCCAGCAACTCAATGCCTTGGGTTCCGCGATTGCCGATCTCCCGTGTCGCACCCGCGAACAGCACCGCGACGCCAACGCCCGAAGTGCGGGATCAGCTGCCGGAGGATTCCATGCAGCAGGCGTCAGCCATCACTGTCTTGGCTCGCCCCGACCCGGATTCGGAGCAGCGACCGGCCCGCCAGGTACAACAACACCCCGACTGGCCCGAACAAGAACGTTGCCGGCAGCGCGACCACGAGCGGGAATCTGGACCGATTCCCCGACAGGGCGTCGTCGACCATCCAGCGCCCGACAAAAAGGTCAAACGCGAGGAAGTGCGTCCACGCGCCGAGCATCTTTCCCGGCGCGGAAAAAAGAACCTGCACTGCGCCAAGAGACTGAAAGCCTCCCCCAGGCGTTGATCCCCAGTAGCGCGCGAGAAAGGCCACGTACGCAACGCACAAAAGAATCGGCACCCCGCGCCCGCCGAAGAGCAAGAGCGCGCGGCGGATCTTTCCCGGCCTGATCGAGGCTGCGGCAGCCAACCCGATCCAGGCAAGGATCGCGGCAAGACTGACGATTGAAAAGGCCGCTTCCGGCATGCCGAACTCCTACCCGCGCCTGACGGTCGTGTTGCCTGGCGAATGAACCACCGGTACGCGCAACTCGTCCGCCGCTCGCCGGGGATGCCACTGGTCGATCAGGTACAGCGGCCGCGCCTTCGACTCCATGTAGAGCCGGCCGAGATACTCGCCCATGATGCCCAAGGCCATGAGTTGCAGGCCGCCGAGGAAAAGGATCACGGCCATCAACGAGGGATAGCCCGCTACCGGATCGCCCCAAAGCAGGGTCTTGAGCACGATCCACGCGCCCGCGCCGAAAGCCACGACAGCGGTGAACACGCCGACATAAGTGGCGATGCGCAGCGGCGCGGTGGAGAACGAGGTGATGCCTTCCAGCGCGAAGTTCCACAGCTTCCAGTAGTTGAACTTGCTGCTGCCTGCATGGCGCGGATCGCGGTGGTAGGGCAGCGCGACCTGGCGCAAGCCAACCCACGCGAACAAGCCCTTCATGAAGCGCTGGCGTTCGCGCAGGCCGCGCAAGGCCTCGACCGCACGCCGCGACAGCAAGCGGAAATCGCCGGTGTCGCGCGGAATTGGCGTGGACGAGAGCCAGTCCATCACGCGGTAGAACGCGGCGGCGGTGAAGCGCTTGAACCAGGTCTCCCCGTCGCGCTCAAGGCGCGTACCGAACACGGCGTCGTAGCCCTCACGCCATTTCGCCACGAATTCGGGGATGAGTTCGGGCGGGTCTTGCAGGTCGGCGTCGATCACCACCACCGCATCGGCGTCGGCGTGGTCGAGTCCGGCGGTGAGCGCCAGCTCCTTGCCGAAATTGCGCGCCAGCTTCAGACCGGCAGCGCGCGGATCGGCGGCGATCAAGGCTTCGATCACGGCCCACGTGTCGTCGCGGCTGCCATCGTCGACATAGATCACGCGACAGACCGTCGCCCCGAGGCCATCGAACACCGGCGCAAGCCGTGCGTGGAACTCGCGCAAGCCCTCGCTCTCGTTGTAAGCCGGAACCACCACGTCCAGCGTGCAGTGCGGGTCCATCGCATCCTCCTTGGGCGGGCGAATGCTAAACCACCCCGTTGCAGGCTTGACTCGTCTCACCACTTCCATAATTCTGGAATTATGGAATTAAAGTCCGCCCTGGCTGCCTTGAACGCCCTGTCGCATGAGCATCGCCTGGGTGCCGTGCGCCAATTGATCCAGGCCGGCCCCGACGGCATGCCCGTCGGCGCGCTGCGCGAAGCACTGGCGATCCCGCCCGCCACGCTCACGGCGCACCTCAACCTGCTGCGCGCGGCGGGACTGGTGCGCGACCAGCGCGAAGGGCGTGTAATCCGCCTTTTCGCCGACTACGCCCAGATGAACGCGTTGCTCGGCTATCTCACCGAGAACTGCTGTGCCGGCACGCCAGGCGAATGCCGCCCCGAGGCTTGTGCATGAAGCGCGTGCTCTTCGTTTGCGTGGAGAACTCCAACCGCAGCCAGATGGCGGAAGCCTTTGCACGCCTGCACGGCGGCGCCGATGTCGACGCGCACAGCGCCGGTTCGCGTCCGTCCGGGCAGATCAATCCCAAGGCGCTGCGCTTCATGGCCGAGCTTGGCTACGACCTCTCGACGCAATGCTCCAAGTCGCTGGCCGAGATCGATGGCCTCGATTTCGACGCGGTGATCACCATGGGCTGCGGCGACAACTGCCCCTGGGTGCCGGCCAAGCGGCGCGAAGACTGGGCGCTACCGGACCCCAGGCACTTCGACGACGACGGCTATCGCGCGGTGCGCGACGAGATTTCGGCGCGGGTGAGGGCGCTGCTGCGCTCGCTGGGATAAAACGCAAACTCGCCGCAGAGTTCCTCGGCACGCTGCTGCTGCTCGCCACCGTCGTGGGCTCGGGCGTCATGGGTACAGATCTGGCGCAGGGCAACGACGCACTCGCGTGGTCGCGCGCCACTGGCTCGATGCACCGGACACCTCCTCTCACTCGGAACCACCGAGGTAATCCGGCCCGCCCAGCTGCCGCACCTGGCGCTGGATCCAGGCCTGGCGTCGCAGCACGTAGGCCGATGGCGCCTCGACCTTGAGTTGCTTCGGATTGGGCAGCACCGCCGCGAGGCGCGCGCTCTCCGCGGCCGTGAGCTGCGCCGCCGATTTGCGGAAGTATCGCCGTGCCGCCGCCTCCGCGCCGTACACGCCATCGCCGAACTCGGCGATGTTGGCGTAGACCTCGACGATGCGCGACTTCGGCCAAAGGGATTCGATCAGCATCGTGTAATACGCCTCCAACCCCTTGCGCAGCCAGCTCCGGCCACTCCACAGGAACAGGTTCTTCGCCACTTGCTGGCTGATCGTGCTGGCGCCACGACTGCCGCCGCGCTCGCGTTCATCCAGCGCGTCGCGGATCGCTTCCACGTCAAATCCGTCGTGCCGCGGAAATTTCTGGTCTTCCGCCGCCACCAGCGCGATCGGCAACTGCGGCGAGATTGCCGCGGCATCGACCCAGCGATAGTCGAGGCGGAATGCCTCTTCGCCTGCACGCGAAGCATCCCAGCGCCGCGCCAGCATGAAGGCACTGGTGGGCGGATCGACCCAACGCAACACCAATACCGGCAGCACGCTGGCCACGAAGGCGACGAGCACAACGATCAGCAGGCGCCGACGCCAGCGCGGTCGCGGTTTGCGAAACAGGTTCTTCCTGAAGCCGAGTCTCGAACCCATGGCGCGGCGGCTTGAACCGGATGGTGCGGGCCACCATAGTCGCAGACTCGCTCCGTTCCCGACATTGCGCCATGACCGACCTCGCCGACGACGACGTGCTGCATCGATTCCTGCTGGAGCGCTCCGGCGTGCGCGGCGTGCTGGTGCGGCTGGACCAGACCTGGAAGACGGTGCGCGCGCGCGCGGACTATCCCGAGGCAGTCTCGGCCTGGCTGGGTGAAGCCCTGGCGGCATCCGCGCTGTTCACCGGTCACGCCAAGATCGACGGCCGCCTCAGCATCCAGCTCAAGGGACAAGCACCGTTGCGCAGCCTGTTCACCGAATGCGCGCAACGCGACGGTGGCGGCGGCACCTTGCGCGGACTCGCGCGCTGGCAGGCGCCCGTGCCCGCGGTGCTGTCACCGACCGAACTGGGCGAGAACGCGATGCTGGCAATCACGATCGAGTCGCAGCCCGAAGGCGCACGCGAACCGATGCGCTACCAGGGTCTGGTGGGCCTGCAGGCCGAAAGCCTGAGCGCCGCGTTCGAAGCCTACTTCGCCCAGTCCGAGCAACTTCCCACCCGTATCCTGCTCAGTGCCGATGCGCGGCGCGCGGTCGGCTTGATGCTGCAGTTGCTGCCCGGACAGGACCCCGACCCCGATGCCTGGCCGCGCGCCCAGGCCCTGTTCGAAACCCTCGGCCCCGACGAGTTGCGCGCGAGTTCGCCGCAGGACCTGCTCTATCGCCTCTTCCACGAGGAAGGCGTGCGCCTCCTCGCCAGCCAACCACTGGGCTTTGCCTGTTCCTGCTCGCGTGAGCGCGTCGGAGGCATGCTGCTCAGCCTCGGGCGCGAGGAAGCTTTCCTCGCCCTGCAGGACGACATGGCCGAGGTGATCTGCGAGTTCTGCAACGAGCACTATCGCTTCGATCGCGTCGATCTGGAGCAACTGTTCGCCGGCGGCGGCAGCTCCCCGGGGCCGCGCACCGCGCAGTAGGACGAGGCCCGCGCCGCGCTACGGCGTCCGGCGCAAGACCGCGGCCGGGGCTGGCCGCGCCAGCAGGAAGCCCTGACCGAACTCGCAGCCAATCTCGCGCAAGGCGTGCAGCTGCGCCGGCGTCTCGATCCCTTCGGCCACGATCTCCAGTCCGAGCGATGCGCCCAGCGCGTGGATCGCGCGCAACACCGTGGGTGCATTGCCGGGCGCCACGGTGCCGATCGGTGCGACGAATGAGCGATCGATCTTGAGGATGTGCAGCGGAAACCGGTGCAGGTAGCTGAGCGACGAGTACCCCGTGCCGAAATCATCCAGCGCGATGCGTACCCCGAGCTGCCCCAACTCCGTCATCACCCGATGCACCTGCTCGGGTTCTTCCAGCAGGGCGCGCTCGGTGACCTCGATGCGCAAGCGACGCGGGTCGAGTTCGTAGCGCTGCAACTGGCGCGTCAGGTCATCCACGAACATCGGCAAGCGCAGGTGCTTGGCACCGACGTTGATGCCGATGTAGGCCTGCTCGTCGAGCAGGTCATGCGCTTGTGCGAACGCCGATTCGTAGACCTGCCAATCGATCGCTTCCGCCAGGCCCGACTCCTCGGCCTGTTCCAGGAATTCGCCGGGCGCCACCAGGCCCTGCAGCGGATGGCGCCAGCGCAGCAGGGTTTCATAGCCCACCACCTTGCCATCGGCGAGCGCGATGATCGGCTGGAACACCGGCTCGAACTCGTTGCGCGCCAGCGCCCGGCGCAGGTTGCCTTCCAGTTCCAGCTGCCGCAACGCTTCGCGCCGCAGGGCTTCGTCGAACATCTCGTAGCGGCGGCGACCCTTGGCCTTGGCCCGGTACAGCGCCACATCGGCATCTCGCAACAGTTCCTCGCCGGTGCTGTAATGCGGTTGCGCAATCGCGATGCCGATGCTGGTGGAACTGTAGAGATCCTTGCCGCCGGCACGGATCGGCTCGTCCAGTGCCGCGATGATCGCAGCCGCGATCTCGGTCGCATCCTGGGCCGCCGCGATCGGTTCGAGCAGGATCGCGAACTCGTCGCCACCGAGCCGCGCCACCAGCCCGCGACCCTCGGCCCGCTGCGCGATGCGCGCGCCGGCCTCCTTCAGCAACTCGTCGCCGATCAGGTGCCCGACCGAATCGTTCACCACCTTGAACCGGTCAAGGTCGAGGAACAGGACCGCGAAGCGGCGTTCCGGGTGGCGCGAATAGCGATCCAGCGCCTCGCTCAATCGGCCCAGCAGGTGAGCGCGGTTGGGCAAGCCGGTGAGGGCATCGTGCATCGCCGCGTGGCGCAGGCGGCTCTCGGCCCGCTCGCGCTCGGCGATCTGCTCGCGCAGCACGCGATTCGTCTCGAACAGGGCTTCGGTGCGCTCCACCACGCGCTGCTCGAGTTCGGTGTTGGCCAGTCGCAGCGATTCGGCAGCGCGCTTGCGCTGCAGCGCATTGGCGATGTGGTAGGAAACGAAGGTGAGGATTTCCTGGTCGCGCACGCTGTAGCGGTGCGAGGCATCGTAGCTCTGCACCGCCAGCACGCCCACGGTTCGCTCGTCGCAGATCAGCGGCACGCCGAGCCAGCTCGCCGCCAGCGCACCGACGCTCAACACGATGTCGCCGGCGCGCAGTTCGTCGATCCTGGCGCGATCGGCAAGCAGGGTGGTCCCGGTGCGCAGCACGTACTCGGTCAGCCCTCGCCCGAGCCGGCGCGGCGCGCGCGCGGCGTCGAACTCGTCCACCGAATAGGGAAAGCTCAAGGTGACGCCATCGTCCGACAACAACGCAATGTAGAAATTGCGCGCCACCAGCAACTCACCCACGACGCCATGCACGGCGGCATAGAACTGTTCGATGCCGCCGCCGGTGGAGCCAAGCTCGGTGATCCGGAACAAGGCGGCCTGCAGCCGTTCTGCGCGCTCGCGCTCGTCAACCTGCACCAGCAGCGCGCGGTTGGCTTCGCGCAGGTCGTCGGTGCGCTGCTCCACCCGCCGTTCCAGGTCGGCATGGGCGCGCTTGCGCTCGAGCGCCGTGGCGATGTGCTGCGCCACGAAGGTGAGCAGGGCGCGCTCCTTGTCGGAGTAGCGCCGCGTCTCGTCGTAGCTCTGCACCACGACGGCTCCCATCGCTTCGGCGCCGCGCAGCAGCGGCACGCCGAGCCAGTCGGCGCTCTGCGGGCCGAAGCCATCCGAATCGAAGCCGATCGACTGCGTCAGTCGTTCCGACGGCCCCATCAGGGTTTGCCCGGTGGCGATGATGTGCGCAGTGAGCGAACCCTGTTGCCCCACCATCGGGTAGTCGCGCTCCGGATCGGGAACATCGTCGTCGGCAACGTCGCGGAAATAGGCGAAACGCAAGCTGTCGCCGGCACGATCGTACAGCGCGATGTAGAAATTCTCGGCGTACATCAGGCCTGCGACGATGCCATGGATTGCCGCCAGCACGTCGCCCATGTCGCGCTCGGCGCTGGCGAGATCGGCAATCGCATAGAGCGCGCGCTGCAGGCGTTCGGCCTCGGCCAGCTGCGCAACGGCACGGTGCAGGCGCTCCAGCTCAAGCGCCGCCGGCAGGCGCTGTGCGAGCAAGCGCGCGGCGTCGGCCATCTGTGCCTTGAATTCCGCCCCGGGAGCACCTGCCACCGCCACCGACAGGACACCCAGCAGGCGCCTGTCCGCGTTCAGGGCCCAGGCCATGCCGTGCGCATCTACTGGCTCAAGGTCACCTGACTGTGCGGCGCGGGCCAGGGCTTCGGCTGCCCCCAGGTCCATCTCGCCGTGCCGGGCCAGCAGCCGCAAGCGCCCGCTCTCGACCGCCCAGAGCGCACACCCGCGAACGCCGAAGCGCGTGGCCGACCAGGCCGCCACCGAGTCCACCAGCGCCTGCGCCCCGTTTCCCGACAGCAGCAATTCGGCGCGCGTGACCCCGTTGCCGGCGCTGGACGCCAGAGGAGGCGGCGAAACGAGCTTGTCCGACACGCGGCCTGGCGCCATCCGGTCCTCTCGAAGCAAGTGCCTAGTCTCGGCGCAAGCGCGGCCGAAAGTCCATTCGAAAATCCGGTTTGCGCTGATCGATCGCGCTGTCCGCGAAGGTCGTCACAAATTGTTAAAGCAAGCTGAAAGTGTTAGCCTAAGGCCCGGAAATCCAAGGAACTCGGCGGCTTCGATCAAGTCTGCCTGCCACATGCCCCAGCCCGCCCTCCCGATCCGCTCCGCCGTGCGCCTGCTGGCGCTGGCGCTGTTGGTGTTGGCCGCGATGCCGGGCGTCGAGGCTCGAGCCCAAGCGGCCACAGCCGCAACACTCTTGCCGCCCGAGCGCGAATCAGAGACGCGCGTCCTGCCGGTCTGGAGCAACAGCAGTGGTCGGGTGGAAGCCTTGTTGCTGCTGGATCCGGACGAATCCAGGCGCTCCGCCAATGCGCTGGACCGCATCATCAATCCCGCAAGGCCCGATCTTGGCCTCGGCGCGCGCCTGACCCTGGATGGCGGCAGCCGCGTGCAAGGCTCGATGCAGTTCGAAACCGACGGCCTGGCCCTGCTCTGCGACGACCGCCACGGACTCACCCGGGCTCTTGGTGCGCTGGGCGAACACTGCCTGCTCGCCAAGCTCGGCAGCGATGATCCACTCCTGACCGGAAGGCCACGCGGTGCCACCGTGGGCCTGGACTGGCGTGCAGCCGGTGGCGAATTCGACCTCAGTTTCGGCCTGTCCTGGCTCAGCTTCGAGGCGCGCCCGCAGCCCTGGTTGGGCGAGGCTGGGCTGGCCTCGCCCATGGGCAGTCCCGAATCCCTCGACCTGATCAGTGCCTGGGCCCGCCAGTACGACAGCCGCCAGCTGCGCCTGAGCGGCCTGATCGCGCTCGGCCCGCAAGCGCGGTTGCTGCTGGGGGGCGACCTCGGGCGCAGCCGCCTGCGCAGCCTGGGCGGTAGCGACGTCGAATGGGAAAGCGCGGCACTCAGCCTCGGCCTTGGCTACGGCAATTTCAGTGGCCAGCTCACCGGTCGCCTGGTCGAGCTGCCGCAAGGCACGGCGCCGTGGCGCAGCCTAGACATCGGCCTGTCCTGGCGCACGCCTTGGCACGGCGAACTCTCGGTGGGTGCGAAGAACGTCCTCGGCAATCCCGACACCTCGCGCTGGCCGCTGTCCGACCTGCCGCCACTCGAAGATCCTTCGGCGCGCGTGCCCTACGTGCGCTACAAGCAAGACCTGTAGCGCCAACACTCCCGCCCGCTGCAGACGCGGTCCGCAAGCGAACGCCGGCCTCGCCCTGGCTCAGGCGCGACGCGCCCTGACTGCCCAGCCCGCAATGCCGCCACGCTCGAATTCGAGCACTTGCAGATGCGGGGCCGGATCTCCCAGGGGCGACAGCAGGCGGCGCACCCCGGCTTCGTCCAACGCCACCTCAACCAGCTCGCGCTGGCGCAGTTCATTCGCTTCCAGCCCCTCATCGATCTGCGCCCAGGCCGCGCGCGCCGCCACCTCGCCTTCGGCGCGCGCGCGGTTCAGAGCCGCGGCCACCCGATCGCGCACCTCCACCAGCACATCCGCAAACGTTGCGGACTGCACGCGCGCGTCCAGCTCGCGCATCGACGCATTGAAGCGGTCGCGCGCAGCATGCGCCCGCAAGTCTGCGCGCAGCGACGCCTGCCCGGCGGGCGTCGCGGAACGCGCGATCGGCTCGATCAAGCCGTGTGCCGACTCGAGCAGGCCCTGCGCTTGCCGCAGCCATGCCACATGCTCCAGTTCCTCGCGCGCGATCCGCACCGGCAGGGCCTCGACGTGGTGCAGCACGGCGGCAAATCGGGCGTCCGGCTTCAAGACCCGAACCACCTCGCGCATCGCTTCGGTCCCGGCGTACTCGATTCCGTACTGGCTCATGCACAGATCGAAGCCGGCCGCCGCGAACGGCAGCGCGCGCGCGTCCACCTCGCCCCGCACGCGGATGTGCCTCGGACCCGCGTCTGGGAGCGAGGCGATCCATGCTGGCGCAACCCGCGCCGCATCGACGGCATCGATCCCGCCCTCGAATCCGTCGCTCTGCTCGAGTAGCAGCTTGGAGAGCGGCGCATTGCCGCAGCACAGGTCCAGCACCCGAGCCTGCGGCGCGAGGCCGGCAAACACCGCGCGCCAGAAGTCCGCAATCGCCCCGCCGTAGTTGCCCGAATAGCTGCCGGCGCAGGAATGCAGCGCGCCACTCGACCAGTAGTCGCTCCAGGCGCGCGCGCGGCGTTGGGTGGCAGCGGGATCGGACAAGCGCTTGCACGGGATTCGGACCGGGGGCCGCAGGGTACTGCATCGGCGATAAAATGCCCGCATGAACGCCATGCCACCGTTTCCCTCCGCCGCCGCGCCGCACAATGCGATGCAGGAGTCCAAGCTGCGCCGCCTGCTGGCGCGGGTCGACGCCTATCGCCAGGCCGGCCAGCGCGACAGCGCCATCGCCAGTCTCGAAGCGGTCGTGCAGCTGCAGCCGGACAAGGTCCAGCACCAGCTCGACCTGGCCGATCTGCACCTCGAGAACGAGAACCATGGCGCCGCGCGCGCGCTTGCCATGCGCGCCATCGAAGGCCATATCGAGAGTCCCGCGCTCGCGCTGCAGCTGATCAAGCTGCTTGCGGCGCTGAGCGAATCGGGCCTGATCCTGCAGATCGCGCAGCAGCTGCCGCCGTCGATGTGGGATTCGGCCAATTCGCTGGCGCACGTGGCCTCGCAGCTGAGCCTGGTCGGTGCGCTGGATCTCGCGCGCGAGTTCGCCCGTGCCGCGGTCGCGCGCGACCCCTCGCATCCGGCCGCCCTGTCGATCCATGCCACGCAGGATGTGTTCCATGGCGACCTGCCTTCGGCCGCCTCGCATGCCGAACGCTGCCTCGCGTACGTGCCCGGGGACTCAGGCTCGCACTGGCTGCTGTCGCGCCTGCGCCTGCCCGAGGCCGAGCGTCGCATCGAGCGCATCGAACGCGAACTGGCGCGCAATCCGGGCGGCGAGGACGAGGCCAACCTCGGCTACGCCCTGCACAACGAACTGCACGACATCAAGCAGTACGAACGTGCCTGGGCCGCATTGGAACGAGCCTGCCGCGCCAAGCGTTCCACCCTCGACTACAGCACCGAGCGTGCCACCGCCCTGTTTGCGCAGCTGCGCGAGTGGCGTGCCGACGAACTGGCGCGGGACGATGGCTACCCGGGTGCCGGCCCGATCCCGATCTTCGTCATCGGCCAGCATCGTTCCGGCACGACGCTGGCCGAGCGCATCGTCAGTGGTCATTCGCAGGTGGCGCAAGGCGGCGAGACCTACGACATTCGCGCCGGCCTGCGCCGCATCAGCGGCCTGCACTTCCGGGCCGAGAGCGATCCGCGCGTGATCGCGATGCGCGAGCGCATCGACTACCGCGCGCTGGGCGAGCACTACCTGCAAGGCATCGCCTGGCGCGCCAAGGGCAAGCGCTACGTGACCGACAAGCTGCCCTCGAACTACCTCAACCTCGGCTTCATCGCGCGCGCCCTGCCGCAGGCGCGCTTCGTGCACCTGAACCGCGATCCGGTCGATGTCGGCCTGTCCAACCTTCGCACCCTGTTCAGCCACGCCTGTCCGTACTCCTATGACCAGGCCGAGTTCATCGCGCACTACCGCCTCTATCTTGGCTTGATGGAGCACTGGCGCGCGCTGCTGCCGGATCGCATCCTCGACGTGAACTATCAGGATCTGGTCGACAACCCGGAAACCGCGTCGGCGCGCATCGCCAGCTTCTGCGGGCTGGGCTACGAACCGTCGATGGTGCAGATCGAAAAGCGCAGCGATGCCGTGTCCACGGCATCGAGCGTGATGATGCGCGAGGGCATCCGCAAGGATCGCAGCCAGGTCTGGAAAGCCTACGAGTCCCAGCTGCAGCCGATCATCCGGGCGTTCGCGGCGTCGTATTGACTCGCGTAATTGGTTGACAGCCCGCGCCCTTCGACTTCGCGCCTGGGGCGCTACGCTCAGGGTGAGCGGGGTTCGCAAATGCCGCTCATCCTGAGCGTAGGCCGCGAAGAGGCCGGAGTCGAAGGACACCCAGTCCCTCGTCAACTATTCACCCAAATCCAGGAAGAGGCTCAGACATCCGTTTCATCCCGCGCGGGTCGGGAGTTCGCGGTGAAGGACTCAGTAGTGGCCTGTCGCGGTCAAATCGAGAGCAGCTCGCTCGGCCTGGCCGCGCGGTACTTGTGCCTCACTCGACCCGTAGCTCCGGCCGCGGGCCTCGCTCCGGCCCGACGTCCCGCACGCCCATCGCGTCGCGATCCCACTTTTGTTTCATCCGTGACAAGCCTCTAGCCGATCGGCACGTTCGCCGGCTGCGCGCCCTCAAGCTGGAAGCGCGCATTGAACGCCACCGTGATGCGCGGCTCGTCGCCCTCGAACGGCAGCACTTCATGCAACACCCAGGACGGGAACAGCACCAGGTCGCCGGGCGTCAGGCGCAGCATGCGGTTGGCCATGCTGTACGGCGGCTTCATCTGCGAAATCGCCTTGTCGATGTACATGGTGCACACCGCCTGCGGGTTGATCATGGTGAGCTTGCCGCTGTCGCTGTCCGGGTCATCGCCGCCATGGCTGACGCAATACACGCCCGACCAGGAATGCAACGGATGGTTGTGCGGGCCGAAATAGCCGCCCTTGCGCGTGACGTGGAACCAGGCCTCGCAGGCGATGTGCAGGCGCTTGAGCGTCTCCAGGTCGTAGCCATTGAGTTCGCGGATGGCGCGATAGAGCGTGCTCCAGCAGAATTCGCGCAGACGCTGCACTACGGGTTGCGGCCAGTCGAACAGGCGGAAGTTGCTCTCGAACAGGGCGGCGTTGCGATGGGTGAAGGGGTCGGGATTGCGGTAACGTTCGTCGCCGGAGCGCGCCAGGAACAGCTCCCGCAATTCGGCATTGAGCGCCTCGCAATCGGGCAGCTTCGCGAACACCATGGGCACGGAAAACGCAGGGACCAGCTGATACATGACCAATTCCATCACGAGCGGGGAGGTCCATTGCATCGGACACTATCGCCATAGGCTGGCGGAGCGCGGCGATGGGATCAAGCGCTCCGGTACCGACCGCAACTGGCTGCCCGGAGCCTGAGGTCGCGTGAGCGCGCCAACAACGCCGGACCTCACGCCTCGCCCCAGGACACTGCTGCTCGCCGTGCTGGCCTGGCATCTGGTTTTCTGGGTGCTCGCGCCCTGGCTCGTGTATCGCATGCTGCCGCTGGATGCGCTGGAGCTGCTGGGCTGGGGCCAGGAATGGCAGTGGGGCTACTACAAGCACCCGCCGCTGGGACCATGGTTGGGAGAGGCCTTCGTGTGGCTGTGCGGCGGCCGGATAGAAAGCCTGTATCTGCTGGCGCAGCTCGCGCTCGTCGTCACGCTGATCTACGTCTGGCGCTGCGCACGCCTGTTCCTGGATCCGGCGCGGGCGGTGCTGGCCACGGTGCTGCTGGAAGGATCCTACTTCCACACCTACCTGATCCCGAACTTCAACATGAACTCGCTGCAGCTGCCGCTGTGGGCCGGATTCTCGTATCACCTGTTGCGCGCGATGAAGGGACAGCGGGCGCACTGGTACGCCTGCGGCGCGCTGGCGGCGCTCTGCCTGCTGGCAAAGTATTCGGGCGCCCTGCTGCTGCTCAGCGGTGCCGCGCTGGTGCTCGCCACGGGCGAAGGTCGGCGCGCGTTGCGCACGCCGCATCCCTGGCTCGCGGTGCTGCTGGCGCTGGCCCTGCTCGCGCCGCATCTGAACTGGTTGGCCGCGCACTACGAATTGCCGCTGCAGTACCTGCGCAGCTTCGATCCATCCGGCGCGACGCCGTGGTGGGCGCATGCGGTCGAGCCGCTGCGCTTTGCCCTGGGTGCGGCGCTCAGCCTGCTGTTCAGCGCCCTGCTGTTGCTCCTGCTGCGCGAGCGCGGCGCGCGGCGTGAATGGCCGCGGGAAACCCTGTGGCTGCTCGTGCTCTGCCTGGGTCCGCTGCTGCTGGCGATGGCCTACGGCGCGGTCAGCGGCAGCCGGCTCAAGGCGACCTGGGCGTTTCCATTCTTCAACCTCGCCGGAGTGGTGGCGTTGGTGTTGCTCCCGACCCGCATCGATGCGCGTCGCTGGCAGCGATTCGCGATCGCGCTGGGCGGAACGATGCTGCTGACGGCCGGGATTCACCTGGCCTACAAGCTCGGCAGCGACCGCTCCAAGACCGCCTTCGACGGGAACGCGCTCGCACAAGCCATCGCGAAGGACTGGGAGTCCGAGTACGCGACGCCCCTGCGTGTGGTCGTGGGCGATCATGTCTTGAGCGCGATCGTGTCGAGCTACGCCCCGACGCGTCCGGCCATGCTGGTGCGCGGCGACTACACGGTCTCGCTATGGCTCACGCCCGAGGACGTCGCGCGCGACGGCGCCGCCGTGGTCTGTCGCTCAGCCGAACCCTGCTATCCGGACCTGGCCGAGCGTGGCGCGACCCTGCGCCAGCTCCGGGTCGACGACCAGGACTTGCGCTACTTCTTCCTGCCGCCGCGACCCACGCCGCTATGATGTTGCGCCGCTCTGCCGCCGCCGCCCCATGAACGCCAACCCCGCCCTCCCCGCCGCCGTGCAGGCCCTGGCCGACGAAGCCGAACGCCTCGCGCGCATGGGCCAGATCGATGCCGCCGCACACGCGTTCGAGCGCGTCCGCATCGCCGCGCCGGAGTACTCGCGCGCCCTCGCCTTCTTCGCGATGCGCGCCTTCTCGCAGGGCGACCTTGACCTGGCGCGCTCCTTGATCGATCGCGCCGTCGCGGGCTGGCCAATCACCGCGCTGCTGCAGGCGCAGCGCGCGACGATTCTGATGGCCGCCAACGAGCGCGACGCCGCGCTCGAGGCCTTGTTGAGCGCGCTGGCGCTGGACCCGGATTTCGTTCCCGCGCGGCTCGACGCGGGCATCCTGCTAGAAGACCTGGGACGCCCGCGCGAGGCGGTTGCGCACTTTCGCCTGGCGCTGGCGAAGTTGCCCTCGCCGCCGCCCGCGCCGCTGGCCCCGCGCGTCGAGCGCGCTCAGGCCGCGTTGGCACGTGAACAAGCCGAGCTCGAAGCGACCATCGCCTCGCACCTGGCACCGCTGCAACACGCGCCACCAGAAACCCGCGCACGCTTCGACGAGTGTCTGGACATCTTCCTCGGCCGCAAGCGCCCGCAGCTGCCCAAGCCCGGGATGATGCATTTCCCCAAGCTTGCGCCGTTGACGTTCTTCCCGCGCGACATGTTCGACTGGATCGAGCACGTCGAGGCCCAGACTGAAGCCATCCGCGACGAACTCGTTGCACTGCTGGCACAGGGCGACGCGGGCTTCATGCCTTACGTGCAGAAGTCCGCGGCGGAAGCCGGTAGTGCCTGGAGCGCACTCAACCACCGACTCGACTGGGGCGCCTACTTTCTCTTCAACCAGGGTCAGCGCGTGGAGAAGCACTGCGTCGCCTGCCCACGGACGACGGCATTGCTCGACGCCTTGCCGCTGGTGCGCATCACGGGCCGCGGCCCGACGGCATTCTTTTCGCGCCTGAAACCCGGCACCCACATCGTGCCGCACCACGGCGCCACCAACACCCGGCTGATCGCGCACTTGCCGCTGATCGTGCCGCCCGACTGCGCGCTGCGCGTGGGCAACGACACCCGCGCGGTTGAGGCCGGTCGCATGATGATCTTCGACGACACGCTCGAACACGAAGCCTGGAACCGCAGCGACCAGGATCGCGTGGTCCTGATCTTCGACATCTGGAATCCTTTCCTCAGCGCCACCGAACGCGAGTTGGTCACGCACATGACCCAGGCACTGGCGGAGTTCTATCCGGAGCCGCAGCACAAGACAGATTTCTAGGGCCGGCCGGATGCTGACGCGACCGATCGAGATACGTCGCGACCCTACTCCTCGCTGTAGCCCAGCCACTCCAGATGTGGCCGCAGCAGCGGCAACACCGGCTCCATCCAGCGCCGGTACTGCTGCCAGCGTCCCGCGGCACGGCGATAGATCGGCTCGGCGACCTGTTGATAGCTGTTGGTGCGGACCCGGCCACGCTCCGCCAGACGTTGCTCCGGGTCGAGCACGGCGTTCGGCGCCGCAATGCCCAGCGCTTCCGCGGCCGCAGCCAGTTCGCGCTCGGGCTGCACGATGAGGTCCTCGTAGCGCACGTAGTGCAGGCGCAGCGGCAGGCGTTCCACGATGCTGCGCCAGATACGCATCACGGCGTCGTAGGTGCGCGCGGCGGATTCGATGCTGTCGAAGTGGATGAAGGCCTCGTTCGGCCGGAACTGCTGCATGAGGTTGCTCAGCACCACATCGCAGGGGTGACGCAGCGCGAACAGAATCGGCGCGTCGGGAAACAGGCGGTGGATCAGCGGCACCTGCAACAGGCGCAGAGGCAGTTTGTCGAGCACGATCGCGCGCGTGCCGCGCGGCAGGCAGGCGCGCACCGCTTGGGCGTAGTGCCCATGGCCTCGCGCCAGATCCACCGCGCTCAAGCCGGGCATGGCGCCGGGATAGCTGCGGTCGGGTCCCAGCATCGCGTCCACGGCCTGTTCGAAGCCGGGGCGCTCTTCGATCGAGGCGACCTCCGGATGCGCATCCAGCAGCGTGTCCAGCAGCGTGGTGCCCGAGCGCGGAAAGCCGACCAGGAACGCGGGAGCGAATCCCAGCTCCGCCCGGGGATCCCCGGGCTGCGCGAACGCGCCCAGCGCCCCCTCTCCCAGCCAGCGCTCGATCTGCGCCAGGCGCCGCGGGAACGCCGTGGGATCGATGCCGCGCCGGCGCGGACTGCGCGCCGCCAACGCATGCGCGCGCTCCAAGGCCTCCATGGTGGCCCCGGGCTCGGCGTTGCGGTCGTGCACCAGGGCGCGTTCGAACCAATACTGCTGCGCCAGGCGCGCCGGTAGCGGCTGACCCTCGAGGGCGAGCAGGCGCGCGCGCGCCGCTTCGATTTGTCCGGCGCGGCGCGCCAGCCGTGCGGCTTCCAGCGCTGAGGCCGGGATGGTCAGGCGCTGCCGCGAGTCCCTGGGCGACGTAGCGCCTCGCGCGCTCCAGGTCGTTCGATTGCTCGGCCACGCCCGCGAGTTCGGTGAGGATCTCCGGATCGCCCGGCGCAGCGGCCAGTGCGGCTTCGAGATGAGCGCGAGCGCCCGCGGTGTCGGTGTCTTCGTTCAACAGACAGCCGAGATAGAAGTGCGCCAGCGGATGCTGTGGATCCAGGCGCAGCGCCTGTTCCTGGGCGGCGCGCGCCTCGGCGCTGCGCCCCAGGATATGCAGGCTGAGGCCGCGATTGACCCAGCCCTCCACCGCGTTCGGGTCCAGGGTCAGCAAGCGCTCGAACGCCGTGAGCGCTTCATCGCCGCGCTCGGCGGCGGCCAGACTGATGCCCAGATTGAGCCAGGCCGCGCGCCAGGCCGGGCGCTGCTGCACGACCTCGCGATAGGCCGCGATGGACTCGTCCAGACGATTCGCGGCGCGCAGCGCATGCGCGAGGCTGTAGCGCGCTTCGGGGTAGTCGGGCTGCAGTTGCAAGGCCAGACGCAAGGCCGCCAGCGCTTCGGCGCGGCGCCCCAGATTGTGCAGGGCGCGACCGGCGTGATGCTGCGCCGTGGCCAGTTCGGGATGCGCGCCCAGCACGGGCTTGAGGGTGGCCAGGGCCGCGGCCGGATCGCCTTGCAGCTGGCGTTCGATGGCGCGGATGCTCACGGCTCAGGCCTCAGCACCGGCGAGCAGGTGCGACCAGGTCGCGCAGCAAGGGTCCCAGATGTCCAGGCGGCGCTTCCGCCACGGCCCATTCGCGCAGGCGCAGGGCGCAGGCGGGGTCTTGCGCATGGCTCAGGAGCGTGATGCGATCCTTCTCGCACCACGACCCGCTTCATCGCCGGCGCGCAGCAGGACTTCGGCCTCGGACAGCCCTCCCCCAAGGGGGTGTATGGGTGGGGTGGCGCTCATGCCCTCGCATCCCCAGTCTAACCGGAACAGAAAAGCGCAAGGGCCCCGAAGGGCCCTTGCGGTGAAGCATCAACCTGAGAACTTGGAACTGACTGATCTGAAGCTGCGATCAGAAGTTCTGGGTGTAGCGGACGTACGGCACGCGGCCGTAGGCATCGTACAGGTTGAAGTCGAAGCCACGACCCGTCGGATCGAACGGATCCACCACCGGATCCTTGTCAGTGACGTTGTTCACACCGACGGTCAGCTTGCCGTTCCACGGAGCGTTCCACGAGGCCTGTAGATCATGCGTGGTCCACGAGGGCAGCGAGGTTGGGTAGCCATAATCGGATCCAGCCAAGCAATCCGCATCGCCTTGGCAGGCATTGAGCAACAGGCCTTGATAGGACAGCGTGCTGTCGACGTGGTTGAGGATCCAAGCGAACGTGAAGTCGCCGTAGGACCACTGATTGACCAAGCTGGCACGGAACTCCGGCGTAGAGGGATCGCCCACCAGATTGCGGGCACCATCGAATGCAAACTCATCCACATAGCTGACGGTCAGCGCGCTTTGCAGATTACCCCATTCGCCGAAATCAAAGTTCGTGCGCAGGTTGAAATCGACACCCGCAGTCTTCAGATCGCGGTTACCGAAGCTACGCTGCACGAACAGGATCTCTCCATTCGGAGAATAGGCCGCACCCATGCCGGCGAGCGGATCGCCCGGATTGGTATCAGCCGGCAGTTCGCGAACACCCGCCGGGCATGGTACAGCGCCAGCCAAACACGACAGAATCAGGCCGCTGCTGATTCCGAAGATGCCGTCTTCGATCTTGATGTTGTAGTAGTCGACGGTCAAGTTCAGCCAATCGGCGGCGTCCCACGCCAAGCCAACCGAGAACTGGTCGGATTGCTCCGAACCAATGGTCGGATTCGCGAGAACGTACGCATTGACCTGCACGCTACAGGTGGACGGCAAGCCGAAGGCAACGCAGGTCGTCGGGTCGGTAACCGTGTCCGCCGAGAACGCGGGCTGCGAGGTCAGCACATCCAACGTCGGAGCACGGAACCCCTTGCCCACCGAAGCGCGCAAGGTCAGGCTGTCGAGCGGCTGCCAACGCACCGAGAGCTTGGGCGAGGTGTCGTTGCCGTAGTCGCTGTATTCGTCGTAACGCGCCGCGAGCGAGACTTCCAGGTTCGACAACACCGGCAGCAACAATTCGCCGAACGCAGCCTTCACGTTGCGACCACCGGCGGCCGAGTTGCCGGCCGAGCCGACGATCTGGCCCGAGGACTGCAATGTATCGAAAACGTCCGCATAGTCTTCCGAGCGGAATTCCACACCGAATGCCACGCCTGCTGCACCACCGGCCATTTCCCACAGATCGGTGCTGGCCGAACCGTACAGCTCTTCGATCGTGAAGTTCGAGTCACGGTTGATCGTCGCAATCATCCCATCGAGCAGTTCGCGCGGGTTGTTGAACGGATCGTAGATGTCGTAGCGACCGTCGGAGATGAACTGCTGAGCGATGCTGCCCACGACGAAGTTGCGACCGAACTCATAGTACTTGCTCTCGGTCGAACGCACGCCGAAATCGAGATAGAAATCGCCGAACTGGCCTTCCGCACCGAGCAGGAAGGTGTAGTTGTTGTTGTCGATCAGACGTGTCGCGATTACCCAGCGCCGCGAAACGGTGGCGCAGGAAGTACGGCACGCTTGGCGTTGTAGCCGGCGCCCGGGAAGCGGATCTGCCGGATGGTTCGGCGAACCCACCGGGATGAACGGCTGCGCGCCATCCGGCCAGGGCGAAGACGGCACCGGCGCATAGCGGCCGAACGACTTCACGCGCTGCACCGACGCGTTCATGTAGGTCGACCAGTCGTCGTTGATCTGATAGGAGGCACGGGTGAACAGCGACTCGTTGCGCTGCTCGGCTTCGTCGGCCGCCACGAAGGTGAAGTCGTAGAGGCAACGGCCATTGGCGCCGCCGCTGAAACCGGGGCCGTTACACGCATCTGGATCCGGGATGAGGCTCGGGCCGAGGCCCTGGCTGGCGCTGCCGTTGACGCGGCTGCCCGGCACGAAAGCCGTACAGGGTGCCCGGGGCCGGGTTGGCGGCATACAGTTCGTTCGAGTAGCTCGACGCGCCGCCGGCCGAGAACGCACGGTCCGCCTGGAAGATGATGCCGCGGTTGTTGTAGGACACGCCGCCGATCATGCTGCCGCGGTCGCCCGAGATGCCGAAGATGGCCGAGCCTTCTTCCGTCTCGCCGCCCTTCTGCTTCGGGTCGCCCATGCCGACCGACAGCTCGACGCCGTTGAAGTCCTTGCGGGTGATGATGTTGACCACGCCGCCGATCGCGTCCGAACCGTAGATGGCCGACGCGCCGTCAGAGAGGATTTCGATACGCTCGACCGACGCCAGCGGCAGACCGTTGAGGTCCTGGCCCTGGCCGGTGCTCGGCGCCGCCGGCAGACGACGACCGTCGACGAGGATCAGGGTACGACCCGAACCCAGGCCGCGCAGGCTGAGGGTGGCGACCGACTGGGCCGACGAACCCGACTGCGGACGGAACGAGCCGAACGAGTTGAAGGTGGTGTTGCGGAGGAAGTCGGCCACCGAGTTGTCGCCCGACAGCTCAAGGTCCTGGCGGTCGATCACGGTGACCGGCAGGGCGCCTTCGACGTCGGCGCGCTTGATGCGCGAACCGGTCACTTCGATGCGCTCGAGCGACTGGGCCTCTTCTTCGGTGTCGTCCTGCGCGAACGCAGGCGCGGCGGCGAGGCTGATCAGGCCTACGGCACCGGCAGCGATGCCGTAACGGACGGCCTCGCTCAGCAGATTACGTTTGAAATTCATTACGCTCTCTCCAACGTCAGAGTGTTTTGCACACGGTTCGGAACAAAGAATTGTTTTCCGCTCCCTGGATATTGCCGGCCGCTGGCAGGCTCCTGCCCACCGCCGACGCTCGGCAGCGCCGGAGTCTAGCAACATTTTTTTAACGGTGGAAATGCCTGCCACAATTGTGTTGCAAATAAACGACAAAGCCCCGTCAAGGGGCTTTGTGGCGGGCTTGCGACAGCGGTCGAGGCGCAGGCAGCGGCTATTCCAACCGCAGCCTCACGTCGCCCGAGAACGATTCCAGCTCGATCCGCCCCTCGCCCGCTCCCAGCGTGGTTTCGAGACTGGAGCCGGGTCCGTACTCTTCGGTCTCCACCGTGCCCTGATCGGACCTCAGGCTGCCGCTGAAGCTGGAAGCCGTCACCCGGGCCGAGGTCGCGGCCGGCAGGATCACTTCCAGATCGCCACTCAGACTCTCCGCCTGCAGGCGAGCGTTGGCCTGCAGGCCAGTTCGCAGGGACACGTCGCCCGACACCACGCCCACCTTGACCTGTCGCGCCGGGCTGCCCGACTCCAGCGTCAGCCGGCCCGAGACTGACTCCAGTTCGATCCGGTCGCTGATCTGGCCGCGCAACTCGACATCGCCGCTTACGACCTCGATATCGACCTCGGCACTGTCGGCCTCGATGCTGGCATCCCCGCTGACCAGATGCAGTTCCAGCGCCTTCGCGCCGGTGCGGATGCTGGCGTCACCACTGACCGAATTGACCCGCAACGCGGCCCCGGCCACGCCCCGCACCTCGATCCGGGCCGATACCGAATCCACTCCCAGGCTGACGCCCGTCGGGACCGTGACCCGCAATTCGCTGGCCTCGCCCGCGGCATTGAAGCTGCCGAACCATCCGCGGCTTTCCGGATACTCGATCTTGATCCGCAGGTGACCGGCATCGCCTTCGATACTCAGCGCCTTGGTGCCATCGCCGCGCTGCCCTGCAATGCGGATCTCGTCGCGCTCCCAGGTGTCGACTTCGATCAGGCCCTTGAGGTTGCCAAGCTCCACCCGGGCGTCGGGATGCAGCGGGCGGGTCTCGTCGAACGGAGTCGCGGCCTGTACCGGCGGCGTGCCGCAGGCGACGAGGATGGCAAGGGAAAGCAGGAAGCGTTTCATGCGCAACTCCGGTGATTCGTGATTCTCGTATCTGATCGACGCAAGGCTCAGCCCATGACGCCGCGGCGGGTGAGCCTGAGCCGCTGTTCATAGGTGTGACGTAGCCGATCCAGGAGGTAGGTGGCTTCGGGCTGCTCGCGCAGCGCATCGCGCAGCTGCCGTGCACTGGCGTCGAGTTCGTCCGCAGCCGCCTGCAGTTCCGGCGGCATGGCGGCGGGCGTCGCACTGTCGATCGCAAGCCGGTACTCCAGCGCGATGGCGTCGGCTTCACGCCGCAGACTGGGGTCGGCACGGCCTGGCGCCGGCTGATGCACCAGCGACGGCTCGGTGCGCAGGAACGCCGGATGCCACGCCAGGGCCAGCGCCAGGGCCAGCACGGCCGCGAGCGCGAGCAACGGACGCAGCCACGACCGTGGCGCGCGCCGTGCGTGGTGCGGCGGCACCAGGCGTGTTTCGATGCCCTGCCACAGGTCGCGCCGTGGCGCGCGATCCGGCGGCAGTTGCCGCAGGCGGCGGCGCAGCTCGAGTTCGTCGTTCGGGGTGTTCATCACCTATCTCCTACGCAGCATCGCCGAGCAGCGCGCGCAGCAGGCCGCGGGCGCGGTGCAGCTGCGCCTTGGAACTGCCTACCGCCATGCCCAGTTCGTGAGCAATTTCCTCGTGCTTCCAGCCCTCCACGTCATGCAGCACCAGCACGGCGCGGGCCCGCGGCGGCAGCTTCGCCACGAGCTTTTCCAGATCCATGCCCAGGTCGCAGCGCGAGCCCGGCGCGGCATGGAACTCCAGCGCCGCGTCATCGGTTTCCAGCGCTTCGGCCCCGGCACGGCGGCGCAGATCCATCAGCGCGGTGTTGACCGCAAGGCGATGCAGCCAGGTGCCGAAGGCGCTGTCGTGGCGAAATCCCGCCAGGGCCTGCCACGCACGCACGAAGGCGTCCTGGGTCAGCTCCTCGGCGCGCGCTTCCACGCCGCCAACCAGACGCCAGATCACGCCGAAGACACGCCGGGCATGGCGTCGATACAGCAACTCGAAGGCGCGCACCTCGCCCGCCGCCGCACGCCGTACCAGGGCGGCATCGGCTTCGAGGTCGTTCTCGGCCTCGGACATGGCGGGCATCGGCAAGGAGGTGGCAAGCAGCATAGCGGCTCAGATGCCGCTCCCCGGTGTTTGGTTTAGTCCGGTGAGCTGCGCCTCAGTCGGCCCGTCGGGCGACCACGCCATAGCCCATGGCTTCGCGCTGCGGCCCGAAGCAGACGTGCTGCACCGGTTCGGCAACCAGGCCCGCTTCGCGCAGCCGGTCGAGAAACCGCTCCAGCGCCGCAGGCTCAAGCGCGCTCGCGCGCAGCGCGGCCATGCGCTGCTGCAGGTTGCGCGACGTCGTTGCGAGCTGATCGAGCATGTCCTGCTTCTCGCTCGGGGCCAGTGCGATCTGCTCGTTCATTGGCGCCAGCAAGCGCTGCAGGAAGCCGCGCAGCGTTCCGCGCATCGGCTCGTCGGGCGCGGCAAAGGCGCGGGCGCGAGCGATGCCTTGCCCCAGTTCGGCCCATGGCGCCGCCACGCCGGCATCCTGCCGCGCCTGCGCAAGGTCGGCCGCGGCGCGCACGTCGCCCAGGGCCGCGAGCAGGCGACGCATCAAGCCCCGCAAGGTCCAGCTCATCCAGCAACAGCCCCAGCAGCGCGTCGATGCGGGTCGCGGTCTGCGCCACGTTCGAATCGGTGCTGTGCAGGATCGCCGCGAAACTGCCGCCCCGCCGCAGCAGGCGCGCGATCTCGGTCACGCTGGCATCGAGGTCACCGTATTCGATGCCGTACTGGCTGGTGACGAGGTGGTAGCTGGCCGCGGGCAGGCCGGTGCGCTCGGCCGGCGTGCCGGGGTGGAAGCGGATGGCCTGCAGCTCTTCCCGCAGCTGCGGCTGCTTGCCGGCGTGGGTTGCGGGATCGATCTGCGCGACATCGACGCCCTCGATCTCCAGCGCCCGCCCCAAGGCGCGCGCCCGGCGCAGCACCGCCACCGCCACCGCGCCGTTGCCGGTGGCCAGGTCCAGCACCTGCGCCCCTTGCGGCAAGGCATCCACCAGTCGATGCCAGAACGCGGCCAGCTCGCCGGTGTAGCCGTCACGGAAAAAATTCAGCGTGGTCGGTTCGCCGAGCCGCCAGTAGTCGCTCCAGGATTCCTGCTTCACGAGGGTGTCGACGCAGGCTCGGTCGGATCAGTCGGCCAGCGCCGCGGCAATACGCTGCTGCTCGGCACGCAACGCGGCCGGCGTGCGCTCGCCGAACTCGTCGAGGTACTCGCCGATCGCGGCGAACTCCTTGCGCCAGGCGTGCGGCTCCACTTCCAGCAACTGGTCGAGCGTGCCGTGATCGAGGGCCAGACCATCGAGGTTGAGATCCTGGCGGTACGGAACAGCGCCGATCGGCGTTTCCACCGCGCCCACCTTGCCGGCGCACCGCTGCAGGATCCACTCCAGCACGCGCATGTTGTCGCCGAAGCCCGGCCACAGGAACTTGCCGTCGCCATCCTTGCGGAACCAGTTGACGTGGAAGACCTTGGGCGGATGCGCGGCGCGCTCGCCGAACGAGAGCCAGTGCGCGAAGTAGTCGCCGAAGTTGTAACCGGCGAAGGGCTTCATCGCCATCGGATCGCGCCGCACCACGCCCACGGCACCGGTGGCCGCCGCCGTGGTTTCGGAGGCCATCGAGGCCCCGACCAGCACGCCGTGGGTCCAGTCGCGCGCCTGAAACACCAGCGGCACCAGCGATTCGCGCCGGCCGCCGAAAACGATGGCATCGAGCGGCACGCCGGCCGGATTCTCCGCCTCCGGTGACCAGCTCGGGCACTGCCTGGCACTGACGGTGAAGCGCGAATTGGGATGGGCCGCCGGTCCGTTCGTCGGATCGTAGTCACGCCCCTGCCAGTCGGTCACTGGCGTCCCCTGCGACAGGCCTTCCCACCAGGGCTGGTTGTCGGCGGTGACCGCGACATTGGTGAAGATCGCGTCGCGATTGAGCATGGCGAGCGCGTTCGGGTTGGTCTTGGCGCTGGTGCCGGGCGCGACGCCGAAGTAGCCGGCTTCCGGATTGATCGCGTACAGGCGACCGTCCGCTCCGGGCTGCATCCAGCAGATGTCGTCGCCGATGGTGAAGACCTTCCAGCCGTCCTTCCGATAGCCTTCCGGCGGAATCAGCATCGCGAGGTTGGTCTTGCCGCAGGCGCTCGGGAACGCCGCCGCGATGTAGCGGGTCTCACCCTGCGGGTTCTGGATGCCGACGATCAGCATGTGCTCGGCCAGCCAACCTTCCTGGCGCGCCTGCCAGCTGGCGATGCGCAGCGCATGGCACTTCTTGCCCAGCAGCGCATTGCCGCCATAGCCGGAGCCGTAGGACTTGATCGTCAGTTCTTCGGGGAAATGCATGATGTAGCGTCGCTCGGGGTCGAGCTCGCCGGTGGAGTGCAGGCCCTTGACGAAACTGCCTTCGCGCTCGATCCGCGCCTGCGCCGCCGCGCCCATGCGCGTCATCAGGCGCATGTTGGCCACGACATAGGGTGAATCGGTGATCTCCACGCCACAGCGCGCGATGGGCGAGGCGATCGGTCCCATGCAATACGGCACTACGTACAGGGTGCGGCCCTTCATGCAACCGTCGAACAGCGCATCGATCCGGGCATGAGCCTCGTCCGGGGCCATCCAGTGGTTGTTCGGGCCGGCATCCTGCTCGTGCTGCGAACACACGAAGGTGAGGTGCTCCACCCGCGCCACGTCGGACACCGAGGATCGATGCAGATGGCAATTCGGGTGGGTTTCGGGGTTGAGCGGGATCAGGATGCCGTCCGCCACCATCCGTGCGGTCAGGGCGCGATGCTCTTCGTCCGAGCCGGTGCACCAGTGGATGTGATCCGGTTTGGTCAGGCGGGCAACTTCCTCGACCCATTGGGTGAGGGCAGCGAGCGAACTGGACATCGCGGAAACAACTCCTGCGCCGTTGGGGGCGTAGTCAATCGAAGGGAGAGGGCGTCGACCGCCGCCGGTCCGGGACCGGATCAGGTGCGCATTATCGCCGATTGCGGGCCGCGCAGCCCGGACCCCGGTTCACACGGTCGGGATCAGGGTGGCGGTGACGTGCTCGACGTAGGCGTCGAACTCATCGTGCTGCAGGCGCGGCTGGCCCAGTTGCAGCGACAGCTGCAGGAACCCGACATAGGCGGCGTACGCGAGCCGGGCGCGATGCTGGGCTTCGGTGCGGGCCATCCCGAGCTGGCGGAAGGCGAGCATCAGGTAGTCGAGGCGCCGTTTCGAAACCCGCTGCATCACCGGCTGCACCACGGGATGGTCGAGCGCCTTGAGCAGCTCGGAATAGATCACGTGCGACTTGACCTCGTGCGCCACGCGGCGGAACAGTTCGCGCATGCGGTCACGCGGCTCGACAATGGCTTCGACCCGTGCAAACACTTCTTCCAGTTCCACCTGCTCCCAGCGTTCCAGCGCCGCCTTGAGCAGCGCCTCGCGCGAGGGGAAGTGCCAATAGAAGCTGCCCTTGGTGACGCCCAGGCGGCGCGCCAGCGGTTCCACCGCCACCGCGGCGACGCCATCCTCGGCAATCTGGTCCAGCGCCGCCCTGGCCCAGTCGTCCGCTGACAGGCGCGGACCGCGTTCGAGTTTCTTGGTGGCGCCTAACATGTCAGGAATCGCTGAACTCTACTGAGCGGGCTGCGCCAGTCTATCGGTGCGGCACCGTATTGCAAGCCCGATAGCCACGGCTGCGTTCCTGAAATTGCTTTTCATATCATTGCGATAGGTTTCACCCTCATGCCATACGCATGCGTATTGACAGGGCTTCCACGCATCACCATACTTGATGGTATGGACAACGCCATGGCGATGGAACCGATGTGCCCCGACCCGCGCCCGGAATACTTCCGTGGCATCGACGGCCAGCGTCTGGTGGGCGAACGTTGGGGCGCCTCGGCGGATCTGCTCTACCTGCACGGCTTCGGCCAGACCCGTCAGGCCTGGGCCAGGACGGCGGCGCATCTGGCCGCCGCCGGCTTCGGTGGCCTCGCCCTCGATGGCCGCGGTCATGGCGAAAGTGACTGGAACGCGGCGGAACACGCCTACTCGATGGAGCAATTCATCGCCGACATCGACACGGTGGCGGCCGGGCAACCCTCCAGGCCGGTGCTGGTGGGCGCCTCGATGGGCGGCCTGCTCGGCCTCGTGACCGAAGGCGAGTCGGCATCCGGCCGGTACTCGGCCCTGGTACTGGTCGACATCACGCCGCGCTGGGAAGCGCAGGGCGTGGAGCGCATCCTCGACTTCATGGGCGCGCATCCCGAGGGGTTCGCCGACCTCGACGCCGCGGCCGACGCAATCATGAGCTACCTGCCGCACCGGCGCCGGCGCAAGACGCCGGAGGAACTGTCGAGCCTGCTGGTGCGACACGCCGACGGTCGCTGGCGCTGGCATTGGGATCCGCGCATGCTGGACGAGGTTGCGCGCGACGGTGCGCGTTACCAGCAGCGCCTGATGCAGGCTGCGCGTCAGGTCCGCATTCCCACCTTGTTGATCAGCGGCGGCCTCAGCGACCTGGTGTCCGATGCCACCGTCGACGAGTTCCTGCAACTGGTGCCGCACGCGCAACACGTGCGGATCGCCGATGCCACCCACATGGTGGCAGGTGACCGCAACGATGCCTTCACGGCGGCAATCCAGGATTTCCTCACCGCGCTGCCGTCGCGCCGCGCCGTTTCCGCAACCGCCCCATCCGTCGATACTGTTCCTGGAGTCGCGCCATGACTTACCTCCTGCCCTTGCTCGCTGCTGCTGGCCGGCGCGTTCGCGGCCTACCACCGCACCTCGCTCATGACCTGGGCCATTCTCAGCGTCGCGGCGCTGGCGGCCGCCGTACTGCTCGACGCGAACCTGATCGCCACGGCGGTGGCGCTGGCGGTGTTCGCTCTGGTTGCAGTGCCGCTGCTGCACACCGGCCTGCGCCGCAGCAAGCTCACCGCGCCCTTGCTGAAGATCTACACCCGCATGCTGCCGCAGCTCTCCGACACCGAGAAGACCGCGCTGGAAGCCGGCACCGTCGGTTTCGAAGGCGAGCTGTTCTCGGGCATGCCGAAGTGGAAGGACCTGCTGGCGCAGCCGAAGCCCGAGCTGACCGCGGCCGAACAAGCCTTCCTCGACGGCCCGGTGGAAGAAGTACTGCGCATGACCAACGACTGGGACATCACCCACGTGCGCGCCGACCTGCCGCCGGAAATCTGGGAGTTCCTCGGCAAACACAAGTTCTTCGGCATGATCATCCCGAAGCAGTACGGTGGCCTCGGCTTCTCCGCCACCGCGCACTCGCGCGTGATCGCCAAGCTGGCTTCGATCTCCAGCACGCTCTCGTCCACCGTCGGCGTGCCGAACTCGCTTGGCCCGGGCGAACTGCTGATGCACTACGGCACCGACGAGCAGAAGAACCACTACCTGCCGCGCCTGGCCGACGGCCGCGAGATTCCCTGCTTCGCGCTCACCGGCCCCAGCGCCGGTTCGGATGCCACCTCGATTCCCGACTACGGCATCGTCTGCGAAGGCGAATGGAACGGCGCCAAGGTCGTGGGCGTGAAACTCACCTTCGACAAGCGCTACATCACGCTCGCCCCGGTCGCAACGGTCATCGGCCTCGCGTTCCGCCTCTACGATCCGGACGGCTTGCTCGGCGAGCAGCCCGACCACGGCATCACGCTGGCGCTGATGCCGCGCGGCACGCCGGGCCTGGAGGTCGGACGCCGCCACTTGCCGCTCAACTGCACCTTCCAGAACGGCCCGGTGAAGGGTGAGGGCGTGTTCCTGCCGCTGTCGCAACTCATCGGCGGCGAGGACTACATCGGCCAAGGCTGGCGCATGCTGGTCGAGTGTCTGTCCGTGGGCCGCGCCATCACCCTGCCGTCCACCGCCAGCGGCGGCATGCAGATGGGGGCGCTGGTCACCGGCGCGTATGCACGCATCCGCAAGCAGTTCGGTCTCTCGATCGGCCGCTTCGAAGGCGTGGAAGAAGCCCTCGCGCGCATTGCTGGCTATGCCTATGCCGGCAGCGCGCTGTCGCAGGCCACCGCCGCGGCGGTGGATCGCGGCGAGAAACCGGCCGTGCCCTCGGCCATTGCGAAATACCACTGCACCGAGCTCGCACGCGAAGTGGCGCGCGACACGATGGATGTGCACGGCGGCAAGGGCGTGATCCTCGGCCCGAAGAACTATCTGGGTCGCGCCTGGCAGGCCGCGCCCATCGCCATCACGGTGGAGGGCGCGAACATCATGACGCGCTCGCTGATGATCTTCGGCCAGGGCGCGATCCGCTGCCATCCCTGGGTGCTGAAGGAAATGCAGGCGGCGCAGCACCCCGAGGCCAGCACGCGACTGAAGGAGTTCGACCGGGCCCTGTTCGGACATATCGGCTTCGCGGTGTCGAACGCGGTCCGCAGCCTGTGGTTCGGTCTCACGGCGGCACGCTTCGGCTCCGCGCCGGGCGACGCCTACACGCGTCGCTTCTACCGCAAGCTCAACCGCTACTCGGCCAACCTCGCGCTGGTGGCCGACACCTCGATGCTGACCCTCGGCGGCAAGCTCAAGTTCAAGGAGAAGCTCTCCGCGCGCCTGGGCGACGTGCTGAGCCAGCTCTACATCGCCAGCGCCATGCTCAAGCGCTACGAAGACCGCGAGCGTCCCGGCGGCGAGCAACCGCTGCTGGCGTGGGCCTTCCACGATTCCGCCTACAAGATCGAAATGGCACTCTCCACCGCGCTGCGCAACTTCCCGATCCGCCCGGTGGGCTGGTTGCTGTGGATGCTGGTGTTCCCCTGGGGCCGGCGCGCGCAGGCACCGTCGGATCGGCTTGGCCATCGCCTTGCCTCCCTGCTGCTCACGCCCGGCGACACCCGTGATCGCCTGGGCGAACATGCCTTCGTCACGCCCTGCGCCAACAATCCCGCGGGGCGCGTGATAGCAGCGCTGCCGAAGGTGATCGCCGCCGAGCCGGTGGAGCGCAAGTTCCACAAGGCGGTGAAGGCCGGCGAGATCACCGCACGCGAGATGGACGCACAACTGCACGAGGCCCAGCTCAAGGGCATCCTCGGCGCAGACGAGGTGGCCCTGCTGCAGGAGGTGGCGGCCCTCGTGCATGACGTCATCTCGGTCGACGACTTCGATCCGTCCGAGCTGGTTGCCGCCACGCATCTGCGCAAAGGCACCCTGGACAAGGCAGCCTGACCGATGGCCGAAACCCGGCTGCTGGCGTTGTATCGCAAGCTGCAACGCTGGCCGGGCGGGGCCTGGCTGTTCTCGCGCGCGGTGTGCTTCAAGGCGCCCTACTTCGCCAGCATCGCGCCGCGCTTCACCTTGCTCGAAGCCGGGCGTTGCGAAGCGACGATCCCGGACCGCCGCGCGGTGCACAACCACATCGGCACGGTGCACGCGATTGCCCTGTGCAACCTGGCCGAACTGTGCGGCGGCGTGATGACCGATGCCAGCCTGCCGGCCGACATGCGCTGGATTCCCAAGGGCATGACAGTGTCGTATCTGAAGAAGGCGAAGGGCCGCCTGCGCGGCGTGGCCACACCCGAAATTCCGCTGGTCAGTGCGAGCAGCGGCTACGACTTGCCCGTGAACGTGGACGTCTTCGACGCCGACGGCGTGAAGGTGTTCAACGCACGCATCCTCATGTGGCTGTCGCCACGCGAGTGACCCCGGAATCGGGCGCGACCGCGCCCGGGCCATCCGATTCCCGGCAAGCTGCGTGCGCTTGACTCAGCGCGGCTCGGGGCGGTGCACCGGTTCCTCCGGCGCATAGCGTCGGCGCACTCGTGAGCCCGACGGGCGCGGCGCAACACGATGCTCCTGCAGCACCGCCCCCTGGGTGCGGCCATTCCCGGTCGCCAGATCGTAGTTGTATGCCCGCACCTGGAGCCGGATCACTTCCCGCGCCAGCACGCGCGCGGCCGCGCGCCGGGCGCGTCTACAGTCCTCGGCCGGCGGCAAGGCCAGCAGGCGTCGCTCGACCGCTCCGGCCGCCTCGATGCCGTGACGTCGATGCCCCGCCTCGTGCACGGCCAGTCCGCGCAACATTCGCTTCACCTCGTCGCCCAGTTCGGGCGACGTCGGATGCGTCGGCTTCCACTCCGGCAAGGTCTGGACGATGTGCACGTGCACCCGAATGCGTTGCAGCACGCAGCGCCCGTCGACGCGCGGCTCCAGCTCGTAGCGCGCCTCGATCCCCACTTCGGTCAAGCCATGCGAACTCGCCGGTTCGCCATCGCTCTGAACCGCGCGATGCGTCTCCAGTTGCACCGCCAGCTCCGCAGAGGACGCGCCATCGAGGATGTAGCTGCGCCGTTCCTCGTCCACGACCACCTCGGCGAATGCGGCGGACGCGCCCACCAGCAGCACGGCTGCGATGGCAAGGCGGAGCGCAGGCCGGATCAGGCAGAGACCAGGGGCGGGATGCGCGATCTGCATGGCGGCGATGCGGTCGGTGCGGCCAAACCCGGCCTAGCGTTCCGCCGGAAGCCTCTTCTCTTCCCGCAGCAGCCGCCAGGCGCTGATCGTCATCGCGCTTGCCAGCAGCAGGCCGGCGGCGAACACGATCTGCGCGCCAAACAGCGACAGCGCCTTGTAGATCCAGGAAAAGCTGACTTCGCCGCCGCGATAGAACGCGGTGTCGATCGCGGCGCCGGCCTTGTAGCGCCATTGTCGATCGACGCGGGTGTAGATGGTTTCGCGCCCGGGCTTCATCAGCGAAAACTCGTTCGAACGCGTCACCACCAGCACGCCCGCCACCAGCATCGGCAGTGGCGAGGCGGCCAGCACCGCAAAACCCAGCAACAGGGCGACCATCGGAATCATCAGGGTCGGCCACAGGCCGAAGCGAGACAGCAGGGTGCGGGTCACGAACAACTGCACCACCAGCGTAAGCACGGCCACCGCGATGTCGATGGCGGCGTAGTACTCGGCGCGAGCCTCGGCCGTGGCGAACGAGGCGCGGGCAATCGCATTTTGCTGGTTGTAGAGCAGTTGCCCGACGCCGACCCCAAGGAACACCATCAGCGCCATCCAGCGCAGCAGCGGCTCCCTGACGACCAGCTTCAAACCGGCGAGCACGGCACCGCCCATCGCGCTCTCGTTGTCGCGCCCCACCTTGATCTCGCGCTGCACGGCCCAGCGTCGCAACTGAACGATGCAGAGCACGCAGACCGAGAGGAAACTTCCCGATACCAGCATCAGGTTGGCAAGGCCGACCCGCTCGGCCAGTGCGCCCGTGATGATCGGCCCGACGAAGGCTCCGACCGTGCCGGCAGCACCGATGTAACCGTAGTAGCGTCTTGCCTCGGCATTGGAGAACACGTCGGCCATGAAACTCCAGAACACCGACACGGAAAACACGTTGAACACCGTGACCCAGAGGAAGAACGCCATCCCGCGGCCGCCGATGTCGCGATCGAACAGCGCGTAGAACACCAGCAGGCAGGCGATGAAGAATCCGAACAGCACCGGCATGAACACCCGCCGTGGATACCTGGACACCAGCGCGCCGTAAAGCGGTTGCGCGACCAGGATGAGCACGAAGGTGCAGGTGGCGAGCACCTGCAGGATCAGTTCGGCGAGCGGGATCCCGTGCTCGGCGAAGTAGCGGATCATCGCTGCCGGAAACACCGCCTCGACGTCGCTTGAGGCGCCCATCGCATCACGCACGGGGCGCAGCACGTAGTAGCCGCTCAGGAGGCAGAAGAAATAGAGGAAGGACCACAGCAACGGCGGCGACTCGCGCAGGGCGTCGCGGACTCGGCTCAAGGTTGCGCCCTGCGGATCGGCTGAACTCATCGGCGGTCGGTTCCACGCGGACATCGCGCCGGCGCACGGTACCCGAGCGCGCCGCGCAAGCCAACCGCCGGCACCGCACCCAGTCGCCCACGGCAATGCGTACCGCGTCACGGTCCTGCGCGTGGTGTGCCGGCTTCCGCGTACTCCGAGCAATTGCTCTAGTGGCCACGCCTAGCCTCGCTGCGCATGAGCTCCCACGTCTACGACTACATCGTCATCGGAGCCGGATCGGCCGGCTGCGTACTTGCCAACCGCCTCAGCGCCGATCCGGCGATCCGCGTGCTGCTGCTCGAAGCCGGCCCGCGCGACTGGCATCCCTTCATCCACATGCCCGCGGGCGTTGCCAAACTGGTCGGACAGAAGGGCGTGAACTGGGACTACAACACCGAACCCGAAGCGAAACTGGGCGGACGCCGCCTTTGGTGGCCGCGCGGCAAGGTGCTGGGCGGATCGAGTTCGATCAACGCCATGTGCTACATCCGCGGCCATCGCGACGACTACGACGACTGGGCGGCGCAGGGCGCGCAGGGCTGGAACTGGGATGCGGTATTGCCCTGGTTCAAGCGCGCCGAGGCCAATACCCGCGGCGCGGACGAATGGCATGGCAGCGATGGCCCGCTGGCCGTGTCCGACCACAAGTACCGCAATCCGCTCAGCGCGGTGTTTCTGGACGCCGCCGCCAGCGCGGGACATCGCGCCAACCCCGATTTCAACGGTGCGCAGCAGGACGGCGTCGGCTACTACCAGGTCACGCAGCGCGACGGCGCGCGCTGCTCCACCGCGGCCGGTTATCTCACCCCGATCCGTTCGCGCACCAACCTCACCGTCATCACCGGCGCGCGCGCCAATCGCATCCTGATCGAACGCGGTCGCGCCACCGGCGTGGTGTGCAGCGTCGGCGGCGCCGCGCACGCGTACGGCGCGAGTCAGGAAGTGCTGCTCGCCGGGGGCGCGCTGAATTCGCCGCAGCTGCTGATGCTGTCCGGCATCGGACCGGCACCTGCGCTTCGCGCCCACGGCATCGAGGTGCGGGTCGACGCGCCCGGCGTCGGTGCCAACCTGCAGGATCATCTCGACATCTGCACCCTGCACCGCAGCCTGAAGCGGGTCACCTACGACCGCGTGAGCGATATCGCGGTGGCCTGGAACTACTACGTTCACCGCAATGGCCCCGGCACCAGCAACATCGCCGAAGCCGGTGGTTTCGTGCGTTCGCGCCTGGCACCCGACGCGCGGCCCGACGTGCAGTTCCACTTCGTGCCGGCCCTGCTCGACGACCACGGTCGTCATCGCCTGGCAGGCGATGGTTACACCCTGCACGCCTGCTTCCTGCGGCCGCGGAGCCGTGGCCGGCTGGAACTGGCTTCCGCCAATCCCGGCGACAAGGTCCGCATCCACGCCGACTATCTCAGCGACGCCGAGGGCTTCGATCTGAAGATGATGCTGGAGTGCGCCCGGCTTTCGCGCGACATCCTGGCGCAGCCCGCCTTCGCACCCTACCGCGGCGAGGAAATCTTCCCCGGCGCGAACGTGCGCGACGAGGCTGGCCTGGTCGAATTCATCCGGCGCAAGGCCGAAACCGTCTACCACCCGGTCGGCACCTGCCGCATGGGCGTCGATGCCGGCGCCGTGGTTGATCCACAGTTGCGGGTGCGCGGGATCGAGAGCCTGCGCGTGGTGGATGCTTCGGTCATGCCCAGCCTGATCGGCGGCAACACCAATGCACCCACCGTGATGATCGCGGAAAGGGCCGCGGACCTGATCCTGCGCGACGCGCGCGGCGTGGTGCGGGCGGCGTGAGGCACTCGCGCCGCCACCAGCCCCCGCTCAGAGTCGCTGCACCCCGTTGACCACGCCAAGCCGTCGGACGCGCCGGATCACGTCGGCCAGGTGCTTCCGATGCTTCACTTCGATGTTGAAGTCCATCACCGACAGGCGCAGGTCGCGCTCGCGGTACTCGACGTTGTCGATGTTGGACTCGGCTTCCGCAATCGCCGCCGCCACCTGGGCCAGCACGCCCGGCTTGTTCTCCACTTCCACCCGCAGCGCCGCGCGATAGTCGCCCTGGACGCTGCGATCCCAGGCGATCGGCACGCAACGCTCCGGTGACTTGCGGTACTCGGCCACGTTCGGACATTCGAGGCGGTGCACCACGACGCCCTTGCCCGACGACAGGAAGCCCATGATCTCGTCACCCGGGATCGGATGGCAGCAGTTCGCGAAGCTGAGTACGCCGCGCTCGGCACCGCTGATGAGGATCTTCTCGCTCATCGGGCCAGGCTTGTTCGACACGCTCCCGCCCTGTGCCTGGGTCAGGGCCTGCGCCACCTGCTGCGGCATGCGGTTGCCGAGCGCCACCTCCGCCAGCAGGTCTTCGAGCCGGCGCAGGCGGTTTTCCGCCAGATACTGCTCCAGCGTCTTTGCCGGCACGCGATCCAATGAGCTGTCGAGCGCTTCCAGCGCGCGATCGAGCATGCGATGACCCAGTTCGACCGCATCCTCGTGCTGCAGATGCTTGAGGTAGTGCCGGATCGAGGTGCGCGCCTTGCTCGACACGACGAACTCGAGCCAGCTGGGATTGGGGCTGGCCGAGGCCGCGGTGATGATTTCCACGGTCTGGCCACTGACCAGCTTGCTGCGCAAGGGCACCAGCTTCTTGTCGACGCGCGCCGCCACCGCGTGATCGCCGACGTCGGTGTGCACGGCATAGGCGAAATCGAGCGCCGTGGCGTTGCGCGGCAGGGCCAGGATGTCTCCCTTGGGCGAGAACAGGTAGACCTCGTCCGGGAACAGGTCGACCTTGACGTTCTCGAGGAATTCCAGCGAGGAGCCGGCGAACTGCTGGGACTCCAGCAGGTTCGTGAGCCAGGCGTGGGCCCGGCTCTGCGCGCTCGAGGGCGAGGAGCCGGTGTTCTTGTAGACCCAGTGCGCCGCAATGCCGCGTTCGGCCACGAGGTCCATGTCCTCGGTGCGGATCTGCACTTCGATCGGCGAGCCGAACGGCGAGAACAGCACGGTGTGCAGCGACTGGTAGCCGTTTGCCTTGGGGATGGCGATGAAGTCGCGGAAGCGCGCGTCGAGCGGCTTGTAGAGCGAGTGCACCGCGCCCAGTGCGTGATAGCACTCCATCACGGTGGGCACCACGACGCGGAAGCCGAACACATCCATCACCTGGTCGAGCGACTTCTGCTCGCTCTTCATCTTGATGTAGATGCTGAAAGGCGACTTCACCCGGCCCACGAGCCGGTTCGGCAGGCCTTCCTGCGCCAGCTTCTGCGCCAGTGCCGCTTCGATCTTGGCCATCGCTTCACGCCGCAATACCGGCTGCGCCGCGATTCGCCTGGCCAGGACCGCGTGGCGAATCGGATACAGGGCCTTGAAGCCCAGGTCCTGCAGCTCCGCCTTTATCTTGTTCATGCCAAGGCGCTGCGCGATCGGCGCATAAATGTCGAGCGTCTCGCGGGCGATGCGACGGCGCGACTCGGTGGCCATGGCATCGAGGGTGCGCATGTTGTGCAGGCGATCGGCCAGCTTGATCAGGATCACGCGCAGGTCGCGTGCCATCGCCAGAAGCATCTTGCGGAAACTCTCGGCCGCGGCCTCCTGGCGGTCACGGAAGTGCAGCTTGTCGAGCTTGGTGACGCCGTCGACCAGTTCCGCCACCGGCTCGCCGAACTCGGCCTCGATCACGCTGCGTTGCAGCGGCGTGTCCTCCAGCGCGTCATGCAGGATCGCGGCGCACAAGGTCTCCACGTCCATGCCCATCTCGGCAAGCAGGCCGGCCACCGCGAGGGGATGGGTGATGTAGGGCTCGCCGCTCTTGCGGGTCTGGCCGTGGTGCGCCGCAGCCCCGACCCGGTAGGCACGGCGCACGCGTTCAACCTGCTCGGGCGCAAGATAAGCATCGAGGCGGCTGGCGAGCAGGGCAACCTCATCCGGACACGGGTCCGGACCAGGAACCGTCAGGACGGGACTGGAAGCAGGCATGCGGCCAGCCTACGCAGGCGGCGCGGCGCGGGCAATGGTCACGCTGAACGGTATCCCGTCTCGTAGAGCGGAGCTTGCTCCGCTACGCCGATCCTCAAGCTCCAGAACGCCAGCGGAGCAAGCTCGGCTCTACCGGTCGCCAAGAACGTCGACTCCGTCGCCGCGGCAACGACTCAGGAATGGGCGTCGGCTCAGTCGTCGCCGCGGCAACGACTCAGGAACGGGCGTCGACTCAGTCGTCGCCGCGGCAACGACTCAGGTATGGGCGTCGACTCAGTCGTCGCCGCCCTTGGACATGTCGTCGTCGACTTCCGCGGCGGCCCACTCGAGGGCTTCGCGTTCGGCGCGTTCCCGCTCGGCCTTCTCGACCGCGTCGATCAAGGCCACATCGACCTTGCGCGCCGCAATTTCGCGCAGCGCCAGCACCGTGGGCTTGTCGCCCTGGTCGATGTTGTCGAGCGTCGTGTCGGCGCCCTTGGCCAGCTGGCGCGCGCGGCGCGAAGCCAGCAGGACGAGTTCAAAGCGGTTGTCGACCACCTCGAGGCAGTCTTCTACGGTGACACGTGCCATGGGTTACCTCGGTGTGCCAAGTCGGACGTGACCGGCAGGGCCGCGGATTCTACGTGCCGGGCCCGCCTCGGGGCAAGAAAACGTGGAAAATTCCGCGTCTCACCCTTTATATTTCAATTGGTTGCAATGTGCCTGCTTAGCCGAGCAGGTGTTCGATCAGTGCCGCGTGCCGCTCCGCCTGCGCCGCGCGCCGCAAGCGGTGCGCCACGAAGATGGCGCGCAACTCGGCGGCGGCGGCATCGAAGTGCTCGTTCACGATCACGTAGTCGAACTCGCCGTAGTGGCTCATCTCCTCGCGCGCGGCGGCGAGGCGCTGTGCAATCACGGCCTCGCTGTCCTGGCCGCGGTTGCGCATGCGGGTTTCGAGCGCATCGCGCGACGGCGGCAGGATGAAGACGCTGACCGCGTCCGGCATCGTCTCGCGCACCTGGCGCGCGCCCTGCCAGTCGATCTCGAGCAGCACGTCCTTGCCGGCCGCGAGCTGCGGCGCCACCGACTGCCGCGCCGTGCCCTTGTAGTCGCCATGCACCAGAGCGTGTTCGAAGAAGTCGCCGGCCGCGATCATGCGCTCGAACTCGTCGCGGCTGACGAAATGGTAATGCTGCGCATGACGCTCGCCGGGACGCGGCGCGCGTGAGGTGAACGAGATCGACAGCGCAATGCCAGGCTCGCGCGCCAGCACCGTATTCACCAGGCTGGATTTGCCTGCCCCCGAGGGCGCCGCAACGATGAACAGAGTGCCTTTCATACGAGCTTGAACCTGGCCCCGCTACGCGGCCACGAAGCCGCAATGAAGTAAGCGTTTCAGCACAACAGGTGCGGCGCTGAGCGCTGGACCTGCGTCACCCGTCCGCGGGCGACTTCGCAGGCGGCAGTATAGCGACCACGCGACCACGCACTCCGCGTCTGTCCGAGAATCAATCCGCGGTTCGATCCGCACCTGCGAGCTGTTCGGTCTGCCTGGGCAGACACAGGAAGAACAGCCATAGCAGTCCGGTGGTAGCCAGAATGGAGGCAGGCGCCTCAGCCGCGTTGCCGGGCTCGAGAAACGCCATGCACACCGGCCACCAGCTCGCATGGCCTGCGCTGCCCAGGTCAACGGGCGACCAGAACACCGCGACCACCGCGCACCTGACCAACTGCCTCAACCAGCGCCAATCGATCAACCTGGTCACAAACCACGTCATCGCAAAGATCGCGGCGAACAGTGTTCCGAACAGTGCGTAAAGGATGAAGGGCAATTTCGAATAGTCGGAAGCCATCACTGGCGACGACACGAGCAGCAGCACGGCGCCCGACCGAGCGGCGAATCGTGCAGCCCTGCTCATGCGCGGCACACGCTAGAAATCGCCATGCACAAGGATCAAGAGGTGACAAAGGATGGCCCCCGCCCAGGCTGCGCGGAACATCCTCCAGCGATCCGCTCCCCGCTGCCGCCACTCGGGCACCAGACGAATGGCGTCAACAATGGCAGCACCGGGCGCAACCCAAAGACCGAGGTTGGCCACCAGAAAAACGATCACGAACTTCTCGCCGTAATGCCAGGACGAATCCAGCCACGACTCCGGCAGCAACCAGACCCCGGCGACCGCCGCCAGCAGGCCGAGCCGCCATGCGATTCCCCAACAGGTGGGCCCGGAAGGCAACGGCACGCGTCCGCTCGGCTTGATGCCTGCTTCCGGCCCTGGCGCCGTCGGCACCAGATTGTGATTCTCAGTCGTCAAGGCATCACCTGCGCATGTGCAACCATCAAGTCCCGAAGCGAGCCTGTCATGCCAAGCGACCGCCGCTGCCTCGATGAGGACGCTACTCGAGGTTGAACCTATACCGTCAGTGCGGGCTTAAAACCGCACTGAATCAAGGTTTCGCCCATTGCGCTTCGCCAATGGGTACAAGTATGGGTACACGTCTCGCAGGAGTGTGGCTTCATGGTCGGGAGTATAGCGACCCGGACGGCGCGGCCCTTGATGGGAGTGACAGATTCCTACGTTGCGCTCCTCAACTATGCGGTACACCCTTCTCCGCAGCGACATGGGGGAGGAATGAGAATGCACTCGTCACGATCGATCTTGGGCGGCCTTGCTCTCTCCGCTGCACTGCTCGCGCTGACCTCTATGCCAACGCACGCAAAAGATTGGAGCGACCCAAACGTTCGCGCAAAGGAATTGCGCCATGACAAATGCAAGACGACGCTAAAACGACGGCTTACGTTCGTTAAGTATTGGGGGCCAACCGCGATGACCATGGCGAACCCGACCATGTACGACGAAGACCACCTTGGGTTTTGGGGCTGGCTGCAGCTCGGAGATCTGTACTACTTCGGGTGCCCGAAGGCCAATCTAGCGCCGAACAAACAACAGGCAGCCGTCTGGTATCAAGCTGCGGCAGTAGCCCACATCGCGGAGGCGCAATACAAGCTAGGCAGGATGCTAGTGCTAGGCGATGGGATAACGGAGGACGTACAGCACGGCATCACCTGGTTGCAGTCAGCCGCGCGCGAAGGGTTTGGCCAAGCCGCCGTCGGCTTGCAGGCGCTAGGGGTTGAGCCGCCCACACCGATCTCGCCCAACAGTTATGCGGTCGCTGTCGCCAACGCGAAAGCGCAGGTTCGACAGGAGCGCGCTGAGTATTGGCGTGGGGTGATGAGCGATTTGGGGGCGCTCTCCGTCACCGTCGCTACAGCCTACGTCGCGAGTCAAGGCAATTACGTTCCGCCACCGGCGCCACGATATGCGCCACCCCCGCAACCAGCCGCCCTCAACTCGCCTCCGACTGTGGGCGCCGGATACGGGGGTATTCCCGCGATCCCCGCCATCAACTCGCTGCCGCCCATCGGCTCGAACCCCTATCGGACGCCCCCGACGCCTGCCCCCAGGGCATTCTCTCAACCGTCAACGCCGACGGTTGCCGCCGACCCAGGCTGCATAAACGACGTTCAATGTGGGGTCGGGAAGAAATGCCTCATCGGGCCGTACCAGGTGCGCGGCTACTGCGCAGTAGTCGTGAATGAGTATGGAACTCGCACCTATGACAACAGTGGTGCCGCACAGACGTGCAGGTACGACACAGACTGTTCAATTGGGTTTCGATGTGGCCGACAGCGCAGCAGCGACCTCACTGGGTTCTGCCTGAAACGGTGACGGTCTCTACGCCGGCCACTCCATCTTGATCCCCAGCTTTGCCGCCAACTCCAGCGCGTGCCGCTTGCGCTCGTCCGGGGACAATACCGATAGCTCCTCGGTCTGCAGCGGACCGCCGTTCGCGCCGGTCAATTCCTGGTGCAGGCGATCGCCGTAGCGCTTTGGGTCCCACTTCGCCAGAAGCTTGAGGCGGGTTTCGACGCGAAGACGGCTGCGCTGGATCGCCTCGTTGTCGACCCGCTCACGGCCTTCGCTGTCCGTTGCTCGGTCGCTCGTGGCGTCATCGGCAATGCGCAGTGCATCGAGCGCGATCTGGTCGAACCCCGCCTCGCGCGCGCGCGCGAATCGTCCGGAAATGTCCTTGTCGGCGGACTGCCAGTCATAGACCGTGCTGAGCCCCGGCATGCCTTTGTCGCGGCATATTTGCGCCAGCGGTTCGCCGACCGACAGGCGCTCGCAGATTCGGTCGACCAGATCGCTCGTGTACAGCGTCGGGCGTCCCACGGGGCGCTTGGTCGCAGGTGTAGCCTCACGGCGAGCCATTCAGCCCTCCTTGTCGCAACCGTGCGGCACTGTCCCACGCGAGCCGCGCCTGGTCCTGCGCCTGCAAAGCGAGCCGCATGAGGTCCTGCCCCGACCTGGGCCGACCTGCATCGAACTTTGCGGCAGCCTGCGCCGCCAGTCGCTGGAACATGGCATCGAGCAAGTGGGCGTGTGCCGTCAGCGCTTCCAGCCCACGCGACAGATCCCCGCTGGCGACCTGATTCGCCTGTTGCCGCAGCTCAGTAAACAGGCCGGCGAGTTGGTCGTCGCCATGGCGGCCCCACCAAAGCAGGTTCTCAGCCGCGCGCACCACCGGGGATGCACTCAGCGCACTGATCGTCATTTCGACACGCTTGTTACTCATGAATCATCCTCCGGATATAGGCGTCGGCCATGTCATCGCTCAGTGGCCGCTTCGAGACTTGCTTCTTCACCGTGTCGACGGGCTGCGGTCGCCAAATGCCAGACCGACGGGCCGCGTCCATGTATGTCTTGTCGATGCGCTTGAGTCGCGCGAAGCCTTCCGCTGTTAGGCGGCTTTCCGCCCAGGCCAGAAACTGCTCCGTCTCGTAACCCGACTGGCTTTCCATCACCAGCGCCGGCCGACCTGCCCTCACCGCGCCGCGTACGCTCGCCAGCGTTTGCTGGATCGATTCCGCCGTTCGCGGGTCGAGCTCGTGCAGTCTTGCGCTCAGCAGTTCCTTGGCGCGCTCCGCGTCGCCCAGCAGCAGCGCATCCTTGACCTTGCGGTTCGTCGGCGTGTTCGCGGTGAAGACGCCGTATTCCGGCGCACGCCGCTTTGCTTCGATGCCAGCCTCGTCGGCATAGCGACGCGCGATCTTGCGCGCCCAGTAGCGATCACGCTGCGCCTGCGCCTGCCGTCCGAACTGGGAATCGGAGGTGTGCATGGCCACGGTCTCGGCCAATCGCCGCCCAGTGCGGAACAGCGACAGTCCGTCCTCGGCAATCCGAAACACGTCGTCGCCGTCGAGCGAGCCCTGGTCGATCAGTTTGAGAATAGCCGTGCCGGGTGCGTCGAATAGCCCCAGCGACGGCGGGTCGAGCGGGTTCTTGAATCGCTGGCGATCCTGCCAGGCGTGGACAGCCTGTCCGTAATTGCCGAACACGCCAAGCGATCCGATCGACACCATCGCAGAGAACGCGCGCTGCAGGATGAGGCTGAGCGCATGCGCGCGGTCGTTGTCCGCGAGAGCGCGCTTGATCTCCTCGTCATCCGGCCCGGACTCGCCGTAGCCGAACAGGGCTGCCCGAAGTCCCTCCGCGATCAATCCGCCAGGCACCGCCATCGCGAAGTAGCGCAGTAGCGGCAGGAAGGTGCGGACGCGCTGCTCGATGACCTCGCCGTCGACCTCGACGCGGACCCGCTCGCCGCCTTTGATCGACTCGACGAAGGGGGCGAGATGGTTTTTCACCAGCATGCGGACGACTTGCGTGCTGAACTTCTGATACTTCAGCAGGAAACGCCCCAGCGGCTCGTCCATGAACGTCGGCACCTGGTCGATGCGATAGCTGCCCTGCACTTCGTTGACGGCGTAGCGCAGGAAGCGATCCGTCTCCGGCCCAGTCATGCCCTCGACCAACAACGTGCGGTAGTCGAATCCGTTGCGCTGCAGCCAGGCGATCGCCTTGAGCGATTTGCCGCTGGTGACATCGCGATTCCATGCGGTGAGGGCATCGCGCAGGAAGCTCCTCGCAGTCAGCAGGTTGTGCGAGCGCACGACGTACTCGGCCGGCGCGAAACCACCCACCTTGAGCAAGCCGGTGGATGTGCGAGAGATCCACTCCTTCACCCCTTCCTGCTCGGCATCAGCCGACACACCCATGAAGTCATCGATCAGCACGCCTTTGGCGTAGGCGTCATCGACGGCCGCACTCAAGTTCCCCAGTTCCCGAAGGCCGCGCAGGAAATGACTGGTCGGAAACGCTTGGGCCGTGAGTGTCAGCCCTCCGATCAGGTTCACGATGGCCGTTGCCGGGTTCCCGAGTTGCGTGCCCGTCGCCAGCGTGCTGAACGACTGCAGCACCGTATTGACCGTGCGATTGCGCCGGCGCCCATAGATCACGTCCGCCACGCGTTGAACGTGTTCCTGGAGCCGCGGTCGCGTCAGCGTGGCAAGTGTCTCGTCGAACAGGTCGCCGCCTTCCGGTCCCGCCTGTCCGAAGGCTTCGATCTGGGACACGCGCTCAGCCCAGCTCCGCGCATAGCGGACAGCCTGCTCCCACGAATAGTCGTAGACCGCCTCGGGCAGCGGATCCGACCGGGCGCGCTCGATGCTCGCGAAGTAGTCGGACGCGGTCTCGTCACGAAACTCCGTATTGAGGTAACGCCCTGCCTCGTCCTCGCTGGCAATACGTCCGTCGGCGATCAGGATGTCGACCAGCTCTTGCCATTCTCGCGCGTACTTCTCAGGGTTCGCCATCGCATCGCGATACTTGCGCTTGACCGCCCGCGGCCAGAACACGAAGAAACGCGCCGGGTCGGTTCGGACCTTGCCGATCAACCGCCAGGCGTTCTGTGTCGCGTCGAACACCTGGATCCCCAGGCGCTGATTCTCGTCCCCGGTGCGCGAGGCCAGACCGGACCACGCCTTGAGCAAGTCCTTCGCCGCCGTGGACGCGTCGTTGAACAGGGCCGCCGCCTCGTCTCGGCGACCATTCGACATCGCGCCCATCAATCGCTCGAAAGTGCGCAGGTCATCCTCGTTCGCCGCACGCGTCACCGGCCGCAGGGCGGCGCTGACTTCGCCCAGGCGCTTGCGGGTCTGGTCAAAGTAGCGCGCAACCGCGTCGCCGACGGCCTTCGTCTCCGGGTTGCGGCGCAGCTTGTCGACGGCGCTCTCGTAGGGTGCACGCACCAGGCGCAGCACGGTATCGACCAGCGTGTCAGCCGACTGCTTGCGTGCCGGTGCCTCGGGCTTGGGCGCGGCCGATGCCAGGACGCGCGTCGACTTGGGATCGGGTTGGCGTGGGTCGTCGGCTGCGGTCGAATCCTCCAGTACGCTCTCCTCTGATCCCGCCGCAGGCTGGTGCATAGAACTCCGAAGGGAGTGCTCCCCAGGTATCCCTGCGGGGCCTTCGTGTTCGGCGTTCGCCTCTGCGCCACCCAAGTGCTGCTGCAGCGCATCCAGTTGCGCCGGCACATCGTCGGGCACGGCTGTAGTCACGGGGCGAGATGCCGTCGTTCCCTCTCGTGCGTAACGCCGCGCGCTCTTGACCAGATCGCGCCAGTCCCGCGGCGAGAACGCGGCGACTCGCGAGCCCATCACGGTAGTGAGCAAGCCCTTCACGCGATCGACGAAGCGGCCGAGGGCACCAACCACGCCCGGGGCGCATCCGCGCCGGCACAGCAACACGGTAGCGCGCCTCAAGGTCACGCCAACCGTCCGTCTCTTCCGCCGTCAGCAGTTCGGCCGCAGCTTCTTCCGTCGCTTCGTCCATCGCTTCGGTAGTGTTGACTTGCTGGCCGCGGTCGCGCGCGATGGCGTGCGCCAGCTCCTCAATCACCGGCAGGTTTCGAAGATCCCGCAAGGCGCGCGACAGCGATCCCGCACCGCGATCCATGGCCTGCACCGCGCCTCGCAGCCCGTCATGCCCGACCACCTCATGCAACGCGGCCCAGCGCGCCCGTGCCGGGTTCCGCATCGCGTCGGCAGCCAGATAGACCGTGCGCGTCTCGGGATCGTATGCACCTTCTCGGGGGCGAGCCGACGGCGTGAGGCGAGCGCGCACCGACGCCGGCCACTCGCTCGATGAGGTGACGAGCTGCAGCGTCGGCGCCCGTTTCCAGTCATCAAACAGACCGTGGATCGCGCGGGACGCCTCAGAAACGGAAACCCCGCCAGTGGGCGGGGGCGTGTCGGGCTACTTCGTCGGCGGCGTCTGGCCGAACACCGGCGGCTCGGTCAACTTCGGCTCGCCCAATTTGCGTTCCCGATTCGTCTTGCTGACCGCCTCGCGCATGATCCGGTTGAGGGCTGAATGGTCCAGCTTGGGACGGCTCTGTCGATGCGCTTCCGCCTCCGCGCGGCGTTGCGCCTCCTCCGATGCCAGCCGTTCCGCCGAGTGTTCCCGGTGCCACGCCTCGCGCTGCTCCGGCGTCATCCGGTCCAGCCCCAACCGCGACTCGCGCTCGATACCCATCTGCTGTTGCCCTCTTGCGTGCCTCGACTTGCTGATCCGTGCGACGGAACAAGGCGTCAAGGGAATCCTTCGGCCCAATGCGCGAGGCCGCGTACACGATGCCCACGCCCGGTGCGCCTCCCTTGGGGTGTGGCAGATCGGACAAGCCCCGCGCCTTGGAAATAGCCTGCGCCCGCCGGTCTGCCCGTGCAAGCGCCGCATCGACGGCCGCATCTTCCGCGCCGATGACGGTAAAGCTGACCTCATCGCCACCGTTTCGCACGGGCACCACCTGCGCACCCGTGGCCTCCAGCGTCTTGCGCACGGTGTCGGCCAGCTCGCGATAGACCTCATTCGCCCCGCTCGCCCCCAGCCGCGCATTCAGGCCGCCCAGGTTGGCGATGTCGGCCTCGACGTAGTGGGCGCGTTCGCCTGTCTCGGCAACGTGCGCCATGACCCGTTGCACGAACGGGACGCGCTCCTCGGCACGGTAGAAGCCTGTCACCGCGTCGCGGGTGTGCGCCGGAAGGGATCGCTCCAATTCGGCCACGGTCTCAGGGTCGAGCCCGCGGCGCTGGGCAATGGCGGCCAGACGCGCGCGCTGCTCGTCCCGAGCAAACGTCTCCGGATCGGGCACTCGCATGACCGATGTGAAATTGGCGCGGATGACTGTCTCCGCCGATGTCGAGGCCTCATCGCGAGCGGATGAGGTCATCGGGGGGGAGTCATCGCCTCGACGGAATTTCCCACCGGTCCCACTGCTTCGGGAGCGGTGATTGTCGTGGGCGAGGAATTGTTGCGGGCGCGCAGCACCGCCGCGGAGTGTCGATGCTGGTCGGCCAGCGTGGCGTTGCCCACAGCGTCGGCGCTGGCTGCGAGCCGGTCATAGGTCATCGCGCGACGCTCGACAGCGGTCGGCTCGACATCCCGCGGTGGCGGCACCAGCGATTCCGACAGCGCGATGAGGTCAGCATCCGCATCAATGCGGCCCAATCGCTCCCGCAGCCGCCCCGCTTCGCTCTCATAGCCTTGCGCCGCGCGATGACGTTCCAGGGATTGGCGAATTTCCAGCCGTCGTTGCTCCGCAAACTGACGCTCCTGCGGGCTAAGGCGAGCCTCGGGCGAGAGATGGATTCCCTCGGCCGTAGCGCGTGCCTGCGCACGGAGAAGCTGTTCCAGCTCCGCGTCTTCATCGGCCAGCGATTTCGCGGCTTCAGGTGCGAGCCGCCCCTCTTGCGCCGCTGCGCCCAGTGCCTCCAGCCGGGCATCGATCACCGAGCCCGCCGCGGTGCCCGATCGGGGCAGCGAAGCAGGCGCATCAACGATGGCCGGCGATTCGGTGCCGGATGCCGCGGTGATTGCTTCCGTGGGCACGGGAGCCGCAGGGATCACCGGAGCAGGCGTTGCCGCCTCGGTGACCGCGCGCGATTCCCGCGCTTTCTGGAGCGTATCCTCAGCCGCTTGCGCCCCCTGCTCGGCGGGTGTCCGCGGAACGGGCCGAGTCCGGGCCGCACGCAGGACGTTGCCGACGCCTTCCACCACGCTACTCGGACCTTCGGCCACGCCTTCGGTCAGAACGTCGCCCAGGCTTTCGATCCGGCCGGTATCGGCGAACTGCGCCGTGGCTTCACCGGCCGTGCCGGTGCCCGCGCCAGTGGCGAGATTGGTGGCCGAGCGCAGCAACGCACGACCGACGCCCGTGCCCTTCACCAGCTTGCCAGCGACGCCAGCGCCAAGCGCATCGAAGGCAGCAATCGGCACACCGCGCGCCAGGCCCGATGCCTTCGCCGCCTCCATCGCGGCAGGGTCCGCGAGGAAGCGTTGCACCGCCAGCGGATCGGCGACATCGACGCCAGCCTCGCGCATCGCATCGTAGACCGCGCCGGTGTACTCCGTGCCCAAACTGCCGGCCGCATTGGCGCCGATGGACAGCGGACCACCGGCGGCACTCAGCGCGAGCACGGGGGCCTGCTGCCCCAAGGATTCGAGCACGACATCGCCGAGCGCACCGGGCGTGACGGCGTCGGCCCAGTCGCCAATGGACTTGGCGCCCGACATGGCCTGCAGCGCCGCCGCGTTGCCGGGGTCTTGCGGATATCGGCCCTTCTGGCGCTCCAAGTCCGCGACTCGTACGGCGCTTTCCGCGAGGCTCACGTCGTCGCCCATGGCGTTATGAGGGCCAAGACCGGATTGCCGCAATAGTTCCGCCGTCGCTTGCTTGCCGCTCAACATGCCGCGCTGGAACGCATCGGGTGTGAGCGCATCCACGACTTCGCCGCCAGCATCGGAAAGACGTGCGACAAGCGGACGGTCGACCGCGTCATGCGCGCCGGTGAGCGTGTCCCAGGCACCGCCCAAGCGCCCCATCAAGCCCGGCTCGGGCGTGGCGCGCATGGTGTCGGTGGTGGGCGTCGTGGGCTCGTTCGCTGCATCGAGCGGCAACAGCTCGCCCGAGTAAGGGCGATAGCGCGGCGGCGCGCCTTCCAGCGGCAACAGTTGGCCGGTGTAGGGCTTCATTCCGCGGTCACCAGGCTGCCGTCGGCCAAGCGATAGACGATCACGCCATTTGGCGCGCGACCGGCCGCCACCGCGCCGGCCGGCAGTCCTGCGGGAGCGCCGGCGTTCGTGCGCTGCGAAGGCGCGGGACTCGACCGGAAGCCGTACAACTCGTTTGCCTCCACGGTCAGCGCATCGGCCAGCGCGCGGCGATCACTGGCGCGATCTGTCGGCAGGATGCTGCGCTGCTCCAGCTCGTAGTCCAGTTCCTCGTCCGCCATTTTGAGCACGCGCGAGCGGGCGTCGTTCTGCAGCTTGTCGAATCCGGAACGCTCGTCGTCACGCGAACGAAAGCGCGGATCGGCGGTCACGGTGTAGCCCGGGGGAATGGGCGTGCCCGGCGTCCAGGCGACTGATTCACCCTGACCGCTTATCGGCACGAGCACCTGAGGCTTGGCCGAGGCTGTAGACCCCGTACGTGCAGCGCGGGCATCAGCGGATTCGCGACTCAGGCGCGCTCGCTCGTTGCGCCCCGCTTCCTTGTCGGCCTCCAGTGCCGCTTTGCCCTGAGCCTTGATCCCCTCCAATTCGATCGCCTGCCCGTGCTCGCGCGCGTCTTTCGCGGACTCGTGCTCGGCAGCAATACGGGCCAAAGCTTCGGATTCAAGCTGCTTGGCTCGCCGCGCGCGCTCGGTTCTGAACTCGTGCTGCGTCTCCTGCCATTGCTGGTGCGCGCCGGACATCAGGCCCATCAGGCCACCGGCGAGGCCGCTTCGAAATGCGTTTCCCATCTGAGGCTCCTTCGGGTCAGTTCCTCGCTGCCGTAGAAGGGGCAACGGTTTCCGCTACAACGTCGCGAGCTGGCTCTCGATCCCGTTGCCGGCGGAGCGCGCGCAAGCGCCGCTCAACGCGAACCAGCTCACGCTGCGCGGTCTCGGGGTTCAAGGTCATGGGGACAGTTTGCCGATTCGCGGGTGTAAATCGGTCCCACAGCGGCGGCGCGATTTATGCGCAGGGTCAAATGGTTGATTCCGCTTCCGTTACCACGCAAGGGTTGGCGATAGCCGCATGCCGCGAGATAACGCACGAGCCCGGAGCGAATCGCCCGCCAAAGCGTGTCCTCGACTTCGGCGCGCAATCGCCGGAAGTCCGCACGTCGCATGTGGAGCTCCTTCGCGCGCTGCGCCGCTGCGAGGCAACGCCGGCGGCGTACACGGTGGAGGCCGTCAGCGATCGCTATCGCGAGAACCTCTGGATCCGCGCCTACACCAATGCGTGCTGCAAGCACCAAGACCCGATGCGCGAGGACGAAAAGCGTCGCGTCGTCGAGGTCGGCACCACCGAAGTACCAGGCCAACGCTTGAGGGCGCCAGTCGTTCGGCCCCTCGCGCGCCAGCGACAGGGCAAGCGCGCAATCCGCCGCCCCGCTACCTGTCCACCGTTGCAGCGCGCGAATCGGTGCCGGGTCGCGACGATGGTCCCAGGGCGCGCGATTTCCCGTATGCGCCGACGCGGAGGAACGCGCGGTCTGAGTCATCACAGCTCCCCCGGCAAGCGGCGATAACCGGTCGGCTCGCCGTCGATTGCATTCCGCTTGCGGCGGACGTGATATGCGGTCAACACACCGTGCACCTTCAAGTCGCCGCCAAGCCGGGTGTTGCCCTCCTTGTCGGTCCATTGCGTCGGCGTGAACTCTCCGGCCAGAGCCCGCCGAATCGCCGGTGTTGAGGGCCAGCAATGCGGCGCAAGCCGATTCGGAGAAGGCGATCAGCGACACGCCAATCCGTTCCTCGCCGCCGATATCCACCATCACGCGTGCGGTCACGAACTGCTTCCCGTTCTTCGAGGTGCCGGACTTTGGATCGGCGGTCAGGCGACCGGACATCAAGGCATCAATCATTTGGGGGCCTCCATCAGCTCGATCACGATGCGAACGCCAGGCGCGTCGAGTGCCTCCGCGTCTTCGTTGGGGGTAGACCTTCGCGAGGCGCGTGTACTCGACTACGCGCGCGTCGTCGCGCCAAACGCCGGCATCCGTCAGCGCGTCTTCCGTACTGCGCACCAGCTTTGATAGATCAGGCGTGCGGCAAGGCCACGTCCGGCGCCGCTTGGGCGCGCTCAGGGGCTTGGGCAGGGTGAAGACCATGCGCACGCGGACCGGCGCATCGATCGGCGCACAGTCGCCGCGCACCGACTCTGCCGCCGCCTTCACGTCCTGTCGCCAAGGGCGCAGCTTCTTCGACGACTCCACCATGACGCCGCCACCGACATGACGCTTGCTGCCTTGGGGCGCAGGCTGGCCGTAGACCTGGATCAAAAGCAGCGTGGATTCCGCTGGCCTGCTCATGCCTTGGCCTCCTTCCGTTGCTGTACCAGCCAGCGGTAAGCAGTGAGCGCCGCGACGATGTCGAGCAGGCCCAGGGCGAAGCCGCGTTGGGCGTCGTCCGCATCGGCGTAGATCGCCGCGGCGAGGTCGTGCAGCTCGCCCTCCTGCGCCGCGGTGGGACGGGAGCGCCGACTCAGCTCGTCAATGACCTCGGGCTTGCGTGCCGCGAGGACGGCGTCCACTTGGCCTTCGCCGACTCGGAGCCGCGCAGGCGCGCGCCGGTTCCCCTCCGCGTCAAGGCGAAACTCAATGCCATCGCTGGCGGCCGCTTCGAGGAGTTCGCAGGGGGTCACAGGAGGACCTCCCCCGGCATCGTCCAAAGGGGTGACGCGGGGGGTGACGCAGTGACGGGCTTTTCCATATAAGTCTGTGGTGCGCGCGCGCGTGTAGCGCTTAACCGGAAACTGGTGTCACCAGCGTCACCTGTGTCACCGACGCGAAGGCCCCGCCAGCGACGCTCCTTTTTGGTGCGCGCCGACTGAAATCCCCGCTCTGCCAAGCGCAATCCGAAGTCGCGCTGGTTCACCGCACGTTCGCCGGCGTCCTGCGTCCACTGCTGGTAGGCCCGGTAAAGGTCCCCTGAGCTGACGGTGAAGTAGTCCCCCACCTCGCAACACTCAGTCAGGAATGCCCCTACCTGGTCGCTAGCATCGCGGTATTCGGCAGTCGCAATCTGGACTGCCTGCGGCGTGTTGAAACCGTGGGCCTGATACCGCAGCCACCCACGCCAGCACCAAACCAGGATGCCCGCCAATTCGGCGCGCAGCTTCTCGGGCAAGGCCCGATCACGGCGATCCGGTGGAATGGTGACCGTGAACGGAATCAGCCGCAGCCGGCGCCAGATGCCTTCATCCGTCCCTGTCACGCGAGGGCGATGGTTCGACTGGAGCGCCAAGAGATGCGATATCACGAACTCGAAGTGGTCCTGCCGCATGCGCCGGGCTTTGATCTTGTCGCCGCCGGTCAGCGCCTTGACGACTTCTTCGTTCAAGCGTCCGGCTTCCCCGGTTTCGGACACAATGACCAGCCGCTTGCCATGGAGATCGGCGAGACCCGTGGGGTGGTCGGTGCCGTGCTTCTGAATCAGCAAGCCGGGCGCGGCGGTGCCGGCGTAGTCGCCGAGGACCGCCTGCAACGCGCCCAGAAACGTGCTCTTGCCGTTCGCGCCGCTGCCCCACAGGATTGGAAGCAGGTGGTCACCGCGCCGACCTGACAGAGCGTAGCCGGCCAAGCGTTGAACGTAGTCGATGAGGTCGGCGTCCTGCCCCATCGCCGTTGCGACAAAGGTCTCCCAGGTTGGCGCTTTGGCGTTGATGTTGTAGTCGCAGCCGACGGTCTTCGTGATCCGATCCGTCGCGTCGTAGCGACGGTGCTTTCCGGTGGTGAGGTCCAAGACGCCAGAGGGCAGGCCAAGCAAGTCAGGGTTCGCGTCCATGTCTTCGGCGCGTACCACCAGCAGCGCCGCTGCCATGCCGAGCGAATCCCTGATGCAGCGCGCCGACTCCGATGTGCTCGCCCACTTAAAGCGGCGCTGCATCGCGTCCTCGCGCTTCTCGCGTTCGGTCTTGTCGCTGGCTTTCGCCACCCACGCCGCCAAGCCCGCCGCTTCGTCGGCGATGATCTTGCCCAGGCCGAATGCGATCCGCTGGGCGCCGTGTTCATCCAGCCGCCACGGCGGATTCCATGTATGCCAGCCGATGCCATCGACGTAGAGCAACTGGTCGCCGAAGTGCTCCACCAGCCGATGGGCGTTTGCCAGATGCGTGCAGGGGTCGTGTGCGCCTTGATCGTCCTGCGCCTGCGTCAGGTCACTGGACAGCGCGGCTTCTGCACGTTCCTCCAGATTCAGCGCATTCATGCCAGTACCGCCCGCGCGGTCGGCGATGCGCTCCACTGCCTGTGACAGTCGCGCCGTGTCCGTTTCGCTCAGCGGCTTGCCGGCAAGGAGCTCCTTCGCCCGCGACTTCGACGATGGCGGCCTCGAAGGCCAGCATGTTCAGTGCCGAACGCCAGTTCGCGATGCGGGCGAACTCGCGCAGTTCGCGGCGCTGCTCAGGCGTCGTTGGGGTCAAGCGTTCGGGGTACAGGTCTGCCAGATCCAGTCCAATGGCCTGCACCACCTCAAGCGCGCCGCAGCCGGCGAAGCAATGAAGCAACACGCGACCGTCCGTGCCTTCGGTAACGCTCAGACTGGCCGTGCGATCCTCGTGTGCAGGGCAACGTGCCGACCATCCCTTCCCGGCTTTGCGCACGCGCTCCAGGCGATCCAGGAGGCGCGCGACGGGGCCGCCTGCGGTATGCTGATCACGTTGTCCGCGTCCAATGATCTGCGCTTCTGCGAAGCCCCGCCCGCCAGCGGGGTTTTGCGTTTCTGGGCTATTCGGACTGTACAGCGCGCGCAAGGCGTCGCGTTGTCCGTGCCAGTTTCCTTGGCTACGAGGCATCGAAACCTCCTGTCGCCAGCTCCAAGCGCCGGCGCAGTTCGGCAAGCTCGGGCATCAGCACTCCCGCGACGAAGGCCCCGACCTCGTCGACTTGCTCCAGCGTTGGAGTGCGGCCGGGCCACTCGGCGACATCCCGCGCCAAGACGTTGAGCGACGCGGTGCAGCCAGTGCGCAATTGAGCGGTGGTCCGCCTGTGCGGCGGGATCTTCGAAGGGCGCGGGAATTGGAGGAGGCGCGCGGTCATGCCGCTGCCTTCTGCTTGCGTGCCGCGATCAGTTCCGCGACGAGGCGACGGATTTCGTCGTCGTTGGCCCCAGCGATGCGCGCTTGGTCGATCGCATCGACTTCAGCAACGGGCCAGACGGCGCAGCCAGGGCCCAAGCGGATGGCGGGCGTCAGCAGGCCGTGTTCGACGTAGCGGTAGGCCGTGGAGCGAGCGTGACCGCGGCGGCGAGCAAGGTCGCTGACACGGAGGAATTTCGGTGGGGAGAGTGCATCGGCATTCATGCGACCGTCCTGATTTGGTTGGGACGGCTCTAGCGTGGCGCTGATGGCGCCCCCAAAAGTGGGGGGTCTAGGGAACGAGTTTGGGCGGCAGCAGCGCCAGCATTTCCTTGGTGTGATGGGGATCCGGGTGAGGGATGTTGGCGAGGTCGAGGGCCCTGCAAAGAAACGTGTTCCGACCATGGCCACGAGGGCGGCGGAACTCACACCAGGTCTTAAACGCCAATCTGATTGCGAACCGTCGAAGCTCGTTCGTTCGGGGATTTGCGCGCGTATGGGAAAGCTGCGCGATCTCGCCGCGCAAGAACTCGATGAGTTCAGGGACACGCCCGATAGCGAACGACGACGAATCGCCTGCTGGGAACCGACCGGACTTATGGGCCAGAGCCCAGATCGCTCTGTCTGCTGTCGAGCGAGCGAAGCCCCGAAGCTGACGCAGCTTCTCCGGTTCTCGTGCCAGTGCGGCGACAGTCTTCTTCAGAGTGGCAGATACCTCCTTTGGTGTCGCAAAATCGAGATGAGTTGCCCGCGCTGCTCGGAGCTGCCCGAGCAGCTTGCGCACACTCACCAAGGCTGCCTGAGAATCGTGCGCTTGCAGCATCGCTACGAGTGCTGAAAGGCTGACACCGCTAGCCGTCGCCTGCGGCGGTTTGACGAGCATGTCAAACAACGCCGCTGCAGGATCAGCCGTCTTCGGCTTGGCTCGTGGCATCTGCGCACCCTCGCCCCTGAGAAGAACCGCGCCAGCGCCGCAGGGTGGCGGCGTTTTCGCCCCGTCGGGCTAGGCCGGGTTTTCGGAATGAGCCCGTCGCTCGGCGCAACCTGCCCAGCCAAGCCTACTCGCGATTCCCCCAACCGATGGGGCTCCAACTCGTTCGGCGAATCGCGCCCGCAAGTAACCGCTCGACGCCTTGCGTCGCCAGCGAGAGGAGTTCGCTCTGCGTTCCATCCATGCCATCGGATGAATCTGGGAATGCGTCGCCAATCAGACGGAGCATTGCCTGCGTTTCCCACAGCAAGCGGTGGGTTTCGTAGTCGCAGACCCAGTTGTTCGATCGCAATTCGTCGACCTTGTCGGCCGGTATGTGGTGTGCGGTCTGGGCCGCGGCAGTCGCTTGCTTGGTCGCAGGTATTCGCGCGGCGATCGAGTCGGCGAGTTCCTGGATGCGTTCTTCGCGTAGGTTGATGTTGCCGTCGACAGTCTTCTCGTCTGGCTTGCTCATTTCGCACCTCCCGCGCTCTGCAGCAACAGCCCAAACGCCTGCGCGTCCTCCGGCGCCAGCGTGAGGCATGTCCGCGGGCCGTAGTCGCGGCCGGGCTCAGCGCCCGTGGGTCGAATGCGGACGTAGACCCGAGGGCCCCGCGCGCCGTGGATGGTCGCGTGATTGGTCACGCGCTCGACTTCGATCGAGAGGCCATCGGTGTTGATCTTGACGGTGTTGGCGGAGGCGCTCATTGGCGGACTCCGAGGATGTGATCGAGGCATCCGTGATCGTTTTCGCGTAGCGCGTTGATCGCTGTTTCCGCTACCGCGCCAAGTTCGATCACCGCGATTTGGAGCGCCTCAACTTGAGGAAACGTAAACCCTTTGAAGTGAACATCCTCTTCACCTTCAATATCGAGCCTGCCGCACTGATCGGCAAACAACATGCGGCTAATCAGAGTGAGCGCATAGACGGCGCGATCAACTGACTTCAAGCGGTTGGTCATGCCCGGCCCCAAATGGTCGGCAAGGCCATCCCACTGCGCGTCTGGGATCCAGCGGGTGTCGGCGGGCTTGATGGGTGTCGCAGTTGCGGTTGTCGCTGCAGCGGGGCTCGGTGCTTTCATGGTGGACTCCTAGTGTGGTCAGGAATCCGTCGCCCCCGACGCCAATCGCGGGTGACGGACGATGCACGGTTGGCGTGCCGGCACTAGGACCGGTGAGCCTTGCGGCTCCCGCGCATCGCCCGCCATAGAGGCCGAGCTGCGCCACCCGACGAAAGCACCGGGCATAAAAAAAGCGCCGGGCTTTCGTGAGCGGCGCTTGATGCGCCTAGTGTTCCGGGACGCCAATCCCGGCTGCGGATTTGGCCGCAGCTAGGATTACGCTACGCTTGATCAAAGTGATACGCAAGAGGTGCAGGTGTCAAAGGTCATTGCGTCCGAAGCAGAGTTCGAGGCGGTGATGAGTGACATCGACTCGGAACTTCAGAGGAACGGCATCAAGATTCACGGGCGGGAACTCGCCGCCGCCATGTCGATGGGGAAGCGTCTCGGAACTTCGCTCCGTCTCGGACCAAACACTCCGCCACCAATTCCCGGAAATTACACAGGCGAGAGTCTTGTCGCACACGTCTACGCGTGGATTCAGGCTAGATACGGTGATCGATTGCGAATCGACCTGACGCATTTCTACTCAGTCACTCGCCTCGGCGGAGACGTGTGGATCGTTAGAGTCCCAGAAGTCCTTGGCGGACCGATCAGATTTTTCGCAGAAGTGGACCTCGCAAAGCAGCATCGCACTTTTGTCGCCCACCGACCAGGAAGTCCCGTGCTACCGCTGGAGGTCAACGTGTTGAGATTGGTCGAGCACATGACGGCGGCGAGCGCGCTTATCTGCTCGTCGCTCGACAAGCGGACGTTGGTGAACTACATCTTCCGAGCGCATCGCGCAATGGCGTTGATGAAACTGCACAGACGAGATGAGCCACTGCGCTATGCGATCTGCTCCGACCTGACCGTCTCTGCACGAGCAGCACTTGAAGGATCGAATGCTCACGGCCAGTCCCGATGGGCATCGCTACAGGCGGCAGAGAAGGCCCTAAAGCTGTTCTTGAAGGAAAAATCGATCCCGCATCCTCGAACACATGACATCGAAAACCTAATCGCGCGCGCCAAACAGGCGGGACTGCGAGTAAGTGATCCGCAAACAGCAGCGAAGGTCCAGTGCAGCGCCTCCGTGAGATATGAGGGCGACACCGGTGGCATCGACGCGGCGGTTACAAGCCATCAATCGGCAGTTGAGTTAATGCACGATATCGCTTCGGCGCTGTGGCTCCGACCCAATGCAACGACGAGCTAGTTGCGCAAACATTTGCCGCAGGCTGCTTGTTAGCGCTCAACCTATACGGACTGGCCGTCGACTGCGTCAGGCTCTATGGGCGCAGCGGCACTCTGGAGTTGCTCGTTGAGCAGCCGGCTTAGCAGTGTATGGAGAACCGACAGGTCCACCTGGCCAGCCTCAGCAGACTTGTCGACTTCCTGCAGTGCCGCAACGTATTCATCCCGATTCGCACGGATCAACTCGGGAAGAATGGTCGTTCCTGGAAGCCACTTGCCAAGGTGCAAACAAAGCACAAAGTAAGCCGCTGCACGCGCAGTGCGACCATTCCCGTTGATAAATGGATGGATCACATTTAGGCGCCAGAGCACGTATGCAGCAAGCGCAACCGGGTCGGCACTCTCCCAGTTGCGATTCACGTAGTTGACGAAATCCTCCATCAACGCTTCGACACGATAGTGCTCAGGTGGCCGGTACTTGCCTACCGTGACTGGGCATGGTCTGTACTCGCCCGCGAACGCGTGCAAACACGCGATGGCATGAAAATTGAGAGCCTTCAGCAGATGTTGCGAAAGGAAGGGGCGCCCAAGCTCTACCGAGACTTCAACGATCGACCGAAGGAAATCGTATTGCCGAACCCCGTTCTCGACTTCCAGCCGCTGATAGACAGGGTGCGCTTCATTGAGCCCGGTAAGTTCGTGCAGAATCACCGAGCGAGCGCCGCTAGTCCTTGCGCTCGATGATTTCGCGCACTTGCTTGCGCGTCATTGCATTGCCCTCATCAAGGGCGCCAACGGCAAACGAAATACGCTGCTCACGCACATCCTGCGATGTAGGCCGTGGCGCGGAGCGAAGCTCCTTCAGCAAAGCTTCGTCGGTCTTGATCTTGACTGCTTCATTGCCCATGACGAGTCTCCACTCTGTCGTTCCCCAGTGCGCCGGCACCCGGCTCACCCAACAGGTCTGGGGGGGCACTCCCTCCCCCACGCTGCAAGTATTGGCATATTTCCCTTGGATGCAACCTGTCTATCGTCACGGTCATGGATACCGAACCTGAACGACCTGACCCCCGCCGCCCTCGGGCACCATGGCGACCCACAATCAGAAAGCGCTACGGCTTCACCGCCTCCAGCACCTCCCGGCGCCGCAGGATGTCGTCGGCTTCGCGGATCTTCGCCAGAGCCGCTAAGGAGTCGAGCAGCGCGCCCTGGTCGCCGCCGGCTTCCTTGACTACGAGCGGGAGCTGCGAGGAAGCGGATGGCGGAAGGCGGGGCAATCGGAGGTAAGGGTGTGATGAATTCATCCACCCCTTCCATCGAGCCCGGCCGCGCCCGCGACAAGGCCGGCGCTCGCATACAAGTCGCAGGGTCCCAAGTCGGCATCGCCGCGAAAGTGCTCGCCAAGGCGACGCCCGAAATTCTCGAAAGTGCAAGAACGGAGAGATGGCCTTGAACAAAGCCAAGCGCGTGGTTGCGCTCAATCCTACGGCGTAGCGCCCGTCAGCCTTCGCGAAGCTCAGGCATCGCCACTAGCGGCCGAATCCGGGTGAACAGGTAAACAACGGGCCGTTCGGGTTGACCGTTGACGCGCTCGACCATGATTTCGATGTCGGCTCCCTTGGCGAACTCACGAAGCGCTGGCGCTTGAGGACGTGGGATGTGGCCGATGCGTTCGCTGCCCAGATAAACAGCCAATGCATTCGCGTCGTGAGGGTTGTCGTTCTCTTCACGCAACGTCACGCGCGAACCGAGCTCGATGGCGCTGGCAGGAATCGTCGACGTGTGCCGGAAACCGGCCACCTCGATCAAAACGTCGCAAGCGTCCGTGATGTCGTCCAGCGGATCGAGAATACTGAACCCATCGCTTGGCAGCTTCGCACCCGTATAGCCAAGCAACGCCATCTCGGACAGGGGAACATCAGGGCGCAGCCGGAACTGCTCCAGGTACTTGCCGTAGTCACCCCGCGACGACGGCGGCAGGCGACGCATGAAGGTCTCGACTACGCCCAAGTCGTAGGTCTGATCCAGCTTGCGAAATGCAGGAAAGCCCACGAAACCCTCGCGCTTGGCTTCCTCAAGATCGGTCGTGTCGGTCAGGTAGCGAAACGTCGTCCGTCCACCCACCACATCCGAGCGCAGGAACTCAGCCACCGCCCGCCGCGAACGGGGCGGCTCGGCCGCCTGCCACACGAGCAGTAGCCGTCGGGGTTCGTGGATGTGTTCGATGAAGTTCATACGGTCAGCGCATTAGCGAGTCGGGCGCGCCGTGCAAGCGTGAGGCGCAGCATAAAACGGGCCCGCTCTGGACTCAACGGGACGAGCGATTGGAGTGCAGCCAGTGCAGCAAGTTCCTGCTCCAGTTGTTCTGGATTGAATGCGAGCACGTCGAGCATGGGCTGTCGGCAATGTGGATACTTTTCGGCGAGCTTCAACAGCAGTTCGGCGTGCCCCGCCTGCCGTTCATCCTGCATATGCCAACGCATGTGGTGGTGGCCCTTCGCGAGATACCGCGCAAGATAGTTCGGGTCATCAAAGCGGGCGAAGCTGTTGGCGAATCGTTCATGGCCGAGGCTGGTCCCGTTGTCAAACGCTGGAGCAAGGTACGTATTCGGCCGATCATCGTGACGACCCCTGTCGATGACCAAGCCCCAGTTTTCATGATGGCGATCGGTATTGCCGATTAGGGCATCGAAAACCAGCATGCGCGCCCAAGCGACAACCCAGTCGGCCTGCAGAGCCACATTACCGCGTATCTCCTGCCATGAGAGGGCTGTGCACAGCACCTCGATGTGCCAGAAGTTGTGCTGGCGCCCACGTTTCATGTCGTAGCTCTGAATCAGCGACTTCATGAACAGGCCGCCGGACAGGAACCCTTCGTGCGGGCGCTCCAGATAGCCGTAGAACCATTCGATCAATGCAGCACACACTCCAGTTGCTGAGTTCCATGCAGGGTAAGCAGGCGGAACTCGAACACCGGTCAACAGGCCAATCCGGTAGGCGACAACCTCCGCCCAGAACTGGTCGGGATAGGCGCGTCGCGATTGCTTGAAGAGATATCGGTGATTCGCTATCAGTTCGGGATGTGGCGGCGGATGGGGGCAGCGAAGCAATTCCTTGTCGCGTGAACCTTCCGGAAAAATTGAGTGCTCTTCGTCGGGGGACCACGACGCTACGTCGATCACGATGGCGTCAGGCATGCTCGATTGCCTGCGATTCTGGAGCGCCTGCGTCTCGCGGCCTGCGACTCACGCCGCTCGTCCCTTGATCGGCACAACCTTGCTCTGCTCGCATGCTTCCAGTTCCGCCAGCAAATCAGCCCAGGCTTGCAGCGCCGCCTTGCGTTCCTCGAAGTAGTCGTGGCGGTTGTAGATCCCGACCACGCCCTTGATCTTGTGGTTCAGGCAGCGCTCGGCGACGTGCGGCGCGACACCCAAGGACTCCAAATGCGTGCGAGCCGTACGGCGCAGGTCGTGCGGTGTGAAGCGTTCGCAGTCGCCCATTAGCGGCCGGATGTAGACCGCCATCGCGGCGTTGATCGTACCTTCGCTGATGTGCGGGATCATGCGGTTCTCCATCTTACGCGCCGGCAGCAGCCACTTACTGGCGCCGGCCAGTCGCACCAGTTCGCGCAGGATGTCCACGGCTTGGGCTGGTAGCGGGATGTCGATCGCGCTGCCGGTCTTGGTGCGCTCGGCCGGCAGGTGCCACACCGATTCGTCGAGGTCGAATTCCTCGATGCGCGCGCCGATCAGTTCCGCCTTGCGCACGGCCAGCATCAGCAGCAGCTTCACGGTGAGCGTGTTCTCGTGCGCCCAACCCTTGGCCGTCTTCATCTTGGTCAGCAGCGTCGTAAGTTCGGCGCGAGTCAGCCAACGCTTACGCGCCTTCTCTTCGCCGCCCGCGTCCGACGGGTCGAAGACGGCGGCCGGGTTCGTCCCGACCATCTCGCGCTTCACCGCGTAGTCGAACATGCGCTTGGTCCAGCGCAGCACGTCGGTCGCCATCGTGGGCGCGCCGCGCCCGACGATGCCCTTGAGCATTGCGTCGATATGCGCGGGGCGGACCTCGCCAAGGGCCAGCTTGCCGATACTGGGCTTGATGTCCCGTTCGATCCGGCTGCGGACGATGTTGGGATGCTTCCACCGCCCGAGGATGCGCGCGCCGAAATATTCGTCGGCCAAGGCACCGACTGTGACGACAGCCCGTTCAGCCACGATGCGGGCCACGGCGTCGCGCTTGCGATCCTGCTTCTCGGCGCTGGGGTCATACCCCAGGGCCACCCTCGCCCGCATTTCCTTCGCCACCCGGCGCGCGTCGGCCAGCGACAGGGTCCGATAGCTGCCCAAGTCGAGAACACGCGCACGACCGGCCACGCGGTAGCGGAACAGCCAGCGCGGAACGGCGTCGGCCTTGCGGAATCGCAGGGTGAGTCCATCGCCGTCGCCGCGGCCCTCGAATCGCTCGTCGACCTTGATCCAGGCTCGGATCGCTACGTCGGTCAGCTTTCCCATGCGCTGCACCCGGTTGTACCCAAGGAATGCCGTCATTGTACCCATTGGGTACACAGCATGGGTACAGACAAAACCCGAGATTGGGTGACACCAACTGCGACTGCCTGAGACAATAAAGCCCGCGTTTCTGCGGGCTTTTCAGGCTACCTCGGGGGCGGATAGCGTCTCAGGCAATCCCACACAGTCTCATTCGAGGTTCTGAACCTGCTCGCGCAGCTGTTCGATCAACACTTTCAACTCCACCGCCGCCTTGCTGGTGCGCGCATCGACTGACTTGGAGCCGAGCGTGTTGGCCTCGCGGTTGAACTCCTGCATCAGGAAATCAAGGCGCCGGCCGACCGCTTCCTTGAGGCCCAGCACGCGGCGCGCTTCGCTGACATGCGCGGCAAGGCGATCAAGCTCCTCGTCCACGTCGAGCTTCTGCAGCCAGAGCACCAGCTCCTGTTCGATCCGTCCCGGCTCCAGCGGCGGTTTCAGTTCGCCCAGCTTCGCGTCGAGCTTGGCTCGAAGCCCGGCACGGATTTCCGGCAACCATTGCTTCACCTGCGCCGCAATCGCTTCGATGCCGTCGAGGCGCTCGCGCATCACCGCGGCGAGCTTGGCGCCTTCGCGTTCGCGCGCACGGCCGAATTCGTCGATCGTCTCATCGAGCAGGGCCAGCGCGTTGCGTTGCAACTCGGCCTGATCAACCTCGGCAATCTCGACGACGCCCGGGTAGCGCAGCAGTTCGGTGAACTCCACGTGCAGCTTGGGAAAGCGCGCTTCGCAATCCAGCGCCAGATCGGCGAGCCGCGCGAGCAGAGACTGGTTGACCCGCAAGTCGGACCCGCCCCCGTTGTCGCTGCGAAACCGCAGCGACAGCTCCATCTTGCCGCGCTGCGCCCGCGCCGCGATGCGTTCGCGCGCGGCCGGTTCGAGCGCGCGCAGCTCGTCCGGGGCGCGCACGCTCAGTTCCAGGTAGCGATGGTTGACCGCGCGCAGCTCGCAGGCGAGCGTGCCCCAGGGCGTCTTGCGTTCGCCCGAGGCGAAGCCGGTCATGCTGCGGATCATGCGCCGAAACCGTTGTTGCGCGGGTGCGCCGGGAGGCGAATGGTAAACTGCAGCGCCCCGATTCCCAAACCGGCCCATGACCCCGATCACCCGCCCCAGTGGCCGCGCGCCCGACGAACTGCGCCCGATCCGCATCGAGCGACGCTACACCCGGCACGCGGAAGGATCGGTGCTGGTCTGTTTCGGCGACACCCAGGTGTTGTGCACCGCGAGCATCGAGAACAAGGCCCCGGGCTTCCTGCGTGGCAAGGGCGAAGGCTGGGTCACGGCCGAATACGGCATGTTGCCGCGCGCCACCCACACCCGCACCTCGCGCGAGGCCGCCAGCGGCAAGCAGGGTGGGCGCACCCTGGAAATCCAGCGCCTGATCGGACGCAGCCTGCGCGCCTGCGTTGATCGCACGGTGCTGGGCGAGCGCACCATCACGCTGGATTGCGACGTGCTCCAGGCCGACGGCGGTACCCGCACCGCCGCCATCACCGGTGCCTATGTGGCGCTGGTGGATGCGGTGCATTGGCTGCGCAAGCGCGGCGACATCACGAAGGACCCGGTCTTCGGCGCGGTTGCTGCCGTGTCGGTGGGCGTGTTCCGTGGCCAGGCCGTGCTGGACCTGGACTACGCCGAGGATTCGGGCTGCGACACCGACATGAACGTGGTGATGAACGATGGCGGCGGCTTCATCGAGGTGCAGGGCACCGCCGAAGGCCATGCCTTCCGTCGCGCGGAGCTCGATGGCCTGCTGGGCCTGGCCGAAACCGGCATCGCGCAGCTGCTCCGCCACCAGCAGGCCGCGCTCGCCAAGGATTGACCATGCCGCGCCTCGTCCTCGCCAGTGGCAACCCCGGCAAGCTCATCGAGATGCGTGAACTGCTGGATGACGTCGAGGTCCAGACCGTATCGCAAGGCGAACTCGGCATCCCGGATGCGGAGGAAAGCGGCGCCACCTTCATCGAGAACGCGATCCTCAAGGCGCGCCATGCGGCGCGCGAATCCGGCCTGCCGGCGCTGGGCGAGGATTCTGGCCTGTGCGTGGACGCGCTGCAGGGCGCGCCCGGGCTGTATTCGGCCCGCTACGCCGGCGATCCGCGCAACTCCCAAGCCAACATCGACAAGCTGCTCGATGCGCTGCGCGACGTCGCCGGCGAGCAGCGCAGCGCCCATTTCTATTGCGCCCTGGTGCTGATGCGCCACGCCGACGACCCCATGCCGCTGATCTGCGAAGGCACCTGGGAAGGCCGCATCCTCGAAGCACGCCGCGGCCACGGCGGCTTCGGCTATGACGCGGTGTTCTACGACCCCTTGATGGGCCTGTCTGCAGCCGAGATGGACCCCGGCTCCAAGCACCGCGTCAGCCATCGCGGCCAGGCCCTCATGAAGCTGCGCTGGGCGATGGCGCGCGGGCGGTCTGCCTACGCGCTGCGCTGAGCGCCGGTCCGGGCCGCGGGCCGCACCGCCACGGCCCGCGCCAGCAACGTGGCGATCAGTCGAAACCCGAGTAGAACATCGAGAATTCGGACTGCGGATTGACCCGCTGGTAGACATCCTGCACGGCCGGATTCGGATCGCCGCCTTCGAGGTTGGTGGCCTCCGAATCGAACAGCATCATGTTGCCACCGTAGTTCAGGAACGGCCGGGCGCTGTGGCCGTTGCTCTGCACGCCGACCGTATTGCGCGAGTAGCGCCGCCGCTGCTGGGTCTGCACGTCATAGCTGTAGATGTTGTCGAAAGCGTTGGGCTCGGGATCGAAGCCCATCAGGTTGTTGGCGCGCGAGATGAATGCGACTCGGCGGCCATCGCCTGAAATCACTGCCTGCGCACTGGGATCCTGATTTGCAACCGGGTCGGGCAGTTCCTCGTCGGGCTTGCTCACGCGGGTGAACTTGTTGCAGCAGGTGTCGTAGGTATAGACATCTTCCTTGCCATTGGTGTCGCTGCCGTCTTCATCCAGCGCCGCGGTCGTGGTGAAGGCGACGGTGCCGCCCGAGTAGCTCATGCTGGGGGCCGTGGTGGTGCCCATGGCCGCCGGCACCATCTGGTTCGATGCGCCGGACAGCATGTTGTGCAACCACGCCGCGGCACCGAGCGAATACGACACCACGGCGCCGTTGGCGCTGCTCGTGGGCGCGCCGGCGGGCTGGCCGACGGCGTCCTTGCAGCTGGCACAGATCGGTGGACCGGGGTTGATCGGATCGCCGTTGCCGCCGAACACCGGCTTGATCTGGAACACGTCGGGCGTCGGATCTTCGGTACCGCCGCCGCCGGTTTCCGGCAATGCGGCCGGGTTCTGGCCTACGAAGGTGATGGCCGATCCATCCGGCGACACCTGCGGCTGGGTGCCGACGCCATTGGGCATGCCGGTCGACCCGCCCATCTGGAAGGTCGTGCCGGTGATGAGGTTCTGCATGTAGACCGCCCAGCTCACCTGCTTGGAGGTCGGGTCGTCCGGTCCGGAGCCATCGCCCAAGGGCATCGACCCCGGCAAGCCGACCGGTCCGGTGAACACGATGTAGTTGCCGTTGGCCGATACCGTGGGCTCGATTCCCGAAGCGATCGGCTCGGCCTTGGTGTGGCGCGTCCAGTTCTTCTCGCTGCAACGCGCATCGCCAGCCTTGGCACCGAGCTGCTTGGCGCACTGGCGGCGACTCAGCACCATGATCGCGGGCTGGCCATCCGCCTTGGCCACACCGCCGGTGCAGGTGGTCTGGAACACGATCACGCTGCCGTCGGCATTGCTGGAGGCATCGCGGCTGCCGGTGGCGGTGCAGCCGGTCAGGCCATCGCTCACGCCGCTGACCATGCGTTCCTGCGGCTGTTCGAAGGTCGGGCTGGGATAGACGGTCAGCGTCGCGCGCCGATCGTCCTCATTCAGCACCGCGCCGCGCCCGCTGCGGTGCACCGTCGCCCGCATCAAGGCCTGGTCGGTAACCGACCCCGCGACGCATGCACCACTCAGGGAATCACCGCAGGAGTGGGCGAAGCCCAGGGTGTGGCCCAGTTCATGCGCAATTACCTCGACGCCATCCTGGCCACCACTGCCATTGAAGTGGCAACCGCTGTTGTCGAACACGTCCTGGGTCACGATCTTGGTGCTCGTGCCACCGATCACCGGGCGGATCGTGTGGTAGGCCGTGCCATCGAAGCGCTTCAGCGGCGCCAGTGGCGCAATGGCTTGCGAAAAGGCCAAGGTGCCCGAGACGCAGTTATAACTGCCGGGAATCAAGTCGTCGCCGCGGGTGAGTGGGTTGCCATCGGCACCGGGGTCGTCCCAGGAGATCACATTGCCGGCATTGTGTTCCGAGGGCTGCACGGTCCCGGCGTAGCCCAGGATGATCAGGCTGTTGTTGTCACTGGTCCAGGCATTCACTGCGGTCGGTAGGGCGTCGGCCGGGTCGAATGCCGAGGTCCCCGCCGGTCGACCGGTGACGGATCGCCACAGCACCGGCCCCGCACCCACTGCGTCAAAGTCGAACCAGCGCAGCGGCGCGCCGGTGTTCACCACCCGCGTGAGATTGAACTTCGCATCAACCACCGGCGCGCCCTTGGCATCGACCGCCCAGTAGGACGCGCCCGAGTCCCGGCCACCGCCGGCGATCCAGGCCTCGAAGCGCGCCGCATCACGCGGCCAACCGAATTCGCTGCGGTCCTGCTTGCCAAGTGACTCCGCTGAGTCGAGCTCGCGCCGGTAGATCTTGCGCCCGTTGCGATCCTCGCTCTGGACGAACAGGCCGAGCGCGAGGTCCATCACGGCCAGCTCGCCCTTGGCGGCCTGCGCGTGGAACACCAGCACCCGGTCGCCCACCGCGATCGTCGGCATGCCTTCGACCCGTGTGATGACGCGGCCGTCGTTGATGCTGCCCGGGAAGCGCAGCACCGCTTCCCCGAACAAGGGCGTCCCGGCCAGGGCATTTTCGATCTGCACGCGATATCGACGGTGGCCGATGCCGCCCACCACGATCGGGTCCAGCTCCTCGATCACCTGCGCGGTGAGCGCACCATCCGACTTCGCCAGCAATTCGGCGTCGGTTGGCATGACGTAGCTGAAGGCCTGCGCCGGCGGCGGCGCCAGGCAAAGTCCAAGCGTGACAGCAGCCACCAGCCCGGTGGCACAACGAGCAAATACGCGCATGGCGATTCTCCGGCAGTCCCTGATCGACTTACGCGATTCTAGGCCCGTACCGGACAGCCCACCAACCATTTGCCGCCTGTTTTCGCGCGTCCAGCCAGCTTTACCGGCGCAAATCACGCCAGCATCACGCTTCGCTCACGTCGATTTCACGAACACGGCACGCGTGTCAGTTCCCAGTCTCCGCCGGGCGCGTGGCGCGGATCTGCGCTTCCACCGCGGCGATCGCGGTCATGTTCACCACGCGTCGCACCGTCGCCGCCGGCGTGAGCACGTGCGCCGGCTTCGCCACGCCCATCAGGATCGGGCCGAGCGCCACGCCGTCGGTCATGGCGCGCACCAGGTTGTAGGCGATGTTGGCCGAATCCAGGTTCGGCATGACGAACAGATTGGCGCTGCCGGTGAGGGCGGAGCCGGGCAGCAGGCGTTCCCGGATGCTCGCGCTCAAGGCCGTGTCGGCCTGCATTTCGCCGTCGATTTCCAGCTGCGGCGCGCGTTGCTTGATCAGGGCCAGCGCCTCGCGCATCTTCTGCGCCGAAGCCGAGTCGTAGCTGCCGAAGTTGGAGAACGACAGCAACGCCACGCGCGGGGTCACGCCGAACAGCTTGAGGCGATAACTTGCCTGCAAGGTGGCCTCGGCGATCTGCTCGGCATCCGGCTCGCACTGCACGTGGGTATCGACGAAGAAGAACGTGCCGCGATCGTTCAGCACCGCGCTCATCGCCGCGGTGGAACGCACGCCCGGCTGGCGTCCGAGCACGTTGACCACATAGGCCAGCTTCTTGTGGTAACGCCCGACGATGCCGCACAACATGGCATCCGCTTCGCCACGCCGCACCATCAGCGCCGCGATCACGGTGGAGCGGGTGCGCACCACGGACTTCGCCGCGGCAACGCTGACGCCGCGCCGCTGCATGATCTCGTGGTAGAGCTGCCAGTATTCGTTGAAGCGCGGGTCATCGTCGCTGTTGGTCAGCTCGAAGTCCTGCCCCACCGTCAGGCGCAGGCCGAGGCGCTTGATGCGCGACTCGATCACTGCCGGTCGTCCGATCAGGATCGGCCGCGCCAGGCCTTCGTCCACCACCGTCTGCACCGCGCGCAGCACGGTTTCTTCCTCGCCCTCGGCGTAGACCACGCGCTGCAGGTCGGCGCGCGCGCGCTCGAACACCGGCTTCATCAGCAGGCCAGTGCGGAACACGAACTGGCTGAGCCGTTCGGCGTACTCGCGCAGGTCCGCGATCGGACGCGTCGCCACGCCCGACTCCATCGCCGCCTTCGCCACCGCCGGCGCCAGCGATACCAGCAGGCGCGGGTCGAACGGGCGCGGGATGAGGTAGTCAGGGCCGAAGCTCGGCACCTCGCCGGCATAGGCGCTGCCCAGGTCCGAGGCTTCCTTGCGCGCCAGTTCGGCAATCGAGCGCACGCAGGCCAGCTTCATCGCTTCGTTGATCGTGGTGGCGCCCACGTCGAGCGCGCCGCGGAAGATGTAGGGGAAGCAGAGCGCGTTGTTGACCTGGTTGGGATAGTCGGAGCGGCCCGTCGCGATGATGCAGTCCGGGCGCACCTTGGTCGCGTCTTCCGGCAGGATTTCCGGGTAGGGGTTGGCCAGCGCCAGGATGATCGGGCGCGGCGCCATGGTGGCCACCATGGCGGGCTTGAGCACGCCGCCGGCCGACAGTCCGAGGAAGATGTCCGCACCCTCGACGATCTCGGCCAGGCTGCGCCTGGCGGTGTCGCGCGCATAACGCTGCTTGTCGGCGTCCATGTTGCCGCGCCCGGCGTACAGCACGCCGTCGCGATCCACCGCGAGGATGTTCTCCGGCTTCAGGCCCAGGGCCACCAGCATGTCGAGGCAGGCAATGCCCGCCGCGCCCGCGCCACTGGTGGCGAGCTTGACGTCCTCGATCTTCTTTCCCACCACAAGCAAGGCGTTCAGCACGGCCGAGCCGACGATGATCGCGGTGCCGTGCTGGTCGTCGTGGAACACCGGGATCTTCATCCGCTCGCGCAGCTTGCGCTCCACGATGAAGCATTCCGGGGCCTTGATGTCTTCCAGATTGATGCCGCCGAAGGTCGGCTCCATCGAGGCGATGATGTCGACCAGCTTGTCGGGATCGTGTTCGTTCAGCTCGATGTCGAACACGTCGATGCCGGCGAACTTCTGGAACAGCACGCCCTTGCCTTCCATCACCGGCTTGCCGGCGAGCGGACCAATGTTGCCCAGGCCCAGCACCGCGGTGCCGTTGGTGATCACCGCCACCAGGTTGCCGCGCGCGGTCATCTCGCTGGCGGCGTTGGGGTCGGCCACGATCGCTTCGCAGGCATGTGCCACGCCGGGCGAATACGCCAGTGACAGATCGCGCTGCGTCACCATCGCCTTGGTCGCGACCACCTTGATCTTGCCGGGCGGATGCTGGCGGTGGTAGTCGAGGGCGGCTTGCTTGAACGCGTCTTGGTCTGACATGGCTCGGCTTGGCGATGCGCGCCGCGATGCGGCGGGCCTCGTATGGTAGCCGTCCTGTCCGGTCGCGTGGCGACCGGGTGCGCCCAACCCCGGCCGCGCCGGCCTACGGCTGCTCGAAACCGTCCGCGAAGATTGCGTCGGGCCGGTAGCACGCGCTCGGCTGCGGCGTCGCAAGCGCGGTACTGACCACGACGACATGCTCCCCGGCGGCATTGAGCGTGGCGAAGTAGACCCGGCAGGATTGCCCGTCCTGCACCACGTCCGGCCCGCTGAACAGCCCGTTGGCGGGAATCGGGGCGCCGTCGAGGGTAAAGGCGGCATCGTTCGCGAACACGGGTTGGGCCGCGGCCCAGGTCAGCCCGTCGTCGTTCGACACCACGCGCCAGAGCTGCCGCTCGGCGCGCGTGCCGTCGGCACGCCGGAACGCGTAATAGGCCGCCAAGCTGCCATCGAGCTGGGTCAGCACCCGACCCGCATTGTGGACGTAGCCGGCGTTGGGCGCGCTCGGGTTGGCGAGAAACCAAACGTAAGGCGACCCGGCGAACAGGTCGGCCTCGCTGCTCCAGTTCGGGAACGGCGCGGTTTCCGGGGGCAGGCCATCGCCATAGGCAAAACGCGCCAGCCCGCCGCTGGCGCTGTCGACGCGCAGGTAAAGCTGGTGGTTGACCAGGCCGAACGGCCCCACGTGCTGTCCACCGGGCGAGGTGCCGCCGCCCGCGCCCACCAACGGGCCCTGCTGCAGCACGAGTCGATCGTCGGGCACGCTACCCAGGGCGGCGACCGAGGTGTTGTAGTTGAAGTCGCCCCAGCGGTTCTGGCCGCTGCTGTCATTGGCATGCCAGAACAGCAGCTTCCACTCACCGTCGAAGAACTGGCCACGCACGAAGGCGATGGGCGGATCGACCTGGGTGTTGTAGGGACCGGGAAACGGGTTCCCGAGCAGGTAGTCGAGATTGCCGCTCGAGGTGAAGCTCACCCCGTCGCCGGAAACCGCGTGCCGCAGGTTCGACAGGGAAAGGCTGGCCGGGGCGAAGGCCGGGTCGTCGCCGGTCTGGACCCAGAGGTGATAGCGCCGGGTGCCGGCCTCGTACGCCACGCTGAAGCGCAGCGAGTTGGCGGTCTGCGGCGTGAGTCCGGATCCCAGCGTCACCCCATCAAGGGTGACGCTGCGGGTCTGCGGCGAGAACACGGCGGGCTCGGGCGGGCCCGCATGGGCGGCGTTCGCCACCAGCACGAGCATCGAGGAAATCACGCGGCGTGGGGTATTCATGCACAAGACTCCGGCCCGGTATGGCATCCACCCTGCCAGAGCGGGGCGGCACGAGCGCGATCTTAGTCCGCTTCGGCAGCGCCGATTGCAATGAATCGCTACAGCCCCAGCACCAGATCCTCGGCCTCGACCCGTTCCAGCCGGATCTTGTTCGCGAACAAGGAGAACGCCAGCATCCCGGCGAGGCCGTTGGCACGCGCCACCCACGGCGGGATGTACAGCGGCGGCGCGAGATAGCCGGAATCGAAGTACGGCTCCAGCGCGAACAGGTCGTGCAGGTTCATCTTGCCGGCGAACAGCAGGCGGCACAGCTTCAGGCGCCGATTCTTCAAGGCCCAGCGGAAGAAGGTGTGCACCCCGAGCAGGCCGTGCAGGTAGACCGTGTCCTTGGTGAAGGCCGCGCCGGTGCCGTTCAGCGGCGCACCGCGGAACACGCGCATGGCCGAGGTGAAGCTGTCGGCTTCGGTCTGGCCCGATTCGAGGAAGAAACGGAACACATCAAGGAAGTCGGCACCGTTTAGCGCCAGATCAACCGCAAGAATGCGCAAGCTGATGCGCTTCATCCGGCCGATGTCGATCGCGCCGGTGATGAGTTCGGCGAACGTGGCCAGGCCTTCCTGCGTCGCCGTGGTGCGCGGCGAGTTCAGTGCCAGCGAGGGCAGGTTCGGCTGTTCGCGCCCGTTCAGCGCGGTGAGCGAATGCACGAAGGCTTCGTGTTCGAGCAGCTGGTGGCGGTCGTACTCGGTGAAACCGGTGGCGGCGCGCAGGCGGATGCGGGTGGGGCCGGCGGCGGCCTTGGCGATCAGGTCGGGATCGATGTCGACCCGCACCTTGTGATGCACGAAAAAGCGCGAAATCTGCTCCTGCAGCTCGACTTGCAGGATCTCGGCCGGCAGCACGTAGTCCGACTCGTGCTGGGTCAGTTCACGATCCAGCTCGTCGGCCAGGCCGATGAAGTGCCGGGCCGCATCGGTATTGCTCAACTCGCCGCCGGGCAAACGATCCCCGGGCTTGCCGAACAGGCGGATCGAATGCTCGGTAACCTCGTTTCTGCCCAACGCTTCGAGCAGGCGAGTCGCGATGCGATAGCTTTCTACCGTGCGATGCAGGTAGTCCCCAAGCGGATGCTGCGGATCGCAGCCGGCCGCGATCGCATCGAGTTCGGCGCGCACCTCGGAAAACTCGAAGCGCGGATACTCCACCTCCGGCAAGCGCGCCTCGCCCCGGTGCCAGCGCGCGAGGAACTCCTGCTGCACCCGCGCCGGCCAGCTCACCGCGCTGAGCAGCTTGATGCCCTTGACTGCGGCCACCAGGCGCTGATCGAGGGCTGCGAATATCCGCAAGGAGCCGAGGTCCTGGCCAACGCTGTTTGTGGGCATGGGCAGACTATAGCGCCCGACGCGCGGGCATTCACCGGGCTTGCGGAAATGCGCGCCATCTTCGAAAGGGGTAGCCTTGGCACTAGCCTTGGCGTGGATACGTCTCATGATCTCGCACCGTGCGGTACTGGCATTGGCGTTGATTGGGTTGGGTCACCCGACATGGGCCGCGGTGAGTTTCCAACAAGTCATCTTTCGCACGGGGTTCGAGGACTACGTGTGCCCGGATGGCGCCATCCAGGATACGGAAACCTGTGATGACGGAGGCGCCGTTGCCGGTGATGGCTGCTCGGATCAGTGCCAGATCGAATTCGGAAACTACTGCGCTGGAGCACCTTCCACTTGCGTCGCCGTGTGCAGCGATGGCTTTCGCGCAAGCAGCGAAGCCTGTGATGACGGAAACACCGTCGGCGGCGACGGCTGCAGCACCAGCTGCGCGGTCGAGTCGGGGTTCACGTGCATCGGAACGCCCTCCGTCTGCCAGACAATCTGTGGCGATGGTCTCGTTGCGGCGGGCGAAGCCTGCGACGACGGAAACACCGTCGGCGGCGATGGCTGCAGCACCAGCTGCGCGGTCGAGTCGGGGTTCACGTGCATCGGCACGCCCTCCGTCTGCCAGACAATCTGTGGCGATGGTCTCGTTGCGGCGGGCGAAGCCTGCGACGACGGCAACACGGCCGGCGGTGATGGCTGCAGCGCCAGTTGCGCGGTCGAGTCGGGGTTCACGTGCATCGGAACGCCCTCCGTCTGCCAGACAATCTGTGGCGATGGTCTCGTTGCGGCGGGCGAAGCCTGCGACGACGGAAACACGGTCGGCGGCGACGGCTGTAGCGCCAGTTGCGCGGTCGAGTCGGGGTACAGTTGCAGCGGTCAGCCCTCGGTGTGCATCCCGGACTAGAAGCGACGCGGGTCAACGCCTGCCGTACTTTTCCGTGAGTCGCTTGTTCAAGGCCTTGTTTCCCACCCGCTCCGCGGCCTTCTTCGCCTGTTGCGCCGCGAGCGAATTCGAGGCCGCGCCCAGCTCTGCCTGCAGCTTGCGGTAGTTCTCCCAACGTCCCGCATCGATCTCGCCACGCTCGAGCGCGGCGCGCACGGTGCAACCGGGCTCGGCCTCGTGCCGGCAATCGCGGAACTTGCAGCCTGACGCGAAGGCTTCGATGTCGTCGAACACGGTATCGGCAAGTTCTTCCTCGCCGGTGAGCTTGAGTTCGCGCATGCCCGGAGTGTCGATCAGGCAGCCACCCTGCGGCAACGGAATCAGGGCGCGATGCGTGGTGGTGTGGCGGCCGCGCGAATCCGCTTCGCGCACCGCGCCGGTCTTCATCTTCTCGATCCCGAGCAAGGTGTTGGTGAGGGTGGATTTGCCAGCGCCGGACGATCCGACCAGCACTGCGGTGACGCCTGCGCCCAGATAGGGATGCAGTTCCGCCACGCTGCTTGCATCCTTGGCGTTGACCGCATGCACCGGCACGCCGCCGCCTTCGATTTGCGCCAGACGCGCGCGCAACGCCTCGACCTCCTCGCAGCGATCGGCCTTGGTCAGCACCACCACCGGACGCGCGCCGCTGTTCATCACCAGCACCAGATAGCGCTCGATCCGGCGCGGGTTGAAATCCCCGTCCAGCCCGGTGACCACGAACACGATGTCGATGTTGGCCGCGATGGTCTGTTGCTTGTAGTGCTCGCCCGCGGCGCCGCGCTTGAACAGGCTGGAGCGCGGCAGCAGTTCCAGGATCTGATCGCGCTCTGGATCGAGCCGCACCCAGTCGCCCACCGCCGCGCGCGTTTCCGGCGCCACATCCTTGCGCGTCCAGGGCGCGGGCGCCTGCGCCTTGAACTCGCGCGCGCCGTCGCTGACGACGTAATGCGAGCGGTGTTGTTCGGTGACGCGCGCGACGCGGCCCGAGCCGTCCGAAAGCAGGGCCGCGCCTGCCGGCGCATCGTCGCGCCAACCGATGGCGGAGAGGCACGGGCGCGTTCCGGCGGGACAGCGACTTGCGGAGTGCGTGGGCATCGGCCCAGTGTAAGCCGGTCCCCGGCCGGGTTCGCGCCGGGGCTGAAGTAAGCTGCGGCCGGAGTCGAACCGGATCCCCAAATGAACTTGTTTGCGCGTTTTGTCCTCTGGCTCGGCGGCCTCGGCTTTCTCGCCTTCGGCCTGGCCTTCCTCGTGTCACCGCTGGAAACGCTTGCGGCCGCCGGCATCGCGTTGCAGGGCGATCTGGCCGCCACGGAATTGCGGGCATTCTATGGCGGGTTGGAACTGGCTTTGGGCGGGCTGTTGATTGCCGCCGATCTGGGGGGCGCGCGCCGGCACGGGTTGATCCTGTGCCTGGCGAGCTACGGCGGGATCGGCGCGGCGCGGGTGTTGGGCATTGCGTTGGCAGGGTCGGCGACGCCGTTCCTGTGGTTCGCGCTGGGAACCGAACTCAGCCTGGCGATCCTCTCGGCGGCGGCTTTGCGCGATCAAGCGACGGATAAACGCTGAAAACGCCCGCAAATTGCCATGCGGCCCGATGCCGCAGCGCACAAATTCCGCTAGGCTAGGGCCAGTCCTGCCCTGCCCTCGCGCGTCCATGCCCCACCGCACCGTCCCGACCCGCCAACGCCTGTCCCAGGTCCGCTATGAAATCCGCGGCGAGCTCGCGCGCCGCGCGCGCGACCTGGAGGCCCAGGGCCGCGAGCTGATCAAGCTCAACATCGGCAATCCGGGGGCGTTCGGCTTCCGTGCACCGCAGCATCTACAGGACGCGATCGCCCGGCACATGGCCGAAAGCGATCCCTATTGCCACCAGCAAGGTCTGAGCGAAGCGCGCGAGGCCGTCGCGGCGCAGCAAGTGGCGCGCGGCGCGCACGGCGTGAGCGCCAACCACGTCTTCATGGGCAATGGCGTGAGCGAACTGATCGACATGGCGCTGCGCGCCTTGCTCAATCCTGGCGATGAAGTGCTGCTGCCCAGCCCCGATTACCCGCTGTGGAGCGCCGCTACCATCCTCAATGACGGCGTGCCGGTGTACTACGACTGCAAGCCCGAGCACGGCTTCCAGCCCGATCCGGAACAGGTCGAAAAACTCATCACCGCGCGCACTCGCGCCCTGGTGTTGATCAACCCGAACAACCCCTCCGGCGCGGTCTATCCGCGCGACACCGTGCAGGCCCTGGTGCGCATCGCGGAGAAACATCGCCTGCTGCTGATGGCGGACGAGATCTACGACGGCATCACCTACGATGCGGCCGAGTTCGTGCCGCTGTCCTCGCTCTCGGGCGATGCGCCCTGCCTGAGTTTCGGCGGGCTGTCGAAGGTACACCGCGCCTGCGGTTACCGGGTCGGCTGGGCCACGCTGTCGGGCGATCCGATCCGCAGCGGCGACTATCACCATTCCCTCGATCTGCTCGGCGCCTTGCGCTTGTGCGCCAACGTCCCCGGCCAATGGGCCGCACGCGCGGCCTTGCAAGGCCCGGACACGATTTCCGCGTTGACCTCCCCGGGCGGTCGCCTGTTCGAAGCGCGCCGCGCCGTGGTGGATGCCTGCGAGCGCAGCGAGTTGCTTTCGCTGGTGGCCCCGCAGGGCGCGCTGTATGCGTTTCCGGGCGTGGACACGACGCGGATTCCGGACTTCGACGATCACCGCTTCGCGCTCAGCCTGCTGGAAGACGAAGGCGTGCTGGTGGTGCCGGGATCGAGCTTCAACGTGCGCTACCGCAACCACTTCCGCGTCACCTTGCTGCCGCAGCCGGCGGAAATCCGCGAAGTGTTCGCGCGTATCGAGCGCGCCCTGGCACGCCAGCTCGACGCGCCGGCGCGCCAGGCGGCGATTGCGTAGCGTTTCGCTGCTGCTCGCCGCGATGCTGTCGACGTCCTCGATTTCGCGGGCTGGTGGCGACCTGAGCTACCTCGCGCTCGGCGACTCCTACACCATCGGCGAAGCGGTGCCGGAGCACGCGCGCTGGCCGGTGCAACTGGCGCAGCAGCTGCGCGCCGACGGGATCGGCCTCGCGCCGCCACGCATCATCGCCACCACCGGCTGGACCACGGACGAGCTTTCCGCGGCGATGGATGCGGCCGAACCGCTCGGCGAATGGGACTTCGTCTCGTTGCTGATCGGGGTCAACAACCAGTACCGCGGGCGCTCGACGGAGCACTTCCGCGAGGAGTTCCGCGCCCTGCTGGAGCGCGCCATCCGCCTCGCCCGGCATCGCCCGGAACACGTGCTGGTGCTCACCATCCCCGATTGGGGCGTGACGCCGTTCGGGGCGAACAGCGGGCGCGACCGCGCCGAGATCGCGCGCCAGCTCGACGCCTACAACGCGGTCGTGGCCGAAGAAGCGCGCCGGCGCAGCGTGACCTGTGTCGATATCGCGCCCGTCAGCCGCAAGCATGGGGCGCAGCTCGTGGCGTCGGACGGACTACATCCGTCCGCGACGCTGTACTCGGAGTGGACCCGGCTGGCCCTGCCGCTCGCGCGCCGCCTGCTCGAATCGGAGCACTGAGGCCAGCCACGCGAGGACGCGATTGGGTGCGCGCGGCGGCAGCGCTACAATCGCCCATCCCCTGTCCGAAGTGGCCCCATGTCTCTCGACCCCTCCCTGCGTCAACGTATCGAAGCCCTGCTCGCCGCGCATCCCGTGGTGCTGTTCATGAAGGGCACGCCCGAGGCGCCGCGTTGCGGGTTCTCGGCCAAGGCAGTCGGCGCTCTGTCCGGCATCGTCGAGCACTACGAGAGCGTGGACGTGCTGGCCGACGCCGATATCCGGGAAGGCATCAAGGCCTACGGCAGCTGGCCGACGATTCCGCAGCTGTACGTCAAGGGGGAATTGGTCGGCGGCAGCGACATCATCGAGTCCATGCTCAACTCGGGCGAGCTGCACGCCCTGTTCGGGCAACCGGCGCCGGACCGCACCCCGCCTTCCATTCACATCACGCCCGCCGCAGCCGATGCGATCCGCAACGCGCTCGATAATTCGGATCCATCGCTGGCCCTGCATCTGGGCGTGGATGCGCGCTTCAACGCGCAGTTCCAGCTCAAGCCCGTCAACGGCAAGGAGATCGTGAGCGAAGCGGCGGGACTGCGCATCCACTTCGATCTCGTCAGTGCGCAGCGTGCCAAGGGTCTGGAGATCGATTGGGTGGAAGATGCGCGCGGCGCGGGCCTCGCCATCCGCAATCCGAACGCACCGCCGGCGGTGAAGTCGTTGAGCGTGCAGGAGCTGCACGACCACATCATCGCCGGCACGGTCGACGTGATCGACGTGCGTCCGGCGCACGCACGTGCGACCGCGCCCTTTCCGCAACCGCACGAAGTGCTGGACGAAGACTCGCGCGCGCGCCTCGAGGCCTTGCCCAAGGACCTGCCACTCGCCTTCCTCTGCCATCACGGCAACTCCAGCCGCCAGGCGGCGGAGCACTTCCGCAACCTGGGCTTCCACGACCTGTACAACGTGGAAGGCGGAATCGATGCCTGGTCCGCCCAGATCGACCCGCGCGTGCCGCGCTACTAGCGGCCTGCCGCGGACAAGTCGAAAGTAGCCCGCTCGATCTGGCCGTGCGGTACTTGCGCGACGCTCGGCGTCCCGCACACCCATCCCGTCGCGACCCGACGCCCGCATCATCCGTGACAGGCCACTGGCTGGCGTTTCGCTCGGCGGGCGCTTGTGCTGCATTGCACCAACGTGACGCCCGGCACGCCAATCGTGAACCTGGGTGCCGCATCGACATCTTCCGTGACTTTGACGGCAAGTTACGGTAGGTTCGTGCGCCAGAAGCCTGATCCGGAAAGGAAAGCTTCGGGCCGTTCGGCGCATCGCGCCGCAACGGGTGGCAAGGGAGCTCGGAGGGAGTGTTTCCCATGCGCAAGAGCGTTTGGCTCGTCGCGATCCTGTCGCTGACGGGCTGCGGCGGTGGCGGATCCAACCTGGCCGTGGAAGCCTGCGCCGGTGAAATCGCAACCCGACTCAGCGGCAAGACCTTTGCGCTCGACAAGGCCGACATGGCCGCCAAGGCAAAGGCCGGTGCCGACAACGTCACCACGATCAGCTCCAGCGTCACCTTCGATGCCGGCCTGCCGGGCGAATCCAAACAGGGCTTCGAGTGCAAGACCCGCATCGAGGGCGGCTCGGCTTCGGTGATCCAGCTCACTTTCAGCTGGTAGCTTCCCGGTCGATCCGGCCCATCGTCCTCGCCCCCGCGGGCGATTGCACACCGCTTTCCCGATCATTCCCCATGGGGGCCAGCGGCGTCACGCCGAGGTAACGTCGTGCAAGGCCCAGCCGCTACCGGCGAGGAGGCGCAGGCGATGCCGCAGCACGCTGCCCGCCAGGGAGGTGGTCGCGACCAGATCGATCTTCAGGTTGCGCTGTTCGCCGCGCACGGTGGCGAGCGGATCAACCACCCCGAGGGCCGGATCGACTTCCTCCGGGTCTTGCTGCATGTCGCGCCAGGCCTCGAATAGCCGCGGCGTGCGCAACGCGGCTTCCAGCTCCTGCGCAAAGCCATCGGCACCGACCGAACGAAAACTCAGTGACGCCTCGCTGCCGCGTGCCTTTGCAGGATCGGCCAGCGTGAGGAAGTAGCGCTGCGCCATGACCACTCCGCAACCGGGATTCCGGCCTAGCTTGGCGAGTCGAGGGACAGCTCGCAATACATGAAACGGTCGTCGCGCAGCAGCCGTTCGCCGGCCTGCAGGTGCAGCGGTCGCTCGAACATCGGCCCGGCGTGGACGCAGGTATGGAACTCGCCACGCTCGCCGCAGGGATCGACCGAAGCCGGCAACTCGGCGAGCAGGTCCGCGTCGAACTCGCGGCCGCAGTGGCGTGGATCAAGCTGCGTGGTATCGATGCAGCACAGCGTTGCGCGCAAGCCTGCGTCGATCATCTCGCGCGCCAGCAGCGCGGTATCGACGCCGAACAGGGGAAAGACCGGAGTCCAGCCCAGGCCGGCACACAAGGCTTCGCGGTAACTCCGCACGTCTTCGAGAAAGAGGTCACCGAACGCGATGTGCGACAGCTCCGGCGTGCGTTCGCGGGCGACTTCCAGCGCCTGTGCAAAGGCCGCCTCGTAGCTTGCGTTGTCGGCGGCGGGCGGGATGCGCGCCTCGATCACCGGCAGCCCGGCCGCGGCGGCTTGCGCGTGCAGGATTTCACGCCGCAAGCCGTGGATGCTGATGCGCTCGTAGCCGCTGGTGACCGTGGTCACGAGGCCACAGACGCACCAACGCGGATCGCGACGCAGCGCCCGCAGGGTCCATGCCGAATCCTTGCCGCCGCTCCAGGACAGCAGGATCGGCTGCGGTGGTTGGCTCAGAAATGCCACTCCGCGCCGAGCTGCGCGCTGGCGTCGCTGTCGGGTTCGAGGTCGTACCAGACATAGCCCAGGCGCAGGGCGAATGGCTCGTTCACGCGCCAGCGCAGGCCCACCTCGCCCGTCAGGCCGTCATCGTCCAGTTGCAGCGGACGCGGGCCGGCGATGCTGATTGCAACGCCATCCTCCTCGCGAGAGAACCAACCGAGCTTGGCGTAGGGCTCGATCGCATCAAGCCGGATCGAATAGGTGGCACCCACCGACCACAACTCGCCATCGACGTCATACCCGGCGTCGGCCACGGCGCTGTGACGCAAGCGGCCAAGGTCGACATAAGCCGCTTCCACCCCGAAGCCGCTGCCCCAGCGCGCCCCGGCGAACAGGGCGCCGGCGTTCTCGGCGTCGGCACTGCCGCCGAAATCGAAGGGGCCGCGACCATCCAGCTCGGAGGCGAGGCCAAGCCCGACGTGCCAATCCAGTTCCTGCGCCATCGCCGCATTCGCCGCGAGCATTGCCGCCGCGCCAACAACTGTCGCCCATGCCTTCCGTTTCATTGCCTGCTCCTTGTGGGCGGCGTTCACGCGAACACCGGTCTGTGCGTGGACGGGGAACCGGGCCGGCACGTCGCAACCGGCCCCGATGTCGCGTCAGTGACGATGCCCCTGACCCGACTTCGGGCAATGGCAGGTTGCGGTGGGACCGTACTCGAGGCCGAAGCTCACGCCCGCGCCACCATGTCGCTGCCAGTAGAAGATCGGCGCCGGCACCGCGCGGTTGCCGATCTCGGCCATGTCGGCGTCCACGTCGAACAATCGACCGTTCACCATCACGTAGCGCGTGTCGATGGTGCTGCGGATGTTCTCCAGCGGGTTGGAATTGAGCACCACGAGATCGGCCTTCTTGCCCACCTCGAGCGAGCCAAGCTGCGAACCGAATCCGATCGAATCGGCCCCGTCGAAGGTCGCCGCGCGCAGCGCTTCCCAGTTGCTGAAGCCGCCCTGGGTCAACATCCAGGTTTCCCAGTTCGGGGACAGGCCCTGCAGCTGGCCGTGGCCGCCGGTCTGGATGCGCACGCCGGCATCACGCAGCGACTTCGCCGCCTTCGCCACCTCGATGTGCCAGTAGTCCCAATCGGGCGCAGTCTCACGCCGGATCGAGCGCGCATCGAGGGTCTCGCGCGGGAAAAAGCGGTTGAGCTTCTTGTCTTCCCACACCGCGTCGCGCGCATACCACCAGTATTCGCCGGAGAGCCCGCCATAGCTCACCACGAGCGTCGGCGTGTTGCGCACGTCGGTCTGCTTCCACAGTTCGATCACGTCGCGATACAACGGTGCCACCGGGATGTTGTGTTCGATCGTGCTGACCCCGTCGAGGATCATCGGCAGGTTGAGGAAGAAGGTGCTGCCACCTTCCTCCACCACGTTCATGCCGAGTTCGCGCGCGGCCTGGTTGATCTGCTGGTGCTGCTCGCGCCGCGGCTGGTTGTAGCTCTTCACGCTGAACGCGCCATTGGCCTTCATCCGGCGCAGGTGCGAACGCGCGTCGTCGAGCGAATCGACCACGGCCTTGAAGTCGCCATCGGCGCCGTAAAGGATGGTGCCGGTGGAGAACATGCGCGGCCCGACCATCTGTCCGCTCTTCACCAGTTCCGCCTGCGAGTAGACGAATTCGGTGGTGGCGGACGGGTCGTGCGCGGTGGTGACGCCGAAGGCGAGATTGGCGTAATAGGCCCAGTTCGCCTGCGGAATCACCCCGCCGCCAAAGTTGGCCACGTGCGCGTGCGCATCGACGTAACCCGGCACGATGGTCTTGCCGCTGGCATCGATCTGGCGCGCACCGGCGGGAATCACCACCTCGCCACGCTCGCCCACCGCGCGAATGGTGTCGCCCTCGACCACGATCACGCCATCCTCGATCACCTCCTGCGTGTGCCGTGAATCGCGCATGGTGACGATGCGTGCACCGCTGAACGCGACCGTGTCGCGCGGCGCATCCACCGTGGCCGCGAGGCCGAGCGTCACGCCCCTGGCGGACTCGGGCTTGGGCAATTCCTTTGCCGCGCCCGGCACGAACGCGAACAGGTCGGTGAGTTCGCGCGAGTAGTATTCATCGCCCACCATCCAGTGCAACGAACGCGAATCCGCCGCCCAGTGCAGGTAGGAACCGCTGTCGCGCGTCACGCGCGTGAGCGGGATCGCGGTGGTGTCCTTGCTCAGCTCGATCACGCCGCCAGTGTGCGGCAGCGGCGCGACGTAGGCATTGAACAACTCGGTGAACGCCACCCACTTGCCGTCCGGGCTGATGCTGACGAGGTCCGGATACTTGAGGCTGAATACCTCGCGCGACTCTTCGCCGTTCAGGCCCACCGACATCAGCTTTTTCGACAGGCCACCGCCGGTGAAGAAGTAAACCCGCTTGCCATCGGCCGAGAACTGCGGCGCTTCGCCACTCTTCGCAATGCGACGCGCGTCGCCGCCCGCGGCCGGCATGACGTAGATGCCGGGTTCGCCCGACCACAGGCTGCCGGTGAGCCCACCGCCGCCGGTGCGCGAATAGACGATCTTCGAGCCGTCGGGCGAATAACGTGCGCCGTAGTAGAAACCTTTCTTGCTGGTGACGTCGCGCTCGCTGCCGCTGGCGAAGTCGCGCTCGCGCAAGGTGACGAGATCGGCATCGCTCCACACCGTGTAGAGCAGCTTGTCGCCGCGCGCGTTGAAGCTGGGCTGGTATTCGTACACGCCGGTGTTCGTGGTCAGGCGCTGCGGCTCGCCGTTCGGCAGGGCCTTGGTCCACAAGTGGCCAAGCGCATGGAAAACCACGCGCTTGCCATCGGGTGACGTGGCCACGTCACGGATCATCTTCGGCGAGAAGCGGCCGGCGTCCAGCTTGCGTTCGAAGCGCAGCGGATCGGCCACGGTCTGCTCGACCTGCGCCGAGAACGGGATGTTGCTGGCCGCGCCGGATTGCGCATCGACCTTCCACAGCTTGCCCTTGGCCCACACTACCAAGGCGCTGGAATCGGGCAGCCAGTCGTAATTCGCGTACGGGCCGAAGATGGCCCAGGCCTCCTGCATGTCGTGGCTGAGGCCGTCCCACAACGGCTTCACTTCGCCCGATGCCAGGTCGAGCGTGTGCAGCACCGACTTCTCGCGCAGCCGCTTGACGAAGGCCAGGCGCTTGCCATCGGGCGAGGCCTCGGGCCGCACCGCGCCGCCGGAGGTGTTGACCAGGTTGATGACTTCGCCGGTGTCGCGATCGAGGCGACGGATCGCGTAGATCGTGTCGTGCGGGTTCTTGTTGTACTGGAAGAACGGCCCTGCGCTCACATCCTCGGAGAAATACACGTAGCGGCCATCGGGCGAGATCGAAGGCTCGCCCTGGTCCTGCTGGTCGTTCTTCTGCTTGGTGAGCTGCAGGCCCGCGCCGCCGGAACGATGGAACATCCACAGTTCCCCGGCACCGAGCGAACGCTCGCCGGTGAAGTGCTTGCGCCCGATCAGGTACTGCCCGTCGGGCGTCCAGACCGGATTGTTCATCAGGCGAAAGTTTTCCTTGCTCACCGGCGCGGGGTTCTTGCCGTCCACGCCGATGCGCCACAGGTTGTTGCCGCCGCCGCGATCGGAGGTGAAGGCGAGTTCCCTGCCATCCGGCGAGAAGCGCGGCTGCACGTCGAACGCGGGGCCCGAGGTCAGGCGCTTCGCCTCACCGCCCTCGATCGGCAGCAGGTAGAGATCGCCGAGCAGGTCGAACGCGATGGTCTTGCCATCCGGGCTCACGTCCACGTCCATCCAGGTGCCTTCGTCGGTTCTGAACGCGATCTGCTTGGTCTTGCCGTGCGCGGCGGACACATCCCACTTCGGGGCCTCGTCCTTCTTCTTGTCCGCGGCCCAACCCGCCGTCGTGGTCAGGGCCAGGGCTATCGCCGCCGTCAGTGCTCGCGTCAACCGCATGATTCCACTCCTCAAGACAGAAAACCGCCGCGTCCGGCGCGACCAGGGACCGGCACCGTACCTGCTCGTGCCCGCCCCCGCCACCTGCCGAAAGCTTGGGGCGTGACCGCGTGCCGCCGGTGCCGCCGTCAGACCCGGCGCGCAATGCCTTCGGGCCAGTGGCGCAAGGCGCGCATCTTCGCGGTTTCGAACGCCACCGGGTCCGCCAGCCACTGCTCGAACATGGGCGTGGCATCAAGGCCCCAGAACACCTCGCCGTCCGCGACGAGGCTGGGCACGCCGAACACGCCATCGGCCAGCGCGGCGTCGAAGTTCGCGCGCAGTCGCTCCTTCACCTCGGCTTGCACCAGCGCGGCGTCGATGTCGGCAATGCCCAAGGCGCCTGCCACCACGCGCAACGCATCGGCGCTGTCGCCGGCGCGGCCATCGCGCCATAGATGCGCGTAGATCGCGTCGATCGCTGTGACGCTGCAATCGGCGGCGACACACAGACGCAGGGCGGCGAGCGGATTGAACGGATGCGCCGGCGGGAAATTCAGCACGACGCCGATGCGATCGGCCTGCCATTGCACGAAGCGATAGGTGAACTCGCGCTTGCCCGGGATCTCGGCCGGGCCCTTGTGGCCGTGATGCTGCAACAACCCCGCGAACAGGATCGGGCGGAATTCGATCTCGTGCTGCTGCGCCAGTTCGCGTACGCGCTGCCACTGCAGGTAGGCGAAGGGCGAGATGAAATCAAAATACCAGACGAACTTCATGGGGGCGGTTCCGTGCGGTGGTTCGAGTATGCCCTGCGCGATGCCCCCATCGCGCGCGACGGCACGGCTCCGCGACGCGTCCGGTGGATGGCAGCCGCGCCTTGCCGTTCCGAGTCGCCCTGCCACTGCCCTTCCACCAAGGACCCGAGATGACGACCCCGACCGCAGGCTCCAGATTGACCTGGCTCGTGCTGTTCGCAGCGCTGGCTTCCACGGCTGTAGCGCAACCACGCGCATCGCATGTCACCCGACCGAATCCCGAACAGCGCCTGGTGTTGTCGAGCGAGGGCATGTTGCGCGGCCACCCCGACCTGCGCTGGCGGCAGGCCGGTTTGTTGGAAATGGAACGCGGCAACGAGGGCCTCGCACGCGCTTACCTCACCCGTGCCGCGCACTACGCCGACAAGCCGGCACAGGCGATGCTCGCGGAACTGTTGTGGAACGCGCCCGCGCCGCAGCGGGCCCAAGCCTATGCCTGGATGGATCTGGCGGCCGAGCGCGGATACGTGGTGTTCGTGGCGCACCGCGAAAAATACTGGAAGGCGATGGATCGGCATGAACGCGAGGCCGCGCTCGCCTTGGGCCAAGGCTTGTACGCCGGGTTCGGCGACGCCGTGGCGCAGCCGCGCCTGGAAAAGGTGCTCGCTCGTGCCAACCGACAGCGCACCGGCAGTCGTACTGGTGGTTCCACCTTGGCGCGGGTTTACGCCGCGCCGGCCTACGGCGCCTCGGGCACGGTCATTGACGCGTCGCTGGGCCGCGTCTACCTCGGCGCCGAGTTGCCGGATTTCCATGCCGCGCGCTACTGGAAGCCGCGCGACTACTGGCAATGGCAGGACCAGCAGTTCAATGGCGTACCCGAAGAGTGGCGCAAGGCTGCGGTGGAAGTAGGCGACCTCGAAGCCGATGGCTCCGGGCGCAACCCCTGAATCTCGCAGCGCGATTCGCACGGTGGCGCCCGCTTCGCCACGGCGCCGAATCGCGCCGCCGTTGCGTCATGGCGCTTCGCCGGCAACCACCGCGTTGTGGCACTTGATTGCGTAATGCAGCGGCGCGTGATCGATCAGTTCGATCGGGGTGAGCGCGCCCGGGCCGTGACGCAGGGTGCGCGGGAACTCGCGCAGGTGCGCGCGCAGCGTCGCTCCGTAGTCACGCAAGCGTTGCGCGTCCAGATGCAGGCGCTGGCCGCCGTGCTTGAATCCCAGACGTGATGGCGGCAAGCGCGGCACCAGATCGCAGCCATTCACCACGCGTCGCAGCGGCAACGCGTCCAGGGCCTGCGCCAGCACACGATCGCCGCAGCGGGGCTGGCCGAAGGTGATCGCGCCGGCCAGTGCGTGGCCGGCGCGATGCAATCGAAGCGCGGCCAGCGCCGCGAGCGCCCCACCGAGGCTGTGCCCCGTGCACCACCAGCGCGGCGCAAGCGCCAGGCAAGGTTCGATCTGCGGCCACAGTGCGTCGAGTGCCGAGACGAAGCCGCCATGTGCAAGCCCGACCTCGGCCAGCGGCACCTGCCCGAACCGTGCATCGACCCGCCAGTCGCGCGCCACCTCGATGATCTTGCCGGGTGCATCGCCGGGGTTCACCGTTTCGGTGCCGCGGAAGGCCAGCACCGCGTGATCCGCCGTCACGGCCACGTAGGCGTGGCCGCTGCTGGCCGGATCCTGGAACACCTGCACCCGATAGTCGTGCGCTTCGAGCGCGGCAAGAACCACGCCCGGCTCGGCATAGGCCAGCAAGGCGTGTTCGGCCATCCACCAGGTGTTGCGCAACGAATCGATGCCCTGCCCGGACACGAACGGCCAATGCGCCGCGGCTGCGAAATAGCGGTAGCCGCGGATCGGCGGATTGAGCGTCGCGAGGCTCGGCGGCGGCAACGACCTGGCGTGTGGCGCGTCCATCCCGCCTCCGGTCAGCAATCGGCGGGCTGCCTCATGCCGATTCGATCCGCGCTTTCAGACGCTCCAGGGCTTCGCCCCAGGCGCGCCGCAGTCCGTCCGCTTCTTCCCGGGTCTGAAGCCGTTCGTGCGTCACCATCACCGTGGTCTTGGCGCCACTCGGCTGGAACTTGACCTCGACCGGCGTATCGGGCGCCGCGCCGACCTGCTGCCACACGAGCTTGATGGTCTTGCCGGGCGAGAGTTTCCGAATCGCGGCACGATTGCCGTCGGCATTGACCAGGCTGCCGCCGTCCTTGAAATCCAGCGCATGTCCCGCGCCCAGCCAGGCATCGAGAGAGGTGGCGGATGCGAACCGGGCGTAACACGCATCCGGCGTCGCCTTGATGCTCTTGGTCGCGCAGATGGTGTAGCCCTTGGCGCGGCCGTCCTTTTCCTTCAGCCCGTGCGCAGCTTCGTAGCCGATGTTGATGGTCGCGCTCCACCACGGATCGACCTTGTGGGTCTCGTACAGATGATTGCCCAGTTCGCGCCGGCCCTTGTCCGGGCCGCCGAATGCATCCAGCACTTCATACCATTCGAGTTGCGTCCTGCCCGTCTCGGCCTTGCAGGCGGCGTCGGTGACCGGCTTGTCGCTACGAAGTTCGATCTTCATGCATTGCCCTCCGAAGTCGTGCAGCCGTCAGGGCCACAGCGCCAGGATCAGCCCGATCAGGGTGAACTGCAGGGTGTGGTAGCCCGCGTTGATCAGGAACAGCTTGAGTGATTTGCGTTCGAACAGGTAGTTGATGCCGAAGCTGGCACTGACCCAGCAAAGCCCGGCGGAGAAGCCGGCTCCCAGGCCGAGCGCCAGCGGTGGTCGCGGCCCCAGGAACATCGCAAACACGAACGATGCAATCAGGGATAGCAGCAAGGACAGGCCAAAGATCAATGCCATGTTGCCACCTTGCAGCTGCGAGTCGCTCAAGCCGGTGGCGCGCTGCCAGGCACGGCCGAAGAGCAGTGGCGAATACCACAGGCCACCCAGCACGAACGAAGACACGGCGGCAGCGATGACGGCCCAGAGATTGAATTCAGGCATGGCAGGTGACTCCAGACGGTGGAAGGGAATGCGGCATCCAGCGTGATCGATGGGCAGGCGGGTGTCTTGGAAAAATGTCACCTCAGCACGATGCTGGTGGCGTCGGCGCGCTGATGCCGGAGGAACTCCCCCGGCGCGAAGCCGCAGAAGGCGTTGAAGTCACGAATCAGATGGCCCTGGTCGTAATAGCCGCATCGCGCCGCCAGCTCAACCCACGGCACGTGGCTTGCCCCGTCAAGCAGGCGCAAGGCGCGGCGGAAACGGTGCAGGCGCGCCAGGACTTTGGGGCTCGGTCCGACCTGCTCGCGGAACAGTTCAGCCAGGTGTTTGCGGCTGTAGCCCGACGCCCGCGCCAGCTCGGCCATGCCCAGCTGCCCGCCTGCGTCCGCGATTCGTGCCACGGCCCATTCGACCACCGCATGTGTGTTGCGGCGTGGATGCAGGCGGCGCAGCAGCCAGTCTTCCACCAGTTCGAAACGCGTCGTCGCGTCTGCGGCATTGAGCAGGCGCTCGCGCAAGGCCTCGGCCGACGCCCCGACCAGATCCGCCAGCGGCAGGGTGCGGTCGACAAGGGTGTCGGCGCGGGTGCCGATCCAGGCATGCGATCCGCTGGCACGCAAGGCGATGCCAAGCAGGGCATTGCCGTGCGGCGCCTCGGCATCGATCGGGCCGGTGTGCGGCCCCAGGTACCAGATGTCGTCGAAGGGGATCCGGCGTTCGGGCGGGCCAGGCTCGATACGGTATTGGGCTGGCCCCAGGTTGATCAGCACGTAGGCGCCACCGGTGGGCAGGATGCGATCTCGCTGGTATGCGACGCGGCCTTCGCCGTACCAAAGCAGGTCTACCTGCGCGGCCAGCGCCGCACATGGCGCGCACAGGTCGATGCGCCAGCGTCCCAATGGCCCGTCCTGGTGCAGGCTGCGCACCCGGCCCGGCAACGATCCGTCCATGCCGCCCTCCCCGGCTGGCGTCGCGGCGATGGCCTACCCGGCACCCTCGCTGCCGCCCATCGTACCCCTTTGCGGTCGGCGCAAGTCTGGTGCCCGGAACGGCTAGAATCGACCGCGATACCCAGCATTGATCACCGGCCGGCGTGGCGTCGCCGGCGCCCCCATCGAAGCGGATCGCATGAAAGACAAGAACGAGATCGTCAGCAATTGGCTCCCGCGTTATACCGGCGTGCCGGTGGCCGAGTTCGGCAAGCATGTACTGCTCACCAACTTCGGCGGCTACCTGGACCACTTCTCGCGCCTGACCGGGGCGCCGGTCGTGGGCCGCGACCGGCCGATGCCGAGCGCCACCTTCGACGGCATCACCATGATCAATTTCGGCATGGGCAGCGCCAACGCCGCGACGGTGATGGACCTGCTCAGCGCCTACGGCCCGCAGGCGGTGTTGTTCCTGGGCAAGTGCGGCGGGTTGAAGCGCAAGAACCAACTGGGCGACCTGGTGCTGCCGATCGCGGCAATCCGCGGCGAGGGCACCTCGAACGACTACCTGTTGCCCGAAGTGCCCGCACTGCCGGCCTTCGCCCTGCAGCGCGCGGTGTCCACCATGATCCGCGACCTCGGCCACGACTACTGGACCGGCACCGTCTACACCACCAACCGCCGCGTCTGGGAACACGACGACGCGTTCAAGGACTACCTGCGCAAGCTGCGTTGCATGGCGATCGACATGGAAACCGCCACGGTGTTCGCCGCGGGCTTCGCCAACGAGATTCCCTCGGGCGCGCTGCTGCTGGTGTCGGACCAACCCATGATCCCCGAAGGCGTGAAAACCGAAGCCTCGGATGCGGCGGTCAGCGCGAGTTTCGTGGAGAACCACATCACGGTCGGGATCGAGGCACTGAAGCTGATCCGCCGCCACGGCAAATCGGTGAAGCACCTGCGCTTCGACGAGTAGCCACGGAAGGTTGGGGATTCCGGCGGCCGGCGGACCACGCAGGCCGGCGTTCGAAGCGGCAACCCTGACAAGAACCGCTCGCTGCGTTTGGCCCCGAATTCGTCACGGTGGTGGTAACGACGACCCCGCTTCCGATCGCCAGCCCGACCGACGGGGTCGCGGTGGCTGAGGCCAGTAGATCGGCATCCCGAGACACCGCGGCATGCGGCACGATCAAAAGCAGGAGCACCAACCTGCACCCGTTGAGCGCAGCAATATGTCTGGAGGGTCTCGATCGCATCGTCGCACCTCGTTGGCAGCGGGGGTACCGGCGCTACTTGGCAGCGTCCACGAGCGGCCACTGCTGCGCGCCGTGCAACACGCGCAGGATCGAAACCGTCTGCGTGGCATCCTCGATCTGGTACACAACGACGAAGCGCGTCCGCGCCACGACGAGTTCGCGTGTCCCGGGCTCGCGTCCGTCGCGCCCCATGCGGGGATGTGCGGCCAGGTTCGCCACCACCTGACCGATGCGTTCGTCTTGCCGTTCGGCCGCTCGCGGATCTTCGCCGGCGATGTAGTCGATCTGTGCTCGCCGCGTCGCGACGGCGCGCGGCAGCCAGCGAAGACGGAAGGTCACGCCGAGGCCTTCGCTTTCTCCTGCCGTTCGGCCATTGCCCGATAACGCTTGCGCGCCGCGGCCGCCTCGCGTTCGGCATCGTCCTGACTGACCCATTCGGTCGCTGGATCGGCCGCTTCCTTCAGCGCCTGCTGCACCTCGCGCCGGAACCACGCGTCATGCTCGGCCGCGGCATGCAGTTCGCGCAGCGCGGCGGACCGATCCGGTCGCCGGCGCCGCGCGTCGGCCGCGCTGTAGCCGCTCGCGTCGACGTCGAAGCGCGCCACGCCCAGCGCATCGCGCAGCACGCGGGCGGCTGCATCGAGGCCCGCAAACAGGCGCGGCGTGCCGCCCTTGGTCGAAAGGGCGCGCTCCTGCATGCCCACGCGGAGCAAGACGGCGTAACCTCCGGCCTGACCGATGATCGACGCATGGCGCACCGACCCGGCCTCGACCAGTTCGCGGGCGGTGCTGAGTTTGACGGTAGCGGCCAAAACCGGACTCCTGATAATTGTTGTTCAGGATCAGCGTAACCCTTGGAGTGGAGCGGGGCAACAGCCCAGTACCCCGCCCAGTGAAACGGCGCCTTTTGCGCGACGAGCCGGCTCACAATTTGCGGCCGATGCCGCGATCCCTCACCCCGTGTTCTGCACGCCCGCCGTTATTCCGTTCACCGTCGCCACCAGGGCCCGGTACAGGGCGTCCTCGGGCCGGCCCGCGGCGCGCCAGCGCGCCAGCGCTTCAACCTGCAGCAGGCTGATCGGGTCGACGTAGGGATTGCGCAGGCGAATCGATTCGCGCAGGCGGCGATCGTTGGCCAGCAGTTCGTCGGCGCGCTTGATCCGCAGGATCGACTCGCAGGCGCGGGTGAATTCGCCGGCGATGCGCGGGAAGTAATGCGCATGGGCCGCGCCCGCGAGTTGCGAATAGGCTTCGAAGATGTCGAGGTCGGACTTGGCCAGCACCATCTCCACGTCCTCCACCAGCACCTGGAAGAACGACCAGTCGCGCGCCATCTCGGCCACGGCATCGATGCCGTAGCGCTCGATGCCGTGCGTCAGCCCGGTGCCGATGCCGTACCAGCCGGTGAGCCCGCAGCGGTTGAGCGACCAGGCGAAGACCCAGGGAATGGCGCGCAGTGAACCCACCTCGCCGGAACCCGCGCGCTTGGGCGGGCGCGAACCCAGGCGCAGGCGTTCGATCAGGTCGATCGGAGTGGCGGCGCGGAAGTAGTCGGGAAAGCCGGCGTCCTCGTGCACCAGGGCGCGATACTGCCGGCGCGCGGCCTGTGCCATCTCGCCCATCATTTCGCGCCACGCGGCTTCGCGCGGCTCGGGCGGCCGCGGCCGCAGCGTGGCGCGCAAGACCGCTGCACTCATCTGTTCGAGGTGGCGCAAGGCCAGCGCGCGGATCCCGTACTTGCGATGGATGACCTCGCCCTGCTCGGTGACGCGCAGGTAGCCATCGACGGTGCCGCGCGGTGCCGCGATCACGGCACGCTCGGTCTTGCCGCCGCCGCGACTGAGCGAGCCGCCGCGACCGTGGAAGAACTCGATCCGCACGCCGGCCTCGCGCCCCAGCGCGGCGAGCTGGATCTGGGCCTGTTGCAGGGCCCAGCGTGAACTCATCAGCCCGGCGTCCTTGGCACTGTCGGAATAGCCGAGCATCACCACCTGGCGATCGCCACGCGCACGCAGGTGGGCGCGATAGTGCGGATCGTCGAGCAGCGAGCGCAGCGTTGCCGGCGCGGCTTCCAGATCGGCCACGGTTTCGAACAGGGGCGCGACGTCGATCGGAATGTCGCCGCGGGTGCCGGCCAGTCGCGCCAGCGCCAGCACCGCGAGTGCGTCGGCGGCGCTGCGGCTCATGCTGACGATGTAGGGCCCGAGCGCTGCATCGCCATACTGGCGGCGTGCTGCGGCCAGGGTGCGGAACACGGCGAGGGTGGCGCGCGCGGCCGGATCTTCCGGCTCGCGCGCCGGTGAGTTGCCATCCAGCACCTGGCGCGCGGCGGCAATGCGTTCGGCGAGCGCATCCGGCGCCAACGCCGCTGCATCGGGAGCGCCGTCATTCCGCACCCCGGTCGGATTGGCGGCCTTCAGGCAAGCGCCGAGCGCCGCCGCATGCACCGCGCTGTCCTGGCGCACATCGAGCGTGGCGAGGTGAAACCCGAAGCTGCGTGCGCGCCTGAGCACGCGCCGGAAGGCAAAGCCACCGGCGTGTTCACCCCGATGCGATCGCAGGCTCGTGCCGATCAGTTCCAGGTCCGCGATGAACTCGCCCGCGCTCGCATAGCCATTGAGCTTCTCCTGCTCGGTGGCGGCGAGCCGCGCCGACATCAGGGCGAGCAGGGAGCGGTACGGCATGTCGACGTGGCGCGCCTTGAGCCTGGCCGCCGCCTTCGGCAGGCGCAAGCGGTAGTCATCGATGCGGTCGCGCACCGCCGCATCGACACCCACGCGCGAGGTGGACTGGCTGAGCACGCTGCCGAGGTGCGCGATGTCCTTGCGGTAGCGCGCGATGATCAGGCTGCGCTGGGTCGCAAGCGCGGCCGCGATGGTGTCGGCACCGACATTCGGATTGCCATCCATGTCGCCCCCGACCCAGCTCGCGAAGCGCAGCACGGTCGGCAACTCGCCCGCGTCGCCGAACTGCGTGGCGAAGGCATCGTTCAGGTCCTCGTAGTACACCGGCAGCACGCGATACAACACGTCCGCGAGATAGAACGCCACGTGATCGAGTTCATCCGCGACCGTGGGACGCTCCGGCGGGTTCTCGGCCGTCTGCCAGCCAGCGGTGAGCGCGGCCCGGATGCGTTCGCGATCACTGCGTCGCTCCTGCGGGGTGCGCGTACCGTCGAGGTCGGCCACCAGGCACTCGACGATGTCCTGTTCCTTTTCGAGCAGCGCGCGCCGCACCGCTTCCGTGGGATGCGCGGTGAACACCGGCTCGATGTGCAGGCGCGGCAGCAGCGCCAGCAGTTCCTCGCGCCCCACGCCTTCGGCCGCCAGGCGCGCGAACACGTCCTCGAAACCACCGGGTTGCGGGGCCGCGCCCGCCTTCTGGTAGTCGCGCCGGCGCCGGATGCGGTGCACCCGCTCGGCCAGGTTCACCGCGTTGAAATAGGTGGCGAAGGCGCGGGCCAGGGCCTCGGCCTGCTCGATGGCCGGTTCATCCGGCATCGCGCTGGGCGCGGGCACCGTGCCGACGGCGTCACGCAGGGCCGCCGCCAGTTCGCCGATGGCGCCGCCGGATTCGCGTCGCCGGATCGCCGCAACACGCACTCGTTCCACCGCGGCCAGGAACGCCGGGCCGCGCTGTTCGGAAAGGATCTCGCCCACCAGGATGCCGAGCCGGTTCACGTCGGCGCGCAAGGGCGCGTCGGCGGCAGGCAGTTCAACCTCGCGCAAGGGCGCATTCGAATCGACGGCAATGGACATGTCGGCCTCGCGCAGGGTGCACGCAAGCCTACAATGGATTGCGGCAGTGCAACATGACGCGCCGGCACGCGGCTGCCGGCTACACTGGATCGAATCGTCGGGAGTTCACATGCACTGGGTCATGGCGTTGTTGGGCGCGTTCCTCGGAGCCGTCGCGGGCGGCATCGATGACACCTTCCTCGGCCTGGTGGCCGGCGCCCTGATCGGGTGGCAAGGGGCGCGCCTGTCGGCGCTGCGCACGCGCGTGCAGATGGTGGAAGAGGAATTGGTGGCACGGCCCGAGCAGACCGCCGTGCGTGCCATCGCCCCGGCCACCGCCGCCAGACCGCCCGGCGCGAACCAGGCTGCAACCGCTGCGTCGCCCACGCCATCCACAACAACCGCAGCATTGACGCCCGCGCCTGCGGCCACGCCGTCGGTGGCGACCGCGACGGCCCCGCCGACACCCGACTCCGCTGCCACGCCAGCGGCAGTGGCATCGACGCCTGCCGCGACTCCCGCTGCGGCACCGCAAGCGGCCGCCGCACGCGCCAGCACCACGCCGGCGAGCCGTCGCAACGACAGCCCGCACGCGATGCCACGCGCGCCACGCGAGCCCTCGTTCGGTGATCGACTGGGCGCCACGCTGAAACGCTGGCTGTTCGAAGGCAACGTGCCGGTCAAGCTCGGCATGCTGGTGTTGTTCTTCGGCGTGGCTGCCGCGTTGAAATACGCGCTCGACGAAGGCTGGGTGCGGTTCCCGATCGAGTTCCGCCTCGCGGCGATTGCGGTGGCCGCGTTTGCCGGACTGATCTGGGGCTGGCGCAATCGCGTAGCACGCCCCGCCTTCGGCTTGAGCCTGCAGGGCGGTGCCATCGGCGTGCTGTTGCTGACCATCTTCGCCGCCTACCGCCTCTATGCGCTGCTGCCTGCGGGCGTGGCCTTCGGCCTGGTGCTGGTGCTCGTGACGGGAGCCGCGGCGCTTGCGGTGCTGCAAAGCAACCTGTGGCTGGCCCTGCTGGGTTTCATCGGCGGCTATGCGGCACCGGTGCTGATCTCCACCGGCAGCGGCAACCATGTCGCGCTGTTCTCCTACTACGCCCTGCTCAATGCCGCGGTGTTCGCGGTGGCATGGAAGAAGCGGTGGCGTGCGCTGAACCTGGTGGGCTTTGTCTTCACCTTCGTGGTGGGCACGCTCTGGGGCGCGAAGTATTACCAGCCCGCGCACTTCGCCACGGTCGAACCGTTCCTGATCCTGTTCTTCGGCTTCTATGTCGGCATCGCCGTGCTCTACGCCCTGCGCGGTGCACGCGAATCGGACGGTGCGGCGCGCAACGGCTTCGTCGACGGCACCCTGGTGTTCGGCACTCCGCTCATCGCCTTCCCGCTGCAGGCCGCCTTGCTCAGCGACGATCGCATGGGGCTGGCCTACAGCGCGCTCGCAGTCGCATTGCTTTACGCCGTGCTCGGGGTGTGGCTGGTGCGCCGGCGCGGACTGGACCTGCTGGGCCAGTCGTTCGCGGCGCTGGCTGCGGGCTTTGCCACGCTGGCGGTGCCGTTGGCCTTGTCGGCGCGCTGGACCTCGGCGAGCTGGGCACTGGAAGGTGCGGCGATGGTGTGGCTGGGGCTGCGCCAGCAACGCTTCCTGCCAAAGCTCGCAGGCTGGGTCTTGCAGTTCCTGGCCGGCGCGGCCTATGCGTACTCGCTGCTCGACGGCAGCTGGGGCGCGGTTCCGGAGGAAATGGCCATCATCAACGGCCACGCCCTGGGCGTGGCTGCGATGGCGCTGGCCGCTTTCTTCCTGAGCTGGCTGCACGAGCGCCACGGCGGCAATCGCCTGCTGGTCTGGCTCGGCTTCGCGCTCGGCACGTTCTGGTGGTTCGTGGCCGGAGTGCGCGAACTGGTGGTGCATTGGGACCACTTCGAAGCCAGTCTCGGCCTGCTGTCGTTCGCCGCACTTACCGCCGCGCTGGCGGCACTGCTGCGTGGCCTCATCCCGTGGGCACGCCTGGGTTGGCTGGTGCTGGCCGTGGCGATCTGCGGGCCGCTGCTCGTGCTCGGCAGCCGGCTCGACCTCGGCGGCCTGGCTGAGCTGCGCACCCACGGCTACTGGCTGGTCTGGATCGGCGCCATGATCTGGGGACTGGGCTCGCTGCGCACGCCGCACCAGGCCGCTCCCGGTCCGGTCCTCCCGGCCATTCGGGCGTCCTGCCCTCAGCGTGGCCTGTCCATCGCACACGTACTGGTGCTGGCGACGCTGGCGTGGCTGTACGGTGCCACCTTGCGCGAACTGGCCGCCGATCAAGGGCTCGACGATGGCTGGCGTTACGTCGCCGGCTTCCTGCCCCTGATCGCGCTGCTTCTGGCCACCTGGCGAACGCCGGCGCTGGGCGCCTTCCCGTTGGCGGCCGAGTTCCCGCGTTACCGCGCGCGCTGGTTCGCGCCGGCGCTGTTCGTGTTGATCGTGAGCTGGCTCGCCGCGCTGGGCGAACGCGGCGGCAGCGCGCCGCTGCCGTTCGTGCCCCTGATCAACCCGGTAGAGCTGTTCCAGTTCGCCGCACTGCTGGTGGCATTCGGGCTCGCACGCCGCGGCGCGGGCGCGGACGGGCTGCGCAACGCGCTGCCGTTCGGCGCCTTCCTGTTCCTCAGCTTCGCGGGCCTGCGCGCCGTGCATCACTACACCGATGCACCGTGGTCGCCGATGATCCTGGGCGACGGCAATGCGCAAACCGTGCTCACCGTGCTGTGGAGCATCTGCGGCGTGGCGATGTGGATCTACGGCTCCAGGCAACGACGCTGGAACGTCTGGGTTGCGGGCGCGATCCTGATGGGCGTGGTGCTGGTGAAGCTGGTGCTGGTCGACCGCCAGCATGTCGGCAACCTGGCCGGCATCGTGTCCTTCATGGCCGTGGGTGCGCTGCTGGTGCTGGTGGGCCGCATCGCGCCGACACCGCCGCGCGCGCGCGCGGACACCGAAACCGAGCCGGAATCCGAAACGGAACCGGCCGACCCTTCTCCTGCGCGGGAACCCAAGCCATGAAGCGTAGCCTCCTCGTCCTGCTCAGCCTTCTGCTGGGCACGCCCCTCGCCGCGCAGGCACCGACGCCGCTCGCGCCCGGCCAGTTCGCCTGGCAATGGCCGCTGGACACCGCCGGCGCCGATGGCGTGGTGCGCTTCACGCTCACGCCCGAAATCTACGCACATCTCACGCGCAGCGACCTGAGTGACCTTGCCGCCTTCAACGCCAGCGACGAGGCCATTCCGTTGGGGCCGGCGGCGCTCGCGTTCGAACGGCTGGTGCTGCCGCCAGAGCCCGAACCGGCTTTCGTCCCGATGTTCCGCGTCCCGTCCGTTCAAACGGGTCAGTCCGGCGATGCCGTGAGCTTGCACTTGCAGCGCGCCACCGACGGCACACTGTTGCGTCTTGACGCCGAAGTGGTGCCGTCGACATCTGCCGTGCCCGACGACGTCGTGCTCGACATGTCCGCGCTCAAGCGTCCGGTGACGCGTCTGGATGTGGCTCTAGACCCCGGCCCGGCCGGCCGAATCCACGCGCGCATCGAAGTCTCGGGCAGCGACGATTTGGCGCACTGGAACGTGCTGACGCCTTCGCAGGCGCTGGTCTCGCTCAACGACAATGGACGCGTACTGGAACGCACCCGTATCGAACTGCCTTCGACCGCACTGCCCTACTTGCGCCTGCGCCGTATCGACATTGCCGAGTCCTTGCCGATCGTGGAGGTGAAGGCGACGCCAGTGCGCGACTTGGCGCAGGTGCAGGCGATCCCGGAACGCGCGCAGCTGACGCTGACCGGTCGCGCCGTTGCGGGCGTGCCCGGCACCTTCGAATACGACAGCGGCGGGCCGTTTCCGGTCGAAAGCGTCGACATCCTGCTGGCCGAGCGCAACAGCACCGCCGAAGCGATGCTCACCTCGCGCGCCGTCGGCGCGACTTCGTGGCACTCGCGCGCGAATCTCACCGCGTTCCGGCTAGCAACCACCGGCGACGAGGTTACATCGCAGCCCGTCAGCATCGCGGCGCAGCGCGATCGCCATTGGCAGGTGATTACCGTGCCGCCGCAAACGCAGGCGCCGACCTTGGCTTTGCACTATCGCCCCGACCAATTCGTCCTCCTCACCCAAGGCCCCGCGCCATACCGCCTTGCCGCCGGCAGTCGCGACGCGCGCCGACCGGACTACCCCTTGCGCGCCGTGCTGAGCGAACTGCGCGGCAACCACGGCGATCTGTGGCTGCCGCCGCTCGCCACGCTCGGCGCCGGCAGCCCGCTCGCGGGCGACGCGGCGCTCACCGCACCGCCTGCGCCGCCGCCGTACAAGCAATGGCTGCTGTGGGGCGTGCTGATCGCAGGCGCACTCGGGGTGATCGTGATGGTGCTGAAGCTGATGAAGGCAGCGCCTGCCAACCACAATTGAGCTTTGCGTGAATGGTTGACGAGAGACTGGGCGTCCTTCGACTTCGGCCTCTTCGCGGCCTACGCTCAGGATGAGCGGCATTTGCGAACCCCGCTCGCCCTGAGCGTAGCGCCCGGGGCGTGAAGTCGAAGGGCGCGGGCTGTCAATCAATTACGCAAGCCAATAGTCCGGCCGCGTCTGCCCCTTGGTACGGATTGGCGGCGGCGCGCGCAGGCGCTAGCGTCGCGCGACAGCCAGACACGGCTCGGGAGGGAACATGGGCGCGGCATCGACAGCGGCACAACGCATCGCCTCGATCCGGCGCGAGGGCAAGCGCGTCAGCGCGGCCGACGCGGTGCGCCTGATCCGCGACCGCGACAACGTGGCAAGCGGCGGCTTTGTCGGGATCGGTTTCGCCGAAAACCTGGCAGTGGCGCTGGAGCGGCGCTTTCTCGAAACGCAGGAGCCGCGCGATCTCACCCTGGTCTACGCCGCCGGCCAGGGCGACGGACGCGAGCGCGGGCTGAATCACTTCGCGCATGAGGGTCTGGTGGCTCGGGTCATCGGCGGCCATTGGGGCCTGGTGCCGAAGCTGCAGAAGCTCGCGGTGGAAAACCGCATCGAAGCCTGGAACCTGCCGCAGGGCGTGATCTCGCAATTGTTCCGCGACATCGCCGCGGGCCGGCCCGGGCAACTGACCCGGGTCGGGCTTGATACTTTCGTCGATCCGCGCCATGGCGGTGGCAGGCTCAATGCGCGCACCACAGGAGAGCGCGTGCGCCTCATGCGCATCGACGACGAGGATTTCCTGTTCTACCCGAGCTTCGCGGTGGACGTGGCCCTGATCCGCGCCACCACCGCCGATCCCGACGGCAACCTCACCATGGAGCGCGAAGCGTTGACGCTGGAAGCGCTCGCGATCGCGATGGCCGCGCACAACAGCGGTGGCCTCGTGATCGCGCAGGTCGAACGCCTGGCCGAGGCCGGTTCGCTTGCACCGCGCCAGGTGAAGGTGCCCGGCGTGCTGGTCGATTGCGTGGTGCTGGCCGAATCGGCCGAGCTGCATCCGCAGACCTTCGCCGAACCCTATGACCCCGCCTATTCGGGCGAGTTGCGCGTCCCCGTGGCCGGCCTCGCGCCGATGCCGCTGTCGCCACGCAAGGTGGTGGCGCGCCGAGCCGCGCTGGAGTTGCGCCCGAACGCCGTCGTGAATCTCGGCATCGGCATGCCCGAAGGCGTGGCCGCGGTTGCAGCGGAAGAAAAGCTGATCGAACTGATCACCCTCACCACCGAGCCCGGCACGCTCGGCGGCATTCCCGCCGGCGGACTCAATTTCGGTGCCGCGGTGAATGCGCAGGCGGTGATCGACCAGCCCTACCAATTCGATCTCTACGATGGTGGCGGACTGGATCTCGCGGTGCTGGGACTGGCGCAGGTCGATAGCGAAGGCAATCTCAACGTGAGCCGCTTCGGTTCGCGCCTCGCCGGCGCCGGCGGCTTCATCAACATCAGCCAGAACGCGAGGCACCTGGTGTTCGCGGGCACCTTTCTCGCCGGCGAAGGTGCCGGGGCGCAACGCAAGTTCGTGCGCGCGGTAGAGCACCGCACCTTCTCCGCGAGCGAAGCGCGGCGCCGTGGCCAGCCGGTGCTGTACGTGACCGAACGCGCCGTGTTCCGACTGCATCCACGCGGTCTGGAGCTGGTCGAACTCGCGCCGGGCCTCGATCTGGAGCGCGATGTGCTCGCGCACATGGAATTCACCCCCATCATCGAACGTACGCCGGCCCGCATGGACCCGGCCCTGTTCGGCGAGGAGCCGCTCGGCCTGCGCGAACGCCTGCTGCAACGCACGCTGGATTCACGCTTCGCGCTGGATGCGACGCACGACACGCTGTACATCGATTTCGAGCGGCTGCGCATCCGGCAGCCCGGGCAGATCGACGCCGTGGCGCGTGCGGTCGAGGCGCAGCTTGCGCCGCTCGGGCGCAAGGTGCGCGCGGTGGTGAACTACGACCATTTCGACCTCGCGCCCGAACTCGAGGACGCCTGGGCCGCGATGGTGCAAGCCGTGGTCGCGCGCCACTACCTGCAAGTCACACGCTACGGTGCCAGCGGCTTCCTGCGTGCGCGGCTGGCTTCGTTGCCGGAAAGCGCGGCGTAGGCTTCGCTCAGTGCAGGCGCTCGGGTGCGCCGTGGCATTTCTTGTACTTCTTGCCGCTGCCGCAGGGACACGGCTCGTTGCGGTCGGGACGCGGCTCGCGTCGCACCGGCGTCTGCGGCGGCGCGTTCTCCTGCGCGCGCCACTGGTGCATGTCGTTGAGCAGGAACGGCATCTCGCCCAGGATCGCCATGCGTTCCTTGAAGGTCAGGTCGGAAGCGAGCTGGGTTTCGCCGCTTTCGTCCTCCTCGTCGTCCTCCAGCAGCAGCGCGTGCAGATCCTCGAAATCCTTGACCAGGTCTTCGCTCTGTTCCATGCGCTCGTCCCAACCCTCGCCACGCAGGCTGGCACCGAGCAGGAAGCCCGCCGCCCAGTCTGCGCCGACCGGATAGTCGTAGTCTTCCAGTGCGTCCGCGTCTTCCTCCGGCATGTCCTCGGGCAGCGCCAGCAGCGGGAAGGCCGCCTCTTCCGCCGATTCCGGGTCGAGCCGCACGCGCCGCGCGATCTGGTTCCAGAGCTTCATCACCAGTTCGATGCCGGCCTGGGCCTGCTCGATGCTTTCCCACTCCGGTGCTTCCACGCCCCAGACCACGGGCATCCACTCGCTCGGCAGTGCCGTCTGGCCGGGCCCGACGATGAGCGCGCTGAACAATCCGTCCAGCGCCTCCAGCGACAGGCCGCCGTGCGGCAGCGCGCGCTCGCGCAGCAACGCGTCGAGTCGGTCGAGATCGGCGTCGGTCAGTTCAACCGACTGGGGGGCTTCGATGGCAGGCATGGCGAGATTCTCGTTGGATCGGGCATTTTCGCATGCCGCTGCACGGGAAGTGCGAAAGCCGCGCAGGGCACGATGCCCGAGGGCGGCCGCTGCGTGACAGGCGCGCCTCGCGCGCAGGGGTCGCATGGAGTTCGGTGCGCGATCAGGCCTGCCAATCGATCGGCATCGTCAGTTCCGCCGCCAGCGCGAGGTGATCGGACGAGGCGCCGGGCAAGGCCCAGCGGCGCTCGATCGTGATGCCTTTCGATACCAGGATGTGGTCGATGGCGCGGCGGGGTTGCCAACTCGGGAACGTGGCCAGGCGCTCGCTCGGCCGCACCAGGCCGGCGCGTTCGTACAGCAGTTGCATTTCCGCAGCTTCGGGCTCGCAGTTGAAGTCGCCCATCAGTACCGCGTGCGGCGCCTGCTGCAACAGTTCGACCAGGAAGGCAATCTGGCCGTGGCGTGCCTTGATGCCGAGCGAGAGGTGCGCCACCGCCACCAGCACCGCGTTCGCACCTTCGCCGAAGCGCGCCAGCAGCACGCCGCGACCCGGGATGCGGCTGGGCAGCGAGTAGTCCAGCACTTCGCTCGGCTCGATGCGACTGAGCAATCCGTTCGCGCTCGAGGCGATGCCACCGACGCGACGGTTGGGCTGGTGGCTCCAGAACGGGAATCCGGCTCGCTCGGCCAGATAGTGGGTCTGGTTGAGGAAGCCCGAACGCAGTGAACCGGCGTCGGCCTCCTGCAATCCGACCAGGTCGAACGGCATCGCACTGGTGGCCAGGGCATCGAGGTTGTCGCGCTTCTCGCGCGCCGGCAGCACGTGGCTCCAGGGCCGCACCACATAATCGCTGTATCCGCGCGTGCTGGCACCGGCCTGGATGTTCGCGCTCAGCAGTCGCAATCGATGCGGCGCAGGCGTGGCGCGGGAAACAGGCATGGCCGCATGGTCGGGGCGCGCGTCAGGCAACGCAAGCGCCTCCGGCCAGCACAGGCATCGACTCAGGCCGCGGGCTTCTTCGCTGCACGTTCCTGCGCGATCAGGAAGTCGACGACCTTGAGCATCTGCCCGAAGCCGTCTTCGCCGCCACGCGACATCACCCGCCATTTGCCGGCGACGACGATCGTCGGCGTTGCCTCCACGCCCCAGGCCGGAACCCGCTCGCGCGCCTGCTCGATCTTGGCGTTGACCGGGAACGACGACAGCGTGGCGAGGAAAACATCCTTGTCGGCGCCATGCTCGGCATAGAACGCGGCAACGTCTTCGATGCTGGCGATCGGCCGCTTCTGCACGTGCAGCACGTCGAACAAGGTCTCGTGGGTGCGCTCCATCACGCCCATGACCTCGGCGGTGAAGTAGACGCGCGCGTAGGTTTCCCAGATGCCGCCGGACACCGCCGGCACGAAGCTCAGGCGCACATCCGGTGCCAGGCCCTTGCGCCACTCCGCCACCACCGGCGCCGCATGCGCGCAGTGGATGCAGGAATAGCCGAACACCTCGGCCACCTCGATCTTGCCGTCGTCGATCCAGGGTTGGCCGCCCTCGATCGCGACATAGTCGCGACCCACGGCGTATTCCTGGGCTTGAGCCCAGGGCGCGACCAGAATCAAGGCAAGAGCAAGGATGCGCGCGAGCATGAACGACTCCGGTCAGCGTGGTGATTGAGGTGGTGCTCCGACCTCAGGGCGAGGTCGCGGTTCCCGCCAGTCGAGCGCGCTCGCGCGCGACCAGGTGCTGCACGGTCGAGAGCAAGCCGGCGTGGCCACGATCCTGGGTCACCGACGCCTTGTAGCGGCCGTTCACCACCATCGTGGGCGTGCTTTCGATCGCCCAGCTGCGCACCGCCTTGCGGTTGCGCGCGATCTGCGCATTGATTGCGAACGACTTCATGGTGGAAAGCAGCGCCGCGCGGTCGACCCCGAGTTCGGCGAACAGGCCCGCAACTTCGTCGGCAGAGCCTTGCTTGAGGCGGCGCTCGACCGCAGCGAACTGGAACATGCGGGCATGGGTGCGCTCGTGTTCGCCCATCGCCTCGGCCGCGTAGAAGGCGCGAGCCAGCGCCTCGGACTGACCTTCGGCCATCGGCACGTAATGGAACTCGACATCCGCCGGAAGCGACTGCTTCCACGGCGTGATCAGTTCCTGCAGGTGGGCGCAATGGATGCAGTAGTAGGCAAAGGCCTCGGCCACCTCGATCTTGCCGGGCGTGGCCGCGAATGGAGCGGGCGGATCGATCACGACGTAGTCGATGCCTTCGCGCGGTTCGGGACCCGTTGGCACGGCCGGTGGCTCGCTCGCAAGCGGGGGAGCCGGCGACGTCGGCGCGGCAGGTTCCGCCGCCACTGCCGGCGACTCGGCTTGCGCCGTGCTTTGCGCGACGCCTTCCGCAACGCTCGCTGGTTCCTGCGACGGCGTAGCGGGCGCTGCCGCGGGTTCGGTCGCCGGTGTTGCCGTGGCCGGCGCCGGCGCGCTGGCCGGGGCGGGAGCCGGGGCTTCGCTGCTGCAGGCACCCAGCGCGAGTGCCAGCACGAAAGCGATCGGGGCCAGGTAGGGGCGCGAAACCATCATGGGGCAACTCCTGTGCCGAGGGCGCGGTGCGCCCTGCGGGGATTCGGGAAGGCAATGCCCCGGACGGGCATCGAGTCCGGCGCTACGACAACGACCGGCGGACCGGGTTCCTGCGTGCCGCGCGGGCTCAGGGCTTGCTGGCCGCCACTTCAGCCCGCGCCGCGGAATGCAGGCCCTGGGCATAGGTCGCCAGCGCCTGGATTTCCTCGTCGGTCAGGGCCTTGGCCACGCCTGCCATGACGGCATTGGCCTGTTGGCCCTTGCCGAGCACGGTGCCGGCGCGGTACGCCGTGAGCTGTGCCGCGGTGTAGCCGGCATGCTGGCCGGCCAGCGAAGGATAGGCCGGACCCGGATTGCCGCGGCCATCCGGGCCATGGCAAGCGGCGCAGGCCGGTATGCCACGCCCGGCATCGCCGCCGCGCCAGAGGCGCTCGCCCACCTGGTAGAACTTCTTGCCCTGGTTCGGGCCTTGCGCGATCAGGGTTTCGTCGGCGGTGCCCGGAAGCGCCGCCTGCGCCGCGAAGTGCGCGCCGATATCGCGCATGTCCTGCGGCGTCAGCGGTGCGGCAAAGCCCAACATGATGGGGTTGTTGCGCTCACCGGACTTGAACAGGGCCAGGTGGCGCGCGGTGTAGCGCTCGTGCTGGCCCGCGATCTTCGGGTACTGCGGATCGGCGGAATTGCCGTCGACGCCGTGGCAGGCCGCACAGGCCGCGGCCTTGCTTGCCCCGGCCTTGGCATCGCCCGGCTGCGCCGCGGCGTGGGCCTCGGTGAGGTCCGCGACCGGAGCCGGTGCGGCTTCGGTGATCGGTGCAACTTCCGCCGCTGGCGCGGCCGGTTCGCCCGACTGGGCCGATGCCGCCCCGGCAATCAGCAATGAAGCCGCACCCGCAAGACCCAGAAAGCGCCCAAAGCTCATACACTTGGCTCCACAAGATTCCGGAAGACGACCGCTCGGACAACGCGCGGCGCGAAAACCGCCGAATTATTCCAGCCGGCCCCCACCCGGTCAACGCGACCGAGCCCCGACATGCCCACAGACCCCAACCCCCTGCGCACCGCGCGCTACCTGCGCAGCGTGCATGAATTCCACCAACTGCCCGGCGATGCGCTGCGCGAGGTGGCGATCGCGGGCCGTTCCAATGCCGGCAAATCCAGCGCGATCAACGCGATTGTCGACCAGAACGCGCTGGCCCGCACCAGCAAGACGCCCGGCCGTACCCAGCAGCTGGTCTATTTCGAAGTGGCGCCGGGGCGGCATCTGGTCGACCTGCCCGGCTACGGCTACGCCAAGGTGCCGCCCAGCCTGCGCGAGCACTGGCAAGGCCTGATCGACGCCTATTTCCGCAATCGCGAAGAGCTCACCGGGCTTGTCGTGGTGATGGATATCCGCCACCCGCTGAAGGAGTTCGACCGCCTCATGCTCGACTACGGCAGCGCCCGCGGCCTGAGCTGCCACTGCCTGCTGACCAAGGCCGACAAGTTGCCGCGCGGGCAACAATCCAAAACCCTTCTTGAAGTGCAGCGCGCGCTCGGTGCGTTCGCCACGGCGCAATTGTTCTCGGCCGAGAGCAAGCAGGGCGTGGAACAGGCCAGGAGCTTGTTGACGCAGTGGCTGGAACTGCCGCTGCCCGCTGCCGCGACTTGAGCCGGCCTCAACGCGGCAAGGCAAAGCCGTCAAACCGCGACGACGCGACGACGCCGTAGACTGCCAGCCTTGCGTCAGCGGCCGACGAGCCGCATATCGCCTTTCCGATTCGATCCCGAGGTGCGCGTGTCCGGTCCCAGCCAGGTCAAGGATGTCCCGATCGACGATCGCTCGCAGCTGGTCGAGTTCCTCGCCAGCGGCAGCAAACCTCCCGAGCAGTGGCGCATCGGCACCGAACACGAGAAGTTCGGCTTCCGCCTCGATGACCTGCGCCCCCTGCCCTGGGACGGACCGCAAGGCATCGAAGCGGTGCTGCGCGGCCTGATCCGCTTCGGCTGGGCGCCGGTCGAGGAGAACGGCAAGCTGATCGCACTAGCCAAGGACGGCGCCTCGGTCACGCTGGAACCGGCGGGTCAGCTCGAACTTTCCGGCGCACCGCTGGAAACCATTCACGCCACCTGTTGCGAAACCGCCTGTCACCTGAAAGAGGTGAAGACGGTGGCGGAAGAACTGGGCGTGGGCTTCCTCGGCATGGGCTTCCAGCCCAAATGGCCACGCGACCAGATGCCGTGGATGCCCAAGGGCCGCTACCAGATCATGCGCGACTACATGCCCAAGCGCGGCAACCTCGGCCTCGACATGATGACCCGCACCTGCACCGTGCAGGTCAATCTCGACTTCGCCTCCGAAGCCGACATGGTGAAGAAGTTCCGGGTGTCGCTCGCGCTGCAGCCGATCGCCACCGCGCTGTTCGCCGACTCACCCTTCACCGAAGGCAGGCCGAACGGTTATCAGAGTTACCGCTCGCACATCTGGACCGACACCGACCCGGATCGCACCGGAATGCTGGATTTCGTCTTCGCCGACGGCTTCGGCTTCGAACGCTACGTCGATTACCTGCTCGACGTGCCGATGTATTTCGTCTATCGCGACGGGCGCTACCTCGACGCCAGCGGTCAAAGCTTCCGCGATTTCCTCGCGGGCAAGCTGCCGGTGTACCCGGGCCATCGACCCACGCTCAAGGACTGGGCCGATCACATGACCACGGCCTTCCCCGAAGTGCGTCTGAAAAAGTACCTGGAAATGCGCGGCGCCGATGGCGGCCCCTGGAATCGCCTCTGCGCGCTTCCGGCGTTCTGGGTCGGCCTGCTCTATGACGACGCGGCGCTGGACGCCGCCTGGGATCTGGTCAAGGACTTCACCATGGAGGAACGCCACGCACTGCGCGACGGCGTGCCCAAGCACGCGCTGAAGCTCCCCTTCCGCAGCGCGAGCGTGCGTGAATTGGCATTGGAAGCGCTCAAGATCGCCGGCCACGGCCTGAAGCGGCGCGCACGCCTGAATGCCAGCGGCGCCGACGAAGCGGTATTCCTCGAACCCCTGGTCGAGTTCGCGCTCGCCAACGAAACCCCGGCCGAACGCAAGCTGGCGTTGTTCCATTCGAACTGGAACGGGTCGGTGGATCCGTTGTTCCGCGAGTTCGCCTACTGACCTCCGCCGGGACGCGAACAGTCGCGCGCCTCAGGCGACGTGCACCACCACCTGGTTTCGTCCATTGGCCTTGGCGCGATACAGGGCCTGGTCGGCCTCGGCCAAACGCGCTTCGATCGCTCCCACACCGCTGTCGATGCCGACGCTGACGGCGCAGCGCACCGCTCGCCCGGCAAACAGGATGCGCTCCTCGGCCCAGGCGCGACGCAGGCGCTCGGCGATCTCGCGGGTGCGCGGCAAGGACACGCCCACGAGCACCACGGCAAACTCCTCGCCTCCGATCCGGCCCACGACATCACCGGGGCGCAGGTGTTCGCGCAACAAGGCCGCGAAGCAGCGCAGCACCTCGTCGCCGGCGGCGTGGCCGTGGACATCGTTGACCTGCTTGAAGTGGTCCAGGTCGAGCATCAGCACATGGCAGGCGCCGGGCGCCCGGTGCCGCTCCAGCATCCGTCCTGCCTGCTCGAAGAAGCCTTGCCGGTTGAGCAGACCGGTGAGGCCATCGGTCGTGGCCAGGCCACGCAGCAGGCGCTCCTGTGCCGCATGCAGCAGCACCAGCAGGGCAAAGCAGCGCAGCATGAGGATGGGCGTCGAGACCGGTGCGCCCGCGGCACTCAAGGCGTCGATCTGCCAGTTCGCAAGCCCGGCCGGATCGATCCCCACGAACAAGGCACGCACCAGCAGCACGGCGCTCGAGAGCAAGTAGACCCCGGCCACCGAGCCACGCAACAGCCAGCGATCGAGTTCGTGGGCGCGCAGCAGGGCGAGACCCGCGAACAGACAGGTGATCGCGGACAGGATCTGGTTCGTCGCCACTTGTTGCGCGTGCGGCAGCGCCGCGGCCGCGAGCCACGCCAGCAGGAAGGCCGGCGCCAGCCACTGCGTTGCCAGCCGGTGCCGCAGGCGGCAGAAGCGCAGGATGCCGATCCAGAAGGCAAGATTGCCGCCGAGAAAGCACAGCCCGGCCCACCAGAACCCGACTTCGTCCGATCCGGAAACGCCCAGCAGCCGGATGGCGTAACCGATGGCCACCAGCAGGCAGCCGACCACCCAGTGACGCAGGCCGGGCATGCCGGGATACAGCCGCACCATCAGCGCGAACACGGCCGACGTCGCCAGCATGAGCGTCGAGGTGAACAGCGCGATCGTCGGCAGGTGCAACATGGCGCCCCTTTGCGAGTGCGCCGAAGCACGGGCGCCCACGCTACGACGCGAGTCTAGCAGGGCACTGCGCGGCGCAGCCTTGCCTCACGGGGCGCGACCGGCCGATGCGCTCCGGGCCCGGCACCTGCCCAGAAACGCCAAAACCCGCCGGATCGCTCCGGCGGGTTTTGGTTACTGCGTGAAACGCGGCGCTGGCCTCAGAACTTGACCTCGGCGCGGACATACATGAAGCGCCCGGCCGGCAAGTCGTAGGTCGAGGCGTCATAGCCGTTGAGCGAGGCCGACAGGCTGATCGGCGGATCCTTCGCGAACACGTTGTTCACGCCGAAGGTGAACTGCGTGCCCTCGAACCACGGCGCCTTCCAGCCCAACTGCAGGTCCTGGTAGGTGGTGGAGCCGAGGCGGTTGGTGCCCGCCGCCTGGTTGGAGCACACGTCGAAGTCGACCGCGTCGCCGCACTGCTCGGTCAGGTCGCTGATGTGGCGCAAGGTCCAGCCGGCGAAGAAGTCGCCATAGGCCCAGTCCACGCCCAGGTTCGAGGTCCACTCCGGGATACCCGAGTTGTTGACCTCGATGCCGACGCCTTGCGGCTGCGCCGTGCCAAGACCGTCCACTGCCTTGTAGTCGTTGACCCAGGTGTTCTGCCAGCTGACCTTGAAGGTGCCCCAATCGGTCTGCGGCAGAGTCCAGAACGTATCGAAATCGTAACCGTCGGTTTCGATCGCACCGAAGTTCTGCAGGCCGTTGGCGAACGAGCCGATGAAGCCGTTCGACGCGCGGGTGATGCCGTTGCAGAACGGCGAGTTCAGGGTCGCGGTGCACAGGTTGAGCTGGGTCTGCGCATCCACCGCCTGGACCGCACCGTCGATCTCATGGCTGTAGTAGGTGAACTCGAAATCCAGACGCTCCGACCACGCCGTGCCCGAGGCAAAGGCCGGGCTGAACACCGCGCCAAACGTGTAGCTGTCGGCTTCTTCCGGGTCGAGGTTCGGGTTGCCGCCGGTCTGCACCGAAATCTGCGAGTTCGCCTGCTCGGCGCCTGCGGGGACGCCCAGCGCGCGGCAGACTTCGGCCGGCGCGGTGGGCGGCGAGCCATCGAGGCCGATCAGGCAGGGATCGTCGATCTGCGCGTCGAAGCGGCTGGCCGAACCGAACAGCTCACCGATGGACGGGGCGCGGAAGCCCTGGGCATAGGTACCGCGCAGCAGGAAGCTGTCGCTGAACTGCCAGCGGAAGCCGGCCTTGCCCGTGGTTTCACCGCCGAACGTCGAATAATCCGAATAGCGCGCGGCCAGGCTCAGGTCGAGCTTGCTGTCGCCGGCCGCATAGATCGGCACGCTGAACTCGGCGTAGTACTCGTCCACGTCGTACTCGCCCGAGGTCGGCAGCGAGGGCACGCCGTTGTACTCGCCCGCGACCGTCAGACCGTCCGGCGTGTAGGCGCCGCTCAGGCGACGATGCTCGACGCCGGTAGCGAACGCCACCGCACCGGCCGGCAGGTTGAACAGGTCGCCGGACAGGTTGGCCGAGAGCAGCTGCAGGTCGTTGCTGCTGGTGTCGCGGATGATCGGCTGGATGTAGGCCAGCATCGCCGGCGTGATCGCGCCCGGGCCACTGAAGATGTCGAGCGGCACGCAGGCCGGATCGGCCTGGCAGCCGGCGAGTGGACCGAGCGCGGTGTGGATGCGGCGGATGTTGTAGCTGCCGAGGTTGGTCTGGTCAGCCTCGTTCGAGCTGCGCGCGTAGTTCACATCCCAGAAGTAGGCGTTGTCGCCGATTTCCCAGGTGCCTTCCAGGCCGGTGCCGAAGTACCAGGTGTCCACGTCCTGGTAGAACTGGCGCGCGCCGCCTTCCACCGGGCGACGGGCCACGATGTTGATGTTGTCGGCGTTGAGGTCGAACGGGAACGGGCTGTACGGGTTGCTTGCCGAGATGACGATGTTGTCCATCCAGAAGTTGCCGTTGCCCGGGCCGAGGAAGATCGGTTCCGGCGCGGCCTGGTTGAGCGATTCGCGCTGGTTGTAGAGCACGCGCGCATAGCCCGAGACGCTGTCGCTGAAATCGAAGCGCCCCTGGCTGAACACGCCCTTGCGCTCGTTCGGGGTCAGCATCAGGTTGAACTGCGCGAAGTTGAAGCGCGTGGGCGTGCCGAACGGGATGAAATCGCCGGGGAAGTTCGGCCCGTTCGGGAAGAACTGGCCGTTGGGCGTGGTGATGTTGCGACGGTTGCCGGTGACCGGGTCGATGAAATCGAAGCGGCCGTTGGGCGTGGCCGAGGAACCGAAGGTCAGTCCGGTTCCGGGAATCGGCACCGAAGCCGGGCCGTACTTGGTGGAGCTGATGCCGTCCTGTTCGGTGGTGCTGGCGCCGAGGAAGAAGCTGTAGTTGTCGCCGCTGCCGCCGAATGCGAGTTCACCCGACTTGGTGTCGCCGCCTTCGTCGAACTCGCCGTAGTAGACCGAGGCCGACACGCCATCGAAGCTGCGCCGCGTGATGATGTTGACCACGCCCGCGATCGCATCCGAGCCGTAGATCGATGAAGCACCGTCTTCCAGCACCTCGATGCGCTCGATGAACGACACCGGGATGGTGTTGAGATCGGTGGAGGCCGAGACGCCCGAGGCCGAGGCCTCGTTCACCCAGCGGATGCCGTCCACCAGCACCAGCACGCGCTTGGAGCCGAGGTGACGCAGGTCGACCGTGGCCGAACCCGCGCCGACGCCCGAACCGTCCGGCGGGAAGCCGAAGTTGCCCGAGGAGTTGAACTTGGTGTTGAGCGAGGAGCCGGAGCCCGTCAACTGCTGCACGATGTCGGCGACCGAGGTCAGGCCCGACTGCGCAATGTCCTCGCGCGTGATCGTGGTGACCGGGGTCTGGCCCTCGACCTCGGCCTTCTTGATGCGCGAACCGGTGACTTCGATGCGATCCAGTTCCTGGGCCTCCTGCGCCTGCACGGCGGCCAGGGGCAACAGCGAACACAGCAACGCCGAGCGCACGGCGACGCTCAGGCGATTTCGTCCAACAGCTTTCATGCGAATCTCCCCGAAACAAGTGAATGGACGCCCGCCTTTAGTCGATTCCATCCTGGCGGGACGCACCCTTGTATAGAAACGTTAATCCGTGCGCAAGCGTCTTGAGTGGGGGGTGTTGAATCAGGTGGGCCCGCGCAAGGCCACGGCCGTTCCGGCGGCGACCAGGAACAGGGCAAATACGCGCTTCAGCGCCCCGCCGCTGAGCCGATGCGCCAGGCGAGTGCCCCAGGGCGCCACCAGAATCGAGGCGACCGCGATCCCGGCGGCGGCGGGCAGGTAAACGTAACCGACGGATCCGGCAGGCAAACTTCCGGTCGGCGGCCCAAGGCCGATATAACCGGCGGCACTCGCCAGAGCAATGGCCACGCCGCAGGCACTCGAGGTTCCCACGGCACGGACCGGCGCCACGCCCAGCCACACCAGCAGGGGCACGGTCAGGCTGCCGCCCCCGATGCCGACCACGGCCGAGGTGGCGCCGATGCCGACACCGGCCAGACTCAGGCCGGGTGAAGCCGGCGCCGTGCTGCGCTCTCCACCCGCGCGCGGCGTGCCGAAAGCCAGCTGCACCGCTGCGAAGTAGCAGAAGCCCGCCACCAGCCAGCGCAGGGTCTCGCCGCGCAGCGACGTGGCAACGAACGCGCCCAGCACTCCGCCCAGCAACATTCCCGGCACCAGCCAGCGCACGCTCGGCCACAGCACGCTGCCACGCCGATGATGCGCGCGCGCCGACGACAGGCCGGTGAGCACGATGCTGGCCAGCGAGGTGGCGAGCGCCACGTGCATCGCGTGTTCGGCGGGAACGCCCTGCGCCGGCAACAGCCACACCAGGCTCGCCACGATCACCAGCCCACCGCCGACGCCTAGCAAGCCGGCCAGCACGCCGGCAATGGCACCCAGCAGCAGATAGCCGAAGAAGGCACTCATGCCGCCGCGCCGCGTCGCGCGGGACGGGTGCGAAAACCGCATCGGCTAGAATTCATCGCATGCCTCTTCGTATCGTTCTCGTCGTTCTCGCCATGTCGATGGCGGCCTCAGCGTCCGCCGCCACCGCGTCCGACCCGCGTCGCGCAGCCTTCCTGCAGGCGCTCGACATTGCCGAACACGCGCCGCTGGCCGACTACGCCGCGGCTGCCAAGCCACTGGCCGACCACCCGCTCGCAGCCTATCTCGAATACGCGCATCTGCGGCGCCGACTTGCCGACCGCAAGGCCGGCGCATCGCCGGCCGCGATCGAGCATTTCCTGCATCGACATGCCGCGTTGCCGATCGCGAACGAACTGCGTGCGACCTGGCTGTACGACCTGATCCGCCGCCGCGACTGGCCGCAATATCGCCACGCCTATGTCGAACAAAGCGACCCGACCCTGCGTTGCGCCGCGCTGCATGCGCGGCTGGCCGCCGGGCTCGACGCCGCCTTGCTCGACGACGCGCAACGGGAATGGCTGGCGGGCACGTCGCTGCCGACGCAGTGCGATGCCGTGTTCCTCGCATTGCGCGCCGCAGGTCGCCTGACCCGCGACCTGCACTGGCAGCGGATCGACCTGGCCGCCGCCGCGAACAATCTCGGCCTAGTCCGTTTCCTGGCGCCGGCGCTGCCGGCGGCCGAACGCAAGACCGCCGAGAGCTATGCCGCGTTCCTCGCCAGTCCGTCGCAGGCGGCGACCACGGCCTGGCCGCGCGATGCGCGCAGTCGCCGCATGGCGGTGTCGGGCCTCGGCGCGCTCGCCAAGCGCGATCCGGACGCGGCCGAAGCGCTGCTCTCCGCACTCGCCACGCCGCTGCAGTTCGATGACGCGGAACGCGGCGCAGTGTTGAACCAGATCGCGCTGTGGAGCGCAGCGTCGTACCTGCCGCAGGCCGCGCAGCGCTTCGCGCGCGTGCCTGCCGCCGCCTACGACGAACGCCTGCACGAATGGCGGGCGCGCGAAGCACTGGCGCGCGGCGACAATGCGGCAACGCGCCGCGCCATCGCCGCCATGCCGGAAGCGCAGCGCGTCGATCCGCGCTGGCGCTACATCGACGCGCGCCTGCGCGAGCCGGGCGACGCCACGGGTGCACAGGCCGAATTCGTCGTGCTCGCCAGGGAGCCGAACTACTACGGCTTTCTCGCGGCCGACCGTCTCGGCCAAGCTTACGCGCTGTGCCCGATCGCCAGCCCGGAGGCCACTGCTGCGGAATCCGTGCTCGCATCGCATCCCGCCGTTCAACGCGCCCTCGCCCTGCATGCGATCCAGCGCGAGGCCTGGGCGCGACGCGAATGGGATGCCGCCCTGCCGGCGCTGGATGCGGCGCAACGCCGCGCCGCCGTCATGCTGGCCGATGCCCAGGGCTGGTACGACCGCGCCGTGTTCGCGCTCAATCGCGACGACGACCTGCGCCTCTACGCCTTGCGCTTCCCATTGCCACACGCACGCGCGCTGCGCGACGAAGCGAAGAAGAACGCGCTCGATCCGGCCTGGGTCGCGGCACTGATCCGGGCCGAGAGCGCTTGGCGGGCCGACGCGCGCTCGCACGCCGATGCGCGCGGCCTGATGCAGTTGCTGCCCGGCACCGCGAAGATGGAAGCCAGGCGCCTGGGCCTGGGCTGGCGCGGCAGCGCCTCGCTCTCCGATCCGAACACCAATCTCGCGCTCGGCACGGCGCACCTGGCGCAGATGCTGGCCCGCCACGGTGGGCAACCGTATCTCGCCACTGCGGCCTACAACGCCGGCCCCGCGCCGGTGGCGCGCTGGCTCGCGCAGCGGCCACCGCAGCAAATCGATCTGTGGATCGAAACCATCCCCTACCGCGAAACCCGCGACTATGTCGTGCGTATCCTCGCCTTCAGCGCGATCTACGACTGGCGCCTGCATGGCAAGGCGGTACCGGTGACGCGGCGCATGCGCGGCGATATCGGCAACAGCGTGAAGCGCCGCGACTTCCATTGTCCTTCCACCGAGCCTGCAGCGAGCCAGCCATGACCCAGCGCCTCGAATCCCACCGGACCGAAGCCCCAAGGCAAATCGTGGTGCTGGGCGGCACCGGTTTCGTCGGTCGCCACCTGGTGCCGCGCCTGTGCGCGCTCGGCCATCGCGTCACCGTGCTGAGCCGCAACCGCTCGGCGCAACGCGAACTCTTCGTCCTGCCCGGTGCGCGGGTCGAGACCTGTGATGTGTACTCGCAGACCGAACTGGCGCGCCGACTCAAGGGCAGCGACGTGGCCATCAACCTGGTCGGCATCCTGAACGAAGGCGGGCGCGATGGGCGCGGCTTCCAGCGTGCACACGTGCAGCTCACCCAGGGGCTGATCTCGGCCTGCGGCGTGGCGGGCGTTCCGCGCCTCGTGCAGATGAGCGCACTGAATGCCGGGCGCGGGCGCAGCCACTATCTTCGGACGCGCGGCGATACCGACACGGCAGTGCGCGCCTCGGCGCTGGCCTGGACAATCTTCCAGCCCTCGGTGATCTTCGGGCGCGGCGACGGGCTGTTCGCACGCTTCCACGCGCTGTTGAAGCTGACCCCGGTCTTGCCGCTGGCCCGCGCCGGCGCGAAGTTCGCCCCGGTCTACGTGGGCGACGTGGTGGAGGCTTTCGTCCAGGCCTTGGGCGATCCAGTCACGCACGGGCAGACTTACGAGATCTACGGCCCGCAGGTGTTGTCCCTGGCCGAAATCGTGCGCTATACCGCGCGCCACGCCGGGCTGCGCCGCCACGTGCTGGCACTGCCCGACGCGCTCGGCCGGATGCAGGCGCTGGCGATGGATTTCGTGCCGGGCAAGCCGTTCTCCAGCGACAATTTCCTGTCACTGCTCACCGATTCGGTCGGCGGCATCGATGGCCTGTACCGGCTCGGGATCGAGAAGACCACGATCGATGCGATCGTCCCATCCTTGTTGCGTCCGAGCGGAAAGCAGGAGCAACTCGACCGCTACCGCGCCGGCCGCATCGCGTAGGCGCGAAGCGCGACGTGGCCCGCGTCGCCGCTTTCAGCGCCCCACCACCTGCGCCTTCATCCCGCCCAGCGCCGCGAGCAGTTGATCCTGCGCGTGCTGTGGCACCCGGTGCTCGTTCATCGCCGAAACCAGATCCTCCACGAAGGCAGCGAACTGGGCCTCGCTGATGTTGAGGCCGGTATGCACGTCTTCCATGGTGCGCCCGGTGTAACGGCAGGGACCGCCCGTGGCCTCGCAGATCTGATCGACCAGCAAGGGGGCCAACTGGGCCGGATCGGTGGCCGTGAACAATTCGTTGATGCGCGCATCGGCCAATACCCACAACAGGGTGGAATCGACCACTTTGGCGATGCCTGCTCGCTCACCCAGCGCGCGATAGAGGCTGTCATCGCGCTTGGGCGCGGTGGCGCAGGCCGACAGCAGCAGCGCGAGCAGGATCGGGAACAAGGAACGCGGCATGGCGGCTACTCCGAGGCGAAAGCGGTGGTCGTTGCTAAGCTGTGCCGACTCTACGCCGTTGCAGCGTGCAGGAAACGTGGACATGCAGATTTTTCTGGTCGGTGGCGCGGTGCGGGACGGCCTGCTCGGGATCCCGCCCGGCGATCGTGATTTCGTCGTGGTCGGTGCCACGCCCGAGCAGATGGCAGCACGCGGATTCCGCCCGGTGGGCAAGGACTTCCCGGTGTTCCTGCACCCCGAAACCGGCGAGGAGCACGCGCTGGCACGCACCGAGCGCAAGTCCGGGCGCGGCTACCGCGGCTTCGTGATGCATGCCGCGCCCGACGTCAGCCTGGAGCAGGATCTCGCCAGGCGCGACTTCACCATCAACGCCATCGCGCAGGATGCGAATGGCATGCTGATCGATCCCTTCGGCGGTGCGCGCGATGTGGAGGCCCGCGTGCTGCGCCACGTGGGCGAGGCCTTCGTCGAAGACCCGGTGCGGGTACTGCGTGCGGCGCGCTTCATGGCGCGCTTCGCCGATCTCGGCTTCCGCGTCGCGGAGGAAACCCGCGCGCTGATGCAGCGCATGGTGGACGAGGGCGAAGTCGATCACCTCGTCCCCGAGCGCGTCTGGCAGGAACTGCAACGCGCGCTGCGCAGCACGCGACCCTCGGCCTTCCTGCAGACGCTGCGTGATTGCGCTGCGCTGGCGCGCATCCTGCCGGAAGTGGATGCCCTGTACGGCGTGCCGCAGCGGGTCGAGTTCCATCCCGAGGTCGACGCCGGCATCCACACCGGCATGGTCTGCGACATGGCGGCGCGCCTTGCGCCGGGCGACGACCTGATCGGCTTTGCCGCGCTCACGCATGACCTGGGCAAGGCCCTGACCCCGCCCGAGCAACTGCCGCGCCACCTGCAGCACGAACACGCGGGCCTGCGCCCGCTCGCCGCGCTGTGCGAACGCCTGAAACTGCCGGCCGAGCACCGGGCGCTGGCCGAACTATGCTGCCGCGAACACCTCAACGTGCATCGCTTCGACGAGCTGCGCGCCGGCACCGTGCACGAACTGATCGCGCGCGGCGACGGCTTCCGCAAGCCCGCGCGCATCGCCCAGCTCGGCCTCGTCTGCGAGGCGGACAAGCGCGGCCGCCTGGGCCTGACCGAATCGGACTACCCGCAGCGCGCCAGGCTCGATGCGGCACACCGTGCGGCCCTGGCCGTGAACGCGCGCGACCTGGACCTGGTGGGCCTGGATGGCGAAGCGATTGCGCAACGCCTGCGGCAGGCGCGGATTGCAGCAATCGCCGCAGCTATCGGGCGGGACTGAACCAACGTTCCGCGCGCCAGACCATGTACACGTCCGAACGCGCGTAGTGCGAATCCGGCTTCGGTACCGGCTGGTGCTCGAAGCCCACGCTCTCGTACAGGCGGATCGCCGGCGTCAGCCTGCGGTTGGTCTCCAGGAACAGGGTCGTGCCGCCACGCTGCCGGAACACGTCGATCACACCCTCGATCAGGCGCCGCCCGATGCCCAGGCCCTGATGTGATTCGTCCACCGCCATCTTGGTCAGCTCGAACACGCCCTCGCCTTCCTGCTTGAGCGCGCAGGTGCCGACCACCGCGTCGCCGAGCAAGGCAAACAGGATCGCGCCACCGCCGGCCAGGATTTCACCCTCCGGATTCGACAGCACGCGCTCGTCGATCGCCTCCATGGTGAAGAACTTGCGCAGCCAGGCCGCGTTGAGTCGATGAAAATGCGAACGCAGCGCGGGATGGAACGGCGCGATCCGCAGCTCTGGCCTCGGGGAATCGGACGCGGCGACGGATGACATGCAAGGTCCATCGGAAGGAACGGCCCTCCGATCAGATCGCGCTTCCACCGGCTTTGCAAGCCGGCGCGCCGGCCGGATGCGCGGGAATCGCGGAATGGCCGATACTGCGACGCAGTCAGGCTGGTCGAGGCAGCGCGCATGAAGGTGGTCGAACTGCGGCATCCGCTGGTGCAGCACAAGCTCGGGCTGCTGCGCGATCGTACGCTCGATCCGGTGCGCTTCCGCCAGCTCGCGGGCGAGGTCGGCATGATGCTCGCCTACGAGGCCTGCCGCGACCTGCCGAGCGAGCCGACGCACGTGGATACGTGGAACGGGCCGCTCGACGTGGCCCTGGTGCGCGGCGACAGCGTCACCCTGGTGCCGATCCTGCGCGCCGGGCTGGGATTCCTCCCCGGCGTGCAGACCATGTTGCCGAATGCGCCGGTGAGCGTGCTCGGGCTGCGCCGCAACGAGGTCACGCTGGAGCCGGAAACCTACTACGAGCGCCTGGCCGAACGCATGGAGCAGCGCACGGCGCTGCTCCTCGATCCGATGCTTGCCACCGGCGGCAGCGCGGCAGCCGCAGCCGGCATCCTCAAGCAGGCCGGCTGTACCCGGATCAAGTGCTTGTTCCTGGTGGCGGCGCCGGAGGGCCTCGCGCGACTGCGAACCGAACATCCCGACATCGAGGTGTACGTGGCCGCGATCGACCAGGGCCTGGATGCGAATGGCTACATCCTGCCGGGCCTGGGCGATGCCGGCGACCGCTTGTTCGGCACGCCGGTGGACTGATCCGGCCCGCGGGCGTTCGCCTCAGGCCCTACGCGAAAGCCTTGCGTCCAGCCATTGCAGTGCATTCGCTCCGCGCGTCGCGAAGGTCATGCTGCCCACGGCCACGCCCACCACGTTGGCCACCACGTCCGCGAGACTCGCGCTGCGCCACGGCACCAATGCCTGCAAGCCTTCGATGCCGACACCCCACGCGACCAGGCCCGCGGCAGCGAGCATCAGGCCACGCCGCGTCGCGAACAGCATCGCTGCCCAGGCCGCCAGCAGCGCGTAGCCCAGCGCATGCTCGAGCTTGTCGAGATGATGCATCGATGCGGCCAGGCGCGGCAGCGGCACGAGGCAGATCACGACGCTGGCGACCAGGCCCAGCACCCACGCAGCGAGCCAGATCCGGGGAAAGCGGAAGGCCTTGAGCATCGCGTCGCTCAGAGCCGGTGACTCTGGTCACCGAAGGCGAACTGGTCGGTGGCATCGATGCCGCGCTGCAGCCCGATCGCCTTGAAGCGTTCCCCCATGTCTCCCGGAAGGGTCAGGCGCTTGGCTTCGAGGTTGCGGCGGTGCTGTGCGACGGCATCGGCGCCGGCGAGTTGCAGTCGATCCTGCAGGCCATTGTTGAGCAGGAACGCGGCCTGCGACGCGAATCCCGCCAACTCGAAGCCGGCATGCAGCCCGGCTTCCGCCACCGCGGTGAAGTCGACGAAGGCGGTGAGATCCTGCAACCCCGGCAGATGGAACGGATCGGCGTGGGCGCGATGGCGGTAGTGGCAGACGAGCGTGCCCTCGCGTCGTTCCGGCAGGTAGTACTCGCTGCGCGGATAGCCGTAGTCGACGAACAGCGCGAGGCCGCGGTCGAGCGTGCCGCACACGGCCTGGATCCAGTACGGCAGCTGCGGCAGGACCTCGGAACGATAGCCGTCCTCGAACGCGCGCCCCAGGCTGCGCTCGATGTGCCGTACCGCGCCGCCCACCAGCAGGTCGGCGGGGCGCAGCCGCACGGTGAAATCGCCGGACGCATCGAGCGCCACGTGCTCTTCCATCACCTCGCCTTGCGCGAGCGAGAATCGCGTGGTCGGCAAGGCATCCAGCACTTCGTTCGCGAACAGCACGCCGCGCCAGGGCTGCTCGGGCGGGCGATCGATCCATTCGATCCGCGCGAACACCGCGGCTTTGAGTGCCGCGTGGAGGCGGGTGCGCTGGCGTTCGCGCAGGTCGGCGCTGGGTTCGAGGATGCGGTAGGCGCGCGGCAAGGCGTGGCGCGCGTCCAGCGCGCGCAACACGTCCTGGGCGAAGGCGCCGCTGCCGCCCCCGAGTTCGACGAAATCACTCTCCGGGCCGATGCCGCGCAACACCGGCGACACCGCCTCGGCCACGCATTGGGCGAACTGCGGCCCGAGTTCGGGCGCGGTCACGAAATCGCCCGCCACACCGAACTTGGTGCTGCCCGCGCTGTAGTAGCCCAGACCCGGCGCATACAGCGCCAGCTCCATGTAGCGTGAAAACGGAATGCTGCCGCCTTGCGCGCGGATGTCGGCGCGGATCAGGGCACGCAACTGCTCGCTGTGCGCCAGCGCCGCAGGATCGGGCGGGGGAAGTGGGTTCATGTTGGCGCTGCCGGGGCTCTGCGGTCAGGATACGGGGCGAGGCGACGTTTCGATCTCGGCCCGCTGACGGAACGCGGGCGAAACCGGGCTACGTCGGCCTCGTTCCCCGCAGTCTATCGGAGCCGCGATGCCCGCTTCCCGCCCCGTTGCCCTGATCACCGGCGCCGCCAAGCGCGTGGGCGCGCAGATCGCGCGACGCCTGCATGGCGCCGGCTACGACCTCGCCCTGCATTGCCGCGCCTCGACGCGCGAGATCACCGCGTTGCGCGACGAGCTTGAAGCGCAGCGCAGCGACAGCACCCTGCTGTTGCAGGCCGAGTTGGCCGACACCGCGGGGCTGCCCGACCTGCTCACAGCGACACTGGCGCGGTTCGGACGCCTCGACGCCCTGCTCAACAATGCCTCGGCCTTCCATCCCACGCCGCTGGGTTGCGCCACCGAGGCCGACTGGGATGCCTTGTTCGCCTCGAACGCGAAGGCCCCCTTCTTCCTTGCGCAGGCCGCGGCACCAGCCTTGCGCGAAGCGCGCGGCGCCATCGTGAACCTGGTGGACATCTACGCCGAACGGCCGCTGCGCGGCCACACGATCTACTGCATGGCGAAAGCGGCACTGCACATGATGACTGCGTCGCTGGCGCGCGAACTCGGCCCGGAAGTGCGGGTCAACGGCGTTGCACCGGGGGCGGTGCTGTGGCCGGAGCAGGGCACGCCCTATACCGACCAGGATGCGCTGATCGCCGCCACCGCGCTGCAACGCGCCGGCTCGCCCGACGACGTGGCCGATGCGGTGCTGTTCCTGCTGCGCGATGCACGCTACGTCACCGGCCAGGTGCTGCGCGTCGATGGCGGCCGCAGCCTGTCGATATGAGACCGATTCGGCACCGCCACGCATGGAATCGGGCCGGCCTGATGCTGGTCCTGGCCCTTGCCGCGTGCGCGCCGTGGCCGCCGCTCGCCGCGCAGGATCGCGCCGAAGCCGCCGCCCAACGCGTGACGCCACGCCTGCAACGCGATCTGGCGGAAGCAGGCCTGCGCCTGGGAGCCGCGCCGTATCTTCGCGTGTTCAAGCTGGAGGACGAACTGGAGCTGTGGCTGGCCACGGACCAGGGCTACCGCCTGTTCCGGCGCTATCCGATCTGTGCCTGGTCGGGCGAACTCGGCCCCAAGCTGCGGCAAGGCGATGGACAGGCCCCGGAAGGTTTTTATCGGGTGCGGCGCGGACAGATGAACCCGGCCAGCCGCTATCACCTGTCGTTCAACCTCGGCTATCCCAATGCCTACGACCGGCAACATGGCCGCACCGGAGACTTCCTGATGGTGCACGGCAACTGCGTTTCCATCGGCTGCTACGCGATGGGCGACGCCGCGATCGAGGAGATCTACACGCTGATGGGCGCGGCCTTCGCGCTTGGTGTGCGCGACATCCCGGTGCACGCCTTCCCCTTTCGCTTCGATCGCATCGACGCGCCCGCACGACTGGCCGATCCGCGCTGGGGCGAGTTCTGGCAGGAACTCAAGTCCGGCTTCGATGCGTTCGAACGCGACCGCCTGCCTCCGGAGATGGCCGCGGTGCACGGCCACTACCGCGTGGTGCCGCGCTCCTGATCGAGCCGCAACGATGCCGTCGCGAGTGATGCGGCGGAGTCGGGGTGCGCCTTCCAGAGTTCAGCCAGGGTGCGCTTCGATACGGGGTGGGGGAAGTCGGGTGCCAGATCGCACAGCGGCTTCAGCACGAAGGCATGCCGGAGTTCCGGTCGCGGCAACTCCAGATGTCCCGGTCCCTTCAGCACCAGGTCGTCGTAGAACACGAGGTCGACATCGAGTGTGCGCGAGGAAAATCGCGGCACGTCGCGTCGCCGGCCCTGCGTGTCTTCCAGTGCATGCAGCCAGGCATCCAGCGCCACCGGGTCGAGATCGCTGTCGAGCACGGCCGCGGTATTGAGGAAGTCCGGGCCCTCGAAGCCGACTGCAGGCACGCGGTATACCGGCGAGAACCGCACCGCACCGAAGCGCGCGCGCAAGGCGTGGGCGGCAGCGGCCAGATGGGCTTCTGGATCGAGGTTGGAGCCGAGGCTGAGGTAAGCCCGCCCCATCATCAGCGGCTGCGTTCGATGATCACGCCCACCGCGCGCGCGCCACGCACCGCACCCGGCTTGCTCAGCTTGAGTCGAACCCGAGCCACGTTGAATTCCTTCAACACCAACTCGGTGCAGCGTTCGGCCAGGGTTTCCACCAGACCGAAGTCCGAGGCCGAGACATACTGGATCAGGCGCTTGCTCACCGCCTTGTAGTCCAGCGTATCGGCGATGTCGTCGCTTGCCGCCGGCTTGCGGTTGTCGAAACCCAGCTCCAGATCGAACACCAGCGGTTGGCGGATCTTGCGCTCCCAGTCGTAGATCCCGATCAGGGCTTCGATCTCCAGGCCTTCGATGAAGACGATGTCCATGCTCAATCCACCGTTGCCAGTGTCGCCATGTCCCAGCGCGGTCGCACCGCCACCGTGGCATCGTCATGCTGCCCGGCCTGCAAGCGCAGCGCGCCCGCCAGCGCGATCATGGCGCCGTTGTCGGTGCAGAACACCGGGCGCGGAAAGGACACGCGCGCGCCGCGGCGCTGCGCCATCGCGGCAAGCCTTTCGCGCAGGCGCTTGTTCGCGCCCACGCCACCGGCCACGATCAGGCAGCGGTCACCGGTTTCCACCAAGGCGCGCTCGCACTTGATCGCCAGCGTTTCCACCACCGCGTCCTCGAAGCCACGCGCGATGTTGGCACGGGTCTGGTCACTACGATCGCCTTGTTGCCAGGCCAGCAGCACCTGGGTCTTGAGCCCGGAGAAGCTGAAGTCGAGGCCGGGCCGATCGGTCATGGGGCGGGAAAACCGGTACTTGCCTGGCTCACCTTGTTCGGCCAGTCGCGCCAGGTGCGGCCCGCCCGGGTAGGGCAGGCCCATGAGTTTGGCGGTCTTGTCGAAGGCCTCGCCGGCGGCGTCGTCCAGGCTCTCGCCCAGCAGGCGATAGCGCCCGATGGCCTCCACCGCGATCAACTGGGTATGCCCGCCCGAAACCAGCAGCGCCACGAAGGGAGGCTGCAGCGGCCCGTGGGCCGGGTCGACTTCTTCCAGCAGGGGAGCCAGCAGGTGGCCTTCCATGTGGTGCACGCCGATCGCCGGCACGTCCAGGGCCCAGGCCAGCGCCCGCCCGGCCGCGGCCCCGACCAGCAAGGCCCCGACCAGACCCGGCCCCGAGGTGTAGGCCACGCCATCCAGCTCGGCGAGGGACAACCCGGCCTCGTCCAGGGTCTGACGGACCAGGGGCAACAGCTTGCGCACGTGGTCACGGCTGGCCAGCTCCGGCACCACCCCGCCGTACTCGGCGTGCAAAGCCACCTGGCTATAGAGCGCGTGCGCGCGCAGCCCGGCAACGGTGTCGTAGACCGCCACCCCGGTTTCGTCGCAGCTGGTTTCGATGCCGAGAACGCGCATGATTCGGGAATGGCGGGGCGGAGGTGGGAATCCCGGCTCTCGGGGCAAATCAGTCACTTGGACTTGCACCGCGCAGGGGCTGGCGCGTATCATACGCGGCTCGCCCGTGACCTCGGGCGGAAATCTGAATTCCGGAGCATCCATGCCTAGCGTCAAAGTCCGCGAGAACGAGCCTTTCGAGTTTGCCCTGCGCCGCTTCAAGCGCACCTGCGAAAAGGCCGGTGTTCTGGCCGAAACCCGCAAGCGCGAGTTCTACGAAAAGCCCACGCAGGAGCGCAAGCGCAAGGCCGCCGCCGCGGTGAAGCGCCACCTGCGCCGCGTCTCGCGCGACGTCACCAAGCGCCAGCGTCTGTATTGATTTAGTCCGCGGGTCCTTCCGCAAAAGCCCGCACGTCCTTGTGCGGACTTTCCAGGAAGCCGGCCCGCGCGCTGCAACCGTTGCGACCTGAAAGCCGGCCCGCGCGAGCGAAGCCGGCTTTCGGTGTTTCTGTGATCGGAAAATCCGGCCCCGCCCGAACCCGAGGAATGAACCCATGAGCCTCAAGCAACAACTTACCGACGACATGAAGGCCGCGATGAAGTCCGGCGAGAAGGATCGCCTCGGCGTCATCCGCCTGATCAACGCCGCGATCAAGCAGCGCGAAGTGGATGAGCGCATCGAGATCACCGATGCCATCGTCACCGCCGTGCTGGAGAAGATGGTCAAGCAGCGCAAGGACTCGATCTCGCAGTTCGAAGCCGCGCAGCGCGAAGACCTCGCCGCGGTCGAACGCTTTGAGCTGGGCGTGATCCAGGCCTACCTGCCGGCGCAGATGGATGCCGCCGCGCTGGAAGCCGAAGTCGGCAAGGCCATTGCCGAGTCCGGCGCGCAGGGCGCGACCGACATGGGCAAGGTGATGGGCGTGCTCAAGCCGCGCATCGCGGGCAAGGCCGACATGGGCCAGGCCTCGGCGCTGGTAAAGAAGCTGCTCGCGGGCTGATATCGACGGGCCGGATGCACGAGTACCGCGAAGGGCCGGCAGCATTCACCGAGCGCGGCGACTGCTGCGTGCTAGAGTGACCACATGAACACCCAGTTCGATGTGGTGATCGAACGCGACGCCGATGGTTACTACGTGGCGTCCGTTCCGGCTCTGCGTGGTTGCCACACGCAGGCGCGTTCGCTGGACGAACTCATGGCGCGCGTGCGCGAAGCCATCGAGTTGTGTCTGGAAATCGAGAACAGCCCGACCGAAGTCTTGGATTTCGTCGGCGTCCAGCGCATCAGCGTCGCGCGGTGACGACGTTTCCCAGCCTGACCGGCAAAGCTCTGATCGCGGCCCTCAAACGAGCCGGCTTCGACCTCGTCCGCGTCAAGGGAAGTCATCACTATGTGCGCCATCCCGATGGCCGCACCACCGTGGTGCCGGTGCATGCCGGCGAATCCATCGGACGCGGACTGCTCGCCAAGATCCTGCGTGACGTCGAGATGGACCCTACGACGCTGCACAACTACCTGTAACGACGCCATGACCCCGACCCTCCGTCACGCCACGTGCGACGACATCGCGCTGATTCTGGAACTCATCCGCGAACTGGCCGAGTACGAAAAGCTCGCGCATGAAGCGGTCGCGGATGCCGCGTCGCTCGAACGCGACGTGTTCGGTCCGCGCCCCTATGCCGAAGTCGTCGTTGCGGAAGCCGGGGGTGAACCCGCCGGATTCGCCCTGTTCTTCCACAACTACTCGACCTTCCTCGGCAAGCCGGGCCTGTATCTGGAAGACCTGTTCGTGCGGCCGCGCTTTCGCGGCCTGGGGCTGGGCAAACGTCTGATGCAGTTCCTCGCGCACACCGCAGTCGAGCGCGGCTGCGGCCGCTTCGAGTGGTCGGTACTGGATTGGAACGCGCCGTCGATCGCGTTCTACCGTTCGCTCGGCGCGCGCGGCATGGACGAGTGGACGGTGCAGCGGGTGGATGGTGAGGCGCTGCTCGCACTTGCTCAGGCCACGCCCCGGTAGAACCGGGCTTGCCCGGCTTGGGCATCGCGCGTCAGCGGGGCAAGCCCCGCTCTACAATTCGGGCATGGCCCGTATCCCCGACGCCTTCATCGACGACCTGCTCGCGCGCACAGATCTGGTCGAACTGATCGGCGCGCGCGTGCCCTTGAAGCGGCAGGGGCGCGAGTATTCGGCGCGTTGTCCCTTCCACGACGAGCGCTCGCCGTCGTTCACGGTGTCGCCGACCAAGCAGTTCTATCACTGCTTTGGTTGCGGCGCGCATGGCACCGCGCTCAAGTTCCTGATGGAGTACGACCGGCTGGAGTTCCTCGATGCGGTCGAGGAACTGGCCAAGCGCGTCGGGGTGGAGGTGCCGCGTGAAACCCGCCAGCGCAACGAGAGCGGGGAATCGCGCGATCTGTATGCGACGCTGGACGCCGCAGCGGCGTTCTTCCAGCGCCAGCTCGACGGCAGCAGCAAGGCCAAGGCCTATCTCGACCGCCGCGCGGTGGATGCGGAAAACCGCGCGCGCTTTTGCATCGGCTACGCGCCGGAAGGCTGGGAAGCACTCAAGGCCGCGCTCGGCAGCGACGAACGCCGACTGCGCCTGATCGAGCAGGCCGGCTTGCTCTCGAAGAATGACGCGGGCCGCGTCTACGACAAATTTCGCGATCGCGTGATGTTCCCCATCCACGACCGGCGCGGGCGCGTGATCGCCTTCGGTGGCCGGGTGCTGGAGAAGGACGACGGTCCGAAATATCTCAATTCACCCGAAACCGCCCTGTTCCACAAGGGCCGCGAGCTTTACGGCCTGTGGCAGGTGAAGCAGGCGCATGCGCGCATTCCGCGTCTGGTCGTGGTCGAGGGTTACATGGATGTGGTGGCGCTGTTCCAGTACGGCGTCACGACCGCGGTGGCCACACTCGGCACTGCCACCACGCCCGATCACGCCGAGTTGCTGTTCCGCAACGCCAGCGATGTGTATTTCTGCTTCGACGGCGATCGCGCCGGGCGCGGCGCGGCGTGGAAGGCACTGGAGTCGGTGCTGCCGCGGATGAAGGACGGCCGCCAGGCGTTCTTCCTGTTCCTGCCCGATGGCGAAGACCCGGATTCGCTGGTACGCAAGGAAGGCGCGGCGGGATTCGACGCGCGTTTGCACGCTGCAATGCCACTGTCGGAGTTCTTCTTCAACGAGCAGTCGAAGGAAATCAACCTGGCGACACTCGATGGCAAGGCGCGCCTGGCCGAGCGCACCCGGCCGATGCTGGAGAAGATTCCCGATGGCGCGTTCCGCGACCTGATGTTCGCGCGATTGAGCGAACTGACCGGTGTGGGCGCGGCGCGAAGCGTCGAGGCACCGAGTCCACGCACGGCATCGCGGCCGCGAACCACTGCATCGACGCACAAGCGCAGCCTGGTGCGCACCGCGATCGCGCTGCTGCTGCAACAGCCGGCGCTGGCACAAGCCATCGAGCCGCCGTATCTGTTCTCGGCGTTGCAGCAGCCCGGCATCTCCTTGCTGATGGAACTGATCGCACTGTGCCGCGAACGACCCGACATCAGTGCCGGCGCCCTGCTTGAGCACTTCGGCGAGCGCGAGGAGGGCGCGGCCCTGCACAAACTCGTGCTGCAGGACCTGTTGATTCCCACCGAACAGTTCGAACACGAATTCACCGGCGCGATTGCCGGGCTCAATCGGCAGACGCTCAAGCAACGCGAGGACGAGTTGCTGGCGCGCGGCCTGTCCGAGCTTGGCACCGAGGAGAAGCGCGAACTGCTCGCGCTGCAACGCGAACTGCGCGCGCGCCAGGCCGATCCCTAACACCGGCCGTCGCGCCGCGTGGCACTACACCCGCGGCGTGCCCGCAACTATGCTCGGGCCCTCCCTGCCTTGCCGGAGCCGCCATGCGCCGCCTTGCCCTTGTCCTCACCCTGGCCTGCATCAACGCATACGCGCTGCCAGGCACGCCGCCTGCGGTTCAGCGCGAGGAAGTCGGACAACGACTCAGCGAGAACATCCCGCCAATGCCGGCCGCGATGCTGGAGCGCCTGGGGCGCTACCAGAACACGCGCGGCGCCAGTTTCGGTGGCTGGCTGGCCGACGGCGGGATGATCGTCGTCACCCGCTTCGGCGAGACCAACCAGGCGCACCAGGTACGCGTCCCGCTGGGCATGCGCGAGCAACTCAGCTTCTACCGCGAACCGATCTCCAGCGTGTTTGCCTCGCCGCGTGGCGATGGATTCGTGTTCGGCAAGGATGAAGGCGGCTCCGAGTTCTGGCAGCTCTACTGGTATGACCTCGCCACGCGCGAGCCCACCCTGCTCAGCGACGGCAAGCGCAGCCGCAACGAAGCGCCGGTCTGGTCGCACGACGGCGCGCAGCTGGCGTGGTCCAGCACCGCGCGCAACGGCACCGATACCGACATCTGGGTGCGCGACATGAACACCGGGGCGGCGCGCGCAGTGGTGACCGAAGGCGGGGCGTGGTACGCCAGTGATTTCTCCCCCGATGGCGAGCGCCTGCTGGTGCAGCGGCGCGTCTCGATCAACGAGATCCATCCCGGCGTGGTGGATCTTGCCAGCGGCAAACTGGAGATGTTCCCGGTGGATGGGGGCACGGCCGGCTTCGGCCCGTTCCTGTTCGGTCCGGATGGCAAGCAGGTCTACTACGTGTCGGACGAGGAAACCGAGTTCCTCACCCTGCGCCATCATGACCCTGCCGGCGGCGCGCCGCGCGCGCTCAGTGCCGACATCCCGTGGAACGTGCAGTGGCTCGACATCGCGCCCGACGGCAAGCACCTGGCGTTCGTGAGCAACGAGGACGGCATCGGCAAGCTGCACGTGCGGAGCCTGCCCTCGCACCAGTCCGTCACGCTGCCCGCGCTGCCGATCGGCGTGATTGCAAACCTTGCGTTCTCGCCCGATGGCGGGCGGATCGCCCTGACGATCAACTCCGCCACGTCCCCGAGCGACGTGTTCGTGCTCGACCTCGCACAGCACCACCTCGCCCGCTGGACCCGGAGCGAAGTCGGTGGCCTGGACGAAAGCGGATTCATCGCGCCGCGCCTGGTGCGCTATCCCACGTTCGACCTGCAGGACGGCAAGCCGCGCACCATTCCGGCCTTCTACTACCAACCACAGGGCGATGGTCCCTTCCCGGTGGTGATCAACATCCACGGCGGCCCGGAGTCGCAAGCCTTCCCGGTCTTCAACCCCTCGATCCAGTTCATGCTGCGCGAGATGAAGATCGCGGTGCTGGCGCCGAACGTGCGCGGCTCTGCCGGCTATGGCAAGGCCTATCTGCAACTCGACAACGGCAAACTGCGCGAGGATTCGGTCAAGGACATCGGCGCACTGCTCGACTGGATCAAGCAGCAGCCGGAGTTGGATGCCGATCGCGTCGCGGTGTTCGGCGGCAGCTACGGCGGCTACATGGTGCTGGCCAGCATGGCCCACTACAACGAACGCTTGCGCGCCGGCATCGATATCGTTGGCATCTCCGACTTCGGCACCTTCCTCAAGAACACCGAAGGCTACCGCCGCGATCTGCGGCGCGCCGAATACGGCGATGAACGCGAACCCGGCATGAAGGCATTCCACGACGCGATCGCGCCACTCAACAATGCCCACAAGATCACCAAACCGCTGTTCGTGGCGCAGGGCTTCAACGACCCGCGCGTGCCCTGGACCGAAGCCGAGCAAATCGTTTCGAAGGTGCGCGGCAGTGGCGGCGACGTGTGGTACCTGCTGTTCAAGGACGAAGGCCACAGCTTCGGCAAGAAGGCCAACGTCGACTATTTCGGTGCCGCGTCGGTGCTGTTCTGGCAGAAGCATCTGCTGGAGGAGTGAGGGGCGGTCGGGCCTGCCGTGGTGGCGGTAGCCCTTCGCGCGGGTTGCTCGCTTGCTCGTGGATCGCTTGCTCGTGGATCTCTTGCTCGTGATTCGCTTGCTCGTCATGCCAGCCCTTCGACAGGCTCAGGACAGGCCGGCCTGCGGCCGAGCTGGCATCCAGTTCTAGGCTTTTCTCGCTTGATGTGGATTTGTCGCGAGGTTTCGTCCGCCTCGACGGCGGCCGAGTCACTTTCTCTTGTTCGCCTAGAGAAAGGAACCAAAGAGAAGGGCACCCGACGCTGGTGCCGCGCTGCGCGCGGTTCCCTGCGCTGCTCGCCGGACTCGGGCCGGCGCGAACTCGCGCATCCATGCGCTCAAACATGCGCGCCTTTCCCCCGAGCCCGACTGCGCTGCTCGGCACCATCGACGGGACGGGGGAGCCAGGAGCAACAGCCCGCGCGCTCTTGATCCTGGCTCTTGATCTACCTCCCCGTAGATCGCGGCGGCGGACCGGAGGATCAGCCCGCAGGGTCGCGCGCAGGAAGCGCGCGAGTTTCTCGTCGGGACAGGGACGTGCCGTCGAGAAACCCCACCGGCCCGGCGCAAACCCGGCGCAGCCGGGCGCGATCTTCGGGTCGCCTTCTCTTTGGTTACTTTCTCTTGGCGACCAAGAGAAAGTGACTCGGCCGCCGCCGAGGCGGACGAAACCTAGCGAAATAGCCGCATCAAGCGAGAAAAGCGAAACGCTCAGGGCACCGCAGAAAACCCCATGCCCACCATCGCCACACTCGGCGGCATCAACCAGTGGTCGAGCAGCAGGAATGCGAACAAGGCCATCAGGTAGACGATGGAGTAGTTGAACACCTGCATCGAGAAGCGTTCGCTCGGCGGGTTCAGCAGGCGTATCGCGTACCAGACGAAGGCGGCACCCAGCACCACGGCGCCGCCCAGGTAGAACAGGCCGCTCATGCCGGTGAGCCACGGCAACATGGTCGCGATGACCAGCAACACCGTGTAGAACAGCACGTGCCAGCGCGTGTATTCCACACCGTGCGTCACCGGCAGCATCGGGATCATGGCGCGGGCGTAATCGTCGCGGCGGAAGATCGCCAGGGCCCAGAAGTGCGGCGGGGTCCAGACGAAGATGATCAGCACCAACAGCAGTGCATGGGGATGCAGTTCGCCGGTCACCGCGACCCAGCCCAGGGCGGGTGGCGCGGCACCGGCGATGCCGCCGATCACGATGTTCTGCGGCGTGGCGCGCTTGAGCCATCCGGTGTAGATCACGGCATAACCGATCAGCGACGCGAAGGTGAGCGCGGCGGTGAGCGGATTGACGAACACGATTAGCAGCGCCATCGATAGCGCGCCCAGTGCCAGCGCGAACACCAGCACCTGGCGTGAGGTGAGCGCGCCACTGGGCAGCGGTCGATGCGCGGTGCGCGCCATCACGGCGTCGATGCGCGCATCGATCAGGTGGTTGATCGCCGCCGCGGACGCGGCCGCGAACCAGATTCCGAGCGCACCGAACAGCGCCTGCCGCAGCGGCGGAATGCCGGGAACGGCAAGCAGCATCCCGATCACCGCGGTGAAGACGATCAGCGCCACCACGCGCGGCTTGGTGAGTTCGTAGTACTGGCGGGCGTGCAGGTTCACCGCGGCATCCTAGCGGCTCGCGCCGGCGGACGCCGGTCGCAGCCGCGCCAGCAACGACACCAGCACGAACAGCAGTACCGCCGCTCCGAGGTTGTGCGCCGTTGCGATCTTGAGCGGCAGGCCGGTCACGACATTGCTGATGCCAAGCAGGATCTGCAGGCCGAGCAAGACAAGCAGCGCCACGCCCCAGGCGCCCAGCGCCGTGGCACGACGCAGGCGCAAGCCGAGCGCGATGAGGTGTCCGGCCACCAGCAGCGCGAACAGGCGATGCGCCAGATGGATGGCCGCGCGTGCCGGGCCATCGAGCACGCCGCCTTCGTAGTCGACCCCGATGCCACGCCACAGCACGAAGCCTTCGCCAAAATCGGTGGCCGGCCACCACTGCCCGAGGCAGGTCGGAAAATCCGTGCCGCAGGCGAGCGCCGCGTAGTTGGCCGAGACCCAGCCGCCGAGCGCGATCTGGATCGCGACCAGCGCGATGCCGGCGATCAACATGCGGCGCAGCTTCGGATGCAGCGATGCGTGCACCGGCAAGGCCGCATTCGGCGAGGCGCGGCACGCCATCCAGACCAGCAACGAGAACGTGGTAAGGCCACCCACCAGATGCGACATCACCACCACCGGCTTGAGCAGCCAGGTCACCGTCCACATGCCGAGCATGGCCTGGAAGATGATGACGGCGAGCGTGAGCGTGGCCACGCGTGCGAAATCCGTGTTCGACCAGCGCCAGGCCGCCATCAGCAGCAGTGCTTCCGCCACACCCGCCAGGACCGCGGCTTCGGTGTAGTGCTGGCGCATGTACAGCGGTATCGATATAGCCACCAACGCGCTCGCCCCGAGCACGGTGGCGAGGCCATGTCGTCGTGCCCGCGCGGCCAGCACGGCGAGTCCCAGCACCATGAGGCCAAGCGTGGCCGCGATGTGGCGATGGAACTGCTCACGCCACGCCTTGTGCGATTCGACCGCACGGATCGCGGTGGCCGCGTGGTCGACGGCCTCGTCGTGCTGCGGCCAGGTGGCACGCCCGTAGCAGGTGGGCCAGTCCGGGCAGGAGAGTCCGGCATTGGAGAGGCGCACGAAGGCACCGAACACGATCACGCCGAGCGCGAGCAGCACGGCGAGCCAGGCAAGTCGATGGAACTGGCGATGTGGCGAGGTCATGCAGGCATCGTTCGCATCAGTGCTTGAGCAGTTGCGCGACGTCTTCGCGCAGCTGGGCCACATCGAACCCCGGTGCGTAGCGCAAGGCGACGAAGCCGCGTGGGTCGATCAGGTAGGCGTTGGGCGCGCCCTCACGCGCAAGCCGCGGCAGTCGGGCTTCGAAAGCCTCGCTGCGCTGCATCGGGACGAAGCGGCGGAACGCGACAGCCCCCTCCGGCACCGCGCCGAACCAGAGCACGTCGAGTCGATCCGCGCGCCGGCCCTGCAGTTGCCATACCTTGTCGAGGCCGGCGACGAGATCCGCGCATTCCTTCGCGCAGGCCGCCGGAGGTACCACCACCACCCGCCAGCGCCGCGCCGCGGGTTCCCAGTCATAGGGTGTGTCGTCTGCACGTACAAGGCGCATTTCGCCCAGGTCGATGGGCGGTTGCAGCAGCTCGCCACGGTTGCGCGTCTGCTGCGGTTGCCAGCCGCTGCGGTAAAGCAGCCAGGCACCGATCGGCGGGGCCAGGAACAAGGCCGCCAGCAGCAGCAAGACGAGGCGCGAACGGAGTTTCGAGGTCATGCGGAATCCCGGGGAGCAAGGCGCCGCGCACGACGCCGGAGTACGAAACAGGTCACGACCACGGTCAAGGCCAATGCATACCACTGCACCGCATAGCCGTAGTGGCGTTGCGGCGGAAGCGTGTTCGGTAGCGCATCAAGGTCACGCTCGTAGCCGTGGTCGGCCTCGGGCGCGAGCCGCAGCACGCGTGGCGCGAGGCGAAGTCCGAGCGCCGTCTGGATGTCGTCACGATCCAGCGTGTTGAGCAGCACCGGCTCACCGCGCGAATCCGGCCAGGGCGTGGGCGCGAGGCGCAATCCCTGTCCGGGCCAGGGCAGCAACAGGCCGTTCAAATGCCTCTCGCCGCGTGGCAGTTCGAGCGACGGCAAACGCCGGTCGGGTGGCATCGCGACCCAGCCCAGGTCGACCAACACACGCCGCTCGCCCTTGTCGCCATCGGGCAACGCGATTGCATACACGCGCACGCCGACCTTGCCGCGGCGCTGCTGGTTGTCGAGCAGCAGCAGCGGGGCCTCGTAGTGGCCGCGGCCTTCGACGCGCGTCACGGCGCTTGTCTCGTCGGACCGCGTGGCCTCGTGCGTCAATTCCGCTGCCGATTCGCGCGCAAGCGCCAAGGCCTCGCGCTGCAGCCGATCCTCTTTCGCCAGTCCGCGCCCGACCTGCCAGGTGCCGAGCGTGGCGAACGAGCCGGTGGCAAGCAACGCCGCCAGACCGTAGCCGATGCGGGCGGCGCGGCTCATCGCGATGCCGCCCGCCGATGCGCGGGCAGGCTGCGATAATGGCGCGGCAAGTCAGCCCTGCCCGCCACCGGAACCGCCCATGCTGCAGAAGCTCATCATCATTCTTTTCCTGCTCGCGATCCTCTACAACCTCGGCGCCGGGCTGTACTACATGCTGTCCGACAAGGGCCAGAGCGACCGCACGGTGAATGCCCTCACGCGTCGCATCGGACTGTCGGTGCTGCTGTTCGTGCTGCTGCTGCTCGGGATGTGGGCCGGCGTGATCACGCCGCATGGCGTCGGACACTGAATTCCGGGTCTCGCGAGAAACAAGGGGCCGGCGTCGCCGCCGGCCCCCGAAGCCTCGATCCGCTGGTCCGGATCAGAGCACGTAGACGAATACGAACAACCCGAGCCACACCACGTCGACGAAGTGCCAGTACCAGGCCACGGCTTCGAAACCGAAGTGGTTGTCCTTGCTGAAGTGACCCTTCGCACAACGGAACCAGATCACGCTCAGCATGATCGCGCCCAGGGTCACGTGCATGCCGTGGAAGCCGGTGAGCATGAAGAACGTGGAGCCGTAGATGCCCGAGCCCAGGGTCAGGTTGAGGTGGCCGTAGGCTTCGGCGTACTCGTGCACCTGGTAGTAGAGGAACACGGCGCCCAGCAGCACGGTGGCCGCCAGCCAGAACAGCAGCGCGCCGCGCTGCCCGGCACGCAGCGCATGGTGCGCGATGGTGATGGTCACGCCCGACGCCAGCAGCAGCATGGTGTTGAGCAGCGGGATACCGAAGGCCGGGATGGTCTCGAAGGTGCCGCCGACGTTGGCCGGGCCGTTGGTCGGCCACGCGGCATCAAAGCCCTGCCACAGCAGGTTGTGGGTCTGCATCCCGTCGCCTTCGCCGCCCAGCCACGGCACCGACAACATGCGGGCGTAGAACAGCGCACCGAAGAACGCGGCGAAGAACATCACTTCCGAGAAGATGAACCAGATCATCCCCATGCGGAACGAGGTGTCGACCTGCTTGTTGTAGAAGCCCGAGATCGATTCCTTGATCACGCTGCCGAACCAGCCGAACAGCATGACCAGCAGCACGCCGATGCCGCCGTACATGACGAACTCGCCCCAGCCGTTGCCGTTCATCCAGTTGGCGGCGCCGAACACGGTGCTGAACAGGCCGACCGAGCCGACGATGGGCCAATGGCTGCCATGCGGCACGTAGTAGACGCTGGCGTCATGGTGGGCGTGGGAGGTTGCGTTCGCCATGGTGGTTTCCGGCTCGTGGGTCTGGCGTGGATGGTTCAGGGCGCAGATTGCGCGCTGCCGGCGGCCGCGATGCGCGCGGTCGCCGTTTCGTTGTTGTAGAACGTGTAGGACAGGGTGACGGTGTGCACGTCGGCCGGAAGCGCCGGATCGATCACGAAGCGCACCGGCATCGGACGCTCTTCCCCGCCAGCGAGCAGTTGCTCGGTGAAGCAGAAGCATTCGGTCTTGTTGAAGTACTTCGAGGCCGAACTCGGCGCCACGGATGGTACCGCGTTGCCCACGATCGGCAGGCTGCCATCGTTGCGCGCGTAGTAGAGCGCATCGCTGACCTGGCCCGGATGCACCTTCATGCTCGGTTGCGCGGCGCGGAAACTCCACGGCAACTGCGAATTCACCCCGGCATCGAACTCCACCGTGATCCAGCGCGACTCGTCGACGCTCATGCCGGCCGCCTTGGCCTCGCCCGAACCGCCCTGTTCGAGCTTGATGCCGAACACGACTTCGCAGGCGATGCGGTAAAGCGGCACCAGCGAGAAGCAGAACACGAAGGCGAGGCCCGCGACGATCAGCGCGCGACGCGTCACGGAACCCGGGCGCGCCGCGCTCACTGGTGGCCTCCGGCGAGGCCGTACACGCCGGCCGCGATGAAGGCCGCGTACACCGCCAGCGCCGCCACGCCCAGCCACAGCACGGTGCGACGCACGCGGGCGCGGCGGGCATCGGCAGTGTTGGCGGAAAGCTGGCTCATCTTGCTCGGATATCGTTCAGTGCGTCACGTCGCCGTGGGCCAGGTCGCCGTCCTTGATCACGGGTGGCGTCGTGAAGGTGTGGTGCGGTGCCGGCGACGGCACGGTCCATTCCAGACCCTTGGCGCCTTCCCACGAGCGCGCCTCGGCCCTGGCCCCGTGCTTGAGCGAGTGCCACAGGATGAAGGCCATCATCAGCGGCGACAGCAACATGCCGAAGGCGCCGATGGAGCTCCAGAAGTTCCAGTCGGCGAAGGCCACGTTGTAGTCCGGGATGCGGCGCGGCATGCCGGCCAGCCCGAGGAAGTGCTGCGGGAAGAACAGCAGGTTGACGAAGATCGTCGACCACCAGAAGTGGAACTTGCCCCAACCTTCCTTGTACATGCGACCGGTCCACTTCGGCCACCAGTAATAGGTGGCCGCGATGATCGAGTACACCGCACCGGTGACCAGCACGTAGTGGAAGTGCGCCACCACGAAATAGGTATCGTGGTACTGGAAGTCGGCCGGCACGATCGCCAGCATCAGGCCCGAGAACCCGCCGATGGTGAACAGGATGACGAAGCCGATCGAGAACAGCATCGGGGTCTCGAAGGTCATCGAGCCCTTCCACATCGTCGACACCCAGTTGAACACCTTCACCCCGGTCGGGATCGCGATCAGCATGGTGGCGTACATGAAGAACAACTCGCCGCCCAGCGGCATGCCCACCGTGAACATGTGGTGCGCCCACACGATGAAGCTCAGGAAGGCAATCGAGGCGATCGCGTACACCATAGCCTGATAGCCGAACAGCGGCTTGCGCGAGAACGTCGGCAGGATCTCCGAGACCACGCCGAACGCCGGCAGGATCATGATGTAGACCTCGGGATGGCCGAAGAACCAGAAGATGTGCTGGAACATCACCGGGTCACCGCCGCCCGCGGCCGAGAAGAAGCTGGTGGCGAAGAACTTGTCGGTGAGCAGCATGGTCACCGCGCCCGCCAGCACCGGCATCACCGCGATCAGCAGGAACGCGGTGATCAGCCACGACCACACGAACACCGGCATCTTGAGCAGGTCCATGCCCGGCGCGCGCATGTTGAGGATGGTGGCGATGATGTTGATCGCACCCATGATGGAACTGATGCCCATCAGGTGCACCGCGAAGATCACGAAGGCGACGTTCGAGCCGCCCTGCAGCGACAGCGGCGGATACAGGGTCCAGCCACCGGCGGGGCCGCCGCCCGGCGTGACCAGGGTCATCAGCAGCATGGCGAACGCGAACGGCAGGATCCAGAACGACCAGTTGTTCATGCGCGGCAACGCCATGTCGGGCGCGCCCACCATGAGCGGGATCATCCAGTTGCCGAGTCCCACGAAGGCCGGCATCACGCCACCGAAGATCATCACCAGCGCATGCATGGTGGTCATCTGGTTGAAGAACTCCGGATGCACGAATTGCAGGCCGGGAGTGGCGAGTTCGGCGCGGATCACGCCGCTCATCGAGCCGCCGATCAGGAACATCACGAAGGCAAACAGCAGGTACAGCGTGCCGATGTCCTTGTGGTTGGTGGAGAACACCCAACGCTGGATGAAGCTCTGCTTGTGACCGTGGTCGTCGTGATGGGCGGCGTCGTGCGCAGCGTGGCTAGCCATGTGCATTACCTCTCAGGATCCGTAGGTCCGGCTCAGCCGTTGGCGGGCGCGGCGGCGGCTTCGTCGGCAGCCGCCGGCGCAGTCGCGGGGGTTTCGGGGGCGGCTTCCGGGGCAGCCGGGGCCGGCGCGGGGGCAGGCTGCTGCGCGGCCAGCCAGGATTCGAACTCGGCCCGCGGCAACGCGTTCACCACGATCGGCATGAAACCGTGGTCCTTGCCGCACAGTTCGGTGCACTGGCCGCGATAGGTGCCGGCCTTGTCGATGCGGGTCCAGGCCTCGTTCACGATTCCGGGGATCGCGTCCTGCTTCCAGCCCAGCGCCGGCACCCACCAGGCATGGATGACGTCGTCGGCCGTGACCACGAAGCGGATCTTGGTGTCGGTGGGCAGCACCAGCGGCTTGTCGACGTTGAGCAGGTAGGTATTGAGCTCGCCGGTCTTGACCGAGGCCGGGTCCAGGCCCGACTTGAGCTGGCGCACCCGGTCGCTTTCGCGATCCAGGCGGCTGACGAAATTCACCGTCGTGGCCTCGCCCTTGTAGTTCAGGATCTCGTAGCGCCACATCCACTGGTAGCCGGTGATCTTCACCGTCATCTCGGATTCGGTGGTGTCGTACATGCGGAACAGGGTCTTGGTCGCGGGCCACGCCATCGCGATCAGGATCAGGATGGGAATGACGGTCCAGATGACTTCGGCCAGGGTGTTGTGGCTGAACTGCGCCGCGACCGCACCCTTGGACTTGCGGAACGCGAACATCGCATAGCCCATGGCGCCGAACACCAGCACGCCGATGACCACGCAAATGCCAAGGACGAGGTTGTGCAGCCAGTAGACCTCGTGCGAGATCGCCGTGACGCCGGGCGTCATGTTGAGCTGCCAGGGCTGCGCATCGGCGGCCGCGGCCACCCCGGTCGCCAGCATCGCCATCAGCCCGATTCCCAGACGCATCGCCTGTCCTGCGTTCATCCCTTGCACCTCACGGGCTTTCGCCCCCTGTTGCCTTCGTGTCCGCCGGACGCCGGTTGCCCGGCGCCTTCGTAGTGTCTTGTCCGAGCCGCGCAGGCGATCGGCACGGCGCGATCCGGGGCGCTGCGCGCCCCCGGGTCGAGGCCGGGAAACCTGCCGTAACCACGCTGCCTGCCGCCCCTGAGGCCGGCCGGGAAACTGCAAAATGATAGTGGCTGGGGGTTGGGCCGGGCAAGCCGAGGACCGGCGTGGCGCGCTGCCGCGGGGGGAGCCGACCCGCTTCCCATGCGCGGACAAAGCCCGGGATACTCCGGCAATGTTGCCCGACAGCACCCATTGCCCGTCCTGTGGTTCCGCCTTTCTGGGCCCGTGGTGCGCGGCCTGTGGAGAGCGTCGGATGCAGCCCGGCATGCGCGGGCTGGGCCACTACCTGGGGGAAGGCTGGCACACCCTCACCGATCTCGACGGACGCCTGTGGAAGAGCCTGTGGACCTTGGTGCGCCGACCCGGCGCGCTGACCCGAGCCTGGTGGGCGGGGCGACGCCGGGCGTATCTGGGGCCGCTCCAGCTGTTCCTGCTGATCAGCGTGGCGTTCTTCCTGCTCAGCCCTTTCGACCTGTTCAGCACGCCGCTGCGCTTCAATCTGCACCTGGACTTCCTGCAGCATCGCGATGCGGCGCGCGAACTGGTGCATCAACGCATCGCGCCGGAGATGGACGCAGACGCCTTCTTCGCGGACATCGCCGTGCTGGGGCCGGGCGACGCGCCGCGGCCGAGCCCCGGGCCTGGCACACCATACGCGCAGGTCAAGGCCGAGTACGCGACGTTCGAGGCCGCCTTCGACCAGCGCAGTTCGACCCTGGCACGCTCGCTGGTCTTCGTGATGATTCCGATGCTCGCGCTGGGATCGTTGCTGCTGGCCGCAGTCGTGCGTGGCCCGGTTGCGCCAACGCTGCACCTGGTCTACGCCACGCATTTCCTCGCCGTCACCCAGGCCTGCGCGCTGCTGATGGGGGCGGTGCTGCATCCGATCTGGGTTTCCAAAGTGGTGAGATGGCTTTCGATCTCGCCGAATCTCGCCCTGGAGGTGGTCTACACGTCGTTGTTCTTCCTGCTACTGGGCGGCTATCTGGTGCTGGCGGCGCGTACGGCACTGGGCTTCGGCTGGCGCCGAGCCGTGCCGCATGGCCTGGGCATGACCCTGTTCCTGATGTTCTGCTGGAACAAGTACCGGGCACTCCTGTTCTTCCTGACCTTCTACACGCTGGAGTCGCCGTCGTGAGCAAACTCGCCTGTGCCGCGTTGCTCGGGCTGGCGCTGTCCAGCGTCGATGCGGCCCACATCGCTCCGTGGCCGCTGCCGGCCAGCGGGCGCAGCGCCCAGCCGAATCTGGTTGCAACGCAGGATGCGATCTTGCTGAGCTGGATCGAGGCCCTGCCCGAGGGTGGCCACGCGCTCCGCTACGCCCGCGATGGCGGTCGCGGATTCGGTGCGCCGCGCGAGATCGCGCGCGGCAACGACTGGTTCGTCAACTGGGCGGATTTCCCGGCACTCACGGTGCTGTCCGACGGCAGCCTCGCGGCGCATTTCCTGCGCAAGAACGGCGCGGCTGCCTATGCCTACGACGTGCGCCTGACCCGCTCGCGCAATGGGCGGCGCTGGTCGGCACCGATCACCGTGCACGACGATGGCACCCGCACCGAGCATGGCTTCGTCTCGCTCTGGCCCGGACCGGACGGCCAGCTCGGCATGGCCTGGCTGGACGGGCGCGACAGCGGTGGTGGCGGACACGACGGCGGGCACGGCAGCGGCGGCGCCATGAGCCTGCGCGCGGCGCATTTCGATGCGCGCCACAAACGGCAGGAAAGCCCGCTCGACGCGCGCACCTGCGATTGCTGCCAAACCGACGTCGCGCAGGCTGCCGCCGGTCCGGTGCTGGTCTATCGCGACCGCGACGCGAACGAGGTCCGCGATATCTCGATCACGCGCTGGCGCGAAGGAAAATGGTCGGCACCGACACCCGTGCATGCCGACGGCTGGATCATGCCGGCCTGCCCGGTGAACGGCCCCGCCGTCGCGGCACACGGCAAGGACGTGTACGTGGCCTGGTACACCGCGGCCAGCGGCATGCCCGAGGTGCGAGTGGCACGTTCCCACGACGACGCCCGCAGTTTCGCCGCGCCGCTCAGCGTCGCGCTGGGCAGCGAGGTGCTGGGGCGGGTCGATCTCGCCCTCGATGACGAGTCGATCCATCTGCTCTGGCTGAGCGAAGACGCGCGGACACAGACCCTGTGGCTGGCGCGCTTTGCGCGCGACTTGTCGCAGGAAACCGAACGCCTCGCGGTGGCTACGCTGGCGCGTGGCCGCGGCACCGGGTTTCCGCGTCTGGCGCTGCGCGAGGGCGTGGCCCACCTGGTGTGGACCGACATCATCGAACGGCAGCCGACACTGCGTGGCGCGCGGGTGCGATTCGAGCCTCGCGACGCGGTGTCGCCGCCAACCGCCGCGCCGGAATGAAGAAGGGGCCCGCAGGCCCCTTCCGGTTCCGCCATCAGCCGGCCGGAATCAGCGCCGCGCCGCGGCCGTGGCATAGACCTCGAGCGCGCGCTGCTTGAGCGATTCGACCTCGCCTTCGGAGATCGGCACGCCGCCGGCGTCGTTCAGGATCAGCTGGCCCTCGGTGGTCCAACCCACCATCGTGATCGTGCCACCCGACTTGCGCTCGATCACCCAGGGCTGGCCGCCCTGGTAGGCATAGCGGTAGGCGGTCACGCCCGACTCGGCCACTTCCACCTTCTCGCGCGCGAACAGCACCTGGCCGCTGCCGTCATCGACGAAGGCATCCCAACCCACCGACACCGACTCTTCCATGCGTTCGCCCGTGATGCGGCGCAACGCACCGAGCTTGTCGGCCAGCTCCTTGAAGTCGGCCTTGAGCTGGTCCGGAGGGGCCAGCTTGGTGATTGCCTTGCCGCCCTGCACCAGGGTCAGGGACAAGCCTTCGCTCGGCGCCCCGGAAGTCAGCACCGCGGTCTGCGACGGGGTGCCGTACAGCACCAGCCCGTCGGCCTGCAGCGCCACGGTGATGACGTACTTGCGCGCGGCATCGATCTGCGCCGGTTCATAGCCGATCTCGAAGCCCGACGGCAGGATGCGCGGCGACTGGGTGACACGCTCCGCCACCACCACCGGCAATGCCGCCGGGTCGGTCACGTCAAGCAACTTCACGCCCAGCTCCAGGCCGGCCGGCAGCTGCGCGATGCCCGGCACGGTGAAGCTGCCGCTGACCTTGGGACCGACCACCGGCGTCGGTGCGGGAGCCCCGACCGGGGCCTGACGGGTCGGTGCGGCGGGGGCCGGCTTGTCGCCACCGCAGGCACTCAGGGCGAGGGCCACGGCCAGCGGGAACAGGGCGGATTTGCGCATCATGGGACTCACTCGATGAAAGTTCTGGCGTCGCTCGTCCTGGCCGCAAGCGGCTCCGGTCGAACAGGAATCGGGGGTCGCAAGGATAAACCAAGGCGGGTTGGAATTTCGTTCACCCCGCCCCGGACCGCCTTCCGCACGACGCGGCAGTATTGCGCGACGTCGCACCATTTCGGCCGGACCTCGCTCGCCGCGCCGGCCCGCGACTCCGTAGCCTGCAGGTTTCGGGGGTGACGGCTTGCCCTGCTCAGCGCTCCAGACGGTAATTCACGGCGGCACGATTCTCCGTGCCCGAATCGATCTGCACGCTCCATACCCGGCTCAACAGGTACTTGAACGTCACCACCTGGCCCGAGCCGAACAAGGCCACGCCGTAGCTCAGATAGAGCCGGGGCGATAGGTACTTCCCAACCGTCAGGGCCGCGCCGCCCAAGGCGCGCGAATCGGCCACGCCCACCTCGTCCAGCCCCATGCGCGCGCCCAGCGACTGCGCCAGCAGGTTGCCGCCGAAGGCCGCCGCGGCCTGGCTCAACTGCGCCCCGTCGGCCTGCGAGGCTGACCGCAGCGGCCGGCCCAGCACGAGGTAGGACAGTTGTTCGGCCTGCTCCAGCGCCGGCTCGGACCACAACGTGAGCTGCGGCGCGAACGCGGTACCGCGCACCTGGACGCCCACGGTCACGGCGTCGACCTCGCGTTCGGCGCGGATATCGAGGGCGGGATTGTCGAGTGGGGTGGAGGCGTAGCTGAGCCGGCCACGGGTGATCCGGAGGTCCTGGCCGTAGGCCTTGTACTCGCCACGAACTTGCACGCCGCCACGCGCCACCGTGGCGCGGCCCGGCCGGTCGCGCAGGCCCAGTCGCCCCTCGAGCTTGCCCTTCAAGCCGAAACCGGTGAGGCGCACGTCTTCGCCCAGCACCACGCTGATGTCGCTGTCGAGCGACAGGCTGTTCGCGCCTTCGGTCGCCTCGGCATCGACGATCACCGCGTCGCTGGAGGGCGCGGTGGCACTCTGCAGGCGCTCCAGCTCGATCCGCGCGCGCGGCACCGCCACCTCACCGCGCAGGCGCAACTGCTGGCCGCGCCACCGCAGGTTCAGTTCGGGCGAGACCGTGACTTGCGCTTCCGGGATGGCCGCGGCGAGGAAATCCTCACCGCGCACCAGCAGATCCAGGCGCTCTTCGGCGTCCGCGTCGAAGCGGCCCGAGAACCTGAGCTGGCCCTCGCCCGAGCGAACCTCGCCGTCGATCCGGGCCGCCGTGCCGCCATCCGAACGCAAGGAGACGCGCCCCTCGTCCAGGCTCAGCCCTGCCGACGGAATATCGGCTGCGAAGTCGCGCAGTTCGACCGCTCCCGCAAGCCGCGGTGCGCGGCGCGTGCCCGCGATGGCGAGATCCGCGTCGAGCGCACCGCGCGGCGCGACCAGCGCGTCACCGAACAATTCAACCAGGCGCAGGTCGCGCAACTTCGCGCTCAGGCGCCCTTGCACGAGACCGTCGGCGGCGAGTGGATCGGTGCTGTCGAGTTCCAGGGCGAGCTCACCGTCAGCTCCGAGCCGGGCAGCGCCGCGCACCATCGCTCTCGATGGATCAAGCGTCGCGCGCAGGTCGAGATCGCGGTACATCACCCAGTCGCGCGTGGCGTCGGAGTCGAGCCGCAGACCACCTTCGATTGATTCGACTTGCGCATCCCCATGCAGCGCGCCCCTGGCGTCGCGCGCGATGCGTATCCGGCCGGAAAGCGTGCCGTAGGCCGACGCCGGCGCATCGAACAGGCCCGCGAGATATGAATCGAAGGCCGACCAGGGCAACGCGTCCAGCTCAAGCGTCGCTTCCGCGCCGGCTGCGTCCGCATCGGCCTGCGCGCAGAGCGAGGCCTGGGTCGATGCGAGGCACGCCCGAGCCAGCCGCCAGGCCGATCCGACGCGATCAAACGCCACTTCGGCAGGTTCGCGCAGTACCCACGGGGCCTGGTCGTGTGGCGTCAGGCGCAATTGCTGCAGCACGCCGCGCCAGCGCCCCCCACGTTCGCCGCCATTCACTTCCAGATCCAGCGCCGCCGGCCCGTCCTGCCAGGCCAGCGTGGCGCGATGCTGCGCCCGACTGCCCTCGGCCTGCAGCGACACACCCCCAAGAACCTGGTCGCCACGCGCCATGCCACTCGCGTCAAGCGCGATGCGACCCTGGGTGCCGCGTTCGATCTGCGCTTCCAGCCCCAGACGCCGCAAGACGGTGCCTTCATATTCCAGCTCCGTCCCTTCCAGGCGCAGCGCGACATCGGGTGCGGCACGCGCACCCGAAAGCGCGATACGGCCTTGCAGGTGGCCGCGCGCCGTCGGCAGTACATCGTCGAGGCGCAAGGGCTGCAGGGTCGCGTGCAGATCCAGCGTGTCTCCCCAACGGCCACCGGCCTCGACGCGCGACCCGCCCAGGCGTAGTACGGCCTCCCCAGCGCCGCTGCCGTCGGCACCGAACTCGACCCGCACCCGTCCACCCAAGGCCTGCTCGCGCAGCTGGCCGCCGAGCGGATCGAGTTGCAGCACGCCAGACACGCCGCTATCGCCAAGCCGTCCTTCGCTGGTGAGGCGCGCATCCACCGCCCCGGGGAACGCTGGCGCAATCCAGGACGGATCGAATGCCTTCAGGCTGGCATCGAACTTCCATTGCAACTGCGGCGACCAATCGACCCGGCCTGCGGCATCGAGGCGCCCGTGCGGAGACACCAGGCTCAGGCGGTCGAAGGCCAGGCCGGCCTCGCTGCCCTGACCCTCCAGGTTCAGTTCGGCACGTTCCTCGCCACGCTGCAGTTGCGCGCTCCCGCTGGCCGCGTAGTCCGTGAGCGGGCCATCGATGCGGGCAGTCGCCTCGACGCGCAACGGCACCTCGCCGTCCGCGCCGCCGAATTCAAGTTCACTGGCCGCCACGTCCACGGCCAGCACCGGCGCATCGGCACCCAGGTCGATGCTGCCGCGCACCTGCACCTGGCCGGGTGCCAGCGCCACGGCCACGGATTCCACCTGCACCACGCCATCGTCCAGGCGCAGGGTCGAGGGTTGCAGTTGCAGTCGGCGCGAGCCTTGGGTGAATTCGCCCTGCAGCGTGGCGTGTGCGAGATCGCCCTCGCCGCGCAAGGCGAGCGACAGCGGTTCGCCGTCGCCGCCGGCGCGGCCCGGATCGAACTGCGGCACGTCGAGCTGCAGTTGCCATCGCGGTTCGGGCAGGCCGCCGAGCAGATGCAGTTGCATCGTTGCGGCAGGCGTCAGCTCGGCGCGTGCAGTGAGCCTGAGGTCTTGTCCATCGCCGCTCGCTTCAAGTCTCAAGGGCAAGGTTTCGCCCGCGTCCAGAGGCAAGTCGATGCGCGACTGCAACGAGGTTTCCCAAGCCTGCGCGGTATCCAGCGTCCCGTGCGCGTTCAGGCGGCCGCGATCGCTCTGGATTTCCAGCTTGTCCAACGCCACGCGACCGCGCTCGAAGCGCCCCGCCGCATCGAGCTGCTGCAGTTCCGCGCGGCTCTCGCCACCTTGCTCGATGCGCAGGTCGCGCAGCGCGAGTGCGTCGAGTCGGATATCCAGCGGCAGTCGCCACTCGGGCCACTGCGCCGGCAATTCGATCCGGCGCGGCCAGGGCTGTGGTTCCGTCTCGTCGGGCGGCAGCACCACCCGACCGCGTTCGAGGCTCAGGGCCTCGATGTGCAGGAGTCGCGCACTCAAGGCCAGCACGGCAAGATCCAGCTCGACCCGTTCGATCTCCACCTCCAGGCCCGCGTGCGTGTAGCGCAAACCCTGCACCACCAGCGGGCCGGCCAACGTGCCGTCAACACTGCGCCAGGACAGCGCCTCCGGAGGCAGCAGCGAGAGCACGCGCGCCAAGGCGAAGTCGCGCCCGCCACCGCTGCGCAACAACCAGGTGGCGAACAACCCGAGCAGCAGCGCCAACGCCAGCACGGCCACCGCGATCCAGCGCGCGATGCGCGCGATCCGCACGCCGCGCGATCGCTTTTCAGGCGCGATCGGGGGCAATGGCGAGCGCGACGTTTGGCCCGTTTGTCCGGTACTCACAAGTCCGGCCCGATGTTGATGTGGATCTGGATCGCACTGTCGGCGTCATCCAGCCCGTGCGCGAGGTCGAAGCGCACCAGGCCCACGGGCGAGCGCCAGCGCACCCCGGCGCCCACGCCGCTGCGCGCGCGGAACGCGCCGGCGTCATTGAAGGCATCGCCACCATCGGCGAACAGCGCCGCGCCCCAGCTGTCGTTGAACATGTGTTCGATCTCGACGCTGCCGGTGACGAGGTTCTTGCCGCCGATCACCTGCCCGGCCAGACGCGGCCCCACTTCCTGGTAGCCATAGCCGCGGATGCTGCGGTCGCCACCGGCGAAGAAGCGCAACGAGGGCGGCAGCTCGAAGAACTCATCAGTGAAGGTGCGCCCCACCTGGCCGCGCAACAGCAGGCGATTGCTCGCGCCGAGGGGGCGGATCAGCTTGGCATCGAGCAGGAACTGGGCGAAGTCGGTTTGCGATCCGAGCGCGCCCAGCCCCAGCTTGAACTCGCCGCGCAGCTTGAAACCGCGGCTCGGGTAAAGCGTGTCGTCCGCCAACTTGCGCTCGGCCGACAAGGCCGGGTAGACCAGGCGCGCATCGCCACGCTGCACGATGCGCTCGCGTTGCCCGAGCTCAAAGGCTTCCTGACGCGCGTGCAGCGCGAGACCGAGGTCCCAGCCACGCACCCGCCCGCTGCGCTGGGCCACTGCTTCGCTGATCTGGCTGCTGACGAACTGGCTATCCTCGAAGCGCCGGTTCAGGCCGAAGGCGTACCAGCCTTCCGCCCATTCGAACGCGGGAATGCGATAGGTCACGCCATAGCTCTGGCGACGCTGCGAATGATCGATGTCGGCGCGCAGCTTGTGTCCGCGCCGGTTGACCCAACGCCGTTCCAGTCCGAGCTGCACGCCGGGACCGGCATCGGTGCCGTAACTCAGTCCGGCCGTGTAGATGCTGCGCTTTCCCGGAGTGAGCGCCACCACCACCGGCACCTCGTCGCCCTCGGCCGTTTCCGGGTCGGGACGCACGTCGATGTAACCGAAATAGTCGAGTTCGGTGAGGCGCTGGTTGAGCGCAAGCAGGTCGCGCTGGTGGTAGGGCTCGCCGCGTTCGAACGGGATGGTCTTCTGCAGCAGGGCCACCTCGACCTGCGAGCCTTCGAAGCGCACCTCGCCGAACCGATAGCGCGCGCCGCTGCGCCATTGCAGCTGGATGGCGGCCTCGCGCGCCCGGCGCCGGATCTCGATCCGGTGCGTCACCAGTTCGGCATCGAAGTACCCGCGCTCCAGCAGTCGGCGCTGCACCGCGAGCTTGCCCGCTTCGTACTGGCGATGGTCCAGTACCTCGCCCTCGCGCGGGTGCAGGCTGCGCAACACCGATCGGACGCCGGCGTCGGCATCGGCCTCACCCTCGATGCGGACATCGGTGGCACCGATTCGCACCGGCTCGCCACGCTGCACCGTGATCTGCACCGAGATGCCGCGCGCGTCGCGTTCGACCGTGCCGGTGGCCGTGGCCTCGTAGTAGCCATAGGGCTGCAGCGCACGCTGCACCTCGCCCTCGGCGCGGCGCAGGAGGTAGGCCAGGCGCGCCTCGCCCAGATCGTCACGCTCGGCCTTTTTCAGCCGCTTGAGCGAGAGCAGGGCCTCGACATTGGCCAACTCCTCGCCTTCCACGCCCACGATGTGCACCGCGCGTAGCGGCAGGGCGACCGCCTCTGCGACTCCCGCCGCGCCCAGGCACAAGGCCAGTACAAGACGTCGATACCGAGGCAAGCGCGCCACACTCCGGAAGCCGATGGGGCTTTTCAGCATAGCGGCAAGCACTCGCGCATCCATCCAGGCCTTGCGCTGGCCGACCGCCCTGACGCTCCGCGGGCACAGGTAAAGCAATGGCCGGGATTGAAACCCCCGCTCATTCCAAATAGGATTGATTCGCATTTGCTGCGCAACCCAGCCTGCACCGGTGGCAGCAAGCCCCCGCAACAAGACGACGAAGCCTTCGATGACCCGGTCCACACTGCCTCGCGCGGACACCCCTCCCCGCCGGGCACCCAGCGCCTTCACGCCGGCCATGCGCGCATGACGTCCGCCGGCGAGCGCATCGGGCAGGTGCAGCGCCGCGCCTGGTGGCTCAAGCACCTGCATCGCTGGCACTGGATCAGCTCTGCCCTGTGCCTGGTGGGAATGCTCCTGTTCTCGATCACCGGCATCACCCTCAATCACGCGAGCCGGATCGGCGCGAGCCCTACCACCACCACGCGGCAGGCACAGCTACCCGAAGCCTTGCGTGCGAGCCTGGTGCGCGAGGCCGAGCAAGCCGACGCCACCACGCCACTGCCGCCGGAATTGATCGAATATGCCGACCGTACGTTGGCCGTCGCGCTCGCCGGCCGCAGCGCCGAGTGGTCGGCCGATGAAATCTACATCTCGCTGCCGCGTGCCGGCGGCGATGGCTGGATCGCCATCGACCTCGGCAACGGCGCGATCGAATCGGAATCCACCGACCGTGGCTGGATCGCGTACTTCAACGACCTGCACAAGGGTCGCAATACCGGTCCGGCCTGGGCTTGGTTCATCGACGTGTTCGCGATCGCCTGCCTCGTCTTCTGCATCACCGGCCTGTTCCTGCTGCAGATGCATGCGCACCAGCGCGGCATGACCTGGCCGATGGTGGGACTGGGCCTGCTGGTGCCGCTGCTCCTGCTCCTGTTGCTCGTGCATTGACCTCCCGACCGGAACCGACGATGAAGAAACTTGTAGCTGCCTCCACCCTCCTGCTCGCCTCCGGCACCACGCCGGCCGCGAGCCTTGCCATCGACATCGAGATCCCGCAACTCGACGTGGCCGAGTACCACCGCCCCTATGTCGCCGCCTGGATCGAACGCGAGGACAGCAGCGTCGCCGCGAACCTCGCGGTCTGGTACCAGCAGGAGCGCGCCACCGCGCGCCCGCAGGACGGAAAGGCCAAACCCGGCGGAATCAACGGCGGCGAAGGCGGCGAGAGCGGCACCAAGTGGCTGCCCGACCTGCGCCAATGGTGGCGGCGCAGCGGCCGCAGCCTGAGCGTGCCGGTGGACGGCGTCACCGGCGCGACGCGCCCGGTGGGCAGCCATGCCCTGCACTTCGACGACGCCACGGCCTTGAAGGACCTTGCGCCCGGCAACTATCGCCTCGTGGTGGAAGCGGCGCGCGAAGTCGGCGGCCGTGAACTGTTGAAACTCCCCTTCACCTGGCCCGTCACCGCCGCGGCCAGCTCCGAGGTGAAGGGCAAGACCGAGCTTGGCCGCATCGGCCTGAGCCTCGTCCCCTGATCCGCACCCGCTTGCACGCCCTGAACCCATCCTCATCCCAAGGACATTCCATGAAGACCACCCTCCGGATCTCCGCGCTCGCGCTCGCCCTGCTTGCTGCCTCCGCGGCGGACGCACACAAGGCCTGGGTCCTGCCCTCGGCCACCGTGCTGTCGGGCGAGACGCCGTGGATCACCGTCGATGCCGCGGTGTCCAACGACCTGTTCTATTTCAACCATGTCCCGCTGCGGCTTGAGAATCTCGCGATCGTGGCGCCCGATGGCAGCCGCGTTGCGGCGCAGAACGCGCACACCGGCAAGTACCGCAGCGTGTTCGACCTGTCCCTGCCGCAGGCCGGCACCTACCGGATCGCCATCATCAATGCGGGCTTGTTCGCGAGCTGGGAAGAAAATGGCGAAGCCAAGCGTTGGCGCGGCAACGCCCAGGCCTTTGCCACCGAAGTGCCGAAGGACGCCGCGAAACTGCAGGTCACGCAGGCCGCGGGTCGCATCGAAACCTTCGTCACCAACGGCGCCCCCAGCACCGCTGCGCTCAAGCCGACCGGCGCCGGCCTGGAACTGGTACCGATCACGCACCCGAACGACCTGTTCGCCGGCGAGACCGCGTCGTTCCAGCTACTGATCGACGGCCAGCCGGCGAAGGCGCTGGCGGTGGAGATCGTGGCCGGGGGAACCCGCTACCGCGATGCGCAGCAGGAGATCAAGGCAACCACCGGCGACGATGGCAAGTTCGAGGTGACGTGGCCGGCAGCGGGCATGTACTGGATCGAAGCCGCGCTGGAGGACGACAAGACCAGCACGCCCCCGGCACAGAGCCGCCGCGCCAGCTACGTGGCCACGCTCGAAGTGTTGCCGCAGTAAGCGCAGGGCATGCAGCGTCATCCCGCGCTCCCGGCGGGCACCGCGGCCTGGGTGGCGGCGCTGCTCGCCGTGCTGCTGCTCGGCGGCGCGGCGACGGCGCGTGCCGATGCGTCGCCGCATCGGCTGTCCGGGCGCAGCATGGGCACGACCTGGAGCGTGACGCTGGCTTCGGCGCCGGCCGATCGGGATGCCTTGCAGGCTCGCATCGAGGACGAGCTGCAGCGGCTGACGATGCAGATGAGCACCTGGGAGCCGGATTCGGACCTCAGCCGCTTCAATCGCAGCAGCGGCGAGTGGCAGACCTTGCCCTACGACCTGCATCGCGTGCTGACCGTGGCATTGCAGCTGGCACGCGATACGCAAGGAGCCTACGACCCGAGCGTGGGTCCGCTGGTGAACCTGTGGGGCTTCGGCCCCGATGGCGCGGCGCGCACTAGGCCGCCGACGCACACCGCCATCCGTGCGGCACAAGCACGCGTCGGCTGGCAGCGGATCGAACTTGCACTGCGCTCGCGCCGGGCGCGCCAACCCGGTGGCATGTTCGTCGACGTGTCCTCGCTCGGTCCCGGCCATGCCGTCGACTGCATCGCGGCGCGCTTGCGCGAAGCCGGCCACGCCGATTTCCTGGTGGAACTGGGCGGAGAGATGTTTGCGGCCGGCCGCAAGGCGAATGGCGAAGCCTGGCATGTCGCGGTCGAGCGCCCGGACGCTGCATTGACGGATAACGACGACTTTGACCTGGTGGTCACCCTGCAGGACGTGGCGATCGCCAGTTCCGGCGACTATCGGGTCGGCTTCGAGCATGCAGGACGTCGCTACTCGCACACGATTGATCCGCGCCGTGGCGAGCCAGTGCGGCATGAGCTCGCCGCGGTCAGCGTGATCGCCGCCAGCACCCTGCAGGCCGACGCGCTTGCGGCCGCCTTGCTGGTGCTCGGACCCGACGCGGGCTGGCGTTACGCGCAGCGCCACGCCATCGCGGCGGCGTTCACCTTGCGCAATCGCGGGCACTACACGCGGCGCGTGACGCCGGCGTTCGAGGCGGCACGGGTTCCATGACTTGGGCGGCGCGGCACCGCTACTGGCGCGAGCACGGCGCTGATCTGTTGCTGCTCTTGATCCTTGCGTCGATCGCGGTGGCCTTCGCGACGCTGCAGGGCGATCACTTCGTCGTGACCGGCGCGCGCGGGCGCTGGGTCGCCGCCATGGTTGCCAGCGCAGTGTACGCATTCGCCTGCCTTGCCTTGGCCAGGCGACGACGTCGTGCCGCGCGGTCGACCGATTCCGACCCGAGCACCGACCCGGCCGCCTTGCCCGTGGTGTACGCCTCGCAGACCGGCCTGGCCGAAGTGCTGGCGCAACGTACCGTCGCCAGCCTGCGCGCCGCCGGCCTCGCCAGTGTCGCGGTGCCGATCGCGGCGCTCGATGCCGAGCGCCTTGCTCAGGCCCGGCGCGTACTGTTCGTGGTCAGCACCACCGGCGAGGGCGACGCGCCCGACATGGCCGCGGGCTTCGAACGCGCCACGCGTGCGACGAGCACGCCACTCGACACGCTGCACTACGGACTGCTGGCGCTCGGCGACCGCGACTACGCTCAGTTCTGCGGCTTCGGCCGGCGCCTGGACCAGTGGTTGCGCACCCAGGGCGCCACCCCCTGGTTCGACCCGATCGAAGTGGACAACGGCGACGAAGGCGCGCTGCGTCACTGGCTGCATCACCTACGCCAGATCAGCGGAGCGCACGACTTGCCCGACTGGGAAACGCCACGCTACCAAGCCTGGCAGCTGCAGCGACGACGATGCCTCAATCCGGGCAGTCTCGGTGCGCCGGTGTTTCACCTGGAATTGGTTCCCGCGGCGGGTGTGCAGGCCTCATGGCAGGCCGGCGACATCGCCGAGGTCGGTCCGCGCCATGCCAGTGCCGACGTCGCGGCCTGGCTGGATGCTCACGCCATCGATGGCACGCGCGTGGTCGAGCACGATGGAGAGCGCGACAGCGTGGCGAACTGGCTTGCGCGCGCGCATTGGCCGGACGAGATCACACCGGGCGCGCAGGACACACAGTGGATCACGCGCCTGCAACGACTGCCGCACCGCGAGTACTCCATCGCCTCGCTGCCCGAGGACGGAGCCTTGCACCTGTTGGTGCGCCAGCACCATCGCAGCGACGGCACGCCGGGATTGGGCTCGGGCTGGCTCACATTACACGCGCCCCTCGGCGCGTCTGTCGATTTGCGCCTGCGACGCAATCCCGGCTTCCATCCGCCCTCCGATCCGCGTCCCTTGCTGCTGATCGGCAACGGCACCGGCCTCGCCGGCTTGCGCGCCGTGCTCAAGGCCCGCGCCCGCGCCGGGCACCATCGCAACTGGCTGATCTTCGGCGAACGCCAGGCCGGCATCGACGATCACTACGCCGAGGATCTGGCGCAATGGCAAGCCGATGCTGTGCTGGAGCGACTCGACCGGGTGTATTCACGCGATGGCGATGCGATCCGCTACGTGCAACATCGCCTGGCCGCCAGCGCCGCCGACGTCCGGCGCTGGATCGACCAGAACGCGTGGATCATGGTTTGCGGCAGCCTCGATGGCATGGCCGGCGGGGTGGACCAGGTACTGCGCGATCTGCTCGGCAGCGAGCGCGTCGACGCCATGATCGACAGCGGACGCTATCGCCGCGACGTCTATTGACACCCTTCGCACCCGTGGCCTCGACACGGGGCACCGGACTCCTTGCCAGTGCCCCGCGGCGGTTTCAGAAGAGATACGACAGCGACAGCTTCACGTTGCGGCCGGGCTCGTAGTCGAGCAGGTACAGCTCGCCGAAACGCGGATGGCGCGAGACGCCGGTGCGCGAGGATTGCGAGGCGTAGAACTCGTCGAACGCATTCTCCACGTTCAGGCCCACGCGCATCCCGCCCAGCCAGGACGGATCCCAGCGCAGGCTGAGGTTGTGCACGGTGTAGCCGTCCTTGGCGTTGCGCAGGGTGGCGCCGTCCAGGTCCGGCCCCGCCGCCACATCGTCCACCGCCAATGCTTCCCAGCCCAGGCGCAGGTCGCCGCGTGCGTTGGTCCAGCCCAGCGCCGCGCCGAATGAGTCGCCCTGCTGGCGATCGATGCGGGCACCGTCGAGCGCGACGTAGTCGGCGCTGGCATCGAGCGCGCTGCGTGCACGGTCGTAGCTGAGCTGGAAGTCCCAGGCGCCGACGCCGTATTCGACCCCGGCCTCGAAGCCGCGCACGCGCATGTCGCCGACGTTGTCGGCCCAGGTGCCGCCCGCGGGGTTCGGCGCGTACTGATAGACGAATTCGTTGATCCGGGTGCGGAACACGGTGAGATTGAGCGCCACCGCGTCCTCGCCGGAAAAGCTGCCGCGCCAGCCCAGCTGCGCTTCGTCGTTGCGCCCGCCCTCGGCTTCGATGTCGGGGTTCGCCACGTCGTACAGGCCGGCACCGATGAACACTTCGCCGATCTCCGGCGCCTGGAACAACTGCGCGCGGCTGAGCCCGAAGCGCAGCCCGCCGTCGAATTCATAGCCTGCCGCCAGCGCATGGGTGTTGCCGTCGTAGTGATCTTCCACCACCGCCGAATCGATCCGCGCTCCGTCGAAGCGCAGGCCGGGCGTCAGGCTGAAGCCGCCACGGCGGATCGTGTCCTGGAGGTAGACACCCAGGGTCGACGCCGACTCGCCCGCGAGGCGCACGCCATCCACCCGATAGGCCGTGTCGTAGTCGTTCTGCTCGGCCCCATAGACCAGCTCATGGCGCCACTCGCCGTCACCGTAGGCCGTGCGTCCGATGAGGTTGACGCCGGTGTTGACCGCGTCGCCTTGGTTGATCGTGGCCGCCGCAGGCCGCCACGGCGCCAGGCCGCGCTCATCGCGCCACAGCTGGCTGTCGTTGCGATACGCGGTGGTGCGCAATTCGGTGCCGTTGCCGCTGTTCCAGCGATGGCCCAGGGTCCAGGTATCGCGATCGAAACGCGTGGGATAGGTCAACGGCACGCGCAGGCTGCCGGAGATCGCCAGCTGCGTGGCAAGGCCCATGTCGGGGCGATAGCTGTAGTCGCCCTCGTCCTCGTAGCGCTCCAGCCCCAGTTCCAGCCGTTGTCCCGGCGCCAGCTCCCAGCCCGCCTTGAACAAGCCATCGCTCAGGTCGCCCTCGATGCCGCGCACCTTGCCGTCGGTGCCCGGGATCAGGTCCCCGTTGGCATCGAGGATGCGCCCGCCGCCGACTTCGTAGTTGCCGCGCTCGACCCGGTTGAAATAGGCCAGCAGGTCGATGCGTTCGCCCGGCAGCCCGTAGGCCGTGACCGAGGCGCTGCTGCCATCGTTGTCGGCGTAGCCGCCGTGCAAGCGCGCACCGAGGCGTGCCTCGTCCTGGAGCAGTTCGCGCGCACTGCGCGTCTCGAAGCGCACCGCCCCGCCGAGGCTGCCCGTGGCGACCGAATTGTTGCCGACCTCGATCTCGACCGCCTTGAGGATGTCGGCGTGGATCTGCAGGTTGCCCATGTGGTGGTACATGTAGCTGTTCTGGTTGGCGCCATCGATGCTGATTCGCAGGTCGCGATCGCCCAGGCTGCGGATCGTGATGCGCTGGTTGAGCGAATGCGCGCCCCCCCACGTCGACGCCCGGCAAGGTGCGCAGCAGGTCGCTCACGTGGTCGGCCTCGCGCATGTGCAGCGCCTCGTCGTCCAACCCCTGGGTGGAACTGCGCACGCTGGTGCCCCAGACCTCGATCGGCTGCACCCTGGGTGCATCGACCCCGGTCTCACCGGCCTCGTTCTCCGGCACGTCTTCCGGCGGCGGCACCTCCGCCGCAAGCACGGGATACGCGGCGCAGAGCGCACTGAACAGCACCGCGCGCGGCCAGCGCCGGGGATGGGATCGATTGGACATGGAGTTCACCTCAGGTGGAGAGATGCCAAATCTTAATTGCGAATGCGAATGACTCGCAATGGCTTTGGCGCATGGTGTGGCGACGCGCTCGGTCGCGGCGGGCCGACGCCACCCCGTGTCCTGCGGCGGATTGACGCAGATCAAGATCGCAAATACGATTCATTCTTATTATCAACCGCTCCATACAAGAAGAAACCACATGTCCCGACTTGCTCCTGCCCCGACCCCGCTCGTCCGCCGCCACCTCGCCCTGGCGGTGTGCGCTGCCCTGCTGGCCGCTCCCCTTGCCGCCAGCGCCGCCGATGCTGTGGTGGAAACCCCCGACGGCGCCGGCAACTTCAAGCGCCGCAGCGCCAGCAAGCTCGACAAGATCCAGGTCGAGGCCAATGCCCCGCGCACCGATTTCCCGGTGCAGGACAGCGCCAGCGCCACGCGCACCGACACCGCGCTGCGCGACATCCCGCAGGCGATCAGCGTGGTCACCCAGGACCTGATCCGCGACCAGGCCATCGCCGGCATGGCCGACGTGGTGCGCTACGTGCCCGGTATGGGCATGGCGCAGGGCGAAGGCAACCGCGACACGCCGATCTTCCGCGGCAACGGCTCCACCGCGGACATGTTCGTCGATGGCATGCGCGATGACGTGCAGTACTTCCGCGACGTGTACAACATCGACAAGGTCGAAGTGCTGAAAGGCCCGAACGCGATGATCTTCGGACGCGGCGGCGCCGGCGGCGTGCTCAATCGCGTCACCAAGGTGGCGGATTGGAGTTCGGTACACGAGGCCAACGTGCAGCTGGGCAGCCACGCGCGACGCCGTGCGACCTTCGACCTCGCCGGCGCCGCCAACGATGCCGCGGCGCTGCGCCTGACCGGTATGTACGAGGACTCCGACAGCTACCGCGACGAGGTCGGCGTGGAGCGCTACGGCTTCAACCCGTCGGTGTCGTTCGATCTGGGCGTCGACACCAGCGCCACGGTCAGCTACGAACGTTTCCACGACGAGCGCGTGGCCGATCGCGGCGTGCCTTCGTTCCAGGGCCGCCCGCTCGATGTCGATCCGTCCACCTACTTCGGCGATCCGGACCTGAGCCCGGTCGAGGCCACGGTCGATGCCTTCAACGCCCTGCTCGAGCACGAGTTCAGTGAGTCGTTCGCCTTGCGCAACCGCTTGCGCTGGGCCGACTACGACAAGTTCTACCAGAACGTCTTCCCGGGCGCGGTGAGTGCCGACGGCGCCAGCGTGTCGATCTCGGCCTACAACAACGCCACCCAGCGCGAGAACTGGTTCAACCAGACCGACCTGATCTGGAGCCTCCGCGGTGGTTCGATCGAACACACCGTTCTCGCCGGCGTCGAATTCGGCAGCCAGGACACCGACAACCTGCGCCTCACCGGCTACTTCCCGCCGGCCGCGGCCGGTGGCGCCGACCGCACCTCGATCAGCGTGCCGATCGCCAATCCGCGCAATCCCCTGCCGATCACCTTCCGCCCCAGCGCTACCGACGCCAACAACCACAGCGTGGCCGACATCGCGGCGCTGTACGTGCAGGACCAGATCGCCTTCTCCGACCAGTGGCAGGCCATCCTCGGACTGCGCTACGACCGCTTCGACATCGACTTCCGCAACAACCGCACCGGCGCGCAACTCGACAACCGCGACAACCTGGTGTCGCCGCGCGCCGGCCTGATATTCCGTCCGGTCGATCCGGTATCGCTCTACGCGAGCTACTCGGTGGCCTACCAGCCGCGCGCCGGCGAACAGCTGTCCTCGCTCTCGCCCACCAACGCTTCGCTCGATCCGGAAGAATTCCGCAACTACGAGATCGGCGCGAAATGGGACGCCGCGCCCAACCTCAGCTTCAACGCGGCGGTCTTCCGGCTTGATCGCAGCAACGTGCTGGTGCCGGATCCGGCCGACGCGACGCGCTCGATCCTGGTGGATGGCCAACGCACCAGGGGCGTCGAGCTGGAACTGGTCGGCGAAATCAACGACTACTGGCGCGTGAGCGGCGGCTACGCCTGGGCCGACGGCGAAATCACCCGCACCCAGTCGGCCACGGTGCCGGCCGGCAACTCGGTGGCGCAACTGCCCGAACACAGCTTCACCTTGTGGAACCGCTTCGAGCTCAATGCCAAGTGGGGCCTGGCGGTGGGCGCAATCCGTCGCGGCGACAGCTTCACCAATACCGACAACCGGGTCACGCTGCCGGGCTACACCCGCGTCGACGGCGCGGTGTATTACACGGTGAACGACAGGCTGCGCCTGCAGCTGAACGCCGAGAACCTGCTCGACAAGGAATACTTCCCCAACGCGCACACCACCAACAACATCACGCCGGGCTCGCCGCGTTCGGCCTGGATCAGCGCCACGCTGCGCTTCTGACGTCAGGGTGTCGCGGCTCGGCGCGCCAGTGCCGAGCCGCGATCGCTCCTCGCGTCTCCCGGCTCATCCGGCCGACAACTGCGAGATGTCGGCCACCTGCAGGAAACGATCCGACAGGCGCTTGAGCAGCGCCAGGCGATTGCGCCGCAAAGCCGCGTCGTCGGCCATCACCATCACGCCATTGAAGAACTCGTCGACCGGCGCGCGCAGTTGCGCAAGGCGCTTGAGCACCGCGACGTAGTCGTGCGACTGGATTGCGGCTTCGGTGTCCTTCTCGGCCTTGGCCAACGCACCCGCCAGCGCCAGTTCGGCCGTTTCGACCAGGCCGGTGTTGTTGATCCTGGCGGGAATCGCCTCGTCGGTCTTCTTCAGGATGTTGCGGATGCGCTTGTTCGCTGCCGCCAGCGCCTCGGCTTCGGGCAGCTTGGCAAACGCCTGCACCGCCTTGAGGCGGCGGTCGAAATCCGACAGCGTCGCCGGTTCGACTGCGGCCACCGCGTCGAATTGCAGGGCGCTCACGCCCTGGTCGGCGTAGTAGCTGCGCAGCCGCTCGAACACGAAGTCGCGCACCTCGGCCAATTCAACCGCACCCGCCGATGCCACGCCGGCGATGGCGTCTTCCAGCAAGGCCCCGTGGCCCAGGTCGATGCCACCCTCGATCAGGGTGCGCGCCAGGCCCAGCGCATTGCGCCGCAGGGCGAACGGATCCTTGTTGCCCGTGGGTTTCAGGCCCGCGGCAAACCCGCCGGCGAGCGTGTCGAGGCGTTCGGCGAGGGCCAGCACCTGCCCCAGCTTCGAGGGCGCGATCGCGTCGCCGGCAAAACGCGGCATGTAGGCTTCGTCGACTGCCGCCGCCACCGCGGCCGCTTCGCCGGCATCGAGTGCGTAGTAGCGCCCGGCGATGCCCTGCAACTCGGGGAATTCGTTCACCAGGCGGGATTGCAGGTCGGCCTTGGCCAGTTCCGCCGCGCGTCGCGCCTGGGTCGCGTCCACGCCCACTTGCGGCGCGATCGCTTCCGCCAGCGCCGCCACGCGCGCCACCTTGTCCGCCACCGTGCCCAGCTTCTGCTGGTAGGTGACGGTGGAGAGGCCGGCATTCATCGCCGCGAGCCCCTGCTTGCGATCTTCGTCGAAGAAGAACTTGGCGTCGGCGAAGCGCGGACGGATCACCCGCTCGTAGCCCTTGCGGATCTCGCCCTCGTTCTTCGAATCGATGTTGGCGACACCGATGAACTTCTCGGTCAGCTTGCCGCCCGCGTCCAGCACCGGGAAGAACTTCTGGTTCGCCTCCATCGTGGCGATCAAGGCCTCCTGCGGCACCGCGAGGAACTCGCGCTCGAAGCTGCAGCGCACCGGCCTCGGCCATTCGGTGAGGCAGTTCACTTCCGACAGGATGCCCTCGTCGATGCGCGCCGTGCCGCCCGCCACCTTGGCCGCGGCTTCAACCTCGTTGCGGATGCGCTTGCGCCGCTCATCCTGGTCGACCAGCACGTGCGCGGCGCGCAGCGCCTCGACATAGGCGCCGGGCTCGGCCAGCTTGACCACGGCCGGATGATGGAAGCGATGCCCGCGGGTGTAGCGATCCGCCTTGATTCCGAACAGCTCGGCCTTCACCACCTCCGGCCCGAACAGCAGCACCAGCCAGTGCAAGGGGCGCGCGAACGCGAACTCGTGCGCGCCCCAGCGCATTGGCTTGGGGATCGGCATCAGCTTGACCGCTTCGGCCAGGATGTCCGGCAGCAGCACCACGGTATCCGCGCCCGGCTTCACCGCGCGATGCACGAAGCGCTCGCCCTTGGCGTCGCTGCCGCGCGTCAGTTCGGTCCAGTCGATGCCGTTCTTCTGCGCAAAGCCCTTGAGTGCCGCGGTGGGCTGGCCGTTCGCATCGAGCCCGACGTTGAGGTAAGGGCCCAGCACTTCGCTGCGCTGCTCCGGCTGGCGCGCGGCCACGCCGGGAAACAGCACCGCCATGCGCCGCGGCGTGTAGTAACTGCGCGCCTGCGCCTTGTCGAAGCCGATGCCGCGCTTCTCCAGGCCAAGCCGCACACCGAGCAGGAAAGCCTCGGACAGGCCCGGCAAGGCCTTGACCGGCAGTTCTTCGGTGCCCAGTTCAACCAACAGGGATTGCGTCGCGGCGGCCATCACGCAGCCTCCTGGGTGCGCAGGCCCGGGAAGCCGAGTTTCTCGCGCTGGGCGTGATAGCTCTCGGCCACGGCGCGCGCCAGGTTGCGCACCCGCAGGATGTAGCGCTGTCGCTCGGTGACGCTGATCGCGCGGCGCGCGTCGAGCAGGTTGAAACTGTGCGAGGCCTTGCAGACCTGTTCATAGGCCGGCAAGGGCAGGCCGAGTTCCACCAGCTTCAGCGCTTCCTTCTCGCAAGCGTCGAAGCGATGCAACAGCTCGGCCACATCGGCATGTTCGAAGTTGTAGGCGCTCTGCTCGACCTCGTTCTGGTGATAGACGTCGCGGTAGTAGACCGGGCCCTGCGGGCCGACGGTCCAGACCAGGTCGAACACGTTGTCGACGTTCTGCAGGTACATGCAGAGGCGTTCCAACCCGTAGGTGATCTCGCCCAGCACCGGCTTGCACTCGAGGCCGCCGGCCTGCTGGAAGTAGGTGAACTGGGTGACTTCCATGCCGTTGAGCCAGACCTCCCAACCCAGGCCCCAGGCTCCCAGCGTGGGCGATTCCCAGTTGTCTTCCACCAGGCGCAGGTCATGCACCAGGGGGTCGATGCCCAGCGCACGCAGCGAACCGAAATAGCGCTCGACGATGTCGTCCGGGTTCGGCTTCATCACCACCTGGTACTGGTAGTAGCGCTGCAGGCGGTTCGGGTTCTCGCCATAGCGCCCGTCGGTGGGACGACGCGAGGGTTGCACGTAGGCCGCGTTCCACGGTTCCGGCCCCAGTGCGCGCAGGAAGGTGGCGGGATGGAAGGTGCCGGCACCGACTTCGAGGTCGAGCGGCTGGATCAGCACGCAGCCTTGCTCGGCCCAATAGTTGTTGAGGATCTGGATCAGTTGCTGGAACGTCGGCGCAGACATGGCGGGAACTTATTGTTTTCACGAAGCGCGCTAGTATAGCGGCCATGTCGCGGCGCGCCTGCCGCGCTGGCCAGGAATGCCGGGTACCCGCATGGATCCGCCGCGTCGCCCCGTACTGATCCCCGTCGCCACGCCGCGTCGTTCCTCGCGCCTGCCCACCGGGCGTCGCCTCGAACTGGACAAGGTGCTGCTGCCCCTGATCGAGGACGGGCTGATCGTGGTGGCCGACGCGGCCCGTGCCAAGGCTGCGCAACGCGAGGCACGCAGCGCGGCCGAGGTGCACCCGCTGGTGTTGATCGCCAACCTCAAGCTGCCCAACCCGCAGCGCCCCGGCGCTGAACTCACCCTGGAGCGCCTGACCGAGTGGCTGGCGGCGGAAGTCGCCCTGCCCTACCTGCGCATCGACCCGACCCGGGTCGACGTGGCCGCCGTCACCGCGCTGATCTCGCACCAGTATGCACAGCGTCATCGCATCCTGCCGGTGGCCATCGAGGCGCAGCGCTACGTGTTTGCCACGTGCGAACCCACCGATACGCGCTGGCTGCCCGACCTGCAGAAACTGCTGCGACGCGATATCGCGCTCGTCGTGTGCAATCCGATGGACCTGCATCGTTACAGCATGGAGTTCTTCGGCGTGACGCGCTCGGTGCGCAACGCCAAGGACGCGCGCGACGATGCCACTTCGCTGCCGAGCTTCGAGCAACTGGTGGAACTGGGCCGCACCGGCGAAGTGGGTAGCGACGAGAAACACGTGGTCTACATCGTCGACTGGCTGCTGCAGTACGCCTACGAGCAGCGCGCCTCCGACATTCATCTGGAACCACGTCGTGACGTGAGCAAGATGCGCTTTCGCATCGACGGGGTGCTGCACAAGGTGTTCGAACTGCCCACTCCCGTGATGACCGCGGTGGTGAGCCGGATCAAGGTGCTGGGACGCATGGATCTGGCCGAACGCCGGCGCCCGCAGGATGGGCGCATCAAGACCCGATCGCCCGGCGGGCGCGAAGTGGAAATGCGCCTGTCCACCATGCCCACCGCCTTCGGCGAGAAGTGCGTGATGCGCATCTTCGACCCGGACACGGCGCTGAAGCCGATCGAGCAACTCGGCTTCAGCCACGACGAGGCCGAAGGCTGGAACCAGATCGTCTCGCGCCCGCACGGCATCGTGCTGGTGACCGGCCCCACCGGATCGGGCAAGACCACCACGCTCTACTCCACGCTCAAGCGCCTCGCCACGCCGGACGTGAACGTCTGCACCGTGGAAGACCCGATCGAGATGATCGCGCCCGAGTTCAACCAGATGCAGGTGCATCACCAGATCGACCTGGATTTCGCCGCCGGCGTTCGCACCCTGCTGCGGCAGGACCCGGACATCATCATGATCGGCGAGATCCGCGATCTCGATACCGCGCAGATGGCGGTGCAGGCCTCGCTCACCGGCCACCTGGTGCTGTCTACCCTGCACACCAACGATGCGCCCAGCGCGATCACGCGCCTGCTCGATCTCGGCGTGCCGCACTACCTGATCGCCAGCACCTTGAGCGGGGTGCTGGCGCAGCGCCTGGTGCGCACCTTGTGTCCGCACTGCAAGCAACCCAAGGAGATCGATCCGGCCGCCTGGTACTCACTGGTGGACAAGCATCATGCGCCACCGCCGCCCAGCGGCGGCCACGGCCCGGTGGGTTGCCTGGAGTGCCGTCGCACCGGCTTCCTCGGCCGGGTCGGACTGTACGAACTGCTGCCGATTTCTCCGCTGCTGCGCAACCTGATCCGACCCGGCATGGACCTGGCCGCCTTCACCCGCGCCGCGGTCGGCGAAGGGCTGCGCCCCTTGCGCATCGCCGGGGCGGAAAAGGTCGCCCTGGGCTTGACCACGGTGCAGGAAGTGCTGGCCGTGTTGCCACCGATCGAATGAGCCACGCGCCCTTCCTCATCCTCGAAACCGGCACGCCCCTGCCTGCGTTGCGCCGGCATGGTGGATTCGCGCACTGGATCCGCGTGGCGGCCGGGCTGCACGCACGCCAGACGGTAACCTGCCGGGTTGCCGACGGCGAACCGCTGCCGACCGCGGAAGGTTGGCGCGGCGTGCTGATCACCGGCTCCGGCGCGATGGTGACCGAGCGCCGTCCGTGGAGCGAAGCAAGCGCGAGCTGGCTGCGCGAGGCCGGCGCGCGAGGCGTTCCCCTGTTCGGAATCTGCTACGGGCACCAACTGCTGGCGCACGCCTTCGGCGGCGAAGTGGGCGACAACCCGCAGGGGCGCGAGATGGGCACGGCGACGGTGGAGCTGCACGATCCGGCGCGTCACGACCCCTTGTTCGGCACGATGCCGGCCCGCTTCGCGGCGCAGACCACGCACCTGCAAACCGTCCTCGCGCCACCGCCCGGCGCCACCGTACTGGCGCGCTCCTCACGCGATGCCTGCCAGGCATTCCGGCTGGGCGAACATACTTGGGGCGTGCAGTTCCACCCCGAATTCAGCAGCACGATGATGCGCGGCTATATCGCCGGCCGCGCCGCCGCCCTGCACGCCGAAGGCACCGACGCCCGCCACCTGCATCGCGCGGTGCGGCCGACGCCGCTGGCGCGACGCGTACTGGCGCGCTTCGTGCGGCATGCGCAACGCCATCGATGAATCCGCCGCATGCCGTGTCGCTTCACCGGGCGCTGCCCCGTAACGAGGCGAGGCACTATGCTCTCCGCATCTCCACCTTGACGAGGCAACGACCATGTCGCATCACACCGTCCCGGCCGGCAACGGCCTGCAGTGGCTCACCGCCAGACTCACGCTGATCCTCAAGAATCCGGGACCATTTGCCCTGATGGGCTTGCTGGTGGCAGTGATCGCCCTGGTACCCGTGCTCGGTGGCCTGGCCTTGATTCTGCTCGCCCCGGCGCTGTACGGCGGCATCATGTTTGCCGCGCGCGAACAGGAGGCCGGCCGCGCGGTCGACTTCCAGCAGCTGTTCCAGGCGTTCCGCGAGCAGGGCAAGCTCGGCAAGATGATCCTGCTGTGCCTGCCCGGTATCGCGGCCGGCATCGTGATCGTGGTGCTCGGCGCAATTCTCATCGGTGGCGCCGTGATGGCCGTGCTGGGTGCCGGCGGCTCTGAATCCGCCCTGGGCGCCGGCGCGGGAGTCGGCGCATTGCTGTTCGTGGTACTGGCCCTGGCCATCGGCCTGGTGTCGTTCGCACTGACCTTCTTCGCCACGCCCGAAGTGATGCTGGGCAACGCGGAAGCCTTCGATGCAATGAAGGCGAGCCTGCAGGCCTGCCTCGCCAACGTCGGCGCCGTGCTGATCTTCGGCCTGGTCTTCGTCGTGGGCATCGTGCTGTTGATGCTGGTGCTGATCTGGATCCCGGTGATCGGCCAGCTGGCGGTAACTACGATTGCGGCCCCGCTGTTCAGCGCCGCGTCGTACCTGGCCTGGCGCGAGGTCTATCGCCATGACGCCGCCGACCCGGCGCCCGCTTCCACGCCGCCGCCGCCGCCCTCGATCGCGGCCTAGCCTTCCGGCGATGCGGCGCGCGGCTTGATCCCGCGCGCCGCGATCAATCCCAGTTCGTACAGCAGGCACATCGGAATCGCCAGCATCAGCTGCGAAATCACGTCGGGCGGGGTGATTACCGCCGCCACGATGAAGGCCGCGACGATCACATACGACCGCGCGGCTTTCAGCTGCGGCACCGTGACCCAGCCCAGCGCCACCAGGATCACCACCGCCACCGGCACTTCGAAACTGAAGCCGAAGGCGAGGAAGATCACGAGCACGAAATCGAGATAGCGCCCGATGTCGGTGCTGGTGTCCACGCCGGCGGGTGCAACCCCGGTGAGAAAGCCGAACACCACCGGCAGCACCAGGAAATAGGCAAAGGCGCAGCCGGCGTAGAACAGCACCGTGGCCGATACCAGCAGCGGGCGCGCCAGCTTCTGTTCGTGCCGGTACAGGCCCGGCGCGACGAAGGCCCAGACCTGGTACAGCACCACGGGCATGGCCAGCATCAGCGCCGCGAAGAACGCCAGCTTCACCGGCACGAAGAACGGACTGGCCACGTCGATCGCCACCATCTTCGTGCCTTGCGGCAGCTTCTCCAGCAAGGGCGCGGCGAGCAGGGCATAGAGCCGGTTCGCGAAGGGGATCAGGCAGACGAACACGCCGAGCACGGCCAGCACCGCGCGCAGCAGGCGCGCACGCAACTCGACCAGATGCGAGAGGAAACTCTGCTCGCGCGCGTCGCTGTCGCCGGATTCGGCCGAAGGCGGCGCGCTCATGCGGCCGGAGGCTCGTCGTGCGTCGTCGATGCCGGCGGATGCGGCTCAAGTTCGATGCGGGCGGCGTCGCGCACCGACTCTTCGGTCCGCTTCAGGCTGCGCTTGAGTTCATCCGCGGCCAGTTCGCGCTCGATGTCGGCACGCACCGCGTACCAGCTCTGCTTGGCCTTGCGCACGTAGAGGCCGACGGTGCGGGCCGCGCGCGGAAGCTTCTCCGGCCCCAGCACCAGCAACGCCACCAGCGCGATCACCGCCAGCTCGACCAGGCTGACGTCGAACATCGTCTGAGTTCCCGGTGATGCGGCGCGCTATTCGCTGCGCTCGCGCGTTTGGGAGCGGTCGCCCTCGCTGCGCGACGCCGCGTCATCCTTGCGCTCGGACTCGAGCTTGCCCGGCTCATCGCCTTCCTGCAGACCCTTGCGGAAGCTCTTGATCGCGCTGCCCAGGTCGCCGCCGACGTTGCGCAGCTTCTTGGTGCCGAACAGCAGCACCACGACGACCAGCACGATCAGCCAATGCCAGATGCTGAAACTGCCCATGTTTGCGGCCTCGGTGAATTCAGGCTGATGAGGATAACGCAGCTGCGCGGCGCGCGGATGACGCGTCAGCGCGCGCTGTATTCCTCGAGCCGGTCGCGGAAGTCCACGATTGCGTCGCTGACCTGGCTGACCCGGCCCTCGAACGCCGCACGCGGCGTGGTGTTGGGGCCGTAAACGGCCTCGTTGGCATCGTGGTCGATGGCGAGCACGGCGCCATCCAGCGCCACGCCGGCAAACAGGCCGCGCGAGCGCGAATAGGAGTAGATCTCGGCCTTGAGCTGGCCGTCGGTGGAGGCTTCGGCGGTGCGTCCGACCGGGCCGGCCGCAACGGACGCGTCCGCCCCGAGGGTGAACTTGCCATGCACGATCGAATCGACACCGCGCTCGGTGCGGAACACCAGCACCACGTCGGTGGACTGCACCCCGGCCTGGAAACCGATGCTGCCGCCGGTGAGCTTCACGTAGCTGGGGTGACTCCAGGTGCCGTCGGCGCTGCGCACCGTGATCAAGCCCTTGCCATGGCGCCCACCGACCACGAGCCCGGCCTTGACCACGTTAGGGATCACCGCCACCGCGTGCGCAGATTCCAGCAGCTTGTTCGGGATGGCCTGCTCCGGCATCCGCATCACTTCGTCCAGCACCTTCACCGCATCGGTGGCGCGCTGGTTCTCGTCGGTGCCGGCCCAGGCCGGCGCATTGATTCCTGCCAACGCCAAGGCGCCGGCGCACAGCCAGTTCCGTATCGACACGTGACGTTCCTTGTTCGGAATCGCGCCCACCGCGGGCGAGGGCCCGGAGTATGTTCGGACTGCGATGAACCCGCCCTAAGCCGAGCGCAGGTGGCGCACGCCCAGCATCACCGCAATCACGGCAAGCAGGAGCAGCATGTGGCCCGAAGGGCCGGGCACCACCCTTGGGGTCGTACCGCCCGCGCCGCTGCCACTGCCACCCGAAACCAGGGATGTCGGCGCCAAGGCCAGGCCTTCCATGCCCACGGTCGCCACGCTCGCACTGGCACGGACCACGCCCGCACCTGTCGTGATATCGATGCTGACCACTCGGCTAGCGCCTTCCGACGAAGGCTCGGGGTCGAGTATTCCCCACAATTGCCCGGCCGCATCGAAATCCAATCCTGCGTCCGCCACCACGCCACCCACATTCAGCGGGCCAACCAAGGTGGAGGACCCGGTGGTGGTATCGATGCGATAGAGGCTCGGGGCAACTTCCACACTGACGCCATACAGCTCATTGCCGCGCGCAGCCAGGCCGGAAATAGCGCGGCCCGTGACTCCGACCAGACGCGTCACGCCGCTGGCAGGCGATGCTTCCCACAGCTGGTTCGTCACGTCGGACGAAACCCACAAGCGCCCGTCTGAAGTGAAGGCAAGTCCGTAATCGAGGTTGCCACCGGAGCCCTGGCCTTGCAGGCCGAGCGGGCCGACCAGGGTCCCCGCGCCGGTGTTCGTATCGATCCGGATCAACAGGTCGGTCAACGAGGAATTGGGATCGCCGCTTCCGGCATCGGCAACACCGAACAAGATGCCACTCGACGAAAACGCCAAGCCTTCCACATCAGCGAACCCGATCGGGCCCACGCTGACCGTCTGGCCGGTCGCCATGTCGATGCGATACAGCGTGTTGAAGCCCACGGTGTAGCCGACCGGATCGGCCAGTGCAGACAGCGGCAGTAGGGGCAACAGGCCGAGCAGAAGTCGGCCAATCAAGGGACGCATCGTTGGCGTTCCGTTCTAGTAGTATGGGCGCATCGTCACTGCGCCTTGCGGGCGCCGCGACAGAATACCAGCATCCATCCTTGAATCAAGGCCTTAGCCCGAGAGCGGCCGAGTCGGCCTGCGACCGGCGCACCCGGCCGCCCGCAAGCCGCGCCCCGTCCCGATGTCCGACACCGCCTCGACCGCACCCGCGAGCCGCAGCGCCCTGCTACTGCTCAACCTCGGCACCCCGGATGCACCGAACGCGTCGGCATTGCGTCGTTATCTGGCTGAATTCCTCTCCGATCCGCGCGTCATCGATCTGCCGCGGGCGGTGTGGCTGCCGGTGCTGTACGGAGCCATCCTGCCGCTTCGTGCCGGCCGTTCGGCGGCGGCCTACCGCCGCATCTGGACGCCCGAGGGCTCGCCGCTACGGGTGGAAAGCGAACGGCTGACGGCGGCAGTCCAGGACGAGCTGACGGCACGCGCCGCGCCGATCACGGTGAGGCTGGCGATGCGCTACGGCTCGCCCTCGATTCCCTCGGTCCTGCGCGAACTGCGCGACCAGGGGCTGCGGCATGTGCTGGTGTTGCCGCTGTACCCGCAGTTCTCGGCCACCTCCACCGCCACCGCACTGGATGCGGTCATGGCCGAACTGCGGACCTGGCGTTGGGCCCCGGAGCTGCGCACGATCACCGACTACCACGCCGAACCGGCCTGGCTGGACGCGGTCGCCGGTTCCGTCCGGCGTCACTGGCAGCAACGCGAGCGTGGCCAGCGACTGCTGTTCTCGTTTCACGGCATCCCGCAACGCTACGTCGATGCCGGCGACCCGTACTTCAAGCACTGCCAGGCCTCCGCACACGGCATCGCGCAACGTCTGCAGCTGGGTGAAACGGAATGGCAGATTTGCTTCCAGTCGCGTGTCGGGCGCGAACGCTGGCTGCAGCCGTATACCGCGGAGTTGCTGAAGGCACTGCCCGCGCAAGGTGTGACCCGCGCTGACGTGGTCTGCCCCGGATTCGCGGTCGATTGCCTGGAAACGCTGGAGGAAATCGCGATGCAGGCCAGCGAAGCCTTCGTCGAGGCCGGTGGAGAACGCCTCTCATACATTCCCGCCCTGAACTCCGACAGCGCGCATGTGACGATGCTGACCGAACTCGCGCTGCGTCACGGTGGCGGCTGGCGCGATTTCGACGCTGCCCTCGGAAGTGCCCACGCATGAACCGGATCGAACCCGCCTTCGTCGCCAGCGAAGATCTGCGCTTCGATCGCGGCGGCCGCGATCTCGCGGCGCTGCGCTTCGGCACACGCGGTGGCACGCGCGTGCTGGCCTTGCACGGCTGGCTCGACAATGCGATGAGCTTCGCGCCGCTCGCCGCGCAGCTACCGGAACTGGATCTGGTCGCGCTCGATCTGCCCGGGCACGGTCATTCCGCACATCGTCCGCCACGCACCTGGTATCACTACATCGACTACCTCGACGATGCGTTGCTCGCGCTCGATGCATTGGGCTGGGATCGTTGCGTGCTGCTCGGCCATTCGCTCGGCGGCGCGGTGGCGTCGGTGCTGGCCGCGGCACGACCGGAGCGCGTGGAAGGGCTGCTGCTGATCGAAGCGCTCGGCCCGCTCGCGTTCAAACCCGGCAGTGCGGTGGCGGCGTTGCGCGCCGGCCTGGACGAACGCGCCAGCGCGGACGACAAGCAGTTGCGCCTGTTCCCCGATCTCGCCAGTGCGGTCGCGGCGCGCGCGCGCGCAAATGGCTTGTCCGAAGGGGTCGCGCGCTTGCTGGTGGAGCGCAGCTTGCGCGCCGTGGAAGGCGGCTTCGAGTGGCGCAGCGACCCGCGCCTCAAAATCGCTTCGCCGATGCGCATCCACGAAGACATGATCCGCGAATGGCTGGGCGCCATCGACGCGCCAACGCTGCTGATCGCCGCCGATCCGTCGCCCCCCTATTTCGATACCGGCACACGCCATGCGCGCATGGCTTGCGTGCGCCAACTGCGTGAAGTCGTGCTGCCGGGCAACCATCACCTGCACATGGAAGATCCTGCGCCGGTGGCGAATGCGATCCGCGCGTTTCTCCAGGCAACCACGCCGTAGAGCCGAGCTTGCTCGGCTGTTCTTGATCTGCGGAGGGAAAATCAGAGCAGCCGAGCAAGCTCGGCTCTACGGGGCGATGAGTCGCGCCAATTCGTCCTTCATCGCCAAACCCTCGCCTCGAAACCACACGCGGTGCGCACGCCAGTCGGGGCAGCGCCGCTCCACCTCGTTCCAGAACGCGCGCGAGTGATTGGCGTGGATCAGGTGGCACAGCTCGTGCACCAGCACGTACTCGAACGCGGCAGGTGGCCCCAGCACCAGCGCCAGGTCCAGCGACACCGCCGCGTCGGGACTGAGCGAGCCCCAGAGCGAGCGCAGCGGCCTCAGCCGGATCAGGCGCGGCGCACGCGGCAGATCGGGCAGGCATTTCGGCAACCAGCGCCCCACGTCGCGCCGCGCCTCGGCCAGATAGAACTCCTTCAGCGCGCGACGCAGGCTGGCTTCGCGTGCCGCCGCGGAGCGCGTGACCACGATCGCGTCGGCCTCGCGTTCGACACGCAGGCTGCGCCCGTCCTGCCAGCGCAAGGCGAGCCTTTCGCCGCGCAAGGGCAGCGGTCCGACCTCATCGAAGCTGAAGGGAGCCCGTGATACGGGCGGCGCGCGGCGATCCAGCTGCTGCGCCAGCCAATCCAGGTGCTGCGCCAGGAAGCGCTCCGATTCGCGCAGCGAACCACGCGTCGGCACGGTCAGCCGCGGCCCGCGCTCGGAGACGAACAGCTTGATGCGCCGCGCCCGCGCATCACGCACCCGCAGCACCCCGACCTCGCGCCCATCGGGCAGGCGCACTTGCAGCGTGTCGCGATCCGATGCCGGCGGCACAGGCGGGGCGAGGAAGCGGCGCAGGAAGGAACTCACGCTGCGCAGTTTCTCAAATTCTTCCGCTCATGGTGAGGAGGGCGGAACGCCCGTCTCGAACCAAGTCAAGCCTCGCTCAGCGAGAATTCCTCCGTCAGGCGTTCCAGCAGACGCTTCAGTTCGCCGCTCATAAGAGCGAAGGTTGCATCGATCTCGGCGCGCAGCGAGTCGCGCTCATCACGCTCCAGCGCTTCGGTCGCGGTTTCGAGGAAGCGCAGCTTGCGCACCACCATGTCTTCACCCAGCACGAAGTCGAGCCGCTCCTCGAAGGTCAGCGCGAGATGAAAACCCTGCTTGCCGGCCTTGAGGTGCTCGCGTACCTCGTCGCTGTCCAGTTCCTGCCGGCGGCACTTCACAATCGCACCGGAGTCGACTGGATCGCGCAGCTCGCACTCGTCACCCAGTTCGAAGCCCTTGGGCATTTCCTCGCCGGAAATCCAGGCGGTGAGCAAGGCCCGCGGACTGGACTCCGCGTTGACCGGCAGTGCCGGGAACGAGCCCAGCGCCTCGCGCAACGCGCTGGCCACGGCCTCGGCGTTCTTGCGGCTCGCGCTATCCACCACCAGCCAGCCCAGGCCGAGATCAAGATAGGCGTTGGTGCGCGAGGGCCGCGCGAAGGCGCGAGGCAACAGGTCGGTCAGCACTTCGTCCTTGAGCCGCTTGCGCTCGCGTCCTCCCGGGCTGCGTCCTTCACGCTCACGCAATTGGTCGAGCTTGCTTGCCAAGGCCTCGTTCACCACCGCCGAGGGCAGGAGCTTGTCCTCGCCACCGAGCGTGATCAGCACGCAATCGCCGACGCGATGCGACAACTGGTCTTCGCCGCGACCGAACGGCGACACGAATCCGCGCGACGACAGCTCCAGCGGCCCGACCGGCTTGAGCGCGGCTTCGGGCAGGTGTTGGTCGAGGTCGTCCAGCGCTTTGCGCAGCGACACGGGGAAGCGGAACAAGGTGAGGTTGCGGAAGAGCATCAGCTGTCCATTGACGTTGCTTCTCCTCCCCGAGGTACGGGGACAGGAAAAGTGAGAGGAAATGAGAAATGGAAAGTGGAGTTACGAAGCGCCGACCGGCTCGCCCGCCAGCCACGCATGCGCATCGGGCAGCGCCGCCTCGCTGCGCCTGCCCAGCGCCAGGAAATCGAACAGGTTCGGATCGGCCAGCTGGCTCGGCCGCACGTCGGTCAGGGCGCGCGCGATCTGCTCGATCCGCCCCGGCGTCTCGCGCTCCCAGGCATCCATCATCTTCTTCACCTGCTTGCGCTGCAGGTTCTCCTGCGATCCGCACAGGCTGCAGGGGATGATCGGAAACTGCCGCGCTTCGGCGTAATCGCTGATGTCCGACTCGCGCACCTTGCACAGTGGCCGGATCACCACGTGCTTGCCGTCGTCACTGCGCAGCTTGGGCGGCATGCCGCTGAGCTTCGCGTGGAAGAACAGGTTGAGGAAGAAGGTGGCCACCAGGTCGTCACGATGGTGCCCGAGCGCGATCTTGGTGAAGCCCTGCTCCTCGGCATAGGTGTACAGCGCGCCACGACGCAAGCGCGAACACAGCGAACACAGGGTCTTGCCTTCCGGGATCACGCGCTTGACCACCGAATAGGTGTCCTGCTCGATGATGTGGAAATCCACACCGAGCGAGCGCAGGTACTCCGGCAGGACGTGTTCGGGGAAGCCCGGCTGCTTCTGGTCGAGGTTGACGGCCGTGAGCGAGAACCGCACCGGCGCCTTCTGTTGCAGTTGCAGCAGGATGTCGAGCATCGTGTAGCTGTCCTTGCCGCCGGACAGGCAGACCATGACCTTGTCGCCTTCCTCGATCATGCCGTAGTCGGCGATGGCCTGGCCAACCTGGTGGCGCAAGCGCTTGGCCAGCTTGTTGTGTTCGAACTCGTGCTTGCGGGCGACCACGGACATGACGGGAGGAAACGGAGGAACAGGGCCGCGCATTGTACCCGCCCGCCCGCCGGCTTGACTCCGCGCGGCGAAAGCGCCGAACTATGCCTCTCGCCCGCCGGACCCGCCGCATGGAAACGCTCGATCCCGCCGAGATCGCCCGTCAACTGGCCGAACTGCGGCTCGAACACCGCGATCTGGACGCGGCGATCGAACAGATCTCGATCAACCTGCGCACCGACGAGCTCCAGCTCAAGCGCCTGAAAAAGCGCAAGCTCAGGATCAAGGACATGATCGCATGGCTGGAAAGCAAGCTGATCCCGGACCTCGACGCCTGAGGCGCAGGACGGGAGCTTTCAGTCGCTGGAATCCTTCGGCGGCTGCGCGGCAGCCGGAGTCTCGGCGGCCACGTTGCGCACCATCTCCGGCGTGATCTTCAGGATCGAATGGCGCAATTCGCGCGACAGGATGATCTTGGATTCCTTGGCCCAGTTCTCCAGGCGCTCGTCGTACACCAGCTTGCCCTGCGCATCGCCACGCACGAAACCGAGCTGGCGCAGCTTGCCGATGAAGCCGCGGAACAGGGAGCGATCGAAGAACTCCGGTGCAGCCTGCGAATACAGCAGCGACAAGCGCTGCGCGGTGAGGTGGCACAGATTCTCCAGCTCGCCCGCGCTGATCGCGCCAGAGCCGTTCTTCACCAGCACCGAGATCGCGATGTAGTAGCGCTCGAACGAATGCAGCAGCGAGTGCGCGATCACCCGCAACTGGAACACTTCATCGGTCTGCCCCATGCCGCGCTGCAGGTAGCCCGACTCCGGGTCGAATGCGAACAGGCCGCGCTCCATCAGCACCGCCACCGTGGCCTGCAACTGTTCGCCGAACTCGTCTTCGCTCCACGGCAGGAACAACTCCTGCTGCAGGAACGGATACACCAGCCGGCCCAGCCGCACCACGCCGGCCCGGCTCATGCGCCTGTTGGTCTGGAAGCAGCAGGCCACCCAGGCGGCGCAGGCAAACAGGTGCAGCACGTTGTTGCGGAAATAGCTCTGCAACACCGCATTCTCACCGTCGAAACCCAGCACATCGCCAAGCGGATGCCGGGTTCGCACCAGGGTTTTCACTTCCTCGCCATAGGCGATGATCTGCGCCGGCGTGAGCTCGGTCACGGTGACGCGATCCGAGTATGGCACCGCCACCAGCAAGGACTTGAACAGGTCGAGCTGCACCAGCAGGTCGGCCTCGGCCATTGCGTGCTTGGGCGTTGAGAGCAACGCCATCGCCAGCAGGTTGATCGGGTTCACGTCGGCGGCACGATTGACGTTGACCTGGATGCATTGCGCCAGCTCGTCGACGGCCGCGCCCATCCATTCCGGCTTGCGCTCCGTATCGCCGCTGTATTCGCGCCAGTCCGGGGCGTGCCGCTCCAGGATCGCGTCGAGTCGGATCGGTTCCCCGAAATTCACCGCGACGCGCCCGTAGTTGGATCGCAAGACTTTCGGAATGCCCGAGACAATGCCCCAGATCGACTCCTTCTGCTTGGACTTGCCGGACAGCTCGTCCAGGTAGCTGCGCCCTTCCATCAGCTTCTCGTAGCCGATGTAGACCGGCTGGAACAGCACCGGTCGCTGCGGCCGCCGCAGGAAACCGCGCAGGGTCATGGACAGCATGCCGGCCTTGGGCGCGAGCAGGCGCCCGGTGCGCGAGCGCCCGCCTTCGATGAAATACTCGATCGAAACACCTTGCCCGACGAGGGTGGCGACGTACTCACTGAACACAGCCGAGTACAAGGCATTGGCCTTGAAGCTGCGGCGCAGGAAGAACGCGCCGCCACGGCGCAGCACCGGGCCGATGCCGGGCAGATTGAGGTTCACGCCCGCGGCGATGTGCGGTGGCACCACGCCGTTGACGTACATCAGGTAACTGAGCAGCAGGTAGTCGAAGTGACTGCGGTGGCTGGGCACGTAGATCACCTCGTGTCCCGGCGCCACCTCCTTGAGCTTCTCGAAGTGGTGCATGGTCACGCCGCGGTAGATGCGGTTCCACAGCGGGGTGAGCATGAACGACAAGGAACGCACCACGGTGTGCGAATAGTCGGCCGCGATCTCCATCGCCATGCCCTGCGCGCGTCGCCAAGACGTGGCGAAGCCGCTTCCGTCGCGCCGCGCCTGGTCGGCGATGGCGCGCCGCACCGGCTCGCTGGCAAGCACGCCGTCGACCAGGGTGCGGCGATGGGACAGATCAGGCCCGATGACCGCCGCGCGGATGCGGCGGAAGTGCGCGCGCAGCACGCGCGAGAGCTTGCGCACGCTGCGTTCGGGCGGCAGCTCTTCCGCCAGCGCCTCGCGCAGGCTCAGGGCCGGCGAGAAGCGCACGATGGTGTGGCGACCGTTGAGCAACACCGCGAGGAAACGGCGGAAGCGTCCCACCATCGCCCAGTTTTCTGCGAACAACACCCGGAACCAGCCTTCCTGGCGGTCCGGTGCACGGCCCACAAAGATCGACACCGGGACCAGTTGCACATCAAGCGCCGGATCGGCTTCGATCGCCGCAATCAGGCGCGCCAGGCCTTCGGAATGGGTCCGCGTCTTGGGTCGACCGAACCAGGCACGCTGGCGTCGCGACAGCGCCACCACGGCGCGCCCGCTGCCGACCAAGTCATCGGGCATCGCCATCAGCGGCGAAGGCAAGCCGGCTTCCCGACAGGCCTGCTCCAGGATCAGCGCGTTGGATAGCCCATAGCGCTCGATCACGTAGCACACGGCCACTCCGGGGCGGACCAGGGCGACGTCGCTGCTGGGTGCCGGCTCGCGCCGGATCGCGAGCCAGGGCGCGATCAGGCGTCCCAGCGCGCGATACAGGAACGGCACGCGGGCTTCGGGCGCCGCGCGGCGGGTATCCGGAGAATGTCGGGTGGGAGGGCTCATTTGCATGAGCCCTCCCCCCTTAGAACCGTACGTGCGAGTTTCCCCGCATACGGCTCAAGCCTGTCATAAGCCCCCGTCAGGGAGCCGGCTTCACAACGGTCAAACCAAGTTGATGCACGCGTGTGTGGCATACGGGGTGCAGAAGGACGCGGTTGCTAAGCGTATCCGACCCGCCCGCCACCTTGTAGATGACGTGGTGGTCGTGCCAGCCGGTTTCCCGCGTGATGCGATCCCCACAATGCGCACACAACCCACGTTGCGAGCGATACAGCGCGCTCCACTGCTTTTGGTGGATCACGAGCTCTCGTGTCGCACCCATGCGGCAATTATGGCGTGACACGGCGGCAGCGCGCCGTGCCACGCGAGATCACCAAGCGGGCTCAGCCCTGCGGCGCGACTTCGGCCGCTTCCTCGGCCTCGCCATCAACCGGCTCGGCGTCGGCAGGTGCCGCCACTTCGGCCGGGGCGCTCAGTTCCTTCTCGATCTGCTCGATCGTGTCCTTGCCGTACCAGCGGCCGTCGAGCTGCACCATCTCCGCTTCATACGACAGCGGCTGGCCGAAGATCGTGTAATCGACCTTGACCTTGGCCTTGTCGCCTTCCTGCGAGAGAACCTGGGTCTTGACGCTGTCGAAGCTCTGGTTGAGGTTGAGGCCGTAGACCGCGAGCACATCCTTGACGCCATTGAAGGCGATTCCAGCCTTGGCCATCGCGGGTTCGAACTCCAGGCCGCGCATCTCGTCCAGCGTGGTGAGTTCGAGTGCGCGCGCGGTGGCCACGGCCTTGGCGATGGCCTGCTTGGCGAGTTCGCGATCGGCGAACTTGACGCCCTGCAGCCAGGTGGCGGTCGCACCCACGACGTCGGCGAACTGCTTCTTCTGCGCTTCGCTCAGCTTCTCGTTGCCCTGGATCGACTGCATCGCAAAGCCCTGGCCCATGCCGATCAGCATCGGCATCTGCGCGGCCATCTCGGTTTCCATCTTCGCCAGCTGCGGCTCGGCTTCGGCATAGAGCGCGGCTTCGGCATCGGCCGCGGTGAGCTTTGCCACCATCTCGGCAAACTCCGCGCGGTCTTCCTCGGTCACCGGATCAGACGCCATCTTGGCCTTCCAGTCCGCCTTGATCTTGTCGACGTGCTTGGGCGGCAAGGACATCTGCATCACCGCCAGGATGTCGCCCGACTTGAGCTTGCCGGCGATCTCGGTGATGGCGGCATCGGGCGTGGAGGTGGCCTGGGCGGTGGCGGCCGGGGATTCTCCCGCCGCGTCTTCCTTCTGGCAGGCGACCAGCGACAGGGCGGTAAGGCCGGCAAGCGCCAGCGCGGCAAAACGATTCATGGGGTTGCTCCGGAGGGTGTGTCGAAAACCCGCGCATCTTGGCGGTCGCGGACGACCTTGGCAAGGACGGCCAGGGCTTGCTTCGGCGTTGCGCCGGAAACAAAAACGGGAGGCGTCATGCCTCCCGTAGGTCGTCGGGCGTCCTGCCCGGCTGATGCCATGGACGTCCTGGGTGTCCGGATCGGGCGTCCTGCCCTGCATCAAACTCCGGCGTTTCGCCGGCGATCGTTGTCGTTGGTTGTGGGCGCAGTTCGAATCGTGGCAATCGCCGTTGGAAGCGGCGGCCTGATCATACTTGGGGACTTTTGCTAATGCAATACCACAGCAAAATCCCTTAAGTTGTTGAAATTCATCATTCTGCTCGCAGGAGCGAGCGCTTGCACTCGTGCGGGTCCAGCTTGGCCGAGTCGGGCTGGTCCAAGCGGGTGGTTCCCGCACGGATCGATTCACAAGCGATGGCGGCGGCCGATTCCCAGGACCCGTAGCTAGGATTGGGCTGCATGAACCAGCGCACGCCCCACCACGAGGCATAGGGCGCGATCAGGGCCTGGCGCGCAGCGATGTCGACGTTGACGCCATCCATGAAGTCACCGAGGTTGTCGCCCAGCATCAGCACCACCCGATGCCGGGCTCCGACCCAGCGTCGGCGCGCGCTCTTCTCGCGCCCTGGCCCGCGTACGTCGCCGCGCAGCATCACGTTCGAGCCGTCGTCCGCGATCGGGAAACCCAGCGCACGCAGGTTGGCGATGGTGCCTTCGGTTTCGGCCGGCGCATCACGGTTGGTGATGAAGTAGATGGTGACGCCGTGGGCCGCCGCCGCGTTCGCGAACTCGACCGCGCCGGGCAGGGCGCGCGCACGGCGCTCGTTCACCCACGCCAGCCAGTCGGCATAGACAAAGGCCTTGCCGTCGCGGATCGCACGCACCTGGAAGGGCGAATTGTCGATCATGGTTTCGTCGGCATCGACGATGATCGCGGGCGGAAGCGACTCGAAACCCTCCTGGCGCTCATCCTCGGGCAAGGCGTTCCACGCCGGGTCGGCCAAGGCGCGGGCGAGGCTCGCGCGCGCCGCCGCATACACGCCGCGCGTGGTGGCTTCGTACTCGGCCGCGCTTTGCATCCACAGCACGGCGTTGAGGTTGTCGTGTGCCGCCGCGGTGGCGGCGACGGTTTCGTGCTTGGCCGGTACCGTGTTGCAGGCGACCAGCGCCAGGCTCATGCAGGCCGCAGCCAGGCAACGCAATGACAACATGGTGAAAGTTCCTGAGTGGACGACCGGGCCCGAGTTTAGCCGCGCGCCGTGGCGCTTGCGCAAGGCCGTGCGGGTCGGTCAGTCGGCGAACAGGGCCTTGAGGTTAGCGATGGCGGCGCCGGCCCGCTCCTGGGTGCGGTTGGCATCCTGTTCCGCGTCGCGTCCGACCCAGTGCAGCTCGGCCGCCGGCAATTCATCAAGGAAGCGACTGGGCACGACGCGCTGGGTTTCGCCGTAGCGCCGCGCATGACGCGAATAGCTCAGGTGCAACAGGCTCTTGGCACGCGTGATACCCACGTACATCAGACGCCGTTCTTCCTCCAACCGGCCTTCGTCGAGGCTGGCCTCGTGCGGCAGCACGCCTTCCTCGACCCCCACCACGAAGACGTACGCGAACTCCAGGCCCTTCGATCCGTGCAGGCTCATCAGCCGCACCGCGTTGCCGGGCTCATCGCGGTCGGCGTGCGTGATCAGCGCCAACTGCGCCGCCAGCGCCCCGGCATCGCCCTTGCCGGCCGCGTCGAACCACTCGGCCAGTTCATCCAGGTTGCCGCGCCGGCGCGCGAACACGGCCTCATCGCGACACTCGGCACGCAGCGCCGCCAGCAAGCCGCTGTCCTCGATCAGGCGGCGGCACAACGCTCCGGCAGGCTCCTGCTCGGCCGCCGAGCGCAGTCGTTTGATGATCTGCACGAAGCCATCGAGTGCTGCCGCGGCCCGTGCCGGCAACTGCTTGAGCACTTCGATCCGCGCCGCCGCGCGCGCCAGGCCGGTATTGCCCTGCGCCGCCAACTCGCCAAGCCGGGCCAGCGTCGTGCTTCCCACCTCGCGCTTGGGTGAGGTGACCGCGCGCAGGAAGGCCGCGTCATCATCGGGATTGGCGATCAGGCGCAGCCACGCCAGCGCATCCTTCACCTCCTGCCGCTCCAGGAAGGCGGTACCGCCGCTGAGGTGGTACGGCACGCGCCGCAACTGCAAGGCCTTCTCCAGCGGCCGCGACTGGAAGTTGCCGCGGAACAGGATCGCGAACTCATGCCACGGTGCCTTGTGCTTCTGCGCCAGGAACGCGATTTCGTCCGCCACGCGCTCGGCCTCGTGCTCGGAATCCTTGCACTCGAACACGCGCAGCGGCTCGCCCTCGACGTGTTCGCTCCACAACTGCTTGGGATGCGCGTGCGGATTGTTCGCGATCAGCGCATTCGCCGCACGCAGGATGCGACGCGCGCAGCGGTAATTCTGTTCGAGCTTGATGATGCGCAGGCTCGGGTAGTCTCGCCCGAGCTGCTCGATGTTCTCCGGATTCGCGCCGCGCCAGGCATAGATCGACTGGTCGTCGTCACCCACGCAGGTAAAGGCACCGCGCGGCCCGGCCAGCAGGCTCAGCAGGCGCGCCTGCGCCGTGTTGGTGTCCTGGTATTCGTCCACCAGCAGGTAGCGCAAACGTTCGCGCCAGGCGATGCGCAGATCGTCACGCGCGTCCAGCAAGGCCACCGGCAAGCGGATCAGGTCGTCGAAGTCGACCGCATTGAATGCCGCTATGCGGCGCTGATACTCCGCGTACTTCTCCGCCGCGTCGCGCTCGCGCGCGCTTTGCGCCCGTTCGGCCGCGACCTCCGGCGAAAGGCCTTCGTTCTTGGCACGCGAGATCAACTCACGCAGCGCATAGAGTGCGTCTGGCTTCGCACCCTTGGGCAACAGCTCCTTCAGCACGCCGGAGCTGTCGTCGCTGTCGAACACAGAGAAGCCGCGGCGCAAGCCGGCCGCCTCATGTTCCATCTGCAGGAACTTCAGTCCCAGCGCATGGAAGGTGCAGACGGTCAGGCCTTCGCCCGCGTTGCCCTTGAGCAGCTTGCCGGCGCGCTCGCGCATCTCGCGCGCGGCCTTGTTGGTGAAGGTGATGGCCGCGATCTTGCTCGCGGGAAGGTGTTTCTTCCCTACCAGATACGCGATCTTCTCGGTGATGACGCGGGTCTTGCCGGAGCCGGCACCGGCCAGCACCAGCAGAGGGCTGTCGCAGTGTTCGACGGCGGCGCGTTGGGGCGGGTTGAGGCTCATGCGCGTGACTTGTGGCGGGGGCGTAGTCTGCCGATACCGCGCAGACTGGGCCAGTGTCACGCAACATGGCACGCCGGTTGTTTCGGTGCGGCAAGGGTTTGCACGCGCCTGGACCACCTTGATCCGTCAGAAGATGACCCGCTGCGCGCAGCACCCAAGCCGAGCCAGATGACAACCGGAGCCTGTCCATGCGCCTTGCGCTCGTTCTCCTGATCTCCTTCGGCATCTCCTGCGCCGCGCCGGCTGCCCGCGCCGAAGCCCCGGCGCGCAAGGAGATGATGACGGCCAGCTTCCTCGCCGCGCACCCCGACGTGAAGTTCCGCATGGAAGGCATGCGGGCGATGGACGACAACCTGCCGGAGCCCGCGTTCGCGGCCTTTGTCGAAGCCTCGCGCTATGCCGACAAGGCCTCGCAGGCGATGGTGGCGGTGATGTACTGGGCCGGCACCGGCGTGCCCCAGGATCGCGCGGTCGCGTACGCCTGGATGGATCTCGCGGCCGAGCGCGGCTACAAGCAGTTCCTCGGCCTGCGCGAGAAGTACTGGAATGCTTTGACGCCGGACGAGCGCGAGCGTGCCCTCCGCGAAGGCGAAGCGGTCTACGCCGAGTACGGCGACGCCGTCGCCAAGCCGCGCCTCGCGCGCAAGCTTGACGCGGCACGGCGCAAGATCACCGGCAGTCGCACCGGTTTCGTCGGCGCACTCAAGGTGATGGTGCCGGGGCCGAGCGGCGAATGGTTGACGCTCGACGGCAGCACCTACTACGCCGACCGCTACTGGCGCCCGAAGGACTACTTCGAGTGGCAGGACCGGATCCTTCGTGCGCCGCAGCAAGGCGTGGTCGATGTGGGGCCGATCAGCAGCGCGGGCGCGACACCGCCGAAGGAGTAATCGCGGTGACCGAGCATCGGCGCCGCCGCTAGACTGCGCCGCATGGCCAAGCTCTATTTCTACTACTCCGCGATGAACGCGGGGAAGACCACCACGCTGCTGCAGAGTGCGCACAACTACCACGAGCGCGGCATGCGCACGCTGATCCTGACGCCGCGCCTGGACGACCGCTACGGCGAAGGCGTGGTGGCTTCGCGCATCGGCCTCAAGGCACGCGGGCTGATCTTCGGGCCAGGCGACGACCTGCACGCGATGGTGGCCGCCAGCATCGAACGTGACGGCGCCCTGCACTGCGTGCTGGTGGACGAGTCGCAGTTCCTGTCGAAACTGCAGGTGTGGCAGCTCACCGAGATCGTGGATAGGCTCAAGGTGCCGGTGCTGGCCTACGGGCTGCGCACCGATTTCCGCGGCGAACTGTTCGAAGGCAGCCAGTATCTGCTGGCCTGGGCCGACAACCTCAGCGAGATCAAGACCATCTGCCATACCGGGCGCAAGGCAACGATGGTGGTGCGGGTGGACGAGCACGGCCGGGCCATCACCGACGGGCCGCAGGTGGAGATCGGCGGCAACGAGCGCTACGTGTCGGTGTCGCGCCCCGAGTTCAAGAAGATCCTCGCCGGCGAAGGCCGGATCGAACTGCAGCAGCCGCAGTTGCCGCTGGAACCGCCCCACGACGACGGCACCGCGTTTCGCGATTCGGACTGACTGAGCCACAATCCGCACTCCTGACGACTCCGTTCGAGTACGTGCCCGGGATGTACCTCGACTACTACGGACTGCGCGAAGCGCCGTTCTCCATCACGCCCGATCCGCGCTTCGTGTTCCTGAGCGAGCGCCATCGCGACGCGCTCGCGCACCTGCTCTACGGCATCGGCCAGGGCGGCGGCGGCGGCTTCGTGCAGCTCACCGGCGAGGTCGGCACCGGGAAGACCACGCTCTGCCGCCTGCTGCTGGAGCAACTGCCGGAAAACACGCGCGTCGCCCTGGTGCTGAACCCGAAGCTGTCGCCGCTGGAACTGCTGGAGACGATCTGCGAGGAGCTTCGACTCGACGTCGCGCCGCGTCGCGGCAGCCTCAAGGCGCTGGTCGATGCGCTCAACACCTACCTGCTGGACGCCTATGCCGAGGGCCTGCGCGTGGTACTGATCATCGACGAGGCACAAAACCTGTCGATCGAAGCACTGGAACAGGTGCGCCTGCTGACCAATCTCGAAACCTCGACCCAGAAACTTCTGCAGATCATCCTGCTGGGCCAACCCGAACTGCGCGAGATGCTGGCACGGCCGGATCTGCGCCAGCTCGCGCAGCGCATCACGGCGCGCTACCACCTGACCCCGCTGGATGAGGAGGAAACCGAGGCCTACCTGCGCCATCGTCTTGCAGTCGCGGGCAGTTCGCGCTTCCCCTTCACCCGGCTGGCCGTGCGCAAACTGCACGAGCACGCCGGCGGCGTGCCGCGCCTGATCAACGTGATCGCGGATCGTGCTCTGGTCGGTGGCTATGCGCAGGATCTGGCGCAACTTGGCGAGCGCCATGTGGAACGCGCTGCGAACGAGGCGCTGGCATCGCCACTGCGTCGCTGGCGGGCCCCGAGGCTGGGCTGGCTTGCGTTCGTCGTCGCCGGGCTGCTGATCTGGGGCTTGTGGCAATGGCCGCGCCTGCATGCACCGGACACGCCGCTTGCGTCCGAACCGGCGGCCGAGGTGGCGCCGGTGGAATCCGCGCCACCGACGGAAACGACGAAGTCGGCGCCGATCGATCTCGCACGCCGCGTCCGGGCTGTCGGAGGCAGTTCACGCGCCACCGCCTGGAACCGCTTGTTGTCCTTGTGGACCTTGCGCGCCGGCGAGGTTGACCAGGAAACCGCAATGCGATGCCCGCTGCTGGTGGCGCCCGGCGTCTACTGCCTGCGTGGCAGTGGCAGCCTGACGAAGCTGGCGTCGATGCGTCGCCCGGTCATCCTCCGTTTGTCGGAAGGCGGACGGGAAGCCTGGGCGGTGCTGCTTGGCGTGGACGCGAACCGGGCGCGACTCGCACTCGCCGGCGAAACCTTCGAACTCTCGCGCGCGGAACTGGAACAGTCCTGGCTCGGTGAGTACTACGCACTATGGCGCGCACCCGTACTCGATTCGGGCGCCTTGCGGCGTGGCGACCGCGGCGCCGCTGTGGATTGGCTACGGGAGCGGCTCAATGCCGCCGGACACATCGACGCCGACCCGGTAGGCCCGGCCCAGTTCGATGCTGAAATCGAAGCCGGGGTACGACGTCTGCAGGCCTCGCACGGCCTGTCGCCAGACGGGATCGTTGGCCCGGAAACGCTGTTCGCGCTGAGCGCGGGCGACGCCGACGGTCCGCGCCTGCGGCGAACCCTGAAGTGACGCGACCGTGAGCGTGCCGATCCCATGTCGCTGATCCTCGAAGCGCTGAAGAAGTCGGAGGCGGAACGTCGCCTCGGGCAGGCACCGGGACTGATGACGCCGGTGGCGATTTCACGCACCTCAGGGCTCCGTTCGCGCTGGCTCCTGGTCACTGGCGCATTGCTGGGAGCCGCCGCGCTGGCCGCCGGTTGGTGGTGGACTTCACGCACGGTGGATTCCGAGGATGTCCTGCCCCCCAGTGATGGCTCTGTCGCTCAGTCCAAGCCGGCGGGCGACCAAGCTGCAGTGGTCGTTCGCTCCACCACCATCGAGGCGCCGTCCCCCGCCGATCCGACTCCCGCCTCCGCCCGCACGGTGTCGCGGCCAGCCAATGGATCGACCGGGAACAACCCGGGCGTCGCGTCTCGTCCCTCGGTCTTGAGCGTCTCGGCGACACCCGACGCGATGCCGTCGGATCCGCAGTTTGCTTCGGTCGAACGTGAGTCAATACCCATCGCGGCCACGACTTCGATATCTCAGGCGACCCAGGCTGTCGCGCCGGCAGACGTCGCGCCGCTTCCGCAGCAACCGGCCGCGAGCTCGTCGCCGACGCCTCCGCCTGTCGAGACCTCCTCACCTGTCGATTCGGCGATTGAGGCGCCGGATCTGCCGCGCCTCGATCAATTGGCCGCGAGCGAGCGCGGTGCGCTGCCGCCACTGAAACTGAGCATGCATGTGTACGCGCCACAGGCACCGGACCGATTCGTCCTGATCGATGGGCGGCGCTATCGTGAAGGCGAGAAGCTTGCTGCCTCGCTGCAGATCATCGAGATCCGTCGCGATGGCGTCGTGCTGGACTTCAACGGCCGTCGCTTCCTATTGATGCGCCCCTGATCGGACGAACTCGCCATGTTCATCAACGTGCCTTCCCGCAGGAAACCGCCCCCGCCGTGGGCCACACCCTTGCTGGTGGTCGTCAGCATGGGCCTGTTCGTGTGGCTGGCGATGCAAGGCAACCACCGCGTGCCGTGGCTCGAAACCTGGGGCGCGGTACCGAAAACGCTGTTCTCGCAGACCAGCGCCCTGCAAGCCTTGCTCGACGGCCGCGTCCTGACCCTGTTCAGTGCGATCTTCATCCACGTCGACTGGCTGCACCTGATCGGCAACCTGCTGTTCCTCGTGATTTTTGGCTTGCCCGCAGAGCGCGCGCTGGGCCCCTGGCGCTTCCTCGCCTTGTTCCTCACCTGCGGCGCCGGCGCCAATCTGGCAGCGGCACTTTCATTGCACAGCACCGAGTCGGTCATCATCGGCGCGAGCGGCGCCGTTTCCGGCATCATCGGCGCCTATCTGGCCCTGTTTCCGCGGGCTCGGCTTGGTGTCGTCCTGCCGCTGGGCCTGTTCCTGGAGTTCGTCCGAACTCCTGCCTCGCTGCTGATCGGGATCTGGGCCTTGCTGCAGGTGCTCTTCACCTGGGTCGGACCTGCCTTCGGGGCGGTGGCCTGGTGGGCGCACCTGTCGGGGTTTGCCTTGGGAATGGTGTTGGCAATGATCTCTCGGCCAGCCATCGCGCGCCGCCTTCGCGGTGGCTAAGGCCGGCAAGCGCTCCCCGGCAGGAAAGCCAGTAATCGAGGGCGAGAACTCAAAGGAAATCTGCCGCGTCCCGCAACCGCGTTGCCGGCGCCTTGATAACGCTACGCACAAAAACAAACCCCCGCGGTTATGCGGGGGTTTGAGGGAAAAGGCCCTGGCGATGACCTACTCTCGCATGCGGCTGCACACTACCATCGGCGCGGCTGCGTTTCACTTCCGAGTTCGGGATGGGATCGGGTGGTTCCACAGCGCTATGTTCACCAGGGAGAGGGTGGAGGGTCGCGGTCAGTTTGGCTTTTGGCCGAGCTGTCGCGCTCACGCTCTCATGGGGTTGGGACGTAACAAGGTTGGTACAACTGCCCGATGTGTCATCGAGGCCAAAACAACTTGAGGTTATATGATCAAGCCGCACGGATCATTAGTACGCGTAAGCTCAATGCATTGCTGCACTTACACACCGCGCCTATCAACGACGTAGTCTTCATCGTTCCTTTAGGGGAGTCGAGCTCCCGGGAGGTCTCATCTTGAGGCGCGCTTCCCGCTTAGATGCTTTCAGCGGTTATCGCTTCCGTACATAGCTACCCGGCAGTGCCATTGGCATGACAACCGGAACACCAGGGGTACGTCCACTCCGGTCCTCTCGTACTAGGAGCAGCCCCTCTCAAACCTCCAACGCCCACGACAGATAGGGACCGAACTGTCTCACGACGTTCTGAACCCAGCTCGCGTACCACTTTAAATGGCGAACAGCCATACCCTTGGGACCGACTACAGCCCCAGGATGTGATGAGCCGACATCGAGGTGCCAAACACCGCCGTCGATATGAACTCTTGGGCGGTATCAGCCTGTTATCCCCGGAGTACCTTTTATCCGTTGAGCGATGGCCCTTCCATACAGAACCACCGGATCACTAAGTCCTACTTTCGTACCTGCTTGATCCGTCGATCTTGCAGTCAAGCACGCTTATGCCTTTGCACACAGTGCGCGATGTCCGACCGCGCTGAGCGTACCTTCGAGCTCCTCCGTTACTCTTTGGGAGGAGACCGCCCCAGTCAAACTACCCACCATACACGGTCCCTGACCCGGATTACGGGCCGAGGTTAGAACGTCAAGCACATCAGGGTGGTATTTCAACGTTGGCTCCATGCGACCTAGCGGCCGCACTTCAAAGCCTCCCACCTATCCTACACAGACGAACTCAACGTTCAGTGTAAAGCTATAGTAAAGGTTCACGGGGTCTTTCCGTCTTGCCGCGGGAACGCTGCATCTTCACAGCGATTTCAATTTCACTGAGTCTCGGGTGGAGACAGCGCCGCTGTCGTTACGCCATTCGTGCAGGTCGGAACTTACCCGACAAGGAATTTCGCTACCTTAGGACCGTTATAGTTACGGCCGCCGTTTACCGGGGCTTCGATCAAGAGCTTCGCCTTGCGGCTGACCCCATCAATTAACCTTCCGGCACCGGGCAGGCGTCACACCCTATACGTCCACTTTCGTGTTTGCAGAGTGCTGTGTTTTTGATAAACAGTCGCAGCGGCCTGGTCACTGCGACCCGGTTCAGCCCAGCTCCGCACGGAGCCACCAAACCGGGTGCACCTTCTCCCGAAGTTACGGTGCTATGTTGCCTAGTTCCTTCACCCGAGTTCTCTCAAGCGCCTGAGGATTCTCACCCTGCCTACCTGTGTCGGTTTACGGTACGGTCTGCGTGACCTGAAGCTTAGAAGATTTTCCTGGAAGCGTGGGATCAGTGACTTCAGCCCTGAGGCCTGGTCTCGGTGCTCGGCATAAAGCATCCCGGATTTGCCTAAGATGCATGCCTACCGCCTTTCCCCGGGACAACCAACGCCCGGTACACCTACCCTTCTCCGTCTCTCCATCGCAGTCACGCGAGGTGCTGGAATATTAACCAGCTTCCCATCGACTACGGCTTTCGCCCTCGCCTTAGGAGCCGACTCACCCTGCGCCGATGAACGTTGCGCTAGGAAACCTTGGGCTTTCGGCGGGGAGGCTTTTCACCCCCCTTATCGTTACTCATGTCAGCATTCGCACTTCCGATACCTCCAGCAAGCCTTACGACTCACCTTCACAGGCGTACGGAACGCTCCTCTACCGCGCACACAAAGTGTGCACCCTAAGCTTCGGTATACCGCTTAGCCCCGTTAAATCTTCCGCGCAGGCCGACTCGACCAGTGAGCTATTACGCTTTCTTTAAAGGGTGGCTGCTTCTAAGCCAACCTCCTGGCTGTTTCTGCCTTCCCACATCGTTTCCCACTGAGCGGTAATTTTGGGACCTTAGCTGTAGGTCTGGGTTGTTTCCCTTTTCACGACGGACGTTAGCACCCGCCGTGTGTCTCCCGTGCTCGCACTGACTGGTATTCGGAGTTTGCCATGGGTTGCTAAGACGCGATGTCCCGCTAGCCATAACAGTGCTCTACCCCCAGTCGTGATACACGAGGCGCTACCTAAATAGCTTTCGAGGAGAACCAGCTATCTCCGAGTTTGATTAGCCTTTCACTCCTATCCACAACTCATCCCCGACCTTTTCAACGGGCGTGGGTTCGGGCCTCCAGTGCGTGTTACCGCACCTTCACCCTGGCCATGGATAGATCACTCGGTTTCGGGTCTACACCACGCGACTATTCGCCCTATTCAGACTCGGTTTCCCTTCGCCTCCCCTATACGGTTAAGCTCGCCACGTAATGTAAGTCGCTGACCCATTATACAAAAGGTACGCAGTCACCCCGAAGGGCTTCCACTGCTTGTACGCATACGGTTTCAGGTTCTATTTCACTCCCCTCGCCGGGGTTCTTTTCGCCTTTCCCTCACGGTACTGGTTCACTATCGGTCGGTCAGTAGTATTTAGCCTTGGAGGATGGTCCCCCCATGTTCAGACAAGGTTTCACGTGCCTCGCCTTACTCACTTTCATCACGCCAGCCCTTTCGAATACAGGGCTATCACCTTCTATGGCCGGACTTTCCAGACCGTTTTCCTAGAACTGGCGCAACTTTTGGGCTCTTCCCCGTTCGCTCGTCGCTACTCAGGGAATCTCGGTTGATTTCTTTTCCTCCGGGTACTGAGATATTTCAGTTCTCCGGGTTCGCCTCCTGGCCCTATGTATTCAGACCAGGATACCCTCGCGGGTGGGTTTCCCCATTCGGACATTGCCGGATCAAAGTCTGTTGCCGACTCCCCGACACTTTTCGCAGGCTGCCACGTCCTTCATCGCCTCTGACCGCCAAGGCATCCACCGTATGCGCTTAGTCGCTTGATCATATAACCCCAAGTCGCCTCAGGGTCTCGCTTCTCTCGAAGCCATCAAACAACAAGTTTGCTTACTTGCCTCAACGACACATTCAAGACAGTTGTCTCAAACGCTTGTTACGTCCCAAATTGTCAAAGAACCAACGCCCAGCCTCAACGCCGAACGTCCTAATCTTGCGTGTGCGCTACAACCGATCAACGGTCTGGTGGAGCCAGTCGGGATCGAACCGACGACCCCCTGCTTGCAAAGCAGGTGCTCTCCCAGCTGAGCTATGGCCCCAATGGTGGTGGGTCTGGGAGGACTCGAACCACCGGCCTCACCCTTATCAGGGGTGCGCTCTAACCACCTGAGCTACAGACCCATTCTGGCTAGCGCGCCAAAAAACGCACCGCGATGCGGCGCGTTCGGCGCTTGCTTGATCGATTGCAGGTAACTTGTGAGGACGCCCGACGGAGGAAAATCCGTCTTGCTCGAAAGGAGGTGATCCAGCCGCACCTTCCGATACGGCTACCTTGTTACGACTTCACCCCAGTCATTGACCACTCCGTGGCAAGCGTCCCCCTTGCGGTTAGACTACCTGCTTCTGGAGCAGCCAACTCCCATGGTGTGACGGGCGGTGTGTACAAGGCCCGGGAACGTATTCACCGCAGCAATGCTGATCTGCGATTACTAGCGATTCCGACTTCACGGAGTCGAGTTGCAGACTCCGATCCGGACTGGGACCGGTTTTCTGGGATTGGCTCCACCTCGCGGTATTGCAACCCTCTGTACCGGCCATTGTAGTACGTGTGTAGCCCTGGCCGTAAGGGCCATGATGACTTGACGTCATCCCCACCTTCCTCCGGTTTGTCACCGGCAGTCTCCTTAGAGTTCCCACCTTTACGTGCTGGCAACTAAGGACAAGGGTTGCGCTCGTTGCGGGACTTAACCCAACATCTCACGACACGAGCTGACGACAGCCATGCAGCACCTGTGTTCCGATTCCCGAAGGCACTCCCGCATCTCTGCAGGATTCCGGACATGTCAAGGCCAGGTAAGGTTCTGCGCGTTGCATCGAATTAAACCACATACTCCACCGCTTGTGCGGGCCCCCGTCAATTCCTTTGAGTTTCAGTCTTGCGACCGTACTCCCCAGGCGGCGAACTTAACGCGTTAGCTTCGACACTGAGCTCCGAGTTGAGCCCAACATCCAGTTCGCATCGTTTAGGGCGTGGACTACCAGGGTATCTAATCCTGTTTGCTCCCCACGCTTTCGTGCCTCAGCGTCAGTCATGGTCCAGGTGGCCGCCTTCGCCACAGATGTTCCTCCCGATCTCTACGCATTTCACCGCTACACCGGGAATTCCGCCACCCTCTACCTGACTCTAGCTCGCCAGTATCCATCGCCATTCCCAGGTTGAGCCCAGGGCTTTCACGACAGACTTAACGAACCGCCTACGCACGCTTTACGCCCAGTAATTCCGATTAACGCTTGCACCCTTCGTATTACCGCGGCTGCTGGCACGAAGTTAGCCGGTGCTTATTCTTACGGTACCGTCATCCCCGCCGGGTATTAACCGACAGGATTTCTTCCCGTACAAAAGGGCTTTACAACCCGAAGGCCTTCTTCACCCACGCGGCATTGCTGGATCAGGCTTGCGCCCATTGTCCAATATTCCCCACTGCTGCCTCCCGTAGGAGTCTGGACCGTGTCTCAGTTCCAGTGTGGCTGATCATCCTCTCAGACCAGCTACCGATCGTCGCCTTGGTGGGCTCTTACCCCGCCAACTAGCTAATCGGACATAGGCTCATCTCACCGCGCGACGCCTTGCGGTCCGCCGCTTTCCCCTCTCGGTCGTATGCGGTATTAGCGTAAGTTTCCCTACGTTATCCCCCACGTTGAGGTAGATTCCTATGTGTTCCTCACCCGTCCGCCACTCGCCGCCAGGGTTGCCCCCGCGCTGCCGTTCGACTTGCATGTGTTAGGCATGCCGCCAGCGTTCAATCTGAGCCAGGATCAAACTCTTCAGTTAAAGCTCTTGAGCCATTGCTGACTCGATTCTTTGAGCTGAACGTCCAACCCCAAGCGCCATTGCTGACTCTTAAGATTTGCTTCTAGACGCTCAACATGATGGACAAATCTCCATCCCGCGGGCGTCCGCACAAGTTACCTGCGCACACTGTCAAAGATCTCGTCGCGTCAGCGGCTTCGCCGCCTCGCACCCTGAGCATTTCGCCGCAGGGAGCCGCACATCATACGGCATTTTCAGGGAACGTCAATACCTCGCCGCCCCTCTCCTCCTCCTCCCTCCCCTCCAGACCTTCGACCAGAGGAACGGGGCGCGCATCTTATCCGCGACGCGCGATCGAATGGAAGATGCCAGGCCCGCGGGTTCAGCATTGCGTCACGCTCAGGCACTAGAACACCGGCGCCATTTGCGGCCCACGTTGGCAGTGCCATCTGGCGTTGCGCTTGGGCTATCGTCTGATTTCAGGTGCGACGCGCACCGCTTCGTTTGGATTGCACATGCCCAGTCGTACACCCTGTCTCTCCGTGCTTGGCACGATTCTCCTTGCCGGCTGCGCCAGCGCCGACACTCCCTGGGTGGAGCTGAAAGGGCAACGCTTCGCGGTGGAGATTGCCGCAACCGACGAGGCGCGCGCACGTGGCCTCATGTTCCGCGATGCGATGGCGGATGACCACGGCATGCTGTTCGTGTTCGAGAACGAACAGCCACTCGCCTTCTGGATGAAGAACACCAGGATCCCGCTCGACATCCTCTACTTCGATTCGCAGCGCAAGCTGGTGTCGATCTCGGCAGGCGTCCCGCCTTGCACCACGCAGTTCTGCCCAAGCTATCCGAGCGCGGCTCCGGCGCGCTACACCCTCGAGCTCAACGCGGGCCTTGCGACCAAGCTGCAACTTGCACCCGGAGACGAACTCGACATTGCGCCCGAGATTCTCGCCCTACACCCGATTGAATCCCGTTGAGCTGACCCTATTTCGCCCACATGAGCACGACGCTGCACAACGACTCCTGGGAAGCGCTGAGCGCCCTCGGCGACGACGAGATCCCGCTGCTGCGCGCGGCCTTGCTCGTGGCGCGGGATGAGTATCCCGACCTGGACATCGCCGCCTACGAGGCGCTGTGCGACCGGTACGAACAGGAATTGACCCCACGAATCGAGGCGCTCGATGGCGCGCAGCCGCGCTTGGCCGCGATCAACCGCTACCTGTTCGACGACCTCGGCTTCAGCGGGAACCAGCAGGATTACTACGACCCGCGCAACAGCTACCTCAACGATGTGCTGGATCGGAAGCTTGGTATTCCGATCAGCCTGGGCGTGATCCAGATGGAACTGGCGCGGCGCATGGGCGTGCCACTGGAAGGCGTATCGTTTCCCGGGCATTTCCTGGTGCGACTGCCGGTGGACGAGGGCCTGCTGGTGCTGGATCCGTACCACAAGGGTCGCTCGGTCGACGCACACGAGTTGAAGCTGCGCGCGCGCCCGCACCTGGGCGGCAACGACATCGACGACCAGCAGCTGTTGCAGATCCTCGCGCCGGCCTCGCACCGCGCGATCCTGATGCGGATGCTGCGCAACCTGAAGGGGCTGTATTCGGAGCGCGAGGCCTGGGACAAGGCGCTGCGCTGCGCCGATCGCCTGGTGCGACTGGACGCGAACCAGGCCGACGAAGTAAGAGATCGCGGCATGCTTTACCTGCGCCTGGGTTACGGCAAGGGCGCACGCAACGACCTGGCGCGCTATCTGCACCTCAAGCCGGACGCCGACGACGTGGATGCCGTGCGCACGGCACTGATCGAAGCCGGCGGCAACAACGGCCGGATCAACTGAAGCCGGCGTCAGCGACCCCGGCCAGGCCGCGTCAGGAAACTTCCACCATCTCGAAGTCTTCCTTGGTCACGCCGCAATCCGGGCAAGTCCAGGTATCGGGCACGTCGCCCCAGCACGTGCCGGGCGCAATGCCTTCTTCCGGCAGGCCATCGGCTTCGTGGTAGATGAAACCGCATACCACGCACATCCAGGTGCGGAACGCGGCTTGCGGTGCGGTGGCAGCAGAGGTCATGAGGTTCGAAAGCGGAAACCGGAGCGCTGATATTCTCGCATCATCGTCGCAGGCCCGGAACCCTTTCACCTCCATGCCCGTTTCCACTCGGATCTGCCCGCGTCGCGGCTTGTACGTGATTACTCCCGATGGGCTCGACTCGCCACGTCTGCTGCGGGCGGTCGAGGCCGCCTTGCGCGGCGGCGCGGTGATGCTGCAGTACCGAAGCAAGTCCGTCGACTCCAACCAGCGACGGGAACAGGCGAGCGATCTCCTCGCCCTGTGTGAACGCTACCAAGCCACCGTGATCGTGAACGACGACCCGCTGCTGGCACAGGCACTGGGTACTGGCGTGCATCTGGGCGAACACGATTCCGCGGTCGCCGACGCACGCGCCCTGCTCGGATCCGGCGCGATCATCGGCGCCTCCTGCTACGACGATCCAGGCCGAGCGGAGCGCGCCGCGCGTGATGGCGCCGACTACCTCGCCTTCGGCGCGTTCCACCCGTCCAGCACCAAGCCCCATGCGCGGCGCGCTTCGCCACAACTGCTGCGGGAAGCCGCCCGGTTCGGATTGCCGCGAGTGGCGATCGGCGGCATTACCGCCGACAATGCGCGCCCACTCATCGAGGCCGGCGCGGACCTCCTCGCGGTCGTCAGCGCCGTGTTCGACGCACCCGATATCGAAGCCGCGGCCCGCCGCTTCGCCCAGCTCTTCCAGGATTGACCATGCCCGCTTCCAACACCGAACTCTTCGCCCGCGCCAAATCACTGCTGCCCGGCGGAGTGAATTCGCCGGTGCGCGCCTTCAAGAGCGTCGGCGGCGAGCCCTTCTTTGCGCACCGAGCCTCCGGCGCGTACCTGTGGGACGTGGAAGGCAAGCGCTACATCGACTACGTCGGTTCCTGGGGCCCGATGATCGCCGGACACGCGCATCCGCGCGTGATCGAAGCAGTGCAGCGCACGGCCAATGCGGGCTTGAGCTTCGGCGTGCCCAATGCGCTGGAAGTGACGATGGCGGAAACACTCACGCGGCTCGTGCCCTCGTGCGAGATGGTGCGCATGGTGAACTCCGGCACCGAAGCCACGATGTCGGCGATCCGGCTGGCGCGCGGCGCCACCGGACGCAACAAGATCGTGAAGTTCGAAGGCTGCTACCACGGCCACGGCGACGCCTTCCTGGTGAAGGCCGGATCCGGCGCACTCACCTTCGGCGTGCCGACCTCGCCCGGCGTGCCGGCCGCGCTAGCCGATCTCACGCTGACGCTTTCCTACAACGATTTCGCCGCCGCCACGCAGTTGTTCGAACAACACGGCCAGGACATCGCCGGGCTCATCGTCGAACCCGTGGTCGGCAACGCCAACTGCATTCCGCCACGCGCCGGTTATCTGCAACACCTGCGCGCCCTCTGCACACAGTACGGCGCAGTGCTGATCTTCGACGAGGTAATGACCGGATTCCGCGTCGCGCTTGGCGGCGCGCAAGCCTTGTATGGGGTGACGCCCGACCTGTCGACCTTCGGCAAGATCATCGGCGGCGGCATGCCGGTGGGTGCTTACGGCGGCAAGCGCGACCTGATGCAACAGATCGCGCCCAGTGGCCCGATCTACCAAGCGGGAACGCTGAGCGGCAATCCGGTCGCGATGGCGGCGGGCCTGGCCACGCTGGAACTGATCCAGGCACCCGGCTTCTACGAAGATCTCGATCGCAAGACGCGCCTGCTCACCGATTCGCTGCAGGCCATCGCCGATGAAGCGGGCGTGCCGTTCAGCACCACGCGCGTCTGCGGCATGTTCGGCCTCTACTTCACCCGCGAGAAAGTCGCGTCCTACGCCCAGGCCATCGCCGCCGACAGCGCGATGTTCAACCGCTTCTTCCACGGCATGCTCAAGCGCGGCGTGTACCTGGCTCCGTCGGCGTTCGAGGCCGGATTCATGTCGGCAGCGCATAGCGAGCAGGACATCGCCGACACGTTTGCCGCGGCGCGGGAAGCGTTTGCGGATGTCCGGTGCGCGTGACTCAGGCACTTCTTCGAGTGTGTCTCCGTTGGTTGCTCGCGTTCGGCGCGCTGATCGCAGCGTGCCCATCCACTGACGCGGCCACGCGCGAGACCGTGCCTGCCGAATTCGTACACGACCAGGTATGGGTCACTCCGACTCACCACGGACGTACCTTGCGCCTTTTCACCGACACCGGCGGTGGCTGGAACGCTATTTCCGGGTCGGTTGCCACTTGGCTCGCCTTGCCGAGCGCAAGAATTGACGGACACCATGTGGCGTCTTGGCCGGGGTTCGAGCCAGACGCGATTCCGCCACCGCCAAGGCATTTCCTCGATGGAAAATTGGTGGTGGCCGATCCGGCTGAGTTGTTTGGCGCCGACGGATTCCTGGGTGGACGATGGTTTGCCGATGGCGTGTGGGAGTTCGACTACCCGAAGGCAAGACTGAGACGCTTGCGTGATTTTAGGCCCGAGCCGAATCATCCGCACCGGGTAGAACTGGGCTTTCAGACCGATGCGTCTGGCCGACGCACGATGCATTTTCCCAGTATCGAGGTGACGATTGATGGAGAGACCCTGCCGATGTTGTACGACAGCGGCGCGACAGCCACGCTGACGGAATCATCTGCGCCGCAGTTCGATCTGGCCGCCGGAACCAACATCGGCACCAGCTTCATCGAACGTGAGGTGTTCGAACGCTGGGCGACGACGCATCCGGATTGGAAGATCATTGAATCGGCGGATCGGAAGGGATCGCAGCTACGGCGAATGGTGCAGGTGCCCACGGTCTTGGTGGCTGGACATGTGGTCGGACCCGTCTGGTTTTCCGAGCAGCCGTCCGGCGCCTTTCAGAAATACATGGCCCAAATGATGGATCGCCCCACATGGGGCGCACTCGGCGGTTCGGCACTGAAGTACTTCCGCGTGGTGCTCGACTATCCCGACGGCGCGGCCTACTTTCACCGTGATACGAAGGACATCCCGCGTTAGGTCATGCAGGAAGTAGCGGCGAACGCGCGCAGCGCCGCACGTAACCGCGCCAAGCCTTCGGCGATGTCCGCCTCGCCGATGTTCAGCGCCGGCACGAAGCGAAGTACATCGGGGCCAGCTTGCAGCAGGAGCAGGCCGTGGGCGGCGGCATGATCGAGGATGTCGCCGGCGCGTCCGACGAACGCGGGCTTCAGCACCGCGCCCAGCATCAGGCCGCGGCCGCGAATTTCGCTGAATGGATCGAACTCGGTGTTGAGTACATGCAAGCCGGCGCGCAAGGCCTGCGATTGGGTGCGCACGTTGGCGAGCAGTTCGTCCGAGGACAGGCGTTGCAGCGCGACCAGGGCCACGCTGGCCGCGAGCGGATTGCCGCCGAAGGTGGTGCCGTGCGCGCCGAACTGCAGGGTCTCGGCGGCGCGTTCGCCGACCAGCATGGCGCCGATGGGAAAGCCACCGCCCAGCGCCTTGGCCAGCGTCATCACGTCGGGTCGCACGCCATAGCCTTCACACGCGAACAGATGCCCGCTGCGGCCCATGCCGCACTGGATTTCGTCCAGCATCAACAATGCCTTGTGTCGATCGCACAAGGCGCGCAGGCCGCGCAGGAAGTCATCCGTGGCGGGCATCACGCCGCCTTCGCCCTGCACCGGCTCAACCAACACGGCGCAGATCGCGCCCGTCGCGAGTTCGGCCTCTGCCGCGGCGAGATCGTTGAAATCGACGTACGCGAAACCTGGCGGCAAGGGCTCGTAGCCTTCCTGGTACTTGGGCTGCGCGGTCGCGGTTACGGCGGCAAGCGTGCGTCCGTGGAAACTGCCGCGAAACGTGAGAATCCCGCGACGCTCGGCCGCACGGCCCTGCGCCGCGGCCCACTTGCGCGCCAGTTTGATCGCGGCTTCGTTCGCCTCGGCGCCGGAGTTGCACAGGAACACGCGCTGCGCGAAGCCGCTCGCTTCCACCAACGCTTGCGCCAGGCGCAGCGGCGGCTCGCTCCAGAACACGTTGCTGGTGTGCCAGAGCTTGCCGGCTTGCGCCGTCAGCGCCGCCACCAACTCAGGCGCGGCGTGGCCAAGCGCGTTCACCGCGATGCCGGCACCAAAGTCCACGTACTCGCGTCCGTCGCGGTCCCAGACGCGCGAGCCACGGCCATGATCCAGCACCACATCGCGCGGCCGATAGACCGGCACGTAAAAACGCTTGCCGGCGGCGATCAGTTCGGCGCTTGCGCTGCGCGCGGCACCCTGCTCAAGCTCGGCCATCACCACCCTCCCGTGTTCGGCATCGAGACCCAGGGCTCGCGCGGCGGAAGCGAAGCCCCTTTCTGCAGCAGTTCGATGGAAATGAGATCGGGCGAGCGCACGAACGCCATGTGCCCGTCTCGCGGCGGGCGCGCGATGCTCACGCCCAGCGCCTGCAGGTGGGCACAGGTGGCGTAGATGTCGTCCACGGCGAAGGCCAGATGTCCGAAATTGCGCGCCGAACCATAGTGCTCGTCGTCGTAGTTGTGGGTCAGCTCGACCTCGACTTCCGGATTCTCCGGCGCGGCCAGGTAAACCAGAGTGAAGCGCCCGGCCGGCACGTCCTTGCGGCGCGTCTCGATCAGGCCGAGACCGTCGCGGAAGAAGCGCAGCGACGCCTCGAGATCGCGCACCCGGACCATGGCATGCAGGTATTTCATCGTGGGCCTCCTTGGCCGCGGAATTCGGTGAAGGCGCAGCGACTATTGAGACTTGCGCAAATGATCGACGTGATGCCTTGCTTTCGTAGAGCGGGGCTTGCCCCGCTCAAGCCGGGCGAGCCCGGCTCCACAACGGCTCATCGCCGTATCAATCAATTTGGCAGGTCTCACTAGGCGTCGAGGAACAGGTCGGGCAGCAAGGCCTGGGTCGGATCGACCGCATGGCGCGAAAAATCGGTTTCGCCACGCGCACGCAGCACGTCTTCGTCGATGTAGAAGCGTCCCGTCGCTGTGCTCGCGGGTTGCACCAGGATCGCCTGCGCGGCCTCGGCCACGATCTCGGGCCGCCGGCATCGACCGAGTTCCACCCCGGGAATCATGTTGATCGCATCGGTCGCGATCACCGTGCGCGGCCACAGGGCATTGACCGCAATGCCGCGTCCGCCCAGTTCCGCGGCCAGGCCCAGCGTGACGAAGCTCATTCCCATCTTGGCCAGGGTGTAGCCGGTATGCGGTGCCCACCATTTCGGATCGAGATTCGGCGGCGGAGCCAGCGTCAGGATGTGCGGGTTCGCGGCGCGCTCCAGGTGCGGCAAGCAGGCCTGCGCGCACAGAAAGGTGCCGCGGGCGTTGACCTGCTGCATCAGGTCGAAGCGCTTCATCGGCGTATCGGCAATTCCGCGCAACCAGATTGCGCTGGCGTTGTTGACCAGGATGTCGATGCCGCCGAAGCGCTCGACGGTGGCGGCGACCGCGGCCCGCACCTCGTCTTCCTCGCGGATGTCGCACTTGAGCGCGAGGCCCTGCCCGCCTGCCGCGTTCACCGCCTCGACCGCGGAATGGATGGTGCCGGGCAGCTTCGGATCCGGCACCGCGGATTTGGCGGCAATCGCCACATTGGCGCCATCGCGCGCAGCGCGCAGCGCAATGGCGAGTCCGATGCCGCGCGAAGCGCCGGTGATGAACAGGGTCTTGCCTTGCAGTGTCGTCATGGAGGAATCCGAAGTCGGGAGTGAGGGGCGAATCAGCGCGGCGCCAAGGGCGTCGATTCCAGCCATTCCAGCAGTTCCGGAAGGCTCATGGGCCGGGCGAGGAAATATCCCTGCGCCAGGTCGCAGCCGGACTCCCTCAGCATGTCGAGTTGGCCGCGCTGTTCGACGCCTTCGGCAATGGTGATGAGGTTCAGGCTCTCGCCCAGCGCAAGCACCGCGCGCGCCACGCGCGCGCTTTCGTCCGACCCGGGCGAACCGGTGTCGATCATGTCGACGAAAGGCTTTGCAACCTTGAGCAAGTCGAACGGGAAGCGTGCCAACTGCGACAGCGAGGAGTAGCCGGTGCCGAAATCATCGATCGCCAGACGCACGCCTTGCGCCTTCAGCCGTTGCAGGGCCGCGAGGGCTTCCTCGGGCCTCTCGGTCACCGCGGTCTCGGTCAGCTCCAGCGCCAGGTGTTCGGCCGCGATCCCGTTGCGCTGCAAGGCCGCCGCGACGAAGCCGGGCAATTCCGGATCGTGCAATTGGCGCGGTGAGAGATTGACCGTGACCTGCAAGCCCGCCATCGCGGCTGCGTGCTGGCGCACCTGCCGCAACTCGCGCAGGGCGCGCTCCAGCACCCAGCGCCCGAGGGGCACGATCAGTCCGGACTCCTCCGCCGCCGCCACCGCCTCCGCCGTGCTGGCCTGCACTTCACCGTGCGGCGGCAGGCGCAGCAGGGCCTCGACCCCGACCATGACCTCGGCATCAAGGCGCACGATCGGCTGGTAGGCGAGGCTGAAACCTTCCCCATCCAGCCACTCGCGCAGCAGGCCGTGCAATTGCAGCTTGCGCATCACGGCGTGGTGCAGGTCGGGCTGGAACACGTGGAAGCGATCGCGGCCTCGCGCCTTGGCCTCGTTCAGGGCGAGGTCGGCGTTGCGCAGCAACAGGTCCTTGGTGTCCTGTGGCGCGGCCCAGGCGATGCCGAGACTGGCGCTGACCGCAACCTCGCGTCCGTCCAGCGGGAAGGGGGCAGCAAACACGGCCCGTACCCGCTGCGCCACGGCCACCACGTCGTCATCGCTCTGCATTCCCTGCAGCATCAACGCGAACTCGTCGCCGCCCAGGCGCGCGAGCACGTCGCGCTCGCGCAGCGCGCCCTCCAGCCGCCGCGCCACCTGCACCACCACCGCGTCGCCGCTGCCGTGTCCAAGGCTGTCGTTGATGACCTTGAAGTGATCCAGGTCCACGAACATCACGGCCAGCGCGCCCTCGTCGCCGCGGCGCTCGGCCAGCGCGTCGATGACGCGTTCCGCGAACAGCACGCGGTTGCACAGGCCGGTGAGCGGGTCGTGGAAGGTCTGGCGCCGCAACTGGTCTTCCAGTTCGCGTTGTGCGCTGATGTCGCGCACATTGAGCACGATGCCGGCCACCTCGGCACGCGCCTGCAGGTCGGTGATTGCACATTGGGCCCAGAGCCAGGCGTCGCCGTGTCGCTGCAAGCGCAACTGCACCTCGCGCGTGCGGCCCGGCCCGATGTCGGCACGCAGCATGGAATCGACGGCGATGCGTTCGTCCGGATGCACGAAGCGGGTGAAGCCGGCTCCCTGCAAGACCTCGCCGGCGCCACCGAACAGGCGTGTCGCGGCCGGGCTGGCGTAGACGATGCGATGCGAACCATCCAGCACCAGGATCGCCTCGGAGGCATGTTCCACCAGGGCCGCCAGCCTGGCATCGCCCTCGGCCCGGCCACGTTCGGCCAGCAAGCGTTCCGCCTCGCGCCGATCCAGCGCCTGGCGTGCCAGCACGAGCACGGTGAGCACGATCGCGCCCAGCACGTTGGCGTTCGACACGCCGCCGCCCAGCGCGTCACAGACGATGGTGGCGTATCCGATCGCGACACCGAGGTATGGCAGGACCTGGAAGGTCGGGCTCCAGTGCTCGGGCTCGATCGTGTCGCACACCGCACGATGCACGCGCAGTTGTGAATCCGCCGCGGCCACAAAGCACCAGCGCGATCCGATCCAGAGCAGGTCGGCGATGCCGCCGGTATCGAAGCTCTGGCTCGCCGCCAGCACCGCCAGGACCAGGTTGCCCAGCAGGTTGAGCACCAGCGCGAGCGCCAACCACACCATGGGCTGTCGCGCCGGACCCTGCGGCAGGCGCAGCAGGAGCACGGCGACGGCCAGCACCGCCACCGAGTCGAGCAAGGGCTGGCCAATCACCACGAACCAGGTCAGCGCGTCGCTCGAAGCACCCAGCCTCGGAAGGTGTGGCTGCGCGACCTCGTTCCAGATCAGCAGGCCCACGCCGATGGTGACGATCACCGCGTCGAACATGAAGCGCAGGCGGTCCGTGGCGTTGCGGAAGATGCGCGGGAATGCGATCACCCCGGCCAGCATCACCAGGTAGAACGGCGCGAACATCCAGTTCACGTAGGAGGCGCTGGGGTCCTGGCCGAGCATCGAATCGACCCAGGCCCAACCTGCGTCGGCGACAGCGAGGATGACCAGGGCGAGTCCCAGCAAGGCGAAGGCACGGCGCTGCGGCAGCATCAGGATCGGGACGCGCGCGATGCGCCAGGCCAACGCGGCGGCCAGCGCCACGCAGATCACCTGCACCCAATCGATCGCAACCGTGGCGGCCTGCTCGCCGAAGAGCCCGCCGAAGGCGACCGGCAGCAGCAGCACGATGAAGGCGCCCATGCCGACGCTGAGCGGGCCGATGCCTTGTCCGGCCAGGCGCCAATGCTTGAGTTGCCGGCCGATGGACATGCGTCGCGGGGTGCTGCTGCGGTGGGTGGCGCACACTATAGCATCCGCCGCTGGCCGCTCCGCGTCGGTTCGAGGCCGCCATCGCGCACGCCTATAATCCGCGCCCATGGATTCCGAAACCCTCGATGCGCTGGTCGCCTGGATCGGCGCGCACCCGGTCGCTGCCGGCCTGGTCATCTTCCTCGTGGCGTTCTGCGACGCGGTGGTGATCCTCGGCTTCGCGGTGCCCGCCGCGCCGATCCTGTTCGCGGTCGGCACCCTTGTTGGGCTCGGCACGCTCGATCCGACCTACACCGTGCTCAGCGCCGCGGCCGGTGCCTTCTGCGGCGACGGCATCAGTTATGTCTTCGGGCGCCACTACGGCGAACGCCTGCGCAACCTGTGGCCCTTCTCGCGCCACCCCGAGTGGATCTCGCAAGGCGAGTCCTTCTTTCGCAAGCATGGCGTCAAGGGCATCGTGATCGCGCGCTACGTCGGCGCGGTGCGACCGCTGGTGCCGGCGATCGCTGGCATGCTGCGTATGCGCGTGCTGCGTTACGCGCTGCCGAGCGCCTTCGCGTCGGTAACCTGGGCCCTGATCTTCATCGCGCCGGGCTGGCTGTTCGGCACTTCGATCGACCTGTTTTCAGCAATTGCGGGGCGCCTGGCCCTGGTGCTGGCGGCCCTGCTCGCCTTGCTCGTGGCGATCTGGTTCGTGGTCAACCTGCTCTATGGTTATTTCGCGCCGCGCGCCGCCATGATGATCGAACGTGCGCTGGCATGGTCACACCGGCATCCGGTGCTGGGACGATTCTCCGAAGCCCTGATCGACCCGAACCGGCGCGAATCGGCGTCGCTGGCCCTGCTCGCGATGCTCCTGATCTTCGCCGGCTGGGCCTTCTTCTCGCTGCTGGTGACGCTGGCCGGCAATGGCGAGCCCCTGCCGCTGGACCTCAGCCTGCATCACACCCTGTTCGCCTTGCGCACGCCGCTGGCCGATCACCTGATGGCCATGTTGGCGGCACTCGGCGACTGGCAGGTGCTCGGGCCGGCCTCGGCCCTGGTGTTTGCGTGGCTGCTGTGGCGGCGCAGGCGCATCGCGGCCTGGCATTGGCTGGCAGCGATCGGATTCGGCATGGCATTGGTTGCCTCGCTCGGCTTCCTGCTCGACATGCCGAAGCCGCCCGCGACCACGGCCGTCGCTGGCTTCACCTTTCCCTCCGGCCCGGTGACGATGGCCACCGTGGTGTATGGCTTCTTCGCGGTGTTGATCGCGCGCGAACTGCCGGGCCGCAAGCGCGCCTGGCCCTACGTGGTGGCCGGATTGCTGGTCGCGCTGATCGGCTTCGCACGCCTCTACTTCGGCGCGCATTGGCTGAGCGACGTGCTCGGCGGCATCCTGCTCGGCATGGCGTGGATCGCTCTGCTCGGGCTGGCCTATCGCCGCCGCGTGGTGCGGTCGTTCTGGATCCGCCCGATCGCCCTGATCTTCTTCAGCGCGGTGTTCATCGCCGGACTCTGGCATGGCAACACCAGCGCGGACGATACCCTGGCGCGATTCGATCCACCCGAGGTACGAACCGAACTTGCCGCCGGCGCGTGGTGGAATGAGGGATGGATGCAGTTGCCGGCGCGACGCAACGAGTTCCGCAACCGCAGCGCCTGGCCGCTCAACGTGCAGTACGCGGGGCGCCTGGGTTCGCTGCGGCGGGAACTCGAACGCAGTGGCTGGCAGCCAGCACCACCGGCTAGTTGGAGCGGCCTGCTGCGCAGCCTGGACAAGGGTGCCGACGGCGACACCCTGCCGGTGCTGCCGGCTTCGCACAACGGTCGCGCCGATGCCTTGCTCTACACCCGCAAGATCGGCAGCGACACGCGCGAGGTGTTGCACCTGTGGCCGGCTCCGTTGCGCCTCACGCCCGGCGACACGCCGGTGTGGCAGGGCACCGTGGCCTCGCTGAAGCTCGAACGCCGCCTGCGCCTGTTCAGCCTGTGGCGGATGCAAAGCCAGGAACGCGATGCGCGCCAGCATCTGGCCGCCAACCTCGACGCGCTGGACCAACGCGAAGCGCGGCGCGAGGACGGCGGCGAGCCGGTGCTGTTGCTGCGCACGCGCATACCGTAGAGCGCCGCTTGCTGCGCTGCTTCGGGCGGGGCATCCGGCCGAAGGGTGCGTCCTGCCCTAGGCCTCCTGAAACTGCGGCAGCCGCCGCACGATGCGATCCAGACGCGCATGATCGCTGCCGCATTGGAGCAATTCCTGACGCTCGGCGGGATTGAAGGGCAGGATCTCCGCGAGCCGGTAACCGACCCAGGCGGCATCGTCGTAGCAGGCGCGCTCGGCCTTCGCATGCGGGCCGCCGAAGCGTTCGATCAGGCGTTCCAGCAAGGTGGCCAGCAGGCCGTGCTCGGGTTCGACCGGATGCGGCGGAAGTTCGGGCAGGCGCTCGATCTCGGCCACGATCAGGCCGTTGTCGCGCACCCGAGTGCGCAGCGCGTGGAAGCGGCATTCGCCGCGCACCTGCAATCCGAGCAGGCCATCATCGTCGGCGTGGAAATCCACGATGCGTGCGAGCGTACCGAATGCAGCCGGGGTCGCCGGCCGGCCCACTTCGTCGCCATCCAGGATCAGGCACACGCCGAAGCCGCTGCCGGTGCGGCCGCACTGCTTCACCATGTCGAGGTAGCGCGCCTCGAAGATCCGCAGCCGCAACTCGCCGCCCGGGAACAGCACCGTGCGCAGGGGAAACAGCGGCAATTCCGAAGGGGAGTGCACATCCCCAGTGTAAGTCAGCACGGCGCGCGGCGCTGCCCGGACCTATTGAGCTTTGCGTAAATGGTTGACGAGAGACCGGGCGTCCTTCGACTTCGGCCGCTTCGCGGCCTACGCTCAGGATGAGCGGCATTTGCGAACCGCGCTCATCCTGAGCGTAGCGCCCAAGGCGCGAAGTCGAAGGACGCGGGCTGTCAATCAATTGCGCAAGTCTCAGTAGCGTGGTGTCCCGCAAATACCAGCGAGTGATTCCCGTGTCATTCGCCGCGATACTGCGCTGCTCGTCGTCGCCATGGCGCTGCCATGCCTCCTCCTCCCGCCTGGTCTCGCAACGAAATCCATCCGGAATTTACTTGCGTTACTTGCGGGGCACCACGCTAGCGGCCGCGCAGGACCTCCGCGAAGCGCTGCGGCGCACCTTCGAAACCGCCGTTCGACATGAACACCACCTGGTCGCCGGGGCGGAGCCGGGCCTGCAGCTCTGCCAGCAAGCGGTCCACGTCCGCCACCGCGATGCCCTCGCCGCGCAGGCCGGCAATCACCCGGTCCGCGTCCCAGGGCAGTTCCGCGCGCCGCAGGAACACGACGACATCCGCGGCATCGAGCGACGGCGCGAGTTCCTCGGCGTGCGCCCCGAGGCGCATCGAATTGCTGCGCGGCTCGATCGCCACCACCACGCGCCCGCCGCCGCGCGCGCGCAAACCGGCCAGGGTGGTGCGGATCGCCGTGGGATGGTGCGCGAAATCGTCGTAGACGCGAATGCCATCGCGCTCGGCCAGCAGTTCGAGGCGACGCTTGACGCTGCGGAACTGCGCCAGCGCCGGGATCGCAGCACGCGCGTCGATGCCCGCGGCCTGCGCTGCGGCCAGCGCCGCGAGCGCATTGAGCACGTTGTGGCGACCGAGCAAGGGCCAGTCCACCACGCCGATCTCGACCTCGCGGCGGATCACGGCGAAACGCGAACCGTCCGCTGCGATCAGGCGTGCGCGCCATTCGAACGCGCCTTCGATGCCGAACCGTTCCACCGGCGTCCAACAGCCCATCGCCAGCACTTCCGCCAGCGCTGGGTCCTCGCCGTTCACGATCAGTCGACCACTGCCGGGCACGGTCCGCACCAGATGGTGGAACTGGCGCTGGATCGCGGCCAGATCGGGAAAGATGTCGGCGTGGTCGTACTCGAGGTTGTTGAGGATCGCGATCCTCGGGCGGTAGTGCACGAATTTGCTGCGCTTGTCGAAGAAGGCGGTGTCGTATTCGTCGGCTTCCACCACGAAGCAGTCGCCCGCGCCGCGCCGCGCCGAAGCCTCGAAGTTGCCCGGTACGCCGCCGATCAGGAACCCGGGCCGCGCGCCTTGCGATTCCAGGATCCAGGCCAGCAAGGACGAAGTCGTGGTCTTGCCGTGGGTGCCGGCCACGGCCAGCACGGTGCGTCCGGGCAAGACGCGTTCCGCCAGCCATTGCGCGCCCGAGGTGTAGCGCAGTCCGGCGTCGAGTACATGCTCCACGGCCAGATTGCCGCGCGAGAGCGCGTTGCCAACCACGATCTCGTCGCAATCTGCGGCGATGTGCTCGGCGCGATAGCCGGATCTCAAGCCGATGCCAAGCGCTTCCAGTTGCGTGCTCATCGGCGGATAGACGTTCTGGTCGGAGCCCTCGACCCGGTCGCCCTGCTCGCGTGCCAGCGCCGCGAGTCCCCCCATGAAGGTGCCGCAGATGCCGAGGATGTGCAGTTTCATCGTGTTGTCCGTGTCATTCGGGCGCGCCGAACAGTGCGCGCATCACGCCGATCTCGAGCAGGAACAGGCCGAGCGCCAGCAACAGGCCGCCGGCGCGCGGCCAATCCAGGGCGTGCTTCCAGAGGTGTCCGTTGAGCGCGAGTTTCCACCCGAACAGGCTCAGGCTCAGCCAGCCGACCAGCAGTTGTTCGCGCGTGGGGGCGACTCCGGAATCCGGGCGCGGCAGGTCGACCGCGAACAGGGCCAGCGGCAGGAAAACGAGGGTGAAGATCATGCCGGTGCCGGCAAAGGCGGCCAGGGTCTGGGCATAGCGCGGCAGCAGGCCGCGCGAGGCCAGCAACAGCCAGGGCAGGCCCAGCAGCAATGCCAGTGAAAGCACGATGCGCGCGGCATCGTGCGGGCTGGCGTCCACCAGGCTGACGAAGATCAGGTCGGCACCGACTCCCAGCACCACCAGTCCACGGGTCAGTGCCGGCGAGTAGGGCAGATCCTGGGGCCCGGCACGCAAGAGGCAGATGCGCCAGAGCAGGCGCAGCAACGAATTCATGCGGGCGGAGGCTCGCGCGGAACGCGGGGCGCGAGCTAGGCGCTCGCCGCCTGCGGCTGCCGGATCGCCAGCAGCACGCGCTCCAGCACCTCTTCCACGCCACCCACGCCATAGACGCAGATCAGCTTGCGGCCATTGCGGTAGAAGTCGATCACGGGAGCGGTCTGGTCGGTGTAGACGCGCAGGCGGTTGCGAACCGCATCGGGGCTGTCGTCGGCGCGGCCTTCGGCCTGGGCGCGGCCGGCAAGGCGCTGGATCAGGAGGTCGGTGCCCACATCCAGCTGCACCGCGACGTCCACCGGCTGCTGCAGGCGTGCCAGCAGCTCATCGAGCGCGTTGGCCTGCGCCAGGTTGCGCGGGTAACCGTCGAGGATGAAGCCGCCGCGCACGTCCGGCTGGCTGAGGCGCTCTTCCAGCATGCCGAGCACGATCTCGTCCGACACCAGGTTGCCCGCGGCCATCACTTCCTTGGCCTTGAGTCCGAGCGGCGTGCCGGCCGCCACCGCGGCGCGCAGCAGCTCGCCGGTGGAGATGTGCGGGACGTTCAAAGCGTCCTTGAGCCGCGTTGCCTGCGTGCCTTTGCCCGAGCCGGGCGCACCGAGAAGTACCAGTCGCATCGAATGACGGATCCAGAAGCCATGAAGCACCGCGCGACCCGGCCGGGCCTTCCGCTAGACTTCCAGCGGCGCTGTGCGTGCGGACGAAAACGCTAACTGCTGGGCGCAGGCAAGTCAATTCAAACGCTTGGAGTCGGGCAATGGGTCAGGGCAAGTTGTTGTACGCACAGTCGGGCGGGGTCACCGCCGTGATCAACGCCACCGCCGCCGGAGTGATCGCCACCGCGCGCCAGCACCGGGTGAAGGTGCTGGCGGCGCGCAACGGCATCATCGGCGCGCTGCGCGAAGACCTGATCGACACCAGCAAGGAGTCGGCTGCCGCGATCAGGTCGCTGCGCCACACTCCCGGCGGCGCCTTCGGCTCCTGCCGCTACAAGCTCAAGTCGCTGGAGGAGAACCGCGAACAGTACGCGCGCCTGATCGAGGTGTTCCGCGCCCACGACGTGCGCGCCTTCCTCTACAACGGCGGCAATGATTCAGCCGACACCGCCAACAAGGTGTCGCAGATCGCGCGCGCCTTCGGCTATCCGCTGACCTGCATCGGCGTGCCCAAGACCGTGGACAACGATCTCGCCGTCACCGACTGCTGTCCGGGCTTCGGCTCGGCCGCGAAGTACGCGGCCGTGTCGATCCTCGAAGCCAGCCTCGACGTTGCCTCGATGTCGGAATCGTCCACCAAGGTGTTCGTGATGGAGGTGATGGGCCGTCATGCCGGCTGGTTGGCGGCGGCGGCGGGCTTGGCGCAGCGCGGGCCGGACCAGGCGCCACAGATCATCCTGTTCCCGGAAGTCCCGTTCGAACGCGACCGGTTCCTGGCGCGGGTGCAGGAAACGGTGCAGCGCGTGGGCTGGTGCTCGGTGGTGGTGTCGGAAGGCCTGAAGACGCCCGACGGCAAGTTTCTCGCCGAAGCCGGCGGCAAGGATGCGTTTGGCCACGTGCAACTGGGCGGCGTCGGACCGCAGATCGCGCAACTGGTGAAGGATCAGCTCGGCTACAAGCAGCACTGGGCGGTGCCCGACTACCTGCAACGCTCAGCCCGCCACCTGGCCTCGAAGACCGACGCCGAACACGCCTGGGCCGTGGGCGTGGCGGCGGTGGAGTACGCGCTTGCGGGCAAGAACGCGGTGATGCCGGTGATCAGGCGCACCTCCGATTCGCCGTATCGCTGGAAGATCGAACCGGCGCCGCTGGCGAAGGTGGCGAACCACGAGAAGAAGATGCCGCGCCATTTCATCAGCAAGGACGGCTACGGCATCACCGCCGCCTGTCGCAGCTATCTGGAACCGCTGATTCGCGGCGAAGACACGCCGCCCTACGGCAAGGATGGCCTGCCGGCCTACGTCACGCTGAAGAACGTGGCGGTGGCGCGAAAGCTGCCCGAGTACCGCATCGCGGATCGCTGACCCGCCGCCGCGCATCGGGGTCGCTTCATCGCTCCCGATGGGCGTAGTCGATGCCGGGCTGCTCGACCCAGCGCCACGACAGCCAGGACACGAGCAGCACCGGCGGGACCAGCAGCAGCGCCAAGCGCCCCAGTTCCAGCGGCCCGGAACCACCCGCAAGACCGAGTTGCCCGGCCCAGGCGAACAGCACGGCGTGCCAGAGATAAAGGCTGTAGCTGATCAGGCCGAGGAATCCGAGCACACGCCCGCCGAGGCAGGCGCGCGACCAGGATTCGCCGGATGCAGCGGCAAACACGATCAGCGCCAGCGCGGCCCCGGTCAGGCTGTGGTGCCAGAACAGCAAGGGCACGCGTCCGCCATCCACCGGGCTGCCGTGCTGGTGCAGGTCGGCCAGCATGATTCCCATCGCGCACAGGCCCAGCAGCAGGACCGGTCGCGCCCAGCGCGTGGCCCGCTCGCCGAGGCGCAACAGCGCCCACGCCGCCATGAGGCCGAAGACGAACTGATCGAGGCGGCCCACGATCTGGTGGATCATGCCGGCGCCGTACAGGCGGGCCGGGATGCCGAACAGGAATTCGCCACTGAACAGGCTCTCGTAGGCCACCAGCCGCAAGGTCACCACCCACGCCAGGACCAGCGCCACGACCCAGGCCAGCCGAGCGCGCGACAGCACCCACGCCAGGGCCGGGAGCAGCAGGTAGAAGTTCCACTCCACCGGCAAGGTCCACCACACCCCGTTGAGCAAGGTGCCCATCGCGGGATGTAGCCAGAATTGCAGGCTGAGGTAGCCCAGCAGTTGCCAGGCATCGACCGGCCAGGCTCCCTGCACGACGCGCGCGACCAGCAGCAACACCGCCAGTTGCAGGTAAAACGCCGGCACGACGCGGAAAATGCGGCGGACGAAGTAGCTGCGCAGGTTCGGGAACGCGGCCTCACCGTCGACCCAGCGCAGGAACGGCGGCGCCAGCAGGAACCCCGAGAGGACGAAGAACAGGTCGACGCCCAGATAGCCGGTCGAGAACAGGAAGCTCCAGTCGACGCCGAGCCAGCTCAGCGCCGGGGCCTGCGCCAGCAGCCACAGGTGCAGCAACATCACCCACGTCGCGGCGATGCCGCGCAATCCGGTCAGGGACGCAAGGTGGCGGCTGCGGGGCGAGGGCACGCGGCTTTATAGCAGAGCCTCGGCGGTGCGGGCCGTGGCCGGGACGCCCGCTCCCGTCCGGAGACGGGCGCAGTCCCGGCCGCTGCGGCGCGCCACCGGTCCGCTTTTACATCGCGACCCCCTTTGCCATACTCGGCCCCGGCCTGCCGGCCGAGCCCTGTTGCGGGGCCGACACGCCGGCGAGTGCCAGTCCAATTCTGCGTTCCAATCCGGGGAAGACCAATGCTTGAGCAGTACGGCTTGATGCTCGCGCTCGCGTGTGCGGGCCTGGCAATCGTGTATGGGGTGGTGACGGCGCGCTGGATCGTGTCGCAACCGGCGGGCAACGAACGCATGCAGCAGATCGCTGCGGCGGTGCAGGAAGGCGCCGGCGCCTATCTGCGGCGCCAATACACCACGATCGCGATCGTGGGCGCGATCTTGTTCGTGGTGATCGGCTTCGCGCTCAAGAGCTGGCCCACCGCGATCGGCTTCCTGATCGGCGCTGTGCTTTCCGGCGTGGCCGGCTTCATCGGCATGTTCGTCTCGGTGCGCGCCAACGTGCGCACCGCGCAGGCCGCGACGCTCGGTCTGAATCCGGCGCTCAACGTCAGCTTCAAGGGCGGCGCGATCACCGGCATGCTGGTGGTGGGCCTGGGCCTGCTCGGCGTGGCAGGCTACTTCTGGTTCGTCACGCGCGGTCAGTCAGCCTCGGCCGAAACCCTGCAAGCCGCGCTGCACCCGATGATCGGCCTCGCGTTCGGTTCTTCGCTGATCTCGATCTTCGCGCGCCTGGGTGGCGGCATCTTCACCAAGGGTGCGGACGTCGGCGCCGATCTCGTGGGCAAGGTCGAAGCCGGCATTCCGGAAGACGATCCGCGCAACCCGGCGGTAATCGCCGACAACGTGGGCGACAACGTCGGCGACTGCGCCGGCATGGCAGCCGACCTGTTCGAAACCTACGCCGTCACCGTGATTGCCGCGATGCTGGTGGCCAGCATCGCCTATGGCACGTACGGCTGGAATGGAGTGTTGCTGCCCCTGGTCATGGGAGCGACTTCAATCGTCGCGTCCATCGTGGGCACCTACTTCGTCAAGGCGCGCGAGGGCGGCAAGATCATGAATGCGCTCTATCGCGGCCTCGCGGTCTCGGGCGTGCTCGCCGCCGGCGCCTTCTTCTGGGTCACGCGCGAACTGTTCCCGGCCGACGTCGCCATGCCGCTGTTCTACTGCGCCCTGATCGGACTCGGCCTCACCGCCGCCATGGTCTACATCACCGAGCTGTACACCGCCACCGAGTATGGTGCGGTGCGCCAGGTGGCCAAGGCTTCCGAAACCGGCCACGGTACCAACGTGATCGCGGGACTCGCCGTATCGATGAAATCCACCGCGCTGCCGGTGCTGGCCGTGGCTGCGGCGATCTGGGGCTGCTATGAACTGGCCGACCTGTACGGCGTGGCGACGGCGGCCGTGTCGATGCTCTCGATGGCCGGCATGATCGTGGCGCTCGACGCCTACGGTCCGATCACCGACAACGCCGGCGGCATCGCCGAAATGTCGGGCATGGACAAGGAAATCCGCAAGACCACCGACGCGCTCGATGCCGTGGGCAACACCACCAAGGCCGTGACCAAGGGCTACGCGATCGGCTCCGCCGGCCTTGCCGCGCTGGTGCTGTTCGCCGACTACGCGCACAAGCTGCAGGCCTCGGGCAAGCAGGTGAACTTCTCGATCGACAACCCGGAAGTGGTGATCGGCCTGCTCATCGGCGGCATGATTCCCTACCTGTTCGGCGCCTTCGCGATGCAGGCCGTGGGCCGTGCCGCCGGCGCGGTGGTGGAGGAAGTGCGCCGCCAGTTCCGCGAGATCCCCGGCATCATGGAAGGCACCGGCAAGCCGCAGTACGACAAGGCCGTGGACCTGCTGACCCGCGCCGCGATCAAGGAAATGATCGTGCCGTCCCTGCTGCCGCTGATCATCCCGATCATCGTCGGCGTGACGCTGGGTGCCGACGCGCTCGGCGGCCTGCTGATGGGCACGATCGTCACCGGCCTGTTCGTCGCGATCTCGATGTGCACCGGCGGCGGCGCCTGGGACAACGCCAAGAAATACATCGAGGAAGGCCACCACGGCGGCAAGGGTTCGGAAGCGCACAAGGCCGCCGTTACCGGCGACACCGTCGGCGATCCCTACAAGGACACCGCCGGCCCCGCGATCAACCCGCTGATCAAGATCATCAACATCGTGGCGCTGCTGCTGGTTCCCTTGCTGTAACGCCGCGCTTCAAGCCACCGCAAGAACACGAAGCCCCGGGGAAACCGGGGCTTCGTGTTTCCGGCGCCTTGCCGCCAGTCACAGCCCGGTATAACATCGATTATAACTTCGGTTCCGGGCACCGCCATGAAACTCAAGATCACCAGCATCGGCAATTCCGCCGGCGTCATCCTGCCCAAGGAATTGCTCGCGCGCCTGCGCGTGGACAAGGGCGACGAGCTGCACGTGCTCGAAACCCCGGACGGCATACGCCTCACCGCACACGATCCGGAGTTCGCGGCGCAGATGGAGGTGGTGGAAAAGATCATGCATGAGCGCCGCGACCTGCTGCACAAGCTGGCGCAGTAAGCGGCCGGCATGATCCTGTGGATCAGCAAGGCCCTGGCCCTGGCCATCCACGATCGCCAGCTTGCGCAGCATGGCGGCATTGCGGGCGTGCGCGACGAGGACTTGCTGGACTCCGCGCTGGCTCGCCCGCAACAGCGGTACGCCTATGGCGATCCACCGCCAGACCTTGCCGATCTGGCCGCCAGCCTGGCGTTCGGCATTGCCCGCAACCATCCGTTCGGCGACGGCAACAAGCGCACCGCCGCGGTGGCTTGCGAAGCCTTCCTCGTGCTCAACGGCGCCCGTCTGGCCGCAGACAACCGCTCCCTGTACCCGGCGTACCTCGCCCTGGCCGACGGCACGGTGTCGGAGGATGAGTTTGCGGCCTGGCTGCGCCCGCACGTGCAGGCGCAGCACGCGGGCGCAGTCAACGAATCGAAGGCGCGGTATCGGCGTTGAAGCCGGTCGGTCGCCACGCACGTCAAGCGCTCGCGCCGAAGCCCGAACTCGAGCGGATCGCCGACGGCGCCCATGCCGCCGCCGGGGTCCGTTGCCGAATCGTCGCTAGGCCACGCCTTGCGCCTTGCGCGGTCGCCGCGTGGCCTTGGCAGCCGGCAGCAGCGAGGTCAGTGCCTGATAACGCTCGAACAGGAAGGCGACGCGCTCGGCGTCGCTGCCGAGTTTTGGAGCCTTGCGCCCGGCGGCCTTTTCAGCCGCCACATAGGCCGCATCCACCGCCTTGTCGAGCTGCTGGTGCGCCTTCACCAGTGGCGGCGGCATCGTCAGCGGATCGTACAAATCCGCGAGTGTCGAATCGGGAAACTGGGCACGGGCGTCCAGTACGGCTTGCGCAGCGGCTTCGATCGCGCCCCGACTCCGCTCACCCTGAGCGTAGGCCGCGCCAGCGGCCGGAGTCGAAGGGCCGGCGATCTCGGGCCAGGGGAAGTTGTTGTAAACGATGCCGGCGGAGTAGCGGTAGTCGCTTTTGAGACGTCCGCCGACAGTGCGAAGCCAAGCCATGTGCATGGACGACTGCATCATGCCGAAATGCGCCAGATCGCTGCTTGGAACCAGCATGTTGCTATCGCCGCAAATTACATGCGGATCTACAAATCCAAACGGGATGTAGGCACGGCTCTCTGAACTGTGGCGAGGCACAAGGATGTATCTCTCGATGGGCTGCCGAATTTCGCCAAACAACGCTGGGTAGGCCGCCAGTTCACGCGTCGTCGCACGCGAGCTTTCCTGGCGAAGACCTTTCACCGCAGCAACGCGTCTGGCAACAAGCGGCAAATTTCTCAACTCTGCCGGCGGGATATCTCTCAGCCACAAGCACCACCGTGGCGTTGAGTTGATGAACTCATGCGCCCCGAGAAAAGATCGAATCCAACGAGCAGCATCAGGCTCTGCCTGAAGAAGCACGTGCTTCTCTTCGTCGCTGAGAAGCAAGTTCCCCCCATCGTTCGGCATGTTGCCAAACGCAATCTGCGGCACCCTTCCAATTGGCTCGCGCCGGCTCGACAAGAGCATATTCGCCGCATCCACCAGGTACGGATTGATGTTGGCCGCGACAATTTCATGCGGCTCAGATTTCACCGTTTCGTAGTCGAACAGGCGCTTGGGCGAAATGTCCTGCCGCGCGAAGCCGACGATCACGCAATGCACCGCCGCCACGCCGCGTGCCTCGTTGTTCCAGGAAAACGTTCGGTGCGCGAAGAAGATGCAAACGCCGAGCCGCAGCATTTCTCCCCACAGCACGCCAACCTGTTCGCCTTGCGTGATCGAGTTGGTCGAGACGAAGGCGCAGCGGATATCGTCATTCCCGCGAAAGCGGGAATCCAGCCCTTCCGTGGCCAAAGCCGCTGGATTCCCGCTTTCGCGGGAATGACGAGATTGGATGTACTCGGCGGCCTTGAGGTACCACGCGCTGACGAAATCCAGCAATCCTGCGCCTTTGAGCTTTCCCGCAACCGCGAGCAAGTCCGCGCGGTTCTGCTCGCTCATCATCTTCGCGCCGATGAACGGCGGATTGCCCAGGATGTAGTTCAATCTGGCGGCGGGAACCACCTCGTTCCAATCCATCCGCAAGGCATTGCCGTGCACGATGGTGGCGCTGTGGGTCAGCGGCAGCCGCACGAAGCGGTTGCCGAATTGTTCCTGCACGCGCAGGTTCATCTGGTGGTCGGTGAGCCACATCGCGACCTGCGCGATCTGTGCCGGGAATTCCTCGATCTCGATGCCGTAGAACTTGTCGACGTTGCACAGGATCAGCTGGCGCGGGTCCAGCACCTGGCCGCCGTCGAGTTCCTTGCGGTAGAGCGCTTGCAGGATGTCGTGTTCCAGCGCGCGCAGTTCGCGGTAGGCGATGACGAGGAAATTGCCGCAGCCGCAGGCCGGATCGAGGAACGTCAGCGCGGCGATCTTCTCGTGGAACTGGTTGAGTGCCTTGCGGTTGCCCTTGACGCGCTCGAATTCGGCGCGCAAGCCGTCCATGAACAGCGGACCGATCAGCTTGAGGATGTTCTTTTCGCTGGTGTAGTGCGCGCCCAGGTTGCGGCGCGCCTTGGCGTCCATGATCGACTGGAACAGCGCGCCGAAAATGGCCGGACTGATGCGGCTCCAATCCATGCTGCAGGCGTTGAGCAGGGCCTCGCGCTGGGCGCGGGTGAAGGCGGCGGGCGGCAGCGGTTCGCGGAACAGGGCGCCATTGACGTACTCGAACGCGGCGATGGATTCATCCAGCGTCCTCTGGCGTTTCTCGCGCGGCGTGTTGAGCGCGTGGAACAGTTCGGCCAGGCGCGCGCCCAGGTCGCTGCCGTCGTCGGCGGTGCGTTGTTCGAGGAAGTCCTGGAACTGGCGGCGCTCGAAGATGCCGGTGTCCTCGGCGAACAGGCAGAACAAGAGGCGCACCAGCAGCACTTCGAGTTCGTGGCCTTCGTAGCCGGATTGCCTGAGCGCGTCGTGCAGCTCGCCCATGCGTTCGGCGGCGCGGATGTTGGCGGGGTCCTGATCCTTGAACACGCGCACCTGATAGCCGGCGATGAAGCCGAACAGGGCGACGTGCTGGTGCAATTCGGCCAGCGCCACCTCGTGCTGCTCGCCCGATTCCAGATCGTGCAGGCGCAGGCGCGCGAAGTCGCTGACCAGCACGTATTTGGGCAGATCGCGCTCCTTCAGGCCGGGGAAGTAGTCGGTGGCCTGCTTGAAGGCGCGATCCAGGTTCTTGCCGCGCGATTTGTGTTCGACCAGGAGGATGCCCTTCCAGAGCAAGTCGATGTAACCGTCCTTGCCATCGCCTCGCTTTACCGGCTGCTCGAAGCTGGCCACGCGCCGGCGCGAGACGCCGAACACCTCGAAGAAGCCGTCCCAGAACGATTTGGCCTCGGCATCCTCCGCCGTTTCCTCGGCCCATTCGCGCGAGAAGCGCAGGGCGCGGTCCTTGATCTCGTTCCAGCTCAGCGGCATGCGGCGGTTCCGTGCGGCAGGTCGGGGAAGGATACGGGCGAATCTCGCTCCGCTGCTTGCCGGCAAAGCCGCCCCCATCCCGGCCCTCCCCCGCAAGCGAGGGAGGGAGCATTGTCGTTTGGTGCAATGCACCAAACCGCCGGCGTATCATGCGCGCCCCGATCCGCAGGAGCCTCGTCATGGGCCTCGACCTCGTCCCCACCGGCCGCGATGTGCCGAACGAAATCAACGTCATCATCGAGATCCCGAAGGATGCCGAGCCGGTCAAGTACGAGGTGGACAAGGCCACCGGCGCGATCTTCGTGGATCGCATCCTGTCCACGCCGATGCGCTATCCGTGCAACTACGGCTACGTGCCGCACACCCTGTGCGGCGACGGTGATCCGGCCGACGTGCTGGTGATCCTGCCGTTGCCGCTGATTCCCGGCTCCGTGATCCGCTGCCGTCCGGTTGGCATGCTGCAGATGACCGACGAGGCCGGCACCGATACCAAGCTCCTGGCGGTGCCGATCGACAAGGTGTTCTCCGGCTACGCCCACATCCAGGACATCGAGCAGGTGTCGAAGCACTGGCTGGAGCGCATCGGCCATTTCTTCGAGCACTACAAGGATCTGGAGAAGGGCAAGTGGGTCAAGCTCGACGGCTGGAAGAATGCCGCCGCGGCGCGCCAGGAAATTGCCGAATCGATCGATCGCTACAACGCGATGCCGGAAGCCGACAAGAAATTCTGAGCTTCGCGTTGCAATCCGTCATCGCGAAGTCGCTTGCGGGAATGACCTGATCAGACCGCGAGCGCGACGCGGTTGCGGCCTTCGCGCTTGGCCCGATACAGCGCCGCATCGGCGGCGGCCACCAGGCTTCCCGCCGCCGCGCTGTCGCCGGGGACGTGGCTGGCCACGCCAATGCTCACGCTCAGTCGGCCGGAGGGCGCCTGCGGATGCGCGATGTCGAGCGCCGTGACCGCGACGCGCAACTGTTCCGCCACATCAACTGCCGCGTTTCCCGTGGCACCGGGCAACAAGGCAGCGAATTCCTCGCCGCCGTAGCGCGCCAATCCCGCCCCCCGTTGTGCCAGGCGCGCGTCCAGCAGCGCCGCCACGCGCCGCAACGCATCGTCACCCGACAAGTGCCCCTGGCTGTCGTTGTAGGCCTTGAAATGGTCCACATCGATCAGCAGCAGCGCCAGCGGCTGCCGGCGCTGTGCCGCGTCCTGCCAGCAGGCCTGCAACCGCGCATCGAAACTGCGCCGGTTGGCGACGCCGGTGAGTCCGTCGCGCTGCGAGAGTTGTTCCAGCGCCGCGTTGGCATGGCGCAACTGGGCGTTGGCGGATTGCAGCTCCAGCGAGCGTTGTTCCAGCAGGCGATTCACTTCCGCCATCCGCCGGGCGGAACCTGCCAGGTGAATCGCTCCCGCCACCTGCGCTGCCAGGGCTTCGAGCATGGTGCGGTTGTCGCCTTCGAAGGAACCCGCGTCGGCGCTTTCCATGTTGATGATGCCGAGCAGGCGTCCCTGCAACCGGATCGGCACCGCCAGTTCGCAGCGCACGCGCGGACTGCCCGCGACATAGTCCGGGTCGAGGGAAACGTCCGGCACGTACTGCGCCACGCCGGTGCGGAACGCGCGCAGCACGATGCCGCGGTCCAGGGTCCAGCGCTTGCCGAGGAATCCGGACAGGTCCGTTTCGCCGGCGCGCGCACGCTGGGTGAGCGAGCCGTCCTCACCGGCGACGAAGATGCCGCACAGCTCCAGCGCAAAGCGATCCCGGATGAAGACCGCGATCCGCTCCAGGGTGTGTTCGAAGGAGTCCACTTCCAGCGCCGCGCGCGACAGCTCGCTCGCGGTCTGGAACAGTTCGGCGCGCCGCCCCAGCTCGCGGTGCAGCTTGGCGATCGCGATCATGCCGGCGATCTGCTCGGCCACCGTCTCCAGCAGGGCGCGCTGCCCATGGAACGCAGCCGGCCGTCGGCTCTCGACATTCAGCACCGCCAGCACCACGCCCTGGTGGCACACCGGAACGCAGAGCTCGGAGCGCGTGCCGTGCAGGGTGTCGATGAAGTTGTCCTGGCCGCGCACGTCATCCAGGTCGATGGTGTGCCCGGAGCTGGCCACCTCACCGACGATGCCCGAACCCAGTGCCCGTGAGTAGCCGACCTCGACCTCGGTCGGCACGTCCGAATGCAGGGCCTCGCAGACGAATCGATTCTCGACATGGTTGACCGAGACGCAGGATACGAACTCCCAGCCGTAGGCTCGATGGAGTTCATCGACGATGCGCTGCAGCATCGGGCGCAATTCGATGTCCTGGGTGGCGATGCGCGCGATGTCGTTGAGCAGGGCCAACTGGCGCGCGCTCTCGTCGAGGGCGCGGACCGAGTCGCTACCAGGGACCTCATGGTCCATCGAATTATTCCGCGCGGCCTCGAAGCGTTCGGCCGAGATCCGGCCCGGACCTGCAGTCGTCATCGCGCCCTCAGCCGCGTTCGAGCAGCTGCCGCAGGTCGATGATCGCGGCGTTGGCGCGCGAGACGTAGTTCGCCATCACCAGCGAATGATTGGAGAAGAAGCCGAAGGGCGAACCGTTCAACACCACCGGGCTGCCGAGGCCATGCTGGGTCTCTTCCAGTTCGCGGATGATCTGCTTGAGGCTGACCAGGGCGTTCTTGTCGCGCAGCACCGGTTCGAAGTCGTGCTCGATCGCCTTGAGGAAGTGCAGCAAGGCCCAGGTCGAACCGCGCGCCTCGTAGAACACGTCATCGATCTCGGTCCAGGGCGTCTGGACCACCTGCGGGCTGGGCGCGGGCGTGGACTGCTGTGCGTTCGGATCGCCGGACAGGTCGGTATCGAGGCGAATCTGCCCAACGCTGGCCGACAGCCGCTGCGAGAGCGAGCCGAGGCGCTTCTCCACGATCGCGAGCCAATCGGCCAGATTGTCGGCACGCGCATAGAACTGCGCGTTGTACTCGTCCGCATCGGTAAGCTGCGCAAGATAGCCGCGCACGTGCTCGGCGGCCTGGCGGTACTGCGATTCCGACGACGGCAGCAACCAGCGATCATTGGGGCTGGAATAGAGCGGATCGGCCTCCATCAGGTTCGGGTCTTCACGGCTCTGTGTCTGCGAGCGGCTGAACTCGTTGCGGAAGGCCTTGGCGAAATCGCGCGTCTGGGTGAGCGCCCCGAACTCCCAGTTCGGCTGGTTGTCCATGATTGCGCCTGGCGGCAGGAGATCGTTGGAAAGGTAGCCGCCGCGCTTGTCGAGCAGGGTTTCGGTGACGCGGATCAGGGTTTCGGTGGTGACCGTGCCCACCACCACGCCCTGCTCGCGCCTGGCCGCCGCCGCCTGCGCCGAGGCCACCACGTCGAAGCGTTCCGGTTCGTGATCCCACCAGAACATCAGCGCCGCCACCCCCAGCAGCCAGGCGGCGAACAGCGTGGTGCCGACCCGGATCCAGAAGTGCGAACGCTTGCTGGAGGACGAGGGAACGGCCTGGTTCATGGCAGACACTCCTGGGAAACGGTGGCAATAGGGTACTGCGTCGGTGGCCTTTCCCGACGCTTGTCCGCGCCCGACGTGACGGCTCGCGTCGCGTTACTCCGCCCGATATACCTCGCCGCCCTGTTCGCGGAACTCGCGCGCCTTCTCCGCCATGCCGCGCGCCAGCGCCTCGGTTTCGTTCGCGACACCCTGCTCGGCGGCGTAATCACGCACGTCCTGGGTGATCTTCATCGAGCAGAAGTGCGGGCCGCACATCGAACAGAAGTGCGCGTGCTTGGCGGCTTCCTTGGGCAGGGTTTCGTCGTGGAACTCCTGCGCCTTTTCCGGATCGAGGCCGAGGTTGAATTGATCCTGCCAGCGGAACTCGAAGCGCGCCTTGGAAAGCGCGTTGTCGCGTGCCTGCGCGCCGGGATGGCCCTTCGCCAGATCCGCAGCGTGGGCGGCGATCTTGTAGGTCACGATGCCGTCGCGCACATCCTGCTTGTTCGGCAGGCCCAGGTGTTCCTTGGGCGTGACGTAACAGAGCATCGCGGTGCCGTACCAGCCGATCATCGCCGCGCCGATGGCGCTGGTGATGTGGTCGTAGCCCGGCGCGATGTCGGTGGTGAGCGGGCCCAGCGTGTAGAACGGCGCTTCGCCGCATTCGCGCAACTGCTTGTCCATGTTCTCCTTGATCAACTGCATCGGCACGTGGCCGGGGCCTTCGATCATGGTCTGCACGTCGTGTTTCCACGCGATCTTGGTCAGTTCGCCCAAGGTCTCCAGTTCGGCGAATTGCGCCGCATCGTTGGCATCGGCAATCGAGCCGGGACGCAGGCCGTCGCCGAGCGAGAAGGCCACGTCGTAAGCCTTCATGATCTCGCAGATCTCTTCGAACTGCGTGTAGAGGAAGGATTCCTTGTGATGCGCCAGGCACCACTTGGCCATGATCGAGCCGCCACGCGAGACGATGCCGGTGACACGCTTGGCGGTGAGCGGGATGTAGGGCAGGCGCACGCCGGCGTGGATGGTGAAGTAGTCCACGCCCTGCTCGGCTTGCTCGATCAAGGTGTCGCGGAACAGTTCCCAGGTCAGCTCCTCGGCGCGGCCATCGACTTTCTCCAGGGCCTGATAGATCGGCACGGTGCCGATCGGCACCGGCGAGTTGCGCAGGATCCATTCGCGGGTTTCGTGGATGTGCTTGCCAGTGCTGAGGTCCATCACCGTGTCGGCGCCCCAGCGGATCGCCCACACCATCTTTTCCACTTCCTCGGCGATGGAACTGGTCACGGCCGAGTTGCCGATATTGGCGTTGATCTTCACCAGGAAATTGCGCCCGATGATCATCGGCTCGCTTTCCGGGTGATTGATGTTGTTCGGAATGATGGCGCGACCACACGCCACTTCATCGCGCACGAACTCGGGCGTGATGAACTTCTGGATGCTCGCGCCGAACGACTCGCCCGGATGCTGCCGGAGCAAGGGACTCTCGCGCATTGCTTCGAGCTTCTGGTTCTCGCGGATCGCGATGAACTCCATCTCCGGCGTAACCATGCCTCGCCTGGCGTAGTGCATCTGGCTGACATTCGCGCCGCTGCGCGCGCAGCGCGGACGCGGAACATGCGCGAAGCGAACATTGGCCAGGCGCGGATCGGCGGCGCGCTTGCGCCCGAACTCGGAGGACAACCCGGTCAGTTGCTCGGTGTCGCCGCGCTCGGCGATCCACGCCGCGCGCAATGCCGGCAGGCCCGCGGTGAGATCGATGCGCGCGCCCGGATCGGTATAGGGCCCGGAGGTGTCGTACACGGTGAACGGCGCGTTCTTGTCGGCACCGAACACGCGCGGCGTGTCGCTCAGGTCGATCTCGCGCATCGGCACGCGCAGGTCGGGGCGTGAACCCGTCACATGCACCTTGCGCGAACCCGCAATCGGGCGAGTGACGGATTCGGACAGTTCCGCAGTCTGGCGGAGGAGATCGGAAGGCTGGGCGTTCATGGCGTACTCGATGGCGCGAAGTTCAGGGCTCGGCGCTGCCCAAGGTGGGGAACGCGAGCGCAGCGGAGCATGCGCGGAGTCGAACGGATCGCCTCACGAAGCTTCCCTACGGCGGTGCTAACCGCGTCAGGTTCGAAGGGTGTCTCTCAGCCCGTCCCGGGCACCCCCGCTTGCGGGCGACATTGCAGCACGAAGGCGCGTCGGACGCGAGCCTGCCACCCGAATCAGCCACTGCCGGACCCGCCAAACGGCAGGTAGACGCGATGCGGTGCGGGCCTACACTGGCCGGGGGGAAGCAACCAGAGGCCGAATCATGCGGGGGGCAATCATGCGAGCGTCGGTTCTGCTGCTGGTGGTGTCGGCCACCGCGCAAGCGCAGACCGTGATCCGCGACGAAGAGATCCTGACGTCGGATCGTCCCGAAGCCTGGGCCATGCACTACGTGTCCGCGGCGAGCTTCATGACCGGGTTCGGTGCCACGCCCGAACTGGCTGCCGGCGCATGGCTGCTTGCCGGCGAACTGGCACACGTGCCGCGCCTGAGTGACGCGCAGCAGCAGGTCGGGTTCGGTGGCGAGAAGGCCGAAGACCTGAACAAGTCGCCGCTGTTCGGACGATTGCGCGCGAGCATCGGATTGCCGGCCGGCTGGGTGGCGGAACTCGGCTACACCCCGCCGCTGGAGATCGACCGCACGCGTACCCAGGACCTGATCGCCGCCGCGCTGGGTCGGCGCCTGATCGAACGCGACGCGTGGAGCCTGTCCGCCCGCATCTTCGGCCAACATGGCTCGGCCAGTGGCGACATCACCTGTCCCGAGCACGTGGCCGGCCCGTTCGATGCGCAAACCAATCCATTCGGCTGCGTCGAGCCCTCGCGCGACCGCATCGCGCTCAACCACTACGGCGCCGACGTTACCTTCGAAGCGGCGCGCCCGCACTGGCGCTGGCACGCGACGCTAGGCCTGGTGCGCAATGAACCCACGGCGCAGGTGAACGCGCGCGTCTTCACCGTGATCGATCGTTCGCATCTGGTGGCGCGCGGCGTGTTGCCCTACGTCGCGACGGGTGCCACGCGCGAACTCTCGCCACGCTGGTCGCTGGCGGCGGAGCTGCTGCATGTGCCACTGGACGTGCGCCGCGAGATCGACGGCAGCGTCGAGAACGATGCCTACACCGCGCTGCGGGTGCGGCTGGCGTGGGAAGCGCGCTGATCCGGGATCGTCAGCGCGGCTGATAGGCCCGCAGGAAGAAGTCCACGGTCGCATCGAGGTGCGCGTTGATATCGCGCACCGCCATCGGATCGAGGCAGCCGCACATCTGACGCGCGTGTGGTTCGCCCTTGAGCAGGCAGAAGAACTGGCCGGCGGCGCGGCGCAGGTCGGGGATGTCGAGTTGGCCGGCGTTGACCTCGGCCTTGAGGAACTGCATGAAGCCCTGCTTGATCCGTTCCGGCCCGGCTTCCCAGAAGGCGCGACCGAGGTTCGGGTCGGTGCTGGCCTGCATGTGGATGGTGCGGTGCATGGCGATCGACTCTTCGCTGGTGATCAGCGCGAAGAAGCCTTCCGCGATGCTGCGCAGCTGTTTTCGCAACGGGCCCTTGAGATCGGCGAGGAACAGCGATTCCGGCAGTTGCTGCTCGCAACTTGCGCGCACCGTCTCGCCGAACAGCGCTTCCTTGTCCTTGAAATGGCTGTAGACGGTGAGCTTGGAGACGCCGGCTTCGGTGGCGATCTGATCCATGCTCACGCCATCGAAGCCATGGTGCAGGAACAGGCGCTTGGCGGCGGCGAAGATCGCGGCGCGCTTCTCCATGTCCTTGGGCCGGCCCGGGCCGGAGGCCGCCCGGCGGGCGGGGCTCGCGGCGGACTTGGTGGATCGGGACTTGGAACCGGGGACTGACATCAGGGGTGGCGGCCAATTACTGGACTGTTCGGTTTTTTAATTTTACTATACCCATCAGTTCAGTTACCAGCGTCGCCGCGTTGCGGCCAAAGCGAGCCTTCATGTTGCCTGCGTTCCCGATGCACGTTCGCGTGCGCTCCCTGCTCCTGGCCGTGGGGATGGCCGCCAGCCTTGCCGCCTGCGGCAACGGCGAGGAGGCAGTCGAAGCGGTACGGCCCGCGATGGTGGAACGGCCGCTGCCGGCCGGCACCGGGTTCGAGGCCTTCCCGGGCGATGTGCGGGCGCGGCACGAGCCGGTGCTCGCGTTCCGCGTCGGCGGCAAGATCGCCAAACGCCACGTCGATGCCGGCGCACGGGTCAAGCAGGGCGAGGTGCTGGCCGAACTCGACCCCGACGATCTGCGCCTGCAGGTGGCCGCGGTGCGCGCACAACTGGCCGCCGCCGAAGCCAACCTCGCCACCGCGCGCGCCGAGCGCGACCGCTACCGCAACATGTTCGAACGCAGGCTGGTGAGCCAGTCGGCCTACGAAGGGCAGCAGAACGCGTACCAGGCGGCCGAAGCGCAGGTGGGACAGGTGCGGGCGCAGCTCGACGTGAGCCGCAACCAGGCCGAATACGCGCAACTGCGCGCCCCCAACGACGGCGTGATCGCCTCGCGCCAGGCCGAAGCCGGGCAAGTGGTCGCCGCGGGCCAGTCGATCTTCACCCTCGCGGTCGATGGCGAACGCGAGATCGCCATCAGCCTTCCCGAGCAGCGCATCAAGGAGTTCTCCGTCGGCCAGGGAGTACTGGTGGAGTTGTGGTCGAACAGTGGCTCGCGCGTGCCGGGCACGATCCGCGAACTGGCGCCCGCCGCCGACGCACTCACCCGCACCTATGCTGCCCGGGTGAGCTTCGACGCCGCGGCGAGCGGGGCCGAACTCGGCCAGAGCGCGCGCGTCTACGCTGGGCAGGCCGGCGAAGCCTCGCTGTCGCTGCCCTTGGCGGCGGTCACGGCGGAAGCGCAACAGCCCTACGTCTGGGTCGTCGACCCTGCCACCGCGAAGGTGCGTCGCACCCCGGTGCAGCTCGGGGCCTATGGCGAGACCCGCGTGCCGGTGATCGCCGGCGTGGGCGCGCAGGACTGGGTCGTGATCGCCGGCGTGCACCTGCTGCGCGAGGGTCAGGCGGTGCGCCCGGTGGATCGCAACAATCGCGCGGTTGCGCTGGTCACGAACTGAGCCCGCCATGACCCGCTTCAATCTCTCCGAATGGGCCCTGCACAACCGCGGCCTGGTGTTGTACGCCATGCTGCTGCTGGCGCTGCTGGGTGCCGTCTCGTACACGCGCCTGGGCCAGAGCGAGGACCCGCCCTTCACCTTCAAGGCGATGGTGGTGCGCACCCTGTGGCCGGGGGCGACGGCCGAGGAAGTCGCGCGCCAGGTCACCGAGCGCATCGAGAAGAAGTTGATGGAAACGGGCAAGTACGAATTCATCCGTGCCTACTCGCGCCCGGGCGAGTCGCAGATCATCTTCGTCGCCAAGGACAACCTCGTCTCCAGGGAACTTCCCGACCTGTGGTACCAGGTGCGCAAGAAGACCAACGACATCCGCCACTCCCTGCCGCAGGGCGTGGTCGGGCCGTTCTTCAACGACGAGTTCGGCGACACGTTCGGCAACATCTACGCGCTCACCGGCGAAGGCTTCGACTACGCCACGCTCAAGGACTACGCCGAGCGCCTGGAACTGGAGCTGCAACGCGTCCCGGACGTGGCCAAGGTGGAACTGATCGGCCTGCAGGACGAGAAGATCTGGATCGAGTTGTCCAACACCAAGCTCGCCACGCTCGGCGTACCGATGGCGCAGGTGCAGCAGGCGCTGGACGAGCAGAATGCGATCCTGGCCTCCGGTTTCTTCGAGACCACCACCGAGCGCGTGCAGTTGCGCGTCTCCGGGCGCTTCGAATCGGTCGAGGCGATCCGCGACTTCCCGATTCGCGTGGGCGAACGCAACTTCCGCATCGGCGACGTGGCCGAGGTGCGGCGCGGCTTCTCCGATCCACCTGCGCCACGCATGCGCTTCATGGGCGAGGATGCGATCGGCCTCGCGGTGTCGATGCGCGCCGGCGGCGACATCCTCAAGCTCGGCGCGGCGCTGGAACACGAGTTCGCGCGGTTGCAGGAAAACCTGCCGATCGGCATGAGCCTGCGCAAGGTCTCCGACCAGCCCCAAGCCGTAAGGGCATCCGTCGGCGAGTTCGTGCGGGTGCTGACCGAAGCGGTGCTGATCGTGCTGGCGGTGAGCTTCTTCTCGCTCGGCTTCCGCACCGGGCTGGTGGTGGCGCTGTCGATCCCGCTGGTGCTGGCGATGACCTTTGCCGCGATGCACTACTTCGGCATCGGCCTGCACAAGATCTCGCTCGGCGCCCTGGTGCTCGGCCTCGGCCTGCTGGTGGATGACGCCATCATCGCGGTGGAAATGATGGCGGTGAAGATGGAGCAGGGTTACTCGCGCCTCAAGGCCGCGAGCTTCGCCTACCGCACCACCGCGTTCCCGATGCTCACCGGCACCCTGATCACGGCCGCCGGCTTCCTGCCGATCGCCACGGCCGCCAGCAGCACCGGCGAATACACCCGGTCGATCTTCCAGGTGGTGACGATCTCGCTGCTGCTTTCGTGGATCGCGGCCGTGGTGTTCGTGCCTTACCTCGGCGACAAGTTGTTGCCGGATTTCCATTCCAGGAACGGCAACGGCAAGCACGACCACGACCCGTACGACAACCGCTTCTACCAGCGCTTCCGCACCTTGCTGGAATGGTGCGTGCGCCATCGCAAGACCGTGATCGCGGCAACCGTCGCGCTGTTCGTGGTCGCGGTGATGCTGTTCCGCTTCGTGCCGCAGCAGTTCTTCCCCTCCTCCACGCGAGTCGAGCTGATGGTCGACCTGAAACTGGCCGAAGGCTCGTCGCTGAAGGCGACCGAGGCCCAGGCCAGGAAGCTCGAAGCCCTGCTGCAGAAGAAGGACGGGGTGGAGAACTACGTGGCCTACGTCGGCACCGGCTCGCCGCGCTTCTACCTGCCGCTGGACCAGCAACTGCCGCAGGCCAGCTTCGCCCAGTTCGTGCTGATGACCACGGATGTGGAGGCGCGCGAGGAAGTGCGCCGCTGGCTGATCGACACCTTCGCCAGCGAGTTCCCCGAACTGCAGGCGCGCGTCACCCGACTCGAGAACGGTCCGCCGGTCGGCTATCCGGTGCAGTTCCGGGTCTCCGGCGAACACATCGCCGAGGTGCGCCGCATCGCGCGCGACGTGGCCGAGAAGGTGCGTGCCAATCCGCACGTCGCCAATACCAACCTCGACTGGGAGGAACCGAGCAAGGTGGTGCGCCTGGTGCTGGACCAGGAACGCGCCCGTGCGCTCGGGGTGAGTTCGGCGCACCTGTCCAAGTTCCTGGAAAGCTCGCTCTCCGGTTCGTACGTCAGCACCTATCGCGAGGACAACGAACTGATCCAGATCCTGCTGCGCGGCCCGCAGGAAGAGCGCGCCAGCCTGTCGCTGCTCGGCAGCCTTTCGGTGCCGACCACGAACGGCCGGAGCATCCCGCTGTCGCAGGTCGCCACGCTCGAGCACGGCTTCGAGGAAGGCATCATCTGGCATCGCAACCGCCTGCCCACGGTCACGGTGCGCGCCGACATCTACGGCCAGGAACAGCCGGCCTCGGTGGTGGCGCAGATCTCGCCGACGCTGGACGAGATCCGCTCCGCGCTGCCTTCGGGCTACTTGCTGCAGATCGGCGGCACGGTGGAGGATTCGGCCCGCGGCCAGAATTCGGTGAATGCCGGCGTACCCTTGTTCCTGCTCTCGGTGCTGAGCTTGCTCATGCTGCAGCTCAAGAGCTTCTCGCGCTCGGTGTTGGTGCTGCTCACCGCCCCCCTGGGCCTGATCGGCGTGGTGCTGTTCCTGCTGGTGTTCCGGGTGCCGTTCGGCTTCGTGGCGATGCTTGGCACCATCGCACTGGCCGGCATGATCATGCGCAACTCGGTGATCCTGGTGGATCAGATCGAACAGGACATCGCCGCCGGCCACGCGCGCTGGCAGGCCATCATCGACGCCACGGTGCGCCGATTCCGCCCGATCGTGCTGACCGCGCTCGCGGCGGTGCTGGCCATGATCCCGCTCTCGCGCAGCGCCTTCTTCGGGCCGATGGCGGTGGCGATCATGGGCGGGCTGATCGTGGCGACGGCGCTGACGCTGCTGTTCCTGCCGGCCCTGTATGCGGCCTGGTTCCGGGTGCGTGAGGACGAGCCGGCAACCGCGCCGGTGGTGGCGGAATGAGCCGTCGTTGGCATTTCGCCGGAAGTCGCGGTGACTTCCGGCACTACGTCACCCGTCTGCGCAACGGCGATGCTGTTTTTGCCCGTGAAGCCGGCCGGGATTAGAATTCGGGACTTTTCCCCGTCGCCCAGCCTTTAGGTTTCAAGGATTTAGCCATGCCCATCGATTTCGAACAGGCCCGCTTCGCGATGGTCGAGCAACAGGTCCGGCCCTTCGAGGTGCTGGATGCGCGCGTGCTCGACGCCCTGAGTGCGATCAAGCGCGAAGACTTCGTGTCGCCGCGCCATCGCAAGCTCGCGTTCGCCGACATGGCGCTGCCGATGGAACACGGCGAGGTGATGCTCAAGCCCGTGGTCGAAGGCCGCCTGCTGCAGGCGCTGGATCTGGCCCCGGAAGACGAGGTGCTGGAGATCGGCACCGGTTCGGGCTTCCTCACGGCCTGCCTCGCACACCTGGCGCGCGCCGTCACCAGCATCGACATCCACGCCGATTTCGTCGAGCGCGCGCGGGGTCGGCTGAATGCGCTCGGCATGAGCTGCGCCCGGATCGAAACCGCCGACCTGCTGAGCTTCGATCCCGGCCGTCAGTTCGACGCGATCGCCGTCGGCGGTGCCGTGGCCGAGATTCCGCCGCGCCTGCAGGCCTGGCTCAAGCCGGGTGGACGCCTGTTCGTCGTACGCGGGGAATCTCCGGTGCAGGAAGCGGTCACAGTGACCCGCTCCGGCGAGTCCGGTTTCCGTCTCGAAAGCCTGTTCGAAACCGATCTCCCCTACCTGCGCGGCACCGCTCCGGTGGAGCGCTTCACGCTCTGAGCGACGCCGCCTCTCCCGTTTCCCCGAAGGACTACCCCATGACCCTCACTCTCCGTCTTCGCCCGATCTGCCTGGCCCTGGCCTTGTCCGGGATGGCCGGCACCGCGTCGGCCGCCGACCTGCTGCAGGCCTACGAACTCGCCCGGCAGAGCGATCCGCAGCTGGCCGCCGCCGAGGCCCAGCGCCTGGCGCAGAGCGAAGGCACGGTGCAGGCGCGTTCGGCCCTGCTGCCCCGCATCAGCGGCAGCATCAGCCTGAGCGATTCGGATGGAGCCAGCGGCGGCACGCGGCGCATCTCGGTGGACCCGCCGATCTTCTCCTCGGGCGTCAGCTTCTCCGATTCGCGCAGCCGGTCGTCGGGCATCGACCTGAGCCAGTCGATCTACAACCACGCCAACTACACCCGGCTGAAGGCCGCCAAGTCGCGCACGGCGCAGGCCGACGCCAGCTATGACGCCGCCTACGACAACCTGATCCTGCGCGTGGCCGATGCCTACTTCAACGTGCTCACCGCGATCGACTCGCTCGCCTTCGCGCGCGCCGAGGAGCGTGCGGTGAAGCGCCAGCTCGACCAGGCCGACCAGCGCTTCGAAGTGGGCCTGACCGCGATTACCGACGTGCACGAGGCCCGCGCCCGTTACGACGGCTCGCGCGCCAACGCGATCGCGGCGCAGGTGCAGCTCGATGACGCACGCGAAGCCCTGTCGGAAATCACCGGCAACTATCTCGAAGGCCTGAAGGGCCTGGACGACAGCTTCGCCCCGTCCCTGCCTTCGCCCGACAACCTCGGGGCCTGGGTGGAACTGGCGCTGGCGCAGAACCCGGTGCTGCATTCGCGCACCCTGGCGCTCGATGCCGCCGGCCACGACGTGGCCACGGCGCGCTCGGCGCACCTGCCGACGCTGGGCGCCTCGATCGGCTACAGCGATGGCGCGAGCTGGGGTGCTTCGCGCTCGCTCGGCATCTCCTCGCCCTCGGACGGCTTCAACTACGACACGACGATCGGCCTGCAACTCTCGATTCCGATCTTCGAAGGCTTCGCCACCCAGTCCGGCGTGCGCCAGGCCATCTACACCCGCGATGCGGCCGAAGAGCAGTTGGAGCAGGAAACTCGCGCGGTCACGCGCCAGACCCGCAACGCCTTCCGCGCCCTCGTGGCCGGCATCACCGGGATCGAGGCACGCAAGCAGGCGCTGGTCTCGGCGCAGAGCGCACTGGAAGCCACCGAAGCCGGCTTCGAGGTGGGCACCCGCACCATCGTCGACGTGCTGATCTCGCAGCAGGTACTGTTCCAGGCCCAGCGCGACTATTCCACGGCGCGGCACGAGTTCCTGGTGAACGGCCTGCGGCTGAAGCAGGCGGCGGGCACGGTGGAGCTCAAGGACGTGGAAGAAGTGAACCGCTTCCTGGTGCGCGACGCCGAAGCGGCGTTGGTGGAACCGGCGGAAGCGAACGATCCGGTCGACGCACCCAAGGGCTGATCGTTCCGGCGACAATTCAACCCGTCATTCCCGCGAATGCGGGAAGACGAAGCTATCAGGCGCCGGCGCCGCCCCAGTCGGCGCTGACGACTCTCTCGCCAGCCACCACGCGTTCCACGATGGCCAGCGTGCGCGTCACGGCGCCGCGCTCCTCTTCCACCGTGCGGCGCGCCGCGTCGCCCATGCGCTGCCGGCAAGCCGGATCGTCGAGTAGTTGCTGCAGTACCGCGGCCAACGCTTCCGCATTCTCGATGCGCCGCGCCGCACCGCGTTCCAGCAGCAGGTCGGTCACCTCGGTGAAGTTGAAGGTGTTGGGCCCGACCAGCACCGGCACGCCCAGCGCCGCCGGTTCCAGCACGTTGTGCCCGCCAATCGGATCAAGGCTGCCGGCGACGAAGGCGAGGTCGGCGCAGGCCAGGTAGGCGACGAGTTCGCCCAGGGTATCGATCACGAAGCACTGGGTATCGACCGCTGCGCTGTGATCCTCGCTGCGCGTGGCGGTGGCGAAGCCGTAGCTGCGGCACAGTTGCGCCATGGGCTTGAAGCGCTCCGGGTGGCGCGGTGCGACCAGCAGCAATGCGTCGGGAAAGCGTCGCATCAGGCGCGAGTGCGCCTCGATGACGGCCAGTTCCTCGCCCTCGTGGGTGCTGGCGGCGATCCATACCGGGCGCGCCGCGCCCCAGGCGCTGCGCGTCTGCGCCGCCTGCGCGGCGAAATCGGCGGGCACGTGCATGTCGTACTTGAGATTGCCGACCACGCGCAGGCGCTCGGGTCGGGCGCCCAGTTCCAGCAGGCGCTCGGCATCGGGTTGCGACTGTGCCGCGACGAAGGTTGCGCAGCGGATCGCGTCGCGCGCCAGCGGCCGCACCGGGCCGTAGCCGCGCAAGGATTTCTGCGACAGGCGCGCGTTCGCCACCACGATCGGGATGCCGCGTCGCTCGCATTCGAAGAACAGGTTGGGCCAGATCTCGGTTTCCATGATCACCGCAATGCACGGCCGGATGCGATCGAGGAAACGCCGCACCGACGCCGGCAGGTCGTAGGGCAGGTAGACGTGGAAAAGCTGCTCGCCCCAGAGCTGGCGCACCCGGTTGGATCCGGTCGGCGTCACCGTGGTGACCACGATGCGGTGATCCGCGTAACGCCTGCGCAGGGCCTCGACCAGCGGCGCCGCGGCATTGACCTCGCCCACCGACACCGCATGCACCCAGACCGTGGCCTTGAGCCCGGCATCGGGGAAAAAACCGAAGCGCTCCAGCCAGCGCGAGAGATAGCCGCGTGCGCGCAAGCCCCGCAACGTGAGGCGATACAGGATCACCGGCGTCAGCAGGTACATGGTGAAGGTGTAGAGCACGCGCATCATGGCGCGGCCCCGGCGATCGCGGGCATCGCACAAGGATAGCGGAAAGCCCGCAGCCCGCCGGCAGGGCACGGACCCGGTTGGCGCGTCGGCCACCTACAATCCGTGCATGACCGAACCCGCCCTGCCCTTGCCCTCACGCGCGCCGCGCCACTGGCCCGCCTGGATCGGCGTGGGCCTGCTGTGGGTCCTGGCGCAACTGCCCTTGCCACTGCAACGAGGTATCGGCCGCGCGCTCGGGCGCGTGCTGCCGCTGCTGCTGCGCAAACGCGACCGCGTGGCGCGGCGCAACCTGGAACTGTGCTTTCCCGATCTCGACCTCGCGGCGCGCACCCGCCTGCTGCGCGAGAGCTATGCCTCCCTGGGCATCGGCGCGTTCGAGTTCGCGCGCGCCTGGTGGGGCTCGATCGCGCCGATGCAATCCGGCGTCTCGATCCGCGGCCTCGAACACCTGCAGGCCGCGCGCGCCGGGGGACGCGGCGTGATCCTGATCTCGGCGCACTTCCTCACCCTGGAACTGTGTGGCCGCCTGCTTTGCGAACACATCGAACTGGCCGGCATGTATCGCCCGCACGACGGCGCGATACTGGAGTGGGCGGTGAAGCGCGGGCGGCTGCGCTATGCCGTTGCGATGTTCACGCGCGAAGAACTGCGGCCGGCGCTGCGCCACCTCAAGCAAGGCGGTACGCTCTGGTTCGCGCCGGATCAGGAAACCCGCCGCGGCGATAGCGTGTTCGTGCCGTTCTTCGGCCGACCGGCCTGGAGCCTGACCTCGACCCACCAGCTCGCACGCCTCTCGGGTGCCGCGGTGCTGCCGTTCTTCCATCGCCGTCGCGACGATGGCGGCTACGAGCTTGAAGTGCAGGCGGCGCTGGACGATTTCCCCGGCACTGATGCGGTGGCCGACACGGCACGCGTGATGGCCGCGATCGAAGCGATGATCCGGCGCGCGCCGGAGCAATACCTGTGGATCCACCAGCGCTTCAAGCGCCAGCCGGAGGGCGAGGCCTCGGCCTACGGCGAGTGACCAGTCCCGCCGGAGTTAGCGCGACGCAGACCGCAGCGCTGCCAGCCACAGCGCCAGCAGCACGAACAGCAGCACCGCCCAGAAGCTCGAATACACCGCGTAATGGGTATTGAGCGGAAACAGGGTTGCAACCAACGCAAGGCCCGCCGGCGCGGCAGGCTCGCGTTGCGCAGGCGTCGCCGAGCGCAACGCGCGCCAGGCCAGCGCGATGCCGGCCAGCCAGCACGACAAACCCACTGCTCCGGTTTCGCTCAAGACCTCCAGCAGCCAGTGGTGGGCATGTGCCGCCCCCTGACGCGAGGCCGGATCCACCCACGGGTCGCCCGGCGCCGCAAAGTCCGGATAGGCGTGTCGGAACGCGCGCACGCCGACGCCGTTGAAAGGATGCGCCGCGCTCATCACCAGCGCAGTGCGGAAGATCGGGACGCGACCTGCCAGCGCGTGGTCGAGCGCGTCGGGCTGTCCGGCGAACGCTGTCACGGTGCGTTCGACCCGCTCGGCAAAGCGCGGCGACAGGGCATCGGCCACGATGCCCGCGCCGAGCCCGAGCAACACGCACGCGCCCATGGCGAGTGCACCACGGCGTGCACCGAGCTGCCGCCACAACAGCAGCGCAGTCGCCACCAGCAGCACGATCCACGCGGCCCTGGCGCCCGCCAGCAGCACCACGGCGAGGATCGGAACGAAGGCCAGCAGCGCGCCCCGTGCGCGCCAGCGTTGCCAGGCGGCAAGCATCCCGAACGGTGCCAGGGTGGCGATCACCCCGCCCAGTTTGAGGTTGTCATCACCGAAGATTCCGCTCAGGCGGTCGGCACGACTCGCGCCACCCAGACTCCACCCCGTGGCCGCCTGCAGCAGCGCATCGAGGCACCAGATTGCGAGCAACAAGGCCACTGCGCGCATCGCCAGACCGATCCTTCGCGCCGTTCCGAGTTCCTGCACGGCCAGCCAGAGGAAGGGCAGGAAACGCAGGTCGGCCGCGACTTCCGTCCAGCTCTTGCGCATCGCGACGGAATCGAAGGCGGAGATGAACTCCGGCAGCCAGTACGCCGCGAACAGCAAACTCGCCAATCGCAAGCATGGCTGGCCCGGATCGATCCGGCCGCGCAACACGCCCACCACGCCGAGCAGGGCCGCCAGCAGCAAGGGCAGCTCCGCGGCCGCGCCGAACGGGAGCAAGGCCAGCGGCGCCAGCAACAGCGCCACCCACGGCAGGTCGCGACGCGACTCAGTCACGGCACAACTCCGCGTAGACCGCGAGCGTTGCCGCTTGCATCCGGGCCAGAGTGGCACCGTCGTACAGGGGCACCGGCGGCGGCGCGCGCAACAGATCGAGGGCGCGTTGCACCAGCACGCCGGCCGCGCCCGGCGCAACGCCACCCGCGGGGAAATGGTGCGCGAGGATCTCGCCGACGCCTCCGTGATCGAAGCCGAGCACCGGGCGTCCCAGGCTGAGGGCTTCGGCCGCGGTACGACCGAAGGCCTCGGGTTTGCTCGACAACTGCAACACCAGCGCCGAGATCGACATCACTTCGCGCACGTCATTCCGCGGCGGCGAGATGACAAGCACTGCCTCGACCTGCAGCACGCGCGCCAGTTCGCGCAGCTCGCGCAGGTAGGCCTCGCGACCGCGCTCCTCCGCCCCCAGCAGCAAGCCGCGCGCATCGATGCCTTGCGCACGCAGCGCAGCAAGCAGGCGGATCGCCTCGGCATGACCCTTGAGGCGGGTGCCGCGTCCCGGCAAGGTCAGCAGCACGCCGCCTTCGAGTGCGGGATGGCCGGCGAAGAATTCTCGTTGCCATGCCGCGCTCGCCACGAAATCGCGCGGGAACGCGGCCGGATCGACACCGCGTTCGATCACGCGCAGGCGCTGCGGATCGGTGCCCGGGTAGTGCCGCAGCACGTAGTCGCGCACCGTGCGCGAAACGCAGATCACGCGCTCGCCACGGGTCAGGATGCCGCTGTAGCGGCCGGGCGAGTTCAATCCGTGCACGCTGGTGACCAGAGCCGGGCGCGGACCAGACAGGCCGCGCAGCGCGAAGTGTGCGATCCATGCTGGCAGGCGCGAACGCGCATGCACGATGTCGGGACGCTCGACCTCGATCAGGCGTCGCAGCCGATGCACGTGGCGCAGGGTGCGCAGCGACTTGTGCCCGAGGTCGAGTGCCACATGGCGGCTGCCGCCGCGCTCGAGTTCCGGCACCAGGCGCCCACCGGCGGAAACCACCAGCGAGTGGTGCCCGGCATCCACCAGTGCTGCGCCGATCTCAAGCGTCGAACGCTCCACCCCGCCGGATTCGAGCGCCGGCAGCAACTGCATCACGGTGAGCGTGCGCGGCACCGGCTACGGCCTGTCGCCGGGATCGGAGCCGGCCGTGGTCAGTCCTTGAGCACGTACTGCGTGCCGCAATAGGGGCACTTGGCGGCGCCGCTGGCCTCGATCGGCAGGTAGACCTTGGGATGCGAGTTCCACAGCGCCATGGCCGGCATCGGGCAGGACAGCGGCAGGTCGGCGCGCGTCACCTCGACACGGGTCTGGGCGTTGGCCGGCTGCTGCCCGGCGGCGGGAGAAGGTGTCATGGAACAGGGCCTGGCAAGAGCGTCGATGCTGCCATTCTAGCAAGCAGCCCGAGGCGGATCAGGGCGGGGCGTCGGGCGCGTAGCGTGATCGCGCCGGATCCGTGCTCCCGGGCGTGATGGCGTAAACCCAGCCGAACTCGGTTTCGGCGATGGCGAACGGCGCGGCACCGAGCGCCGCGGCCACATCGGGCACGGTATTGCTGTGCCCCACCACCAGCACGGCCTGCTCGCAGTGCCGGGTGCGCAGGCGCTCGATCAGGCCTGCGGTATTGGCCGCCGGCAGCACGCGCAGGTCCAGGTCACGAACGGTCGCGAGCGGCAAGGCGGTCTGCTGGGTGCGGCGCAGGTGGGTGGCGTAGATGGCATCAAGCGGCTTGCCCTCGAACCACGCCACCAGCGCCTGTGCGTTGCGCTGCCCGGCTGCGGACAGCGGCGGATCATCGCTGCCGTCCGCGGCCTTCTCCGCATGTCGCACCAGATACACCGTGCCCGCCACGCACGCAGGCGCGGCGAACGCAGCCTGCACCAACGCGAACAGCGCGATGGCGAGTACGAGGCGCATCAGGCCACAGGCTTGGCCGTGGCTTCCACCGTGATCTCGAGCTTGACCTCGTCGCTCACGTTCGGCGCATACAGGCCGACGCCGAAGTCCGAACGCTTGATCGTGGCGTGCGCATCAAAGCCAGCCGCCGGCACCTTCTTCATCGGATGCTCGCCCACCTTGTTGATGCTCACGGCGAAGGTCACCGGCTGGGTCACGCCATGGATGGTGAGGTCGCCGCTCATGCTCAGCTTGCCTTCGCCGGCCGCTTCCACCCTGGTGCTGGTGAACGTGGCTGTGGCGAACGTGGCAGCATCGAAGAAGTCGGAATTCTTGAGGTGTTCATCGAGTTTTGCCACGCCCGACGAGATCGAGGCGATCTGGATGGTGGCCTTGGCCGACGAGGCTGCGGGATTCTCGGCGTCGTACACCAGACTGCCTTCAACCTGGTCAAAGCGCAGGGTGATGTTGGAATAGCCGAAATGGTTGTAGCTGGCCTCGACCTGGGTGTGGGCCGGGTCGAACCCGTACTCCACCGCCGCGGCTTGGGCGGCAACGGGCAGTGCGGCGAACAGGACGGTGGCAAGCAGGGTGCGGGACATGCGATTGGCTCCGGTGAGTGGGTGGATCAGCGCAACGTGGTTCAGGCGATGCGGCAGGCTTCCTCGAAGCTCAGGCGCGGGTTGCGCGGGTAGAGCTTTTCCGGATTGCCGTAGCCGAGGTTGACGATGAAGTTGGATTCGATCTGCGTTCCGGGGAAAAAGTTCGCATCCACGAGCGCGTTGTCGAAACCCGACATCGGCCCGCAGTCCAGTCCCAGAGCGCGTGCGGCGAGCATCAGATAGGCCCCCTGCAGGCTGGAATTGCGCATCGCCGTGGTGCGGATCAGGGTGTCGTTGCCCGCAAACCACGAGCGCGCATCGGTATGCGGGAACAACACGGGCAGCCTGTCGTAGAAGGCCAGGTCCATGCCGATGATGGCCGTGGCGGGAGCCTCCAGCGTCTTCTGCCGGTTGTTCTCCGACATCGCCGGCGCCAGCCGTGACTTGCCTTCAGGCGTGGTGACGAAGACCACGCGCGCTGGCGAGGAATTGGCCGAGGTCGGTCCCATCTTCGCCAGGTCCCAGACCTGGCGCAGCAGCGCCTCGCTCACCGGGCGCGGCAACCAGGTGTCGGGCTGGTGGCTGTAGGTGCGGGCCTTGCGGAACAGCAGGTCGAGGGCGGCATCATCGAGCATCGGAACGTCCTGTAGGTCGGGGACCGGACCCAAGGGCCCGAAATGTGGACGGCAGTCTAGCCCTGCCTTGCCACGCGGATAAACTGCACCAATGCAACACTGTGTCCGCCGGCGATGACCGCATCCACCACCTGGATCCTCACCGACGGTGCCGCCGGCAACGAAAAGCAGGCGCTGGCCCTGGCGCGCGCGCTGACGCGCGAAGCCACGCCAAGACACGTGGTAGCACGCGCGCCGTGGCGCTGGTTCGCACCGCGCTGGGTTCCGGGCTCCGCCTCCGCGCTCGGCGCTGCGCTCACGCCACCGTGGCCCGCGCTCGCGATCGGCTGCGGTCGGCAGGGTGCGCTCGCCCTGCGCTGGCTCGCGCGCGCGAGCGCCGGCACCACGAAGACCGTGCAGATCCTCGATCCGCGCATCGCCCCGGGCGCATTCGATCTGGTGATCGTTCCCGCGCACGACGTACTGCGCGGCGACAACATCATCGTTGCGCGTGGTGCCTTGCATGGAGTCGACGACGGGTTTCTGGCGCAAGCCAGGCTCGAATGGCCCGCGCTGGGCGCACTGCCCGGCCCGCGCACCGCGGTGCTGCTGGGCGGGCCCAATCGTGCGTTGAATCTTGACCTCGACTACTGGCGCGGCCTTGCCGGCAAACTCGGACACTGGCTGCACCGCGACGGCGGCAGCCTGTTGCTTTCCACCTCGCGCCGCAGCCCCGACTGGCTGCGCGATGCGGCGCGCAAGGAATTCAGCGCGGTGCCCGGCCTGCAATGGCACGGCCCCGACGACGGCCCCAATCCCTATGCCGGGATGCTGGCCTGGGCCGATCGAATCGTGGTGACGCCCGATTCGGTGAACCTGCTCTCCGAAGCCTGCGCCACCACCGCGCCGGTGCTCTGCCACCTCGCCCGCCCACTGCGCGGCAAGCTCGCCGGCAATTACCGCGACCTGCTCGACGCCGGGCGGGTGCGCCCGATGCAAGCCGACTACACGCCCTGGCCGGTCGAACCCCTGCACGACACCGATGCCGTGGCGGCGCAGGTGCGGCAGCGGCTGGCGCTGTGATCGCAGCTTGCGATCATGGCGCCACGCATCAATCGATTTGCGCTGTGAGTTTGGCCTTGAACGCCGCCACCCGTCCGCGGACCGCGCGCTGCCCGAAATGGAAGGCCAGGGCCGCGGTAGGCCAGTAGACGATCTCGACCTCGCCCACGCGACGCTCCCCGAACCGGGTTCGCGTGCTGCACCAGCCTTCGGCCAATCCGTTCGAACGACAGAACTTGAGCAACCCGACGAGATCGGCGGGGCGTTCGAAGTAGCGGTCGTTCCACTTGATCTCCGTTGCCGCAACCGCCTTCAGCGCCGGACTCAGCTCCACCATGTCCACTTCCGCCCCGCTCCAACCGGCGTAGTTCAATGGCGTGTCCTCGTGGAAGCGCTGCGCGAACAATGCGGTTTCGGCCAGATGCCCAAACACGTCCTGGTCCGACCCCACCGGCCCATAGAGCCCGGTGCGGATCGCGGGATTGGAGAGAAATATCTTGAAACTCCGCTCGCGCTGGTAGCGACGGCCGGACTGATCGACCCGGAAGACGCGCTTGAGCAGGAACGCGGCTTCGAGGAACTCGATGTAGCGCGTGACCGTCGGCTTGGTCATGCCGCACGCCTGCGACAGGTTGTCCAGCGACACTTCTTCCCCCGTGTTGTAGCAAAGCAGGGTGAAGAGCGCGTTCAGCTCCTGAATCTGAGTGATGCCATACAACGTCGGAAGATCGCGCAGCAAAACTTTCTCAACGATGTCGGAACGCACGAAGCGACCGGGATTGCCGCGCGCCTCGGGCGACAAGGCCAGTTCCGGATAGCCACCGTAGTTCACGTAGTCGACGAACTGGCGATTCAGGCGATCAATATCGATCAGCCGGTACTCGTTCTCGCCGGTCTGGCGCATCGCCGGCTCGGCCTGGATGAGCGAGAGGTACTCGGCGAACGTGAGCGGCGGCAACAGGAAGTCGGTGAATCGCCCGGCGCCCGACTCGCGGCTCTGGCGCGACAGCGCCGCCGCAGCGGAACCCGACACCAGGATGCGCAGGTCCGGGCGGGTATCGACCAGCACCTTGAGATGCTGCTGCCAGTCGCGCAGGTATTGGATCTCGTCAAAGAACAGATAACGCTCGGCACCTGCGGTCACTGGACTGGCGCGCTCGATCAGTTGCACGAACGACTCCAGCGACTGGCCGTGCAGCACCGGATGATCCACCGCCACGTACGCGATGCGGGCCGGCGCGATGCCGGAGGTCATCAAGTCATGGATCAGGTGCTGGATCAGGATGGTCTTTCCGACCCGGCGCGGCCCCATCAGCACCACGGCGCGGCGCAGGCTGCTGTCCCGAACCAGGGCCAACACCGGGGCGAGATAGTCGCGCCGGCGGTAGTTCGCCACCACCGGCTCGATCCCGCCCAAGCCGTCCCACCACGGACTCTGGCGCCTAATTTGCTCGATAACCTGCTGATCCGAAATTGTTTTCACAAGAAAACCGGATTAGTTAAAGCGCGCTTATCTTAATCGCAATTCCGGCGTGCCGCTACGATCCTGCCCGCCCTACCCGGCTCCTGACCTCAACCGCCCGCAGCTACCACGGGGGGCGCCGCGAGTGCGTTCATACGGCCCTGCACTCGCTCGCGCGCTCGCGGTCGCGGTCGCGGTCGCGGTCGCGGCCGAAGCTAATCCGTTAGGCCGATTGAAGCGACTGACACACCTCGCGCGGAGGGCTTGCCGACCGCGCCACCCGCAAGCGACGCACCCGTCGCAGTCCGCGCGACAGAGATTAGTAGCATTGCTAATACGCGGATGGTACGCTGGGCACGCAAGCGCGCATCATGCGCGATATCCGTCCCCCAAGGTGATTCAATGACTCCGGCATCCGCGTACCACGTGCTGCAACAGGCTTGCTCGCGCTACAGCAAGCGCGAAGTTGCCGAAATACTGGGGGTGAATCCCAGCACTTTCCGGCGCTGGGAAGTGAAAGAAGAGATCCCGTCGTATCGCGTGGATGCCATCCGCCAACGCATCCTGCCGCTGATCACCGCACCGGCAAACGACGACTGCAAATTCAGCTTCATCGACCTCTTTGCCGGCATCGGCGGCATTCGCTACGCGTTCGAGCAGCACGGCGGGCGCTGCGTCTTCACCAGCGAGTGGAATGCGTTTGCGCAGAAGACGTATCTCGCCAACTTTCCGCATCAACCGGGCCATCGCCTGGAAGGGGACATCACGCAGGTGGATGCCGCAGACATTCCGGATCACGACGTGCTGCTGGCGGGCTTCCCGTGCCAACCGTTCAGCATCGCCGGCGTGTCAAAAAAGAACGCGCTGGGACGGCCGCACGGCTTTGCCGATCTCACCCAGGGCACGCTCTTCTACGACGTGGCGCGCATCATCGCGACCAAGCGGCCCAAGGCGTTTCTGCTGGAGAACGTCAAGAATCTGCTCTCGCACGACAAGGGCCGGACGTTCGCGACCATCCTGCAGGTGCTGCGCGAGGAACTCGGGTACGAAGTGCATTTCAAGGTAATCGACGGCGCGCGCTTCGTACCGCAGCACCGCGAGCGAATCATGATCGTGGGATTCCGCGAGCCCGCCGGCTTTTCGTGGGACGAATTGCGACTGCCGGAGCAGGGGCCGAAGCTGGCCAGCATCCTGCATCCACAAGATGGCTCGGAGGCAGCCGTGGCGCCGTGGACGTCGGGCAGCAAGGCGGTGGTGGACGGCAAGTACACCCTGACCCCGCGACTGTGGGCCTACCTGCAGGCGTATGCGGCAAAGCACCGTGCCGCCGGCAACGGCTTCGGCTTCGGTCTGGTGGGCGCTGAGAGCGTGGCCCGCACGCTGTCGGCGCGCTACTACAAGGATGGCTCGGAGATTCTGGTATCGCAGGGCAACCGCAAGCGGCCACGCCGCCTGACGCCGCGCGAATGCGCGCGACTGATGGGATTTCCGGATAGCTTCCAGATTCCGGTAAGCGATACGCAGGCGTACAAGCTCTTTGCGCAGACGGCGGTTGTGCCGATGGTTGATGCAGTCGCAAAGTGCATGTTGTCGAAGCTCTCAAAGCCGGGGTCGCCAATGTCCGACGCCCTTACTATTTCGCCAAATGCCTTCTCGAGTTCTGGCAACTGGACTCGTGAGCAATTGAAGCTGGCGTTTCATTTCTACTGCCAAACCCCGTTCGGCAAGCTGCACAGTTTTCTGGACTTTCCGACCAGCGACTGCTTGTCGCAAGCCACATCGTTCCTTGGCGCTCTGACAAGTCGAACAGACTGAATCCGAGCAATGGCCTCTGCCTTTCGGCAATTCACGACAAGGCTTTCGATAGCGGCTTGATCGCATTGTCGGACGATTTCAGAGTGTTGGTTTCTTCCGACCTACTTGGCCGAAATGATCTCTTTGCTGAGCGGGTTTTCGCACCAATTGCAGGCCACCTGATCGAATTCCCTGAGCGGTTCGCTCCGAACCTAGCCTTCATTCGCAGGCACCGTGAAGAGTATTTCAAGGCCGCTTAGCATGAAGGATTTCGGGACGTTTGCAGTCTTCCACGAGGACGTGTTCATCGAGCACTACCGACCCTACGTGCCGCGAGTGATTCGCCCATCGGATGTGTACGGAGATTTCGAGCTTCAACCCAGCAGATGGGTCTACAACGCCCTTCGAACGATTGACCGCCGATGCGTTTGGACAATCATCGATGACTTCCACGGTATCGAACTGAAGTGCAAGCTCAAACGCGACCGCCGTTCCGCCACCGGAAAGGTCAATCTGTTTCAACTCGCTCCGCGCTGGTCCGCCTCGCAACGCGGGATCGAGCGCCTGCGGATGCTGGGACAACCGAATGCGGATGGTCGCTACACGTGCTATTCGCAGGTTTCCACCACCGCCAACAATCTCGGACTCTGGCTACAGGCACAGTTGCCGCCCGAAGGTATCCGTTTGCACAAGGACGTAATGCAGATCGGCACCTGGGCACGGGATCGACTGGCGGAACGTCTGGCCGAGAAGCATTCGCGCGCCGCGTTCGTGGCGGCCGAGTCGCGACGTCAGGCGGCCACGACGCAATACAAGTACGTCGAGTTGGTGTACTGCGAACAGCCGGACATCCAGAAATTCATCGACATGGTGGACCTGCGGCGCATCGTGTTCGAGTTCACCATGACGGAACGCCCACCCGGGCAGGTCAGAAATCACGGCTACCCATGGCGACTGGTCGACCCGCGCGAACTTGACCGGCTGTTTGCGATGCAGGTGAAGCTGCGCGGCTGATGATGGGAACGCGAAACGCGTCGCCGGGCGGCTCGAACCAATACGCGCGACAGCCGATGCTGCACGACAGACGCGTGTACGGAAGAATCCTTGGCATGACCGCAACGCTGTGGCGCTGCGGCGAGCTCGCCTAGCGCAGCATCAGCAGCCCGATCAACAGCACCAGACAGACGATCAGGATCGCGAAGGCCCAGACCTGGATCAGGTACATCGTGCGCAGCCCGGCGATGGCCGTCATCAGGTGCCGGATATCGGCACCCATCGTGCTGGAAATGCGGCCGAAGCGGGTGCCGATCACGAAGGTCAGCGAGCCGATCAGGATCATCGCTGCCGACTGTCCGAAGATCACCACGCCGCCCACGCCGCGCGCAGTGAGCAGGCCAAGCAGGCCCAAGGCGCCAAAGGCGATGGTGCCGGCTCCGACGATATGCATCAGGTTGGAGAGCGAGGCGATCACCGTCTCCTGCGGGCCGGTGAACTCGTACTCGGGCGTGACACGACGCGCCGGAGGCGCAACGGTTGCGGGTTCGCGTGCGGCGTAGGGATCGTTCATGGCGGCATCCTCGGAGGCGTCGGAGCAAACAACGCAGCAAGAGGCGCCGGGGGGACATGCCCGTTTCAGGGCGGCTACGGGCGCCAGCGATAGCCCGCGCCGTGCACCGTGTCGATCTCGTCGAAGGCGCTGTCGATCACGATGAATTTCTTGCGCATACGCTTGATGTGCGAGGTGACGGTGGCGTCGTCGACCACGATCTGGGCTTCGCGCATCAGTTGTTCGCGCGATTTCACGTGGCCCGGATGCCGCGCCAGCGCGTGCACCATCCAGAACTCGGTGACGGTGAGCGGCACTTCCTCGCCGTTCCAGCTCACCCGCATCCGTTCCACTTCCAGGCGCAGGCCGCGCAGGGTCAGCACGGTATCGCGCGCGCTCGGCGCACGCAGCGCATCCATGCGACGGAACAGGGCCTGCACCCGCGCAGTGAGTTGCGGCAGCGAGATGTCTTTCGTCAGGTAGTCGTCCGCGCCCAGGCGCAGGCCGGAGATGATGTCGAGGTCGGAATCGCGCGCGGTCAGGAACAGGATCGGCAGCGTGGCCGAGCGTGCGCGCAACTCACGGCACAGATCGAAGCCGCCTTCGGGTTCCTCGCCCAGACCCACGTCGATCACCACCAGATCAGGCAGCTTCAGCGCGAATGCGATCTGCGCTTCGGGGCGCGAGGCGAAGGCAGCCACTTGCCAGCCGTAGCGCTTGAACGCATCGACGTAATTGGCGCGGATCGCGGGCTCGTCTTCGACGATGGCAATGGTGCGGGACATGCGATGGCTCAGGGCGGGAACTGGCGGCGAGCATAACCCGCGCGGTGGCGCCGGCTGCATCGCGCCCGCGAATTGCCACAAGCCATCGCCGGCTGCGCCGCATTGCGTCGCGAACCGGGCCGCTGACCCCGCGCTAATGGCCACACCCGCGAATGGTTTGCGGTCGCCGCCGTCGCCCCTTCCTGCGTCGGCGGCATCCATCCCGTCATGGATTTCAGGAGCTCCCGTGGAATCGCCCCGTGTCACCCGCAAGCCGCGCTTGTTCGTCCCGCCGCGCATGGCGCGCCAGCGCCGCCTCGGTTTCGCCTTCCTGCTGCTGGCCCTGGCGGCACGCGCCGGTGCACAGGAGGCCGAACCCGAGGGACTGCAATTCACCGTCGAGGGCGGTGGCTGGACCGACGCTGTCGCGCTTGAGACCGACGTGCAGTTCCGCATCCGCGGCCTGCTGGCGGAAGTGAGCGTTGAACAAACCTACCGCAACGACAGCGCCGAATGGCTGGAAGGTCGCTACCTGCTGCCGCTGCCGGAGAACGCGGCGGTGCATGCGCTGAACCTTCGAATCGGCGAGCGCGTCGTCGTCGGCGAAGTGCACGAGAAGGAGGAGGCGCAGGCGATCTACCAGGCCGCCGCGCAGCAGGGTCAGGTCGCGGGTCTGGTGGAGCAGAACCGGCCCAACCTGTTCCGCACTGCCGTCGCAAACATCGCGCCCGGCGCGCAAGTGCAGGTTCGGATCGGCTACTGGCAACGGGTGGACTACCGTGACGGCGAGTTCTCGATCGCGCTGCCGCTGACCCTGACGCCACGCTACGAACCCTCCTTGCTCAAACAGAACACCGTAGCCGTTGACGTGGCCGCCGAGTCGCTGCCCGCCGCCGCCGCTGCAACGACCGAGAGCAAAGGCATCGAACCGATCGTGAGCCTGCGCGCCGAACTGACGCCGGGCGTCGCGCTGCAGACCGTTACCAGTTCCACCCACGAAATCGACGTCAAGCCGCAGGACGCGAACTACGTGGTGACGCTGCGCGCTGGCGCGGCGCGTTCGGATCGCGATTTCGAGCTGCGCTGGACGCCACTACCGAACGCAGCGCCGCAGGGCGCCCTGTTCCTGGAGCGCCGTGCGGATGCCGACTATGCATTTGCGATGCTGCTGCCACCCAGCGCCAAGCTCGAAGCGCTGCCGCGCGAACTGCTGCTGGTGATCGACACCTCCGGCTCGATGGCCGGCCTGCCGATGCAGCAGGCGCAGGCGGCCCTGGTGGAAGCCCTGGCACGCCTGCGCCCCGGCGATCGCTTCAACCTGATCCAGTTCAACTCCGTCACCGAGAAATTGTTCGAACACGCGATGCCGGCGGACGAAGCGCACCTGCGCGTGGCCAGCGACTGGGTGGCCAACCTCGTCGCCACCAACGGCACCGAGATGTCGCCCGCGCTGAGCGAGGCCTTCGCGGGGGCGCCGGCGGCAGGCTATGTGCGGCAAGTGGTGTTCATCACCGACGCCGCGGTCGGCAATGAAACCGGGTTGCTTGCCCAGATCGAACGCGAACGCGGCGATGCGCGCCTGTTTGCGGTCGGCATCGGGAGCGCGCCGAACGGCCACTTCCTGCGCAAGGCGGGCGAACTCGGGCGCGGCAGCGACTTGTTGATCCGCGCCCCGGACCAGGTCGTGGCGCAAATGGATACGCTGTTTTCCAAGCTCGACCGCCCGGCACTGAGCGACGTGGAGCTGCGCTGGCCGGCCGGCGCGGAAGCCTTTCCCGAGCGCCTGCCCGACCTGTATGCCGGCGAACCGCTGCTGTCGGTGGCAAAGCTGCCGCGTGACAAGTCCACGGGAACGATCAAGGCCAGCGGCTGGAACACGCAAGGCGAGTGGACCGACCTGCTGTCGTTGGACCGCGCCAGCGGCAGCGATGGCGTGGCGCGGCTCTGGGGCCGCAGCAAGATCGATGCGCTCGAAGATGCGCTGCGCCAGAGCGGCGATGAGCCTGCGATCCGGCCGGCGGTGGTGGCGCTGGCGATGGAACACCATCTCGTCAGCCGCTACACCAGTCTGGTGGCAGTGGATCGCACGCCGGCCCGGTCGCCGCAGGTGGAGCTGGCCTCGGTCCGCTTCGACAACGCCGCGCCGCACGGTGCGCTCGCCTTCGCCCAGGGCGGGCTGGGCAGTGGTCGCCAGTTCGCACTCGCCGCCCTGCTTGCCCTGCTCGCACTCGCCCTGCTGCGTCCGCAGTGGGCGCGTTGATCCGCAACCGCTCCCACCCCATTCCAAGGAGTTCGCCATGAATCTCACCCTTGCCACCGACGTGTTCCGCCGCCGCGGCACGGCCCGTCCGCGCATCGAACGCGAGTTCGTGCTCGGCGCCGACGCCTACGTGGTGCCGGAACCCGCCTTCGTCACCGGATTGCGCGACTGGCGTCGCACGCCTGCAACATCGCCGCGTCAGTCTGCGCACGCTGCGGATGGCGACTGGCATCCGCTCTGATCGCGTGCGCCGGCATCGTTCTCGACCAGGGAAGAGTTGGCGGGGCAAGGATGCCCCAACCCTGGGCGCGGGCCGTCTGCGCCGCGCTGCGGTCTACCTGCTCGCTGCTGCCGCGCTGTGGCTGGGTGTGGATGCGGGTTGGCTGCATGCGAAAGCCTGGCTGGCGCAACAACTGCTGCAGGCGGCCTGGGCCGACACCCAGGTCACGCAGCGCGCGCACAAGCCCTGGCCCTGGGCCGACACGACGCCCGTAGCGCGCTTGCGTGCGCCGCGACTGTCGATCGACCAGATCGTGCTGGCAGGAGATGCCGGCCGCACGCTCGCCTTCGGTCCGGGCTGGGCCGAGGCCAGCGCCACGCCCGGCATGCATGGCGCGGTGGTGCTGAGCGGACATCGCGACACCCACTTCGCCTTCCTGCGCGAACTTCAGCCCGGCGACGAGTTGCAGGTGGATGCCAGCCGCGCCACGCGGCGCTATCGCGTCGTGTCGATGCACGTGGCCGACACGCGACGCGATGCCATCGCGCTGCGCGAAGACGACGACGCCCTGCTGCTGGTCACCTGCTGGCCGTTCGAGGCACTGGCACCGGGCGGACCACTGCGCTACGTGGTACGGGCCGAGCCGCTGCCCGCGGAGGTTGCAGCGCAAGCTCAGGCCAGGCGCGACTCTGCCACGATCACACCATCGCCATCGGCGTAGATCCACTGTCCGGGGTGGACGGCGACGGGACCCAGGCTCAGGGACACGTCGCGCTCGCCAGCGCCCTTGCGTTCGGTCTTGCATGGCACGGTGCCGAGCGCCTTCACGCCCAGGTCCATCGCCGCCATTGCGCTGGAATCGCGGATCGCGCCGAGCACCAGCACGCCGTTCCAGCCGTTCTCCACGGCCTTGGCGGCGAGCAGGTCGCCCAGCATGGCGCGCGCCAGGGAGCCGCCGCCGTCCACCAGCAACACCCGGCCACGGCCCGGTTCGTGCACCGCTTCGCGCACGCGCGAGTTGTCTTCGAAGCAGCGCACCGTGCTGACTTCGCCGCAAAACGTTCGTCGGCCACCGTAGTCGCGCCACGGCGCAACCAGCACGCGCACGCGATCCTCGTGGGCGTCACACAGGTCGGCGGTGGCGAAGGTCCCGCTCATGCGCGCGCGTTCGCCACCGCGGCTCGCATCTGGGCGATGACCGTGGCGTAGTCCCCGGCACCGAAGATGGCCGAACCCGCGACGAAGGTGTCGGCACCGGCTTGGGCGATCGCACCGATGTTGTCGGCCTTCACCCCGCCGTCGATCTCCAGCCGGATCGGCTTGCCAAGCCGGTCGATGCGTTCGCGCACGCGCTTGAGCTTGTCCAGCGCCGACGGGATGAAGCTCTGCCCGCCAAAGCCCGGATTGACGCTCATCAGCAGCACCAGATCCAGTTCCGGCAGCACGTAGTCCAGCACCTCCACCGGCGTCGCCGGATTGAGCACCAGGCCGGCCTGGCAACCTGCCGCCTTGATCGCCTGCACCGTGCGATGCACGTGCTCGCTGGCTTCCGGGTGGAAGCTGATCAGGCTCGCGCCGGCGGCGGCGAAGTCCGGCACGATCCGGTCCACCGGCTTCACCATCAGATGAACATCGATCGGCGCGGTCACGCCGTGCTTTCGCAGCGCCTCGCACACCAGCGGTCCGATGGTGAGGTTGGGCACGTAGTGGTTGTCCATCACGTCGAAATGCACCCAATCGGCACCGGCCGCGAGCACGGCATCGACCTCCTCGCCAAGACGCGCGAAGTTGGCCGAGAGGATGGAAGGCGCGATGACACAGTTCGACATGACGGGGCCTCGTGGGGTCAGCGCCGGTAGCGGCGCAATTCGCGGATGCGGTCGTAGGCGGCGTTGATCTCGCGTGCACGGGTCTCGGCCAGGGCGCGGATTTCATCGGCGGCACCGGCCACCTTGTCCGGGTGGTACTTGCTCATCAACTGGCGATAGACGCGATCGATCTCGTCGTCGCTGGCGGCGGCATCGACTCCGAGCGTGGTATAGGCCGAATCCGCAGCGGGTGGCGCATCCTGGCGCCGGCGCGTCCCCAGCCAGCCTGCATCGAAGGCATGACCGAGCGCGAGCCCGAGCAGGGCGCCGAGCGGATGTCGCAGCAGCGCATAACCCGCGACCACGCCGATCAGTTTGCCGAGGTAGGGCACGCGCGCTAGTCCTTGCTGCCCGCGGCGTCAGCCGCGGGCCACTGCTGGCGCGCATACCACGCGGCCAAGGCCTCCACGTCGGCGGCCGTCAGCACGCCGGCCACCCCGCTCATCACGTCACCTTCGCGCCGGCCTTCGCGGTACTGGGTCAGGGCCCAGATCAGATAAGCCTCGTTCTGGCCACCGATATGCGGCGCCGCGGGCGTGCGCGAACGCCCATCGCGCCCATGGCAGGCCTCGCACAGGCCGAGTTTGGCGGGCGGCGGCGCATCGGCGGTCAAGGCCAGTGCCAGCAAGAGGGAGGTCATGCCGCATTCTATCGGCGATAACCCAGCGCGCGCCGATCCCGTCGCGCTGGCAACCCTCTCGGCAGAGCCGTGGTGCAACGAGAGTGATCCCGCCCTCGCGGTGGGCAAGTCCGGCGCGAAGGCATCGCCGATCGCGGCCTGACTGTTACATCGATTTGCAACTGCACCTTTCCAGCACTGCTATAACTCGCGCTTCGCCCGATCTCGTTGGCTTGCGCCGCGTGGGGTGCGGGTTGATGACTTCAGGGGAGCTGAGATGACACAGCGCCAGTCCGGTGCCGCTATGGCGGGTCGATCGAAGCATGTTTCTTGTGCGGGCCCGCAGCGCATTGCCGTGTGGCCGACGCGCGCTGCGCGCGGGGTGGCGTGGCTATTGGCGCTGGCCGCGATGCCGACGTTCGCGGCCACCATCACCGTCACCACCACGGCGATGAGCATCGATGCCGGCACCTGCACCGATGCCGCCAATGACATCGAGATCGTGGATCTGCCCGGCACTGATACGTTCATCTCGCTGCCCGAGGCAATCTGCGCCGCCAACAGCACGGCCGGGGCCGACACCATCGTGCTGGCCGACGACACCTACACCCTCAGCGGCCCGCACAACTACTGGTATGGCCCCACCGGTTTGCCGGCGGTTTACAGCGAGATCGTGATCGAGGGTAACGGCGCGGTGATCGAGCGCGATGTCACCGCCGGCACGCCCAAATTCCGGCTGTTCTATGTGGCCGGGGAACTGCATCCGGTGCTGGTGGGTGGCTCGGTGTCCCCGGGCAGCCTGATGCTGCGCGATCTCACGCTGCGCAATGGCCTGGCCAAGGGTGGTTCCTCGGGTCGTGGCGGCGCGGGTGCGGGCTTGGGCGGGGCGATCTACAACCAAGGCACGTTGCGGCTGCAGCGGGTCACCGCCAGCGGCAATGTGGCCGAGGGCGGTGACAGCGGAGTCTCGAACCTGGGCGACGGCGGTGCCGGGCTGGGGGGGGATGCCACCAGCAATGGCGGCGGCAGCTTCCGCGAGGACAGCTATGGCCCCGCTGGCGGCGACTTCCTCGGCGGAGAACGGGGCGGCGGCGGCGACGACGGCAGCGGCGGTGGTAGCGCCATCGGCGGCGGAGGCGCGGCTGCCGGCCCATGCGGCGGCGGCAGTGGCGGCGGCGGCGGCGGCGGCTTCGGCGCAATCGCCACGGCCTGCATGGGTGCCGACGGCGGCGGCGGCGGCGGCGGCGGCGGCGGCGTATTCGACTTCGGCGGCGGCGGCGGCTTCGGCGGCGGCGGCGGCGGCAGCAGCGGGGACTTCGGCGGCGGCGGCGGCGGCGGCGGCGGCGTGGGCGGCGGCGGCGGCTTCGGCTTTGAGAACGGCGGCGGCGGCGGATTCGGCGGCGGCGGCGGCGTCGGCTTTGGCGACTTCGGCGGCTTCGGCGGCGGCGGCGGCGGCTTCGGCGGCGGCGGCGGCGGCGGCGGCGGATTCGGCGGCGGCGGCGACGGCGGATTCGGCGGCGGCGGCAGCGGTGTCGTCAGAGGCGGCGGCGGCGGCGGATTCGGCGGGGTGGTCTTCAATCACTTCGGCAGCGTCAGCCTGATCAACAGCAGCCTCAGCGGCAATAATGCCCGCGGCGGAAATTCCCCTGAAGGCAGTGGCTCGGGCTTGGGCGGCGGCGTGTTCAATCTCAATGGCACGCTGACCGTCGAGTTCTCCACCTTTGCCGGGAATACGGTCGAGGTCGGCAGCGGGACGGCCTCTGGTAGCGCCGCCGGTGGCGCAATCTACCAGCACTTCCAGAACACCGGCGTCGGCAATAGCGTTCTTGCGGTCCCTACCACGGCAGCCAACACCACAACGACGATCAGCAATTCGATACTGGCCGACAGCGTCAGCGGCAATGACTGCGATCTCAGCAGTGAGGCCGGTTTCGGACCGACCACGGTGACGCTCAACGGCAACAACATTGTCGAGAACAACGCCTGTGGCGGCACGCCCATCTCGGCCGACCCCGCACTCGGCCCCTTGACCGACAACGGTGGCCTCACCCCCACCATGCTGCCCGCGGACGGCAGTCTGGTGATCGATGCCGGCGGCAGTTGCGCCACGCCCGCCGATCAGCGCGGCATCCCGCGCCCACAAGGCAACGCCTGCGATCTGGGCGCGGTGGAAGTGGTCGTGCCGGTCGCTTTGACCATTGCCGTCAGCGGAATCGGCGAGGTGGATGCAGGCCCCAGCCCCACCCCGCTCAGCGGCAGCATCACCAATTGCAGCGCCAGCAGCGGCAGTTGCAACGCAAACTACACCACCAACCAGATCGTCAGCCTCACCGCCACGCCCGCCGCCAACCACCACTTCGTGGCCTGGAGTGGCGACTGCAACGCCGCCACGCCCGGCACGACAGTGACCCTCGATGCGGACAAGAGCTGCACTGCGAATTTCGCCACCGACACCCACACCGTCGGTGGCAGCGTCAGCGGTTTCGGTGGCGGCACCCTCGTGCTGCAACTGAATGGCAGCGAGTCGCTGATGTTGCAGGCCAATGGCAGCTATCAGTTCACGACGGCATTGGCCGATCAGGTCAGCTACGGCGTGACCGTGATTGGTCAACCCGGCGGGCAGAGCTGCGCCGTTGCCAATGCCAGCGGCTCGATCAATGCCGCCAACGTGGTCAACGTCAACGTTGCCTGCGCCGCGCTCGGCAGTGTCGGCCTGAGCATGAGCGATGGCCGCTCGTCGACCGAGTACGGCGAGGTGGTGAATTTCCTGATTACCTCGCGCAACACCGGCACGACCGCGGTGAGTGGCGTATTGGTCAGCGGCACGGCCAGCGCCGCGTACGACGGATCCGGTGCCTTGTGGGCCTGTGTCGGCAGCGGCGGAGCCACCTGCCCGGCCTCGGGTAGTGGCCTGCTCAATGCGTCGGTCGATCTGCCCGTGGGTGGCAGTGTCAGCTTCAGCCTGAGCGTGCCAGTACGCGTCGCCAGCGCGGACACCACGGCCACCTTGCGCATCGATGCGAGTGGCGCGAACTCGGTAGCCGACACCAACACGCTGTCGCTGCTGCGCGACGGATTCGAGGATCCGCCGGTGACGAGGTAGCGTGCGTCGGCCACGGCGCACGCCGTGGCGATTTCGCTCGCTTCCTCGCGCTCGCAGAGCGGGGTTCGCCCCGCTGCTCTCGCAGCCACTCCACCGGCCGGGCAAGCCCGGCTCTACAATTGCGGTTTTCCCGCGAGCCGCGCCGTGCCTACGTCCCTGCATACCTCCGATCTTGCCCTGCCACTGCTGCATCGGGGCAAGGTGCGCGACGTCTACGCGCTGCCGCACGGGGAAATCCTGATCGTCGCCAGCGACCGGCTCTCGGCCTTCGACGTGGTCTTGCCCGATCCAATTCCGGGCAAGGGCGAGATGCTGACTCAGATCTCCAACTTCTGGTTCGCGCAGACCGCGCATCTGGTGCCCAATCACCTCTCGGCCACGTCGCTCGATGCCGCCCTGCCTCGCGGTGCCGATCGCACCCTGTATGCACGCCGCAGCGTGGTGGCAAAAAAACTGCGCGCCTTGCCGGTGGAGGCGATCGCGCGCGGCTATCTCATCGGCTCAGGCTGGAAGGACTACCAGCGCAGCGGGCAGGTCTGCGGCATCGCCCTGCCGGCCGGATTGCGTCAGGCCGAGCAGCTGCCCGAACCGATCTTCACGCCATCGACCAAGGCCGCGGTCGGCGACCACGATGAAAACGTCAGCTTCGATGCCGTGGTGGCGAACATCGGCGCCGAGCTGGCCGAACAGGTGCGCGCCGCGACTCTGTCCATTTACCGCCATGCCGCCGGATTCGCGGCCGAGCGCGGCATCCTCATCGCCGACACCAAGTTCGAATTCGGGCTCGACGAGCATGATCGCCTGGTGGTGATGGACGAGATGCTCACACCCGACTCCTCGCGCTTCTGGCCCGCGGACGAGTATCGCGTCGGCATCAGCCCGCCCAGCTACGACAAGCAGTTCGTGCGCGACTATCTGGAAACCCTGGACTGGAACAAGGCCGCGCCCGGTCCGCGCGTGCCCCCCGATGTGATCGCCGGCACCGCCGCCAAGTATGCCGAAGCCTTGAAGCGACTCGCCGGGATCGTGCTGACTTGAGCCGCCGGCGCACGGACATCGACGCGGTGGCCGTGATCGGGTTCCGGCACGGACGCTGATTCCGCCGTGCCCGCGCGCCATTTCCTGCTGTTGCTGCTGATCTGCCTCGCCTGGGGCGGAAACTTCCTGACCTCGGCACTCGCCTTGCGCGAGATTCCGCCGTTCCTGTTCACCGCCTTGCGACTGGGACTGGTGGCACTGCTGCTGCTGCCGTTCCTGCATCGGCCGGCAGCAGGACAATGGCCGCGCCTGGTCGCGGTGGCGCTGTGCAATGGCGCGCTGCATTTCGGTTTCAGTTTCTGGGCGCTGCGCCTGGCCGGGAATCTCGCCTCCCCGGCGATCCTGATGCAGGTCTACATCCCGATGGCGAGCCTGCTCGCGGTGATCTTCCTGGGCGAGCGCATCGGCTGGCGCACCGCCAGCGGGATCGCGATCAGCTTCGCCGGTGTGCTGGTGCTGGGCTTCGATCCGGTGGTGCTGCAGGCTCCGGCGTCGATGTGGCTGATGCTGCTGGCGGCGGCCTTTATCGCGGTGGGCACGGTGCTGATGCGCGGCCTCACCGGCTTCACCGCCTTCGCCCAGCAGGGCTGGAGCGCGTTGATCGGAATCGCCCCGCTGTTGTTGCTGAGCGCGTGGCTGGAGCCACAGGGCTGGGGCAGCGTCGCGAACGCGAGCTGGGTGGCCTGGGGTGGCGTGATCTACTCGGCCCTGGTCGCCTCGGTGCTCGGTCACGGGTTGTTCTACTGGCTGATCCAGCGCCATCCGGTCTCGCGACTGATGCCGTACCTCTTGCTGGCCCCGCTGTTCGCAATCGCCCTGGGCGTGCTGTTCCACGGCGACACGCTCGGGCCGCGCCTGATCCTGGGCGGAGCCATGGTGCTGGGTGGGGTGCTTGCGATCGGGGTGCGGACCCATCGCACCGCACGACCCGCGCCGGTGCCGTCGGACGCCTGAGGCAGGGCCGTCAACCGTGGCCTCCCCGCTGCGTTGCGGGCAGGGTCTTTCAGGATTCTTGACCAGCGTCGCGATTCCGGCGACGAAAGTACTGGCGCCGCGACCAGAAACGTTACAGATTGTCACGCACCCTTTACGCACCGTGTCGGGTCCGGGCCCGGCGGCCCGTGCGTCCGCGTCGAACGAGGTCCCTATGCATCGGCTGTCGCGTCTTTTCGGATTGGCTCTAATCCTCCTCACCCCATCCCTCGCCTCGGCGGGGACAGGTCCGGATGACATCTTCGGCAGCAGCTTCGAGCAGCCCTTCGACTTCCTCGAATCCGATGCCGAAGCGGCGCGCTTCCTCAACCAGGCCACCTTCGGCGCCACCGCGGGCGGCATCTCGTCGATCCGCAATGCCAGCCTGCAGGGCTGGATCGCGCAGCAAGCGGCGGTGGCGCCCACCTTGAGCCGGCCCTTCCTCGAAGGCCTGGTTCCCGCGATGAATGCCGGCGGCGACAGCCTGTCGCAAACTCATCGGGTGCAACGCTGGATGGATGTGGCCGTCACCGCGCCGGACCAGTTGCGCCAGCGCATGGCCTGGGCGCTGGGCCAGATGATCGTGGTCTCGGACCAGGACGCGGGGCTCAGCGACGAGCCGGTGCTGATGGCGGAGTGGAACGACATCATCGTTCGCAACGCGATGGGCAATTTCCGCACCCTGCTGCGCGACACCCTGCGCAGCCCGATGATGGGGCGCTACCTCACCCACCTGCGCAACCGCAAGTTCGAGATCACCCCGCGCTGCTACGACCAGCGCGCGCCGCTCAACGACGACACCAACACCAGCACGCCGGGCCTGGAATACCACGACTGCACCGGCAGCGACGCCACCAACAACGGCACCCAGGCGGTGCGCATCGCGCGCTACAACCTGCCCAGCAGTGGCCTGATCGCACCGGACGAGAACTTCGCGCGCGAGTTGATGCAGCTCTTCACCATCGGCCTGATCGCGCGCGACAGCGATTTCAGCCCACTGCCCGACCCCATCAACCCGACGCCCACCTACAACCAGGCCACGGTCACCACGCTCTCGCGCGTCCTGACCGGCCTGAGCTACGCCTGCAGCGGCAACCGCGTCGTGGCCGGGCAGGCGATCAACCGCAACTGTGCATGCACCGGCACCGACTGCAGCTTCGCCACCGGCAACTACTTCAATACGCCACCCTCGCTCACCATCAATGACGAAGGCGGCCTGGTGCATCCGGATCGCTACGAGCCGATGATCTGCTACCCGCGCTACCACGACACCGGGCGCGACCGCAGCGGCTTCCAGTACCCGGGCACGACCCCGACCAATCCCGCCGGCGCCACGATCGAACTGGCCGCCGGGCAGTCGATCCCAGGCGGCACGCCCGGCGCGAGCAAGGCGATCGAGATCGAAGGCGCGGTCATGCTCACCCTGGCCGAAACCGACCCGGGCATCGGCCGCAATGCCGGCGCCACCAATTGCGATTCGATCGGCGTGGGCTCGCCGCTCGCCGACAAGACCGAGTGCCTGAGCTACTGCGACAGCGGCCTCAACGCGGCAATCGACCTGCTGTTCAACGAACCCAACACGGCGGTGATGGTGTCGCGCCAGTTGATCCAGCGCCTGGTCAGCAGCAACCCCACGCCCGACTACATCGAGCGCGTGGCCAACGTCTTCGCCAACAACGGCAGCGGCGTGCGCGGCGACCTGCGCGCCGTGGTAACCGCGATCCTGATGGATCCCGAGGCCCGCCAGCCGGTGGCGCTGAATGGCGTCAACGCCGGCAAGCCGCGCGAGCCGATGCTCAAGCTGGTGCAGCTGTGGCGCAGTTTCGGCGCGGTGTCGGGCGACACCAACCCGAACGGCTACCGGCGCTGGGCCCGCCTCGGCGCACCCTGCGGCAATTCGAGCTGGCCGCAGTGCGCCTACGGGCAACGTCCGCTCGGCGCGCCCTCGGTGTTCAACTTCTACGAGCCCGACTTCCAGGTGCCGGGCGAGATCGCGGACCTCGGCCTGTTCTCGCCCGAATTCCAGATCGTCAACGAAAGCAGTTCGATCCTCGCCGCGAACGACCTCTACTACCATCTGTGCATCGGTCGCGGCAGCGGCAACAACCACAACTGCCACGGCGCGCTGCGCTCACCCACCCCCGTCGACAGCGCGTATTTCCCCGACGCCCAGCTCGACGTGCTGCCGGGCGGCAGCTGCGGCACCACCTGCAGCGCCAGCGACGACGTCGCGCTGATCGATGCGCTGGACCTGCGCCTGATGGCCGGCAGCATGAGCGGCGGGGTCGGCGATCTCGCGAATCCGGGCAACCTGGTCGCCAATACCGGCATGCGCGGCAGCCTGTTCCGCCTGCTGCGCACCGGCCTCACCGGCACCTTCGGCGAAGCCGTGGCGCAGAACACGCGCCGCCGCGAAATCCTCTATCTCATCCACCTCGTGGCGATCTCGCCCGAGTTCAACACCCAGCGCTGAGGAGCGATGCCATGACCCGTTCACGATCCTCGCGCCGCGACTTCCTCCGCGTTGGCGCCGGCCTGGTGGCTTGCGGCGGCGCCCAGGCCCTGCTGCCGCAGCTCTCGCTGATTCCCACCGCGCTGGCTGGCGTGCCGGCCAGTGGCTACAAGGCTTTGGTGTGCCTCTACATGGGCGGCGGCAACGACGCCTGGAACCTGCTGATGCCGGGCGATGCCGCGGCGCACGCCAAGTACGTCACCGCGCGCAACGGCATCTACAACCCGCTCGGCGGCAACGGTGCCGGCCTCGCCCTGCCGCACTGGAGCGGCACCGGTTTCATCGCCGGCCAGACCCCGCCAATGGCGCATTCGATCGGCGGCGGCCAGTACGGCGTCAATCCGTCCTGCCCTGAGCTGGCGCAGCTCTACAACGAGAACCGCCTCGCCTTCCTCGCCAATGTCGGAGCGCTGGTGGAGCCGACCACCGTCGCGCAGTTCAACACGCGCCGCCGCCCGCCGCAGCTCTACTCGCACAATGACCAGACCAACCTCTGGAACATCGGCACCGGCTCCAGCGTGCAAACGCGCGAAGGCTGGGGCGGGCGCGTGGCCGGACGCGTGGCGCTGACCAACGACCTCACCGCCGGCCTGCCGCCGACGATCACGCTCTCGGGCCAGACCCGCTTCCTGAGCGGTGTGGATTTCTCCAGCGGCGTGCCGCTGTTCTCCTTCGCGCTGTCCACCTCCAGCACCACGCCGGCCACCTCGCTCAGCGCCTATCGCGCCCAGACCACGCCCACCAACCCGCCGGCGAACCAGTTCGAAGGCGTGCGCCGCACCGCGCTGCGCGAACTGCTCAACGCCGCCAGTCCGCAGGCCTTCACCACCGAGTACGGCGACATCGTCGATCGCTCGCTGGTGCTGGCGGACGAGGTCATCAACCCGGCCATCGTGGCGCTCAATGCCAACACTGCGCACCCGGTGCACGGCGGCGGCAGCACCGGCTTCAGCTGGCCGACCGGATCGAGCCTGTCCGACCAGTTGCGCCAGATCGCCAAGATGATCGTGGTGAGCACCGATCCTTCCGTGCCACGCCCGATCAATGCCAACCGGCAGGTGTTCTACGTCAACGTCGGCGGCTTTGACACCCACGATGGACAGATGGGCAACATCGACGGCAGCAACGGCCACCAGCGCCTGCTGCAGCGCGTCTCGCAAGCCGCCAACGCCTTCTACCGGGCCATGGTCGCGATCGGAAAGCAGAACGAGGTGACCCTGTTCAGCTCCAGCGAGTTCGGCCGCACCATCAACTCCAACGGCAATGGCAGCGACCACGCCTGGGGCAGCGTGCAGTTCGCGCTTGGCGGGGCGGTGAACGGCGGCCAGGTCTACGGTCGCTATCCCAGCATCGTGCTCAACAACTCGCTCACCGGTAGCGTCAGCGACAACGCCAGCATGGGCGAGTGCTTCAGCCGCGGGCAGTTCCTGCCGACTCTGGCGGTGGACCAGTTTGCCGCCACGCTGGCGCAATGGATGGGCGTGGCGAGCACGGACCTGCCCTCGATCTTCCCGAACCTCGACAACTTCGCCAGCGGTCCCTACGCGAATGCGGTCGCCACGCCGACCTTCGCCTATTTCAATCGCATCGTGCCGGGGCTGATGAATGGGGTTTGATCGGGGAGCCCGAACCGCGCTGGCCGCGTGGCTGGCGCTGGCCGCACCGGCGGCGCTGGCCCAACTTGGCGGCACGGGCTGCGATGACCTGCGCGGCGCGCCGATCAACTTCAACGTGGATTGGCAGACACAGGTCAAGCCAATCCTCAACGAGCTGTTCCCGACCGGCCGCTGCACCAGCTGCCACAACGAAGGGCAGTTCGACGGAGGCCTCGACCTCACCGACGAGGACATCGACGCGATCTACAAGATCGTGAACCTCGTCGTGATTCCGGGCAAGCCCTACGACAGCGCGCTGTTCGACAAGGTCAACTGCGACGACCCCGGCTGGGGCGGGCTGCGCATGCCCTTCCTGCAGAACCCGCTGACGCTCGAACAGCAGGGCCTGATCTACGACTGGATCGCGCAGGGCGCGCTCGGCGACGTGCCCGGAGAAGCGCCGATCGAGCGCGCTTTCGTGTTCCGCGATGGAGCGGAAAGCCTGCGTTGAACGCGCCTGGGCCCGCTTGCCAGCGGGTTGCAACGGACAAACCGAGAGCCGTTCGCACGGTCTGGCGGCGCGGCTCTTGTACCTCACGCGGCCCGCAGCGCCGGCTGCGGGCCACTAGGAATCCGTCACCTTCGTGTTTGCGCGCGCCACGGCTAGACTTGGCCGATGGACTCGCGCCTTCCCGCCGCCGCGGAGCAGTCGGTCATCCGCGCCCTGCTGTTGACCGATCTGGTCGACAGCACGCGCCTGATCGAGCGTCTGGGTGATCGCCGCGCCGCGCGCGTGCTGGCACAGGAAGAAGAAGCCGCGCGCCGCCTGTTGCGTCGCTACGACGGCATCGAGATCGACCGCAGCGACGGCTTCCTCTTCATTTTCGAGCACGCGTGGCAAGCCGTCGGCTTCGCCCTCGATTACCACCGCGCGCTGCAAGCCCTGTCCGACGAACTGCCGCTGCGCCTGCTGGCACGGGTCGGCATCCATGTGGGCGAAACCTACCTGAGCCAGAACGCCGCCGACGACGTCGCGCGCGGCGCCAAGCAGATGGAAGTGTCCGGTCTGGCCAAGCCGATCGCCGCACGGTTGATGTCGGCCGCACATGGCGGCCAGACCCTGGTCAGCGGCACCGTGTTCGATCTGGCCGCGCGCGCCTGCGTGGATCAGCTCGATGCGCAGACGCCGCTGCACTGGGCTGCGCATGGCGCATGGCGTCTCAAGGGCGTGGATGCGCCGGTGCACGTCCATGCCGTCGCGGCGGACGAACGCCTGGCGCGCAAGGAACCGATCGAGAACGACAAGGTGCGTTCGCTGCAGCGCCTGGCGCGACGCCGCGTGCTGCTTGGCGCCGCTGCCGCCAGCGCAGCGGTTGCTGCCCCGCTCGGCTGGTGGTGGTGGAAGCGCAATACGATGCAACGCTGGCAGTCGCAATGGCTGGTGCTGTCGGACTGGGAAGGCCAGACCGATGCCAGCCTCGCCAACGTGCTGGCCACGGCGCTGCGCGTGGCCTTGCAGCAATCGCGCTTCGCCTTCGTGGTGGACCCCGGCGCGGTGCAGGCGGCGATGCAACGCATGCTCAAGCAGCCGCCGGTGAAGCGGGCCGATGCGCTGGAAATCGCACGGCGCGAATCGGCCGTGGCCGCGATCGTTCCGAACTTCGCCCGCTTCGATGGCGGCATCCTGCTCAGCGCCGAAGTGATCGAGGCCGAGTTCGGCCACACGGTGGGCGCCGCGCAGGAGCAGATCAAGGATCTGAGCCAGCTCACTTCCGGCCTCGACCGGCTCGCCGCGACGATCCGCGGCGTGTTCGGCGAACCCGAACTTGAGGTACAACGCGACACCCAGCCGCTGGCCAAGGTCACCACCGCGAATCTGGAAGCGCTGCGCCTGTACTCCGAAAGCGAGTTGCGGGTGCGCGAACGCCGGCATGACGAAGCCATCGCCTTGCTCGAGCGTGCGCTGGTGCTGGATCCGGAGTTCGCCAGCGCCCTGGCCAAGCTCGGCACCTTGCATGCGATCCGCCGTTCCGAAGGCGGGATCGGCGAACGCTATTGGCGCCAGGCCGCCGATCTCGGCTCGCGCCTGAGCCGGCGCGAACAGATGTACGTGGATGGCTGCCTGACCTGGCTCGAAGATCCCGTGGCAATGCGCGCGCGCTGGTCGGCGATGACGGCCACCTTCCCTGACGATGCCGCGGCCGCGAACAACGCCGCGCTGGTGGAGTGGACACAGTTCGGTGACTTTGCCGCGGGCGAGCGCGGGTTCGAGGCGGGCCGCAACATCCCGCATCCCTGGATCTACACGATCTGGCACCACCTGGGCTATTGCCAGCTGGGTCAAGACCATCTCGACGACGCCATCGCGTCGTTCGAGGAGAGCCTGAAGCGAGCCGATCACCCGACCCATTTCGGCATGTTGCGCGCGCTTCTGGTCAAGGGCGATACCGATGCCGCACGCGCATTGCTGGAACGGTTCCGCGGCAGCGGCAGCGTCAGCTGGCAGGTCGATCATGCCGAAGCCGAGATCCTTGCCCTCGTCCACCAGGGCGACCTGACCTCGGCCCTGCGCGTGGCCGATGGGCTGCGCGATCAGGCGCTGACGCAACGCTTCCGTACCGCCGAGCGCGTCGGCCTGCGCCACCGCACGCTGCTGTGCGATGCACTGGGCGACGAGGCCGGCGCGCGCAGCGCCGCCACCGCATTGCGACAGGCACTCGCGCCAGAGCTGTATGTGGCCAGCGGTGGCGCGCTCGACCTTCCGCCCTTCGAGATGCTGATGCTGATCGCGTTCCTGGCACGCAAGGGCTGGGACAACGAAGGCACGGACGTGGACGCCATTCTGGTCGGACGCTGGGCCCGGTTCCCGACCCTCAACGCGGCCGCGCAACTTGCCCGCGCTTGGCGCGCACTGCACGCGGGGCAGGCGGAAGAGGCCTTGCGGCTCGCCATGCAGGGGCGCGATCACGCTCCGCTGTTTTCGTTCTTCGAACTGGAAGTGGCCGCGCACGCCCATCTGCACCAGGATGCGGCCAGGAAAGAGCGAGCGCAGCAAGCGCGCAAGCGGCTCGCGGCGGGATTGGCCGAGAACCACAACCACTTCTCGACCCACCTGGGCAACCTGCTGGCCTGGCAGCGCCTCGATCCTTCGCTACCGGCGGCGGATGCGGGGGCTCAGCCGGTGACGACGTAGCTCGACAGGCGCAGCACGCCGCCATCGCTGGCTGGATGGCCGCAGCCGAGCACCGCCACGACCCCTTCTTCGATGCCATCGAGGCCCAGATCGGCGTCGATGTCGGCCTCGTTGATCGCGGCGGTGAGAAACGCCCCCAGGCCGGCTTCGGTCGCGGCCAGCGCAAACAACTGCCCCACGTGCCCCGCATCGAGCAGCATCACGCGGTACGCCTTGGCGTGACGCGGGTATTTCCAGTGATGTCGCGGAAATCGCAGGGTCAGGGCCACCAGTGCGGCGGCGTCGCGGAAATAGGCTTGCCCGGCCGTGCGCGCAACGATGCGCGGACCCGCCTCGGCCTTCGCCATCGGCTCCATCGGCGCAAGCCGATGCTGGTGGCTGCGATAGTGATACCAGCCGGCTTCCAGCCCATCGACATTGGACGCCAGCACATAGGCCTCGACCGGGTGCAGACCGCCGCCTGAGGGCGCGTTCTTGCGCTGTGCGGTCAGGCCACCTCCCATCGGCGCTTCGGCCTGCGTGGCGAAGCTGCGATGCAGCAAGCTTGCCAGGGCCGCCAGCGCCAGCGGTCGCGCCGGGTCGAACAGGCGATGGGTCTCGCGCTGTTTGAGCAAGGCATCGAATCCGCTTGCCGGCGGATTCGGCAACTCGATCGCGCGTGCGTCGTCACCGCGTGAGTGCCGGTGCGTCGGGACCGGACCACGCGCCTGCGCGTCCGCGGCGAAGGCTTCCGCGCTCTGCGAGTAAGCGGTTTGCGCCGCGATCGCATCGCCCGGCAAATCCGGACGCGCCTCGACACCGTGCCAGCGCGAGGCGTAGTGATACAGGGTCGCGGGCCCGAACCATTCTGCATGTGCATCGCTCCCGACACCGTCTTCGCGTTCGGGCCGGGCTTCATCGCTTCCCCGCAGCACGCCGAGTTCAAGCAGGCGCGCCACCGCCGCGTGCGGCGCCTGCAGCGTCTTCGTCTCGACCCACTCGTGCTGCGGACAAAGCGCAATCACCCGCGCTTCATCCGCATCGATGTCGATCGGCTTGGCATCGGGCGGCAGGTACGCTCTCACCATCGCCGCGGAGCCAGGCAGCAATTCGCCACGCAGGAGTGCTGCGAGATCGATCCATGGGCGGTCGCCGCACTCGAGGTAGCAGCGCCGGGCGCGCCGCAGCCAGCGCGCCGGCGCCGCGCGGCTCACTTCAGGCAGAAGAAGATCATCATGGCGTGCGGCGCATCGTGCGCCTGCGCCAGCCACTGTGCGCGCTTGGCTTGCACCGCTTCCTTGCTGGGCAGGTTCACGGTCTCGTTCTTCATCGCGGCCGGCACCTCGATGCCGAGCTCTCCCAGCGCCGCCGCCGGATTCGCCTCAAGCCGGCTGCGGAATCCATCGTCGTTGGCGAGCTTGTCGAACAGCGCTTCCAGATTGCTGTTGGTCGGCATGGAACGATTCCCCCTGTCATTGTGGAGGCGTCATCCTCGCCGACGCCGGCGCGGCATTCAAGCTCGTCCCACGACTCGCGTATCCGCCGTCCGGTCGGGCGTGCGGCGGATCCGCCTCAGGCCCGGATCACGCCGCCGGCGTCCAGCTGTCCTTCTCGGTCGGACGCAGCAGCCAGCGGCACAGGGCCGGCAGGAAAATCAGCGCCGCGAACATGTTGACCACGAACATGAAGGTCAGCATCAGGCCCATGTCGGCCTGGAACTTCAGCTCGGAGAAGATCCACATCGCCACGCCGACGGCAAGCGTGAGGGCGGTGTAGAAGATCGCGATGCCGGTGGTCTTGAGCGCGATGAAGTAGGACTCGGTCAGGGTCTTGCCCGACTGCATCGCCTCGCGCATGCGGGCATAGATGTAGATCGCGTAATCCACGCCGATGCCCACGCCCAGCGCCACCACGGTGAGGGTGTTGATCTTCATGCCGAGTTCGAGCTTCACCATGAGCGAGTGACCGAGTTCGGTCACCAGCACCAGCGGCAGCACGATGCAGAACGCCGCGAAGATGCTGCGGAAGCTGATCAGGCACATGACGAAGACCGCGGCGTACAGCATCAGCAGGATGTTGTGCTCGACCGCGCGCACCGTGTCGTTGATCGCCGCCATCACGCCGACATTGCCGGTGGCGAGGCGCAGGTTGACCGAGTCGTTCTGCAATTCCTCGCCCGCTTCCATCGCCTTGGCCTGTTCCGCCGCAAGCTGCTCGCGCAGGTTCACGCCCGGATGCCAGGCTCCATTCTGCTCGCGGAATTCCTTCACTGCCGCCACCACGCGGTCGATGGTTTCGGCGCGATGGTCGGCAAGGAAGGCGGTGACGGGCATCGCCGAGCAGTCCGAGTTGAGCAGGCCCGAGTCGGTTTCGAAGCCTTGCGTCGCAAGGCGCAGCGAATCGGAATCGCGCGGCAGGGTGCGCCACTTGATCGATCCGTCGTTCCAGCCGGCGTTCACGATCTTGGCAACGCCGGGCAAGGTCATGACCTGCTGCACGCCCTCGACGTTGGTCAGGTGCCAGGCGAAGCGGTCGACCAGCTCCATGGTCGGGTAGCTCAAGGTGCAGGCGTCGGGGCGCGCTTCGGCAATCACGTTCACCATGTCCACGCCAAGCGCGAACTTGGTGGAGATCATGCGCGCGTCCTGGTTGTAGCGCGCCTCCGGGCGCAGCTCGGCCACGCCTTCCTGCGCGTCGCCGATCATGACGCGGTCACCCATGCGCTCGGCGAAGTACCAGCTCGCCGCACCGACCAGGATGATGACGGCGGCCGGCACCGGCTTGCTGAACTTCGACATCAGCGCCCAGATCCGGTCGAAGCGGGTGAGCTGGCGCAGGCGGTACTCGCGCTTGCGCTCCATGTTGCGCAGGCGGGTGTAGCTGAGCAGCACCGGCAGCAGGATCAGGTCGGTGAGGATGGTGATGGCGACGCCGACGGTGGCGGTGATCGCCAGCTCGAAAATGATCCGGATCGGGATCATCAGGATCGTGGCGAACCCGATGCAGCCCGCGACCAGGGCCACGATGCCCGGCACCAGCAACATGCGGAACGCGGCGCGCGCCGCGGTGAGCGGGTCGACGCCCTGGCGCGCGCGCAGTTCGTCCGCGCTGCCGTCTTCGAGGCCGCCGAAGAAGATCTCGCCGCGGAAGCGATTGATCATCTGTTCGCCGTGGCTGACCGCGATCGCGAAGATCAGGAACGGCGTGAGCATGTTCATGGGATCGATGCCGAAACCCATCAGGCGCAACGCGCCCAGCATCCAGATCACCGAAATGATTGCCGCCAGTACGGTAAGCGAGGCCAGCTTGGCCGAGGTGGAATAGAGGAACAGCAATAGCCAGGTGAAGGCGATCGTGAGCAGGAAGAACTTGATCACGGAGCGAGCGCCGTCGCTGATGTCGCCCACCATCTTGGCGAAACCGATGATGTGGACGCTGACCTGGTCGTTCTCGTACTTGGCGCGGATGTCCTCGAACTGCTGCGCCACGGCCTGGTAGTCGAGCCTGGTGCCGGAATCCTCGGGGATCAGGTCGGCCCACACCATCGCGCCCGACCAGTCCTTGGCCACGAGGCGACCGACGATGTTGGCCTTCACGATGTTGGCGCGGATGGTCTGGAACTGCTCGGGCGAACCCTCGAAACCCTCGACGCCCGGGGTGAAGTCGTCCGGGATCACGTTGCCGCCGGCGAAGCCGTCCTCCACCACCTCGACGAAGCGCACATTGGGGGTGAACAGCGAACGGGCGCGCGCGTCGTCGGTGGCCTCGATCGCCATCACGTCGCGGGTCACGCCTTCGAGCGTATTGAAGAAGGACGTGTCGAACATGTCGCCGTCCTTGGCCACCACCGCGATCAGCACCCGATTGGCGCCGCCGAAGTCCGCCTCGTAGTCGAGGAAGGTCTTCATGTACTCGTGTTCGAGCGGGATCTGCTTCTTGAAGCCCGCATCCACGCGCAGCTGCGAGGCGAAGAGCAGCATGGCCACGGTGATGGCGGCGAAGATCAGCAGCACCACCGGGCGCGCGCCGAAGACCAGGTTTTCCAGTGCGCGGGTGATGGGACCCGCTTGGTAGTTCGAACCGCCCGCCATGTGTGCTCCCCTTCCCGGTCTGTCGCTGTGCCCGCGCTGCTGTGGCGCCGCGCTTGGTTACTGTGCGGGCGCTGCAGGCACGCTGAAGCTGCCCACGCCCTTCTCCCCGCTCACCACCAACTGGCTCGCGCTCTGTGCCAGCACGCCGGCGAGTACCGGCGTTTCCTGCGCCTTGGTCTGGAACGTGTGCAGGGTCAGCGGCGCGCTCGCGTTGGCGCGCACCACGACCACGCCATTGGCACCGACCAGCGCGGCGCCGCCCTCGGGCAGCGCAGTGCCGCCCATGAGGCTGAGCTGGGTGCCCGTGTCGAGCGTGTCCCAGTGCTCGCCCAGGTCGCTGCTTTCGAAGGCATTGCCGCGCATGCCGAAGGCGAGCACGCGCTGTCCGTCGTAACCGATCACGCCGAACATCGAGCCCTCGTAGGGAAGCTGCAGGCGCTCCCAGGTGTTGCCGTTGTCGCGCGAGCGATAGGCCGCGCCGCGCTCGGCCACGATGAAGAGCGCGCCGTCGCCGGTGCGCGCGATGGCGTTGAGGTGCGGATCGGATTCTTCTTCCAGTTCCAGATCGGATTGGTCGAAGGTCCAGCTGTCGTCGCCGGCCTCGGGCGCGGCGTCCGCTTCGGGTTCTGCTTCCATTTCGTTTGCCGCGGGTTCCTGCGCCGGGTCGGCGGCTGCGCTGTTGATCGAGACCTCGTCCCAGGTCTGGCCGCCGTCGTCGGTGCGCAACATCAGCGAGTAGGCACCAACGGCAAATCCGTGCTGCGCATCCAGCATCAGCACATCAAGCAGCGGCATGCCCTGGCGCGGATTGAACTCCTCGTCGTCGCCCGGCGCATGCCAGGGGTCGCTGCGCTGCAAGGTCCACGTCTGGCCGCCGTCGGCACTGTGGATGATGGTGCCATCCTGGCCCACGGCCCAGGCCTCGTCGCCCACGGTGGCAATGGCGTTGAGATTGGCGCGCGTCGGCACGTCGGCCACCTGGCGCCAGTCACTGCGCGACTCCGAGAGCAGCACCTGGCCGCGCTCTCCCACCGCGATCGCTCGCGCCGTGGCTTCGGCAAAGTCGAGAATCAGCGCCTGGCTGGTCGCCAGCGGCATGGTCTCGCTGTGTGCGGCGGACGCCGGGGCGGCAGCGGCTTGCGGCGCGGAGGTGGCTTCCTGCGCCGTGACCTGTGCGCCGCCGAAGGCGAGCGCCAGGAGCATCGATCGCGCCAGAACCTGTGTGGATGTCATGCGATTCCCCTTCCCTCGAACCGATGTCGCCGCGCGCCATCGACGCGGCGCACCTAGCCTAGCCGATCCAGCGGCCTCCCTAGTAGTCGAAGCCCCGCGCCGGCCATGTGAAAAATTGAATCCCCAAAACGCCGCCAGCCGCGCCTTGCGGTCGCGGCTGGCGGTGCTACCCCTCGATCGTGCTGCTGGCTCAGCGCACGCCGGAGGTGCGCAGGTTCTGCGGCGAGTAGTCGACCGGAGTGCCGTTGTGGCCGAAGTCACGCACCTTGTCCTCGTTGTCGAGCAAGGTGGCGATGTAGCGCCCCGACTTGAGGTCCATGTGCGATTCCAGCGTGGCCCAGAACGTTGGCACTTCGTAATAGTTGATCGAGTGCGCTTCCGAGTAACGCCACATGCCGCCCTGGCCGTCGTAGTGATCCATGGCGAGGATCTGCCAGCTGTCTTCGTCGACGTAGAAGGTGCGACGGCTGTTGATGTGGCGCGCGCCCTTCTTCAGCTTGGCATCCACCACCCACACCCGGTGCAGCTCGTAGCGCAGCTTGTCCGGGTTGATGTGGCCGGGCTTGACCAGATCCTTGACCTTGGTCTTGTCGCTGTGTGCGACGTAGGAGTTGTACGGCACGTACATCTCCTTCTTGCCGACCAGGGTCCAGTCGAAGCGGTCCATCGCGCCGTTGTACATGTCGGTCATGTCATTGGTGCGCAGGCCGTCGGCCGCGGTGCCCGGATTGTCGTAGGCCACGTTCGGGGCGCGGCGTACGCGGCGTTGTCCCGGGTTGTAGACCCAGGCCTGGCGCGGCGCCGCCTTGGCATTGAGGGTTTCGTGCACCAGCAGCACCTGGCCGGCGAGGCGCGCCGGACCCAGCACTTCCTGCTTGTAGTAAAGCAGGATGTTGTTGATCGACTCGGTGGTATTGCCGGGCTTGTAGTACAGACCCAGGATTTCCTCGCGCAGGCGGATCAGGGTAAATGCCCCCGAGGCGGTCGGAGCTGCCTGGTTGGAGTAACTCAGCACCGACAGTCCCTTGTGCTTGAGCTTGTGGTTCCAGATCACCTCGTAGGCGTTCTGCGGAATCGGGAACGGAAAGCCCTCGGCGCAATTCTCGATGCCATCGCCGTCGGCCACCAGCTTGCACGCCGTCGCGTTCTTGACGGTGTACTCGTAGACCCGCTCCGGGAACGAGGCCGAGCGTCGCGTTGGATAGATGTCCATCCGGAACGACGGGTACTTCGCGAACGCAGCCTGCGCACCGGCAGTGAGCTTGTCGGCGTGCTGCTTGTAGTTGGCCGGCGTGATCTGCAGCTCGGCCTTGTCGGCCGCGAACGGATCCAGGTGGAACGTGCCAACCTTGTAACCCGACGGCGGCGTCTTGATGCCACCACTCCAGGCCGGGATGGCGCCGCCGTTGCCGGCCATTTCCGACCCCATCGGGGTCAGGTCCTTGCCCAGGCGCGCGGCCTGGTCGGCACCGACGGCGGCGAACGCCGCGCCGCTGCTCAACACGAGACCGGCAAGCCCGGCCATCGCCTTCATGCTGAATGTACGCATCGTGGTTCTCCCCCAATCGCCTAGAACGAATACTTCACGGTGAACGACAGGAAGTCGCGGTCACCGATGAGGTTGAGCGTGCCAGCTCCGTAGAACGCGGTGTAGCTCAGGTCCGCCGACCACTGGTTGAGGTAGGTGCCCTCGACCCCGACCGTCATCGACTTGCGGTCTTCCAGGAAGTTGCCGCCCGGACCCGGCGTGATGCCGTTCACGTCATGGTTGAAGGCGATGCGCGGCGAGAGGTTCACCGGGCTGCCGAAGGCGTTGTTGTAGTCGGCGCGCGCCGCGAGGCGGTAGCCCCACGAGAACTGCGTCGGGAAGCCGTCGATCTGGGTCACCGGGTTGCGCAGCTGGCCGGTGGAGATGTCCGGCCCGCCGCCGGTATCGGTGCCATCGCCGTTGTAACGCAGCAGGTCATGCGAGGGCAGGTCCCAGACCTTGGTGGCACCGATCTCGCCGACCACGGCGATCTGCTCGGCAGCGAGGAAATTGCCGGGCCCGAACACCTTGGTGAAGGTCGACTGGAACTGGCTGATCTCGTGTCGCTCGAAGCCCGGGATGTACTCGCCCGGCGCGTAGCTGCCGAGCTGGCTGTTGAAGCGCAGCTGCGGCTGCGGGATCAGCGCATTGAGCGGACTCAAGCCGGCAAACAGCAGTTCGACGTCATCCACCTGCAGCGGCGCGTTCTCGCGGTAGCTGACCTCGCCCTGCCAGGCCACGCCCAGCGGCAGCGAGGTGTTCCAGCTCATGCCGTAGAGCTTGATGTCCTCCGGGTATTCGACCATCACGCGGCCGGAACTGGTGGCGCTGCTGGTAATGGCGAAACCGGAGATCACCGGCAGACGGCTGTGGTACTTGAGGTAGTAGAAGCCGAATTCGGTTTCGTTGAGCTCCGAGGCGAAGTAACGCAGCGCCGCGCCGTACTGACCGCTGTCGCTGGCCTTGCGGTCGGGGATGCGGGCGAAGGCCGCGCCGCAGCCCGCGCCCACCAGCGCCGGCGGCAGGCCGGTGTCGGTCAGCCCGAAGCCCACCGCACCACCGGCTGGATTGGCGCACACGTCCCAGAACAGCTCCGGGTTGTTCACCGGCTGCGGCGCCGTGCCGAAGCCCAGCATCACGAAGGTGCCGCCGATGGTGGCGAAGTCGTTGGTGCTGAAATAGGTGCCGGCCGGATCGGGCTCGATTTCTTCCCACTCCAGCAAGTAGAGACCTTCCACCGAGAGGTTCTCGGTGATCGAGAACGAGGCCCAGAGCGAATCCACCGGCAGGAAGGCTTCCTTCAGCTCGGCGCCGGCGACGCGCAGCTTGGCGACGTCGATCGGATTGATGACGTTGATGCCGTTCTGGATGAAGGTGCTCTCGCCCCAGCTCACCACCTGCCGACCGAATCGGACCGAGCCGTTCGAGGTGTCGCTGATCGCGAAATTGTGGAACACGAACGCATCAAGCAGCTTGAACTCGCTGCCGACCTTGTCCTGCGCCAGGTCCGAGAGCACGTCCTTGCCTTCGTTCTCGAAGTCGTAGAAGTAGGTCGCACGCACGAACGCACCGGAGTCGCGGATGTTGAGGCTCATCTCGCTGGTGATCTTGAAGGCGTTGGAGAACAGGTCGCCGTCGTCGTAGTTGAGGTTGCCGTCATCGCCGTTGACCGAGAAACGTCCGCGCGCGGCAATCTGCAAGGCCTGCGCATCGAGGTAACGGCCCTGGGCCTGCAAGGCCGCAACCTGCGCCGCCAGGGTCGGGGTGAACTGCGCCTTGCCGATCAGGTCGTCGTCCTGATCCTCCATGCGCGCCGAGAGTCCGTAGCTCACCGTGGTGTCGAGGCTGCCGCTGAGCTCGCCGCGGCTGAACTCGAAGGCCTGGACGGCGGGTGCGGCGAAGGTGGCGAGCAGCGCGCCCGCCAGCGCCACCGCGAGTGGCGCGCGGGAAGCCTGCAAGCCTCGCGCGCGAATCGTCTGGATGTGGTTCATGGTGTTGTCCTCGATTCGTGGCTGGGCTTACTGGGTGCGGATCACGGTGCGGTCGGTGACCAGCAGGGCCACACCACCGGATCCGATGAAGCTCGCCATCTGGCGCTGCATTTCCGTGGTGGCTGCCGCCGAGGCCGTCGGGCTGAGCAGCGAACCGTGATCGCCAACGATGAAGCGCACCGCGCCACGCACGCCGGGCGGCTGGCTCGGCGTGTTGTTGGTGATGGTCGGCAAGCCCAGGGCGCGAATCAGCGGCTCGGTGCCGCTCAACGGCGCGCCGGCGACCGTGTTCGGGATGACCTGGTCCGGCAGCACGCTGCCGCCGCCGACCACCTCATGCAGCACGATGGCGTTCTGGGCCGATGCGAAGCCGTAGTTGATCGGGTCCACCGCATCCACCACCTGCTGCGCTGCACCCATGAAGCGATCGTAGTCGGGCGTGTTGGGCTGCAGGTTCGCGGCCGCCGCCAGGCCGGCGCGGATGCGCGGACCGAAGGTGGGCGAGCCATCGAGCAGGCGCGCGATGCCGCCACCGGGCACCGAGAGCAGGCCGACGTTGACGTTGGGTTCGATCGCGAGGAACGAAGTGCCCGTGATCGCGCCCAGCGACTGGCCGACGAAGCTGATGCTGGAGCCGTCGAAGTCACCGGCGCCATTGGCGTCGATGTCCATGCCCGGGACGCTGGCCGCCAGCACGAACAGGTCGGCCACGGCCTGGCGCAGGTTGTCGCGCGAGGTCAGCAGCGAGGCCAGGTTGATGGTGTGCGTACCGGATGTGTCGGCCACGCCATCGGGGCCGGCCGCGCCCGTGGTGTTGTTGACGTAGTCGACATCGAAGGTGCGCTCTTCTGCCAGCGGACCCAGCGGGGTGTTCTCGATGTTGAGCGGATTGGCACGCGGCAGGCCATGCAAGGGCTGGTCGATCGCCACCACCGCGAAGCCCTGGCTGGCGAGGGTTGCGGAGATCGCGAGCGCGTCGGTGCGGTTGCGGGTGATGCCATGGTTGAAGATCACGATCGGCCAACCGGCTGCCGGCTTGGTCCGCCCGGACGCGGCATTGGGCACCGTCATCAGCACCGGCACGGTGACATCGGCCTGCTTCACCGGGAACGGATTGGCGAAGGTGATGTTGGTCGAGGTCGGGTCGAGCTGCCCGGCGAACGGCGGCACGTAGCCATTCGGCGCGGCGCGCCAGAAGCCGGCGAGCGGGCCGGGCAGCGGCTGGCCGTTGGCGCCGTTGTAGTAGCCGGACTGGGTGGCGGTGCGCAGGTAGTACGGCAAGGTCAAGGTGCCGATGTAGACGTCGGCGATCGGCGGCAGGCCGGCGATGGCCGTGGTCTGGCCGGTGGGCGCAAGTCGTGTCGTCCCCGGCTGCACGCGCGAGCGGACCGCCTGCAGGACCGGCGTGATCGCCTGCGTGGTGAATACCCACGACGACACCACCGAGTCGGCGCCGATGCCACGCGTTGCCGCGGCACCCAGGTGCGAGTTGGTGAGCTGGCGCACCGGTTCCAGGGCACAGGCGGTGGCCGACGGCAGGAGCGGATCGGTGCTGGCCCCGTTCACGCACAGCGGCGAGGTCCGCTTGGACAGGAAGTAGGTCTGGTCCGGCGTGGCCGGCGTACCCGCGGCATCACGGATGCCGTTGGTCATCAGCACGAGGTACGAGGTGAGCTGCTTGAGCGGTGCGGTCGGGATGATCGCCAAGGTGCGGCCGCTGGTGTCGCTGGGCGCGAGCGCGGTGACGAACTCGGCCGGCGCGGCCAGTTCACGCGTCACGCCGGTCACGCCACCGCCGGGGCCGGTCAGCGTGACCTCGAACATGCGCACGGTCTGGCCCGGCACGATCGAGGCTGCCGCCGGCGCGGTGCTGAAACTGGTGGAACCCGGACCCACCGTGCTCCAGCCATCGAGGGTGCTGATCGCCGCGGTCGGATCGCCGAAGTTGGCCGGGTTGACCACCGGCGGGTTCAGGGTCAGGTCGCGCGTGCCGCTGAGCAGCAGGTTGTTGGGCAGCGGAACGACGCCGGTGGACGGGTCGAAGCGCGCCGTAAGCACGCTGGTAATCGGAGTGGGTGGTGGCGTGGGCTCCGCACGCGAACTGTTGCTGGAGCTGCTGCACGCCGCCAGACACAGCGACGACAACGCCATTGCCAAGGTGAGTTTGGCCTGCATGATTATTGTCCTTACGGCGATCGGGGATGTTTCTGGTGCGCTCGTATCCTAGGTAGCGTCGCGCCGAATGGCAATGCGTCCGCGTATGGAATCTCGATTTTATTTTCTGCTGCGATGCACCAATCCAGCAGTTTCGGATGCAACGAACATCGCACGGGTCGGCTCGAAGGCGCGTGGCGCGTAGCCGAAATCGCGCTGAGCCGGCGTCGGATCGAACACGAGGTCTTGCCCCATGCGCGCCAGCACGCCGCTGCCGGCATCCTGCAAACGCCCGAGGCGATGCGCGATGGCGAGTGCTGCCGCAAACGGCAGGCGCGGCAGCTCGACCAGGCGCGGCGGCGGCTCCAGGCTCGCGAGCACGCGCTGCACCATGGCGCGATATGCCAGGGTTTCGCCACCCGGCAGGTCATAGCGCGCCTGCAGCGGCCCGGGATGCCGGGCGACCACGCAGGCCGCGGCGGCGAGATCGTCGGCATGCACGGGTTGGCGCCGGCCGCTGGCACCGCGCGGCAAGACGAACAGACCCCAGCGTCGCGCGAGTTGGGCAATCCGGCTCAGGTTGCGATCGGTCCCGTCACCGTAGATCAGGGTTGGCCGCAGCACGGTGGCGCGCACTTCGCGTCGTGCGCAGACCTCGAACAGTTGCGCTTCAGCGGCATCCAGGCGCGCCGCCAGGTCACGCTCCGCCGGCACGGGCGAGTCCTGCTTGCTCGCTGCGCTGGTCGAACCGAAGGCCACGAGGCGCGAGGCGCGCACCGCGCTGCGTCCCCACCAGGCCACGAAAGCATCGAGCGGGCCAAGGCTGAAGACCACGTCGACCTCCTGCTGAAGATCTTCGCCCGAGCACAGGTCGAAGGCTTGCCAGCGCAGTTGCGCCGCGTCGGACGGCCGGTCGACGGCGCGCGTCAGCGCGAGGGCTGAACCACCGGCGTCACACCAGCGCGGCAACAGGAAGCGGCCGATGCTGCCGCTCGCACCGAAGACGAGGGCGCGCATCAGGACGATGCCGCCGTGCGCGGCAACACCCACAGCAGCCACAGCGTGCCCAGCAGCGCCGCCGCGCCCGAGCCGAGCAGGATGCCGGCGCGCGCGGCGAGCGCGTAGGACGCGTCGGGGGCAAACGCGAGCGAACCGATGAACAGGGCCATGGTGAATCCGATGCCGCAGAGCAGGGCCATGCCGAACAGCGCACCCAACGTGATTCCTTGCGGCAGCCGCGCCCCGCGCATCGCCAGCACCACCGCCGCCGCACCGAACACTCCGATCGGCTTGCCCAGCAACAAGCCGAGCGCGATGCCCAGCGGCACGGGCTGGACCGCCTCGCTCCACCCCAGCCCCGACAGGTTCAGGCCTGCATTGGCAAACGCGAACAACGGCAGGATGCCGTAGGCCACCCACGGATGCAGCGCGTGTTCGAGCGTGCGCAGGGGCGCGTCATCGGGATCGCCCGGATCGCCGAGCGGAATGAACAGGCCGGTGGCGACCCCGGCGAGCGTGGCGTGCACGCCCGACTTGAGCACGCAGACCCACATCACGACTCCCACCAGCACGTAGGCCGAGACGCGCCTCACACCACAGCGATTGAGCGCCAGCAGCACCAACAGGGCGCCGCCCGCGCCGAGCAGGGCGGCGCTCGAGAGTTCGGCGGTGTAGAAGGTCGCGATGATCACGATCGCAGCGAGGTCGTCGATCACGGCGATGGCCGACAGCAATACCTTCAGCGCCAACGGCACGCGCGACCCGAGCAGGGACAGGATGCCGAGTGCGAACGCGATGTCGGTGGCGGTGGGTATGGCCCAACCCGCCAGCGCGGCCGGATCGTCGCGATTGAGCAGTGCGTACACCAGCGCCGGCAGCGCCACGCCGCCGCCGGCACAGGCCAGCGGCAGGACCCGTTGTTCGCGCGTCGCCAGATGCCCGCAAATCGCCTCGCGCTTGATCTCCAGTGCCACCAGCAGGAAGAACACCGCCATCAACCCGTCGTTGACCCACAGCAGCAGCGGCTTGGCGATCTGCAGGGCGCCAACGCGGACTTCGACCGGCACCGAGATCAGGGCGTCGTAGTAACCCTGCCAGGGTGAATTTGCGCAAACCAGCGCAAGCAGCATCGCCAGCACCAGCAGCACGCCGCCGGCCGCCTCGAACTCGAAGAACTGCTGCACGCCGGCGGCGGCACGGCCGGGGAGCGCGCCCAGGGTTTGCTTCATCGCTTGGTTCAAGCTCCCGATGCCGCGTCTGGCGGCGAGAATGCGGCGCCAGTATAACTCGCGCGATGGGCACCCCCACCGCGACCACCACCTTGCATCCGATCCGCCGCGCGAGTCTCTGGTTCGCGCCCTTGCTTGCCATCGCCGCCGGTGGCCTGGCCTTTGCGCAGGGCGCTCCGCCATTGCTCGCGGCCACGCTCGCCGTCACCGCGTGGTGCGCGCTGTGGTGGATGTTCGAGCCGGTGGCCGCACCGGTCACGGCCCTGCTGCCCCTGGCCTTGTTCCCGCTGATGGGAGTACTCGATGCCAAGCAAGTGGCGCAGAGCTATGGCAACGAATTGATCCTGCTGCTCGGCGGCGGCTTCATGTTGTCGCGTGCACTGGAGCGCAGCGGCGCCCATCGCCGCCTCGCGCTCGGCATGGTGCGCGCCTTCGGCGGTCGCAGCGGTCGCTCGCTGCTGTACGGTTTCACCGCCGCGGCTGGCCTGGTCAGCATGTGGATCTCGAACACCGCCACCACCCTGATGCTGCTGCCGGTGGCGCTCGCGATCCTGGAAACCTATCCCGATCGCCGCCTGCACGCGCCGCTGATCCTCGCCATTGCCTACGGCGCCAGCATCGGCGGCCTCGGCACGCCCATCGGCACGCCACCCAATCTCGTGTTCATGCAGGTCTACGAGCAGACCACCGGCACGCGCTACGGCTTTGTCGACTGGATGCAGGTAGGCGTTCCCCTGCTTGCGATCTTCCTGCCGCTGATGGGCTGGTGGCTGGGACGGAACCTGGGCGGCACCCCGCCGGCGCAACTTCCGCATCCGGGGGCCTGGACCGCGCACGAGCGTCGCGTCCTGATCGTGTTCGCGCTCACCGCGCTGGCGTGGATCACCCGCACCGAACCCTTCGGCGGCTGGAGCCGTTATCTGGCCTTGCCCGGTGCCAACGACGCGAGCGTGGCATTGCTGGCGGTGGTCGCCTTGTGCCTGATCCCGTCGGGCCGCAGGCGCGGCGAACGCCTGCTCGACTGGGAAACCGCCGAGCGCGTGCCCTGGGGCGCACTGGTGCTGTTCGGTGGCGGCATCGCTCTGGCCACTGCATTCCAGAGCACCGGGCTGAGCGACGCGCTGGCACAGCGTCTGGCTGGCCTGAGCACCTTGCCGATCCCGTTGCTGCTGTTCGGCATCGTGGCGAGCGTGGTGCTGCTGTCAGAGATCGCCAGCAACACCGCCACGGCCGTGCTGCTGATGCCCATCCTCGCCGCCACCGCGAAGGCGGTCGGGGCCGATCCGGCGCTTTTCATGTTCCCGGCCGTGCTGGCGGCCAGCGTGGGCTTCATGCTGCCGGTGGCCACCGCTCCCAATGCGATCGCGTACGGCTCGGGCCACGTCAGCGGCCGCGACATGCTGCGCGAGGGCTTCGTGCTTGACCTGATCGGCATCGTGGTGCTTTCGGCGGTGTGCTACGTCGCGTTCGACTGACCCGCGACACGGCACGCAGGTGACAAACGTCAGGCGCAAGTCCTGACCCTTCGCACTGCAGGATGCCTGCGCGCGACCTCACTCTGGCGCCGTCCCGAGGAGATCGCCCATGCCACGCCCCGACCGCACCTTTCCACCTCGCTCCGGCGCTACCGCGCTGGCCCGTTTGCAAGGCGCGAGCAAGCGCTACGGCGCAGTCACCGCCCTTGATGGAGTCGACCTCGAGGTGCACGCCGGCGAGGTGCTGGCCGTGCTCGGCGGCAATGGCGCCGGCAAGACCACCGCACTGGGCTTGATCAGCGGGCGCTTCGCACCGGACGCGGGCTCGGCTGAATTGCTGTGCGGTGATCCGCTGGAAGCGCGCCAACGTCGCGGCATCGGCGTGATGCTGCAGGAAGCCACCCTGCCCGAGAGCCTGAGCGTGGCGGAACTGGTGCGCCTGCACGCGAGTTACTACCCGCACCCGCGGTCACTGACCGAGACGCTGGCGCTGGCAGGCCTGGCCGATGTGGCGCAGCGCCGCTATGCCGCACTCTCGGGTGGACAGCAGCGCCGCGTGCAGTTCGCGCTGGCGATCTGTGGGCGGGCACCCCTCGTGCTGGTCGACGAACCCAGCACCGGCCTGGACGTGGAAGCGCGGCGCGGGCTGTGGGACGTGGTGCGCGACCTGCGGCGCGAGGGCACCGGCATCGTGCTCACCACGCACTATCTGGAAGAAGCGGACGCACTCGCCGACCGCATCGTGGTGTTGGCCGCAGGACGTGTGCTCGCGCAGGGCGCCCCGCACGAGATCAAGTCGCTGGCCGCCGGGCGTCGGCTGCGGGCGCGCACGCGCCTGGGTCTGGGCGAGTTGCACGCCTGGGCCGACCCCGCCGCACTCGAACTGCCCGACGGTCGCATCGAACTTCGCAGTCGCGACGCGGAAGCCGTGCTGCGACGCTGGCTGGCCCTGGATGCCTCGCTGTGCGAGCTGGAAGTCGCGCCGCTCAGCCTCGAAGAAGCCTTCGTCTCCCTGACCCGATCGAGCGTCACGACATCGACGCAGGAGCTGGCCGCATGAATGCATCCGTCGTTTCCGCCGATGCGCTGGCGCGCCCGCCGCAACTGCGCCTGTACGCACTCGAATCCTGGTACGAATTCCTGCGCGTGCTGCGCACGCCGGCCTTTGCCCTGCCGACCCTGGCCTTCCCCTTGCTGTTCTACGTGATGTTCGCCCTCGTGCTTCCGGGCCAATGGGGCAGCTACCAGAAGGCCACTTACCTGTTCGCCACGTATTGCGCCTTCGGCGTGATGGGCCCGGCGCTGTTCGGCTTCGGCGTGGGCCTGGCGATGGAACGCGAGCAAGGCCTGCTCGAACTCAAGCGCGTGTCCCCGATGCCGATCGCGGCCTACTTCGTGGCCAAGATCGCCATGAGCCTCGCGTTCGCGCTCGCGGTGATCGTTGTGCTCACGTTCGCCGCGGCCGGATTCGGCGGTGTGCGCATCGCACCCGGCAGCTGGGCGCTGCTGACCCTGGCCTTGCTGCTCGGCACCCTGCCCTTCTGTGCCTTCGGCCTGTGGATCGGAACCCTGGTCAAGGGCCAGGCCGCGGTCGCGCTGGTGAACCTGGTCTATCTGCCGATGTCGTTTCTTTCCGGCCTGTGGATACCGCTGTTCGCACTGCCGGCGATGCTGCAGAAGGGCGCCGTGGTCTGGCCCGCCTGGCACCTGGGCCAGCTCGCACTCGGCATCGTGGGTCAGTTGCCCGATGTGAACTACGGCCTGCACCTGCTCGCGCTGGCGCTGATGAGCGTGCTGTTCCTCACCCTGGCCGCGCTGCGGCTGCGTCGCACCTGAGGTCCGAATGAAAGCCTTGCATCTGGTGGTCGTTCTCAGCCTCGCCGCTCTGGTCGCGGTGCTGCTGCAGCTGATGCCGGAACCCGCTTCCTTGCGCGCGCCACCGAAGGCAACAGTCACGGAGCCGGCGCCGGCATCGACGCCGACCCGCTTCGTGATCGACGGCGCGCGCGTGTTCGACGGCGAGAAGCTCTGGCCGCAGGCCAGCGTGCAGGTGCGCGATGGCCGCATCGAAGCCATAGCGGTCACGCTGGATCCGCCCGCCGACTACGCGCGCATCGACGCACGCGGCCAGAGCCTGCTGCCTGGCCTGATCGATGCGCACGTGCACACCTGGGGCAATGCGCGGCGCGATGCGTTGCGCTTCGGGGTCACCACGATGCTGGACATGTTCAGCGATCACCGCCAGCTGGCGGATGCCAGGCGAGCGCGCGAATCCTTCGATGCCGCTGATCAGGCAGACCTGTGGTCGGCGGGCACGCTCGCCACCGCGCCCGGCGGCCACGGCACCCAGTTCGGGATGGACATCCCGACCCTGTCGACGCCGGACGACGCGGCGACATGGGTAAGCGCACGCAAGGCCGAGGGTTCGGACTGGATCAAGCTGGTGCGCGAAGACCTGCATACCTTCACCGGCAATGCGAGCCTGCCGACGCTGGATGACGCCACCGCCGCGGCCGTGATTTCCGCCGCGCACACACAAGGCTTGCGCGCCGTGGTGCATGCCTCGGGGCAGGAACACGCACGCGCCTCCTTGCGCGATGGTGCCGATGGCCTGGTGCACGGCTTCGAGGATGCGTTGGCGGACGAGGCTTTCCTCACGCTGGCGCAGGAGCGCAAGGCCTTCGTGGTCGCCACGCTCACGGTGGTTGCCGGTATGGCGGGAGAGGCCGCCGCGGTGCACGAGGACCCGCGCATCGCGCCGTGGCTGACTGCGGAGCAGCATCAGACGCTGGCCGCGCGCTTCGGTTTCGGCAAGCCGAACCCGCCACTGATCGCCACGGCACGCGAGAACCTGCGCCGCCTGCACGCGTCCGGCGTCACCATCCTGGCCGGCAGCGACGCACCCAACCCCGGCACGGCGCACGGTGCCGCGCTGCACGAAGAACTCGCGCAACTGGTGCGCGCCGGATTGACGCCAGCGGAGGCGCTGGTGGCCGCGACCTCGGCACCGGCACGGGCCTTCGGCCTCGCCGATCGGGGTCGCATTGCCGCGGGAATGCGCGCCGATCTGATCCTCGTTGACGGCGATCCCACCAAGGACATCACCGCCACCCGCGCCATCACCACGATCTGGAAGAACGGCCGCGTCGTCGCACGCGATCGCGCTGCGCCACCGCGCGTCGCGGACCAGACCTGGCGCGCCGGTCGCCTCGGCGACTTCGATGCCGGGCAGCTCGAAGGCGGCGTCGGCGCGGGCTGGAGCCCGACCACGGACAAGATCGCCTCGGGCCAGTCCGACGTGCGCCTCGACGTTTCGGGCAAAGGCGCGAATGGAAGTGCCGGCGCCTTGCGCATCAGCGGCGAGGTGAGGCCCGGCGCCACCTGGCCCTGGGCCGGCGCGCTCTACAGTCCCGGCTCCGCGCCGATGCAGGCCGTGGATGCGTCCGCGCTGAGGGAACTCGTGTTCCAGGTCCGCGGCGACGGACGCGAGTACCGGGTGCTGGTGTTCTCCGGCCCGATGGGGGGCGTGCCTGCGATGCAGGCCTTCGTCGCCACGCCCGAGTGGCGCGAGGTCCGCATGCCTTTCGCGGGTTTCCCCGGGCTCGACGCCACCAACCTGCGCGGCTTCGCACTCAGTGCCGGGCTGCCGCAGGGCGCATTCGCCCTGGAGATCGATACGGTCGAAGTGCGCTAAGGTTCTCGCCGGAGGAAGGTCATGGTCACCCGTCTGCAGCGGCCACCCGGCGAGCATGATCTCAACGAGCATGCCGGGTTCGCCCTAGTCTACCTGCTGTTCGCCTACATCCCGCTGCTGTTCAACGTGCCGCAAGCCGGTCGCGCGTTGCTCGCCACCCTGGTCGCGACCGCCGCATTCCTGCCGCTGCACTTCGCCTTCTACCGGCGTGGCGCGCAGCGCAGCCCGCTGCCTTACATCGTCGCCACGGCGGTCATCGGCTGGGCCTTGACGCCATTCAGTTTCGGCGGCGGCAATACCTTCCTGATCTACGCCATGGCGATGAGCGCAACCGCGCTGCGACTGCGCATGGCGATCGGCCTGAGCGTGGTGCTGCTCGGCGTCTCGGCTCTCGTGCTGGTGGCGCTGGTGCCCAACCTGCGCCTGGCCTTGGCCGCCGTGGCCGTCGCCGCCATGGTCGGCGGCATCGTGATGACCGGCATCCTGTATTCGCGCACGCAGGCGCGACGCAGCGCCGAGCTGCGCCTGACCCAGGACGAGGTAAGACGCCTCGCCGGCATGGCCGAGCGCGAACGCATCGGGCGCGACCTGCACGACCTGCTCGGACACACGCTGTCAGTGGTGGCGCTCAAGAGCGAACTGGCCGGCAAGCTGATCGAGCGCGACCCGACGGCCGCGCGCCGCGAGATCGGTGAGGTCGAAGGCGTGGCGCGCGAGGCGCTGGCGCAGGTACGCGAAGCGGTCGCGGGCATCCGCGCCACCGGTTTGCAGGCGGAACTCGCTTCCGCGCGACTGGCGCTGCTCGCCGCCGACATCCGCCTCGACCAGAACATCGCGCCCTTCGACGCGCCTTCAGCCATCGAACAGGCGCTGGCGCTGGCCGTGCGCGAGGCCGTCACCAACATCGTTCGCCATGCGCGCGCGCAGCGCGTGGAGATCGAACTGGCAAACGAACCGGAGCGTCTGCGCCTTTGCATCAGCGACGATGGTCGCGGCGGCATCGACAGCGCCGGCACCGGCCTCACCGGGATGTGTGAGCGGCTTGGCGCGGTCGGCGGCACGCTGGAAATCGATAGCCCACGCGGCGCCGGCACACGACTGGTGCTGCGCGTTCCGCACACGGCATCGGAGGCCAGCGCATGATCCGCCTGGTGCTGGCCGAGGATCAGGCCATGGTGCGCGGCGCCCTCGCGGCGCTGCTGCGGCTGGAAACCGACTTCGATCTGCGCTTCGAAGCCGGCGACGGCGAGAGCGCGTGGCAAGCGGTACAGGAGCACGCGCCCGACATCCTGATCACCGACATCGAGATGCCGCGCCTGACCGGTCTGGAGCTGGCCCAGCGCATCCGTGACGCCGGGCTCGCCACGCGCGTGGTGATCGTCACCACGTTCGGTCGCGCCGGCTACCTGCGCCGCGCGCTCGACGCCGGCGTGCGCGGCTACCTGCTCAAGGATGCGCCCAGCGACCAGCTGGCCGCCGCGCTGCGCCAGGTGCAGGCCGGCGGACGCGCGATCGATCCGCAGCTGGCGGTTGCCGCCTGGGATGAAACCGATCCGCTCAGCGAACGCGAGCGCGCGGTGTTGCGCCTGGCTGGCGAAGGCGTCAAGGGTGCCGAGATCGCCGAACGCCTGCACCTGTCGCAGGGCACGGTGCGCAACTACCTGTCCGAGGCGATCGGCAAGCTGGGCGCCGAGAACCGGATCGAGGCCTACCGCATCGCCCGATCCAAGGGTTGGCTGTAGCACCCGGCAGCAACGTCTCAGCCGTGCAAGCCATGCGCCTGCCATGCGGCGCGGATGCATGCGCGCGCGCGCTCCAGGGCCGGGTCGTAGGCGGCAAGCCGCGGGCGCGCATCGAGGGTGCAGGCGAACGAACGCGCCAGCAGATCCGCGTGCGCGTCACGCAGCGAGCTTGCTTCGTGGTCACCGAAGTAACCACTCGCACGCAATGCCTCGATCAGGTCGGGCGTGCGCGTGGCCTGCAACAGCGCCGGATGCTGCGCCGCGCCGCCCAGCACACCGGCCTGGAGCAGGAACTCGAGGTCCACGAGGCCGCCCTCGCCCTGTTTGAGGTCGAAGCGCGCCGCATCGCTGCGGTCGAGCTCGGCCCGCATCCGGGCACGCATCGCGCCCACCTCGCGCCGCACCTGGTCCACATCGCGGCGCTGGCCCAGAGTCTGACGGCGGATCGACTCGAAGGCCGCACCGACACGCGCATCGCCGGCGATGAATCGCGCCCGCACCAGGGCTTGCTGCTCCCACGTCCAGGCGCGCGCGCGCTGATAGTCGGAGAAACTCTGCAAGGTCGACACCAGCAGACCCTTGGCCCCGTCCGGACGCAGGCGTGGATCGACCTCGTACAGGCGTCCGGCCGGCGTCAGGATCTGCAGCAGGGCGATCAGCTTCTGCACCGCGCGGGCGTGGTAGCGCGCCGCATCCATCGGTCGCGTGCCGTCGCTTTCCTGCGTCGAGTAGGTGCCGTCGTAGAGGAACACGAGATCGAGGTCGGAACCGAAGCCCAGTTCCTCGCCGCCGAAGCTGCCATAGCCCAGCACTGCGATGCCGGCTCCGTCGGGCAGGCGGCCGTGGGTTTGCGCGAGGTCGGCGTAGGCCTGGGGCAGGGCCGCGCCCAGCACCGCCTCCGCCACCCACGCGAGCTGGCGAGTGCCCTCCACCGCCGGCTGCCGGCGCAACACCGTGGCCAGCGCGATGCGGAAGCCCTGGCTCTGGCGGAACTCGTTCAACACCGCAAGCCGCGCTTCCGAGTCCTCGCCGTCCACCGCGGCCAGGACCCGCTGCAGGGCTTCGCCCACATCGTCGCGACGCAGCGGCGTGGCATCGATGCGCGCGTCAAGCAGGTCGTCGAGCAGCACCGGATGCGCGCACAGGCGCTCGGCCATCCAGGCGCTCGCCGCCATCACTTCCACCAGACGCGCCAGCGCGCTGGGTTGCTCGTCCAGCAGGGCCAGGTAGCTCGATCGCCGGATCACCGCGTTCACCAAGGCCAGCACCCGCTCCGCAGACTGGTCCGGCTGCGCGCTGCGCGCCGCTGCGGCGAGCAGGGTGGGCAGCACCCGATCGATGCGGTCGCGCGCACGCGCCGAGCGGGTACGCACGGCACTCGATCCGGCGAATTCGCGCAAGCGCGCGTGCAGCGCATCCGCATCCGCGAACCCGGCCTCGCGCAATACCGACGCCGGCGCCTCACGGTCGATCTGCCGCCAGTACATCGCCAATGCGTCGCCCGCCACCCGCCCGCGCTGACGCGCCTCGAACACGCGCGCGAACTCCGCCGATACCACCGCACGATGTCGCTCCAGGTCGGCCGCCAGCGCGTCCCAGTGCGCATGGCCCAGCCCGGCCGCAAGGCGCATTCGGGTCGCCCCATCCTCGGGCAACTGGTGGGTCTGCTCCTCGCGCAGCATCTGCAGGCGATTCTCCAGGCGGCGCAGGAAGCGATACGCGGTGGCCAGCGCATCGGCGCTCCCGGGCGCGAGATGGCCGCGCTCGCGCAGCATGGCGAGCGCCGGCAGCAAGCCACGCAGGCGCAGTTCCGGCTCGCGCCCGGCGCGGATCAGCTGTTGCAGCTGCACGATGAACTCGATCTCGCGGATGCCGCCCGGGCCGAGCTTGAGGTGATCGGCCAGATCGCGCCGCGCCACCTCGGCCTCGATCAGCGCCTTCATCTCGCGCAGGCCCTCGAACGCGCCGTAGTCGAGGTAGCGCCGGTAGATGAAGGGCCGCAGGGTATCGAGGAAACGCGCGCCTGCCGCGAGGTCCCCGGCCATCGGACGCGCCTTGATCCAGGCGTATCGCTCCCAGTCGCGGCCCTCGCGCTGGTAGTAGTGCTCCATCGCGGCGAACGACTGCGCGAGGCGGCCACAGCTGCCGAACGGACGCAGCCGCATGTCGACCCGATAGACGAACCCGTCTTCGGTGATGTCACCCAGCAGCTGGATCAGACGCTGGCCCAGGCGCTGGAAGTAGATTTCGTTGTCGAGCGAGCGCTCGCCGTCACTCTGGCCGGACTCGGCATAGGCGAAGATCGGATCGATGTCGGAGGAGAAATTCAGCTCGCTGCCGCCGAGTTTCCCGAGGCCGAACACGATCAGGCCCTGCGCCTCGCCGCCGGCGCTGCGGGCGCTGCCGTGACGGGATTCGAAGCTGCGCTCGGCCGCCCCGAGGGCCAGCGCGCAACAGGTGTCGGCCAGCTGCGAGGTGGCGGCCAGCGTGGCCTCGATGTCATCCAGTCCGTTCGCATCACGAAAGATGAGCTGCACGCTGCGCGCGTGGCGATGGCGGCGCAGCAGGCGCGGCCAATCGGCCTCGTTCTCGGGCGTGAGCGTGGGCGGCGCGAGGGATTGATCGAGGGTCGCAGCGAGATTGGGCTCGGCCAGCAGGCGCTCGAAGGCGTAATCGCTGACCAGCAGCAAGCGCCGCAAGCGTGTCGCGTGTTCGTGGTCGGCCTGCAGGCGCGCAGCCAGCGTGGGCTGCGCCGCTCTCAGGCGCGCGACGCGTTCGTCGATCAATTCACGCAGCGCGGGGTTCACATCCATGCCGGGATTCTGGCATGCCCCGCGATCCCGACCGGAACCGGCACCAAGCTCGCCGTGAGGTACTTGCCGTTACCGCGACAGCGGTGAGAAGTCCGGCCACGGATGGCCGGGCTTCTGCGCAAGGACGCGCACCAAGAAAAAACCCGCTTCGTTTCCGAAGCGGGCTTCTCCCTCCCCACATCCCCATGTGTGGGGGCGATCCTATGCCGGAAGTCATGCCGAGTTCACGCTGCACTGCGTCACGGCTTCCCGGTTCCCGGCCTCCGCGTCATTCCCCCCTGCTCAGGGCAGCAGCCAGGTGGCGAAGGCAAGGAAAAACGCCATGCTGCTGATATCCGTGATGGTGCTGAGGAAGATGGCCGAGGCGGTGGCGGGGTCGGCTCCGAAACGCTTCATCACGATCGGGATCAGCACACCCGCCAGACCCGACAGGGCGCAGGCGATCGCCATCGCGGCCAGGGTGATCAGGCCGAGGCCAAGCGGATTCGCCAGGTCCTGCGCACTGGCCACCCAGTACATGCCAGCGCCGGCCAAGGCCCCGGTGATCACGCCGTTGAGCAGGCCGAGCCAGCCTTCCTTGAGGATCAGCCCGCTCATCGACATGCCGCGCAATTCGCCCAGGGTCATGCCGCGGATCGTCACCGCCAGCGATTGCGCACCGAGGTTGCCGCACTGCCCGGCCAGCACCGGCAGGAAGGCCGCCAGCACCACGATGCGGTCGATGGTGCTCTGGAAATACCCCACCACGCCGGCCGCCACGAAGACCGTGAGCAGGTTGATCAGCAGCCAGGGGTGACGAAACTTGAAGCTGCGCAGCCAGGGCGTGGCGAGCCGTTCTTCCTTCTCGACGCCCACCATGGCACCGGCCTGGGCCGAAATCTCGAAGGCCTGCTGCTCGAACATGGCCTGGCCCTTCACCAGACCGAGCAGACGACCGTCGTCGTCGCAGACCGGATAGATCGGATAGTGGCGCTTCACCACTTCCCGCATCGCGTCCACCAGCGGCTGTTGCGGCCGCAGCGAGAACGGATCGCGAAGCATGATGTCGGCCAGGGTCTGCTCGGGATTGGCGAACACCAGCTCGCGGAACGCCACGACCCCGATCAGGCGACCGTCGGTCTCGGTGACGAAGACGTAGATCACCATGCGCTGCTTCACGATCTCGCGCAGCGCATCCACCACTTCGCCCACCGTGGTGCCGGGCGCGAACACCGCTGGCGGCCGCTCCATCAGGCGGCCCACCCTGCCTTCCGGATAGGTGTGGCCCTGCAGCCAGAGCTGGCCCTGGCCGAAGGGCGTGGCGGCCGCGATGCGCTGGCGTCGCTCCGGCTCGAACTCTTCCAGGATCTCGACCGCGTGCCCGATGTGCAGCTTGGCGAGCAGGTCCGCGATGGTGCCGTCGGCGCTGGCCGCGAGGCGCTCGGCCGCGCTCTTCGGATCCAGCTTGCGTACCACCGCGACCAGCCCGCTGCCCTGCTCCATGCTCCACCACGCTCCGCTTCGGGATGCTCCTAAGTTACCCGAGCCGGCGCGGCGCGGCACGCATCACGAGCCCCGGCCGTCAACGACGCTGCTGCGCCGCCTGGGTGCGCGGATGCTGCCGGCCCAGCAGCAAGGTGAGCGCGGCGATCTCGCGCTGGCGCCAGGTCGCCGCATCCTGGCCGGTGGTTGCGGCCGCCGCCGCGCGCAGCCCCATGACCTCGGCATAGCTGGTGGCGTCGGTGAGCCGGCGTCGTTCCAGGGTGGCGAGCGCGGCGTCGATCACCGCCAGGCCGCGATCATCGCCGCGGCGCAGTTGTGCCAGACCCAATGCCGCGCTGGCATGCAGGTAAATCGCGTCCTCGCGGCTGCGCTGCGCGGCAAGATGCCGCTCGGCCTCGACCAGCGCGACTTCCGCCTCGGCCACGCGCCCCTGCGCCAGGCGCGCCAGGCCCAGGTTCAGTTCCGCGATGCCTTGCTCGGGATGCTCGATCGCCGAAAGCACCGAGCGCGCGCGCTCGGCCCAGGCCGCCGACTCGTCCAGTCGCCGCTGGTAGCGCATCAGGGCGGCCAGCGCATTGCAGAGATTGCCGATCATGGGGTGGCCGGCATGCAGGGTGCGCTCGACGATGGCCAGGCCGTCCAGAGCCTCGCGCTCGGCCTCGTCGTATCGGCCCAGACCCGCGTAGGAAACGCTGCGTCCTGCGCGCAACCAGGCCTGGCGCGATTCGGGTGCCTTGGGATCGAGCGCCATCAGGCGCGAGGCTTCGCCGTAGGCGGCCTCCGCCAGGCCGAATCGGCCGCGTCGCAGGTAGGTGGCCGCGAGGTTGTTCCAATCAACCGCAAGGCGGACGTCGTCCGGACCCAGCAAGGCGCGTCGCTCATCCAGGTTCTGCCGGCCGAAGGCCTCGCTTGCCGCCCAATCGCCGCGCAGCGCCGCCAGCTTGAGCGCAGTGGTGCGCACCGAAATGCGCATCAGGGCTTCGCTCTGCGGATACCGGTCGAGGATCGCCAATGAGTCGCGTATCGCACGCTCGGCTTCCTCTCTCCGATTCACCTGCTGGTACTGCATGGCCAGCGTGTGCAATCCGTCGGCCAGCGCGATGTCATCCGCGCCGGCCATCGAACGCAGTTGCGCCACGCCCGCCTCGACCAGGGCCACGCCCTGTGCCACGTCGCCGAAGGCGACCAGGCTGGCCCCGATCGTCACCCGCAGCTCGGCCTGGGAATCCGGCGCATCGGCCAGTTCGGCGTCGATGCGCGCGGCGGCTTCCCGCACCAGATCGACCGCACTGGTTTGCGCGCCGCGCCGCGACAGTTCCGGATTGCTCGCCTCGAACAGGGTCACGACGAAGCGCTTGGTGCGTTCGGCCCGCCGCGCCTGGGCTTCGGCACGCTGCGCCTGCGCTTCCGCGCGCTGCGCCTGGCGTTCGGCTTCGTTGGCATTGCGGCCGGCGATGCGCGCCTGCCACAAGGCCACGCCGAATCCGCCGAGCAGGGACAGCAGCACGAGTCCGGTGGCCACCGCGCCGAGGCGATGCCGGCGCAGGAACTTGCGCAGCCGATAGCCCGAGGTATCGGGTCGCGCTGCCACGGTGCGTCCGTCGAGGAAACGGCGCAGGTCGTCGCCCAGCGCTGCCGCCGAGGAATAGCGCCGTTCCGGCTCGCGCCGCAGCGCATTGAGCACGATGCGATCCAGATCGCCGTCGATCTCCCGCGCGAAGCGCTCGCGCTCGCCGGCACGTTCGCCCCAGGCGGCCTGTGCCTGTGCGATCGGTTCGCGGCGCAAGGCCGCGCTCGGTCGCTCGGCGGTATCCACGGCAGTGGACGGTGCTGGCAGCTCGGCCCCGCTCGCATTGCGCCGATGCGGCAGCCTCCCGGTCAGGAGTTCGTACAGCAGCACGCCGAGGGAATAGACGTCGGTGCTGGTTCCGATCGGCTCACCGGCGATCTGCTCGGGCGCGGCATAGGCCGGCGACAGGACCCGCACCCCGGTACCGGTGAGCGCGCCGTCGTGGCTATCGGTCAGCAACTTGGCGATGCCGAAGTCGAGCAGCTTGGGATCGCCACGCGCATCGACCAGGATGTTCGAGGGCTTGAGGTCGCGGTGCACCACGAGGCGGCCCTGGGCATAGGCCACGGCCTCGCACACGCGCCGCATCAGATCCAGGCGTTCGCGCAAGGACAAGCCGCGGCGACGCGCATAGTCGGTGATCGGCTCGCCTTCGACATGCTCCATCGCGAAATACGGACGACCCTCGTCGTCGATGCCACCGTCGAGCAGGCGCGCGATCAGGGGATGGTTGAGCGTGGCCAGGATGCGTCGCTCCTGTGCGAAACGGCGCAACAACTCGTCGCTGTCCATGCCGCGCTTGAGGCGTTTGATCGCCGCGTGCTGCGCGAACTCCGCATCCGCGCGCTCGGCCAGCAGCACCTCGCCCATGCCACCGCGCCCGAGCAGGCGCACGACGCGCCAGGGCCCGATGCGGCGACCCGCGCAGTCCTCGGTCGCGCCCGCGGAGCCGCGCGCCGCCAGCGCGCTCAACAATTCCGGGGTCGCGGCCGCGATACCCTCGTCGAGCAGGCCATCCGTCGCTTCGGCCACCAGCAGCACGCGCAGTTCGGCCGCCATGCCCGGGTCGCCATCTTCGATTGCCTGGAGCCGACGTTCGCGCGCGTCGGCGTCGAGTTCGAGCAGTTCGTCCAGGGCCGCCGACAGCAGGCCCCAGCGCGCCGTGTCAGACATCGGAGGCCGGCGCGTTGGCCAGTTCGCGATAAAGGAAGGCACGCGCCTTGCGCCAGTCGCGCCGCAGGGTGCGGCTCGAAATGCCCATCACCTCGGCCAGCTCTTCCAGCTCCAGCCCGCCATAGAAGCGCTGTTCGACCACCTGCGCCAGGCGCGGATCGACGCCCGCCAGCTTCTGCAGCGCCGCGTCCAGCAGCAGCACTTCCTCATCGCGGCCTTGCGCCACCGCGACCAGCGCCGAATCCAGCGCGATCGGTTCGGCTCCGCCGCCATGCTTCTCGCTCAGGCGGCTGCGGACGTGGTCGATGACGATCTGGCGCATGGCGCGTGAGGCCACGGCGAAGAAATGCTGCCGGTCGTTCAATGGGCCGCCGTGATGGGCCATGCGCAAGTACACCTCATGCACCAGCGACGTGGCGTGCGGTTCCGCGGCACCCGAGGCGCGCAGATGCCGTTGCGCCAGCCGGTGCAGGTCGGCATACACCGCCTCGAATAGCTGCGCTTCGGCCACCTTGTCGCCGGCGTGCGCCGCCGCTATCAGCCTCGTGGTGTCCATCGGTCCCCGCACCGGACGGATTCGTCGCGCGCATCCTTTCACGCGCCCACGGTGCGAGCAACCGGCCCTGCGTTGCCTGACCGAAAGAAGCGGCCGTCCCTGGCCGGTTCCGAACCTCAGCCGATCTTGAACGACGTGGCCACGTCGAGTGGCGCGTAGCCGCCGCGGCGCTCGGCGCGGTGCTCCTCGATCTCGCGCCGGCGTGCGGCGATCCAGTCGGCGCAGTCGACCCGCACCGCCTCGGGCGCAATCCCTTCGCGCTCGGCCACTTCACGCCGGAAGGCACAGTAGTCGGCGTAGTCGGCCAGCTCCGGGCCCAGCTCGCGCAGCAGCAGGTCGATCAGGATCGCGTCGTCGAGCTGGCCGATCACCGGCGTGTCGTCCGGAATCAGGTCATCGGCATTCTCGACATAGGCAACCAACTCGCGGATGCGACTGCTGGCGCCGTCATCGAGCGCGAATCCGCCGTCGGCACGCATCCGTTCCAGCTCTTCGATCCGGGCCACGCGTCGCTCGATCGAGCCGGCGCCGCGTTCGCGTGCATCGGTGAACAGCAGGCGCCGTGCCGCCGCCGCGATCTGCCCTGCCGCCAGCGGCCGCGCGCGCGGGCAGACGCGTACCAGCACCTGGTTGAAGGCCTCCACCTTGGCCGGATCGAGCGTGGTCGCACCGATCCGTGGGGTGCCCTCCCCGCCATTGTTGAGCGCCGGCACGAAGCCGCTGAGCAGGGAGGGGGCGACCGATCTGGATGTGACGCTCACGAGGATCTCCGGCTGGGGTTCCACCTCCATCTACCGGAAAGCGACTCCTTGATTACGCTCGCACCACTCCCGCGGCGTCGCTCGTTGACGCGGCGACGCCCCGGGAAGGTCACGCAATCAGCTGCCGGGCTCCGTCGCCGGGGCATCGGCCTGGGCGATGCGGATCTCCTCTGCCGCCACCTGCGGCCTTGCATCACGCGGTGCCAGCAACTCCTTGTACCGCTCTGCTCCGACCGCGTTCACGAACTGGCGCTGCACCTGGTCGTAGGAAGCGAGGAACGCCGCGTGCGAGCTGCGCGGGCCGACCACCATTTTTACCTGGCGTTCGGTCAGTCCAGTCTGGTCGGCGAGTGCGCCGATGATGTCCTCACCGGCAAAGGCGTTGGCGCTGAAAAGGGTTGCGAGAGCCAGCGCGAGATGACGAGCTTTCATGGCAATCTCCTTCGATGGATCGCGCCCGGCATGGGGATGTGGGCGCTGGCGGCCAACCGGGCCGCGCGGACGAACAGTGACGAGTCCGTGCTTGTCACTAACGCGAAAGACGCGCGCGATGACCGGATGGTTGCGCCGCATGCGACCAGTCGATGCGTTGCAACGACGACGCGTTGCAGCGCGTCCGATGGCGCCGATCGTCATCGTTGCGCACCTGCATGACGAACGGCACGGCAAGCGGCTGCGCGTCGCACGCACACGGGAAGTTGCGCGGGGTGCGCTGGGCCGCGCGATCAGCGCGGCGGCGAGGAAAGATAGGACTTGCCCTGCTCGAACCAGGCCTGGGCCTTGCGCAGGTGCCACTTGCGCTCGGCATCGCGCAGCTCGACGCCAAGGTCCAGCTTCTTCCAGCTCAGCAACAGCTCGCCGCGCCGGTGCTGGTCATGCAGGCTCAGCCGCGCCCGCGCCGCAAAGCGGTCGTTTCCGGCGCGCAGCTCATCCAGCACGAGCGCATCACCGCGCAGTTGCGCCTTGCCGCGCAACGTGGCGTGGCCGGCATCGGCCAGGCGCAGCGCCCACTTCGGGAAGCTGCGCCGCTGCGCGAACAACGCCAGCAGGAAGCCGACGTCCTTCATCTGCACGTCGGCCTCGCCATCGAACTGCAGCGGTCGACCCCACCGCACCTTGCTCTGCGGCAAGCCGACGCGCACCCACCAGTCGCTGCGACTCTCGTCGCCCTGGACATATCCGACGCGATCCAGCGCCAGCGTCGTTCCGCCGAGATCGAATTTCCGCCCGGCGAAGTCGGCGCGACGCAGGCGCGCATCGATGCCCACGTCGGCGCGCAGCGCCAGCTCGGACAGGCGCAGGGCCGCCGCCTTCGCCGACAGCTGCAGCCGCCCCTTGCCAACCCGTCCCGCCGCGTCGAGTTCGAGTTCGGCACCGAGGCGGCCGCGGCCACCCGTGAACGCGAGATTTCGCCGCGGCAGGTAGTGGTTGTAGGCGGTGAGGTCGGGAATCTCCGCGTTGCGGAAGTTCAGCTGGCCACGCAGCGTATCGCGCAACCTTGCCAGGTCGCCGTCCGCGTCCAGTGCCAGGCGCAGGTCAGTGCCGCGCACGTAGACCTGCTCAGGCGCACTCTCCGCCGCGATCTCGAAGCGCTGCACCTCGATGCGCAACTGGGCCTGCGGCGCGCCATCGCTTCCGGCGACCAGCTCGCCCTGCGCGCTCGCCATGCCTTGCACGCGATCCTGCAGCACGCGGGTCGACATCGCTACGGCAGGAACCTCGATTCGACTGCCGACGGCCAGCTTGCCCGCGGCGATCTTCAGCTGCGCGTCGAGATCACCGGCGCCATCGAAACTCAGCCAGTCGCCTCGCACCAGCGCGCCGGACAGCCAGCGCAACGATTCGAAGCGCCAATCCAGGGCGATGTCGCCATCAAGCAGCGACAGCAAGGCGGGCGTCCCCTCGGCAGGCCAGGTGCGCGTGGCAAGGCGCAGGTCCGCCGCCAGCGAACCGATGCCCCCGGCTTGCGGCGGCAGACTGGCCCGCAACGCCAAGCCCTCGTCCACCGCCATCTCCAGTGTCAGCACGTTGCTCTGCCGGGTGCCGTCGGCCTGGGCATGGCGCACCGGAAGCGCGATGCTCAGCCTGCCGCCAGGCTGCAACTGCGCTTCGCGCAGCGCCAGGTCGGCTTCGATGCGGCCACCGCCAGGCTGCGCGTCCAGCCGCATCCAGTCATCGGCATCGAGCGCGCTGCTGAAATGCGGCCCTTCCGCGTCGAGCTTGATCTCGAGTGTCGCCAAGGCGAGGTTCGTGCGTCCCGGGACGTCGGCGGAAACATGGCGCGCAAGCGCGAACCCGAGGTCAAGCTGCGCTTGCTGCAGCCAGGGTTCATTCGCCCAGGACACGCGCGCCTCGCGCAACTGCAGTCGCGAGGGAAGGATCTCCAGCGCACCGCCGCGCAACTGTTTCCACAACCCGAACTCGACCCGGCCGAGGCCGACGGCCTCCGCGCCTTCCCAGCGCACCCGGCTCACGCTGTCGCTGTGGATGCGGGCCAGATGGATCACCCAGCCACCGGGCCGCGCTTCAGGCGGGGGAACGTCGGCTTCAACGCGCTGCGCATCGAACTGCAACGCATCCGCCGCTACATCGTCGAGGCGCAGCTGGCGCTGCGACAGCGGCCACAGCGCGACGCGCACATGCACGCGCTGTGCCTGCGCCTGCCACTGCACCCGTCGCGCCTGCCCGCGCACCGCCACGCCCCGGAACGTCGCGCGTCCCGGCCACAGCGTCAACGCGCTCTGCCATTGCGCGTGGAAGCGCTCCGGTTTGCGGTTGAAGGCCGCATCCGCCAAACCCGTGTTGAGGAAGGCGTTGCCGGCGATCAGGTACGACAGATACAGCGCTAGCGCCGCGAAACCAAAGCCGCGTGCGAGGCGAAACCCGCGACGCAGGGATCGGGATGGTGCGTCACCCATCATCAGAATTTCCTAGCCTTCGCATCACGCAGGATCTCGCGCGCGGCGTTCATGCCCGGCAGGCCAGTGACGCCACCGCCCGGGTGCGAGCCGGATCCGCACAGGTAAAGGCCTCGCACGGCACCGCGATAGTTGCCTTGCCCAAGCAATGGCCGCGCGCTGAACATCTGGTCGGCGCCGAGCGCGCCGTGGAAGATATCGCCGCCGACCAGGCCGAACTCGCGCTCCAGATCCAGCGGCGACAGCGCGCGATAGCCCAGCACGCTGCGTGCGAAATTGGGCGCGACCCGGTCCACGGTGTCGATCATGAGCCTCGCCACGGTGTCGCGGTGCGCATCCCAGCCGCCGTCGACCTCCGGATGCACGTGCTGGCAGAACAGGCTGGCGACGTGCTGCCCGGGCGGCGCGAGGCTGTCATCCAGCGTGGATGAAATCACCAACTCGACGATGGGTTCGCGCGCCCAGCCCGGGTTGTGCGCTTTCGACTTCGCGTCGAAGTACGCCTGTTCGAAATACTGCAACGAAGGTCCGACCAGGATCCCGCTCTGGTGATGCGGCTGCCGTTGCGTTCCCGGCGCGGCGTGGAAATCCGGCAACTCGCTCAGCGCCACGTTCATGCGGAAGGTGGCCGAGCCGCAGCGGTAGCGCGCGATGCGCTCGCGCGTGTCCTCATCCAGGTGCTCGGGCGCGACGAGTTGCCGGTACAGCAGCCTGGGGTTGAGATTCGACGCCACGCAGCGCGCGGAGAACTCGCGACCATCGCGCAACGTGGCACCGACGGCGCGCCCCTGCTTCACGCTGACGGCCGCGACATCGGCGTTCGCGATCAGTTCGACGCCGCGCGCCTCGCACTCGGCCTGCATCGCCTGCGTGATCGCCCCCATGCCGCCGATCGCATGGCCCCAGGTGCCGGACTTGCCGTTGACCTCGCCGAACACGTGATGCAGCAGCACGTAGGCGCTGCCGGGCGTGTACGGGCTGGCGAAATTGCCGACCACCGAATCCCAGCCCAGCGCCGCCTTCAGCGGCTCGGCCTCGAACCAATGATCAAGCAGCTCACCTGCGCTCTTCGCGAACAGATCGAGCAGGTCGCGCCGGCCACGAAGATCGAGGCGCTTGAGCTGCTTCGCCACCTGCCAGGAATTGAGCCAGTCGGCGAGCGTCAAGCGCTCACCCACGTTCGGCGGGGTGCGGGTCAGCAGCTCGCGCAGCACCGCCACCACGCGATCCAGCATCGCGTAGTACGCCGGCAGGCGCTCGGCATCGCGCCGCGAGAACTTCGCAACCTCGCCGGCTCCGTGTTCACCACCGAGGCGGAACGCGCGCCCATCGGGCAAGGGCAGGAAGTTCGAGTAAGGCCGCTCCACCACGCGCAGGCCATGTTCGACCAGGCGCAGGTCGCGGATCACCTTCGGATTGAGCAACGACACCGTGTAGCTGGCGGTGGAGTTGCGGAAGCCCGGGTGGAATTCCTCGGTCACCGCCGCGCCACCGAACACGGCGCGTCGCTCCAGCACCGTCACCTTGAGGCCTGCGCCGGCGAGATACGCGGCACAGGTCAGGCCGTTGTGGCCGCCACCGAGGATGAGCACGTCGCGCTGCTGATTCATGCGGCGACTATAACCGCCACGCAGCGCAAGCATCCGCGCGCCGGCGGCGCGCCGCGATCAGCCGCGCGCGAACGCATCCGAACGACGCATCGTGGCCTCGATCCGCGCGAAGTGCGGTTCGAGTTCGGTCGCGTGGCGGCGCCATTTGTCCGGCGCGGGCGGCGACAAGGTGTAACGCGAGTGCGGCAGGCCGCCGTCGACCGGGCGATCCCAGTCCAGCGCCAGCGCCACGCTGAGGCGACGCAGCTCGGCATCGGGATCGGCCACCACGCGTTCGTAGCGCAGCGTGTGCACGCGGTGGCGCGGCAATGCGGCCAGATCGTCCAGCATCAGGCGCGTGGCGGTCTCCCATTGCGTGGCGACGATCTCGCCCAATGGCTTGCCGATCAGCGTGGGCCAACCCGGCACCAGCAACAACGACCACGGCAATCCTTGCCAGCCGGGCAGGCCCGGATAGGTCTTGAAGCGGCCCGAGTTCCAGGCATCGATCATGCTGCCCAGGGTCTCGCGCGGGTCGCGGTACAGGTAGACAAATTCGGCTTCCGGGAACACCTGCGCCAGAAACGGAATGCGCAGGGAATTCTTCGGAGTCTTTTCCAGCAGGCGCACGCGACCTTCTGCCGGCTTGTTGCCGTCGCGATCCGACAGCGCAGCGAGGAATCGCTGGCGCAAGGCTTCGACCACCTTTGGCGTGGCCGAACTCGCCTCCAGCCGATTCGAGCCGAGACCATTGGTGACCGGGCTCAGTTCCGGCACGCCTTCGATCAAGGCGTGGCTCTCACCGCCGATGGTGGCAACGCCGCGCGCCCTGGCCAATGCTTCGAACACCATGGTGGAGCCCGAGCGCGGCGACGACACCACGAACACCGGACGCGCGAACTGCGAATCGACCGGTGCGGCAGCGCGATCACCGGGCGGCGGCGGAATCGCGGTGGCGTCGCGCGCCGACGTCGCCAGCGGCGTGTATTCGTCCGATGCCGTGGGTGCGATGCCGCGCAAGTTCGATGCGACGGCCATCTTCCCGACCTGCGCTTCCATCGCGCCCGCGAAGTTCAGCCGGTTCCCGAGCTGCACGCCGCTCGCAAGGCGGCGCACGTCGGCCATGAAGGCGTCGACCGCAGCTCGGTACTCGGGCCAGCCCTCCTCGCGTTCGCCATGCGCCGACCACAAGGCGCGCCAGCGATTGCGGAAGCGCAGCACGAAGGGATGCAGCGCCTGCAAGGCAGGATGCGTGCCGGCCTCGGCCACGAGGAAGCCGATGCGCGCATCGACTTCCCACGGGGTCATCACCGTGGGCACGTTGCTGCGCTCGAAGGCGATGGTTCGCGCCGCGCCGGGGTCGGGCCGCTGGTGCTGCGCCGTGAATCCATTGCCCAGCGCGCGCCCGGTGTGGTCGCGCCCCTGTCCCACCAGGTTCCAGAATGCATCGCCGCCAACCGTATCCACCACCAGGTGGATGCGCGACTTGACGTCGTCATTGAGCACGCGGTGCTGGCGCCAGGTGTCGAAGATCCAGCATTCGCCCGCCGCCATGTTGATGCCGATGCCGTCGCACTCGAAGCGCACCGTCGGCTGGGTGACCACCGGCACGTGAACCCGCACCCGGTCGATCCAGTAGTAGCCCTGGTCCGCGTGCAGGGTCACCTCGGAATGCCCGGACAAACGCATCAGGCGCGAGCGCCCCGCGGTGACGCCGAGCGCCGCGACCACCTGCTGCAGGTACGGGCAACGCTGGAGGTGCGGCGTCGGGCGCATCTCGCCGCCGAAACTCTCGTTCGCCGCGTCACCGTCCACCGCAATCAGCGGCAACATGGAGTTGCCGGGGAAGCCCTGTGGATGCGGCATCCAGACCGACTCACCGAGGGCGTCGATCTCGCGCGCCAGAGCCGGCGCATCGAAGGTGAGCGGCAACTGGATGAAGGGCAGCGGCAGTTTCATGCGGTCTGGTAACCAAGCGTCGGGCTGGAACGAGCGCGGCAAGCGCCGTGGCGATTGTAGCGGCAGCCCAGCCGACGGCCGCCCGGCCTACACTCGGGCGGCGCGCATTCCCGCCCCGACGGAGGACGACATGGCAACCCGGAAGGCAAGCACCCCCGCGAAGAAGTCCGCGACCCGCAAGCCGGAACCCGCGCCGCGCAACGCGGCTGCGAAGAAGCGCTCGGCCCTGGGAAAGAAGGCCAAACCAAGACGCAAGGTCGCGGCGATCCCGAAGGGCTACCGCAGCCTCACGCCCTACCTCATCGTGCGCGACGCGGCGGCCGCGCTGGGCTTCTACGCCAGGGCCTTCGGTGCGAAGGAAGTGCTGCGCCTGACCGGAGCCGGCAACTCCATCATGCACGCCGAGATCAGGATCGGCGATTCGATGCTGATGATCAGCGAGGAGAATCCCGACTGGGGTTCGAAGTCACCGCTCATGCTCGGCGGTAGCGCCACGCACGTGATGATCTACACCAGGGATGTCGACGCCTTCGTCGCCAAGGCCGTGGCCGCCGGCTGCAAGGTCGAGATGCCGGTGACGCCGATGTTCTGGGGCGACCGCTACGGCAAGATCAGCGATCCGTACGGCCACCAGTGGAGCGTCGGCACCCATGTCGAGGACGTGAGCCCGAAGGAGTGCCAGCGTCGCGCCGATGCGTGGGCGAAGGAAATGGCGCAGGGCGGTTGAGCTCATCGCCGCCGGGGATGGCGGCGCATCGGGGCATCCTGCGCGCGGCAGCATCAGGTGTAGATCGGCAAGGCCAGCACCCGCGCCAGCGCCTCACGCGACTCGATGGCAGCGAGGTCGTCGCCTCGCTGCGCGCTGCCAACCCCGGACTCACGACCCCAACGCGCGCAGCGAACCCGAGGTCAAACCCCTGCTCGACCACGGCTCCGGCGGTACGGGGCTGGCCGAAGCGGACGTGGCCTGCAGCATGGCCGAGTGGCCCCCACCGCGCCGGCGCATCGCGCGCGGCGCGCCGCGTTCGCTACTTGGGGCGGTAAGTCGCCCTGAAGCTCAAGGGCTCGGACTTCGCATCAAGCGTGAGGGTCTTGCCCTCGATGGTGAAGTCCGAAAGGATCACGACATTCTCGAATTCACCATTGGTGAACTCGAACGCACCGTGGAACGAGTTGTCCGAGGCCCGGTAGTGCCCGTAACCGACCCACCCCGTATTCGCATCGATCCGCATGATGTTGGGCGAAATGAAGGTGGTGGTGATCTCGCAGGTGGCGCAATCGCCCGCTGACGACGAAGTCTGGACCCACGTGACCACCGGCATCGTCTCCGCCGCGAGATTGCCCGAGGCCAACGCCAGCAGTGCAGCCCATCCGAACGCGCGCTTCATGTGTTCCCCCTTGCGAAGATGGAGCCTGATTCCCCGCGGGCAGCATACGCCTGTTCATGCGCAGGTGTCGGGCGATGTCCAGGGCGTCACATCGACACTCGCCGCGTGCCGGGTTCGAACATCCTCGCGAGCCGCACCGAAGTTTTCCGCGGATTGACTCGGCCCATGAAAGCACGAAGCCCGGCACTAGGCCGGGCGTCGTGGTCACACTCAACGGTAGGGCGTGGATCAGAAATCCATGCCGCCCATGCCGCCGCCGTGGCCGCCGGCCGGCATTGGCTCTTCCTTCTTCGGCAGTTCCGCCACCATCGCTTCGGTGGTGATCATGAGACCGGCGATCGACGCCGCGTTCTGCAGCGCGGTGCGGGTGACCTTGGTCGGGTCGAGGATGCCGAACGCGACCATGTCGCCGTACTCGCCGGTCGCGGCGTTGTAGCCGTGGTTGCCCTTGCCGGCGACCACCGCGTTCAACACCACCGACGGCTCTTCACCGCAGTTGGCGACGATCTCGCGCAGCGGCGCTTCCATCGCGCGCTTGGCGATGGCGATGCCGTGGTTCTGGTCTTCGTTCGCGCCCTTGAGATCCTTGATCGCGGCCAGGGCGCGAATCAGCGCCACGCCACCACCGGCCACCACGCCTTCTTCCACCGCCGCACGCGTGGCGTGCAGGGCGTCTTCGACGCGCGCCTTCTTTTCCTTCATCTCGATCTCGGTGGACGCGCCGACCTTGATCACCGCCACGCCGCCGGCGAGCTTGGCCACGCGCTCCTGCAGCTTCTCGCGGTCGTAGTCGGAGGAGGTCTCCTCGATCTGCGCCTTGATCTGCTTGATGCGGGCCTGGATGCCGTCGGCGGTGCCGGCGCCATCGATGATCGTGGTGTTTTCCTTCGACACCTGGATCTTCTTGGCGCGGCCCAGATCCTTGATCGTGGCCTTCTCCAGCTGCAGGCCGACTTCTTCCGAAATCACGGTGCCGCCAGTGAGGATGGCCATGTCTTCCAGCATCGCCTTGCGACGATCGCCGAAGCCCGGCGCCTTCACCGCGCACACCTTGACGATGCCGCGGATGGTGTTGACCACGAGCGTCGCCAGGGCTTCGCCTTCCACTTCTTCAGCGACGATGAGCAGCGGCTTGCCGGCCTTGGCCACGCCTTCGAGCACGGGCAGCAGCTCGCGCACGTTCGAGATCTTCTTGTCGTGCAGCAGGATGAAGGGATCATCCAGCTCGGCCGACATCGACTGCTGGTTGTTGATGAAGTACGGCGACAGATAACCGCGGTCGAACTGCATGCCCTCGACCACGTCGAGTTCATTGTCGAGGCCCGAACCGTCTTCCACCGTGATCACGCCTTCCTTGCCGACCTTGTCCATGGCCTTGGCGATGAGGTCGCCGACGGCTTCGTCGGAGTTGGCCGAGATCGAGCCGACCTGCGCGATTTCCTTCGAGGTGCTGCAGGGCTTGCTGATCTTCTTCAGCTCTTCCACCGCACCCACGACGGCCTTGTCGATGCCGCGCTTGAGGTCCATCGGGTTCATGCCGGCGGCGACCGCCTTCATGCCCTCGCGGATCAGCGCCTGCGCCAGCACGGTGGCGGTGGTGGTGCCGTCGCCGGCATTGTCGGAGGTCTTGGAAGCGACTTCCTTCACCATCTGCGCGCCCATGTTCTCGAACTTGTCGGCCAGTTCGATTTCCTTGGCGACGGACACGCCGTCCTTGGTGATGGTGGGAGCGCCGAAGCTCTTCTCGAGCACGACATTGCGGCCCTTCGGGCCGAGCGTGGCCTTGACGGCGTTGGCGAGGATGTTCACGCCGCGCACCATCTTGGCGCGGGCGTCTTCACCGAAGCGGATTTCTTTGGCTGCCATGTTTGCGATCTCTGAAAAAGGTGAGGAATTCTGTGGAGCGGAGCTTGCTCCGCTGCTCTCGATGGAAACGATCCGTGGATCGGAGCCGGGCAAGCCCGGCTCTGCGAGAGCGGCGCGATCAGCCCAGGATGGCGAAGATGTCGTCTTCGCGCACCACGAGGTACTCGGTGCCGTCGACCTTGACCTCGGTACCCGAGTACTTGCCGAACAGGACCTTGTCGCCGGCCTTGACCTTGAGCGCGCGCACCTGACCGTTGTCAAGCGGCTTGCCCTCGCCCACAGCGATGATTTCGCCCTTGATCGGCTTCTCGGTGGCCGAATCCGGGATCACGATGCCCCCGGCGGAGACCTTCTCTTCTTCCATGCGCTTGATGATCACGCGGTCGTGCAGCGGCTTCAGATTCATAACCTGCCTCGTAAGCTGTTGATGAAAAACGGGTCCGGATGGGTTGTTAGCACTCGCCACCGGTGAGTGCCAAATTCTAGCGAGAGGACCGCCCCAAGGGAAAGGGGCGGTGCGGCTCGGAACATGGGTGCGGGGCGGAGGCTTTCAAGGCCGGACCCGCACCCGGCCGCACCGGCCGTGCTGCGCCCGCACATGCAGGTGTCACGGAGCGCCGCTAGACTCCGCCCCCTTCGACGACCCTGGCGCCGGACTGCCGGCGAATCCCACATGCCCCTGAACTCCGTCCGCGCGCTGGGCGCGCTCAGCTTCCTTTTTGCCTTCGCCAACGCGCATGCCCAGGTGGGCAGCGGTGCGGTGTCCTATGGCGCTGGCGGTGCAAGCCAGAATTTCGATGCCCTGGCCGGCACCCAGGGCAGCACCGGCAGCACGCTTCCGACCGGGTGGTACTTCGTCGAGACCGGCAGCAACGCGAACACGACCTACCTCATCGACGACGGCACATCGACGTCCGGCAATACCTTCAGCTACGGCAGCAGCGGCGCAGGCGATCGCGCGTTCGGTGGGCTGGGTTCGGGCAGCCTGACGACCACGATCGGCGCGCAGCTGCGCAACGACACCGGCGCGACGCTCAACGACCTTGCCGTCAGCTTCGTGACCGAGCAATGGCGGCTGGGCGACCTCAACGGCGTGGATCGCCTCGTGTTCGCCTACAGCACCAATGCGACCTCGCTCTCCACGGGCGCGTGGACGGCGGTCAGCGCGCTGGACGCGGTCTCGCCGGTGACCTCCGGCAGCCCCGGGACGGCATTGAACGGCAACGCCGCCGCGAATCGGGCAGCGATCTCCGCCACGCTGACCAATCTTGCGCTGGCCGCCAATGGCACGCTCTGGATCCGCTGGAGCGATGCGAACGATGCCGGCGTCGACGATGCGTTGGCGGTGGACGACGTGATCCTCGGCACGCCGGTCGACAACCCGCCCGCGGTCGCCAGCAGCGTGCCCGCGCACAACACTGCAGGCCATGCGTTCGATACCAGCGTGACGGTGAACTTCACCGAATCGGTGAGTGTGGGCGGCAGCTGGTTCTCCCTGAGCTGCGGCGCGGGCCCGCTGCCCGCCACCGCCACGGCCGGGCCGGCCTCCAGCTTCACCATCACACCCTCGGCGGCGCTCGGTTACAGCAAGCTGTGCAACTTGACGGTCGTCGCAAGTCAGGTCTCCGACCTGGACGGCACGATCGACCCGATGCAGTTCAACGAGGTCATCCAGTTCGAGACCGAAGCCGACGACCCGCCGAGCGTGACGGCCACCATGCCGGGCAGCAACGCCACCGAGGTGCCTCGCGCCGCCAACCTCTCGGTGACCTTCAACGAACCGGTCAACGCACTGCCCGCGGCATTCCGCGTCTTCTGCCCCCATACGCCGGAGACCGCGCTGCCCTTCGCGCTCAGCAGCGACGACGACACGACTTTCATCCTGGACCCGAACAGCGACCTGCCGGCGTCGACCGCATGCCGCCTGGAGGTCATCGCGGCGCAAGTGACCGATCGCGACGGCACGACCCACGCCATGTTGCTGGACGAGCGCGTCGGATTTAGCACCGCCGCGCTCGCGCCGCCGGAGGTGATCTCGACCGTGCCCGCGAAGAACGCCACGACCTTCCCGTCCACAGGCGATTTGCAGGTCAGCTTCGATACCAGCGTGACGCTGTCCGCAGGGGCCTTCACGCTGACATGCGCGCAAAGCACCGGCATCAGCCTGACTCCGAATGCCCCTAGCGGCGCGAACTTCACCCTCACGACCGGCACCTCGCTGGTCGCAGGCGACAGCTGCACCTTCACCATCGTGGCGGCGAACGTCACCAGTGGCGATGGCCTGCATCCCGACTCGAACGAGGTGGTCAACTTCACGGTCGCGGCAACCGGTGCCGGCAACTACTACGCCGGGATCGATGCCAGCAGCTGCGCCGTGCTGCGCACCGGCCTGCACAACCTGATCGACGACCACACCGCCTTTCCGTACAGCAACTCTGGAACGGCCGTGACCGATACGTGGGACATCCTGGTCCAAGCCGACCAGAACCCGCTCAATGCATCGGAGATCCTTGAGGTCTACGAGAACGCCCACTACGCCAAAGTGGTCATGGGCAACAGCAATTACAACAAGGAACACACGTGGCCGAATAGCTACGGGTTCAACGATTTGAACGGCTCGACGGGAAGCGTCCCCCAGTCTTCGGCCTATTCGGACACGCACATGCTCTATTTGTCCGATGACGAGTACAACAGCAACCGAGGTAGCAAGCCCTACGCCAACTGCGCCGATACCTCCGGGTGCACCCCCGACTTGACCCTCGCCTACAACGGCGTGGGAGGCGGTCCGGCGAACTACGCCAGCGGCAACCACAACTGGAAGAAGTCGGACAATGGCGGGGAAGCATTCGGCAGCTATGAAGTCTGGAGCCACCGCAAGGGAGACATGGCCCGAGCGGTGTTGTACATGGATATCCGCTACGAAGGTGGGGTCGCTACTGACGGCAATACCGTCGGTCAAAGCGAACCCGACCTGGTGGTTACGGATGACCGCAACCTGATCCACTCGCGCCGCAGCACCTCTAGCGGCACGGCCTATATGGGCCTGAAATCGGCCCTTCTGGCTTGGCACGCTGCCGACCCGCCGGACGAGCACGAGCAATTGCGCAATGCCCTGATCCAGTCCTACCAAGGCAACCGCAACCCCTTCATCGACCACCCGGAATGGGCCGAGTGCGTGTTCAGCTGCAATTGCGGCGCGAATCAGGCACCGAGCTTCACTTCCAGCCCCGTGACCGTGGCGACCGAAGACCAGGTCTACAGCTACACCGTCGTTGCCACGGATGCGAACGGCAACGCGATGACACTCACCGCGCCGGTGAAACCGGCCTGGCTGACCCTGACCGCGACCGGCAACGGCAGCGCGACCTTGTCCGGCACGCCGACCAACGCTCAGGTCGGCATGCACAACGTCACGCTGCGGGTCAGCGACGGCATCGCAGCGCCGGTGGATCAGGCGTTCACCATCACCGTGTCCAATGTCAACAATGCCCCGGCCTTCACATCCTCGCCAGCGATGGGTGCCACTGAGGATGCGCTCTACAGCTACAACGTCACGACCACCGACGTGGATGCCGGTGCCACGCTGGTGCTGACTGCGCCGGTGATGCCCGCCTGGCTGAGCCTGACCACGACCGGCAACGGTATCGCCACGCTGTCCGGCACCCCGACCAACGCCGAGGTCGGTACCCACAACGTCACCCTGCGGGTGAGCGATGGGATCGCGGCCGCGGTGGATCAGGTATTCACGATCACCGTGTCCAACACCAACGACGCCCCCGTCGTGGCCCAGCCCCTCGTCAACCGCACCGCGCAGGAAGGCGTGGCGATCACCGCGTTCTCGGTGGCCACCGGCTTCAGCGATGTCGACGTCGGCGATGACCTCGACTTCAGCCAGACCGGCTTGCCGGCCGGCCTGGTCCTGGACGCCGAGACCGGGCAGATCAGTGGCACGCCCAGCGCCGGCAGCGCCATCCCCAGCGTCACCGTGACGATTACGGCGACCGACACCGGTGGACTCACGGCGCAGCAGTCGTTCCTGTACGAGGTGACGGCGGCCGGCGACGGCCTGGTCATCTTCGACAACGGCTTCGAAGGCAACAACTAAGGCCTTCAATGCAGACGGCTGCGCAGGCAGCCGTCTGCTAGGCTGCGCGCCTCGCGGCGGCGGGTCCGCCGCGCCGGACACCGCATGCCCGCCCTGATCGTGTTCTGCACCTGTCCCGACCGCGCGACGGCCGATGCCCTGGCCCTGCGCCTGGTCGAGGATCGACTCGCCGCCTGCGTGCAGCTGCTGCCCGTGCGCTCGATCTATCGCTGGCAGGACGCGGTGCAAGGCGCCGACGAAGTGCAGTTGCAGATCAAGACCACCTCGGAACGATTTGCCGCGTTGCGCGAGGCGGTGGTGGCCGGGCATGCCTACGAACTTCCGGAGCTGATCGCAGTCGAAGCGGTCGCCGGCCTGGAACCGTACCTGGCCTGGATCGGCGCATCGACCCTTTCCGTCACCGATCACGACGCCGACCCAGGCCGCGCATGACCCTGTTCCGTTTCATTCTCGCCGCCGCGCTGGTGGCGTGTGCCTGGCCCGCGCGCGCCGCGGTCGACCCCGACGATCTGTTGCCGGTGCAGGAAGCCTTCGCGCTGAGCGCACAGGCCACCGAGCGCGGCCGGATCGAATTCCACTGGAAGATCGCGGACGGCTATTACCTCTACAAGCACCGCATCGCGGTGCAGCCGGTGGACAGCGGCTTCAAGTTCAATCCGTTGGAACTGCCGCCGGGCGAAAAGAAGACCGACGAGTTCTTCGGCGAGGTTGAAACCTATCGCGGCGAGCTGCGGGCGGTGCTGACCGGCGCCGCAGCGAGCGGCGTGGCCGAGCAAGCCTTCAAGGTGCGCTACCAGGGTTGCGCCGACGTGGGCATCTGCTATCCGCCGCACCAGCAGACGATCACGGTAGCGCTGCCGGCAGAATCACTACTCCCTCCCCCGCCTGCGGGGGAGGGCGGGGGTGGGGGCGGATCGGAGCGTGAGGCGTCGGCCCAACTGTTGCCCCCATTCCAACCTTCCCCCGCAGTCGGGGGAAGGAGTTCGTCTGGCGACAATCCCTTGCAGCGCGCGCTCGGCGGCGGGATCGCGGCACCGGCCGCGGGCACCACCGAAGCGCTGCCGCTGCCCGAGGAGCAGGCGTTTGGTTTCGAAGCCATCGCCAGTTCCCCCACCGAACTGCTGCTGCGCTTCACGCCCGCGCCGGGCTATTACCTGTATCGCGATCGTTCCAGCTTCCGCGTGGTGGGCGATGCCGACACCGGCCTGGCCGCGCCGCGCTGGCCGCCAGGCACGGCGCATCAGGACGAACACTTCGGCGAGGTGGTGGTGTACTTCGACCAGATCGAAGTGCCGCTGGCGCTGCGGCGCACCCGGGCCGAAGCCCAGTCGCTGAGGCTGGAAGCCACGTTCCAGGGCTGCCAGACCGACGGCATCTGCTATCCGCCGATGACGCGCAGTGTGGAGGTGGCCTTGCCGGCGGCTGCACCGGATCAGATCGTCTCCACCTCGGCCTTGCGGCGCGACGAGGGCAAGCCCGCAACCACGTCCTTGCTGCTCGCCCTGCTGCTGGCGCTGGGCGGCGGCCTCATCCTCAACCTGATGCCCTGCGTGCTGCCGGTGCTGTCGCTCAAGGCGCTGTCGCTGGCCGAGAGTGGGCGCAGCGGTGGCCACGCCAAGGCCAGCGCGCTCTGGTACACGCTGGGCGTGTTGGTGAGCTTCGCCGCGGTCGGCGGCCTGGCGCTCGCGCTGCGTAGCGCCGGCCTCGCACTGGGCTGGGGCTTCCAGTTGCAGCAGCCGGTGGTGATCGCGGCACTGGCCTATGTGATGATCGCCATCGGCCTGAACCTGTCCGGCGTATTCCAGATCGGCACGGGCCTGCCGGAGCCGGCCAGCAGCTCACCGAACGCGGCGGCGCGACCGGCGATTTCTTCACCGGCGTGCTCGCGGTAGTGGTGGCCAGCCCCTGCACCGCACCCTTCATGGGCACGGCCCTGGCCTTTGCCTTCGCCGCACCCACGGCGCTCGCCATCGGCGTGTTCCTCGCCCTCGGCCTGGGCCTCGCCCTGCCCTTCCTGCTGATCGGCTTCGTGCCCTCGCTGGCGCGTGCCTTGCCACGCCCCGGCGCGTGGATGGATACCTTCAAGCAGGTGCTGGCATTCCCGATGTACCTCACCGCGATCTGGCTGCTGTGGGTGCTGGGCAAGCAGCGCGGCGTGGATGCGATCGGCGTCGCGCTGGTGGGCCTGGTCGTCGTCGCCGCGGGCCTGTGGTGGTGGGGACGCTGGGCTTGCGCGCCGCGCCACTGGCGCGCGCCCTGGCGGTGCTGCTGATCGTGCTGGGCAGCGTCGGACTGTGGGCGGTATACGCCTTGCCGGCCGCGCCATCGCCAGGCGGTCGCCGAGCGGGGCGTCGCAACGCCTACTCGGCCGCGGCACTGGCGAAGCACCGCAGCGAGGGACGCATCGTGTTCGTCAACATGACCGCCGACTGGTGCGTCACCTGCAAGGCGAACGAGAAACGCGTGCTGGCCACGCCCGAGTTCGCCGAAGCGCTGCAAACGAGCGGCGCGATCTACATGAAGGGCGACTGGACCACGGTGGACCCGGAAATCACGCGCTTCCTCGAACAAGCACGGCGCGGTCGGCGTGCCCTTGTACGTGGTGTTCCCGAACGGCGGCGGCGAGGGCGAGGTGTTGCCCACGGTGCTGACTTCGTCGATCGTGGTCGACGCGCTGGCACGCGCGGCGCGCTGAGGCGACGGCGTGCGCTCGAACGGGCTGATTATTGCCTTGGCCGTGCTCGCCGGCGGACTCGGCCTCGTGGCGGGCGGGGCCTTCGATCGCGCGGTCGCGCCCGACGGCTCGCCCATTGCCCGCATCGGAGATCTCGCACCCGAGATCGCGCTACCCGACACCCAAGGCAGCCTGCGCCGTTTGAGCCAGCATCGGGGCCGCCCGGTGCTGGTGAACTTCTGGGCCAGCTGGTGCGGGCCGTGCATCGAGGAAATGCCGCTGCTCGACGACTTCGCCGCTGATCAGGCCGCCAACGGTACGCAAGTGCTGGGAGTTGCGCTGGATGAGCTGGAGCCGGTGCGCGACTTCCTGCAGCAGACTCCGGTGCGCTATCCGAACCTGATCGAAGCCGCTGGCCGCACCGATAGTTCGGTGAAACTGGGAAACAGGCTCGCGGTCCTGCCGTTTTCGGCGTTGATCGCCGCCGATGGCCGCGTCTTGCGGCTGAAGACGGGCGCTTTCCGCGACGCCGAAGAGTTGCGGGCCTGGGGCACGCCGACCTCCGACTGAGGCACCTGCGAGGGTCGACCCTGGCCCTGTGCAGCGAATTCAAACGTTCGCTTCATGCGATCAAGTTCGGGCAAGTGGCTGGCAACGTCTGGACAACCCGCCGGAGCATCGTCCAGACTCCGCCCCTCGCACGGGGGGGAAACGTCGTGGCCAAGCTGCTGGTCCTGAATGGACCCAACCTCAATCTGCTTGGCAGCCGAGAACCCGGCATCTACGGCACCGCCACCCTGGCCGAGATCGTGGCCGACCTGCGCGAACGCGCCACCGCGCATGGACTGGAGCTGGACGCGTTCCAGTCCAACGCCGAACACGAATTGGTGAACCGGGTCCAGGCCGCGCGCGACGACGGCACCCGCTTCATCCTGATCAATCCCGCCGCTTTCACCCACACCAGCGTGGCGCTGCGCGACGCACTGGCGGCGGTGGCGATCCCGTTCATCGAAGTGCATCTGTCCAACCCGCATGCGCGCGAGCCGTTCCGCCACAAATCGCTGTTCACCGACCTTGCGGTGGGCGTGGTGGCCGGCTTCGGACCCCTGGGCTACGGGCTGGCGCTGACCGCGGCGTGGCGACAGCTGGCCACGGCGCCGGCCGAACAGGCCGAGATCCAGACCGGAATCTGATCCTTTCCCTTTTCCGTCGGCCGCCTGTTGCGGCACGACCCGTTACGGAGGCCAAGATGGACCTGCGCAAGATCAAGAAGCTCATCGACCTGCTGGAAGAATCCAACCTCAGCGAGATCGAGATCAAGGAGGGCGAGGAGTCAGTGCGCCTGGCGCGCCATCCCAAGGTCAACCCGACGCTGATGGCCGCGCCGATGCCGGTGCACCACATTGCGCACGAGGCGCCGCGCGCGCCGGTGCAAGGCATGGCCTCGCCGGTGGAAGCCGCCACCGGCGGCCGGCCGCAGAGCAACCTGCCCGACGGCCACGTGATGCGCTCGCCGATGGTCGGCACGTTCTATGCCTCGCCCAACCCGGACGCACCGGCCTTCGTGAAGGTCGGGCAAGCGGTGAAGGCCGGCGACACGCTCGGCATCATCGAGGCGATGAAGATGTTCAATCCGATCGAGGCCGATGTTTCCGGCACCGTGACCGCGATTCTCGCCTCCAGCGGCAGTCCGGTGGAGTTCGATGAACCGCTGTTCGTGATCTCCTGACATGCCCATGCTCGACAAGGTCGTCATCGCCAACCGCGGCGAGATCGCGTTGCGCATCCTGCGCGCCTGCCACGCGCTCGGGATCAAGACCGTGGCGGTGCATTCCACCGTCGATCGCAATCTCAAGCACGTGGCGATGGCGGACGAATCGGTCTGCATCGGCCCCGCGCCCTCGCCAGAGAGCTACCTCAATATCCCGGCCATCATCGCCGCGGCCGAAGTGACCGACGCGCAGGCGATCCACCCGGGCTACGGCTTTCTCTCGGAGAACGCCGACTTCGCCGAGCGGGTGGAGAAATCCGGCTTCGTCTTCATCGGCCCCAAGGCCGACACCATCCGCCTGATGGGCGACAAGGTCGAGGCGATCAAGGCGATGAAGTCGGCCGGCGTGCCCTGCGTGCCGGGCTCGGGCGGACCGCTGGGCGACGATGTCGCCACCAACACCAAGATCGCGCGCGAGATCGGATATCCCGTGATCGTGAAGGCGGCGGGCGGCGGCGGCGGACGTGGCATGCGCGTGGTGCATACGGAGATGGCACTGATGAACGCCATCACCACGACCAAGGCCGAAGCCAAAGCCGCGTTCGGCAACGACATGGTCTACATGGAGAAATTCCTGGAGAACCCGCGCCACGTGGAAATCCAGGTGCTGGCGGACGGGCAGGGCCACGCGATCCACCTCGGCGAGCGCGATTGCTCGATGCAGCGCCGCCACCAGAAGGTGGTGGAGGAAGCGCCCGCGCCCGGCATCACGGCGGAGCAGCGCACCGAAATCGGCCGCGTCTGCGTCGAGGCCTGCATCCGCATCGGCTACCGCGGTGCCGGCACCTTCGAGTTCCTGTACGAGGACGGTCGCTTCTATTTCATCGAGATGAACACCCGCATCCAGGTCGAGCATCCCGTCACCGAGATGGTGACCGGTGTGGATCTGGTACGCGAACAGCTATTGATCGCCGCCGGCCGTCCGCTCTCGATCCGGCAGGAAGACATCGTATTGCGCGGGCACGCAATCGAATGCCGCATCAATGCCGAAGACCCGGAATCCTTCCTGCCCTCGCCCGGCCTGATCAAGCATTTCCATGCCGCGGGCGGCGCCGGCGTGCGGGTCGACAGCCACATCTACGAAGGCTATCGGGTACCGGCCAACTACGACTCGATGATCGGCAAGCTGATCGTGCACGGCGCCGACCGCGCCCAAGCCATCGCGCGCATGCGCGTGGCACTGTCGGAAATGGTGGTGGACGGGATCAAGACCAACGTGCCGCTGCAGCAGCGCATCCTGGCCGACACCGGCTTCCAGCAGGGCGGGATGAACATCCACTACCTGGAAAAGCGGCTCAAGGAGCACAAGGAAAAGACGGTGGGGCTGGGCTGAACCCGACCGCACCGCCACGCGTCATTCGAAGCCGTGGCGGAAGATGCAGGTTCCGGCACAGGCGGGCGGCAACACGGTGAGGCAGGCCTGCTGCACGTTGGTCTGGATGCGCGCGTCGAGCACGCCTTGCTGCACCGGATGGAATTCGAGCAGCACCGGGCCACAGTTCGCGAAGCCGCTGCCCGACAGGTGGCAATAACTCATGATCGATCCGCGGCCGGACACGCTGTTGTCGGTCGGGCAGGATACCGGGCCGTTGTAGCACCCGCTCCCCGTCTCGAACGTAGTGCAGCGATCGATGGTGTTGCTCGACGCCGGCCGCGCGCCGGACATGGCGGTGCAGTGGGTGTGGTCCACGCCGAAGTTGTGCCCAAGCTCATGCCCGACGATGCCGACGTCGTTGGCCGCGGTGGCGCCGGCGAAGCGGAACACCTGCGTGACGCTGTAGTGGCCGAAGACATCGCTACCGAACACCGTCCCCTTGGCCGCGCAGTAGTTGCCCGATTCGAGCAGCCACGCGACGCCCGACGCGGAACTGGGGCTCGGGCTCTTGCCCGACAGGAACATGACGAAGGCACGCGACAGCGCCGCCAGCGCCGGCGTGTCTTTCCAGAGCGCGGACACTTCGTTGAGCTGGACCGACGGGTCCGTGGAAGCGTAGCTGTCTGCGGCGACGCGCAGGAAGGTGTCGCCCTGGGCCAGGCGCACGTCCAGGTCGCGTTCGTAGTACACGTTCATCCCGACGAACAGTTCGGCGAGATAGTTGGTAGCCAAGGTCGTGTTGTTGGAGAACTTGCCCGACATCAACTCGTTGTCGGTGTCGACCGCGACCACGGCGCGGTACATCGCCACCTTGGCCGTGGCGATTGTCGCCGCCGGTGGCGCGGCCTCGGGTACCTTGTACCCGCGCGGCGCGGCCGCGCACTGGAAGGACGTGTCGGCCCCGTCGAGCGGACGGCTGGCTTCCACCGCGAGGCGCTGGCCATCGACCTCGCCTTCGAAGCGGCGTCCGCCACCGGCCGCGAACACGACACTGTGGAAGCGCTTTCCGTCCGGCTCGAGCACCAGATAGGCGCGCTCACCCAGACGGCGGTCGGACGTGGCGAAGAAACGCAGCGGGCTGCGCGGGAGCGGGCGCGCCTCGCCCTCGCCGCTATCCAGCCACAGGCGCGCGTGCTCGGCGTAAGGGTCAACGCGAACCAGAGTCACGAGATCCGGCCCCGACTTGCCGATGGTCACGCCGGGTCGGAACAGCTGCACCGAGTCCCCGACCTGCGCATCTTCCAGGCCGGCGCCGGGCACGTCGGATGCGACGCCCAGCCCCAAGGCCAGAATGGCGAGTGTCCACCCGCGTCCGCTCCACTGCGTCATGGCACACCTCCCGCATTGGCCATGGCGATGCACGCTACGCCAAACTACTCGCGTCTGCCATCACCGGGCATTCGGTGCCGTTCCCGTGCGAGGGCGCGCGCGAGCTCCTACTCGGCTTCGAACCCGCCGCGAAAGATGCAGTTGCCGGTGCACGCTTCCGCGCCCGGCACCTGGAAGCTGCCGACCAGGCTGACCCCGGAGTACGCGACATCGGCATCGATCAGCACGAAGTAGTTGCCGGCGTTCGGCGCCGGTGTGCTGCAGCTTTCGTTGTTGCCTATGAGAAAGGGCCGGCAATCGAAGGCGCTGGTGGTGGGCGGCGAACCCAATCGCACGTAGAGGTCGGCGTCGCCGGTTCCGCCCGAGATGGCGAAGAGCAGGTTGGTCGCGCCCGCCGGCACCTGCAGCGAGAACAGGCGCTGGCTGTCGAGCGCGCCCGAGAGCCCGCTGGCCGGCACGCCGTTGGCCAAGGGCATCGCCATCATCGCTGCTGTGGTGGCCGTTGCAATGCCCGAATAACCGCTGCGATTGCCGGCCATGTCGACCGCGCGCACGCGATAACGGTAAGTGGTGGAGGTCATCAGGCCGGTATCCATGAAACTGGTGCCGGAGCCTGAGGTGATCTGGGCAAAACTGTTGCAGCCGGCCCCCTGGCAACGCTCAAGTTCGTAACCTGCCACGCCGCTGCCGGCATCGGTCGACGCATTCCAGCTCACGGTGATGGTATTGCCGCTGGCGCTGGCCCCGAGGTTGGCCGGCACGGTGGGCGCGGTGACATCGCCGCCGTTGGGCATGGGGTAGGCCATGGCGGCGGCGGCGCGATCGTCTTCGCCGAGCGTGGCGCCGCGGCCGTCGCCGTGCGCGAAGGCGCGCATCGTCGCCTGGTTGAGCACGGCACTGCTGTTGCAGGCCGGGCTCTCGCTGTCGCCGCACGCATGACCGAAGGCGAGGCTGTGCCCGATCTCGTGGGTCAGCAATTCAGCGCCGTCGGCGCCGTTGTCGCCATCCATGAAGCAGCCCGCTCCATCCTGGATCACGACGAACGCATCCGAACGCCGATACCAGAGTTGGCCATTCACGCTATGCGATGGCGTACCCGCGAACGAGCCACCGATCGCCAGGGTGCCGCCGCCATTGCAGTTGAACGAGCCACCGATGCGACCGGCAGGATCGTTCCAGCACACATGGCCGGCGAATCCGATGCCGGACTGCGGTGGGTTGTTGCAGATGACCGGGTTGGCCATGGTGCCGGCATACGTGGTCAGAATGCGGCTGTTGGGATCGTTGGTCCACGCAGCGAGCGCCTGCTGCACCGAAGCAAACTCGTCCGAAGCGGTGTTGGCCTGGCCCTCGGGGCCGGCCCGCCACACCAGAGTCTGGTCGCTGTCGAACTGGATCCAGCGTGCCGGGCCGGCCGGATTGAAACCGAACGTGGAGAAAGTGAACTTCGAGAAGGCTCGCGCCACCGGGGCTTCGCGCAGGTAATCGGGTGCGCGCTGCACACCACGGGCACGATCGACCAGCCAGCGCTCGAAGGCCGCGGGATGGCGCGGCTGGTGGAAGCGCAGGGTATCGGCGTGCTTGCTCAGCTCGCGCGTGCCTTCCAGCGGTCGCACGTAGTAGGCCGCACCGTCGACCCGTTCGCGCCCGAACAAGCCGAGCGACAATTGCGACGCCTGCAGGGTGCCATCGGCGCGTTGCGTGTAGAACAGCAGGATTTCGCCGCCCGACATCAGGCGCGGCACACCGTCAATGATCAGGTTGCGATTGGGGGCATCCCAGGTGCCGGGCAGCACCAGAACCTGGTTCCCGGTCAGGCGCGGCCCAGCCAGGGTGCGCAGCACCCGCAGCTCGTAACGGGTTTCGCCCTCGCCGTCCTGCGCCGGGCGCGCACGTTCCACCCGCGCCGCGATCACGCCCTCGGCGCCGTCGAACAGGTCCGCGTCCGACATCATCACGTAACTGTAGGCACCGGCCACGCCCGGGACCAGCAAGAGCAGCATCCACGCGCCGAGTGTCCATCGCTTGCCCATGGTGCGTTTCATGCGAGGCTTCCCCGTTCCGGCTTTCACGCGGAGAATACGCCTCCCGCGCCAAGGCGGCGTGAATGCACACCGGCATGCCCTTCCTCGAACTTTCCCTGCCCTGCCGCGACGCCGACCAGGCCCGACTCGAACACGCGCTCGAGGACGTCGGCGCATTGTCGGTGACGATGATGGATGCGCACGCGCAGGCACCGGACGAGCAGGCGATCTTCGAGCCCGGCGTGGGCGAGCAGCCCCTCTGGCGCGAAATGACGGTCACCGCCCTGTTCGATGCCGCCGCCCGGCCCGACCTGGTGCTGCAGGCGCTGGCCGCCTTCGACGACGAACTCGACCTGTCGCAGGCCAGCTTCCGCGAGGTGGCCGACCAGGATTGGGAGCGCGCCTGGCTCGACCAGTACCGCCCGATGCGCTTCGGGCGGCGCCTGTGGATCACGCCCTGGAACCTCGAACCCGAGGACGCCGGCGACGACGCCGTGATCGTTCGACTCGACCCCGGGCTGGCGTTCGGCACCGGCACGCATCCGACCACGGCGCTGTGCCTGGAATGGCTGGATGCGCTGGCCGATGCCGGCGAACTCGCGCAACGTGAAGTACTCGATTTCGGCTGCGGCTCGGGCATCCTCGCGATTGCCGCACTCAAGCTCGGCGCAGCGCGTGCGATCGGCGTGGACAACGACCCGCAGGCGGTGATCGCCTCGAACGACAACGCCACGCGCAACGGCGTGGGCGAGCGACTGCAGGTATTCCTGCCGGACCAGGAACCGGCGACAAGCTATCCCGTGGTGGTGGCGAACATCCTCGCCACAGCGCTCGATGCCCTCGCACCCACCCTCGCGCAACGCGTGGCACCGGGCGGACGCATCGCCCTGTCCGGCATCCTGGCCGGGCAGGAGGGCGAACTGCTGGCGCGCTATGCGGAGTGGTTCGACGACCTGCGCGCGGTGCAGCGCGAGGACTGGATCCGCATCGACGGTCGTCGGCGCTGAGCGATCACCTCGCTACACTGTGGCCATGCACACCCAATGCCCGCACTGCCTTTGCGTGTACGAGCCGACGCCGTTCCTGCTGGCGCGCGGGCGCGGGCGGCTGCAGTGCGGTGGTTGCGGGCGTGAGTTCGATGCACTGGAGCGGCTGAGCGCCGAACCGATCCTGGCCTCGGCCTCGGCTGTCCCGGCCAGCGACAAGGTGCCGCGCGTGATTCCCGAGCGCGCGCCCGAGCAGGGCTCGCTGTTCGAGCCGATGCGAGCGGAGCACCCCACGTTTGCAGCACGCCGCCAGGCCGGGCCGCGCCGTCGCAGCGACGCGCCGTGGTGGCTTGGCAGCGTGGCGTGTGCCCTGCTGCTGTGCGCGCAGATCGTTCTGGCGCAGCGCGCCGAGCTGGCGCGCGATCCGGACTGGCGCGCGGCCCTGTTGCGCGTCTGTGCCACCCTCGGCTGCGAACTGCCCGCCTGGCGCGACCACGCCAGCCTGCGCCTGATGGCGCGCGACGTGCGGCCGCATCCTTCGGTGCCCGACGCAATGCTGATCAGTGCCAGCTTCCGCAACGAGGCGCCCTGGCCGCAGGCCTGGCCCGAATTGCAGATCGCGCTTTCCGACCTGGATGGGCATGTCGTCGCCTTGCGCCGCTTCCGCGCCGACGAGTACCTGGGCAGCATGCCGCGCGAGGCGACGCTGGCACCGGGCCAACCGGTGAGCGCGACGCTGGAAGTACAGGATCCGGGCAAGCAGGCGGTGGCATTCGCCTTCGAGTTCCGATAGTTCGGCAGCGGGTTCGCGGCGTGTCGACGCGATGCGCCGTGACGATACTCGCCAAGCAGAAAACGCAGCGTTACACTGCCGCTCCCGTCGCTCATTCCAACAACATGCGGCGGGATCGCACCCGCCGTCGCCCCGGAGTCTCGCACCGTGAACGCCCTGTACGCCTTGCGCGCGGATACCGCGTCGGCGGAGGCTTCGTCCCAGCCCGCCCTGCATGAGCAGGTGGCGCGCGCGGTGCGGCGCTACCTGAGCGGGATCGAGGATGGCGAGGTGCACGATCTGTACGACATCGTGCTGCGCGAAGTGGAAGCGCCGCTGTTTGCCGAAGTGCTGCGTCATTGCGGCGGCAATCAGAGCCGCACCGCGGCTGCGCTGGGCATCAATCGCGCCACCTTGCGCAAGAAGCTGCGCCAGTACCGCCTCGCGTAGCCTGCGCGGCGCGCCGGGCCTCGGCCTCGCTATAATTCGCGCCCTCGCCCCGAGGTATCCCCATGCCGTCGAATCCCGCCGACGCGCCGCGCCTGCGCCTGCGCCGCGCCCTGCTATCCGTCTCCGACAAGAGCGGCCTGATCGACCTGGCGCGCAGCCTGGCGCGTCATGGCGTCGAACTCGTCTCCACCGGCGGCACCGCCAGGGCACTGCGCGAGGCCGGGCTTGAGGTGCGCGACGTGAGTGAACTCACCGGCTTCCCCGAGATGATGGACGGCCGGGTCAAGACCTTGCACCCGATGGTGCACGGCGGCCTGCTCGGTCGCGCCGGCACCGACGACGCGGTGATGGCGCAACACGGCATCGCGCCGATCGACCTGCTGGTGCTGAACCTGTACCCGTTCGAGCAGGTGTCGGCGAATCCCGACAGCTCCTTCGCCGACATCATCGAGAACATCGACATCGGCGGCCCGGCGATGCTGCGCTCGGCCGCGAAGAACTTTGCGCGCGTGGCCGTGGCCACCGATCCGGCGCAGTACGCCGCGATCGCGGCGGAACTCGACGGCAACGAAGGCAGCCTGGCCGGCGCGACACGCTTCGCGCTGGCGGTGGCCGCGTTCAATCGCGTGGCGTACTACGACGCCTGCATCAGCAACCACCTCTCATCGATCGGCGAGGATGGCAAGCAGGTGCTGTTCCCGGCACAGAACAACGGCAATTTCGCCAAGATGATGGACCTGCGCTACGGCGAGAACCCGCACCAGCAGGCCGCGTTCTACCGCGACCTGTGGCCGGTGCCGGGCACGCTTGCCACCTTCACCCAGCTGCAGGGCAAGGAGCTGTCCTACAACAACCTCGCCGATGCCGACGCGGCCTGGGAATGCGTGCGCCAGTTCGGCGCGACGACCCCAGCCTGCGTCATCGTCAAGCATGCCAATCCCTGCGGCGTGGCAGTGGCCACCGGCGTGCTCGAGGCCTACGAACGCGCCTACGCCACCGATCCGACCTCGGCCTTCGGCGGCATCCTCGCCTTCAACACGCGGCTCGATGCGGCCACCGCCCGGACGATCCTGGATCGCCAGTTCGTGGAAGTGCTGATCGCCCCCGACTATGACGAGGCGGCACTGGAGGTGGCGCGCAAGAAGGCGAACGTGCGCGTGCTGCGCATTCCGCACGGCGCCGGCAAGAACAACATCGACGTGAAGCGCGTCGGCTCCGGCCTGCTGATGCAGACCTGCGACATCCGCGAGGTCGGACTCGATGGGCTGAAGGTCGTGACGAAGAAGGCTCCGACCGACGCGCAGCTGGGCGACCTGCTGTTCGCCTGGCGGGTGGCCAAGTTCGTCAAGTCCAATGCCATCGTGTACGCGAAGGACGCGTGCACCATCGGCGTCGGCGCAGGCCAGATGAGCCGGGTCTATTCGGCCCGCATCGCCGGGATCAAGGCCGCCGATGCCGGGCTCGTGGTGGAAGGCTCCGTCATGGCCTCCGATGCCTTCTTCCCGTTCCGCGACGGCATCGACGCCGCGGCCGCGGCCGGCATCCGTGCCGTGATCCAGCCCGGCGGGTCGATGCGCGATGCCGAGGTGATCGCCGCCGCCGATGAGCATGGCCTCGCGATGGTGTTCACCGGCGTACGCCATTTCAGGCATTGAGCGGGTTCTGCTTGCCCCGCTCGCTGCGGCAGGGGAATGGAGAGATTGCTCTTGATTTCTCCTTCGCGAGCGAGGGAAGGAGAATGGCGGTCACGGGTGCAAGATCGCAACGTTTGAGCCCTCCCCCGCCTGCGGGTGAGGCTTGGGTAGGGGCACTTCGGTGCCCGTGGTTTCACCGCATGGCGAGCCCCCATCCCAGCCTTCCCCCGCTCGCGGAGGAAGGAGACAAGCGGGGTCGTGCGACACGACGACGCTTTTCAAGCTTACTCCGCACGCGCGGGACGGAATTTACTACTTCAAGGCGAGAGCGGCATGAAAATTCTCTTGATCGGCTCCGGCGGTCGCGAACACGCGCTGGCGTGGAAGCTGGCGCAGTCGCCGCGCGTGACTAAAGTGCTGGTCGCGCCCGGCAATGCCGGCACCGCGCGCGAAGCCAAGTGTCGCAACGTCGATGTCAAAGCCACCGATATCGATGGCCTGCTGGCGCTGGCCGAACGCGAAGCCGTGACCTTGACCGTGGTCGGCCCGGAAGCGCCGTTGGTGCTAGGCGTAGTGGATCGCTTCCGCGCCGCGGGCCACCGCATCTTCGGACCCACCGCCGCCGCGGCGCAGCTTGAAGGCAGCAAGGCCTACGCCAAGGACTTCCTGCGCCGCCATGCGATTCCCACGGCCTACTACGCCGTGTTCGAGGATGTCGAACTCGCGCTGGCACACGTGCGCGACGTCGGTGCACCAATCGTGGTCAAGGCCGATGGCCTGGCGGCCGGCAAGGGCGTGATCGTGGCGATGACTCTGGCCGAAGCCGAAGCCGCGATCGAGGACATGCTGGGCGGAAACCGCTTCGGAGCCGCCGGATCGCGCGTGGTGATCGAGGAGTTCCTGCAGGGCGAGGAAGCCAGCTTCATCTCGATGGTGGATGGCCGCACCGCGCTGCCGATGGCGACCTCGCAAGATCACAAGCGCATCGGCGACGGCGACACCGGCCCCAACACCGGCGGCATGGGCGCGTACTCGCCCGCACCGGTGGTCACGCCCGAGGTGCACGCGCGGGTGATGCGCGAGATCGTGAATCCCACGGTGCAGGGCATGATCGCCGACGGCATCCCGTTCACCGGCTTCCTCTACGCGGGCCTGATGATCGACGCCCACGGTGCGCCCAAGGTGATCGAGTTCAACGTGCGTTTCGGCGACCCGGAAACGCAGCCGGTGATGCTGCGCCTGCAGAGCGACCTGGTGGATCTGGTCGAGGCCGCGATCGACATGCGCCTGCACGAAGTCGAGGCACAGTGGGACGCGCGCCCCAGCCTGGGCGTGGTGATGGCGGCGGCACCCTATCCGGAAGCACCGCGACTGGGCGAGGTCATCCACGGACTGGACGCGCCGCAGGCCGATGCCAAGGTATTTCACGCGGGCACGGCCACCGACGCCGCGGGTCGCGTGGTGACGGCAGGCGGACGGGTGCTCTGCGTCTGCGCCCTGGGCGCGAGCGTGGCCGAGGCACAACGCATGGCCTATGCGCGCGTTGCCACCCTTTCGTGGACGAGCGAATTGCACCGCCAGGACATCGGCTGGCGCGCGGTGGCACGCGAGGCAGCGCCGCGCTAGAGTCGGCGTCGTGGATGCGACGCCCCGGCTCCGGCCGCCGTCGTGAAGGTCGAACCGTCCCCATGCGCGGTACCCGGAACCTGTCCCATGACGCCTTTTCCCCCCTTGCTGCGGTCGCTGCTCGTTCTGCTCGCCCTGGGCGGCGCGTCCGCAAGCGTGTCGGCCGAAGCGCTGCCGCCGGACTACCTCGAGTCGTTCGTCTTTCCGACGCAGGCGGCCTCGCACGCGGACGAGGTGTTCGTGCTGTATGCCGATCACTGCGGCCGCCCGCATCCCGATCCGAGACGGTCGCCACAGATCCTGCGCAGCGGCGCGCGGATCGAGGTCGACATCTATCTGGTCGAGGCGCCGGCCGAGATCTGTCTCGCGGTGCTGTCGCCCAGCACCCTGGTGCCCTATTCGCTCGGCACCCTGCCCAAGGGTTCCTACGAGATCCTGCGCCGCCTGCACATCCGCCCGGTCGACGCCAGTGACTACCGCGCCTCGACCGCCACCCGGGGCAGCATCGAGATCGGCGACACACCACTCCCGACCGTATCCGGCACCTGGTACGACCCGCTCCAACCCGGCTCGGGCGTGTTCCTCAACCTGATTCCGGCCGCCCCCGGTGAAACGCCCGGGCGCGCCTTCCTGTACCTGCTGACCCAGCGCAACGGCCAGCCGGCGTGGGCGGGTGGTACCGGCCAGTTCGTCGATGGCGTGCTGCGCATCGCACTGCAGGGCCCGGGCATCACACCGAACACGGCGAGCGTGGCGTTCGAGTACGAAGGCTGCGGCCAGGCGCGTTTGCGGATGCTGGGCGAAATCGGCCTGCAGTTCCCGGTCGGGCTCGCCTCGATCAGGCAACTGACCCGCACCGACGGCGTGGCGGACTGTCGTCCGCCGCTGCGCGGCCCCTTGTCGCGCTAGCGGGCGTCGCGCGCGTCGACCACCTCAGCGCTGCAACTGCATCAGATCGAGCGGGCGCTGGTCGGCAAGGCGCAGTTCGAGCGCCGATTCCAGCGCATCCAGTTCGGCCAGGCGGAGGCAAAGCGCGTCGGCGCGGGTTTCGATTTCCTTGGCACGCGCTTCGACCCGCGCTTCGAGTTCCTTCTCGAAGTTCTGTATGCGCTGCTCCAGCGCCTTGGCCCCGCTTTCATCGCCACTGAGCGCAGCCTGCACCGCGAGTGCCGCGACATTGCCGACCAGGCTCGGCGTCAATTCGGCAGTGAACTCGGACACGGCCTGTTCGAATTCGCCTTCGTTCCAGTCGCGGCTGTCGTCGCTGGCTTCGATCCGGGCGCGCAGCTTGGCGACCAGCTCACGTGCACGCCGCGCCGTGGCTTCGTCCGGCGTGCCGGTCAACGCAGCCGACACCTGGATGATGGCATCACTGGCGATACCGACCGCGTCCAGCGCGATTGCCTTCACTTCGGGCACCAGAGCGCGCACTTCGCGCTCGATCTTCTGCACCCGCGCGCGATCCGCGCCCGACAAGGCCACGTCGCGGCCATCGATGCTCAGGCTGCCGTCGCGCATCACCACATTGGCCGGCGTACCGCTCTCGCGATGGAAGGTCAGCGCGTCGGCCGCGATGCGCAGATCGAAGTCGCTCTCGAACTCGCAGGCGTCGATGCGACCGCCGGCGGAGGCGGTGCCGGCGAAGCTCGCGCCGGTCAGGATCAGCAAGGCGGCGCAGGCGAGCGGCAAACGCTTCATGGCGATCCTCGGCAGCGAACGGGTGACGGCTTGGATGCGCAGACTGCGGCGCGGGTTGAAGCGTGACACGTGCCTTCGGTGGGCATGACTTCCGACGCATAGGCCGGCACGCCAGCCTTGGCGTTTGCTAGGCTCGCGCCAGTCCCCCGCGCGAGTCCCGCATGTCCTCCTCGCAATTCGGCCTCCTGCGCCAACGCCGCTTCCTGCCCTTCTTCCTGGCGCAGGCACTGGGTGCGTTCAACGACAACCTGTTCAAGCAGGCGCTGGTGATCCTGATCACGGTGCGCATGGTGGGGCTGGGCGACGACGACAAGGCGATGTGGTCGAACGTCGCGGCCGGGCTGTTCATCCTGCCGTTCTTCCTGTTCTCGGCCAGCGCCGGGCAATGGGCCGAGAAATTCGAGAAATCCCGTTCGATCCAGCGCATCAAGTTGCTGGAAGTGGTGGTGATGGTGCTCGGGGCGGTGTCGCTGTGGCTGGGTTCGCTGCCCCTGCTGCTGACCACGCTGTTCCTGCTGGGCCTGCAGGCAACGCTGTTCGGGCCGCTCAAGTACGCAATCCTGCCGCAAGCCCTGCGTCCGGAAGAACTGGTCGGCGGCAACGGCCTGGTGGAGGCCGGCACCTTCCTCACCATCCTGATCGGCACCCTGCTGGGCGGCTGGATGATGAACAGCTTCGCGCAGGGGCCGCTCTATGTCGCGGTGGCCGTGGTGGGTTTCGCGCTCGCGGGCTGGTGGGCGAGCCGCGCCATTCCGCTGGCACCCGCCACCGCGCCCGAGCTCAAGCTCAACTGGAATCCGGTCAGCGAAACGATCCGCAATCTCGGCCACCTGCGCGGACATACCGCGGTGCTGAACTCGGTGCTGGGTGTGAGCTGGTTCTGGTTCTTCGGCTCGATCTTCATCGCGCAGCTGCCGGTCTACACCACGAAATACCTGGGCGGCGATGGCAGCGTGATCTCGCTCACCCTCGCCCTGTTCTCGGTCGGCATTGGCTTGGGCTCGCTGCTGTGCGAATGGCTGAGCCGGCGCACGGTGGAGATCGGGCTCGTGCCACTGGGCGCACTCGGGCTTACCGTGTTCGGCGTCGACCTGTACTTCGCGCAGCCCACGGCCGCCACGGTGAGCGGGCTCGACTGGCGCGCCTTCCTCGATGCCCCCGGCAACCTGCGCGTGGCCGCGGACCTGGCCCTGATCGGCCTGTTCGGCGGCTTCTACATCGTGCCCTTGTTCGCGCTGATCCAGCAGCGCGCGCCGCGCGAGAAGCTGTCGCGCATCATCGCTGCCAACAACATCCTCAACGCCCTGTTCATGGTGGTGGCGTCGCTACTTGCCATCGCCCTGCTCCAGGCCGGCCTCAGCATCCCGGAGCTGCTGCTGTGCACCGCCGCGCTCAATGCAGTGGTGGCGATCTACATCTTCAGCCTCGTGCCCGAGTTCGTGGCGCGCTTCGTCAGCTGGCTGCTGATCAAGCTGCTCTATCGCATCGACATCCGCGGCGTGGAGGAGAACGTACCGGACGAAGGCGCGGCCCTGATCGTGTGCAATCACGTGAGCTTCATGGATGCGCTGCTGCTGGCGGGTGCGGTGCCGCGCCCGGTGCGCTTCGTCATGTACTACAAGATCTACCGGCTGCCGCTGGCGAACCTGGTGTTCCGCGCGGTGCGCGCCATCCCCATCGCCGGCGCGAAGGAAGATCCGGAGCTGATGCAACGTGCCTTCGCCGAGATCGACGCGGCGCTGGCCGCGGGTGAACTGGTCGGGATCTTCCCCGAAGGCGGCCTCACCAAGGACGGCGAAATCGCGCCCTTCCGTGGCGGCGTGGAACGCATCCTGGCAGCGCGTCCGGTGCCGGTGGTGCCGATGGCGCTTCGCGGCATGTGGAACAGCATGTGGAGCCGTCGCAACGACAGCGCCGAAGGCGGGCGCCTGCATCGCATGCGCCTGCCGCGCCGCTTCCGCGCCCGGATCGAAATCGTCGCTGACGCCGCAATCGCGCCCGCCCAGGCTAGCGCCGAATCGCTCGAGGCGAAGGTGCGGGAATTGCGCGGCGATCGCGCCTGAGCGCGCTTGCGCAAGGCCGGGCCACATCCGGATCAAGCCGGCGCGCGCTCGCCCAGGAACGAAATCAAGGCGCGCAGCGCCGGCGACAGCGCGCGATCCGGATAGACCAGGCTGAGCGGCACCGGCTCGCCGTCCCAGTCGGGCAACACGCGCTGCAGGCGGCCTGCGGCGAGGTCGTCCTCGATGTCGCTGCGGATGCGGTAGGCGATTCCCATGCCGCGAGTCGCGCAGCGCCGCACCATCTCCGCGTCGTTGAACACCCAGCGCGGCGCGACCTCGATCTCCACGCGTTCGTCGCCGCGATGCAGCGGCCAGCGATCAACCGCGCGCTGCTGCTGCATGTAGCACAGCGTGTCGTGTTCGCGCAGCTCGTCCGGATGCGCGGGCATGCCGCGCCGCGCGAGATACTGGGGCGCGGCGCACAGCACGCGCGGTAGCTCCGCCAGGGTCTGCGCAATCAGCCGAGAATCGCCGAGCTTGCCGTAGCGCAGCGCCAGATCGACCGGCGTGGAGAAGAAGTCGGCGATGGCGTCGTCGAGCGCGACCTGGAAGCGCACCGCCGGATGCCGCGCCGCGAATTCCAGCAGCCGCGCCATCAGCCGATTGCGACCGAAATCCGCGGGCGCGGCGATGCGCAGCAGGCCGCCAATCGACGCGGGTTCGTTCGCGACCGCGACGCGGCCTTCGCGCAGTGCGGCCAGCACCTGGCGTGCGTGCGGCAGGTAACGCTCGCCTTCCTGGGTCAGGCGCAGCTTGCGCGTGGTGCGCAGCATCAGGCGCACGCCAAGCCCGCCTTCCAGGCGCTTCAGTGCCGCGCTCGCACCGGCCGGCGTGATGCCGAGCACGCGTGCGGCATGCGCCAGCTGGCCGGCCTCGGCGCTGGCGACGAATACTTCGATGTCGGACAGCAGTTCGCTCATTCTCAACCACGGGTTGATTGTGAATCCGGGCGCGACGGCTGGGCGCGCATCGCGGCAGCGCCTACGCTAGCGCAGTTCTTCCTGCGCGAGCCACCCATGAGAGAGCCGAGTTCCCTGGATGCCCGTGGCTGGTCGCGTACCGTGTTGCTGGCCATCGCCTGCGCCGCGTTCCTGGTGACGGTGAGCATGGGTATCCGCCAGAGCTTTGGCCTGTTCATGCAGCCGGTGGGCGACGCGTTCGGCGTGGGGCGCGAGTTCTTCGGCTTCGCGATCGCGCTGCAGAACCTGTTGTTCGGCGTGGCGCAGCCGTTCGTGGGTGCCATCGCGGATCGTTACGGCACCCGTCGCGTCGTGGTCGCGGGCGGCGTGGTGTATGCGGCCGGACTGGTGCTGGCGGCGTTGGCGCAATCCTCGTCGCAGGTGATGGCTGCGCTCGGCTTCCTGATCGGCCTGGGCCTGAGCGGCACCACCTTCGTGGTGCTGATGGCGGCAATCGGGCGCTGGGTGCGGCCGGAGCAGCGCAGCCTGGCGTTCGGACTGGTAACGGCGGGCGGTTCGTTCGGACAGTTCGCAGTGGTGCCGTTGGCGCAAGGACTGATCGCGACGCTGGGCTGGCGCAGCGGGATGCTCGGCCTGTTCGCGCTGATGCTGGTCTCGCTGCTGGCCGTGCTCGGCCTCAAGGGCGATGCCAGCGCCAGCGGCGAAAGCGCGGCGCAGTCGCGCGAACCCTTGTCCGCCGCGCTGCGCCGCGCCGCCGGCAGCCGCCACTACTGGCTACTCAACTTCGGCTTCTTCGTCTGCGGCTTCCACATCGCCTTCATCGCCACGCATTTCCCGGCGTATCTGGTCGATCAGGGCGTCGCCGCCGGCGTCGGCGCCTTGGCGCTGGGACTGGTGGGATTGTTCAACATCGCGGGCTCCTACCTGTTCGGGATCTGGGGCGGCCGGCATTCGCGCCCATGGTTGTTGGCGATCCTGTACGCCGCGCGCGCGCTGGCGATTGCGGTGTTCCTGCTCGTGCCGTTGAGCGCGACCTCGGCCCTGGTGTTCGCGGCGGTGTTCGGCTTCCTCTGGCTGGGCACGGTGCCGCTCACCAGCGGCGCGGTCGCGTCCATGTTCGGGCTGCGTTACCTCTCCACGCTTTACGGCGTGGTGTTCCTCAGCCACCAGGTGGGAAGTTTCCTCGGCGCCTGGCTCGCGGGCCGCCTGTTCGACGCCACCGGCAGCTACGACGCAGTCTGGCTCACCAGCATCGTGCTCGGGCTGTTCGCCGCCGCGGTGAGCGCGCTCACGCGCGATGCGCCGGTGCCGCTGCGCACGACGCAGGCAGCGATCGCATGAGCGCGGCCGGCGCGCGCCGCGTGGCGTTGTTGCTGGCGGGTGCGCTGCTGGTCGCCGCGTGCGCGCTGTGGTGGCGCTGGGGCGCGGCGGTGTTCGTGTCGGGCCTGGGTAGCGGCCTGTGTTGAACCCGTCGAGCTACGCCGCGCGGTAGTTGTCCACTTCCTTGTAGCGGCGCGCGTACCAGCCGAAGGCCAGCGCCGCGAGCAAGGCGAAGCCGGCGAAGAAGAACATCTGGAACGCGGCAACGCTGAGCCCGGTGCCGGCAATCTGGCCGGTGACGAAGTCGTTGCGCACGGCGGCATTCGCAAGCAGCACCCAGAGGTTGCCGATCGTGACGCCGAGGTACCAGAAACTCATGATCACGCCCTTCATCGAGGCCGGCGCCTGGCTGTAGGCGAATTCGAGGCCGGTGGCCGAGACCCAGACCTCGCCCATGGTGAGCAGTACGTAGGGCAGGATCTGCCAGGTGATGGAGACCGCGTCGCCGCCATCCATCGCCAGTTGCAGGCCACCGGCGGCGATCCAGGCCAGGCCGGAGAAGGCAATGCCGATGGTGATGCGGCGCATCGCGCTCATCTCGATGCCGAACTTGCGCAGCGTCGGATACAGCACCAGGTTGTTGAACGGGATCAGCAGCATCACCAGCAGCGGATTGAGCGCCTGCATCTGCGCCGGCTCGAACCAATCCGGCTTGGTCATGCCGCCGGCCTGCAACACCCACGTGGACGCCTTCTGGTCGAACAGCGACCAGAACGGCGTGATCAGCGCGAACGCGATCAGGATGCCGAGCACCGCGCGCACGCCCTGCACCGCCTCATCCGGATGGGTGCCGCGCGCGCGTTCGAGTTGCAGCGCCGCACCGAACCCGCCGAACGCGATCAGCAGCACGATGGCGATGCAAAAGGCCGAGACGAAGCCCACGTAGGGAATGAGCGCAAACGCCGCCAGCGCCAGCGCCGCACCGATCACGGCAACCACCAGCCCGGGCCGCGAGCCGTGCTCGCCACGCGCCAGCAGCGCGGTGCGCACCACATTCAGGAAGGCGTGCGGATCGGCCGACACCGGCGCCACGTGCACGTATTTCCTTCGCCCCATCCAGAACACCACGGTGGCGAGGAACATCAGCGCGCCGGGAATGCCGAAGGCCACCGCCGGGCCGTGCTCGCGCAAGAAGTACGGCATCAGCAAGGAGGCAAACAGCGAGCCGAAGTTGATGATCCAGTAGAACGCGTCGAACGCGATCTTGGCGAGGTGCTTGTTCGACTTGTCGAACTGGTCGCCCATGAACGAGGCCACCAGCGGCTTGATTCCGCCCGAGCCCAGCGCGATCAGGAACAGGCCGCTGTAGAAGCCGTACTCGTGGTGCGGGAACAAGGCCAGCATCCCATTGCCGGCGCAGTAGATCAGGCTGAACCACAACACCGTGCGGTACTTGCCAAACACGCGATCGGCCAGCCAGCCGCCCAGCAGCGGAAAGAAATACACCCCGATCACGAAGATGTGGAAGATGTCCTTGGCCGCGCCGGGACGATCGCCCTCGGGCAGGTAGAGCAGCATCGAGGTGGCAAGGAAGGGCACCAGGATGTTGCGCATGCCGTAGAAGCTGAAGCGCTCGCAGGCTTCGTTGCCGAGGATGTAGGGGATCTGCCGCGGCATGCGCGCGGCGGGGGCGGTGGACATGTCGCGGTTCCGGCCTCGGAGGAAGCCGGAACTTTAGCCGAAAGGCGCGCTGCCGCGCGCCCCATCGCGTCGATTCGAGCCGAACGCCGCGATGGGACTCAGTTGACGAAGCCGGCGAGCACGAACAAGGCCAGTACCGCCAGCCACAGCAGCAGGATGCGCCACACCAGGCTCATCGCGTCCTTCAGCGCCGGCAGGGCCGGGCTTGCCGGTGGTGGCGCGTCGACCGCATAGGCTTCGTCGCGCTCCTCGGCCAGTTCGCAATCCACGCTGACGCGCGCCGCGGCGCCGAGGAAACCTGCATCCAGCGCGTACCACGGTTGGGCGCGCGCCGCGTGCCAGGCCCGCCATGCAGCGAACACTGCGTCGAAATTCGCGGCCAGCGCCAGGCCCAGCGTCATCAGCTGTGCCACCGGCCAGTCGAGGATGGCCTTGAGCCGCGCGTAGCTCTCGCCGTGCTCGACCGGCAGCGCGGCACGCAAGACCTTGCCCGCGCCGACCTGGGTGAAGCGATACAGGGCCGCGCCCACCGGGCCCAGCAACAGGAACCAGAACAGCACGCCGAACCAGCGCTCCAACGCGCTCTGGAACACGCCTTCGACCAGCGTCGGCGCATCCAGCTTCGCTTCGCGCTCCGGGCCAAGCAGCACCTGTGCCGCGGCCCGCCGCTGCTCGGCATCGCCGGCCTCGACCACCGCATCCACATCCAGGTCCAGGTCGCGCGGTCCCCAGCAGTAGAACAGCACCGCCACCGCGAACGCGACGCCCGGCAAGCCGTACCAGTACGACGCGAACAACCACTGCAGCGCACCGACCAGCAACAGCAGCGGCAACAGGCTCAGCACGATCCCGAAGCGACTGCCGAAGAATCCCTGCGCACCGCACTTCGCACCCAGCCAGTCGCACCATGCGGCAAAGGCCCCGTAGTGCCGCCACTGCGCCAGCTGCGGCGCGGCATGTCCGAGCGCAAGAGCGAGGATCACGGCGATCAGGACGGCAGACATGCGCGGCGCTCGCGGTGCAGGAGTGTGCGCGATTCTAGCAGCGGCGTCGGCAGCGCGCGGTGCGCGGCGCAGCGCTCGCCCGGCCCATGCGCCCGGTCAGCGCGCGCGCAACCCGGCCAGCGCCGCCTCACCCAGCACTTCTTCGAGCCAGTCCTCGATCAGGCGCCGCGACACCGAGATCGACGGCGGCAACGCCATCTCGCCGCGTCGCACCGCGTCCACCAGTTCGGCAGCCTCGAACCAGCGCGCGTCCTCGAGCTCATCGCCCAGGATAATCGAGGCATCGCTCGCGGTGGCGCGGAAACCCACCATCAACGCACCCGGAAAGGGCCAGGGCTGGGACGACTGGTAGTGGCACGCCGCGACCCGCACGCCGGATTCCTCCCGCACCTCGCGCCGCACCGCGTCCTCCATCGACTCGCCCGGCTCCACGAAGCCGGCGAGCGTGGAATAACGCCCCGGCGGCCAGCTGGCCTGGCGTCCGAGCAGGCAGCGTGTGCCGTCGGTGACGATCACGATGACCGCTGCGTCGGTACGCGGGAACTGGTCGAGCTTGCACTCGGGGTTGCTGCAACGTGCGCAGTGTCCGGCGCGGATCAGTCGGCTGGGCGAGCCGCAGGCGCCGCAATGCCGGGCGCGCGATTGCCACAACAACAAGGCCTTGGCATACGCGAACAGGCCGCTGTCGAATCCGCTCCAGCGCGCCGCCGCTTCGCGCAGGCCGATCCATGCCGCATCGGCCGGGCGCAAGGTCTCGTCCCAGACGCTGGCGGGCAATGCGAACCAGGGCAGCTCGTCCTGGGTGCCGAGGAAGCTGGCATGCGCGAAGGCGCTCTCGTCCAGGGTCGAGGCCGCGATCGCATCCAGGCGCGTCTCGCGACCCGGCGCGTGTCCCTCGAAATCCACCACGACCACGCGCGCGTCGCGCCACAGCGCGCGGATGCGTTCCGCATCGGCGCGCCACTCGTCGCGCCGGTCCAGCGCCAGTCCGGTGAATCGGTTGCGCCGGCTGAGTTCGGTGGCGGGTGCGTCGGTGGCCGGGGGCATCAGGCCGCGAACGAGGAACCGCAGCCACAGGTGGTCTTGGCGTTCGGGTTGCGGATCACGAACTGCGCGCCATGCAGGCTCTCGACGTAGTCGACCTCGGCACCCAGCAGGTACTGCAGGCTGAGCGGATCGACCAGCAAGGTGACGCCGTCGCGCTGCAGGGCGAGGTCGTCCTCAGCCTGGTTCTCGTCGAACTCGAAGCCGTACTGCATGCCGGAACAGCCACCGCCCTGGATGTAGACGCGCAGCTTGAGCCCGGCATTGCCTTCCTCGCGGATCAGGTCGCCGACCTTCGCGGCGGCGGCGGAAGTGAAGGTCAGCGGTTGTTCGAGCGCTTGGTAGCTGGGAGCGGGGTTCATCGTGGCGGAATCGCTTATCGGTGCGGATCAGGTGCGGGCGACCACGGCCTGACTCAAGCCGCGGCGTCCTTGATGTCCTTCACCACTTCGGGCTTGGGCAACTGCTTGGGAGCCTCGCCGTGGATCAGGCGACCGGAAATCATGGCGCCGGCCGCCATTTCGACCACGTCGTAGTAAATGTTGCCCTGCACCCGCGCCTTGGGCGTGAGCACGATCTTGCCGGACGCGTACACGTCCCCGCGCAGCGTGCCGCTCACCACCACCTGTGGTGCCCGCACCTCGCCTTCGATCACGCCTTGCTCGGACAGGGTGACCACCGCGTCGGGGCAGCCTTCTTCTGCCACCACCGACCCGATGATGCTGCCCTCCACGTACAGGCCCCCGGAGAACAGCACGTCACCACGCACCGTGACCCGCGGACCGATCAGAGTTTCGACGCCTCCGCTACCGTTGCGCGGGGCTTTGGGCTTGTCACTGTTGCCGAACATCACGAGGCTCCTTCGACCTGCTTGATCGCGTCCTGCCAGGGAAAGACCTGTTCGGCCTGACGCCCGTCGGAACGTACCGACACCCGTACCCGGTGCGGGGTGAAGCCGGTGGGCAGCATCAGGCTGCCCTCCAGCTGCTGGAAATACTTGAAGGCGAAGGCTTGCGGCTCGGCCTGCGGTGTCTGCAGCAGGTCGGCCCAATCCAGGCTTTCGAGCTTCCCGTCGCGCACCCCGTCCACCCGCAAGCTGATGTCGCCCTTGCTGACGCTGGCCTTCTTCAGGTTTTGGGTGACGGTGACAGTGTAGCGCCAGGCACCGTCGCCCGCCGGACTCAGCACCAGGCTGTGCACCGCCAGCCCCTGGCGCTGTGCGCTGCCACCCACGAGGCGTTCGTAGAATTCGGTGTCGGCGCGCAGCGCGGCGATTTCCTGGTCGCGCTCGGCCAGGGTTTCCTGCAGCGACTGGTTGGCGGTGCGGGTGACCTCTTCCGAACGCTTGATCACCGCGTTGCGCTGGCGCAGGCGTTCGGTGCGCTCCTGCAAGGTGGCCAGCTCGGCGCGCGCGTTGGCGAGATCGGTGCGTGTCTGCTCGTAGTGTGGCGCGGCGTAGCGCCGCGACACTTCGAACACGAGATAGAGCGACGCCAGCCAACCCAGCGCCAACAGGACCAGCAGCACTTTCGCACGCGGCCGGTGCGGCACGATCACGAACTGGCGGGTCGGATTCGGCGTCGACATCGGGGTGCGTTCAGACCAGGGTGGGTTGCACGGACGCGGCACCGTTTCGCCGACCGCGACGCGACCCGAGAGCCGCACTGAATGCGCGGCAACGGCTGCAGGCCGGCCGGCAGTTAGCCAGCGCGACCGGCCTGCGTCAAGCCGAGGGCTCGCTATACTGCGGCCCGAATCACGCCCCATACCTGCCCTGCGGAACCGGCATGAACGACGCCCAGCTGTTTGCCCTTGGCATTACCCTGGCCTGGCTGGCCGGGATGCGGGTCTACCTCACCGTGTTCGGCCTGGGCCTGGCCGGCCTCCTGGGCTGGATGGACCTGCCCGCCGCGCTCGAGGCCTGCGAGTCGCCCTGGGTGCTGGGTACGGCCGGCGTGCTCACCGTGGTCGAGTTCACCGCCGACAAGATCCCGGGCGTGGATTCGGGCTGGGACCTGCTGCAGACCGTGTTGCGCATTCCGGCAGGCGCGTTCCTGGCCAGCGCCGCGCTGGCCGGTCCCGACGGCGACCTGAGCCTGGGCTGGGCCGCGGCCGGTGCCACCGCCGCGCTCGCCAGCCACGCGCTCAAGAGCGGTACCCGCGCCCTGATCAACACCTCGCCCGAGCCTCTGAGCAATGTCGCTGCTTCGACCACCGAAGACGCCGTGGCACTGGGTGCCCTTGGACTCGCCTTCGCCCATCCCTGGCTGGCGCTGGCCCTGGTGTTGAGCATGGGCCTCGGCCTGCTGCTGGCCGTGCTGTGGCTGCTGCGGCGGCTGTTCCGGCGTCCCCCGGCCACGGCTTGAACGGCAGCACCGGCCGCCCTCGTTCACAGCTCCACGCGCCGGGGGTTATAGTTTCCGCTCTTGGGGGACGAGGCGCGCATGCACGCTCAGGCTGACACCCAGCGCGCAGAATTGAGACTGGCCTTCCTGCGGCACCTGCCGAAGCGGGCCGAAGCCTTGGGTCGGCGCGGGCGCCGGCTCTGCCGCGATGGCTGGGACATCAACGGCCTGTCGCTGTTGCACGACGACGTGCAGCGGCTGGCCGGCGTCAGCGGTCGTTACGGCGTGCTTGAAGTCAGCGAGCAACTGCTCGCGCTGGAAGACCTGCTCGGTCAGTTCCTGAGCAGCGAATCGCTGCCCGACGCCGCGGCCAACGATCGCATCGAACAGATGCTGGCCGAACTGGCCCCCAGTCTTCCGGCGGCGCCGGCCGGGGATGACGTCACCGGGATGGCGGCAGTGAGACGGGTCGAATCGAACCGCGTGGAGATCGCACCGCCGCACTACTGGCGACGCTGGGTCGAGGATGCGCCGCCTCCCGACTTCGCCACGGCGGCCGCAAACGACGGCTCCGCGCCGGTGGCTGCGGAGCCCGCGCCCGACCTCGCCACGCCAGCCCTCCTGCCGGAACTCGCACTGGTGGTGCCCACCGCGCCGCCTGTTCCTGCGTCTGCTCCTACGGCGGCCGTGACCGCGGCACCCGCTCCGCCTGCGGTGACGCGCACCGTCACCGCCACGCCGGCCGCCGCCGCGGTTCCGGACCCGCCGGCTGCGCGATCACAACGCGCCGCGCAGCGCCTGTACCACCTCACCGACAGCAGCCCGCTGGCGGTCGAGCTGGACCAGCGGCTCGAAGCCCTGGGCCATGAGCTGGAACTGATCGACTCGGCCGAGGAACTCAAGGAACTCCTCGGCGCGCTCGGCCCCGATGCGGTGATCGTCGACGCGGCCTTCGTCGGCGCACTCGAGGACATCGCTACGGCCCTGCGCGGCGCGCGCGAACGCAGCGGCGCGCGCGTGGCGCTGCTGGTGATCTCGCACGAGGACAGTGTGCCGGTACGCCTGGCTGCGCGTCGCGCCGGGGCCAACGCACTGCTGGTGCGCCCGCAGAGCGTGGACGAGGTCCTCGGCAAGCTCAACGAGGTGCTGTCCGGTGGCGCGGAGGACGAGAAGTTCCGCATCCTGGTGGTGGAAGACGACCGCTCGCAGGCGCTGTTCGCCGAGTCGATCCTGCGCAATGCCGGGATGGAGGCGCTGGTGGTCACCGAGGCCTTCGACGTGATGGCGGCGCTGGAGCGCTTCCGGCCCGATCTGGTGCTGATGGACCTCTACATGCCGGAGTGCGACGGCACCGAACTCACCGCCCTGATCCGCGAACGGGACGAGTTCCTGAACACCCCGATCGTGTTCCTGTCCGGCGAGAGCGATCAGGACAAGCATTACGAGGCACTGAGCGTCGGCGGTGACGACTTCCTGTCCAAGCCAATCCGGCCCAAGTATCTGATTGCCTCGGTCACCAACCGGGTGCAGCGCGCGCGCGCGTTGCGCCAGCGCAGCAGCGCGCCGCAGCCGCGCGATCCGGACACCGGCCTGCACCACCGGGCCTGGCTGCTGGATCGCCTCAACGAAGCCCTCGACCGCGGCAGCGCCAGCATCGGTGGCGTGCTGTTCCTGGAGATCGACGGCGTGGCGGCATTGCGTGATCGCCTCGGATTGTCCGGCATCCAGCAGTTGCTGGCCGATGCCGCAACCTTCCTGGTGCAAAAGCTCGAACCGGGCGAGATCGCGTCGCGCTACGGCGATGGCTGCCTCGTGGTGTTCTCGCCCGGCAACGACGAACTGGCGCTCGAGGCCCGCGCCGTGCAGCTGCGCCGCCAGTTGGCCGAACATGGTTTCCGCATCGCCGAGCAGCCGCAGCGCATCCGCTTGTCGGTGGGCGTCTGCGCGCTCAAGCATGGCTTTGGCGACGCCGGTGCGTTGCTCAACGCAGCCGAGCGCGCCTGCCGCAGCGCACGCGGCCACGCGCGTGGCGTGGTTCGCTTCGAACCGCCCAAGCGCGTCGAAGACGAGATCGCCGCGGCGCTCACCACGGCGATCCGCAATGCGGTCGAACACGATGGCTTCGAACTGCTGTACCAACCCATCGTCGCGCTGCAAGGCAGCGAGGAAGCGCAATACCAGACCCTGCTGCGCTTGCGCGACGACACCGGCAAGCTGCACGCAGCCGCCGAAATCGTGCCGCTGGCGCAGCGGGCCGAATTGCTGCTGGACGTGGATCGCTGGGTCCTGTCGCACGCGCTGCAAGTCCTGGAGCAACGCCGCGACGAGCACGCGCCAGTCAAGCTGTTCGTCAACCAGGCCGTGTCGAGCCTGCTCAGCGACGGGCAAGCGGCCTGGCTGCAGGGCCAACTGCAGACCCGTCGCCTCGCCGGCTCGGCCCTCACCCTGGAGATCGCGCTCGACGATGTCAGCTCGCGGGTCGAGGCGATGCTGGAATTCTGCGAGTCGATGTCCAGCAGCGGCGTGCAGTTCTGCCTCAGCCGCTTCGAAGCCGGCCTCGAGGGCGATTCGGTGCTTGACCAGCTGCCGGTGGCCTGCATCAAGCTCGCGCCGCGCTACCTCGGCGCCTCGCACACTCCGGCGCTGCGCGAGGAACTGCGCGCCCTGGTGCAACGCGCGCATCGGCGCGGCCTTCTCGTGGTGGCGCCGAGGGTGGAAGACGCCCAGGCGGCGTCGGTGTTGTGGATGAGCGGCATCGACTACATCCAGGGCAACCTGGTGCAGCTCGCCAACAGCGAACTTGACTTCGATTTCCAGGCAGCGGTGCTCTGATGGCAAACCCGGTGGTGCCGCAATGGCCAAAATTCCTTGCCCTCGGCGGCGCCATCGGTGCCGCCGCTGCGGCCGCGCTGCAACTGGCGGCGGTCGACGGACCCTGGGGCACGGCCGGACTCGGTGCCGCGCTCGTGGCGGCCCTCGGCGCCGCCCTGACCCGATCCGGCGACGCGGCGCCTGCCAGCAGCGTACCGGCCGCGAACCGGACCGGGTCGGCAACGCCCCCCGCCGCGAACCGCGACCACGTCGCCACGCTGCGCGCCGAGCTCGAGCAGCACAAGAAGCTGGAGCGCGACCTCACCATGGCCAAGCACGCGGCCGAAGCCGCGATGATGTCCAAGGGCGAGTTCCTCGCCACCATGAGCCACGAGATTCGCACCCCGCTCAACGGCATCATCCCGCTGCTGGACCTGCTCCTGTCCTCGCCGATGCCGCCCGACCAGCGCGAGCACGTGCAGGTGGCCTTCGGCTCGGCCAAGCAGCTGCTGCGCATCGTCGATGACATCCTCGACTACTCCAAGCTCGAGGCCAACAAGCTTGAGCTCGAATCGGTGGGGCTCAACCTCAAGGATGTGCTGGAAGGCGTGATTCGGCTGATGGAGAAGGCCGCCGACGGCAAGGGCCTGCGCCTCAGTCTGGCGCTGGACCCGCAGGTACGACTCGCGGTGCGCGGCGATGCGGTGCGACTGCGTCAGGTGCTGACCAACCTGATCAGCAACGCGATCAAGTTCACCGAGCGCGGCGAAGTCTCGCTGGCGGTCAGCAAGCGCGGTGAAACCCGCACCCAACACGACCTGCGTTTCGAGGTGAAGGATACCGGCGTCGGGATCAGCGCCGACGCCGCAACCAAACTGTTCCGCCCGTTTTCGCAGGCCGACACCTCCACCACGCGCAATTTCGGCGGCACCGGGCTTGGCCTCGTCATCTGCAAGCGCATCGTGGACCTGATGGGCGGCGAGATCGGAGTCGATTCCACCCCCGGACGCGGCAGCACCTTCTGGTTCCAGATCCCGATGCTGAAGGCCGTGGGCGACATCGGTACGCGCAAGCGCGACGTGCATGGCGCGCGCATCCTGTTCGTCACCGCCAATGCCGCGCAGCAACGCCGCTTCGCCCAGGCCCTGCCCAGCTGGGGCGCGCTCGCGATGCACGCTTCCAATACCCAGGAAGCCATGGCGAAGCTGCGCGCAGCAGCCGGACGCAGCGGCAGCTGGGCCTTCGACCTGCTGCTGGTGGACGGCGGTTCGATTCCCTCGACGGTGCTGGCGCTGCACCGCGGCGTCTCGCGCGAACACGCGCTGGAAGACCTGCGCATGATCTTCCTGCGCGGCGACGACGACTTGCCGGCGGAGATCGTGGAAACGGACCGGGTACGCATCGTGTCGCGCGAAGCCGGCGACGGCGAGCTGCGCACCCAGGTGGCGCGACTGCTGGAACAGGAAGTCCGCCCCGTGGTGACGGCCGTGGCGGACACGGCAGCGGCACCGGCCTTGCGCAGCGGCGGCCTCGCTCCGGACGCACCGATCCGCGGCCATGTGTTGCTGGTCGAGGACAATCCGGTAAACCGCCAGGTGGCGCAGCGTTTGTTGACGCTCGCCGGCCTCACCCTCGACTGCGCCGAGAACGGCAAGGAAGCGCTGGACCGCATCGCATCCACGCGCTACGACGCCGTGTTGATGGATTGCCAGATGCCGATCATGGACGGCTACAGCGCGACGCGGCAGTTGCGCACCAACGAAGCCGTCTCCCTCGGCCCGCGCCTCGCCGTGATCGCGATGACCGCCAACGCAATGGTGGGCGACCGCGAGAAATGCCTGGCGTCGGGCATGGACGACTACCTGAGCAAGCCGCTCAACCGCGCCCTGCTCGAGGACACCTTGCGCCGCTGGCTGCCCGCGGTGCCGGTGGGACAGCCTTCGGCCAGCTCGATCCGTGCGGCGGAGTCGACCGCCGCCCCGATGGCTGCGACGCCGTCCGGCCCGATCGATGACGCCTTGCGGGCGCTGAGCGCCGATGACCTCATCGCAGCCATTCCACCCGGCATCACCAGGCACGCGGCACCACCGCGCGTCCCCGCCGCACCACCCGCCGCACCGGCGCCCATCGCAGCCAGCGTGAGCCAGGGTTCCGACGCGCCGACCCAACCGATGCCACGCCCCACCATCCGCGAGATCGTGCAAGCGCGCGCGGCAGCGGCGCCTGCGTCACCTGCGCCCATGCCGGCGCGTCCGATTCCGCCAGCCGTTGCCCGCCCGGCGGTGCCGCGCCAGACAGCTCCGCGTCCGCCCGTGGCCGTGCCGGCGGCGAATGCCGATCCGGTGCTGAGCCGCGAGATCGTCGAGGATCTGCGCGAGCTCATGGGCGAGGAATTCCTGTCGCTCGTGCGCGTGTTCCTGGAAGATGCCCCGCAAGCCGTTTTCAAGCTGGAGACTGCTGCCGCCAACGCCGACATGGCGGCCCTGGTGGGACCGGCGCATTCGCTCAAGTCGACCAGCGCCAACCTGGGTGCCCTCGCGCTGTCGGACCTGGCACGCAGCATCGAGCACGGTGCCCGCCAGAAGAGCCTAGCCGATCCGAACGCGCAAGTCGCGGCGCTGGGACGCGAGTTCCATCGGGTCCAGGCGGCGCTGCGCGGCTTCCTCGGATAGGTCGAGCCGCACGAGTCTGCCCGCGCGCCGGGGTCGGGCTGCATTCGCCGCACACGGCAAGACGCCGCGCACGCAGCGCCTGTGTCCCGGATACCGCGCCGCAGTACTACGACCCGCTGCCGCCCATCTTGCTTTGAAGATAGTTCTGCAAGCCGACGCGCTCGATCAGGCCGAGCTGCGTTTCGATCCAGTCGATGTGCTCTTCCTCGGACTCGAGGATGGCGGCGAACAGCTCGCGCGAGACGAAATCCTTGACCTCCTCGCAATGCACGATCGCCGCCTTGAGATCCGGCACCGCCGCGTACTCGAGCTTGAGGTCGCACTCCAGCGCTTCCTTGGGCGACTCGCCGATCAGCAGCTTGCCGAGGTTCTGCAGGTTCGGAAGGCCGTCGAGGAACAGGATGCGCTCGATCAGCCGATCGGCATGCTTCATCTCGTCGATCGACTCGTGATGCTCGTGCTCGGCCAGTTCCTTCAGCCCCCAGTTCTTGAACATCTTGGCGTGCAGGAAGTACTGGTTGATCGCAACTAGCTCGTTGTAGAGCGCGCGATTGAGGTGTTCGATGACCTTGGCGTCACCCTTCATGGCACTCTCCCGGTGCGGCGGAATGCGGCCACTCTAGCCGCCCCGGCGGATGCCTGCGGAAACGAAAATCGCACGCATTCCGACAGCGCGAGGCCAGTTGCTCACCGCGCGGCGATCACGGGTTTGCTGCCTTCAGGCCGCGACTGCGAATACCGGCAAGGGAAAGCGCGCCTCGCGGTGTGCCTCTCGCAACACCTGCAGCGCCACGTCCGCGCAACTGCCGCAGCTGGACGCGCAACCGGTCATGGCGCGCAGGTCAGCCAGATCACGGGCACCGGCATCAGCCGCTTCACGCACGGTTCGATCGGTGATTCCGTTGCAGATGCAGACGTACATGGGCGATCCGGGATCGGGGGCCGGCGCCATTCCAGCGCGAATGCGAATGATTGTCAACTACGCGCCGCCAGCCTTGTTCGGCTCGTTCAGCGGCGGGTCCGGAAGGCATGGATCAGACCCGCTTCGACCGGCTCGATTGGACCGGCGACCAGATCGACTCAGTCTGCCTCAGCGTCGGCCGGCCCGGGCCCGACGCAGGTCGCTCGGCACCGCGTCCAGGCGCGGGTCCAGCGGTGCCGGCACCTGACTCAAGATCGCCGCAGCCGCGGCCGCCACCTGCGCCTTGCGCGCCAAATGCCGCAGGGCCTGGTCATAGACCCGCCGCTTGAAGTTCACCACGTGCTCTAGCGGGTACCAGAAGTCCACCCAGCGCCAGGAATCGAACTCGGGCTTGTCGGTGAGATCGAGGCGCACGTCCTCTTCGCAGCCAACGAATCGCAGCAGGAACCAGACCTGCTTCTGGCCGATGCACACCGGCCGTTCGCCGGCCCGCACGCAGCGCCGCGGCAGGCGGTAGCGCAACCAGCCCGGCGTCGCATCCAGCACTTCGACCTGGTGCGGTGCGAGCCCGGTTTCCTCGTGCAGCTCCCGGTACATCGCTTCCAGCGGGGTCTCATCGGTATTCATCCCGCCTTGCGGGAACTGCCAACCATCCCGGGACGCACGTCGCGCCCAGAACACCCGGCCGTCATCGTGCATCAGCACGATCCCGACGTTGGGGCGGTAACCGTCCGGATCGATCACGGGACGGACTCCAAAACTTGTCTGGCCCGACAATGCCATAGCCGCGCGCAAACCGACAAGCCAAAGCGCTTGCCGAGTCCGACGGCACCCGGACACTGCACTTCAGGTTGACGCTCACCAGACTCGAATGGATAATTCGCGCCCCGCCGCAACGGCGGTTTCGCACGGCCCGGCAGCGCAAGCAGGTGCAGCGCAGCCCGCATCAGGGTTGGAGCCGTCGCGACAGCAACCCACAATTTGGCTATGTAGCTCAGCCGGTTAGAGCGTGGCACT
>JALCLA010000003.1 GCA_022647565.1 Chiayiivirga sp.
GGATTGGTGGAGGTGGGGGGAGTTGAACCCCCGTCCGAGAGCACTCCATCTCCGGCACTACATGCTTAGCTCGTTGTTCAATCTCGCATGACGGCAACACAACGTGCGAGGCACACCGTCACACACACCCGCTTTGTTTTAGTCACCGGCTGACGGGTCGCCACCGGCGGCGATCCTGTGATAGTGACCCTACATCCACGAGCACAGGCACAAGTGGGTTCGGGGCTAGGCCTTAAGCGGCCAGAGCGTAGACGTCGTCGTTGGCGTCTAAAGTTTTGCCGCTGGATTAACGAGGAAAGCTGCCCCCTCGGCATGCGCCAGTCGACTTCGCGACCCCCGTCGAAGCCAGGACACCCCCGGTTCGTGGGAAACGTGAATCTTCCGACTTGCGAAGTATGGGGTGCGCGCGCGCCTGCTTCAAGCCGGGTTGCGCGTTTTGCTCCGGCCGGTCACGCGTCGCGGTTGCGGTGTCGCAGCGTGCGCTGCTTCTCGCGTTGCCAGTCGCGTTCCTTCTCGCTGTCGCGCTTGTCGTGCGCCTGCTTGCCCTTGGCCAGCGCGATCTCGAGCTTGACCTTGTTGCGCTTCCAGTACATCGCGGTCGGGATCAGGGTGTAACCCTCGCGCTCGATCTTGCCGACCAGTTTGTCAATCTCGTGCCGGTGTAGTAGCAGCTTGCGGGTGCGGCGATCATCGGTCACCACATGGCTTGAGGCCGAGATCAGCGGCACGATCTGTGCGCCGAACAGGAACAACTCGCCCGCCTTCACCAGCGCATAGCTGTCACCCATGTTGAGCCGGCCGGCGCGGATCGCCTTCATCTCCCAGCCCTGCAGGGCCAGCCCGGCTTCGTAGCGGTCGAGCAGGTGATACTCGTGGCGGGCGCGCTTGTTCAGGGCTATGGTGCCGCCGCCTTCGCCTGCCTTGTTATCCTTGTCGCTCTTCTTGGCCATCTTGGATTTCCTGTGCAAGCGCGATTGTCGCCGATGCGGCGCAGGCGAGCGAGTGAAATCCCGGTCCTCACCCTGACATGACGCATATCCAGCGCAGCGCATTGGTGCCGTTCTCGGCGCAACAGATGTTCGATCTGGTCAATGATGTGGAGGCCTATCCGCGCAGATTCGAGTGGTGCGAGGGCGTGCAGGTGCGTGATCGCGGGCCGGATTTCGTCGTTGCGGGGCTGGACGTGCGGCTCGGGGCGCTGCGTGCCTCGTTCGTGACGCGCAATACCCTGTCTTCTCCGGAGCGAATCGAGATGAGTCTGGTGGAAGGGCCGTTCCGCGCACTGGGCGGCGGTTGGACGTTTCGCGCCCTGGGTGAAGACGGATGCAAGGTGGGCCTGATGCTGGACTTCGAATTCGCGGGGCGTTTCGTCGGCTCCGCGCTCGCCCTGGGGTTTCAGGGGCTCGCCGACCGGATGGTGGACGACTTCGTCCGGACTGCGCGGCAAATCTATGTCTGACGGCTTCGAAATCCAGCAGGGCGCGAATGACAACGTGTGCGCGGCGCGGCGGGTGCATGGCTGAGAAGAAGCCGGATGGCGCTGCCATCCCCGAGTCGGGAGCCACGGACAGCAAGGATGGCATTGCCGTGGAGGTCTGCTACGCGACGCCGCAGCGACAGTGGCGCGTGCTGTTGCGCTTGCCCCCGGGCAGCAGCGTGCTGGATGCGATCGAGCGCAGCAACCTGCGCCTGGCCATCCGCGACCTCATGGTCGATGACGAGCACGTCGGCATCTTCGCCGCGAAGGCAACGCTGGCGACACTGCTGCGGGATGGCGACCGGGTCGAACTCTATCGTCCGCTGCTGTGCGATCCCAAGCAGGTGCGGCGCGAGCGCGCCGCGAGTTCGAAGAAAAACAAGCCGGTGCCGTAAAGGCCTACCGGGTGCGACCGCGCCGATCCTTGTCCTTGTCGCGCGCCAGATTGCCGTAGCGGCCACGCAAGGTGCGTTCCAGCGCCAGATCCTGTTCCGGGAAGTAGTCACCTTCGATGCTGGCGAGGGTTTCGCCATCGAAGGTGAGTACGAGGTTCTTCACTTCGCGCTCGCCGCCACGCTTCTGCACCGAGGCCACGTAGTCCCACTGCGACTGATGGAAGGGATCCTGCACCGCGGGTGAGCCCAGCAGGGCGTAGACCTGCCGCTTGGTTTGTCCGGTCTTGAGCTGGTCGACCTGCTTCTTGTCGAGCAGGCTGCCCTGGTAGACGTCCACCTTGTACACCAGGCCGCAACCGCCGAGCAGCGCCGCCATGGCGATTGCGAGAGCGGCGGGAGTGGCAGAGAGCTTGCGCATGCTGTGGGCGTCCGGAGAGAAATCGGCCGGATGATACACTACGGCCCGGATTTGCCGCTGTGCGCAGCGGCGGCGTTCAGTCGCGGTTGGAGGTGGGGGAATGGAATCGCAGGAATTGCGCAAGGCCGGGCTCAAGGTGACGCATCCGCGTATGCGCATCCTGGAAATACTCGAGACCGCCGGTACCCGGCACATGACGGCCGAGGACATCTACAAGCAACTGCTCGGGCACGAGGACGACATCGGCTTGGCCACTGTCTACCGCGTGCTTACCCAGTTCGAGGCCGCCGGCCTCGTGCTCAAGCACAACTTCGAAGGCGGCCAGGCCGTGTTCGAGCTGGATCGGGGCAAGCACCACGATCACATGGTCGATCTCGAATCCGGCAAGGTGATCGAATTCACCAGCGACGAGATCGAGCGCCTGCAACGCGAGATCGCCGACAAACACGGCTACGTGATCGAAGAGCACTCGCTGGTGCTGTACGTGCGGCCCAAGCGCAAGAAGGGCTGAAAGCCACGTTGTGCAGGGCGGGGCGTTGCTTTCCCTGACCGGGGACAGCCTGCAACCGCCGATGCCTTGAATCGGCTCGCCTGAACGCGCGCCATGGCAAACCCGCGACGACCAGTGCGGGCGCGGATACTTTGACGGCTTCGCGGGTCACGGCAGTACGCGGTGGTGCCGCCTCAATCCCCTTGTGCCTGCGCCAGCATCTGCCTCGCGTGGGCGCGGGTTTCCGCGGTGATTTCGACGCCGCCCAGCATCCGAGCCAGTTCCTCGATGCGTCGCTGTGCGTCCTGTACTTCGATCCGGCTGGCCGTGCCATCGCCGCCACTGGCCTTGCTGACGCGGAGGTGGTGGTGGCCCTGGGCCGCAACCTGCGGCAGGTGGGTCACGCACAGGACCTGGCGTTGCGCGCCCAGTGCGCGCAGTTTCTGGCCGACCACTTCCGCCACCGCGCCGCCGATGCCGCTGTCGACTTCATCGAAGACCATGGTCTGCACTGCGTCGGCGCCCAGTGCAGCCACTTCGATGGCGAGGCTGATGCGCGACAGTTCGCCGCCCGAGGCAACTTTGCGCAACGCGCGCGCGGGTTGCCCGGTATTCGCTGCCACGAGGAATTCGACGCGTTCTGCGCCCGAGGCGTCGGCGTCGGGCGTGGCATGGGCTTCCAGAGTCACGGCAAACCGGCCACCGGGCATGCCCAGTTCACCCATCAGGGACGAAACCCGGTCGCCCAGGGTAGCGGCACTGCGGCGTCGAGCCTCGCTCAGCGCGGATGCGGCCGAGGCCCATCGCTGCCGTGCCTGATCTCGTTCGAGTTGCAGGCGCGCCAGCGCACCTCCGGCATCGCGCAGCGCGTCGAGTTCGCGCTGGATGGCATCGCGACGCTGGCCCAGTTGCTCCAGCGGTACGCGATGCTTGCGCGCCAGTTCGTGCAGGCGTGACAGGCGCGAGTCAAGCTCGCGCAGGCGTTCGGGGTCGAGGTCGAGATCGTCGCGGATTCGCTCGAGCGCCGTTGCGGCCTCGTCGAGCTGGATGCGCGCGCTCTCTACCAGGGCATCAACCTCCGCCAGTCGTGGTTCGTGTGCCAGCACCCGGCCCAGGTCGGTGCGCAGGGCTCCCAGCGCATTGAGCGAGGAGTCGGTGTCGTCGCCGCTCAGGCGTGCCTGCGCCTGGGCACAGGCATCGATAAGGGCGGCGGCGTGACTCTGGCGTCGGTGTGCGGCCAGCAAGGCATCGATGTCTTCCGGGCCGAGGGCCTCGGCACCCAGTTCCCGCGCCTGGTGACCAAGCCAGTCGAGTCGTTCGGCGACATCGCCCTGTTTCTCGATCGCGGCGATGCGACGATCCAGCGTCTGGCAGTGGGCTGCCTGTTCGCGCACCGGCGCGAGCAGCGATTCGTGCTGGCCAAAGGCATCGAGCAGGGCCAGCTGCTGTCGGCGGTCAAGCAAGGCCTGGTGTTCGTGCTGGCCGTGGATTTCCAGCAGGTGCTCGGCCAGTTCCGCCAGCTGCGAGGCCGTGGCGGGGCGACCGTTGATCCAGGCGCGCGACCCGCCATCGGCGCGCAGGGTGCGCCGCAATTGGCAGTCCGCGCCGTCGTCCAGTTCCTGGAAACGCAGCCAGGCGAGGGCCGGAGCCTCGGGCAAGAGGCGGAACTCCGCTGCGATTTCGGCGCGTTCCGCCCCGTGTCGCACCATGCCGGCATCGGCGCGCGCGCCACCCAGCAGGAGCAGCGCATCCACCAGCAGGGACTTGCCGGCTCCGGTTTCACCCGAGACCACGGTCAGCCCCGGGCCGAATCCGACTTCGATCTCGCTGACGATCGCGAAATCCTTGACGTAGAGCGAAACCAGCATGCGGGCAGGGTGGGCGGTTCGAACGGGTTGGGCGCGAGAAACTAGCACGCAGGCGCGCTGCGGCCAATCGATGCGATCCGCGCTTGCCTCGTGCCGTGCGAGGCCTTATGTATGGCGCAGGCCTTCGCTTCCGTCCGCACGTGTCCCAAGCCCTTGACCCCCGCGCCCGCAACCTGCTCCGTGCCCTGATCGCGCAGTACATCCGCGACGGTGTGCCGGTAGGTTCACGCACCTTGTCGCGCAGTGCCGGGCTGGACGTGAGCCCGGCCACGATCCGCAACGTGATGGCTGATCTGGAAGACATCGGCCTCGTTACCACCCCGCATACCTCGGCCGGGCGCGTGCCGACGGCGCAGGGATATCGCCTGTTCGTGGACTCGCTGCTGCAGATGCAGCCCTTGGGCGCGGGCGAGGTGGAGCAGCTCGGCAGCCGGCTTTCGCCCCAACTCGGTACCCAGGGCCTGCTCAGCAACGTCTCGGAGTTGCTTTCCGCGATGACGCATTTCGTGGGCCTGGTGACCGTGCCCAGGCGCGAGCAGTTCGCCTTTCGCCACATCGATTTCGTGCCGCTCGATGCGCAGCGCGTGCTGGTGATCCTGGTGTTCACCGACAACGAGGTGCAGAACCGCATCATCGCCACGCGCCGGCCCTACACGCCCTCGGAGCTGGAACAGACCGCCAACTACCTGAACGCGAATTTCGCCGGCCGCGGATTGCAGGAGATCCGCTCCCAGCTGCTGCGCGAGCTGCGCGAAACCCGCAGCGCGATGGAGCGGGTGCTGTCGGTGGCCGTGGACGTTGCCGAATCGGCCTTCGGCACGCCCGCCGACGAGGACGTGCTGGTGGCGGGCCAGACCCGATTGATGGGAGTGCAGGACCTGTCCGATGTGGACCGGCTGCGCGAGCTGTTCGAGACCTTCGCACGCAAGCGAGAACTGTTGCAGCTGCTGGAGGGTTGCATCAAGGCGCAGGGCGTGCGCCTGTTCATCGGTGAAGAATCGGGCGTGGCGCCGCTGGGCCAATGCAGCATCGTCACTGCCCCGTATGGTGCCGACGGCCAGGTATTGGGCGTGCTGGGCGTGATCGGCCCCACCCGCATGGCATACGAGCGCGTCATCCCCATGGTGCAGGCCACCGCGCAGGTGCTGGGTTCTGCGCTCGGCAGCGCCTTGAAATCCCCGACCCCAGCCCCATAAGGCCGGTGTTGCGCCGCGATCCGGGGCCTGAATCGCGGCGTTCCCCAACCCAAAGCTTCTGGAGCCACGATGGAAAACACCGACCCGCACGCGTCGGCCGGGCAGGGTTTCGCGCCCGAGGCCGAGCTGGACCCAAGCGCCCGCATTGCCGAGTTGGAAGACCAGCTGGGTGCCATGCGTGACGAGCAACTGCGCGAACGCGCCGAGCTCGATAACCAGCGCAAGCGCCTGGTGCGAGAGGTCGACCAGGCCCGCAAGTTCGCGAACGAACGCCTGCTGGGCGACCTGCTGCCGGTGTTCGACAGCCTCGAAGCCGGCCTCTCCACCGTGGGCGACAACGCCAAGCTGCGTGAAGGCCTGGAGCTGACCCTGCGCCAGCTGCAGCGCGTGGCCGAGGCCAATGGGCTCACCGCGGTGGACCCTGCCGGCCAGGCATTCAACCCGGAACAGCATCAGGCAGTGAGCACGACGTCGAGCGCCGAGCACGCCGCCGGCATCGTGGTGCAGGTGTTCCAGAAGGGCTACGTGTTGAACGAGCGCCTGCTGCGACCGGCGCTGGTGGTCGTGGCGCAATGAACGCGGGGCACGGCGCCGGCCTTGAAGGCCACCGCGACGGCCCCAGATAGCGAACCAGACTTCAGGCCGGAAGGCCGATCCAAACTTTCGGGAGAGCACACATGGGCAAGATCATCGGCATCGACCTCGGCACCACCAACTCGTGCGTCGCGGTGATGGAAGGCGGCAAGGCCAAGGTCATCGAGAACTCGGAAGGCGACCGCACCACGCCTTCGATCGTCGCCTTCACCAAGGACGGCGAGACCCTCGTCGGTGCCTCGGCCAAGCGCCAGGCCGTGACCAATCCCAAGAACACTCTGTACGCGGTGAAGCGCCTGATCGGCCGCAAGTTCACCGATGCCGAGGTGAAGAAAGATCTCGACCTGGTGCCGTACTCGATCATCGCGCACGACAACGGCGATGCATGGGTTGCGACCAGCGACGGCAAGAAGATGGCGCCGCCGCAGATCTCGGCCGAGGTGCTGGCCAAGATGAAGAAGACGGCCGAAGCCTATCTCGGCGAAACCGTGACCGAAGCCGTGATCACGGTGCCGGCCTATTTCAACGATTCGCAGCGCCAGGCCACCAAGGACGCGGGCAAGATCGCGGGCATGGAGGTCAAGCGCATCATCAACGAGCCCACGGCGGCGGCCTTGGCCTATGGCCTGGACAAGAAGGGCGGTGATCGCAAGATCGCGGTCTACGACCTTGGCGGTGGCACTTTCGACGTGTCGATCATCGAGATCGCCACCATCGATGGCGAGCACCAGTTCGAGGTGCTGGCCACCAACGGCGACACCTTCCTCGGCGGCGAGGACTTCGACAAGCGCGTCATCGACTACCTCGTGGAAGAGTTCCTGAAAGACCAGGGCATCGACCTGCGCAAGGATCCGCTGGCGCTGCAGCGCCTGAAGGACGCGGCTGAGCGCGCCAAGATCGAGCTCTCCAGCTCGCAGCAGACCGAAGTAAACCTGCCCTACGTGACCGCGGATGCCTCGGGTCCGAAGCATCTGGCGATCAAGCTCACCCGCGCCAAGCTCGAAGCCCTGGTCGAGGATCTGGTCAAGAAGACCATCGAGCCCTGCCGCACTGCGCTCAACGATGCCGGCCTGCGCGTGTCCGATATCGCCGAGATCATCCTCGTTGGCGGCCAGACCCGCATGCCCAAGGTGCAGGCGGCGGTGACCGAATTCTTCGGCAAGGAACCGAAGAAAGACGTGAACCCGGACGAAGCGGTCGCCATCGGTGCGGCGGTGCAGGGCGGTGTGCTGGCCGGCGACGTCAAGGACGTGCTGCTGCTCGACGTGACCCCGCTTTCGCTCGGCATCGAGACGCTGGGTGGCGTGTTCACCAAGCTGATCGAGAAAAACACCACGATCCCGACCAAGGCCTCGCAGGTGTTCTCCACCGCCGAGGACAACCAGTCCGCCGTGACCGTGCACGTGCTGCAGGGCGAGCGCGAGCAGGCGCGCTACAACAAGTCGCTGGCCAAGTTCGATCTGTCCGAGATCGAGCCGGCACCGCGCGGAATGCCGCAAGTGGAGGTGGCTTTCGACATCGACGCCAACGGCATCCTGCACGTGCATGCCAAGGACAAGAAGACCGGCAAGGAGCGGAAGGTCGAGATCAAGGCCGGTTCCGGCCTGTCCGAGGACGAAATCCAGCGCATGGTGCGCGACGCCGAAATGCATCGCGAGGAAGACAAGAAATTCCACGAACTGGTCGGCGCGCGCAACAAGGCCGATGCCCTGATCCATTCGGTGCGGGCTGCGATCACCGAGCACGGCGGCAAGGTGCCGGGCGAGCAGATCGGCCGGGTCGAGTCGGCCTTGTCCGACCTCGAGTCGGCGATGAAGGGTGATGACCAAGCCCAGATCGAGGCCAAGACCCGCGCCCTGGAAGAAGTCGCACAGTCGCTGTCGGCGGCGGCTTCGGCCGGTGCGGGTGGACCGCAGGACGCGGGCGCGGCACCGCAGGACGATGTGGTGGATGCCGAGTTCACCGAGGTCAAGGACAACAAGTAAGCGGCTGTCTGCCGGTGCGGAGCGCCGGCGGACCCCCTGCCCGGGTTCGATTGGCCGAATGCGGTCGATCAACCCGGGCGGCGTCGGTTCTGGGGTAAGGATTGGCTAGGCCATGAGCAAACGCGATTACTACGAGGTTCTGGGCGTCGCCAGGAACGCGAACGACGAAGAACTGAAGAAGGCGTATCGCCGTTGCGCGATGAAATTCCATCCGGACCGCAACCCGGGCGACGCCAAGGCCGAGGCAGCCTTCAAGGAGTGCAAGGAAGCCTATGAGGTGCTGTCCGAGCCGGGCAAGCGCCGGCTTTACGATCAGCACGGGCATGCCGCGTTCGAACATGGCGCGGGCCGTGGCGGACAGGCCGGCGGCGCGGATTTCGGCGACATCTTCGGCGACATCTTCGGCGACATCTTCGGCGGCGGGCGCGGGCGCCAGCAGGCGCGGCGTGGCGCCGATCTGCGCTATGTGATGGAACTGGATCTGGAAGAAGCCGTCTTCGGCGTCGAAAAGCAGATCGAGGTGCCGACGCTGGTGGCCTGCAAGCCCTGCAATGGTTCGGGGTCGGAAGATGGCAAGGTTGAGACCTGTTCAACCTGCCGTGGCCAGGGCCGGGTACGGATGCAGCAGGGCATCTTCTCGGTGCAACAGGCCTGCCCGGCCTGCAGCGGCAGCGGCAAGACCATTTCCAAGCCGTGCAAGTCCTGTCGTGGTCGTGGTCGCAGCGAAGAGGAAAAGACGCTTGCGGTGAAGATTCCCGCTGGCGTCGACAGCGGCGATCGCATCCGCCTGCAGGGCGAAGGCGAAGCCGGGCCGGCCGGTGCCGCCAGCGGCGACCTGTACGTCGAAGTCCAGGTGCGCGAGCACGCGCTGTTCCAGCGTGACGGGGACGACCTCTATTGCGAAGTGCCGGTGCGCTTCTCGCAGGCCGCGCTGGGCGACGATCTGGTCGTCCCGACGCTCGACGGCGAAGCCTTGATCAAGGTTCCGGCCGAAACGCAGACCGGCAAGTTGTTCCGGTTGCGCGGCAAGGGCGTGAAGTCGGTACGCAGCCATGCGCCGGGTGACTTGCTGTGCCGGGTCGTGGTGGAAACGCCGGTCAAGCTCACCGGCGAGCAGCGCCGCCTGCTGCAGGAATTCGAGGCCACCTTCACCGGCGAGGATGCCAAGCGCCATTCGCCGCGTTCCAGCGGCTTCCTCGACGGGGTGAAGGCGTTCTGGGATCGCACCTTCTCGTGACCCGGATGGGATGACCGGTTCGTGGGCAATTCACGGGGCCGGTTGCGGTCATGGCGCCATCGCGCCCGCTCGGTTACGTTAGCGTCTGTCAGGGCGCCCCTCTCCGGTGCCGGGTGAGGCGCGAATGAGTGCGGGAGATGCCGGCAGCGATGCGACGGACCTGCAGCGTGAGCTGCGGTCGCGCATCGAGTTCGAGCATCGCCTGAGCGTTGCGTCGGCCGCGATGATGCGCGCCGGGCATGAGCAACTCGATGGCACCATCGTCGATACCCTGGGGTCTATCGGGAGCCTGCTCGGAGTCGATCGCGCCTACGTGTTCGTGATCGACCACGAAGCCGGCACCCAGAGCAACTCGCACGAGTGGGTGGCCGACGGCATTTCGGCCGAAGCCGAGTATCTGCAGAACATTCCGCTCAGCACCTTCCCCTGGCTGCTGGAGCAGTTGCGTGCCGACCAAACGGTACGAGTCGACAAGGTCGCACAGCTCCCGGCTGATGCGGAGAGCGAGCGTGGCGAGTTCGAGCGTGAAGGCATCCAGTCGATCTTGATCATGCCCTTGTGGGGCGGCGAATGCCTGCGCGGATTCGTGGGATTCGACGTGGTGCGTCGCCAGATCACCTGGGGCGATGACTATGTCGTCGGGCTCAAGCTGCTGGCGCAGATGCTGGCTGCCGCGATCACGGCTCGCGAGCTGAACCGCCGCCTGCAGCTGATGGCCTTCCACGACCCGCTCACGGGCCTTGCCAACCGCAAGTTGCTGGAAGACCGTTTCGACGGGATGTTGCGTCGCAGTCGACGCCACACTGGCGGCACGGTGGTGGGATTCGTCGACATCGACGACTTCAAGCGGGTCAACGATCGGGACGGACACGCCGCCGGCGACTTCCTGTTGTGTGAGGTTGCGGCCCGGTTGCTGCACGCGGTGCGCGACACCGACACTGTGGCGCGCCTGGGCGGCGACGAATTCGTCCTGCTGATGGAAGCCGCAGGGCCGCAGGATGTGGCGCTGCTCGGCCAGCGCCTGGTCGATATCGGTTTGCGCGAGGTCGACCTGGGCGGCCGCCGGGTGCGGATCAGCCTCAGCGTGGGCCTGGTTTACGTTTGCGGCGGCGAGGACAAGCAGGCCGGTTTGCTGCGACGTGCCGATGCCGCGATGTATCGCGCCAAGCGTGCCGGCAAGAACTGCTGGATCGCCGACATGGTGGATGACGGATGGACGACATGAGCCCGCCTCCGGTGCGCCTGCTGATCCACGGCGCGAGCGGGCGCATGGGGCGCGCGCTGCTGCGCCTGGCGGGCGAAGACCGCCGATTCCAAGTGGTGGCAGCCTGCAGTACGAGCGGGAATGCCTTGGCCGAGGCAGGTGAGGTCCCGCTATTCCCGGCATCCGCGCTGGATCAGCTGCCGGCATTCGACGTGGCCGTAGACTTCAGCCTGCCGCCCGGCTTTGACCGGATCCTGGCGCTATGCCGGCAACGCGGTGTGGCCCTGGTGTCGGGAACCACTGGCCTGGAGGCGGCGCAACTCACGGCGCTGGAACAGGCGGCAAGGCAGGTGCCGGTGCTCTGGGCGGCGAATTTCAGTCTGGGCGTGGCCGTGCTTGGCGATCTGGTACGGCGTGCGGCGCAGGCCTTGCCGCAATGGGACTGCGACCTGATCGAAGCGCATCACATCCACAAGCGCGATGCGCCGTCGGGTACAGCGCTGGCACTGGGCGCGGCGGTCCGGCAGGGACGCGGCGCCGAACCGCACTATGCCAGCCTGCGCGCCGGCGACATCGTGGGTGAGCATCTGGTGCAGTTTTCCGGGCTCGGTGAACGCCTGGAGCTGACACATCGCGCCACCAACCGCGACATTTTCGCGCGTGGCGCGCTCGAGTGTGCTGCGCGCCTGCACGGAAAACCCGCAGGCCGCTACGCCGTCGCGGACCTGCTGCTGGCCACTGCCTGATTCATCGAAGCGTTTCCATTTTGGGGCGTCGGCCACTACAATTCCGGCTCGCCTGATCCCCTCGACCCACGGACCGCCTTTGGCTGGCCCGCGGGTCGGTGTGTAACCAGCGCCACGCGGCGCGGTTATGCCAGGACCCTTCCCCGCAAAGGCGAGCCACGTGTCACAACCTGCAATCCTCGCTCTGGCCGACGGCACCGTCTTCGAGGGGCGGTCCATTGGTGCGCCAGGGCTATCCGCCGGCGAAGTGGTGTTCAACACCGCCATGACCGGCTACCAGGAAATCCTCACGGATCCTTCCTACGCACGCCAGCTGGTGACGCTGACCTATCCGCACATCGGCAACACCGGCTGCACGGCACTCGACGACGAGGCCGAACGGGTGTTCGCCGCTGGCCTGATCGTGCGCGAACCACCGATCTCACCCAGCAACTGGCGCAGCCAGGTGGATCTTCCGGCGTGGCTGCGCGCGCGCGGCGTGGTGGCGATCGCCGATATCGACACGCGCAAGCTCACCCGGCGCTTGCGCGATGCGGGTGCCCAGAACGGTTGCCTCGTGGCGGGGGACGCGCCTGATCGCGAGGCCGCGATTGCGGCGGCGCGCGGGTTTCCCGGCCTCAAGGGCATGGATCTGGCGAAAGAGGTTTCCACCCGCGAACGCTACGGCTGGGCCGAGGGTAGCCTCGATCTCGACAGCGGGGCATTCCTGCGTCCCGACGCACAGTTCCATGTCGTGGCCTACGACTTCGGGGTGAAGCGCAACATCCTGCGCATGCTGGTGGATCGCGGCTGTCGCCTGACCGTGGTGCCGGCGCAGACGCCGGCGCGCGAGGTGCTGGCCGAGAAGCCCGATGGCGTGTTCCTTTCCAACGGGCCAGGCGATCCCGAACCCTGCGATTACGCCATCGCCGCGATCCGCGACATCATTGCAGCCCGGGTTCCGACCTTCGGCATCTGCCTCGGTCATCAGTTGCTGGGTCTCGCCACCGGTGCGCGCACGCTCAAGATGAAGTTCGGTCATCACGGGGCAAACCATCCGGTGATCGATCTCGACAGCGGCCGCGTGATGATCTCCAGCCAGAACCACGGGTTCGCGGTCGACGAGAACAGCCTGCCGCCGAACGTGCGGGTCACACATCGCTCGCTGTTCGATCAGAGCAACCAAGGCATCGCCCTGGACGACGCACCGGCGTTTTCGTTCCAGGGCCATCCCGAAGCCAGTCCGGGTCCGCATGACGTGGCCGGGCTATTCGACCGATTCATCGCGGCAATGAAGACCGCGCGCGGCACCACCTCGGGGAAGATCGCATGAACATCCGCAACACCTGTTTCGCCATCGGAGTCGCACTCACCTTGCTGGGCCAGCCGGCACGCGCCGAGCGCCTGCCGGTCGGCGATTTCTTCAAGGATCCGGAATTCACCAGCGTCTCGCTGTCGCCCACCGGCGAGTACATCACGGTGTCCAAGCCCGAGGGCGATCGCACCTTGCTGGCGGCGTTCCGCGTCAAGGACATGAAGCTGGTCGGCAAGTGGGATTACGGCAAGAACCGCCACATCGATCGCGTGCGTTGGGTCAACGACGAGCGCTTCTTCATGTTCGTGTCGCTCAAGCTGGGCCGCTTCGATCGTCGCGTCGGGACGCCGGACGTATATGCGAGCGACGTGGACGGCGGCAATCGCATCGATATCCCGAACGGCGGCACCTACCAGATCGTCGACGTGACCTGGGACGACCCGGAAACCGTGCTGGTGCAGCGCTCGGTGGAAACCGCCTTCCTGTCCAAGCTCAACGTCGACACCGGCAAGGTGGTGACCGTGGCCACGGCGCCGCTGCGATTCGGCGGATTCGTACTCGACAGCAAGCGCAACGTGCGCTACGCGGTCGGTGCCAAGGAGGAAGGCATCACCCAGGTCACGTTGCGGCGCGATGGCGAGAATTGGACCACCGTGCACGAAACCGAGATGGGCGGGGCCGTGCAGCGCCCGCTCGGCTTCGACCGCGAGGACAAGAACGTGGTGTTCTACCTCAGCGACACCGGTGAACCGATGCGGATCGGGTCCATGACCCCGGAGGGCGGCGACGAGCGAACCCTGAGCCGCAACGCCAACGTCGACCCGAGCGGCTTGCTGACCAGCGCCGACGACCGCGAAGTGCTGGCGGTGGAGTATGACGACGGGTTCCCGACCTACGATTTCGTCGACACCGAGCATCCCGAATCCAAGGCCTACGCCGGCCTGATCCAGGCCTTCCCCAAGCACGCCGTGCGTTTTGGCGGGATCAGCCGCGATGGCCGCTACATCCTGATGCGGGCCTACAGCGACATCGATCCCGGTGCCTACTACCTGTTCGACCGCGAGAAAGGCCAGGCCAAGTTCCTGCTCGCGGCGATGGACTGGATCAAGCCGGCGACCATGTCGCCGATGCAGCCGATTGCGGTCACGGCGCGCGATGGCGTCAAGCTGCACGGGTACCTCACCTTGCCGCAGGGCAGCGATGGCAAGAACCTGCCGCTGATCCTGCACCCGCACGGCGGCCCGCACGGTCCGCGCGACCTGTGGGGCTTCAATCCCGAAGTGCAGTTCCTCGCCAATCGCGGTTACGCCGTGCTGCAGATCAACTTCCGCGGCTCCGGCGGCTACGGCAATGCCTTCGAGAAGATGGGCTACCGCAACTGGGGCACCACGATGATCAACGACATGACCGATGCCGTCGATTGGGCCATCGCCGAGGGCATAGCCGACAAGGATCGCCTCTGCACCTACGGCGCGTCCTACGGCGGCTATGCCGCGTTGCAATCGGTGGTGCGCAATCCGACCAAGTACGCGTGCACCATCGGCTACGTCGGCGTCTACAGCCTGCCCCTGATGTTCGAGGACGGCGATATCCCGCAGTCCGACTCCGGCCAGGCCTTCCTCAAGCGCGTGATGCCCGAATCCGTGGCCGACCAGCAGGCCCAGTCCGCGGCCTACAACATCGACAAGATCAACATCCCGGTGATGCTGGTGCAGGGCGCCAAGGACGTGCGCGTGCCGATGTCCCAGTACCGTTCGCTGAAGAAAGGCCTGATCGACGCCGGTCGCCCGCCGGAAGTGGACATCGTCGAAGCCAAGGAAGCGCACGGCTTCTACGACTACCAGAACCAGGTCGACCTCTACACCGCGATGCAGGCCTTCCTCGACAAGCACCTCGGTGTGAAGGGCAGGGTCGAGGTCGGGGACATCAAGTAAGGCCAGGCCATGCCAAAACGCAGCGACATCCAGTCCATCCTCATCATCGGCGCCGGCCCGATCGTCATCGGCCAGGCCTGCGAATTCGACTATTCGGGCGCGCAAGCCTGCAAGGCGCTCAAGGCGGAAGGGTTCCGCGTGGTGCTGGTGAACTCGAACCCGGCCACGATCATGACCGATCCCGGCACCGCCGATGCGGTGTACATCGAGCCGATCAACTGGCAGACGGTCGAGAAGATCATCGCCAAGGAGCGACCGGATGCGCTGCTGCCGACGATGGGCGGCCAGACCGCGCTCAACTGCGCGCTGGATCTGGCCGACCACGGCGTGCTGGAGAAATACGGGGTCGAGCTGATCGGCGCCTCGCGCGAAGCGATCCGCATGGCCGAGGATCGCGAACTGTTCCGCGTCGCGATGCAGGAGATCGGGCTGGAGTGTCCGAAGGCCGAAGTCGCGCGTTCGCTGGAACAGGCGCTCGATATCCAGACCCGCGTCGGCTACCCGACCATCATCCGCCCGAGTTTCACCCTGGGCGGCAGCGGCGGCGGCATCGCCTATAACCGCGAGGAACTGGTCGAGATCGTCACCCGCGGTCTGGAGCTTTCGCCCACGACCGAGGTGCTGGTCGAGGAGTCTGTGCTGGGCTGGAAGGAGTTCGAGATGGAAGTGGTCCGCGATACCGCGGACAACTGCATCATCGTGTGTTCGATCGAGAACTTCGACCCGATGGGCGTGCATACCGGCGACAGCATCACCGTTGCCCCGGCACAGACGCTCACCGACCGGGAATACCAGCGCCTGCGCGACGCCAGCATCGCGGTGCTGCGCAAGATCGGCGTCGACACCGGCGGCTCCAACGTGCAGTTCGGCATCAATGCGCAGAACGGGCGCGTGGTGGTGATCGAGATGAACCCGCGTGTGTCGCGTTCGTCTGCGCTGGCATCGAAAGCCACGGGCTTTCCGATCGCCAAGGTCGCGGCCAAGCTCGCGGTCGGCTACACCCTGGACGAGCTTCGCAACGAGATCACGGGCGGTGCCACGCCGGCATCCTTCGAGCCTGCCATCGACTACGTCGTCACCAAGATCCCGCGCTTCGCGTTCGAGAAATTCCCCGCGGCCGACTCGCGCCTCACGACCCAGATGAAGTCGGTGGGCGAGGTGATGGCGATCGGGCGCAGTTTCCAGGAATCGCTGCAGAAGGCGCTGCGTGGCCTGGAGACCGGCAAGGCAGGCCTGGATCCGACCGGGCTGGACCTGGCCAGCGAAGACGACCTGGCCGAGCTGCGTCGCCAGTTGCGCGAACCCGGCCCGGAACGAATCTTCCATGTGGCCGATGCCTTCCGCGCTGGCATGGGCGTGGAGGAAGTGTTCTCGCTGAGTTTCATCGACCCGTGGTTCCTGGTGCAGATCGAGCAACTGGTGCGGATCGAGGGCGAGGTGGCGCGTGATGGCATTCAGGGCATCGACGCTGCTCGCCTGCGCGGGCTGAAGCGCAAGGGCTACTCCGATGCGCGCCTGGCGCAACTGACGGGTGCCGGCGAGTCCGCGGTGCGCGCGTTGCGCAAGGCCTTCGGGGTGAGGCCGGTCTACAAGCGCGTCGACTCCTGCGCGGCCGAGTTCTCCACCAGTACCGCCTACCTGTACTCGACTTACGAGGATGAGTGCGAGGCCGCGCCGACGCAACGCGACAAGGTGATCGTGCTAGGCGGGGGGCCGAACCGCATCGGGCAGGGCATCGAGTTCGACTATTGCTGCGTACATGCTGCGCTGGCACTGCGCGAGGATGGGTTCGAAACCATCATGGTCAACTGCAACCCGGAGACCGTGTCCACTGATTACGACACCTCCGATCGCCTCTACTTCGAGCCGCTGACGCTGGAAGACGTGCTGGAAATCGTCGACCTGGAGCAGCCAAAGGGCGTGATCGTGCAGTACGGCGGCCAGACCCCGCTCAAGCTGGCGCGAGCGCTCGAAGCGGCCGGCGTGCCGGTGGTAGGCACCACGCCCGACTCGATCGATCTGGCCGAGGATCGCGAGCGCTTCCAGCAGATGATCCAGAGCCTCGGCCTGACCCAGCCTCCGAACCGCACCGCGCGCAATGCGGAAGAAGCCTTGGCGCACGCGCAGGCCATCGGGTACCCGCTGGTGGTTCGACCGAGCTACGTGCTCGGCGGGCGCGCGATGGAAGTGGTCTATTCCGATGCCGACCTGTCGCGCTACATCCGCGATGCGGTCAAGGTGTCGAACGATTCACCGGTGCTGCTCGACCGCTTCCTCGACAACGCCGTGGAAGTGGACGTCGACATCGTGGCGGATGCCTCGGGCGAGGTGCTGATCGGCGGCATCATGGAGCACATCGAGGAGGCCGGCGTTCATTCCGGCGATTCCTCCTGCTCGCTGCCGCCGTATTCGCTGTCGCGCGAGATCCAGGACCGGTTGCGCGAGCAGGTGCGTGCGATGGCGCGCGGACTGAAGGTCGTTGGCCTGATGAACACCCAGTTCGCGATCCAGGGCGACACCATCTACGTGCTGGAAGTGAATCCGCGCGCCTCGCGCACCGTGCCCTTCGTGGCCAAGGCCACCGGCATGGCCCTGGCCAAGATCGGGGCGCGCTGCATGATGGGAACCTCGTTGCGCGAGCAGGGTGCGACGCGCGAGATCGTGCCGGAGTACTTCTCGGTGAAGGAAGCGATCTTCCCGTTCGCGAAGTTCCAGAACGTCGACCCCATCCTCGGCCCCGAAATGCGTTCCACCGGCGAGGTGATGGGCGTCGGCCGCAGTTTCGGCGCCGCGTTCGCGCGCGCGCAGGAAGCGGCGAACATCAAGGTTCCGCCGGTGGGCAAGGCCTTTGTGTCGGTGCGCGATCCGGACAAGCAGCGTTTGCTGCCGGTGGCCAAGGATCTGCTGGCGCGCGGCTTCGGGCTCGTCGCCACCGGCGGCACGGCTACCTTCCTGCAGGAGCAGGGCCTGCCCTGCGACCGCGTCAACAAGGTGCTCGAAGGCCGCCCGCACGTGGTCGACCTGATCAAGAACGGCGAGATCGTCTACATCGTCAACACCACGGAAGGTCGACAGGCCATCGCCGACTCGTTCTCGATCCGGCGCGAAGCCCTGCAGCATCGCGTAACCTATTCGACCACGGTGTCGGGCGCGCGCGCGTTGGTGCATTCGCTCGACTGGCGCGGTGCCGGCGACGTGCTTTCCCTGCAGGAACTGCACGGCGAACTGTAGAGCGGGGCTTGCTCCGCTGGCGCCTGGTCCGGCGCATCGCAAATGGGTTTGGCCGGGAGAACTCGGCGTCAGAACGGTTGGGTTGACGATCTTGAGAGGGGAGGAAGGAGCATGAGGGCACCGATGACCGTGGTGGGCGCCAAGCGCCTGCGCGAAGAGCTGGAGCACCTGAAGTCGGTGAAGCGGCCAGAGATCATCGCTGCGATCGCCGAGGCGCGTGCGCACGGCGACCTGAAGGAGAACGCGGAGTACCACGCTGCGCGCGAGCAGCAGGGCTTCGTCGAAGGGCGGATCAAGGAACTCGAATCGGCGCTGTCGCACGCGCAGCTGATCGACGTCGCCAAGTTGAATGCCGGTAGCAAGATCGTGTTCGGCGCCACGGTGGAACTGGCCGACAGCGACAGCGACGAGGAAGTGACCTACCAGATCGTCGGTGACCTCGAAGCGGACATCAAGCGTGGACTGATCTCGATCTCGGCACCGATCGCACGTGCCCTGATCGGCAAGAACGAAGGTGATTCCGTCGAAATCGTCGCACCCAACGGCACGCGCAGCTACGACATCGTGGCCGTGCGCTACGAAGGCTGAGCGGGTCGGGCACGGGACGCTCGCATGAGCGTGGATGCCGCGCGGCGGAGCCTGACCCTGCTGCTGCCGGCGCGGGCGCGCCTTGCGGGTGCGCTGGATCAGGTGCCGGTGTTGGCGCGGATCCTGGCGCGCGGTGACGGCACGCCGACAGACGCGGGTGACGAAGCCCAGTTGCAGCGTGTTTTCGACATCCTGCCGCGCGGCTTGCCGGTGGCGGCACTGACGCGCGAGCACGATTGCGCGGATGCCGGACATGCCATGTGGCTGCGCGCCGACCCGGCCCATGTGCGGGTCGACCTCGGGGCGGGCCGCATGCTGGCCTGTGGTGAACTCGGACTCGCGCGCGAGGAGGTCGAAGCCTTGCTGCAGCCGCTCAAGCCCGTATTCGGTGACGCGGGCTGTCCGATTTCCGCCGGCGCGCCATCACGCTGGTACGTGACGCTGCCGCGCGACGCGAAATTGCCCGGTTTCGTTGCACCGCACCGGGTCCTGGGCGACGACATCTTTGCCCACCTGCCGGAAGGCGAGCTGGGTCGTCGTTGGCGCGGCCTGATGAATGAAGCGCAGGTCATCCTGCACCATCACCCGCTGAATGCGCAGCGCATCGCGCAGGGCAAGCTGCCGGTCAACTCGCTGTGGTTCTGGGGCGCGGGAATCTTGCCCGATCACGTAGGTTGCCACCACGTCGCGGTATGCAGCGATGACCTGCTGCTCGCCGTGCTGGCGAAGCGCGCCGGTGCGAGGCACCACCCACTGCCGCTCCGTCCCGAAGCAGCGAGCCTGGTCTCCGGTGCGCTGTTCGACCTGCGGCGCGTGCGAGCCATCGAGGCGCTCGACAAGGACTGGATCACACCTGCCATCCATGCGCTGGCACGTGGCGCGGTCGAGTGCCTGCAACTCGATTTTTCCGATGGCAGGTGCTGGCGTTACCGACATGCGAATCGATGGCGCTTCTGGCGTCGTCCTCCCGCGGCCTGGGCCTAGCGCGCTCGTGTCGAACTCGCCGCTGCTGCGTCGTCGTGCCGAGGTGGAGTTCGTTCCCTGGGCGGACGGAACCCACCCGGTGTTGCAGCGGGTCTACGCCGCGCGCGGGCTGACCCGGCCGCAACACGCCGAAATGCGCCTGGCGCGCATGCTGAGCCCGGACACCCTGGGCGGCCTGGAAACGGCCACCGGCTTGCTGGTGGATGCCATGAAAGCGCAGCAGCGCTTGCTGGTGGTAGGGGATTTCGACGCGGACGGTGCCACCGGTACCGCGGTTGCCGTGCGCGGCCTGCGTTTGCTTGGCGCGCAACAGGTCGGATACCGCGTGCCGCATCGTTTGCGCCATGGCTACGGCCTGTCGCCGGAACTGGTCGAGGACGTGCGCGAGCTGCAGCCGGACCTGGTGATCACCGTGGACAGCGGCATTGCCTGCGTGCGTGGTGTGGATGCCGCCAATGCTGCGAACATCCGCGTGCTCATCACCGATCACCACCTGCCCGGGGTCGAGCTGCCGCGCGCCGCCGCCATCGTCAATCCGAATCTCGCTGGTGACGCCTTTCCGAGCAAGGCACTGGCCGGTGTCGGCGTGGTGTTCTACCTGCTGCTCGCCTTGCGCAGACGCTTGCGCGAAGACGGCTGGTTCGCGCGCCGTGGCATCCCCGAGCCGGATCTGTCCTGCCTGCTCGATCTGGTGGCGCTCGGCACGGTCGCCGACATGGTGGCGCTGGACGAGAACAATCGGGTGCTGGTGCAGGCGGGCTTGCGCCGCATGCGCGTCGGGCAGCTGCAACCGGGCTTGCGCGCGCTGGCGCAAGTGTCGGGGCGACGCCTCGATCGCCTGTCGACCGCGGATCTCGGCTTCGCGCTCGGGCCGCGCTTGAACGCCGCCGGCCGGCTGGAAGACATGTCGGTGGGAATCGCATGCCTGCTGGCCGATTCCGAGGCGGAGGCGCTGGCGCTCGCCGGTCAGCTCGATGCGATCAACGCCGAACGGCGCGAACTGCAGCAGCAGATGCTGGAACAGGCCGAAGTCCTCGTCGGGCGCTGGCTGGCCGGGCAGGGCGATACGCCTGAGCCTGCACTATGCGTGTTCGATCCGGACTGGCATCCCGGCGTCGTGGGTCTGGTGGCATCGAGGCTGAAGGATCGCTTGCATCGTCCGGTGATCGCGTTCGCGCCGGGAGGTGAGGATGGACTGCTGCGCGGGTCGGCACGCTCCATCGCCGGGTTCCACATCCGCGATGCGCTGGCCGAGATTTCGGTGCGCGAAACCGGTTTGCTGGGCCGCTTCGGCGGCCATGCGATGGCGGCAGGCCTCGCCCTGGATCCGAGCCAGCTCGAACGATTCACCCGAGCCTTTGCACGACTGGCCGCCGAACGCCTCGATGCCGCGGCGCTGCGGGCTGAGGTGTGGAGTGACGGTGAACTGGCGCGCGATGAGATCACGCGCGACCTGGCCGAACAGTTACGCCTGGCCGGACCCTGGGGCCAGGGCTTTCCCGAACCGGTGTTTGATGGCGAATTCGAGGTGCTGGAATCCCGCGTCGTGGGCGAAACCCACCTGAAGTTGCGCCTCAGGCACGCCGACGGCGGCGACGCCCTCGACGCGATCGAGTTCGGCGGCTGGCGCGGGGTACGCCCGGAAGGGCGACAGCGCCTCGTTTACCAGCTGGATCTGGATGACTGGCGCGACCGGCGCGGGGTGCAATTGCTGGTTCGCCAGCGGCAGCCGGCGTAGTCGCCGCACGCCGCATGCCCTGATGCGGCGCGCAGTGCCGGGGTAACGCGGGACGGCAGGTGCCGGTATGCGTCAAGGCGGTGCGGTCAGCGCCGCGACGGTGTCGCGTGCCGCGATCCATTCCTCGTTGGTGCGTTCCACGGCAACGCGGACGAGGCTGCCTGTTGTGGAGATGATCGCCTCGTCCGCTTGATTGGCCCGGTCATCGAGCGTGATGCCGAGAAAGGCCAGGGCGTGGCAAACGCGCTGGCGCACGAACGCGCAGTGTTCGCCGACGCCCGCGGTGAACACCAGCAGGTCGAGTCCACCCAGCACCGCCACCAGGGCACCGATCTCGCGCACGATGCGGCGCACGTAGAGGTCGAGCGCGATGCGGGCGCGTTCGCCGCGCTCGCCTTCGTCCTGCTCGTGCCGCACCAGCACGCGTGGCTCGGCGGAGATGCCGGACACTCCCAGCAGCCCGGAGCGGTGATAGAGCACCTCGCCGACCTGCGCCGAACTCAGTTTCTCGATCTCCATCAGGTACAGCACCGCGCCAGGATCGAGCGCGCCGGTGCGCGTGCCCATCATCAGTCCGTCCAGTGCGGAGAAGCCCATCGTGGTGGCAACGCTCCGCAGGTCACGCATCGCGCACAGGCTGGCACCGCTACCCAGGTGCGCAACGATGCTGCGCCTGCGCGCCGCGTCGCCATGCCGTTCCGGCAAGGCAGTGGCCATGTACTCGTACGACAGGCCGTGGAATCCGTAGCGGCGCAGGCCGCGCTGCCAGGCCTCATACGGCAAGGGCAACACCTGCTCTACCTTGGGGATGGTGGCGTGGAAGCCGGTGTCGAAACAGGCGATCTGTGGCAGCTCCGGCTGCTCGCGCAGCAGGATCTCGACGGCTTCCAGCGCGAACGGTTGGTGCAGTGGTGCCAAGCGGATATAGGCCCTGAGATCGGCAAGCACGGTGGCGTCGATGCGCGTCGCCTCGAAGTACTTGCTGCCACCGTGCACGACGCGGTGCGCGATGGCGGCGATCTTCCTGCCGTCCAGCCGCGCGAGGACACGCTCGCGGATCAGTGTCAGCGCCGCGCGGTAGGGATGCTCGCCATCGAGTTCTATCGCAAACGGGGCCACGCCGGTCTCGCCGAAGTCAGGTGCCGGGCCACCGATGCCCTGCACCTTTCCGTTCCACTGCGGCTGGCGTGGCAACGGGCAGGCGGCCGCATCGAACAAGGCGAATTTGATGCTCGACGAGCCGCAGTTGAGGACGAGGATGAGGTCTTTCCGGTCGGTCATGGTGGCGTCCGCCGATAGTGGTGCGCCAGCATCAGCGCGATCGCGCAGGACGCGATGCGCGACTCCTGCGAATCGGCGCGGCTGGTCAGGATCACCGGCACTTTCGCGCCGAGTACGATGCCGGCACTGGCGGCGTCGCCCAGGTACATCAACTGCTTGGCCAGCATGTTGCCGCTTTCAAGATCAGGCACGACCAGGATGTCGGCCTGCCCGGCCACGTCGGAGACAATGCCCTTGGTGCGCGCAGCGGCGATCGACACGGCATTGTCGAAGGCAAGTGGTCCGTCGAGCACGCCACCGCTGATCTGGCCGCGGTCGGCCATCTTGCACAGTGCCGAAGCGTCCAGCGTGGCTGGCATGTTCGGATTCACCGTCTCCACGGCGGCAAGGATCGCCACTCTCGGGGTTTGCACGCCGATGACATGGGCGAGTTCGATCGCGTTCCGGATGATGTCGGCCTTCTGCTCCAGGTCCGGCGCCAGATTGATCGCGGCGTCGGTGACGATGAACGGTCGCGGATAGTGCGGCGTCTGCAGCACAAAGCAGTGGCTGACGCGGCGTTTGGTGCGCAGGCCCGAGGCGTGGGCCACGACAGCGGCCATCAGCTCGTCGGTGTGCAGGCTGCCCTTCATCAGCGCCTCGACCTGGCCGTCACGCGCCAGTTCGACTGCACGAGCGGCGGCGGCGTGGCTGTGCGGCACGTCTTCGATGACGATGCCGGATAGATCGAGGCTGGCTTGCGTCGCCATCGCTTCGAGCCTGGCGCGCGGCGCGACCAGCACCGGTTCGATCAGGCCCGCGGCGTGCGCGTCGAGCGCCGCAGAGAGACTCGGGAGATCGCAGGGATGCACGACGGCGACCCGGATCGACCCCATCGTGCGGACGTGTGCAAGCAGGCGTTCCAATCCATCGTTTCCGGCGACATCGATGCGGATCTCGGGCAGCGCGGTGCGTGCGCGCTCGACGCGGACGTCCGGTGCGATTACCTCGGCTTCGCCTTCGATCACGGTGGCACCGGCCTGGTTGCTGACGCGGCAGGCCAGGCTTACCCGGCGTGTCGCCGGCTGTTTTGCCTTGACCTCTACGCGGACAGTCAGGTGGTCTCCGGGTCGCACGGGTGCGAGGAAACGCAGGGTCTGGCCAAGGTAGATCGTGCCCGGGCCGGGAAGGCGGGTGCCCAGCACCGCCGAGATCAGTGTCCCGCCCCACATTCCGTGCGCCACCACGCCCTGGGTGCGAGTGGAGGCCGCGTATTCTGCATCAAGGTGTTGCGGATTGACGTCGCCCGAGAGGATCGCGAACAGCTGGATGTCGTGCTGCGTGAGGGTGCGTTCGAGACTGGCGCTATCACCGATGGCCAGTTCGTCGAAAGTACGATTGCGCACGCGCTCCAGGCCGTGCGCTTCGGGTGATGCGGGGGATGGGGTCATGTCCTGCCTTCCGGTCCGGGGTGTCGACGCAGGGCGGTCGCCACGCGTCGATGAGTTCAGAGGCTGATCTTGTCGAGGATCAGCAGTACCGCCATCAGGCCGGCCAGCACCGCCACCAGCACGCCGCCCCAGCCGGGCCCAATGCCACCGCGCTTGCGCAGGAACAGATTGAGCAGGCCGACCGCAAGTACGGGACAGACCAGGACGATGAACAGTGTCACCAGGAGTTTGGTATCGACGCCAGGCAACATGGGGAGCTCCCTTCTTCAAATGGCGACCAGCACGGCGCGCCGGATGTGGCCACTGCTGGGCGAACGGCAAGCGGCTGCCGTCGTTGGTTTGCACGCGGGCGCAGCAGCGGTCGTGGTCATGCGCGGTCTCCGGGTGGTCTCTTACGCCCGGTTCCCTGGCTGCTCTTGGGTTTCGGTGTGGCCTTGACGGGCTTTGATGCCATCGGCCTTGAAGCGCGCTGTCGCGTCGCTCCGGCTGCCTTCGTGGCTCGCTTTCCACGCCCGCCCTGCGACTCGAACAAGGCGAGCACGTGTTGCAGGCTTGACTGTTCCGGTTGCGACAAGGCGTCGCCGCGCGTGGCGAGCTCGGCAATGAACTCTGCGGCCCCATGCACGAGGTCGGCTGGAACCGCCGCCAGCAGGGCCGGGATCGCGGCCAATGCAGCCTGCGCATCGTGCCGCATCAGCAGCGCCTGCCGTCGTACCAAGGTGCGGAACGCTGCCATCTCGGGCTTGCTTCCGCCGAGGCGTTGATGATGGGACCTGGCGAACTCCCAGGCATAGCGGAAGTGGCGCTCGTCCGCCTCGCCGCGCTGCTGGAAGATGTGGATCATGGCGCGGACGAAGGCTTCCTTTGGCCCGCCACGGTCGATGTCGGCCAGGATGCGCGCCTGTTCTGCGGCGATGTAGGCACAGTGTTCGGGCGAATCGCCGGGATGTGGTCGAGCCGGGCTGTCGTCGGGCGTGCTGCGTCCGGCCAGGGCCTGGATCAGGGGTGAGCCGTAGATGGCGTCGAAGGTGGCGGCGTAGAGCGCGTCACGCTGGTCGCGGTAGCGATCCAGCCAGTAATCCATTGCCTGCGACAACGCCTCTTGCGCCTGCAGGAAGGGATTGTCGGCATCGATGGCGTGCCGGTTCCGGCGCACCTGCTGTGCAACCTGCGCCACGAGCGGAGCCAGGGGATGGCGGTCCGACCACCATTCGTAGCCGATTCGCAGCGGATGCAGGGCCTGCAACCAGTGCGCGGACGCGGGTGTGGACAGTCGTTGCATCGCGGGTTGCAACAGGCTGCGGTACAGCGCGAGGTTGATTTCCGAAACACGTGCGGCAGCCGCGAAGCGGCGTTCGCTGGCAGCGTCGGGCTTCACGATGGCGCGTACTTCCTCGATGCCACTGCGACGGATCCGCATCAGGTACGGGTCGTCCCCGTCGTGCGTGCAGGCCCGGTCCGCCGGGCATTCCTCCACTTCCGCGCGATAGAGCCCGGCAGGAAGCAGATCGATGAGGTCGATGTTGGCGGCAAATTCGCGGTGTTCCTTCCGTCCCACGCTGCCGGACACAAAGATGCCCAGGTGACCGATGCTGTCGTGGGTGGCGAAGACGATGGTCTGGTCGTGACCGATCACATCGTCGTCGTCGCGGTACAGGTCGGTGATCCAGCCCAGTGCCTGCGGGGGCGGCGTGATGTTGTCGCCGTAGGAGCAGAACACCACGATCGGCGAGCGGATGTTGCGCAGGTCGATGCGCACGCCATCGGAGGTGCACAGTTCGGCGGTGGCCAGCTTGTTGCCGATGAACAGGTTGTCGACGATGTACTGCATTTCGCCGGCTTCCAGGAAGACATGGCCGCCCCAGTACTTCTCGAAGCCCAGGTAGCGGGGCCCTTCGCTGTCGACATTGGCGTACAGGTTGTACTGCTTGGACCAAAGCGTGTTGGCCGGATCCAGGCTCTCGAAGTTCTGCACCAGCCAGGCGCCGTCGAAACGGCCATCGCCGAGGTCACCGGTCATGGCGGTGAGCCAGCTGCCGCCGAGCAATCCGCCGGCGTAGCGCATCGGATTCTTTCCGGCCCAGTAGGACAGCGGCGCGCCGGCGAGGATGATCGGTCCGAACAGCTCCGGCCACACGGCTGCCGTCATCAGCACTTGCCAACCGGCCTGGCAGTTGCCGACCACGCAGGGCTTGCCGATCGCCTGCGGGTGCAGTTCCGCCACCTTGCGCACGAAGGCAGCCTCGGCGCGCATCACGTCCTCCACCGTTTGCCCCGGCACCGGGTCGGGCAGGAATCCGACGAAGTAGCAGGGATGCCCGGCCTTGAGCGCGGCACCCACTTCGCTGTCGGGCTTGAAGCCGCCGATGCCGGGACCGTGGCCGGCGCGCGGATCGACCACGATGAAGGGCCTCATGCGCGGATCGGGTGCCGACTGGCCGTCGGGGATGATGCGCATCAGTCCGTAGTTCACCGGGCGCGGCAGGTCCAGGCCCGACATCACCGACTCCGCGGCAAAGTCGAGCACGTTCGGTGCCTGTTCCTGCAGGTGGTCGCGGTACTGGTTCCCGCGCTGGCGACGGATGTCGGAGTACAACACGTTGCGTTGCCAGGCATCGACGGCATAGCTGGCTGCCGTCGTGGCGAACCGCAGCGGATCCAGACCCAGGGCAGGAGCCATGGGTGGCGTCGGTGGTTGCTTCGCCTTCATCCGAGTACCTCTCGCGATCCCGATCAGGCCTTCATGTCGAGCACGACGCGCCCTTCGATCGTGCCCGCGTGCATGCGCGCGAAGATGTCGTTGATATTGTCCAGGCGATCGCTGGTGACAGTGGCGGCAACCTTGGCCTGTTCGGCAAAGGCCAGCGATTCGGCAAGATCCAGGCGGGTGCCGACGATGGAACCGCGCACGGTGATGCCGTTGAGCACCATGCCGAAGATGTCCAGTGGAAAATCACCCGGCGGCAATCCGACCAGGGACATGGTTCCGCCCCGACGCAACATGCCGGTGGCCTGGGCAAAGGCCTTCGGCGATACCGCAGTCACCAGTACGCCGTGGGCGCCGCCGATTTCCTTTTTCATGAACGCCGCCGGATCGGTAATCTTCGCATTGACCGTGACCGTTGCGCCGAGGCGCTCGGCGAGCTTGAGCTTGGCATCATCGACATCCACGGCGGCCACGTTCAAGCCCATGGCCTTGGCGTACTGCACGGCCATGTGGCCAAGGCCGCCGATGCCGGAGATCACCACCCAGTCGCCGGGTTTGGTGTCGGTCATCTTCAGGCCCTTGTACACGGTGACTCCCGCGCACAGCACGGGCGCAATCTCGACGAAGCCCACATTGGCGGGCAAGTGGCCGACAAAATCGGCATTGCCCACGGCGTACTCGGCAAAACCGCCATTGACCGAGTAGCCCGCGTTCTGCTGCGATTCGCACAGGGTTTCCCAACCACCCAGGCAATGCGTGCAATGTCCGCAGGCAGAGTAGAGCCAGGGGATGCCGACGCGGTCACCTTCCTTGACGTGGCGGACTCCGGCGCCCACGGCGGCGACGAAACCCACGCCCTCGTGGCCGGGAATGAATGGCGGATTCGGTTTCACCGGCCAGTCGCCCTCGGCGGCGTGCAGGTCGGTGTGGCAGACGCCACAGGCTTCGATCTTGACCAGCACATCGCCCGCGCCCGGACGCGGCACCGGCACGTCCTCGATCGTCAGCGGTTGGTTGAACGCACGCACGACGGCGGCTTTCATGGTCTTGTTCATTGTGCTTCTCCCTTCGTGAAATCCTGGACAGATGAAGTCGGCCGCCAATGCATCAGGCCATCTGCGCGATGGTCTTGCGGAAGCGGGCGAGTGACAGCGAGAACAGCGCCACGCCAATCACTGCCATCCAGAGGAACTGCTCCCAGACCACTTCGATGCCGGCTCCGCGATAGAGGATGGCCTGGCCTGCTTCGACGAAATGCGTGGTGGGAGCCGCCAGCATGATGTTCTGCACCAGGTCGGGCATGCTTTCGCGCGGTGTCGCCCCGCCTGAGAGCATCTGCAGAGGCATGATCGTCAGCACCATCAGCATGCCGAACTGGGCCATGTTGCGCGCCAGCGTCGCAAGGAAGATGCCCATCGAAGTGGTGGCGAACAGGCACAGCGCGGCGCCGGTGAAGAACAATGGCAGCGAGCCTTCCACGGGCACGTGCAACATGCCGCGCACCACGAGGTTCAGCGACAGCGCTGCGGCACCCAGTACCACCAATCCCATTGCCCAGATCTTGGACAGCATGATCTCGGTCGGGGTAACCGGCATCACCAACAGGTGCTCGATGGTGCCGTGCTCGCGTTCGCGCAGCAGTGCTGCCCCGGTGAGGATGATCGAAAGCATGGTGATCTGGTTGATGATCTGGTTGAGGCCGCCGAACCAGCTCTTGTCCAGCGCGGGGTTGAAGCGCGCGCGCAGCGCCAGGTCCACCGGCGCCGTGGTGCTGCTGCGCTGGCGCTGGACGAACTCGTTCACTTCGCCGGCCACGATCTGCTGGACGTTGCTGCTGCCGGTGAAGGCCTGGCTCATGCGGGTGGCATCGACGTTGAGCTGCATGGCGGGTGCGCGGCCGGCCAGCACGTCGCGCTGGAAACCTTGCGGAATGTGCAGGGCGAAAGTAACGCGGCCGGCATCCATGCTCGCGTCCACCTCGTCCATGCGCAGCAGTTGCGGCGTGGTGAACTGCGGAGGGAAGAAGGCCGAGACGATGCGCTGCGACAGTGCCGAGTCGTCATCGTCGACGATGGCGATCGGTGCGTTGTGCAGGGTGTCGGGCATTGCGGTGGCGGCGGTGTAGACAGCGCCGGTGAAGACGTAGAGGATCAGCACCAGCATCATCGGATCCCGCCACAGGCTCCAGAGCTCCTTGACCCCGAGGCGATAGGTATTGGCGAGGTGGCGAGTCTTCTCCCGGCTACGGACCATCTCAGCGCTCCTGCTTCCTGAGCAGCGCGATCGCGACGCCGAGTATCACCGGCACCGACCACAGCATGGGCCAGAAGGCGCCTGACAGGTCGGTGAAGCCGAGCGCCTTGCTGAACACGCCACGGCTGATCGTGATCATGTGTGTTGCCGGGTAGATCTCTCCAATCACCTTGCCGCCCCCTTCCAGCGAGGACACCGGATCGATCAGGCCGGAGAACTGGGTGGCGGGGATGATGGTGCCGATCATGGCCAGGAACATCGCCGCGATCTGGCTCTTGGTGATGGTCGAGGCCAGCAGCCCCATGCCGGTGGCGACGAAGCTGAACACCAGCGCTGCCAGCAACAAGGTCGCGAAGCTGCCGGTGACCGGCACTCCGAAAACCGTCACGGCCAGCAGGCTCATCAATCCGAAATTGATCATGGCAAGGCCCACGTAGGGCAGTTGCTTGCCCAGCAGGAACTCGCTGCGCGTCACCGGGGTGACGTAGAGATTGGTGATCGAGCCAGTCTCCTTCTCACGCACCACCGCCAACGCAGTCAACATGGCTGGAAGCATCAACAGCAGCATCGGCACGACCGCCGGCACCATCGCCGGCAGACTCTTCACGTCTGGGTTGTAGCGGAATCGAGTTTCGACGCTGGCCGCTGACACCATTCCGATGCCCATGGCGGCCGCCTGCGTGGCCAGCCAGGTCTGGTGCATGCCTTGCACGTATCCTTGCACTGTCTCGGCGCGCTGTGGCATCGCGCCATCGACCCACGCGCCGATCTGCACGCCGTTTCCGCGCAGTGCGTCGCGCATGAAGCCGGGCGGAATCTCGATGGCAAGCGACAGCTCGCCGCTGCGCATGCGCTGGTCGAGATCCTCGTAGTCGAGGATGGCTGGTTGCTCGATGAAGTAACGAGAGCCTGAGAGCTGCAGCGCGTAGTCGCGGCTGAGCGTGGTGTTGTCGCGATCAAGCACCGCGTAGCGCAGGTCTTCCACATCCATGCTGATGCCGAATCCGATCACGAACATCAGCAGGATCGAGCCGCCCAGCGCCAGGCTTGCGCGAATCGGATCGCGTTGCAGTTCCAATGCCTCGCGCCACAGGTAGCTGAGCATGCGCTGCAGGCTGAATGGCGCCCGTCGCGCACGGGCGGTGGCGCTGGTCTCGGTCGCTTTGGCCGATACCGGAGCGGTCGCCGCCTGATCCGCCGCCTGCGAACCGCCTTCGGCCTCGACCAGATAACCGATGAAGGCTTCTTCCAGGGTCTTCGTGCCGCGCCTTTCCACCAGCCTTGCCGGCGTGTCGCTGTCGAGCACCTTGCCCGCGTGCATCATCGACATGCGGTCGCAGCGCTCGGCCTCGTTCATGAAGTGGGTGGAGATGAAGATCGTCACTTTGTCGCGCCGCGACAATTCGATCAGCAGCCGCCAGAAAGCGTCACGCGCCACCGGGTCCACGCCCGAGGTCGGCTCGTCCAGGATCAGAAGCTCGGGCGCGTGCACCATCGCCACCGCCAGCGACAGGCGCTGGCGCATGCCCAGCGGCAAGCTGTCGGGCAGGCTGTCCATCGCCTCGCTCAGGTCGAAGCGCTCGGCCATGTCCTGCACCCGCGCCGGAATCCGCGCTTCGTCCACGTTGAACAGCCGCGCGTGCAGCACCAGGTTCTGCGCGACGGTCAGCTCGCCATATAGCGAGAATGCCTGCGACATGTAACCCACGCGGCGGCGGGTTTCGATGTCCTTCGGGTCGACCTCATGACCGAAAAGCCACGCCTTGCCTTCGCTGGCTTCCAGCAGCCCGGTCAGCATCTTCATGGTGGTGGACTTGCCGCAGCCGTTGGAGCCGAGGAAGCCGAAGATCTCGCCGCGGCGGATACGGAAGGAGACATGGTCCACGGCCACGAAATCGCCGAAACGCATGGTCAAGCCCTTGGCCTCGATCGCGATGTCGTCAGCATCGACCTGCAGCGGCGGGATCGTCACCGGAGCGTAGCCGCGCTTCTTGTCCTCCGGCAGCAGGGCGATGAAAGCCGCTTCCAGCGAGTCGGTGCCGGTGCGTTCGAATAGCTCCTGCGCGGTGCCGGTGGCCAGCACCTTGCCGTCGTCCATTGCCATCAACCAGTCAAAGTGCTGCGCCTCATCCATGTAGGCGGTGGCCACCAGCACGCTCATGTGCGGGCGCTGGCCGCGGATGCGATCGATCAGGTCCCAGAATTGCGCGCGTGCCAGCGGATCGACGCCGGTGGTCGGCTCATCCAGGATCAAGAGATCCGGGTCGTGGATCAGCGCGCAGCACAGGCCGAGCTTTTGCTTCATGCCGCCGGAGAGTTTTCCGGCCGGGCGCGCGAGGAACTTGTGCAGGCCGGTGGAGCGAGTGAGATCGTCGATGCGGCGCCGCCTTTCATCGGCATCGTGGCCGAACAGGCGTGCAAAGAACTGGAGGTTTTCCTCCACCGACAAGGTCGGATAGAGGTTGCGGCCCAGGCCCTGCGGCATGTACGCGATGCGCGGGCACACCTGGTTGCGATGGCTGCGCTCGCGCATGTCGCCGCCGAGCACTTCCACGCTGCCGTCCTGGACCTTGCGCGCGCCGGCGATCAGCGAAAGCAGGCTGGATTTTCCGACGCCATCCGGGCCGATCAGTCCGACCAAGCAAGCGGAGGGGAGCTCCTGGTCGATCCCCGCGAGGGCTTCGACCTTGCGGTAACGCAAGCGCACGCCGCGCAGGCGCACGACCGGATCCGGGAAGGCCCCTGCGGACATCGACTCAGTCCCGTGGCGTGGCCGTTGTGCCCGGATCCAGCGCCAGCGAGGCGGGCCACTGCACCTGCGGGTCGAGCTTCAGCCAGGCCTCGCCGGGCACACCGGTCTTGACCTGTTCGATGTACTTCTTGAGCATTTCCGGCGCGATCTGTGCGCGCACCCGGAACATCAGCTTTTGCCGTTCGCTTTCCGTTTCCACGGTCTTGGGCGTGAACTGGGCCTGGCTGGCAATGAACGACACGCTGGCCGGAATCACCCGATCGGGCGCTGCATCCAGCACGATGCGTACCTCGCTGCCGAGGGCGATGCGGCCGGCGATGGTTTCGGGCACGAAGAAGGTCATGTAGACATCGGACAGGTCGAGCAGGTTGAGTACGCGCCCGCCCGCTCCCAACACTTCGCCCGGCTGCGCCACGCGCACTTGCACGCGCCCATCGCGCGGCGCCTTGAGCACGCTGTCGGCGATGTCGGCGTCGATGCGCGCCACGGTGGCGGTCGCGGCGTCGATGCTCGAACGTGCCCCCACGACCTGCGCCTTTGCCGCCACGACGGCGGCTTGAGCGGCGGCAACCTGGGCTCGCGTGGCCGCCAGCGCCGCCTCGGCGCCGCGCACGCGTGCCCGGTCATCGTCCAGTTCCTGGGCCGAAGCTGCTCCTTCTGCGGCGAGCGCACGCGACCGGGCGAGGCGACGATTGGCGGCATCCAGTTCGGCCTCGCGCTGCGCCACCTGCGCCTGCGCGGCGGCGACATCGCTCTGGCGCAGCATGACCTGGGCCTCGCTGGCTGCCGTGGCGTGCACGGCCTGCTGGCGCCCTGCCTCGGCTTCATTGCGTTGCGCATCGAGCGAGGCGAGTTGCATCCGCGCGAGCGGCTGCCCCGAGCGGACGAAGTCGCCTTCGCGCACCAGGATTTCCTCGACCCGCCCCGGCAGCTTGGTAGCCACGTCGACTTCGGTTGCTTCGATGCGGCCGTTGCCGCTGACAAAGCCTGCACCGGGACCGCTGTCGGACAGCCCGTCCCAGGCCCACCAGCCGAGGATGGCGATGCCGGTGGCCGCGACCACCGGCACGAGCTTGTTCTTGAGTGAGGTTGGCTTGGCCATGGCAGGATCCGCTGCATTCAGGGGAGGGAAGGGGAAGGGAGTTCCGGGTTGCCGCGCGAACCGCCACCGAGCGCCGAATAGAGCGCGATCTGGCTCGAAAGCAGCGCCTGGCGGACCTGGACCAGTTGCTGTCCGGCGGAGAGCAGTTCACGTTGCGCGTCGAGTACTTCGAGATACGTGGCCGACCCGTTGTCGTAGCGCAGCGTCGCAAGCCGCGCGCGTTCGGTAGCGGTATCCAATGCGACCTGGAACACGTCGCGCTGTACGCCCAGCCAGCGGCGCGCGGTCAGGGCATCGGCCACCTCACGGAAAGCGGCCTGTATGCTCCGTTCGTAGTCGGCAACGGCGATGTCGCGGCGCACCTCGCTTAGCTCGAGACTGGCGCGCCGCGCCCCGCTGTCGAAGATCGGCAATGACAGAATCGGCGCGAACGTCCAGGCGCGGCTGCCGGAGTCGAACAGGCCGTCGAGTTCGGCGCTGGCACTGCCGAGGCTCCCGGTGAGCGCGATGCGCGGAAAGAATGCGGCGCGCGCAGCGCCGATATTGGCGTTAGCCGCACGCAAGCCGTGTTCGGCAGCCATGATGTCCGGTCGTAGCACGAGCACCTGGGAGGGTAGGCCAGGGCTCAGTTCGGGCAAGATCAGACTTGCATCTGCGGGTTCGACGGCCAGAAGCGACGTCGGATCCGTGCCTACCAGCTGCGCCAGTGCATGCGCCTGTGTCGCGCGCGCGAGTTCCAGGTCGGCGCGCAGGGCCTGCGCCTGGGTCAGCAAACCCTGGACCTGGGTCAGCTCCAGTCGGGACGACGCGCCAACCTCGGTGCGGCGCGTGAATATTCGCAGGGAGGCTTCGCGGGATTCGACCGTGCCTTGCGCGAGGCGGGATCTTTCGTCCAGCGCGCGCAGGCCGACGTAGGCGTCAGCTACCTGGCCGATCAGCGCCAGTTCCGCCGCCCGGCGGCCGGCCTCGGTGGCAAGCCATTGTTGCAATGCCGATTCCTTGAGGCTGCGCACGCGGCCCCACAGGTCCAACTCCCAACTGTTCAGGCCAACCTCGACCCGGTATTCGGCGCCGACCGCCGCAGCGCCACTTGCGTTCAAGTCGCCCGGGATACGCGCCCGGGCTCCCTGGCCGGAGATTCCAACGGCGGGGAATTGCTGGGCACGCTGGATGTTGAAGGCCGCGCGGGCTTCAGCCACGCGCAGCGCCGCGATGCGCAATTCGGGATTGTTGGTGAGGGCAGCGTCGATGAGTTTCTGCAGCACCGGATCGGTGAAGTAGTCGCGCCAGGGCAGGGCGGCAGCTGACGCTTCGTTGCCCTCGGCATCGGTAGGCCAGGCGGATGGGACCGGTGGGGTGGGTGTTGTGAGATGCGGTGCCAGCGAACGGCAGCCGGCGAGGGCGAGCAGGAGCAACGCTGCTGCGAAATTTCGCAGGGAGCCGGGTTGGAGTGGTTCGTGCGGCGTCATGAAAATTCATCCCTGCAAGCAGGCGGGTCGAGCAATGCTCGGATGCTGGATCGGGTGTAGCGGCGTCGATGCCGGGGTGCTGCGGGCGTGTCGAGCCGCTCGTGCTTCGTGGGCGGGAGTTGGAACCGAGGTTAGGGCGAAAGGGCGGACGTGATCTTGATCGGGATCAATAAATGAATCAGCGGTCATTACCCGTTCTAATGACCTCTGGTTCAATAGTGAGCTAGAGTGACCGCGTGACCACGACAACCGCCCCGACGGCACGCGCCAAACGCGTACGCCTGAAGCCTGAGCTTCGCGCACAGCTGATCCTGAATGCCGCGCTGGTGGAGTTCGGCGCGCGGGGCTTCGCGGGCACGCGAATCGAGGACATCGCTCGCCGTGCCGGTCTCACCAAGACTGGCGTCTACGCCCACTACTCCAGCAAGGACGCAATCTTCGAAGCGCTGCTCAATCAGGTGCTGCTGCAGGCAAACCAGGACTCCGCCTCCATCTGGAACCCCGACGGCGTCGCGTCCTTGCCCGAAATGGTGGACGCCTATCTCGACAACTTGTATCGCATGGTGCAGAACCCTGTCTTCGTCGAGCTGTTTCGCCTGTTGCTGACCGAAGGCACTCGAGTTCCCGAGGTGATCCGGCGCTGGCATGAGCAGGTCGTGCAGCGCTACCGGGCCGAGGAGCAGGCGCTGATCGACGCCTGCGTGCGCCGCGGCCTGCTCCGGGCAGGACCCTTGACCGAGCTTTTCTCGATCTCGGCGGCGCCGGCATTCCTCTGGCTGGTCAGCAAGCAGATCCTGGGCCACGAATCGGCCTATCCACTGGCGCAGGTGCGCCGCATTCATCGCGCGATGCTGATGGAACAACTGCAGCTGCGATGAGCACAAGTTACGGGCCGCCGCGAAGCCCGGGTTTGCTACACTTCGCGGCTCGCTTCCCACGCGGATCGTCACGTCATGATCGAACTCAATCCCGTTCGCGGCCAGATCGCCGACCTTGTGTCGCGTCTGCAGTCGCTCAGGGGGTATCTTTGACTTCGACCTGAAGGTCGAACGGCTTGAAGAAGTTTCCCGCGAACTGGAAAACCCGGACATCTGGAACGATCCGGAGCGCGCCCAGACCCTGGGCCGCGAGCGCGCCATGCTGGACAAGCTGGTCACCTCGATGCGCGAACTGATCGATGGCTTGTCCGAAGCCGGCGAGTTGCTGGATCTGGCCGAGAGCGAAAACGACGAGGACACCGCGAACGCGGTCGTGGCCGACGTCGGCAAGTATGCCGAGCGCGTCGGAAAGCTCGAATTCCAGCGCATGTTCTCCGGCAAGATGGATCCGGCGCCGGCGTTCGTCGACATCCAGGCCGGAGCCGGTGGTACCGAAGCGCAGGACTGGGCCGAGATGCTGTTGCGCATGTATCTGCGCTGGGCCGAGTCGCGCGGCTGGAAGACCGAGTTGCTGGAAGTGAGCGGCGGCGACGTCGCCGGGATCAAGTCCGCCACGTTCCGGGTCGAAGGCGACTACAGCTACGGCTGGCTCAAGACCGAAACCGGGGTGCATCGCCTGGTGCGCAAGTCGCCGTTCGATTCGGACAACCGCCGCCACACCAGCTTCACTTCGGTATTCGTGTCGCCCGAAGTCGACGACAACATCGACATCGAGATCAATCCGGCCGACCTCAAGACCGACGTGTATCGCTCTTCGGGTGCCGGTGGCCAGCACGTCAACAAGACCGAATCGGCGGTGCGCATCACGCACGTGCCCAGCGGCATCGTCGTGGCCTGCCAGACCGAGCGCTCGCAGCACGCCAATCGCGACCGCGCGATGAAGATGCTTGCGGCCAAGTTGTACGAGCTGGAAATCCAGAAGCGCAACGCCGTCAAGGACGCGGTGGAGGCGACCAAGTCCGACATCGGCTGGGGCAGCCAGATCCGCAACTACGTACTGGATCAATCGCGCATCAAGGATCTGCGCACCGGGATCGAACGCTCCGACACGCAGAAGGTGCTCGACGGCGATCTGGACGAATTCGTCGAGGCGAGCCTGAAAGCGGGCCTGGAAGCCGGCTCCAAACGCAGCGACGCGGCATAGCTCGCGATCCCCGCGGAAGCGGGGATCCAGCGACTTTGCTCTTGGATAGAACCATCGATGACACTGGATTCCCGCTTTCGCGGGAATGACGAGCAACAGCAATGACCGACGAAACCCTTCCGACTGTCGACGAGAATCACCTGATCGCCGAGCGCCGCGGCAAGCTGAAAGCCTTGCGCGCCGAAGGCATCGCCTTCCCGAACGACTTCAAGCGCGTCGACTATGCCGGCGACCTGCTCGCCGAGTACTCCGACGCGGAAACATGGACCACGGAGAAGTTCGAATCGCTGGCGCGTCGCGTGAGCGTGGCCGGTCGCCTCATGGCCAAGCGCGTGATGGGCAAGGCCAGCTTCGTCCAGATCCAGGACATGAGCGGGCGCCTGCAACTGTTTCTTCAGGCCGGGGCGTTGGGCTCGAGCTACGAAGCGTTCAAGAGCTGGGACGTGGGTGACATCGTGGCTGCCGAAGGCGTACTCACCCGTACCAAGACCGGCGAGCTCTCGGTGAAGGCCAACGTACTGCGCCTGTTGACCAAATCGCTGCGCCCGCTGCCGGACAAGTGGCATGGTCTCAGCGACGTGGAGCAGCGTTATCGCCAGCGTTATGTCGACCTGATCGTCACGCCGGAAGCGCGCGACGTGTTCGTCAAACGTTCGAGGATCATCCGCGCCATGCGTGCGTGGCTGGACGCGCGGCGTTTCCTCGAAGTCGAAACCCCGATGATGCATTACATCCCCGGCGGCGCCACCGCGCGGCCCTTCGTCACGCATCACAACGCGCTCGACCTCGATCTCTACCTGCGCGTGGCACCTGAGTTGTATCTCAAGCGCCTCACCGTGGGCGGGTTGGAGCGGGTCTACGAGATCAATCGCAACTTCCGCAACGAAGGCGTGTCGACGCGCCACAACCCCGAGTTCACCATGCTCGAGCTGTACGAGGCCTACGCCACGTACACCGAGATCATGGACCTGACCGAGAACGTGATCCGCGACGTGGCGAGCGAGGTGCTCGGCACCACCGCCCTCACCTGGGAAGGGGCGTCGATCGACCTTGGTCCATCGTTCCGTCGCTGGCGTCTGGACGAAGCCGTGCGTCACCACAACCCGGAGATCAGCGTCGCCGATTGCCGCGACCGCGCCGCGCTCGCCGCGCACTGCGCGCGCCTGGGCGTGCATGTGAAGAAGGATTATGGCTGGGGCAAGCTGCTGCTGGAGATCTTCGAGAAAACCGTCGAAGGCAAGCTGGTGCAGCCCACGTTCATCACGCACTACCCGGTGGAAGTGTCACCACTGGCGCGCGAGAGCGACACGGAAAGGGGCATCACCGACCGTTTCGAACTGTTCGTCAACGGCAAGGAACTGGCGAACGGCTTCTCGGAACTGAACGACCCGGAAGACCAGGCCGCGCGCTTCCAGGCCCAGGTCGACGCAAAGGAAGGCGGCGACGACGAAGCCATGCACTACGACGCCGACTACATCCGTGCGCTGGAAGTCGGCCTGCCGCCCACCGGTGGCCTCGGCATCGGCATCGATCGCCTGGTGATGCTGCTCACCGACAGCGCTTCAATCCGCGACGTGCTGCTGTTTCCGTACATGCGGCCCGAAGGTTAGGTCTAAGCGAAGATCAAAAGGCGGATACGCAAAGGACGCAAAGAGATCAAGAAAGATCGCAAAGAGAAGGTCATGAATTGAATCCTTGCGAGTTCCGCCAAGTCGTCAGAATCCACTTCTGTTCCTTTGCGTTCTTGCTTTCGCCTTTCCTCTGCGCCCTTTGCGTATCCGTCTCTTGATCCTGATCTTGCTCTGATCTTTACCCTGTCGTCTTCGCCGAGTCCCGTAGCTCGCGCCGCAGGATCTTGCCGACGTTGGATTTCGGCAGGTCGGTGCGGAACTCGACGAAGCGTGGCTGCTTGTAGCCGGTGAGGTTGGTGCGGCAATGGGCCTTGACGTCGTCGGAGGTGAGAGCCGGATCCTTCTTCACCACGACGACCTTCACGGCTTCGCCGGACTTGTCGTCCGGGACGCCCACCGCGGCCACTTCCAGTACGCCTGGCATCTGCGCAATCACGTCTTCGATTTCGTTCGGATACACGTTGAAGCCCGACACGAGGATCATGTCCTTCTTGCGGTCCACGATGTAGAAGAAGCCGTTGGCATCCATCTTCGCCATGTCGCCGGTGTGCAGCCAGCCATCGGCGGTCAGTACCTTCGAGGTTTCATCCGGGCGCTGCCAGTAGCCCTTCATCACCTGCGGGCCACGCACGCACAATTCGCCCACTTCGCCTTGCGCCAGGTGCTTGCCGTCCTCGTCCTGCACCGAGCACTCGGTGGACGAGATCGGAAGGCCGATAGCGCCGTTGTATGCGGGCAGGTCGAGCGGGTTCATGCATGCCGCGGGGGAGGTTTCGGTGAGGCCGTAGGCTTCGACCAGGGTCACGCCGGTAACCTTCTTCCAGCGTTCCGCCACGGCGCGTTGCACCGCCATTCCGCCACCCAGCGACAAGTGCATGCGCGAGAAATCGAGCTTGTCGAAACCCGGAGTGTTGAGCAGGCCATTGAACAGCGTATTTACCCCGGTGATGGCAGTGAAGCGAATGCCGGACAGCGTCTTGACGAAGCCGGGCATGTCGCGAGGATTGGTGATGAGGTGGTTGAGGCCGCCGAACTTCATGAACACGAGGCAGTTCGCGGTCAGAGCGAAGATGTGATACAGCGGCAGGGCGGTGATGATTTCCTCTTCGCCGTAGGTGACTCCGGTGCCCAGCCAGCTCGATGCCTGCTGCATGTTGGCGATGAGGTTGCGGTGGGTCAGCATCGCGCCCTTCGATACGCCCGTCGTGCCGCCGGTGTACTGCAGGAAGGCGATGTCCTCGTGCTGGATGTCGATGGCGGGCAGCGCCTTGCCCGTGCCGCGCGTCAGGGCCTCCTTGAAGCGGATCGCACCCTCGATGCGATATTCCGGAATGGCCTTCTTGACGTGCTTCAGCACGAAATTCACCAGCGCGCCGCGCGGGAACGCCAGCATGTCGCCGACGCCGGTGGTGATGACTTGCCTGACTGACGTTTCCTTCAGTACCTCGGCCAGGGTGGCGGCGAAGTTGTCGAGCACCACGATGGCCGATGCGCCGGAATCCACCAGCTGGTGCTTGAGTTCGCGCGCTGTGTACATCGGATTGGTATTGACCACGGTGAGGCCGGCGCGCAGCACGCCGAAGATCGCGATCGGGTACTGCAGTACGTTCGGCAGCATCAGGGCGACGCGATCGCCCTTCTTGAGCTTCAGGTCGTGGATCAGGTAGGCCGCGAAGCGGGCGCTGAGTTCATCGATCTCGGCATAGCTCAACACCTTGCCCATGTTCTCGAATGCGGGGCGCTGGTTGAAGCGTGCGCAAGCCGAGAGCAGGATGGCCGGAATCGAGGTGTATTCGTTGACGTCGATCTCCGCCGGCACACCCTTGGGATAACTCTTCAGCCACGGCCGCTCTGCACTCATGCTGCGCTTCCTCCCGCGATGCTCGTTGTTGCCCGTGGGTGCAAAGGAACTTCACACTGCCGGGGTCGTGTTCGATTGGATCATAGGCCCCCTGGACTGACAAGGCGGAGAACCTGGCATGGATTTGGAGCGACGAACGAAACGCTACCCCGCGGCATGGTGGATGTTCGGCCTGTGCCTCGCGCTGCTCGCAGGATGCGCGCGCGAGCCGGCGGAGCAACGCTTGCGCGGCGCCATCGAGCAGATGCAGGCCGCGGTACTGGAGCGGCGTCCCGGGGACTTCATGCAACATGTAGCGGACGACTTCGTCGGCAACCAGGGTCTGGATCGTGCTGCGTTGCACAATCTGTTGCGCGCGCAACTGCTTCGCAACGCCTCCGTCGGTGCGACGCTTGGCCCACTTGACGTGCAATTGCAGGGCGAGCGTGCCACGGTGAAGTTCAGCCTCGTTGTAACCGGAGGTGCAGGCGGCCTTCTGCCCGAGCGCGCGCAGGGTTACGCCATCACCAGCGGTTGGCGTGAAGTGGACGGCGAATGGCTGCTGTTCCTGGCCGAATGGTCGGAGGCGTTGTAGCGCCACGGTGTCGCGTCCGACACCGGTTCACGCGACTTACTCGAACCCGTTCTGGAAGATCGTGGTCTGCGGGTTGACCTGAAAGGCGGCACTGCAGTTCCGATGGGTCTGCATCAACACCTGCACGGTGGGCGAGGTGCCCGCAGGGCTGCAATCGCCACCCCAGCCGGCAAAGACCGAACCTCCATTGGCGGGTGTCGCCAGCAGCGTCACGCGGCTGTCCTGCAGGTAGGTCGCGCTGCAGCTGCCGCCGGTACCGCAATCGAGGATGCTGCCGCTGCTGGGGGTCGGCACCACATCGGCGCTGACCGAGCCGCTGCCCGTGCCATTGACGGTCACGTTCAGGCTCCAGTCCGGTGCGACTTCCACCGCGCCGATGTCGCAGATCACGCTGCCGTTGGCGTCGCCATCGAGTGGTCGACTGACGCCGCGCTGGTCGGTGGCGCCGCAACTCGCGTTGTCGCCGCTGTCGATGGCGGAGCTGCCGACGCCCGGTTCGTGTGTCTGCGAGAATCCACCGTTGTCCTGCAACGGGCCCAGCAGCGGATCGCCGCTGCCGTTTCCGGTGCCGCAATCGAGCACGCCGCCGTTCGAGGTCTGGATGCCGGTTCCCGTCACGCAGCCGCCTTCGATGATGCTGTTCGACACGCTGAGGGAGCTGCCACTCAGAGAGGCCTGCGCGGCCTGGGAGCCCGAGGTGTTGCCCCACGCGATGACGTGGTTCCAATGGTGCTCGACCGTGGTGCTGGCGGACTGGGCATCGTCCGAGTACAGCGCGCCACCCTCGAGTGTGCTGTGGTTGTCGACGAAGGTGACGTGGTTGAGATCCATGCGCAGCGTCAGCGGGTACGGGAAAACATCGTTGTGGATCGCACCGCCGCTGCGGGCGCTGTTGCCGCTGAAGGTGACCTGGTTCAACACGACGTGCAGCAGCGCTTGATTGCCTGCGGCAAAGTTGGCCATGGCGCCACCTTTGCCGGAAGTCGTGGCGATGTTGTTGCTGAAGCTGACCCGGTTCAATTCGGGCTTGCAATGGCTGTAGTCGTTGCTGGCCGCGTTGTACATCGCAGCGCCGGACGAGAAGGCCGAATTGTTGACGAAGCGGACGTCGGTCAGGATCGGGCTGCTGTGGTTGACGCCGCCTTCGCTGCTGTCGTTGTTCTGAGCGGTGGCCGCGTTGTACATCGCACCGCCATTTCCTGCGGTGTTGCCGCTGAACAAGACGCGGGTCAGTCGCGGGCTGCTGATGCTATCGGCGCCATTGGCGTAGTTGAACATCGCCCCGCCATCAAAAGAGGCGCGGTTGCCGTGGAACTCGACGTCGACGAGGGTCGGGCTGCACACCGACTCGGGGTCGGCGGCGTGGCAGTACACGCCGGCACCGTAGTTTTTGTAAGAAGCGGAGAAATCGTACGCGTATCCGGCGGTGATGGTGATGCCGTCGATCAAGGTTGCTCTGGTGATCGAGGTGCCACCGGGGCCGACCAGGTACAGCACGTGGTAGCTGTTGTTGCCGACACGATCAGCTGTCGTTTCAGCAATGAAGTTGCCATCGGTGTTGGTGTCGTCGCTACCCACATCGCCGGACAGGATGACGCGATGCTCGCGCGCGTTGCGCTGACTGCGCAGCACTTCGCTGCCGTCGAAGCCGCCGTACAGTTTCAGCTCGTGCGAAACGACGAAGCTGAGGTTGCGATCCGATGTGGATGGCCGATACACGCCTTGTTTCAACCACAGTTCGCCGCATAGCGGATCGGCAAGCGCGCCGTGCAGATCCTTGGCGGCACTCCAGCTGGAACCGTCGTTGCTTGCCACACCGTCCACCGCAACGCGACAGATCAGGCCGTGGCCGGGCAGGGTGACGAATGTCGCCTCAATGGTGCACGGCGCGGTGATGGCACCTGAGGTGTAGACATTGCCATCCAGACTTCCCGCGGCGCAGGTACCCGAGATGTTGTCGATTTCCCAATCCTGCACCGGGGACAAGGTGACGGTAGCGGCACCACCACTGGCGATTTCCTGAGTCTCCGGCGTCACCGTGCCCAAGCCATCTTCGACACTGGCGCTCACGGTGAGGGTGCTGGCCGAGCAATGCACCGCGATGTTGCTGACATTGGCCGCACCCAGCGTGCCGGCGGCGTGCGCGAGGGTGCAGATCAGACCAGCCGGTTGGGTTTGCACGCTGACTTCGTAATGGCTGCCGAAGTCCAACGCGGTGTCGAATGAGTAGGCCCCATTGGCCGTCAGCGATTTGGTTTGCGTTGTCGGGCTGCTATCGCTGTCCAGTTGCAACACCAGGGTGCCGCTCGATAGTCCGTTGACGGTTCCGCCCAGTGTGAACTGGCGCAACACGAAGCTGGCACTGCACTGGCGCGAGGTATCAACCAGCACCTGTGCGTTGCTGGCTGTGCCCGCGCCGCTGCAATCCCCCCCCCCAACCGGTGAACTCGGAGCCGCTGCTGGCCGTTGCCGTCAACGTCACCTGGCTGCCGTTGGCATAGTTGGCGTAACAGGTGCCGCCCGCGCCGCAATCGACGATGGTGCCACCCACCGGAGCTGGCGCCGCACCGGCGTTGACCTCGCCACTGCCGTTGCCATCCAAGGTGACGCCGAGGATCAGGCCCGGCGCGTCGATTTCCACCGCACCGATATCGCAGCGAATGCTGCCGTTGATGTCGCTGTCCTGCGGGCGCGCGATGCCGCGCTGGTCGATGTCGGCGCAGGCATCGGCGTGGCCGCCATCGATGGCGGGGCTGCCGACGCCGGGCAGCAGCGTCGGGGTGAGGCCACCGTTATCGGCCAAGGCGCCGAGCAAGGGATCGGCGTTCAGATTGGTGTTGGGTGAGCCGCAATCGGCACCCGCAATCGCGCCACAGCCACCGGGCATCAAGGAATAACGCACCATGACCACGGCATTGATGCCACGCCGGGAAACGCCGCTGCTGGCGCCGCTGGCGTTGTTCCACAGCAGCACATGATCAAGCAGCGGGAAGCTGCCCAAGTAGGGATGGTTGTTGTTGAACGCGTCGTTGTACAGCGCCCAACTGCTGCTGGTGGAACCATTGTTGCTGATGGTGACATTGAGCAACTGCGGACTGCTGAGGCCATCGTTGCGACCGTCATTGTAGATCGCGCCGCCGCGATCATTGGCCTGATTGCCGCTGAAGCTGACATTGACCAGCACCGGGCTGCTCTCCGCGTCGCTGCTGCCGCCGTTGTTGAACATCGCACCGCCGTTGTTGCCGGAGTGATTGCCGACGAAGCTGACGCTGCTCAAGGTCGGGTTGCAGGCGTTGTTGCTATTGATGCCATTGCAGTACAGGGCGCCGCCATTTTCCGGATTGACCGTGTCGCCGCCGGTGATGACGAAACCATCGATCAGGGTGCTCGGTGTGATCGGACCGCTGGCGGTGGTGCCATCGATGAACATCACGCGCGCATTGGTTCCCGCGATCTCGGTCGCTGTTTCGGTGATGGAGTTGCCGTCGGCATTGTTGTTGTCGTCGTTGGCTTCCAGATCACCGCTCAGCACGGTGCGGTTGGCGGCAATCAGTTGACGCTGATCCAAGGCGGTTTCGGTGCCAGCAAAGCCGCCGTAAAGGCGCATGTTGCGGCTGACCCGGAAACTGGTGGTGGGACTCGCGACCGTGGTCGGCGTGTAGACACCGGCTTTGACCCAGATTTCGTTGCAATTGTTGTCAGCCAGCGCCGCGTGCAGGGTGCGCGCCTGGCCGGTCCAGTTGCTGCCGTCCTTGCCGTCAGCAACGCCGAAACTGCCGCTGCTGGTGACACGGCACACGCGCGCCGGGCGCAGGCGCAGATAGCCGATGTCTTCGCGCGCGACCTTGCCGCGATCCGGCGTCACCACCATGGGTTGCCCGGGCGGCTGGCTGATGATGCGGACCTGCCAGTTCGACCATGCGCCGATCGGTTCGGGAAACTCGAAGCTGCTGGCACCCTGAGGCACCGTGATCTGCTGACTCGCTTCGCCATCGGCGCTCAGGCGCAGAACGACCGAACCAGTTTGCCCGGCCGCGCTGCCGCCGATGTCGTACTTGGGTGCGGCAAAGCAGATGCGGATTTGTCCAAAGGGCGATCCGGCCGAGGCATTGGCTTGGCTCACCAGGCCGATGTAGGAAGCGCCTGCGCCGCCGCCGCCGCCTTGTCCGCCGTCGTTGCCGCCTTCACCGGCGTAGCGGCCACCACCTCCGCCGCCGCCCGCACCGGCGCGGACAAGGCTCGACGCATCGCCTCCGTTCGGATCGGTGCCGGAAGAATCGCCGCCGTCACCGCCCTGGCCTCCGGGGCCGACGCCGTCGCCGCCGTCGCCGCCGTTGCTGCCGAAATTGCCGCCGTCTCCTGGAATGCCGGCGCCGTAGGCTTCGCCGCCGCCACCACCTCCGCCGGGCGCTTCTGCAATCAGCAAACCGCCGCGGACCAGGGCCGTTGAACCGCCGCCACCGCCACCGCCAGCGCCGAAGGTGAAGCCTCCGCCGGGGACGCTGCTGCCGCCATCGCCCCCGGCGGTATAGCCGAATCCGCCCGGTCCACCCACGTTGGTGGACGGGTCCTGGGACTCCGTGCTTTCGCCACGACCGCCGTTGGCCCCCACCCACAGTTGCCACGTGCTACCGGGCAAGGCGAGTGTGAACCCCGTGATTTGACCGCCGATGCCACGATTGCCAGGCGCGTTGGTACCGCCGTCGACGAACGCGGCACCGCCATAGCCGCCCGGGCCACCGTTCAGGGTGACGTGGGCGCGATACACCCGTGCCGGCACCGTGAGGTCGACGCTGCTGCCGCTGGCAGAGTACTCGTGCAGCACTTCGTCGCGACCATCGCAGGCGGCGGTTTGCGCCTGCGCCTGCATCGACAGCAGGAAGAATCCCAAGGCGGAGGTGCGGCAGAGCACGCGGGTGAAAGCCATCGAACGACGCATGACGCTCTCGCAAACTGCGATCCAGTTCGCGTTTTACCTTGTTCTGGCGCGCTTCGCCAGCAAGGGCGCCCGTTCGGTCCCGACACCGCACGTCAGGCCAAAGCACTCGACACCGCGCACCCAACCCGGTCGCGGCGCAAGCGCTGCTGGGCAGCAGCGGAGCAATCTCCGCTCTACTCAGCAGCGAGCAAGTTCGGTGCTACGCCGCCTTCTTCGCCGCCAACTGCCGCAGCACGTAATGGAGAATGCCGCCATGCCGGAAGTATTCGACTTCCTTGGGCGTGAGCAGCAAGACCTGCGCTTCGAAGCGGTTTTCGCTGCCGTCCGGGCGCTTGGCCACGACGCTCGCGACCTTTCCGGCGCCGTCCTTCAGTCCCGTGATGGACACGACCTCATCGCCCTTGAGCCCCAGCGTCTGCGCGTTCTGCCCCGCCAGGAACTGCAGCGGCAGCACACCCATGCCGACGAGGTTGGAGCGATGGATGCGCTCGAAACTCTCGGCCACGACGGCCTTGACGCCCAGCAGATTGGTGCCCTTGGCCGCCCAGTCGCGCGAAGAGCCGGTGCCGTATTCCTTGCCGGCGAACACTACCAGCGGCACCTTCTCGGCCTTGTACTTCATTGCGGCGTCGTAGATCGCGAGCTTCTCGCCCGACGGATAATGGATCGTATTGCCACCTTCCTCGCCGCCCAGCATCAGGTTCTTGATGCGGATATTGGCGAAGGTGCCGCGCACCATGATGTCGTCATTGCCGCGACGCGAGCCGTAGGAGTTGAAGTCGGCCTTCTGCACGCCGCGCGCCTGCAGGAACTTGCCGGCGGGTGAGGACGCCTTGATGTCGCCGGCAGGCGAGATGTGGTCGGTGGTGATGGAGTCGCCGAAGATGCCCATCACGCGCGCGTCGTCGATGTCGGCGATGCGCCCTACCGCCATGCTCATGCCATCGAAGTAAGGCGGGTTCTTGATGTAGGTCGAGGCCGCATCCCAGTGGAAGATCGCACCGTCGGGCGAAGCGATCTTGTTCCAGCGGGTGTCGCCGGCGAACACGTTTGCATAGTTCTGGCGGAACAGCTCCGGGCCGACGGTCTTCGCGATCAGGTCGCCGATCTCCTTGTTGGTTGGCCAGATGTCCTTGAGGAAAACCGCTTGCCCATCGCGCCCGATGCCGAGCGGTTCGGTGGTGAGGTCGAGGTCGACGCTGCCCGCGATCGCATAGGCGACGACCAGGGGCGGCGACGCCAGGTAGTTCATCTTCACTTCCGGGTGGACGCGGCCTTCGAAGTTGCGGTTGCCCGACAGCACCGAGGCCACGACCAGATCGTTCTCGGCGATTCCCTCCGACACGGCCTGCGGCAGCGGCCCGGAGTTGCCGATGCAGGTGGTGCAGCCGTAGCCGACCACGTAGAAGCCGAGTTGCTCCAGATCGTCGAGCAGGCCGGCCTTGCGCAGATAGTCGGTGACCACGAGCGAGCCAGGCCCGAGCGAGGTCTTTACCCAGGGCGCGGCCTTCAGGCCCTTCGCCACCGCGTTGCGCGCCAGCAGGCCCGCACCGAGCATCACGGCCGGGTTCGAGGTATTGGTGCACGAGGTGATGGCGGCGATCACCACCGAGCCATCGCCCAGGTGCGCGTCCTGATCCTGGATGCGAATTGCGGACTTCGGCTTCTCCGCGAGGCGGTCGGCCTGTTCCTGAGCACCGCCCTCGGCAATGAACTTCGCGATCTCCGCGTTGCGCGCCTGGCTGCGGGTGTGGGTCAGGGACGGCAGGTTCTCGTGGAAATTGGCCTTCATTCCCGAGAGCAGGACGCGGTCCTGGGGACGCTTCGGGCCAGCGAGGGAAGGTTCGACTGCCGACAGGTCCAGGTTCAGCGTCGAACTGTACCGGGCCTCGGCGGCACCCGGGGCGTGCCACAGCCCCTGGGCCTGCGCATAGGCTTTCACCAGTGCGATCTGGGCGCTGCTGCGGCCCGAAAGCCGCAGATAGGTCAGCGACTCCTCGTCGATCGGGAAGATGCCGCAGGTGGCGCCGTACTCGGGTGCCATGTTTGCGATCGTGGCGCGGTCCGCCAGCGGCAGGTGCTGCAGGCCGTCGCCGTAGAACTCGACGAACTTGCCCACCACGCCGTGCTTGCGCAGCATCTGGGTGACCGTGAGCACGAGGTCGGTGGCGGTGGCGCCTTCGGGCAGCTGGCCGCTGAGCTTGAACCCCACGACCTGCGGAATCAGCATTGAACTGGGCTGGCCCAGCATCGCGGCCTCGGCTTCGATGCCGCCCACACCCCAGCCCAGGACGCCGATGCCATTGATCATGGTGGTATGCGAATCGGTGCCAAATACCGTGTCCGGGTAGGCCAAGGTCACGCCGTCGATCTCGCGCGTCATCACCACCCGTGCCAGGTTCTCCAGATTCACCTGGTGCACGATGCCGGTGTTGGGCGGGACGACCTTGAAGTTGTCGAAGGCCTTCTGGCCCCAGCGCAGGAAGCTGTAGCGCTCCTGGTTGCGTTCGAACTCGATCTTGCCGTTGAGATCCAGCGCTTCGGGTTTGCCGAATACGTCGACCTGCACGGAGTGGTCGATCACCAGCTCGGACGGGATAAGCGGATTGATCTGGCGCGCGTCGCCGCCCAGTTTCACCACTGCGTCGCGCATTGCGGCCAGGTCGACCACGCAGGGCACGCCGGTGAAATCCTGCAGCACCACGCGCGCCGGCATGAAGGCGATTTCGGTGTCCGGTTCGCGCGCGGGATCCCAGGTTGCCACGGCTTCGATGTGCTCCGGGCCGACCGTCTGGCCGCCGTCTTCGCAGCGCAGCAGGTTCTCCAGCAGGATCTTCAGCGAGTAGGGCAGATGGCCCAGGTCGAAACGCTGGCCCAATCTGGCCAGGCTGAAGATCGTGTAGTGCCTGCCGTCGACGTCCAGCGTGCCACGGGTGGCGAAGGAATCGCTCATGGCGGAACTCCTCGAAACTATGGGGTTGAAGCCATTGTCGCGCGTTTCTCCCGCAAGGCGGGTATGAGACAATGACGACCTGCCGAAAGCCGCCTCTTCGCCGCCTCCGACGCCGCATCGGCGCATGGAAAAAACGGCACCGGCGGATCGGATTCCGTAACCCGCGCCCCCGGAGACGTCCATGCTGACTGCCTATCGCCAACACCTTGCCGAACGCGCCGCGCTCGGTATTCCGCCGCTGCCCCTCAGCGTGAAGCAGACGGCCGACGTGATCGAACTGCTGAAGAATCCGCCGGCGGGCGAAGCTGAGTTCCTCGTCGACCTCATCACCAACCGCGTCCCGGCCGGCGTGGACGATGCTGCCAAGGTGAAGGCCTCGTATCTGGCGGCAGTGGCCTTCGGCAGCGAGAAGTGCGCGCTGATCACGCGTGAACGTGCCACCGAGCTGCTCGGCACCATGCTCGGTGGCTACAACATCCACCCGCTGGTGGATCTGCTCGATGACGCGCAGGTCGGAGCCATCGCTGCCAACGCGCTCAAGCACACCTTGCTGATGTTCGACGCCTTCCACGACGTGCAGGAGAAGGCCAAGGCCGGCAATGCCAATGCCAAGGCCGTGATGCAGAGCTGGGCCGACGCCGAATGGTTCACCAGCAAGCCTGAAGTTCCGCAAAGCCTGACCATCACCGTGTTCAAGGTGCCGGGCGAAACCAACACCGACGATCTTTCACCCGCGCCCGATGCCACCACTCGTCCCGACATCCCGCTGCACGCGCTCGCCATGCTCAAGAACAAGCGCGCGGATGCGCCCTTCGTGCCGGAGGAAGACGGCAAGCGAGGCCCGATCCAGGCGATTCTCGACCTGAAGAAGGCGGGTCATCTGGTGGCCTACGTCGGCGATGTGGTCGGTACCGGCTCGTCGCGCAAGTCGGCCACCAATTCGGTGCTGTGGTGGACCGGCGAGAACATTCCCTACATCCCGAACAAGCGCTTCGGCGGCGTGTGCCTGGGCAGCAAGATCGCGCCGATCTTCTACAACACGATGGAAGATGCGGGCGCCTTGCCGATCGAGCTTGATGTCACCCAGATGAACCAGGGTGACGTGATCGAGTTGCGCCCCTACGAGGGCAAGGCACTCAAGGACGGCAAGGTCATCGCCGAGTTCCAGGTTAAGTCCGAGGTGCTGTTCGACGAAGTGCGCGCCGGGGGGCGCATCCCGCTGATCGTGGGTCGCGGGCTCACCAGCAAGGCGCGTGAAGCGCTCGCCCTGCCGGCCTCGACCCTGTTCCGGCTTCCGGCCAATCCTGCCGACACCGGCAAGGGCTACACCCTCGCGCAGAAGATGGTCGGTCGCGCCTGCGGCCTGGCCGAAGGCAGGGGCATGCGCCCCGGCACCTATTGCGAGCCGAAGATGACCTCGGTGGGTTCACAGGACACCACCGGTCCGATGACGCGCGATGAACTGAAGGATCTCGCCTGCCTTGGCTTCAGCGCCGATCTCGTCATGCAGTCGTTCTGCCACACCGCGGCGTATCCGAAGCCGGTCGATGTGAAAACCCATCACACCTTGCCGGACTTCATTTCCACCCGTGGCGGCATTTCGCTGCGTCCCGGCGACGGCATCATCCACAGTTGGCTCAATCGCATGCTGCTGCCCGACACCGTCGGCACCGGCGGCGATTCGCACACGCGTTTCCCGATCGGTATTTCGTTCCCGGCAGGTTCCGGCCTCGTGGCCTTCGCTGCTGCTACCGGCGTGATGCCGCTCGACATGCCTGAATCGGTGCTGGTGCGTTTCAAGGGAACGATGCAGCCCGGCGTCACCTTGCGCGACCTGGTGCACGCGATTCCGCTCTACGCGATCAAGGCCGGCCTGCTCACGGTGGAAAAGCAAGGCAAGAAGAACGTGTTCTCCGGCCGCATCCTGGAGATCGAAGGCCTGCCCAACCTCAAGATCGAACAAGCCTTCGAACTGGCCGATGCCTCGGCCGAGCGTTCCGCCGCCGGTTGCACGGTCAAGCTCAACAAGGAGCCGATCATCGAGTACATCAACTCGAACATCGCGCTGCTGAAGTGGATGATCGCGCAAGGCTATTCCGATCCGCGTTCGATCCAGCGTCGCATCCAGAAGATGGAAGCCTGGCTGGCCGATCCGCAGCTGCTGCAGGCCGACGCCGATGCCGAGTATGCGGCGGTGATCGAGATCGACTTGAACGAAATCATCGAACCCATCGTCTGCTGTCCGAATGACCCGGATGATGCGAAATCGCTGTCGGATGTGGCCGGCGCGAAGATCGACGAGGTCTTCATCGGTTCGTGCATGACGAATATCGGTCACTTCCGCGCAGCGGCAAAACTGCTCGAAGGCAAGCGCGACATCCCCACGCGCCTGTGGGTGGCACCGCCGACGCGCATGGACGCGGCGCAACTCACCGAAGAAGGCCACTACGGCACCTTCGGCACCGCCGGCGCGCGCATGGAAATGCCGGGTTGCTCGCTGTGCATGGGCAATCAGGCGCAGATTCGCGAAGGCGCCACCGCGATGAGCACCAGCACCCGCAACTTCCCCAATCGCCTCGGACGCAACACCGACGTGTACCTGGGCTCGGCCGAACTGGCCGCAATCTGCTCACGCCTGGGCCGCATCCCCACGCGCGAGGAATACCTCGCCGACATCGGCGTGATCAACGCCAACGGCGAGAAGATCTACCGCTACATGAACTTCGACCAGATCGCGGACTATCAGGTCGACGAGGCGGCCTCGGCCTGACCGACGGCGAAGCGCAGGCCCGTCGCCCGGCCCCGGTTGAGCGACGGGCCCATTCCCTCAGGACATCTGGTGAAACTCGCACCCATCCTGCTTGCAGTGGTCGCTGCGCCGGTCCTTGACGGCCCGGTGCGCCCGGAGTGCGACGCATTGACCGAGTTCGCCGCCGACCCTGCGGCTCGCGAAATACAGCGGCCGTTTGCGGCCTTCAGGATCGATCGTGCGGGCCTGTGCGACATCCTCGCCAGCTACCACGAGGTAAGCGCCGATCAATGGCGTCACCAATACAGCCACGTCGCCTTCGCCGATAGAACCGGCACAGTGACGCTGCACGATGGCAGGGTGCTGGTATGGATGGCGCGTCCCGGTGGCCTTGCCACGCTCACTTACCCGGACGGTGCGGTGCTGTATCTGGCGAGGGAGTGACGCGCTCGGTCGTGCGAGCCCGCTTGATTCGGAGAGGTGTGCCCGATGTCCATCGCGAGGTGCCGCTGACCGCGCACGACGTGGCCAAGGCAGCACCTTGCTGGCGGATGATCAGGCCTGAGTGCGGTCGAGCCACCCGCGTGCCGCCGCGGCCAGGCCACGCCGGCGCAGCAGCAAATCCCAATAACTGCCGCCGAGCTGGCGCCACAGCACGGCCGAGCGGATCGCGGCCAGCAGCAGGGCGCGGATGCGCGCCACGTTCTCGGCCTGGCCGAGTTGCGCCGGGTCGCCTTGCACCATGACGCGCGGTGAGAGCGTGCTCACGGTGCTTGCGTAGAGCTCAGCGAGGCGTGCGAGCACGGTGGGATGCGCAATGCCGAAGTGCTCGCGCTGGCGCGCGGTTTCGTTGACACCGTCGTGGATGGCGCGGAGCAGGGCGGTGCGCTGGATCAGCTTGCGCTCCACATGCAACACCGTCGCTGCCATGCGGCTCAGTGCCGGATCGCGCGCGCTTCCACCTTCGAGTTGCGCGAGCAAGGCGCGCAGGCCGGGTTCGAGCAGTGCGGCGCTGCCGTAGACCGCTTCGGTATGGTCGGCGTCGATGCGGAATATGCTCGCGAGGCAGGCATCGAGGTCGGTACCCGCGACATCGCCCTCGTTCGCCACGCGCTGCACGCAGCGCAAGGCCTGCAGCAGTCCGGCCAGCGCCAGCGCGCGTTCACGCAGGGGAGCCGCGCTCATGCGGCATGCCTCGCCAGCAGGTCGAGCGGTGCATCGGTGGCGTCGATCACGGCGCCGCCCAGGCATTCCTCCTCGCGGTAGAACACCACCGATTGCCCCGGTGTCACCGCTCGTTGCGGCGTGCCGAATGCGATCTCGACGGTGTCGCCACGGACGCGCACCTCGCAGGCTTCGTCGCGCTGCCGATAGCGGGTCTTGGCGGTGCAGGAAAACTCCATCGCGGGTGGCACTCCATCGATCCAGGTTGCCGCGCTGCCGCGCAGTCGCGTCGAGAGCAGGTAAGGGCTGTCGTGGCCCTGATCCACCAGCAGCACATTGCTGGCCACGTCCTTGCCGACCACGAACCAGGGGGCGGTCGGGCGGCCACGCACGCCGCCGATGTTCAGGCCTTCGCGCTGGCCGAGCGTGTAGAAGAACACGCCGGGGTGTTCACCCAGGCGCTGGCCGTCCACGCTGCGGATGTCGCCGCTGCGCATGGGCAGATAACGGCCGAGGAAATCGCGGAAGTCGCGTTCGCCCACGAAGCAGATGCCGGTCGAGTCCTTCTTCGCGTGCACCGGCAGGCCAGCCTCGCGCGCCAGGCGCCGCACCTCCGGTTTTGGCAGCTCCCCCACCGGAAACAGCGTGGCCGCAAGCTGCTCCTGCCCGAGCGCGTGCAGGAAGTAGCTCTGGTCCTTGTCGGCATCGCGTCCGCGCAAGAGCCGCCAGCGCCCATCCAGGCAATCAACGCGTGCGTAGTGTCCGGTGGCGATGCGTTTGGCACCGAGCGCGCGGGCTTCGTTGAGGAAGGTCTTGAACTTGATCTCGCGGTTGCACAGCACGTCCGGATTGGGCGTACGTCCGGCGCGATACTCGGCCAGGAAGTGCTGGAACACGCCTTGCCAGTAGTCGGCAGCGAAGTTGCGCGCATGGAACGGAATGCCAAGCCGGCCACAGACCGCAACCGCGTCACGGCGGTCGTCCTCGGCGCGGCAATCACCGGAACCGTCTTCGTTCCAGTTCTGCATGAACAAGCCCGATACCTGCGCACCCTGTTGCTGGAGCAACAGCGCTGCGACAGCGGAATCGACGCCGCCCGACACGCCCAGCATCACCTGTTCGCTGATGCGGGGGTTCATGCGATGTCCCGCAAGGCCGAGAGCGGCAGGCGGGCTCCCGCCAGCCAGTCGTCGACCACCGCCAGCACCAATGGGCTGCGCAGTCGATTCCCGGCAGCACGCAGTTCGGCCGGGGTCAGCCACAGCGTGCGTTCGATGCCGCGATCCAGCGGGCGCTCCGGATGGTGGCGCACCGGCTCGGCCGCGAAGGCAAATCGCAGGAAGGTGGGGCCGGCGACAGGAGTGGTTTCGCCAGAGGCAGCTTGATGGTGGCGTACGTCGCCTTCTGCGCACCAGCGGTAAACCCCAACCAGGTGCGTGATCGCCACCTCCCAGCCCGACTCTTCCAGCGTTTCACGCGCGGCGGCTTCGATCAGGGACTCGCCTGCTTCAAGGTGGCCGGCGGGTTGGTTCAAGACCAGTTCGCCACGGGCACGTTCTTCCACCAGCAAAAGGCGTCCGTTGCACGGCACGATGGTGGCGACGGTGACGTCGGGTCGAAACAGATCCGTGCCGGGCGGCGATGGGTTGTTGTTGGACGTGACCAGAAGGGAGTCCGATGGCGAGGGGCGGCGAATTTTACACCTGGAGCCCGTGCATAGCGGCGCTGCGACGAGGACCCCGATTCCCGCCCCGAGGCATGGCCGGGCCCGGGCTGCTGCCTTCCTCGCGCCGCAGTCCTACACTATCCCCAATTCGAAGAAAGCGTGCTTGCGCTCATGGGCAACCAACCCGACAAGGAACACGAATACGGCCTGGCGCTGGAGACCGCCAAGCCGGAGGTCGCGCGCCCGCCGCTGTACCAGGTGCTGCTGCTGAACGACGACTACACGCCGATGGATTTCGTGGTGGAGGTGCTGCAAGTGTTCTTTGCCCTGAATCGCGAGAAGGCCACCCAGGTCATGCTGCACGTGCACACGCGCGGTCGCGGCGTTTGCGGCGTGTTCACGCGTGAAGTGGCAGAAACGAAAGTGAATCAGGTCAACGAATTTTCCCAGCATCACCAGCATCCTTTGCTTTGCACCATGGAGCAGGCCTGAGTACCGGGTGCCTGCAGGATCGGGAGGACAGGAACGAAGGCCGCCTGGGGCGCTGTTGAAACGTCCCCGACGTCCCCATCTAGCCGATGTACGGTCGCAACCGTTCCGGTTGCAGCAGCGTCCAGTTTCGTAACAAGGCAGGCACCCATGTTCAGCAAGGATCTCGAGTTCACCATCGGCCAGTGCTACAAGCAGGCACGCGAGAATCGTCACGAGTTCATGACGGTCGAGCACCTGCTGCTGGCATTGCTCGACAACCCGTCCGCGGCCGGTGTACTGCGCGTATGCGGAGCCGACCTGAACAAGCTCGCCACCGAACTCAAGAGCATCATTGCCGAGACGGTGCCGGTGCTGCCGGGCGACGATACCCGCGACACCCAGCCCACACTCGGCTTCCAGCGCGTGCTGCAGCGTGCCGTCTATCACGTGCAGTCTTCCGGCCGGAAGGAAGTGACCGGGGCCAACGTTCTGGTTGCCATCTTCGGCGAAAAGGATTCGCACGCCGTGTACTTCCTCAACCAGCAGGAAGTCACCCGCCTCGACGTGGTCAACTACATTTCGCACGGGGTCGCCAAGACCGGGCCGGAGGCGCAGAAGCCCGAGGCCGAGCCGAGCAAGGATGCGGAGAGCGGGGACGAGCCCAAGGGCAATCCGCTGACTGAGTTCGCCTCCAATCTCAATGAGCTGGCCCGCTTGGGCAAGATCGATCCCTTGATCGGTCGCCAGGAAGAGATCGAGCGCACCATCCAGGTGCTGTGCCGTCGCCGCAAGAACAATCCCCTGTATGTGGGCGAGTCAGGCGTGGGCAAGACGGCACTGGCCGAAGGGCTTGCGCGCCGCATCGTCGAGAAGGATGTGCCGGAAGTGCTGGCCGACTGCACCATCTACGCCCTGGATCTGGGCGCATTGGTGGCCGGAACCAAGTATCGCGGTGATTTCGAGAAGCGCCTCAAGGGCGTGCTGGCCCAGCTCAAGAAGGAGCCGGGCGCCATCCTGTTCATTGACGAGATCCACACCATCATCGGAGCCGGCTCCGCCTCCGGCGGCACCATGGATGCCTCGAACCTGATCAAGCCGGTGCTGGCTTCGGGCGAGTTGCGTTGCATCGGGTCGACCACGTTCCAGGAATACCGCGGGGTGTTCGAAAAGGATCGCGCGCTGGCACGGCGCTTCCAGAAGATCGACGTGGTGGAGCCGTCGATTGCCGAATCCGTGGCCATCCTCACTGGCCTCAAGGGGCGCTTCGAGGAGCACCACAAGGTCGAATACACCCTCGGTGCGCTGCAGGCCGCGGTGGACCTCTCGGTCAAGCACATTGGTGATCGCTTGCTGCCGGACAAGGCCATCGACGTCATCGACGAAGCCGGCGCGCGCCAGCGGCTCATGCCTGAAGACCAACGCCTGACCCTGATCGACGTGCCCGAAATCGAGTTCATCGTGGCGCGCATGGCGCGCATTCCCGCCAAGCAGGTGTCGGCGTCGGACAAGGACGTGCTGCGCAACCTCGACCGCAACCTCAAGATGGTGGTATTCGGCCAGGACGAGGCCATCGATACGCTCTCGTCCGCGATCAAGATGGCGCGCTCGGGTCTGGGAAACCCGGACAAGCCGATCGGTTGTTTCCTGTTCGCCGGCCCCACCGGCGTGGGCAAAACCGAGGTGACGCGCCAGCTCGCCATGCAGTTGGGCATCGAGCTGATCCGCTTCGACATGTCCGAATACATGGAGCCGCATTCGGTATCGAGGCTCATCGGCGCACCGCCGGGATACGTCGGCTTCGACCAGGGTGGTCTGTTGACCGAGAAGGTCGTCAAGACGCCGCACTGCGTGTTGCTGCTGGACGAGATCGAGAAGGCGCATCCGGACATCTTCAACATCCTGTTGCAGGTGATGGACCGCGGCATGCTCACCGATACCAACGGGCGCGAGGCCAACTTCAAGAACGTGGTGCTGGTGATGACTACCAATGCCGGCGCCCAGCAGGCGGCGCGGCGCACCATGGGTTTCGTCGAGCAGAACCACAGCACCGACGCGATGGAGACGATCCGCAAGTCGTTCACGCCCGAGTTCCGCAACCGGCTTGATGCAGTGATCCAGTTCAAGGGTCTGGATTTCGACCACATCCTGCGCGTCGTGGACAAGTTCCTGATCGAGCTGGAGATGCAACTGCACGAGAAGCAGGTGGCGCTGAGCGTGGAGCCGGAAGCGCGGCGCTGGCTGGCCGAGCACGGCTTCGATCCCCAGATGGGCGCGCGCCCGATGGCGCGCGTGCTGCAGGAGAAGATCAAGCGGCCCCTTGCGGACGAACTGCTGTTCGGCAAGCTGGTGAGCGGCGGGCGGGTGCGGGTGTCGGTGCGCGACGGACAACTCGCTATCGACGCGCAGGAAGAACCCGAGATGCTGTTGCCGGCAACCGTGGAATAAGCGTGTCATGACCAGCTTGCAGCGGCGACTGATGAACCCGCATTCCGTTGGTGGCGCGCATGGCGCAGGTGCGCTGCGTGCCGTGGCGATGCTGCTCATGCTCGGATTCGGGATTGAGGGCGTCGCGGCCGAACGTGATACGGCGGGAGCGACGTTCCCAGCGGGCGAGTCCGCGGCAAAGGTGCCGCAGGCGCAAGCCATCCACGGCGGCACACTCTTGCTGCGGCCGAATCCCGATCTCCTGGCGCACCTCGGCTTGCGTGCGCACGGCCTTCCCGAGCGCGGCGAGTGGAACCTGCCCTTGTGGCCGCGCGAGCCGGTCACGGTGGAACTGGGCGATGGTGCGCCGACGCGCCTGCGCAGCGGCAAGCTGTCGGTTCCCTCGCTGCGTTTCGTGCGTCGGGACGGGGCGCGTAGTCCACACCTGTCGCTGGTGCCGGACGGAATCGGCCCGCTCAACTGGCGCCTTGTCGATGCGCAGGGTGGTATCTGGATGCGGATCGCGCATGCGATGCGTTCGCCGGACAGACAACGCGATGGCTTGCGCTTGGTCACGGCCGACCTGCGCGTGGGTCCGGCCCTGTCGGCATGGACCCGGCCCGAGGCGGAAGGGCGCTTGCTGGCGAACGCGGCACTGCAGCTGCCTTTGATGCCCTTGTCTGCGAGCGACGAGAAGGCAGCGGAGAAATCCTGTGTGGCGCCGAATTGGCCCGGGGTGGGCAACTACGTCGTCGATGTCGAACTTATCGACATGGACGACAAGTACACCGCCAGTGTCGGCGTGGACGTGCAGCGTTGCCGGGTGATCGCGGATGGTGGCCCCTGCGATGGGCCGGGAGGCACCGAAGGCGAGGTGGTGATCGTGCCGTCTGCGGTGCTGCGCAGCCGCAACGTGCCGGAGGCCGCGGACGTGCCCTGGCACACCAAATTCAGCGGCGTGTTCGCGCCCTACGGCAACGATCAGCACCCGTTCCTGGTGTGGGCGATGTACCGGATCGACGCCGATGGCCGCATCGACCAGATCGGTCGGTCCGGGCTGAAGCACGCCTTCGCCACGGCAAACGAGAACTGCCACCCGGACGCTCAGTGCCCTGCGAACGGGCAAGTGCTGGGGCGCGCCTGCGAGGACACCTACAACGCCGGCAGCAACGACCAGAGTTTCTTCCTCTCGCCGCGCACCGAAATCATTCCGGCACGCGGCATCTGGGGCCGCTGCGGATCGGTGTTCGACGATGCCGACAACAACCTCGGCGATGGCCTGGATGGGTGTGACGGCGTGCAGGACGCGCCGGTCAACGACTATTACCGCGAGCGGCTGCGGGTCCGCGAAAGTGACATCGATGCCGGGCTGAATCCGGGCGCGCACTACCTGATCGATGCCTGGTACATGGTGCGGGACGACGTGAACATCTTCAATTCGATGGGCTCGCGTTCGCTCGCGCCCGTGTTCTCGAATGGTTTGTGGAACCAGGGGCCGCTTGGCGCCTTCCGGCAAGGGCCGGTGATCGACCGCTGGCTGGAGCAAGCTGCGCCTGGTGACCTGCGTGGGCGCTTTGACATCGAGACCAGCGAAGGGCATGTCGGCGTCGCGGCGCGCGTGCATCGCCTGCCCGATGGTCGGTACCGTTACGACTATGCCCTGATGAACTTCGATTTCGCGCGCGCGGTGGTTGATCCCGCGACGGCAGAGCCGAACCTGCGCGTGCTGCGCAATCTGGGATTCAACGCATTCGGGCTCGCCTTGGCAAACGCGGCGACGGTTGATGGGAACGAGTTCCGCGACGGCGACGCGCAGCCGGGCAACGACTGGAGCGTTTCAGCGACCGCATCCGAGCTCACCTGGACGGCACCTGTCGCCGCCAGCCACGACTGGGGCCAGTTGCGTTTCCTGCGGGTCGTGAGTGCGGCCGCTCCCGGAACGGGAGTGTTGCGGTTCGACGGGCTTGATCCCGGCGGGCCGGCAAGCTACTCGACCGTAGTCTGGGTGCCGGACGGCGATGCGGTGTTCCGCGACGGCTACGAATAGCGCCGGACGAACCCGGTGGTGCCGGTCCGGAGCGCGAAGGGCCACACCGCAGCCCGGTGCAGCGCGCCTTACTTCATGCGATAGGTGATGCGGCCCTTGGTCAGGTCGTAAGGGGTCATTTCGACCTTGACCTTGTCGCCGGTGAGGATGCGGATGTAGTTCTTGCGCATGCGGCCGGAGATGTGGGCGGTCACGACGTGACCGTTTTCGAGCTTCACTCGGAACATGGTGTTGGGCAGGGTCTCGAGGACCGAGCCTTCCATTTCGATGGAATCGTCTTTTGACATTCTTCGCTGCTGAAGGGGCGGGATGGCTCGGCAGGGGGCCTGCCGAGGGCGCGGCATGATGCCACGGACGCCGCCCTCAGGCCAGTTCCGCGACACCCCGCGAGCCGAAGCACGCGCTCCAGGGGCCCGGTCCTGCGCCCCGCGGAGTCGGGCGCGCCAGTCTTTGCAGATAGTCCGAGCGAGCCAAGGTCTTCGCTCCGAGCAGGGCCAGGTGCGGGTTCGGGACTTGGGCATCGAGCAGGTCGATGCCACCCTCGGCGAGGAAGCGGCACAGCAAGGCCAAGGCCAACTTGGACCCGCCGCTGACGGCGCTGAACATGGATTCTCCGCAGAACACGGATTCCGTGGCCACCCCGTAGATGCCACCCACCAGGCGATCGCTGTCCCAGACCTCGACCGAATGCGCGTGTCCCAGTCGGTGCAGCTGGAGATAGGCCTCGCGCATCTCGGGCGTGATCCAGGTGCCCGACTGGCCGGGTCGTGGCGAGCTGGCGCAGGCCGCGACCACGGCCTCGAAAGCGGTATCGGCCGTCGCCTGCCAGGGGCTTCGACGCAGCTCACGGCGGAAGCGGCGCGCCAAGGTGAAGCTCGGGGTTTCGAACACGACGCGCGGATCCGGCGACCACCACAGGATCGGCTCGCCACGGGAATACCAAGGGAAGATACCGTGGCGGTAGGCATTCAGAAGGCGACGTGGATGCAGGTCGCCGCCCAGGGCAAGCAGGCCGTTGGGCTCGTACAGCGCCCTGTCCACCGGAGGGAAAGGTGCGTCCGGGTCGGGTGAGAGACGCGGCAGACGCAGGTTCACGTCGCCCGTTCTTCACGCCGGAATGGCGAATGATCGAGCAGGAAGGCACGGTAGCGCGACGCTTCGCCCCGCTCGTGCTCGCACCAGGTCGCAATGGCCGTGGCAAAGTCCGGGTCCGCGATGACGTGCCGGCTGTGCGTGGCGACCGGCAGGAAGCCGCGGGCCAATTTGTGTTCGCCCTGTGCGCCGGGTTCGAAGCGGCGCAGGCCGTGGTGCAGGCAGTACTCGATGCCCTGGTAGTAGCAGGTCTCGAAGTGCAGGCCGGGCGCGTTTTCTTCACTGCCCCAGTAGCGGCCATACAAGGTGTCGGCACCGCGCAGGCAGAGCGCGCCGGCCACTACCTCCTTCATGGCTGCGCGAATCGTGCGCTCGGCCAGGACCAGCACCAGCGCCTGCGGCATTGCCGTGGCCAAATGACGGAAAAACTCCAGGGTCAATGCCGGCGAATTGCCCTTCTCCGCGAAGGTGAGGCAGTAGAAGGCATGCATCGCGGCCAGGTCTTCTTCGCTCGCCTCGTCGCCATGCACGATGCGAAAGGTGTAGCCGGCACGCCGCACTTTCTCGCGCTCCTGGCGGATGGCCTTGCGCCGCTTGTGGGTCAGCGCGGCGAGGAACTCATCGAAGTCGCTCCAGCCGGGATTGGACCAGTGGAACTGCAGGTCATTGCGCGCCAACCAGCGGGAATCGCAGGACGCGGCGTCTTCTTCCTGGCAGAAGTTCACGTGGATCGAGGAGTGGCCGCTCGCGCGGCATGTGTCTGCCAGTGCCGCGGAAAGCGCCCTGCGCGCGGCCGCATCGCGCGCCAGAAGACGGGGCCCCGGCACCGGCGAGTAAGGCACACCGACCAGCCACTTCGGGTAGTAGTCGCGCCCGTGACGGGCAAAGGCCGCGGCCCAGGCGTGGTCGAACACGAACTCGCCATGCGAGTTGTCCTTGCGATAGCCCGGTGCGGCGGCCACCAGGTCATCGCCCTGATAGAGCGCGGCGTGCTTCGGCGTCCAGCCCCAGCGCGGGCGCAGGCAGCCGGTGCGTTCCAGCCCGACCAGGAACGCATGTGAGACGAAGGGGTTGCAACGGTCGTGCAGCGCATCCCACGCCGCCGGAGAGATCTCTTCCAGCGATGCATGAATGCGCAGCTGCATCACGCTTGCTTGCATCAGGCCTCTTTGTCGAGGAACTTCTCCGCGTCCAACGCCGCCATGCAGCCAAAGCCGGCCGAGGTGATGGCCTGACGATAGACCTGATCGGCGACATCTCCGGCGGCGAATACGCCGGCAACCGAGGTGGCGGTCGCGTTGCCTTCGAGCCCCGAGCGGATCGTGAGGTAGCCGTTGCGCATCGCCAGTTGGCCTTCGAACAGCGAGGTGTTCGGTGTGTGGCCGATGGCGACGAAGAATCCCTGCAAGGCGATGTCGCGCGTGGCGTTGGTTTCGGTGGAGCGAATGCGCATGCCGGACACGCCATTGTCGTCGCCCAGCACTTCGTCCACGGTGTGGTTCCAGATCAGTTCCACCTTGCCTGCCTGGGCCCTGGCGAACAGCTTGTCCTGCAGGATCTTCTCGGAACGCAGCTTGTCGCGCCGGTGTACCAGGTAAACCTTGCGCGCGATGTTGGAGAGGTACAGGGCTTCTTCGACCGCGGTGTTGCCGCCACCGATGACGGCCACGTCCTGGTCACGAAAGAAGAATCCGTCGCAGGTGGCACAGGCCGACACGCCCTGGCCCATGTACTTCTGCTCCGATTCGATGCCCAGGTACTTGGCGCTGGCGCCCGTGGCGATGATCAGCGCGTCGCAGGTGTACTCGCCGCTGTCTCCCTTGAGCCGGAACGGGCGCCGCGACAGGTCGGCGGTGTGGATGTGATCGAACACCATCTCGGTTTCGAAACGTTCGGCATGGGCCTGCATGCGCGCCATCAGGTCGGGGCCCATCAAGCCGTGGGCGTCGCCCGGCCAGTTGTCCACCTCCGTCGTCGTCATCAGTTGTCCGCCTTGTTGCAGGCCGGTGATGAGAACGGGCTTCAGGTTGGCGCGCGCGGCGTAGACCGCAGCGGCGTAGCCGGCCGGGCCGGATCCGAGGATGAGGAGATGGCAGTGCCTGGTGGCGGTCATGGGTATAATTGTCGAGATGGATTCGCCTGCGAGTGGCATAGCTTGGTGGCGGCAGTCCGGCAAAACAAGGCATTGCATTTCCCCGCTGCATTCGCTGCGGGGTTTCAGTTTTTCTGGGAGGAAAAATCATGCGCATCGGTGTACCCCGCGAAACCAAGACGCTCGAAGGTCGCGTCGCCCTCGTTCCGGCTGCTGCCGGTGATCTGGTCCGTCGCGGCCATGAGGTGTGGTTGGAGAAGGACGCCGGAGTCAAGTCCGGCTTCAAGGATTCGGACTACACCGGGCTGGGTGTGAAAATCGCGCCGGACGCCGCTGGTCTGTACGAGAAGGGTGAGCTCATCGTCAAGGTGAAGGAGCCGATCGCGGGCGACTTGCAGCATCTGCGCAAGGATCACCTGCTGTTCTGCTACCTGCATCTGGCGGCAGAGCCCAAGCTCACCCGCCAACTGCTCGACATCGGCCTGTGTGGCGTTGCATTCGAGACGGTTGAAATGGAGAACGGCGACCTGCCATTGCTGGCGCCCATGTCGGTGATTGCCGGCAAGATCGCGGTACAGGTCGGCACCCACCTGCTGCACCAGCCCGAAGGCGGCAAGGGCAAGCTGCTCGGCGGCCTGCCGTCGACCGAACGCGGCAAGGTCGTGGTGTTCGGCGCCGGCAAGGCGGGTAGTGCTTCGGCGCAGCTGGCTGCCGCCGGAGGCTCCAACGTCGTGGTGTTCGAGATGCGCCAGGACCGGATGGACGAGATGATGCGCCTGGGCAACAACGTCACCGCGCTCTATCCGTATGCCGAGGTGGTCGCACGCGAAGTGGCTTCGGCCGACCTCGTCGTCGGCGCGGTGCTGGTGACTGGCGCCAAGGCGCCGCACGTGCTGACCCGCGAGCAGCTCAAGGGCATGCAGGCCGGCAGCGTGCTGGTCGATATCTCGATCGACCAAGGGGGATGCTTCGAGACTTCGCGCCCCACCACCTGGAAGGAACCTACCTACGTGGAGGAGGGCGTGACCCACTTCTGCGTGACCAACATGCCGGGGGCCGTGCCGCAGACCAGCTCGCAGGCGATCTGCGCGGCGATCCTGCCGTGGGTGAACAAGCTGGCCTCCGGTGACAGCTGGCGCCAGAACGTGCCGCTGACCCGCGGCATCAATGTCGAGGGCGGCAAGATCGTGCACCCGGCCCTGCAGGGCATGAAGGTCTGATCCGTAGTAGGATCAAAGGTTAACGCATCAGACTTAAGGTAAAACTGCACGGTGGCACGCACGCAGGGAGAAGGGCGCAAGGCGGCATCCAATTCGGGCCGCCGGCGGGTTTGGCGTGAAAGCCTGATCCTGCTGGTGGTCCCGGTACTGCTCTACCTGCTGGCCTGTCTGGCCAGCTACAGCCCGGACGATCCGGGCTGGTCGCATTCGGGCAGCGTCACCGGGGAGATGCGGAATTTCGGCGGCGTCGCGGGCGCCTGGTTCGCGGACGTGACCCTGTCGTTCTTCGGGATCGCGGCCTACACCCTGCCGGTATTACTGGGCTTGCTGATCTGGGCCGCCCTCCGCGGTCGCGACGGAGATGACGAAACCGCGATCACGCCGGCCCTGCGCCTGATCGGCGTGGTCGCTTTCCTGGTTGCGGCCTCGGGTCTCGCACATCTGCACCACGCCCACCTCGGGACCGAGTTGCCGGCCGGTTCGGGCGGCTTGCTCGGCGGGCTGGTGGGCGGGCTCCTGCTGCGCGGGTTCGGATTCCTGGGCTCGACCCTGTTCGTGCTGGCGCTGCTCCTGGTGGCGATCACGCTTGCGACGGGCTTGTCCTGGTTCGCGCTGATGGACCGGATCGGGCGCTTCGTGCTGTCGCTGGGCGGCTTGATGGGCCGCGGCGCGGTGCAGGCGAACGAATGGCGCCAGGCGCGTGCGGCCAAGGCCGAGCGCGAAGAGGTGCGACGCGAAGACACGATCAAGCGCGCCAAGCGCGAGCCGGTCAAGATCGAGCCGCAGTTGCCGCCGCCGGAAAAGAGCGAACGCGCTCAACGCGAGCAGCAGATTCCGCTGTTTGCGGTCAGCGCGGCCCCCGGGGGGGATGGCAGCCTGCCGCCCTTGTCGCTCCTGGATGAACCCAAGCCGCAACCGAAGGGTTACTCGGAAGAGGCGCTCGAAACGCTGTCGCGCCAGATCGAGTTCAAGCTCAAGGACTTCCGCATCGAGGCGCAGGTGCAGGGCGTGTATCCCGGCCCGGTCATCACCCGCTTCGAGATGGAGCCGGCGCCCGGCGTGAAGGGCAGCCAGATCTCCAACCTCGACAAGGACATTGCGCGCGGCCTGAGCGTGAAGTCGGTGCGCGTGGTCGACGTGATTCCGGGCAAGTCCGTGATCGGCATGGAGATCCCGAACGCGCACCGCGAGACGATCTATCTCTCGGAAATCCTGCGCTCGAAAGAGTACGACAAGGTGTCGTCGCCGCTGGCACTAGCCCTCGGCAAGGACATCGGCGGCCGACCCAGCGTGGTCGACCTGGCGCGGATGCCGCACCTTCTCGTGGCCGGCACCACCGGCTCGGGCAAGTCGGTGGCGCTCAACGCGATGGTGCTGAGCCTGCTGTACAAGGCCACGGCCCGCGACGTGCGCATGCTGATGATCGATCCGAAGATGCTGGAATTGTCGGTATATCAGGGCATTCCGCACCTGCTGGCACCGGTGGTCACCGACATGAAGGAAGCCGCCAACGGCTTGCGCTGGTGCGTGGCCGAGATGGAGCGGCGCTACAAGCTGATGTCGGCGGTGGGCGTGCGCAATCTGGCCGGGTTCAACCGCAAGGTGCGCGATGCCGAGGAAGCCGGCCAGCCGCTGATGGATCCGCTATTCCGCCCGAATCCGGAACTGGGTGAAGCACCGCGCCCGCTCGAAACCCTGCCTTACCTCGTCGTCATCATCGACGAGTTCGCCGACATGATGATGATCGTCGGCAAGAAGGTGGAAGAGCTGATCGCGCGCCTCGCACAGAAGGCGCGCGCGGCCGGCGTGCACCTGATCCTGGCCACGCAGCGGCCGTCGGTGGACGTCATCACCGGCCTGATCAAGGCCAATATCCCGACTCGCATCGCGTTTCAGGTGTCGAGCAAGATCGATTCACGCACGATTCTCGACCAATCCGGCGCGGAAACCCTGCTCGGTCACGGCGACATGCTCTACCTGCCGCCAGGTACCGCGATGCCCGAGCGCGTGCATGGTGCCTTCGTGTCGGATGACGAGGTGCACCGCGTGGTGGAACACTTGCGCCGCCAGCACGGCGAACCCGAATATCTGGAAGGCGTGCTGGAAGAAGTGCAGACCATGGCGGATGGTCAGGTCATTGGTGCCACCGGTCTGCCGGAAGCGGCCGCGTCCAGTGGCGACAGCGAGAGCGATCCGCTCTACGACGAAGCCGTCAAGATCGTCACCGAATCGCGCCGCGCCTCGATCTCGGGCGTGCAGCGGCGGCTCAAGATCGGCTACAACCGCGCCGCGCGCCTGGTCGAGGCGATGGAAGCCGCCGGCGTGGTGTCGCCGCCCGAACACAACGGCGACCGCAGCGTGCTGGCACCTCCGCCGGTACGGGATTGACTCAAACTCCCTCCCCTGCGAGTAGAGGAGAGGGTTGGGTTGGGGTTGGAATGCTTGCTGCGGCTTTCCCGCAAGCGCACACCCCTCCCAACTTCCCCCTGCAAGCAGGGGAAGGGGCTTTCGTCGATCGTTCAGCGGATGAACTGCACACTGTGGCCGCCCAAGTCTGGAGATTCAGATGTTTCGCATCCTCGCTGCCTTGCTGATTGCGGTATCGGTGTCGGCCGTCGCAAGCGAGCCGCGCGCCGTACTCGAAGGCTTCAGCTCCGGTCTCGTCGGTCTCGACGGCCGCTTCGAACAGCGCGTGTTCGATGCCGACGGTCAACTCACGGAGGAAACTCAGGGTCGCGTGGCGCTCGCTACGCCGCGCCAGTTTCGCTGGGAGTACGAAGCGCCGTTCCCGCAATTGATCGTTGCCGACGGCGACCATGTCTGGGTCTACGATCCGGATCTGGAACAGGTGCAGGTGCGCATCCAGAGCCACGAGGAACAGCAAAGCCCGCTCGCGGTGCTGATCGATCCCACCGAGCTCGACCGCCAGTTCAACCTGGCGGGGGACGCCGACGCCGATGGCTTGCAGTGGATCGTGCTCACACCGAAGAAATCCGAAGACGCGCAGTTCGCCGCGGCCCGGCTCGGCTTCTCGGGCCAGTCGCTGCAACGGATGCAGTTGCGCGATGCCCTCGGTCAGCGTACCGAAATGACGTTCTCGCATTGGCAGCGGAATCCGGTCTTCGCGGCAGGCACCTTTGCCTTCACCCCGCCCGAAGGGGTCGACGTGGTGGGTGAGATGGCAGCGAGCGCCGAGGTTCACGCGATAAAGGATCAGTGAGACTTGCGTAGTTGATTGACAGCCCGCGCCCTTCGACTTCGCGCCTTGGGCGCTACGCTCAGGATGAGCGGGGTTCCCAAATGCCGCTCAGGGGTGGGAGAGATGGCAGCGAGCGCCGAGGTTCACGCGATCAAGGATTGGTGAGACTTGCGCAATTGATTGACAGCCCGCGCCCTTCGACTTCGCGCCTTGGGTGCTACGCTCAGGATGAGCGGGGTTCCCAAATGCCGCTCAGGGGTGGGAGAGATGGCAGCGAGCGCCGAGGTTCACGCGATCAAGGATTAGTGAGACTTGCGTAATTGATTGACAGCCCGCGCCCTTCGACTTCGCGCCTTGGGCGCTACGCTCAGGATGAGCGGGGTTCCCAAATGCCGCTCAGGGGTGGGAGAGATGGCAGCGAGCGCCGAGGTTCACGCGATCAAGGATTAGTGAGACTTGCGCAATTGATTGACAGCCCGCGCCCTTCGACTTCGCGCCTTGGGCGCTACGCTCAGGATGAGCGGGGTTCCCAAATGCCGCTCATCCTGAGCGTAGGCCGCGAAGAGGCCGAAGTCGAAGGACGCCCAGTCTCTCGTCAACTGTTTACACAAGGCGCAATGGGGCGCAGCACCTTGTCGTAGAGCCGGGCTCGCCCGGCTGCGGTTGCCTTGAGGCATGAAGGCCGACGCAGCGGAGCAAGCCCCGCTCTACACTTGCCTGGTGAGGAAACCCCGAGCCCCGAACATCGCGCCCTTGCTGCAGGCCGCGGTGGATGAGACTACCGCCGCGCTTGCGCCGCTGGCCGAGCGCATGCGCCCGCGCACGCTGGACGAAATGGTGGGTCAGCGGCGGCTGCTCGCGCCGAACTCGGCCTTGCGACGCGCGGTGGAAGCGGGTCGGGTGCATTCGATGGTGCTGTGGGGACCGCCCGGCTGCGGCAAGACCACGCTGGCGCTGCTGCTGGCGCGTTACGCGAACGCGGAGTTCCGTGCGATTTCCGCGGTGCTTTCGGGCCTGCCGGAAGTGCGTCAGGTGCTGAGTGAGGCGCAGGCGCGCTTCGAGGCCGGTACGCGTACCGTGCTGTTCGTGGACGAGGTGCATCGCTTCAACAAGGCGCAACAGGATGCCTTCCTGCCGCATATCGAGCGTGGCTCGATCCTGTTCGTGGGCGCTACCACCGAGAATCCGAGTTTCGAGCTGAACTCGGCGCTGCTGTCGCGCTGTCGTGTCCACGTGCTGGAAGCGGTCGATGCGCAGGACATCACTGCGGCCCTCAAGCGGGCGCTGCAGGATGACGGGCGTGGCCTGGGCGGAAACGGCATCCTGGTGTCAGACGCGAATCTGGGCCTGATCGCGCAAGCGGCCGATGGCGACGTGCGGCGCGGCTTGACCCTGCTGGAGATTGCCGCCGAACTGGCCGGAGGCGAGGGCGGGCAGGTGACCGAGGCAACCCTTACGCAAGTGCTCGCCGACCGTTCGCGCCGCTTCGACAAACAGGGCGAACAGTTCTACGACCAGATTTCGGCGCTGCACAAGAGCGTGCGCAGTTCCAATCCGGATGCAGCCTTGTATTGGCTATGTCGCATGCTGGATGGCGGCTGCGATCCGGTCTATCTCGCGCGCCGCCTCACCCGCATGGCGGTAGAAGACATCGGTCTGGCCGATCCGCGTGCGCTGCAGATGGCGATCGACGCCTGGGATACGTTCGAACGCCTCGGCTCGCCCGAAGGCGAGTTGGCGCTGGCGCAGCTCACGCTTTATCTCGCCGCCACGGCCAAGTCGAATGCGGCCTACGTGGCCTACAAGGCGGCGCGCGCCGATGTGGACGAGTTCGGCACGGCAGAGGTGCCATTGCACTTGCGCAACGCGCCGACCCGGCTGATGAAGGAACTCGGCTATGCGCAGGGCTATCAGTACGACCATGAGACCGAGGGTGGTGTCGCGCTCGATCAGACCGGCTTTCCCGACACGCTTGGGGAGCGCGTCTACTACGAGCCGGTGCCGCGCGGCATGGAGCTGAAGCTCAAGGAGAAGCTGGATGCACTGCGCGCGGCGCGGCGCAAGGCGCGAGGCGAGGAATGAACCCGCTGTGGTGGCAGCAGTTGGGCCTGGTGGCCGCAGGCGGGGCGTTTGGAGCCGTCGGACGCTTCGTGCTGTCCGGCTGGATGACACGGCATATGGGCACCGGGTTCCCGTGGGGCACGTTTGCGGCCAATCTCGTCGGTTGCCTCGTGGCAGGCTTCGTCCTGGTTTGGCTGGAAGGTCGCGGGACGTCGGCGTTGCTGTGGCGCGCCTTCCTGATGGTAGGTGTGCTGGGCGGATTGACCACCTATTCCGCACTGATCGTGGAGTTGTATCTCCTGCAGCGCGGCAACGGACCGCATTGGGGCGGCATCTATCTGGCTGCCAGCCTGGTGGGTGGCATGGGCTTGCTCTGGCTGGGCATGCGTCTGGCGGACACGCTGCGGTGGTGAACCATGGCCTGTCCTTGTCACCTGTTCCGTTTTGGGTAGTATCGCGGGGCGCGGTGTCGCGCGATCCACGTTTATTGGCTTGGGGAGAGCTCAGATGGATTGGAAGAAGTTCCTGTTTTCGTTCGACGGCCGCGTTGGCCGCAAGGCCTATTGGCTGTTCCTGGTAGCGGTTCTCGTGATTTTCATGGGAATCCAGTTTGCTGCGCTCGGCCCGATGATCGCGGCGGCTGCGGCCGACCCGGAAGCGGCAGCCAACATGTCGTTCCCGGTGTGGATCTGGATCATCTTCATTCCGATGATGTGGATGTCGCTCGCGGTGCAGGCCAAGCGCTGGCACGACGTCGACAAGTCGGCCTGGTGGATCCTGATCGGACTGGTGCCGTTCGTGGGCGGCCTGATCGCGCTGGTGTTCAATGGCTTCATCGCCGGCACGCCCGGCCCGAACCGCTTCGGCGAAGGCCCGATGGCCTGATGCGTTTGCCGCGGCGGCGGGGATTCCCGCCGCCGCGTTGCCTCGCGGCGTCCGGGCCGCGGATAATCGCAGCTTCCCTCGCGTTATCGCCCTCCACCGGACCTCTCATGCTTGATCCCATCCTGCTGCGCGCCCAACTTGCGCAGACCGCCGAACGCCTGAAGGCGACGCGCGGCTTTGATCTCGACGTTCCCGCCTTCGAGCGTCTTGAAGCCGAACGCAAGCAGATCCAGACCCGCACCCAGGACCTGCAAAACCTGCGCAATACGCGCTCCAAGGCCATCGGCATGGCCAAGGCCAAGGGCGAGGACACGGCCGCGTTGATGGCGGAAGTCGCGGGTTTCGGGGAGGAGTTGAAACAGTCCGAGTTGCGCCTGGAGCAGATCAAGACCGAGATCTCCGATCTCTCGCTGCGCATTCCCAACATTCCGCATGAGTCGGTGCCGCCGGGTGCGGACGAAACCGAGAACGCGGAAGTTCATCGCTGGGGCACGCCACGCACCTTCGAGTTCCCGGTCAAGGATCACGTCGAGCTCGGCGCACGCGACGGCTGGCTCGATGGCGACGCCGGCGCCAAGCTCAGCGGTGCGCGCTTCACCGTGTTGCGTGGCCAGCTGGCGCGCCTGCATCGGGCGCTGTCGCAATTCATGCTGAACCTGCATGTCGAGGAGCACGGCTACCTCGAAACCAACGTGCCGCTGATCGTCAACGCCGACAGCATGACCGGCACCACGCAACTGCCCAAGTTCGAGGAAGACCTGTTCGCCACGCAGGTCGGCGAGACCCGGCGCTACCTCATTCCGACTTCGGAAGTCCCGCTGACCAACCTCGTACGCGACGAGATCCTCGATGAAGCGTCGCTGCCGCAGCGTTACACCGCGCACTCGATGTGCTTCCGCGCCGAAGCCGGTGCGCATGGGCGCGATACGCGCGGCTTCATCCGCCAGCACCAGTTCGAGAAGGTGGAGTTGGTCAGCATCGCCAAGCCCGAGCAGTCACTGGACGAGCACGAACGCATGACGCGCTGCGCCGAAGTGGTGCTGGAGCGGCTCGGCCTGCCGTATCGTCGCATGCTGCTGTGCACCGGCGACATGGGGTTTGCCGCAATCAAGACCTTCGATCTCGAAGTCTGGCTGCCCTCGCAGCAAACCTACCGCGAGATCAGCTCCTGCTCGACCTGCAGTGATTTCCAGGCGCGCCGGATGCAGGCACGCTGGCGCAACCCGGCCACGGGCAAACCCGAGTTGGTGCACACGCTCAACGGATCGGGTGTGGCCGTGGGGCGCGCCCTGATCGCGGTGATGGAGAACTACCAGAACGCGGACGGCTCGATCACGGTGCCGGAGGCGTTGCGGCCGTACATGGGTGGCGTCGAACGGATCGGTTGATGCCGGATATCACGGGCAAGGGAAGGCCTGCCGTGCGGGCCTTCGATTTATCGCGCAACGAACTCAGGCCGCCAGCGCCAATGGCGGCCCGATGGCCGCGTGCGCGGCGCGCAGGCCGGCCGCACGATGCTGGGGCGACAGTCCCAATCCCTCGGCACGAATGAATTCGACGTCGTCGATGCCGAGGAAGCCGAAAACCTGGCGCAGGTAGGCTTCCTGGAAGTCGGCAGGATGCGAGTCGCCGTAAACGCTGCCGCGCGCACTGGCGACGATCACCTTCTTGCCGTGCACCAGACCTTCCGGTCCGCTCGCGGTGTAGCGGAAGGTGCGACCAGACACCGCGATGCGGTCGATCCAGGCCTTGAGCGTCGAGGGCACACCGAAGTTGTACATCGGTGCGCCCAGCACGATCACGTCCGCAGCGAGGAATTCACCCATCACCGCCTCGCCCTGGGCCGCGTCGGCGGGATCGCTCTTGCCGAGCACCGCGCCGGTGAGATGCGGCAGGGGGTGTGCGTCCAGGTCGCGGCGCACCAGTTCGATGTCGGCGACCTCGTCCAACCAGCGCTGGACGATCGCCTGGGTCAGTTCGCGCGTGGCCGACTGCGTGCCGAGCGCGCTGGAATCGATCTGCAAGATTTTCATGGTGGTCTTCCATGGCCGAAGCATTCGGCCGCGTGACTCACGATAGTTTGTTGCGTCAGGTCCATAAATCCGGTTTGATGAGACTCAGTGTTGCGAATGGAGAACGATGATGGCCGAACTCGACGACCTTGCCCTGTATGCCGCGGTGGTGGAGCACGGTGGTTTCGCAGCGGCGGAACGGGCGCTAGGGACACCAAAGTCACGCCTGAGCCGGCGCGTGGCGGCACTGGAGGCCGATCTCGGGGTACGGCTGCTGCAGCGGTCCACCCGGAGCTTCTCGGTCAGCGACGTCGGCCAGGATGTCTATCGCCACGCGCGTTCGATGCTGGACGAAGCACGTGCTGCGCGAGAAGCGGTGGCTCGGCTGAGCGCCGAGCCGCGTGGCGCAGTGCGTTTGAGTTGTCCCATCGCCTTCGCCCAGGGATTGGTCGCGCAATTGCTGCCGTCGTTCCTCGAAGCGCACTCGCAGGTGCAGGTGCAGGTGCACGTGAGCAATCGACGCGTCGACGTGATCGAGGAGGGCTTCGACATCGCACTGCGAGTACGCAGCAAGCTGGAGGACGATGGCTCCCTGGTGTTGCGACGCCTGGGCACGACGCGCAAGTTGCTGGTGGCCAGCCCCGGCTATCTGGAGCGGCAGGGCACGCCGTCGCATCCGCGTGAACTGGCGCAGCATGCCACGCTCAATCCGGATGAAGAGGCGCACCAGCAGTATTGGGAGCTGGAATCCGCCGACGGGCAGGTGGAGCGCGTCGAGCTGCGACGGCCGCGCGTCACCGGGTTCGACTTTCCCCTGATGCTGCAACTGGCCGAAGCCGGGCAGGGCATCACCCTGTTGCCGATCCTGGCCTGCGCCGACGCCTTGCAGCGCGGTACGCTGAAACCGGTGCTACCCGAATGGAATCACCCGATGGGCCTGTGTCATCTGGTGTATCCCTCGCGGCGCGGCATGTTGCCGGCGGTTCGGGCGCTGGTGGAGCATCTGGTTGCGGGCTTGCCACCCATGTTGGTCGCGGCGCACGCAACCTGCGAGGCAGCCGCCGAGGGGAAATGGCGGAAGCGGTGAGATTCGAACTCACGGATAGGTCTCCCTATCGCCGGTTTTCAAGACCGGTGCCTTAAACCGCTCGGCCACGCTTCCGTTGCTGCTTTTCCGCTTTGATTCTTCCGCACCGCGTTGATCCCTCGGCCACGCGGGTGCTTTTCCGCGGCGCAAGGATACCCGAGCCGGCGTGCTTTTTGACCGCGTTTGCCCGCATCGCGTACCTTGTCGAACGGGGCTTCGGGGGGAACCGCATGATTCGTGTGTATCTGGTCGATGACCACGAGCTGGTGCGTACCGGCTTTCGGCTGATCCTTGCCAAGGAAGTCGATATCGAGGTTGTCGGCGAGGCGGGCAGCGGCGAGGATGCGTTGGCGCAGATCCGGCGGGTCAAGCCCGATGTCGTGTTGTGTGATCTGCATCTGCCCGGTGTAAGCGGGCTCGAGGTGACTGAGCGCATCGTGCGCGGCGAGTGGGGTCCGCGCGTGATCATCGTGTCGGTGCAGCTCGACGGGCCGATGCCGCGTCGCCTGCTCGATGCCGGTGCCAGCGGCTATCTCGGCAAGGGCTGCGCGGCGGAGGAGTTGCTGCGCGCGATTCGCGATGTCGCGCGCGGCAAGCGCTATCTCGCCAGCGACCTGGCCCAGCAGCTTGCGTTCGGCAGCCTGTCTGCCTCGGCAACGCCGTTCGATGCGCTCAGCGGTCGCGAACTGGAAGTGGTGATGCTGCTGGTGCAAGGCCAGCGCATGACCGAGATCGGGACGCGTCTGAACTTGAGTGCGAAGACGGTGGCCACGCACAAGTACAACGCCTTCGCTAAGCTTGGCGTCAAGGACCTGGCTGCGCTGACGCGGCTTGCGATGCAGCACGGGCTGAGCGATCCGGCGCGAGTGTAGCCGCGCCGCGATCGCCTGATGATCCGGCCCGCGCGGGCCGGATCGAGCCGATTCAGCGGTTGTCGTCGGCGGGAGCGTCCGGAGCCGGCTCCGCTGCTACTTCCCCGCTTGCCTTGGTCAGGTCTTCGGCCGACACACTGCGCATCACGACGGTTGCCGCGGGATTCGCGTTCGATGCGTGCACGGCGGCATGCACGCTGGCAGCGAGCGAACTGGGTGCCGGAATCGGGGCCGGAATCGGGGCGAAGGCGTGACGCGGTGCCGGAGCGGCGACAGCTGGTGCTTGCGGCGAGACCGTCGGCGAGGCAGCACCGGGTGACGGTGTCGGCTCGCTTGCCGGCGGCGTCGCCATGATCGGCGAGCGCATCACCATGGTGCTGGCCGGATCGAGGGCCGCGCTCGGAGCCGGTGTTTGAGCTTGTGCCGGTTCCGGTGCCCGAACGGCGGCGTCGGCGGTTGCAGTCGCCGGCGTGTCGCTGCTCTGGGCCTTGGCAGCCGGCGCTTGCGTGGGCACTGCAGCCTCCGCAATCACGGCCGCACTGATGGCTGGCATGACTTGGGTTGCGGCCGGAGCGGGGTCGGATGCAGCGATGGCGGTAGCAACCGCGTGCGAAGCTGCCGGTGCGCTCACCGTGGCGGCAACTGCCGGGCTTGCGACGGGTGCAGGTGCCGGAGCGCTGTTGGTCGCTGCGGTAGCGGACTGCGGGGCGGGCATGGGGGCCGGTCGCGGCATCGGAGCGGCAAGCGTCGGGGTTGCCACCCCATCTTCGCCCTCGCCATCTTCGTCCTCGAAGTCGAGTTCAGCCTGTTCGCCATTGGGCAGGAGGATGGTTTCGGCGCTTGCGCCGTCCTGGCGACGACGGCGACGGCCACCGCGGCGACCGCGGCGACGACGACCGCCATTGCCTTCGGCCGCGCCGTTGGCGTCCGCGGCGGCGGGCGTTGCAGTGACGCCTGCTTCAGTTGCCTCGGTGTTTGCAGTCAACGCGGCTTCGGCGGCTTCGGTTACGGCGACCGCTGCGGCCGCAACCGGCGTGGCAGCCGGAGCAGCGGCATTCGCGACGGGAGTCGCCGGCAACTTCGGTTCGCGACGAGCCTCTGCTGCCTCCTTGCGCGCTTCGTTCTGGGTGGATCGTTCGCTGCGCTGCGTGTTCCGATCAGGGCGCGGTTCGCGATTGGCTTGCTGCTGTTCGCGCTGGCCGTCGCGTTGAGCGTTGCTGCCTTCCTGGCGATTGGGTTTGTTTCCGCCCTGGTTTTGCTTGGGCTGCTGCGGGTTAGGTTGCTTGGGCTTGTCGTTGTTCTGGGGACGTTCGTTCTGACGCTCGCGTTGGTCGCGGCGCTGGCTCTGGCCGTCGCGGTGTTCGTTGCGCTCGTTGCGGTCGCGATCATGGCGGCGACCATCGCCGCGGCCGCCGCGATTCGCGTCAGGACGCGGTTGCGATCCGGCGGGCTTTGCGGCCTTGGGCGGCGCGGGCGCTGGTGCCGGGGCGCCGCGGAAGAACTTCATGAGGCGTCCGATGAAGCCTTCGGACGGCGCCGCCGTCGCAGGAGCCGGATGCGACGGGGCAAGGGCCGCAGCAACCGGCGCAGGCACCGGTTCCGGCCTTTCCTCGCGTACCGGGGCGGGCTGCGCGGGTCGCACGTTGGTCACCGCCGGCAAGGCCGGAATGTTGAGGTTGGCCTTGGTCAGCGCATGCGCTTCGAGCTTGCGCGGCGTGGTGCGGCGGTAGCTCGGCTTGGTCGTCTCTTCGTCCAGCTCGTTCTCGCGCAGGCGATGCACGTTGTAGTGCGGCGTATGCAGTTGCTCGTCCGCGACGATGATCACCGGCACTTCGTGGCGGTCTTCGATCTCGCGCAAGGCGCGGCGCTTCTCGTTGAGGAGGAAATTCGCGATCTGCTGCGGTGCCTGCACCAGTACCTGGCCGGTGTTGTCCTTCATCGCCTGCTCTTCGACAAGGCGCAGGATCGAAAGCGAGAGCGACTCGACGCTGCGCATGCGGCCGTGGCCTTCGCAACGCGGGCAGACGATCTGGCTGGATTCGCCCAAGGACGGGCGCAGGCGTTGGCGCGACATCTCGAGCAGGCCGAACTTGGAGATCCGGCCAAGCTGGACCCGGGCGCGGTCGTGCTTGAGCGCGCCCTGCAACCGGTTCTCGACTTCACGTTGGTGCTTGTTCGACTCCATGTCGATGAAGTCGATCACCACCAGCCCGCCGAGGTCGCGCAGGCGCATCTGGCGCGCCACTTCCTCGGCCGCTTCGAGGTTGGTGTTGAACGCGGTTTCCTCGATGTCACCACCCTTGGTGGCGCGTGCCGAGTTCACGTCGATGGCGGTGAGCGCTTCGGTCTGGTCGATCACCAGGGCACCGCCCGAAGGCAGGCGCACGGTGCGCTCGTAGGCGTTTTCGATCTGCGATTCGATCTGGAAACGGTTGAACAGCGGCACCGTCTCCTTGTAGAGCTTGAGCTTGCGCAGGTTCTGCGGCATCACCTGCTGCACGAACTCGCGCGCGTCCTCGTACACCGATTCGGCATCGATCAGGATCTCGCCGATGTCGGCGCGCAGGTAGTCACGCAGGGCGCGGATGATGAGGCGCGATTCCTGGTAGATCAGGAAGGGCGAGGGCTTGGACAGCGCGGCGTCGGTGATCGCCTTCCAGACCTGCAAGAGGTAGTCCAGATCCCATTGCAGCTCTTCCGCGTCGCGGCCAACGCCAGCGGTGCGGATGATGACGCCCATGTCATCCGGGATGTTGAGCGCATCCATCGCTTCCTTCAGCGCGGCGCGGTCATCGCCCTCGATCCGGCGCGAGACGCCGCCCGCGCGCGGGCTGTTGGGCATCAGCACCATGTAGCGGCCGGCGAGCGAGATGAACGTGGTGAGCGCGGCGCCCTTGTTGCCGCGCTCCTCCTTCTCGACCTGGATGACCACTTCCTGGCCTTCGCGCAGGAGTTCCTTGATCGTGGCCTTGCCGGGGCTGACCCCGTCCACGAAGTAGTCGCTGGAAATCTCCTTCAGCGGCAGGAAGCCGTGGCGTTCGCCGCCATACTCGACGAAGGCCGCTTCGAGCGAAGGCTCGAGCCGGGTGATGCGGCCCTTGTAGATGTTGGATTTCTTCTGTTCCTTCGACGGCTGTTCGATGTCGATGTCGTACAGCGTCTGGCCATCCACGATGGCAACCCGCAACTCTTCCGCCTGGGTTGCGTTGATCAGCATTCTTTTCATTGTCGTATTCCTCACGCGCTCTACCGCGAGGAAAGCTGGTCGACAAGCGCCAGGACTCCGCTACCCGACTGATCGGCGGCGATCGCACGCGCCAGGCGCGACGCGATCACCGTGCAGAAACTCCAGCGCTGTCGACCTGTGGGCCCAGCCCACGGGAGCGCTCAAACCAAACCATTCAAACCATTGAGCCAAGTGGCGCTTGCATGCCCATCCGGCCCCCTATGCGGAGTGCCGACAAAACTTCGGCACGCCCTTGCGAATTCCCGTATCGGACAGCGCCAGCACGAACCGTTAAGATCGCCGCCTTCGGCGCGCACCTCGGGGTGCGACGCTGCCAGAACCTGAACTGGTTGCTCCAAATACTTGAGCTGCCAGAGAAATCAGGACGATATCTCGCCCCAACAGTGTAGCAACCGAGGGTCATGGCGGCAAACGAGGGGCAAACTGCGGGTCCGGGCGTGCGGCTGGTCAGGGTCAAGGAAGACCGCGACGGCCAGCGCGTAGACAATTTCCTGCTGGGCCAGCTCAAGGGCGCCCCGCGCTCCCTGATCTACCGCATCCTGCGCACCGGCGAGGTACGGGTGAACGGCAAGCGCGCCAAGCCCGATACGCGCCTGGCGGGCGGCGATCAGGTCCGGATTCCGCCGGTGCGGCTCGATGCCCCGACGGACCGGGGCCCGGCGCCGCAGGCCCCGATGCAGCAGCTTGCCTCCAGCATCGTGTACGAGGATCGGGCGTTGCTGGCCCTGAACAAACCCAGCGGTGTCGCCACCCACGGCGGCAGCGGCATCTCCTTCGGCGCCATTGAACTGCTGCGGCAGCTGCGGCCGGACGAATCGCTGGAGCTGGTACATCGACTGGATCGCGATACGAGTGGCCTCTTGATCGTGGCGAAGAAGCGCTCGGCCCTGACCGAACTGCAACGACTGATCCGCGAAGGCCGGCTGGAGAAGCGCTACCTCACCCTGCTGGTGGGCGAACTGCCGGGCAAACCGTTCACCGTGAACCAGCCCTTGCTCAAGTCCACCTTGCAGGGCGGGGAGCGCATGGTGCGGGTCGATGCGGAAGGCAAGCCATCGGTCAGCCACTACCGCCTGATCGAACGCGCCGGTGCGCACAGCTATGTCGAAGTGCGGATCGACACCGGTCGCACCCATCAGATCCGGGTGCATTCCGCCTACGCCGGTCATCCGGTGGCGGGCGACGAGAAGTACGGCGACAAAGAAGCGAACAGGGCGTTGAAGGCGGCAGGCCTGAAGCGCATGTTCCTGCACGCGGCCTCCCTGCGTTTTGCGTTGAAAGATGGCGAGCAGCCGTATGTATTGAACGCGCCGCTGCCGGACGAGTTGCGCCGCGTGCTGGATACGCTGGGCACGAACGCGCGCTGAGTTGCGGGACTTACGGCGTCATCAGGAATCGTCCGCCAATCTCGGCCGAGCGCAACAGCCAGGACGGTGTGACGGTCATCGCCAACAGTCCGAGTACCGAATGCGAGGCCACCAGCGGCAGCAACGCCTGATGCCGATAGCCCAGCCTGCTCCAGACGGCAGCTGCGAGGAACGTCAGCAGCATCAGGAAGAAATTCGGCAGGTGCAGCAGCCCGAACAAGGCGCCCGCAAGAATTGCGCCGCCGCGTTCCGTGCCGACCAGTTGCCGCGTGCGTGGCGCGATGAACTCGATCAGCAGGAACTGCTGGACTAGCGCCCAGGCCGGGTAGATCCAGAGTTTATCCAAGTCGGGCAGGCGCGCGCCGAATCCGTCCGCATCGGTCGAGTTCAATAGCGCGAAGAGTGCGAGCAAACCCAGTGCTGCTGCGGTGACGCCGGCGGTTGCCTTCCAGGCCGCGGTATCGCCGAGCCAAGTCCAAGGCCGCGCTACACGGGTGAAAAGGAGGGGGAGGCAGAGGAAGCCGGCAAATGCCTTCAATCCAGCGTTGTCGTCCTCGCCGGGGATTCCTAGCCAAAGCAGTGCCGCCGGACCGAGCAGCACGAGGAGCGCCCACGCTGAGACGTGGTTGGGATTGGCGGCAGAGCGACGCAGCCGGACGAATAGCAATGCTAGCGCCAGCGGCGCGGTGAGCAAGGCCACGCCGCGCCGAAAACGCGTCGATTGCGCTTCGATGACCCCGTCCGGTAGCGCGCCGGTCACGGCGGGATAGACGAAGGCGAGGCTTGCCGCTTCCAGTTCGTCGCGCAAGCGCAGCAGGCGCTCGGGCAGGTCTGCGCCATGCACATGCACCACATGCAATCCCGATCCGCAGTGCGCCAGCGTTGCCGCCACCGAATCGCGCGCCTCGCAGACCTTGGGCATGGTGCGCGTGGACGGATAGAGGTCGAGACGACGTAGCTCGATGCGTGTTCCCGGCGCACTCTCGACATGCAGGCGCAAGCCGTGCGCAGACGTCGCGCCTGGCCAGTGCGGCAGGGCCAACGCGAGTGCATGGTGGCTGCCGCCCGAATGCACGGTCTCCGCGCCCGGATGCGCTGCTCCTGCCTCATCCATCGCCCACAATCGCAGACGAAGGGGGGCGTCGGAACGCAGGCTGAGGCGTGCGCCGTGCAAGGCGTGTAGCGCCAACGCGGGCCGCGGGAGTCGCAGCGAGACGTCGGTGCCGTTCGAGGCCTGCTTCCAACTCAGCCCCGACTCAGGATCGAACTGTGCCGCGGCGAGACCGATGCTGCCCGGAAGCACCACGGATTGGCGTGTCGCGAAGTTCCAACGCAACGCATGACCCGCGTCCGAAAAGGCCGCAAGGTCGCGCAGCGTCACCCACTGCAACTGGGCCGCGACCGAACTCCAGGCCAGCAACAGGAAGCTCGCAACAATGAGGACAATCGAAAGCGCCGCGGCGCTGAGACGAGCGATACCTTGCCCTGAGGTCGCGGGGTTCACGCGCCGGCGAGCACTTCGGCCTTCGCCGCACAGATGAAATCGTTCTCCGACAGGCCGCCCACGTCGTGGGTGGAGAAGCGCACCACGCAGCGGTCGTAGTGCACGCCGAGGTCGGGGTGGTGGTCTTCGTGGTGCGCGATGTAGGCCAGCGCGTTCACGAAGGCCATCGTCCGGTAGTAATCGGTGAAACGGAAGGTCTTGCGAATCGCCGTACCATCCTCGATCACATCCCAACCTGTCAGCAGGTTCAGGTGAGATGCCACGACCGTGGCATCGAGCCGATGCTCGGCGCCACGGCGCGGGATGCAGGATCGGGCGGCGAGGGCGGCGAGCGTGGTCATGGCGGTGGGTCGCATTCGAAGTGTACGAAGTATAGCAACGTGCTTACGCAGCCCTGGTTCATTCGCATCGACACGCCATGGCCTAGAATTGCGCCATATCGCCCCCAGAACACGTGCATGATCCAGATCAGCGACAACGCCCAGAGCCATTTCCGCCGCCTGCTCGAACAGCAGGGCCAAGACATGATCGGTATCCGCCTCACCGCGGTGCGTGCCGGCACGCCGGCAGCCGATGCGAAGCTCGAGTTCTGCGAACAGGTGGATCTGCGGGGCGACGAGTGGGCGCTGGATTGCGCCGGCTTCACCTTGTTCGTCGATGCGGCCAGTGTGGCCTACTTCGATGCGGCCGAGATCGACTACGTGAGCAGCGCGACCGGCGGCCAGCTCAGCATCCGCGCCCCCAAGATCAAGGGCGATGTGCCGGGTGCCTCGGCATCACTTGTCGAGCGCGTGCGCTACGTGCTGGAGAGCGAAATCAATCCGCAGATTGCTTCGCATGGAGGCCGCGTGGCGCTGGAGGAGATCACGGCGGCGGGAGAAGTCGTGTTGCGTTTCGGCGGCGGTTGCCAGGGCTGCGGCCAGGCCGACGTGACGCTCAAGCACGGCATCGAGAAGACGTTGCTCGAGCGCGTGCCGGAGATAACCGCGGTGCGCGATGCGACCGATCACGCGCGCGGCGAGAATCCCTACTTCAAGCGTTCCTGACCGGAGCAGTTGGAGCGCACAAAAAGCCCCGCTTGGCGGGGCTTTTTGTTGTGACTTGGAGCGCGTCGGAACGTGCTACTTGAGGTGGCTCAGGTCGTCCAGTTTCGCGGGTTGCGACGCGAAGAACGCGGCGAGGTTGTCGATGTCCTCGTTGCTCAGGGTATCGGCAAAGCCCTTCATGATGGCATTGGCGCGAGCGCCGGACTTGTAGTCGTGCAGCGACTTGCTGAGGTAGTCGGCGTACTGGCCGGCAATGCGCGGGTACTGCCCGTCACCGGTGCCGTTGCCGTCGGCGCCGTGGCAGGCCTGGCAGACGATGGACTTGGCCTTGCCCGCTTCGGCGTCGCCTTGCGCAGCGACATTGGCGGAAGCGAAGGCGATAAGGGCGACGAATGCGATGCGGATGGTCATGCGCTGGATTCCGGCTTACTTCGATGCGCCTTCGGCGCCGAGGCTGGAGAGATAGGTGGCGATGTGGTCGATGTCCTGGGCCGAAAAGCTCTCGGCCTGGGCGCGCATCGTCGGATGCTTGCGTTCGCCCTTCTGGTAAGCCGTGAGCGCCGCGATCAGGTACTCGTAGTTCTGGCCACCGATCTTGGGCACGTGGTAGTGCGGATAGACGTTCTTGTAGCCCGGGATGCCGTGGCAGCCGGAGCAGGTATAGACCAGTTGCTTGCCGATCTCGGCGTCGCCCTTGGCGAGGGCGGGGGCGGCGGCGAGCGCCAGGACGAGGCTGGAAACAAGGCGCAGGTTCGAGGTCATCGGCGACAAATCCGGCGGCAGGACAAGGGCGGAAGCGAACCCGAAATAGCGGGGAACGCAAAGCGCGGAAGTATAGAGGCTGAACCGAAACAGGGCCAGCGGCGGGTAGCGGGAGCGGCTCGGCGTCGGAGTCCGGTTTTCCCGGGGCGCTCCGGTATGTGTCGTAAGTCATTGTCACAGGAAGAGGTCCGGGCCGTCCCGTGACTACATGCACGCGCCTCGGTGCGTGGTTCCGCGCACACTGCGGCCGGCTTCGCCCCTACCGCTTGACATGTTTCGTGTTGTAGCGAACTATATCACCATAATTTTCCCTCGGAACTCAGCATGACTCGCCCCGCGATCGCCTCCCTGCAGCGCCCAGCCCGCTCCCTGATCCTGCTACTGGCCCTGGCTACCCTTTCGGCCTGTGGCGGCAGCGGTTCGGGCGGCAAGAACGGCGCCGGGGATTCCGGCCAATCAGGGGAGACCAAGGAAGACAAGCCGGTGCCGGTGGAAGTGGCCCAGGTGTCACGCCGGCCGATCTCGGCGAGCTACCACGGGACGGCGGCACTGGAAGCACCGAACGAAGCCCAGGTCGTGGCGAAGACTTCCGGGGTATTGCTGCAACTGATGGCGGAAGAAGGTGACAAGGTTTCCGCCGGGCAGGTGCTGGCGCGGCTTGATCCGGATCGCCCGCGCCTGGAAGTGCAGCGCGCCGAGGCGATGTTGCACAAGCTCGAAGCAGACATGGAGCGGTCAAAGAACCTTTTCGAGCGCAAGCTGATCGCGGCCGACGTGTACGAAAAGCTGCGCTACGACGTCGCTACGCAGCGCGCAGCCTATGACATGGCGCGACTCGAACTCTCCTACACGAACATCGTGGCGCCCATCGACGGCGTGATCGCGCAGCGCATGGTCAAGCAGGGAAACCTGATCCAGTTGAACACCGCGCTGTTCCGGCTCGTCGACGCGCGCCGCCTTGAGGCGGTGCTCAATGTCCCCGAGCGCGAGTTGGCGACCATGCGTGAAGGCCTCGGCGTGACGATGCAGGTGGACGCCCTGCCGGGCCGCGATTTCAGCGGCCGCATCTCGCGCGTGAGCCCGGTGGTGGATGCCGGTAGCGGCACGTTCCGCGTGGTCTGCAGCTTCGACAGTGGCGAGGTGCTCAAGCCCGGCATGTTCGGCCGCGTCGGCGTCACCTATGACCAGCGCGGCGACGCCTTGACCATCCCGCGCACCGCCTTGCTGGAAGACGCGGGCGAGGCAGCGGTGTTCGCGGTGCGCGAAGGCGCGGCGGTACGGGTGCCGATCGAATTGGGCTATGTCAGCGGCGAGCTTGCCGAGATCCGCTCCGGGCTTGCGGAAGGCGAATCGGTGGTGACCGCCGGCAAGGTGACTTTGCGCGATGGCATCAAGGTGGATGTGCTCAACGCGCCCACGCCGGTGCAGCCTCCGGAAGCTGCCGTGGCACAACAGGGCGCGGACGTTGCCACTACCGCCGCGCAGCAGTGACGCAACCGATGTCCGGGTCGCATTCGAGCGCCGCGATCCGCCCCCTGGGCCAAGGCCTGGCGCTGGCCGGGCCGGGTCCGGACAGGGCAGGGCCCTCTGAGCGATACGAATACTTGTGCGTGCTGCGTGCGTCGCGCGCCACCCCACCGGGAATCCAACTGTGAGTCTGATCGAAGTTTCCACGCGTCGCCGGGTGACGGTGATGATGGCGACCATCACGATGGTGCTGTTCGGCCTCATCGCGCTGTTCGACCTCAAGGTCAACCTGCTGCCAGATCTGAGCTACCCGACGCTCACCGTGCGCACCGAATACACCGGTGCCGCGCCCTCGGAAATCGAAACCCTGATCACCGAGCCGATCGAAGAAGCGGTCGGCGTGGTCAAGAACCTGCGCAAGCTGCATTCGGTGTCGCGCACCGGCCAGAGCGACGTGATCCTCGAGTTCGCCTGGGGTACCGACATGGATCGGGCCGGGCTCGAGGTTCGCGACAAGCTGGAAGTGTTGCGCCTGCCGCTGGAGTCCGAACAGCCGGTGCTGCTGCGCTTCAATCCCTCCACCGAACCGATCATGCGCCTGGTGCTGGCCGCCAAGGGCGAACAGCAGGGCAGCGAGCAGGCCGCATTGATGCGCCTGCGCCGCTATGCCGACGAAGAACTGAAGAAGCGCCTGGAGCCGGTGGAAGGCGTGGCGGCGGTGAAGGTGTCCGGCGGCCTGGAGGACGAAGTGCAGGTGCTGATCGACCAGCAGAAGCTGGCGCAGCTCAACCTTCCCATCGCCACCGTGATCGACCGGCTCAAGCAGGAGAACGTCAACGTCTCCGGCGGGCGTCTGGAAGAAGGATCGCAGCGCTACCTGGTGCGCACCATCAACCAGTTCGCCGGCCTCGAGGAAATGCGCGACATGCTGGTCACCACGGGTGGCGGCGGCGGTGGTTCCAGCGCGGCGCAGGAAGCGGCAGCGGCGGTCTCGCGCATCGCGGGCTCGTCACCGGAAGCGGCGGCTGCGGCCGCGGCTTCCCGCACTGCGGCCGCGGAGTCGGGCAGCAGCGGCGTGGCAGGCGGCGTCCCGGTACGCCTGCGCGACGTGGCAAGCGTCGAGCAAGGCTACAAGGAGCGCGAAGCGATCATCCGGATGGGTGCGCGCGAAGCGGTTGAACTCGCGATCTACAAGGAAGGCGATGCCAACACCGTGGCCGTGGCCGACGCCCTGCATGCGGCGCTGGATCGACTGAAGAAGGACATGCCCTCCGACGCCAACTTCACCGTGGTGGAAGACCAGGCGATCTTCATCCGCCAGTCGCTGGCCGACGTGCGTCTCGACGCGCTGCTCGGCGGCGTGCTCGCGATCCTGCTGATCTTCTTCTTCCTGCGTGATGCGTGGAGCACGTTTGTGATCTCGCTGTCACTGCCAGTTTCCCTGATCGCCACCTTCTTCTTCATGGGGCAGTTCGACCTGAGCCTGAACGTGATGTCGCTGTCCGGGCTGGCGCTCGCGACCGGCCTCGTGGTGGACGACTCCATCGTCGTGCTCGAATCCATCGCCAAGGCGCGCGAACGCGGCCTGGGCGTTCTGCAGGCAGCGATTTCCGGCACCAGGGAAGTCGGCATGGCCGTGGTGGCGTCCACCCTCACGAACGTGGCGGTATTCCTGCCACTGGTGTTCGTGCAGGGCGTCGCAGGGCAATTGTTCAAGGACCAGGCGCTCACCGTGTCGGTGGCCATCCTGATGTCGCTGGTGGTCTCGCTCACCCTGATTCCCATGCTCTCAGCGCTGAAGGCCACCTCGCCGCTGGCCTATCCACCAGAGGCCCCGCATCCGCGGTGGCAGCCTGGCCGTCGTGGTTTCAAGCCCCTCGCCAGCGGACTGCACGGCGTGCAGCGCGGCTTCGGTGCCGTGGTCTACGGCGTGATCTGGGCGGTCGTGCGTGTCTTCCGCATCGTGGGCCGCTTCGTGGGTGGTGCGTTGACCCGCATCGGCAACGTGGTGATGAAACCCTATGACCACGCTGCCGCGCTCTACTTCCGAACCTTGCCGACGGCGCTGGCGCGCCCTGGCCTCGTCCTCGGGAGCGCCGCCGCGATGTTCGCCGTGGCCGTGGCGCTGGTCCCCACGCTCGGCACCGACCTGATCCCGCAGCTCGCGCAAGATCGCTTCGAGATGACGATGAAGCTGCCACCGGGCACGCGGCTGTCGGAAACCGATGCGCTGGTGCGTGCGGTGCAGAACCAGCACGAAGGCGACGAGGGCATCAAGGCTCTCTATGGCGTCAGCGGCAGCGGCACCCGGCTGGATGCGAATCCGACCGAGTCGGGCGAGAACATCGGCAAGCTCACCGTCGTGATCGAGCGCGGCGCGGCGCGCGACACCGAGGCGCGCGAAACCGAAGCCCTGCGTGAAACCATGCAGCGCTACCCGGCGGCGCAGGTCAAGTTCGGCCGGCCCGAGATCTTCAGCTTCTCCACGCCGCTGGAGATCGAACTGCGCGGCCAGGATCTGGGTGAAATCGAAGCCGCAGGCCGCAAGCTGGCCGGACTGCTGAACGGATCGGATCGCTACGCCGACGTGAAGTCGACGGTGGAAGCGGGCTTTCCGGAGATCCAGATCCGCTTCGACCAGGAGCGCGCCGCGGCGCTCGGCCTGACCTCGCGCCAGATCGCCGATCTGGTGGTGCGCAAGGTGCGTGGCGAAGTCGCGACGCGCTACAGCTTCCGCGATCGCAAGATCGACGTGCTGGTGCGCGCACAGGCCTCCGATCGTGCCTCGGTGGAGGATATCCGTCGCCTGATAGTGAATCCGGAATCCGAGCGCCCGGTGACGCTGGATTCGGTGGCGGAAGTGGTTTCGACCGTGGGTCCCAGCGAGATCCACCGCGTCGACCAGGTGCGCGTGGCCATCGTGTCGGCCAACCTGCGCCATGGCGACCTCGGTACGGCCGTGACGGAGGTGCAGCGGCTCGTGGCGGAGAATCCGCTTGGCGCCGGGGTGTCGCTGCGCGTGGGCGGGCAGGGCGAAGAGCTGGAGGCCTCGACCAATTCGCTGATGTTCGCGTTTGCACTCGCCATCTTCCTGGTCTACCTGGTGATGGCCTCGCAGTTCGAATCGCTGCTGCACCCGTTCGTGATCCTGTTCACCATCCCGCTGGCGATCGTCGGGGCGGTACTGGCCCTGAAGCTCAGCGGCTCCTCGATCTCGGTGGTGGTGTTCATTGGCTTGATCCTGCTGGTCGGCATCGTGGTGAAGAACGCGATCATCCTGATCGACAAGGTGAACCAGTTGCGCGAACAGGGCGTGCCCAAGCGCGATGCGATCCTGCAGGGCGCGCGCTCGCGCCTGCGGCCAATCATCATGACCACGCTCACGGCGTTGCTCGGCTTCCTGCCGTTGGCGCTGGGGCACGGTGAAGGCTCCGAGATTCGTGCGCCGATGGCCATCACCGTGATCGGCGGCCTGGCCGTGTCCACCCTGCTGACCCTGCTGGTGATCCCGGTGGTGTACGACCTGCTCGACCGTCGCCCGGACGAGCACTATGTGCGCCGCGCCAAGTCGCTGCCCGAGCTTGATGCGGATGAGCCGGGCGATGACGCCCTGCATCGGGGCGCACAGGCATGACCGTTGCGGAGTTCAGCCTGCGGCGGCCGATCACCACGATCATGGTGTTCGTGTCGATGATGGCGATCGGCCTGGTGGCGGCCTTCCGCCTGCCGCTGGAGCAGTTCCCGGAGATCAGCTTCCCCTTCGTCGGGGTGCAGGTCCCGTACCCGGGATCAACGCCGCAGGAAGTCGAACGCACCATCATCCGGCCGATCGAGGAAGCATTGTCGACCTTGCCCGGCATCGGTCGGATGAGTTCGAACGCAGCCGCCGACGGTGGCTTTGTCGGCATCATGCTGTCCGACTGGGACCGCGACGTCGAGATCGCGGCAGCGCAGGCGCGCGACCGCATCGATGCGGTGCGTGGCGAGCTGCCCAGCGACATGCAGCGCTTCCAGATGCTGAAGTTCTCCACCGCGGATGAACCGGTACTGCGTGCCCGACTCGCCAGCCCGCGCGATCTGCGAGGCGACTACGACCTGATCGACCGCGAGATCAAGCAGCGTCTCGAGCGCCTGCCGGGCATCGCGCGCGTCGACATCAATGGCGCGGCGCCGAACGAGGTGGAGATCGCGGTCGACCCGGATCGGCTCACCGCGCACGGCCTCTCGCTCAACGACCTCGCCGGGCAGCTGGCCGCGGTGAATTTCTCGGTCTCGGCCGGCGAGATCGACGAGGGTGCGCGCCGCTTCCGGGTACAGCCGGTGGGCGAGTTGCGCAACCTGGACGAACTGCGTGGCCTGGTGCTGAATCGCAGCGGGCTGCGCCTGTCCGACGTGGCCGAGGTCTGGTTCAAGCCCTCGCGCCTCGATGTGGGACGTCGCCTCGAAGGCGTCCCGGCGGTGGCGTTCGACATCTTCAAGGAGCGCAACGCCAACCTGGTGCAGGTGTCGCGCACGGCGATGGCGGAGCTGGAACAGATCGGCAAGGAGCCGGCACTGCAGGGCATCCAGGTCCATGTGATCGACGACCAGGGCAAGAATGTCACCACGTCCTTGCTGGAACTGGCCGAGGCTGGCGCCATTGGCCTGGTGCTTTCGATTGCGGTGCTGTTCTTCTTCCTGCGGCATTGGCCTTCCACCCTGATGGTGACGCTCGCCATTCCGGTGTGCTTCGTGATCACCCTGGGCTTCATGTATTTCTTCGGGCAGAGCCTCAACATCCTCACCCTGATGGGCCTGCTGCTCGCGGTCGGCATGCTGGTCGACAACGCCGTGGTGGTGGTCGAGAGCATCTATCAGGAGCGGGAACGCTACCCGACGGAGCCGGTGCGCGCCTCGCTGATCGGCACCCGGCATGTGGCGATCGCGCTGTCGGCCGGCACCATCTGCCACTGCATCGTGTTCGTCCCCAACCTGTTCGGTGATACCAACCAGATCAGCGTGTTCATGTCGCAGGTGGCGGTGACGATCTCGGTATCGCTGATGGCCTCGTGGCTGGTAGCGATCAGCCTGATCCCGATGATCTCGGCGCGCCTGAAGACGCCGCCCGCGGCCTTGGCACGCACCGGCATCATCCCGCGCATGCAGGACGGCTACGCGCGCCTGCTGCACTGGACCCTGGAGCATCGCGGCAAGAGCATCCTCGGCATCCTGCTGATCATCGTGGTGAGCATGATTCCGGCTACCCTCACCAAGTTCGACATGGGCGAGGAGGACGTCGGGCGCCGCATCGAACTGGGCATCCAGTGGAATGGTGCCTACTCGCTGGAGCAGATGGAAAGCGAGGTAAAGCGCGTCGAGGCGTGGCTGGACGAGAACCGCGAGGCGCTGCAGATCCGGCAGATCTATTCGTACTTCGGCGAACAGGGCTTTGGTGGACTGCAGATCCAGTTGCGCGAGGAAGGCGGCGACCTGCTCGGGTCCAGGCAGGTCATGGAGAAGATCCGCGAGGAGTTGCCGAAGTCGGCGCGCGCGACGATCCAGTTCGAGGATCGTGGTGGGCCGGGTGGTGGTGGCGATGGCGAGGAGAGCGGGGCAACCGTCTCCCTGATCGGGGACTCTTCCGAAACCCTGAAGGAGATCGCCGAGTCGATCATCCCGGTGATGTCGCAGCGCAAGGAGCTGCGCGACGTGCGAGTCGATATCGGCGATGCCAACACCGAGCTGTCGGTGAGCGTCGACCGCGAACGCGCCGCGCAGTTCGGATTCTCCGCGACGCAGGTGGCGCAGTACGTTGGCGTGGCCCTGCGCGGCCAACCGCTGCGCGAGTTCAAGCGCGGCGATACCGAAGTGCCGGTGTGGATCCGCTATGCCGGTGCCGATGACTTCGGCATCGAGGATTTGTCCGAGTTCACCTTGCGCGCGCCGGACGGCAAGCAGATCCCGCTGCTGTCCCTGGTGACGGTCAGCACCCAGCCCTCCGCGACCCGCATCACCCGTCTCAACCAGCAGACCATGCTGGCGCTCAAGGCCAACCTGGCCGAGGGTCACACCAATGAGGACGCGCGCAAGGCCATGGAGGAAGTGCTGGCTTCGGCCACGTTCCCGGCCGGCTATCGCTATACGTTCGAGGGCGCGTTCCGCCAGAACGACGAGTCCGGCCAGCAGATGCTGTTCAACACCTTGATCGCCCTGGTGATGATCTATGTGGTGATGGCGGCGGTGTTCGAATCCCTGCTGTTCCCGGCCGCGATCATGTCGAGCGTGCTGTTCTCGATCTTCGGCGTGTTCTGGCTGTTCTGGATCACCGGAACCACCTTCACCATCATGGCCTCGATCGGCATCCTGGTGCTGATGGGCGTGGTGGTGAACAACGGCATCGTGATGGTGGAGCACATCAACAACCTGCGCCGCAAGGGCATGAACCGCACCGATGCGCTGGTAGCGGGAAGCCGCGAACGTCTGCGCCCGATCCTGATGACGATGGGCACCGCGATCCTGGCCCTGATCCCCTTGTGCTTCTCCACCACGCAGATCGGTGGCGGTGGCCCGGCTTACTACCCGATGGCGCGCGCGATCGCGGGTGGCCTCGCCTTCTCCACCGTGGTCAGCCTGTTGTTCCTGCCCACGATCTACGCCCTGCTCGACGACATTCGCAGCGACACGGTGAAGAAGATCGAGCGCGCGCGCGGCGCACCGGCCGCAGCGACGCCAGTGACGTAGAGCCGAGCTTGCTCGGCTGCGGTTGCGATCAGGTATCGGGATCGGAGCAGCGGGGCAAGCCCTGCTCTACGGTATCGGGTCGAGCCGTTCCAGTACGCTCACATCGGTGGCGTTCAGATCGACGGACGAAATATCGTTCTTGCCGCGCGTGGCTGCGACCAGGATTTCACGCTGCACCTGACCGCGCTCGAAGGCGGTGAGATAGGGCACGCGCCGGAACGACACCATGCTGTAGCGCGGCACGAAGCGCTCGGGGTGGCGTTCCGCGAGCAGGCGTTCGAGTTGGCGTTGCAGCAGGAAGTCCGCGTCGTCCACGCGGTCGCGCATCTCGATGTAGTTTTCCAGCGCCATCTGCTGGATCGCCGCGGCATTCGGCCGCCGCACCGCCTCGAACGCTGCAAACGCGGATTCGAAGTCGGGGCAGCAATCGATCTGCCGCGCCAGCTCGATGCAATCCTCGAAGGCGCAGTTCATGCCCTGCCCGTGGAAGGGCACCATCGCGTGCGCGGCATCGCCCAGCAGCAGGGCGCGGTGGTCAAGGTGCCAGCGTTGCAGGTGCAGCGTGCCCAGCATGCCCACGGGATTGTTGGCGAAATCCGCTTCGAGTTCGGGCATCAGCGGCAGCGCGTCGGAGAAATCGCGCTCGAACAGCGCACGCGCATCGCTTGCGCTGCGCACGGTGGAAAATCCGGGCTCGCCGTCGTTGGGCAGGAACAAGGTGACGGTGAAGGTCTTCTCCGAGTTCGGCAGCGCGATGCACATGTAGCCGCCGCGCGGCCAGATGTGCAATGCGTTCGGCTCGATCCTGAAGCCGCCATCGGCAGCCGGCGGGATCTCCAGCTCCTTGTAGCCGTGGCCAAGCGGTTCGAAGCATTCGCCCAGGTCGGTCACGCGTTGCATCGCCGCACGCAGCGCCGAACCGGCGCCATCGGTGCCGATCAGGGTGGTGAAAGGGTATTCCTGCCGTGCGCCCAGCGCGTCGTCCACGAAGCTGCAGCGCGACGCGTCGAAGTCGACAGCGTCAAGCCGCCGATCGAAACGGATCGTCGCACCAGCGGCTTCGGCCGCGTCCAGCAGCATCAGGTTCAAACGCCCGCGGTGCACCGACCAGATCACCTCCGAGTCGTCGCGACCATAGCGTTGCAACTGGGTGCTGCCATCGAGTCCGTGCACCATGCGGCCACGCATCATCACGGCCTGCGCCATCACTTCGCGTTCCAGCCCGGCCTGGCGCAGCGCGTGCAGACCGCGCTCGGCCAGCGCGAGGTTGATCGAACGACCGCCTTCGTAGCCCTGCTTGCGCGGATCAGGACGCTTCTCGAAGAGCTCGACTTTCCAGCCCTGGCGCGCCAGGAGCTGCGCCAGCAGGGCGCCCGCAAGGCCGGCACCGATGAGGGTGATGGGAGTGCTTGTCGGTTTCATCGTTCGCCATTCCCGCGCCACGCGGCCACGGCGCGCACGAAATCCAGCACATCGGTGTGCCGGTTGTAGAGCGGCACGGGCGAAATGCGGATCACATCGGGCTCGCGCCAGTCGCCGATGATGCCGATCGATTCGAGGTGCTCGAACAGGGCACGACCGCGCTCGCGGCCACCGGCCACGCGCAACGACAGCTGGCAACCGCGTCGCGCGGCTTCGCGCGGCGTGACGATGTGCAAGGTGTCGTCGAGGTGGGCGCGGATCAGCGCCTCCAGATATGCGGTGAGTTGTTCCGATTTTCGTCGCAGCGCGTCCATGCCGGCGCGCTGGAACAGTTCCAGCGACACCCGTAGCGGAGCCAGCGCGAGGATCGGCGGATTGCTGAGCTGCCATCCGTCTGCACCGGGCGTGGGTACGAAGGTCGGGCCCATGCGGAAACGGGTAGCTTGATCGTGGCCCCACCAGCCTGCGAAGCGCGGCCGGTCACTGTGTGCGTGGCGCGCGTGGACGAAGGCTCCGGCGACGGCTCCGGGCCCTGCGTTGCAGTACTTGTAGTGGCACCAGGCGGCGAAATCCGCCTGGCTGTCGTGCAAGGCCAGTTGCAGGTTTCCCGCGCCGTGGGCGAGGTCGTAGCCGACGACGCAGCCTTGCGCGTGCCCGAGACGTGCGATCTCCTGCAGGTCGAAGGCTTGCCCGGTGCGGAATTGCACGCCCGGCCACAGTACCAGCGCGATGCGATGCCCGTGTTCGGCCAGCACACGTTCGATGGCGGCCATCGAGATCGTGCCATCGGGTTCGTCGGGTTCGAGCTCGATCAACTCTCGCGCCGGATCGAACCCGTGGAAGCGGATCTGCGATTCCACCGCATAGCGGTCCGAGGGAAAGGCACCAGCCTCGATCAGGATGGCGGCGCGCCCGGAAACCGGGCGGTAAAAGCTCGCCATCAGCAGGTGCAGGTTGAGCGTGAGCGAGTTCATCGCCACCACTTCACTGGCTTGGGCACCCACCAGCGTGGCCAGGCCGTCACGCACGCTTTCGTGGTAGGGCATCCATGGCGTCTTGCCGCGGAAGTGCGCTTCCACGCCAAGCTCCGCCCAGTCATCGAGTTCCTGCATCAGCGCGGCGCGCACGCCCCGCGGCTGCAGGCCGAGCGAGTTTCCGCAGAAATAGCGCTGCTCGTGCTGACCATGGCGCGGAATGAGGAACTCGGCGCGATATTGGCGCAGGGGATCGGCGGCATCCAGGGCCAGGGCCCGGGCTTCGTGCGCGTGCTCTGTCAGTGGCGAGTCCGGTGTCGGAAAACGATCGTTGGCAGGCATGAGTTCGGGTCGGGATGGGGGTGACAAGGCTAACAGCGCACGGTCAGGGCTTGATATACGAATTGTTTCGTAACATAGTCGGTCCAGTCTTGTGGAGCCCGAAATGCACCGATTCCTTGCCTTGGTCTTGTTGCTGGCATCGATGACCCTGCTGGCACGCAACAAGCACGATGGCGTATCCACGCCCAGCACCGTTGGCGACGGGTTCTGGGTGGGGCCAGCCATCAGCGGCACCTGGTACGACCCGCAACGAAGCGGCGAGGGCGTGGTGTTGCAGATGTTGCCGAACGGCGCAGTCGTCGCGGTCTGGTTCACCTACCCGGCGCACGGCGAGCCTGGCGACCAGGCGTGGCTGTTGGGCCTGTCCTCGTTCGCCGACGGCAATCGCCTCGTGATGGATTCGGTGGTGCAGCCGATCGGTGCGCGTTTCGGCGCTGACTTCGATCCGGACGACGTGATCCGCCTGCCCTGGGGGCGCTTCGAGTTCGAATTTGACGATTGCCAGCACCTGCGTCTGCGTTACGAAGGCCCAGCCGCCTACGGCAGCGGTGAACGCCGGTTGCAGCGCTTCACGGAACTGGACGAAGTGCAATGCAGCGGCGCGCGCGACCTCCTGCCCAACGGCGCACGCGCCGCGAGTGGAATGCGCGGCAAGAGCGGCACCTGGTATGTACCGGAGCGGGCCGGGGAGGGCTGGTTGGTGGAGGAGTTCCCGGACGGCCGCAGCGGGGTTTACTGGTTCACCTTCGATGAAGCGGGGCGACAACGCTGGATTGCCGGCGTCGGTAGACGCGACGGTGATCGGCTCAGCATCGATGCACCCTTCTTCACTCGCGGGGCACGCTTTGGCTCGGCGTTTCGCCCCGCGGACGTGCAGATCGAAACGTTCGGCTCGATCGCGGTGCAGTTCGGCCACTGCCGTGCGATGCAACTCGATTACCACGGTTTGCGTCCGGAACTGGGCGCAGCGCGACGCGATGCCGTGCGCCTCTCGGGTGTCGCGGGCGCGCCCTGCCTTGACGCGCTGCCGGCGCCGAGCGGCGGCCTGCGTTGGACCCAGATTGGCACGTTGCCCGACGGCGGAACCTCGGAATTCGCCGCCGTGAGCCTCGGCGATCACATCTACGCTCTGGGCGGATTCAGCATGCCTCGTGCGTTTCGCCGCTACTCGCCGGCGACGCGCCAATGGACGAGCCTGCCCGATCTCCCCGAAGGCAGGCACCATCTCGCCGCATTCGCGTTCGACCAGGGCGTGTATGCGGTTGGCGGCTACCGCACCGAGACCACGCTGCCGGAGGTCGGCATGTATCGGTTCGACCTCGACGCGAACCGTTGGGCGGCCATCCCCGAGGCGCCCGGTGGCACCGCCAGCAACACCGCGCTGCTGTTCGGGCGTGCCTTTGTCGGATCGGAGGAAGGCAGCCTGCAGGAATTCGAGCCGGTGTCGCGGCGCACACGCCGGCTGCCCGCGAGCGAGGCGCCGGTCTTGCGCGATCACTCGCAATTGGTCGCGTTCATGGACGAGATATGGATGCTGGGCGGTCGATTGCCCGAAACCGCCTTGGTCTCGATCTACGATCCGGTCAGCGGAAAGTGGCGACGCGGCCCAACGATGAATGTCGCGCGCGGCGGGTTTGCCGCGGCGGTGGTCGGCGAACGCATCGTGGTGGCCGGTGGCGAGCTCTTGTCGTCGCTTCCATCGCAGGTGCTCACGGCGACAGAAACCTATTCGGCCGGAGCGGCAAGCTGGACTCCCGGACCGGCCCTCCCGGTGGCCCTGCACGGGGTTCCCGGGGTGAACTGGCAGGGCAGGTTCCTGCTGCTGGGCGGTTCGGCGCGTGCCGGTGGCGCCGGTGGCACCGATCGGATCTACGAACTGGAACTGCCTTGACGAGCCGAGTTGCGCGGATTCAGCCGAGGAAGCGCGCCTGGTTCAGTCCCAGCCACTCCAGTGCGGTGCCGTGGTAGAGCCGAGCTTGCTCGGCCGGGGCCAGCTGCAAGGCGTCGATGCCCGCGCCCGGCACTTGTTCGCCCAAAGGGAAGGGATAGTCGGTGCCGAGCATGACCCGAGAAACACCGACGGTATCGAGCAGGTAACGCAGGGCGCGCTCGTCCGCCACCCACGAATCGAAATAGAGTTTCGGCAGGTATTCGCGCGGGTTGCGCGGGTTGTCGGTGGCGACCAGGTCGGGCCGCATGCGGAAGCCGTGTTCGATCCGGCCGATGGTGTAGGGAAACGATCCGCCGCCGTGCGCCAGGCACACCTTCAGCCGCGGGAACCGTTCCAGCACGCCACCGAAGATCAGACTGCAGGCGGCGCGCGACTGCTCGGCCGGCATGCCCACCAGCCACGGCAGCCAGTACTTGGGCATCGAAGCCGTGCCCATCATGTCCCACGGATGGATCAGGATCGCCGCGCCCAGGTCCTGCGCGGCTTCGAAGAACGGCGTCAATTCGTCCGCATCCAGATTCCAGTGCGTGTCATCGGACGGCTGGATGTGCGAACCGATCTGCACGCCCTGCAGGCCGAGCTGGTCCATGCAGCGTTCCAGCTCCTGCACTGCGAGCCGCGGCGACTGCATCGGCACGGTGCCGATGCCGGCATAGTGGCGCGGATGCGCGCGGCAGGTGGCGGCCATGTGGTCGTTGAGCGCCTGATGCAGTTCCAGCGCGTGATGCGGCCTGGCCCAATAGCTGAACATCACCGGCACGGTGCTGATCACCTGCACCTGCACGCCGAAGCGCGCGTAATCGGCGACGCGTTCGAGCGGATCCCAGGTCTTGGACCAGATCTCGCGGAAGAACTTGCCGTCCTTGTAGATGCGCGAGCGCCCGTCATCGCCGTGATGGATCACCGGAAAGCGGTTGTCGCCGTACTTCTCGGCCAGGTTGGGCCAGTCGCGCGGCAGGTAGTGGGCGTGGGTGTCGATCTTCAGCATGGGGGCGGTTGGATGCGTTGCGATCAAGGCTTTGCCGGGTACGGCGGGCGTGGCTCGTGAACCCGGTCGACCGTTGCGGGCGCGACGAGTTCGATGATGCCTTCGCGCACGATGACAAGCTCGGTATGGGTGGCTGCCGCCACATCGCGTGCACGCACGGCGGCGCGCCGCAACGCCGCGAATGAATGCCGAAGATCCGGGTCCTTGGCATGTTCGATGGGAAGCGGGTTCATGGTTCCTTGCTCCAGTCCAGCAGGGTCGGTTCCGCACCGGCATTGTCGTACAAGACCCAGGTATCCGCCGCTGGCGCGTAAAGGCGGTGGAAATTGCGCAAGCCCGCAGCGAAACGCCGGCGAATCACGTCTTCGGGGATTGCATGGCCGCCTTGCTTCACCCGTTGCGCCACGCGCGCAATCGCGGCGTCTGCCGAAGGCAGGCTGAGGAAGATCAGTTTCACCAGATAGCCGGCTGCGTGCCAGCGTTTGATGTGGCGCAGATAGCCGCTGCCGGACAGGGTGGTCTCGAACGCGAAGCTCTCGTTCGCCCTGAAGTGGCGCTCCAGTTCCTGAAGCATCAGCCTGCCGGCCGTGATCGCGGCGGTCTCCGGCGCAAACGGCGACAAACCGGCCGCGATCAGGTCGGCGTTGACGAACACCGGGCAGTCGGCCTCGTTCGGCAGGAACTCGCGGGCGAAAGTGGTCTTCCCCGCGCCATTGGGACCGGCAATGATCAGGATGCGGCATGACTGGCTATTCGATGGTCATTGCAGCGGCCAGTCGTGCGGGAGGTATTGGGCATGGGTGTCGATTTTGAGCATGGTGTCAGCCTACGGTTTCTGGTTGATCGGTCGCGGTGAACAGGGCGGCCTCGAAGCTGGCCCAGGCGGATTGGCGCAGGGTGGCGGCGGCCGCTGCGTGTGTTGCCGACCGCATTGGCGACCGGCTTGTACTTGTCGTGCCCCAGATGCTCGGTCATCTCGGCATCCAGCGCCTTCTCGACCAACAGCTTCGTCAGCTGCTTGAGCAGGCCGTTCTCGCCGATCAGGTCTTCAGGCTTCCTGTAGTTAGCCAACAGGCCAGACAACAGCTCGTCGGGTACCTCGTGCTTGCGAATGGTCATTGCATCTCCGGGCGTTGCGGCAGTTTCCCGCCAGTGGCCCGTTTATACAAAATCTAGGACAGTCCCCGCGCCAGACCTCGGGGCCGAGGCCGAGCGTATTCGGCAGCACCTGGAACACGATGTAGCGATGGCGTGCGCGATACCCGTGGCGGCGCAATGCGGCGAGGCCGAACGCGTGCGCGGCGTTGTAGGCCAGGTCGAAACGGCTGTCCAGCGACAGGGTGTCGATCTTCGCATCGGCAAGGCGCGCCCGTCCGGAGCGCAGCAGGCCGGCGATTTCATTGGCATCCGCAGGCTCGGCAGCCAGTGGCTTGCCCGCGCCCGCCCGATTCTCAAGCGACGAGGTCATGCTCGCCTCCGATCAACCAGATCCGAGGCTGGGTCAGCACGCGGGTGACGAAACTATTGCCGTCGGCGATGCGCTTGCGCAATTCGTCGCGGGTGTAGAGGGAGGGATTGATCTCGCGGCCGAGCTGTTCCATCAGCGGATGCAGGGCGGCCATGGCATCGGCATAGGTCAGTGCGTCCGCGACCAGCATCAGGTCGATGTCGCTGGCGGCGGTGTCGCTGCCTTTGGCCACCGAGCCATAGACGAACGCGGCGTGCAGGCGATCGGCCAGCGGTGCCAGTGCTTCGCGAAGCGGGGCGGCCAGGCCGAAGGTCTTGCGCACGATGGCGGCCAGCTCGTCGTGGATCGGGCTGGCCGGGTTGGCGCGATACAGCTTCTGCTTGCCGACGTGCTCCACCGTGAGCAATCCGCTGCCTGCCAGACGGGCGATTTCGCGTTGCACCGCACCGCTGCCGGCGCCGGTGGTCTGGATCAACTCGCTGATGCTGTAGCTGCGCTCGGGCTCTCCAAAAATGCAGGTGAGCACGCGCCGTTGGGTCGCCGTGAACAAGGCATCGGACAGGCTGGCGCTTGCGTAGCGTGCAGCGGCTTCGCTGACGCGGGGGGGATTGGCGGCCTTGTTGCCCATTTTGGGCAAGATAATGCCCAAAACGGGCAGACGCAAGCGTCAGGACGCCTCAGCTGCCTCGTATCGGGCCGGCGCAGGATTCAGGTTTCCGCAGGATTTGCAGGTGCGCAGTTCGCGGCTGCGATAGAAACGCTCGAACACCGCGAGGAAATCCTGCTCGACGTTGTTGAGCACGAAGGATTCGATGTAGAGCTGTGCGTTGCACTGTTCGCAGTACCAGATCAGGCTGTCCTGCTCGTGCGGCAGGCGCTTGCGTTCCACCACGAGACCGACCGAATCCGGGCCGCGCTGCGGCGAGTGCGGCACTCCGGGTGGCAGGTAGAACACTTCGCCGGCCCGGATCGGGATGTCGCGCACTTTCCCGTGCTCCTGCACCTTCAACACCATCTCGCCTTCAAGCTGGTAGAAGAATTCGGGGCCCTCCTCGCGGTGGTAGTCGGTGCGTTGGTTCGGACCGCCCACCACCATCACGATGAAATCGCCGTCATAGATGCACTTGTTGCCCACCGGCGGCTTGAGCAGGTGGCGGTGTTCCTCGATCCAGCGCTGGAAGTCGATTGGTGGCAGCAACATGTCGGCGTTCTCCTTGTCCCCAACCTTATTGAGACTTGCGCAAGTGATTGACGTGATGCCTTGCCTTCGTAGAGCGGGGCTTGTCCTGCTCAGGCCGGGCAAGCCTGCCTCTACAACGGCTCATCGCCGTGGCAATCAATCTGGCGCGTCTCAATAACCCTCCCCCGCGTGCGGAGGAGAGGATAGACGGGCGATGCATTTGAGTTCGATCGCGATCGGTGTCGGCAGGGCGGTGATGCCGAGCGTGGTACGGCAGGGTGCCGTGGCCGGATCGGGAAAGTGTTCGGCCCAGATCGCGCTGTAGGTCTTGAAATCGCGCGCCATGTCGGTGAGGTAAACGGTGACGTCGACCAGGTCTTCCCAGCGCGCGCCACTGGCTTCAAGCACGGCGCGCACGTTCGCGAACACCTGGCGCGTCTGCGCGGCAATGTCGTAGTGGCGCAGGCGGCCGTCGGCGAAATACTCGTTGCCGGGAATGACATCGCTGCCCGGTGTACGGGGCCCGATGCCGGAGAGGAACAGCAGTTCACCGACCCGACGCGCGTGCGGGTAGCTGCCGACGGGCCTGGGTGCGGCATCGGTGCGGATGACGGTCTCGTTCATGGCGCGGTGTGTCCGGTGCGAATCGCTTCGATGGCGGCGGCATAGGCCGCAGAGGCATCTTCGGGCGCATCCACGCCGAAGCCCAGTTCGCGGATGCGACCATCGAGCAGGCCGTAGATCCAGCCATGCACGGAGAGCGGCTGGCCGCGGGCCCAGGCGTCCTGCACCACCGTGGTCTGGCAAACGTTGATGACCTGCTCGATCACGTTGATCTCGCACAACACGGCGTGGCGCAGCGATTCGAGCTCGATGCCGGCCAGCAGGTCGGCATGCTTTAGCGCCACGTCGCCCACGTGTCGCAGCCAGTTGTCGGCGAGGCCGACGCGCGTGCCGGTGAGTACGGCATGCACGCCGCCGCAGCCGTAGTGGCCGCAGACGATGATGTGCTTGACCTTGAGGATGTCGACCGCGAATTGCATTACCGACAGGCAGTTGAGGTCGCCATGCGACATCACGTTGGCCACGTTGCGATGCACGAAGACCTCGCCCGGTGCCAACCCCGTCACCTGGTTGGCAGGCACGCGCGAATCGGAACAGCCGATCCACAGGTACTCCGGTGCCTGCTGGCGCGAGAGCTTCTTGAAGAACTCCGGGTCCTCGGCTCGCATCTTGGCGGCCCAGGCCTTGTTGCTGTCGAGCAGCGGCTTGAGTTGGGACATTACGGGGCGGCTCCGAACAGGTGATGCATGCGACTCCGGCCGCTTGGGGCCAGGCGATGCGGTGTGGCGGAGGTCAAGCGATTCATGCGGTTTCAGCCGGCCCCAAGGTCGAGGCAGACGTTCTTCGTTTCGGTGAAAAAGCGCATGGCTTCCAGTCCGCCTTCGCGCCCGAGGCCCGATTGCCCGACGCCGCCGAAGGGCGTACGCAGGTCGCGCATCAGCCAGGTGTTGATCCAGACAATGCCGGCATCGATGCGGGCGGCGAGGCGATGCGCGCGGGAGAGGTCGCGGGTCCATAGTGAGGCCGCCAGTCCGTAGGGTGTCGCATTGGCGAGCGTCAGGGCCTGTTCCTCGTCGTCGAAGGGCTGCAGGCTGACCACCGGCCCGAAGATTTCCTCGGTGTTGCTGCGGCAATCCGGGCCGAGTCCTTCGAGCACCGTTGGCGCCACGAACCAGCCATCTCGGCAGCGCCCGTCGATGCGCAGTGCCTCACCGCCGCAGAGCACGCGCGCGCCCTCGCTTCGTGCCAGTTCGACGCAGCCCAGTACCTTTTCGAGGTGTGCGCGTGATGCCAGCGGGCCAAGGTGGGTGCCGGGATCAAGCGGATCACCGACGCGCAGCGCGCGCGCGCGCGCGACGAAGGCATCGCGGAACTCCTCGTAGTAGCTGCGCTCCACCAGGATGCGTGAGCCGCACAGGCAGATTTGTCCGCTGTTCTGGAAAGCGCTGCGGACAACCGTGTCGAGCAGGGTTGTCCGTGGCGCATCGGCGAATACCAGGGTTGGATTCTTGCCCCCCAGTTCCAGCGAAGTCTTCTTCAGGGCCGGGCCGCAGTGTCCGGCAATCTGACGGCCTACCGCGGTGCTGCCGGTGAACGAGACCGCCTTGATCTGCGGGTGTTCGACCAGGGCACGGCCGACCTTTGCGCCTTCGCCCTGCACGATGTTCAACACGCCGGCCGGCAGGCCGATTTCGCGCGTCGCCTCGCCCAGCATCCACGCGGTCAACGGCGTGACCTCGCTGGGCTTGGCGACCACGGCATTGCCTGCGGCTAGCGCCGGCGCGATTTTCCAGGTGAACAGGTACAGCGGCAGGTTCCAGGGCGAGATGCAGCCCACCACGCCCAGCGGCGCGCGCAGGGTGTAGTTCAGCCCCGCCTCGCCATGGTGCGATTCGCTGGAAAACTGCGTTGCTGCCGCGCCGAAGAAGCGCAGGTTGGCGATGGCGCGCGGTATCTCGACATCACGCGCCAGCGCGAGCGGCTTGCCGCCATCGCGTGATTCGCTGGCTGCGAAGTCCGCCAGCCGCGCCTCGATCGCATCGGCGAGGCGATGCAGCCAATGGGCGCGTTGCGACGCAGGCAATGCAGACCAGCCAGGGGCAGCGCGCCGCGCTGCGCTGACCGCCGCGTCCACATCGCGCGCATCGCCCGCGGCGCACTGTGCGTACACCGCGCCGGTGGCAGGCTCGTGCACCTCCAGCCAACGCCCGCTGGCCGGTTCCACCGCGGCACCGCCGATGAGATGGGTCAGTTGCATGGCGTCTAGCTTACCGCGGGGGGCTCCCGATCCCGCGCGCTGGTGGCGCGGCCCGACTCAGATCGACTGCATCCGGCCGCCATCCACGGCCAGGCTCACGCCATTGACGTAGCCTGCGGCGGGCGAGGCGAGGAAGGCGATCGCAGCAGCGATTTCCTCGGACTGGGCAAAGCGCGCGGCCGGCACCGTGGCCAGCATGCCGCGAGCGACTTCTTCCTCACTCTTGCCCGCGGCAGCGGCGCGGTCACGCAGGATCTGATCGAGGCGCTGGGTGCGGGTATAGCCGGGCAAGACATTGTTCACGGTGATGCCGAAGCCGCCGAGCTCGCGCGACAGGGTCTTGGCCCAGCTGGCCACCGCGCCACGCACGGTGTTGGAGACGCCCAGGTTCGGGATCGGCTCCTTCACCGAGGTGGAGATGACGTTGATGATGCGACCCCATTGCGCCGCCTTCATTCCCGGCAGCACCGCCTGCACGCAGGCCTGGCCGGCCAGCAGGTGCTGGCGGAACGCGCTCAGGAAGTCGGAACTGGCCGCGGCATGGGCCGGCCCGCCGGGCGGACCGCCGCTGTTGTTGACCAGGATGTGGAAGGGCTGTACGTCGGCAACCACCTCGACCCGATGCCGCAAGGCGTCGGGATCGTTCGTATCCGCGACGATCCACGCGTGTGATTGGCCGGTCTGCGTCGTGGGCAAGCCGGCGGTGGCGTCGCGCAATGCAGCCTCGCGCCGTGCCAGTAGTGTGACGCTGGCTCCCAGACCCGCGAGTTCCTGCGCCGCCGCGCGACCGATGCCTTCGGAGCCGCCGCAAACAAGGGCACGACGTCCCTGCAGATTGAGATCCATCGATCACTCCTCACGCACGATCGCGCCGATTCAACCGCTCCCGCATCAATGCCGCAACTTCGGCCCGATGGCTGTCGCCCAGACGCTCGAAGGCTGCCACTACACCAGCGACATTGGCTGCGGGATGGTTCTGGCTGAGCTTGAACTTCATTTCGACCCGGACCGGCTCGAAGCGGAACCCGACGATGCCGCGCAGTTGCATGGCGTTTTCGCGGCGCTCGGCCTCGAAGCGCCAATCGGAGCCCACGGTGGGTTCGAAGCGCTCGCTCAGGCGCGACACCAGGCTGGCCAGCGAGGCGCTGTCGTCATGCCGCTCTAGCCGACCGTGCAGGTGTGCGATCGCATAGTTCCAGGTCGGAACCCGCGCCGCGGGTTCCTTGTCCGGATACCAGCTGGGCGAAACGTAGCTGTGCGGTCCGTGCACCACGAGCAAGGCCTGATTGCCATGCGTGGCCTGCGGATTGGCGCGGGCCCAGTGGCCCTCGATCAGGATGCGTTCGCCCTCGCGCTGGTAGAGCACGGGCAGGTGCGTGACTTCGATGCTGCCCTCGGGGGCGGTCGTGATGAGGGTGACGAAGGGGTCGCGTGCCACCAGTGCATCGAGCGCGGTGAGGTCGGTCTCGGCGAACGCGGCCGGTGTGTACATGGTTATTGCCGGGTCGGCAGCGATTGGATCATCAGCTCGCGCAAGGCTTCGTCGTCGCGCGCTTGCGGCGGCGTCACCGTGGCGAGCGAAAACCCCAGCGCCAGCGCGTCGTCCTCGTCCAGCCCGTCGTAGGCACGGAACTCGGCATCGAGCAGTGCGGCATGCGCGCTGTCCTCGCTATCGTAGGTCAGGGTGCGCCCATCGCAATCGAAGACTTCCGCCACGCCCGAGTCGCGCAGGCGCAAGCGCGCCCAGACCAGGTTGGTTCCGAGTGCCGCCAGCCACCAGCGATTCGATGGCGCGCTCATGCGAGGCCGGCCCGGGCCAGCCCGTAGAGCGAGGCGGCGGCGAACAGCGACAGGATGATCGACCACAAGGACAACCACGCCGGCGTGCACAGGCCATTGAGCATAGGGTCGCGCAGTTCGCGGTAGCGGGCGCGCAGCAGCCAAACCAGCGCCTGCGGCGCGGCAAAGGCGAAATCGCCGAAGCCTGTCAGCAGGGCCGCGTGGCGGTCGCGGAGGTGTACCAGCGACATGGGCCAGAAGAACACGAAGGCTGTGGCGCCGGAAATCGCAATCGCCACACACACCAGGGCGAGGAAAGTAAGCATCGGGCCTCAGTACTCCGCGTGTCCCGGTGTGCGCGGGAAGGGGATGGCATCGCGGATGTTGGACAGGCCGGCGACGTAAACCACGAGCCGCTCGAAACCGAGCCCGAAGCCCGCGTGCGGCACCGTGCCGTAGCGGCGGAAATCCCGGTACCACTGGTAATGCGCTGGATCGAGGCCGAACTTGGCAATGCGCGCATCGAGGATATCGAGGCGTTCCTCGCGCTGGCTGCCACCGATGATCTCGCCGATGCCGGGCGCCAGCACGTCCATCGCGGCGACGGTCTTGCCGTCGTCGTTGAGCCGCATGTAGAAGGCCTTGATGTGCTCGGGGTAGTTCGTCACCACCACCGGACGCCCGACATGCTGCTCGGTCAACCAGCGTTCGTGCTCGGTCTGGAGATCAAGCCCCCATTCCACCGGGTACTCGAACTTGTGGCCGCTCTTCTGCAGCAGCTTCACCGCCTCGGTGTAGTCGATGCGCTCGAAGGGCGCCTTGATGAAGTTCTCAAGCCGCGAGATTGCGGTCTTCTCCACCCGCTCGGCGATGAAGCCGAGATCGTCCATGCGCTCGTTCAATACCGCCTGGAACAGGTATTTCAGGAATGCCTCGGCCAGGTTGGCGTCATCGTTGAGATCTGCGAAGGCGATCTCGGGTTCGATCATCCAGAACTCGGCCAGATGCCGCGCGGTGTTGGAGTTCTCGGCGCGGAAGGTGGGGCCGAAGGTGTAGACCTTGCTCAGCGCCAGGCAGAAACCTTCCACGTTGAGTTGGCCGGAAACCGTGAGGAAGGCCTCCTTGCCGAAGAAGTCGCGGCTGAAATCCACCTTGCCGTCCGGCGTGCGCGGCAGGTTCGCCATGTCCAGCGTGGAGATGCGGAACATCTGTCCGGCGCCTTCGGCGTCGGAGGTGGAGATGATCGGCGTGTTGATCCAGTAGAAGCCATTTTCGTGGAAGAAGCGGTGCACCGCCTGGGCCAGGCAGTGGCGGATGCGGGTGACCGCGCCGAACAGATTGGTGCGCGGACGCAGGTGCGCCACTTCGCGCAGGAATTCCAGAGAGTGTGCCTTGGGCTGGATCGGATAGGTTTCCGGATCGTCCACGAAGCCCGTGACTTCGATGCTCGAGGCCTGCAATTCGAACGCCTGGCCCTGGCCTTGCGAGGCGCTGAGCGTGCCGGTGGCGATCACGGCGCAGCCGGCCGAGAGTCGCTTCACTTCGCTTTCGTAGTTGGGCAGGGTGGATGGCGCGACGATCTGGATCGGATCGAAACAGGAGCCGTCGCTGAGATTGACGAAGGACAGCCCGGCCTTGGAATCGCGTCGCGTGCGGACCCAGCCGCGCACGGTGACTTCACTGCCGGCGACGAGGGCGCCCGACAGCGCCTGTTGGACGCTGACCACTGACATGCCTTGAATCTCCACGGGATAGGGCCCAGATCGGGCTGCAGGAATGATAGCCGAAGCCCGGTCTATACTGCGCCCATGAGCATCTCCCTCACTGCCAACGCCGTTGCCCGTGCCAAGCGCTTCCTTGCCGAGCAACCGAACGCGCCGGGTCTGCGTTTCGGGGTCAAGCGCACCGGTTGTTCCGGATGGGGCTATCTGATCGATGTCGCCAGCGAGCAAGCCGAGAACGACCGCGTGTTCGAACAGGACGGCGTGCGCGTACTGGTCGACGCGCTGAGCCTGGCCTTGGTCGATGGCACCGAGATCGATTTCGTCAAGACCGGTCTGAACCACCAGTTCGTGTTCCGCAACCCGAATGCGGCGGCCGAGTGCGGCTGTGGCGAGAGCTTCACCACCGACGAGCGTTGAACGGCGCGCGGCATTCGCGTCTTGGCGAGTTGCCCGAATCACCCTGGGGAACGATATGAATCGATGCGGATGGGCCGTCGCCGTCCTTCTGGCCCTTGCCGCACTGCCACTGCAGGCGAGCAAGCTGTACAAGTGGACCGACGAACAGGGTCGAACCCAGTATTCGCAAACCCCACCGCCCGACAAGTCGATCGATTACCGCAGTTCGGACCTGCGCAGCGAGGTGAACGAAGAGCTGCGGCCGTACTGCGAGGCATTGACCGGCTTTGCCAGCGAAGTTTTTTGGGCGCTGCAGCGCGGCGTGCCCGCGGCTTCGGTGATTTCGAGCAGTCGCAGTATCGAATCCACCGAACTTCGACAAGAAGTGAACCGGGGTCAGTTGCAGGAAGTCGCGAATGCCGTCGTTCGCTTGCGCCACGATCCGAAAATGGATGTCGGAACGGTCGGCAAGCTGATTTCCGATAGCTGCTTGCGTGGCAGCTACGGCAAGTTCGGGATCGCGGGCAAGTCGAACGCTGCGGCGGGTGGGCGCTCGGGCACTGGCTGGTTCGTGGATTCGGGCTTGATCGTGACCAGTCTGCACGTGGTGCAGGGTCGCAGCGAATTCAGCGTCGTTACCGCAGAAGGCAACACTTTGACGGCACAGCTGGTCAATCAGGATACCGATCGGGATTTGGCGCTGCTCGCGGTCGACGGTGCCGCCGACATTCCCGCCTTGCCGATGGCGAGCGAAGAAGCGCGAATCGGCGCGGCAGTTTTCACGGTCGGATTTCCCCACCCCGATGTAATGGGCGTAAAGCCCAAATTGACCGACGGAGTGATCAGCGCTCGAAGCGGCGTCCAGGATGATCCGGACATGTACCAGATTTCGGTCCCGGTGCAGGCTGGCAACAGCGGCGGCCCCTTGCTCGACGAGCGAGGCTATGTCGTCGGCGTAGTGGCGTCCAAATTGAGTGCTGGCGCGATGTACCGCGAGCGGCGAGACGTGACCGAGAACGTGAACTACGCGGTCAAGTCCGGTTTCCTGCACGGCATGGTGCCGTCGCCGCGTGCCGAAGCGTTTGCGGGTGGAGCGCGCGAAGACCTGATCGAGCACGTGCAAGCATCGATCGTGCGCGTGCTGGCGAAGTAGCAAGACCGACCGTCGCCACCCCATGCCGTGCGCGGCGACGCTGAGGGAAACTCCTATCAATCAAGCTCTTGAGAAGCCTTATGGGCCGCATTCGTGTGCCGCGTCGCGGCCACTGATTGCGCCAAGCGGCGGATTTGTCTAGAATTCGCGCCCCTCGTTCCGTCCGGAGCGGGGACCTTGCCTCACTGCACCGGCCATCGTGGTCACCGCGGGAGGCTGCCTGGCGGCATCCGCCGTCCGACATCCACAAGGAAATCAAACTGCATGCGTCACTATGAAGTCGTGTTCCTGGTCCACCCTGACCAGAGCGAGCAGGTGCCCGCCATGATCGAGCGTTACAAGACGCTGATCGAAGGCGACAAGGGCAAGATCCACCGCCTCGAAGACTGGGGCCGGCGCCAGCTTGCCTATCCGATCGAGAACCTGGTGAAGGCCCACTACGTGCTGATGAACATCGAATGTTCGGCACCGGTGCTGGCCGAGCTGTCCTCGGGTTTCCGCTTCAACGATGCGGTGCTGCGCCACCTGGTCATCGCGCGTGACGAAGCCGTGACCGAGATGTCGCTGATCATGAAGGCGAAGGACGAGAAGCCGGAACGTCGCCGTCGCGACGACGACGCTGACAACGACGCCTCGTCGAACGACGAAGCCGCCTAAGCCCTCGAACCGGAGTCCAGCCCATGTCCAAGTTCTTCCGCCGCCGCAAGTTCTGCAAGTTCACCGCCGAGAAGGTGGTCGAGATCGACTACAAGGATCTCAACACCCTGCGCCAGTACGTGACGGAAACCGGCAAGATCGTGCCGAGCCGCATCACCGGCACCAAGTCGCGCTACCAGCGTCAGCTTCAGGCCGCGATCAAGCGTGCGCGCTTCCTCGCCCTGATCCCGTACTGCGACAGCCACTTCTGAGTCACCTGCGGCGCAGACCCGCCCAGCAGGCGGGGCCGGGTTTCGCTGGCTCCGCCTTCCACCGTCCGTTCGGACAGCCCACAGTTGCGGCGCGGCGCGTCGCTAACGAATACGGAGCAATGCAATGGAACTGATTCTTCTGCAGAAAGTCACCAACCTCGGTGGCCTGGGCGACAAGGTCAAGGTCAAGCCGGGTTATGGCCGCAACTTTTTGGTGCCGCAGGGCAAGGCCGTGCCGGCCACGGAAGCCAACCTCAAGGTGTTCGAAGCCAAGCGTGCCGAGTACGAGGCCAAGGCCAACGCGCTGCTGAGCGACGCCGAAGCCCGCAAGGCAAAGTTCGAAGGCGGTGCGGTCACGATCAAGGCCAATGCCTCGACCGAAGGCAAGCTGTTCGGTTCGGTCGGCCCGCGCGACATCGCCGAGGCCTTCACCGCGTCCGGCCTGCCGCTGGAGAAGTCGGAAGTGGTGATGGGCGAAGGCCCGATCCGCAAGACCGGCGAGTTCGACGTGCTGATCCATCTGCACGCCGACGTCGAGACCATGGTCAAGGTCACGGTCGTTCCCGAAGCCTGATCCGCGATTCACGATCGACGCAAACGGGCGCCCTCGGGCGCCCGTTTCGTTTCCGGCACGGCGCGGAAGTCGCAGCGGCTGAGATTCCCACGGGTTATCCACAGACTTGTCTGCAACCGGATCGCGCAGGTCTGCGTAACATGCCGAAGCTCGTCCCCACCGATTCCCCCGACCCGAATCCCATGGCCGTCGTCTTCCCGGGGCGCAAGCCCGAACGTCCGGAACCCCGCTTCGATGCGGCGCGCATTCCGCCGCACTCGATCGAAGCCGAACAGGCCGTGCTGGGCGGCTTGATGCTGTCCGAGCGGGCCTGGGATCAGGTGGCAGATCGCCTGACCGAAGAGGACTTCTATCGCCGCGACCACCAGCTCATCTTCCGCGCGATCGGCGAACTGGCGCAGGCCAGCAAGCCCTGCGACGCGGTGACGCTGGGTGAGTGGTTCGAATCGCAAGGCCATGCCGAGCAGGTCGGAGGCAGCAGCTATGTTTTGGAGCTGGCCAGCACCACGCCGAGCGCGGCCAACATCACCGCCTACGCCGACATCGTGCGCGAGAAGTCGATTCTGCGGCAGCTGATCGATGTTGGCACGAACATCGCCAATGATGGCTTCCAGCCCGAAGGGCGTAGCAGCCGCGAAGTGCTGGAAGCGGCCGAGCAGAGCGTGTTCCGGATCGCCGAGGCCGGCTCCCGTGGACGCCAGGGCTTCGTCGCGATGCGCGGCGCGGTCAGGGATGCGTTCCGCATCCTGGAGGAGCGATACGCCAGCAAGGGTGCCGTCACCGGCTTGCCCACCGGTTTCACCGATTTCGACGAGAAGACCGCGGGTCTGCAACCGTCCGACCTCATCATCCTCGCGGCGCGCCCGGCGATGGGCAAGACCTCGCTGGCGCTCAACATGGCCGAGTACGCCGCGCTCAAGACCAAGAAGCCGGTGGCGGTGTTCTCGATGGAGATGTCCGCTTCCCAGCTGGCATTCCGACTGATCTCCTCCTTGGGCCGCATCAACCAGCAGCGACTGCGTACCGGCCAGCTCGAGGACGATGACTGGTCGCGGGTGAGCCACGCGATCACGATGCTGGCGGACGCCAAGATCTTCATCGACGACACGCCGGCCCTGTCGCCAACCGAGCTGCGTTCGCGGGCGCGTCGCCTGGCGCGCGAGCACGGCCTGGGCCTGATCGTGATCGATTACCTGCAGCTGATGCAGGTGCCGGGCAACAAGGAGAATCGCGCTACCGAGATCTCCGAAATATCACGTTCGCTCAAGGCCCTGGCCAAGGAGCTGAACGTGCCGGTGATCGCCTTGTCGCAGCTCAATCGCGGCCTGGAGTCGCGCACCGACAAGCGTCCGGTGATGAGCGACCTGCGCGAATCCGGCGCGATCGAGCAAGATGCCGACATCATCGTGTTCATCTACCGGGACGAGTATTACAACCCCGATTCGGCCGACAAGGGCCTGGCCGAAGTCATCATCGGAAAGCAGCGCAACGGCCCCACCGGTACGGTGAAACTGGCTTTCCAGGGGCAGTTCACCCGCTTCGACAATTACGCGTCGGACAGCTATTCGGGTGGCTTCGAGTAGCGCAGCGGAGCGACCCTGATGGCTTGATTCAGGTCAACGGCGACGCCCCATTCGCCACGGTATTGACTGCAAAGCGGGTGCGATGACCTGATAATCCGACTCCGACGCGGCCGCCGGGTCGCAACGAGGTCAACTCATGTTCGATGCATTCACCCGCGAGCAACTGCTCGCATCGGCGCAGGGCCGCCTTTTTGGCGCGCACTCGGGACGCCTGCCCAAGCCTCCGATGCTGATGTTCGATCGGATCACGCGGATCGACGACGACGGTGGCGAACACCAGTCGGGCCAGGTGCAGGCCGAACTCGATATCGATCCGCAGCTGTGGTTCTTCGCCTGTCATTTCGAGGGCGACCCGGTGATGCCGGGTTGCCTCGGTCTGGATGCGATGTGGCAACTGGTGGGCTTCTTCCTGACCTGGCTGGGCCTGCCGGGTCGCGGCCGAGCGCTGGGCGTCGGTGAGGTCAAGTTCACCGGACAGGTGTTGCCGTCCGCGAAACTCGTGCGCTACGAGGTCGACATCAAACGAGTCATCCGGCGACGCCTCAACATGGCCATCGGCGACGCCAGGATGCTGGTCGACGGGCGTGAGATCTACACCTCACGCGATTTGCGTGTCGGCTTGTTCACCGACACCACGGGGTTCTGAGCGTGCCAAGGCGTGTCGTCATCACCGGCAGCGGCATCGCGTCCTGCCTCGGAAATTCCTTGCAGGAAGTGGCCGACAGTCTGCGTGCCGGACGATCGGGGATCCGCGCCATGCCGGTATTCGCGGAAGCCGGCCTGCGCAGTCAGGTAGCTGGCGTGCCGGAGGTCGATCTCGATGCCCAGATCGACCGCAAGCGCCGCCGCTTCATGGGTGATGCGGCCGCCTACGCCTGGATCTCGCTGCGCGACGCCATCGCGCAGTCCGGGCTGACTCCTGACCAGGTTTCGCATCCGCGGACCGGCTTGATCATGGGCTCGGGTGGCGGCTCGCCGCAGCATCAGGTGGAGGCCGTGGACATTCTGCGTGAGCGCGGCATTCGCCGGGTCGGGCCGTACCAGGTGACGCGCTGCATGAGCTCCACGGTCTCTGCCTGTCTTGCCACCGATTTTTCCATCCGCGGGCTCAACTATTCGATCTCCTCGGCCTGCGCGACGTCCGCGCATTGCATCGGGACGGCCTGGCAACAGATCCGCTGGGGCGAGCAGGACGTGATGTTCGCGGGCGGTGGCGAGGAGTGCAGCTGGGCCATGGCGATGCTGTTCGACGCAATGGGTGCCTTGTCGAGCAAGCGCAACGACGTGCCGGGGCAAGCCTCGCGTCCCTACGACGCCGACCGCGACGGTTTCGTCATTGCCGGTGGTGGCGGCGCCCTGGTGCTGGAGAGCTTGTCACACGCACAAGCGCGCGGTGCCTCGATTCTTGCGGAACTGGTGGGATTCGGCGCAACGTCCGATGGCGTCGACATGGTGGCCCCGTCCGGCGAGGGCGCAGCCGAGTGCATGCGCAAGGCGCTGGCAGGACACGAAGGCAAGGTCGACTACATCAATACGCACGGCACCTCGACCCCGGTCGGTGACATGATCGAACTGCGCGCCATGCGCCAGGTGTTCGGCAGCGACATGCCGTCGCTTTCCTCGACCAAGTCGCTTTCCGGCCATTCCCTGGGCGCGGCCGGCGTGCAGGAAGCGATCTATTGCCTGGCGATGATGCGCGAGGGTTTCGTGGCCGGGTCGGCGAATCTGGAACGACTGGATGACGAAGCCGCCGACCTTCCCGTGATCCGCGCCAGTCGCGCGGCCACGCTCGACACCGTGCTCTCGAACAGCTTCGGATTCGGTGGAACCAATGCCAGCCTGCTGCTGCGGCGCTGGCAGGGCGAGTGAGACGCGCGAAGTTCGAGGCGCGGCTCGTGCGCGACTGATCGCGGTCCGCCTGCGTTTTGCCATGATTCGCCCGCCGTGCGGCGGCGGGCTGACTTAGACTGCGGCAGCTGCGAACTCCTGACCCGGTCCATGTCCCGTCCCACCATCGCCACCATCCACATCGGCGCGCTGCGCCACAACCTGGCCCGGATGCGGGCCCTGGCACCGCACAGTCGGGTGCTGGCCGTGGTGAAGGCGGATGGCTACGGACACGGGCTGGAACGCGTGGCGCACGCGCTCGAAGGCGCCGATGCCTTCGGTGTCGCGGCGCTTTCCGATGCGGAACGGCTGCGTGCCGCGGGGCTTTCCCAGCGCATCGTGCTCCTGTCGGGTTTCGACGAGCCAAGCGACCTTGCGCAACTGCGTCGCCTTGGCGTCGACACCGTCGTGCACCACGACGAACAGTTGCGGATGCTCGAAGCCGACCGGGGCACGCCCCTGCGGGTCTGGCTGAAGCTCGACACTGGCATGCATCGCCTCGGGTTTGCGCCCCAGCGCGCGCGGCAGTTGCATGCGCGGCTGCGGGCGCTCCCCAACGTCGAGCAGCAGATCGTACTGATGAGCCACTTCGCGCGATCGGACGAGTTCGACTGCGATGCCACGGTGAACCAGATCGATCGCTTCGAGGCGGCCACCCTCGATCTGGACGGACCGCGCTCGCTGTGCAATTCGGCCGGCGTGCTGGGCTGGCCGCGTGCGCATGGCGACTGGGTGCGTCCGGGCGGCGCGCTGTACGGCTTGTCGTCGGTAGCCGGCAAGAGCGGGCTTGATCTCGGCCTGGAACCGGCAATGACGCTCTCCACGCGGCTGATCGCGATCAATCGCGTTGCGCGCGGAGAACCCGTCGGTTATGGCGGTGCCTATGCGTGCCCCGAAGACATGGAGGTCGGCATCGCGGCGATCGGTTACGGCGACGGCTATCCCCGCCACGCCGGCTCCGGCACGGTGGTGCTGGCGAACGGTGCGCGTGCGCCGATCGTCGGGCGCGTATCGATGGACTTGCTTGCGATCGATCTGCGTGGCTTGCCTTCGGCCAAGGTGGGCGATCCGGTGACCTTGTGGGGCCAGGGCCTGCCGGTCGAGGAAGTTGCCGCCGCGGCCGGCACCATCGGCTACGAACTTGCGTGCGGCATCACACGCCGGGTGCGCTTCGTCGAAGCCTAGGACCTGCGCTATCGTTTCGCGGTCGGGAATCGAAGGTAGAGGTGCGATGCGTGTGTTGCTGCTGTGCTTCGCAGGTGTGCTGGCGGGCTGCGAGTCGGCACCGCCGGTGGCGCTGGGCACCCTGGAGCGGGATCGGATCAGCTTGCCGGCGCCGGAGTCGGAACGCATTGTGGAAATTCGCGTGCGCGAAGGCCAGTCGGTGCACGCGGGCGAGGTGCTGATCCGGCTCGAGAGTGCGCGCGCGCTGGCCCGCCGGGAGGCGATCGATGCCGAGGCGCGGCGTCTCGAAGCTGCGCTGGACGAGGCACTGGAAGGGCCGCGCGAGGAACGCCTTGGCGTGGCCCGCGCGCAGCTGGCGCGGGCGCGGAGTGTGGCCGCCAATGCCCGCCAGGAACAGGAGCGCGTCGACGCCGTGGTGGCGCGCGGCCTGTTGTCTGCTGCAGAGCGTGATCGGGTACGCAGCACCTTGCAGGCGGCCGAGGCAGACGTGCGTGCGGCACAGGCCAGCCTGCAGGAACTCGAAGCCGGAACCCGACCGGAAGCCGTGGCGCAAGCCGAGGCCGCGCTCGAAGCGGCCCGGGCTCGGGCCCGCGCGAGCGCGGTGGATCTGGAGCGAACCGAACTGACGGCACCGCGTGACGGCGTGATCGACAGCCTGCCGTTCGAAGTTGGAGACCAACCGGCGGTGGGCGCGCTGCTTGCGGTGATGCTGGTGGGCGATGCGCCGTATGCGCGGGTCTACGTGCCCCAGCCCTTGCGCCTGAACCTCAAGATCGGCGATCGCGCGACGGTGGTGGTGCACGGGCAGGAAACGCTCCATGCCGGGCGCGTGCGGGCGATCCGAAGCGAAGCCAGCTTCACTCCGTACTACGCGCTCGGTGGTGAAGACGCGGCGCAGTTGTCGTATCTGGCGGAGATCGAACTCGGGCCCGATGCCGCGGACTTGCCTTCGGGCGTACCGTTGCGTGCGGAATTTCCGGGGCGCGACGCGCAGTGAATGCGGCGCGCTCGCCGCAGCAGTCGCTGGCGATCCGTGCGCGCGGCCTGACTCGTCGGTTCGGCGACCTGGTTGCGGTGGATGCGGTCGACCTCGAGATTCCGCGCGCCTGCGTCTACGGCTTCCTCGGCCCGAACGGCTCGGGCAAGTCGACCACCATCCGGATGCTGTGCGGCTTGCTCTCGCCCAGCGCCGGCACGATCGATGTGCTGGGCCTGAGCATTCCGCGTGATGCCGAGGCGCTCAAGCGCCGCATTGGCTACATGACCCAGCGCTTCTCGCTGTTCGAGGACTTGTCGGTGCGCGAGAACCTCGAGTTCCTCGCCACGGTGCAGGGGCTTTCCCCCAATGCGCGGCGCGCCCGGGTGGCGCAGCTGCTCGATCAGTACGATCTGGCCGCGCGTGCCAGGCAGCTTGCCGGCACCCTCAGCGGCGGGCAGAAGCAACGGCTCGCGCTGGCCGGTTCGGTCGTGCACACGCCGGAGCTGCTGCTGCTGGATGAGCCCACCAGTGCGGTCGATCCGGAGTCGCGTCGCGATTTCTGGGAGAAGCTGTTCGACCTTGCCGACGCCGGCACCACCATCCTGGTCTCGACCCACTACATGGACGAGGCAGAACGCTGTCACCGACTGGCGATCCTGGATCGTGGCCGATTGGTTGCCGATGGCACACCGCAGGCGTTGGCCGCAAACCTGCGTGGCCGCACCCTGCGCGTGGATGCGGACTCGCCACGCGCGATCCAGGCTGGCTTGCGCGACCAGGCCGGCGTGCTCAGCGTGGCGCAGATCGGCCGGCATCTGCGTGTGCTGACCGATGGCCAGGAGCCTGCGATGGGCGCGCTCCTGGCCGCGCTGCACTCGATCGAGCCCGGCGCAACCGCCATTCCCGTCGAGCCCAATCTGGAAGACGTGTTCGTCGCGGCCACGCGTGGTCGCCAAGCCTCACCCGGAATGGCGGCATGAGCTGGCGTCGGCTGTTCGCGATCATGCTCAAGGAGGTTCGGCAACTGCGCCGCGACCGGCTCACCTTGGGCATGGTGCTCGGCATTCCGGTGATCCAGTTGCTGCTGTTCGGATTCGCGATCAACCTCGACGTGCGGCGCCTGCCGGCGGCGATTGCGGACGAATCGGCAACCGCGGCTTCGCGCGCCCTGGTGCAGGACCTCCTGGCCAGCAGCGTGATCGAGCGGCATGCCGAGGCGCGCAGTGCCGGAGAGTTGCGGGAGCTGCTGCGGCGCGGACGCATCAGCGTCGGCGTGTTCGTGCCGCATGATTTCGAACGGCGTCGCGCCGAGGGGCGCGAGGCTGTCCAGATCCTGGTCGACGGCAGCGATTCGGCGGTGCTGAACGCCGCGCGGCAACTGTCGCAGTTGCCAACCGAGGCCATGGCCCGGATCCAGCCTGCGATCGTCATCACGGGCTTCTACAACCCCGAGCGCCGCTCCGCCGTGAACATCGTGCCGGGCCTGATCGGCGTGATACTCACCCTGACCATGGTGCTGTTCACCGCGGTGGCCATCGTGCGGGAACGCGAGCGCGGCAACATGGAACTGCTCATCACCACACCATTGAGCAGCGCCGAACTGATGATCGGCAAGGTGTTGCCCTACATCGTGCTTGGCCTGATCCAGACTGGCGTGGTGCTGCTGCTGGGCGCGTGGGTGTTCGCGGTGCCGATCCGTGGGGCGCTGACCGACGTGTTTTTCGCCGCCTTGTTGCTGATCGCGGCCAACCTGAGCCTTGGATTGCTGATCTCCACCCAGGCGAAATCGCAGTTCCAGGCGATGCAAATGACGTTCTTCGTGTTCCTGCCATCGATCCTGCTCTCCGGCTTCATGTTCCCGTTCGCGGGCATGCCGAAGTTCGCGCAGTGGATCGCCGAGGCCTTGCCCCTGACGCACTTCATGCGCCTGATCCGCGGTGTGATGCTGCGGGGTGCGGACCTCGTCGATCTCCTGCCGGAGGTCTGGGCCTTGGCCGGATTCACGCTGGTGATGATGAGCATGGCGATCCTGCGGTTCCGCAAGCGGCTGGATTAGCACGTTGGTGAAAAATGCACTTCGTGTGCGTTTTTTCACGTCGCAAGTCCGGCGCAGGTCCGGACTCGCTCCCGCGAACCAATCGCTTGAGCGATTGCTTCGCGACGCGGCGGTCCGTGGCCGCGACTAACAGGCTGCTTTTCAACAGCCTGTTATTGAGACTTGTGCAATTGATTGACGGCCCGCGTCCTTCGACTTCGCGCCTTGGGCGCTACGCTCAGGATGAGCGGGGTTCACAAATGCCGCTCATCCTGAGCGTAGGCCGCGAAGAGGCCGAAGTCGAAGGCCGCCGAGTCTCTCGTCAACCATTTACGCAAAGCTCAACAGCCATTTATTGAGACTTGCGCAATTGATTGACGGCCCGCGTCCTTCGACTTCGCGCCTTGGGCGCTACGCTCAGGATGAGCGGGGTTCACAAATGCCGCTCATCCTGAGCGTAGGCCGCGAAGAGGCCGAAGTCGAAGGACGCCCAGTCTCTCGTCAACCATTTACGCGGCGCTGCCGCTATCGATGACCCTGATCGAGGGGATCGCAAGGGCTCGATCGGATGCGCGCTGCATAATTGAGACTTGCGCAATTGATTGACAGCGCGCTTCCTTCGACTTCGCGCCTGGGGCGCTACGCTCAGGATGAGCGGGGTTCACAAATGCCGCTCATCCTGAGCGTAGGCCGCGAAGAGGCCGAAGTCGAAGGACGCCCAGTCTCTCGTCGACTATTTACGCAAAGCTCAATAGTTCGCCACGCGCACATCGACCGTGGCATAGCGCCCGGCGGTGTCGAGCGCGAGTATGCGTTGCGTTCCGGCGCCGCCCAGTTCGGCGTGCAGGGCGCCATCGGCACGGGTTCGTCCCAGCAGCCTGCCATCGAGCAGCCAGCGCACTTCATCGCGCGTGCCGAGCGCACGCAGGGTGAGTTGCGGGGCGCGCGTGGAATTCGGTGCCGGACGCAGCACGCTGCCGTCCACCACGCCGGCGATGCGCAGCGAGGCGGCAGGCTCGGCCTCGTCGCGGCAGTCGGAAGCAAGCGCCGGCAGCGCAGAGAGGCGCCGTTCGCCGGCATCCAGCCAGGGTGTCGCCAGCGCCGGCCAGCGCGCGGTCTGCGCCAGTGCGCTCGCATGCCGCTCGTTGCAGTGTTCGGACAGGCGCAGGCCGGTGCGAGCGTCCTGGTGCCAGGTGATCAATCCGGGCGGCGTGCCTTCTTCCGCCACGGCCAGGGTCGGCGGTACCGTGCCATCGAGTACGAACGCTTCGCGCCGGCGATGGCAGTGCTGCTCGGTAGTTTCCGAGGCGAGGCGGCCGAGCGGCCAGCAGATCTCCTGCTTCGCGACGCTGGCCGGCATCGGTGAGGACAGGGCACGCAAGGAGCGCGGCAGGGAATCGGCGACCGCGAGCAGCAGCGGCAGCGCCGTGACCGCGCCGTATTGCCCGGGCAGCGGCGTGCCGTCGGGTCGGCCGATCCAGACGCCGATGGTGGCCCCGGCGCTGGCACCCACGGCCCAGGCATCGCGAAAGCCGTAGCTGGTGCCGGTCTTCCACGCGAGGTCGCTGCGGTGCGCGGTGTCGAAGCGGTCTGCGGTTTCGCCCGGCCGCGGTGCCGACTGCAGCATTTCACGCACGATCCACGCAGCTCCTGGCGAGAGCAGGCGACGCTCTCGCAGCGGGTCCGTGTCGCGCAGGCGCAGTTCGCCGGCGAGACCGTCGCGATGCAACGCTGCATAGGCTCCGACCAGGTCTTCGAGCCGTGCTTCCGTTCCCCCGAGGATCATCGACAGATTGGGCTCGACCGCATTCGGCAGGCGCAGTGGCAGGCCGGCGTGCGCCAGGCGCGCCGCGAAGCGTTCCTCGCCGAGGGCATCGAGCAGTGCCACGGCCGGCACGTTGAGCGATTGCTGCAGCGCCGTCGTGGCATCGATCGGGCCGCGAAAGCGCTGGTCGAAATTGCCCGGGCGATAGCCGTCGAAACTCTGCGGTGCATCGACCAGCAAGCTGGCGGAATGGATCAGGCCGTCATCGAGCGCAAGGCCGTACAGGAATGGCTTGAGGGTGGAACCGGGCGAGCGCTGCGCGCGCACCATGTCGAGATGGCCGTAGCTGGCGGTGTCGCCGAAGCGGGCAGTGCCGACGTAGGCCCGCACTTGCAAACTGCGGGTGTCGGCTACGATCAACGCGGCGGAGGTCTTGGGTGGCAGGCGCGACACCCAGTCTGCGACGCGCGCCTCCAGTCGGCGCTGCAGGTCGAAATCCAGCGTGCTGTGAATCTCGCGGGCGGCGGGTTGTGCCTGGCGCAGGCGTTCGGCCAGCAGGGCACCATGCAGGGGCGGCTTCAAGCTGCGTGACGCGACGGCTTCGATCTGTGCATCTCGCACCTGCGCGATGCTCCAGACGCCGCGGTCCGCGAGGCGTTGCAGCACCTTGTCGCGCGCTGCCCGCGCCGCCTCGGGCGCGCGGTCCGGCCGCAACCGGCTCGGGGCTTGGGGCAACACCGCAAGCAGTGCAGCCTCTGCCTGCGACAGTTGCGCCGCAGGTTTGCCGAGATAGCCGTAACTGGCGGCCTGAACGCCCTGCAGCGTGCCGCCGAACGGCGCGTAGTTGAGGTAGAGCGTGAGGATCTCGCGTTTGGACAGATGCCATTCCAGTTGCAGGGCACGCGCCATCTGGCGCCACTTTCCACCGGCGCTGTGCGGGATCGGTTCGATCAGGCGCGCCACCTGCATGGTCAGGGTGGAGCCGCCCGAAACGATCTCGCCATGCCAGGCCGAATGTGCCGCCGCCCGCAGCAAGGCCAGTGGGTTCACGCCCGCGTGTCGCCAGAACCAGCGATCCTCGTAGGCCAGCAGCGCGTCAATGTAGTGCGGCGAGACTTCCTCGATCTGCACCGGGTAGCGCCACACTCCTTCGCGGTCGGCGAAGGCACGCAAGGGCGTGCCATCGGCGGCGAGGACGACGGTGGCGGCATCGTGCTGGGCATCGGGCAAGGGCAGCGGGAAGACCCGGTCCAGGGTGAAGATCACCGCGGCCGTGGCCGCCAGCAGCCCGGCAAATCCGGCCAGTGCTCGCCACGCCGGAGTCACGGCGGCGTCACCTCCACTTCCTGCGGAATCGACTGGCCGAGGCCGCGCAGGCGCGGGCGGTACATGTCCTCGACCATCGGCGGCGGCACCACGAAGGTTCCGGGCGAGACCGCCCGGATCAGGTAGAACAGGTGCGCCGGCGAGCCGCCGTAGAGCTTCACGGCGGCTACGTAGCGGTCATCGAGGAATTCCTCGTGCCGGATCTCGGCCGAGTACTCGCGCTGGTTCAGGGTGATTCCGTCCAGCACCAGTTCGCCCAGGGCGCCGCGGTCGCCGAGCGCGAGGTTCTCGATCTCGATCCCGGCCGGCAGCAGGTCAACCACCAGCGCATCGCGCATTTCTTCCTTGGCCTCGATCGTGAGCTTGGCCACCAGGGTCTCTCCTTCCTTGAGCCGGCCGCCTTCGAACAGCTTGCCGTCGGTGCGGTACCACGCGCGCCGGATGCGGACCGGGTCGTCTTCCACCGCCGGGGCCCGGGTCGGCGTGCCGACCACATCCTGCGCCAGCCAGAACGGGCCAGCGCCTTCGAGCGAAAGGTTCACGCCACGGCGCAATTCCTCGACGCCGAATTCGCGCGCAAACATCGGCCGACCGCTCATCGCTTCGACCTTCTCGCCGCCCAGCGACAACTCGCCCTGCAATCCGCGTGCATCGCCGCCCAGCAGTGAGCGGCCGAGGCGGAAGATCGCGAGTTGTTCCTGGGTGCTGAGCCAGTGCTGCTCGATGTCGGGCTTGCGCAGTTCTCGCGCCAGGGTCAGGACGCGCTCATCGCGCTTCGGCGTGGCGATCTGGTGTTCGTGCAGCAGGGCAAGGATCAGGGCATCGTCGCGGGTACGCGAGCCGTAGTCGCCGAGCCAGGCCGGACGCTTGCCCTTCTTGCCCAGGGCTTCCTCGATCGCGGCCTCGCCGCGCGCCGCGTCCCCCTGCAACTTCAGCGCGAGGCCCAGGTGCACCAGAGGCAGCGCGGTGATCGACTTGCTGCGCTCGTTCTCGTAGAGCGAACGCAGGGTGCCGAGCGGGGCGCGATTCGCCTTGGCCAGCACGTAGCCGGCGTAGGCCTGGCCGGCAAAGCGCAGGTGCTCGGAATACTCGTAGTCGTAGTAGCCCTCGCCGCCGGTGAGCAGGTCGTCGTTGAGCCGCTGCATGGCCTTGTCCAGCACCGCTTGTGGCACGGTGTGTCCTGCCTGCTGGGCAGAAAGCAGCAGGTCCGCGATGTAGGGCGTGAGCTGCGGCATGGGATAGCCCTCGCCCGGCCAGTAGGCGAAGTGACCGCTTTCCAGTTGCATCGCGGCGAGGCGGTTGAACCCGGCATCGATCATGTCGAGTCGTTCCGCTGCCGGCAGCGGGCTGAGGCCGAATTTGCCTGCGGTGGCATCGTCCATCCACAGCAGCGGCCAGAGCCGGCTGCTGGTCTGCTCGATGCATCCGTAGGGATAGCCGATGAGTCCCTTGATCGACGCGGCAAAAGGCAGCGGCGGCGTGGACGAGATCGAGATCAGGGCCTTGCCCGAGCCCGGCATCAGGCCTTCGAACAGGTTGGTGCCGAAGCTCAGGGTTTGCGTCTGCTCGATCACGCGGGCCTCGCTGCGGCGCAGGCTGGGCCAGGCCGGACGCACCGCGATCTCGTACTCGCGCTCGAGCTTGCCGTTCGCGGATTCGGCGCTGACCTGGAACTTGCCGACCCCGAAGCCGGGCAGGGCGCTGAGCGGGAAGTTGAGGGTGCGACGCTGGTTGTCGGCCAGTTCCACGACCTGCGCCGCGCCTTGCACGCTGAGCGGTGCCTGCGCCTGGGCGCGCACCGTGAGCTTGCTCGCGGCACCGCTGAGGTTGTGCAGATCAACGCTGATGTGGCTGCGGTCGCCGGGTGCGAGTGCGCGCGGGGTGCTGACTTCCAGCACCAGGGGCGCGCGCACGATGCTCTCGACGCTGGCCTTGGCATAGCGGTCGGCCGAGTAGGCCAGGGCTGCAACACGCAGCGCGCCGTTGAATTCGGGCGCGGTGAAGGTCACGGTTGCCTGGCCTTGTGCATCGAATTCGACCGGAGCGTGATGCAAGGCCACGGTCTGCACCCGCGCGGTTGGGCGTCGTGCCTGCGGCAGGGCAGCGAGTGCCGCGTCGCCACCAAAGCGCAGGCGCGCGCGCTCACCTTGCAGGCGTTCGATCACGCGGCCGTACAAGTCCCAGGCCTCGATTCCGAGCGCACGTTGCGCCAGAAAGTAATCCGCGGCGTCGGGCAGCGGGTAATTGCTGAGGTTGATGATGCCAAGGTCGACCGCTTCCACCACGGCATGGGCCGATTTTCCCGCGAACTCCGGCGCGTTGAGGGTGATCCGGATCGGGTCGCCGGGGCGGCTGATCTCGGGAGCCTCGAGTGCCAGCGATGCGGTCCGATCGACCCCGGCCATTGGCACATGCACCACGCCGATGGCGCGGCCCGGGCCCGACTTGGCGTCGCTTCCAGCCGGGCGGAACACCAGCGCCGTGATGTAGACGTCGTGGCGCAGCCAGTCCTTCTCGATCGGGATTTCGTAGCTGGCGCCAACACGAGCTTCCACTTCGGTCCGATACAGCAGCTTGTCGCTTTCCACCAGCAACACGCCCGGACCTTCGAAGGGCGCAGTCAGCGTCACCTTGAGCACGTCGCCGGGGGCGTAACTGGTCTTGTCCAGGGCGAGCTTGACCTTCTCGGGGCGTGCGTCCACGCCGCGGTTGTCGTCGTTCCAGCTCCAGCCGGCGGTAAACGGGTAGCGCAGCGTGAGTCCGGTGTCCGGATCCTTGATCTCGAGTCGGTACTCGCCCCATTCCACGCGCGCCTCGTAGCGGCCGGGCTTGCTGCCGTCGAGCGCCAGGGTGGCCTGCTCGATCGTTTCGAAGCGCTGGGTGTAGTCGCTGCGCCAGCCCTGGCCATCGTTCCAGGTCCAGTGGTAGTCGCGCAATTCGCGCACCAGGGTCACTTCCAGCGCGGCGGCGGCGGTCAGCTTGCCGCTTGCATCGCTGCGCACGATCTCGAATCCCGCCGTACTGTTGGCATCGGCACCATCTTCCGGATCGAATAGCGGACGCGCGCCGACCAGGGCGTCGGCGGGCCAGATGGTGCGGGTGAGCGAACGCCGCACGGCACGGCCACCGGATTCGAATACGCTGCCCGCCACCAGTACCTCCACCGGCGCGGTGACGGCGGGGCCGTCGGGTAGCAGGTCGATGCTCTGCACCAGGGTGCCGTCGTCACCCAGGGTGGCGTCAATCACCGACTGCGGTTCCTTCGGCAGCTCGAGGGTGGGATCCCCGAAGAAGTAGTCCTTGAACGCGGGTACTGCGTGCTGTGCATTCCGATAGATCACGTCGGCAGTGAAGCGATTGCCCGCCGCGGGCGCGCCGTACAGGTAGTCGGCATCGATCTGCAGCTCCAGTGCTTCGCCCGGTGTCAGCGTGGGCGACGGCGAATCGAGCGCGAGCTTGAGCCGTTCGGGCAGGAACTCCTCGATGCGGAAGGCAAAGCGACCGAGTGCTTCGGTCGCGGCCGGATCGACCCGGTATTCCACCGACCACTTGCCGGTGCTGGCGTCGGCAGCGAGCGTGCGCTGATAGCTGTAGTAGCCGAGTGCGCCGGCCTGCAGCGGGACGGTGGAAATGGCACGGCCATCGGGCTGGCGCAACGTGGCATAGAGCGGCAAGGCATCAGACAGCGCGCGCCCGTCGTGATCGCGCAGCAAGGCCGAGACCTGCAAGGGCTCGCCCGGGCGATACAGGTCGCGGCCCGACCATGCATAGACGTCCTGCGCGGTCTGCTTGCGCCCGGTGATCGGGAATTCGGACAGGTCCAGCGCCGGCTGGCGGAAGGGGATCAGCGCGATCTCGCTGCCGCTGCGCGCCAGCAACACGTGCTCGGATTGTGGCTTGTACGCAAGGGTGAGGTCGCCTTCGGCATCGGTGTCGCCCTGCACGAGGACGAGGCCGTTCTTGTCGAGCACTTGCACCGCGACCGAGGAACGTGCCTCGCCATCGGCCAGCGAGGCGGCGTGCAGCCAGAGGGATTCGCCCTGCAGGCGTGCGTGCAGGCCGAGGTCACCGACATAGAAGTGGCTGGCTTCGAGCTGTCCGTCGAACACGCCTGGCCGCTTCAGGATGGCGAAATACAGGCCCGGCTCGCGCAGTTCCGGGATGGTCTGCACCGGCAGGAAGCTCACGCCGCGTTGGTTCGGTGCGGCTTCCAGCGCGAAGCGATTGGCATAGACCGGATCGGCGATCGCGGTGAGGTCGTCCATTTCCCAGTAACTGCGCTGCTCCTGGCGCAGGAAGCGGGTAAAGAACTGCGAGAGCGATGCATCGCGTACCCGCAGGAATTCGACATCCACTTCCTTCACGTTCACCGAAATGATCGGAAGGCCATCGCTGTCGCGCGCCGGCAGCACGCTGCCCTGGCTGGCGAATCCGACCGCCGGCGGCAGATCACCGGAGAACACCTCGCGCGGGGCCTGGTCGCCGAGGCTGCGGCCATCGGCGGCCGCGAGCGCGGCCTTGATCGACACCTTGTAGGTCTGGTTGGCCTGCACGAACGGGAAGCGCAGGCTGCGGTTGTCTTCGTCCAGCACCCAACTGCCGGTCTGTGGCGCGCCCTCGGCATTGGTTACGGCGAGCAGTTGGTCGAAGGTCTGGGCCGCGGCCAGGGGCTGGGAAAATTGCAGCTTGAGCGCGGGGCGGCCGTTGTAGGTTTCGCTGCCAGCCTGGAGCAATTCGAACTCCTGCGACGGCGACGATGCCCGGGTGGCGGCCGGCGGCGCGGCGACCGGCGGCGGCGCGGCATCACGTCCGCAACCGGCCAGGATCACGGCAAACAACACACACGCCGTCCACAGGGGAGCGGCCAGACTCTTGCGCATCACGGTCACCTCTCTGGTTCAAGGCAAAGTATAGGCTGCGGCCGTGGCAGCGGACGGACGCTGCATGGCGGAATGCGGGCAACGCGAGGGAGCGAGTGCCTGAGGTCAACGACAACCTGGCCCTGGCGGCCGCGCAGGGAGCAACAGACTCGTGCCACGTTGCGGCGCTCGCCGCCTATAGCCGCACCCGCGGCGCATGAGGTGCGTTGACGCTCCCCGGCAGCGCGGGCAACATCGCGGCACAATCGGGGGAAAGGCAATGGCGTTGCTCGATACGGGTCTGTTGAAGTCGCGCCGCGGTCGGCGCGAGGCGATGTCCAAGGTCGACACCGCGTGGTTGCGGATGGAGAAGCCGACCAACCTGATGATGATCACTGGTGTCCTGATGTTCGAGGACCGGCTCGATCCGAAGGCGTTCCGCACGCTCATTGCCGAACGCTTCCTTGCATTCAAGCGCTTCCGGCAGAAGGCAGTGGACACCGGGTCGGCGGCCTACTGGGAAACCGACCAGGATTTCGACCTCGACTGGCACATCCGCCTCACCGCCCTGCCCGGGGCGGCGCAGAAACCCGAGCTGGAACGACTGGTGAGCCAGCTCGCCTCCTCGCCGCTGGATCATTCCAAGCCACTGTGGCAGTTCCACATCGTCGACAACTATCGCGGCGGTAGCGCGCTCGTCACCCGCATCCATCACTGTTATGCCGATGGCATCGCGCTGATCCAGGTGCTGCTGTCGCTGACCGACGTGCGCGCCAAGCGGGCCAAGGACAGCGATTTGCCCAAGGCCTGGCTCAAGGACGATGGTGAGCAGGTCACGCGCAAGTTCTTCTCGCCGATGCAGGCCCAGCTCGACAAGGCCGTGAAGATGGGCGGCAAGGTGTTCGAGAAGGGCATGGATCTCTATCGCGATCCCTCCCTTGCGGCGGTGATCGCGAAGGAAGGCGGCGAGATCGCCAAGGAGCTGGCCCTGGCCCTGGCCCTGCCGGACGATCCGCCTACCGTGTTCAAGGCGCCGCTGGGCGTGAGCAAGCGCTGCGCCTGGGCCGAGCCGTTGGGCCTGCAGGACGTGAAGACCGTTGGCAAGGCGCTCGGCTGCACGGTCAACGACGTGTTGCTTTCCTCTGCTGCCGGGGCGCTGCGGTCCTACCTGCTGGAGTTGGGTGAAGAGGTGGATGGCCTCACGATCCGGGCCACCGTGCCGGTCAACTTGCGGCCGCTGGCGCATGCCAAGAAGCTCGGCAATCACTTTGGTCTGGTGTTCCTCGACCTGCCCATCGGCGAGGCCAATCCGCTGTGCCGGCTCGAACACGTGGCCGAGAACATGCGCCAGATCAAGTCCTCGCGCCAGGCGGTGATGACTTTCGGGGTACTGGCGGCGCTGGGGATGACGCCATTGCCGGTGCAGCGCTTTGCGCTCGACCTGTTCAGCCGCAAGGCCACCTCGGTGGCGACGAACGTGCCAGGTCCGCAGATGCCGCTGTTCCTCGCCGGCTGCAAGGTCACCGATCAGATGTTCTGGGTGCCGCAGACCGGTGGCATCGGCATGGGCATCAGTATCCTGAGCTACAACGGACAGGTGCACTTCGGCCTGATCACCGACGCCAAGTCGGTGAACAAGCCGGACGAGATCATCAAACGCTTCCAAGGCGAGTTCGAAAAGCTGCTCTACATCACCCTGATGGAAGACTGGGAACAGCCGATCACGTCGAAGGATGCGCAGTGGACGCTGGCGCGGGAACTGGCGGGGTGACACCCAGTTGCCGTGTCGCGGCCCGAATCAATCCTCCAACTGCGACTTGGCAAACTCCAGGTCGAGCTTTTCCATTGCGTCCTTCGGCTTGAGCTTGCTGGCTTTCTCGTAGGCCGCCGCGGCGTCGTCTTCCTTCTTGCTGCCGTACAGCAGCATCAAGCCGTTGCCGTACTCGATGTGCGCGATCGGTGAGTCGGGCGTGAGCTTGAGTGCGGTCTTGAGGTGCTCTTCGCCGGTGGCGGCTTTCACGCCGTAGGTCATGCCGCCGATCAACGCGCCGACCTTGTTGACTATCTCGGCGTGGTACAGGCCCAGCGCGGTATGCGCCTCGGCATGCTTCGGAGCAAGTTTGAGGGTCTTGTCGAGACTCTCCTTCACCTTGCCCGCGAGGCCCTGCGACAGTGCCTTGGCGATCGAAATGCCCTGGCTGTAGCGGCCTATCGCGAAGGCACGGCGATAGTGCGCGTTGGCTTCGTCCGGCAGCGCCTTGATCGCCTCGTCCGCCATTGCGCCAAGCGCCTCATAGCGCTTGAGTTGCTCCTTCTCGTCGTCGAGCAGGTAGACCGCGTGGATGCCGCCGGCCTTCACCGCGACCGAAGCGCCGAGTGCGCCCAGCTTCTCGCCCGCCTCGAACGCGGCCTGAAACTCGCCCTTGTGATACGCGCGCCAGGCCTCCTGGAGTGCGGCGGCGATCTTGCCGGCATCGGCCGCCTTGCCGAGCTTTGGGTTGGCCTTGAGCAGCCTGGCGATGCGGCCCTCGTCCGGGAACGGCTCGCAATCGCCCGCGTGCAGCTTGTCCCAGGCCTTGGCCAGCTTGTCGCCGGCGTAGTCGAAGGATTTCGCGTCATGCGGAAATGCAACCCAGCCCTTCTTCGCCATCGCGCTGTCCCCGTAGTGTGTTTGTTCTAGCCGTGCTTTCTAGCATACGCCTCCGTACGAAGCCTCGTACTCCCGTTCCGGGCCCGGCGGCCCGACACATACGCAGAAGAGGTGTCCCATGGCCAAGCAGATCAAGACTCGAAGCAAAGCGAAGGGCGGCATCGAGCCCCGCGATTTCCTCCTTGCCGGCGTTGGCGCTATGTCGCTGACTCGCAAGCAGGGCATCAAGCTCTATGGCGTGCTGCTGGATGAAGGCAAGTCGATCCAGGGCCGTGTCGAACAGGGCATCGAGAGCCTCAAGGAGCAGGCAGTACTCGGCGTCGAAATCGTGCGCGAGCGCATGGAAGCCGTGGTGACCCCGATTCGAGCCCGTTTCGACGCCACCTACGGCACGGTAAAGTCTGAGGTGGAAAGCCGCCTCGCGCCGGTGCTGGACAAGTTCGGCGTCAAGCGCAGCATCAAGACCCGCGCCACCACCGGTGCGAAGCGCGCGGTACGCAAGACCAAGGCAGCAACCAAGCGCGTGGTACGCAAGGCGCGTGCGGCCTGACGCAATCACGCCGGGCCGCGGCCCGGTGCAGTAACTGTCCCTCCAACGACAGGGCTACGAAGGCGCCCCGGCAGGATTGCCGGGGCGTTTTTGTTGGTTGGTGCAGATTGCCGCGGATCAGGACTGGACGTAGGCCTGGGACAAGGTGTTCAGATGCAGGCGCTCGGCATCGCGCAGGAAGGGCGCAAGCAGCATCATCACCTGGCGGATGCCATGACGTATCGCCTCGTGCTCGTCGCTGGTGCCGCGCACGCTGCTGAAGTTGAGCCAGAAGGTTGCGATCAGCAGGATGTTGCTGGCGGTGGCCTCGATTTCGTCCTTGGAGGCGCGCATGACGCCGGCTTGCACCAGGCCGCGCATCACTTCGGTGGCGCTGTCGGTGGCGCGCTTGAGGATGCGGGCAAAATGCAGGCGCAGCTTGCGGTTGCGGCTGAGGATGTCGACCAGGTCGCGATACAGGAAGCGGAACTCCCAGATGCATTCGTAGACCAGGTGCAGTTGCAGCCAGATGTCCTCAAGGCCCGGCAGGCGGCCTTCGGGCGTGGTCAGGGCGCGATCGATGCGCTCTTCGTACTGCGCGAAGAGCTGCTCGATGATGTCGTCCTTGTTGCGGAAGTGGTAGTAGAGGTTGCCCGGGCTGATCTCCAGTTCGTCGGCGATGTGGTTGGTCGTGACATTGGGCTCGCCACGGGTGTTGAACAGCGCGAGGCTGGCTTCGAGGATGCGCTCGCGCGTGCGCCGGGCCATGGATGGGGCTCAGGAACGCAGTTTCTTCACCAGATCCACATACTTCTTCATCGCGTCGTCGGAAGCGGTGCCCTTGAGCTTGGCCCAGGCTTCGTACTTGGCGGTGCCCACGAAATCGAAGAAGCCCGGCTTGGGGCCGCTGACGTCACCGTCCGCCCCTTGCTTGTAGAGCGCATAGAGCTTGAGCAAGGTGTCGTTGTCGGGACGCTCCGAGAGGTCCTTGATGTCCTTGGCAGCTTGTTCGAACTGGGCCTTGAGATCGGCCATGGCGGGCTCCGGGAAGGGGGAACGGATGCCGGTTGCGTTGCCGCCGGCGTGGGCTGGTAGATAACACGCGCCCCCAGGACGGTCAACGCGAGGTTTTCGGCGGAGCGAAATCGTCGCGCGACGCTAGGCAGGGAACGCACTCGGGGCTATCTTTGGTCTACATCCATACGCGGGCGCAGGGCGGGTGCCCGGCGTAGCGGCAGCCATCGGGGGAGGGGAGCGCAATGTCCTATTTCGTCACCGGAGCCACGGGCTTCATCGGTCGGTTCCTGATCGGCAAGTTGCTCGCGCGCAAGGGCACGATCCACGTGCTGGTGCGCAAGGGGTCGCAGAAGAAGCTCGATGAGCTGATCGAAAAGATGGGCTGGGATGGAAAACGGATCGTGCCGGTGCCGGGTGACCTGGCCAAACCCAACCTCGGGGTTTCCACGGCGCAGGCCAAGGCGCTCGTCGGCAAGGTCAAGCACTTCTTCCACCTTGCTGCCATCTATGACCTCAATGCCGACGCGGCCAGCCAGCAGGTGGCGAACATCGATGGCACCCGCAACGCGGTGCAACTGGCGGAAGCCATCAAGGCCGGCTGCTTCCACCACACCAGTTCCATTGCCGTGGCCGGGTTGTATCCGGGCGTGTTCCGGGAGGACATGTTCGCCGAGGCCGAAGACCTCGACACCAATCCGTATTTCCGCACCAAGCACGAGTCGGAAAAGATCGTGCGTACCGAGTGCGACAAGATTCCTTACCGCATCTATCGCCCCAGCATTGTCCTGGGTCATTCGAAGACCGGCGAGATCGACAAGATCGATGGACCGTACTACTTCTTCACCCTGCTGAAGAAACTGCGCGAGGCCATCCCGGCATGGATGCCGACCATCGGCATCGAGGGCGGCCGCATCAACATGGTGCCGGTCGACTACGTGGTCGACGCGATGGACCACATCGCGCACAAGGCCGGGCTCGATGGCGGGGTGTTCCACCTCACCGACCCGGCGCCGCGCCGCATCGGCGAGGTGCTCAACCTGTTCGCGCGCGCCGGCCATGCGCCGCAGATGACGATGCGGCTCGATGCACGCATGTTCGCCTTCGTCCCTGCGCCGATTCGCATGGCACTGACCAACCTGCCACCGGTGAAGCGCTTCACCAACATGCTGCTGCGCGACCTCGGCATCCCGCGCGAGGTGATGAAGAACATCACCTATCCGACCCGTTTCGACTGCCGTGAAACCGAGCGCGCGCTCAAGGGCAGCAAGATCCGCGTCCCTGCGCTGGAGGACTACGCGTGGCGGTTGTGGGATTACTGGGAGCGCCACCTCGACCCGGCACTGTTCGTGGATCGCAGCCTGAAAGGTCGTATCGGCGGCAAGGTGGTGGTAATCACCGGTGGTTCGGCCGGCATTGGCAAGGCGGCGGCACTCAAGATTGCCGCGGCGGGCGCCAAGACGGTGATTGTGGCGCGCGGCGAAGAGGAGTTGTTCGCGACCCGCGACGAGATCAAGGCGGCCGGTGGCGATTGCTACGCCTATACCTGCGACCTCTCCGACATGAAGTCCTGCGATGAGCTGGTGGCGAAGGTGACGGCCGATCATGGCGGGGTCGATGTGCTGGTGAACAACGCCGGACGCTCGATCCGTCGTTCGATCGAGCTCAGCTACGACCGCTTCCACGACTTCGAACGCACCATGCAGCTCAACTATTTCGGGTGCCTGAGACTGATCATGGGTTTCTTGCCGAAGATGACCGAGCGCCGTCGCGGCCACATCATCAACATCTCGTCGATCGGCGTGCTGGCCAATTCGCCGCGCTTCTCGGCCTACGTGGCCTCGAAGTCGGCGCTCGATGCCTTCAGCCGCTGCGCCCAGGGCGAGTTGTCGGGGAAGGGGATTTCCTTCACCACGATCAACATGCCGCTGGTGAAGACCGCGATGATCGCGCCCACCAAGATGTACGACAGCGTGCCCACGTTGAGCCCGGAGGAGGCCGGCGACCTGATCGTGGAGGCGATCATCGAGCGACCGAGCCGGATCGCCACGCGCCTTGGCACCTTTGCCGCCGTGATCAATGCGATTGCGCCCAAGGCTTACGAGGTTGTCATGAGCACCGCCTTCGAATTGTTCCCGGATTCGGCTGCGGCCAAGGGCATGAAGGGTCGACACGAGGGCGAGCAGGCCACCAACGAACAGATCGCCTTTGCGGCACTGATGCGCGGCGTGCACTGGTAATCGCGTTGCACCGATGCGCCGCCATCGCGCGGCGCATCGATCAAGCTGCGGTGGCGCGGGAAGCCCCCCGCGAGCTGAAGCGCGCCCTGACGCATTGCGCATGACGCATGTGCCCGGCCGGATGCGTTGGTTGGAACGTGGTGCGAAGCCGGATCAGGTGGCGGCGAAGCCGACGCTGCCTCGCACGTCAGGGTTCAACGGCATTGTTTCCAGCGTACGGCTGCCGCGATTCCGCCTTCGGCAGCCGGGCTTTCGATCTGCAGGCGGGTGTAGCGTTGCTCCTCGTGCTCCAGCACGATGCGGCAGATCTCGTCGAACAGGGCGTCAGGAATTTCAACCGAACTCTGGCGCAGGCTGACCACCAGGGTGGACTTGGTCGCCCAGGAGGCGTTCGCCACGACCGGATTGTTCCGCACCTCCATGGCTACCGCGGTGCGTCGCGCGACCAGTTGCGATTCACTCAGGGTGGTGTCGACGGCCGGGCGCGACTCGGCCGGCGTCGTGGCCTTCGCGGCGTTTGCCACCGTTTGCGGCATGCTCATGCGCAGCGCGGGACTCGCGGTCTCGAGTGCCGCGGGCGTCGGGAGCACGGCGGCGGTGAGCAGGCCTGCCACGCAGGCACCGACGCCAGTAGCGATCGAGCGCTTGAGTCGCTCGGCACGGCTGCGGACCAGCACTTCTTCGCGCACGTCGTGCGGCAGGAAGCTGCGGACCTGTCGCCACAAGTCTTCGTCTGCAAGGATCTCGATGCGGCGGTTCGACGCTAGCAGGCGCGCCGAAGCCTCGACGCCACCGGACGTGGCAAGCACCGCGCCTTCGGCACCGTGCGATTCGACTTGCGTGGCCAAGTCACGAATGCCCTGGTCGGTGACGCGATGCGCAGCGCCGTTCTTGCACTGCACCAGATAGCGCGAGCTTCCACGCGCCATCAGCAGGTCAAACCCGCCGTCACCCAGATTCCGCTCTTCCGGGGCACGGCTGAAGCCGCGCTCCTGCAGGACATCCTCGACCAGATGCGCGAAGTCTCGCCACTTGAGCCCGCACAGCGCCACCATCCCGGCTGCTGCCTGCTGCTTGTCGCTGCGCCACAGGCCCAGGGCGAACGACAACGCCAGGCCGATCACCAACGCCGCGATCAAGCCCATCAGGACCGGGTGGAACAGCATGTCGGGCTCGCGCTCGTCGGGTGGCGGGAGCGAAATGATAGCGCTGCAGGCCGCGAACGCGATGTCGCCGCCTTCAGCGTGGGCTCGGACTCGTCGGGCAGGGAGTGCTCGGGCTTCCGTCGACGGGGTCTGGCGTGCAAGGTGCGCGTGAAGATGGACGGGCCACGCTCGGGCACGAGCAAGAAGAAGCCCGCCAGCCAGAAGCCGTAGGGGAGGGAGCTAACGGCGTTCCGAGCGGCTGGCGGGCGTCAAGCGAGCGACGGACGAGGTCCGTCGCGTGATGTTCAGTCGGTCAGGTCCTTGATCGCCTTCTTGCGCTTGGCGACCGCCTTCTTGACCGTCTTGCGGGTGGTGGCGGCCGGCTTGGCGCCGGCCTTGCGGCTCGGCGCCGCCTTGGCGCCGCCCAGCTTGCGCAGCTCAGCGTTGAGCGTATCGACCCGCGCAATCAGGGACTGGAGGTCATCGCGCCCCGGAACGCCAAGGCGGGTGAGGGCGCGCTGCACCCGATCCTCGAACACCTTCTCGAGGCGATCCCAGGTATCGGCGGCGCGTTCCTTGACCGCGCCGACGCGGTTCTCCACCGCATCACGCACCGCGTCGACCTTGCCGGTGGCCAGCTTGCGCGTCTTCTGTTCCAAGGTCGAACCTTCCTTCACGAGCGTTTCGAACAACTTGCCGCCTTCTTCCTGTGCGCGCGAGAACGCGCCCATGCCGGCCTGCCAGATCTGCTGGGCAGAATCCATGATGTTGCGCGGGGCGGCTTCGGTCGCTTTCGGCGCAGACCGGGTCTTGGCGGTGGATTTCAGCTTGGCCATCGGGTGTCCCTCCACTGGTTGTTCTTGGCGCATCGCGCCTTGTGTGCCCGCAATCTAGGCTTGCCCGCTAGAATATTCACACTACGTGGGCGGCGAACTGTCCAGGGGTGCGTGGCGGCGTCGAATGCTGCAGCCCGATCTTCAGTATGCTTGCGCGCCACGCTTGGGGCGGCGCGGGCGGCGCGCGGCAACCAGGGTGTCGACGTCGTCGAGCGCGCGCTTGAGGCGGGCCGTGGTGTCGGCATGGCGGCGGTCCTGCGGCCCGAGCCCATCGACCAGGGAAAGCCGTGCGTCGTCGAGCACCTCGTCACGCAAGCGTAGCCCGTGATGCGCCAGCAGCGGCGCGATCTGCTCGCGCCGCTTGCACAGATCTTCCAGCGTGGCGCGATAGGCGTGTTCGCAGACCCGTTGCCGCGAGGAGTAGCTGAAGATGTTGGTGAAGAACATCTCGGCGTCATCGGGGTTGGGTTCGAACACGACCTGATCGGTGTGCTCGTAGTCGTGCATGTATTTGGCCATGCCGACCTGCATGCGCGACTGCAGCAGGGTGCGGAAGGTCTGCGACAGCACTGCGGGCAGCCCGCCCGTAATCAGGCTGTCGGGTTGTGGACGGCCCTCGGCCTGTGCCAGCGTGGCATCGAAGGGCACCATGGGATTCAGGCCAAACAGCAGGTCGATGTCGTGATCCAGCGCCACCGACGCGTGCATCGTCCGGCGCAGCGCGCCATCCACGAAATTACGCGAGCGGATGTTCACCGGCGGGTACAGCCCGGGGAGGGCCGCGCTAGCCTGCACCGCACGCGAGATCGGCACGTCGTCCCACCCGGGGCCGCCAAAACGCACTGCCTCGCCGTTGTCGAGATCCACAGCCACCACGAACAGCTTGCGGCGCAATTCACGGAAATCGTTGGTGCGACCATGGCGGGTGAACGCATCGCGCAGGAAGTGCTCGATCGCGTCGTTGTCAAACAGGCCCGTAGGCACCAGCGCGCCGAATCGCATCAGCACTTCGCTCAGGCTGATGTCACCCGGGCGCAGCAGCAGGTCGCGCCACCAGTGGAACAGGACGCGCGGAAGCCCGGTGGCGCGCTTGAGGTATTCATGGAAGGCGGGGCGAAGGAACCGTTCCGGCCGGAATTTGGCGTCTTCGCCGTCGCCGGTGATGAAGACGCGCAGCATCTCGCTCGGTGTCATGCGGTTCGCGAGTCCGGCCGCAAGGAAGGCCCCGGAACTGACTCCCACGTAGACCTGCAGGCGGGTCAGGTCGAGACCTTCGATCGCCACGTCCAATGCGCGCAAGGCACCGAGTTCGTACATGCCACCGATCGGGCCGCCGCCGGCGATGGCGAGGCCGACCCGGGTGTTGCTGGCGCGCTTCTTCTTGGCTGTGCGGAGAGTGAGCATTCGGAACCGGTGGCAGCGGGAGCGCCCGGATTGTAGCCACCAGCGTTAGAGTGACAAGCAAGACTGTGTCACAACCCCGTTCCGAAAGGCTGCCGCCTGCGGCCTTCGACAGGCACAATCTTGCGCCGACTTGCCGTCTCGCGCTTGCCCCATGTCATCCAATGCCGCCCTCGACCGCCGTCTGCACCGCGTGCTGGAAGCCAACCGCCGCGGACGCGATCCGGTGTGCGAGCCGCGGAACCGGTCTGCCTGGATCGGGCCGTTGCAACGATGGCAGGCGGCGCGGCTGGGGCGCAGCTTCATCGATTTCCTGGCCCAGCCGCAGACCGAGGCGGCCGCGCGCTTTTTCCTGGATGACCTGTACGGCGACCACGATGTGAGCGCCCGCGACCGTGATGTCGAGAGGGTGCTTCCGCTGATGCGCAAGCTGCTGCCGCCGCATCTGATCGAAACGGCGGCCGATGCGATCGAACTGGCCTGGCTCAGTCATGCGTTCGACCTGCGCCTGGCACAGGCGCTGCAAGGCATGCTCGGACCCAAGGATCGGATCGACGAAGCGTCCTACGCCCGAGCCTATCGGCTCGTGGGAAAGCCGCGCCTGCGGGCGCGCCAGATCGACCTGATCCTGCGCATCGGCGCCACCCTCGACCACGCGGTGCACAAGCCCTGGATCCCGCGTCTGCTGCGGGCCTCACGCCTGCCGGCGAAGCTGGCCGGGCTCGGCGAGCTGCAGGGCTTCCTCGAACGCGGCTTCGCTGCGTTCCGGCGCCTGCAGGGCGCGGATCATTTCCTCAACGAGATTGCGCGCCGCGAGGGCGAGACGGCACGACGCCTGCTTGCGGGCGCGCCCAAGCCGTTCGAGGTGTAGTTGCGCCGCCGGTGCGGCATCGGACCCGAATCAGCGCCCGGATGCGGCTAGCCGAACTCCCGATCCAGATACTTGTGGATTTCCGCCTCGATGGTGCCGCGCAGCGCCATAAGCAGGAAGCCCAGGTTGGCGGTGACCAGGACCTCGCCCTTGCCGAGGCTGATCTTGCCGCTCACGCCGCTGCGTTCGAACTCCAGGGTGTTCCCGTTCCAGCCGCAGGCGACATCGAACCTTTCCGAGATCTTGTCCGCCACGCGATCGACGGCCGCCTTGGCTTCCTTCATCGGCTTGTCGTGGCGGCGATGGATCTCGATGCTTGGCATGGGCGGCGTCCTGGAGGCTGGCGGCCCTATTCTGCGACCTGCCCATTTCACCCGCCAGTCATCGGCGTCTCGGCTATGATGCCGGCATCGCGGATTCGGCGGGGGTTGGGCGCGAATGCAGCCGTGGCAGATGCGTATCGCAGCGTTGGCGCTGGCCGGCCTGGCCTTTGGCGGCGTGGATGCGGCGACCTTGCAGGGTCGGGTTTCCCTGTCGCTGGACGGCAAGCCACTGCGTGCGGAAGAAGCGCGCGAAGCCGTCGTGTATTTCCGGCCAAACCGGCCCTTGGTCTTGCAGGCGCCGGTCGATGTGGTCGAGATGAAGATGGAACGCAAGCAGTTCCTTCCGCGCGCCCTGCCGGTTCTGCAGGGCAGCACGGTGCGTTTCACCAATTTCGACCCGATCCTGCACAACGCGTTTGCGCCACCGGGGCCGCAGCATTTCGACGTGGGCCTGTACGGCAAGGGCGAGGCGCGCGAACACCGCTTCGACCGGGCCGGGTTGGTGCGGGTCTACTGCAACGTGCACCACGACATGGTCGGGCACATCCTGGTGCTGGATTCTCCCTATTTCGTGCGACCCGACGCCACCGGGCAGTTCCGCCTGGAGTTGCCGGACGGAGCGCAGGGCGAACTGTTCGTCTGGCACGAACGCGCCCGCCTGTGGCGACGCAAGAGCGTCGACCTGTCCGAACCGACGGCGGTGGAGCTTGATCTGAGCCGACCGCGCGTACCTCCCCACATGAACAAATTCGGGAAACCCTATGGCGGCCAGCGCTCCGGCTACTGAACGCGGCGGCTCGCGCCTGCCGCTGGCGTGGCGCATCTTCCTGCTGTGCGCCTTGCTGGTGGTGTTGGCGGTATCGGCGGCAGTGGCCGCCACCTGGTTCGTCGGGCAGCGGATCGCTGCCGAAGCCGTGGACGAGGCTCTTGCCAAGTCGGCTGAGGCCCAGGCCAGCCAGACCCAGCAACGATTGCGCCTGCTGGAACGCACCTTGGTGGCCCTGGGGCGTGATCCGGACTTGATCAACTACGTGGCTACTCGCTGGGCGGCGAGGATGAACTGGGACTCGGCGGGGAAGCGACCGGCCCGGATACGGCTTCGTTGCGCGACCTGCTGATCGAGCGCAAGGCGCAGTACGAGTTCGACCTCGGCCTGCTGCTCGATGCGAAGGCGATGGTGCTGGCGCGCAGCGACGATGCCGAGGCCCTGCAGCAGAGCCTGGCGGAAGATCCGCTGGTAGCAGCTGCGCAGCAGAAGGAAACGCCGCAGAGTGGTTTCTGGCGCATGGGCGATGCGCTCTATCAGGCCGCGATCCTGCCCTTGGCACAGGATGGCTTTCTGGTGGGCTACCTGTTGCTGGCGCAGCAGGTCGATGATGCCTTGAGTCACGACATCGCGCGTGCCTCCGAGGCCGAGACCGCCTTCTGGCTGCCCGGCGAGGAGGGCCTCACGCTCGCTGCCAGTTCAATGCCCGAAGCGCGCGAAGCGGCGCTCGCCGCCGCGTTCGCCGCGCGTGCCGACGTGAGCCAGGCGATTTCGCTGGGGCAACCCATCGACCGACTCGACCTTGATTTCGATGGCCTGCACTGGATTGCGCGGGTGCGTCCGACCGCGGTCGAGGGCGAGGCCACCCTCGGGGCCGTGTCCTCGCTGGCATCGGGCGACGATGTGGTGCGCGGCTACCGCGAGATCCTGAAGAGCGTGCTGGTTGCAGGCGTGGTGTCGCTGGCGATTGCCTTGCCGCTGTCGCTGTGGCTGTCGCGGCGCATCCTCAAACCGGCACGGATGCTGGCGCAGGCGGCGGAAGAGGCCGCCGGCGGCAACTACCAGACCAAACTCGCCATTGCCGGCAGCGATGAGCTGGCGCGTCTGGGTCGTGCGTTCGATTCGCTGCTCTCCGACCTGCGTGAGAAGCGCGACATCGAGGGCTATGTCGCCAACTTCTCCCGCTTCCTGCCCGATCAGGCTGAGGCGCCCGAGCCGGAGGTGATGCGCCCGCCGATTCCGGCGCCGAGCGCGCTGCAAGGCTGGTTGCTCGGTATCGAGTTCGCGCCGAGCGACAACGAGGGGGATGTGGCCGCCCGCTTTGCCCGGCTGCAGCGCGCGGGCGAGCAGGTCGACCTGGTCGCACATGCATGCAGGGCTCGCGTACTGAGCGCGAACGGACAGCGCTGGGTACTCGGATTCGAGGGCCATGACGCTGCGCTGCGCTCGCTGCAAGCGGTCCACGGCTTGCTGCACGAGGTCCAGGTGCCCGGATTGCGCACACCGGCCTTGGCGTTGCTGGAAGGAGAGGTCGTGGGCGGCGTGCTGGCCCTGGGCGAGCGCGAGTCGTTGGCGCTGTTTGGTGCAGGCAGCTATCAGGTGGAACGCCTGCTGGGGGAGTCCGGTCCCGGGCGCGTGCTGTTGACTCGCGGCGTCGGTGACATCCTCAAGAATGCGTTCGGCACCGAACTGCTCAGCGTGGCTGAAGGCGCGCAGAGCGCCAAGCGCTATTACGCGCTGAACGTCGCCGGCCTCGACACGGTGACGTTCCCGGAGCCGCCGCCGCCAAGCGAGCGCGCCACGCGCGCCTCGCCCGCGGCACGGGCCGAACCTGCCGTGGACGAGCACCGACCCGGCACACGACTTGGTGGCCGCTACGAAATCCTCGCGCAACTGGGCGAAGGCGGCATGGGCGTGGTGTACAAGGCGCACGACCTCGAACTGCGCGACATCGTCGCGCTGAAGATGCTCAAGCCCGGTGCCTTGCAGGACCGCGAGCAGCTCGAGCGCCTCAAGGACGAGATCCGGCTGGCGCGCAAGATCACCCACCCGAACGTGCTACGCACCTTCGATTTCGGCGAGATCAACGGGCTGCCCTTCATCTCGATGGAGTTCGTGCGCGGCGTGACCTTGCGCGGGCTGCTCAACGAATCCGGGCGCCTGCCGTATTCGGCCGGCTTGCGCATCGCGCGTCAGTTCTGCGCCGGACTCGCCGCCGCGCACGAAGTTGGCGTGGTGCACCGCGACATCAAGCCCGAGAACCTGATCCTGGAGTCGGGCGGCAATGCCAAGCTCATGGACTTCGGCATCGCACGTCCGGTACGTCGTACCACGCCTGGCCTCACTGAGCGCGGCATGTACATCGGCACGCCCAGCTACTCCGCACCCGAGCAACTGGCAGGCGAGGAGATCGATGCGCGCGCCGACCTGTATTCGGCCGGCGTGATGCTTTCGGAAATGTTCTGCGGCGGCTTGCCCTACGGCGGCGAGACCACGATGGAGATCTATCGCCAGCAGTTGCAGCAGGAACCGGTGCGGCCCTCGGCATTGTGGCCGGACATCCCCGCCGCGCTGGAAGAAATCATCCTGCGTTGCATCGCGCGCGAACGCGAAGCACGCTACCAGAGTGCCGCGGAATTGGGGGCGGATCTGGCGCGCTTGCGGGCGTGAGGCTGAGGCGCATGACTGGGAGCTTGGGGATGGCTGCACGCATTGGGTTCGGAGTGGTCCTGGCGGTCGCGACGACGGCAGCGATGGCTCAGGAGGAACCTGACTTCGACCCGGCAAACGCCGATGCGCCGGCTGCGGGCACGCACTGGTTCGGCGAGGGCCAGTTGCGCTACGACCGGGTCGAAGGCCTGCCGAACAATCGCCCCACACTCGAACGCGAGCGACTCCGGCTCCGCTTCGGTGGCATGCAGCAGGACGAGGACTTCACCTTCCTGGCGGCGCTCGAGGCGGGGATCGGCACTGGTGCCAACAAGGACACGCTGATCAACAATGACCTCGAGCGCGTCGACCATGTCGATCTCGACCAGCTCTTCATCCAGCGGCGCTTCGCCGGATCCGTGTGGAATGCCATGCTCCAGGCCGGCAAGGCGCCCCTGACCCTGGATTTGAGCCCACTGCTGTGGGATGCCGACCTGCGCGCCTGGAGTCTGGCGGGAAGGGCGACCGGCGCCGCTCGTGAGTACGATCGCTGGCAGCTCGATGTCGGCGTGTTTTCCCGTGATCCGAGCGTCAGCGACGGGGCCGAGCTGACGGCGGCCCAGTTCAGCTGGCATGTACACGAAGGCGCCCCGCGCGGGGCAGGCGTGCAACTGGCTTACCTGCACTGGGCGGGGATCGACGATTTCGCGCGTGGCGGCCTGGGGCGGGGCAACACCCTGGTGTCAGGCCGATACCGCGACGACTTCCACTTGCTGGATGCGCAAGCCTATCTGCGCTGGGACGTGGCGAGCCGGCCCTTGGTGGCGCGCGTGGATCTGGTGAGCAACCTTGGTGCCGAGGATGAGGATCGCGGTGCGCGAGCCAGCCTCACCTGGGGTGATCGATTAGCCAGCGGCTGGGAACTCGGCTGGGCCTGGCAGCGGATGCAGCGCAATGCCGTGCTGGCCGCCGTGACCTCGGACGACTGGTGGTTCCATACCGCCGCCCGCGGCCACATGCCCTGGGTCGGGTACGGCTTCAATGAAACCTGGAGCCTGCGCCTGGCCGCGTTCTTCGAAACCCGTGACGGGCTCAACGACCGAACCGAACGCCTGCTGCTCGATCTCGATGCGCGCTGGTGATGGATCGCTATGCTAAATTCGTCGACATGACGATCTGGTCCGCGACATGGCGAACAATCCGGGGGGAGTGTCCATGCGCTTGAATTTTCCGAATGGTGAGCACCCGGATGTGGTGGTCGACCAGGGTGAAGTGCGCATCGGTAGCGCGCCCGGCAATCGGGTGGTGGTGGCAGATGCGGGGCTGTCCGGCAACCACGCGGTATTCCGCATCGATCCGCAGCGGGGCATCAGCCTGTTGCTGGAAGGTGGTTCCGGCGGGGCGCACGTCAATGCCAGACCGGTGCGTGAACTCGCGCTGTTGCGCCTGGGCGACGTCGTGAGCCTGAATCGCCTGCAGGTGCTGGTGAAGCCGGACGACGAGAACAACATCGATCGCAACTTGCCGCCGCCGCCAGTCGCCTTGACGGATCCGGGCCAACGCGCCGCCGCATCGCGCGTCGTGCTGCGTGGCATCGCCGGCGCCTTCCATGGCCGGACCTTCTCGCTGCTCGATCCGATCACCATCGGTCGGGCCGCCAACGCGGGCATCCGCCTGGACGAACCGGGCATGGAAGAGCGCCACGCCACGCTCGAACAGCATGCCGACCGGGTCGTGTTGCGCGATCAGGGATCGCATGACGGCAGCGTCGTGAACGGCGTGGAGCTTAAGGACGCGGTGCTGCATCCGGGTGACCAGATCGCATTCGAGCAGCATCGATTCGTGCTGGAGGCGCCTGGCCTGCCGCCGCGCGGCAGCGGGAACGTTCACGCCGGCACCGCGTGTCCAGGGCACCACCCAGACCATGCAGGCGGTGCGTGCGCCCGTCGCGGCTGCTGCGCCGACGCCGGTCGCGGCAACTCCTGAAGCGGCTACCGGGCGGTTTAATTTCTGGTGGCTGATCGGAGCCGCCGCCCTGATCGCGACGGGCATCGCGCTGATCCTCAACTACGCGCCGCGTTAGCTCCGGGCTGGACGGCCCGGAGGGAGCCGCATCAACCCGGGAATTCCGGTTCGGGCGGTCGTCGCAAGGGCCGGGGTTTGCGACGGCGTTCCAACCTCCGTGCAAGCGATGGCAGTCGCAGGAGCAACAGCAGGGTGAGGAGCGCGCCATACCACATGGGTTCGCGCAGGTCCGCCTTCACCAGCCAAAGGTAATGCAAGACGCCCAGCACGCCGACCACATAGGCCAGCCGGTGCAGCTGCGCCCAGCGCCGGCCGAGGCGCCGCATCATGCCTTGGGTAGAAGTGAGTGCCAGCGGCAGCAGGCACAGCCAGGCGAGGAAGCCGACCGTGATGTAGGGCCGTTTCACCAGGTCATCGAGGATCTGGGTCCAGTAGCCCCCCAAGTCCAGGATCAGATAGGTCGCGAAATGCAGGCTGGCGTAGAAGAAGGCGTACAGACCGAGCAGGCGGCGAAAGCGGGCCAGGACGTTCCAGCCAGACAGCCTGCGCAACGGTGTCACGGCCAGCGCGATCAGCACGAAGCGCAGCGCCCAGTCGCCGCTCCGATGCGTGATCGCGGCAATCGGGTCGGCACCCAGGGCATCGCCGGCCGTGTCCCACACGAGCCACGCAAACGGCAGCAGCGACAGGATGTGGGCCGCCAGCTTTGGCCAAAACAGGCCACGCATCAGAAGAACTTGTGCAGGTCCATGCCTGCGTACAGCCCGGCCACCTGATCGGCATAGCCGTTGAAAGGCAACGTGGGAATGCGATTGGCGAAAAGGCGGCTTCCGCTTCCCGCGAGGCGGCGTTCGGTCTTCTGGCTCCAGCGCGGGTGATCCACGTCCGGATTGACGTTGGAATAGAACCCGTACTCGCGTCCTTGCATTTCGTTCCAGCTGGTCGGCGGCTGGCGCTCGGTGAATTCGATCCTCACGATGGACTTGATGCTCTTGAAGCCATATTTCCAGGGCACCACCAGTCGCAGCGGTGCACCGTTCTGGTTCGGCAGGTCGCGGCCGTACATGCCGGTGGCGAGCAGGCTGAGCGGGTGCATGGCCTCGTCCATGCGCAATCCTTCCACATAAGGCCAGTCCAGCACCGCGTGACGTTGTCCGGGCATTTGCTCCCGGTCCACGAGGGTAGTGAACGCCACGTACTTGGCTTGCGCCGTGGGCTTGAAGCGCCGGATCAGGTCGGCCAGCGCGAAGCCTCGCCACGGGATCACCATCGACCAGCCTTCCACACAGCGCAGCCGATAGACGCGTTCCTCCACCGGATGCGGCTTGAGGATGTCCTCGAGCGTGAAGCGGCCGGTCAGCTCGGCATGGCCCGCGATCTCCACCGACCAAGGCGATGGCCTCAATGACCCTGCATACCGGGCAGGGTCTGCCTTGCCGGTGCCGAACTCATAGAAGTTGTTGTAGGTGCTCGCATCCTGGAAACGCGTCAGTTCCTCGCCTGCGGGCGAGGCAGTTGTTTCCGTGCGATCGGGGGTGGACGCCACTGCTGCCGGTTCTTCATCCCCGGCGCGCGCGCAGCCACTCAGTGCCAGCAAGGGCGAGGACAGCAGCGAAGACGCCGCCAGTCCACCCAGCAGGCGACGCCGCGCCGAGTACACCGATTCGGGGGTGATGCGGGAGCCAGGAATGGGGGGCAGGTGGAAGCGGGACATGGCCAGACCTCGTGGCAGGGTTGTTTGAAGAGACCGCGATCAGGCGAAAGGATTCGTTGCTTTTCGCATGCCGACCCATGGCTATACTGCGACCGAGGCCAGGTGGGCTGGCCTCGAGGGGGAGCATGCAACTCGCGGGCGCCTTCCGCCACTCCAGCAGCATCGTCGCGATCCTCAGTGTCGACGACGGTACCTTCGTGGATGTGAACCCGATGTTTGAACGGGTTCTGGGGTGGAGCGCGGGCGAGATTCGCGGACGCCGACCGCTGGAACTCCAGTTCTGGCCCGACCCCGACGTGCGCAGCGTGATCTGGGGCCATTTGCGCAGCGGCGCCGGGATCGTCGATCTTTCCGTGCGGTGTCGCGCCCGCGACGGAACCATCCTGCGCGGTCGACTCGACAGCGAACTGATCGACCTCGACGGGCGCGTCGTCGTGTTCAACCTGTTGCGCGAGGTGCACCCCGATACCGAGGGGCCCCGGTCCGCGCGAATCGAATCCGAGAGCTACCGGACGCTGGTGGAAGCGGCGGCCGAGGGCCTCTACCGCAGCCTGCCGAATGGTCGCTTCACCGAGGTGAATCCGGCCATGGCCCGACTCTTCGGCTACGGCTCTCCGCAGGAAATGCTGCAGAACGAGGAAAGCCGGGTCACGGATGTCTACGTCGATCCGACCCAACGCATGCGGGTTCACGCCGAAGCGAATCGCGCGGGAACCGTGCAGCAGGTGCAGAGCGAGATGCGTCGGCGCGACGGGAGCCGGCTGTGGATCAGCGAGAACGTGCGGGCAGTACGCGGGGCCGATGACGTGCTCTTGTTCTATGAGGGCACGGTGGTCGACATCACCGAGCAGGTGCTGGCCGAGCAGGCGCTGCAGCAGTCCGAGACCCTGTACCAGGTGCTGGTCGACAATTGTCGTGACGGCGTGTTCCTGATCCAGCGCGGCAAGGTGGTCTTTGCCAACCGCGCCATGGCGGCGATGCTGGGCTACCCGGACGCCGAACTCATCGGCATCGCCTACATGGAGCTGGTGGCCCCGCACGATCGCGAGGCCCAGATGCGGCGCCGCAGCGCGCGCGAAGCAGGTTCGAACGCGGTGCAGCAGTACGACCTGCACATGGTTCGCAAGGACGGCAGCGTCAGCTCTTGTGCCAGGTGCGCGCGGATGCCGTTCAGTATCGCGGCGACATCGCGTCCACGGGCCTGGTACGGGACATTACCGAAGAGCGGCGTCAGCAGGCCGCGTTGAAGGAGGCCGAGCAGCGCTACCGCGAACTGTTCGAGCAGTCCCCGGCCGGGCTGTTCCGGACCAGCATGAAGGGCGCGATCCTGGAAGTGAATCCGCAGCTGGCGCAGATGCTGGGTTACGACAGCCCGGACGAACTCAAGCAGCGCGCTCGATGCTGGATCTCTATGCCGATCCGGCCGAGCGCGACGGCATCCTGCGGCGACTGGCTTCCGGCGACGGTCTCGACAACTACGAGACCCAGGTGGTCGGGCGCGACGGCCAGCGCCTGTGGGTTTCGGGCAGCGTCCGCGTGATGCGGCCGGAAGATGGCAGTGAACCCCTGTTCTCCGGTTCGGTACTCGACATCAACGCGCGCAGGCGCGCGGAAGAAGAGCTGCTGCGATCCGAGCTCAAGTATCGGACCCTGGTCGAGCACAGCCAGGTCGGCGTGTTCATCTCGCGTGGCGAGCGCTACGTCTATGTCAACCGCCGGCTGGCCGAGATGCTGGGCTATGGTGAAGAGGAGTTGTTGCAGATCAAGTTGCATCACCTGGTGGCACCGGAGTACCTGCCGGCGGCGCGCGAGCGCCTGCAGCGCATCGCCGCGGGCCTGGTAGCTCCGATGGATTTCGAGAACTGCTACCTGTGCAAGGACGGCAGCCGCATCCATGTCACGGTCAGCATCGGCGAGATCGTGCTCGATGGCGAGACCCACCTGACCGGCACGGTGCGCGACATCACCAAGCAGCGCGAGGCCGAGCAACGACTACGATTCCATGCCACGCACGATTCACTGACGGGCTTGCCGAACCGCGCCCTGTTCCAGCGCCGGCTCGATGAAGCCATCGTCCAGGCGCGGAGCGAGGAGCGGCTCGACTACGCGGTACTCTTCCTCGATCTCGACGGCTTCAAGCTGGTCAACGACAGCCTCGGACATGCGGCGGGCGATCGCCTGCTGGTGGTGGTCGGCGAGTTGCTGACCCGAACCCTGAGTGAGGACGCCTTGGTGGCGCGCTACGGCGGGGATGAGTTCACCATCCTGCCGCACGGTCCCTGCGACCGGGTGCGTGCCGAAAGCCTCGCCTCACGCATCCTCGGCCTGTTCGACGCACCATTCGATCTGGATGGTCATCAGGCCTTTTCCGGTGCCAGCCTCGGCATCGTCCTGGGCCACCCCGACTACCGCAAGCATGACCAGGTACTGCGCGACGCCGACACCGCGATGTACCGCGCCAAGGCCGGGGGCAAGTCCGGCTACGTCTTCTTCGACGAGGCCATGCATGCTGCCGCGCGCCAACGCTTCCACCTCGAGACCGACTTCCGTCTTGCCTTCGAGCGCGATGAATTCCGGGTTCACTACCAGCCGGTGGTGTCGCTGCAGAACGGCAGCTTGCTGGGGTTCGAAGCTCTGGTGCGCTGGTTGCATCCCACGCGCGGCCTGATCGGTCCGGGCGAGTTCCTGCACGTGGCGGAGGAGAGCGGCCTGATTGCGGTGCTCGACTGGTGGGTGATGCAGCGTGCTTGCGCCGATCTGGCCGCGTGGCAACGCCGGTATCCGAGGCGCCGAGCCTTGGGCGTCAGTGTGAATGTCGACGAGCGTCAGGTCAGCTCGCCCGACGTCGAGGCGCGCCTGCGCTCCGTGTTGCAAGTCCTCCGGCATCGCAGCGGCTGACTTGACGCTGGAGATCACTGAAACCGTGTTCCGCAGCGGGCGCGGCCCGGCCAATGCCACGCTGGAACGTCTCAAGGCTGTCGGAGTGCGTCTGGCTGTGGACGACTTCGGCACCGGCTATTCCTCGCTCGACTCGTTTTCCTCGGCGCCGTTCGATACGCTCAAGATCGACCAGAGCTTCATACGCGATGTCGAGATCAACCCACGCCACCGGGCGCTGGTGCGCACCATCGCCAGCCTGGCCGAAGACCTCGGACTCGAGCTCACGGCGGAAGGCGTCGAGACCGCGGGACAGGCGCGCGTGCTGCTTGCGATGGGTTGCCAGACAGGCCCAGGGCTTTCTGTATTCGCCGGCGATGCCGCCGGAGCAGGTTGAAGACCTGCTGGCGGGCGGCTACCTGCTGCCGCGCGCGGCCGCTTTCGCCTGAGCGTCGGGCAAGGCGCGGGCTCGGTCCGAGTGCTCCGGGCTTCGTTTCACATGCAACCGGGCGGAGGTTAGGGCGAAGGCTCTAGCGCAACCGGTTCGAATCGCCACCAGCCCCGCGCACGCAGTTTCATGCTGCACCGCGGCATGATAGTGTCGAATTCGCAAGTTGCCTGGAGTCTCCCCGATGTCGCGTGCGTACAATTTCAGCGCCGGCCCTGCCGCGCTGCCGGAAGCGGTGTTGCGTCAAGCCCAGCAGGAGCTGCTGGAGTGGGGCGGAGAACGCGCCTCTGTGATGGAAATCAGCCATCGCGGCAAGAATTTCGAAGCGATGGCGGCCCAGGCCGAGCGCGACCTGCGCGATCTCCTCGCCGTGCCCGACAACTACAAGGTGCTGTTCCTTCAGGGTGGCGCAACGCAGCATTTCGCCCAGATCCCGATGAACCTGGCACGGCCGGACCAGCCCGCCGATTACGTCGTCACCGGGGCCTGGGGCCAAAAGGCGGTAAGCGAGGCCAAGCCCTACTGCAAGGTCAACGTGGCCGCGACCTCCGAGGCCGGCAATTTCACTACCCTCCCGCCACGCAGCGAATGGAAGCTCTCGCCTGACGCGGCCTACGTGCATGTCACTCCGAACGAAACCATCCACGGAGTCGAGTTCCACGACACGCCCGAGGTTGGCTCGGTGCCGCTGGTGGCAGACCTCTCGTCCACTATCCTGTCGCGCCCCATCGACGTTTCGAAGTACGGCCTGATCTACGCCGGTGCACAGAAGAACATCGGGCCTTCGGGCCTGGTGGTACTGATCGTGCGCGAGGACCTGCTTGCGCGGGCGCCCGGCAACATGGCGAAGATCTTCACCTATGCCGCGCACGCCAAGGAAGGATCGCTGCTCAATACGCCTCCGACCTTCGCCTGGTATCTGGCGGGCCTCGTGTTCAAGTGGATGAAGGCCGAAGGCGGGATGCCTGCGATCGCCGAGCGCAACCGGCGCAAGGCCGAACTGCTGTACGGCGCGATCGATGGTTCTGGCGGGTACTACACCAATCCCGTGGAGAAGTCCGCGCGCAGCTGGATGAATGTCCCCTTCACCTTGCCCGATGCCGCCCTCGACGACGTGTTTCTGGGCGAATCCAAGGCCGCCGGTCTGCTGTCGCTCAAGGGCCATCGATCGGTCGGTGGCATGCGCGCCTCGATCTACAACGCGATGCCGTTGGAAGGCGTGCAGGCGCTCGTGGATTTCATGCGCGAATTTGCTTCCCGGCACGGTTGAACCCATCCCGAATCACTCTGACGACCTCGCCATGTTCAAGATCCAGACCCTCAACAACATTTCCCGCAGCGGCACCGATCGCCTGCCGAAAGACCGCTACCAGATCGCCAACGAAGTGTCGGAGCCGGATGCGATCCTGTTGCGTTCGGCCGACATGCACAAGCTGCAGACGCCGGCCAGCGTGAAAGCGGTGGCTCGCGCCGGCGCCGGCACCAACAACATTCCCGTCGCACAGTTCAGCCAGCGCGGCGTGCCGGTCTTCAATGCCCCGGGCGCAAACGCGAACGCGGTGAAGGAGTTGGTGCTGGCCGGCATGCTGCTGGCGGCGCGCAACGTGGGCGATGCCCTTGGCTTCGTCGGCGGTCTCGCCGGCCATGCCGATCCGCACCACGCCATCGAACACGAGAAGAAGCGCTTCGTCGGCATCGAGCTTGCTGGCCGCACCTTGGGCGTGGTTGGCCTCGGTGCGATCGGTGTGAAGGTGGCCAATGCCGCGCGGGCACTCGGGATGAACGTCTATGGCTTCGATCCGCACATGACCGTGGATGGGGCCTGGCAGTTGTCGTCCGACGTGGTGAAGGCCGGCAGCCTGAACGAGCTTTACGCGGCCTCGGACTTCGTTACCTTCCACGTGCCGCTCAACGATGCCACGCGCGGCAGCTTCAGCCTCGCGTCGCTGAACGTGGCGCGCAAGGGCGTGGTGTTGCTCAACTTCGCGCGCGAGGGCATCGTCGACCCGGCGGCGCTGCGGCAAGGGCTGGAAGATGGTCGCATCGGGCGCTACGTCACCGACTTTCCCCAGCCCGAACTGCTCGGCAATGCGCGCGTGATCGGCTTGCCGCATCTGGGCGCGTCCACGCTCGAGGCCGAGGAGAACTGCGCGGTGATGGTGGCCGACCAGCTGCGCGACTTCCTCGAGCATGGCAACGTGCAGAACTCGGTGAACTTCCCGAATACGCGCATGGCACGCGAAGGCCGGGCGCGCCTGTGCATCGCCAACCAGAACCGGCCGAACATGATCGGCCAGCTCACCCATGCCCTGGGCGAGGCCGGGATCAACATCGCGCAGATGCATAATGCGTCGCGCGGTGAACTGGCCTATACCCTGGTCGATACCGACAGCGAGGTGGACGCCACGGTGCTGGGCCAGATCGCGGCGATCGAGGGCATCCTTTCCGTACGGATGGTGTGATGGCAACGCGCAAACCGGCCAAACCGCCGAGCAAGAAGCAGCCCGATCCGTCCGAGGGCTCTGCAACCCGACCCGACCTGGGCGAGGTGCGGCGCGCATCGATGGCATCGATCGCAGCATCCAGGCCCTGATCGCCGAGCGCGCGCAGTGGGCGCAGCAGGTGGGCAAGGCCAAGGGCCGCTCAAGGCTGCGATCGACTACTACCGCCCCGAGCGCGAGGCTCAGGTGCTGCGCATGGTGGTGGACCGGAACACGGGCCGCTCACCGACGAGGTGCTGGTGCGGGTGTTCCGCGAGGTGATGTCGGCCTGCCTCGCGCAGCAGGAGCCGCTCAAGGTCGGGTACCTGGGGCCGGAAGGCACGTTCGCAGCAGGCAGCGCAGAAGCATTTCGGCCATTCGGCCCATGGCATGCCGCTGGCCAGCATCGAGGAAGTGTTCGAGGAAGTCGAAGCGGGCAATGCCGACTTCGGCGTGGTGCCGGTGGAGAACTCGGGGCAGGGCACGATCCAGTCCACGCTCGACATGTTCCTGACCTCGGGCCTGAAGATCTGCGGCGAAGTGGAGCTGCGGGTGCATCAGCACCTGCTGTCACGCAGCGGCCGGATCGAGGATGTCGAACGCATCTATTCGCATCCGCAGTCGTTCGCGCAGACCAAGGCCTGGCTGCGCCAGCACCTGCCGCACGCGGAGAAGATCCCGGTATCGAGCAATGCCGAAGCCGCGCGCCGCGCACGCAACGCCGACGATGCCGCGGCCATCGGTGGTTCCTCGACGGGGAGCGTCTACGGCCTGAAGGTCATTGCCGGCCCGATCGAGGATCATGCCGACAACACCACGCGCTTCCTGGTGCTGGGGCGGGAGCTGTTTCCGCCCTCGGGCCACGACCGCACCTCGCTGCTGATCTTCATCAAGGACGAGCCGGGGGCGCTCTACAACGTGCTCAGCCCGTTTGCGCGCAACGGCCTGTCGATGAACCGGATCGAATCGCGCCCGAGCCACAACCGGATCTGGGAGTACGCGTTCTTCGTCGATATCGGCGGACACGTGCACGATGAAGCGATGAAGGCGGCCCTGGCGGAACTGCGCGAGTACGCCCAGGACGTGAAGGTGCTGGGCTCGTATCCGGTTGCGGTGTTGTGAGGCGAATGCGGTGAGCGCGGCTGGGAACCGCTTCGAGGCGCTGGCGCAGCCAGGCGTGCAACGGCTGAAGGCCTACGACCCGGGCCATGATCTGGTGGCGTTCCGTCGTCGTGTCGGACCCACCCTCGTGGAGCTGGGTTCGAACGAGAATGCCCACGGGCCGAGCCCTTCCGTTCGTGCCGCGATCCTGGACCAGCTCGCGGGACTGTTCCGCTATCCCGACCCGCTCGGTGGCGATCTGAAGCGCGCACTGGTGGACAGGCATGGCGTCGAGGCGAGCCAGATCCTGCTCGGCAACGGCTCGCATGAGCTGCTGATGCAGTTCGGTCAGGTGTTTTCGGGGCCGGGCACGGACGTGGTGGTGTCGCGTTACAGCTTCGCGGTCTATGCACTCGCCGCGCAATGCGCGGGTGCCAACCTGCGCTGGGCCGAAGCCTTGCCGCGCGATCACGCGATGCCGCGCGGACATGATCCCGGGGCGCTGCTGGCAGCGGTGACGCCGGTCACGCGCCTGATGTTCTTCGCGAATCCCAACAATCCCACGGGCACGTGGTTCGGTCGCGAGGCCTTGCTGCACTTGCTCGAAGCCTTGCCCGAATCCGTATTGGTGGTGGTGGACGAGGCCTACATCGAATTTGCGGATGCGCCGGGGCTGCGTTCCGCCCTGGACCTGTGCACGCGGTTTCCCAATCTGATCGTGACCCGCACCTTCTCCAAGGCCTATGGTCTGGCGGGCGTGCGGGTCGGTTATGCCGTGGCGCATCCGGACGTCATCGCCCTGATGGAGCGGGTGCGGGAATCCTTCAACGTCAGTTCCCTCGGACTCGCGGCGGCACTGGCCGCATTGGGCGATGAGGCACACCTGGCATGGGTGCGCGAACGCAATGCCGAAGAGCGCGCCTGGCTGCAAGCGGAACTGGGACGGCGCGGTCGGTTCGTACATCCTTCCCAGACCAACTTCCTGTTGGTCGAGTTCGGGCCACGCACGGCGGAGATCGAGGCTGCGTTGACGGGCCGCGGCGTAGTGCTGCGTCCCATGGGCGGCTACGGCCTGGGTGACTGCCTGCGCATCACGGTGGGAACGCGCAGCGAGAACCAGCGCCTGCTGCAGGTGCTGGACGAGATCGGCACATGAGCGGTCCTGTGTCGCTCGATTGGATTGCTCAGCCGGGCTCGCCCCTGCATGGCGAATGCCGCGTACCCGGCGACAAGTCGGTCTCGCATCGGGCCGTGATGCTCGGTGCCCTGGCGGACGGGGAAACCCGGGTAGAAGGCTTTCTGGAAGGCGAGGACACGCGTGCAACCGCCGCTGCCTTTGCCGCCATGGGCGTCAGGATCGAGGCGCCGTCGGACGGCGTGCGGGTGGTTCATGGAGTGGGCCTGCACGGCCTGCGCGCACCGACACACCCGATCGATTGCGGCAATGCCGGTACGGGTATGCGACTTCTGGCCGGCGTTCTGGCCGGCCAGCGCTTCGACTCGGTGCTGATCGGAGACGAATCATTGTCGCGAAGGCCGATGCGACGAGTCATCGAGCCCCTGAGCCGCATGGGCGCGCGTGTCGAGGCCGGCGAGGGCGGCATTCCGCCGCTGAGAATCTACGGCAACAATGCATTGCAAGGCATTGATTATGAATTACCGGTTGCCAGTGCGCAGGTGAAGTCTGCGCTGTTGCTGGCGGGCCTGTATGCACAGGGGGAAACCATGGTGCGTGAGCCGCACCCGACCCGCGATTACACCGAGCGCATGCTCACGGCGCTTGGCTGGCAGGTCGATTTCGAGCCCGGCTTTGCACGACTGCGCGGCGGAATGGCCCTGACGGGCACCCGCATCGTGGTGCCGGCCGATTTCTCTTCGGCGGCGTTCTTCCTGGTTGCGGCGAGCGTGGTGCCCGGCTCGAACCTGATCCTGCGCGGGGTAGGGATCAACCCGCGCCGCACTGGCCTGCTGCAAGCCTTGGACCTGATGGGGGCAGACATCGCAATTCTGGATGCGCGCTTCGAGGGTGGGGAGCCAGTCGCGGATCTGCATGTCCGCTACGCGGCCTTGAAGGGTATCGAGGTGCCGGAAGTGCTGGTGCCGGACATGATCGACGAGTTTCCGGCCTTGTTCGTGGCCGCAGCCGCGGCCAGTGGCCAAACGCGCGTCACCGGCGCAGCCGAGCTGCGAGTCAAGGAGTCCGATCGCATCGCGGTCATGGCTGCCGGCCTGCGCGGCCTCGGTATCCGGGTCGACGAGGCACCCGATGGCGCCACCATTCACGGCGGGGCCTTGCATGGCGGCAGCGTGGACAGCCGCGGCGATCATCGTATCGCGATGAGTTTCGCGGTAGCGGCCCAGCTCGCGTCGGCGCCAGTGCGCATATTGGATTGCGCCAATGTGGCGACCTCGTTCCCCGGATTCGTGGAGCTGGCTTCGGGGTGCGGCCTGGGACTGCGGGCGGCGTCCTGAGGCATCCGCCCGCCTCCTCGGCCCTCAGGGGGCCGCAGGCTCGGCGTGGATGAGCTTTGCGCCGGGCTTCACGCCCGCAACCCAGCCTTCGTCCTGCGCCACCACTCGCAAGGGCGCCGCCATCCCTTTGAGATGGCAGCGCGGGTAGTCGATGAAATAGCTCCCGGTCGGCTCGTAATGCCAGCCCCCGCATTGAGAATCACCGTTGCACAGCGCCTGACACTCTTTGGCGCTCTGGCCGACCTGGAACTCGATGACGCGCGTGCCGCCGCTGTCCTGCGCCTCGTCGATGACGGTTCCGGCCACCCAATCCAGTGAATGCCCCGGAATCCATTCCTCGCCGGTCCGGGTCGCGGTCCCCACGGGGGGGCTCCGCCGCAATGACGGCATCCAGCGCCCGATTCAGTTCTGCCGCGTTTGCGGCACTGACGTAGCGCCCGCCGGTGCCCTCGGCGAGGCAGGCGAGTTGCCGGTCCGCCGTGCTGCCGCGTTCGATGTCGAAGCCGACTACATGAGCGGTGAAGTCCACTCCGCTGCGCTCCAGCTCCGCCGCCAGCGCACAGGGGTCAGCGTCGCAGGTTTCCTCGCCGTCGCTGACCAGGATCACGGTGGCCTTGTGCTCGGTGTGGCGAAGTTGCTCGGCTGCCTGGCGCACCGCCGCGCTGATCGGCGTCATCCCGCGCGGCTGCAGGGTGTTCACTTGGCTTGCGATCGCAGCGAGCGAATCGGAAGCCGGGGCTTGCAACAATTCGATGTCGGCGCAATCGCCCTTGCGGCGATGGCCATAGGCGATCAGGCCCAACGCACCGCCGTTCCATTCCGAGAGCATCCCGGCGACGGCTTCGCGTGCGATCTCGATCTTGGGTTGCCCTTCGATCTGGCCCCACATGGAACCGGAGGCGTCGAGTACCAACAGGGTCTGAGCGGACTCGCCTGCCTGCAGGGAGGTGGCGGCACCTGCCAGGAGCAGGGTGAGGGCGAACGAAGTGCGGCGTGGGAGCATATCGGTCCTAAGCAAGAGGGGGGCTGTTCGAAGCAGCACTGCGCTGCGACCCGGTCTCCCTTACGCGACGGGACACCAAAACCGGACAGTAGCCGAGAGCGGCAGGTCGGTGCCGAAGCCGGGGCTTTCGGCGCCCGCGCGCTAGGCTAGAATCTCCCCATGGATCAAAATGTTCCCGTACTAACCATCGACGGCCCCTCAGGTTCGGGCAAGGGCACGATCAGCCGTGCCGTGGCGCAGCGTCTGGGCTGGCATTACCTCGATTCGGGTGCGCTGTACCGCGCAGTCGGCGTGGCGGCCGGTTGGGCCGACGAGGACTTTGCCGACCACGTCGCCCTGATGCGGCTGGCTTTCGACACCCACATCGAATTCCGCGACAACGCAACAGGTGAGCCGCGGGTGATCGTGGACGGGGTCGATGCCACCGACGAACTGCGCACCGAGACCGCGGGCGCGGCGGCCTCGGCCATAGCCGCGCTGCCGGAAGTGCGGGCCGCCTTGTTCGAGAAGCAACGGGCCTTCCGGCGCGCCCCGGGCCTCGTCGCCGACGGGCGTGACATGGGAACCGTGATCTTCCCGGATGCCCGGTTCAAGGTGTTCCTCACAGCCAGCGCCGAGGAAAGGGCCGAGCGACGCTATAACCAGTTGAAACAAAAGGGTCTTGAGGTTACACTTGACGGTCTGCTGCGAGAGATTCTCGCGCGCGATGCACGCGACGCCCAGCGCGCCGTGGCTCCACTGAAACCCGCGTTCGATGCGGTGATCGTGGACACCACGGGGGTCGGGATCGACGCGGTCGTCGAGCAGGTGCTGTCGCTGCTGCCGGAATCGCTCCGCAGCTAGCTCCATGCCAGCCCGACGACGCATCGGCGACGGAGTCGATCGCAGCAGAACGGTCCCGGCGCAATCCCGCTCCGGGGTTTTTCTCAACCATTGGCATCACCCGATGCCGCCACTGGGTGGATCGGCCAGCTTCCGGCACGGTCCGAGTGTCCAACTGAGTAACTCAAATGACTGAATCTTTTGCAGAACTGTTCGAGCAGAGCGAAGCCAAGTTTGCCAAGCTGAAGCCAGGTGCCATCGTTATCGGCACCGTGGTGGAAGTGCGCAACGATGTGGTCGTGATCAATGCCGGCCTGAAGTCGGAAGGCATCGTGCCGATCGAGCAGTTCCGTAACGACGCGGGCGAGATCGACGTGGGTGTGGGCGACGAAGTGAAGGTCGCGCTCGACTCGCTCGAGAATGGCTTCGGCGAAACCGTACTGTCGCGCGAGAAGGCCAAGCGCTCGATGGTGTGGGACGAGCTGGAAGAAGCCCTGGAAGCCAATGCCACGATCACCGGCCGCATCAGCGGCAAGGTCAAGGGCGGCTTCACCGTCGACATCAAGGACGTGCGCGCCTTCCTGCCGGGTTCGCTGGTGGATGTGCGTCCGGTCCGCGATCCGGTTTACCTCGAGGGCAAGGAACTCGAGTTCAAGATCATCAAGCTCGACCGCAAGCGCAACAACGTGGTCGTGTCGCGTCGCGCGGTGGTCGAATCCGAGCATTCGGAAGAGCGCGAGCAGTTGCTCGAGCGCCTGCAGGAAGGCGCGATCGTCACCGGCGTGGTCAAGAACCTCACCGATTACGGCGCGTTCGTCGATCTGGGCGGCATCGATGGTCTGCTGCACATCACCGACATGGCGTGGAAGCGCGTGCGCCACCCCTCGGAAGTTGTCAACGTCGGCGACGAACTCAAGGTTCGCGTGCTCAAGTTCGATCGCGAGCGCAACCGCGTTTCGCTCGGCCTCAAGCAGCTCGGCGAAGATCCGTGGGATAACATCGCCCGTCGCTACCCGACCGGTGCGCGCCTGTTCGGCAAGGTCAGCAACGTGACCGATTACGGCTGCTTCGTCGAGATCGAGCCGGGCGTCGAAGGCCTGGTGCACGTTTCCGAGATGGACTGGACCAACAAGAACGTCAATCCGTCCAAGGTGGTGCAGGTCGGCGACGAGTGCGAAGTGATGGTGCTGGACGTGGATGAAGAGCGTCGCCGCATCTCGCTCGGCATCAAGCAGACCCGCGCCAACCCGTGGGAAGCCTTTGCCGCGATCTTCAAGAAGAACGACAAGGTGTCGGGCCAGATCAAGTCGATCACGGATTTCGGCATCTTCGTCGGTCTGGACGGCGGCATCGACGGTCTGGTGCACTTGTCCGACATTTCCTGGAACGCCACTGGCGAGGACATCGTCCGCAACTTCAAGAAGGGCGACACGGTGGAAGCCGTGGTGCTGGCGGTCGATCCGGAGCGCGAGCGCATCTCGCTCGGCATCAAGCAGCTCGAACAGGATCCGTTCGGTCAGTACATGGCCGGCAATCCCAAGGGCAGCGTGCTGGTGGGTACCGTGCGTGAAGTGGACGCCAAGGGCGCGGTGATCGACCTGGCCGACGGCATCGAGGGCTACATCCGCGCCAACGACATCGCCAAGGAGCGGGTCGAGGACGCGACGCAGTTCCTCAAGGTCGGCGACAAGATCGAGGCCAAGCACATCGGCATGGACCGCAAGGGCCGTGTGGTGCAGCTCTCGATCCGTGCCAAGGACGAAGCCGAGTTGCGCGAGGTGATGGACGAGTACTCCAATGCTTCGGGCGGCACCACCAAGCTGGGTGCGCTGCTGCGCGAACAGCTGGGCGGCAAGTCCGAATAAGCGTGAATCCGGGGCGGCCCGGTTTCCGGGCCGCTTCGGGCAGGGATGAACGATATCCGCGCCGGATGCGCGGTTGATGGCGGAATCCTCCGCACGCAGGATGGGAAATGACCAAGTCGGAACTGATCGAAGCGCTGTCGCGACGTCAAGGCCACCTCAAGGCCGATGACGTCGACCTCGCGGTCAAGACCCTGCTGGAGCAGATGAGCGGCTCGCTCTCGGGGGGGGATCGCATCGAGATCCGCGGCTTCGGCAGCTTCTCGTTGCACTTCCGCCCCTCGCGCATCGGACGCAATCCCAAGACCGGCGATTCGGTTGCGCTGCCCGGCAAGCACGTGCCGCACTTCAAGCCGGGCAAGGAGCTGCGCGAGCGGGTCAACAGCCATAGCGGCCCGATCCAGCTCGCAGGCGACGACGACTGAGGTCGTTCGCGCGGCGACGCACAATTTGGCCGGCCTCCGCGCCATGGGATCTGCACTCGGCCTCTGTATTCCCGTCCGCCGGCTGCTTCGACCCCGCAGACACGGCCTTTGTGTCCCCAGGCTGATCCGGTGCCACCGGCACTTGCGACACTCGGACTCCCGTCCATCGGCTTGCCCTGTACGTCCTGCACTCGCGGCACTCGGACTCCTGTCCATCGGCCGCTCTTGTGCGTCCTGCACTCGCGGCACTCGGACTCCTGTCCATCGTCGGATAAGATTTGGCGGACTGATCCGGGGTGCCTGTCCGCATGCGACTTCTGTTCTTGCTGATTTCCTTGCTGTTCGTGGCAGCGGGCCTCGTCTTCGGGGCACTCAACGCAGCTCCTGCGCGCATCGATTTCTACTGGTTCGCGCTGGACGCGTCCCTGGGCGTGCTGCTGCTGCTCGCCGCGTTCGCAGGGGCCATCGCCGGCGGCATCGCCTTGTGGGTCGGGAAGATTTGGCCCTTGCAGCGAGCCTTGCACCGAGCGCGGCGTGAAGCCTCGCGCCGCATGACACCCGAACTGACGCAGCCCTCGGATGCCACGCCGGGCGTCGGGTCGGACCCGGCGTGAACGACTGGATCTGGGTCTTCCTGCTGTTGCCGGTCGCCGCGGCTTCCGGTTGGTACGCGGGACGGCGCAGCGGCGACCGGCAGCGCGGGCAGCAGGTAAGCCGGCTCTCCACGACCTATTTTCGTGGCCTGAACTTCCTGCTCAACGAGCAACCGGACAAGGCGATCGAGGTTTTCCTGGAGATTGCCGAGGTCGACAAGGGAACGGTCGAGACGCACTTTGCGCTCGGGCACCTGTTCCGGCGGCGCGGTGAAGTCGATCGCGCCATCCGTGTGCACCAGAACCTGGTCGATCGCGCCAGCCTCACCGACGAACAACGCACCCAGGCGGTGCTGGAGCTGGGCGAGGATTTCATGCGTGCGGGACTGCTGGATCGGGCCGAGCAACTCTTTTCGGAACTGGTCAAACTCGACGTCGCGGCCCCCAAGGCGCTTGCCCACCTGATTTCGATCTACCAGCAGGAACGTGACTGGCCCAAGGCGATCGAGCACGCTCGCCGCTTCGAAACCGCGACGGGCGAACCCAAGGGCAAGCTGGTGGCGCAGTTCCAGTGCGAGCAGGCGGAACAGGCCCGCGCCGTGGGCGACATGGCGGCGGCACGCAGTTTCCTCGCCGCCGCGTATCGAGACGATTCGAATTGCATCCGGGCCGGCATCGTGGAAGGACAGATCGAGCTGGCGGCAGGCAACGACCAGGCCGCGATCCGTGCCTTCGAGCGCGTGGCGCGCAATGACGTCGAGTACCTTCCCGAGTTCCTCAAGCCGCTGCTTTCCGCCTACGAGCGGCGCGGCGAACGCAGTCGCGCACGTGCGTTTCTTGCGGAAATGATCGAGCGCTATCCCGGCGTGTCGGCGCTCCTGGCGCAAACCCGTCTCATCGAGCAGGACGAGAGCCGTGATGCAGCGGTCGAGTTCCTGACACGGCAATTGCGGCAACGGCCCACGGTGCGCGGGCAAGGAGCCTTGATCGACCTCAACCTCGCGCAAGGCCGAGCGGAGGAACGCGACAGTCTGCTGGTGCTCAAGCAATTGACCGAACAACTCGTCGCCGGCACGCCCAGCTATCGCTGCGGACGTTGCGGTTTCGGAGCGCGTGCACACCACTGGCAGTGCCCGAGTTGCAAGAGCTGGAGCACGGTCAAGCCGATTCACGGTCCCACGGGCGAATAGCGTGCTTGTCGATTGGCTCGTCCTAGGGCTGGCGGCGACGGGCTCGATCGCCCTTGCGTCGGTCGGCACCCGGCTGGCGCTGGGTTACGCACGTCGGCGCGCCCTGATTGACGAGCCCGGTCGCCGTCGCAGCCACGTCATTCCGACGCCGCGTGGCGGAGGGTTGGGTGTGGTGCTGGCACTGCTCGTGGTATTGGCCTGGGTCCTGTCGCGCGGCGACCTGCCGATGAACCAGGCCTTGGCCTTCGGTATCGGAATGTTCGCGGTGGCGGTGATCGGCTGGGTCGATGATCACCGTCCGCTGTCGGCACGGGTGCGTCTCGTGGTGCATGTCGTGGCAGCGATGGTGTTCGTATCCCAGTTGCCGGTTTCGGGCGACCTCGGCTTGCTGCGCTGGGTCGTGTTTGGCGCACAGGTACTGGCCCTAGTGACGGCCATCAATTTCTGGAACTTCATGGACGGCATCGATGGCCTGGTGGCCACCCAGACGATCTGGGTGGGTTCGTGCCTGGCCATCGTGTTCGCCGCGACCGGTCTGGGGGCGTGGGCCTTGCTTGCGATTGCCCTCGCAGGAGCCAGCCTCGGCTTCCTGCCCTTCAACTTTCCGCGTGCCCGGATCTTTCTCGGCGACGTTGGCAGCGGCGGCATCGGTTTCGCGGTGGGTGGGTTGCTGCTGCAGGCGCAGGCCACGGGCGCGATGTCCGTCTGGAGCGCCGGACTCATCGTCAGTGCGCTCGCGCTCGATGCGACGCTCACCCTGCTCGGGCGCATGCTGCGCGGAAGGCGTTGGTACACTGCGCACCGGGAACATCTTTACCAGTGGCTGGTCCGACGCGGACGAGGCCACCCTCAGGTGGTCCTGCTCTATCTGGCCTGGAACCTGATCCTGGTGCTGCCCTTGCTCTGGCTCTCGCAAACTCGCCCTGCATGGGCACCGATGCTGTCGCTCGCCGCGCTGCTCTCGGGTGCGGTGCTCTGGTGGCAGGTGAAGCGAAGCCTGCTGTTGCGGCAGGCCCGTCGCGGCGGGGCAACCTGATGGGCGGCACGCGCTGGATCGCAGCCATCCATCCGCGTCTCGCGGTGGTGCTGCACGACCTCGTCATGGTGTGGCTCGCCTGGTTCCTGGCGAACCTGGCGCGCTATGCGCTGCGCAACGAGAGCAACATCGTGGCACTGTTCTCGCTGGAGATTCCGATTGTGCTGGTCGCGCAGGGCGCGGTGCTGTACTGGACCGGCCTGTATCGCGGTCTGTGGCGTTTCGCGAGCCTGCCCGACCTGTGGAACATCGCGCGCGCGGCGCTGATCGGCACGCTCGCGATCGTGGTGTGCCTGTTTCTCTTCAGCCGGCTCCAGGGCGTGCCGCGCTCGGTGCTGTTCCTGTATCCGGTGATCCTCGTGGTGCTGCTCGGCGCACCGCGCATGCTTTACCGCTTCTGGAAGGATAGTCGTTACGACGCGCAGCACCGTGAACCGGCCAGGCGCGTGCTGGTGCTGGGTGCAGGTCGCGCCGGTGAGGCGCTGGTTCGCGAGTTGCGCCGCGAGAATCGCTACGTGCCGGTCGGTTTCCTCGACGATAGCCGTGCGCTGCGTGGCGCGAAGGTGCATGGCGTTCCGGTGTTGGGTGACCTGCAACGACTCGACGAGCTCGCACGCGAGGTCGCCGCCGAGATGCTGCTGATCGCCATGCCCAGTGCCAGCAACGTGCAGATGCAGCGCGTGGTGGAGCGTTGTGAATCCACCGGCTTGCCATTCCGCACCGTGCCACGCCTGCAGGATGTGGTCGAGGGGCGGTCCAGTTTCAATGAACTCAAGGAAGTTGCCATCGAGGACCTGCTCGGGCGCGACCCGGTGGCGCTGGACTGGACCGCGATCCGCACCGGGCTTGCCGGCAAGCGGGTGCTGGTGAGTGGTGGCGGCGGCTCGATCGGCTCCGAACTGTGCCGGCAGATTTCACGCCTCGGGGTCGAATCGCTGACCCTGATCGAGGTTTCGGAATACAACCTGTACAAGATCGAACAGGAGTTGCGCGCCGACTTCCCGGACCTGCTGTTGCGGAGCCTGCTGGGAGATTGCGGTGACGCCGCGACCTGCGAACATGCGCTGGCGGTGTCGCGCGCCGAGACGGTGTTCCATGCGGCGGCCTACAAGCACGTGCCCTTGTTGCAGGAACAGACCCGCGAGGCGGTGCGCAACAACGTGCTGGCCACCCAGACCCTGGCGCTGGCCTGCGTCCGGCACGGGGTCGAGAGCTTCGTGCTGATTTCCAGCGACAAGGCGGTGAACCCTACCAACGTGATGGGGGCGACCAAGCGCGTGGCCGAGATGCTTTGCCAGGCGCTGGCGCGGGAGAGCCAGACGCGCTTCGTGACGGTGCGTTTCGGCAACGTGCTCGATTCGGCCGGCAGCGTGGTGCCCCTGTTCCGCGAGCAGATCCGGCGCGGCGGGCCGGTGACGGTGACGCATCCGGAGATCACCCGTTATTTCATGACCATCCCGGAAGCCTGCCAACTGATCCTGCAGGCCGTGGCGCTGGGGCAGGGCGGCGAGATCTTCGCGCTCGACATGGGTGAACCGGTTCGCATCCATTACCTGGCCGAGCAGATGATTCGACTCGCCGGCAAGCAACCCGAACGCGACATCGCCATCGTGTATTCCGGGTTGCGACCTGGCGAGAAGCTGTTCGAGGAACTGTTCCACGCGCAGGAAAGCTATCAACCCACCGGGCACAGCAAGATCATGCTGGCGCAGCCGCGCGAATTGCCGCGGGCTTCGATCGAGGCCGCCTTGCACAAGGCCCGCCAGTCCGTGCTGCGTTTCGATCAGGCGGCGCTGGAACAACAGCTCGCCGAACTGGTCCCGGAGTTCAGTCGCGAGCCCGCCGTCGTGGTTGCCTTGAGCCGGCAACCGGGTGCCTGAATCGCATTCGCTTCCAGGAGTGGCATCGATGTCGCAACGCGTCAGGACGGCGGTTTTTCCCGTGGCCGGGCTGGGAACGAGGTTCCTGCCCGCCACCAAGACCGTGCCGAAGGAAATGCTGCCGGTGGTCGACAAGCCACTGATCCAGTACGCAGTGGATGAAGCCATCGAGGCTGGGTGCGAGACCCTGGTCTTCGTCACCAACCGGTACAAGCACGCCGTTGCCGACTATTTCGACAAGGCCTACGAGCTCGAACAGAAGCTGGAGAAATCCGGCAAGAGCGAACTGCTGGCGATGATCCGTGACGTGCTGCCGCCGCAGGTTCGCGCCGTATTCGTGACCCAGGCCGAAGCCCTGGGGCTGGGGCATGCCGTGTTGTGCGCCAGACCCGTGGTTGGGAACGAGCCATTCGCCGTGCTGTTGCCGGACGACCTGATCTGGAACCACGGCGACGGTGCGCTCAAGCAGATGACGATGCTGGCCGAACGCGAATGCGCCAGCGTGATCGCGGTGCAGGACGTGCCACGCGAACAGACCGGCAGCTACGGCATCGTCGCCACCGATGCTTTCTCCGGCCGCCACGGAACCATCTCGGCGATCGTGGAGAAGCCTCGGCCCGAAGCGGCGCCCAGCACCCTGGCCGTCGTTGGGCGCTATGTCCTGAGTCCGCGCATCTTCGACCTTTTGCAACGGACCAAACCCGGCAAGGGTGGGGAAATCCAGCTCACCGATGCGATTGCGGCGCTGCTGCAGCACGAACACACCCTGGCCTATCGCTTCGAAGGTCGCCGTTTCGATTGCGGCAGTCGCATCGGCCTGATCGAAGCCACGATCCGCTATGCACTCGACCATGCGGACCTCGCGGACGAAGCGCGCGCCTACATGCGCGCCGCCTTGGCCGAGGCGGAATGATCGTCGGGCGATGATTGGGCTGCCGGTTTACCGCGTCACGGTCTGGGTGCCGCCCGCGGATCTGGCTCGCCTGCAGCTTGGCATCTGTGCCATCGAAGGCCTGCAACTAGGCGAGTACGACCAGGTGATGTGGGTTTCGGCACCCGGGCGGGAGCAGTTCCGCCCGTTGCACGGTGCCGTGCCTGCCGTGGGCATCATTGGCGAAGCGACGGAAGGGGCGAGCGTGCGACTGGAGTTCGCGATCCCGCGAGATCCGGAGCGACTTCAGCGCGTCATCGACCAAGGCATCCGCCCGAACCACCCGTGGGAGGTTCCTGCCATTTTCGTGGACGAATCCTGGTTCCCGTTGCCTGATCCGCGCCGCGTGTGACCGTGTCTGGTTCAGCGAGTTACTACCGTGCCACGGCGCATGCCGAACCACCGCGGGCGCACCTGCGTGGAGTGAAAGAGGCCTCCGTTTGCGTGATTGGCGGTGGCTTTGCAGGCTTGAATGTGGCCCTGGGGTTGGCGGAGCGTGGACACCAGGGTGTGCTGCTGCTGGAGGCGCGCGAACTCGCTCATGGCGCATCCGGTCGCAACGGGGGATTCGTGTTCGGCGGCTACTCGCGCAGCGAGGAAGCCCTGTTGCGTGAGCTGGGCGGGGTGCGAGCCAAGGCCCTGTATCGCGGGACGCTCGACGCGGTCGAGCTGATCCGCCGCCGTACCAAGCACCATGGCATTGCCTGCGACCTGCGCGAGACCGGTGTGCTGTGGGCGAACTGGTTCCGGGACGCGCGGGTGCTGCGTTCGCGCCAACGCCTGCTGTCCGAGCACTTCGACACTCGCTGGCAGTGGGTCGGGAAGGAGGAGATGCGCCAGCGCCTGCATACGGAGCGCTATTCGGAGGGCTTGTTCGAGCCGGATGCGTTCCACTTCCACCCACTCAATTACGCCTTGGGGATCGCGCGAGCGGCCGAAATGCAAGGCGTTTCGATTTGCGAGGCCACGCCTGCCGCCGCCCTGCAGCGCAAGGGAGTCGGCTGGCGGGTGCGTACTCCCGAGGGCGAAGTACACGCGCGCCACGTCGTGCTGGCCTGTGGCGGGTATCTGGCCAGGTTGCGCCGCGTCGTCGACGCTTCGGTGCTGCCCATCGCGACCTATGTGATGGCGACGGAACCACTGGGCGCCCGCATGCGCGAAGTGATGAGCGGCGATGCGGCGGTGTACGACACGCGCTTCGCATTCGACTACTACCGGCCGCTGCCGGACACGCGCCTGCTCTGGGGCGGGCGCATCTCGATCCGCGAACGCTCGCCCCAGGACGTCGAACGTCTGCTGCTACGCGATCTGCTCAAGGTCTATCCGCAGTTGGACGGCGTGCGCGTCGACTACGCCTGGTCCGGCCTGATGAGCTATGCACGCCACCAGATGCCGCACATCGCCCAACCCGAGCCAGGCTTGTGGCTGGCGCAGGCCTTCGGCGGACATGGAGTGGCGCCGACCACGCATGCGGGCGAGGTGCTGGCGGCCGCCATCGCGGAGAACGATCCGCGCTGGCGTGAGTTCGCCGATTACGGCCTGGTGTCGGCATTCAAACCAGCCGGTTTTTTCGCCGCCCAGCTCAGCTACTGGTGGGCGGAATTCAAGGATGCGTGGAAGGACTGGCGCGAAGGAGCGAAGCAGTGAGCGAAGCAGTGAGCGAAGCGACAACGATCAGCTGGGGCGATTTCGAGAAAGTGCAGCTCTGCGCCGGCACCGTGCTGCGCGTGGAGGAATTCCCCGAAGCGCGCAAACCCGCCTGGAAACTCTGGGTCGATTTCGGACCGCTGGGCGTGAAGAAGACCAGCGCGCAGGTGAAGGCGTTGTACTCGGCCGAGGAACTGGTGGGCCGCCAGATTGTCGGCGTGGTGAACTTTCCACCCAAGCAAGTCGGCCCGTTCGTGTCGGAGTTTCTCTTGACCGGATTCCACACAGACGAGGGCGTGGTGATTACTGCGATCGAACGGGCTGTGCCGAACGGAACGCGGTTGGCCTGAGTTCGGGTACCTGCCGGAACCGTCGACCTAATCTGCCGGCGTCCCCGCAACGATGCGCTAGACGATGTTGCAAGCTTGACCCCTCTCCTCCCTGAGACCATGCTCCAGCATCAACTTTTTTGCGAGGAATCCTCGATGCCGGCTCTGACACGCGCCACCTTCGCTGCCTGTCTGCTGCTTCTCGCGGCGCCGGCATTTCCCGATAGCGCGACTGAGCTTGAGGAGCGTGTCGCTGCGATGGGGCGGGTCGGCAGCGCAACTGGGCCGAAGTACTCGCCCGATGGAAAGGAGATCGCCTACATCACCAACCTGTCCGGCGTGCCGCAGGTGTGGCGAGTTCCGCGCGACGGCGGCTATCCCCGCGCGGTGTCCGCGGGAAGCGACCCTGCTTCGAGCGTGAGCTGGGCGCCGGACGGACGTCTTGCCTACGCCGTCTCGCCGGGCGGCGGTTACAACGCGCGACTACTCTTGACCAACTCCGACGGCACCGATATCCGTTCACTCGATGATGACGGCGACGCCAACACGTTTGCTGGCGATTTCGCTGAAGACGGTCGCTATTGGTTTCGCAGCAACGTGCGCGATGCCGCCAGCACCGACGTGTGGATCTGGGATCCGAGGTCCGGCCGCGCGACGAACACCATCGAGATGGACGGCCTCGGCGGCCTGGAGGATCTCGTCGCAGACAAGGCGCTGGTGTCCCGCCTGGTGACGCGCGGGGACAACAACCTGTGGCTGGATGACCTGCGTAGCGGCAAGCGCGTCCTGCTGACGAAGCACGAAGGGACCGCGTTCGTGGCGGGCCGCTTTGGGTCCGACGCACGCACGATCTTCGTCAATCACAACCTCGGCCTCGATCATAGGGTTTTTGCGCGCATCGACATCGCCGAAGACGGCACGCCGTCGGAGCCGACGACGCTTGCCAGTCGCGAAGGCATCGAGCTGGAAGATTTCGAGCTCAGCGACGACAAGCGCAGTGCCCTGCTGATCTGGAACGTTTCAGGCCGGAACGAACTCGAACGCGTTGACTTGGTCACGGTGCAGCGCCAGTCATTGCCGCCTGCGCCCAACGAGTTGGCCTACGGCGTCGACTTCGCACCCGATGGAAAGCGAGCCGTGATGTCGCTGGCGGGCTCGACCGCGCCGGCCGACCTCTGGGAACTCGACTTGGAGGCCGGCCGCTGGACACGGCTCACCTACAGTCCGCATGTCGGCGTCGACTTCGATGCCCTGGTCAAGCCGGAATTGCGCAGCTTCAAAGGTCACGACGGACTGGCGATGAGCGGTTGGTTGTACCTGCCGAAGGGCTTCCAGGCGCCGGGGCCCGTGGTCCTGAGCTTCCATGGTGGCCCCGAAGGACAGGAGCGCCCGTCCTTCCGTGCGGAATACCAGGCGCTGCTCGCCAGCGGGATCGCCGTCTTCGCACCGAACATCCGCGGCTCCTCCGGGTTCGGCAAGAACTTCATGCAAATGGACAACCACGCCGGCCGCTTCGATGCCAACCGCGACATCCAGTCCGCCGCGCGCTTCCTGGTGGACGAGGGCATCGGCGCCAAGGATAGTCTCGGGATCGCGGGCGGCAGCTATGGCGGCTACGCCACCATGGTGGGTGTCACCGAGTTTCCCGATACCTTCGCTGCCGCGGCCAACCTGTTCGGCATGGTGAACTTCGAGACCTTCTTCGCCCAAAGCACCCCGTGGATGGGTGCGATTTCTACGGGCGAATACGGCGACCCCAAGACCCAGCGCCAGCTGCTGCGCGACCTCTCGCCCATCCACAAGCTGGACAGCGTGCGCACGCCCCTGCTGGTCATGCACGGCGCCAACGACACCAACGTTCCTCTGGTCGAGGCCGAGCAGATCGTCGACACCTTGAAGGGACGCGGCATAGGGGTCGAGTTCGTGCTGTTCCCGGACGAAGGTCATGGCTGGCGCAAGGAGGCCAATCGTGTCAAGTCGACGGTGACGTTGACGCGGTTCTTCCGCGAGCACTTGTTGGGCACCAAGAGCGCTGGGGCAGCCAAGGCCGAGTAGACGCACGCCTCAGGGCAGCATTGACCCTCGTCTGCCCGACCCACCGCAACAGAGTTCCAAGGTCGGAAACAACAACGGCGCCCGCAGGCGCCGTTGCGATGTTCCTTGAGCGTGCGGATCAGAGCGCTTCGAAAATCCCAGCCGCGCCCATGCCGGTGCCGATGCACATCGTCACCATGCCGTACTTCTGTTGACGCCGACGAAGGCCGTGCACGATGGTCGCGGTGCGGATCGCACCGGTGGCGCCGAGCGGGTGACCGAGCGCAATCGCGCCGCCCAGCGGGTTCACCTTGCTCGGGTCGAGCTGCGAATCGCGGATCACGGCCAGCGCCTGCGCCGCGAAGGCTTCGTTCAGTTCGATCCAGTCGAGTTGGTCCTTGCTCAATCCGGCTTGCTTCAGCGCTTTGGGAATTGCGGCGATCGGGCCGATGCCCATCACTTCCGGCCGCACGCCGGCGACCGAAAAACTCACGAAGCGCGCCAGCGGGGTCAGGCCGTAGTCCTTGATCGCCTGTTCCGAGGCCAGCAGCACGCCGGCCGCGCCGTCGCTCATCTGCGAGGAATTGCCGGCGGTGACGCTGCCGCCCATGCGGAACACCGGCTTGAGCTTGCCAAGGCCTTCGACCGTGGTGTCCGCGCGCGGGCCTTCGTCGGTGTCGATCACGGCCTGCTTGAGTCGCACCGTGTTGCCGGCGACATCGGGAATGCGTGCGGTGATCGCGTAGGGCGAGATTTCCGAGGTGAATTCGCCCGCCGCGATTGCGGCCAGCGCCTTCTGGTGGGAGGCCACGGCGAAGGCATCCTGATCCTCGCGCGAGACCTTCCATTCTTCCGCCACCTTCTCGGCGGTGATGCCCATGCCGTAGGCGATGTTGACGTGGTCGTCGTTGAACACCCTGGGGCTCATCGCAACCTTGTGGCCCATCATCGGCACCATCGACATCGATTCGGTGCCGCCGGCGAGCACGAGGTCGGCGTTGCCGAGCCGGATCTGGTCCGCGGCCAGCGCCACCGCCTGCAGGCCCGAGGAGCAGAATCGGTTGATGGTCTGGGCCGCAACCGTATTCGGAAGGCCCGCCAGCAGCACGCCGATGCGCGCTACGTTCATGCCTTGCTCGCCCTCGGGCATGGCGCAGCCGATGATGGCGTCGTCGATGCGCGCAAGGTCGATGCCCGGCGCCTGCGCGACAACGCTCTTGAGCACGTGCGCCAGCATTTCGTCCGGGCGCGTGTTGCGGAAGACACCTCTGGGCGCTTTCCCGACGGGCGTGCGGGTCGCGGCGACGATATAGGCGTCCTGGATTTGCTTGCTCATGCGTGTCTCCCGAGTCGGTAGGGATTGTCGGCACATGGATGTGCCGACGGGGCGGCGCGTAGCGGCGTCGCGGCAGCGGGCGAAAACGACGCTTTCGCCCGCTGCGAAGAAGTTGCGGCAGGATGCCAAATCTTCTTCATGGGTCAGTTGCGCAGCGGCTTGCCGGTCTGCAGCATGTGCAGGATGCGGGCCTGGGTCTTGGGCATCTGCGCCAGCGCGACGAAGTGCTCGCGCTCGAGCTTGAGCAACCAGTTCTCGTCAACCAGCGCGCCGCGATCCACCTCGCCGCCGCACATCACGGTGGCGATGCGCGTCGCGATCTCCATGTCGTGCTCGGAGATCATGCGACCCTCGAGCATGTTGACCAGCATCATCTTGAAGGTGGCGATGCCCACATCGCCGGCGACGGGAATCCGGCGCGCGGGCAGGGGCGGGCGGTAGCCCGATTCAGCCATGGCCTTGACCTGCTGCTTGGCGACGTGGAGCTGTTCGAAGGCGTTGAAGAGGATCAGGTCGTTCTCGCGCAGCAGCTTCAGTTCCCTGGCCTCGTGCGCAGACGTGGACACCTTGGCCATCGCCACGGCTTCGAAATACGGCTTCAACTGCGCGAACACGTCGCCATTCGGGCCGGCTGCCGCCGCAGCGCGGACCGCGATTTCCTTGAGGCCGCCGCCCGCGGGAAGCAGTCCCACGCCAGCTTCAACCAGGCCGATGTAGCTTTCCAGCGCCGCCACGGTGCGGGTCGAGTGCATCTGGAACTCGCAGCCGCCACCCAGGGCGAGGCCGCGCACCGCCGCCACCACCGGCACCATCGCGTACTTGATGCGCTGGCTGGTGGCCTGGAAGTTCGCCACCATCGCATCAAACTCTGCCAACTTGCCGGCCTTGAGCGATTCCATCGCACCGGACAGATCGGCGCCAGCCGAAAACGGTTCCTTCGGCTGCCACACCACGAGGCCGGCGAAATCGGCCTCGGCCGCCGCGATGGCCTGCTGCACGCCAGCGATCACGCCGTCGCCGACGGTGTTCATCTTGGTCTTGAAGCTGAGCACGGCCACGTTGTCGCCGTCATGCCACAGCCGCACTGCGTCGGTTTCGAAGACGGTTTCGCCCGGGGCGAATTTCTCGCCCAGGATCGGATCGGGGAAACGCTGGCGGCCGTACACCGCAAGAGCGGAGCGCGGCACCTTGGTGTTCTTGCCCGGGTTGAAGCTGCCTTCGGGGGCATGAACGCCTTCCCGGCCATCGAATACCCAGTCGGGCAGGGGTGCGCCCGACATCGCCTTGCCGGCCACGATGTCCTCGGCGATCCAGGCGGCAACCTGTTTCCAGCCCGCGGCCTGCCAAGTCTCGAACGGGCCCAGGTTCCAGCCGTAGCCCCAGCGAATTGCGAAATCCACGTCGCGCGCGGTGTCCGCGATGGACGCGAGGTGATAGGCGCTGTAATGGAACAGGTCGCGGAAAAGCGACCAGAGGAACCGGGCCTGCGGATGGGTCGAGGCGCGCAGCTTGGCGAACTTCTCGGCGGGGTTCTTCGTCTTGAGGATCTCGACGACTTCCGCAGCTGCTTCGCCGGTGGATGGGCGGTAGTCCTGGGCCTTGAGGTCCAGCACCACGATGTCCTTGCCCTTCTTCATGAAGATGCCGGCGCCGGACTTCTGGCCAAGCGCGCCCTTGGCAACGAGGCCTTGCAGCCAGTCCGGCGCCTTGAAGTACTGGTGCCAGGGATCGTCCGGCAAGGTGTCCGCCATGGTCTTGATGACGTGCGCCATGGTGTCGAGCCCGACCACGTCCGAGGTGCGGTAGGTGGCCGACTTCGGGCGCCCCAGCAAGGGGCCAGTCAGGGCATCCACCTCGTCGAAGCCCAGGCCGAAGGCAGCGGTGTGGTGCAAGGTCGAAAGGATCGAAAAGACGCCGATGCGGTTACCGATGAAGTTCGGTGTGTCCTTCGCGTAGACGACTCCCTTACCCAAGGTCGTGACGAGAAAAGTCTCCAATCCTTCAAGCACTTCCGGCGCAGTCTTCCTGCAAGGGATCAACTCGGCCAGATGCATGTAGCGGGGTGGGTTGAAGAAGTGCACGCCGCAGAAGCGTTGGTGCAACGAGGCCGGCAGGGCTTCGGCCAGGGCGTTGATCGACAGCCCCGAGGTATTGCTGGCGACGATGGCATGCGGAGCGACATGGGCTTCGATCTTGTCGTAAAGCGCCTTCTTCCAGTCCATGCGCTCGGCGATGGCTTCGATGATGAGGTCGCATTCGGCCAGCAGGTGCAGGTGCTGGTCATAGTTCGCCGCAGTGATCGCCGCGGCCCTGGCCTTGCTGGCGAGCGGGGCGGGCGAGAGCTTGGCGAGGCCGGCAATGGCCTTGTCGACGATACCGTTGGGAGCGCCGTCCTTCGCCGGCAGGTCGAACAGCACCGTGTCGACGTCGGCATTGACCAAGTGGGCTGCAATCTGCGCCCCCATGACGCCGGCGCCGAGCACCGCGACCTTACGAATGTGCAGGTTTCTGGGCATGTCGCTTACCTGTGAGAATGAAAAGGTTGTTGTAGGTCGGGACGGCGGCGTCAGGCCTGCAACCCGGCGGCGGCGAAAGCGATCAGTTCGCTCGCCGCACGCTGGCAATGGGCCTTCTCGCTGACGCCCACCGGGCGCCGGATTGATCCGAAGTCGGCCATGGCATAGGTGAGTGCACCGGCGATGAAATCCAGCCGCCAGTAGAGCTGTTCCTTGCTCAGGTTTGGCACGCACTCGGACAGCGCCCGCGAAAATTCCCGCAAGACGTGGCCGTAGTTGTCGGACAGGAACTTGCGCAAGCCCTCGTTCTTCTCGGCATAGGCTCGCGCCAGCACCCGCACGAACGCGGAGCCGCCCTGGCGATCCAGGGTGAGGGCCAGCGCAGGCTCGATGAAGGCGGCGAGGACCGCCTGGAGCGGTTCGGTCGCCTCGGTGCGGGCTTGTGCCAAGGCATCCAGCCGCGCCTGGCTCATTTCATCCATGCGGCGCCGGAAGACTTCGTTGACGAGGTTTTCCTTCGAGCCGAAGTGATAGTTCACCGCGGCCAGGTTGACGTCGGCGCGACTGGTCACCTGGCGCAGCGAAGTCCCCGCGAAACCGAACTGTGCGAACAGGTTTTCGGCCGCGCTCAGGATGCGTTCTTTGGTGGAAAAGTGGGGCGTGCTCATGCAGGGCGGTTCAAACGTTTGTTTGAGTGCATGCTAGCGCTGCGGGCGGATCTGGGTCAATTGTCACGCAATGTGACAGACGGCACATTCGTGGCGTCGACGGAATGTGAACATGGCCGGGCGCAAGTCTCCGGAATATCCGGTAAACCCGTGTTTCGGCGCGGATTTCGATGCTAGAATCCGACCCTTCCCCTAGCCGAAGCCGGGTTGGCTCTCATCAGTCTAGGAATCTGTCACATCGCACCGTTGGAGACCTGCATGGCGCTGGAACGCACCCTTTCGATCATCAAACCCGACGCAGTCGCGAAGAACGTGATTGGCGAGATCTATGCGCGCTTCGAAAAGGCGGGATTGAAAGTTGTCGCGGCGAAGATGAAGCATCTTTCGCGCAAGGAAGCCGAGGGTTTCTATGCCGTGCATCGCGAGCGACCGTTCTTCAACGCCCTGGTGGAGTTCATGATCTCCGGCCCGGTGATGGTCCAGGCGCTCGAGGGCGAGGGCGCGGTGCTGAAGAATCGCGACCTGATGGGAGCGACCAATCCGAAGGACGCGGCACCCGGCACGATCCGGGCCGATTTCGCTCAATCCATCGACGCCAACGCGGTGCATGGATCGGATTCGCTGGAGAATGCCGCGATCGAGATCGCGTATTTCTTCGCCGCGACCGAAGTCTGCCCGCGCTGATGGTGTTTGCCTGCCGCGCATGATCGAGATCCCGCTCAAGCTCGCCCCCGACGCCGCGTCGCCTGCAGTGCCGGCGAGCGTGGACGCGCGGGCCAACTTGTTTGAACTCGATCGTGCCGGGCTGGAGGATTTCTTCGAGCACAGGCTTGGCGAAAAGCGCTATCGCGCGCACCAGGTGATGAAGTGGATGTATCACCGCCACGTCACCGATTTCGGCGGCATGACCGACCTGGGCAAGAGCCTGCGCAGCAAGCTTGAAGCCGATGCCGTGGTCACGCCGCCGAACATCCTGTTCGACAAGCCGTCAACCGACGGCACGCACAAGTGGCTGCTCGGCATGGATGGCGGAAACGCGATCGAGACCGTGTTCATCCCCGACAAGGGTCGCGGCACGCTGTGCGTTTCCAGCCAGGTCGGATGCGGGCTCAACTGCCAGTTCTGTTCAACGGCTACGCAGGGGTTCAACCGCAACCTCAGCGCGGCCGAGATCATTGGCCAGGTCTGGGTGGCTGCGCGGCATCTCGGCAATGTGCCGCATCACCAGCGCAAGCTCACCAACGTGGTGATGATGGGCATGGGCGAGCCGCTGCTGAATTTCGACAACGTGGTCACCGCGATGAGCATCATGCGCGATGACCTCGGCTTCGGTCTGGCGAACAAGCGCGTCACGCTGTCCACGGCGGGCCTGGTGCCGATGATCGACAAGCTCTCCGAAGCCAGCGACGTGTCGCTTGCGGTATCGCTGCATGCACCCAACGACGAGCTGCGCACGCAACTGGTGCCACTCAACAAGAAGTATCCCGTGGCCGAACTGATGGCAGCTTGCGCGCGTTACCTGCGGCAGAAGAAGCGCGAGTCGATCACGTTCGAGTACACCATGATGAAGGGCGTGAACGATCGCCCCGAGACGGCGCGCGAACTGGCGCGACTGATGCGGCAGTTCGAGCGCACGGTGCAGGCCACGCACGCGGCCAAGGTCAACTTGATCCCGTTCAATCCGTTCGCGGGCACGAGCTACGAGCGTTCCGGCGACAGCGAGATCCGGGCTTTCCAGAAGATCCTGATGGATGCCGACATCCTCACCACCGTGCGTCGTACCCGCGGTGACGACATCGACGCGGCCTGCGGCCAGCTCAAGGGGCAGGTGCTGGATCGCACACGCCGCCAGGCCGAGTTCCGCCGCAAGCTGGAGGGCTCGCAAGCCCAAGGGAATTCCGATGTCGCTGCCTAGAGCCGGGCTTGCGCTTGCAGTAATGATGGCGCTCGTCGCTTGCGCCGCCTCGGGCGGCAGTGCGCCGCGTCCCACCGCCAAGAGCCATGAATCATCGCCTGCCAACGATGCCGCGGCGCTTCAGATCAAGCTGGGGCGCGGGTACATGGAGAAGGGCGAGTACGAAACCGCCCACGACAAACTGGAACGCGCGATCGAGCTCGATCCGAAATCGGTCGACGCGCAGACCCTGATGGCCGTCCTGTTCGAGCAGATCGATCGACCGCAGTTCGCGGAGAAGCATTACCGGCGTGCAGTGGAACTCGATCCGGAAGATGGCAGCACCAACAACAATTTCGGTGCGTACCTGTGCCGGCTTGGCCGGTTCGACGAGGCCGATGGTTATTTCCAGCGGGCGCTTCGCGACCCGTTCTACAAGACGCCCGGGGCCGCGTATTCCAACGCGGGCCTGTGCGCCGCTCGCGCCGGGGATGCGCAGAAAAGCGAGGCGTATTTCCGCAAGGCGCTGGAAGCCAATCCGAACGACGCTGCAGCGCTGTACGAACTTGCAATGACGAGCTTCCGCAAGAGCGACAACATGCGGGCACGTGCATTTTTCCAGCGCTTCGAAGCGGTCAGCTCCCTGGACGCCTCGGCCCTCGATTTCGCCGCGCAGATCGAAGAGCGCCTGGGCGACACCGCCGCCGCCGCGAAGTATCGCGCGCGCCTGAAGACCGAGTTCCCGGACTACGAGCCGCGAGCCATCACGCAAGGATCGAATTCGCCATGACTCCGGTCGACGAGCAGTCGTTGCATCAATCCGGCACGGACCTGCCCCTGGGCCTGCGCCTGCGCCGCGCGCGCGAAGCCAGGAAGCTGAGCGTGGGCGAAGCCGCCGAGAAGCTGCGCCTGAAGAGCGCCACGATCGAGGCGCTGGAGCGCGAAGACTTTGATGCCTTGGGCGCGCCGGTGTACGTGCGCGGATACTTCAGCAGTTACGCACGCTTGCTTGACGTGCCGGCGGTGCTGGTGGATGGACTGTTCACGCAACGGGCCGCGCCGCCGCCGCAGCTGCATACCACCGCGCGGGTATCGCACTCGCGCTATCTCTTCGATCGCTACGCGAAGCGTGCGGTGTATGTCGTGCTCACCGCCTCCATCGTGGTGCCGACGATCTACCTGGCCACCATGGGTCGCCTCCCGAGCCACGGCGCGAGCCTCACGCCGCTGGATGCACCTAACCTCACGATTCCGCTTCAGGTGGCGACGACTGAACCGGCGTCGGACGCCGCAGCCGCAGACGATGTCGGGCCACCGGCACCGCTCGCGCGCGCCGGCGACAGCCCGGTGATGGCGGGCTTGGGGCCATTTCTGCCATCCCAGTTCCAGCCGCAATCGGCAACCCCACCCGTGGCGCCCATCGCGGCCCCGTCGGGCCTTAGCCTGCACCTCAACGGCGACAGCTGGGTCGAAGTGCTGGATGCGGAGGGAAGGCGGATCGAGCATGGCATCCTGCGCGCCGGGGAAACTCGTGACTTCGCCCCGGGTACCGCTGTCCGCGTCTCGCTCGGCAATGCCGAAGCCGTGGAGGTTCGCGTGAATGGCTCCGTAACGGACATCGCAGCCTATCGCCGCGCGAACGTCGCCCGGTTTACGGTATCCTCCGACGGCTCGCTGGCACCTGCCGGCGGCTGAGGGCAGGTCGCCCGAATGGCGTGACGGTTGAGGAACCGAGAGCGCCCGCGTCGCGTCGCGGTGCCTTCCGGGCATCTCGCCGTGGCCATCCAATCCCGCAACCTCGTGGCGCCGCGTCCTGCGGCGCGGCGTTTTCACGGAAGTACGCATGGCTCTGGAATTGATGGACGAACACGAACGTGGTGAGACCGTTCGCGCGTGGCTACGGCAGAACGGTGGATCCATCGTTACCGGCATCGCGGTCGGCCTCGCCCTGATCTTCGGCTGGCAGTGGTACCAGCGCAGCAAGGTCGAGCACCGCGTCACGGCGGCTACCCAGTACCAGGCCTTGACCGATGCGGTCGAGGGCAAGGACGTCGAATCCGTCGCATCGCTTGGCGACGAGTTGGCCAAGAACTACGCTGACACGCCATACGCTGCGCTCGCGGCATTGCAACTGGCCGAGGTGAAGTTCGCAGCCGGGGACCTGGCAGCCGCCGCCACGGCGCTCGAACAAGCCGGGAAGCTGTCGCAGGATCCGGCACTGACCTCGCTCGCAAGCGTGCGCCTGGCGCGCGTGATGCTGGCGCAGGGCCAGGGTGAGGCAGCATTGAAGTTGATCGAGCCCATGGCCAAGGACAGCAAGAGCGCCTACGCCGGGCTCCTGAGCGAGTTGCGTGGCGACACGCTGAAGTCCCTGGGGCGCGACGAGGAAGCCAAGCAGGCCTACCAGGCGGCGTTGACCGCACTTGATTCCGGTGCGCCCAACCGGCGCATCGTGGAGATGAAGCTGACCGACCTCGGCGGAAGCGCCGCGGCGCAACCGGAGGCCTGAGATGCGCCGATTGTCGCTGCTCGCGGTGTGCGTCGTGCTTGGGCTGGCTGCCTGCGGCAAGTCCAACAAGAAGGACAATATCGAACCTCCCGCAGAACTCACCGAGTTCAGCGCCAGTGCCACGGTCGACCGGCTCTGGGCTCAAGGGCTGGGGGACGGCGAAAAGCGCCTTGGCATCCGGCAGCATCCTGTCCTTGATGCGGGCACGCTCTATGCCGCCACGATCGAAGGCGAAGTCTTCGCCCTTGATGCGGCCAGCGGCAAGACGCTTTGGCGGGTGGACACGAACTTGCGCCTCTCGGGCGGGCCGGGTGTAGGCGAAGGCACCCTCGTGGTGGGCTCGCTGGACGGCGAACTGCTGGCGCTGAACCCCGACAACGGCACTGAGCGCTGGCGGGCCAAGCTATCGTCCGAAGTGATCGCCACGCCAGCCGTCGGCAACGGCTTTGCCGTGGCGCGGGCCAACGACGGTCGTGTCTTCGCCTTCAACATCACCGACGGCGAGCGTCGCTGGGTCTACGACCGGGGTTTGCCTTCGCTCACGCTGCGCGGCAACGGTGCCCCGTTGATCGTCCAAGGGGGTGTTTTCCTTGGCTACGACAATGGCCAGGTGGTGGCGATTCGCCTCGAGGACGGGGTGCAGCAGTGGGAGCAGACCGTCGCCGTGGGCGAGGGGCGCGCGGAAATCGATCGCATGGTGGACATCGACGGTGAAATGGTCGTCGATGGCGGGGAGGTCTTCGCGGCGGCCTATAACGGACAGGTGTTGGCAATCTCGCTCGAAGGCGGGCGTCCGTCATGGAACCGCGAGGTGTCGAGCTATTCGGGCCTGTCCCTCGCCGGCGAAAAACTGCTGCTCAGCGACAAGGATGGCACGATCTGGGCGCTGGATCGCCGCACCGGGAGTGCCTTGTGGAAGCAGGATGTGCTGGCGCATCGCTGGCTCACCACGCCGGCCATCCAGGGCAACTACGCCGTGGTCGGCGATCTGGAAGGTTACCTGCACTGGCTCAGTCTCGAAGACGGATCGCTTGCGGCACGCGATCGCCTGACCCGTGAAGCGATTCGCGCCACGCCGCAGGTGGCTGACGACGTGCTCTACGCGGTGGCGACGAATGGCGAGGTTGGCGCGTACCGTCTGCAGTAGCAGCAATGGCGCGGCCTTGCGCGACGCGGCCGCGCCACTCGTGTCGGCGTGGCCTGTGAGATAGTGGCGGCGCACACGCCGAATAGTTCGATCCGTGAGGTTCCGGTGCTGCCCTTGGTTGCCCTGGTCGGCCGACCCAATGTCGGCAAGTCGACCCTCTTCAATGCCTTCACTCGCAGCCGCGATGCGCTGGTGCATGACCAGCCAGGCGTGACCCGTGATCGCAATTACGGCGTCTGCCGCCTGATCGAAGGCCGGCCTTTCGTACTGGTCGATACTGGAGGCCTGAGCGGCGAAGACGAAGGCCTTGCCGGCCTGACCGCGCAGCAATCCCTGGCAGCGGTCGAGGAAGCCGACCTGCTCGTCTTCGTTGTCGATGCGCGTGACGGCATCGTGCCGCAGGACAGCAATATCCTCGCCACTCTGCGGCGCAGCGGCAAGCCGGCGCTGTTGCTGGTGAACAAGGTCGACGGACTGGACGAAAGCCAGGCTTTGGGCGAGTTCGCGCGCTTCGGCATCGCGGCTACCTTCGGGGTGTCGGCAGCGCATCAACGCGGCCTCGCGCCGGTGTTGGAGCAGATCGCCACGCACCTGCCTCGCCCGACGGAGGAACAACTTTCCTTGCTGCAAGACGAACCGGACCGGCTGCGACTGGCCGTGGTCGGGCGTCCCAATGTCGGGAAGTCCACCCTGGTGAACCGGCTGCTGGGCGAGGAGCGCATGATCGCCTCCGATGTGCCGGGCACCACGCGCGACGCGATCGCGGTCGATCTGGAGCGCGATGGCAGGAAGTATCGCTTGATCGATACCGCCGGCATCCGGCGCAAGTCGAAGGTCGAAGAAGCCGTCGAGAAATTCAGCGTGATCAAGTCGCTGCAGGCAATCGATGCCTGTCAGGTAGTGGTTTTCCTGATCGACGCGAGCGAAGGCGTGACCGACCAGGACGCCACGGTACTGGGCGCCGTGCTCGATGCCGGACGCGCCCTGGTCATCGCGGTGAACAAGTGGGACGGCCTGACCCAGTATCAGCGCGAGCAGTGCAAGGCGGCGCTGGAACGCCGCCTCGTGTTCGTGAGTTATGCCCCGATCGTGACGATCTCGGCGAAGCACGGTTCGGGCTTGCGCGAGTTGTTGCGCGCGGTGCACAAGTCGCACCAATCCGCGACCCGCAAGTTCACGACGGCGGAGTTGACCCGTGCGGTGGAAACCGCCTACGACGCACATCAGCCGCCGATGGTGCGGGGCCATGCCGCCAAGCTGCGATTCGCGCATCCCGGCGGCGAGAATCCGCCCACGGTGGTGATCCACGGTACTCGGGTGAAGAGCCTGCCCGACAGCTACAAGCGGTATCTCGAGAACTTCCTGCGCGAACGCTTCAAGCTGGTCGGCACGCCGCTGCGGCTGGAGTTCCGCCAGGGCGAGAACCCGTACGCCGACAAGGTCAACGTGCTGACCGAGGCGCAGCAACGCAAGCGCCAGCGGCTGATCCGGCACGCCAAGCGCAACAAGTGACATGAACGACGCGCTTGCCCTCGGCATCCTTGCCGGTGGCCGCGGCTCACGCTTCTGCGGACGCGACAAGGGCTGGATCGAAGTCGATGGCGTGGCGCAGATTCGACGCCTGCTTCAGGCCTTGCACGCGCCGGAACGGATCATGGTCAGCGCCAATCGGCATCTGTCCGGATACCGCAATCTCGGGGTCGAAGTCGTGCCGGACCGTTGGCCTGATTACCCGGGTCCCTTCGCTGGCCTGGCCAGCCTGTTCTCGATCCTGCGCGACGCTGCCCTGCTGACGGTGCCCGTCGATGCTCAACGGCTGCCGCCGGACTTCGTTGCAAGCATGCGTTCGTGTCCGGGTGGGGAAGGCTTGCATGTGGTCGTTGCCGAAGACGATGACGGCCTGCAGCCGCTGTTTGCCCGCTACCCGGCGGCATTGGCCGCTCATGCGGTCGAGAGTTTCGAAGCGGGTACCCGCTCGGTGCGTGACTGGCAGCATCGGTTTCCGATTCATGTCTGCCGATTTCCCGGCTGGCGCTTCGGCAACCTGAATTCGATCGAGGACATGCGCATATGACCTTTCCGATCGGCATCAGCCATGCCGACGCCGTGGCCATCGTGCAGCGCGTCGGAGCCGAGCATCGCTGCGAGGTCGAACGGGTTGCGCTGCGCGAGGCACGGGGCAGGGTGGTGGCGAGCGATGTCGTGGCACCAATGGACTTGCCTTGCTTCGACAACTCGGCCATGGATGGCTACGCGATGCGCAGCGCGGATCTGGCGCGGGCGAGCGATGCCGGCCTGCGGCTGGGCGGCGAGCAATTCGCGGGCGCGGCCTTGCCATTGCAGCTTGCGCCCGGCGAATGCGTGCGGATCACCACGGGTGCGCCGCTACCGAACGGCGCCGACACCGTGGTGATCAGGGAGAACACGCGGCTGGAACGCGACCGACTCTGGATCGAGCCGGGAAGCACCCAGGCCGGAGCGAACCTGCGCCGCGCAGGGGGCGATGTGCGAGCGGGCCAGTGCGTGCGTCGGTCCGGTGACACCCTGACCAGTGCGGCGCTCGGATTGCTCGCGTCGCTGGGACTTGTCGACATTCACGTGGCGCGCCGGCCCAGCGTTGCCGTCTTCACCAGTGGCGACGAGTTGAAGCCTGCGGGAAGCGTGCTGCGCCCGGGCGAGATCCACGACAGCAACCGCCTGTTGCTGCAATCGTTGCTGGCCGAAGAAGGCATCGCCACATTGAGTTGGCCAGCCCTGCCGGACGATGCTGCGCGGATCGAAGCCGCGCTGGGCGACGCAGCCCAGGCCTACGACGTGATTCTTACCTGCGGTGGCGTCTCGGCCGGCGAGAAGGATCTGTTGCCCGGGCTCCTATCGACGCGTGGGCGCATCCATTTCTGGAAAGTGATGATGCGCCCTGGGATGCCGGTGCTGTTCGGACAGTGGGGGCGGGCGCTCCTGCTCGGCTTGCCCGGCAATCCGGTCTCGGTGCTGGCAAGCTTCCGCCGCCTGGCCGTGCCGCTGCTCGACGCGATGCAGGGTCGATGCGATCGCGCGCCTCCCCTGCACGCGTGCCTGCGGTCCGCCGTCAGCAAGGCCCACACACGGCTCGAGTTCCGTCGCGGCCAGCTCGCTTGCGATGCTGACGGTCAATTGTGGATCACGCCGCACCCCGCGACAGGTTCGCACCAGCAACGGGGAGCAGTGGAATCGAACGCGCTGCTGGTGCTGGGCGAAACCGTGCGCGACCTGGCGATTGGCACCGTCGTCGAGGTCGAACCCTACGGCGCTATCCTGCGTGCATGAGTGAGCTCCGATCCATCGAGGAAATCGCGCCGGTAGACGCGCAGCAGCGGCTTGCACACGGCGCAATCCTGATCGATGTGCGCGAGCAGCACGAGCGCGCGCTGGGCATGGCCGAGGGCGCCCGGGGCGTCTCCAAGGCTCGCCTGGAAGCCGATCCCGAGGCCATCATTCCCGACCGCGGGGCCGAGATTCTGCTGATCTGCGCGCGCGGCGGTCGTTCGCTTGCTGCCGCGGCCGCCTTGGTGGCATGCGGCTATCGTCGCGTGGCTTCGGTGTCCGGTGGCACCGAGGCATGGCGGACCGCCGGTCTTCCCATGGGCGAGGCGAATGCGGACCCGGATTTCCTGGAACGCTATTCACGCCACCTCTTGTTGCCCCAGGTCGGCCTCGACGGCCAGAAGCGGCTGGAAGCCGCGCGCGTGCTGTTGGTTGGCGCGGGAGGACTGGGTTCTCCCGTCGCCTACTATCTCGCCGCTGCCGGCGTCGGGACGCTGCGCATCGCGGACGACGACCGGGTCGAGCGCAGCAACCTGCAGCGCCAGATCCTGCACACCGATGCGGCATTGGGCATACCCAAGGTGGAGTCGGCGCAGCGCGCCCTGAACGCGATGAATCCGCGGGTGAAGGTCGAACCCATCGCCGCCCGGGTTACCTCCGACAACATCGACGAACTGATGGAAGGCGTCGATGTGGTGGTCGATGGCGCCGACAACTTTGCGTTGCGTTACCTGCTCAACGATGCCTGCACCAAGCACGCCAGACCGCTCGTATACGGGGCAGTGCATCGCTTCGAAGGGCAGGTCAGCGTGTTCGATGCCGGCCGCCAGCGGGGTAGCGCGCCTTGCTATCGCTGTCTGTTCCCGCAGCCTCCGAGCGCCGAGGACGCTCCGAACTGCGCGGAAGCGGGCGTGCTTGGCGTCCTGCCGGGTGTGATCGGGCTGCTTCAGGCGAACGAAGCACTTAAGCTGTTGCTTGGAATCGGCGCGCCACTCGCCGGTCGACTGCTCGGATTCGACGCCTTGGCGTGTCGCTTCCGCGAAACCCGCCTCGCGCCCGATCCGCAGTGCCGGTGGTGCGCGCCGAACCGGCCTTTTCCGGGCTACATCGATTACGCGCAGTTCTGCGCCGGGTAGCCAGACGTCGATTCAAGCGTGGCGCTTGGAGGCCGCCTCGAACGCCGCCAACTGCTCGGGCGTCGCGTCTTTCTGGTGTTTTTCCTTCCATTGCGCGAACGGTTCGCCGTAGATCGCTTCGCGCGCCGCCTCCTTGCCGATCGGCGAGCCGGCAGTTTCGGCGGCTTCCTGATACCAGTTCGAGAGGCAGTTGCGGCAGAAGCCGGCCAGGATCATCAGATCGATGTTCTGCACGTCGCTGCGTTCGCGCAAGTGCGCCAGCAGGCGCCGGAAGGCAGCGGCTTCGAGTTCGGTGGTGGTCATGGAGGTAGACACGATGGGACTCCCGAAAGTGTGGCCGGGTCGGCGATAATCGACGCGCAGCGCTGGCCGCCAGTCTAGCGCCGTCGTCAGCTCGAACCGAGGAAGCCCCGATGTCCGCCCGTTTGCTGGACGGCAAGAAAATCGCCGACGCCTTGCTGGATGAACTCGCGCAGCGGGTGGCGGTTCGCGTCGCGGGGGGGGAACCCGCACCGGGCCTGGCCGTGGTTCTTGTCGGGGACGACCCGGCCTCGGCCGTGTACGTGCGCAACAAGCGCCGTGCCTGCGAGCGCGTCGGATTCGTCTCGTTCGACTACGATCTCGCGGCCGACACGCCGCAGACCCAGCTGATCGCGCTCATCGACCGGCTCAACGCCGACCCGGCCGTGCATGGCGTGCTGCTGCAACTGCCACTGCCGCCGCATATCGACGCGGTGGCGGTGATCGACCACATCGATCCGCGCAAGGATGTCGACGGTTTCCACGCCGCGAACGTGGGGCGACTGGCCTTGCGCCAACTCGGGCTGCGGCCGTGCACGCCCAAGGGCATCACCACGCTGCTGGCGCATACTGACCGACCGGTGCGCGGCGCCGAAGCCGTTGTGGTGGGGGTGAGCAACCATGTTGGACGTCCGATGGCGCTGGAGCTCCTGATCGCGGGCTGCACCACCACCAGTTGCCACAAGTTCACGCCGGCGGAAACCTTGCGGCGACACGTGGGCCAGGCCGATATCGTGGTCGTGGCCGTGGGCCGGCCGGGCATCGTTCCGGGTGAGTGGATCAAGCCGGGCGCGGTGGTGATCGACGTCGGCATCAACCGGATGCCGGACGGTTCGCTCTGCGGTGACGTGGGGTTCGCAGCGGCGCGCGAACGGGCTTCGTGGATCACGCCCGTGCCGGGTGGCGTGGGGCCGATGACGGTAGCAACCCTGATGCAGAATACGGTCGAGGCCGCCGAACTGGCCGGCACGTTTGTCACGGCGGCTTAGTGCGGCTCATGCAGACTTCCCGCTTCATGCGCTGCCCAACTCGCCATCGTTCGGTTTCCCTGCTGGTCGCCGTCGGCATTGCCTTGGCCTCGGGCGGTTGCGCCAGCGTCGCGCAGCGCGCCGCGGATCGCTTCGCAAGCAACCTCGGCCGTGCGGTGCTGAACCAGGACGACCCCGGCACGGTGCGCGACGGGCTGCCGGCCTACCTGCTGCTGCTCGACGGACTGATCGAGGGTGATCCGGGCAATGCCGCGCTGCTGCGTGCCGCGGCAGGGATGTACGGGAGCTACGCCGGCAGCTTCGTGGCGGAGCCCGCGCGGGCCGGCATCCTGGCGCAACGCGCGCGCGATTACGCGCGCCGCGCGACGTGCATCGACCAGGTTGCACTTTGCGCCGTGCTGGATCGCCCCTTCGATCGGTTCGCAGCGGCCGTGCAGGCCAGCGAAGACGTGGCCGCGCTCTACGGATTGTCGGGTGCGTGGGCCACGTGGATCCAGACCCACAGCGAAGACTTCGCCGCCATTGCCGACATTCCCAAAGTGGAAGCCTTGCTGCAACGGGTGGTGGTGCTAGTACCAGATCACGACCGCGGCATGCCCTGGGTTTATCTCGGCGTCCTGGGCTCGCTACGGCCCGAGGCCGTCGGCGGCAGGCCCGAGCAAGGGCGGGCGGCGTTCGAGCGGGCCATCGAGCTGTCGCAGGGGCGAAACCTGATGGCCAAGACCCTGTTCGCACGCCACTACGCGCGGCTGGTGTTCGACCGGGACTTGCACGACCGGCTGCTGAAGGAGGTGCTGGCCACCGATCCGAAAGCGCCCGGTTTTACATTATCGAACGTGCTGGCGCAGCAGCAGGCGCAGGAACTGCTGGGCACCTCTCCCGATTATTTCTGACCCGTTTCGTCATCGGAATCCACCATGCGCCTCGCCTCGATCCTCCTCGCACTATTGTTCGTTCTGACGGCATCGGCGACGGCGCAAACCACGCTCAAGGTCGCCAGCCTGGCGCCGGATGGTTCGCTCTGGATGAAGGAGATGCGCGCCGCCGGCGAGGCGGTGGCGCAGGGCAGCGAAGGGCGCGTGACCATCAAGTTCTACCCCGGTGGCGTGATGGGCAACGATGCCACGGTGCTGCGCAAGATCCGGCTCGGGCAGCTGCAAGGTGGTGCCTTCACCGGCAGCGAGCTGAGCCTTGTCTACAAGAATGCACAGATCTACAGCCTGCCGTTCCTGTTCGCTAACTATGACCAGGTTGACGCGGTGCGGCGGCAGGTGGATCCGTTGCTGCTCGCGGGTTTCGAGCAAAGTGGTTTTCGCGTCGTGGGCATCAGCGGCGTCGGGTTCGCCTACCTCATGGGATCACGCGAGGTGAGCAATCGCGAGCAGCTCAAGCAGGCCAAGGTCTGGGTGCCGCAGAACGATCGCATCGCGGAGCTGACCTTTCGCGCCGGCGGCGTCGAGCCGATTCCGCTGCCGCTGGGCGATGTCTTCACCTCGCTGCAGACTGGCCTGGTCGACACCGTCGGCAATACCGCCGCCGGCGCCATCGCACTGCAGTGGCATACCAAGGTCTCGCACCTGTTCGACCTGCCGCTGACCTATGTGGTGGGCTACGTGGCGATCGACAACAAGCGGTTCGCGACGCTGTCCGACGCGGATCAGGCTCTGGTGAGCAAGGCCTTCGGCGAAGCCGCGGCGCGCATCGACGCGGGCAACCGCAAGGCCGACGCCGACGCCCGCGCCGTGCTGAGGGCGCAAGGCGTGGTGTTCGCCACGCCCAGCGCCGCGGAAGCCACCTACTGGAAGGGCATCGGAACCCAGATCACCCAGACACTTGTGGACGATCAGTCACTCGACGCGGGCCTGCTGCAGCAGGTGCAGGCGGCGCTGGCGTCCACGCCTGGCGCAGGCACGCCTTGATGGCGGCACGCTGGCTGGCCCGGCTGCACCGTCTGGAAGACGCCCTGCTGGCCGCGATGCTGCTGGCGCTGCTGCTGCTCGCCGTGAGCCAGATCGGACTGCGCCTGTTCTTCGATTCGGGCCTGATCTGGGCTGAGCCGGTATCGCGCCTGGGCGTACTTTGGCTGGCCCTGCTCGGTGCCCTGGGCGCAACGCGACATCGGCAGCACATCATGATCGACGCGTTGCCGCGCCTGCTCGGCCTGCGTGCGCGGCGCGTGATGTGGTCGGCAACGCAGGTTGCCGCTGCCATCGTCACCGCCTTGCTCGCGTGGTATGGCGCCGGCATGGTGACGCTGGAGCGCGAGGCACCGGTGCCGTTTGTCGGCGGCATCCCGAGTTGGGTGCCGATGCTGGCGTTCCCGCTGGGTTTCGGCCTGATGAGCCTGCGCTTCCTCCTGGCATCGGCGTCAGAACCACCGACGCCTGGCGAGATGCATCCTTGAACCCGACCCTGGGCGTCGGCCTGCTCCTGATCGCGCTGCTTGGCTTGTGCGGCATGCCACTGTTCGCGGTGATCGCCAGCGTGGCCTTGCTTGGCTTTCATGTCGCTGGATACGACCTGATCGCGGTGGCGGTGGAGTATTACCGCCTCGGCGACATGCCCGGACTGATCGCCATCCCCTTGTTCACGCTTGCGGGTTACGTCTTGAGCGAAAGCGACGCACCCAAGCGCCTGGTGCGCCTGTCGGATGCCTTGCTCGGCTGGTTGCCGGGCGGGCTCGCCATCGTCGCGTTGGTGACCTGCGCCTTCTTCACCGCCTTCACCGGCGCCTCGGGCATGACCATCGTTGCAATCGGGGCGCTGCTCTATCCCACCTTGCGCAGTGCGGGCTACCCACAGCGTTACAGCCTGGGCCTGGTCACTTCGAGCGGCAGCCTGGGCCTGCTGTTTCCGCCATCGTTGCCATTGATCGTGTTCGGCTTCGTCGCGGGACAACTCGCCACCACGCCGCCCGTAACCATGGAGGCACTGTTCCTCGCCGGCCTGCTGCCCGGCCTGCTGATGATCGCGATCCTCGCCCTGCACGCAGTCTGGGTCGGGCGCGGCTTGCCGCGAAGCCGCACCCATCTGGAGCCGCGCGAAGTGTGGGCAGCGCTCAAGGACGCGCGCTGGGAGCTGCCCTTGCCCTTCATCGTGCTGGGCGGGATCTACTCCGGGCATTTCGCCGCAAGCGAAGCCGCCGCCGTCACGGCACTCTACGTGCTGGTCACCGCGGTTCTGGTCCGGCGCGAAATCGCGTTCGGCAAGTTGCCCACCATCATGGCGGAAGCGATGCGCCTCGTCGGCGCCATCCTGATCATCCTCGGTGCGGCGATGGCAATGTCGAACTGGCTGGTGGATCAGGAAGTGCCGGGTCGACTGTTCGACCTGGCGCGCAGCCACGTCCACAGTGCATGGGCCTTCCTGCTGCTGCTCAATGGGCTGCTGCTGCTCGTCGGCATGATGATGGACATCTTCTCGGCCATCGTGGTGCTGACGCCCTTGCTGCTGCCGGTGGCCGTCGGCTACGGCATCCATCCGGTGCATTTCGGAATCGTGATGCTGGCCAACCTGCAGATCGGATACTTCATGCCGCCGATGGGCATGGATCTCGTCATTGCGGCCTATCGATTCAAGTCCGACGTGCTGACCCTGGCTCGTGCCTGTCTGCCGTTCTTTGTCCTGGTCGGCCTGGCCTTGCTGATCATCACCTGGTGGCCGGGGCTGTCCCTGGCCCTGGTGAAGTAGACCGCGACACACAGACCGGAAGCGGCTGCGGATGCGGGCAGGCGGCAAGCTACTTGCCGAGAATGCGGATCAGCTTCGGTATGTCGCTGTCCAGCGTTCCGCGCCGCAGGCGGTCGCGATGGATCTCGTCGGCGATGAGCTGCCAATCGTCCGGCCGATCGCCGACCCAGGTGCTGGCATCGCCGTCGAGCAGTAGCGCGCCATTGTGCTCACCGAAATAGACGTCGACGCGATTGCGCACGTCACCACGCGCATGCAGGATCCAGGCAGGCGGCTCTGGCTTGGCGCGCAGGAAGCGCCCCTGATCCGGTCGCACGCAAACGCGGCTGCCGGTGAAGTCGGCCAGGGTGGGCAGCAGGTCGGTCTGCTGGAAGGGCAGGTCGATCCGGCCTGGCGCGAGTCCCGAATTTCCGATCACTACGAGTGGAACGCGCGCAAAGGCGCGCTCCCCGAATGCCCTGCGTTCGGCAGGGTGCAGCGGGGTCATGCTGCGATGGTCCCCCGTGATCAACAGAATGCCGTTCTCGAAGTACTGCTCGCGTTCAAGTGCGAGGACGAATTCCCCGAGCGACTGGTCGACCGCGCGGAACACGGCCGCTTCGTCGAGCTTGCCGTTGGCCTTGTTCACGAAGGGCGGATGGCTTTGCACCGTCAATGCGAACGCGAAGAACGGCCGCGACGCATCGCGCTGGCGGATCCAGTCGAGCAGACGCAGGTAGAGCGCGCGGTCTTCGGCGGCACGGAAGCCGGCGCGTGGCCAGCCGTCGTAGAAGGGATGCTCCGCGCCTTCCCAATGATCGAATCCGAGCGCTTCCAGCCAGGGCGACTTCTCCAGGAATCCGAGGTCGCCGGTGGTGAAGAAGGCGGATTCGTAGCCTGCGGCGCGCAGTGGCGCGACGATCGAGTGCGCCGGATCTTCGAATCCAGCGTACACGTCCACGCTGCGATAGCGTCCCACGGCCGGTATCGGTGCACGTCCCGTCAGCAGCGCGATCAGGCCGAGGTCGGTGGAGAATCCGTTGGCGTAGAAGCGGCTGAACCAGGTGTGTGACTGTGCGATCTGGTCCAGGCGCGGGGTCAGGTCGAGCGGCCCTCCGAAAGCCTTGCTCTGGTAGCTGGACAGCGACTCCACCGCCACCACGATCAGATTCGAGGATCGGTCCTGTCCCGGAAGGCACACCGGCGCGTCGGCTACCGCGCGCTGCTGCAGGTCGGCCACGAAGGCCGCCGAGTAGGGGGTGTTGGGCGACTGTGCGTAGTGCAGTTGCACCAGGTTGAGTGTGGCCACCTTCTCGATGTATTCCGGCGAGAGCCGGGCCGAAGCCAGCGCGGCTCCCAGCGCTGCCAGGGCTGCAAGCGCCAGACAGCTTGCCAGGCGCGGGCGGCGCGTCTGCGGGAACAACCCAAACAGCGTCGCAAGCAACGCGGCTGCGACAGCCAACAGCAGGCCGCGACTGGACGAACGCAACAGGGCTGCGATGAAGTCACCGATGGCATCGCCTTCGCCGCCGAACTTGAACACGTCGAACAGGTACAGGCGCAGCCCGAGCGTGGAAAGGATCGCCACGTCGGCCACCATGACCAGCAACAGGCCCAGCACGCACAAGCGCAGGCCCCAGCCCAGCCCGGCAGGCTTGAGCACCAGCGACAGGGCCAGCGCGCCCCATCCGGGCGCAAGCAGCCAGGCATCGCTCGCCAGTACGGGCCAGGCCAGGCAGGTGCCACAGCCGGCGCTGTCGCCAAGCGTTTCCACCGTCAGGAAGGCACGCAGCAGGGGGACGAATCCGAGGCAGATCGCAAGCCATGCGACGCCACAGGCACCCAGGGTGCGCAAGCCTGAAGTGGCGACGGGTTGCGTCACGCGCCTCTCGATCATTACCGAAGTGGGCGGCAATGATACAATTTGGCGTTTACCGCCAGGAGTACCGCGTCCATGCGCATCCAGGCCGAAGCCCTGACCTTCGACGACGTTTCCCTTGTGCCTGCGCACTCCGCGGTGCTGCCCAAGGATGTGACCCTCGCGACGCGCCTCACCCGCCGCCTGCGCCTCAACCTGCCAGTGGTTGCGGCCGCCATGGACACGGTGACCGAAGCGCGCCTCGCCATCGCCATGGCCCAGCTCGGCGGCATCGGCATCCTGCACAAGAACATGAGTGCCGCCGAACAGGCAGCACACGTGATGCAGGTGAAGAATTTCGAAGCCGGCGTGATCCGCGAGCCGTTCACCGTGGGTCCGGAAACCACCATCGGGGAAGTGCTGAAGCTCACCCGGGCACGCAACATTTCCGGCGTACCCGTGGTCGATGGCGGCAAGCTGGTCGGCATCGTCACCAGCCGCGACATGCGCTTCGAGACCCAGCTCGACGACCCGGTTCGCCACATCATGACCAAGAAGGAACGCCTGGTCACGGTGCGCGAGGGGGCTTCCGACGATGAGGTGCTCCAGCTCATGCACAAGCACCGCATCGAGAAGGTGCTGGTGGTGGACGAAGCCTTCGCCTTGCGCGGCCTGATCACGGTGAAGGACATCCAGAAGGCGCGCGACAACCCGAACGCGGCCAAGGATGCAGACGAGCAACTGCTTTCCGGCGCCGCCGTTGGCGTCGGTGGCGACACGGAAGCACGGGTGGAGGCCCTGGCCGCTGCCGGGGTCGATGTGATCGTGGTCGATACCGCGCACGGCCACTCGCAGGGCGTGCTGGATCGCGTGGCGTGGGTGAAGAAGAACTTCCCGAACGTGCAGGTGATCGGCGGGAACATCGTGACCGGCGATGCGGCGTTGGCGCTGCGTGATGCCGGTGCCGATGCGGTGAAGGTGGGCGTTGGCCCCGGCTCGATCTGCACCACGCGGATCGTGGCAGGCGTCGGCGTGCCGCAGATCACGGCGGTGTCGATGGTGTCGGAGGCGCTCAAGGGCGACATCCCGCTGATCGCCGATGGCGGCATCCGCTATTCCGGCGATATCGCCAAGGCGATCGCGGCGGGGGCCAGTTGCGTGATGATCGGCGGTCTGTTTGCCGGCACCGAGGAAGCACCGGGCGAAGTGGAATTGTTCCAGGGCCGCAGCTACAAGAGCTATCGCGGCATGGGTTCGCTCGGGGCTATGGAGCAGGGCAGCAAGGACCGCTACTTCCAGGACGCCAGCGATGCCGACAAGCTGGTGCCGGAAGGCATCGAAGGGCGTGTGCCGTATCGCGGCAGCATCCGCGCCATCGTGCATCAGCTCGCCGGTGGCCTGCGCGCGTCGATGGGCTACGTGGGTTGCGCCAGCATCGAGGACATGCGTACCCGGCCGATGTTCGTGCGGGTCACCAACGCCGGCACGCGCGAGGCGCACGTGCACGACGTGCAGATCACCAAGGAGCCCCCGAACTACCGCGCGGGCTGAACCACGACTCGCGCAACAGCGAATCGGCGCAGCCTGGGCGCCCGATCAGATCCGGTCCGCCACGCTCGCGCTCCACATTGCACACGACGACATGTCCGACCTTCATTCCGACAAGATCCTGATCCTCGACTTCGGTTCGCAGTACACCCAGTTGATCGCGCGTCGCATCCGCGAGATCGGGGTCTACTGCGAGATATGGGCCTGGGACCATGATCCCGGCGAGATCTCGGCTTGGGGCGCGAAGGGCATCATTCTTTCGGGTGGCCCGGAGTCGACAACCGAGACCGGTTCGCCGCGCGCGCCGCAGGCCGTCTTCGAGCTCGGCCTGCCGCTGCTTGGTATCTGCTATGGCATGCAGACCATGGCAATGCAGTTGGGCGGCCTCACCATTCCCGGTCACGAACGGGAGTTCGGTTACGCCGAGGTGGAAGTCGATGCGCCCTGCGCGCTGCTCGACGGCATCCACGACCAGGCCGGACGGCCGCCGAAACTCGACGTCTGGATGAGCCACGGCGATCGCGTGGAAGAGGTGCCGCGCGGCTTCCGCGTCACCGCCAGCACCGCGGCCGTGCCGATTGTCGCGATGGCGGACGACGCGCGACGCTGGTACGGCCTGCAGTTCCACCCGGAAGTCACCCACACCAGGCAGGGTGAAGCCTTGCTGCGGCGTTTCGTGGTCGACATCTGCGGCTGCCAGACGCTGTGGGATGCAGCCCACATCATCGAAGACCAAATCGACCGGGTGCGCACCCTGGTCGGCAACGATGAAGTCCTGCTCGGGCTGTCGGGCGGCGTGGATTCGTCCGTGGTCGCGGCCCTGTTGCATCGCGCGCTGGGCGACAAGCTCACCTGCGTGTTCGTCGACACCGGCCTGCTGCGTTGGCAGGAAGGTGATCAGGTGATGGCCATGTTCGCGCAGCACATGGGCGTGAAGGTGATTCGCGTGAATGCGGCCGATCGGTATTTCGCGGCGCTCAAGGGCGTGGACGAACCCGAGGCCAAGCGCAAGATCATCGGTCGCCTGTTCATCGAGATCTTCGAAGAGGAAGCAGCCAGGCTCAGCGGCGTGAAGTGGCTGGCGCAGGGCACGATCTACCCCGACGTGATCGAGTCGGCCGGCAGCAAGACCGGCAAGGCGCACGTCATCAAGAGTCACCACAACGTGGGCGGCTTGCCGGCGCACATGCGCCTGGGCCTGGTCGAACCGCTGCGCGAGCTGTTCAAGGACGAGGTGCGCCGCATCGGCGTGGAACTCGGCCTGCCGCGCGAGATGGTGTATCGGCATCCGTTTCCCGGCCCGGGACTCGGCGTGCGCATCCTGGGCGAGGTCAAGCCGGAATTCGCCGATCTGCTGGCCCGCGCGGATGCGATCTTCATCGAGGAACTGCGCGCCTCGGGCTGGTACGACAAGACCTCGCAGGCCTTTGCCGTGTTCCTGCCGGTGAAGTCGGTTGGCGTGGTGGGCGATGCCCGGGCCTACGAGTGGGTGATCGCGCTGCGCGCGGTGGAAACGATCGATTTCATGACCGCGCATTGGGCGCACCTGCCCTATGAACTGCTCGGCACGGTGTCGAACCGCATCATCAATGAACTGCGCGGCGTCTCGCGCGTGGTCTACGACATTTCGGGCAAGCCGCCGGCCACGATCGAGTGGGAATGATGTCGGACGACGACGGACGCTGGATGCGTCATGCCCTCGCGCTGGCCGAGAGGGCCGAGCTCGAGTACGACGAGGTTCCGGTGGGCGCACTGCTGGTGTCGGCCCAAGGCGAAATCCTGGGCGAGGGTTGCAACCGCACCATCGGCACGCACGATCCCAGCGCCCATGCCGAGATCATGGCCTTGCGCGCGGCCGGCTCGCGGCTGCAGAACTACCGCTTCCCCGGCACGACGCTGTACGTGACATTGGAACCCTGCGCGATGTGTGCCATGGCGCTGGTGCACGCGCGCGTCCAACGGGTGGTGTTCGCGGCGCGCGATCCCAAGACCGGGGCGGCGGGCAGCGTATTTGATCTGCTTGCCGATCCGCGTCACAACCATCGGATCGAGGTGGAAGGCGGACTGCTGGGCGAGGAGGCCGGAACGCGCCTCAGCGCGTACTTTCGTCGCAAGCGCGGCAAGCCGGTGTAGCGCGCAGGCCCGACTCAGCCACAACGCGTGCGGCGCACCGCATCCGCCTCCGCCAGTTCGTCGTCCAGTGCATCGACGGCGATCCCGGTTTCGCGCGAAAGGTTCAGGCAGGCCGCCAATACCAGCAAGACGCCGACCAGGGCGAGCAAGGTCGGGACATGCCATAGCGCGAAGCCGGCCAGACCCTCGATCGCGACAATCAGGCTGGTGGCGACGAAGGCACTGAGTGCCAGGTAGAGCAGGCGACCCGCGCGCAGCACGATGCGGCTGCGGCGCCGATGCCGTTCGATCTGGCGTTCCAGGTAGGCAAGTGTCGCCTCCGGGGCGGTCTCGAACTCGTCCAGCAAGTGGCGCAAGCGGTCCACGATGCGCGCCAGGCGGTTGTTGGCCGACATGATCAGCGACGAGGTCGCGGTCATGAACAAGGCCGGCGCCAGCATCGCAGTGAGTATCTGGTAATGGGCGAGGGAACTGGAAAGCGGCATGGGGCTGGCCGTGGCGCGCGCGGGATGCCAGTATCATCCGCCAAGGATTTCCACGCCAAGCCCGATGAGCCCGCCTGTAATTCCGAACGAGAACCACCTGATCTGGATCGACCTGGAGATGACCGGGCTCGATCCGGACCGCGACAGCATCATCGAGATCGCCACCCTCGTCACCGACGCACAACTTAACGTGCTGGCCGAAGGCCCCGAACTGGCAATCCGCCATCCGCTCGAACGGCTTGAAGCAATGGACGAGTGGAACCGCAACCAGCACACCAAGTCGGGGCTGTGGCAGCGCGTGCTGGACGCGTCGCACGACATGGCGGCGGTGGAAGCATTGACGGTGGAGTTCCTCGCCCGCTGGGTTCCCTCCGGAAAGTCACCGATCTGCGGCAATTCGATCTGCCAGGACCGCCGTTTCCTGGTGCGCTGCATGCCGCGCCTTGAACGCTATTTCCACTATCGGAACCTGGATGTTTCCACGATCAAGGAACTCGCAAGGCGCTGGGCGCCCGACATCGCCAAGGGCTTGACCAAGGCCTCGGCGCATACGGCCTTGTCCGATATCCGCGAATCGGTGGATGAGTTGCGCTACTACCGGCGCTTCATGGGTCCGCTGGCCGGCACCACGTTGGGTTGAGGCCCGAGTCGGTGCCGATCTTGACGCGACTTCGGCCCGACAATCTGCGCCGCATCTGCGGCACCTTGCTGGGCTGGATATGCGCGTTGTGGTGGCCGACACTGCAAGCCGCGCAGCAGGTCAAGCCGCTTGACGCCTACTTCAAGGAAGTCTGGACAACCCGCGACGGACTGCCGCACAACCTCGTGCACAACATGGTGCAGACCCCGGACGGCTACCTGTGGGTCGCTACCTGGGAAGGCGTGGCGCGCTACAACGGCCGCGAGTTCCGTACCTTCGATCGCGGCAACGTGCCTGAGTTGCGCGACAACGGTATCCGGGCGCTGCGACTGGCGCGCGATGGTGGCCTCTGGCTCGGCACGTCGCGTGGTGGAGTGACGCGCTACCGGGCGGACGAATGGAAGACCTACACCCGCAAGGATGGCCTTGCCCAGGATGAGGTGATGGACCTGCTGGAGGATCGTGACGGCCGGCTCTGGGTTGCGACCGAAAGCGCCGGTATCTCGCGCCTGGACGGCGGTTCCTTCACCCAGTTCCGCCGTGATGCCGGATTGCCCAGCGAGGTGTTGTACCAACTGCTGCAGGACGACCGCGGCTCGATCTGGGCGGCCACCGCCGAGGGACTCGCGCGTTTCGATGGCGTCCGTTTCATCGCGCTCGGAGCTGAAGTCGGACTTCCTTCCGGGCAGGTGTTCAGCCTCGCGCAGGGGCGCGACGGCACGCTGTATGCCGGTACCGAGCATGGAGTCTTCCATCGTCGCGCCGGAAGCGAAGAATTCGCGCTGCTCGATCCGCGGCTTCCGCGTGACAACATCGTACGCCTGCTGGTGGATGCCGAAGGCTCGCTCTGGGCGGGCACCGTCAATGGTGGCCTGTGCCGCTACAGCAAGCGCGGGGTCGAACAGCTCGCCAGTCGGGGCGGATTGCCGAACGATCGGGTGTCGTCCCTGTTCCAGGACCGCGAAGGCAGCCTATGGGTCGGCACCAACGCCGGCCTGCTGCGCTTGCGCGATGCACCTTTCACCACGTTCACCACGGAGGATGGCCTGCCCGATGACTATGTGCGCAGCGTGACGGCCGATGCGCGCGGAACCCTCTGGATCGGCACCAGCCGAGGCCTCGGACGGTATCGCGGTGCGCGCTTCGATGCGTTGACCCGCGAGGATGGCCTGCCCGGCGATTCGGTCCTCAGCCTTGCGACGGCACGCGAAGGCGGCGTCTGGGTAGGCACCTACAGCCACGGCGTGGTGCGTTGGGACGAACGCGTCCGCCGCGTCATCGATGTCGACTCCGGACTGGCCGGCAACCAGGTACGCGCCCTGGTCGAGGGTCGCGATGGCACGCTCTGGATCGGAACCACGCGCGGCCTCAGCCGGGTCGATGCGCAAGGCATCCGGCGCTATACCACCGCCGAGGGGTTGCCGCGCGATTTCGTCATTTCGTTGCACGAAGATCGCCAGGGTCGGATCTGGGTGGGTACCGCGAATGGCCTGGCGCAAATCGAGGGCGACCGGGCAAGGGGACATTCGCTCACGATGCTCGATGACGCGCAGGACGTGTTCGGATTCCACGAAACCGACGACGGAAGCTTGTGGTTGGCCACGGATCGCGGCCTGATCCGGCGTCGTGACGAAGGCCTGGCGCTCATCGGCCGTCATCAGGGCCTGCCGGTGGATGCCATCTTCCAGATCGTTGCCGACACCCGGGGGCATGTCTGGCTGACATCGAACCGGGGCATCCTGCGAGCGCGGGCTTCCGATCTGGATTCGGTGGCCGATGGCACGCAGGAACGGTTGCCGCTTGAGACCTTCGGTGAAAGCGATGGCCTCGCCAGTGCGCAGAACAATGGCGGTTCCGGTCCGGTTGCCTGGCGCACACCGGACGGCAAGCTGTGGTTCGGCACGGCACGCGGCCTGGCGATGACGGATCCGCACCAGACCGTGGAAGTCGCTGTCACCGCGCCATCGGTCGTGATCGAGCAAGTGCGCGTGGATGACCGCGACATGCCGATCAAGGAGGCGCTGGTCCTGCCGCCCGGTACGCGCAAGCTGGAATTGCAGTTCGTCGGGCTGAGTTACCTGTCGCCGCAGAAGATCACGTACCGCTACCGGCTCGATGGGTTCGACCACGAGTGGATCGAACGTGGTACGTCGCGACTTGCCCAGTTCACCAACCTCGCTCCGGGCGACTACGTGTTCCGCGTCACTGCCGCGAATCCCGACAGCGGGTGGGGTGAGAGCGAGGCGCGCCTGGCGTTCCGGATCGAGCCGCGGCTGGTGCAGCGGCGCGAGTTCTGGTGGCTGCTGGGCGTGGCCATGTTGTTCGTGCTGTACGGCCTCTATCGCTGGCGGATCTACAGCCTCGAGCACTCGCGGATTCGCCTGCGTGACCTCGTCGATCGGCGTACCGCGGACCTGCGCGGCCAGACCGAGCGGCTGACCGCCACCGATCACGAAAAGACCCAATTGCTGGAGAAGCTCCGGCAGCAATCGGAAGCCTTCGAGCGACAGGCGCGCGAGGATGCGCTCACCGGGCTGATGAACCGGCGTTCGTTCGACGAGGCTCTGGCGCGCGAATTCGCGCATGCACAACGCAGCGGCCGGCCCTTGGCAGTGGCGCTGGCGGACCTTGATCACTTCAAGCGACTCAACGATTCCTACTCGCACGCCGCGGGCGATGCCGCGCTGCGAGTCGTCGCCGACCTGATCCGCGCCAGTTGCCGCAGCATGGATGTGATGGCGCGTTGGGGTGGGGAGGAATTTGCCCTGCTGTTCCCGGGTGCGACGCGCGAGGAGGCGCTGCGTGTCTGCGAGCGCCTGCGCCAGGCGGTGGAACGCCACGATTGCTCCGCATTCGCCCCTGGTTACCGAATGACGATCAGCATCGGAGTCACGGACCAGATCGGCCTGAGCCACCACGAAAAGCTGATCAGTCGCGCTGACGCGAAACTCTACGAAGCCAAGAACGCCGGGCGCAATCGGGTGTGCAGTTGAACGGACAACGCGCTCCCCACGCATTGTCCGTCCAAGGTGTGGACTATTTCAGAATGACTTCCCGGATCAGCCGGTTGCCTAGAATCGTGCGCATCGCTCCACGTTCGACGCTCGCCTTGGCACCTTGTTCACGAGTGTGCCCAGTGATCTTGCGTGCCAGCGGTTCGGTCTTCTCGTCCAGTCCGTCGAAACTTGCCATGTTCGGATAGGTCACGAGCAGATACAGGTTCGGATCCTCCACGGAACGCGCTTGCGTGCCGTGAATACTGTAGCCAAGGATGATCCCGGCCTTTTTCTGCTCTTCCATCAGCGGCTTGTAGGTCGTTCGCAAGTAAGCCATGTAGTTGTCCCACTGGCCTTCCTGAACGCGTACCGACGTGACGTTGGTCACCGGGCCCTGGGTGTAGTCGCGATCATCCTGCGCGAAACCCGGCACAGCGGCGAAGGCGATCATCGCCATAAGCAGCGCGAGCAAACGTTTCATGGATACCCCCTTGGTTGGTTGACATCATGGCCGGCAAGCGCCGGTACAGGGACGCTACGCTTGGCCCTGGACAATGTCAAAAACTGCGACGCATTTCACAAAAACAGGTGCAAGGCGTCCTCGGATCGCTCGTAACCCATTGAAAACGCGAAGCCCGCCGTAATGGCGGGTTTCGGGTCGAGCCGGGTGCTTGCGCAGTTCAGCCGGCGCGACGGGCGACGGGCAAACGCAAGTCCGCACGCCGTGGTGGAGCGCTCAGGACGCTATCGGGCTTTGAGCCGAGCCAAGCGCAACCACGTATCAACCACGGTGTCCGGGTTCAGCGACACCGACTCGATTCCCTGCTGCATCAGCCATTCGGCCAGGTCGGGATGATCGCTCGGGCCCTGGCCGCAGATGCCGATGTACTTGCCCTTGGCCCGCGCCGCCGTGATCGCCATCGACAACAACTTCTTGACCGCCGGATCGCGTTCGTCGAACAGGTGCGCCACGATGCCGGAATCGCGATCCAGTCCGAGTGAGAGCTGGGTCAGATCGTTCGAGCCGATCGAAAAGCCGTCGAACAATTCGAGGAACTCGTCCGCCAGCAATGCGTTCGATGGCACCTCGCACATCATGATGAGCTTGAGCCCGTTGACGCCACGCACCAGGCCGTTGGCTTCCAGCGTGTCGATGACTTGCTTTGCCTCACCCACGGTGCGCACGAAGGGGATCATGACCCAGCAATTGGTCAGGCCCATCTCGTCACGCACCTTCTTCACCGCGCGGCATTCCAGCGCGAAGCAATCCTTGAAGCTTGGATGCACGTAGCGCGAGGCGCCGCGGAACCCGATCATCGGATTCTCTTCATGCGGCTCGTACTGGGTCCCGGCTATCAGATTGGCGTACTCGTTCGACTTGAAATCCGACAGGCGCACGATCACGGCATGCGGCGCGAACGCCGCGGTGAGCGTGGCGATGCCTTCGGCCAGCCGATCCACGTAGAAGCTGACCGGATCGGAATAGCCCGCCATCAGTTCGTCGATCTTGCCCTTGATGTCGGCCGGCTGGCGCTCGTACTCGAGCAGGGCGCGCGGATGGACACCGATCTGGCGCGCGATCACGAACTCCAGTCGCGCCAGGCCAATGCCCTGGTGCGGCAACTGGGCGAAATCGAAGGCGCGCTCGGGGTTGCCCACGTTCATCATGATCTTGAGCGGCGCAGGCGGCATGTTTTCGAGATCGGTGGTGGTGATGTCGAAGCCGAGATCGCCCTGGTAGATGTAGCCAGTGTCGCCTTCGGCGCAGCTTACGGTGACTTGCTGGCCGTCCTTGATGGAGCGCATCGCGTCGCCGGTGCCAACCACGGCCGGCACGCCCAGTTCGCGCGCGATGATCGCGGCATGGCAGGTGCGGCCACCGCGATTGGTGACGATAGCGGCCGCGCGCTTCATGATCGGCTCCCAGTCGGGATCGGTCATGTCGGCCACCAGCACGTCACCTGCCTGGAACTTGCTCATCTCGGCGAGCGAGCGCACCACGCGCGCCACGCCCGAGCCGATCTTCTGCCCGATGGCGCGGCCTTCCGACAACACCTCGCCGCGCGACTTGAGCGCATAGCGTTCAATCCGGGTGGCGCGCGCACGCGACTTCACCGTTTCCGGGCGCGCCTGCACGATGTAGAGCTTGCCGGTATTGCCATCCTTGGCCCACTCGATGTCCATCGGGCGGCCATAATGCTGTTCGATCACCAGCGACTGCTTCGCCAGCTCCTGCACGTCGGCGTCGTTGATCGAGAACTGGCGGCGCAGGTCGGCCGGCGTGTCCTCGTTGCGGACGCGCTCACCCGGCTGCGAGGAATACACCATGCGGATCTGCTTCGCGCCCAGGGTGCGGCGCAGGATCGCCGGCTTGCCCTGGCGCAAGGTGGGCTTGTACACGTAGAACTCGTCCGGGTTGACCGCGCCCTGCACCACGTTCTCGCCCAGACCGTAGCTGGAGGTGACGAACACCACGTCGCGGAAGCCGGACTCGGTATCGAGCGTGAACAGGACGCCTGACGCGCCGACATCCGAACGCACCATCAACTGGACGCCAGCCGAAAGGAACACGTCTTCGTGCTTGAAGCCGTGGTGCACGCGATAGGCGATGGCGCGGTCGTTGTAGAGCGAGGCGAAGACTTCCTTCACCTTGCGCACCACGTCATCCTCGCCCGTGACGTTGAGGAAGGTTTCCTGCTGGCCGGCGAAACTCGCATCGGGCAGGTCTTCGGCAGTAGCCGAGGAGCGCACCGCGACCGAAATGTCTTTCGCGCCCGCCTCGACGCACATCCTGCCGTAGGCGGCCCGGATGGCCGCATCGAGCGCGGGTTGCAAGGGCGCATCGATCACCCACCTGCGGATCTCGCCACCGGCTTTCACCAGCGCATCAACGTCCTCGACATCGAGCGTGGCGAGCTTGTCGAAGATGCGCGTGGACAAGTCGTTGTGCGCGATGAACTCGCGGAAGGCATCGGCCGTGGTGGCGAAACCGCCGGGCACCGAGACGCCGAGCTTGCTGAGGTTTCCGATCATCTCGCCGAGCGAGGAGTTCTTGCCCCCCACCTGGGCCAGATCGGACAGACGCAGTTCGTGCAGCCACAGGATGTGGTTCGAGATCGAGCTGTTCAACGCGAGACTCCCGGAAAGCAGAGGGCGAGGCGACGCCGGGACGAGTTCTTGCACCGGAAACCGGGCACCGGACGCGACGGGCGGGCAGGGCTTTGACGCGGTGCAATATTTTGAGGGCCGGGGCGCGTCGAAACAAGCGCGAATATCGAGCCAACCCTCTAATCAGGCGGCTGTTCTACACTCCGGGGCCGCGCTCGCGGCAATGGCGCTTGTACCGACAGCGAATTGGGGCAGGGTATGCAGGCACGCAGGCCGGTCTTCTATGTATCCGACGGCACCGGAATCACCGCGGAAACCATCGGACACAGCGTGTTGACCCAGTTCGAAGGCATCACCTTCGACACGCAACGCATCCCCTTCGTGGACAGCTACGACAAGGCGCACCACGCCGCGAACCGCATCCACAATGCGGGCCAGCGCGCCGGGGCGCGGCCCATCGTGATCAATACGGTCGTGGATGGAACGCTCACGGCGATCCTCGCCGAAAGCGGTGCATTGATGATGGACGTGTTCGCGCCGTTCATCGGCCCACTCGAAACCGAGCTGGGCGTGGTGCGCCAGTCCAAGGTGGGGCAAGCCCATGGATTGGTGAACTTTGCCGAGTACGAGTCGCGCATCAATGCCACCAACTACGCGCTCTCGCACGACGACGGCGTGGACGTGAACTACGACGATGCCGAGGTTATCCTGGTTGGGGTGTCGCGTTCGGGCAAGACCCCGACCTGCCTCTATCTGGCGCTGCACTTTGGCGTGCGCGCGGCGAACTACCCGCTCACCGAGGAAGACCTGGAAGGTCGGGAGCTTCCGCGGCGACTGCGCGCGCACCGGCGCAAGTTGTATGGCCTCACGATCGACCCGACCCGCCTGCAGCAGGTTCGCCAGGCGCGACGCCCGAACAGTCGCTACGCCACGCTGGAACAGTGCCGCAGCGAAGTGGCGGCGGCGGGAGCGCTGTTCCGGCAGGAGAACATTCCGTCGCTCAGCACCACGCATACCTCGATCGAGGAGATCGCGAGCAAAGTGCTTTCGGCGCTCGGGATCGAGAAGCATATGTTCTGAGTGCGTGCTTGTCGCGTCTGGCCGGCAGAAACCCCGATGCTATGATCGGGGCATGTCGCAAGCACTAGCTCGCAAGCCGCGCATCTACAGGCCGAATCGCTTCGGCTACCTGATGGGGCTGTACAGCGAGAATTACCTGCGACTGCAGCGCATGTTCCGCCCCGACCTGCTGGTCGAAAGCGAGTTCCGCTCCAGTGTCGGCGACGGGCTCGACCTGCGCCTGGACGTGATCGAGCGCCACGCATACACCCTGGAACTGCGCCTCACCTATGAACTGTGCGACCCGGTAACCGGACAACCGGATCCATCCGCGTTCCTGCGACTGTATCGCGACGCGCGGCTCGCGGAAGTGACGCATTGCTATGTGGGCAGACGCTGGCAGGACGCGCTCGGGCTGCAGCCGTCGCCACGCAACGTGCTGGCTCACCGCCTGCAGATGAACGCCTTTCTCAACAAGTGGCTCGAATACCTTGCCGATCTGGGTCATTCGCGCGCCACGCTTGAACCACTCGGTGGTTCGGTCGCGCAGATTGAGGCAATCCCGCTTCCCGCCGCTTGACGAGGTACGGGACGACTCCTACAATGCGCGACTTTCCAGCACGTGGGGCTATAGCTCAGCTGGGAGAGCGCTACAATGGCATTGTAGAGGTCATCGGTTCGATCCCGATTAGCTCCACCAGGTTTCACCACCGCGCAGTCGCAGCGCGGCAAGAAGAAAAACAGCACGTCCCCATCGTCTAGAGGCCTAGGACATTACCCTTTCACGGTAGCGACCGGGGTTCGAATCCCCGTGGGGACGCCAATTTGTTCGAGTGCTTGAGGCCGCCGCGAGGCGGCCTTTTCATTTCCGGCGCCGCTTCAAAGCCGGCGCTTGACTCAGGTCAGGGCATGGCGGGTGCCGGCAGTTTTCAATGCGGCCATGGCCACCCTCGATGCCGAGACACGACTCGGCTATCCGCTCGACGCACTGGAAATGGACTTGCGCCATCTGCCGGCGCCCGAACCGATGCTGCGCATACTGCAGGCCTTGCCGTCGCTGGCGCCGGGCCGTTCACTGGTAGCGCGCACGCCATACCGGCCACAGCCCTTGCTGGATCGATTGCAGCCGCTCGGATATCGCGTGGAAGTGGTGGTGTCCGCAGCTGGAGATGCCTGGGTCCACATCGTGGCCGGCGATGGCATCACTGGCGATTGAATCCGCACCGGCATCGGCACTGCCACGGCGCTTCCTGCGCGCCAGTCCGCTCTGGGGAGCCGCGGCGGGGCTGATGATCGCCATCGAGGGCGAAGCGCTGTTCGTTTCGCGCTGGGCGCCGCCCACCGTGGCCCTGGTGCACGTGTTCACCTTGGGTGTGCTGGGTAACGCCATGCTCGGCAGCCTGTCGCAGTTCCTTCCGGTTGTCGCTGGCATCCAGCCGCGCTGGCCTCGGTTCGGCACAATCTGGCTGCCCGGGGTCTACAACCTCGGGTTGGCGTGCCTTTTGGCGGGCTTGCTGCGTTGGCCCGCCTTGCTTGCGGCGGCCGGCGCGATGCTTGCGACCTCGATCATCGCCTTTGCCGTGGCTGCCTTGTCCGGTTTGCGTTTCGATGGCATCCAGACCCTGTTGCGAGTCGGGTTGGGCTTGTCCCTGGGGTTCCTGCTGCTCACGGCAGCGCTCGGCCTGGTGCTGGCGTTGACCCTGGCGGGATACCTCACGCTTCCGCTGCTGGAAGTGACCGATCTGCACGCGATGCTCGGATTGCTCGGCGCCACCGTCTTGCTCATCGGTTGTGTCGGCAGCGTGGTGATGCCGATGTTCCAGGGAACCGCACCGATCTCGTTCCGAACCCTTGCGTCCTGGATCTGCTTGCTGGTGCTGGCCTTGGCAGCGGCGCTGTTCTCTCGCGTGCTCCTGCCGGGCAGCGCCGCGCTATTGCTGACTGCGATCCCCGTCGCCGGCTTCGGAGCGTTTGTGCTGTGGGCACAGTGGCGCGCGCCGCGCCGCCGCAACCCGACCCTGATCGGGTTCTGGCGCTTGGGCGCAGTGTCCTTGCTGGCGTCCGCGTCCGCTGCCGTGATTGCCAGTCTTCGGCCGGGCGTGATGTCCCCGGCATGGCTGGGTACCTGCCTCATCGGCGTGGCCTTGCCGGCCTTGATGCTGGGGATGCTGCTGGAGATATCGAGCTTTCTGGCCTGGCTCGATCTGCATGCGCGCCGTCCGGGTGCACGTGGACTGCCCAGTGTCGACGCGTTGATGCCGGAAAAGCAGAAGCAGCGGCTCTTGAGAGCACACTTCGCCGCAGCCATCGCGCTACTGCTGGCCGTGGCCACGCCGGGAGTCGCCGTGAATCTGGTGGCCGGGGTCGCTCTCGCCCTGGCCTACGGGTGGACTGCGTTCGAACTGTGCCGGCTCGATGCGCGAGCGCATCGCCACCTCTCATGGACGGAGGTAGCCCGTGCAACCTGAGGTTGCGGCAGGCCGGCTGTCCGGCGTGCGTCGCATGATCGATGTCGTCGATGCCGGGCTACTGACCTTGCTCGCCACACGCCGCCGATTGGTATTGGCCGTCGCCGACCTCAAGCGCGCCGCGGGCCGGGAAGGCCGTGATCCGGGTAGAGAGCAACAGGTCCATTCGCGCGCGAGACGGCTCGCGCTGCAGCTCGGCTTGCCTGCAGCCAGCAGCGAGCGCTTCGTGAGCCTGTTGATCGAGGAGGCCTGCCTGCAGCAGCAACTCGACCCGGCCGGGACCGAGTCGACTCGCCCGGCAGCTGATCTGGATCAGGGCAGGGCCGGGCCGGTCAAGCCCATGATCGGTGCCATCATGCCTCCCGCCAACGCTCCGACCGATCCGAACCGCCGCGCGCAGTCCTGGCTGCGCCTGGTTCCGCCACCGGCGCGGCTGGCTCCCGCGCTTCGATTGCTTCCGGACGCGATCCAGGCACGCTTGCTGGAGGCGATCCTGCGCCGCGCCTTGTCTATCCCTGTGGCCGCTGGTGCGCTCGAACCGCTGCTGGGGCGCCGCGTCGGCATCGAAGTCACCGATCTCGGGCTGCGCTGGATCGTGACGGTGGATCATGCCGGCCTGCATGTTTGTGGCACGGACGGCAGTGCCGAGGCCACCGTGCGCGGCAGCACTACCGATCTGCTGCTGTTGGCCAGTCGTCGCGATGACGCCGACACGCTTTTCTTCCAGCGCCGCCTGGTATTGACCGGCGACACCGAGCTCGGCCTCACCGCGCGCAATCTCCTCGACCAGTTGCCATGGGAAGACGTGCCACTGGGGCTGCGCATTGCACTGCATCGGTGTGCCGGGCTCGCCGTGGCGGCGCGGCGAGCCTACCGCGGCGACGCCCTTCAACACTGATTTCCACCGGGACAGGATCGCTTGCTCCAGATCAAGGACGCCCGTCCCGGCACCCGTCTAGGCTGGCACCAGGCCCAGTACGGAGAGCATCCCGTGTCAGAGAACCACCCAGGCCAACACGCCCTGGCCCAGCGCCTGTTGCCCTTGCTCGATCTCACCAGCCTTGGCGAAGACGACACGCCAGCGCAGATCGAAGCCCTGTGCGCCTCGGCCCGCACGCGCTGGGGTTCGCCAGCAGCGATCTGCGTCTATCCCGAGCACGTGAGCACCGTGTCACGCGCCTTGCGCGGAACCGCCATCGCTATCGCCAGCGTGGTCAACTTTCCCGATGGCGGCGAGGACAGCGGGCGCGTCTCGCGCGAGACACGCCGCGCCCTGGCGGCAGGCGCCAACGAGATCGACCTGGTGTTCCCGTATCGCGCCTTCCTGCGCGGCGACGAGGCAGTCGCCGAGCGCGTGGTCGCGGCGTGTCGGGATGCCTGCGGGGAGAATGTCCGCCTCAAGCTCATCCTCGAGACCGGCGTGCTGGTGGAAGCGGGCGCGATACGAGCCGCGAGCCGGCTCGGCATTGCCCTGGGTGTGGACTTCCTGAAGACCTCGACCGGCAAGGTTCCGATCAACGCGACGCCCGAGGCTGCCACCGTAATGCTGGACGCCATCGCGGAAGCCGGCGGTCGCTGCGGCTTCAAGGCGGCCGGAGGTATCCGCCGAATCGATGACGCGAGCGGCTATCTGGAAATCGCACGGTCGCGCCTCGGCGACGACTGGATCCATCCCGCGCACTTCCGTATCGGTGCCAGTACCCTGTTTACCGCGCTGCACGACACCCTGGCGCTGCCCGCGTGAACGTTGCATCGCCGGCATCGCTGATCGGACGCAAGCGCACTGGCGAACATCTCACACCAGCGCAGCTCGCCGCCGTTGCGAACGGCATCGGCAACGGCCAGTGGAGCGAAGGACAGGTGGCCGCTTTCGCAATGGCCGTGGCCTGGCGCGGCATGGGCGCGGACGAATGCCGCGCCTTCACCCTGGCCTTGCGTGACTCGGGTCGGCAGCTGCGGTGGTCACACTTGCCAGGCCCGGTGCTCGACAAGCACTCCACCGGTGGCGTGGGGGATGGCGTCAGCCTGGTCCTTGCCCCGTTGGTGGCCGCGTGTGGTGGCTTCGTGCCGATGATTTCTGGGCGTGGACTCGGCCACACCGGCGGCACGCTCGACAAGCTGGAAAGTATTCCGGGCTACCACGTGAACCCCTCGCCCGAACGCTTGCGCCGCGTCGTCAGCGAAGTGGGCTGTGCCATCGTGGGCCAGAGCGAAGACCTGGTTCCCGCGGATCGCCGCTTGTATGCCATCCGCGATGTGACCGCCACGGTGGATGTGCCGGACCTGATCGTGGCTTCGATCCTGTCCAAGAAGCTCGCAAGCGGTGCCGAGGCCCTGGTGCTCGACGTCAAGACCGGCAACGGCGCGCAGCTTCCGAGCCTGAGTGCAGCCTGCGACCTCGCCGACCGCATGCTCGCGGTGGCACAAGGCAGTGGGCTGCGTTTGCGCGTCGCGCTCAGCGACATGCGTCAGGTGCTGGGCCGCGAGGCGGGCAATGCACTCGAGGTGCAGGCGGCGCTCGACATCCTTTGCGGGCGCTGTCGCACCGGTCGCCTGTTCGAGCTGAGCCTGGCGTTGGCTGCCGAACTACTGGTGCTGGGCCAACTGGCCATCGACCGACACGACGCCACGCGCCGGCTGACCCGGGCCCTGGCGAGTGGTGCAGCTGCCGAGCGATTTCAGCGCATGGTCACGGCGCTGGGCGGGCCTTCGGACCTGCTCGAGGGTGCCGCGGCGCATCTGCCCCAGGCACCGGTGCAACGGATGGTGCTCGCCTCCGCGGATGGATACATCGGCATGATCGACGTGCGTGCCCTGGGCCAGGTCGTGGTGCAACTGGGCGGTGGTCGCAGCCAGGCGGGAGCAAGGATCGATCCGGCCGTCGGCTTGAGCAACATCGTCGGTCGTGGCGAACGCATGCTGCGGGGGGAGCCGCTCCTGTGCATCCATGCACGAACCGAGGCGGCGGCAGAGCAGGCGGCGGAACAGGTGCGCGGTGCCTTTGCCCTGGGGGATGTTGCTCCGCCGCCGGATCCGCTGATCCGCTGGTACGCGGCGCCACGCGAGCAGGCTGCGTGAGCCGCGCGATCTGGTTGGTGCTGGATTCGCTCGGCGTGGGTGGCGCGCCTGACGCCGACGCCTACGGTGACCTCGGTGCCGATACCTTCGGGCACATCGCATCGGCTTGCGCGAGTGCATCGCGAGGTCCCTTGCGCCTGCCGACCTTGACCCGACTCGGCCTGCCGCAGGCGCATGCCGCCCTGCATGGTGGGCTTGCGCCAGGATTCCGGTCGCTGCCGGAACCGGAAGCTCGCTGGGGACACGCCATCGAGCGTGCCTGCGGCAAGGACACGCCTTCCGGCCACTGGGAATCGATGGGCGTCACGCTCGAGCAAGCCTTCGCACGATTCGAACGCGAGACCGGGAGCTTCCCCGAGTCGCTGCTGTCTGCCCTGATCGAACGGGCCGGATTGCCCGGCCTGTTGGGCAACTGCCATGCCTCGGGCACGGAGATCCTGCAACGGCTCGGCGAACAACATCTGCGCAGCGGCATGCCCATCGTCTACACCTCGGCCGATTCGGTCTTCCAGATCGCCGCGCACGAAGCGAGCTTCGGGTTGGCGCGACTGTACGAGGTGTGTTCGATTGCACGTGACCTGCTCGCGCCATGGAACATCGCGCGCGTCATTGCCCGGCCGTTCGTCGGCACCGCCTCGGCCGGCTTCAGCCGCACCGGCAATCGCCACGACTACTCGCTTCCCCCGCCGCGCCCGACGCTTTTCGACGCGCTCGTGGCCGATGGCGGCGAAGTCTTCGGCATCGGGAAGATTCCCGACATCTTCGCGCAACGCGGCATCTCGCATTCCGTTGCCGCGCATGGGCATGACGACCTCATGGACGCCACCCTCGACGCGCTCGCCCAGGCCAGGACGCGCAGCTTGATCGCCACCAACTTCGTCGAATTCGACAGCGCATACGGCCACCGGCGCGATGTCTTCGGCTATGCGCAGGCACTGGAGGCCTTCGACACGCGCCTGCCATCGCTGCTCGACGCAATGCGCGACGATGACCTGTTGTTGCTGAGCGCCGATCACGGCTGCGATCCGACCTGGCCCGGCAGCGATCACACGCGCGAGTGCGTTCCGGTGCTGGCGTGGTCGCGTTCGCTGGCGCCACGCGCCGTGGGACGGCGCGACACCTTCGCCGATATCGGGCAAAGCCTTGCCGCGCACCTGGGTGTGTCGGCGCTCGCCGAGGGCCGGAGTTTCCTGGGAGCCGCCGCATGAGTACGCCACACCTGTCCGCTGTGCCCGGCGACATCGCCGATACGGTGCTGCTTCCCGGCGATCCGCTGCGCGCCCGCCACATCGCCCAGTCCCTGCTCGAAGACGTGGTGCAGGTGAACGCGCGCCGCAACATGCTTGGCTACTCCGGCCACTATCGAGGACAGCGCGTTTCGGTGATGGGCAGCGGCATGGGGATTCCTTCCTGCGCGATCTACGCCACCGAGTTGGCACGGGTCCATGCCGTGCGCCGGATCGTGCGCATCGGCACCTGTGGTGGCGTCGGGGATGACGTGGCCGTGGGTGACTTGCTGCTGGCGCAGGGCGCGAGCACCGATTCGCGCTTCAATCGACTGCAGTTCGGGGGGCATGATCTTGCCGCCTGCGCCGACTTCGAGCTGCTGGCGAGTGTCGTCCGGCGTGCGCAGGCCGACGGGATCGCCGTGCGCGTCGCCCATCTGTTCAGCACCGACTGCTTCTACGGCGGCGATCCGGAGCTGGTCGCCCACCTGCGCCGCCACCGCATCGCAGGCGTGGAGATGGAGTCGGCGGGCCTCTATGGCCTGGCGATGCGCGAAGGTGTGGCGGCGCTCTCGGTGCTCACCGTCAGCGATCACCTGGAGCGCGAGGAACACATGGATGGCGAAGAGCGTGAGTGCGGCCTATCGCGCTCGGCACGCCTCGTCCTGGACGCACTGTTCGGCGGCGAATGACGCTAGACGCGAGGCAGGACGAAGCGATAGGGGAGCAGGTCTGCCGCGGCCACCTGGATCCAGCTTCCGTCCGGTGTGAGGAACTCGACGCGCGCCTGCGTCCCGCATTCGACCAGGGCCTGGCGACAGGCACCGCAGGGTGACACCGGCAGGGCGATCCCTGCCTGCGAGAACGCCGCGATGCAGATCGCGGAAAGCTCGAACGCGGAGCCTTCAGCCAGCACCGCGGCGGCGATTGCGGCGCGCTCGGCGCAGCCCCCGATCGGCAAGGCGCCATTCTCCACGTTGCAACCGCGATGGATGGTTCCGCGTGCCGAGCGCAGTGCCGCGCCGACGAACAGTCCGGAGTAGGGCGCATACGCCTGCCAGGCGGCAGCGATGGCGGCGGTACGCAGGTCAGGGAGCGCGGCCATGGCCAGCCTCGGTTGCAGCGACTGCGGTGAGGCCCGGTTCGCCGTGCCAGTAACCATTGCGTGCACCCCGGCGTGGCGGTGGCACCGGGCTGGACAGCGCATCACGGAAATGACGCACGATGTCCGACATGCCTTCGGCTTGCGGCGAGAGTCTCAACACATCGATGCCGGCGGCCCGCAGTTCCGGCAATTCCGGGCCCAGGTCGCAGATCTCATGGCCCTGGACCTGGATGCCATTGATGGTCAGGAACGGCTGGCCTTCGCGCGTGGCGAGAGGCAAGCCATCGGGATGATCAATGCAGCGGAAGCCGCACTGATCCTTGGGCAAGTCGAGCGCGCGTGCGGTGAAGCAGCGCGCCGAATAGGCCAGCGGCAGGCGTCCCCAGGCGCTGATCTCGAGCTCGGGCAAGTCGTTTCCCGCATCCCGCGCCTCTTCACACAGGGCGCGCAGCAGGGCGCGGCCTTGTTCCACGCCCAGCACCAGTCGCTGCAACCCGTCTTCCTGCAGCAGGCGCAGGGCCCTGTGGTTGTAGACGTTGAGTGTCGGACCACCGACGAAGGGCAAACCACGCACCCGGCACAGTTGCACCGCCGACATGTCGTTGGCTTCGAGCAGGAAACGCCCGTTCTCCACCAGGCGACGCAGCGCGCCCAGCTCCGACTCGGCCTCCAGCAGGGCCAGGCTCGACAGCACGATCTGCTTGCCGCTCCCGGCCAGTTCGGCGGCGAGCGCCAACCAGTCGCCGGTACCCAGCTCGCGCCGTTTGCTGCACACGGTTTCGCCGAGGTACACGATGTCGAGCGGCCACCCGGCCACGGCCCGATAGAAGGCGAGGGTGAACTCGCGCGGCCAGAAATACTGGATCGGTCCGAGGCTGAGCTTCATCGTCAATGCCAGGCGCGGTGGTAAGGGCCAAGCGTGGTCTGCTGTCCTTCGGCATGGACCGACAGCGCTTCTTGCCATTCGGGCCGCACGCGCCAGGCCTGCGGAGAACTGATCTGCACATCGATTGCATGCCGCCACACACGGGCTACCGATGCGATGTAGGCCACGCCGCGTTGCCGTCCCTCGATCTTCACTGCCGCCACTCCGGCGCGGTGCAGGCGTGGCAGCAACTCCAGGGTGTTGAGGCTGGTGGGCTCCTCCAGCGCGTGGAAGATCTCGCCACCCACGTCGAAGCGGCCCTTGCACACCGTGGGGTAGCCTGCGGCCTCGTGGCCGGCATAGCGATCCATCAGCACGCCGTTGAGCCGCACGCTACGGCTTCCATCGGCATGCTCGTCCCAGCGCACGAAGCGCGCAGGAGAACACACTCCGTGCCGGTTCGGCGAGGCCCCGGTCACGTAGCTGGACAACTGGCAACGACCTTCGACCATGATGCAGAGACTGCCGAATGCGAAGACCTCCAGCGGAACCGGTGCCGTCGAACAGAGGCGCTCCACCTGCTGGATCGAAAGCACCCGCGGCAGCACTGCGCGCGCGATTCCGAAACGCTCGTGGTAGTAGCTCAGGGCCGACTGGGTGGTGGCAGAACCTTGCACCGACAGGTGCCGCGGCAGATTCGGATGACGGCGGGCGGCGTAGTCGAGCACCGCCATTTCTGCCGCGATGATGGCGTCGGCACCGAGGGCGGCAGCACGATCCACGGCGGCCTCCCATTCCTTCAGTCGCTGGCTGTCCGGATAAGTATTGAGCGCCAGATAGACCTGCCGGCGGTTCTGGTGGGCGTAGGCGATGCCGCGACGCAGGTCTTCCTCGCTGAAGTTGAGCCCGGGAAAGGCACGGGCGTTGGTCTGGTCGCGGAAGCCGGCGTAGATGGCATCGGCACCGTTGTCCACGGCTGCCATCAGGGCCGGAAGGTTACCCGCGGGGCATACCAGTTGCATCGCCCGTCTCCTGGGTGCGGCGGTAGCGGTGATGCTCGCGCGAGCCGGGGATGCCAGTCCTTGATCTGGATCAGGCACGCATCATCGAGCGTCGCTCACGCCGCTGTCGACGCGCGTGCCGCCAGTACCCGGGCCCAGATCGCTTCGACCCGCTGCTCGACCGCCGCATCCGGCACGATCGCTTCGCTCCAGCGCCGCTGCGTCTCGCCTGGCCACTTGCGCGTGGCATCGAGGCCGAGCTTCGAGCCAAGGTTCGGTTCCGGGCTGGCGAAGTCGAGGTAGTCGATGGGGGTGCGCTCCACCAGCAGCGAGTCCCGCGCCGGGTCGACCCGCGTGGAGATCGCCCAGATCACTTGCGACCAGTCGCGCACGTCGATATCGGGGTCGGTCACGATCACGAACTTGGTGTAGGTGAACTGACGCAGGTAGGACCAGATCGCCATCATCACCCGGCGCGCGTGCCCCGGATACTGCTTGCGGATCGACACCACCGCAACCCGGTAGGAACAGGCTTCCGGCGGCAGGTGGAACTCCACGATCTCGGGAAACACCTTGCGCAAGATCGGCACGAACAGCTCGTTCAGCGCAACGGCCAGGATCGAAGGTTCATCGTGCGGCGCGCGCCCCATGTAGCTGCCGTGGTAGATGGCATCGCGACGCAAGGACAGGCGCTGGACCGTCAGCACCGGGAACTCGCCCTGCGCGTTGTAATAGCCAGTGTGATCGCCGTAGGGCCCTTCCATCGCCCGATCGCCGGGATGGATGAAACCTTCGAGCAGGATTTCCGCGCCGGCCGGTGCGTCCAGCCCGGTGAGTTCGCTGTGCCAGACGCGGGTACGTTCGCCGCGCAAGAGCCCGGCGAATTCGTACTCCGACAAGGTATCCGGTACCGGTGCAACCGCCGCCAGCATGGTCGCCGGATCGGCTCCAATCGCCACCAGCACCGGAAAGGCCAGTCCCGGATGCGCGGCCGACCAGTCGGCAAAGTCGATTGCGCCGCCGCGATGGGGTAGCCAACGCATGATGACGCGATGACGATCGATCGGCTGTTGCCGGTAGATCGCCACGTTCTGGCGTGGCTGCCGCGGGCCACGCGTCACCACTAGTCCGAAAGTGATGAGCCGATCCACGTCGCCCGGCCAGCAACGCTGGATAGGAAGGCGTGAAAGGTCGATGTCGTCGCCTTCCAGCACTTCATATCGGAAGGCTGGGTCGCCCACCTGGCGTGGCGAGACATGGCTCAGCTGCGCCAGCGCCGGCCAGTTCGCCAGGGCCTCGCGCAGGTTCGATGGCCAGCGCGGCTCCTTGATCGCCGCGAGCAGTTCGCCCAATTCGCGCAACGACGCCAAGGGGCGACCGCCGAGCGCCATCTCGATCCGCTCGCGGTGGCCGAACAGATTGCCCAACAGGGCGTGACGCGATCCTGTCGCATTCTCGAACAGCAGGGCCGGACCTTGCTCGCGCAGCACGCGCTGGCAAAGCGCGGTGCTCTCCAGCTCCGGATCGATCGGTTCGGCCACGCGGCAGAGCGCACCGCGATCCTGCAGCCGTTGCAGGAAGCTGCGCAGGTCGTGGAAGGCCATCGCCGTACTCAGGCCGCTGCGCGAGGGGCGAGGTTCGCGGCCAGCGCCCGGATACGTCGTGCCAGATAGTCGAAGTAGCGCTCGATGTAGTTGATCCCGTTCTCGCGGTCGTCGAGGAACGGATTCATCAAGGTATGGCGCAGGATCACCAGCCGGTCGGCAGCATCATGCTCGGGCAGCAACGACGCCGGATCCAGCCCGAGTTCGGCAAGCACGCGCGCCATGGCATCGCGACCCATGGCCTCCGGACGCAGGGTGGTGGTGGATCCGTAGAACTCGTGCGTCTGCACTGCCTGGGTCGGATCACAGCGCAATCCATGATGCAGCTCGCGCACGAAACGGTTCATCCCCTCGACCTCGCGGTTGGCCACCGGATTGAGCGCGAGGCACACCAGGTTGCTGTCGGGTGCGAATGGAACGCAGACGCGGACCACGCCGGCCATCTCCGTGGCAAAGCGCGACGCGCAGGCAAGGAATGTCTGTGCCGAACGGATCGTTTCGGCCGGCAACCTGCCGAAGTTCGCATGGTCGAGCGGCAAAACCCGGTGCGTCACGTACACCGCTGCCGCCGCTGCTCCGGACTTCGAGCCTTCCGGGATGTAGCGTCCGAGCTGGCGGAACCGGGCAAAGTAGTCATCGCCTTCGGCCTCGGTGAACACGTAATCCGCGCTTTCGGCGAGCAAGCCCATCGCACGCTGGTCGCGACAGAGGAAGGCGCCGGCCCCGTAGGGAAGAAAGCCCAGCTTGTGCGGATCGACCGTGATCGAGTCACTGGCGCCGAGGGCAGCGATGGCAGCGTGCGTGGACTCGCTGGGGAACGGACCCAGTTCGGAGCGCATTTCCGCCAGCCCGCGCAGGCTGCCGTCTTGCTTGCGGAACAAGGTGGCGAGATAGCCGCCCCAGGCGGCATCGACGTGCACCGAGAAGCCGAAGCCCGAGGCCGCGCAGGCATCGCGACAGGCGATCACTTCATGCACCGGGTCGATCGTGCCGAACTCGGTGGTGCCGAACACCGCCACCGCCAGCAGCACCGGCCGTCGCTGCGAGCGCAACTCGGCCAGCAGGGAGTCGAGGACCCGGGAGTTCACCCGCATGCCGGTTTCGGGGATGGGCACGAGCTGTTCGCGCCCGAGTCCCAGCAGCTTCATGCCCTTGCTCCACGAGTAGTGCGCGGTCACGGGGGCCAGCACCACCGGTGGCGACAGCTCCGGATGACGTGCGAAGAACTCCACCATGCCCAGTTGCTCGATCCGCTCCGACTCGACTTGCCGCAGCCAGCCGCGACGCGCCGTTGGAGCCAGCCCTGCCAACCAGGATTGCCAGCGCTGCAGCAATTCGATTCCTGCGCGTGGCGCGAGATTGAACGCCTCCCAGTCACTCCCCGGCAGCTCCAGGCCGGGGGGCGCCACTGCTCGCAAGGCTATCGGGAAGCACTTCAGCGCAAGCGCGAGGCGCAGCCCCTGGTAGTTTGCAAGCGTTCCGCCCGAGGTGAGGTGACCAAAGGCACAATCCGCGCGCGTCACGTCGTCGCAATAGCCGAGCATCCGCGCAAGCTGCAGCCCGGCGCGAATCTCCAGATCGATCGTGACCGGCGCCGCGTCTTCGCTCACATTGTTTGGGTTGTAGGGTAGGGCCAGCATCTGCGCCGCCAGGCCGGGCAATACCAGGTCGCTCATCATGTGCCCGAGGTAACGCGGGCTGTGCGCCGGCACCGAACGCTTCAGCGCGGCGGACAACGAATGCAACTCCCGGCGCAGTCGCGCCTCGAATGCCTTGAACTCGGGATGCTGGGCCGCGTGCGTGGGAATCGCGGGCGGATCTTCCGGGTGGAAGTTGCGCCGCCAGTAGACATGGTCGCGCAGGAACTCCACCACCAGCTTCTCCAGCAGGTTGTCGTTCTCGCCATAAGGGCCGAGGAAGCACGGATACAGACTGGGATCACTCATGGAAGACTGGCTCCGCCGGCGGCAGGAAGGCCCGGCTTGACGGATGCCAGTATTCGCAGGCGCCGGTGACCTTGCCTTGATCCAGGTCAGCGCCCGAAGCCAAAGCGGTACCGGTTGGTTCCGGATCATGCTGCTCGCCGTACGGGGACAGGTCGCCTGGTCCCGATGGTTGTCCGGCGACGGGATTGAAACTTTTTCCGTGCCGGCGCAGTCTGCGTGGGCCATGTCGCGCCTTGCCCTCCGCCTCGTGCTTGCACTCACGCTGATCCTCAACGGGATTTCGGCACCGTGGGCTATGCTGATGCCGTGGCCGGGCGGTACGGATGCCGGAACGACGCCCGCGATGCAGGCCATGACGCTGCACAGCGGTGTCGCACTGTCGGAGGCGCAACACGATCATGGGCTGTCGCTGCCGGACGCGAGTGACGTCGCCGCGCCAGAGGATTGCCATGGCCAGCGCAGCTGCTGCACCGACGCCGCCTGTCATTGCGGTTGCCTGCTCCCGCCTGTGGTGCTGGTGACACTGACTGGCCTTCCCGCCATGCCCGCGAGCAAGCCGCGCGACCAGGCCGACGGAACGCATCGCGCTGGCTTGCGCCACCCGCCGCCGCTTCGCCCCCCCACGGCCTGATCCGGCGTCGATCCACCGCGCGGACACCTCCGGTGCCGCGCCGCTGCTCTCACGACTGCCGGCGTGACTTGCGTCGCAGGCCGATACAGAGGACGAACCCATGCCTTGCTTGACACGTTCCGTCGCGATGGTCGCGACGGCGCTCGCGCTGGCCGCGTGTGCCAGCTTGCCGCCGGAACGGGGCTATGCCGAAACCCGTGGCCTGATCGAGTCGCAACGCCCGCTACCGGATCATTGGTCGCCGCTCGATCGTCAAGGGGCGCCGGCGTATCCCGCGGCCCCGATCGACGTGGACGAAGCGGTGACGCTGGCCCTGCTCCACAACCCTCGCATCCGGGAAGCCTACGCGCGACTTGGCATCGGTCGCGCCGACCTCGAGGAGGCGCGGCGCCTGGCCAACCCGAGCTTCGGGATCGCACGTCTTTCGCCTCAAGGCGACGGAGGTGCACGCCTCACGCGCAGCCTCTCGCTCGGTTTCACCGACTTGCTGACGCTTCCGGCACGCAAGCACCTGGCCGCGGGCGAGCTGGATCGCTTGCAGAAGGAGGTAGCTGCGGAAGTTCTGGAGATGGCCACCGAAGTCGAGGTGGCGTGGTACGAAGCGGTGAGTGCGCAACAGGTCGGAGCAATGCGCGATCTCGTGGCAAAGGCGGCAGAGCATGCAGCCACGCTGGCGCAGCGCTATTTCGATGCGGGCAACATCAATCGGCTGCAACTGGAACAGGAGCATGCCGCCGCCACCCAGTCGCGCATCGCAGCCCTGACCGCCCACGTTTCGGCGCTGCGGGCACGCAGTCAGCTCGGTGGCTTGCTCGGGTTGCCGGCGAGCTTGAACTGGACGCTCCGCGCACAGCTGCCCGCACCGCAGTCGATCGAGTTCTCCGCCGACGATCTGATCCCCCTGGCGCTGGATTCGCGCCTTGATCTTGCAGCCGCAAGACAGGCCGTCACGAATCGGGAAGATGCGCTCGGCGTCACCCGGCGCTGGCGCTGGATCAGTACGGTCGAGCTGGGCTACGAGCGCGAACGCGAATCCGACGGAGGTGTCTCGCGTGGCCCTTCGCTGGCACTGGCCTTGCCCTTGTTCAACCAGGGGCAGGGCGCGCTGGCGCGTGCGCAGGCCGAACTGTTGCAGGCCCGCGCCGAGCTTGATGCGCAGGTGCTTGCCGTGCACAACGCCGCGCGGCTCGGGGTGGACCAATTGTCGGTAGCGGCCACGATCGCGGAACGCTACCGCACCGAACTGCTGCCCCGACGCGAAGCCGTCGTGGCCCGCACCCAGGAGCGGGTGAACTACATGCTCGTGGGCGTCTTCGAACTGCTGGCGGCCAGGCAGCAGGAGTACGACGCCTACCAGGCCTATCTGGAAGCGGTGCGCGACTACTGGATCGCGCGCGTGGAGCTGCGCGCCGCGGTGGGCGGCCGCCTGCCGGACGACGACCGCGTTCCGCCGTCCAGCCTCGGCGTCGAGGCGATCCTGCCTCCCGCCAGCGATGCCGAGGACACCGTGCCCGCGACGCGCAACGGGCACGATTCGCACCACCACCCGCATCAGGAACATCACGATCACGGAGGTTCACGATGACACTGTCCCGACGCCACTGGTTCCGCTGGGCCGGCCTGAGCGCACTCGCACCCTTGGGGCTGATCGCACGCCGCGCCATCGCACAGGTGCCGCAACCACGCCTGCCGGCGACGGCACCGGCAACCGCTGGCGCTGCGCCCGAAGGTGCCGCGCCCCGCGCCCCATTCACGCCCGTTCGGACTCTCAACGGCTGGACCCTGCCGCATCGGATGGTGGACGGCGTGAAGGAGTTCCACCTCGTGGCCGAGGAAATCGAGCACGAATTTGCGCCCGGCTGCCGCGCCAAGTGCTGGGGTTACAACGGCACCACGCCCGGACCGACGATCGAGGCGGTGGAGGGCGATCGGATTCGCATCCTCGTCACCAATCGCCTGCCCGAGCACACCACCATCCACTGGCATGGCCTGCTGCTTCCGAGCGGCATGGACGGCGTCGGCGGGCTGTCGCAACCACACATCCAGCCGGGCGAAACCTACGCCTACGAGTTCACTCTGCAACAGCACGGCACCCACATGTATCACCCGCACGCGGACGAGATGGTGCAACTGGCGGTGGGCATGATGGGCATGTTCATCATCCACCCGCGTGAGGGCGAAGCCACGGCGATCGATCGGGATTACGTGGTGCTCCTGCACAACTGGGCCCTGCATCCGGGCACGTATCGCCCCGACCCCTCGGTGATGCAGGATTTCGACCTGTGGACCTTCAACGGCAAGGTATTCCCTGCGATCGATCCGCTGGTGGCGCGCAGCGGCGAGCGCGTGCGCATCCGCGTGGGCAACCTCTCGATGTGGAACCACCCGATCCACATGCACGGCCCAAAATTCTTGGTGACCGGCGGCGATGGCGGACGTTGGCCGCGCGCCTTGTGGCGCTCGGAGGTCACCGAGATCGTGGGCGTGGGCCAGACGCGCGACCTGGAGTTCGTCGCCGTACCGGGGGATTGGGCCTTCCACTGCCACATGTCGCACCACACCATGAACGCCATGGGGCACGAGATTCCGAACACGCTGGGCGTGGATCACTCGGGAGTCGAGGATGAGATCCGCAAACTGCTGCCCGGCTACATGGCGATGGGGCAGTCCGGCATGGCCGAGCACCAGGATCACACCGACATGGGCCACATGCGCGGCCCGGAGAACACCTTGCCGATGATGATGGGCAAGGGGCCGTACGGGAACCTCGAGATGGGTGGCATGTTCACCGTGATCAAGGTGCGCGATGAGCTTGCCGCCGGCGACTACCGTGATCCGGGCTGGTATCCGAATCCGAAAGGCACCGTGGCGAGCCGGATCAGCGGCGATCCGGATTTCGGCACGCCGGCTCGACGCGCACCGCCGCCAGGCCCGACGCCGGAGCTGAAGGCAGCCCCGGTGGATCACTCGAAGATGAAGCATGGTTGAGGCGGAGCCTCGATCCTGAACGCGCCAGCACACGGAGAGACTGAGTGAATTCGACGGAACACCAAGGCACAGCCGAGCCGTGCTGCCACGATTCAGGCACGGCGCCACCGCTGCGTGATCCGGTGTGCGGCATGAGCGTGACGGCAGACTCGCCGCATCAGGCCACGCACGCGGGACAGCAGTACCACTTCTGCGCCGCGCGCTGCCGCGACAAGTTCGTGGCGGACCCCGGGCGCTACCTGACATCACCAAAGGAGGCGCCGCTCGCGCCCGCTCCGCCTGGCACCAGCTATACCTGTCCGATGCACCCGGACATCGTGCAGGACCACCCGGGCAATTGTCCGCTCTGTGGCATGGCGCTGGAACCGATGCTGCCGAGCCTGGACGAGGGCGAGAACCCGGAACTGACCGACTTCCGTCGCCGATTCTGGTGGACCTTGCCGCTGTCCGCGGCAGTGATGGCACTGGCCATGTTCGGACACGGCATCGAGGCACTGTCGGCCAGCACGCGCACCTGGCTGGAACTGGCCTTGTCCGCGCCGGTGGTGCTCTGGGCCGGCGCACCTTTCTTCCAGCGCTGGGCACAGTCGATCCGCAATCGCAGCCCGAACATGTGGACCCTGATCGGCACCGGCATCGGCGCAGCCTTCGGCTACAGCGTGGCCGCCACGTTCGTGCCGCACTGGTTCCCGGCCACCCTGCACGAGCACGGTCGCGTCGGCGTCTACTTCGAAGCCGCTGCAATCATCGTCTCGCTCACCTTGCTCGGACAGTTGCTGGAACTCAAGGCGCGTTCAAGCACGTCCGCGGCACTCAAGGCGCTGCTCGGGCTCGCGCCAAAGACCGCGCGGCGACTGCGCGGCGATGGCACCGACGAAGACATCCCGCTCACCCATGTGCATGTGGGCGACCGGCTGCGGGTGCGGCCGGGCGAAAAAGTACCGGTCGATGGCGTGGTGCTGGAGGGGCGCAGCACAGTCGACGAATCGATGCTGACCGGCGAGGCCATGCCGGTGGAGAAGGGGCCGCAGGCACGCGTTATCGGTGCCACGCTCAACGGCAAGGGCAGTCTGGTCATCCGGGCGGACCAGATCGGTTCGGACACGATGCTGGCGCAGATCGTGATGCTCGTGGCACAGGCACAACGTTCGCGTGCGCCGATGCAGCGTCTTGCGGACAAGGCGAGCTTCTGGTTCGTGCTGATCGTGATGGGCGTGGCCATTGCAACCTTCCTGACCTGGGGAATGTTCGGCCCCGAACCGCGCTGGACCTATGCCATCCTCAACGCGGTGTCGGTGCTGATCATCGCGTGCCCCTGCGCCCTGGGACTGGCCACGCCGATGTCGATCATGGTGGCGACCGGACGGGCGGCACAGTCCGGCGTGCTGTTCCGTGACGCCGAGGCGATCGAACGCCTGCGCGACATCGATACCCTGGTGGTCGACAAGACCGGCACCCTGACCGAGGGTCGCCCTGCGTTCCGCGATCTGGTTGCGCTTCCACCCTTCGACGCCAATGAGGTGCTGCGCCTGGCAGCGAGCCTGGATCAGGGCAGCGAACACCCCTTGGCCGAAGCGATCGTGGCGGAAGCGCGCCGGCGCGGCCTGGCACTGCAAGCGGCGCAGGAGTTCGATTCTGTGACCGGCCTCGGCGTGCGTGGCCGGGTCGGGCCGCACGCCTTGTTGCTGGGCAATACGGTGCTGATGCAGGAAGCGGGCATCGACCTCTCCTCCATGCGCGAAACGGGCGAAAAAATGCGCGCAGACGGCGCCAGCGTGATGTTCCTCGCGGTCGACGGCCACCCCGCGGCTCTTCTCGCCGTGGCGGACCCGATCAAGAATTCCTCGCCGGAAGCCATCCGACGCTTGCGCCAGGCGGGCTTGCGCGTGGTCATGGCTACGGGCGATGGGCACACCACGGCTCAGGCGGTCGCGCGCGAACTGGGCATCGACGAGGTGCACGGCGAGGTGCGTCCTGCCGACAAGGCGGTCCTCATCTCGCGGCTGCAGGCGGAAGGCAAACGCGTGGCGATGGCCGGAGATGGCATCAACGATGCGCCGGCCCTGGCCGCCGCGGATGTGGGCATTGCGATGGGCACCGGCACCGATGTGGCGATGTCGAGCGCGCAGGTCACCCTGGTGAAGGGCGACCTGCGCGGCATCGTGCGTGCACGGGCCCTGTCGCAGTCGACGGTACGCAACATGAAACAGAATCTGGCCTTTGCCTTTGCCTACAACGTGCTCGGCGTGCCCTTGGCGGCAGGCGTGTTGTATCCGGCCTTCGGCTGGTTGCTCAGCCCGATGCTCGCGGCCCTCGCGATGAGCCTCTCGTCGGTCTCGGTGGTGGGCAATGCCTTGCGACTGCGCCGCGCACTTGATCCTTCGACATGAATGACGACAGCGCCGATGTCGCCCTGATGACACGCATCCGTGCCAGGTTGCCCGTCGACGGGCCCACGCTGGGACGGAACGCCTTCGAGGCCGGCTTGGCCGTCACCCGGCCCGACGGCCATCGACAACCAATTCCGGTCGGCGCCATGCCGGTGATCCTCGACGATGCCGAGATCATGCGACGCGCGGCGCTGGCCCGGCATCTGGTCGCGGCCACCGCACGCACGGCACGCTGGCTGATGGCGGGCAGCAATCGTCATCTCGTGCTGGCGGCGCTTTCACCGGTGGAACGACGCCTGGTGGAGGCCACGTGGAGTCACACCAATGCGCTCGCCGTGGCTCGGGTCGACTTTCTCGTGAACGCGGTGCCGCTCGCGCTCGAAGTCAACGCCACGATTCCTGCGATGCAAGGCTATTCGGACATCGCCGCAGAACAGTGGCTGCGTACCTTCGCGGCGGATCGACCGGACCTCGACGACCTGATCCACCGCAACGGCTCCAACACCGCAGCCTTGCTCGACGCCTTGCGTGAAATCCACGCGCAGCGCCGCGATGAACCCCTGTCCCACCTCGGAGTGCTGTGCCGGCGTGGCGACGCGCAACTGACCGAACTGGAGCACCTCGCCGCGCAGTTCGAAGCGAGTGGCGTCGAGACGCAACTCGTTTTTCCCGACCAGTTGTCCCTGCAAGCGGGCTTTCTGGTCTGCAACCATCGTCCGGTGTCACTGCTTTATCGGCACCTGTTCCTCAGTCGCCTCGAAGCCATGCCGTCACCCGCGCTGGAAGCGGCATTGGCCGCGCCCGGCGATTGCCGCACCGTGGTGCTGAACCCGCCTGCGCCGCATCTGGAAATGAAGTCCACGCTGGCCTGGCTATCGCGCAGCCAGGAGGATGAGGCCCTCGCGCACGCAATTGGCCTGAGGCCGCAGGAACGCGCCGCGATCGCATCGTCGCTACCCTGGACCCGCTGCTTGTCGGAACTGGGAGGCGACACACTGGAGGGCATCGCGGCGCAACCGGATGACTACGTGCTCAAGCGCAACTGGAGCTATGGCGGCAAGGATGTCTTCGTCGGCCGCTCGCGCCATCAACCGGATTTCTGGTCACGCGCTCAGGGTTCGTTCGCCGGCGTGACGGGCTGGCCGGACCTGTGCGCGCGAGCGGCCGATGATCGACGCGGCGGCGGTTTCGTGGTGCAGCGGGCGGTGGCCACGCAACGCCGGGAGCAGTACCTCTGCACGCCGGACGCGGTGCATCGGGCCGAGGTGGTTACCGACTATGCGGCCTATGCCTCGCTCGGTAGCGTCGCCCCGTGGGGCGGCGTATGCCGCGCCGCGGCCTCCGACGTGGTCAATATCGTGGGCGGCGGCGGCGTCGTGCCCTTGCTGCGTCGTTCGGTGGTCGAGCGGCTCGCGCTGTGAACCTGGCCGCGGCATCGTGTTGCCGAGGCTTCAGGGCGCCTCCGGCAAGGGAATGAACTCGTCCTGATCGAGGTCGGGGAGTTTCATCCGGCCGGCACGCCAATCGGCCTTGGCCTGTTCGATCCGCTGCCGCGATGACGACACGAAGTTCCAGTCGATGTAGCGGTCGCCCAAGGGCTCGCCGCCCAGCAGCATCACTTGCGCAGGCGTCACCGCGCGCAGCGTGGCCTCCTGTCCCGCAGCAAACACCAGCATGCGGCCGTCGCCATGACGGATACCCGCGACCTCCACCTCTCCTTCCACCACGTAGGCCGCACGTTCCGGGTAACTGTCGGGCAAGGCAAAACGCGCGCCGGCATCAAGCTGTACATGCAGGTAGAACATCGGCGAGAAGGTCTGGGCTGCTCCCCGGAGGCCGAATGCCGCACCCGCGATCAGTTGTCCGCGCACCCCGGCTTCAGCGAACGACGGAAGCGAGGCTCCGGCGTGGTGCGCAAAGGATGGGGCGATCTCCTCCTGCTCACGCGGCAAGGCCACCCAGGCCTGTATGCCGTGCAACTCGCCACCTTCACGCCGGGCCCGTTCGAAGCGCTCGGAATGGGTGATGCCGCGGCCGGCCACCATCCAGTTCACTTCGCCGGGGATGATCGCCTGCTCCGAACCGACGCTGTCGCGATGCATGATCTCGCCGTCGAACAGGTAGGTGACCGTGGCAAGGCCGATGTGCGGATGCGGGCGCACGTCGACCGAGCGTGGGATACCGGCCACCAGCGTCTTCGGCCCCATGTGGTCGAAGAACACGAAGGGTCCGACCATGCGTCGCTGCGGAAACGGAAGCAGGCGGCCGACCTCGAAGCCACCGAGGTCGCGCCGGCGCTGCGGAATCACCAACTCGATCATGCTGCCTCCCAGACGAACCCGTCCATCGACATTACCCCGTCGCTGATGCCGCCGTCGATCACGCTGACGGTGTCGTCTGAAGTACTGGCTCCCAATGCCACCAGCAGCGGCAGGAAGTGTTCTTCGGTGGGATGCGCCCGTTCGGCGTGCGGTGCGCGGCGGCGGTAATCGAGCAGGGCATCCACCTCGCGGCCTTGCACGGCCGCGCGCGCCCAATGCGCAAATTCGTGCGCATACGCGCCATCCACATCCTTGCCACGGAACACTTCATGCAAGTTGTGGGTAAGGCTGCCGGAGCCGATCAGCATGACGTCGTGATCACGCAGTGGCGCAAGGGCGAGGCCGAGCCGGTACGCAGCATGCGCATCGAGGGCCTGCGGCAAGGACAGCTGGATCACCGGCACGTCACGCTGCGAATACAGGTGCAGCAGGGGCACCCAGGCCCCGTGATCGAGCCCGCGCAGCGGGTCGAGCTGCGCCGGAAGTCCCTGTGCGTGCAGCAGTCCGGCTATCTCGTTCGCGAGCGCGGGGTGTCCCGGCACGGTGTACTGCAACCGATACAGTTCAGGCGGGAAGCCACCGAAATCGTGGATCGTGTCGGGCAGCGCCGAAGCCGTGACGCGCAAGCCCGGCGTCATCCAGTGCGGAGAGACCACCAGCACCGCGCTCGGCCTGCCGACCCGTTCGCCAAGTGCACGCAGCGCCGCCCCGGCCTGGCCGGGCTCCAGCGCAAACATCGGCGATCCGTGCGAAATGAACAGGGCAGGGGCGCGAACCATCACCAGACTCGGCAGGGGCAACGCCACGAATGTCGCGCGCGACCGCGCCCTGCACAATCCGTCGCCGCTGCAACGCAGTGTTGCAGCACACCCAGGGCCGCGGCCTCAGATCACATCGAACGGATAGTGTCCGCGCCCCAGGATCGCTGCGGCCAGTCCCTCGATCGCGGCGTCTTCGTTGCGATCCAGTCCGCGCACGTTGCGTGACATGCGGCGGCGCGCCTGGCGGGTGAAGGTCTCCGCGATCAGCACCGCTTCGTCCGCCGCCGGGTGCGCCGCCTTCGCCAGCGAATCGGCTCGCGATACCGTGCACAAGCCGACGAACAGGTCGATGGCAAGATCGCCGATGCGCTTCTGCGCGTGCTGCTCGTCTGCGATCTTCTTGCCGTGGCGACGGAGCAGGGCATCGGCACATCGCGACAGCTCGGCCACGTACTTCTCGTAGATGGCCGCCGCCTTGCGCAGACGCGGTTCGAGCGCATAGGCGATCTTGTCGGTACCCACGCCCGTGGCCTCGCGCATGCGCCGGCTTGCGTACCCACCCAGCACGCCGAAGCCCTTGATCGGATTGTTGAAGATATCGTCGAGCGCGGACTTGAGTTCACCCAGGCCGGTGCCGACATCCTTCAGGCCGGACAGGGCCACGTAAAGACGCAGGATTTCGTTGGTGCCCTCGAAGATGGAAAGGATGCGGGCATCGCGCACGATCTGTTCGTAGGGGAACTCGCGCATGAAGCCGTTGCCCGCGGCGATCTGCAGCGCCTCGTGCGCCGCACGCTGGACGGCGTCGCTGGCGAACACCTTGCTCATTGCCGCTTCCAGCGAATAGTCCTCGCAGCCGGAATCGATCAGGTGCGCCACCATCCACACCGCGCTCTCCGCGGCGAAACAGTCGATGCTCATCTGCGCGATCTTCTCGCGCACCAGCCCAAACTCGGAAATCGGCTTGTCGAACTGCTTGCGCTCCTTGGCCTGCGCGCTCGCGAGGCGGATCAGGGTCTTCATCCCACCCACGGCACCGCCGCCGAGCCCGGTTCGGCCGCTGTTGAGGATGCTCATCGCTACCTTGAAGCCCTTGCCCACCGGGCCGAGCACGTTCTCCGGCGGCACGCGCACATCGGCAAAGGCCACGGTCGTGGTGCTCGATGCGCGGATACCCATCTTGTCCTCGTGCGGACCGTGGCTCACGCCCGGCCAGCCGGCTTCCACGATGAAGGCGGTGATCTTGCCTTCCGGCGTGTCGGTGCGCGCGAATACCGTGTAGAACTGCGCGATTCCGCCATTCGTGATCCAGATCTTCTCGCCGCTGAGGGTCCAGGAACCATCCGCGTTGCGCGTTGCCCTGGTCCGGATCGAGGCCGCATCGGAGCCCGCGCCGGACTCGGTGAGGCAGAACGCGGCAATCATCTCGCCGCTGGCAAGCCGGGGCAGGTAGCGTTGCTTCTGCTCTGGGCTTCCGAACAGCAGCAGGCCCTTCATGCCGATCGAACTGTGTGCGCCGATGGTGAGCGAAACCGAACTGTCGTGGCTGCTGGTCTGGCCGAGCACGCGTGCGTAGGCACCGTTCGACAGCTCCAGCCCACCGTACTCCTCGGGAATGATGAGCCCGAACAAGCCCATGTCGCGCAAGGACTGGATGAACTCCGGCGGCTGCTCGGCCTGCCGGTCGTACTGCTTGAGTTCGTGCGCCTTCTCGGCGAGGAAACCGTCGATGGCGTCGGTCATCGCGCCGAGCATCTCACGGTCGCGTTCGCGAATGCGCGGGTAGGGGAAGAGGTTCTGCTCGAGGATGTCGCCGAGAAAAAGCTGCTTGGCGGCACTCAGGTCACGACGCAGGCCGTCACCGGGAACATCTGGACTGGAAGTGCTCACGCGCGTCTCCGATGGGATGCGCCGACTCCATGGGGAAACAGGATGGCGGTGTCGGCACCCGCACCCCGGTCACGCGACGCAACCCGGCCCAGCATCCGCATCGCTGAGGCAAGCACTCGCGAAAATGCACCCGTTAAGGATCCGGGCCAGGACCAAAGTACACGGAACGTGCATCGGGTGCGACCGGAGCGGAGCGTTCTCACGGGATCGGATCGAATCGGAAACAGCGCAGGCCGGCTACGCAAATGCTCGTGCCACGATGCCCTTGCCCCGTTGTTTTCCCTCGTACATCGCCGCGTCGGCGGCCTTGAGCAGTTCGGCCACCTGAGTGCCATCCGGAGGCACCACCGCGTAGCCGATGGTGACGCCGACACGCAGGTCCAGCGCCCCCTGGCTGAAGGACGCATGGCACACCGCCTGCAACTTGGCCCCAAGCGCCGCAGCCTGTGCCTCGGTTTCCAGGTCGGTGGCCACCACCACGAACTCGTCGCCGCCAACGCGTGCCACGATGTCATGCTCCCGAAGCGCAGACTTGAGGCGGACTCCTACCTCGACCAGCAACTCGTCACCGATGTCGTGCCCGTATTGATCGTTGACCGGCTTGAAGCCATCGAGATCGAGCATGTAGATCGCCAACAGCCGTCCAGCGGCCGCGCGCGGCACCAGGGTGGCGAGCGCCTCGTTCAATCCGCGTCGATTGACCAGCGCCGTCAGGGAGTCGGTATTGGCAAGCGACTTCATCAGGTCGTGCTCGCGCAATGCCCGCTGCGCAACGCGGTGCTCGGCCGCCGCGCGCAGGGTGACGATGCGCATGAACAGCAACATGTCGAAGGTGGCTCCGAACTGCAGTGCATGCAGCGTCCAGAAATCGACTCCGATGTGGCCATTGATCGTCAACGACAGGACCACCCCGGTGAGGAAGTATCCGGCCCAGGCCACGATGAAATAGGTGCCGACACTGTCGCCACGACGCACTCGCCTGATCGCGCCCTGCAGGCCGATCAGCGCCGGCATCAGGCCGAACACGGCGGAAACGATGCCCAGCCACCGATTGTTCATCCAATCGAGCGCAAACATCAGCGCAAACAGCGCGAGGAGGGCAGACAGCGCCTTCAGCGCCAGACGAGCCCGCGGGTGGAGGTCGTTGGCCAGCACTGCTTCCACGAACAGGGCAAGCGTGGAGGAGACCATCAGCAACGAGAGTCCCGCCATGTGGACTTCGATCCAGGAGCGGTCGGTCCAGAGGTAGGTCGCGCCCAGACCGAAGAGATGCATGTTGAACAGCAGGTGGCTCACGATCACCGCGGCGTACTTTCCGTAGACCATGTCCCTCAGGAAGATCCACTGCTGCAGGCTGAAAGCCAGCAGACACAAGCCGATCGCGATCAGCATTCCCTGCAGGAAGGACTCATGGTTGGCGCGCGCATGGAAGGCAGCGGGCTTGAGGAACTTCACGGGGACGATCACGGAGTTGCGCGTATCGACCCTGAACAGCACATCCATGTTCGTGCCGGGCTCAAGCTGAAGCATGGCGGCTGGCGTGCGCGAGCCGAGCGGCCGATCCTTGTATGGCATCAGGCTGCCAACCGTGGCGACCTTTCGCACCTGCATCCGGTCGACGAGGTATACATCGATGCGATTCAACAGGGCATAGTCGATCTCGAGGATCCAGAGACCGTCCGAGTCGGCCGCGACCGCCACGGGAACATGGAACCACAGCGCCTCGCTTCTGAATCCCATTCCTGCATGAGGCGATTCAGGCGGGGCGAAGTCTGGCAACCGTCGCAGCGCGTCCTCGATGGTGATGTCGCGTTGTGGATCGGACAGCACGCGAACCTGCGGCCACGCGTCGTGGATGGGTGCGCCATCGGTCAGAATGACGGGCGCCGCGGAGGTTGGGAGCGCGGCAAAAGCCAGGCAAAGGGTGACCAGTGCGGCCGCGAGAATTCGGTGCATGGCCGGGATGTTAAGGCGCACGGCAGATTCAGGCAGGAGCATTTGCTGGAAAGCGACATAATATACATTATGCGCACTCTATCGTGAGTGACGTGAATCGATTGCTCACGATTGGCGTGCCACAACGCACCCTGCGATTCCGGACTCGCGGCTAAGATCGCGACAGGAATCGGGACCCGCCACCTATGCCTGTGTCGCTCGCCGCCGCCCAGAACTGCACCGGCCAAGATGGCCCGGACTGACACGACGGACCGTCGACTCGTCGGACCAGCCTCCGCATGAGCGCCGTCCCTACCGAACGCGCTCGCATCCTGCTAGTCGATGATTCGATGCTGATGCGCAAGGCCGCCAGCAAGATGCTGGGGGAAGAATTCGACGTCGTCACCGCTGTGGACGGAGAAGACGCCTGGGCCAAGATCCAGGCAGATGACAGCATCCAGGTCGTGTTCACCGACCTGTCCATGCCGAAAGTGGATGGATACGGGCTCCTCAGGTTCGTTCGTGGTGCCGAGGATGAAGGCACGCTCAATCTTCCGGTGATCGTGGTCACCAGCGCCGACGACCATGACGACGGCGCGCGCAAGAAAGCCCTGGACCAGGGGGCCACCGATTTCATCACCAAGCCCTTCAGCAGCATCGACTTGCTGGCGCGCGCGCGCGCCCACGCCAACTACCGCCGGATCGCGCGCCGGCTGGAGCAGCAGATCACCCTCGACGCCTTGACCGGGCTCGCGAACAAGGCTGGCTTCCTGGATCGGATGCTGCAGGACATCGCCCTGTCGCGCCGCCTCGCGCAGCCGCTGACCGTGGCGCGGATCGAGATCGACGACTTCCGTAATGTGTTCCTGACCCACGGCAAGCAACGCGCCGAGGCGCTGGTGCGCCATGTCGCGCAAGCGCTGCATGAGCGCGTGCGCAAGGAAGACACGGCGGCGCGCATCGGCCTGGCCGGCTTTGCCCTGGCCTTGCCGGGAGGCGCGCACGTGGGCAGCAAGGGCTTGCTGGAGCGTGTGCGGTCGGAATTCGCGGCCACGCCCTTCACCGGCGACGGCAAGCCGATCCGCTTCAGTGTGAGCATCGCGGTGACGACGCCCGCCCTGGACCCGGAACCGACTGTAGCGGGCCTGCTCGATGCCTGCGAACAGCTGTTGCAGGCCGCGCTGCGTGCCGGCGGCAACCGCGTGCTGGGCGATGTTGCGGACGTTCCCGGCGTGGTCGATGCACTGGAACTGGCGCCCGAGGCCGCGGTCGTGCTGCCGGCCCGGGCAGAACCCGTCGCGTCCGCGACAGCGGCGCCTGCCGACGCCGAAGCCAAGGCGAAGGCTGCCCCCCCTGCCCCGGCCGCCTCGTCTGCTACAGAACCGCCGACCAGCCCGCCCGTGGCCTTGGTGTCCATTGACCAGGCCTTGGGTCGCATCGAGCGAGGCGAAGCGCAGTCCGTCCTGGGGCAGTTGCCACAACTGATTCAGCGGCTCGTGCCATTGCTGCGCGCGCTGAGCGCACGTCAGCGCGGGCAACTGGTGGCTTTTCTGCAGAAGCTCGGCACCTGAGCGCCAGCGACCGCGGGGTGCCATGACTGCGGTCCGGCTCGGCTCGACCACAGCGGCGCAGCACGGTATCGACGGGCATCGTAAGCCGCTGTATTGCTTGGAATAGAAAGCGCAGGTATACTCCCGCGTCTTTTGTAGCCCGGCCCCAAGGATCAACCCATGAAAGTCCTGTCCTCGCTGAAGTCGGCCAAGTCTCGCCATCGCGACTGCAAGGTCGTCCGCCGGCGTGGCAAGGTCTTCGTGATCTGCAAGAGCAACCCGCGTTTCAAGGCGCGTCAGCGCTAAGCGGCAACGCCAGCAGCAGAACGAATCAGGGCCGCGCAAGCGGCCCTGATCGTTTCGGGAGTCGGGAAGCCTGTCGTCAGCGCGCGTTGAACATCCCGAGCGCGCCGCCGTCCACGAAGCCCGGAAACACCTCGCCGCCCGCGGCATTCCCCATGCGCTTCTGCAGCAACTCGCTCAGGACACTGCGATAGTCGGTGGTGATGGCCAGATTGCCGTCAAGCAAGTTGGCGTCACTCAGCCCGGGCCACTGGCCATAGACCTTGCCGCCGCGCACGCCACCGCCGAACGCGAACATCACGCCGCCGATGCCGTGATCGGTGCCGGCTGAACCGTTTTCGTAGGCGCGTCGCCCGAACTCGGTCATGCACACCACATTGACCTGCGCCATGCGCGCGCCAAGGTCGGCACGAAACGCTGCCAACGCCTGGGAAAACTCGCCGAGCAAGGGCGTGAGTTCGGCATTGAGCTGGTTGTGGTGGTCCCAGCCGCCGATGTCCACGCAGGCCACTTCCAGGCCGATGCCGGCCTTGATCAGCTGCGCCACTTCACGCAGCTGGTTGCCGAAGGCGGTAGCCGGATAGCTCGCGCCGTTCTCGACGGCATACTGGGCCGGATCGGCCGAGGCCAGCTCCGCCATGGCGTCGAAGGCTTGCGTGGCTGCCTTGTCCAGCCCGTCGGTTCCGGTGTGGAGGAACTGCAGGAGATCGGGAGCCAGGCTGGCGCGGCGCGACCGGGTATCGAGGGTCACGTTGGCGATCGCGCTCATGCCGAAGGTCGGAGCGGGTCCATGCAGGGCAAGCGGGACCGACGTTCCCATGCCCACCGCCTGGAACGTGACGGTCGGCCCGATGATCGAGAGGTGGCGGTTGAGCCAGCCATTGAAAATGGACTGGTGGGCGAGCACGCCCCGCTCCATCAGTGATTGGGCGCTGAAGTGCGACAGGTCGCCATGCAGCGAGCCGGTGGCATGCACGATCGCCAGTTCACCGGCATCGAACATCGGCTTCAATGGCGCCGCTGCCGGGTTCAATGCATAGAAGCCGTCCAGATTCAGCGTCGCCCCCTGCCCTGTGCCCGGTTCCGGCAAGGCGATCGTCGGGCGCAGGCGCTTGTAGTTCGCGTCCGCGTAAGGCACTACAGCGTTGAGGCCGTCCATCGCACCGCGCTGGAACACGCAGACGAGGACGTCGCGTGAACCCGGCGTAGCGGCGATGCTCAGTCGCGGCGCAAGCGCCGCGACCGCACCGGAGAATCCGGCAAGCTTGCAGAAATCGCGTCTGTGCAGTCCCATGGCGCCGCTCCTAGCGATACTGGAAGTAGTCGGAAGCCAGCAGGACGCCGGCAACCGCGGTGGTGGCGTATTCGCGTTCCTGCTTGGTAAACGCGGCATCCACCGGTTGCGCACCCGCCGCGTACGCGATCAGCACCTCGCGATCCGATGCGGACAAGGGCCGCCGCAGGAAACGCTCGGTGAGCCGATCGACCAGTTCGGCAGGCGTCCTCGCCGATCCGGCGAGCCTCGTTTCGTCGATCTGGATTCGAGGTGCCAGACGCCCTTCGATCAGGTCGAAGCCGAAATTCCAGCGGTTGAGCAGTGCAGTGCTGTTGAGCCAGTGGTCCTTGCGATCCGGATATCCATCCGGTGGATCCCATCGGAAAGGCAGCTGCCCGGTGGCTTCGAGCTGGTTGGTCAGGATGCGGACATAGTCGGTGCCGAAGCGCGGCTCGGTGACGCGCAGCATCGAGATCAGCTGCTCGGCCGGGCGCTTGAACTTGGCATCCGCAGATGCTGCGAATTCGGGTGAGGAGAAAATCATGCGCAGCAAGGACTTGATATCACCGTCGCTGGCAATGAACTCGGCCTTGAGCCGTTCGACCAGGGCGGCAGGCGGATCGTCCGCGACGAAACGCCGTGCCAGCTTGGTGCTAACAAAGCGTGCCGTGGACGGGTGTGTGGCGAGGTGGTTGAGTACGTCAGTGGCGTCTTCGATGCCGCGCCCGGCGGCCAGCGAAAGACCCAGCACCGACTTGGCGCCGGTGTCATGGCGCGCGGCAACAAAGGCGAACCCGTCGCTGGCGCGAGGATTGATGGTCCAGCCGGTGAGGGCGCGCGCGAACTCGCGCACATCGTCTTCGGTGTACCCGCCGTCGGCGCCGAGCGTGTGGAGCTCCAGCAGCTCCCGCGCGTAGTTTTCCTGCGCCACGCCCACCGTGTTCGCGTAGTTGTCGAGGTACCAGAGCATGGCCGGACTGCGCGCCGAGGCAAACAGCAGGTCGCGAAACTTCCCCAGGGCATGGGGCCGCACCGCGACGCGATCCTCGAAGGATTTGAAATAGCGTACCGGTCCATCGAGGTGGAAGACGCTGAAGTGGTTGCTCCAGAACTCCGTCATCACCTCCTGCAATTGGCGGCGGCTGAATATCTGTCGCCCGAGCGTCGCGACCACCAGATCCGACAGCGGGCGATTCTGCTGGTTGGGGATATCGCCGTAGGCCAGCAGCGCCGGGATATCCAACGCCAGGGTCGGCAACTCGCGCGCGAGCGTGGCTTCGAGCACCGAGTCGTCCAGCGATGCGGGCGAGAGCTGTTCCTCAAGGTAGGCCTGATATCCCAGGGCCTTTGCCCGCGCCCACTCGGCTTCGGTGATGCCGAAGCTGATGCGGCCCAGCAGCAGGGCCAGCGGTTCCGGGGTCGGCAAGGCCTTGCCCCCACCCAGCCCGACCAGTCGACGCAACCCGTTTGCAGCCATGTTGCACTCCCCTCTACCGTCGATGCGCTTGCTAACGCCAGACCCCGGGGGGCGGTTGACAACCCTGCCTGTATCCCCGCCCGGCTTCTGCGACATAATGCACCCGCTCATTCCAACCCATGCCCTTGCGGCGGGAGACTCCGATGAATCGCACGTCCGCATTCCTGCTTGGCTCGCTGCTGCTGGCGGCCACTGCCGTCCACGCCGACACCTTGCTGATCGAACGGGTCGAATCCGAGCCGGAATTGCCGGTTCGCGGACTTTCCATGGGCGACATCGAAGCGCGCTACGGCGCGCCGGAGGAACGGCTCGATCCGCGCGGTGGCCAGAAGAGCCAGTGGCCGGTAATCAACCGCTGGGTCTACCCGAGCTTCGTCGTGTACTTCGAAGACAGCCGCGTGATCGACGTGGTGGCGCGCAAGGCCGCGCCGCTCGAAACCGGCCCCAAGCCGGTCCAGTAAGCCGATGAGCCAGTGGCGCTTTCCCGCCGAATGGGAACCCCAGGCGGCGATCCTGCTCGCGTGGCCGCATGAAGGTACCGACTGGGCCGAACGCCTGGCCGAAGTCGAGGACACCTATGTCGCCCTGGTTGGCGCCATCACCCGCTTCCAGCCAGCGGTCGTCTGCGTCGCCGATGACGACCTGCAGACCTATGCCGAAGCCCGGCTGCGGTCGGCCCGGGTCGACATGAGCCGCGTGCGCTTCGTGACGGTGCCCTATGACGACACCTGGCTGCGCGATTCGGGGCCGATCAGCCTGCGGGGACCCGATGCAGTCCTGTTGCTCGATTTCCGCTTCACCGGCTGGGGCGGGAAGTTCGAGGCAAGTCTGGATGATCAATTGATCGGCGCCCTGCTCGATCGAAGGCTGTTTCGTCACAATATTCATCAAACTATTGATTTTGCGCTGGAAGGCGGGGCAATTGAAACCGATGGCGCCGGCACCTTGTTGACTACGTGGCGCTGCCTGCACGAGCGCCATCCACACTTGAGCCGCGAGGACATCACGGCCCGCCTGCAGGGCTGGCTGCATCAGGACCGTCTCCTGTGGCTGGACCACGGCTATCTGGAAGGCGACGATACCGACGCGCATATCGATACCCTGGCCCGGTTCGCCGCACCGGATGCGATCGTGTTCCAGGCTTGCGACGACGCTTCGGATAGCCACCATGCGGAACTGGCCGCCATGGCAGCTGAACTTGCCACGCTGCGCACCCGGAATGACCGCCCCTATCGCCTGTTCCCGCTGCCGTGGGCGCAACCGATAATCGATGAAAATCGCCGTCTGGCAGCAAGTTACGCCAACTTCCTCATCCTGAATGGCGCTGTGTTGATGCCGGCCTACGGCGATCCGGCGGATGCCGCGGCCGTAGCGGTACTGGCCGCGGCCTTCCCCGATCGCGAAATCGTCCCGGTGCCGTGCCGTCCCTTGATCTGGCAGAACGGCAGCCTGCACTGCGTCACCATGCAATTGCCCGAAGGACTGGTCTGATGGCAACGGAGCGAAGCTTGCGGGTGGCCCTGGTGCAGGAGTTCGACCAGGGTTCGGTCGACGCCAACCTGGCTCGCATCGAACAGCGCGTGGGCGAGGCCGCGGCGCAAGGGGCAAGGCTGGTGTTGCTCCAGGAACTGCACAACGGTGCCTACTTCTGCCAGCACGAGTCCGTGGCCGAGTTCGACCGCGCCGAGCCCATCCCTGGCCCGAGCACCGAACGCCTGGCAGCGCTGGCGAGGCGTCATGGGGTGGTCCTGGTCAGTTCCCTGTTCGAACGGCGTGCCCCCGGCCTGTACCACAACACCGCCGTGGTGTTCGACGCGGACGGCCGCATCGCGGGCAAGTACCGCAAGATGCACATTCCGGACGATCCGGGGTTCTACGAGAAGTTCTACTTCACGCCCGGCGACCTCGGCTTCGAGCCCATCGATACGCAGGTGGGTCGGCTGGGCGTGCTGGTCTGCTGGGACCAGTGGTATCCGGAAGGCGCGCGCCTGATGGCGCTGGCCGGCGCGGAACTGCTGCTCTACCCGACCGCGATCGGCTGGGACCCAGACGACGCCCAGGACGAAAAGGATCGGCAACGCATGGCCTGGATCCTCAGCCATCGCGGGCATGCCGTGGCCAATGGCCTGCCGGTCCTGAGCTGCAACCGCATCGGGCACGAACCCTCGCCCCTGGGGGCCAGCGGCATACGTTTCTGGGGCTCCAGCCACGTGCTCGGTCCGCAAGGCGAGGTCCTGGCCGAAGCCGGCACCGATCAGGCGGAACTGCTGCTCGTCGACGTCGACCTGAGTCGCAGCGAGCAGGTGCGTCGGATCTGGCCGTTCCTGCGCGACCGCCGCATCGACGCCTATGCCGACCTGCTCAAGCGCTACCGCGATTGAGCCGCATGAACGAAGCCCCTGCACTCCCGGATCCGCTTGCCGGGCAACCCATCGTCGAGCTGGAACGCGACGGCACGCATTACACCTTGCTCGGTACCGCGCACGTTTCGCGTGCCAGCGTGGCCGCGGTTGAGGCCCTGATCGCCGAGCGCACGTTCGATGCCGTCGCGGTGGAGCTGTGCGAGGGCCGCTACCGGTCGATGCAGGATCCGGACGCCCTGGCAAAGCTGGACCTGTTCCGCGTGATCCGCGAAGGCAAGGTTGGTCTGGTGGCGGCCAACCTCGCCCTGTCTTCCTATCAGCGCCGCCTCGCGGAACAGCTTGGGGTTGAACCCGGCGCCGAGATGCGGGCCGCCATCGACGCGGCGGAAGCAAGGTCCCTCGCGGTATGGCGCATCGATCGCGACGTCGGCACCACCTTGCGCCGCGCCCACGCTGCCGTCGGTTTCTGGCAGAAGATGACCCTTTCCAGCGGTCTGATCGCCAGCCTCTTCGTCGACGAGAAAGTGGACGAGGCCGAGATCGAAAAGCTCAAGCAGGGCGACTTGCTGGAAAGCAGCTTCCATGAGTTCGCCAGTCGCTCCGAACCGCTCTATCACGCCCTGATTGCCGAACGCGACAGTTACATGGCGGCCGCGCTTCGCCTGCAGGCAGGCTCGAGCGCGCCCATGCGCGTGCTCGCGGTCGTCGGCGCCGGACACCTGGCCGGGCTGGCCGAAAAACTGGGCAAAGACGTCGCAGATCCGACTTCGCAACGAGTCGAACTCGACCGCGTGCCGCCACCGGGACGTTGGGGCACCTGGATTGGCATCCTCATCACTCTGTTTGTCCTCGGCGGCTTCGCCTATGGCTTCAGCCAGGGGGCGGAAGTGGGCACCGATCTGGTGCTGCGCTGGGTGCTGGCGACCGGCCTGCTCGGCGCCGCGGGCTGCCTTGCGGCCGGCGGTCACCCGCTCAGCATCGCGGGTGCCTTCGTGGCCTCGCCACTGACACCACTGCATCCGGCCATGTCCTCGGGCATGGTCAGCGCCCTGATCGAGGCCTGGGTGCGGCGGCCGACCGTGGCCGATTTTGCCGCCCTGCGCGATGACGTAGGCAGCCCGCGCGGCTGGTGGCGCAATCGCGTGGCCCGGGTCTTGCTCAATTTTTTCCTCACCAGCCTCGGCACCGCGATCGGAGTCTGGCTGGCTGGCTGGAGCATGATCGACCGGCTGCTCTGACCCCCTGCACTGCTCTCGCCAAGCTCGGAAACCCCCTGCAAACGATTGTCGCGCCGGGGGAAAGCGAGACCTGCGTCTTGGCGCAATGGCGGGCACGGAGTAGGCTCAAGGGTTGGGGATGCTGGGGGCAGCGGTGAAAACGATACTGCTGGCGGAAACCTCGCCGACAAGACGACGCGCCTTGGCGGCACTGTTCGAGCAGCGCGGCTACGGGGTGATCGCGCCTCCCAGCCGCGGCGAGGCCATCGTGTTCCTGCGTGCTGCGCGCGGTCGCGCACTGACGCTCGACGCGATCGTGGTCGGCTGGCCCGAACACAACGATACCCTCACCGAAGACCTGTTCGGCCTCCTGCATGGCGAGGCCTTCGAGCACCTGCCGGTGTTGCTGCTGGCCGATGTCGGGAACGATGCCGCGGTGAACTGGCGCATGACGCGCCCGCGCACCTCGCTCCTGCTCTGGTCCGACTACTCCGAAAGCGCGGATGCGCTGGAGCAGATGCTGCGACCGCAGGAGCAAGTGCGGGCGCCGGAAGTCGCGGGAGGCTCGCTGCGCATCCTGATGGTGGACGATTCGGCCACGGTGCGCGCCGCGTTCACCCGCTTGATGCACAAGCACAACTACCAGGTCGAGACCGCCGTCAGCGTGGCGCAGGGCTTGAAAAAGGCGCTGTCGGCCCCGTTCGACATCGCCATCGTCGATTACTTCATGCCCGAGGCCAACGGTACCGAACTGATTTCGGCGCTCAAGCGCGACCCGCAGACCCAGCACATCCTCGCGGCGATGATCACCGGAACCTACTCCGACGTCGTCATCACCGAATCGCTTGCCTGCGGCGCGGTCGAGTGCCTGTTCAAGAGCGAGGCCAAGGAGCTGTTCCTGGCCCGCCTGGCCTCGCTCGCACGCACGGTGCGCGATCGCCAGGCGATCGATTCCGAACGCCGCCGCCTGGAAGGCATCCTATCGTCGGTCGGCGACGGGGTGTATGGCGTGGATGGCGAAGGCACGATCCAGTTCATCAATCCCGCCGCGGTCGATCTGCTCGGATACGCCGATGCCGAGGAATTGATCGGGCGCAACGCCGCGGACGTGGTGCATCCAGCGCAGGACGACGGCACGCCGCAATCGCGCACCACCTCCTTCCTCAGCCAGTGCTATACCAACGGCAGCCAGATCCCGAGCTGGCAAACAACTTTCTGGACCGCGACGCGCCACGCCCTGCCGGTGGAGTGCACGGTGTATCCGCTGCGCATCGATGGCGAACGCACCGGTTCCGTGGTGGCATTCCGCGATGTCTCGGCCCAGCGCCAGCTGGAAGAACAGTTGCGCTGGCAGGCCGAGCATGACGGGCTCACCAAGCTGCACAACCGCGCCTGGTTCGAGGCCCAGCTCGACCAGGAAATCGCACGGCTGCGCCGCGGCAACGCTGCCTCGTTGCTGTTGTTCGTCGACCTGGACCGCTTCAAGTACATCAACGACACCGCCGGCCACAACGCCGGCGACCACTTGCTGGTGGAAGTCAGCCGCCGGCTGAAGTCGCGTCTGCGCGGCTCCGATCACCTGGCCCGCATGGGTGGTGACGAGTACGCCATCATCCTGCGCAATGTCCAGTCCGACGATGTGGAAGCGCTCGCGGATGGCTTCCGCAAGGCACTCACCGCCGCGCCCTTCAGCTACGGTGGCAAGAGCTACCGCATCACCATCTCGATCGGTGCCACGCGTCTCGACCGGTACACGCTGTCGCCCGGCGAAGCGATGGCGCAGGCCGACATCGCTTGCCACCTGTCCAAGAGCGGCGGGCGCAACCAGGTCCACATCTACAAGGAAAGCGACGGCAAGCGCGAGTCGATGGAAGCCGACCTCGGCTGGTCCGCGCGACTGGAGGAAGCGTTGCGTGGTGACCGCTTCGAGCTTTGCTACCAGCCCATCATTCCCTTGCGCGGGATCGAACGCGACCCGCTGGCCGACGACGGCGAAGCCATCTGGCAGCGCCAGATCGACCGCAATCCGGATGAGCCGGCGCTGTTCGAAGTGCTGTTGCGCCTGCGCGGCACCCAGGGTGACCTGATCTCTCCCAACGTCTTCCTGCCCACGGCAGAGCGATTCGGCATGATGGCCGACATCGATCGCTGGGTGATCGAACACGCGTTGCGCGCCCTGCGCGATGCGCGCGAAAGCCCGCGCCCGGTGCAACTCACGCTCAACCTGTCGGCGCAAAGCCTGGCCAGCGAAAACCTGGTGGAGTTCATCACCGACCGCGTGGTGAAGTACGACATCGACCCGGCCATGTTGATCTTCGAGATCACAGAATCGCGCGCGATCGAGGACATCGTCGGCGTGCAGGCGCTGTTGCACAAGCTGCGCGAGCTGGGATGTAAGATCGCGGTGGACGATTTCGGCACCGGATTTTCAACCTTCGCCTACCTGCGCCAGCTCGAGGCCGACTACCTCAAGATCGACGGCTCGATCATCCAGGGCCTGCCGGATGACGCGCTCGACCGTACGGTCGTGGCTGCACTTACCTCGATCGCCGAGATTGCGGGCAAGCGCACCATCGCCGAATGGGTGGAAGACCCGAAGATGCTGGTGGCCCTGTACGAGTGCGGCGTCGACTATGCGCAAGGCTATGCCGTCAGCCATCCACGCCTGCAGTTGTTGCCCAAGTCGCTGCGCCCCAGGGCCGACGACACGGATGCCGAGACCGGCCTGCAGCGCAACGGCACCGAGGGCTGACGCGCATCGGCCGGGGTCGAAGCCGGTAGAGTGGCCGACGTGACCGCGACCTTCCTCTGGTACGACCTCGAGACATTCGGACGCGATGCGCGCCGCAGCCGCATCGCGCAGTTCGGCGCGATCCGCACCGACCCCGAACTGAATCCGGTCGACGCGCCGCTCTCGATCACCTGCAAACCGGCCGACGACCTGTTGCCCTCGCCCACCGCCGTGGTGCTGACCGGCATCACCCCTCAGCGGGCCGAACGCGATGGAATGATCGAGGCCGAGTTCATGGCGCGGCTGCACCAGGAATTTTCACGGCCCGGCACCTGTGCCGTCGGCTACAACAGCCTGCGCTTCGACGACGAGTTCGTGCGCCATGGGTTGTACCGCAACTTCTTCGATCCCTACGAACGCGAATGGCGCCATGGCAACTCGCGCTGGGACCTGCTTGACCTGATGCGACTGGCCTACGCGCTGCGGCCGGAAGGCGTGCACTGGCCCTGCCATGCCGACGGCATCGTGAGCTTCAAGCTCGAGCACCTTGCCGCTGCCAATGACCTGACCCACACCCGCGCGCATGACGCGCTGTCCGATGTCGAAGCCACGCTCGCGCTCGCGCGCCGGGTGCGCGAGGCTCAGCCAAGGTTGTTCGACTACTACCTCGGGCTGCGCAACAAATCACGCGTCGCCGCCATGCTGGACTACGCCAACATGACCCCTGTGCTGCATGTGTCTGGCCGCTTTCCGGCAGCGCAGCGCTGCGCTGCCGTGGTGTTGCCGATCGCACCGCACCCGTCCATCGCCAACCGCATCCTGGCCTGCGACCTGGGGCCCGACCCGACGCCCCTGCTGGACCTGGACCCGGACGACATCGCCGATCGCCTGTTCACGCCGACGCGGGACCTGCCCGAGGGTGTCGAGCGCATCGCACTGAAGGAAATCCATCTGAATCGCTGCCCGGCCCTGATCGAGCTGCGCCACCTCGGCGAGAGCGACCTCGAGCGCCTGCAACTGGACCTGGATCGCTGCGAAAGCCACGCGCATCGGCTGCGCCAGCATCAGGGGCTGGCGGAGAAGGTGCGGCGCGTCTATGCCCGGCGTGGCGAGCGCGACGCGTCGGACCCGGATCTGGCGCTCTACGATGGATTTCCGAACGAGTCCGACCGCGCCCGCCTCGCGGACGTGCGACGCGCCACGCCCGAGCAACTGGCGCGCAACCGCATCGAGTTCAAGGACCCGCGCTACGACGAGCTGCTGTTCCGCTATCGCGCGCGCAACTGGCCGGAAACACTCGATGCCGAGGAGTCCGACCGCTGGCTCGCCTTCCGCCGCTGCAAGCTCGAATCCGACAAGGGCCTGTCCGAGTACACGTTCGAAAGCTACTTCGCCGAGATCGATGCGCTGCGGCTTGCACGAGGCAACGAAGCCGGGGTGCCGGTGCTGCTCGACGCGCTGCAGGCCTGGGGACTTCGGACGCAGCCGCCGGCGTGACCGAACACGACGCGGGCCCATGACCGGATCGAAGCGGGCCTCGGCCAACACACACGCCAGCCCGGCTGCTCCCCGCTGTCTCCCGTCACTTGGGCAGCGCCCTGGAATTGTCCGGTGTCGTCGCGACCGCGCGTTGTCCACTCGGTAAGGTGAAGTCCTCACGGCAAGCCTCAACCATCGCGGAGCCATCATGCGTCGCCTCATCAGATGGATCGTCTGGAGCTTGGTGAGCCTGCTTGCACTGGCTGCCTTGGCCGTCGTTGCGGTGCGCTGGTATTACGGTCCGGACGAGGCCGCGAGCGATCTCGCCAGACGCTGGCAAACACCGCTTCCCGCAACCGTGCCCGACGACGAGAACGCCTGGTTGCACCTGATCGGGCTCGGTGCCGACAAAGACGACGAACCGCCAGCATTGGGGCGCCGCAGAGGGGGGAACCGTACATTCCGTGCAAAAAGTGTCGTTTTCGAGGCCATTATAAATCAATCAGTTATACTGCCAATCGCGCGGAGAGGCCTATATTTATGGGGTTTCAGGTCTAGCTCTTTGCTACGGTGCTGGAAATCCAGGGTCGTTTTCGTTGCACAAGCCTGAGACCTCATTTTTCTAGGCCCTTGAGTAGGACGCGACGACGCTTGTAGCGCCCGGGAAGGCCGTGGTTGTTGGCGCGCGTTTAAAACTGACCAGCCCTGCGCGTTCAAAATTGACCAGGGGTGGATGCCGAAGATCGAGGTCTTCGGCGAGTTCAGAGTGTAGGCGTTTCGGGGTCAGACGGTCTCGTCGCTCACCTCCTCGGCCGGCTTTCGCTTGGCCTGTTCACGCGCCTTGATCCGAGACTTGGCTTCGCCATGGGAATGGCGGAAGCGGTAGGACTCGTTGCCGGTTTCCAGGATGTGGCAGTGGTGGGTCAGGCGGTCAAGCAAGGCGGTGGTGAGCTTGGCGTCGCCGAACACGCTGGCCCATTCGCCGAACACCAGGTTGGTCGTGATGATCACGCTGGTGTGCTCGTAGAGCTTGCTGAGCAGGTGGAACAGCAAGGCGCCGCCGGCCTGCGAGAACGGCACGTAGCCCAGTTCGTCGAGGATGACGAGGTCCAGGTGCATGAGCTGGTGCGCCAGCTTCCCGGCCTTGCCGTGGATCTTCTCCTGCTCCAGCGCGTTGACTAGTTCGAGCGTGGAGAAGAAGCGCACGCGCTTGCCGTGGCGGGTGATGGCCTGGACGCCGAGCGCGGTGGCGAGGTGCGTCTTGCCCGTGCCGGTGCCGCCGAGGAACACGAGGTTCTCGGCCTTCTCGGTGAACGCGAGCGTGGCGAAGGCCTCGATCTGGCGCCGGTCGAGCGGCGAATGCTCGAACACGAAGCCGGCCAAGTCGCGATGCACCGGGAAGCGCGCCGCGTTCATCTGGTAGCGGATCGAGCGCAGGCCGCGGTCGGTCATCTCGGCCTGCAGCAACGGGCGCAGGATCGCTTCGGTCTGTTCGCTCCAGGCCGGCGCACTGTTCTGCTGGAGTTCGGCGAACGCCTGCGCCATGCCGTACAGGCGTAGCGCTTTGAACTGCGGGGCGAGGTCAGCCATGGCTCACCTCCTCGCGCAGCGCGTCGTAACGATCGGGCGCCGCCAGCGGTGCGGTGGCCACGCGCAGGGCGGTCTCGATGGTTTGCGGTGGCGGTCCTTCGCGTAGCCGTGTCAGCACGTTGAGGACGTGCTCGGCACTGGGCCGTCCCGTCTCCAGGACCAGGTCGACCGCCACCAGCACCGCATCCAGTCCATGGGTCGGCACCGTCGCCAGCACCTGTGCCATGACGCGCTCGCCGCCCTGGCGGCGCAGCAACGCCCGACTCAGTCGCAGCAACGGCTCGGGCATCTCGGCGAACGGCGCGCCGTTGCGCAGCGCCCCAGGCTTGCGCTCCACCAGCGGCACGTAGTGCTGCCAGTCGTAAACGACCCGATCGCGATCATGCACGCGGCCATGCAGGGCGATCACGGTCTCGTCAGCGACGATGACGACGCGATCCGGATACAGCCGGGCACTGACCCGGTGTCCGGCAAAGGCGCACGGCACCGAGTAGCGGTTGCGCACCACGCTCACCAGGCTCGTGCTCGACACCCGCACCGGCAACTCGACGTAGCCGTCGAACGCGGTCGGCATCGGCATGAGCTGCGGCAACTCGTGCTCCAGCGCCTCGGCAATGCTCATCTGCGGGTAATCCGGATGCGCCGCGTCCCGCGCCGTGAGGCACTGTTCGGCCAGGAAGGCGTTGAGGTCAGCGAAGCTGGAGAATCGCTGATCGAGCGCGCTTTGCCAGATCCGTCGGCGCGCGTCCTGCACGCCTTTCTCGACCCGGCCCTTCTCCCAGCCCGAGGCCACGTTGCAGAAGTCCGGATCGAACAGGTAGTGCGCCGTCATCGCGGCAAAGCGCGCGTTGACTACCCGCGCCCGATCCTTGCGCGGGGTGCGATCCACCGCCGTTTTCATATTGTCGTAAATCCCGCGCCGGGCCACGCCGCCGAGCCCCGCAAAGCAGCGCGTGTGAGCGTCGAACAGCATCTCGTGGCCCTGGCTCGGGTACGCCACCAGCCAGAACGCTCTGGAGGCACACAGCTTCATGTGCGCCAACTGCACCTTGCGCCAGACCCCGCCGATCACGATCCCTTCCTCGCTCCAGTCGAACTGGAACGCCTCGCCCAAAGCGAAGCTCAAGGGCACGTAGGCCGAACGCGCCGTCACCGCGCCCGCCTCCGCGCGACAGGCTCGAATGAACTCCGTCACGCGCGCGTAGTGGCCGGCAAATCCTTTCTCTCGAAGCTGCTCGAACAGACGCAGTGCGGTCCGCCGCTCCTTGCGCGGCCGCCGCGCATCGGTCTCCAGCGCCTGCCGCAGCCAGGGAACAAACTCATCCAGCTTCTTCGGACCGCCCGGCCGCACGTACTTCATCTCGCGCCGCACCGGCTCCTTCAGCCACGTCTTGATCGTGTTGCGCGACAGGCTCGTGCGGCGTGCGATCTCGCTGATCGACAGCCCGTCCCGGAAGCGCAGCCTCCGGACTTTTGCGTACATCGCCATGGTGTGCACCTCGTCTCCCGCAAGGATCGAAACCCCGGCAGGTTAGGTTGGACACCCTGGTCAATTTTCAGCGCGCAGAACCTCGATTCCCTGGTCAATTTTCAACGCGCGGCAACATCGGCGGCCTTTCGATGCAACTTGCCAAACTGGGAGCGCAAATCGGCTGGGTCGACTCGGGCCCAGCGCTGTGGGACACAAACTGGGTTGTCAGCGAGCGTTCGTGGCTTGGGCAACTGCTGCATGCCTTGTTCGGTTACGACGCCAATCCGGATGCTGCGCAAGCCGCGTTCTACTTTGTCTCGCTGGGCGCTGTCTGCCTCGTCGCGGCGATTCGTGTCGGTTTGCTCCGGGACTCGAGTCGTGCGTGAACCTGTTCGTCGCCTGCTGATGATTGGCCTGGCCGCTCAGGCCACGAGCGCCACCGCCGCGACCACGGGCGTCTACCACCCCTACCTAAACGAGCGAGAGCGAGAGGTCGAATACGGACTCATCCACAGGGACCTGGGCGGTGATCGGGTCGTTCTCCACCGTGCCAGCGTTGGGTACGCCTGGTCGGACCGGATTTCAACGGAGCTGTATCTGCTTTCCGATTCCCCATCCTCGGAAGGGGCACGCGCGCGCGCTTACGAGCTCGAGGTCAAATGGCAGCTCACGGAACAAGGCGAGTACTCGTCGGACTGGGGAATCCTGTTCGAGGCGGAGCTCGGAAAGGACACCGATGAGCACGAGTTGGCCGTCGGAGTGCTGTGGGAGAAGGAGTTGCTGCATCGGTGGGTCGCCGCGGCGAACGCGATGCTCGAGTACGAGTTCGGCAACGCGGTCGATGATGAGTTTGAAACGGGCTTTCGCGCCCAGCTGCGCTACTTGCACGCACCGACACTAGAGCCGGCCGTCGAGCTCTACCTAGATGATGAGGACTATGCCATCGGGCCAGCACTCCTCGGGGCCGTGCGCATCGGCGCGGGACGACAGGTACGCTGGGAGCTAGGTGTCCAGTTCGGAATCGGCCATAAGACACCCGACGCAAGCCTGCGGACGAACATAGAGATCGAGTTCTGATCATCATTCGCTGTGTGTCTCCACAGCGTGCGTCCTGCGCTGTGCCTAGAATTCCCGCTCGTCTTGGCATCAATCAGGCCATGAGCGAGGAGGCCCAGAAGAGAGTATGGTGACTCATCGATGGGGCTGGGGTGGGTATTGGATTTCGCGCGCGAAGCGCTTCTGCGGGCAGAAGTGAGTGCCGCCCAGGCGAGGCTCGCTACACTGAAAGATGCGTGGTTCGCACTGCGTGAGTCTGATCTTGAGGATCAGTCGGGGAGTGAAATCCTGATGGCAGCCATTGGGGACGCGGAAGACTTGCTACGCGGCGCGGAGCGTGCGAGAAGTACATTTCTCGCACGGTCGTAGCGCTCTCTGGTGTGCTCGACACCTAACGTTGATCCGACCTTCTTTAGCGCGCCGCGAGGTTATCAGTGGAAGACCGAACCACTCGAAAATTCGTCCGCGATCTGGTCGAGCGGCAAAGCGCTGAGCTCCGCTCCGATGCGCGTACCGGCGGGGATCTCCGTCAGCGTTCGCGCAAACACAACGACGAGCTCGACGAGATTGCGTCCAGCCTGTCCGCCCAGGATCGATCGATCTTCGATCAGCTGTACCATGAAGAACTCGATGCTGAGTCGATAGCCTCGAAGGCAGCGTGGCTTACTCAAGACTCATCTGCATACCGAGACCGTCACAGCGGCCGCGCCTCGTCGCCCTCGCTGCCCTATTCTGGACTCGCGGTGGTCGCGATAATCGCGATGGTCTGCCTTTTGGGGCTCGTGCTGTTCTGGTGACGCGCCAGTACGAAGTCGGCTGCCGCTCGAAAGTGTGATGATCCTTCGATGTAGATGTCCGCACCGTGCGTCGGACTTGTACTCGTATGTCTCGACGCTCTTGCCGTCACTTTGGTGAGACCCAACGGCTTCGACGATGAAACCAGAGTCAGGTAGCGCCGGAGAAGTCTTCGGTGCATTTTTCAAGCTGGGCATGACTTCGTTCGGAGGGCCGATCGCGCACGTCGGCTACCTGCGGCAAGAGTTCGTCGAGCACCGCTGTTGGTTGACGGAGATCCACTTCGCGCAGCTGCTGGCAATTTGTCAGTTGTTGCCAGGTCCGGCCAGCAGCCAGTTGGGTTTCGCGATCGGCTTGCTCCGTGGTGGCGTGCGAGGCGCAGTAGCTGCTTTTTTGGCCTTCACTCTGCCATCTGCAGCGTTGATGCTTGGTTTTGCGGCTTCGACGCCGTTTCTGGGTGATGCATTCGGCGAGTCCGTAGTGCATGGACTGAAACTGGTCGCCGTGGCCGTGGTCGGTTACGGGCTATTCGGCATGGTGCGGCAGCTCACCCCGGATGCATCCCGCATTCTGATTGCATCGATCGCGCTCGTGCTAGTACTGATGACTCGTAGTGCTTGGATGCAGATGGTTGCGATACTTCTCGGGGGAGTGTTCGGTGTATGGCTACGCCGCAACGTGCCGGCTCTTCTACCTGAGATACCTGATTTTCGATTGGGAAGACGTACAGCCGCGGTGTCGTTTGCATTGTTTCTCGCCGCGTTGGGGCTGTCCATTTCGCTGGCCCCCTCCATCACTCCGACCGCTTCAGGTCTCGCGAGTACCTTCTACAAGGCGGGTGCGCTCGTATTCGGTGGAGGTCATGTCGTTCTTCCTCTCCTGCAGAACGGTCTGGTCGACACTGGCTGGCTGAGTCGCGACGTGTTTCTGGCGGGGTATGGCGCAGCGCAGGCGGTACCTGGACCCATGTTCTCCGTCGCTGCGTTCTTCGGAGCTGAAGCTTCACTGGAGATGCCGGCTGTGATCGGGGCGACCATCGCTTTGCTTGCCCTGTTTCTTCCTGGCTTCCTGCTTCTTCTTTCCGTCCTGCCAGTCTGGGCGCGCATTGTGCAGCACCCGCTGGCCGCCAGGGTGATCGCGGGCGTCAACGCCGCAGTGGTCGGAGTTCTGGCGGCAGCCTTCTACGATCCTGTATGGACGGAGGCGATCGGTGGAGTGCTCGATGGAATCGTTGCCATGGTCGGATTCTTGCTCTTGGCTGTCGCCCGCGTTTCTTCGCTCTGGGTCGTCTTGTGGTGCGTCGCGGCATCGGTGACAGCGCACTTGCTCGGTTAGCTTCCACAACCTGCGGCGGCGCGTCACCAGAACGCTGCGTGAGCGTCGATGCGCTAACCGACAGCGTGGCCACGATCGAAAGTGGTCGTGCCCTGGTCGTGCTGCGCTCAAACTGATTGTAGTCCCTTGACTGAGTTCCCCAACGGCGCCGTCCTATCGAAGGCGATGTGGGTAGTCAACCTCCCGGATGAATTCCACTCTCAAGCGCAGGGGCACCTATCGAGCATCTCGAGCTTCCGTGGCCATTGGCTTGGACCTGAGTGTCTCGGTCGTGAAGATGCGGGCGAACCCTCGGCTCAGCTGCAAATCAGCTCGATTTCAGGGCCCATTCTCTGGTCAGTTCCGGAAAGAGCCGTACCGGGCCATGTAGCTTGGATCGGTGATGCATCAACCTGTCCGGATCTTCCACGCATTCCTGTCTTGCCGGAGCAGCCCTCCACAGCAACTGGAATCGCTCATGCGTGCCATCCCCATTCACCCTCTCGTGTTTGCAATGATGCTCGGCTTGCCCATGGCAGGTCACTCACAGGTTTTCGTACGCGCCGATGCTCCGAACGGTGGCAATGGCTCGTCTTGGGCGAATGCCTACAACCGATTGGAAGTTGCCCTGTTCGCTCATCCGGGAGAGGAAATCTGGGTGGCGCGAGGGCGCTATCTGCCGCCACTGAACCCCGACCCGGATCTCACTACTGAAGAGCAACGGCGGAGAACTAGCTTCCTCATCCCGCCCGGAACACGGCTCTACGGCGGATTCGCGGGCAACGAGAACAGTCTCGTGCAACGTAGCCCACAGACCAACGCCACGGTGCTGAGCGGCGACATGCAATCCAACGACACGAATCGCGACGCTCGCGGCGTCACGCCCACGCCAGACGACATCGTGGGCGACAACGCGCTCCACGTCATACGCTTCGACGCGATGCTCTGGAATGGCGGCAACGGCGCCGACATCGGTCCGAACACTGTGCTGGACGGCTTCGTCATCACCGGCGGTTTCGCTAGCGAAACTCTGTACGAAGCCGGGGGCGGCGGCGCGGTCTGCATCGCCGGTTACGACCCCGGTGTCGGTCAGCGCTGCAGCCCCACGCTGAGGCGACTCGAATTCATCGGCAATCTCGCGGGCGATGGCACCGGGACCGGAGGTGGCGGCGGCTTCGCGGTCTACTCCGGTGGCGCGCCGGCCGCGCCTGCGTTGCAGAACGTGTCGTTCCGCAACAATCGTTCTACCAGCGATGGCGGCGCAGTGAAGGTCAGCAGTTCGTGGACGGTGCTGCGGCCGACCTTCATCGACGTCGAATTCCTGAGCAATGATGCGGTGTCTGGCGGCGCCATTTCGTTCACCGACTTCTTCGACGCGAGCATCGATCGCGCCCGCTTCGCGGACAATCGGGCACGCCGCAATGAACCCGGTGATACGGATGCCTTCGTCAACGGTGGGGCGCTCTACATCAATGGCGGATTCTTCTTCGCCGAAGCCTTTGCCCGTCTGAGGGTCAGCAATGCCGTCTTCAGCGGCAATTCGGCCGAGAACCTCGGCGGTGCCGTGATGAACGTGTCCAATGGCGCTGCAACGCGCGTGGAACTGGTCAACAGCAGCTTCTCCGGCAATCGCGCACGCCTTGGGGGCGTACTGTTCGTGCCTGACGTCGATGGGCCGGTCACACAGTTCCTCAACAGCATCCTGTGGGGCAACTTCGCTACTCAACCTCCAGGCGCCTTCGACGCCTTTGCGCAAGGTGCGGGCAACAACATCTACGGCGACGATAGCGACGCCACGCGCCGCGTCGAGATCGGACACTCGCTACTCCAGAGCGGCTTAGCCGCACCCGGCGTCGTCTACGCGCAGGGGTACGCCACATTCCCGGCGAGCACCCTCGTGAACCTCGGTGGCCTGCTTACCGCCGACCCGCGCTTCTCCGGAGCGGAGCTGCGTCTGCGGCGGGAGTCCCCCGCCATTGATGCAGGCGACAATGCCTACAACGTCGCGGCCTTCGATCGCGACGGTGCGGCCCGAGTCACCGGGGCACGGATCGACATGGGAGCCTACGAGTTCATCGACAACGGCTGTGATGGGCTCTCGGCGGCGTTGTTCTGCGACGGTTTTGAGTAACGGCAATACAGATTCATCGGTATGTCCGGGCTGATCCCGGACATACCGCGTAGTGGATCGAGGCGGCCCTCAGAGTGCGAGAGTCAAACGGCCGATCAATCTTCAAATCCGTCGGCGAACACCTTGTCTCCCAGACTCTCGTACGCGCCGGCATCGCATCGCGCCAGGCCATCATCGTTTCCGTCCTGCGGACGAGCGCGACCCCGCGCGTCGGTACCGAGGCAGCGACCTGAGTCCGCTCCGTCGACGACAGGGCTGCCAGGCCCAAATAAGACGACCGGCATCAACTCGCCGTCGTCCACGCCCAAGACGTCGAAGCCCACGGCTGGCGTGATTCCGGGCAGTGCGACATTGCAACTCGTGTCGCCCGACCGCACATAGTTGCCCGTCGCGATCGTGGCAATGGCGCCGAGCGAACATCCGGGACCGGACCCTGCCGTGACGTCTCCCATTACGCTGTTGCTCCATTCACGGATCGTCGAAGTAAACGCAACGGCATGTCCTCCCGTTTGCGCGGAGTTGTCGTGGAAGGTCACGTGGCGAACGTCCATACGGCTACCCACGGTGAACAGGGCGCCTGCCGTCGACTCAGCCTGATTTCCGGTGAAGGTCGTGTTGTGCACCGTTAGGTTGGCGGCGTCGGCGCCGTCGTTCCCGCGTACGAGGGCTGCACCGGCTTGCTGCGCACGGTTGCTGCCGAAGAAGTTTCGTTCGATCTGAATCGTGCAGGTGGTGCAGTCCAGGCTCAGCGCGCCGCCGACGCCGTACGCCGACGCAACGGTATCGGGCATGGCCTGGTTGCTGACGAAGACGCTGTCGCGGATTGTGATCGTGCCGGGCAATGCGAGCGTGGACTGGATCGCGCCGCCAATGACGGAACGGCCGTTCGTGATGTTGTCGATGAAGTAGGACGACTCGACGTGCAAGGGGCCACTTCCCGCAACTGCGCCTCCCGCGGCTGTGCCGTTACTGATGGCGATGGCGCCGTTGCCCTGAAAGATGCTGTCGACGATCGTTACCGGTGCCAAGGACGGCCATGAGATTGCGCCTCCACTCGCCGTGCCGCCCGCGGCGACTACCGCTACGCATCCCGAGAAGGTCATGCGCTCGATCACGAGCGCGCTAGCGCCGCCGATGCCTTCGCCCCCGACGCAGCCGCCCCGAATATCGGCGCGACCCTGCATCAGCGTAAAGCCGCGCAGTGTCAAAGCGCGGTTGGTGCGCAGCAACGGGAAGGCATTGCTCGGGTCGAAGGGCATAACAACGGGCTGACGATCGCGTCCGTCGATTTCGGCTTCCCGTGTCAACGCCGGCAGCGCACCGAACAGTTCGATCGTGCCTGAGAGAGGAAACTGACTACCGAACTCGATTCGATGCGGAGGCGACGTCGCCGCGTTCGCATCGAGAATCGCTTGGCGGAGCGAGCCGGGGCCGTCGTTGTCGATCGTGGAGACCGTGAACAGGGCGGCGTTGGCGTTCGTGGTGACGAGCGCGAGAAATGATATGACGGGTAGGCGCGAGTACATTCTGGGCTCCAGAAGGAAAGAAGTGCAGGCGTGCGCGACTCGTCGCGACGCCATCCTCGCCTTCCACAGCGGAGAGCGCGTGATCCGGACAGCGAATCTCAAGGCCGGACCTGGGTGATCAGAGTCTCTCCCGGGCAGAAATGTCCGGATCGTGTGCCGTCCCGTGTGCTGGTCGAAGAAGTGAGCCGAGGATGCTTTGAGCTCCTCGCGATCAACCTATTCCAGCGACGTGATGGGACCCAAACGATGAAAGCGAAGAAATCAGGCCTTGTTCTGCTCGCTGCCCTTCTGCTGGCTGCGGCCGGCTGCGGTAGCGATGCGAGTGCCCCGGAATCGCCTGATGCGCCAGTCCAACGCAGTGTCGCTACTTCCTCCGATGAGCCATCTCCCTCGGGACTGCCTGAGCTACCCGAGAGCTACCGCAAGCCGCTCATGCGTGCCTTTGCCCGCGCGGACAGAGCCGAGAATCCGACCATGGCCTGCACGTCGGTGATCGGCCGAGCAGCGAGTAATCCCGCGCCCGCCGGAACCGCGCCCGACCCGGAACGGCAACGCGTCTTCGAGCTTTGCTACGTCGATGTCGGCGCCCGCTACATCGAAGCGTTGCTCGCACAGGTCAGGGACAAGGCCGCGACGCAGGAGGACAACTGCGCCAGGATCGCGTCATACGTGGTCATCGCACGCGGTAGCCTCGGCACCTTCGCCGGTAACGTGCAGTTGGACCGAGTGGTCCTCGACGAGCGTCTGCTGGAGCGCGTCCTGCCTGAGATGAAGGCCAGCTGTGAAGGTCAGATCGAGGTTCTCCGCGGCCATCGTCAATGACCAAGGCGTCCGGTGACGCCCTGTGGTTCTGATCAGTCCGCGCCATCGGAGGCAGGCGGGTCAACGAGACGCTGAAGCGCATCCATGTCGACCCGAACCGTGTCCGCAACAACACCCAGCGACTGAGCGGTATCACGTACTCGCGTCAATTCGGCGCGGGCCGCCGACAGGTCGCCGCGCGCATGCGCCAAGGTGCCACGCAGCACGCCTTTCCGTAGCTCCAGTGCGACCGGAAGTCCTCCTCGCTCGAGCGAGTCGAGCGTCGATGTGGCGGCCTCGAGGCGGCCAAGTCCAATCAGCGCCTCGGCGCGAGTCGCCTGCAGTGATAGCGTCAGTGGGCTGGACTCGCCCGCATGCGTGCGTGCCATTGCCTCGGCCTCTTCGACCAATGGCAGCGCGGCTCCCGCCTTCGAGTTTCTGAGCAGGGTACGGGCATAGTTGCCGATGAGCGCGGCCGTTGCCGCCGACGGCCCATAACCCTCGCGCCGCAGAGCAAGTGCGGAAGCGAAGGCGCGTTCGGCCTGCTGCATGTCGCCTTGGCGAAAGTGCGCCGCGGCGAGATTGTTGAGGGTGTTCAGTGCATCGTTACCGCGATCCATGTGCAGCGTTGCCCAGGTGCGCATCGCCTCCTGCGACACCGCGATGCCTTCATCGAAGCGCCCGGCCTGGATATAGGCAGCGCCAAGATTGGTGTAGAGCACGGCTGTCTCGAAATGCTCCGGACCGGAGCGCTGCAGTCGCAATGGCAGCGCCGCCTCCAGTGTCGCGACGCCCGCGGGCACATCGCCGCGCTGGCGCTCGAGTTGCGATTGCAGCATGCGACTCACCAACAGCACGTCACCGTGTCGCGGAACGTCGGTCGTCCAGAATGCCTGCGCCTGCGCGAGCAACTCTGCCGCCTCGTCCGAGCGGCCCATGCGATGCAGCGTCTCGGCCAGCGTGAAGCGGACGTCCGCCGCGGCGACCGGATCGGCGATGGCCGTCTCGTGCCCCAACCAGCGCTCGAGCAGCGGGGCTGCACCGGCGTAGTCGTCGATGTAAAAATGCAGCTCACCGAGCGCCTTCAAAACTTCGGCCCCGGTCGCAGGGTCCGCCGCGAACCCTGCGTCGACGCGGGCGGCAGCTTGATCCAGGACCTGTTTGGCGGTGAGGGGCGCACCGGCGCGCGCCTGCTGGGTTGCATCGCGGAACATGTGTGCCAGGTAATCACGCACGGCTTTGCTGCGCGATGCTTCGACTTGCGCGATATCACGCTCCCTCGCGGCTTTTCTCTCGGCCATGCTCACGGCCGCCAATGCCACGAGAAGACCCATCACGAACACGAGTGACACACTCGCGCCAACCCAGTAGCGCCTCAACATACGGCGAACGCGGTAACCCCATGCATCACCACGAGCCCGCACGGGTTGCAAGCAACGGTAGTTGTCGATGTCTTGACGCAACGCCTCGACCGATGCGTAACGAGCCTCAGGCTCGGGTCGAGTCGCCTTGTGGACGATGGCGTCGAGATCGCCACGCAGTCGTCGTGCGGCTTCGCCCGTCGCCTTCGTGCTCGGCGCGGGCGGCGGGCCGGCGATCGACCGCTGTAGCATGGCCATCGTCCCCTGACGCACGAGGCTTCCCCATGGCGGTTGCCCCACGAGCAGCTCGTGTAGCAGCAGACCCAGCGCGTAGACGTCGGTCGACGTGGTTTCGGGCTCGCCGGCCAGTTGCTCGGGCGCCGCGTATTCGGGTGTCAGTCGATGGGTCCGCGTGACTGTCTCTTTGGAGTCCGTGTCGTCGATCATCCGCGAGATGCCGAAGTCGAGCAGTGCAACGCGGCCATCGTCGCGCACCAGGATGTTCTGCGGCTTCAGGTCGCGATGCACGATGAGATGACGATGTGCGAAAGCCACTGCGTCGCAGACCTGTTGGAACAAGGTCAACCGCGCGTCGAGGTCCAGCGCATGCGCCTTCGCGTGGGCGGCCAGCGGCGTACCGGCGACAAACTCCATCACCATGTACGGACGACCGCTGGGCGTGCTGCCCGCATCGAGCAAGCGAGCGATCCCCGGGTGATCGAGGCGAGCGAGCAGACGTTGCTCGCGAAGGAATCGCGGAATGTCGCCAGGCTCGCCATCCCGCAGAAGCTTCACGGCGACCTGTTGATCGAACTGTCCGTCGTTGCGAATGCCCAACCAGACGTCACCGCTACCACCCCGACCGATGCGATGTTGCAAGGTCCACTGACCCAGTTGCATGCCCGTCTCGGTGGCAGGGAGCGCTTCGGCGACCGGGTCTTCGAGGTAGCCGTCCGACGAAGCGATGGCGACCAGAAGTTCCATCACTTCCTGACACAGGGCCATATCGTCGCCGCACGCGCGTCGCACGAAGGCTTCGCGCACGGACTCATCCTGATCGAGCGCCTCATCGAGTAGAGCCTCGATTCGCGCAAAACGCCGTATCGCCGCTTCGTCCACGAAGCGTTCCTCAGCGTGTCGCATGTCCGTCCTCGATCGTAAGGGCGGATTCGCCCAGCTCGCGATAAAGCCACGCCCGCGCCTTCAGCCAGTCGCGGCGCACGGTCCGATCGGTGATCCCAAGTGCATCAGCCGTCTCGACTTCGCTGAACCCGGCAAAGAAGCGACACTCCACGACACGGGCCAGCCGGGGACTCAAGGATGCGAGGCGCTCCACGGCATCGCTGACCAGCAGGATCTGCTCGTCGTCGGCATCGATGCCGACGAGGTCGTCATTCAGCTCCACGAGCTCGACACCGAAGTTGCGCTTGGCCGTGCGCCGCGCGAGGACGTCGTTCACCAGGACCTGCCGCATCGCCAACGCCGCCGTGGCGAGAAAGTGCTGTCGATCCTTCCAGCCGTGCGAGCGATGCAATTTCAGCCACGCCTCGTTGACCAGCGCGGTAGTGCACAGCGTCCCGCCGGCGCGCGCACGGAAACGCTCGCGCCGAGCGATGCCGCGCAGATCGGCATACAGCACGCCCACCAGCATCTCCAAGGGCGTGGCCTCGGCTTCAGCGGCCTCCATAGTGTTTGGAACATCAAGCTCAATGGACATCATTGAAGTCTCGCACAGCTACTGATCGGGTCGAGCATCCCCGGCCGTTGCAGGGTTCTCCTCGCTGGGAGCCCGTGGCACTCTTGTCGACCACAAGCATAGGTGAGTGCGAACATGAGTTCATTTCATTGGCACCCGCTCCGGCGCGCGCAGGACTTCATCCGTAGCGAAGCGGCCGGCGGCGTGGTCCTGATGGTGGCCGCTGCCTCGGCGCTGATCGTGGCCAACTCACCACTGAGCGATTCCTACACCAGTCTATTGCAGAGCTATCTCGGGCCACTGAGTGTCCTGCACTGGATCAACGACGGTCTCATGGCGATCTTCTTCCTCCTGGTGGGTTTGGAGATCAAACGCGAGACGCTCGATGGTGAACTCTCCACATGGTCCAAGCGCGTTCTCCCGGGCCTATGCGCGATTGGCGGCATGGTGGTGCCCGCCCTGATCTACCTCAGCTTCAATCTCGACTCGCCTGACGCGATACGGGGCTGGGCCATTCCCACGGCCACCGATATCGCCTTTGCACTCGGTGTGTTGTCGCTGCTTGGTCCGCGAGTGCCCGTGTCGCTCAAGGTGTTCCTGACTGCACTCGCCATCATCGATGACTTGGGGGCGGTGATCATCATTGCGCTGTTCTACACCGACAGTCTGCGCCTGGCGGCGCTGATCGGCGCCGCCGCCGTGGTGGTGGCGCTGATCGGACTCAATCGTTTCCGCGTGCGCGTGATATGGCCTTACCTGTTGCTGGGGCTGGTGTTGTGGTGGCTGGTCCTCCTGTCCGGCGTACACGCAACGCTCGCAGGCGTGGCGTTGGCGCTGACGCTCCCGCTCGATGCGACCGGTGACCAAAGGACGGATGCCGACGAGGATCACTCTCCGCTGCTGCGCGTCGAGCACGCGTTGCATCGTGTCGTGCCGTTCCTGATCATTCCGGTGTTCGGATTCGCCAATGCGGGGCTGTCGTTTGCCGGGATCGGCTGGGAACAGGTGGTGGCACCTCTCACTCTTGGTGTGGCAGCAGGCCTGCTGTTCGGGAAACTAGTCGGTGTGCTCGGCGTGGCCTGGATCGCTGTGCACTTCGGCGTGGCGCGGCTGCCCGCCGGGACCGGTTGGGCTCAGATGGCCGGCGTCGCCGCATTGTGCGGCATCGGTTTCACGATGAGTCTCTTCATCGGCATGCTCGCCTTCGCACAGTCTCCTGTTCTCCAGGAGGAAGTGAAGCTCGGTATCCTCTCCGGGTCGCTGATTGCCGGCCTGGTGGGCGCATTGCTGCTCGCGCTGTCAAGCCGACCGACGCCAAGGCCAACTCCCCGCGAAGACTGAATCGGCCCGGCTCTGCCGCCGGAAGCGGACCGGAGAGTCTGATCACAATCGTTACTCGATCGCGCGCGCCTGCCGCAGCGCCCGACGCCGGTAAAAGTTCATGTTTGCGGACAAGACGATCGCTGTAAGCCCAACGCGCCCATGCCGGCGATTGAACCAGTCTGGCCCTTTCGCGCACCTTAGGTAGGCGAAGGGAACGGGGGACGACGGTGGAGCGGCATACGCAGCGGATCTACGACGAGTATCTGGTCTCCGCTTCGATCGCAGGCGACGCTGATTCGCTGTCGCGCCTGGTTATCCGGTGGCAACCACGTCTGTTCCGGCACGTCTGGAGGATGCTGGGTGACATCGACAGGGCGAAAGACGTCGTGCAGGACGTCTGGATGGAGATTCTTTGTGGCCTGCCGAGGCTGGACGATACCGCGGCGTTCCCCTCGTGGGCCTACCGAATCGCCACTCGTCGTTGTTACCGAGAGTTCGGCCGGATCGACCGAACACCGAGCGATCTTGATGAAGACGATTCCTTGGCCATCCCCGCCCCGGTGACAGACTCAGGAGAGTTCGCGGCAGAAGTAGCCGAAGTGGTCGCGGCGATAGCCCAGCTTCCTGCCCTTCAACGCGCAGCGTCGGCGTTGTTCTACATCGACGAATTGAGCGTGGCGGAGATCGCCATCGCAATGGACGTTCCACCGGGAACGGTTAAGACCCGGCTGATGCATGCGCGGCGTAAGGTCCGCGTGTTACTCGAAGGAGAGAGCTCGTGAGCAAGATCGACGAACTGATCAGTGGCGCGTTGACGGAAGAGGACCGCGCCTTGTTGGCTCGACATGGGGAACCTGGCTACATCTCCCAAGCTTTTGGGATCTTCCGCGGACCGATGGCAAAAGTTATGTGGTTGGTCAACGTCGCGGCAGGAGTCGCATTCGTGGCGGGAGCGTATGCGGTCTGGCAGTCGTGGGGCGCATCCGATGCCTTGGTCGCGGTGAAATGGGGCGTCGTGTCGCTCCTCTTGTTGCAGATCACGGTGCTCTGCAAGACCTTCATGGGCAATCACCTCGAGGCCAATCGAATGCTGCGTGAACTCAAGCGCGTAGAACTGCAGGTGGCGATGATGCACGCCGATCAGCGCGCCTCGAAGTGAAAGCCGACCCGGCGCGCCAGTGGCGCTTGGAGGCTCTTGGGTCGGCCCCTCCCGCGCCGCGCGGTTACCAGGCAACGCCGCCTCGCGTACGCTGGATGCGGGGCCAACTTTGTGATTGTCGACCCGGCACATCGAAAAATTTGTTGCGGGAAATAGAGTGCGCCCGTCCGATCAGTCTCTTGCTGCAGCGCGTGATTTGACGAAACGTCGGGTAGCGTCCGTGGCGCGGACTCGGAAGCCGAGAAAGGTGCCATCGCCCATCCCGCTATCCACCTTCACCAAATCGCGATCAATAAGGTAGGCGAGTGCGGGATTGAGGCGCCGCGGCGACCAGTCGTACCGCTCTGCGATCGCTGGGGGATTGCCCGGGAAGTCAGGGTCGTTCTGCAGATCGGCGGCCAATTGGAGCGCATCCTTCGCCGGATCCCAGGGTTGGAACAACGCATCGAATTCGGCATAGAGCACCGGTCTGGCCACCACGAAACTGCCGCCGATGTATTCCTTGACCTTCAATCGGCCTCGCAATTCGTGGATCGCATCGGCGAGGTCGTCGCGCGACAACTCGGTGAGGGCCTGAAGTTGCACGTGCGAGAATTGGGGGTCATGGCTACATGCATGCTGTGTCTGCTCCACGAAAACTCGCACCAGCGCTGTTGCCGCGGGGGAGAGTCCGCTGCGAGGCGTAGCACGCGCGGCCGTCGGCGGAGGACCGAGTGGCGGCTTGCGAGTGATCCCGTGGATGTCGTAGATCAGCTGTCGAATGTCGGCATCGGGATCGAGAATCTCTGGGGAGTGCATGCCGCGGAGCAACGGCGGTAGCGCAGCGGCCGGCAAGCCTGATCGCACCGGTAGGACCGAGATACCTTCATTGATCATCCGCACCAGTCCGGCATCCAGTTCCTGATTCACCCAGAGCTTGGTCAGGGCAACCGGAGTCAGCAGGATGAGGAAGTGGGTGCACGCCCCCAGACCCTGATCAATCTTCTGCCGCAAGCTGTCTCCCGCGCGGATTTCCCAGCCGTCCCACCACGTATCCACGCCATGGGCGATCAGTGCTTCGGCGATGTGTCGGGCGAGCGCGCGATCTTCCGAAGCGTAACTGAGGAAAACCTTCTGCGATCGTTGCTCGTCGACTTCCACCGGCGACTCGTCGTCCTGTTCCTCAACGCCCGCGCTGGCAGTCTCGGCAACACCCAGTGCGTTGCGTACTTAGGCAACGAGAGCTTCCGAGCCTTCAATGTCTACCTGCATTTCTTCAAGCGAGGTGGCTCGTACGACGACGGTAGGAAACTCGCCCGTGTCCGGATCTCGGATCCCCGAGATGCGTTCGCGGAGTTGATCGACGATCTGCTGCAGGACCTCCGCCATAAACTGGTCGTGGAAAGTCGCCGGATCGAAGGGCTTGCCGTTGAATTCAAGTCGGACCATCGGGATTCCATAGGATCGGTAGCCGGCGACTCCCACTAGATAGAGCAGTTGGCAGAGACGAGTTGGAGCATCGCTGCCTGTGGTCTAGTGGGGTCTCGCGGCCAGCGAGGGTATCGCGTCTCTCTCTGAACGTCCCGCTTTCTCGTGACGTTGCGTGGCAGGAGAGTGGGTTGAGCCGCCCCAGGCCGCAGAACTAGCTTCGATTGGATCGGATACGAATGAGGGCGCGAGTGATCGGACGCAGGCACCTACTGGCCTGCCGTTCGCGCAGAGCTTCGAGTACACACTGTGGGCAGCTGTGTTGCCGCCGGAGCCGAGAGCGAGCTTCGCGTGAGGCTAGAACGATCGCTTCAGTGAACTCAGTTACCCGCCCACACTCGGTCCAGTGCATCCTCCTGGATCGGCGCTGTCCAGTACGAGGTCCCGAGGCGACTGGCAAACTGGAACACGCCAGCGAAAGCACTGGGTGGCAAGGCCCGATGGCGCGTGAACTGAGGCACCACCCGACGAGAAGTCTCGATCCGCTCGTAGGCGTTGAGGACCGAGCGCGACATCTCGCGTTCGGCCAGGCCCGGCGTGCCACCGTGACGTAGGAATGAGGCGCCGACGTTCTTGGCCGCCCACCACATCAATGCACACCCCTGACCAATTGAGTGTTGGGCGAACACGGGGCCCAGCATCGGTGCAATACCCGTTGCTATCGCGGGATCCATGCGATGGGACGACAGCGCGTGCTCAGCGAAAGCCAAGGTCTCTGCTGTCGCCAGCGCGACCCAGGTATCCAGCAAGACCTCACGGGTCTGGTCGGTATAGGTGATGGCTTGGAGATACTCCTTCAGGCGCAGGGGCAGCGAGCCGCGGGTTCCTTCGTCCCAGTGGATCGTCCAGTCGGCATCCTCGAGCTCTGCCATATCCCAGCCCGGGTCAGCCAGAGCGGCATCCAGCCGCAGGCGACGGTCGGCCGCTGGGACCAATACCCCGGATTGGCGTCATCTCGGTTTTCGTGCAGAATGTCCCGACCTGAGGTCTGATTCGTCTTAAATATCAATGGCGTAAGTCGGGTCTCGTTTTTCACGCGTTGCTGTTTTCGGTGCAGAAAGTCCCGACCTGATTCTGCGCCTTGCCGGCCTGACCTGCCTTACCTACAGTGCGCTGACGCCTATCCGGGACGCGCGGTTGGGGCGTGTGGGCTGATCAGCCCTTTGGCTCGGGCGTGAGATGCGTCGCTATCAGGAGTTTTAGGCAGGCTGCAGGAGCCGGTCGGCCACGTGGCGGCGAATGATTGGGACAACTGCGCCGCCACCTACGATATTGACGATATCGGAGGCCGCTGCTCGGCAGACCCCTCCCCATGCGGGCGAGCTTCCGATCGACGCATGCGCCGCATAGTCCGTAATGACCTGTGCGGTGTGACTTGCGGTGGGTGTGCACAGCACCTGCTCTGTCTGCACGCGCGGCACCGCACGCTGCACGACGAACCCACCACCACGCGAATCGCGCGCGGCGTGCTGGCACAGATCGGCCCAGCGATCGACGTTCGGATAGGTCGCCTGCACCCGTGACCAGAAGCTACCCGTCTCATGGGCGCGCCCCACGAACACCTCGTTGCCGCCATAGCTCCAGCTACGCTTGAGCACGAAGGCTTCCGGCTCAGCGCTGACCTGTGCGACAAGATCGTGTGCGCGGGCATCCTTGTGGGATTCATCGACGATCAGCGAGCGCGTCCACGGGACCGACATTCGAATCGCCTGACGCTCAGCGTCGTCGAGACCCATCGCTTGTGAAAGGTCCAGCGACTCGAGGGATTGCGAGAGCAACGCCAGGGTCGACTTCATTTCCAGATGGGGCGTCGGCCGGTTCAACACGAGCGTGCCGTGGCGCGTCGACGCGGTCATAGCCCTCTCGAGATCCGGCGCGGGAGCGGCATCTAAGCGACTCACGAACAGGTGTCGGTAGACCAGCTGCAGCGGCTGCCCGTGGTAAAGGAGATAGCCACGCTGCCAGGTGAGCTCGTCCGGATGAACGATGTGTGTATCCAGTCCCGCGCGGCGGAATCGATCACGCAGGAAGCGCAGTTCGGTCAATTGCGCGTCTGCGCGCCGGCACAGGAGTCCGACGCTGCGGAGTTCGTCGACGCGATTCTTCGCGTGCACTTCAATCAAGGCCTGCAACAACGCGAGTGCATTGGACCCGTTGGCCTCGATCAGGTCCGGCAGGTCTCGGCGACCCGCGGCGAACGTGGCCAACCAGCTTTCTGCAGCAATGTCCGAGTAGCCCTGCATCGCGGGAATCGTCGTATTGACCTCCAGTGCGTACAGCTCCGCGCCGCCGAGGAAGTCCACGCGCGCCACTGCCAAGCCCGAGGTACTTTCCCAAGTGGCTTGCACCAAGCGGCGCTCAGCGGCGCCCAGTGCGGCGAGCACGGCGCCTCGACGTGATCCTGCCATCCGCCAGCGCGCTGCTTTTGCCGTGGCGCTGAGCAATTGCGATGCGAGCGTGCCGCGACGTGCAATCTCCTCATCACTGAGTACCACCGGCAACGCTCCAATCGGAATGGAACGCACAGCGCCGTCAGGCTGCATGACGGCCAGCCCGGCATGGGCGGCGCGCTGGGCGAGCGCCGGGCCGAGCGCCGACGCCCGGTCCAACACCATCGCGACGAGCGGATGGGATGTCTCAAGATCGACAGAGGCTACGCGAGCACGACTGGCCTCTTGGCCGGGCTGGTCTTCCACACCTCAGCCCTTCGCGCTGACCCGGCACGTCATTTCGGGAAGGCAGGCAGTACCGCCGGAATCGGCACAGCAGTTTTCGGTGAGGTAGCTCAGCAACGCGGTCATTTGCGAAAAGCTGGCGCGATAGCAGATGCAGCGTCCGCGCTGCTCGGCCTCGATGAGACCTGCGCGACTCAGTTCCTTGAAATGGAACGAGAGTGTGGCGCCGGGCACGCCCAGTTCCGCCGCCAGGTCGCCTGCCAGGCATCCGGCCTCTCCCGCCTGCACCAGACGGCGAAACACGGCCAATCGCGTCGCGTGCCCGAGGGCCGCCAATGCGGAGAGTGCGTCTTTCTGTTCCATTGTTATAGAATAATGGAATCTTTCCAAGTCGTCGAGGGCAAGCGAATGTCGGATCGCGTCTACAACGTGCTGTTCCTATGCACCGGAAATTCCGCTCGCAGCATCCTGGCCGAAGCCGCCATGGCGATTCTCGGCGCCGGCCGTTTCCGCGCCTTCAGCGCGGGCAGCCATCCTAGCGGCAAGGTGCAGCCGATGGCGGCAGAAATCGCGCAATCGCTCGGTTATCCGCTCGAGAAGATGCGCAGCAAGAGTTGGGACGAGTTCGCCGCGCCGGATGCCCCGGTGATGGACTTCATCATCACGGTCTGCGACAACGCGGCCGGCGAAGCTTGCCCGGTATGGCTCGGACATCCTGCGAGCGCTCACTGGGGCGTACCCGATCCCGTGGGTGTTGAAGGCTCGGACGAGGATCGTAGGCGCGCTTTTCGAAATGCGTACGCCACGTTGCGCCGCCGCGTCGAACTGCTGATCGCCTTGCCGCTCGACAAGCTCGACAAGCTCGCGACGCAGACGAAACTGCGCGAGATCGGCCTGGTCGGCGCGCCATGACGCCATCGCGCCGGCTGCTTTCGGAATTCTTCAGCACGGGCGTGTTGCTCGCGGTCGTGATCGGTTCGGGGATCATGGGCGAGCAACTGGCCGGTGGAAACATCGCCATCGCACTGCTGGCCAACACGCTCGCGACGATCGGCGGCTTGTACATTCTGATCGAGGTTTTCGGTCCCATCAGCGCACACATGAATCCGGCGGTGAGCCTGGTGATGGCCTCCCGACGCGAACTGCCGTGGTCGATGCTCGGGCCGTACGTCATTGCGCAACTCGCGGGTGCAGCATGCGGTGCCTGGCTGGCCCATGCGATGTTCGACCTGCCAATCCTGCAGTGGTCGAGCAAGCTGCGCACCGGTCAGGGTCAGTGGATCGCCGAGGCCGTTGCCACGGCGGGCCTCGTCCTTGTGGTGCTTCGCGCACCTGCAGGGCGCGTCGCGGCGATGGTCGCGGCCTACATCGGCGCGGCGTACTGGTTCACCGCATCGACGTCGTTTGCGAATCCCGCGGCAGCCTTTGGACGCATGTTCAGCGACAGCTTCGCCGGAATTGCGCCGGTGAGCGTCGCCGGGTTCGTCCTTGCGCAGCTGGCGGGGGCCGGCATCGGCGTGGCCATCGATCGGGCGCTGGGACGTGCGCCGGCGGCCGCGGGAGTAACGCCCGCATGACCGTCAGAGCGGACTTCCCCGTCACGATCTACCACAACCCGGATTGCGGAACCTCGCGCAACACCTTGGCGCTCATCCGGCATGCTGGCGTCGAGCCGTGCGTCGTGCTCTATCTGGAAACGCCGCTGTCGCGGGCGCTCGTGATCGACTTGATCAGAGACGCTGGGCTTACGGTGCGACAGGCGTTGCGCGAGAAGGGAACGCCTTTCGCAGATTGGGGTTTGGACAATCCCGACCTCAGCGACGACGCACTGCTCGATGCGATCATGCGCTCGCCGATCCTGCTGAATCGGCCCTTCGTCGATACGCCGTTGGGGGTTCGACTCTGTCGGCCATCGGATGTCGTATTGGAGATCCTGCCGCCGATCGACCGCCCGTTCGTCAAGGAAGATGGCGAAGTCGTTCCAGTGCGTTGAGTAGGCGATGGGTTTCTTGCGGCACCTACGCTAGGGTTGAACCCATCGAGTCACGCGGGCGAATCCATGGAACTGCTAAGAGTCTTGGGCCTGTTCGTCGCAACGGCGCTGGCCGAGATCATCGGCTGCTACTTGCCCTACCTGTGGCTGAAGCAGGACCGCTCTGTCTGGTTGCTCTTGCCAGCCGCCGTCAGCCTTGCAGTATTCGTCTGGCTATTGACGTTGCATCCGCACGCCGCCGGCCGCGTCTATGCCGCTTACGGCGGTGTCTACATCAGCGTTGCGCTCGCGTGGCTCTGGGCGGTTGATTCGGTGCGGCCAACTTGGACGGATGCCGTGGGTGTCGGCGTGTGCCTTGTCGGAGCGAGCATCATCATGCTCGGGTCCAAACCCGCCTGATTTCTACAGGCAATGCTGAGACCGCGAGCGCCCTTGGCCTGAGGTCGTCCAATTGGAAGTCCCGGCGGCCTTCGCTGCGCTCATTTGCAGTGTCGGGTCGCGCCAACTCAGCGCCGCTGCAGCACCATAACGGTAACGGCCGGCGGCACGATGAGCCTTGCGCGCTCGAACCCGCTCGGTCCCAGCCGACTGTATGAAGCGACTGTGATCTGCCACGCCAACTGGATCGACTAGCGCGCAGAGGGACGAGTGCGCCGGCCAACACCTTCGCTAGACGACGCAACGGGAACTTCTCGCTTGGGCCCTCGGTCCGAGCTAACCTGATCCATCTGACTCCGGCTCTCTCTTCATGCGGCGGCGCCGTCCCCTGATCGTCTGGCTGTGCTTACTCGCCCTGGTCTGGTGCCAGGTCGCGATGGCAGCGCAGGCGTGCACCGGCGGCGAACCCGTGGCGGGCGCCGACTGCCACGGGGTGATGGCGGACGAGGATGCCGATTCTGGCGGTTCGCCGGAATGTCCAACCCAGGATGTCACGCCTGACCTGGGCAAGCTCCCGACGGTGGCCCCGCTGCCGGGCCAGACTGTCTTCCTGCGGGTGGTCGATGGCCGCTCGTTGCGCTTCAATGATTTCGCAACGCTCCCTGGCGCTCGAGCCGGGCCGCACGTTGCGACGCTCTGCCAACGCCTGATCTAGACCACTCCTCGCTGATCTCGTCGGCCGCGTATGCGGCTTCCGGTGTTTCTCGCGTAGGAGTGTTCCATGTTCTTGTTCCCATCCTTACCGCGCTCGCGGGAGGGGCAGCGGCCGGCCACTTGGCCGTTCGTCGCCGTGCTTTTCTTACTTTCGTCTTCAGGTCACGCCGCTGACTTCCCGCCGCTGACGCTGGACGAAGCGATGCAGCGGGCCGCTGCCCACGCCCCGGGGCTGGATGCGCAGGCCGCCCGATTGCTGGCGGCGCAAGAAGACGCCGCTCGCGCCGGCCGGCTTCCCGATCCGGTGCTCTCCGCCGGCATCGACAATCTCACCGTCACCGGCGCCGACGCGTTTCGCTTGGGTGCCGATGAGATGACGATGCAACGCATCGGCGTGATGCAGGCGTGGCCGTCGAAGTGGTTGCGCGCGGCCGAACGCGAGGTGGCCCGCGCGCAAGCCAATGCCATTTCCGATGAATCGGTCTGGGTGAAGCGGCAAGTCGAGCGCGCAGCAGGCGACGCGTGGATCGCGTCGTGGGCCGCCGAGAAGGAGCGAGCCTTCCTTCAGGCACAGCGAGAGGATGCCGAGCGCGCCGCGCGCATCGCCGAGGCACAACTCGCCAACGGCAGCGGCTCGGCGGCCTCCGCGTTGGCGGCCGATGTCGCCGGCGCAGATCTCGAGAGTCAGCTGCTGGCCGCCGAGACGGCGGTGAACGCCGCTCGCGCCGGGTTGACGCGATGGCTCGGCGATCGTGCGCAGGCTGGGTTGGCCGCAGCCCCGGATTTTGGGTCGCTGACGCTCCCGCCGGCGCGGCTGCTGTCGAGCGTGGGGAGCCATGCAGAGCTTGCTGGCTGGAACGCACGCGAGCGCGCCGCCGAGGCCGCGATCGAGGTGGCTCGCGCACGCAAACGGCCGCGGGTGGCATTCGGTGCCTCCTATGGCACGCGAGTGGCCGGCTTACCCGACATGGCGACGTTTGAAGTCACGATCGATCTGCCCGTCTTCGCACGCAATAGGCAGGACCGTGACATCGCGGCCCGCCGCGCCGAGGCCGACGCTGTGCATGCGGAGCGCGAAGAAGCGACCCGGGAGCACCGGGAAACCGTGGAGCGCTTGCTTGCTACGTGGACAGGCCTACGGAGCGAGCATGCACGCCTGATCGAACGCGTCCTGCCGCTCGCGCAGGATCGGCGCGAAGTTGCACTCGCTGCCTACGCCAACGGTGAGCCGATCCAGGCGTGGCTCGACGCGCGCCGCGACGAAGTCGCGCTGCGGCGGCGGGCTGTCCAAACCGAAGCGGCGCTGGCGCGAGCCTGGCTGCAGCTCAACACGCTTTCAGCGACCGACGCCAATACGAGGATCGTTCCATGAGCCGCGCAATCGTGGTTATCGGCGGCGTGGCCGTCATCGCCTTGGCCACCACCCTGGGCTACTTCGCAGGGCATCGATCCGCCGCAGGCTCATCCGTCGCCACGGAGAGCATGGCAGCGCAGGAGGATGCTGAGGAGGAGGTCCTGTATTGGTACGACCCCATGGTGCCCGACCAGCATTTCGACAAGCCCGGCAAGTCGCCTTTCATGGACATGATGCTGGTGCCGCGCTACGCCAGTGAAAGCAACGAGGCGGGCGTAGGCATTTCGTCAGCATTGCAGCAAAACCTGGGTGTGCGCACGGCGACGGTGACACTCGACACAATCGCCAGCCCGGTTCGGGCGCCCGGCACCCTGCAGTGGGCGGTGACCGGCGAACACCGCGTCAGCGCGCGGGTCGAGGGCTTGGTCGAACGCCTGCACGCCCGCACACCCTACGCGCGCGTCGCGCGGGGCGATCCGCTCGCAACACTGCTGGCGCCCACCTTGGCGAGCGCGATCGCGGAGTACCGGGCCTTGGCCAGCAGTCGTTCGCCCGAAGCGCGCCAGCTTCAGGCCGCCGCGCGCTCACGGCTGCAGCTCTGGGGCGTCAACCCGGCGCAAGTATCGACGCGTGACGGTCCGCCGCGCATCGTGCTGCACGCACCGGCCGACGGCGTGCTCGCGGAGGTCGCCGTGCGTGAGGGCGAAACTGTCATGCCAGGCCAACTGCTATTTCGCCTCAACGCCACCGACACCTTGTGGCTCGACGCCCGGGTGCCCCAGGGCAGCGCCGGTCAACTTCAGGCCGGCGATGCGGCCCAAGTGCTCGTCAGCGGTGCCTCAGAACCCATGCTGGGGAAGATCGAGGCGGTGCTACCCGAGGTCGACCTGGTCACGCGGACGCAGTCGGTGCGTGTGCTCGTCCCCAACCCCGACGGCACGCTTGCCGCGGGCGCGTTCGCCGAAGTGGTGCTGCAGTCCACAACGAAGGAAGCGCGGCCGTGGATTCCAAGCGAAGCGCTGATCATGACCGGGCGCGAATCGCGCGTGATCGTCAAGTCTGCGGAGAGCACCTTCCTACCCGTAGCCGTGACCACCGGCAGGCAGGCCGACGAGCGTACCGAGATTCTTGCCGGCCTCGTCGGCGGCGAGGAAATCGTGGTGTCCGGTCAGTTCCTGATCGATTCGGAAGCCAGCTTGTCCGGCCTGCTTTCGCGCCTGGAGCCAGCTGCAACCTCCGACAGCGCCGCCGAGCCGGCAGACAAACCCACGCCTGAGACGTCGGGCTCCGACGAGCAGCGGCGCGTCCTCTACTGGTACGACCCGATGGTGCCGGACAAGCATTTCGACCAGCCGGGTAAATCGCCCTTCATGGACATGCAGCTGGTCCCGAAATATGCCGACGAGGTCGAAGCGAAAACCCCAGCCACCCCGCCTGAGGCCTCGCCATGATCGCGGGCGTCATTCGCGCAGCCGTTGCGAACCGTGCCTTGGTGCTGATGGCCACGGTACTACTGGCGGCATGGGGCATCTGGTCGATGGCGCGGCTGCCGCTCGATGCGCTGCCGGACTTGTCGGATACGCAGGTCATCGTGCGCACCGAGTGGCCCGGCCAGACCCCGCGGCTGATCGAGGACCAGGTGACGTATCCGCTCGCCACGACGATGTTGTCGGTGCCGGGCGTCAAAGCGGTGCGTGCGTTCTCCTTCTTCGGTGATTCGTACGTCTACGTGTTGTTCGACGACGCGACCGACTTGTACTGGGCGCGCTCACGCGTGCTCGAGTATCTGAGCCAAGTCCGTGATCGCCTGCCCGAGGCGGTGAATCCCGCGCTCGGGCCGGATGCCACCGGACTGGGCTGGATCTACGAGTACGCCTTGGTCGATCGCTCAGGTACGCACGACCTGGGACAGCTGCGTGCCCTGCAGGATTGGTTCCTGCGCTATGAACTCAAAACCGTGCCGGACGTGGCCGAGGTGGCCACGGTCGGCGGCGCGGTGCGGGCCTGGCAGATTGTTCCGGACCCCCAAGCCCTGGCGGCGCGCAACCTCACGGTCGCGCAGCTCGTTGAGGCGGTGCAGAGCGCCAACGGGGCCAGCGGCGGCTCGGTCATCGAGCAGGGCGAAGCCGAGCTCATGGTGCGCAGCGAGGGGTACTTGCGCACAGCCGAGGACTTCGCGCGTGTCCCAGTGGCCACCACGCAAGGCGTGCCGGTGCATCTGGGCGAGGTGGCCCGCATCAGCCGCGGTCCCGTATTCCGGCGCGGCGTGGCTGAACTGGATGGCGAAGGCGAAGTCGTGGGCGGCGTCATCATCCTGCGCACGGGCAAGAACGCGTTGGCGGCCATCGACGCGGTAAAGCTCAAGCTCGCGGCCCTCAAGAGCAGCCTTCCGCCGGGCGTGGAGATCGTCCCGACGTACGACCGCAGCGGTTTGATCCGCGATGCGGTCGCCAACCTCAGCGGCAAGCTGATCGAAGAATTCCTGGTGGTCGCACTCGTGTGTGCGATTTTCCTTTGGCACCTGCGATCCGCCCTGGTGGCGGTGATCACCCTGCCGCTCGGCATCCTCGCGGCCTTCATCGTCATGCGCTACCAGGGCGTCAGCGCGAACCTGCTGTCGTTGGGCGGCATCGCAATCGCGATCGGCGCGATGGTGGACGCCGCCGTGGTGATGATCGAGAACGCGCATAAGCATCTGGAACATTGGCGCGAGGCGCACGGTCGCGACCCGAAGGGTGAGGAGCGCTGGCACGTGCTCACCGAGGCGGCGAGCGAGGTGGGACCGGCGTTGTTCGTGAGTCTGCTGGTGATCACGCTGTCGTTCGTGCCGGTCTTCGCACTGGAGGCGCAGGAGGGCCGGCTGTTCTCGCCACTCGCCTACACCAAGACCTACGCCATGGCGGCATCGGCCGGTTTGGCCATCACGCTGATCCCCGTGCTGATGGGCTACCTCATCCGTGGACGCATTCGCAGCGAAGCGACCAACCCGCTCAATCGCATACTCATTGCGGCATACCGGCCGGTGCTCGAGGGCGTGCTGCGGTTTCCCAAACTCACGCTGCTACTCGCGGCGCTGGTGCTGGCGGCCACGGCGTTGCCCCTGACGCGCATCGGCAGCGAGTTCATGCCTCCGCTCGACGAAGGGACACTGCTCTACATGCCTACGGCGTTGCCGGGGCTGTCGGCGGGCAAGGCCACGCAGCTGCTGCAACAGACCGATCGCATGATCAAGACGGTGCCCGAGGTCGACCACGTTTTCGGCAAGGCCGGACGTGCCGATAGCGCGACCGATCCCGCGCCGCTGGAGATGTTCGAGACGACGGTGACGTTCAAGCCGCGCAGCCAATGGCGGCCGGGCATGACGATGGAGCGGCTGCGCGACGAACTGGATCGCGCCGTGCGCGTGCCGGGGCTCACGAACCTGTGGGTGCCGCCGATCCGCAACCGGATCGACATGCTCGCCACGGGCATCAAGAGCCCGATTGGCATCAAGGTGTCCGGACGCGACACCGATACGCTGGATGCCCTCGCCGGGGAAATCGCGAGCGTTGCCAATACGGTGCCGGGCGTGAGTTCGGCGGTCGCCGAGCGGGTTTCCGGCGGCCGCTATGTCGACGTGAAGGTGCGCCCCACGGACGCGGCCCGCTACGGTTCTAGCCAAGCCGCACTGCAGCAACTGATCAGCACCGTCGTGGGCGGCGAGCCGATCGGGGAAACGATCGAGGGCCGCGAGCGCTATCCGATCCTGCTGCGGTATCCGCGCGACCAGCGAGATAGTCTGGGGCGGCTGCAGGCGTTGCCCGTCGTTGCTCCCACCGGCGAACAACTCACGCTGGGCGCCGTCGCGGATATCACCGTGGTCGCCGGGCCCCCGATGCTCAAGAGCGACAACGGGCGCCTGGTGAGTTACGTGTACGTCGATGTCGCGGGTCGCGACCTGGGTTCGGTCGTGGCCGATTTGCAAACGTCCGTTGCAGAGAAGGTGACCTTGCCAGCCGGCTATGCGGTGGGCTGGTCGGGCCAATACGAATTCCTGCAGCGCGCACTCGAGCGCCTACGCTGGGTCATCCCGGCGACGCTGGGCATCATCTTCGTGTTGATCTTCCTGGTGTTCCGAAGCGCGAGCGAAGCGGCGGTGATCATGCTCAGCCTGCCGCTGGCCTTGGTCGGCGGTCTCTGGCTGATCTGGGGGCTGGGGCATGCGGTATCGATCGCGAGCGTGATCGGATTCATAGCCCTCGCCGGCGTGGCCGCCGAGTTTGGCATCATCATGCTGCTCTACCTGCGACAAGCCTGGGAGAAGCGGCTGGCTTCGAACCCGAACGCAGACGCGGCAGCACTCGATGACGCCATTCGCGAAGGGGCTGTGCTGCGCGTGCGGCCCAAGGCCATGACGGTCGCCGTCATCCTCGCTGGTCTGTTCCCGATCCTGATCGGAAGCGGCGCGGGTTCCGAGGTGATGCAACGCATCGCGGCGCCCATGGTGGGCGGAATGATCACGGCACCGTTGCTTTCGATGCTGGTTATTCCCGCGGCCTATCTGCTCCTGCAACGCCGCGAGCTGCGGCGACGGTCTCGCATGCCTCATGCTTCTCGCGGTTCATGACGAGGCGGGCATCTTGAGCAATGTCTAGAGGATGACCCGTCGAAAGTACGAAACAGCCAGACCTGCCGCTCCGATCGCGTGCGCTGATTTCAGGGATGTCTCACCGCTCACTCGATCCTTCAGAGACTAGGCTCATGAAATCCACCCTCCTGTTCCTCACTTTGGCTATGGCCGGCTGCTCTGCGCAGACTGATGAGCCGACGCCGTCCGCCCCGGGCGCCGCGGAACCTTCGTCACGGACCGCCGCGCCCACGCCGCACGAAGGCACCGCTGCCCGAGCCAGTGGCGCCATGGCGACAGCCACCGGCATTGTCACGGCCGTCGATGTTTCCGCACGAAGGATCACCATTTCGCACGAACCAGTGCCTGCGCTGAACTGGCCCGCCATGACGATGGACTTTTCGGTCCGCGACGTCGATCTGACTGGAATCCAGCTTGGCGACAAGGTGACCTTCGAGTTCACGACAGAGGGAATGAGCTCGACGATCACTCGCATCACTCGTCAGTAAGGCTGCAACGCTCTCGCACGTGCGCTATCAGCGGCTCACGCCCCACGGACACGCGGGGGGCATGGCGTCGGGTCGCGGATTGGCGGCGACACCGGCGCGTCCAAGATGGCGGCGGCGACCCCGGCCTTGATTACTTCATCCCTATGATCTCGGCCGATCTGCCGACCGTTCGCAGCAGTCCCACACGACTGTTTCCCTGACCGGCAGGTTCGGTGAAAACAATCATGACGGCGTCGTCGGCAACGGCCATTCTCGGATATCCACCCACCGGCCCGGCGGTTTGCTTCTCTGCCACCAGCGTGCCATCCGCCGATAGCCAGGTAAGCGTGATGATCGGCGTGCGTTCGCGCGTACTGACGCGACTCACTAGCCACCCGTCGGCGACCGCCGCGACGTCGACGCGCCCGGTTTCCGCATCACCTTGACCCAGCGTGCGTGGCGCGTCGAACGTCGTCCCATCACCGAGTGCTACTCGTACTTCCATCGGCCCTTTCGCCATTGTCGGCCACGCCGTCAGAAAGCGCTCGCCGCGTACGGCGAGCGCGGGTCCATTGACCGGGCACCCGGGCATCGTCCACGCGTCGTCATGGACCAGGCGTGGCTTCGTCGCGTCGGCATCGAAAGCAACGACGGCGATGTCGCGAACTTCCTTCTCGGTGCGGTCGCGGTAAACCACCGCGGTTCGCTTGCTCCCGCGAACCATGTCGGTTTGACAGCAGGCACACGTCAACGAGTCCAGTTCGCGTTCCTCAGTCGGCACGCCTTCGCGGCCGACGAGCGCGGTGCGCAGCGTCATGTGCTCGTCGCCGCCCTCGCCGTGGGCATCGGCTGTCGATGCCATGCGGCGACCGTCCAGCCAGATCAAACGGACTTTGTCCTCTCCGGCCGGCACCATCGACACGAAACCGTGCTCGGTTGGCGTTCCATCGCGATGCACGACTGCCGGTGTGTCCCAGCTGCGACCCTTGTCGCGGGATCGAACCGTGCGGATCTCGTACGCGTAGGTGCCCGACGCGGTCTTTTGCAGCCAGAACGTCACCCAGTCGCCGTTGTCGAGCACGGCCAGACTCGGGAAATCGGCGCTGTTGATGAAGCGTTCCGCGCCACTGGACACGGTCCCTCGGCGCGATTCCCGACCCATGGTGTCGAGCACGGCGAAGCGCAGCGCGTTTCCATCGGAAGCCTGTTCCTGCCAGGTGACCACGAAGCCCTCGCCGGCGTCGAACGTGATCGAGGGCTGTGCGGCCTTGGGGCCGGTTTCGAAAGGCATCCGCTCGAACGCGCCATCCGCGTTCGCGGCCGTGGCAAGGCAAAGGCTCATTCCCGCAGCGAATAGCTGCCAAAAACCAAGGGGCACCGGATTTGTGAACAGCATGAAAGTCCTATCCTGGCGGAGGGAGCGTCATTGTGACTGACCTGAACCGGCCTAGCGCCCCCGGGCGCAGCTGGCCATGGGGCCGTTGGTCGGGAGAGTGCGCCGGAGCGCGCGCTCACACCCGAAAGGCCCACGGAGTTCCGCCGCGCTCGGCGGTTCCCGGTCCGTAGCCCGGACCCGACGCCGAGCAGGCGGTTGAAACTTCAGCCCTGGCGGAGCAGTCTTGTCCGGCTCATGGCCCACCTCCTGCTGCGCTTGCTGCTGATCGTGTCCCTCGTAACCAACGGGGTCGCGGCGCCGTGGGCGATGGCGCATGCGGCCAAGGGCAGTGGCCATGATCACGCGGCGATGCTCGCCCAGGCGTCCTCCGACGAAGCCTCGGGGGGTTCCGACTGCCATCACGGCGCAACCCACGCCGATCACACCGCCATGGGGCACGCCGCATCCGACCCGGCCGCGCCCTCGGCGCCGGCTGACCGCTCTTGCTGCGACGGTCCGAACTGCACCTGCGGCTGCATGCTGCCGCCGGTGTTGGCGCGCTTTGCCCTGAATCTGCCGGTCATCGCCTGGACGGCCGCCCCGGTCGTCGAACCGGCCACGCGTTCGGGCGTGCGACGCGCCCTTCCTCTCCTTCGCCCGCCGGCCACCTGACCTCCTCGCCGCGCTGCGCATGACGCAGTTCCTGTGCGTCGACGCCGATGCGTCGACGGCTAGTCGTTTTCGAGGAGTGTTTCCATGTCCCTGTTCCGTCCCGCCAGTGTGGCGGCGGCGCTGTTGCTGGCCGGTTGCGCCAGCCTGCCGCGCGATCGCGGCTACGCCGAAACGAGCGCGTTGCTCGAGCAACGCGTTGGCGTCGCCCCTGACGCCACGTCGTGGGCAACCCCCACGCGTCCTGAAATTCCCAGCGAGCCGCTGAGCGCCGAACGCGCGCTCGCGCTGGCGTATGTCTACAACCCGCAGGTCCGCGAGACCTACGCTCGATTGGGGCTGGGTCGCGCCGAACTCGAGGATGCGCGTCGCATCGCCAACCCCACCTTTGAGTTCGCTCGATTGAACTCCGACGAAGACGATCACCCGCGAATCACGCGCAGCCTGTCGGTCGGTTTCACCGACCTGTTGTTGCTGCCGGCACGCAAGCGCTTCGCGCAGGCGGAGCTGACGCGGCTGCAGAACGAGGTCGCGGCCGAGCTTCTGGAGTTGTCGGTAGAGGTCGAATCGGCCTGGTACGAAGCCGTCGGTGCGCGCCAGGTGGCAGATATGCGCGAGATGGTGGCCAAGGCGGCGGAAACCTCTGCCGCCCTGGCCCAACGCTTCTTCGACGCCGGCAACATCACGCGCTTGCAGCTCGAGCAGGAGCGCGCTGCTGCCACGCAGGCGCGCATCGAGGCCACGAGGGCTATCGCCGACGCGCTCAAGGCGCGCAGCGAACTCGCCGGTCGGGTGGGCCTGCCTAGTGAGGGCGCGTGGACGTTGGAGCGGCAGCTGCCCGCGCCGCCGGCGACTGCATTGGCGGCCGCGGACCTGACCCCGCGGGCGCTCGAGCAGCGCCTCGACCTGCTCGCGGCCCAGCAGGCGCTCGCGCAGCGCGAGGACATGCTGGGCGTGACTCGTCGCTGGCGATGGCTGGGCGAATTGGAAGTCGGCTACGAACAGGAGCGCGAAGGTGAGGACAGCGTGTCGCAAGGACCCACCCTGTCGCTTGAGCTGCCGATTTTCAACCAAGGCCAGGGCGCGATGGCGAAGGCGCAGGCCGAGTTGATCCAGGCCCGCGCCGAGCTCGATGCGATGACGCTGCGCGTGCACAACGATGCGCTGCTGGGCGTGCAGACGCTCAACGTCGCCCGCGAGGTCGCCGAGCAGTACCGCACGACGCTGATCCCGGCCCGCGAAGCGATCGTGGCGCGCACGCAGGAAGAAGTGAACTACATGCTCGTCGGTGTCTTCGAGTTGATCCTTGCCAAGCGCGAGGAATACGACGCCTACCAGGAATACCTCGAGGCGGTCCGTGACTACTGGGTGGCTCGCGCCGAACTGCGTGGCGTCGTGGGCGGTGCATTGCCCGACGACGGCACCGACCTGACGCGGACGATCGGGGTGGAAGCCATGTTGCCGTCGGCGACGGCGCGAGCCATGGACCATTCGATGCACGGAGGCGCGGCAGATGACACGCCTGCGGCTGGCGATCCGCACGCTGACCACGCGATGCCCAAAACCGCGGAACCCGACCCGCACGCCGGCCACGCCATGCCCGAAGTGCCCGCGCCCGACCCGCATGCCGGTCACGCGCCGGCGCCACGCGACGCCGAACCCGCCAAAGCCACACCGCCCGACGACTCGGACGACGGCGAGCCTGCGCACCACGACCACGGAGACGATCAATGAAACTCACTCGCCGCCACCTGGTGCAGTTGGTGGGCACCGGCGCGCTCGCGCCGCTCGCCGTCGGCGCCACACGCGCCTTCGCGCAGGACCATTCGCAGCACACGATGCCGACCGAGCCCGTGCCGGCCGCATCGGCACCGCAGGCTCCACCGCCCAAGGTGCCGCACGATGGCCGCTACACGCCGGTACGCACGCTCAACGGCTGGACGCTGCCGTACCGCATGGTCGATGGCGTCAAGGAATATCACCTGGTCGCCGAAGAGATCGTCCACGAGTTCGCGCCCGGCTGCGTCGCCAAGTGCTGGGGCTACAACGGCACCACGCCGGGGCCGACGATCGAGGCGGTCGAAGGCGATCGCATCCGCATCTACGTGACCAACCGGCTGCCCGAGCACACCAACGTGCACTGGCACGGCATCCTGCTGCCGAACGGCATGGACGGCGTCGGAGGCGTCACGCAGCGCAACATCCAGCCCGGCGAGACGCACGCCTACGAGTTCACGCTCAAGCAGAACGGTACGCACATGTACCACCCGCACGCCGACGAGATGGTGCAGATGGCGATGGGCATGATGGGCATGCTGATTATCCATCCCAGGGACGCCGAGCCCGAACGCATCGATCGCGACTACGCGATCTTGTTGCACAACTGGGCGCTGCACCCGGGTACGTACCGACCCGATCCGTCGGTGATGCAGGACTTCGACCTGTGGACCTTCAATAGCAAGGTCTTTCCCTTCATCGAGAACATGGTCGCCGCCACCGGCGAGCGCGTGCGCGTGCGCGTGGGAAATCTTTCGATGTGGAATCACCCGATCCACATGCACGGCGTGCAGTTCCACGTCACCGGGTCCGACGGCGGACGGTGGCCAAAGGCGTTGTGGCGGCCGGAAGTGACCGAGATCGTGGGCGTCGGCCAGACCCGGGATATGGAGTTCGTCGCGGTGCCGGGTGACTGGGCCTTCCACTGCCACATGTCGCATCACACGATGAACGCGATGGGGCACGAGATCCCGAACACGCTTGGCGTGGATCAATCCGGCGTGGAAGACGAGATCCGCAAGATGCTGCCGGGCTACATGGCCATGGGCAAGGACGGAATGTCCGAGCACCAGGAGCACACCGATTCGGGCCACATGAAAGGCCCGGAGAACACGCTCCCGATGATGATGGGCCAGGGCCCGTTCGGAAACATCGAGATGGGCGGCATGTTCACGCTGATCAAGGTGCGCGACGGGCTCGGCGCCGACGACTATCGCGATCCGGGCTGGTTCAACCATCCGGCGGGCACGCAGCCCAAGGTCGTGAGCTCGGATCCGGACTACGGCAGTCCCGTGCGTCGCGGCCTGCCGCCCGGCGCCAGCCCGAAGTTCGAAACGAAACCCGTCGATCACTCGACGATGAAGCACTCGTGAGGCACCCATGAAGCTCATCAAGACCCTCTTGGTCCTCGCGCTGCTCGCGGTCGTCGGGGCAGCTGCCGTGCTGTGGCTCGGCCTGTACAACGTGGCGGCCGATGATCCGCATTGGAACGCGACGTATCGCCTGCTCGAAGTCGCACGCGACCGTTCGATCGCCGCTCGCGCGTCCACCATCGAGGTGCCGGATCTCAGCGATCCCGAACTGATTCGCGGCGGTGCCGGCAACTACAGCGCGATGTGCGTGACCTGCCACCTCAGCCCCGACGCACAGGAGACAGAGCTCAGCGTCGGGTTGTATCCGCGGCCGCCGCGCTGGGACGAACTCGGTGAGGTCGACCCGCGCCGAGCGTTCTGGGTGCTCAAGCACGGCATCAAGGCCTCGGGCATGCCCGCCTGGGGCAAGAGCATGGATGACCGCTACCTGTGGGGCATGGTCGCCTTCACGCAGCAGTTCAAAACCATGACGGCGGCACAGTACAGCGCCCAGGTGGCGGCCAGCCCGGGCCACAGCCACGGCGGTGGCGAAACCGATGTCGGGGGTGGCGACCCGCACGCCGGACACGAGGAGCCGAGCGCCGAGCGCTCGTCCTTCGAGCCCGTCGACGATCCGATGGCCGCGCCGACCGACGACGAACACGACGACGGCCACCAGCACTGAATCACTCGGGAGGTCGCGGACCTCTCATCACCCACTGGAGAACCCCTGATGAAACGTCACCTGATTCCTCTCACCCTTGCCTTGACCCTCGTCGCACCGCTCGCATGGGCGCATGGAAAAGAAAAGCACGACGCCATGCCGATGGCGCCCGGGCGCGACACCGCGAGCGCGGTCGTGAGCGTCGCGCCCGCCGCAGCCGATGCCGTGGCGACGGTCGAGCGCTTCTCGACTGCGCTCGGCACCGGCGATCTTACGAAGGCCGGCGCCGAGCTCGACGCTGCCGTACTGATCCTGGAAAGCGGCGGCGTCGAGCGCAGCCGCGAGGAGTATCTCGGCGGCCACGCCAAGCACGACGCCGAGTTCCTCAAGGGCGCGCACACCACGCTCAAGCGTCGCACCGCGCAGACCTCGGGCGATCTGGCCTGGGTCGCCAGCGAGAGCGAGATGCACGCCATGAAGGGCGAAGAGATGCTGATGATCGCCTCGACCGAAACCATGGTGCTGCGCAAGACCGACCAGGGTTGGAAGATCGCGCACATCCACTGGTCCTCGCGCCGCGCCGGCGGCGACCACTGACGCGGCCTGGTCGCGGCGGCGATTCAGGCCGTCGCGACTAGCCTGTCGGGGCGTCGCCAGACGCGATGCATCGTGGGTTCGAGGAATCGCAGGTCAATGTCGGCCGCCGTCATCCAGGAGCACGCATGAAAGACCATCCGCATACCTCACCGACCAAAGAAAAGGCCGCCGGCCATCCATCGCCTCAGCACGATCAGGCAGGCGGTCACCACTACCGGAAGTTCGCGTGGATGGTGGCGCTGATGTTCGTGGCGATGTTCTGGCTGATGTACGCCATGGTGTTCCGCCTGACCAACGTCTATCTGCTCAGCCTCAACCAGTTCTACATGGCGACTCTCATGACGGGAGCGATGGTCGTCATCGAGCTGGTGATCATGGGCGGGATGTATCCGAACAAGAAGCGCAATGCCGTGCTCTTAGCGATCGCCGCCGTCGCTACCGTGGGCAGTTGGTTTGCGATTCGCGAGCAGGCGGGCATCGGCGATCGCCAGTTTCTGCGCTCGATGATCCCGCACCACGAGGGGGCCTTGTTGATGTGCCGGGAAGCGCCTCTCACCGACGAGCGCCTCGTGGCCCTGTGCGGCCAGATCCTCGAATCCCAGGAACGCGAGATTCAGCAGATGAAGGCGCTGTTGGCGGAATCCGAGAAGGGGTGAAGGCGTCGGCTCGCAGACAGCGTATCGGCCCTTGACTCTGGACCTGGGTCCAGAGTGCAGACTGGCCGCTCAGAGGAGATCGGCATGTCCAGCTTGAGCATCGGCCAACTTGCCCAGCAGGCCGGGGTCGCGATCGACACGGTGCGCTACTACGAGCGCAACGCGTTGCTCGCGCCCGCCGGGCGACTGGCGTCCGGCTATCGCCGGTATGGCGTAACGGAACTCAAGCGTCTGCGCTTCATCCGTCGGGCGAAAGCCTTGGGCTTCACCTTGGACGACATCCGTGCGTTGCTGACGCTCAGCGACGAGCGTGACGTGGCCCAGGTGAAGCAAGCGGCTCAGCGCAAGCTCGGTGACATCGAGCAGCGCATCACCGAGCTGGAGCGCATTCGCACGGGGCTCCACACGCTCATTGCAGCGTGTCCGGGGCACGGTCGAGCGGAGGCCTGTCCGATCCTCAACGCACTCACTCAGGAGGATCGTTCATGACCGTGGCTCATTCCCATGCTTCACCCGCGTGCTGTGCCATCTCATCGCATAGCACTCCGGGACACACGCCAGCGCCGCCGACTGCTGCTACTCCGGCGCATAGCCATGGAACCCCTCACTCGCCCCAAGGCCCATTGCACGCCGGCGAGCTTGATCCCGTGTGCGGCATGACCGTCTCGCCGGGCTCGCCACATCATGTCGAACACGATGGGCACGTCTACCGCTTCTGTTCCGCCGGCTGTCGCACCAAGTTCATCGCTGAGCCGACGCGCTACCTCCATCCGAAGGTTGCTGCGGTGACGGCGCCAGCGCCCGCGGGCACGCAGTACACCTGTCCGATGCACCCGGAGATAGTGCAAGACCACCCGGGTACGTGCCCGATCTGCGGCATGGCGCTCGAGCCGATGATGCCGAGCCTCGATGAGGGGGAGAACCCGGAGCTCACCGATTTTCGTCGTCGCTTTTGGTGGACGCTGCCGCTGTCGATCGCGGTCCTGGTGATCGCCATGGCGGGCCATCGCCTGCCAGGGCTCTCGTCCGCGGCGCGCACGTGGTTGGAATTGGCGCTCTCCGCGCCGGTCGTGCTGTGGGCCGGCTGGCCCTTCTTCCAGCGCTGGGCGCAATCGATCGCGAACCGCAGCCCCAACATGTGGACGCTCATCGGCACCGGCGTGGGTGCTGCCTTTGGCTACAGCCTGGTCGCCACGCTCGCGCCCGACCTGTTTCCCGCGTCGTTTCGCGAGCACGGCCGCGTGGGCGTGTACTACGAAGCCGCCGCCATCATCGTCTCGCTTACGCTGTTGGGGCAGCTGCTGGAGCTCAAGGCCCGGTCGAGCACGTCAGCGGCGCTCAAAGCCCTGTTGGGGCTGGCGCCCAAGACGGCCCGGCGGCTGCGCGACGACGGATCGGAGGAAGATATTCCGCTCACCCACGTGCACGTGGGCGACCGCCTGCGCGTGCGGCCCGGCGAAAAGGTGCCGGTGGATGGTGAAGTGATCGAGGGCCGCTCCCCGGTCGACGAATCCATGCTGACCGGCGAACCCATGCCGGTGGAGAAAACGCCCGGCGCGAACGTCATCGGCGCCACGATCAACGGCACCGGCAGCCTCGTGATGCGCGCCGATCGGATCGGCTCGGACACGGTGCTCGCTCAGATCGTGCAACTGGTCGCCCAGGCGCAACGCTCGCGCGCGCCGATGCAGCGCATGGCCGATCGAGTCAGCTTCTGGTTTGTACTCGTGGTACTCGCCATCGCGGCCATGACCTTCATGGTTTGGGGCTTGTTCGGGCCGGAACCGGCCTGGACCTTCGCCGTGGTCAATGCCGTTGCGGTGCTCATCATTGCCTGTCCGTGCGCGCTAGGCCTGGCCACGCCGATGTCCATCATGGTGGCGACGGGACGTGCCGCGCAGGCCGGTGTGCTGTTTCGCGACGCGGAGGCGATCGAGCGGCTCCGCACGATCGACACCTTGATCGTGGACAAGACGGGCACGCTGACCCAAGGCAAACCGACGTTCAGCACGGTGGCGCCGGCCGAAGGCTTTCTCGCCGACGACGTACTGCGGATAGCCGCCAGCCTCGATCAGGGCAGCGAGCATCCGCTGGCTGAAGCCATCGTCGCTGAAGCACGCAAGCGGGGCTTGGCGTTGGAGAGCGCCACGGACTTCGAATCGTCGACCGGCATCGGCGTGCGCGGCCGCGTCGGCAGCGCGCACGTGGCGCTGGGCAACACGGCGCTGATGCAGGAGGTCGGCGTCGATGTCGGTGCGTTACGCGAGGCCGCCGAGCAGCAGCGACGCGCTGGTGCCAGCGCGATGTTTCTCGCCGTCGATGGCCGTGTCGCCGGCCTAATCGCGGTGGCCGACCCGATCAAGGACAGCACGCCCGATGCCATTGCGGCGCTGCGCGCCGCCGGCTTGCGCATCGTGATGGCCACCGGTGACGGCAAGACGACTGCCGCCGCGGTTGCGACCGTGTTGGGCATCGACGAGGTGCACGGGGAAGTGCGTCCGCAGGACAAGGCCACCTTGGTGGCGCGCCTCAAGGCCGAGGGCCGCCGTGTGGCCATGGCGGGCGACGGCATCAACGACGCACCGGCCCTGGCGGCCGCTGATGTCGGCATCGCGATGGGTACCGGCACGGACGTGGCGATGTCGAGCGCCCAGGTGACGCTGGTCAAGGGCGACCTGCGCGGCATCGTGCGGGCCCGCCAGATCTCGCAGGCCACGGTAGCGAACATGAAACAGAATCTGGCCTTCGCGTTCGCCTACAACACGCTTGGCGTGCCGATTGCGGCGGGCGCGCTCTATCCCGTCTTCGGACTGTTGTTGAGTCCCATGATCGCCGCCCTCGCAATGAGCTTGTCTTCGGTGTCGGTGGTGGTGAATGCGCTGCGTCTTCGAACCGCACAATGAGGCCGCGCAAGCCCACCGTCGCGCTGCAATGCGACCGCATACGCATCACCATCACGCATACGCGTCGCATTGCGGCGCGACGCGGGCTACGCAGGTTCTCTAAGCGCATCGAGGATCGTGCATTGGGCACGCCGGCCGCCCTGGCAGCCGGAAATCGTGCGTTCCAGTTCTTTCGCCATGCGCGTGAGCTCGCGGATGCGCTCTCGGATCTCCGCCAGATGGTGCCGCGCCAGATGGTCGACTTCGCCGCAGGTCAGCGCGGCATCGTCCGCCAAGGCCAACAGGCTGCGGATCTCCTCCAGACTGAAGCCGAGTTCCCGACCGCGGGTGATGAAGCGCAGCCGCTGTACCTCCTCAGGTTGGTAGGCCCGGTAGCCACCCGACGTGCGGATCGGGCGCGCCAGCAGGCCGATCCGTTCGTAGTACCGGATGGTTTCAATGTGGCAGCCGCTGGCGGCCGACGCTTCGCCGATCTTCATGCTTGACCCTGTAGTCGCTACAGGGTTTAGGCTACACGCGTTCCTGTGTTGGAGACCACCGTGCAGACCATGATTCGATATGCCGCGTATCCCGCGATCCTGGCTGCCGTGCTGCTTGCCGCACTCGCGGTGGCCGGCGGGTCGGCCCCAGCGTGGCCGCTGCTGGCCGCGGTTGCCGGGATGGGGATCGCCTTGGTCGCAGTGCTGGAGCGTCTCCTGCCATTCGAGCCGGCCTGGACCGCCGATCAAGGCGACACTCGCGCCGACATCGTCCACGCCTTGATCAACTGGGCGCTGCTCAGCAGCGGCGCGGTGGCCGTCCATCTCGTGACCACATTCGTTGGGCTTCCGTCCCTCTGGCCTACGACCTGGCCCGTGTGGGCTCAACTCGCGCTGGTCGCGGTGGTGTTCGATCTGGGGCTGTACGGCATGCACGTCCTCAGTCATCGCTGGCCGTGGGCGTGGCGGCTGCACGCCATCCATCACAGTGCGGAGCGACTGTATTGGCTCAACGGCGAACGGCGTCATCCGCTGAGCGCGTTGCTGATGGCGACCCCCGGTCTGCTCGCGGTGGCCCTGCTGGGCGCGCCGGCGGTCGTGGTGAGCGCGTGGCTTGCCGTAGTCGCGGTGCACCTGGCGTTCCAGCACGCCAACCTCGACTACCGGCTGGGACCGTTGCGTCGCTGGATCGCCGGCGCCGAGACGCACCGCTGGCACCACAAGCGCGAATACGAGGACGCACAGGTGAACTTCGGCGAGTTCCTGTTGGTTTGGGATCGTCTGTTCGGCACCTTCGCGGAGCCCGCGACGGCGTTGGGCGCCAGCGATGTCGGCTTGCGCCGGCGCGACGTGCCGCCAGGTTACGTGGGTCAACTGCGGTGGCCCTTCGTTGTTCCGACGGAGCTGCAACGCGCCTTTGAGGGCCGACTGCTCGCCGGCCACCACGCATTACGCGAGGCCCGTCCTGACGACGCGATGACGCACTTCGAGGCCGCGCACATCCTCGGCCAAGCGTGGACCCGGACGCATGTGCGCAGCCACGTCGCCTTGTTGCGCTGTGCGATCCACGAGCGGCGTCCGCGCGAGATCGTGGGTCAGGTGGGGCGCATCGCGGCCGCGGCGCTCTTCACCTGGCTCTGGGCACCCAAAGGCAATCCCGGCAGCACACGGGTCGGCGCGTTGGCGCGGCATCCGCTGCCCTCGGAGTTGGAGTTGCTCCTGGCGAGGGTGAATTCGTGAGCGAGTGCGGCTGCCACGTCGAGCCCACCCAGGATCCAAAGCAGCGCCGCACGCTGTGGATTGCGCTGCTCCTCAATGCGGCGATGGCGGCGGTGGGATTCGCGATTGGCTGGCTGGCGCACTCCACCGGCGTGCTCGCCGACGCGCTCGACATGCTGTCGGATGCTGCGGCCTACGCGATCGGCTTGGCCGCGATCGGACGCAGCGCGTTGTTCAAACGTCGAGCCGCGCAATGGAGTGGCGGCATTCTGCTCGTGCTGGGCCTGGGCATCGTGATCGAAGCCCTGCGGCGTGGGGTGGTAGGAAGCGAGCCGCTCGGCGGCTGGATGATGCTGGCGGCCGGCTTGTCACTGGTCGTGAACCTCACGGTGTTGCGCCTGCTGCGTCCCTTTCCAGCAGGGCGAGGTGCATTTGCGAGCCACCTGGATCTTCACCCGGGCCGATGTCGTCGCGAAATGTGGGCGTGCTGGTGGCCGCAGGACTCGTCGCCATCACGCACTCGCGGTTTCCGGATGTGATCGTCGGCGCCGCCATCGGCGCGTACGTGGTGAAGGAAGCGATCGAGATCCTGCGCGAGGCGTCGTCCGCCCGCTCAGAGACCGCGTCCGACGGGCCGCCAGGTGATTGAACGCCGGGATGAAGAACAAGCGCCTCGCGTTGCCGGAGCGTGTCGTGCACCGGCTCGCCGAGCGTATCTATCCGCACCGGTGCGCAAGGGGACGCTCGCGCAGGGCCAGGTCGTGGGCATGACGGATTGCATCGCCCTGCGGACCCTGCGTAGGCAGACCGGGTGAACGTCGTGTTCGTCTTCCTGCACAAGGCCATACTCGCGCTCTGCGTGGGACTGGCCCTGCTATGCACACTATCGCGTCCGGTGTTCACGACCCTGCAGGAACTGCACGAATGGCAGCACGCGGTGGCCAGCGCCGGTGGTGCGGCCGATGCGTCCGTGGACCCGACCGACGCAGGCCAGGATCTGGAAAGCGTCTTTCACGCCCCGCATTGTTGCGTCCACGCGGCCCTGCTCCCTCCCATGCTCGTGTTTGCACCGGCTTCGAGGACCCACGTCCCGCCCCAGTTCATCGCCGCGGCGCCGCGCGCTTCACCGCTGTCGCGCTTCCTCCGCCCTCCAATCGCTGTGTGAGCTGACCTTTTCGTCGGGGCGCCGCCCCGTGGTCCCATCAGCGGAGAGTTTCCATGGTCCTGCGTTTCGCGACGCGGGCTGCCTTGCTCGGCAGCTTGATCGCATCGTTTCCTGCCGCGGCGCAATCGCCGCATGCCCTGCGTCTCGACGAGGCCTTCGAGCGCACCTTACCCACCCACCCGGAGTTGCAGCGGGGCCCGCTGCGGCGTGCTGCGCTGCAGGCCGATGTCGACGCGGCAGCCCAACGCCCACCGCTGGTCGTCGGTGCCAGCCTGGAGAACCTCGCGGGGACGGGTGAGGTGCGCGGCGTGCACGGCGCCGAACTGACGCTGACTGTGGGGTCGAGCTTCGAGCGCGTCGGCAAGCGCCACGCTCGCATCGAACTCGCACGCGCGCGCTTGGCCACGGTGGACCTGGACCAGGAAGCCAAACGGCTCGACGTGCTCGCCGACGTCGCTCAGCGTTTCGTGGAGGCTGCGGCCGCGCAGACGGAGGTGACGGCTCACCAGGCGAATGTCGCGCAGCGCCAAGCCACCGTGGCGGCCGCGCGCAAACGGGTGCAGGCAGGCGCTTCGCCCGCGTCGGTAGCCCTCGCCGCCGAAGCAGCGCTAGCGCGTGCCGAACTCGAGCGCGAGCGTGCCCAGGTGACCGCGCGAGGTGCGCGCCGTCGACTCGCCGTGCTGTGGGGCGAGCGCGATCCTGGCTTCGACCAGGTCGCGGCGGACCTCCTCGTGGTGCCGGAGATTCCTGCCTTCGTGGAGCTGGCCCGCTTGGTGGACGCAACACCGGAGTTGCGAAAGTTCGCCGGCGAGGCGCGGGTGCGCGAAGCGCGTCTGCACTTGGCGCAGACCCAGACCGCCACGGATATTGCTTGGGAGGCCGGGATTCGCCGATTGCAGAACGGTGGCGACACCGCGTTCCTCGGAAGCGTGTCGATCCCCCTCGGAAGTCGGTCGCGTGCCGCGCCGGGCATTCGCGCCGCCCAGGCAGAGCTCGAGGAACTCCAACTCGAGCGCGAAGGCAGCGCGTTGGCGCTGTATGCCACGCTCGCCGACGCCCAGGGGCGCGCCGAGGTCGATGCGCTCGCCGTGCGTCGAGCGCGCGAGACCATCCTGCCGGCCCTTATGCGCGCCGAGCAGAGTGCCGGCGAGGCCTACCGAGCTGGCGCTTTGAGCTATCTGGAGTGGGCGCAGCTGCAGGCGGATCTGCTCGCCGCGCGTCGCGAGCAGATCGTCGCCGCCCGCAACACCCACCTGGCCCTCATCGAAATCCAGCGCCTGACGGCCATGCCGTTCGGTGCCTCGTTGGAAATCTCCCCATGATCGTTCGATTGCTCCTGATAGCGCTGCTTACCGTCACGCTCCTGGCCTGTAGCGACGGCCCCACCGAGACCGCCCGTGCGCACCAAGACGATGGCGAGCACGGAGAAGAGGACGAGCACGACGAGGAAGGCGAGCCACCCAACGCCACCACCATCGCGTCGGAGGTCGCCCAGCGCTACGGCGTCGTGACCGCGCCGGCGGCAGCCGGCGTCATCCGCGACGAACACGAGGTCCAGGGGCTGCTGACCACCGTGGAAGGCCGCCACGCCCGCATCGTGGCCCGCTTCCCGGGTCCGATCACCGCGGTGCGCGTGGGCGTGGGTGACGACGTGGCCCGCGGCCAGACACTGGCGCTGGTCGAGAGTAATGTCAGCCTCTCGGTGTATGCGATCACGTCGCCTCTGGCGGGGACGGTCTTGGCGCGACACGCGAGTGCCGGCGACCTCGCGGCCGAGGGGCCGCTGTTCGAGATCGCGGATCTGTCTACCCTGTGGGTCGATCTGCATCTGTTCGGGGCCGACGCGCAGCACATCACCCCAGGCTTGCCCGTCGTGGTCACGCGCCTGAGCGACGGAGTGACGGCCGCGACGAGCTTGGATCGCGTGTTGCCAGGCACGGCGACCGCGAGCCAGAGCACGGTGGCTCGCGCGACGCTCGCCAATGCCGATGGGCGTTGGCGACCCGGGGCAGCGGTGCGGGCGCGGGTCACGGTGTCGGAGACCGCGGTGGCGCTTCGCGTGCCGCTCGCGGCGGTGCAACAGGCCGACGGGCAGGACGTGGTCTATGTCCGCGAGGGCGACCGGTACACCAGTCGTCCGATCACCCTGGGCGCGTGAGACGTGGCGTGACGGCCGGTGCAAGAAGCGGTCGTTGTCGAGCAGAGTTATCTGATCAAGGCCGACATCGGAAAGGCCGGCGTGGCACGAGCATCCGACTCGCCATCGCGCACCGCTGGCTGGTGCTGCTGCTGACCCTGGCGCTGATGGCGCTGGGGCGTCTGGAGCTTCACCGAAGCTGCCGATCGACGCCACGCCGGACATCACCAACGTCCAGGTGCAGATCAACACCGAAGCGCCCGGCTACTCGCCGCTGGAAGCCGAGCAGCGGGTGACCTTCCCGATCGAGACCGCGCATCGCCGGCTGCCCCGACTCGACTACACCCGCTCCTTCTCGCGCTACGGGCTGTCGCAGGTCACCGTGGTGTTCAAGGACGGCACCGACATCTACTTCGCCCGGCAGCAGGTCGCCGAGCGCCTGCAGCAGGCCCGATCGCAGCTGCCCGCCGCCCTCGAGCCGGAGATGGGGCCGATTGCCACCGGCCTGGGCGAGATCTTCATGTACACGGTCGATGCCAAGCCGGGCGCGACGAAACCCGACGGCACGCCGTGGACGCCCGACCGACCTGCGCACGCTGCAGGACTGGGTCGTCCGCCCGCAGCTGCGCAACACGCCCGGCGTCACCGAGGTCAACACCGATCGGCGGCTTCGAGCGGCAGATCCACATCACGCCCATCCGCCCAAGCTGGTCGCGCTACGGCTTCACCCTGCACGACGTGGTGGATGCGCTCGCCGCGCAACAACGCAGAACGTGGGCGCCGGCTACATCGAGCGCAACGGCCAGCAGTATCCTGGTGCGCGTGCCGGGACAGGTCGCCGATCTGGAGGCGATCGGCGACATCGTGCTCGATCCGCGCGACGGCGTGCCGATCCGCGTGCGTGACGTGGCCGACGTCGGCGAAGGCCCGGAGCTGCGCACCGGTGCGGCCACCCAGAACGGCGAGGAAGTGGTGCTGGGCACGGTCTTCATGCTGGTCGGCGAGAACAGCCGCGCGTGTCCGCAGGCGCGCGGCGAAGCTCGAAGAAGATCAAGCGCAGCCTGCCCGAGGGCGTGATCGCCACGCCGGTCTACGACCGCACCGCGCTGGTCGATCGCACCATCGGCACGGTGCGAAGAACCTGGTCGAAGGCGCGCTGCTGGTCATCGTCGTGCTGTTCCTGCTGCTGGGCAACTTCCGGGCGGCGCTGATCACCGCCGCGGTCATCCCGCTGGCGATGCTGATGACCGATCACCGGCATGGTGCGTGGCGGCGTCTCCGGCAACCTGATGAGCCTGGGCGCGCTGGACTTCGGCCTGATCGTCGATGGCGCGGTCATCATCATCGAGAACTGCCTGCGCCGCTTCGGCGAGCGCAGCACCGGCTGGGCCGCGTGCTGACCGCGACGAGCGCTTTCGACTGACCGCGGTCGGCGACGGCGAAGTCATCCGCCCAGCTGTTCGGCGTGGGCATCATCACGGCGGTCTATCTGCCGATCTTCGCGCTGACCGGCATCGAAGGAAAGATGTTCCACCCGATGGCGATCACCGTGGTGCTGGCGCTGACGGCGCGATGCTGCTGTCGCTGACCTTCGTGCCGGCGGCGGTCGCCGTGTTCCTCGGCGGCCGGTCGAGGAGAAGGAGAACCGGGTGATGGTGCTGGGCCGCGCGCCGCTATGCGCCGTTGCTGGACTGGGCGCTGCGGCGCGGCCGTCGTGCTGGCGGGCGCGCCGTGCTGGTGGTGGCGTGCGGGTTGCTGGCCACGCGCCTGGGCTCCGAGTTCATCCCAACCTCGACGAAGGCGACATCGCGCTGCACGCGCTGCGCATTCCCGGCACCAGCCTGGCGCAGGCGGTGGCGATGCAGCAGGCGCTGGAAGCGCGCATCATGCAGTTCCCGAAGTCGAGCGCGTGTTCTCCAAGATCGGCACCGCCGAGGTCGCGACCGACCCGATGCCGCCGTCGGTGGCCGACACCTTCCTCATGCTCAAGACCGCGCGAGCGAATGGCCCGATCCGCGCAAGCCCAAGGACCGAGCTGGTGGCCGAGATCGAAGCGGCGGTCCGCAGTGCCCGGCAACAACTACGAGTTCACCCAGCCCATCCAGATGCGCATGAACGAGCTGATCTCGGGCGTGCGCGCCGACGTGGCGATCAAGCTGTACGGCGACGACCTGGACAGCGTCTGGACCGAGGTGGGCGCGCAGATCGAGGCGGTGGCCAAGTCGGTCCCGGGCGCGCCGACGTGAAGCTCGAGCAGACCACCGGCCTGCCGATGCTGACGATCACGCCCGATCGCGAGGGCGCTGGCGCGCTATGGCCTCAACCCCAGGCGACGGTGCAGGAACCGTGGCCACGGCCGTGGGCGGCGAGTGGCCGGGCAAGCTGTTCGAGGGCGACCGCCGCTTCGACATCGTCGTGCGCCTGCCCGAAGATATGCGCAGGATCCCGACGCGCTGGCCGACCTGCCGATCCCGCTGCCGCGGCCGACGCGACGAAACCAGCCGCGGCGCGAACTGGGCGAGCGGCGCGCCGCCGTCGTGCCTTGCGTGAGTGGCGCGCATCGAGTCGGCTCGAGGGCCCCAACCAGATCAACCGCGAGAACGGCAAGCGCCGCATCGTGGTCACGGCCAACGTGCGCGATCGCGACCTGGGCTCAGCTTCGTGGCCGAACTGCGCCAGGCCATCAACGGAAGTCGACGTGCCGACCGGGCTACTGGGTCGACTACGGCGGCACCTTCGAGCAGCTCATCTCCGCCGCCAGCGCCTGGCCGTCGTGGTGCCGGTGACGCTGGTGGCTGATCTTCGGGCTGCTGTTCATGGCGTTCGGTTCGGGCCGGATGCCGCGGTCATCGTGTTCAGCGGCGTGCCGCTGGCGCTGACCGGCGGGGTGCTGGCGCTCTGGCTGCGCGACATGCCGCTGTCGATCTCCGCCGGCGTCGGCTTCATCGCGCTGTCGGGCGTCGCGGTGCTCAACGGCGTGGTGATGATCGCTTCATCCGCAAGCTGCGCGAGGAGGGCGATCCGCTGGACGATGCCATCGCGACGGCGCGCTGGGTCGCCTGCGCCCGTGCTGATGACGGCGCTGGTGGCATCGCTGGGCTTCGTGCCGATGGCCTTCAACGTCGGCGCGGCGCGGAAGTGCAGCGACCCGCTGGCCACCGTGGTGATCGGCGGCATCGTGTCCTCTCGACCAAGCTGCCTGACGCTGCCTGGTGCTCACACCATCGCCGATCCTGCGCTGGCGGACTTCGTGCGCGGTAACGTCAAGGCGCGCGAGCGCATGGTGGTGCAGTACGCCATCGCCAATTCCGAGCAGGGCTTGGTGATAGGCACCGATCACGCAGCGGAGGCAGTGATGGGTTTTTTCACCAAGCACGGCGATGGCGCCTGCGATCTCGCGCCGCTCGCAGGGCTCACCAAGCGGCGCGTTCGCGCGTTGGCGTCGACGATGGGAGCCCCCGACGCGCTGGTCCACAAGGTGCCCACGGCGGACCTGGAAACGCTGCGTCCCTTGCATCCAGATGAAGCTGCGCTGGGATGCAGCTACGAGGCCATTGATGACTTCCTCGAGCAAAAGCCGGTAGACGAGCCGACCGCGGCACGCATTGTCGCGACCTTCGTTCGGACCGCGCACAAGCGCACGGGGCCCAGGACGCCACGCTGAAGGATAAGGTCCTGTCGCCCGACGGGTCCTACTGCGTGCCGGCGTTCACATCCAGCACGACCTTGTCGCCAAACGAACGCTCATAAAAGGGGCGCAGAGTCGTCTCGATCGTCGTGGCCATCTCGCTTTCAGCGGTGAGCCGCGCCAGATCGACACTGTGGGATGGCGGTCGATCCGCGAGCACCGCGGCCATCTGCTTCGAAACCCACTGCGCCGCGTCGTCAGTGGCAATGAAGGCGGCGACCAGCCACACCGGCGGCGCGGACTCGTCGGACCGCAGGGTCACAAGGAATGCGCGCTCGACCGCCGGCTCCTGCGCGAACAGCAGCGACAACGACGTCAGCATCTCCGGTGGCGCGTCGGGCATCGCGATCTCCACCTGCATGTCCCGCGTCGTGACGTAGTCCTCGGCCAGGTTGGGGGAACCCGTATCGAGGAGCAGAGCCAGCTCGGACGGGGTCAGTCGGCAGAAATAGCGCTCATTCGGATTCAGGACCACGAAGGCGCCGCGGCACGATTCCAGAAACACGCGTCCGTTGACCCGCAAGGCCTGCGTATTCGCATTGAGTGCACGGCGCACTGCAGCGCGATTGGAAAAGAATGGGATGACCTGTTGCCCGTCCTCGCCCGTCCACATGACGAAGCGGACGCGCCCCTCCTGAGTCGGCGCATCGCCGGCACGGATCAGCGCGTAGATATCGCTCTCGAAAAGGACCTGGTAGAACGCCGGGCCGTAGGCCGGTTCCAGCGTGACGCGCTCGAGCAATCGATCCAGCGGGTTCAGATGCCCTCCCAGACGCGGTCCAACACGTGTGCTCCTGGATCGGGGCTGTCCAGTACGACGCCCCGAGGCGACTGGCAAATTGAAACACGCCGGCGAACGCGCTGGGCGGCAAGGCCCGGTGGCGCGTGAACTGCGGAACCACGCGCGTGGCGGTCTCGACGCGCTCGTAGGCGTTGAGGATCGAACGCGACATCTCGCGCTCCGCCAGGCCGGGCGTTCCGCCATGGCGCAGGAACGACGCACCCACGTTCTTGGCCGCCCACCACATGAGCGCGCAGCCTTGTCCGATCGAGTGCTGGGCGAAGACGGCGCCAGCATCGGTGCAATGCCGGTCGCGATCGCGGGATCCATGCGATGGGACGAGAGCGCGTGCTCAGCGAAAGCCAGGGTCTCGGCGGTCGCGAGCGCCACCCAGGTATCGAGCATCACTTCGCGAGTGTGCTCGGTGTAGGTGAGGCCTTCGAGGTACTCCTTGAGGCGCAGCGGCAGCGCGCCGCGGGTGCCTTCGTCCCAATGGATCGCCCAGTCGGCATCCTCGAGCTCCGCCAAGTCCCAGCCGGGATCGGCCAGGGCCGCATCGAGCCGCAGCCGGCGCTCGGCTGCCGGCACCAGGACGCCGCACTCCAGCAGAGCGACCAGGATCTGGTGGCGCAGGGCCCGATGCGGGGCCAAACGCGCGGCCCGCGCCGGCAGCCGCCGGACGTAGCGATAGCCCGGATCCGCCCCGCACTGGATCATGGCCAGCAGCGCCATTGCCCCGAACACCCCCAGGTCGTTGATTTCCCTGAAGGGTGGAGTGACATCGAGGTCCGAAGACCGGGCGGTGTTGCCTTTCACGCCAGCTCCGGAGGGGCAGAAAAAGCCGATTTTGGACTATTCCAAAGCAGAATCTAGCGTGCGGTGCTGTTGCCGCGCGTTGAAAATTGACCAGGGAATCGAGGTTCTGCGCGCTGAAAATTGACCAGGGTGTCCAACCTAACCTGCCGGGGTTTCGATCCTTGCGGGAGACGAGGTGCACACCATGGCGATGTACGCAAAAGTCCGGAGGCTGCGCTTCCGGGACGGGCTGTCGATCAGCGAGATCGCACGCCGCACGAGCCTGTCGCGCAACACGATCAAGACGTGGCTGAAGGAGCCGGTGCGGCGCGAGATGAAGTACGTGCGGCCGGGCGGTCCGAAGAAGCTGGATGAGTTTGTTCCCTGGCTGCGGCAGGCGCTGGAGACCGATGCGCGGCGGCCGCGCAAGGAGCGGCGGACCGCACTGCGTCTGTTCGAGCAGCTTCGAGAGAAAGGATTTGCCGGCCACTACGCGCGCGTGACGGAGTTCATTCGAGCCTGTCGCGCGGAGGCGGGCGCGGTGACGGCGCGTTCGGCCTACGTGCCCTTGAGCTTCGCTTTGGGCGAGGCGTTCCAGTTCGACTGGAGCGAGGAAGGGATCGTGATCGGCGGGGTCTGGCGCAAGGTGCAGTTGGCGCACATGAAGCTGTGTGCCTCCAGAGCGTTCTGGCTGGTGGCGTACCCGAGCCAGGGCCACGAGATGCTGTTCGACGCTCACACGCGCTGCTTTGCGGGGCTCGGCGGCGTGGCCCGGCGCGGGATTTACGACAATATGAAAACGGCGGTGGATCGCACCCCGCGCAAGGATCGGGCGCGGGTAGTCAACGCGCGCTTTGCCGCGATGACGGCGCACTACCTGTTCGATCCGGACTTCTGCAACGTGGCCTCGGGCTGGGAGAAGGGCCGGGTCGAGAAAGGCGTGCAGGACGCGCGCCGACGGATCTGGCAAAGCGCGCTCGATCAGCGATTCTCCAGCTTCGCTGACCTCAACGCCTTCCTGGCCGAACAGTGCCTCACGGCGCGGGACGCGGCGCATCCGGATTACCCGCAGATGAGCATTGCCGAGGCGCTGGAGCACGAGTTGCCGCAGCTCATGCCGATGCCGACCGCGTTCGACGGCTACGTCGAGTTGCCGGTGCGGGTGTCGAGCACGAGCCTGGTGAGCGTGGTGCGCAACCGCTACTCGGTGCCGTGCGCCTTTGCCGGACACCGGGTCAGTGCCCGGCTGTATCCGGATCGCGTCGTCATCGTCGCTGACGAGACCGTGATCGCCCTGCATGGCCGCGTGCATGATCGCGATCGGGTCGTTTACGACTGGCAGCACTACGTGCCGCTGGTGGAGCGCAAGCCTGGGGCGCTGCGCAACGGCGCGCCGTTCGCCGAGATGCCCGAGCCGTTGCTGCGACTGAGTCGGGCGTTGCTGCGCCGCCAGGGCGGCGAGCGCGTCATGGCACAGGTGCTGGCGACGGTGCCGACCCATGGACTGGATGCGGTGCTGGTGGCGGTCGACCTGGTCCTGGAGACGGGACGGCCCAGTGCCGAGCACGTCCTCAACGTGCTGACACGGCTACGCGAAGGACCGCCACCGCAAACCATCGAGACCGCCCTGCGCGTGGCCACCGCACCGCTGGCGGCGCCCGATCGTTACGACGCGCTGCGCGAGGAGGTGAGCCATGGCTGACCTCGCCCCGCAGTTCAAAGCGCTACGCCTGTACGGCATGGCGCAGGCGTTCGCCGAACTCCAGCAGAACAGTGCGCCGGCCTGGAGCGAACAGACCGAAGCGATCCTGCGCCCGTTGCTGCAGGCCGAGATGACCGACCGCGGCCTGCGCTCGATCCGCTACCAGATGAACGCGGCGCGCTTCCCGGTGCATCGCGACTTGGCCGGCTTCGTGTTCGAGCATTCGCCGCTCGACCGGCGCCAGATCGAGGCCTTCGCCACGCTCGCGTTCACCGAGAAGGCCGAGAACCTCGTGTTCCTCGGCGGCACCGGCACGGGCAAGACGCACCTCGCCACCGCGCTCGGCGTCCAGGCCATCACCCGCCACGGCAAGCGCGTGCGCTTCTTCTCCACGCTCGAACTAGTCAACGCGCTGGAGCAGGAGAAGATCCACGGCAAGGCCGGGAAGCTGGCGCACCAGCTCATGCACCTGGACCTCGTCATCCTCGACGAACTGGGCTACGTGCCGTTCTCGCAGGCCGGCGGCGCCTTGCTGTTCCACCTGCTCAGCAAGCTCTACGAGCACACCAGCGTGATCATCACGACCAACCTGGTGTTCGGCGAATGGGCCAGCGTGTTCGGCGACGCCAAGCTCACCACCGCCTTGCTTGACCGCCTGACCCACCACTGCCACATCCTGGAAACCGGCAACGAGTCCTACCGCTTCCGCCATTCCCATGGCGAAGCCAAGTCTCGGATCAAGGCGCGTGAACAGGCCAAGCGAAAGCCGGCCGAGGAGGTGAGCGACGAGACCGTCTGACCCCGAAACGCCTACACTCTGAACTCGCCGAAGACCTCGATCTTCGGCATCCACCCCTGGTCAATTTTGAACGCGCAGGGCTGGTCAGTTTTAAACGCGCGCCAACACCCTGCAGCCGCGCGGGCATGATGCGAGCCCGATGGTCGAGCTGAGGGCTCTGCCCGCCATCGGCGCGGATCGGATCCGGATCCGCGTCCAGGGCATGCCGATCCTCGATCTGGTCAAGACGATCGAACGGATCAAACGGGTCGAACTGCGCGACCTTCCTTCGGCGTGTGCCCGCAGTCCCTTCACGGCCAACTTCGGGGCCATCGAGATCGAGCGCCTGGTCGAATTCATCGCCGATGAGTGCGGACGGTGGCCACGCCTGATCGCGCCCTCGGTCTACCGATTCGAACGCCACAAGCCTGCCGCAACACCGTGAGGCGGCGTCTTGGATAATGCGCGGATGTCGTCCCCGCCCCTGCCCTATTGGCGCCTGTCCTCGTTCTATTTCTGGTACTACGCCGCGCTCGGGGCCTTCACTCCGTACTTTGCCCAGTGGCTGCACGACCTCGGCCAGGACGCCATCGCCATCAGCGCCTTGATGGCACTGTGGTACGGCACGCGCGTGGTGGCACCGGCGGCATGGAGCGCGCAGACCTCGGCATCGCCCCATCCGATGCGCTGGTTGCGCACCGGCGCGGTGCTGACCGTCGCAGGCTTTGCCGGTTTCCTGCAGGTGGACAGCTTCATTGCGCTGTTCGCCGTGATGCTGGTCTTCAGCTTCTTCTGCAACGCGATCATGCCGCAGTTCGAAGCCATCACGCTCGACACCCTGGGCGAACAGCGCGCCCAGTATGGCCGGCTGCGAGTCTGGGGCTCGATCGGCTTCATCCTGGTCACGCTCGGCTACGGCTGGCTGATCGAACGTCACGGCACCGCATTCTTGCCGGCACTGATGCTGCCCTTGTTCCTGCTCGCTCCGCGACTGCTGCAACGCTACGGCGCGCTGCGCCTGATCTCGATCTGCCTCGGTGCCACAGCACTGCGCTGGCTCGCCACCGCGCTCTGGCCGCAGTCACTACCGGTACTGGTCGTGATGCAAGGTCTGCACGCCCTGAGCTTCGGGATCTTCCATGCCAGTTGCATGCAACTCGCCACCCAGTATTTTCCCGGTCGCCTCGGCAGCCATGGTCAGGCCTTGCTCTATGTGGTCAGTTCCGGCATCGGTGGCGTGATCGGCTCCGGCTCCGCCGGCCTTGCCTGGGAACTGGGCGGCGGCCTGGCCGCGTTTGCGATGGGTGCCGTCGCGAGTGCTGCGGGACTGGGCCTGGCCTTGCGTCTGCGCCATCCCGACGCGCTATCCGAGGGCCTGACGAATTCACCCGTGCCCGGCTCGACAGCCATTCGCGCCGATGAGCCGGCCTGAGACACAAAAAAGGCGCCAGCGTTTCCGCTAAGCGCCTGTTTTGTATGGTGGGCGGTACAAGTTTCGAACTTGTGACCCCTGCCGTGTGAAAGCAGTGCTCTACCGCTGAGCTAACCGCCCGTAAGGGGCGCGCATTATGACCAGAGCGCCCCGGAGGGTCAACCCACGGTGGGGCGTCATCGCACTGGCGGAAGCGGATTGCTGGCGTAGGATGCGGGGCGTTCCTGCTCCCTGCCCTGTTGCCATGCGTCGCTCGCCTGTCTTTGTCATCTTGGGCTTGATCTGCTCCGGGCCGGCGCACGCGGACTGTGCCGGCGCGCGAGCCGAACTCCTGTTCGAGGTGATTTCGACGCCACCGCTGCTGGTGGCCGAAGCCGACGCCAGCACGATCGTGCAGGTCGACAACAGTGGATGCGCCGTGGTGCACATTCCCGTGCATGATCGGCGTCGCGGCGACTATCGCTGGCGGCTACCGGCCGAGGAATACCGGGCGCTGGTGGCGCGCCTCGAAGCCGCCCGGCTCGACAAGGCCGATCCTCTCGATGCCGAACGGCAGTCGCCTCGGCCCGCGGCCAGCAATGCTGCTCTGGTCGCGGTACATGACGAGAACCTCATCGAGGTACGCATCGGTCCCGGTCTGACGGGAAACAAGCGCGAGTTGCGGCTGCGCCATGCGCACCTGCGCCAGGACAGCGCTCGACGTCCCGCCGACTCCGCCTTGAACGCGCTGCTCGAGCTCAGCATCGGAGCCGGGCGGATTGCTGATGCGGCCCATGCCTTCGGCGCGAACCACGCCCTGCGAAGGCGCGCCGAATGAGGCCACTGCATCGGCTTTCCCTGCTCGTTCTGCTCGCATTCGGCCCCGAACTCAAGGCCGGCACCTTCTTCCATTTCGACCAGAACAATCCCGCACTCGTGGTCCATCCGCAGGGCTACGAGGGTGGCTTCGGGCCGTTGACCCTCGGGATCTGCCTTGATCCGCTCGCCCCGCCCGAGACGGGTGATCCAACCCAGGCGATGCGCAATGTGGCCGCCTCTTACAACCGGCTCGAAGGCCGCGTCGGCAACGTGGTGGGCAACCCGGCCGGCAGGGTGGATTTCGAGTCGGTCTTGCTGCATGAAGTCGGACACTGCCTCGGCATGGATCACGCCACGTTGGGCCCGTCCGAGCTGAACACACCGGACTTCAATCACCCGCAACTGCATTTCGCCGCCGCATTCCCGGGTGAGAACGGCGTGTTCAACACCAACGACGGCGCCGACAACATCCGCGGCACGCGCGACGACACGCGCGGAGACGACGTCAACCGGAACTGGTTCGTCAGGTACGGGAACTTCCCCTGGTCGCCTCCGGGGACGACGACCGATCGTGGCACGCAAAGCGTGAGCCTGGATCATCTTCCGCTGACCAATACCTTCGTCGAAGTATCCACCAGCTTCGGGCCTTGCAATGGCGGCCAACCCGACTCCAGCGGCTATTACGGCCAACCACCGACACAGAACGCCATGTTTCCGATGCTCTGCACCGGCCGGCTCCTGCGCGATCTGGCCCCGGACGACGTGGCCACCCTGCAGCTCGCGCGCGCCGGGCGCGACGGCTCCCGGGCCGCCGTGTCGGACAACTACACGCCGTTCCTGCGCGTGGTTCCGCCGGGGCCCGATTGCGACATCGTGGTTCGGTTCGTCGATGACGCCGGCTTCGCACTCTGCGAAGTATCCGCGCAGTTCCTGGCCCCGGACATCGTCATCACCACGGCGCAGACACGCTTCCAGCGCACCGTGGACTGGCATTTCAACCTGACGGATACGACGCAGGGCGGTGCCGGTACTGCGGATCTCGCGACCGAGTTGCAATCCAGCACGACGATCCTCGCGCCGGGAGAATCCCTGGTCCTGACCTCGACCATTGCCAATGCGGGGCCGGACACTGCGCGGGCCGTCATCGCCTCGATCCCGACACCCGCGGGTTTCGAGTTCATCTCCAACCAGGGGCACTGCGTGAGCGGCTTCCCGTGCCATCTGGGTGATCTGGATACTGGGGAAACCCGTCAGATCCAGACAACCTGGCGACTTGCAGAACCGATGGGCAGCAACGTTGCGGCCAGAGTTGTGACGATGTCGGATTCGCCCGACCCTCTCCCCGGCAACAACGCGGCAATGCAGGTACTGGACGTGTTGCAAGAGCTCGCCGACCTGACCCTGGCGCTCAGTGACGGCGGCAGCCCTGCCACCCCGGGCGCAGGCATCCGCTACCTCGCGTCGATTGGCAACGCCGGCCCGGCGGTCGCCCAGGACGTTAGTCTCGAGGTCACCTTGCCTGCGGGCACGCTCCTGGTCTCCGCGAGCGGTAGTGACTGGGACTGCAGCCATCCGGCGAGCCTTCTGGTCCGATGCGTGCGCGATGCCTTGCCGGTTGCTGCGCCACAGCCCGTGACCATCGCGCTGTCACTGCCGCCCGACTACGCGGGCGCATCGCCACTCGAGGTCTCGGCCACGCTGCGTGCCACCACGCCAGACCCGGCGAGCCTCCCGGACAACTCGAACACCAGCAGTGACCAGACGCCGGTGATCATCCCCGGCGCCGATTTCATCTTCTGCGCCGGGTTCGAGATCGCTGTATGCGTGCGCTGACCGGACCCTGATCAGCGTTGCTTGCTGGTCTGCAGCGACAGCAGCGACGGTGGCGCTTCGAACGATTCCGGATCGGCCTGCGGCCAGAAGATCTTGAAGACCGGGTGCTCCGGCGTATCACCGAGCAGCTCCCCGGCCTTGACGAAGTGATGCAGCGCGGCGAGCGAACGCACCTCGGTGGATGATACGCGACGGATCACGTGCTCCGGGCCGAGTTGATCCGGATGGGTGAGGCCTGCGGCCGCCAACAGCTCCTTCAGCGCCTTCAGCGTGTTCTTGTGGAACAGGTGCACGCGCTCGGCCTTGTCGGGAACCACCAGCGCGCGCTGGCGCAGCGGGTCTTGGGTGGCGACACCGGTTGGACACTGGCTGGTATGGCAACTCTGCGACTGAATGCATCCGAGCGCGAACATGAAACCGCGCGCGGCATTGCACCAGTCGGCACCGATCGCGATGGTGCGCGCCAGATCGAAGGCCGTGACGATCTTCCCTGCCGCGCCGATGCGGATCGATCCGCGCATGTTGAGCCCGACCAGCGTGTTGTGCACCAGCAGCAGGGCTTCGCGCAGCGGAGCCCCGACATGATTGGTGAACTCCAGCGGGGCGGCGCCCGTACCGCCCTCGCCACCGTCCACCACGATGAAATCCGGCTGGATCCCGGTCTTCACCATGGCCTTGGCGATGGCGAACCACTCCCACGGATGTCCGATGGCGAGCTTGAAACCCACCGGCTTGCCGCCCGAAAGTTCGCGCAGTTGTGCAACGAACTCCAGCAGGCCGCGCGGCGTCGAGAAGGCCGAATGCCGCGCCGGCGAGATGCAATCCTGTCCCTCCGGCACGCCGCGCGCGCGCGCGATCTCACCCGACACCTTGGCCCCCGGCAACACGCCGCCATGGCCGGGCTTGGCGCCTTGCGAGAGCTTGATCTCGATCATGCGAACCTGGTCGCTCGCGGCGTTCTCACGGAAACGCTCGGCATTGAAACTGCCATCGTCGTTGCGGCAACCGAAGTAGCCCGAGCCGATCTCCCAGACCAGGTCACCGCCATGCTCGCGGTGGTAGCGCGAGATCGATCCTTCGCCGGTGTCGTGGTAGAAGCCTCCACGCCGCGCGCCTTCGTTCAGGGCCATGATCGCGTTTGCCGACAGGGCGCCGAAGCTCATCGCCGAGATGTTGAACACGCTGGCCGAATAGGGCTTGGCGCAAGCCGGGCCGCCGATGTTCACCCGAAAGTCATGCGACTCGATCTCGCGCGGCAGCATCGAGTGGTTTATCCACTCGTACTGCGGCTGGTACACGTCGAGCTGGGTGCCGAAGGGACGCTTGTCGAGCGCGTTCTTGGCACGCTGGTAGATGATCGAGCGCTGCACCCGGGAAAACGGCGTCTCTTCGTTGTCGTCCTCGAGGAAGTACTGGCGGATCTCGGGCCGGATCGACTCGAACAGGAAGCGGAAGTGCGCCATGACCGGGTAGTTGCGCAGGACCGACCGCCGCACCTGCACCAGATCGTGCACTCCCAGCGCGGCCAACGCGCCGAACAGCGCCAGTGGCCAGCACCAGACCGGCCCGAACTTCCATACCGCCAGCGCCGAGAACACCGCCAGCAGCAGGCATGCGACGAAAACGAGATAGCGCGACGGCAACATCGAAGCGACCCCCCAAATTCCCCGTCGCAGCATAGCGCCCTGCCAGCACCGTGCGAAGCAAGCAGCAGGGCGCGCCCCGGCGAAGGTGGTGCGCAAGTACCCAGGCTCACCAGCGGGAAATGGAAGGCCGTTGCGTGATCCAAGTCACGCAGCGGCGGGCCGGGCCGTGATTTGATGCACGCGAATGTGTCGAGATGTGTCGAACCCGGGGCTTGCCGACAGATCGTCATCTTCGTCTGCAACGATCCGGCCAGGACCTTGCCGAAGACCCCGCCATGCCACTTGCAATGAAACTGAGCCTTGCCCTTTCCACCGTCCTCGCCCTGCCTGCGCTAGCCGCAGTCGACAGCGGTCACGCCGGGAACCTGCGCATCCTGGTCACTGGCATCGACAGCGACGCGGGCGCGATCCAGTGCGCACTGTTCTCACGCGACAAGGGCTTCCCTGACCGAGACAGCGGCGTGATCCAGACAAAACGCTACCCGGCATTGCCGCCGATGCTGACCTGCACATTCGACGGCGTCGAACCCGGACGTTACGCCGTGGCGGTAACCCATGATGCCAACGGCGATGAAGAGGTCGACGCAGACTTCGAGGATGGTTCGGACGAGGCCTGGGGCGTCACCAACAACGTCCGGCCGGGTCGGCGCACGCCGCGCTTCAGCGAGGCCGCGATCTACCTGAGCGAAGGCCAGCCTTCGGACTACGAGGTCGAAATCCGTCGCTGACTGCGGTTTGGCGTGGTGCCCGGAGCGGGGGTCGAACCCGCATACCCTTTCGGGTGAGGGATTTTAAGTCCCTTGCGTCTACCAGTTTCGCCATCCGGGCCGCAGCGGGATTCTGGCTCGTTGCGACGCGAATGTGGAGGCCTGAGTCGGAATCGAACCGGCGTACACGGCTTTGCAGGCCGCTGCATGACCACTCTGCCATCAGGCCGATGGCGACACACGAAAGCCGGGGCTTCCGCTGGCGACACTTGCGTTCGCCATCACCGCGACCTGGAGAGGTGCGCGGCCTCAAAAACGAAACCCCGGCGGACCGGGGTTTCGACTGCAACCTGGAGCGGGAAACGAGACTCGAACTCGCGACCCCGACCTTGGCAAGGTCGTGCTCTACCAACTGAGCTATTCCCGCAAGAGACGGCGCATTTTACGGACGAGAATCAGGAAGTCAACTGTCGATCCCGATTCTGTCGCTGGCGCACGTCAGCTTTCGCGCATGGCCGGCCACGCAGCACGGAGATAAGCGAGCCCCGACCACAGCGTCAATGCGGCCGCGATCGCGAGCAAGCCCTCGCCGATCGCGAAGATCTTCAGCCCGAACAGGTCTTCGCGGAACAAGAGCATGCTCAGCGCCACCATCTGCACGATGGTCTTGAGCTTGCCAACGACCGCGACCTTCACCGCCGCCTTCTGCCCGATCTCGGCCATCCACTCGCGCAATGCCGAAATCGTGATCTCGCGCCCGATGATGACCGCCGCGATCAAGGCCATGAACACGGTGTGGTGGTGCTGCACGATCAGCACCAGCGCCACCGCCACTGCCAGCTTGTCGGCCACCGGATCGAGGAATGCACCGAAGGCCGAGTACATGCCATAGCGACGCGCGATCCAGCCGTCGAGCCAATCGGTGATCGCACCGAGCGCGAACACACCGGCCGCCGCGTAGTTCGACCAGCTTTGCGGCAGATAGAACATCACCACCAGCACCGGAATCAGGAGGATCCGGCCAAGCGTCAGCAAGGTGGGAATGGTCAGCTTCACTTGCCCTCTCGTTCCAGTCCGTGCAACGCCTCGTAGATGCGGCGAGCCAGCGCGGCGTGAATGCCTCCGACCCTCGTGATCTCGTCGATTCCGGCGCGCTTGAGTCCCGCCAGCCCGCCGAAATGTTTCAAGAGCATAGCGCGGCGACGCGCCCCGATGCCGGGAATGTCCTCGAGCCGGCTCGTGTCCCGGGCCTTGGCACGACGCCCGCGATGCCCGGTGATGGCGAAACGATGGGCCTCGTCGCGCACTTGCTGGATCAACTGCAGCGCTGGCGAATCCGCCCCGGGGCGCAGTTCGCGTCCGTCGGCGCGGATCAGGGTCTCGTGGCCGGCACGGCGCTCGGCTCCCTTCGCCACGCCCACCACATCGACGCCTTCCACACCCGCCTCGCGCAATACCTCCAGGGCCTGCGCCAGTTGTCCCTTGCCGCCATCGATCAGGAGCAGATCGGGCAACACTCCCAGCCCGGTGGCCGCCTCGCCGCCCGCAGTCGCCATTGCAGCACCGCGCCGGAATCGCCGCGCCAGCGCCTGACGCATCGCGGCGAAGTCGTCGCCCGCCGTGACATCGACGATGTTGTAACGCCGATACTGCTGTCGCACCGGGCCTTCGGCATCGAATACGACGCACGAAGCCACGGTGGCTTCGCCCTGGGTGTGGCTGATGTCGAAGCACTCGATCCGTTGCGGCAGTTCTTCCAGACCAAGAAGCTCCTGCAGTGCGGACAGGCGTGCACGCTGGTTTGCAAGGCTGCCGAGTTCCGTGGCGAGCGCGTGCATTGCGTTGTGGTGCGCAAGGTCAAGGTAGCGCGCGCGCTCGGCTCGCACGCTATGGCGCAACTGGACTCGCGCGCCTGCCTGGACGCCAAGCACGCCCTCGATCAACTCGCTGTCGGCGATCGCATGACTGAGCACGATCTCGCGCGGCATCCGCGCACCGTCCCCGGTCGATCCGACGTAGTGCTGGGTGACGAAGGCGGCAAGCACTTCGGCAGGATCCTCGCTTCCATTGGTCCTGGGGAAGTACGCGCGGGTGCCGAGATTCATCCCGTCACGGAAGCACAGGACGCTGACGCAAGCCGCGCCCTGGTCGAGCACGCACGCAAGCACATCGAGATCGGCATGCGCGCCATCGACGTACTGCCGCGCCTGCACCGTGCGCAGGTTGGCAATCAGGTCGCGCAGCCTTGCCGCCTGCTCGAACTCCAGCGCGGCGCTGGCGCTCTCCATGGCCGCCCCCAATTCGCCGGTCAGCTCATCGCTCTTGCCATCCAGGAACAACTCGGCACGGCGCACGCTGGCGCGGTAATCCGAGTCGGCGATCCGGTTCACGCAAGGCGCACTGCAGCGGTGTATCTGGTACTGCAGACAGGGCCGGCTGCGGTTGCGGAACACGCTGTCCTCACAGGAACGCAGCTTGAACAGCTTGTGGATCAGGTTAAGCGTCTCCCGCACTGCCACCACGCTTGGGTACGGCCCGAAATAGCGTCCGGGCAAGGAGCGCGTGCCGCGATGGAACGCGATGCGCGGCGCGGTATCGGTGTTCGACAGGTAGATGCAGGGGTAGCTCTTGTCGTCGCGCAACAGCACGTTGTAGCGCGGCTTCAGCGACTTGATCAGCTGGTTCTCGAGCAGCAGGGCCTCGGCCTCGGTGCGCGTCACCGTCACTTCCATGCGCGCGATCTGGGCGATCATGCGGGTCAGGCGCAACGACCGGGGCGTGGCGGTGAAATAGCTCGCCACGCGCTTGTTGAGCGCCGCAGCCTTGCCCACGTAGAGCACGGCATCATCGTTGCCGTACATGCGGTACACGCCCGGCGCCGAGGTGAGTGCGCGCGCATAGGCCTTGCCGTCGAAGCCTGAAGCCGCGTGCCCTGCTGTCATGTGCGCCCCGCCGCCCGGCTCACTCGCCGACCGGCAAGCGCCGCACCGTACCCGCATCCAGATCGATGCGCAGCAGTTCGTGCGCGCTGGTGTTGGCCACGAACAGGACACCAGGCGCGGCAGCAAGCGCCGATGGTTCGTGCAGACGGTAGTCGACCTCGAAGCGGCGCAAGTCACCGCCGCCCAGGCGCAGCATCTTGATCGAATGGTTGTAGGTATCGGCAATCCACAACAGCGGTGAACGCGGATCGAGCGCCAGCGCGAGCGGATACTGCAGGCGCGCCGCGCTGCGCGTGCCGTCCTGGTCGCCGAATTCGAAGGAGCTGTGTCCGACCAGGGTCTGCACCCCGCCGTTCGCCAGATGCAGCCCACGGATCGCCGAGGCCGCCGAATCCGCCACGTACAGGGTCTGCTGCACCTGGGCCAGTGCCGCCGGCTGTGCGAACGAAGCCCCATTGCCGATGCCATCGTTCAGGCTCATCCGACCCGAGCCAGCTACCGGCCGCAGCATTCGTTTGCCGAGGTCGAACTCCCAGATCTGCTGCCAACCGGCCATCGCCAGATAGAGGCGGTCAAGGGCGCCGGTCACGTCCCAGGGCGCATTGAGCGGCATGTCGCCGGCATTGCCGCTCATCGGGCCGCCCGGCAGGCCGGGCTTGCCGTTGCCGGCCAGCGTGTCGACGTCGCCATCGAGCAGGCGAACGCGACGCAAAGCATGGTTGCCAGTATCGGCGACGTAGAGGAAATCCTTCAGCACGACCAGGCCACGCGGCGACCGAAAGCTGCACTGACCGCTGCTGCCATCGAGGAAATCGGCATTGCCCGAGCCGAACTGGCGCAGGATGCGACCGGCGTGATTGAGCTCCAGGATACGGTTGTGGCCGGTATCGGCGAGGTAGAGATGGTTCTGGGTCGCCGCCAGCCCGCTCGGGAAACTCAGCGGCAAGCGCGACTCGGGCCTGAGCACCGGCTGCATCACGTCGAACACGCGCTCGTGCCGCGCCGCTGCGTCATCCAGCAACTGGGTGACGAGACCATCGAGCGCTTCGCGGTTCATGTCGCCGCTGGCGACCTCAACCAGATGCCCGGCGGTGTCGAGCACGACGACCGAAGGCCAGGCCCGCACGCCGAAGTGTTGCCAGGCCTCGAAGGCCGGATCATTCGCCACCGGGAAGCGTACGAAGCCACGATTGATCGCCTTCTGCACCACGCGGACATCGCGCTCGGCGTCGAACTTGGGCGTGTGGATGCCCAGGACGCTCACGCCATCCGCGTGCTTTCCCTGCAGGGCGCGAAGATCATCGAGCAGATTGAGGCTGTAGGCGGAGCCTGCGTGCCAGAATGCCAGCAGCACCACGCGACCGCGCAACGCCGGCAGGCTGATGGCGGGCGCGTTGATCCATTCGAGCTTGCCGGACAACTCCGGCGCCAGCGGCAAGGCACTCATGCGTCCCTGATCGAGCGGGTACCTGTCCGCATTATGCCGTGCTCGCGCGCGCGAGCAATGCCGCCATGCAGCCATCGAGCAGATCGAAGACCTGCGAAAAATCGGCTGCATCGCCGTAGTAAGGGTCGGGCACTTCCGTTCCCGCGGGCGCACCGGCCCAGGGCAGCAGCAGCGCCAGCTCCGCGCGTGCGTCACTCGGCCGTAGCGCCTCCAGGCGCCGAAGATTGCCGCGATCCGCCGCCAGGATCAGGTCGAACCGGCGGAAATCCCCCGCATCCACCTGCCGCGCGCGCAGATCATCGATCGAGGCGCCGCGCGCACGCGCGACCGCCCGCGCACGCGGATCGGGGGCCTGGCCAACGTGATAGGCCTCGGTGCCGGCCGAATCGAAGACCAGGTCGAGTTGCGCATCCAGGGCGCGCCGACGCGCGATGCCTTCGGCCAGCGGCGAGCGGCAGATATTGCCCATGCAGACGAACAGCAGGCGCTTCAACGCGACTTCCGCCCGCGCGACTCGAACCAGGCCGCCACGCGGCGCAGGTCCTCTTCGGTGTCGACACCCGCCGGCACCGGTTCCGGCGTGAGCGCAACGGCGATCTTCCAGCCTGCTTCCAGCACGCGCAGCTGTTCCAACGATTCGAGCTGCTCCAGCGCGCCGGACGGCATGGCAGCGAATCGGCGCAACTCGGCCACGCGGTAGGCGTACATGCCGATATGGCGCAACCAGGTTCCTGATGGCAGCGTGACCCGGTCGTGCGCGAACGCATCCCGGTGCCAGGGAATGGGCGCACGGCTGAAGTACAGCGCGTTGCCGTTGGCGTCGCGCACCAGCTTGACGCAGTTCGGATCGAACAATTCGTGCGTGCCGGCGATCGACGTGGCGAGCGTGGCGAGTTCCGTACCGGCTGCGGCCAGCGTCTCCGCTACCGCACGCACTGCCGCGGCCGGCGCGAGCGGCTCATCGCCCTGCAGGTTCACCACGATGCGTGTATCGGGCCAGCCTTTCAAGGCTGCACACTCCGCAAGGCGATCCGTGCCCGAGGTGTGTGCCGCGGAAGTCATGCAGACGGCCACGTCCAGCGGCGCGAGAGCCTCCGCGATGCGCGCATCGTCCGTGGCCACCACCACTTCGCTGGCTCCGGCCTCGCGTGCGCGCCTCACCACATGCACGATCATCGGCTCGCCCGCGATGAGCCGCAGCGGCTTGCCGGGCAAGCGCGTGGATGCGTGGCGCGCCGGGATGGCGACGACGAAATCGAGGCTGGAACTCATCGGTAGTCTCGTGGCAAGGCGTGCAGCCGGGCATCGATGTCGGCAAAGAACGACGCAGGCAGGATCGCATCGACCGGCACGACGCAGGCCTCAGGCAAGGCAAGTCGACGGCATTTCACCGCATCCTTCTCGGTCATCAGGATCGGAAGCCGCTCCTTGAACGCGAAATCACCGGCACGAAACGCATGATGGTCCGGGAAGGGATGGGGAACGACTTCGATCCCGTGCCCACGCAGCGCCGCAAAGAATCGACTCGGGTCGCCGATGCCGGCCACGGCATGGACGCGCTGGCCTTCGAACCCCGAAAGCGGCTGCGCAGTCCCGCCGGCCAGTGGCACCACATGGCGCTGTTCGAGCCGCATCGCGACCTCGCCGTCGCCGGCCTCGCCACCGTTCACGACGCGGAAATCGCAGCTCTCGGCACGCGCCACGGCATCCCGCAGCGGCCCGGCCGGCAGCGGCGCACCGTTGCCGAAGCGACGCCGGCCGTCGATCACCAGCACCTCGAGGTCGCGCGCCAGGGCGTAGTGCTGCAAGCCGTCATCGGCGATCAACACGTCCACTTCGTGGCTGGCCTCGAGCAGGCGCGCGGCCTCCACGCGTCGGCGCGCAATCGCGACCGGGGCGCCGCTGCGCGCAGCGATCAGGCAGGGCTCGTCGCCGACGCGCGCGGGATCGCTGCCTGCCAGGACGCGTTCCGGCCCGGTGGCGCTGCCGCCGTAGCCACGCGACACGACGCCCGGCTTCCAGCCGCGCGAGCGCAAGGCCTCGATCAGGGCCAGGGTCAGGGGAGTCTTGCCGGCACCACCGATGGTGAGATTGCCGACCACCAGCGTGGGCAGGCTTACCCGCGGCATCGACGCGCGATTGGCCAGGAACCGGCGACGGCGGCGAGCGGCTTCCGCGGCGTAGAGCCGGGCCAAGCAGCGCAACGGCCACTCGGGCTGCACTCCGCCGTACCAGCGCTGCTCCAGCCACGCGAGCACCGATTGGGCGGCTGCGGTCTTCACACCGGCGTTGCTGCAACCGCCTCGTCACGGAACTGCAGCCGGTACAGGGCCGCGTACACCCCGCCGCGCGCCAGCAGCTCCGCATGCCGGCCGAGCTCCACCACCCGACCAGCTTCCATTACCGCGATCTGGTCCGCATGCTCGACCGTCGACAACCGATGCGCGATGACCAGCGTGGTGCGGTCGTGCATCAGGCGATCGAGCGCATCCTGGATCAGGCGCTCGGACTCGGTATCGAGGGCACTGGTGGCTTCATCCAGGATCAGGATCGGCGCGTTCTTGAGGAGCGCGCGCGCAATCGCGATGCGCTGACGCTGCCCACCCGACAACAGGGCGCCGCGTTCGCCCACCGGGCTGTGGATGCCTTGCGGCAGCTTGCGGATGAACTCCATCGCGTTCGCGGCTTCGGCCGCCGCCACGATCCGTTCCTCGCTCGCGTCGCACAAGCCACCGTAGCCGATGTTCTCGGCGATGCTGCCGTTGAACAGCACCACCCGTTGGCTCACCAGCGCGATCTGTGCGCGCAGGTCGGCAAGGCGATAGTTCGCCAGCTCCACGCCATCGATGCGCACCGCACCCCCGGTGAGCTCGTAGAAGCGCGGCAGCAGGCTCACCAAACTGGTCTTGCCGCTGCCCGAGCGCCCCACCAGTGCGGTCACGCTGCCGGCGGCACAGCGCAGGGTGACGCCATCGAGCGCGGCGCCCTCGCGTCCGGGGTACTTCAAGCAAGCGGCATCGAACTCGATCTCGCCGCGACAGCGCACCACGGACACCGTACCCGTGTCGCGCTCGGCGGGCGTGTCGAGCACGCCGAACAACTCGTCGGCGGCGGCAACCCCGCGCTGCAAGGTAGCCTGCACCGTGGTCAGGCGCTTGAGCGAGGGCAGCATCACCAGCATGGCCGTGACCAGCGACATGAAACTGCCGGGCGTCATCAGGCTCAGCAGGTCCGGGCGGGTCGCACGCCAGACGATGGCCGCGAGGGCGCAGGCCGCGACGATCTGGATGGTGGATGTGCTCAAGGCATTGGTGCTGGCGATCTTGAGGTTGAGCGTGAGTGCCTGCGTGGCCGCTTCCGAGAAGCGTCGCGCCTCGCGCCCCTGCGCGCCGTAGACGCGCACCTCGCGATTGCCTTCCACCGCTTCTTCCACGCAGCCGGTCACGTCGCCCATCGACCCCTGGATGCGACGGTTGATGCGCCTGTAGCGCTTGCCGACGAACTGCCAGACCACGCCGGTCAAGGGCACCATCACCAGCAGGTACAGGGTGAGGCTGGCGCTGTGCCAGAGCATCACGCTCAACATGGCCAGCACGGTGAGGCTGTCCAGCACCATCACCTTCACTGCCTCGGCGCTGGCCTGAGCCACCTGTTCGGCACCGTAAACCACGCGGGCGATCACGTTGCCCGAGGGTTCCTGGTCGAAATAGGCGGCAGGCAAGCGTTGGTAGTGCCCGAAAATCTGGTCGCGCAAGTCGCGCACGACGCTGCGACCGACCCGCGCCATGCCGTAATCGCCGAGGTAGGTGGCGATGCCGCGCAGCACGAAAAGGCCAATCAGCAAGGGCGGCATCCAGGCAATCGCCCGCGCATCATGCTGGTCGAACAGCTTGTCCAGCATCGGCTCGATCAGGTAGGTGAACAGTCCCGCCGCGGCCGCGTCGAACGCCATGCCGACGATGGCCAGCAGCGCGAACGCCCAATAGCGTCGTGCGTAACCGAGCAGGCGTCGATAGGTTTGCAGCGCTCCGGGGCGCGCGGCCGCCGGCTCGCTCACGGCGCGCTCTCGGCCTGCACCGTGGCGATGGAGATCTGGGCAAAACCCACTTGTCCCAGCACATCCATTGCAGTAATCGCCGCCTGCATCGGCGCGCGCGCATCGGCACGCAAGGTCACGGGTCGCTGCGTGTCCGTGCCACCAACCTGCTGTATCACCTCGCGCAGCGCCGCCGCCCCTGGCTTCAGCACCTCATTGCCCCCGACGAAATAGCGCCCCTGCTGGTCGATCACCACCAGGAGCGGATCCTTCAGGGTTTCGGCCGGCTTCACGCTGGCTTCCGGCAACTGTACCTTGAGCGCCGCGCGATCCTCGAACGTGGTGGTGAGCACGAAGAAGATGATCAGCGTCAGCACCACGTCGATCAGTGGCACGAGCGCGATCTCCGGCTCGTCGCTCATGCGGCGCGACGACAGTCTCATCCGGCGCTCCGCTTGCGCGTGGCCGGATGATGCACGGCACCGGCGTCGAGCGTGTCGAGCAGCGCCATCGCCTGCTTCTCCATCTCCACCACGTATTCCCACACCCGGCCGCGGAAGTAGCGATGGAAGGCAAGCGCCGGGATCGCGACGATCATGCCCGCGGCGGTGCACACGAGGGCCTGGCCAATGCCGCCCGCCAGTTGCGCCACGTCGCCGATGCCGTTGTCGAGGATGGCCAGGAACATGTGGATCATGCCGATCACGGTGCCGAGCAGCCCCAGCAGCGGCGCAATGCCGACGATGGTGCCCAGGGTGTTGAGGAAGCGCTCGAGCTGGTGCACCACGTGCCGGCCCACGTCCTCGATCCGTTCCTTGATCACCTCGCGCGGCCGGTGCCGCACCTCCAGTGCCGCCGCCAGGATCTCGCCCAGGGGGGAATTCGCGCGCAAGGACTCCACGTGCTGCGGGTCGAGCTTGTGCTGTGCCGCCCATTCGCGCACTTCCTGTCCGAGGCCGGCGGGTATCACCGCCTTCTTGCGCAGGGTCCAGAAACGTTCCAGCACGATGGCCAGGGTAATGGCCGAACAGGCCATGATCGGCCACATCACCCAACCACCCGCAATCAGCAATTCCAGCACGCGCGTGCATCCTGTAGGGCGGCGCGGAGCCGCGACCGTTGCATCTTAGCAGTCGCCGCGCGCGCCCTACTCCTCCCGCCAGAACCGCGGCATCACCTTGCGCCAGGCGCTTGGAGGGTCGATCCGATCGTGTCCCAGGCGCAGTCGAATCGCGCCGCTCGTCGCGGTATCGGAGACTTCGATGTCTGCGTCCACGTAGCGCTGCACGATGTCGGGGCGCGGCAGGTCGAAGCGATTGCGATGGCCGACGCCGATCAGGGCCTGCTCGGGTCCCGCGGCGGCAAGGAACGCGGCGCTGGAGGAGGTCCGGCTGCCGTGGTGCGGAACCACCAACACATCGGCGCGCAGGGCCGCACCCTGTTCGCGCACGAGGCGAGCTTCGATGGTGTCCGAGATGTCGCCCGGCAACAGCAGGCTCGAACCCGCCGCTTCCACCTTGAGCACGCAAGAGCTGTCGTTCTTGAGGTATGGGAAGTGCAGCGGTGGATGCAGGAAGGTGAAGCGGACCCCATCCCATTCCCAGCCTTCTGCGGCCACACAAGCCTGCGCCGCGTGGCGCGCGGGATCGGACGCGAGGATCCGACCTGGTGCATAGGCACGCAGCACCGCATCGCTGCCGCCGGCATGGTCGTTGTCGCCATGGGATTCGACGTAGGCATCGAGGCGCGACACGCCCAGGGCGCGCAGCGCCGGCACCACGGCAGCATCCCCCATGTCCAGACCGCCGGTGTAAGCAGGTCCGGCGTCGTAGAGCAAGGCATGGTCGTGGGTCCGCACCAGCACCGATAGCCCCTGCCCCACATCCAGCAACCAGACTTCCGCCACACCCGGCTGGAGACGCTCTTGCGCGGGCCACAACAAGGGCAGGAAGAGAACTGCGGCGAGCGGCTTGCCGGGCAGCCCGCGCGGCAGCAGCAACCAGAACGCGCCCAGCACAGCCAACGCGAAGGCCACGCCATCGGGAGCCGGAAGGTACGCCAGCGCGCCGCGCCAATGCGACATCGCCTCCATCCCCCACCACAAGCCCTGCATGACCCCACCGGAGGCAATGAAGAAGGGCGAACCGAGGGGTTCGAACAGCATCGACAAGGCAGTTCCGATCAGCGCCAGCGGCACCACGATTCCGCTCACCCACGGCACTGCGACCAGGTTCGCCAGCGGACCGACAATCGAGGCCTGCCCGAAGAACCACACGGTAAGCGGCAACAGGCTCAGGCTCATCACCCCTTGCGCGCCGACCAGATTGCGCAGCGACAACTGGCGCTCGTGTGGCAGGCACCAGAGCAACCAGCCCACGCCGAGGAAGGACAACCAGAATCCCGCGCCCAGCACGCTCAGCGGGTCCACCAGCAAGACCGCAATCAGGCTCAGGGCCAGCGCTTGCCACGCGTCGAACCGACGCCGCGACAGCACCGCAACCAAGGCGGTCGCCAGCATCAGCCAGGTCCGCACCGTGGGCAGTGCAAACCCGGCGAGCGCGGTGTAGCCGCCGGCGCAGGCCAATGCAGCCCATGCCGCGGCCTGCGGCAAGGGCAGGCGCAGTCCCCACCGAGGCCGAAGGCGGTAGAGCCATCGCATCAGCAGTGCACCAAACCCGGCCACCAGGCCCACGTGAAAGCCCGAGATGGCGATCAGGTGTGCGATTCCGGTGGCGCGCAGTACTTCCCAGTCGCGCTCGTCCAGGGCACGCGTGTCGCCCAGGGCTAGCGCCTGGACAAAACGCGCGCGTGGCGATGCCATGCTGCGAGCGATCACGTCGGACAGGCGCTGCCGCTCGGCATCGATGCCGCCACCACCTTGCAGCCGTCGGTTCTCACGGCTTTCACGCACGTAGCCGGTGGCCGCCAGGCGTCGTTCCAGCGCATGGCGCTCGAAGTCGAAGCCTCCCGGGTTCTGCACGCCTCGCGGTCGCTTCAGGCGCAACTGCAAGCGCCACCGGCTTCCGGCCGCTACCTCAGGCGCCGACCCGTACCAACTCAGGCGCAGCCGCTTCCCGACGAGGATCGCGGCCTCGCCTGCAGCGAGGTCCACCACGAAATCGAAGCGGAGCGAACGCTCCCCGGACTGCGGCAGGCCGCTGACGCGACCCTGCACGACGACATCGACCCCTTCGAGTGCCGGGGGAATCCGTTGCTGCATGGCCCATCCACCGTGCAGGCAGGCCCATGCCAGCCCGAAGGCACAGGCAGCAAACCAACGCCAGCGTGGCAAAGCGATCCAGGCCAGCAGTCCGACTCCCGCCAGGCACCAGCTCAGGAGTGAGCGCGGAAGTTCCGGCAAGCAGAACGCGAAGCCGACACCGCACATCAGCGCCAGGGCGACACCGATGCCCAGCGGCGGGCTGGCTGCCACCCACCGCAAAGCCCGGGCTTCGCGGCGAGCCTCCACCCTTACACCTGTTCGGGCGCGAGGACGCGCAGCTTGCCGTTCGCCAGTTCCAGAGCGCGATCCATGGTCCGCGCCAGGCGTCGATCATGCGTCACCAGTACGAAGCTGGTGCCGATCTCGCGATTGAGTTCCAGCATCAGTGCATACACCTGGGCCGCGGTCTTCTCGTCCAGGTTGCCGGTGGGTTCGTCCCCCAGCACGCAGGCAGGGCGTGTTACCAAGGCGCGCGCCACCGCACAACGCTGGCGCTCACCGCCCGACAGCTCTCCCGGCTTGTGATGGGTGCGTTGCGCCAAGCCCACGCGGCCCAGCAACTCCGCGGCACGCGGCCGGGCATCCGCCACGCCGGCCCCACCGATCAGCAGCGGCATCATCACGTTCTCGAGCGCAGTGAATTCGGGCAGCAGGTGGTGGAACTGGTAAACGAAACCGAGCGCGCGGTTGCGCAAGCGCCCTCGGTCCGCATCCGACAGGGCACTCATCTTCTCGCCCTGCACGAAAACTTCCCCGGCGCTGACCGCGTCCAGCCCGCCTAGCAAGTGCAGCAAAGTACTCTTGCCCGCGCCCGATGCGCCGACGATGGCCACGGTCTCGCCGCGCGCCACTTCGAAATCGATGGCGTCGAATACCGGCGTGTTGAGCCCGCCTTCGACATAGGTCTTGCCCAGGCCACGGCAAGCAAGAACCGGGGACATGGCGGCGGATTCACTCATAGCGCAAGGCCGTGGCGGGGTCGGTGCGTGCCGCACGCCAGGCCGGGTAGATCGTGGCCAGCATGCACATGCCGAACGCGACGATGGCGATCAACCCGATCTGGTCGACGCGCAACTCGGTCGGCACGCCGGTGATGTAGTAGACATCCGCCGGCATCAACTCGAAGCCCAGGGCCGATTCGAGCCCGGTCACGACCAGGTGCAGGTTCAGGGTCAACAGCACGCCGCCCACCAGGCCGAGCACGATGCCTGCGATGCCGATCAGCGTCCCCTGCACCATGAACACGCCCATCACCGAGCGCGGCGTCAGTCCCAGGGTGCGCAGGATGGCGATGTCGGCCTGCTTGTCGGTGACGAGCATCACCAGCGACGACACCAGGTTGAACGCCGCCACCGCCACGATCAGCGACAGGATCACGAACATCACCGTCTTTTCCATCTTGATGGCGCGGAAGAAGTTGGCATGGTCCCGGCTCCAGTCGCGCACACGGTAGAACTCGCCCATCTCGTCGGCCAGGTCGCGCGCCACGTTCCAGGCATCGAACATGTCGCCGAGCTTGAGCCGAACGCCGCTGACGCCTTCACCCAGGCGCAGCAGCTTCTGCGCATCGGCGATATGGATCACGGCCAACTGCAGGTCGTACTCCTGCATTCCGGCCTCGAAGATCCCGACCACGGTGAATCGGCGCATCTGCGGCAGCACGCCGATCGGCGTGGTGCGGGCCTCGGGCACCATGACGGTCACCGCATCACCGACGTCCACTCCCAGCCACAGCGCCAGTTCCTTGCCCAGCACGATCCGGAAGGCGCCGGCTTCGAGGTCGGTGAGCACCCCCACCTTCATCTTTTCGCCGAGTTCCGAAACGCGCGGCTCGGCCTCGGGCAGGATGCCGCGCAGCAGCGCGCCCTGGGTGCGCGAGCCATTGAGCAGGGCTTCGCGTTCGACATAGGGCGCCGCGCCCAGCACGCGCGAGTCGGCCTCGGCGATTTCCACGGCCCGCGGCCAATCCTTGAGGCTCGCCCCCGACCCGCTGATCGTGGCGTGCGACACCATGCCCAGGATGCGCTGGCGCAGTTCCTTCTCGAATCCGTTCATCACCGAAATGGTGGTGATCAGTGCGACGACGCCCAGGGCAATGCCGAGCATCGATGCCAGCGAAATGAAGGAGATGAAACTGTTGCGGCGCTTGGCGCGGATGTAGCGCAGTCCGATCGCCAGTTCCAGCGGCCTAAACATGCGCGGCCACTCCCGGGGTCGCGTCGCGCCGAAGATGTCGTTCGGTCCAGAGTCGCAGTTCGCGGCGCCGGGCCGCATCCAGCGTATCGAAGCCGAAGACCAGGACGACTGTACGGCCTGCACGGGTCAATCGCAGCACCTGCAGCAGCCCCCGATCCTGCAAGCCGCTGACCGAGGCCTCGTGCAACTCGCCGCCGGCATCGGCAAGCACGGCGCTGCCGTCGCCACGCAACACCAACTCGCGCCACCGCATCCGCTGCAGTTGCCACCAACTGGCACCGAACAGGAGCGGAATCGCGAGCAGGCTGGCGCGCGGCAGGTCCGAACGCCACAGCGCCCACGCCGCTCCCAGGGCCAGCAGGACAAGGGCCACGCGCAACGCATTCGAGACGCGCAATTCAAACCGGAGCGGCGGCGAGGACATGTCGGACGGCGGCATCGAGGTCAGGGTCGTCGGGGCGGGCATGCTGAAGAAACCAGCGCCAAAGCTGGTCGTCCTCGCAATCAAGCAGGCGTTCGAACCTGGCGCGCTCGGAAGGTTCCGCCTCCGTCCAGGCCTTGTCCAGGAATCGCTCCAGCAACTGGTCGAGTTCGCGCATGCCGCGCCGGCAACGCCAGCGCAGGCGGCGCAGCTCGGCGTCGTCGCTCACCACGGCAACTTGAGCGCGAAGCGCATCCAGAAGGCGGTCAGCACCAGTGTCGCCAGCGCATAGACCGTGAAGCGATGCATGACGCGGTTGTAGGTGCACTGGATCAGGCTGTGCGCCGCGCGCAACGCAACGAAGGTCCACGCCAATACCAGGAAGACGGGATCGGACAAGCCTGCCTGAGTCACCGCCAACGCGCCGACGTAGAACAGGACAGGGACTTCGAACAAGTTGCTGAAGTTGTCCGAGGCGCGTGTGTCCTTGAGCAGCGATTCCTTGGGCGCCGACAACGCGAGCCGTTGCGGATCGATGCGCGACCGGCGCATCTCGCCCAGACGCAGGTGATAGAGCCGCAACCAGACGAGGAACGTGACACCGGCCATCGCCACCACCGGCGCAAGCAGGCTCGCGTCGACCAGGTTCATCGAACTCACACGCCGCGCCGCTGCAGCATCAGCTTCTTGATCTCACCGATCGCCTTGGCCGGATTCAGGCCCTTCGGACAAGTGCGGGTGCAATTCATGATGGTATGGCAGCGATACAGGCGGAACGGATCTTCCAGTTCATCCAGGCGCGCGCCGGTGTCGTCGTCGCGGCTGTCGACGATCCAGCGGTACGCCTGCAGCAGGATCGCGGGACCGAGATAGCGGTCGCCATTCCACCAGTAGCTCGGGCAGCTGGTGCTGCAGCAGGCGCAGAGGATGCACTCGTACAGACCGTCGAGCTTCTTGCGATCGTCCGGCGACTGCAGCCGCTCGCGATCCGGCGGCGCCGGGGTCTGGCTGCGCAGCCAGGGCTTGATCGAGGCGTACTGCGCGTAGAAATGGGTGAGATCGGGCACCAGGTCCTTCACCACCGGCATGTGCGGCAGTGGGTAGATCGGCACGTCCTTCTTGCCGCAGTCCTCGATCGCACGGGTGCAGGCCAGGGTGTTGGTGCCGTCGATGTTCATCGCGCACGAGCCGCAGATGCCTTCGCGACAGGAACGGCGGAAGGTGAGCGTCGGGTCGATCTCGTTCTTGATCTTGATCAGCGCATCCAGGACCATCGGCCCGCAGCTGCCCAGATCCACCTCGTAGGTGTCGAGGCGCGGATTGGCGTCGTCGTCCGGATTCCAGCGGTAGATCCTGAAATTCCGCACCGGGCCCTTGGCGCCCTTGGCCGGATAGTGCTTGCCCTTGCGCACCTTGGAGTTCTTGGGAAGGGTGAACTCGGCCATGATTCAGTCCTGGTAGTGGCCGCCCGACTGCCGCGCAAAACCGCGGCTGAGGACGAAACGCGGAAACGTGATGAATTGCTCGGCGAACACGCGCTTGGCGAAGTCCGCCACGCCGTCGAACGGGATCGGAGCCACGGCCTCGCGCTTGTGTCCAAGCGCCTGCAGCGCGAATGCTCCGACCATGACCACGAAGGCAAGCCCGGCCACGACGTAGCGCCCGGTGACCAGCAATTGCGCCGCAGCCAGAGCTGCGCCGACGAAGGTCGGCACCGCCACGAAGTGGATCCACAGGTTCAGCCGATTGCGGTGGTTCTCGGCGTAATGCCGCCACTGCCAGGCCAGGAGTCCGCCTTCGCGCGCCATCGTCATGCGCTCAGTACACGCGGGCCTTGGGTGGAACGGCCTTGATCTCGTCGCTCATGGTGTACATGTGCACGGGACGATAGTCGATCGCGGTGTTGCCCTTGGTATCGATGCCGCACAAGGTGTGCTTCATCCAGTTCTCGTCGTCGCGCTTGGGGAAATCCTCGCGCGCATGCGCGCCGCGCGATTCCTTCCGGTTCTCGGCGGACACCATGGTGACCACGGCCTGGTCGAGCAGGTTCTGCAGCTCCAGGGTCTCGATCAGGTCGGAATTCCAGATCAGGGAACGGTCGCTCACCCCGACGTCGGCAAAGCTGGCGTGCACGGCGCGGATCTTCTTCACGCCTTCGGCGAGGGTCTCGCCGGTGCGGAACACCGCCGCGTCCTTCTGCATGGTGCGCTGCATGTCGAGGCGGATGTCTGCGGTCGGAGTGCTGCCCTTGGCGTTGCGGTACTTGTCGAGGTTCGCCAGGGCTGCGTCGCAGGCGTCGGCGGGCAGGACCTTGTGCGACGCGTTCGAGGTGATCGTTGCGGCGCAACGATTGGCCACGGCGCGACCGAACACCACGAGATCGAGCAGCGAGTTCGAACCCAGGCGGTTGGCGCCATGGACCGAAACACACGCCGCCTCGCCGATCGCGTAAAGCCCGGGCACCACCGCGTCGGGGTTGCCACCGCGAAGCTGCACTACCTCGCCGTGGTAGTTGGTAGGTATGCCACCCATGTTGTAGTGCACCGTCGGCAACACCGGGATCGGTTGCTTGGTGGTATCGACGCCGGCAAAGATCTTCGCCGTCTCGGAAATGCCCGGCAGGCGCTCGTGGATCACTTCCGGCCCGAGATGGGTGAGGTCGAGCAGGATGTGGTCCTTGTCGGGGCCGCAACCGCGTCCTTCGCGGATCTCGATCGTCATTGAGCGCGACACCATGTCGCGCGGGGCAAGGTCCTTCACGCTCGGCGCATAGCGTTCCATGAAGCGCTCACCGAGCGAGTTGCGCAGGATGCCACCCTCGCCTCGCACGCCTTCGGTGATCAGGCAGCCGGCGCCGTAAATGCCGGTGGGATGGAACTGCACGAACTCCATGTCCTGCATCGCCAAGCCGGCGCGCAGCACCATGCCGCCACCGTCGCCGGTGCAGGTATGGGCCGAGGTGGCGGAGAAATAGGCGCGACCATAGCCACCCGTGGCCAGCACCGTTCCGTGTGCGCGGAACAGATGCAGTTCGCCGGTGGCCATGTCCAGCGCCAGCACGCCGCGGCAAGCGCCCTCGGCATCCATGATCAGGTCAAGCGCGAAATACTCGATGAAGAAACGCGCATCGTGCGCCAGCGACTGCTGGTAAAGCGTATGCAGAATGGCGTGGCCGGTACGGTCGGCCGCGGCGCAGGTGCGCTGCGCGGGCGGACCCTCACCGAAACGCGTGGTCATGCCGCCGAACGGGCGCTGGTAGATCTTGCCGTCCTCGGTGCGCGAGAACGGCACGCCGTAGTGCTCGAGTTCGTGGATCGCGGGGATGGCTTCGCGACACATGTACTCGATCGCATCCTGATCGCCCAACCAGTCGGAGCCCTTCACCGTGTCGAAGAAGTGGTACCGCCAGTCATCCTCGCCCATGTTGGCCAAGGCCGCGGCCACGCCGCCCTGCGCTGCCACGGTATGCGAACGGGTCGGGAACACCTTGGTGATGCAGGCGGTATTGAGGCCCTTCTGCGCGAGGCCGAACGTCGCCCGCAAACCGGCGCCGCCGGCGCCAACCACAACCATGTCGTATTTGTGTTCGGTGATCTTGTAGGCAGAGGTCATGACGGGCTCAGGCCGAGAACGCGATGCGGCCGATGGCCACGAGGGAAGCGAGCGCACCGAGCGCGCAAGCGAAGGTGACGGCGAGTTGCGCCGCAATTTCCAGCGCCGGCGTGTGCACGTAGTCTTCGATCACCACTTGCACGCCGAGCTTGGCGTGCCAGAACAGTGCAATCACCCACGCAGCCATCAGCACGGCATTAAGTGGCTGCGCCAGGCTCAGGCGCATGGTGGAGTGATTCGCACCCAGGAGCGTCAGCACCAGCCACAGAAACCAGGGAGTGAGCAGGGCCAGAGCCACCGCCGTGACGCGCTGTACCCACCAGTGCTGGGTGCCACCGCGCGCCGAGCCAAGGCCACGCACGCGCGCCAGCGGGTCACGCAGGTTCGACGATGAGTGGCTCATGCCACACCTCCGCTGCGCAGGGCACAGAACCAGACCGTGCCGGTGATGAGCAGCGCCAGCACCACGACGGTCCAGCCGGTGGCGTAGAGCTTGGGTATCTCGTAGCCATAGCCCACGTCCCAGAGCAGGTGCCGCAGTCCATTGAGCAAGTGGTAGATCAGGCAGAAGCTGAATCCGAACAGCGCCAGCTTGCCGAACCACGTGGCCGCGATCCCGTGAAACGTCGCGAACGTCTCGCCGCCACCGGACACGGCCAGCAACCACCACGCCACGGCAAAGGCGCCGATCGCCAGCGCCATGCCGGTGGCACGGTGCAGGATCGACAAGGTCATCGTGATCTGCCAGCGATAGACCTGCAGATGCGGGGACAGGGGGCGCTCGCGTTGCGTCATGGTTCGCCTACGTGTTCGAGTCGGTCGCGGAGGAGCGGATCGCCGCCCGCACGGCCGGCAGCTCGGTCAGAAATCGATGCAGCGACCATTCTTTTCCCAATCGCCGTAGCGAACTGGATCGGGCCCCTCGCGTCCACCGACTTCACGCGGCGTCGGTGGCTTCGGTCCGGTTTCGGACGTCGGCTCGGTTGCGCCGGAAGATTCGGGAATCGCTGGCGCGTGGCCTATCATTCGCTGCATCGCCAAAGGCGTAAAGGTTAAACCCCAGCCAAATGTCGATCAAGACGGAAACGAGCGAAGCCATGCCGGAGGCGGTGTGGAGTGGTGGCGTGCTCGAGGCGGAAGGCCGCGACGCGGGTGCTTTCCTGCAAGCGCAGCTAATGAATGACGTCAGCCAGTTGGGTGTTGGAGACTGGCAATGGAACGGCTGGCTCAGTCCCAAAGGCCGGGTCATTGCGCTGACCCTCCTGCTGCGTCGAGGTGAGCAGTTGTATTGGCTGGTGCTGCCCGACTACCCGGCGACACGCCTCGCGGATGACCTGCGCCGGTTCCAGTTCCGCAGCAAGCTCAGCCTGCGGGCACGCGACGACCTGTTCCTGCAACCCGGCGAGGATCAGACGGGTGCGGAAACCGGCCACGGTGCGCTTGCCCGGATCAGGCTCGGTGGGCACCCGTCGCGCGTACTCGATATTTCCGCGGTTCCGCCGGCCACGGGCGATCGGGACAGCATCGCAAGCTGGCGCCTGGCGGATCTGGCGCACGGGCTTCCCCGCCTGCCTGAATCGGCGGTCGCGCTGCATACGCCGCAGATGCTGGGCCTCGACCGGCTGCACGCCTTCAGCGTGAAGAAGGGCTGCTACCCCGGTCAGGAAATCGTTGCTCGCACCCATTTCCTGGGCCAGGCCAAACGCGGGCTGCGCCGCCTGGTTGGCAATGAACCGATCGCGCCCGGTTCCGGCGTCCTGGATGCGGGCCATCGGATCGGGGACATCCTGTGTTCGGCCAGTGTCGGAGATCGGCACGAGGCGCTGGCGGTCCTGCCTCTGGACCTTCAGGCCACCCGTCTCGCCGGCGAGCAGGGCCAGGCGTTGACGTTGACCGATTTCGCACATGGGATGCACCGATAAACTTGTTTACGTCCTGACCGGGCGAAACGGCATTGCATTTTCCGGACTTTCTGATATAGCCCTGTGCAGGAACGGAGGGAATGCTCATGAGTGTGCAGCGTCGTGCGGGTGCGGCTCTGGTGCTGTTCGCTGCGATGTCGCCACCACTGCTCGCAGCCCAGTTCACCCTCGGGATCGAGCCCTCGTATCCGAGGGAACAGGCGCAGGAGGTCTACAAGCCCCTGCTCGACTACCTCAACAAGAGCACCGGACACACGTTTACCCTGGTGGTGCCACGCAACTACCACTTCCTCTGGCGCGACCTGCGCCAGAACAAGCCGGTCGACTTTGCCTTCGAGGAAGCACATTTCGTCGATTTTCGCGTGCAGCGATACGGCTTCGAGCCCCTGGCGCGGACCGCCGAACCCACCAGCTATGCCTTGCTGGCCTATCCCGAGCAGGCCGAACTCGGCTTGCAAGGACTCGTCGGCAAGCGCATCGCCTGCATGCCTTCTCCGAGCCTCGGCTTCGCCCTGCTGGCGGAGATGTACAAGAACCCGATCGCCCAACCCGATATCCGGTCGGAAGCCGCCACCTGGCGAGACGGCGTGGAGATGGTATTCGCGCCCGAGGTCGAGGCCGCGATGGTCCAGACCTATATTGCCGATCTCTATCCGAACCTCGTGGCGATCCAGAAAACACGGGATTTCCCCGGCCGCGCGATGAGTGCAGCGCCCGGCGTCGATGCCGCCGCCAAAGAGGCGGTCAAGGACGCCTTGCTCAAGCTGCACGAGGACGAGGCCTTGATGGAGGTGCTGGTGGAACTGGGAGCGAGCAAGTTCGAACCAGCCACGGCGGCCGAGTACGCCGGTTCAGAGGCAATGCTCAAGGGCTTCTTCGGCTACACGGCAGCGCCGTCGGCAGCGGCACCTGCGGCGGAACCGCCCTCCACGCCATAGTGCGCAACCACCGCGCCTGTGCGCTGGCCTGACCCGGCACGGGTTGTCAGCGCAAGGGCGGCGGGATTCAACTTCCGCCTGGGCTTGCGAACGTTTTCGCCAGTTCGGCGTAGGCCAGGCGCTGTGCCTCGTTGTGCGGCACCGGGGCGCGGATCTCGATCACGACGTACTGGTCCCCCGCCGGATCACCCGGAAGTCCGCGCCCACGCAAACGCAGGCGCTTGCCCCGATCCGATCCCGCGGGAATGCGCAGCTTGACCGCGCCAGCCAAGGTCGGGATGTCCAATTCGGCACCCAGCGCCGCTTCCCACGGAGCCACCACGAGGCGGTGGATCACGTCACGCCCATCCAGTTCAAACTGCAGGTGCGGCGCATAGGCGATTTCGAGCATCAGGTCGCGCCCGCCACTGCCCTGCCCTGCAAGTCGAATGCTCTGGCCCGCGCCGATGCCTGCGGGGATCTTCACATCCAGCGCGCGCCCGTCGATCTCGATGCGACGCGTGCCACCCGAATGGACGGTTTCCAGATCCACCTCGAGCCGGGCACGCTGCGCCTGCATGCGCGGCCCCGTTCCCGGCCCACGCCCGCGACCAGCAGCACGCGCACCGAACAGGGACTCGAAGAAGTCGCTGAATCCTCCGCCGCCTCCTTCGCCGAACTCGAAGCCGGCCCCGTCGCCGAAACCGGGCGGCGGACGGAAGTCCTCGCCACCACGGTAGCCACCGGCGCGCACCTGGTCGTAATGGGCGCGCTTCTTCGCATCACCCAGCACCTCATTGGCCTCGTTGATCGCCTTGAAGCGCGCTTCGGCGTCCTGCTCCTTGCTGACGTCCGGGTGAAACTTGCGCGCCAGACGACGATAGGCCGTCTTGATCTCGGCCTCGCTGGCATCGGGCTTCACCCCGAGGGTCTCGTAATAGTCGGTGAAACGCATCGGGCTTCCTTCTGCCTGCAAACCGAGCGGCCCGCGCACGGGAATCCGTGGCGGGCCGCATCCTCACCGGCGAGAGCCATGACGGCACTCGCCTCATCGGTACGTTACTGCAGCAGCGAACGCTACTGGACTTGAATCCGGCGCGGCGTGGTTTCCGGCCGCTTTGGAATCACCACTTCCAGCACGCCGTTGCGCCCGCTGGCACTGATGGCATTGGCATCGGTCGTGTCCGGGAGCGCGAATCGGCGATGGAAGACTCCATGTACGCGCTCACGCCGGGCCCAGCGCGGACCTTCCTCGGCAGCGTCGGCACTACGCTCGCCACGGATCGACAGGATCCCCTTGTCCATCTGGATCTCGATGTCCTTCGGATCGACGCCCGGAATGTCGGCGAAGATCACGAAGCGCGACGCCTCCTCCCGGATATCGACACGCGGAACCCACTGGCTGGTGACGACCGTGGACGGGTCGGTATCCGACTCGCCAAGGAGGCGGTCGAACACCTGGCGAATCTCATCCTGGAAGCCATGGCGGCCAATCCACGGCGAATGGCGAACGTTGCTCATCTCGGTGCTCCTTCGATCACGATGCGGCACGCTGGCCGCTACGCTTCGGTATCTATGTGCACTTGTCCTCGTTTCAAGCGGCCTGGCGCTTGGCAGCGCTATCATTCAGCTTTCCCGCAGGAGTTTCCGCATGACCATCCAGACCGGCGATCGCATCCCGCAGGCCGCCCTCAACGTGCTGCGTGACGGAGTGCAGGCGATCCATACCGACGAAATCTTCTCCGGCAAGAACGTGGTGCTGTTCTCGGTGCCGGGTGCGTTCACCCCGACCTGTTCCGCCAAGCACCTGCCGGGCTTTGTCGAAAAGCTTGACCAATTCAAGCAGCGCGGCATCGATGTGGCCTGCGTCGCGGTGAACGACGCGTTTGTCATGGATGCCTGGGCCCGGAACCAGCACGTACCGGGTGAGCTGATGATGCTGGCCGACGGCAACGGCGCCTTTGCCAGGGCGCTGGGCTTGGAGATGGACGCAACCGCCTTCGGCATGGGCCTGCGTTCGAAGCGCTTCGCGCTCTACGCCGAAGATGGCGTAGTGAAGAAGCTGATGGTGGAAGCACCCGGCGAGTTCAAGGTGTCGTCAGCGGACGCCGTACTCGCAGCGCTGGCCTGACTCGCGTCCCCGAAACGCACGAGGCGCGACTCCTTGCCGGGTCGCGCCTCGTCTCGGCGTGCAATCGCAACTAGGCTTCGGGCTGCGATGCCGGCGCTTCGTCCACCGCAGTGCCTTCGTCGCCCTCACTCTCCGCGAGTGCATCCACGGCCACCACGCCGGCGAGGATCTCGTCCTGCGGCAGGCGGATCAGCGTGACGCCCTGCGTATTGCGCCCGACCTTGGCGATCTCCGCGGCACGCGTGCGCACCAGGGTGCCCTGATTCGAGATCAGCAGGATCTCGTGGGTGTCGGAGAGCTGCACCGCCCCCACCAACGCACCGTTGCGGGCGCTGGTCTGGATCGCGATGACGCCCTGGGTGCCGCGTCCCTTCTTCGGATATTCCTCGAGAGGCGTGCGCTTGCCGAAGCCGTTCGCGCTCGCAGTGAGGATGTCGCCCTCGCCCGTTGCCACGATCATCGAAACCACCAGCTCGCCTTCGGCCAGGCGCATGCCGCGCACGCCGGTGGCGGTGCGACCCATCGAGCGCACCTCGCCTTCGTCGAAGCGCACGACCTTGCCGTTGGAGGCGAACAGCATCACGTCGCGCCCGCCGTCGGTGAGTTGCGCATCGACCAGCGCATCGCCTTCGTCCAGGTTGATCGCGATCTTGCCGCGCGCCAGCTGAAATGCGTACTCGGTGAGCGGCGTCTTCTTCACCGTGCCATTGGCGGTGGCGAAGAACACGTAGCGGTCTTCCAGGTACTCGCGCACCGGCAGCACGGCCTGGATCTTCTCGCCCGCTTCCAGCGGCACGAAATTGACGATCGGCCGCCCGCGCGAGTTGGGGCCGGCATCGGGCAACTGATATACCTTGAGCCAGAACACCCGACCGGCGCTGGTGAAACTCAGCAGGGTGTCGTGCGTATTCGCCACCCACAGCCGCTCGACGAAGTCTTCTTCCTTCACCGCGGTCGCGCTACGCCCCTTGCCGCCGCGGCGCTGGGCCCGATACGTGCTCACCGGCTGGCGCTTGGCGTAGCCCAGGTGCGACAGCGTCACGACCACGTCTTCGGGTGCGATCAGGTCGAGGATGTCGAGGTCTTCCTGGGTGTGGCGGATCTCGCTGCGCCGCGCGTCGCCGAACTCTTCCTTGAGGTTGAGCAGTTCGGTGCGGATCACGTCGAGCAGTCGATCGGAATTCTCGAGGATCTCGATCAGACCGCGGATCGTTTCCAGCAGCGCCTTGTACTCATCGGTGAGCTTGTCCTGCTCCAGCCCGGTGAGGCGGTTGAGGCGCATCTCCAGGATTTCCTTGGCCTGGATCTCCGACAACTGGTAGCCGCCGCCTGCCTGCATACCGAGTCCCGGCAACAGATCTTCCGGACGCGAAGCATCCGCGCCAGCGGACGACAGCAGTGCGCCCACCATGCCCGGATCCCAGGTCCGGGCCAGCATGCGTTCCTTGGCCTCCTGCGGGCTGGGCGAGGTCTTGATCAGTTCGATCATCGCGTCGATGTTGGCGAGCGCGACGGTGAGGCCTTCGAGGATGTGGGCGCGTGCGCGCGCCTTGCGCAGTTCGAAGATGGTGCGGCGCGTGACCACTTCGCGCCGATGCCGGATGAAGGCTTCCAGCATGTCCTTCAGGTTGAGCAGCTTGGGCCGCCCGTCCAGCAGCGCCACCATGTTGATGCCGAACACGCTCTGCAACTGGGTCTGCTGGTAGAGGTTGTTGAGCACCACATCGGCGGCTTCGCCGCGCTTGATCTCGATGTAGATGCGCATGCCGTCCTTGTCGGACTCATCGCGCAACTCGGAGATGCCTTCGATCTTCTTTTCCTTGACCAGCTCGGCGATCTTCTCGATCAGGCGCGCCTTGTTCACCTGGTACGGAAGCTCGGTGACGATGATTGCTTCGCGCCCGGTGTTCTCGTCAGCCTCGATTTCGGCGCGCGCCCGCATCAGGATGCGGCCACGCCCGGTGCGGTAGGCCTCGTGAATGCCCGCCGCGCCGTTGATGATGCCGGCGGTGGGAAAATCCGGGCCCGGTACGTACTGCATCAGGCCGTCGATGCCGAGTTCCGGATCGTCGATGAGCGCGATCGTGGCCGCGATCACCTCCGAAAGGTTGTGAGGCGGAATGTTGGTGGCCATGCCGACCGCGATGCCGGCCGAGCCGTTCACCAGCAGGTTCGGGAAGCGCGACGGCAGCACCGTCGGTTCCTGCTCCTTCTCGTCGTAATTTGGCTGGAAATCGACGGTTTCCTTGTCGATGTCGGCCAGCAGCTCGTGCGTAAGGCGCGACATGCGCGCTTCGGTGTAACGCATCGCGGCGGCAGCGTCACCGTCGACCGAACCGAAGTTGCCCTGCCCATCCACCAGCAGGTAGCGCAGCGAGAACGGCTGCGCCATGCGCACCAGGGTGTCGTACACCGACTGGTCGCCATGCGGATGGAACTTGCCGATCACGTCGCCCACGATGCGTGCGGACTTGTAGTACGGCTTGTTGCTGTGCGCGCCCAGTTCGTTCATCGCGAACAACACGCGGCGATGCACCGGCTTGAGTCCGTCGCGGACGTCGGGAAGCGCACGCCCGACGATCACGCTCATGGCGTAGTCGAGGTAGCTCTTGCGCATCTCGTCTTCGAGATTGACCGGGATGACTTCCTTCGCCAGTTCTGCCATGTTATTCCATCGAAAACATAGGGTTGCATCTACGCTCTAACGTAGATTCCGGACACCTTCCAAGGCTTGCGATCGGCCCGGAAAAACGCCTCCAAACAAGCGCCGAAGTGTACCATGCCGCGCGCGCCCGAAGCCTCCTGGACCATGCCCGAATCCACTCCGTCCCGCCTGCTGCGCGATCTGCTGCCCTGCATGGCCCTGCTGGTCTCGATCAAGGTCGCGTGGCTGCTGCTGGACCCCACCGTGCGGCTGTTCCTCGGCGATTCGGGCAGCTACCTGCACACCGCGCTGAGCGGATGGATTCCGCCCGACCGCTCCTTCCTCTACGGCTGGTTGATCGAGGCCACGGCGGTGCGTTTTCATTCCGCCTACGCCCTGCTGTTGACGCAGAGCCTGTTCGGCATCGTGGGTGGAATGCTGCTCTACCTCTGGCTGGTGGCCGGCCTCAAGCTGTCGCGCGTGCCGGCGCTGCTGGCCGCGGCGCTGTTCGCATCGGATCCGGCGCAGCTGTTCTACGAGCGCATGATGATGGCCGAGGCCGTCGGCCTGCTCGCCTTCCTGTTGTTCTTCGTCGCACTGTCGGGCTACGTCGCGACGCGACGCGCGCTCCTGATCCCGGTCTACGCCGTCCTCGGGGTCACCGCCGTTGCGTTTCGCATCAACCTGCTCGCGGTCGTGTTGACCCTAAGCGTGCTCGCACCCCTGATCACCGCGTTCGGAAAGTGGCGTGACGGCGCCTCACGCGTGCGCGCGATCGGAATCGGATTCGCGCACCTGGTGTTGTCGCTGGCCTGCACCAGCTACGCCCACGGCTACTACAAGCAGTGGTACGCGGAACTCACGGCCACCGATCCCGGCGATCTCTACACCGACCACCCCGGCTACACCGCACAATCCGGGGTGTTCCGGCTCGCCTTGGTCGCGCCACTGATCGAGCCCGCGCACTTCCGCAACACGGGCGTATCGCCGGACGTGCTACGCGAGGTCACGCTCGACTACCGGGATCCGCGCTTGCGCGAGGCGCAGATCTGGACCGAAGGTGGCCTGTACGACGTCCTGCAGCGCCACTCGGACGATCCCGACCGGGTCGCACGCAAGATTTCGATCCGCGCCGCGCGCGAACACCCGATCGGGCTGCTGCAACTGGGCTTGCTGACGGTACTCGACTATTTCGATCCGGCCGTGGCGGCGCCGCGATTGCAGGATGACCTCGGGCGACGCGCCCCGTCTGCCGAACTCGTCGCCGACCTGCGCGAGCATCTGCGCTACGACGTGGCCGGGGTGCACACGCGCGACACGCCCGCGCTGCGCTGGTTCGAGTGGGGATCGAAGTGGCTGGTCGCCTGCCTTTTCGGCCTCGCCCCCCTGGCACTGCTGGTGTTCTGGCGCGGGCGGCACGCGCCGCGGTTCGAACTGCGCCTGCTGCTGGCCCTGACCTCGCTGGGTCTGGTGGCGGGGCACGTGCTGTTCTCGCACATCGTCTCGTTCCGCTACCTGCACCCGCTGCCCTGGTTCGTACTGGCGAATCTGGCGGTGCTGCTCCAGGACCGCTTCGATCGACGAGGCTCAGCCTGAGCGCACCCGGAACACCCAGTGGCGCGAGCTGAGGTAGTTCACGAACAGCCCCGCCACGGAGCCCGCGGCCACGCCCAGCACCGGCCACACCTGCACCACCGGCAGAGTGTGGACCATGGCCGCGTAGACACCGTAATTGACCGCGAAACCACCCAGCATGGCGAGTGCGTAGCGCGTCCACTCGGTGACCAGGCCCGCTTCACGCCCTGCGACAAAGGTGTAGCGTCGATTGAACAGCCAGGTCGTGGTCATGGCGCACAGGAAACTCGCCACGCGGCTCAGGTACGGATCCTGGCCGCCGAGCGTCACCAGGGCCTGCACCAAGCCGGCATCGACCACGAAGCCGAACACGCCGGCCACGCAGAACAACGCGAACTGCCGCATGCGCGAGCCTGGCCTCACTCGGGCGCGGCTTCGCGCAGGTAGGCCAGCATCTTCATCTCGCGCCGGCCGCGCGTCACGGTATCGAGCACCAGCCCCGCGACGAAGCTCATCGCGGCCAGCACCATCAGACCGGTGGCGAGGATCGCGGTCGGAAAGCGCGGTACCAGGCCCGTATCGAGGTAGGTCAGCAACAGCGGCAGCGCAATCGCATTGGCGATCAGCGCCAGGGCCACGGCGATCACGGAATAAAAGGCCAGCGGTCGCTCGGCGTTGAACAGGCGGATCATGGTGCGCAGGATGCGCCAACCGTCCCGGTAGGTGCTCAGCTTGCTGACCGAACCCTCGGGTCGCTCGCCATACGGCGTATCGAACTCACCCACCGCCATCTTCAATTCGAGCGCATGCACCGTGAACTCGGTTTCGATCTCGAAACCTTCCGACAGCACCGGGAACGATTTCGCATAGCGACGGGAGAACACCCGATATCCGGACAGGATGTCCTTGCACGGGCGTCCGAACAGCCAGGCGAGGAAGCCTGTGAGCATCTTGTTTCCCCACGCGTGGCCGCGCCGATAGGCCGCCGCATCGGTTGCATGGCGCACCGCCACCACCATGTCGTAACGACCTGCGCGAGCGTGCTGCACCAGGGCCGGCGCACTGGCCGCGTGGTAGGTGTCGTCGCCGTCGACCAGCACGTAAAGATCCGCCTCCACGTCGGCGAACAGGCGCCGCACCACGTGGCCCTTGCCCTGCAGCCCGACTGATTGCACTCGCGCCCCGTGGGCACGCGCGATGGCCGCAGTATCGTCCTTCGAGTTGTTGTCGAACACACAGATCTCGGCGCCGGGAAGCGCGGCGCGGAAATCGGTGATGACCTTGGCAATGGTGATGGCCTCGTTGTAGCAAGGCACGAGCAGGGCGATGCGAGGCGTGTTCATGCCGAGCTACCCGGGAATGCAGCAGCCATGCCGGGCGCATCCGGCCGCAGGATCACGCCACGTTCGGTGACGATGGCATCGATCAGTGTCGCTGGCGTCACGTCGAACACCGGATTCCACGCCGCGATGCCCTCGGCTACCGTGCGCTTGCCGGCATAGCCGAGCAGTTCCCCGGGATGGCGCAACTCGATCTCGATCGAATCGCCCTCGGCCGTCTCCATGTCGACAGTGGAGGACGGCGCAACGACCATGAACCTCAGCCCGTGGTGACGGGCCGCGATCGCCAGTTGATAGGTTCCGATCTTGTTCGCCACGTCGCCGTTGGCGGTGATGCGGTCGGCCCCGACGATGACCCATTGCACTGCACCGGATTTCATCAGGTGCGCTGCGGCCGCGTCGGCGATCAGGGTGGCAGCGATGCCGTCCTGTTGCAGTTCCCACACAGTGAGGCGTGCGCCCTGCAGCCACGGTCGCGTTTCGCCGGCGTACACACGCGCAATGCGCTGCTGCGCAACGCCGGCGCGGATCACGCCCAACGCCGTACCGAAGCCGGCCGTCGCCAGCGAGCCGGTGTTGCAGTGGGTCAGCACACCGCTGCCTGGTTCGATCAGGGCCGCTCCCAACTCCCCCATGCGGCGATTCGCGGCGAGATCTTCGCGCTCGATCGCCTGCGCCTCGAGCGTGACCTGCTCATGCCAGTCCTGGCCGGCGCCGCTCAGACGCTGCCGCATCCGATGCAGCGCCCACGCCAGGTTCACGGCCGTAGGCCGGGCGTCATGCAGCAGGCGCAGGGCGGACTCAAGTTGAACCAATGCGGCGATTCCCGTCGCGGCATCGATCGCGCGTGCCGCCAGCACCACGCCCCAGGCCGCGGCTATGCCGATGGCTGGTGCGCCGCGCACCACGAGGTCACGAATCGCCTGCGCCACCTGGCCTGCATCGCGGCAGGAGACGAACACCTGCTCGAACGGCAGCACTCGCTGGTCGAGCAGGTCGAGGCGATCGCCTTGCCAGGCCACGGCCCGTACGCGGTCGTAACGCGAGTAGTCGATCATCGGGGAACCCGGCAGCGAAATCCGGGCGCGACTGTAGCAGCCCGCCCCCGCTCGATCACCCGGCGGCAGCACTGCGCGGCGACAAGCGCGCTATGCTTCGGCCATGGCCAAGGCTGCCGCACCCACCCGCACCCCGCGCAAGACCGCACCGCGCAAGCGCAGCGCCACGGCGCGGCCAGGCACCAAGCCGAATGCGGCAGCGCCCAAGGCAAAGGCAAGCGCCAGGAAGGTGGCGTCGCCCCAACCCGCCAGTTCGCGGGCAAGAACCGCCGCGGAGCGCGACCGCAGTTTCAACCTCCTGCTGCAGACCACCTGCCTCAAGGCAGGTTCGGCGGCCGCGATCAGCACCATCACCACCAAGGTTCCGCTGCTCGGCCGATTTGCACCTGCCCTGCTGGGCACCGTGACGGAAACGCTGGCGCTGGGCCGCATCCACCATCGTTTGGTGCGCGAAACACTGGATCTCTACGAGCTGGAACTGAGTGAGCTGGAAGAGCGAGGCGTGATCCTGCTGGCCACGGCCGGCAGCCTCGGCGCGCAACAACTTTCCAAGCAGATGGTCGAACAGATCGTGAAACAGCTGGGTGGACGCTATCTCCGCCCCTTCGCGGCTCGGGCCTTGCCCTTGGCCAGCCTCATCACCGAGATCGCCGCGGCCATCGCCAGCACCTATGCGGTCGGCAAGCGCGCACAGGCACTGTGCACCTTGCCGGGTACTGGCGCCCGCAACCTCGGCGAATTGCTGCGCAGCCTCACCGGCATCGAGCAGCGCAAGCTGTTCACCTGGAGCGGCGAAGCCCTCAAGCTCGCCCTGTCGCCGTTCCGCAGCCTCCTCGGCCGGATTCCTGGCGGTGCCGCCCCCTGAAATGACGAAGGGGGCGGTTTCCCGCCCCCTCCTTGCAAGCTCGCGCCAGTCGTTCGCTCAGTAGATCGCGAATTCGCCGCGGCACCCGCGATCCACCCACACGCCATTGCGATCGAAGCCCCAACTACGGTTGTACACGCAGTTGGAACTGCTCAGCTGGCGCACCAGCTGTGCCTCGCGGTAGATCCGGGCAGGACAATGGCGATACCGGTTGTCTCGGGATTCACAGATCACGCCGCCCGATCCACCGCCATGGACAGGACCGTCGATCGGGAAACCTGCCTGGCCACCTCCACCATATCCGCCGCCGAGTTCGAATTCCCCGCGGCAACCGCCACGCACCCACAGGCCGCGCCGATCCGCACCCCAGGTCTGGCCTTCGATACAGGCGGTCGAAGACAGCTGGTTGACCAGGCGCGCACCGCCGCGCGCGTCAGCATTGCAATAGATCTGCCGGTAGTCACGCGACTCGCAGCGCACCACGTTGCCGTACCCACCCTGGCCGTAACCACCACCCGGATGGCCATAGCCGCCACCCGCCACCTCGAACTCGGCGCGGCAGCCGCCGCTGACCCAGACGCCGCGACGATCCCAACCCCAGGTGCGGCCTTCGACGCAGGCGGTATCGGACAACTGGTTGACGATATTCACTCCGTTGCGCGCGTCGATATCGCAGTAGACCTGCCGATAGTCGCGCGACTCGCAGCGCACCACTTCGCCATAGCTGTTGCCGTAGTACTGCGCATCCGCCCGCGGCGTCACTGCCAGCGCCACAGCCGCCACGACCAAACCGCCCCAAAACCTGCCTTGCATGATCATCACTCCCCGACCACAACGATCGTTGCGCGCACTCTAGGACCGATTCGCTTAATGACCGGCAACACCGGCGCCCGGCGCAAAACAACGGCTGAACACCCCTCGCCGCTCCCCGGATGCAAGGCTGTCAAAGCGCACGCCGGAACGCAACGGGCAGCACCGTGTTCCCGCTAGGCCCGGGAGAACGGGAAGGCGATCACCTCGGCCAGATCGTCGCTGCCCAGCATGGCCATGAGCAGGCGATCCACGCCCAGCGCCACGCCGGCGCACTCCGGAAGGCCGCGCCCCAGCGCCGCCAGCAAGCGTTCATCCAGCGCAGGCGCGGCGAAACCGCGTTGGGCCCGCCGTGACAGATCGTGCTCGAAGCGCGCCCTCTGCTCCGCGGCATCGGCCAGTTCGTGGTAGCCGTTTGCCAGTTCCTGCGGGCCGAGGTACGCCTCGAAACGTTCCGCCACCCTGTCCTCGCCCTGCCCGCGCAAGCGCGCGAGCGCGCATTGCGTGGCCGGGTAGTCGTACACGAAAAGCAATCGGTTCGATTCGAATCCAGGCTGCAGGCAGTGCGTCATCAACAGGTCGAGCCAGTCGTCGCGATCCAGACCCCTCGCGTCGATCGCGATGTCGCGCAGTGGCGCACGCAGCACGGCAACCGGCGCGGTGAACGGATCGAAGCCGAACGCCCGGCGATACAGTTCGCGATACGCGATGCGTTCCACGCTTGCGCTTCGACCCACGAGTGCCAGCGCCACCTGCGCCAGATCGGCCACGTCCTGCATCAGCCGTTGGTGATCCCAGCCGACCCGGTACCACTCCAGCATGGTGAACTCGGGATTGTGGCGACGTCCGGCCTCGCCATTGCGGAACACGCGACCGAGTTCGTAGCAATCGCCAACGCCCGCAGCCAGAAGTCGCTTCAGTGGATACTCGGGAGACGTACGCAGCCAGCGTTGCGCGCTGCCTGCGTTCACGGAACCCTCGAATCGGACGGTGAAACTGGAGATGTTCGGATCGGTGTTGCCGGCCGCCGAAAGGATCGGCGTCTCGACTTCCAGCACGCCACGCCCGGAAAAGAACTCTCGAATGCCGGCGTACAAGCGCGCACGCAGGCGCAAGGACTCAAGGCTTGCGCTCGGCAGCCACTCGTCGCTCACGCGTTCGCCTGCAGGAATTCCAGCAGGCGCGCCTCGTCCCAGATCTCCAGCCCCAGTTCCTGCGCCTTGTTCAGCTTGGAACCCGCCGCCTCACCCGCGACGACGAGGCTTGTCTTCTTCGACACACTGCCGGACAGCTTCGCGCCGAGGGCTTCGAGCCTGGATCCCGCTTCGTCGCGCGTCATCGACGCGAGTCCGCCGGTCAGCACCACGGTCTTGCCGAACAACGGACCACCGGTCACGTGTTGCGGCACGACTTCCGGCCAATGCACGCCTTGCGCACGCAACGCCGCGATGACCTCGCGATTGTGCGCTTGGGCAAAGAAATGCACGATGCGCGCGGCGACCACCGGGCCAACATCCGGCACTTGTTGCAGCGCGCCTTCGTCCGCCTGCATCAGCGTGTCGAGCACCCCGAAATGCCGTGCAAGGACCTTGGCCGTGCTTTCCCCCACATCGCGGATGCCGAGCGCGAACAGCACGCGCTCCAGGCGACATTCGCGACTCGCGTCAATGCTGGCGACCAGGTTCTCGGCCCACCGGGTGGCGACCTTGCCGGCCTTGACGGTTTCCGGCACGGTCCCTGCCGCCTCGTCGAGACGCTGCTTCATCTGCACGAAATCGTCGACCCCCAGGCCATAGAGATCGGCCACGGTACGCACGCGCCCGGTATCGACAAGCCCCTGGATCAAGCGCTCGCCCAGCCCTTCGATGTCCATCGCGCGGCGCGAAGCGAAATGAAACAAGGCCTGCACCCGTTGTGCCGGGCAGAACAGGCCTCCGGTACAGCGCGCCACGACTTCGCCTTCCTCGCGCAGGATCTCCGATCCGCAATCCGGGCACCGCGTCGGAAGTGCATAGGGCGGGTGCAAGGGCTCCCCGTCCGGGGCCAAGGGGCGTCGCTCCTCGATCACGCGCACCACTTCGGGGATCACATCGCCAGCGCGGCGCACGACGATGCTGTCGCCCACTCGCACGTCCAGCCGCGCGATCTGGTCAGTATTGTGCAGGGTGGCACGTGTGACGGTAACGCCGCCGACATGCACCGGGGCCATCAATACCCACGGAGTGACGGCACCGGTCCTGCCGACATTGACCTGGATCGCCTCCACCGTGGTACTGGCTTCTTCCGCCGGAAACTTGTGCGCGATCGCCCAGCGTGGCGCGCGCGAGACGAATCCCATCGCGCGCTGCTGTTCGTAGCGGTCGAGCTTGTAGACCACGCCGTCGATGTCGTAAGGCAGGGCATCGCGGCGCGCGCCGATGCGGCGATAGTAGTCGAGGATGCCTTCAACCCCTTGCGCAGTTTCGCACTCCGGGCTCACCGGCAATCCCAGCTCGCCCAACCAGGCCAGGGTCAGCGAATGCGTGGCCGGCAGCGCGGCACCCTGCACTTCCCCCAGGGCATACGCGTAGAAGGCCAAGGGTCGTTGCGCGGTGACGCCGGGGTCGAGCTGGCGCAAAGAGCCAGCGGCACCGTTGCGCGGGTTGGCCAGCGTCTTCTCGCCGTGCTGCCGCGCCCAGGCGTTGTAGCGCTCGAAGTCGGCGCGCGGCATGAACACTTCGCCGCGAACCTCAAGCACTGCCGGCACCACTCCCTTCAGCCTCAAGGGCAAGCTTCGGATCGTCCGCAGGTTGGCCGTGACGTCCTCGCCTGCCGAACCGTCGCCCCGCGTGGCTCCACGCACGAAATCGCCTGCTTCGTAGCGCAGGCTGATCGCCAGTCCGTCGAGTTTTGGCTCGACCGAAAACACCGGCGCCGAATCGCCGGTTTCCTTGGTGATGCGCGCCACGAAATCCGACACTTCCTCGGCACTGAACGCGTTCGCCAGCGACAGCATCGGCACGCCATGCCGCACTTCCGCGAACTTCGTCGACGGCGCACCTCCAACCCGCCGGGTCGGCGAGTCTGCCGAGATCAGGTCCGGATGCGCCGCCTCGAGCGCTTCCAGCTCGCGCAGCAGCCTGTCGTACTCGGCATCCGGGATCGTGGGTGCGTCAAGCGTGTGGTAACGCCGGTTGTGCTCGTTCAGCTCGGCGCGCAGCGCGACGGCGCGAGCAGCAACCCCGGCAGGCACGGTCATGGCTGTGGCCTCCGGCCTACCAGTGGCGCTGCTGCTGCTTTTCCTGCTTGCGGTCGTAGCTGCGCAGCTCGTCGCGGATATGCGCGATGCGCTGCCGGCCGAGGGTGTTGCGCTCTTCGTCCAGTACGCTGGCGTCGAGCAACTCGGCCATGCGCTGCGCCGTGGGCAGCAGGGTTTCCCAGGCGTCGAGCGCCGCCAGTGGCCCTGGCAGGGTCATGAAGAAGGTCACGCCGGGAGACTCGATCTCGTGGACGCGACGCATGTCGAAGCTACCGGGTTTGACCATGTTGGCGACGCTGAAGATCGGACCTGCCTCGGGCTTTCCGTCGACCAGGCGATGGAAGATGTTCATGTCGCCGAACACGAGGCCGGCCTTCTCGGCCGCCACCACCAGATCGCTGCCGCGCAGTCGCTCACCCGGTCGCGCTGCCACGAACAAGGTCACGATCCGATCGAACGACGATTCCACCCGTGCTCCCGCACCTGAAGTGGACGTCGGCTCATCCGCCGCCGCAGGCGATCCGGCGACAGCCGCATGACGCCCGGACAAGGTGCGTTCCAGCAGCTCGAGTTCGGTCTGGATGGCCTCGTCGAGCGGCTCGACCTGGCCCGATTCGCCCAACACGGGTTCGCGCCGCTCCTCGGCCTTGCGTCCGAACAAGCGACGTCCTTGATCCGGCTTGCGCGGGCGTCCGAACAGGAAGATCACGATCAGGAGCACCACGCCGGCGATGGCGAGCGGGATGCCGATTTCTGGATTCCAGTTCATGCGCAGCGGTTCCGTGCCGTCAGCGGTGATTCGGAGAAGCGGATTATGCCGCGCCGGCGAGGCGCGTGGCTTCCGCAAGGTCGACCGAGACCAGGCGCGAAACGCCCGGTTCGCGCATGGTGACGCCCGCCAACTGCAGCGCCGCCTCCATCGTGGCCTTGTTGTGGGTCACGAACAGGAACTGCACCTTCTCGCTCATCTCCGACACCATGGCGCAGAAGCGACCGACGTTGGCCTCGTCAAGCGGCGCGTCGACTTCGTCCAGCAGGCAGAACGGCGCGGGATTCAGGCGGAAGATCGCGAACACCAGTGACACGGCGGTGAGCGCCTTCTCACCGCCCGAGAGCAGCGAGATGTTCGACGGACGCTTGCCCGGCGGGCGCGCGATGATCGCGATACCGGTATCGAGCAGGTCTTCGCCGGTGAGTTCCAGATACGCGTGGCCGCCACCGAACAGGCGCGGGAACAGCTCCTGCACACCGGCATTCACGCGATCGAACGTATCCTTGAACCGGCCTCGGGTCTCGCGGTCGATCTTCTTGATCGCGGTTTCCAGCGCATCGAGCGCCGTCACCAGATCCGCATTCTGCGCATCGAGGTATTCCTTGCGCTGCGACTGCTCGCCGTATTCCTGGATCGCCGCGAGATTGACCGGCTCCAGACGACGGATCTTGTGCTCGAGGTCGGCCAGCGACTTCTGCCAGGCATCGGCTTCCGCTTGCTCCGGCAAGGCCGCGAGCACCTCGTCCAGCACCAGCCCTGCGGCGACGATAGCCTCGCCCAGCGACTGCGCCTTGAGCGCCACGGCCTGTTCCTGCAGGCGGCGCGTGCCGAGTACTTCACGCACGGCCACGGCTTGCTGGTCGGCCTTCTGGCGTTGCTGTTCGTAGCGACGCAGTTCGGCTTCGACGCCTTCCATGCCGGAACGCGCCGCGGCGAGATCCTTCTCCACCAGCACGCGCTGGTCGAGATAGGCCTGGCGCTCGGCATCGAGCTTGCGGATCGGTGCGTCGCCATCGGCTAGCTGGACGGCGAGCTCGGTCTTGCGCGCATCGAGCTGGCTGCGCTGCCCGCCCATGCGCGACAGGGCCTGGCTCAGGGCCGTGACCTGGGTGCGCTTGGTTTCCAGCGTCAACGCGAGCTGGTGCGCGCTGTCGCGCACATCGCGCGCGGCGTTGCGGGCGGCGTCGCGTTGCTCACTGAGCGCACGACGCTGGGTGTCGAGCTGTTGGCGTTCGGTTTCGAGATCGCCCATGCGCGCCACCGCGCGCTCCTGCGCGGCCCGCGCTTCGGCGGTGCGCTGCTGCGACTCGGTCAGAGTCTGGGTCAACTGCGCCAGTTCGGCATCGATCCGCGAAAGCCGGGTCTGCGCCGATTCCAGCCGACCCTGCTGGCTTTGCAGCTGGCCGGCGAGCTCGGCCACGCCGCGATGCGCCAGATACAGCGAACGCTGCGCGTCTTCGCGCTGCTGTTCGGCTTCCAGCAGCTTGTCGCGCAGACCAGTGATCTGCTCGTTGATCTGGGTTTCGCGCTTGGCCAGGCTGTCGATCTCGCCACGCAACGACTGGATTTCGCGCTCACGCAACAAGCTGCCTTGCTGCGCTTCGCCGGATCGGATCACGCGCAGCCAGCCTGGTCCCAGCCATTCGCCAGCGCGGGTAATGACGGCTTCGTCCGCAGCCAGCGTGGCGAGCTTGGCGCGCGCTTCCGCCAGATCGTCGGCGACGCGAATCTTGGCCAGCCATTGCCGCGCCGCACGCGGTCCGCGCACCCGCGCGGCGAGCGAATCGGCCGGCGTGGAGAGGTCGCCGGCATCGTTCGAGAGCAGCGCGAGGCGGCCCTTGGCGAAACCTGCGACCGCGTCGAGCAGGCCTTCGGGCGCATCGACCGTGGCCGCTTCCAGCAGCGAACCGAGCACAGTTTCCACCGCGGTTTCCCAGCCGGCATCCACGTCCAGCGCTTCACCCAGGCGCGTGGCGCGATCCAATCCGTTCGCGACCAGCCATTCCTGCGCCGCACCCTTCTCCTGGCCCAGTGCCGCGTGTTGCAGGGCTTCGAGTGACGCCAGCCGACCGCGCGCCGACTGTCCATGCTTGCGCGCTTCGGCCAGGTCGGCCTGCAACTGGCGTTGCTGCTCCTGCACCGTGGCCACACCCTTCTTGCGCTCATCGAGCTGATCACCCAGCCCATCGAGTGCGGCGCGCTGCTGGTCGTGCTCGGTCGTGAGGCGAGCCAAGGCTTCGCCCAGAGTCGTCACATCCAGCGCATTGCGCTCGGCAGCCAGCGCCTCCCGCCGGCGATTGGCGTCCAGGCCCTGCTTGTCCAGATATTCGATCTTGGTGCGCTCGACTTCCGCCGCGCGCGTGGCCTCGGCCTGCGCCTTGGCGTAAGCATCCCAGCGCTGCTGCCAGTCGGTCAGCGCAGCTTCGGCGGCACGCAGCGCTTCGGCGCGCGCGACTTCATCGCCGCGCAGTCCGTCCAGACGCGGCTGGTCGGCCGCCAGCGCGGCGTCCAGCGCGGCGAGCTGCGCCTCATCGCCAGCGATGTGCTCGCCCAGTTCGGCGAATGCCGCATCGGCTTCCTGGCGGGCGCGCTCCAATCGCGCGGTGAGTTCGCGCTGATGCTGCACCTGCTGTTCGACCCGCGCGATCTCGGCGCCGACGCGATAACTCTCGGCCTGCACCTTGCCCAGGCGCTCGTTCGCTTCGCCGTGCTGGCTGCGGCACTGCTCGATCTGCGCTTCGGCCTGGCGCTGCTCGGCCACCAGCGCTTCGAGCCGGGTTTCGTCGTGCGAAAGAGTTTCGCGCAGGCCGACCAGTTCGGCATCCAGACGCTTGTAGTCCAGCGCCTTGAGCTGCGCATCCTTGTCGCGCTGTTCGGCCTTGAGCTGCTGGTACTGCTCGGCCTGGCGCGCCTGGCGCTTGAGGTGGTCGAGCTGCTTGTCCACTTCCTCGCGCACGTCGTTGAGGCGGTCGAGGTTCTCGCGGGTGTGCTTGATCCGGGTTTCGGTTTCCTTGCGGCGCTCCTTGTACTTGGAAATGCCGGCGGCTTCTTCCAGGTAAGTGCGCAATTCCTCGGGCTTGGCCTCGATGATCTGCGAGATCATGCCCTGCTCGATGATCGAGTAGCTGCGCGGACCGAGCCCCGTGCCCAGGAACAGATCGGTGATGTCGCGACGACGGCAGCGCGCTCCATTCAGGAAGTACACCGATTGCCCGTCGCGACTGACCGTGCGCTTCACCGAGATCTCGGTGTAGGTGGCGAATTCGCCGGCCAGCGCCTGATCGGTGTTGTCGAAGATCAATTCCACCGTGGCCGCGCCCACCGGCTTGCGCGATGAAGAGCCCGAGAAGATCACGTCGGTCAGGTTGTCGCCACGCAGGCGGCTGGCCGAGCTCTCGCCCATCACCCACTTCACCGCGTCGATGATGTTGGACTTGCCGCAGCCGTTCGGTCCCACCACACCGGTCATGTTGGTGGGCAGGTGCAGGTGGTCGGATCGACGAAGGATTTGAAGCCGGAGAGCTTTACGGTAGTGAGTCGCATGAGGGCCTGCCGTCGCGGCCTGATGGCGCGACACAAAAGGCGACTTGCCGCAGACTGGCCGGATCGTTACCCTGCCGCGCCACTGCAAGTCATTGATTGATTCAAGTCTTTGACGACGTTGGAATTCCGAGGAGCCGAACCATGTCGACCCGCCCGAGCAAGACGCTCGAAACCTTCCCGAACCCGCAGCCGGGCCGCGACTATACCATCCGGATCAAGGCACCCGAATTCACCTGCCTGTGCCCCAAGACGGGCCAGCCGGACTTCGCCACGCTCACCTTCGAGTACGTGGCCGACAAGCTCTGCGTCGAGCTCAAGAGCCTCAAGCTCTACCTGTGGAGCTTCCGCGAGGACGGTCTGTTCCACGAACGCGCCACCAACGACATCCTCGATCACTTGGTGAAGCTGCTGAAGCCGCGATTCATGCGCCTCACCGCCGAGTGGTACGTGCGCGGCGGCATCTACACCACGGTGGTGGCGGAGCACCGCAAGAAGGGCTGGAAGGCCCCGACGCCGGTTCAGTTGCCCTGAGCCGGGGCCGAACGGCGGTTACGGATCCTCGAAGCCGCTGCTGAACACGAGCGTGGTGTTGAGCTGATCGGTGTCGGTCGCGCTGTTGTCGGCGTAGGTGATGTCCTCGTAGGCCGGAGGAACGGTCAGATCGGCTGTCACGGAAACCGAGCCCTGGAACGCACCGAGCGTGCCGCTCAGCAGCACGCGGGCTGACGACGAAGGCGGCAGATTGAGGCCCATCGCGAGATTGCCGCTGCCCGATGCCGGCGTACAGAACGCGGCCGAAGCGGCATCGCAGCTCCACGTCGCGCCACCCAATGCCGCGGGCAGGGTTGAGGTCAGGGACAACCGTTCACCGCGACACCCGAGTGCATTGTAGGCGATGATCTCGTAGCTCACCGCGTCGCCAGGCACGCTGACCGCTGCGGCCGTTGGTGATGCTCACGGCTACATGCGCGTGGCGCGCTCCGGATTGCACGAACACGACGTTCACCGTCGCACGGCGCGGTGACGGCGGCGGTGAGGTAGGGACTCACGTCGACCGGCGCACCACCGCAGCCAGTGAGCTCACTCAGCCGGTACCCGGGCTGTGGCGTCGCCACGAGCGTCAGCCGGGTGCCATGCGGAACGCGGGACAGATCGCTTCCCGGAGGATCGCTCACTACCACGCTGCCGCCATCGCTCACGTGAGAGTGACGGGATAGGTGTTCACGCTGCAGACCACGCTCACGTTGGCGACATCCGCAGGCGGCATCGTGCCGCTGGCCTTGATCGACTCGACAAGTACGACCCTGGGGCTGACTCGACACCGAGATCGCGTAGGACGCGCCGACAGGCAAAGCCTCCGAGTCAGAATCGAAGCGGAATACGCTGCTAGCCGGCGCGATGTTCCGGGAGTTCCTTTGCAGGCCGTCGACGTCCAGGCGCAGGACCAGCCCGGCGCTGTCGAGTCCGCTGACGGTGCCGCCCACGAACTGCGGAGTGATGCTCAGGGTCTGCAGGTCGAAACTGCCTTGATGACGCGTGTCGCTGGAGTACTGCGCCCTCAGTGTGTACAGGCCGTGGCGAGATGCCGTGTCCAGAACGCAGCTCGTGGCCGGCAGGACGATGGTGCAGAACTGGGTTGCCGCCGGCGACGACACCGTGATCGTACCGGTCGGCGTTCCCGCGCCGGGGGGCCAGTACGGCCACGGTGGCATGCACCACGGTTTGCCTCGCCGAACGGGTCGACACCGGTGTCAAGCTGGTGCGAGTTTCGGCGCCGGTCACCGTATGCACGATGGAGATCGGTGTCGGCGTCAGGTTGTTTCCATCACCACGCCAGATCGCTCGGATGACGTGATCGCCCGGGGTCAAGCCCGCGACCGTCAGACGCGCCACACCCTGCGCATCCACTGCGGCCACGCCGAGCGGCTCGGTGCCGTCCTCGAACTCAACCGACATGCAGGCTGGTACGCATCTAGCGTGGCTGAAGCTCACACTCTGCCCCAGGTGCTGGCGCTGGGACGTCTTTCGAAAGGCTAGTAGCGATCGGCGTACTTGAAGTGGACATCCACGCGGCAGTCGGCCGTGACGATGCCGGTGCGCCAGGTAGTTTCATCCGGTGCATTTCCCGCGGCGCAGGTTCCGCCGGCAGGCCAAACCGCCCGCCAGCCAGGCGCGGGGGTCGCCACCACGATGGCACGGGTTCCGTGCACCACCGACTGCAATTCCTGAGCAACAGCACCGAGCCCGCCCGCGACGCTAGCCATCACCACATGCTCGTCGTTCTGCTCGTAGGCACCCAGATCCTGGATACCGAAGCGATCCGCGACGGCCGGCCGATCCGTGGAACGCGCGGTTCCGTCCCGTGTCCAGTCGACAGGAGCGGTAACGGGGGGAGCGAAATCCACGCCCGGGGAGGCAGGCGCAAGCCGATAGTCGCCTGTGGCGGGATCGCGGAACTGCGGATCGTCGCTGACGCGCTCGGGCGAGGCGGGCAAGCCCGGGAAGTTGCTCGCAATCAGATGGCGATAGCACGCAGGATCAAGCGGCCCGAGCGCCGGGGAACGCTTGCTCGGTAGGCTGCCAGACGATGCTGCGTTCCACCCGCAATCCGGTGACTCCGCTGCCGCAAGTGGTTGGGGCGAGGAACACCGGGACTCCCGGCAAGGGAAAGTGATTGCCGGTGATCGTTGAGGCCGTGACTCGCAATCCGCCGTCCGTGATCAAGGCGTCGAACATCTGTGCTTCGACGTGGTTGTCGACGATCAAGGCACCATTGAAGGTCAGTTCGCTGCGATTGGCCTGCTGGCTCAGAGTGGTGCCTCGATTCCGCTCGATCCGCGTACCCACGAACAAGGCGTGCGCCTTGCCTTCGGGGCTGGCACCGAAGGCAATCAGACTCCCGGGCTTGGCGCGTGCCCCGGGCGCGAGCTGCGAGTCCCAGGCCTGATTGTTGGCCACGGTATTGCAGTCTTCGGCCCGAAGGCAGCTCACATCGCCAACCGATGCACCACGCATCAGCAGCCGCGTTCCGTTGCCCATGGCTGCGCCCGGCGCGAGCCAGAACGCACCGCCTTCCACCAGCGCGACGTTGTCGCTCACTACGGCGTCGACCAGATCCGCCCTTGCATCCCCGGCCACGGCAATGCCGCCCCCGCGCTGCGCGCGATTGTTCACGACGGCACTCGCGACGCCCGTTTCCTCGGCGTTGAAGTTGGCGCCGGCATTCGAGCCGGTGAGGTAGAGGCCGCCACCACGGGTCGCGCTGACGTTGCCGACCAGGCGCGAACCCTGGAACCTTACGTGGCAGCCATCCGCGTAGATTCCACCGCCATGGTCCGAAGCGAAATTGGCCGAGACCTCGCTGCCGCCGTCGGCCAGCACCGTCGCATTCAGGCAGTTGATGCCACCGCCCTGTCCGCCGGAGTTGTAGTAAATGAACGATTCGCCGAGCAAGGTGAGCTTTACCTGATCCTGCGCGGTGACGGGAAAGTTGGTGTTCGAGAGCTGAATGCCACCGTCGCCGTTGCCGATCACGGTCACGCTGTCCAGCACCAGCTCGGCCGGAATCGCACCGTTGCGGAAATCCACCCCTCGACCGGCGCCGCCGCCGATTTCCAGACGACGCAGGAGCACGTGATGCGAACCAAGAATGTGCAGGATGCGGCTCGCGCCCGGCGCGGCTTCCAGCTTGGTGCGCTGCCCGGGTGTGGGCTGAGCGCTGGCGCAGGTGGCGTAGCCGCCTTCGAGCGACAGTTCGCCCTGCGCCGGGGTCAGACCGATGATGGTGAGGGTCGGAACGGTGTATGGCCCGCCGGCGATCCGGACGATGTCGCTCTCCGGAGTGAGGAAGGCGGCATCGATGGCCGACTGAATCGTGACATGGGTGCACGCGGCATCGGTGCCGACGCGGAAGGTCGCGCCGTGGGTGGATTCGGAGCCGGCGAATGCAAGGAGGAAGGCGCACAACAGGAGCAGACGGCGCATGGTTCGGTCTCGGGCGGGTTCGACCCGATTGACGAGGATTCGCTCGCCAACCCGCCACACCTCCGTGCCGGGCCTCGGCGCGGACCCGCTCCCACACAGCTTCGGCACTTCGCGCGATACTCGCCGCATGGCCGACCTCTCTGACAACGCCTTGTACGACACCATCTACGCCCAGCTGCGCAAACTCGCCCACCGCGAGCGTCAGCGCGTGGGCGCCAGCCCGACGCTCAACACCACCGCCCTGGTGCACGAGACCTATCTGAGCCTGAATCAACCCGGCCAGACCTTGCCGCAGAACTTTCCTGCCTACGCCGCACGCGCGATGCGCAACCTGCTGATCGATGAGGCGCGCAAGCGGGCCCGCCCCAAGCATGGCGGCGACTGGCTGCGGGCCGATTCCGAATCAGCGCTGGAAGAGGCCCTGATCCAGGATTCGCACCGCACTCTGGAACTGGACGAAGCCTTGAATTCGCTGGCCAAGCTCGACCCGCGTGCCGCGGAAATCGTGGAACTGCACTACTTCGCCGGGCTGGAGTTCGTGCGCATCGCCGAAATGCTCGGTATTTCCGAACGCACCGTGCAGCGCGACTGGCGCGCAGCACGGGCCTGGCTGCAGCGGGAAATGCGTCCGGACTGAACCCGGATGGCGGGATCTGCCCGCGTTCTTCGTCTCCCCCTGCAACCCTGACGACTCACCCTGCAACGCCCCGTTCGAGCGCAGCGCCACCGACCTGCACGGAGTACCGACCCATGGCATCGAGCGAGTCCGCCTCCGACCTCGGTTACGCGCGCCTGCGGGAGTGGTTCGACCGCTGTGTGGATCTGCCCGAGAACGAACGTCTGGACTGGATCGAACGCCACGTCGCCGATCCCGACCTGCGTCTCGAACTGTCGTTGATGCTCGCCTCCGACAGCGGCAGCGGCGACTACTTCGAGGCCGCGCCGATGCAGCGCCTCGGCGACTACCTTGATGACGACAGCGTCCTGTTGCCGGACCTGGTCGGCGCGCGCTGCGGCGCATTCCGGCTGCTGCGCCTGCTGGGATCCGGCGGACAGGGCGCGGTCTACCTCGCCGAACGCGACAACGGAGATTTCAGCCAGCCGGCGGCGGTCAAGCTGTTGCGCAACGCCTTGCTGGACGAGGCCGACCTGCGCCGCTTCCGACGCGAGCGGGACATCCTGGCCCGCTTCGAGCACCCCGGCGTAGCGCGCCTGATCGACGCGGGCGTGGGCGAGAACGGCCTGCCCTACCTCGCCATGGAGTACGTCGACGGCGAGCCGATCGATGTCTGGTGCCTGCAGCAAGGCTCGGACGGCGCCAGCCGCCTCGCCCTGTTCGCGCAGCTGTGCGCCGTCATCGCCGCCGCGCACCGCCAACTGATCGTGCACCGGGACCTCAAGCCGTCCAATGTGCTGGTCAATGCCGAAGGTCGGATCAAGGTGCTGGATTTCGGTATCGCCCGCTTGCTGGACGACGAGGCTGGCAGCCAGACCCAGGCCGCCATGCTCACCCCGGGCTACGGCGCACCCGAGCAGCGCACCGGCGAGCGCGTCACGCCCGCCAGCGACGTGTATGCGCTGGGCGTGCTCCTGCGCGAACTGGTGGCGCAGCAGCCGCCGCCACGCACCAGCGATCAGCCCTGGCCTGCCTGGCCCGCGAATACCCCGAGCGAACTGCGCTGGATCTTCGCGCGTTGCTGTGCCAGCGAGGCCGACGACCGCTATCGCGACGCGGCGGAATTGCTGGAGGACATCGAACGCCACCGCCAACAACGCCCGGTGCTGGCCCACCCGCCTTCCGGCATGTATCTCGCACGCAAGTTCATGGCCCGGCACCGCGGCGGCGTGGCGATCACCGCCCTGCTGTTGCTGACCACACTGATCGGATTTGCGGCGGCGTTGTGGCAAACCGGCGTCGCCAGACAGCAGAGCGCCCGCGCCACGCATGAAGCCGAACGCGCCCGCGCCACCAGCGAATTTCTCCTTGGCGTGTTTCAGGCGGCGCAGGAAGAATTGCCCGCCGATGCTCGCCCCACGCCCGACGTGCTGGTGCAGGTAGCCGCGTCGAAACTGGAACAGGACACGACGCTGCCGCCGGCACAGCGCGCCGATTTCCTTGTCGCGCTCGGGCAGGTCGCACGCTACGGCAACGACTTGAAAGCTGCGCTGCCGCTGCTCGAGCGCGCGATTGCCCAGTTCAATGCAGAACCCGAGACGTCGGAACGGCTTCACGCCGAAGTTGCGCGCGCCTGGGTCCTGACCGAACTGGGACGATCGGACGAAGCCCTCGCTGCGCTTGAGCCGCGGTTGGATGCGATCCGTGCGTTGAACGACGCGACGAGCGTCGATGGCTTGTGGGCCTATGCGAGTTCCTTGGGTGAAATCGGGCGAAGCGAGGAATATCTGAACGTGCTGGACGAAGCGCGCCAGATGTCGGGTAGGGTCTACGCGCCGGACGCCATCGAAACCTTGCGTCTGGAAGGCGAACATGCGCTCGCGCTCGACTACGTTGGCCGTCATCGTGAAGCAAGCGTTGCGCTGAGTGATATGCTCGATCGGTGGCACGCGGCCGGTCACCCGGAACAGCGGGACTATGCGGTGGGGCTGGCCAATCTCGGCCTGATGCATCGCGCGCTGGGAAATCTTGCGGCGGCGGAAACGCGCTTGCGCGAAGCCGTCGAACTGAATGGCCGCATCCATTCGACGGTGCATCCGGAGTCGGCCACCGCTCTCCAAATGCTGGGTCGCGTACTGGTCGAGCAGGGCCGCCCGGACGAGGCCGAACCGCTGCTGCGCAAGGCCTTGAGTGATCTGAACGCGACGCTCGGCGCTACCCACCGCCAAACGATAGGCGCGATGAGCGCGCTTGGCCTTATGGCAATGGAACGTTTTCGCTACACCGAAGCCGTCGCCACGTTGCAGGCAGCGGCAAGGACCTGCGCCAGCATCAAGAGCGGCGACAGCGCCAATAGCTGCACCAGCGCGGCGCAACTTCTGGCGGAAGCCTTGATGCGCGACGGGCAACTCGATGCGGCGTCCGAGATCGCGGAGAACGCCTCGGAGCGGCGTCTGGCGCTCGATGGCGACGACAGCCCCGACAATGCGCCACCCCGGCGCGTCCAAGCGGAAATCCTGCTGTTGCAAGGTCGCGCGGCTGATGCCCTGCCCCTGGTCGACGGCAATATCGCACTCTACGTCAAGGCCGGAATCGACCAGAATCTCGATCTCGCCGCGCAGCACGTGCTGCGCGCGCGCATCCTGCTCGTGCTCGGACGCGCATCCGAAGCGCTGGCCGCGCTCGACGCCGCATCCCCCATCCTGGCGAGCCGCTCTAACCACCACGCCGCACGCAACCTGCGCCTGCTGGCGACGCGGGCGTTCGTGCTTGCCGCGCTTGAACGCCCGGACGAAGCACGCGCCGCGGCGCAGCAGGCGATGCGACTGGGCGCTGCATCTCCCATTCTTGACTCCGAAGAATGGAAGCGTATTCAGGCAATGGCACGGTAACGACGCACGGTGGATATGCAGGTCTGTCGGGTTCGGGACCCAGTCCTCGTCAACCTCGCCAGAAGGCCATCATCGGTGGCTACCTGCGAGTCGCACCATGCGTTCCCGTCTTGCGCGCTGCCTGCCGCTCGCTGCGGCCTTCCTGACGCTCCCGGCGCAATCCGCGGATTTCACCTTCTACGTCGGCGGCACCGGTCGCGCCTGCGATTTCACGACGATACAAGCGGCGATCGATGCCGCCTCCGCCGACCCGGCCGACACCACCACCATCCGTCTGGCGAACGATCAAACCTACACCGCGCAACAGCTCGACATCGTCGGCAAGAACCTCCGGCTGGTGGGCGGCATGACTACCTGCGGCGCCGAACTCGACCCGACCGCGCGCACCACGCTCAGCGGCGCCGGCGGCGCGCGCCGCAGCATCATCAATTTGCGCGGCAGCACCCGTCTGGTGAGATTCGAACGTCTGGTGCTGCGCGACGGGGACGAATTGCTGGACAACCAAAGCTACGGCGGCGCACTCGACGTCACCGAGGGCCCGCATGCAAGCATCCAGATCGCCAACACCCAGATCACCAACAATTCCGCAGGCTACGGCGGAGCGATCAGTCTGCGCTGGAACGATTTCGAGCATCAGGGACAGTCCTTCCTCAGGTTGCTTGACAACGTCGCGATCTCGTCTAACCGAGGCAGCTACGGGGGCGGCGCCATCTATTGCCGCAACGGCTGGATTGATCTGGTGGGCGCCGGCAGCAGCGTGTTCCAGAACACGGCCGGCGGCAGCACCGAAGGCGGGTCGCCGCCCAGCGGTGGTGCCTATGGCGGCGGCCTGCTACTGGACCAGTGCGTGGCGCGCATCGCGGCCTGGGGTTTCGTGCCGGCGGTCTGGATGAACACCGCGACCGGCCCGGGCGGCGGTATCGCGGCGATGAACAAGCATGCTCTCGTGGAAGTCGGAAACAGAGACTCGCTTTCGGTTACCCGGATCGCGGCCAACCATTCCGATCGTTTTGGCGGGGCGTTCACCATCGAACGGGGCGCGCAGGTCTACGCCTACGACGCCGTGATCGAGGAGAACGACGCCACCCAGGGCGGGGGTGCCGTGGCGCTGTACACCGACGCGTCAGGGCAAGCCCCGCGTTTCGTGGCCACCTCGCGCTTCGACCCCTCGATCTATCGCCGGGCGTGCAGCAGCACGGTCGAATGCAACGTGATCCGCGGCAACACCGCCTACGACGGCAACACCGCCAAGCACGGCGCCGCCTTCCGCATCTCAACCGAGAACGGCCACGCTGAGGTAAAACTCGAAGGTACCCGCGTCAGCCAGAATCGCGGATTGAGTCTGGTAAAGCGGATCCCCGGTTCCGGCAACAGCACGGCTGGCATCATTTCGAATGGAGCTTTGATTGACCGCAACGAAGTGACCGCCAACCTGTTCGACCTCGGCGAGAGCTTCTGCCGAGCCGACATCTCGGCGTCCACGTTTGCCGACAACACGGTAGGCTCGGCCATGTTCCGCCTGAACGGTTTCTACACCAACGTGCCGTTCTCGTTGAGGCACAGTCTGGTGCATCAGCCCGGCGTGCCGCTGATCTCGATCTCCATGGGCAGCATCCCAAACGGCCTAGTGCGGTACGTGATCGCGAATGATTTGACGGGCGTCCCTACCGAAACCGGCGCGGGCGGCCTGCCGCTCAACCTGGTCGGCGTGCCATCGTTCGTCGATGCCGCCAACGGCAACTATTCCCTGACTGCGGGTGCCGAAGCCGTGGACTACGCACCGCCGGAAGCCACCGACCTGACCCGCGATGGCGGCGCTCGGGACATCAATACCGCGGTGGCGGAGCGATTCGGCACTCAGGATCTCGGTGCCTACGAGCGTTCCTCCGGCCCACCCGACTTCTATCCCGACCCGCCGGACGGCGAAGTCGGCGTGGCCTACAATCATACGCTCACGGCGAACTCCGACACCTTGCGCGTTACGTTCAGCGCCGACGGCCTGCCGCCGGGCCTGGGTCTGAATCCGGACTCTGGCGCGATTACGGGCACGCCCTCCTCCGCCGGCACCTTCGGCGTGACCTTGCGCGCAAGCAACAGCGCGGGGACGAGTACCAAGGCAGGAACCATCACCATTGTTCCGGTTGGCGCGGTCAACGGCCAGTGCGGTGCGGCTGCGGCGGACGACGTATCTCACACGCACGCCCCGGATAGCGCTCTTTGCCAGACAGGAAATGCCACGCCCGTGCTGGGCGACGGCCCATGGACATGGACCTGCAACGGAGTCGGCGGCGGCACCTCGGCCACATGCTACGGCGACATTCGCAGGGAGCCCCCGTACTTCATCAACTACAGTCCTCCCGACGGCGTGGTCGGCGAGCCCTACGACTTCGCCATCGTCACCGATAGCTACTTCCAGCCCGTCACTCATTTCTCCGTCGGCCTGCCACCCGGCCTGAGCCTGGACAGCGCCAGCGGCCGCATCACAGGCACCCCCACGCAAGCCGGCACCTACTACCCGGTGCGCATCATCGCAAACAACGAAATCGGCCCGCGCACCGAGGACTACGAGATCGTCATCGAAAACGCCGGCGCGAACGGTGATGCCGTGTTCTCCAGCGGCTTCGAATAGCGCGGCGACAGCTCGCGGTGCCTGCAGAACGCGCAGGCATGGCGGGTTTCGCCGCAGCAACTCGTCAACCCCTTGCGAAGGCCGCCGTCCCGGCGGCTACCGTTCGGGGTTCCTCATGTCGGTTCGTCTTGTTCTCCGGCTAGGGTTCGCGCTGGGTACCTTGGCGCCAGCCGCACAGGCGGCCGAGACCGTGTATCTCGTCGGCACCGCGTCCAGTCGCGACTGCGTGCCGCAGTTCGCCACCATCCAGGCCGCCATCGATGCCGCGTCTGGCAATGTCGAGGACACCACCACCATCCGCGTCCAGGGCAATCAGACCTACCTCGAGAACCTGGACATCAGCAGCAAGCACGTGCGCCTCGTCGGCACGTCGAGTTGCCAGTTCGTTGGTGCGTTTGCGCGTCCTGTGATCAGCGGTGCGGGTGGCGCGGCGCGCAGCATCGTCAACATCAACGGCGAGGCGCGCCGTATTGGCTTCGAAAAGCTGGTGCTGCAGCGTGGCGACGAACTGCAGAACAATGTCAGCTACGGCGGTGCGATCGACATCAGCGGCGGCGCGCATTTGGTCGAACTGACCGAGGTGCAACTCGACCATTCCCAAGCTGGGCTGGGCGGCGCAATCAGCGTGCGTGGCCCAGCGCAGCCGGGGGGAAGTGCGCAAACCGCGCAGCTCTACCTCAATCAGGGCGTCACGATCTCGGACAACACCGTCGCCTTCTCCGGTGGCGGGCTGTACTGCCGCAATGCCTACGTTTTCGTCCGCGGCACCGGCACTGCCCTCTTCCGCAACACGGCCGGCAGCTACGGTGGCGGCGTGTATCTGGACAATTGCGTGGCCAACATCGCGGCGGTCGGCCCAGTCAATGCTCCGGTGCTTTGGCTGAATCAGGCCGCCGGCCCCGGAGGCGGTCTGGCGGCGTTCAACGACAAGACCCGAGTCGAATTCGGCAACCTCGCGCCCGACCGCCCTACCCGCATCGGTTACAACCACAGCGATCGCTTCGGGGGCGGCATCGATTTGGAGAACGGCGCGCAGGTGACCATCTTCGATGGCATCGTCGAGTACAACACCGCCCGGCTCGGCGGCGGTGGGGTTGCGCTGTATGTCGAAGATCAGGAGACGCGGTTCACCGCCACCTCGATATTCGACGAGCAAGCCGGCCGCATGCGTTGTTCTGGCAGCGTCGAGTGCAACTTGTTCCGAAACAACGAAGCCTATGACGGCGCAACCCCGCGGCCGGGCGCGGCGATACGTGCATCCCGCGCCGAGGACGAGGGAATCACCCGAACCCAATTGCTGGGCACGCGCCTCACGGCGCATCGCGGCGCAACGCTTTTCCAGTTCGTCGATGATACTTTTCCTGGCTCCAGTTCCCTCGAAGTCAACGGCGCGGTCATCGACCGCAACGAAACTACGGACAAGCTGTTCGATGGCTCCCACTTCCGTGCGACGGCCAGCTTTGCTGCCGTCACCGTTTCCGACAACGTCATCGGCGCAAGCGCCGTCTTTGACGGCGGCAACCTGGCCTTCTCGCTGAGGCGTAGCATCGTGAATCAGCCGGGCAAGAAGCTTGCGGCGTTCGGCGCAGACGCGGGGGCTGTGCAGTACGTTCTCGCCAATGCGGGTGGCCTGCTCGGCGTGCCCAGCGAAACCGGCCCCGGCGGCGGACCGATCAACATCGAAGGCAGTCCCTTCTTCGTCGATGCGGCCAATGCCAACTACCACCTGCGTCGCAACTGGGACCAGGACGTCGACTTCGCCCCGCATGATGCCAACACCTTGACCCGCGACCGAGGCAATCGCCTGGTCGACACCACATTCGCCGACCGCTTTGGCCCGCAGGATCTCGGCGCGTTCGAGACGCCCTTCGGTGCGCCGATCCTCTATGGCTTCGCCTTGCAGGACGCCTATGTCGGCCTCGCCTATCCGGCCTTTACCGTGCCGGGCAATGGCGGAGGCGGACGCATCGCATACTCCGCCAGCGGCCTGCCCGCGGGCCTGCGCCTGGATCTCGATGCTGCGGTGCTCTCGGGCACGCCTGCGGCCGGCACCGAAGGCAGCTACAACGTGACCTTTACCGCCACCAATGGTCTGGGCGAAACCGGCTCGATCACGGTGCCGCTGGTCGTTCGCCCCAATCCAGCCACCGCTGATGGCGAATGCGGCCCGGCACATCAGCTCGAGCGCTTCGATGCACCAACGTTCGATCTGTGCCGAGTCGGGACGCCCACCGAGGTGCTCGGCACCGGACCCTGGACCTGGACTTGCGTCAGCGCCGGCAGCGGAACGACCGCCAGCTGCGAAGCGACTCCGTCACAGGACATCGTGCTGACGGTTGTGGAGTTTCCTGTGGGCACGGTGGGCAGCGAGTATCAGTTTCTGGTCACCGCAGAGAGCTTCTATCAGCCGGTGACGTTCGCCGCGACCGGAATGCCGCCCGGCTTGAGCATCGATCCGGTCATGGGCAGCGTGCGTGGGTTCCCGACGTCGGCCGGGAACTATCCCAACGTCCAGATCAGTGCGAGCAACCCCTTCAACAGCGACACCAAGGTGGTCGAAGTGCTCATCTATCCGTCCCTGGACGAGGTGTTTTCTGACGGATTCGAGGAATAGCGCGCGATGAGGCGAGCGGCGCTCGACGTGACCTTGGCTGGCGCAGCCCGTGGCGCCGGGCTTGGTTCGGAGTAATGCGTACTTGCAAACCCGCTGTGGGGATCGTCATGGCCCGTGGCGAATCAGGCGACGCGCCCACGGCCAGCGACGAACCAACGAAATCTTCAACCGCCCCCGGTGGCGGCAGCCGGCGCGGGAGACGCCGGCGCCGCCACCGGAATCTCGATCTTTGCCTTGGCACGCAAGGCCTTCACTTGTTCAGCCAGGGCTTGATCCACCAGCTGCTTGCGCGCGCCGTCCTTGACCTGATCGAACCCTGGTGCCGTGTAGGGGCGCGAAGCGACCCGCTTGACCACGTGCCAGCCGTAGCTGGTCTGTACCGGCAACGGTGCCACCTGCCCATCGGGCAAGCCCTGCACCGCGGCCGCCAGTTCGGGTGGCAATTGGGTCAGATTGGCCCAGCCCAACTCGCGCGCCTGCTTGGCGCCGTTCGCGCCGTACTCGGCCATGAGCGCATCGAAATCCGCGCCCGCCGCGAGTGCTCGCTCATTCGCTGCGCTGGCAATGGCCTGGTCAGCCAACAGGATGTGCTTGAGCTGGACTTCGACGCCGCCGGTACGCCCCACCTCGGCCTCGTAGTGCGCCTTCACCTGTTCCTCGCCGATCTTGAGCGATCCGCGGTAGTCGGACAGGTTGCGCCCTGCCAGCTGCTGCAGGCGCACGAGCGCCAGTTCGGCCTGGACTTCCGGGCGTGAAGCCACGCCGTGGGCGAAGGCATCCTGGGCTAGGAGTACATTCTCGATCAGCGAGTCGAGCGCATGCTGGCGCTGGGTCGGGTCGGCCGGATCCAGCCCCCGCCCCTTGGCGTACACCTCCAGCATGGGGCTGCTGATTCCTTCGCCATTGATGCTGGCGACGATGTCTCCCACGGGGGCGCCCTCGATTGCCCGTGACGCGCTCGCGGCCGCAGCCGGCGCCGACTGCTGCCCAGAACAGCCGGCAATTAGCATAGTAATAACAAGAAGATAAGCAATATTCTTGATGTTCATTCTGATTCGAAAGGCGTCAGGGTTTTCAGGGAAAGTGCGTGGATGTCGGTCTGCATCATCGAGCCCAGCGCCTCGTACACGCGACGATGCCGGGCGAGCGGTGCAAGCCCGTGGAACGCCGCACTCACGATACGCACGGCGAAGTGCCCATGGCCATCGCGCGCACCCTCGTGTCCGACGTGCTTGTGGCTCTCGTCGACGATATCGAGCGCCTGTGGAGCCAGGGCCGCAAGGCGCTCGCGCATGGCCGCGATGCGGGCCGAGTTGTCCGGGCCCTTCATGGCAAGACGCGCCGGAACGGGTGGATTTCGACCGATCGGTAAACTTTCGCCGCGACGTAAGGATCGGCATCGGCCCAGGCTCTCGCTTCGGGCTGCGAGCCGAACTCGGCCACGATCAGGCTGCCGGCAAAGCCCGCCGGACCCGGATCATCGGCCTCGATGGCAGGCAATGGGCCGGCCAGCAGGAGGCGGCCCGCATCACGCAAGGCTTCGAGACGAGCCAGGTGCGCGCCTCGCGCCGCCAGGCGGCGCGGCAAGGCATCAGGCTCATCGCGCCCGAGAATCACGAACCACATGGGAGTATCCGACTACCGGTGAGGCCCGGCATGATAGGCGCTCCCCTGCGAGCCAACAAACGCGATGGCCGACCGTCTGCGTGTCCACCCGACGCATCCCCAACCCCGCCTGCTGCAGCAAGCCGCCGAGCGCGTGGCGCGGGGCGAACTCGCCCTGGTGCCCACCGACGCCGGCTACGTCTTCGCCTGGGGCATCGACGCGCGCGACGCGGAGGAGCGGGTCCAGCGGCTGCGACGGCTGGACAGCCGCCACCCTTTCACCTTACTCTGTAACGCAATAAGCGAGATCAGCAGCCTGGCGAAACTCAACGATCAGGCGTTCCGGCTGGTCAAATCGCTGATTCCGGGGCCTTACACCTTCATCCTGCCGGCGGCGTCCGAATTGCCGAGGCGGCTGAAGCAGTCCAAGCGTCGTGCCATCGGTTGTCGCATTCCCGACCACGGCGTAACGCGCGCCTTGCTCGCGGCAGTTGGTTCGCCGCTGCTGTCCACCAGCCTGGTGCTGCCGGACGAGGAACTGGACAACCACGAGGCCGAGGCGGTCGCCGAATTGGCGTTGCGCCATGTCGATGTGATGCTGGATGCAGAAGACTGTCCGCCCGGCCCCACCAGCGTGGTGGACCTGAGCGGAACCGAACCGCAAGTGACGCGCCAGGGCTTTCGTCCTGTGACGCTCGAATAGATTTTCGCTTCGATCGCAATGCGATGAGCCGCGGCCCGGAGGGGGCCGAAACCTGATGACTACCGACCCGGCGACCGCCGCCGACACGTCTTCGATGCCGTCCCCGCACCCCCAGCAGCAGGAAATGCCGCTGGCCCTGGTGAAGGGCCAGCCGGTGCTGGAGATACCGCAGGACCTGTACATCCCGCCGGATGCGCTCGAAGTGATCCTCGAGGCGTTCGAGGGTCCGCTTGATTTGCTGCTGTACCTGATCCGGCGCCAAAACCTCGATATCCTCGACATTCCGGTCGCGGAAATCACCCGCCAGTACATCGACTACATCGATGTGATGCAGGAGCTGCGCTTCGAACTGGCTGCCGAGTACCTGGTGATGGCCGCGATCCTGGCCGAGATCAAGTCGCGCCTGTTGCTACCGCGTCCACCATCGACCGAGGGTGAGGAAGCCGACCCGCGCGCCGAACTGGTGCGCCGCCTGCAGGAGTACGAGCGCTTCAAGCAGGCAGCACAGGACATCGATGCCCTGCCCCGGCTGGAACGCGACACGGTGCCGGCCGTGGCCTTCGTGCCCGATCGCCAAGCCGTCCGGCTGCCGCCGCCGGTGGAACTCAAGGAAATGCTGCTGGCACTGCGCGACGTGCTCAAGCGCGCCGAGCTGTTCACCCGCCACGCGATCAAGCGCGAGGCGCTCAGCGTACGGGCGCGCATGGGCGAGGTGCTGGAACGCCTGGGGGACGGCCAGTTCCACGACTTCCTCAGTCTGTTCGTGCCCGAGGAAGGCAAGCTGGGCGTGGTGGTGTCGTTCCTGTCGATCCTGGAACTGGCCAAGGAACGCCTGATCGAGATCGTGCAGGAAGGTCCGCTCGCTCCGATCTACCTAAAGTCGCTCGCCGTCGCCGACATCGGCAGCATCGACGTCACTGCCGCCAACGACGATCCGGTCGATGACGGCGACACCCGAGAATGAACCCACCGATGGACCAGGACCAGATCAAACGCATCGTCGAAGGCGCACTGCTTTCCGCCTCGCAACCGCTGACGGTGGCCCAGCTCTACGCCTTGTTCCCCGAAGAACAGCCGGCGCCGGCGGACAGCATCGAGAAGGCGCTGCAAGCACTGGGCGCAGAGTGCGAAACGCGCGGCATCGAACTGGCCGAGGTGGCCTCCGGTTTCCGCTTCCAGATCAAGCAGGACGTGCACGCCTTCGTGACGCGCCTGTGGACCGAGCGCCAGACCCGCTATACCCGCGCGACGCTGGAGACGCTGGCCCTGATCGCCTATCGCCAGCCGATCACGCGTGGCGAGATCGAACAGATCCGCGGCGTCGCGGTGAATTCCAACATCATCAAGCTGCTGGAAGAGCGCGAGTGGATTCGCGTGGTCGGGTATCGCGACGTGCCCGGAAAGCCGGCGCTGTTCGGCACCACCCGCGGTTTCCTCGATTACTTCAACCTCAAGAGTCTGGACCAGCTGCCGCCGCTCGCCGAGTTGCATGACATCCCGGAGCTCGAACCACAACTCGACCTGGATGCACGCCTGGACGATGCCATGGACGTGGTGATCCCCGCCTCGGTCCCGGCCACTGCCGCGCTCGATTCCACAGACAACCCTTTTTCCCCTGACCGCGCCGCCACAGGCGATGCGCCGGAGCACATTGCATGACCGATTCAGATTCCGCGGGCAGTCCTCGTCGCACGCTCTCGCTCAAGCGCGACAGCGCCGCCGCCCGCGTCGAGGAACGCCTGCACAAGGTATTGGCCCAAGCCGGCCTGGGCTCGCGCCGGGCGCTGGAAGAGCGCATCTCGAACGGCTTGGTGAAGGTCAACGGCGAAGTCGCCGCACTCGGTTCCAGCGTCAAGGGTGGCGACCGCATCGAACTCGACGGCAAGGTCTTCGTCGCAACCGCGCTGGTCGAGCCTGCGCGCGTGCTGGTCTACCACAAGCCCGAAGGCGAGGTGACCACGCGCGAGGATCCGGAAGGGCGCCCGACCATCTTCGAGAAACTGCCTGCGCTCAAGGGCGCGCGCTGGATCGCGGTCGGTCGATTGGACATCAACACCACCGGACTGCTGCTGCTCACCACCGACGGCGACCTCGCCAATGCGCTGATGCATCCTTCGGCCGAAGTGAAGCGGGAATACATCTGCCGCATCCACGGCGAGGTGGATGATTCGGTGGCGCAGAAACTGGCGCGCGGCATCGAACTGGAAGATGGCCCGGCAAAGTTCGACGAGATCGAGCGCATCGGCTCCAGCGATTCGCACGCGTGGTTCCGCGTAGTGCTGCACGAAGGACGCAACCGCGAGGTACGCCGGATGTGGGAAGCGGTCGGCTTGCAGGTCAGCCGCCTCAAGCGTACCCGCTACGGCAACGTCGAACTGCCGCGCCACCTCAAGCGCGGCCAGAACGAAGAACTGGCGCCGGCCGAGGTTGAAGCCATGCGCGCCGCGCTGCAACTTGGCGCACCCGGTGGCGTGCTTACCCTGCAACCCGTGATCGGGCAGCGCCGCGCCGGCAAATCGGCCGAGTACAAGCCGCTGCGGCACGAACAACGCGCCTGGACCAATGGCGGCTACGCCGACGAGGGGCGCGAACTGCGCGCCTTCGATACCTTGCGCGATGACCGACCGGCGCGCCCGGGCAAGTCTCGATTCGGTGCGAAGCCGGCGGGCGGCAAGCCCGGCTCACGCGGACCCAAGCCCGGTGGCCGGCGAGGCGGAGCGCGCCCTGGTGCCGGTGGCGACGACAATCGCGGCAATCGCCTCACGGCACCCGGCGGTGAACATCGCAGCGGTGGCCAGGGCCGCGGCCGCCGTGGCGCTCCGGGGGCGGCACCCGGCTTCGAGAATCCCACCGAGTTCCGCTCCTGGTATGCGCCCGAAGGCGTCACCACCACGAGCCGGGTGGCCCCGCCCCGCAACCAGGCAAAGCCCGGCGGGCGACCGGGCGGCGGAAATCCTTACGGCGGCAAGCCCGCGGCACGTAGCGAGGGCAACCCCTACGGCGCGAAACCGGCTGCGCGAGGCCCGGGACGGCCGGGAGGAAATCGGGGGCCGGGAGGCGGACGCGGTCCCGGCGCGCCGGGTGGTCGCCCTGGACACGGCCCCGGAAAACCACGCGGCGGTGGACGCGGTCCCGGTCGCGGCGGCTGAGGTCACGTCGTTCGCTGACCTCGGGGTTTCGCAGGCCGGAAACGACAAAGGCAGCGCATCACTGCGCTGCCTTTGCGTGAACCGCCCGAAGCCCGCCGGATATCAGTCGATATCGAGCGACTCGCGCGTCTTGGCGCGACGGCGATCGTCGGCCGCGTCGAATTCAGCCTCGCAACCGTTGCGCTTGATCATCACGCATTCAAGGTAATCGGTGGTCAGCACCAGCGCGGCGCGGATCGCCTTGCCGGCCGGAGTCTTGTTCTGCTGTGACAGCGTGCCGCCGAAGCCACCGCGGTACAAGCCGACGCTCACGCCGCCGCCCTTGGCATTGCCTTCGATCGTCCGGGCGAAGTCGACTTCGCCGGTATCGGTGTTGATCACTCGGATATCGACCGCCAGATAGGCGCTTTGCTTGTTGCCGCCCAGCGAAATGCCCTTGAAGCTGATCCCGCCGCCGGTGCTGGCAACGTCTTCTTCGTACGACGTCACCGTGCCCATGACCAGGTACTGCGCGCCGGTCAGCTGCCCGATGCGTGCGCCGGTGCCGGCGCGGACGCGACCCGAGGCACCGAGATTCTGCTCCTCCAGCACCGCTTCGAGCTTGCTGCGCTCCACCACCCGGAACTTGCCGAGCGCGGTCAGCTCGTTCGACAACATGCCGGACAGCTCCCAGCCCACGCCGCCGCTCCACCAGGCCGCACCGGACTCGTTCCGGAACTCCGCCACGCCAATCGACGGCTTGTTCTGCGCCAGTGCCGCGTTCGCCCCCATCGCGCCAGCCAAGGCCAACGCCACACCCAACACTCGCTGCTTCATTGCTGCTCTCCAGAAGTATCCGCTACGCGCGGACGATCAGTAACCGGGATTTGCGGCCCAATCCGGATTCGACCGGGGCACCGTCCATCCTCAGAACGAAGTTTGCGCCGGAAATCGGTCATTGGCGAGAACCGATACGGAAAACCGCCTCGACTTCACCGCACCTTCACGGCAGCAGCTCGAATTCGTCCGCATCGAGCTGGGCCGGGAAGCGCTGACGGTGCGCTGCCAGCGCCGCAGCGGAGAGGGTCACGGTGACGCACTGCGGCTGGGCCCCCAGTTCCACCAGTGGCATGCCGAGGAAGTCCAGCGCGACGCTGTCCCCGGCGTAGTGCAGTTCGTTGCCGTCCACCCCGACCCGGTTCAGTCCGAGCACGTAACTCAGGTTCTCGATGGCGCGCGCGCGCAACAGGGTCTGCCAGGCATGGCGACGTGCACTGGGCCAGTTGGCCACGTACAGCAACAAGTCGTAGTCGAAGTTCTGGGCGGCGCGGTCATGGCGATTGCGGCTCCACACGGGAAAGCGCAGGTCGTAGCAGACCAGGGGACAGATGCGCCAGCCATTGAGCTCCACCAGGAGCTTGCGCTTGCCATCGGCGTAACGGTGATGCTCGTTCGCCATGCGGAACAGGTGGCGCTTGTCGTAGTACGCCAGCGTTCCGTCGGGGCGCGCCCACAGCAACCGATTGAACACCTGCTCGCCCTCGCGGATCACCATCGAGCCGGTCACCACTGCGCCGACCTCGCGCGCCAGGGCCGAAAGCCAGGCCACGCTTTCGCCCTGCATGGTCTCGGCGCTGCCGATGGCCTCGTTGCTGAAGCCGCTGGTGAAGGTCTCGGGCAGGACAATCAGGTCGCCCTGCCCGCGCAGGGCGCGCACCAACGCTCCGTACAGCGCCCGGTTGGCGGCAGCGTCGTGCCAGACGGTGCTGGCTTGGATCAATGAGACACGCAAATCGTTCATGGGTTTCAGACCCGGCGCAGACGTTCGGCCGCGGCAACCTGGGTTGCATCGGACTTGGCGAAACAGAACCGGATCAGGCGCTGGCCCGGCGGCGGCGACTGGTAGAACGGCGACAGCGGGATCGCGGCGACGCCCTTCTCCACCGTCAGCCAGCGACTGAATGCCACGTCGTCCAGGTCGCTGATCGACGAATAATCGGCCAGCTGGAAGTACGCTCCGTCCACGCGTGGCAGTGCGAAGCGGGTGTCGGCCAGCAGGCTGCGGAAGCGGTCGCGCTTCTCCTGATAGAACGCGGGCAAGTCGAGGTAGTGCTCGGGATGGCGCTCGATCATGTCGGCGAACGCCCATTGCGCCGGGTTGAAGCTGCAAAAGGTGAGGTACTGGTGCACCTTGCGGAATTCGGCCGAGAGCGCCGCCGGCGCGATGCAGTAACCGAGTTTCCAGCCAGTGCAGTGATAGGTCTTGCCGAAGGAACTCACCACGAAGCTGCACGCGGCCAGTTCGGGATGGCGCAGCACGCTCTGGTGTTCGGCACCGTCGAACACGATGTGCTCGTAGACCTCGTCCGAGAGCAGCACGATGCCGGTATCGCGCAGGAGTTCGGCCAGGGCATCGAGGTCGGCGCGCGCGAGCACCGCGCCGGTGGGATTGTGGGGCGAATTGATCAGCAGCATCCGCGTGCGCGGCGTGATCGCATCGCGCACGCGCTGCCAGTCGACATGGAATCCATGTTCAAGATCCGCGGGCGCAACGAGCGGCACGTGCACGGCGCGCGCGCCGGCCAGTTCGATCGCGGGCTCGTAGCTGTCGTAGCAGGGATCGAGCACGATCACTTCCTCGCCCGCACGCACCACCGCATGGATCGCCGCGAACAGCGCTTCGGTGGCGCCGCTGGTGACGGTGATCTCGGTCTCGGCATCGATCTTGCTGCGGTAGAGCCGTTCGGTCTTGACCGCAATCTGCTGGCGCAGTGCCGGAATGCCGGTCATGGGTGCGTACTGATTCCTGCCCTCGTGCATGGCGCGCGCCAACGCAGCCTGCAGGAACTCGGGCGCATCGAAATCGGGGAAGCCCTGCCCCAGATTCACTGCCTTGTGTTCGGCCGCCAGCTGCGACATCACGGTGAAAATGGTGGTGCCAACCTTCGGCAGCTTGGTATCGATCCGCATGGAGTTCCTTCAGGCAAGCAAGTGCATCGCGCCACGCGCGCGGCACGGCGATGTCCGCATCAGGGACAGGTGAGTGCGTCGGTCAGGCGCGTGACCGGGAGGTCCACGCTCCAGGATCCCGTCAGGGGCGGCAACAGCGTCAGGTCGACCCGGATCTGGCCGCTGCCCGCGCTGTCGTAGCGGCGCGTCAGGCTACCGATGTCGCGCGCCACCGGCTCACGATACGGGCACAAGGGGCAGAAGCCCTCGCGCTGGGTGAGTCGCATGCTCTCGACGCCAAACGGGGCTGCGGAGCCAAGCGCCCAACGCGCAATGCCCTGGCCGTCGTAGAAATAGGCGCCGTTGCTCTCGATGCCGGAATAGGCATTGATCGCGTAACCGAATCCCGAGCGACTGGGCGCATACCACACACCGCTCAGGGCAGCCGGCACCGAATTCAGGTTGGGGCATCCTCCTCCATCAAGCAAGGTCATGGGCTCGCTGCCGCTTTCGCCATCCAGATTCCAGCTGAACACGAAATGCGTGGCATCCGTGAACGCCAGCTGGACTTCTCCCACCGACGTTGCTCGCGCGCTGTCGCCATCCCAGCGATAGCGGTCCATGCGCACTCGCCACACGCCATCTTGCGGCCCCGGTGCCGCCGCCGCCCCGAGATACCAGGTGGGCGTGCCATCCTGCAGGTAGGTGTACCAAGCCAGAGACCAGACCGGGCCGGCAGGCAGCAGGATCAGGCCCGAACCTGAGCGCGCCGGGTTGTAGTACGGGCCGAATTTGATCGGCGCCCTCGCCGTGGCCGTCGACAATTCGACCTTCAAGTCGAACTCGGCCGCCATGATCCCGGTGTTGACCGGCGTCACGTACCAACGCCCGGGCGACAGCGCACCACCCGTCAGCGTGATCGATTCGGTCGCGCCGGGATGGATCGAGGTGCCCTGCGCCAGACCGCGCGCCGGAGCCGGCGCGATGATCGGAGAAGTGGCGTTGTCGGCCTTGGCCAGATACAGATCGACCTCGCCGCTGCCGCTGCTCGACACGGTCAGGCTGGCTGCGTTCGGGGGCACGTCGAAGTAGAGCTTGTCCTGTGCCGCGCCCGGCGCGAGGCGCATGTGGCGCGAACCCACGGCAAGCGCCGCGGGTGCTGCCTCGCCCGGCAAGCTGCGCAGCACTTCCACCGGAATCACGCCGAGGCCATCGGGTGCCTGTGGCGTCGCCTGCAGCCGGATCACGCCCAAGCGGCGTTCGCCCGGCAACAGGGTCGGATCATTCCACGCCACTCGCAGGGCAAATGGCTCGCGGCTCTGGGTGCGACCCGGGCCCGACGCCTTGAGCGTCTCGCCCGTGCCGGTGGTCGGGATCACGGCTGTTTCCAGAACCACGGTGTCACTGGTTCCCGCCGGATCGCTGCTGCCCTGCGCGCCGGCATCCCAGTTCTGCACCAACACCCAGTAGCGACGTTCGGCATTGCCTGCCGTCACGTCCAGCTGGCAGCGCTCGTCGGCACGCGCACCGGCGGAGGTGCAGAGTTCCTCGCTCTCGTCCGGTGCGCCGTCGCCGTCGAGGTCCTCGCCCACGAACAGGTCGACGTCGTAGGCGGTGGCCGAGCGCGTCGTGGCATCGACTCGGTAGAGCGCCTCGGTGGTTCCCGCACGCGCCGGTACCCGCAGCACACGGACGAAGTTGCCGATCGCGAAGTCGTCGTAACGATCATCACGTGTCGGATCCTGCACCAGGCTGGGCATGTCGACCGATGGCGCCACCAGCGCCGTGGCCAGCACCCCGGCTTCCGGCAGCGAAACCAGGCCCGAGAAGGCAACGTCCTGGTATCCGGATTCCCCCGTGCCCGTCACGGTGACCTTCGCCGGCAAGGTTCCGGGCTGGGCAAACAGGGTGAGCGGAATCTCGGCGTTCTCGGCGGCCGCGCCCCCCGTGCGGATGAACTTGACCCGTCCGTTGACCCAGGCTCCGGGAAAACTGGCATCACTGATGTCGAAATTGAAGGTGACGTCCTGGCTCGCGCCAGGTGCAAGGGTGAAACTCGACGGTGTTGCGGTCGCTGATGCGGGCGACGGCAGATCGAATTCGACGCGCCAGCTAGCTCCGCCGGCCAGATCGCTGATGCGCCGCGACAAGACGCAGCGTTCGAAGCAGTCTTCGTGCACCAGGCTGGGCCGATTGAGATCGCGCGGGACCCCGCCTTGCGCCGGATTGGCATTGCGGAACTCGCTGGGGCTGGTGACGAAGGCCAGGCCAGCCCGGGACGCGCGCGCAAGATCGGCCACGCCCGAGCCTTGCTCGAACGGCGTGGCGAGCCTCACGCCGTTCTGATGTCGCACCGAAGGACGGGCCGTAGTCAGCAGGGCCGACTCCGCCTCCGACGGGTTCCAGTTCGGCTTGGCCGCGATCAGCAGGGCGGCCGCGCCAGACAGGTGTGGCGTCGCCATCGAGGTGCCGCTCATGAAGGCGGTGCCGGTGCCGGTGCGGGCCGCCGCCATGATGCTGGTGCCGGGTGCCGTCAGGTCGGGCTTCAACAGGCCGGGCACGGATTCGATCGGTCCGCGCCCGCTACTCGAAGCCAGGATGTCGCCGAACTCCGGGACGCTCTCGACCCGCGTTCCTTCGATCCGTGCGCTGTGCCCGCTGCCGGTGGCCATCCAGGTCTTCAGGGCCTGTCCGGCGGTGTAGCCCAGGTGGGTGCCGGGAATGCTGTGCGCATCGGCGACCACGCTTTCGCCATCACCGGCCTGATTGACCAGCACCATTCCACCGCCGCCCGCGAGCCGCACGTTGTTGCTCTTTGCCACGCGCGCCTGCACGCCGCGATCGCAGACCACGATCTCGCCGTTGAAACGTCCCGGCTGCCACGGACTGCTGACGCCGGTGGGCGGTGAATCGAGATCGGTCCCGATGCTGCAACCGGGGAATTGCGCATCGCGCACCAAGGCACGCGGGCCGTAGCCCGCGGTGGAGCCGACCCCGACGAGGACGCCGCCCGAGGGCGGCGCGCTGTCACCGCCGCTCAGATCGACGAGGCGGTTCACGATGCCGCGATCATGCGTGGCATTGGCCGCCGTCAGCACCCAGGGTGCGTCACCTGGCGAGGTGACCGTGGCCGCTTCGGGGCCGTCGTTGCCGGCCGCGACCACCACCACGACACCGGCCTCGCGCGCGGCCAGCATCGCGACGGCATCGCCCGAAGTCCACAGGTTGCGAGGTGCGCCACCAATGGAATAGTTGATGACGTCCACCCCGTCGGCCACGGCCTGATCGATGGCCGCGCGCAGCCAGCTGCCGCGGCAGGTTTCCTCGCTCTCGCAAGCCTTGTAGGAAATCACGTTGGCGTGCGGCGCGACCCCGGAAATCGGACGCGATACCGACCCGTTCGGCACCGCGATGCTGGCCGCCACCGCATTGCCCGCGGCGGTGCTTGCCACGTGCGTGCCATGCCCGGTGCCATCGAGGCCATCGTTGGCCTCGCGGTCATTGCACTCGGAACTGGCATGGGTCCCGGTGCACAGGGTGAAATCATGGATACCGATCAGCTTCGTGTTGCACTCAGACGCGAAGCTGCCGGTGGCGCAGCGACCGAAGAAACCCGGTTTCGGATTGACGTGACGGAAGCCATCCACCGGCCCGGTGGCCTGAAACGAGGGATGGTCACGATTGATGCCGGAATCGATCACGCCCACAACGACGCCTTCGCCACGCGTGGCGATGCCCGCCGCGCCGTTCCAGATCGAGTCGGCATGGATCCATTGCGGACCGGCATCGGTCATCGGTCGACGGGTGAAATCCGGTTCCACCCGTGCCACGCCCTCGCTCTTGCCCACCTGCGCGGCTTCCGCCGCGCTCAACTCCAGTGCAACGCCGTTCGAAGTGACCTCATACACGAACAGTGGTCGCAGTTCGCGTCCGAATTGCGCGCTCAATGCGGCGAGACGCCCCTCGCGCCAGTCCGACAGCGCGGCGCGATAGGCCCGGCTTGCCGGTGCCTCGACATCGAGCCGGCGCGTACCGGTCACGACCGGACTGGTCGCCTTGAGTCCCGCCAACTTCGGTTGGGCGGCCGCGTCCATGCCCTGGAAGCTGGCCAGCGGCGGTTCGACGAAATCGATCAGGTATATCCCTCGCGCCGAGGCCTTGCCGGCGTCGGCAGGAGCATCGCTGCGCGCGCCTGCGGCGCCGGCGCAAGCGAGAAAAACCGCGAGTGCAAGAGGCGTGGTACGCATGGCCAGGTCCCGGGCGAGTCGATGCCGAAGTGTAGCGGTGCGCGCCATGGGCGCAATTGCCGCTGGCAGTGGCAGCCTGATCGCCGCCGCGTGAAGCCGACGCCATGAACACTTCCTGGCGCCGGAGATGCAGCGACCGGGTCGAAGCACGGCGCCGACTTCGGTAGCATGCGCCCCGCATGAGCTTGCCCGCCGATTCCCGTGAACCCGTCCATCCCACGCGCAAGCCGACCGGGCCAGAGTCGAATCACGCTGCGCTGCTGCAGGCGCGTGGCCTGAGTTTCGCGCGCAACGACGAGCCGATCTTCGGCCCGCTCGACTTCGAGGTCGCGCCGGGTGAAGCCTTGCTGGTGCACGGCGGCAACGGCAGCGGCAAGACCACCTTGCTGCGCGTGCTGGCTGGGCTGCTCGAACCAGGCAGCGGCGAGATCCGGATCGCGGGGGCGCGCGAAACCCGCGAGGCCGTTGCGCGCAATACCGCGTTGCTGGGCCATCTGCTCGGCCACAAGGGCGAATTGAGCACCAGCGAGAACCTGCGCTTTGCGGTCGGCCTTTACGGTCAGCGTGAAGGCAGCCGCATCGACGCGGTGCTGGAACAGGTCGGGCTGGGCGGCTACGAGGACACGCCGGCACGCCTGCTGTCGGCCGGACAACGCAAGCGCCTGGCCCTGGCTCGCCTGTCGCTGCTCCCGGCCCGGTTGTGGCTGATGGACGAGCCTTACGCCAACCTTGACCTTCCCGGCATCGATTTGGTCAACCGCCTGATCGAGCAGCATCTGGCGCGCGATGGCGCGGCGCTCATCACCAGCCATGGCGCCTATGCGACCGGCGCCGTGCGCACCCGCACCCTCGAACTCGATGCCAGTCGCGGAGTACCCGGCAATGGCTGAGGCAACGTCCTACGGTGCCTGCCGCGCGCTCCTCGCACGCGACCTGCGCCTGCTGTGGCGGCGTCGTGGCGACGCCATCAATCCGGTGCTGTTTGCCCTGCTCGTCGTCAGCCTGTTTCCCTTTGCGCTTGGGCCGCAGCCGGAGATCCTTGCACGCATTGCGCCGGGCGTGATCTGGGTGGCCATGCTCCTCGCCGGGCTGCTGTCACTCGATACCCTGTTCCGCGGCGATCTCGACGACGGCAGCCTCGAACAACTGATGCTCGCCCCGCATCCGCTCTCCATGCTGGTGGCCTGCAAGATCGCGGTGCACTGGCTGAGCACCGCCCTGCCGCTGATGCTGGCCACCCCATTGCTATCCGCCCTGCTGTACCTGCCTCCCCAGCAGTTGCCGGTGCTGCTGGCTTCGCTGGCCCTGGGCACGCCGCTGCTCAGCCTGATCGGCGCCGTGGTGGTGGCGCTGACGGTCGGGATGCGTCGCTCTGGTATGCTCTTGGCTCTGCTGGCGCTGCCGTTGTACGTGCCCGTGCTGATCTTCGGTGCGGGCAGCGTGATGGCCGCGGCGCAAGGACTTCCCTACGCGGGTGCGCTGCTGCTGCTGGGCGCCGGACTGGTGCTTGCGCTGGTGCTGGCTCCACTGGCCACGGCGGCCGCGCTCCGCATCGCGATGCCATGAATTCGCTCCTGCTCTGGTTCCACCAACTCGGATCGCCGCCCAATTTCCACCGCTTTGCTGGGCGCTGGGCGCCATGGGGCTATCTCGTCGCAATCCCGCTGCTGGCCTACGGCATCTACGCAGGCCTGTTCGTGGTACCTGCCGACTACCAGCAGGGCGACAGTTTCCGCATCCTGTTCGTGCACGTCCCCAGCGCCTGGATGAGCTTGTTCATCTATGCCGCGATGGCAGTGAACGCCTTCATTGCGCTGGTGTGGCGGATCAAGCTCTCCGAAACCCTCGCGATGTGCTGCGCGCCCATCGGCGCCGCCTTCACCGCGGTCACGCTCGCCAGCGGCTCGCTCTGGGGCAAGCCCATGTGGGGCACGTGGTGGACCTGGGATGCACGCCTGACATCGGAACTGGTGCTGCTGTTCCTGTACCTGGGGGTGATGGGCCTGTACGCCGCGATCGAGGATCGCCGTGCCGCGGCCCGAGCCGCCTGTTTCCTGGCCCTGATCGGCGTGGTGAACGTGCCGATCGTGCACTTCTCCGTGACCTGGTGGAACACCTTGCACCAGGGCTCGACGATCAAGCTGCTCGGCAAGTCCACCATCGACCCCAGCATGGTGGCGCCACTCATCGCCATGGCCCTGGGCACCAAGGCGTGGTTCGTCGGGTCCTTGCTGGCGCGGGCACGCGCCGCGATGCTCGAACTTGAATCGGGCAAGGACTGGGTCAAGCGCCTGGCGGCACCGGCGGGCGAATGAACGAGCTGATCGACATGGGCAAGTACGACTTCTACGTTTGGACCAGTTACGCGCTGTTCGGGGCGATGCTGGTCTGGGACCTTGCCCTGCCGCGGTGGCGCGAACGCCGCACCTTGCGCTCGTTGGCGCAACGCATCCGGCGCGAGCGTGCGCGCCAGCGCACGAAAACGGAGACAGCCGCATGACCCCGACCCGCAAGCGTCGCCTTATCGTGGCGACCCTGATCCTCGTTGCCGCGGGCATCGCCGGTTCGCTGGTGGCGCTCGCCTTGCAGAGCAACGTCACCTATCTGCATACGCCGGCGGAAGTGGCCGCCGGCACCGCTCCCACCGCCACCTTCCGGCTGGGCGGCGTCGTGACCGAAGGCAGCATCCAGCGCACCGAAGGCAGCCTCGACGTGCGCTTCGCCGTGACCGATCGCGTCCACACCGTGCCGGTGCATTACAGCGGCATCCTTCCCGACCTGTTCCGCGAGGGCCAGAGCGTGATTGCGCGCGGCAAACTGGTGGGCGAAGAATTCCAGGCCGAGGAGATCCTCGCCAAGCACGACGAAACCTACATGCCCAAGGAAGTGAAAGAGGCGATGGAACAAGCCAAGCGCGAAGGCAAGGCCGCGCCGCACGTCGTACCCGGGAAGGGCTGAACCATGCTGCCCGAACTCGGCCAGTTCGCCCTGGTGCTGGCGCTGTTGCTGGCGACCGTGCAGGCCGTGCTGCCGCTGTGGGGTGCGGCGCGCAACAACGCTGCCTTGATTGCGGTGGCCCGCCCCGCGGCCTACGGCCAGTTCGTATTCCTCGCCATCGCCTTCGCACTGCTCACCACGGCCTTCGTGCAACAGGATTTCTCGGTCGCCTACGTCGCGCAGAATTCGAACAGGCTGCTGCCCTTGCCGTATCGCTTCTCCGCCGTGTGGGGCGCGCATGAAGGCTCGCTCTTGCTCTGGGTGCTGATCCTGAGCGCTTGGACGGTCGCGGTTGCGGCCTTCAGCAGGCGCCTGCCCGACGTGGTGATCGCGCGCGTGCTGGGCGTGATGGGATTGGTCAGCCTCGGCTTCCTGCTGTTCTCGGTGCTCACCTCCAATCCCTTCCTGCGCCACCTGCCCGCACTGGCCGATGGCCGGGACCTCAATCCTCTGCTGCAGGATTTCGGCCTGAAGGTGCATCCGCCGATGCTGTACGTCGGCTATGTCGGGTTTTCGGTGGCCTTCGCCTTCGCCATTGCCGCCCTGCTCGGGCGCGAACTCGATCCGCGCTGGGTGCGCTGGTCGCGACCGTGGACAAACGTGGCCTGGGCCTTTCTTACGCTCGGCATCGCGCTGGGTTCGTGGTGGGCCTACTACGAACTCGGATGGGGCGGCTGGTGGTTCTGGGATCCGGTGGAAAACGCCAGCTTCATGCCTTGGTTGGTGGGCACCGCCTTGATCCATTCGCAAGCGGTCACCGAGAAGCGCGGTTCGTTCCGTGGCTGGACGCTGTTGCTGGCGATCGCGGCATTTTCCCTTTCCCTGCTGGGCGCGTTCATCGTCCGCTCCGGGGTACTCACCTCGGTGCACGCCTTCGCGTCCGATCCGGAGCGGGGCCTGTTCATCCTGGTGTTCCTGGCCATCGTGGTCGGTGGCTCGCTCGCGCTCTATGCCTGGCGCGCGCCCTCGGTCCAGGGCGGCAAGCCATTCCGCGCCGTGTCGCGCGAAACCCTTATCCTGATCAACAACCTGCTGTTCTCGACCGCCGCCGCGATGGTATTGATCGGCACGCTGGCGCCGCTGCTGTTCGAGGCAGTGGGCTGGGGCAAGATTTCGGTCGGCCCGCCGTTCTTCGGCCTGCAGTTCATGTTGTTGATGGCACCGGTTGCACTGCTGATCCCGTTCGGACCGTTCGCGCGCTGGCAGAAGGAAGAACCGGGCCGCTTCGCGCCGCTGTTGCGCATCGCGCTGGCACTGGCGCTGATCGTGGCTGCCGCGGCCTGGCTGACCAGCGACACCTTCACCCTGAAGTCGCTGGCGGGCATCGTCGCCGCCGTCTGGGTGATCGCAGGCACCTTGCAGTTCGTGTGGCGTCGGTTAACGCAAGCCTCGGCCGCGCGACGCTTCACTGCAGAGATGCTCGGCATGGTCCTGGCGCACCTCGGCCTCGGCGTGTTCGTGCTTGGCGTGCTGATGGTCGAGAGCACCGGCATCGAGAAGGACCTCGCGATGAAGCCGGGCGATTCCAGCGAGATCCGCGGCTACACCTTCCGCTTCGATGGCGTGGAGCGGCAGCAGGGCCCGAACTACCTTGCTGACCGCGGCACCATCACCATCCTCCGGGGTGATGTCGAGATCGCCGTGCTGCACCCGGAAAAGCGCGGCTACGCCAGCGGCGGCCAGATCATGACCGAGGCCGCAATCGATCCGGCGCTGACGCGCGACCTCTACGTGGCCCTGGGCGAACCGCTGGGCGCCGAAGGAAGCTGGGCGGTGCGCATGTACGTAAAACCGTTCATTCGCTGCATCTGGCTCGGTGCGCTGCTGATGATGCTGGGTGGATTCGTCGCGGCCGGCGACCGCCGCTTCCGTTCGTTGGCTTCCGAGCCCGCCGTCGAGCCGGGCTTGCCCGGCTCCGTGTCGCAAGCCGGGCAAGCTCCGCTCTGCGTGAATGCCGGGCCGGCCTGATGTTCAAGCGCCTCTTGCCCCTGCTGGTCTTCGTCGCCCTGGGCGTGCTCCTGTACGCCGGCATCGAACTGGCGAAGACGCGCGACCCGAATGCAATCCCCTCGCCGCTGATCGGCAAGCCCGCGCCCGAGTTCGCGCTGCCGCTGCTGCACGAGCCGGGCAAGACCCTGACCCGCGCCGACCTGCTGGGCCAGCCCTACGTGCTCAACGTCTGGGGCAGTTGGTGCCCGAGTTGCCGGCTGGAACATCCTTTTGTCGAAGCTCTGGCCAAGAGCGGCAAGATCCGCGTGATCGGCTTCAACTACAAGGACGAACGCGAGGATGCGCTGCGTTGGCTCGAACAATTCGGCAATCCGTACGAGTTCAGCCTGGTGGATCGGGACGGCCGGGCGGCGATCGACTTCGGCGTCAGCGCCGCGCCCGAAACCTTCGTGATCGATGCGCAAGGCGTGGTGCGCTTCAAGCAGACCGGGCCGCTGACGCCGGACGTGATCGCGCGCGAGATCCTGCCGCTGGCACAGGCGGGCAAGGTAGTCGCGCCATGACGCGCTGGCTCGCCCTGGCGATGGGACTGGGCCTTGCAGCCTCGGCTTTCGCGATCGACCCGATGCCATTCAAGGACGCCGCGGAAGAAGCACGCTTCCGCGCCCTTGCCGCCGAGTTGCGGTGCGTGCTGTGCCAGAACCAGTCGCTCGCCGATTCCAATGCGGGCATCGCCCAGGACCTGCGCAAGGAAGTGTTCGAACTGATGCGTGCCGGCAAGTCCGACGACGAGATCAAGGCCTTCCTGACCGAGCGCTACAGCGAATTCGTGCTCTACAAGCCGCCGGTGACCACGCGCACCGCCGTGATCTGGTTCGGCCCGGCGCTGGTGTTGCTGGCCGGTGCGCTTGCTGTGGTCGTCATTGTGCGCCGCCGCTCGCGGGCAGCCAGCGAACCGACGGAATCCATCGACAAGGGCGAAGACTGGTGAGCATGTTCTGGGTTCTGGCGGCGGGCATGACCCTGCTCGCACTGGTCTTCGTGCTGCCGTCCTTGTGGCGCGCGGGCGCGGGCGATACGGCGCAGCGCGACAAGCGCAACGCGGTGCTGCAGGCGCAGCGCGCCGGCATCCTCGACGAGGACGAAGCTCGCGCCAAGCTGGCGGCACTGCCGGATGCCACGGGCAACGCGACCAAGCCCTCACGACTTGTGCCGGCACTGCTGGCGGTAGCGCTGCCGGTATGCGCCATCCTGCTCTATCGGCAGGTTGGTGAGCCGCGTGCCATGGACCGGGTGTGGCAGGATGCCGCGGCCGTCGCGAGCGCGGCGACAGGCGCGAACGCTGCGGATGATGCGGGTGCGGCCGACGTGAACGCACCTGCGATGGAGCAGGCCGTCTCCGGCCTCGCCGAACGCCTCAAGCGGGAACGGGACGATCTTGAAGGCTGGATGCTGCTGGGTCGCGCCTACAAGGGCATGGAGCGCTTCGCGCCGGCGCGCGAGGCGCTTGCGAATGCGATCCGCATCGCGCCCGACAATCCCGAGGTCATGGTCGAGTACGCCGAGGCCCTGGTACTGGCCTCGGACTCGCGGCGCTTCGAGGGCGAGGCGCGTGGCTTGCTCGATCGCGCCCTGGCGCTGCAACCCGACAGCCAGCGCGGTCTGTGGCTGCTTGGCATTGCGGCCTACCAGGAACAGGATTTCGCCAATGCGGCGAGCACCTGGGAACGGCTGCTGGCGCAGATTCCGCCCGATGCCGAGCCGCGCGCGGCGCTGCTCGAACGCATTGCCGAGGCACGCAGCAACGCCGGCCTCGCACCGTTGGTAGCGGAATCCGACGCATCCGCCACGGGCTCCGAGCCGGGCAAGCCCGGCTCTACGGGCGAAGGCGCCGCGGACGGCCCTCGCCTCACCGTCCGCGTCGACATCGCGCCCGACCTCAAGGCCAAGGTCGGCGCCTCGGACGTGCTGTTCGTGTTCGCGCGTGCCGCGCAAGGCCCGCGCATGCCGCTCGCAATCCAGCGCCTGGCCGCCGCTTCGTTGCCGGTGACGGTGACGCTGGACGACTCCACCAGCATGATGCCTGCGCTCAAGCTCTCGACCGTGCCGCAAGTGGTGGTCGGCGCGCGCATCTCGAAGTCGGGTCAGGCCACGCCGCAGAGCGGCGATTTCGAAGTGCTGTCGGTTCCAATCGCCAACACCCATGCCGACGTCGTGCAACTCACCATCGACCAGGTTGTGCCGTGACCGAGTTCGTCGCGCCCGGCACGCGCTGGTTCGCCCTGCCCTCGCCCTTCTCGATGAAACGCGGCGGTGCCCTGCTGGGTGCCCGCCTCGCCTACGAGACCTGGGGCGAACTCAACGCGGCGCGCGACAACGCAGTGTTGCTGCTCACCGGCCTCTCGCCCAGCGCGCACGCGGCCAGCAATGCGGAGAACCCGGAGGCCGGATGGTGGGAAGCGATGATCGGTCCGGGCAAGGCAGTCGACACGACCCGCTGGTTCGTGCTCTGCGTCAACACCCTGGGCAGTTGCAAGGGCTCCACCGGCGCGGCCTCGCCTGATCCGGCGACGAACCAGGCGTATCGGCTCGACTTCCCGGATCTGTCGATCGAAGACGGCGCCAACGCGGCGCATGCACTGGTGTCGGGCCTGGGCATCTCGCGCCTGGCCTGTGTCATCGGTTGCTCCATGGGCGGGATGTCGGCATTGGCCTATCTCGCCCTGCACCCGGGATCGGCGCGCAGCCACATCAATGTTTCCGGCGCGGCCCAGGCCTTGCCGTTCTCGATCGCGATCCGCTCATTGCAACGCGAAGCGATCCGCCTCGATCCGCACTGGAACCAGGGCCACTACGACGCCGACACCTATCCCGACGCCGGCATGCGCATCGCACGCAAGTTGGGCGTGGTGACCTACCGCTCGGCGCTGGAATGGCATGGCCGCTTCGGACGGGTGCGGCTCGATGGCGAACGCCGCGAGGACGATCCGTTCGGCCTGGAATTCGAGGTCGAGTCCTACCTCGAAGGCCACGCGCGCCGCTTCATCCGCCAGTTCGATCCCAATTGCTACCTGTACCTGAGCCGCTCGATGGACTGGTTCGACCTGGCCGAGTACGCGCCCGCGAAGACCGGCAACGACGACATCCTGCATGCGCTGGCCGCAATCAAGCTCGATCGTGCGCTGGCCATCGGGGTGGCCACCGACATCCTGTTCCCACTGCAGCAGCAGCAGCAGATCGCTGAAGGCCTGCGCCTGGGCGGAATCGATGCACGATGCCTGGAACTGCCTTCACCTCAGGGCCACGACGCCTTCCTGGTGGACATCGAGCGATTCGGCGACGCCATCGGCGGGTTCCTCGCCGGCGAGTGAGGACCTGGTCATTTCCTGCACCGCGCGCCGGGTTGCTAAACTGCGCCGACCTCGCCGGAGTCGTTGCCATGACATGCACCCCATCGCCCGCCCTGCGCGAATTCCCCGGTCGTGACCGGTTGATCGCCGCCGTCGATGCCGCGGTAGCGGAAGTCGACGCGGATCGCATCACCAAGGCGCTGCGCAACTCCCTGTGCGCGCTGATCCGGGAAGGCAGCGTGCGCCTGCCTGAATGCATCAGCCAGCCGGTGGAAGGCCACTACGCGCGGCGCGAGTTGTACCGCAGCCCGCAGCATGGCTACGGCATTGTTGCCATGACCTGGGGCCCGGGCCAGGGCACCACGATCCACGACCACCATGGGCTGTGGTGCGTCGAAGGCGTGTGGCAGGGACAGATCGAGATCACCCAGTACGATCTGGCCGAACGCGAGGGCGACGCTTTCCGCTTCGTCGAGATCGGAAACCTCATTGCCGGCACCGGCTCGGCGGGCTGCCTGATTCCGCCGCACGAATACCACGCGATCCGCAACCCGAGCGAGCGTGACGTGGCGGTCTCGGTACACATCTACCAGGAGCCGATGACCTGCTGCGGCGTGTTCGCCCAGGGCGATGACGGCTGGCATCGCTACGTCGAGAAACAACTCTCGCTGGACGAAGCCGCGTAGCCCACCCGCGGCCATTCCGAAGTCCGGCGTCGGGGCTTCAATGCCGCGTGTCTTCGGCTATACTGCGCGCCCTCACGCGTGCCGGTGTGGCGGAATGGTAGACGCGGCGGACTCAAAATCCGCTGCCAGCGATGGCGTGTAGGTTCGAGTCCTATCACCGGTACCAATGACTTAGCGCATTTCCCTAGAATCGACTTTAGAACTGGGGATGCCTCGGGGATACCGGCCGCAGCAATGCGGCCGCGTTGTTTCTGTAGCTGGGGTTTGCGCGCCCACTGTGCGACTGGCGGCGGAATCAAAGTGCAACGTTGCACTTTGATCGCCGAGATTTCCCGCTGCCCCCCTTCGCCTTCGGCATCGACGTACGGGTGAGCTGCGGCATTGAGGAGGAAAAGATGATGGCGAGACTCAGTAGCCTTCTACTCGCTATAGCGCAGGTTGTCGCCACACTTGCGTTGATCTGCAGTGCCATGCTGCCACTCCAAGCGATGGCGGGTGATCGCTGGGTACCAGCGCCCCTGAATCACAGTCGGAACGGTGCTGCCCTTGTAGTTCTAGCGGATGGCCGTGTCCTTGCAGCGGGAGGCGGACACACGGGCACACTTTCCAGCGTGGAAGTGTTCGATCCATCTAATCGCAGTTGGACATTCGTCGCGTCAATGCACAACGATCGGATGCGAGCTCAAGCCGTCCTCCTCCCGAATGGAAAAGTCTTAGTCGCCAGCGGAATGCAATCTGCAATGATTGATGCAGTCGCAACGGCGACGGTCGAGGTCTATGATCCCATTGCGAACACTTGGACTGAAATTGCTCCATTGGCGACAGGACGGGAGTTCTTTACGTTGAACGTCTTGCTTGATGGGAGCGTGATTGCAGTTGGCGGCCGCCGATCAAACACTCCGGGTATGGACGAGGGGCTATCGTCTTCTGAACGCCTCGCGAATCTAGATGGCACATGGGAACCCGGCCCTACCCTAAGTCATGCGCGGTACGCTCACACTGCGACCAGTCTTCCTGATGGCCGAATCGCAGTCTTGGGAGGCGCGCGACAATTTGGAGACGAGATCGCGCCTGGAGAGATGATTGCAGCAGACGCAAGCGGCAGCTCGCTCCTCGCACCTATGCCACATCCAATGTCTAGTGGCAGCGCCATCAAGTTGCCAGACACAGGCGAGATAGTCTTGATGGGTGGATTCGCATCTCCATCTGGCGCCGTGCCGTTCATCGATGCGTATGACCCCGCCACGAATCAATGGCGGACTGTCGGCAGCCTCAATACTGGCGCCTATGGTAGTTGCGCTTCGCTTTTGAATGGTGGGCGAATCTTGGTTGCTGGCGGGTGGTCGAATTCGGTCGGCGCGCGCTTAGAGACGTCAGAAGTATTCGACCCGGACACGGGGTCGACTTGGTTTGTTCAACGGAGAATGTCTATTGGTCGGGCAGGCCCGTGCATCCGAATCCCAGACGGCTCGGTCTTGGTCGTGGATAGCAATAGAGTCAACGATCCGAATCATGAGAAGGGGGCTGACCTTTTTATTGGGGAAGGGACGGATACGTTCTTTGACGGGTTCGAGTGAGCAATGCTGAATAGCATCCACTCTGCTCAGTTTCGCGTGTGACCTAGGCAGCAGTTCGGCCACTCCCCGCAACCCGAAACCTTCGGGTCGTGAGCACCACTGTGAAGACCCGCCGACTCACCAGCTGAGACTGTCACTACTCAACGCGAACAGCGCCTTTGCGTTTCCGCGCTCGGTGCGATCAGCCGCCGGCGGCCCCGCAGAACCTGGCGCGATACTGCATGGCCTTGGGCATGAGGCGTTGCAGGTTCTCGATGCGCGTCGCGGAGCTGGGATGGGTGGAGGCAAACTCGGGCGGTGCCTGCCCGTTCTTGGCCTGCTCCATGCGCTCCCACAGTGCCACCGCTTCCTCCGGATTGAAGCACGCCGCCGCGGCCAGCATCAGGCCGATCTCGTCGGCCTGGGTTTCGTGTCCACGCGCGTACGGCAATTGCGAGGTATAGCCGTAGGCCGCGAACACCGACTGCATGGTGGACTGGTCCATGCCGCTCGCAGCCCCTGCCATCTGGCCGATGCTTTCGAGTTGCTCCCGCGCCATGCGCTGCGCGCCGTGGCGCAACAAGGCGTGCGATATCTCATGCCCCATCACCACCGCCATGGCATCGGCATTCTTCGCCACCGGCACCAGGCCGGTGTAGACCGCCATCTTCCCGCCCGGCAGGCAGAAGGCGTTGACCTGCGGAGAATCGATCACGCTGACATCCCATTCGAATCCGCGTGACAAGTGCTGCGCCTGCAGGTTGTTCTCGGCCGCCAGCGCGGCTTCGACCGGTTCGATCTTCGCGATCAGGCGATCAGCAATCCCGCGGATCTGCCGCGCGACCTGGGAATCGGGGTCGATCGCCCGTTCCTGCGAGAGGATTTCCTCGTAGGCCTGCAGGCCGAGCGCCTCCTCCTGTTCGATCGACAGGCTCTTGTCGATGAGCACGGTCTCACCGGTGATCGGGTCGATGCTGCGATTGGACAGGTAGTAGTAGCCGGCGTACGCGGCAAACGCGATCAGGACCCACCAACGGATGCCGCTGCCACGGCGGCGTGCCACCATTCCATCCAGCGAGTTCGGATCGGGGCGACGACCATGGGTATTCATGTGCAGGCTCCAAGGCTGCGGGCTGACCGCGATCTGCGGATCACTGACCCGCGTTGCAGAAGGTAACGGAGCGCAGCAAGGATTGCATCGCCACGCGGCCAACAGTGAACGATCAGAGGTCGCGCGCCACGCGGAATCCGAGGCGCGCATGCGTGGTGCCCGGAGTCGCGCCGGACCGGTAGGCCGAACGCGCCTCATCCGGCGCGCTGGCCCAGGATGCGCCACGGATCACGCGCTTGGTGCAGCCGGGATTCACCCAGGCCGACGCATCGGTCGGTGCGCGGGAGTAGTTGTCGTGCCAGCAATCGGCAACCCACTCGGAGACATTGCCGTTGCTGTCATGCAAGCCAAGGCGATTGGCGGCGAAGCTGCGCACCGGAGCCGGGCCCCAGTGGCCATCGCCGTAGTTGCGGAAGCCATGGTTCCAGGCACGCCCGCGCGAGGAACGATCCTTTTCGCCGGTGAGGTTCTCCAGCAGCTGGTCCGGCGTGCCGTCTCCCCAGGGGTAGCGGCTGACACTGCCGGCACGCAGGGCGTACTCGAACTCGGCTTCGGACGGTAGCCGGTACGACTCTCCGGTCTCACGTGCAAGCCAATCGACGTAGGCCTGCGCATCGGACCACGACACGTGCACGACCGGCAGGTTCGGCGCGGCGTCGGCACCGGCGTAGTCGTGTTGCCAATCGATGCCGCTGCGTTCACGCAGGTTGCCGCTGCGCTCGTCGTAGGCGGACGAACGCCCACGTCGCGTCGCGCTGCCGACGTGGCCTGAGGCCTGCACGAAGGCACGGAACTGCGTCACCGTGACTTCCGACACGCCGAGCGCGAAGCCGCGCGCCACGCGAACCTCGTGGCTGGGCCCCTCTTCCTTGCGCCGCTGCGCCTCATCGCGGCGCGAGCCCATGCGGAATTCGCCGACCGCGATCACCACCAGATCCGGTGCCGTCGCGCCACTGCGCAGACGATCAGTCAGGGTTTGGCCGGGCGCAAATCCGGCATAGAGCCGCGCCTGTTCGATTTGCTGGCGCAATTCTTCGATGCCCTGCGCCTGCACCGACACCTGCTCGAGCTGCTCCAGCAAGTGTTCCGCAGCGGAGACGTCGCCACGCGCGGCTGCGACCTGCGCCCGTTGCAGCAGGTCCGCCGCGCGCCCCTGGCGCAGTTCGACGATCTGGCTACCTGCGTCCTGCACCCCACCCGAACCGGGCTGCACCCGTGCCGCGTCCGCAAGCAGTTTGTCGGAACGCACGTAGTCGCCGGCCTCGGCCGCGGCAGTCGCCTGGGCCACCAGTTCCGCCTCGATCCGGGCCAGACCAGCGAGCGCCTCGGGCTGCTCCGGATCGCGCTCGAGGATGTCTCGGTAGAGTCGCACCGCACTGGTCTCCGGGGGCTCCAGCAGGCGACCTGCCGCAACCTCCTGCTGTGCCTTGCGCAATAGCCGCACGACTTCGCGCGCGTGCTCGAAATCGGCTTGCCAGGCGGGAAGGCGCGGATCCTCCGGACGCAGCTTGCGCAGTATCGGAATCAACTTTCTCGAACTGCCAAGGTCCGCCGAGGCCAGCGCCGATTCCAGTTGCAGCACCAGGGTTTCGATGATGCGATCCACCCCCGCCACGGCCTGCGTCTGGCCAGGCTCCGCTGCGATCACCGCCAGGTAGAGCCCCAGCGCACTGTCGGCACCATCGGTGAGGCGACCGGCCTCAAACGCGGCATCCGCACGCGCCAGCACATCATCCGTGCTCTCGCCTTCTGTCATCGTCTCCCCGGGTTCCCAACCGGCTTCCGCCTCGGGTTCGAGCGGCAGGAGATCCTGCGAAGACTCAGCACTTGCCTCGGCTGGGGCATCCGCCACCGGCGCTTCCACGTTCGGCTCGGGCGGTTCCGCGATCGCCAGTTCGTCCGGGGGCATCGCTGCCTCCGGAGGTGGGGAATCGCCGCAACCGGCCAGCAACGCAAGCACGAGGGCCGCGACCATCCAGCGCATCCTCGGCTTGTCGCGCAACCTGCCCTCCAACCCGATCATCTCGGGAAACCTCGGGAACCCGTGCAGTGCCGTCCGGTTTGGCCTGCGGCGCCGAACTTAGGCTATTGTCGCGACACGATCAACTGCAGGGAACTCCCGCATCGATGGCTCGCTGGATTGCTTCGGACGCCGACCTCGCCTCCGCACTTGATGGACTCGACGCCGAATTGATCGCACTGGATACCGAGTTCGTCCGGGAAAAGACCTATTACGCGCAGCTGGCGCTGGTGCAGCTCGCCGCGCGCGACGACATCCTGCTGATCGACCCACTCGCGCTGGATCAGGCGGCGGCCTTGAGGCGCGCGCTCACCGGCCCGGGGCTGAAGCTCATGCACAGCCCAAGCGAGGATCTGCAGGCGCTCAAGCACCGCTACGGCGTGTTGCCGCGCCCCCTGTTCGATACCCAGGTGGCCGCGGCCCTGGTCGGTCTCGGGGCCGGGCTCGGCTACCAGGCCTTGATCGAGCGATTGCTTGGAATCCACCTGGAAAAGGGCGAAACCCGTTCGGATTGGCTGCGCCGGCCGTTGTCGGAATCGCAGTGCAGCTATGCCGCCGACGACGTGCTCCACCTCGCGGCGGCGCACGCACAGCTGGCCGCCCGCCTGCGCGCTTGCGGGCGCGAATCCTGGCTGGAGGAAGAGTGCGAACGCCAGCTCGCCACCGCGGAGGCGGACGGAGTCGATCCCCTGCCGCACCTATCGGCACGCAGCGCGCAACGCATGAGGCGCGAGCAGCAATGGCGGCTGCGTCGCCTGCTACTGTGGCGCGAAGACCAGGCCCGCCGCAGCGACAAGCCCAAGAGCTGGGTGCTGGACAACGAACTCGTGGTCGACCTCGCCTTGCCCGAGTTTGCGCGGCGCAACGATTTCGAAGCGCTGCTCGATGCCCGCCCACGCGCGCCGCGCCGGCTGCGGGACGAACTGTGGGACGTTCTCGTGCGTCCGTTCGACAGCTCCGAACGCGACCTGCCTCTGGCCGAAGCACCCGATCCGCGCTGGCGCGAGCCGCTCAAGCGCATGCAGGAGGCCGTCGCACGCGTGGCAACCGAACACGAGTTGCCTGAAGGCCTGCTCTGCGCACGCCGCCATCTCGAAGCGCTGCTCGCCGGCCGTCGCTGGCCGCGCGCGCTCGAAGGCTGGCGCCAACCCCTGCTGGAACCTGCCCTCATGCCCTTGCTTCCGCCGGCTTGATGCCGCTGGTCGCCCATCGGTCTCGGTCTAGGCAAGCCCGGATCGCGACCGTATAATGCGCGGCCTTCGCTTCCCCGGAAGCGAAACCACCAGATCGCGGGGCCATAGCTCAGCTGGGAGAGCGCGTCGTTCGCAATGACGAGGTCGGGAGTTCGATCCTCCCTGGCTCCACCAATACGTAGACAAGAAACCGGCCCTCAAAGCCGGTTTTTTGTTGCCCGAAATCCAGTGTCGTTGCGGCATTTCGCGCGGTCTTGCCAATGGCTTCGATCGGCACGGCAGGATCGACGCGGTGCTGATACACCAGATCGATGCGGTCGGTGCGCAGACGCTTGAGCGATCCTTCGATCGCGCGCTTGACGTGCGCGGGACGTACACCATTCCATCCAACCCGTGAATCACCGCGCGTCGTGGTGCGGACCCTTGAGTGTTGACACTGCGTCCGCAGGCAGTGCCTGCGACGACGCTTCCAGCGTGCCATCACGCATCGCCGGTGCGCCATCCGCGCCCTGCGCCTTGCGCCAGGCCTGGGGCGAGTTGCCGGTCCAGCGCCGCACCGCGCGATGGAAGACGCTGGGTTCGGCATAGCCCAGTGACTGGCTGATCTCGGTGATGGAACCTCGGGGCCGGGACAGGGCACGCAACGCGGCGTCGCGGCGCGCCTCGTCGAGCAGGCCCGAGTAGGTCAAGCCCTGGGCGTGCATGCGTCGCGCCAGGGTGCGCTCGGTCAGGCCGAGCACCTGCGCCGCGCGCGCACGCGTCGGCAATTGTTCCGGCAGCTGGCCGGCGATCCACGCGCGCAATGCGTGAGCCAGTCCGGCGCGGGTCGTGAGCGCGGTCAGGCGCGAGCGAGCGCGTTCGTGATGGACTTGCGCGAGCTGCGCATCGGCCTGCGGCAAGGGCGCATCGAGCAGCGCGTTGGGCAGGAGCACGCCACTGAATGCCTGCTCGAACGCCACCGCACAGCGGAACACATCGCGGTAGCCGGCCCACGGCCCGATCCGCGGCTGGCTGAACTGCACCGCCTGCGGACGCAATGCGGTGCCGGTGACCCAACGCGCGAACACCACGACGGCGGCCAGCACGGCTTCGATCTGGTGCGGACTGAACGCAAGTGCCCCCTGACGCGGGTGGTAGACCACCCAACAGGCATCGCGACCCATGATCGTCTGGAAGCGGCCGCCGTCGCTGATCAGGCGCTGGTATTGCTGGACCAAGGCCAGCGCCTCGCGCAGCGTGGGTGCCGACTGCAACAGGTAACCGACCACGTTGAAGCTGGCCGGGCCGACCGCCGCACCGGCCTTGAGCCCGAAGCCGGCGTCCCCGGTGCAGTGCACGGCAGCCCGCCACAATCGGGTGATGTGGTCCACGGGCCAGCGCTCGGCGGTCAGCGCTTCCATCGCGATCCCGGCAGCGGCCAGTGCGGTTTCGCGTGCCACATCCTGCTGCTCGGCGGCAGCGAGCACGGTGTTCACCCACCCGATCGATACCGTGGCCTGCAAAGTCACTCTCGCTGTCCTGCAAAGTCAGCCCGGAGCGATCCTAGCAGCCTATTGTTGTCGCCACCGGGCGCGCTGCCCGGAGCATGCAGGAGAGGCCGAGGCCGGGGACGGGACACATGGGAACGGTGCTGCCATCGGATGCCGTGGTCGTGGGAGGCGGGCTGGCCGGAATCGTGACCGCGCTGGAATTGCTGCGCGCCGGCCGGCGCGTGACCCTGGTCGATCGTGACCGCCCCGAGCGATTCGGCGGGCTGGCGCTGTGGGCCTTCGGTGGCATGGCGCTGGTGGGCACGCCGCTGCAGGCGCGGATGAAGATTCCCGACACGCCCGAACGGGCGCTGGCCGACTGGGTGCGCTTCGGCGAGCTCGACGCCACCCGGCATTGGCCGATGCAGTGGGCGCGGCATTACGTCGAGCACTCCCGCCCCGGCGTCCACGACTGGCTCACGCAGCACGGGCTGAAGTTCATGCCGGCGGTGAACTGGGTGGAACGCGGCCGCCACGGCGATGGCAACAGTCTGCCGCGCTACCACGTGGTTTGGGGCACCTCGCGCGAGCTCACGCGCCGGCTAATTGGCGCGCTGCGCCAGGCCGGGGCCGATGGCCGCCTCATCATCCTGCACCAGCATCGCGTTACCACGCTCGAACACGAGAACGGGCGCCTGTGCGCGGCCGTGGCGGTCGACGAGACTTGCGGTGCAGAGCGACGCCTGACGGCTCCCGTGGTGGTGCTCGCGATGGGCGGCATCAACGGCGGACACGAGGAAACGCGGCGAAATTGGCCGCGTGATCGCGCGATGCCCGCTACCTTGCTCAATGGCGCGCACCCGCTGGCTGATGGCCGGCTGCACCGCTGGGTCGCCGCCGAACTGGACGCGCCGATCACGCACGCCGGCGAGATGTGGAACTACGCGGCCGGGTTTCCACATCCTTTCCCGCATTTTGCAGGGCACGGACTGTCGACCATCCCGTGCAAGTCGGCGCTGTGGCTGGATCATGCGGGCCACCGCATCGGGCCGGAACCGCTGGTGACCGGCTTCGACACGCATTGGCTCTGCCAGCGCGTCGCCGAGCAGGCGAAGCCCTGGACCTGGCACCTGCTCAACTGGCGCATCGCGGCCAGGGAGTTCGCGATCTCCGGCGCCGAACACAACCAGCGCATCCGCGACCGGCAGTTCCCGGCATTCCTGCGCGAATTGCTCTTCGGCAATCATCGACTGGTGCGGCAGATGCAGCGCGAGAGTCCGCACTTCCTGGTGGCGGACACCCTGCCGGAGCTGGCAGCGAAGATGAATGAGCTGACTGCCTCGCTCGATGTCGATGCCACGGTGCTGCAGGCCACCGCCGACGCCTTCGATGCCAATTTCACGCGCGGCAACCGTCTGGCGAATGACGACCAGATCCGGCGCATCCTGCACGCGCGCCAGTGGGGTCCCGATCGACTTCGCACCTGCAAGCCCGCGCCGCTGCAGCAACGCGGCGCGGGGCCGTTCATCGCGATCCATGCCCAGCTCATCACGCGCAAGAGCCTCGGCGGCCTGCAGACCGACCTGCAGAGCCGGGTGCTGGGCAGCGACGGGCTGGCACGCGAGGGACTCTACTGCGTGGGCGAAGCCGCGGGTTTCGGCGGTGGCGGCGCCAGTGGCAAGCGTTCGCTGGAGGGCACGTTCCTGCCCGGCTGCATCCTCACCGCGCGCGCGGCGGTACGCTCCATCGTGGACGGCCGGTGAATACGGGAGTCTGCATGGAGTTCGACTACATCGTCGTTGGCGCCGGATCCGCCGGCTGCGTGATCGCCAGCCGACTGAGCGAAGACCCGGGCACCACGGTCTGCCTGCTGGAAGCCGGCGGCCCGGACGACAGCGTGTTCATCCGCGCCCCGCTGGGATTTGCCGCAGGCGCCACGGTGAAGATGAACGCGGTGCACTACCACACCGTGCCGCAGGCCGGGCTCGACGGACGCAAGGGTTTCCAGCCGCGCGGACAGGTGCTGGGCGGCAGCAGCGCGATCAACGCCATGGTCTATTGCCGCGGCCACCGCAGCGACTACGACCAGTGGGCCGCCGAAGGCAATCCGGGCTGGGATTACGCCAGCGTGCTGCCTTATTTCAAGCGCGCCGAGGACAGCGAGTGCTTTGGAGCCACCGAGTATCACGGCCAGGGTGGCCCGCTGGGCGTGGCTTACCTGCGCAGCCCGTTCCCCACGACGAAAGCCTTCCTCGATGCCTGTGCCGCGCAAGGCGTGGCGCCGAACCCCGATTACAACGGCGCACGCCAGGAGGGCTGCTGGCCGTCGCAGGTGACGCAACGCAACGGCGAACGCTGTAGTGCGGCGCGCGCCTACCTCACGCCGCACCTTCGTCGCCCGAACCTCACCGTACTCACCCGCGCCCAGTGCCTGCGGCTGGAGTGGCAGGAGCGCCGCGCGGTGGGCGTGCATGTCGAACGCGGCGGGCAACGCAGCCTGGTGCGAGCGCGACGCGAGATCGTGCTCAGTGGCGGTGCCTACGGCTCGCCGCAACTGTTGATGTGCTCGGGCATCGGTCCCGCGCACGCCCTGCAGGCGCTCGGCATTCCGCTGGTGCACGCGCTACCGGGCGTCGGCCAGAACCTGCAGGACCACCTCACCGCCTCGCTCAACTGGAAGAGTCCGCGCCGCGATGCCGGCTTCGGCATCTGCCCGTCGGGCGGCATCGCGGTGCTGCGCGGGATGCGCGAGTGGAAGGCGCGGCGCACCGGCTGCATCACCAGCAACGTGGCCGAGGCCGGGGCTTTCTTTCGCACCGAACCGGGACTGCACGCCAGCGACATCGAACTGGAATTCGTCGTCGCCATGGTCGAAGACCACAGCCGCAAGCTGCACTGGGGCTACGGCTTCGGACTGCACGTGACCCTGGCCCGGCCACGCAGCCGGGGCGAGGTGCGCCTCGCCAGCGCCGACGCGCGCGAAAGCATGGTCATCGACCCACGCTATTTCAGCGACCCGGACGATATGCCGCGACTGGTGCGCGGCGTGCAGAAATCGCTGGACATCATGAATGATGCGGCCCTCGCGCCCTGGCGCGGCCGGATGCTCTCGCCACTGCGCGCCGACGACCCGCAAGCAATCGAGCGCGAACTGCGGCGCAGCGCCGATACCGAATACCACCCGGTCGGCACCTGCCGCATGGGGCCAGCGAGCAATCCGGATGCGGTCGTCGGACCCGATCTGCGCGTGCACGGCGTCGACGGGCTACGCGTGGCGGACGCATCGATCATGCCCAACATCACCACCGGCAATACCAATGCCCCGAGCATCATGATCGGCGAAAAATGCGCCGACTTGCTGCGCGCCTGACCCCTGGACCCCACCATGCCGGCACTCGCCAAGCCCGACACCCACATCCAACTCGCCCCGCACCTGCCCGAAGACATGCGCGAAGCCTTCCTCGCGCAGCGCGCCGCCTACAAGCAGAACCGGCTGCCCAGCCTGGCCGAGCGCCGCGCCGACCTGCGCGCCATCCATCGCCTGTTGCGCGAGAACCGCGAGGCGCTGATCGAGGCGGTCAACCGCGACTACGGATGCCGCAGCCGCTTCGAAACCTTGCTTACCGAGTTGCTGCAGGGCCAGGAGGCGGCGCTGGCCGCGGTGCGCGACGTGCGCCGCTGGATGAAGCCGCAGCGACGCGGGCTGGACCTCACGCAGTACCCGCTGGCCAAGGCCTGGGTGTTCCCGCAACCCGTGGGCGTGGTGGGCATCGTCGTGCCGTGGAACTTCCCCATCGCCATGACCGTGCAGCCGCTGATCTGCGCCTTCGCCGCGGGCAATCGCGCCATGGTGAAGATGTCGGAGAATTCGCAGCACCTCGCCCGCTTGCTGCAGGCCCTGGTGCCGCGCTACTTCGCGCCCGACAAGCTGGCGATCTTCGCCGACGGCAGCAGCGGGCCCTCGGTCGGGCCACTATTCACCCAACTGCCGTTCGACCACCTGTTCTTTACCGGCTCGCCGCAGACCGGCAAGGCGGTGATGGCCAACTGCGCCGCAAACCTTACCCCGGTGACCCTGGAACTGGGCGGCAAGTCGCCCTGCATCGTCGCACCCGACTTCGCGCTGGACACGGCAGCCGAGCGCATCCTCTGGGTGAAGATGCTCAATGCCGGGCAGATCTGCACCAATGTCGACTACCTGTTCCTGCCGGAGGGCAGCGAGCAGGCTTTCATCGGGCATGCGCAGCGCATCCTCGCGCAACGCTATCCCGACCTCGGCAACGGCGACTACACCGCGATCATCGACCAGCGCCAGTACCACCGGCTGCAGGAAATGCTGCAGGACGCCGTGGCCAAGGGTGCGCGCGCCGTGCCCCTGCTGCCCGGCCAGGCGGGAGACCCGGCGCGACGCATCATGCCGCCAACCCTGCTGCTCGGCGTTCGCGATGACATGCAGGTGATGCAGCGCGAGATCTTCGGCCCGCTGCTGCCGGTGATGACGTATCGCAACCGCGACGAGGTGGTGGACTACATCGGCGCCCGCCACAGCCCGCTGGCGCTGTACCTGTACAGCCGCGACCGCGCCCTGCAGGACTACTACCTCACCCACACCCTGTCCGGCGGCGTGACCATCAACGACAGCCTGCTGCACGCCGGCATGCACAACCTGCCGTTTGGCGGCGTCGGCCACAGCGGCATGGGGCATTACCACGGGCACGATGGCTTCCTGACCTTTTCCAAGCTGCGCCCGGTGTTCCGTCAGAGTCGGCTGCGCACGGTCGATTTCCTCATGCCTCCCTACTCCGGCCTCGCCAGCAAGCTCCTCGACCTCATGCTGTGGCGCAATCGTTGAAAACGCCGATGCCCTGCCCCGCCACCGCGTCCGACTGGCGCACGCTGGCGCAACAGCGCCTGCCGCGCTTCCTGTTCGACTACGTCGACGGCGGCGCCGGCGACGAACGCACCCTCGCCGCCAATGAGTTCGCCTTCGCGAGCGTGCAGCTGCGCCAGCGCGTGCTGGTCGATGTGTCGCAGGTCGACACCCGCGCGCAACTCGCGGGCCAGTCGAGCAGCTTGCCGTTGGCGCTGGCTCCGGTGGGCCTCGCGGGCATGATGGCGCGGCGCGGCGAAGTGCAGGCAGCGCGCGCGGCGCGCGATGCCGGCGTGCCCTTCACCCTGTCCACGGTGGGCATCTGCCCGCTGGACGAGGTCGTCGCGGCCACCGGAACCGTGCCGTGGTTCCAGCTCTACATGCTGCGTGATCGCGGCGCCGTGCGCGCCCTGCTGGACGCCGCCTGGGCCGGCGGTTGCCGCACTCTGGTGTTCACCGTCGACCTGCCGCTACCCGGTGCGCGCTGGCGCGACGTGCGCCACGGCCTGGCCACCAATGGCGCCAGCGCGGCGCTGCGACGACTGGGGCAAGTGCTCGCGCATCCACGCTGGATGCTGGACGTGGCGCTCCACGGCAAGCCGCTCACCTTCGGCAACCTCGAGGCGCAAGTGCCTCACGGGCGCGACCTTGATGCGTTCAAGACCTGGGTCGAGGCGCAGTTCGACCCGGGCGTCACCTGGAAGGACATCGACTGGCTGCGCGGCCTGTGGCAGGGACGGCTGCTGCTCAAGGGCATTCTCGACCCGGACGATGCGCGTGCCGCGGTGGCAAGCGGTGCCGACGGCCTGGTGGTCTCCAATCATGGTGGGCGCCAGCTCGATTCGGCGCCTGCCAGCCTCGCCGCCCTGCCCGCCATTGCCCGTGCAGTCGGCGCGCAGACCGAAGTCCTGGTGGATGGCGGCGTGCGCAGCGGCATCGACCTGTTCAAGGCGCTCGCTCTCGGTGCGCGCGGCGTCCTGATCGGTCGGCCCTGGGTGTGGGCGCTGGCGGCGCAGGGTCAGGCCGGCGTGGCGCGGCTCCTGGCGCACTGGCAGCGCGAACTGCACCTGACCATGGCGCTGACCGGCGTCACCCGCATCATCGACATCAACCCGAGCCATCTCGCTGCCACGCAGGAACTCCCATGAACGGTGCCCAAGCCCTGATGAAGACCCTGGCCGACGCCGGCATCGAGGTCTGTTTCACCAATCCCGGAACCAGCGAAATGCACTTCGTCGCCGCACTCGACAGCGAACCGCGCATGCGCGCGGTGCTGGCGCTGTTCGAGGGCGTTGCCACAGGCGCGGCCGACGGCTACGCACGCATGGCCGACAAGCCTGCCGCCACCCTGCTGCACCTGGGCTGCGGCCTTGGCAACGGACTCGCCAACCTGCACAACGCGCGCAAGGGCAAGGTGCCGGTGGTCAACATCGTCGGCGACCACGCCACCACGCACACGCAGTACGACGCGCAGCTGCAATCCGACATCGAAACCGTGGCGCGCAATGTCTCGCCCGGCTTCGTGCGCACCAGTCGCGACACCACGCAGCTGGGCCAGGACGCCGTCGATGCGGTGCTGGCTGCACGCGGTCTGCCCGGCCAGGTGGCCACGCTGATCCTGCCCGCGGACGTTTCCTGGGGTGACGGTGGCCAGCCTGCGCGCGGCGTCGCGCCGACACCTGCGTTGCCAGCCACGAATGAAGTCGTGGACAGCATCGCGCAGGCCATCCGCTCCGGGCGCAAGTGCGCCCTGCTGCTGGGTGGCCGGGCGCTGCGCGAACCGGGCCTGCTGGCGGCGGCGCGCATCGCCGCGCATGCCGGCGTCAAGCTGCTGGCCGAAGTGTTTCCGACCCGACTTAGCCGTGGTGCCGGACTGCCCGCCGTGGAGCGCGTTGCCTACCTGGCGGAAATGGCCAGCGTGCAACTGGCCGACCTCGGGCTCCTGATCCTGGTGGATGCCAAGGCGCCCGTGTCTTTCTTTGCCTATCCGGGGAGAAAGAGCTACCTCGTGCCCGACAGCTGCACAGTGCATACGCTTGCCGCGCCCGACCAGGATGCCCTGGCCAGTCTGGAAAGACTCGCCACGGCTCTCGGTGCAGCGCAGGCCCAGCCACAACTGCAGCCGGCCCAGCGCCCCGGCCGCCCACGCGGACGCCTGACCGCGCCCAAGGTCTGCAAGGCCGTGGGCCACCTGCTGCCGGACAACGCCATCCTGATCGACGAGGCCATCACCTCCGGCCTGATGCTGGGCGCGATGACCGCGGGCTGCCCGCGCCACGACCTCATCACACTCACCGGCGGCGCGATTGGTCAGGGCCTGCCCAATGCGGTCGGTGCCGCAATCGCCTGTCCGGAACGCCCGGTGCTCGCCCTGATCGGCGATGGCACCGCGATGTATACCATCCAGGCGCTCTGGACCATGGCGCGCGAAAACCTGCACGTCATCAGCATCATTTTCAACAACGCCAGCTACTCGGTGCTCAATGTCGAACTCGAGCGCGTAGGCGCGGGCAGTGGCGGCGCCAAGGCGCGCGCGCAGTTGAACCTCGACGGCCCGCGCCTGGACTTCGCGCGGCTGGCACAGGGCATGGGCGTGCACGCGGTGCGAGCCGACCGCGCCGAGGAATTCTGCAAGGCACTCGAACACGCCCTCGCCACGCCGGGGCCGCACCTGATCGAAGCGGTGGTGCCCGAATCGCTCAGCGGCGCCAAGCGCCGCGTGCTGCCCTGGTTGCTGCGTTCCCTGCCGCGGCTTCCGCAGCCCGTGGCCCAGGCACTCAAGCGCAAGATCGCGCCCTGATCGATCGCGCACCGACGCTTCGACTCGTCATCGCGCCAGCGGCCAGGTCGACACGCTTGCGCCCGCCGCGAGTCGCAACCCGATCCCGGTGCTGACCGGGATCGGGTCGCTCCTCCCTACTGGAACCACACGCCCCGTTGCGGCGTCCAGTACAAGGTGCCCTTCTCGAACACCTGCTTGCGGCCGTTGCTGCCCCAGGCCTCTTCCTCCACCTTCGGATAGCCGTACCTGGCTTCACGTCCGGTGTTCTCGAAGTGCTTCAGGATCTCGCCGTAGACCGCATGCGCGCCGGTGGCCGGCGTCCACAGGAACAGACCCTGCTCGAAGTACTGGTAGCGACCCAGCTGTCCCGTCGTCGGCGACTTCGCCGCGTCCATTTCGTCCATCAGCGCAAAGCCCCAGCGCGTCTCCGCATTGGTGGCCCAGAAGTGCTGCAGGAACGAACCACGGATCGCGTACGCGCCGGTGCGCGCATGCCACAGGATGATGCCGTTGTTGAACTCCTGGAAACGACCTCCCAGCTGCGCCGCCATCTCGGCCAGCTTCGGCACGCCCAGCACGCTGCGCACGCCGCCCATGGCGTAGTACTTCTCGCCGATCTTGCCGTGCGGCAGCACCTCGCAGCGCGGCAGGTCGTAGCCGCCGTTGTCGCGTGCCTCGTCATTGCCCCAGCGGCTGAGGTAATACGCCGATACCCACTGGTTGGCCGGGCCCACGTCCAGGTCGGTCTTCATCCACCAGCGGTTGAAGGTCGAACCGTTGCGCACTTCGCGCCCCCAGGTCTTGCAGTACACGTAGCTCGTGCCCTGGTACAGCGTGCCGGTCTGCGCCGTGCTGCTGGGCGAACCGTAGCCGGGAGCGTTGGCGTAGGTGTCGACCCAGTAGCGCACGTTGGTGTCGGCGGCCGGCGGCGGTGGCGGCGCACCGTTGTTGATCAAGGAATAGAAGTTGGCCCACGGGAAATACTGGCCCGGGTCGTAGCGGTTCTGGTTGCTGGTCAGCATGCCGTGACCCTTGATCCGCACGCTATCCGGGACGACGTACCAGTAGTTGTATCCCGGCCCCTTCCAGGCCGAGGCGCAGTTGACCCCACGCCGCACGCAGATGCTGCGCACCAGGCGGGCCGAGGCGTTCACCATGGCCGACGACCAGTTGCCCGGATCGCTCGCGTAGCCGTCGTGCTCCAGGCCGATGGTGTAGTAGTTGTGGTAAGCCGCGTGCCAGGCCTGGTGGTACTCACGCACCATCTGCGTGATCTGCCCGTCGGACTTGCGCAGCAGGTAGTGGGCCGACACTTGCGCCGACGGGTTCTTGAACCAGGAAATCGCGCCGGCGTAGGACCCCTCCATCGTGTGCATGATGACCGCGGAAGCACTGTTGCCGGCCGTGCCGTAGTTGGACGGGCTGGCGGCATTCCAGATCGCCTCGCCGAAATCGACCGAGGCTTTCGCCGGGGCCGTATCGGCACCCTTCGCGATGGCGGACGCAGGCTGGTCAGAGGCGCCATCCTCGGCCTCAACCGAATCGCGCTCGTGATTCATGTGCAGCACGGGGGCACGCAGCAGCTTCAGCTGCCCGGGCGCGAAGGCCTTGGCCAGATCGAAGTCACGCGGCGCAATCCTCACTCCGTGTTCCTGCACGCCGTTCGCCAGGGCGTCGAGCACCGAGTACGCGAAACTCTGCCGCGCATAGGACTGGATGCTGCCATCCCCCGCACCGAACCCGGCATAACGCTGCAGCGCCGCGGCCAGTGCGGCTTCCTTCTCCTGCTCCTTTTCGCCAATCACGCGCACCTGTGCGAAGGCCTGGTCCAGCAGTGCCGCAGCCGCCAGGATGTTGGATTCCGGATCGCTGGCGACGAGCGCCTTGGGCAGGCCGAGGAGGCTTGCGCCCTCGGCCACCTGGTCCGCGAACCCATCGCCCTGGTACAGCCCCATCACGCCGTAGGCCAGCGGCATGTGGCGATGACCGGGATCCTCAAGCGCCGGCTGCACGTTGCGCCAACCGGTCTGCGCATACGCGATCGATTCCAGCGAGCCTGCCGGCAAGGCCGGAAACCGCTGGTAGGCACGCGCGAACATCGCTCGATATTGCTGGCGCTGCGCCACCAGGGCTTCCAGCGCCTTGGCCTGCGACCGCTCCAGTGCCGCGTCAGACGCCGCCGGCGCGTCCGCCCGGACGATGCCGGGTGCCGCCACTCCGCCCAGCATGCCCAGGCACAACAGGTATTTCGACAGATGCATCTTTCTCTCCCCGTGAAGTACGACATGAATCCGCCGTGGCGGGTCCGGTACGGTTGCGGCCATCCACGCCGTCGCCCCCCAAGGCGATTTCCATCCGCCGGATCAACTTCGGCGGACAGGCGCGGAACAGCCGTCACCGTCGCTTCGACCCCGACGGGACGCAACGAAACCCGGACCCGGGCGGACTTAGACAAGCCGCTGCCACCCCCGTACCCTGAGCTTCTGAATCCACCATTCGAAATCCGGCGACGAATCCCGACATGACTGCCCGCCCGAAGCCGGTAACCGAGTTCCCGGGCTTGCCGGTGAACCCGGAAAGCGAGGAGTTCGCCCGTCTGCTGGCTGACGCCGAGGGCGGCCAGGCCGAGGCCTGGAATCGCATCTATGCCCTGCTGTACGACGACCTGCATCGGATTGCCCGCTCGCAGATCCGGCGCCAGTCCGACCCGCGCTTGTCGCCCACCTCGCTCATCAGCGAGACCTGGCTGAAGCTCTCCGGTGCCGGCCTCAATGTCGTCAGTCGCCGCCATCTCACCGCGCTGATCGCGCGCGCGATGCGCTTCGTCCTGATCGACGAAACCCGTCGCTCGCTGTCCGAAGCGCAGCAGCGCAAGGAGGGTCTGTCGTTGTCGGACGGGCTTCCCGACACGGCCGCGCACGCGCCGCTCGAACAACTGCTGTCCCTGCACCAGGCCCTCGACGCGCTGGCCGAGATCGACCGACGCCTGGCCGGCGTGGTGGAGCTGCGCTACTTCGGTGGCCTGAGCGAACGTGAAGTTGCCGAGGTACTCGGCGTCACCGAGCGCACCATTTCACGCGACTGGCGCAAGGCCCGCGCCTATCTCGTGACCCGTCTCGGCCACGAAGGCGGCGCGGCCGGAATCTGAGGGCCCGGGGCCAGTCCGGCCCGACTGGCTCAGCGGCCGCGAGCCAGCTTCTCCTGCAGGCGCTCCTCGATGCCAAGTGGCCCCTTTTCCATGCTCTGGCTGGTGGCCAGGGCCTGCGCCCAATGCTGGCGCGCACCCTCGTGCAAGCCCTGCTTCGAAGCCAGATCGCCAAGCTTCTCGTGGCAGTTGATGCGAGCAATCTGGGTCGCCATCGTGATCGGGGCGCCGGCAAGATCCTGCAGGCTCGCGCTCAAGGCGGCGCGCGCCACATCGTCCTTTCCCAGCATCAGGTAGGCCTGCACCAGGGTAAACCGTGCCTTGTGCGTGGCGTCGTGGTTGCGACCACGCGCGGTGGCAAGCGCGCTCACGATGTCCTCCAGTTCCTGCAGCGATTCCTGGTCAATGTCGCCGACGTGCATCCTGGCCTTGATCAGGACCATGCGTTCGGACAGCATCGGCATGCCCTGTCGCTGACCGGTGACGACGCGCCGCCGGAACAGGTCGATCACCTCGTCCCAGACGGCGGACTCGGGCGACGAGGCCACGCTTACCGCAAGCATGGCGCCCAGGTGCCCGATGGCACCCATCGTTTCCTGATGCGTGGGGCCGTAGACCCGCTCCATGATCGCCACGGCGCGCCGTCCGATCGGTAAGGCCTCGTCGAATCGCCCCGAATGCGCGTGGACGAGGCCAATCACGAGCGCCGCCCGCACGGTTTCCGGGTGCTCCTCACCGAGCGAGGCGCCCAGCACCCGTTCGCCTTCGCGTGCCAGCTCCATCGCGGTGTCGGCTTCGCCATTGGCATAGTGCGATTGCGCCGATACCACCCACGCCTTGCCGGTCTCGGGATGCTGCTCACCCAGCACGCGACGCCGGCGCGCCAGCAGCGCATCGCCCATTTCCGCGGCTCGCCGCACCTGCCCCAACTGCTGCAGGGTCTGGATGTGCTCGATGTCGGCGGCATCGGCAATCAGCGGGGCGCGCTCGCGCGTCAGCGCCGCGGCCCGCTCGAACGCCGCTGCCGCCGCCTCATGGCTGGAGAAAAGGTGCAGCCACTCGCCTTCCTGGATCAGCAGGGCCGCAAGTGGGCGCGGATCGCGTGCGGCCATGGCCTCGGCGCGATCCAGTGCCTGCCGCAGCGTGGCGCGCCCTTCCTCGATCTGCGCCATGCCCCACTGCGCCCGTGCCAGTTCCACCTCCAGCATCAACCGATGCGGCTCGCGCTCGGCGTCTGGCATGGCTCCAAGTTGCGCCAGCCCCCGCCGTGCCGACTCGCCCGCCTGCACGTGGCGCGACTGGATGTTGAGCAGGTACGCCTTCGCGGCCAGCAGAGGCGCCTGCAATGCGTCGCGCCCCGAGCTGCGGGCCTGGGCGTCGTCCAGCAGGGTCATCGCGTGGGCGTAATCGCCCAGCGTGGTGTAGCTGCGCGCCAGCGCCATCAGCATCGCATTCGCCACGTCCGCGTCCACGTCGCCCGCCGCATCGCCTCGACGCAGCGTGGACTCGGCATCGCGCAGCATCGCCATCGACATCAAGGGTGACTGCCCGAGCCCGCCGGTGGTGAGCGCGTCGAAGGACTGCTCGAACAGGCGTCGCATTGCCAGTGCGTTGCCGGCGTGCTCGACCGACTGACCATGCAATCGCACTCCAGCCGTGATGCCGACGCCGGCGGCAATGGCCACCAGGCTGGCCACGAGCGCGGCGGTCCGGTGCCGCCGCAGGAACCGACCGACGCGATACGCGACCTCGTGCCGACGCATGGAAACCGGACGGAACTCCAGCCATGCACGCAGGTCGGCCTGCAACAGCGCCACCGATTCCGGCCGTTGGCCCGGATCCTGCGCCAGACAGGATGCGACGATGCGGTCCAGGTCGCCCACCAGGGCGCGCGACACGGCAAGCGCGTTCGCCATGCCACGCGCCCGCGCCGCCTCGTCAGGCAACTGGCGCGCGTACTGGCTCGCAAGCAGCGACGGTGGCGATCGGCCCGCGATCGCATCGACCGGAAGCGCGCCCACCCCGCAGAGCAGGCCGCGCAGCACCACGCCCAGGGCGTAGATGTCCGACCCCACGGAGTGACCCTGCATCGGCACTTCCGGGGCGGTGTAGCCGAAGGTCATCGCAACCTGGCGCTGCGGGCCGACCAGACTGCGTGCGGTGAGCGAAGACAGGCCGAAGTCGAGCAGCACCGGCCGCCCGACCTCATCGACCAGCACGTTGGATGGCTTGAGATCCGAATGCAGGGCACCCTTGCCGTGCGCATAACGCAAGCCGTCGCAGAGCTGCAGGAACAGGGCCACGCGCGCGCGCAGGTCGAGGCGGCGTCGGTCGCACCATGCGTCGATCGCCTCGCCCTGAACCAGTTGCATGGCAAACCACGGACAACCTTCGGCATCGATGCCGCCGTCGAGCAAGGTGGCGATGTTGGGGTGTTCAAGCATCGCCAGCATGTCGCGCTCGTTGCGGATCACCTCGGAAAGCACGGGCGAAGCGGTATCGATGTTGACGCACTTCAGTGCCACCACCTGCGTGTACTGGCCGTCGGCGCGGCTGGCGCGATAGACCCGGCCCATGCCGCCACTGCCGATCAGCCCGTCGATGCGCCAGGCCCCGAGGATCGAACCGAGCCTCGGATCGGGCGCAGCCTCGGGAGAGGCCAGGTGCGGCGCGCAATCAGAAAGGATCTGCTGCGGTGATTGCAGCAGGACGCCGGGGTCGGCATCGGCGCGCAGCAGGCGCACTACCTCGGCATGAAGTGTCGGGTCCGAGCGACGCAGCGCATCGAGACGGCGCGCGCGCGCCTCGGGCGTCAGGTCGGCGCAGGCATCGAACAGCTCCAGCGCCCGCGCCTCAAGCCTGGCCACGTCTTGGGTTTCCCCCATGCATCACTCCAGCGACCCGCCGTGCGAGCCGCACGTCCAGCCTCTCCTGCCCCGATTGCACCGGCGAGCCGCGCTTCCGGCGCCCCCACCCACCACCCCGGAGCCGACTTATATCCGACCGCGCGCCGGAATCAAGAGCGGGCCCTGCCGCTCACCCCGTCGCGCCGCTCACCGGCAGCTCGACGATGGCCACGCATCCACGAGCATCGGACCGATTCTCCAGGCCGAGACGCCCGCCGTGCCCTTCCACGATCTGCTGCGCCAGCACCAGGCCGATGCCGGAACCACCCGGTTTGGTGGTGAAGAAAGGCACGAACAGGTTGTCGGAGCTTCCTAGCCCCAACCCTTCGTCACGGATTTCGATCCGCACCCGATCGCCCAGCACATCCCAGCGCAGCTCCACGCCACCGTGCTGAGGCAAGGAAGCCTCGACCGCATTCTTCAGCAGGTTGATCAGTGCCTGCTCGACCTGATCGGGATCAACCTCGACGCGCAGCGCCGGTCCGTCTCGCATGGCCACGGCGAGTCGTTGTTCCAGCGACACCACGCGCTGCAGCAAGGGCGGCAGATCCACCGCCTGCCGTCGTGGCGGCGGCAGCCGCGCGAGCGAGGCATAGCCCACCATGAAGCGCGCCAGCGCATCGGCACGATCTCCGATCACGCGCAGACCATGGCGCGCATCGCTGTTCCAGTCCTCGGGCAAGGGCTGCTGCGCGAGTACGCTGCCCACGGTCGCCGCCATCGACTTGATCGGTGCCAGGGAATTGTTGAGTTCGTGCCCGAGCACGCGGATCAGGCGTTGCCAGGCCTGCCGCTCTTCCTCGCGCAGCGCGCGCGACAGGTCGGTGATGACCAGGAGGTGATGCGGCTTGCCTCCTTCGCGGAAACTGAAGCGGCGCGCATCCCAGCGCCCGCTGCCACCGGGAAAGCCGCGCTTGAGCGTCTCGCCGCCTTCGATGTGCAAGGCGTCGTCGAGGCCGAGTTCTTCCGCACTTCGACCCAGGGCCGTTGCCGCGCGCCGCGCCAGCAGGCGCTCGCCCGCCGGGTTGATCAGGCGCAGCGAGCCATCACCATCGAAACTGAAGATGGCAATGTCGATGGAGGCCACGATCTTCCCCAGCAAGGCGCTGGTCTCCTCCACCTTGAGGCGCTGGTCGCGCAGGGTCTGCGAGAGCGTGTTCACCTCCCACACCACCTCGCCGATCGCGTCACGCTTCTGCGCGCGCGATCCACGCAGGCTGTAGTCGCCCTCGCGCAGCGCTTCCAGCAGGTTGGCGAGCGTGTAGAGCGGGTACACCACGCGGTGCTGCAGGCGTGCCGCCAGCATGGCGGTGGCGAGGAGCCCCAGCAGCAGGCCCGCCGTGCCGAGGTTTCCGACCGTGCCGCGTGCCCACAGCAAGGCCAGGACCACGATCCAGGCGGGTGCCGCCACCACCCAGGCCCCGAGCAACACGCGACGTTCGAAACTCATCGCGCCCAGGCCACGAGGCGCGCGCGCACCCTGGCGACGAGGGGGAGAGGCATTCATGCCGCGATTATGCGCGTGGCCATGATTCCCCGCCTCAGGCGTCGATCCCGTACTTCTCCAGGCGCCGGTACAGCGCGGCGCGGCTCAGGCCGAGCAATTCGGCGGTCTTCTGGATGTTTCCGCCGCACTGATCCAGCGCGTTGCGCACCATCGCCTGCTCGGCCTGCTCCAGGGTCTGCGCCGCAACGGCTCCCGGCGCCGCCGGCAGCACCGTCTCCGCTGGCTGCAGGCTGAAATCCAGTTGCTCGATGCGCGAACTGCCCGCCATCAACACCGCGCGCTCGATCACATGCGAGAGTTCGCGCACGTTGCCGGGCCACGGATAGCGCTCCAGCACCTGCAGTGCCGACGGCGAGAACTCCATTCCCTCGCGCTGATAGCGTCCGGCGCAGCGCGCGAGGAAGGCGCGCGCCATCGGGGCGATGTCCTCGCGCCGCTCGCGCAGCGGCGGCAGCCGGATCTCCACCGTGTTGAGCCGGAAAAGCAGATCCTTGCGGAACGCGCCCCGCGCCACGTCGGCACCGAGGTCGGCGTTGGTGGCCGACACCAGCCGCACATCCACCTTCAGGGTGCGCGAGGAACCGAGGCGTTCCAGTTCCCCGTCTTCCAGCACGCGCAGCAGCTTGGGTTGCTGCGAGATCGGGATGTTGGCGATCTCGTCCAGGAACAGGGTGCCGCCGTCGGCCAGCTCGAAGCGACCGATGCGATCGCCCTTGGCATCGGTGAACGCACCCTTCACATGGCCGAACATCTCGGACTCGAACACGCTTTCGGCGATGCCGCCCATGTTCACCTTGATCAGCGGTTTGTCGCCGCGGCGCGAGAGCCGGTGCAGGTGCCGCGCAAGCACGCCCTTGCCGGTGCCGTTCTCGCCCAGGATCAGCACGTTCGCGTCCGAGGGAGCAACGCGGCGCAACATGTCCATCACCGGCCGCATCGAGGGCGAGTTGGCGATGAATTCTTCGCCCTCGTCTTCGCGCAGCAAGGCATTCTCCGTCGCCAGCTTCGCTTCGCGGCGCAGACTGCGCCCCAGTTCCACCTGCGCCCGCAACACGCAGATCAGCCGCCGGTTGTCCCAGGGTTTCTCGATGAAATCGCCAGCGCCGGCACGCATCGCCTGTACCGCCACGTCGATCGTGCCCCAGGCCGTCATCACTACCACCGGCAGGTCCGGCGCGAGCTTCTTGAGCTGCACCAGCAACTCCAGGCCCTCCTGACCCGAAGTCGTGTCGCGGGTGTAGTTGAGGTCGATCAAGGCGGCATCGAAGCGCTCCTGCTTCACCGCCTCAAGCGCCTGCGCCGGCGATTGGCAGCAAACGCAGGCATGGCCTTCGGACTTGAGCAGCAGGCGCAGGGCTTCCAGCACATCGGGCTGGTCGTCGGTAACGAGGATGCGGGGCAGGGTCATGGCGGGATTATCGACGATGCGCAGCCGGACCGATCAAGCCGCCTTGCCCGTCGCGATCCAGCCGTCAAACAGCTCAACCGTCCGATGCGCGCGCGCCGCGTACTGCGGGTTATGTGTGACCTGAACGATGGTGGTGCCTTCGCGGTTCAACTCGCCCAGCAAGTCCATGATCATGTCGCCCTGGCTGGAATGCAGCGCGCCGGTGGGCTCGTCGGCCAGCAGCAGACGCGGCCGCGTGATCACCGCGCGCGCCACCGCGACGAGTTGTTGCTGTCCGCCCGAGAGCTGGCGCGGGAACAAATCCTTCTTCCCGACGATGTTGAAGCGGTCCAGGATGTCGCCGACCCGCGCCTTGCGCTCGGCCGCCGGCAGGTTGCGGTAATCGAGTGGCAGGTCGAGGTTTTCGCGCACGGTGAGATCATCGATCAGGTGGTACTGCTGGAAGATGAAACCGATGTGATCGCGCGCGAAGCTGCCGCGTTCGCGCGGGTTCATCTTGTGCAGCGGCTTGCCGTCGAACCAGTACTCGCCCTGCCAATCGCTGTCGAGCAAGCCCAGCGCCGAGAGCAGGCTGCTCTTGCCCGAGCCCGATGGCCCCACCACGCTGAGGAATTCGCCCTCGCGCACCGACAGGTCGATATTGCGCAACACCCACAGGCGCTGTCCGCCTTGGGCATAGGATTTTTCGAGATGCTTGAGTTCGATCACGGGAATATCCAGGAAAGGAAGATCATTCGCTGCGCAACGCATTCATCGGCGGCGACGCCACGGCGCGCCGCGCCGGCAGCCAACAGGCGACGAGCGCGACCAACACCACCAGCACGGGCGCCAGCGTCCAGGTCAGCGGGTCGTGCGGCGCGAGCCGGAACAACTGCTGGGCGAGGAGACGCGAGAGCGACAGCCCCGCTCCCAGTCCGAGCGCGACGCCGATCAGGATCAGCCCTCCGCCCTGACGCAGCACCAACGCGCGGATGCGCGCCGCCGTGGCGCCGACGGCCATGCGCACCCCGAACTCCGCTTCGCGCCGGCGCACCACGACACCGAGCACGGAGGCGAGGCCGAACGCGGCGAGCAACAGCGTGACCACCGCAAACGCGCCCACCAGTTCGATCAGCGCCCGCCGCGGCGCCAGCGTATCCTCGACCAGATCGAGCATCGGTCGATGCCAGCCGATCTCGGCGCCGGGCAGTGTGACCAGAACGCGTTGCCGCACCGGTTCGACCAGCGACGCGGGATCGACGTCGGTGCGTGCGACCAGAAAGATGCTGCCGTAGGCCGTATCCTGCGGGAAATAGACCGTCGGCAGCTCGACCACCTCGTCGAGCGAGGCATTCTTGACGGTACGCACGACCGCCACGATGGGCGATCCGACGAAGCCGCCCTTGTCGTCGGGGATGTCGACGCTGGCCGTGAGCGGATCGATGCCCGCGAGATAGCGCTCGACGTAGCGTTCGTCGACGATCACGGGATTCGCGCCGCCGAGATCGGACGCGGAGAAATCGCGCCCACGCACCCGTTCGATGCCCATGGCCGCGAAGTAGCCGACACCGACCGCACGGCTGCGGGCCTGCTGCATCGCTTCGACACCGGGCACCTGGATCTTGATTGCCTGATCGTTGCCGGAGAACGGTGCGATATCGGCAATCGCGACCTGCTGTACTCCGGGCATCGCCGCCACGGCGGAGCGTAGAGATTCCACCGTGGCCGCAGGCACGCTCGGATCGTCCGATGCCGGAAACGAAACCGACGTCAGCAGCACGCCCTTTGCATCGAAGCCGGGATCGACCGCCATCAGGTTCAACGCGCTGCGCAGCAGCAGGCCGGAGCCGCCGAGCAGCATGGTCGTCAGCATCACCTGCCCCACCAGCATCGCTGCGCGGGCACGGCCAACGCTGCCAACCCCGACGCGCGAAAGCGCACCGACACGATGCGAACCGAGCAGCGCAAGCCCGAATCCGCCCAACACCAATGCCGTCACCACAGCCCCTGCAATCAGCGACACCGCTCCGAACTGCGCCGGCATCAACAGGTTTTCCGGCAACAACCCGCGTTGCGCGAGCAGACTCAGGCCAAACGGCACCAGCGCCATGCCGAGCGCGAACCCCGCGCACAAGGGCAGCGCGAGATCGGCCGCGACACTCCGCACGATGGCTGCATCGCCTGCACCCAGCGCGCGCCGGATGCGGAACTCGCGTGCGCGTCCGAGCAATCGATCCAGGTGCAGGTTGACGAGATTGGCGATGACCGCGACCAGCAGGATCACGCCCGCGAGTTGCAGCAAGGACAGCGTGCGCAGATGTGACTGGGAAAACAGATCGCGCCAATGCATCGCTTCGGCGCGCAGACCAGCGTTGGCGCGCACGTCGGCGACGCGCTCGTCGTTGACGAACAAGGCATCGAGCCGCTCGCGCACCTGGGTCACCGTCGCCTCCGGCGCCAGCCGCAGCGCGACGTCGAGATCGCCGACGCTGGCGTTCGCCGCATCGGCGCGTTCGGCCGGGCTGAGCACGAGCGGCTTCCATGCATCCGCGCGACCATCGGGAAACGAGAAGCCCGATGGCATCACCCCAATAACGGTCAGGGTGTCGTCGCCGACGCGCAGGCGGCGGCCCAGCACGCCCGGATCGGCGCCGAAGCGCTGGCGCCAGGCGCGATCGGACAGGATCACGCTGCGCGCAGCATCGCCGTTGGCGTCGTCCGCAACAAACCCGCGCCCCACCGCGACCGGAGTGCCGAGCACGGCCAGCCAGTCGATCATGGGCCGCGCGATGCGCCATTCGCGACCCGCTTCGTCTTTCGGTGCGCCGTCGGGGCCCAAGTAACCGAATGCACCGTCGACGAGGTCGGTCTGCTGCGCGAGCTGTGCACGAAAGCGCTCCGACAGCCCGATGGAAAACCCCAGCTTCTGCAGATCGGCTCCGACCCGCACGATGCGATCGCCGTCTGCATAGGGCAGCGCGCGCCAGCGCAAGGCATGTAGCGCGCTGAACATCGTGGCGTTGACAGCGACCACGCCCGCCACCAGCAGGATCACCGCGACAGCAAAGCCGGGGGCGCGGAAACTCTGACGCAGGGTTTGCAACACAGTCATGATGGTCCTGCGCTAGTCGTGTCGCAGCGCGGTCATCGGCTCGGTACGACCGGCGCGCAGCGCCGGAGGCAGTGCCGCGGCCAGCACGGCCGCCGTCACTCCGACGATGGCCAGGCCGAACCAGGGCGCGTAGCCCACGCCGAACTCGAACAACTGCGCCTGCAGGAAGCGCAAGGCAGCCCATCCTGCGAGAGCACCCAGCACCACACCCGCCAGGCCACCTCGCAGGCTCCCCGCCAGGGACTGTCGAGCCAGGCGTGCCGGCGGCGCGCCGATGGCCAGACGCAGTCCGTACTCGGCACGTCGTTGCTGCTGGTGCTGCGACGCCACGGCGTACACCCCCAGGGCCGCCAGCAGCAAGGCACAGAGCGAGAACCCGCCGACTGCGTGCGCAAAAAAGCGTGCCGGCTTCAACTCCAGCTCGAACTCGTCCGGCATGTAGTACTCGCGGGTCGCCGCCTCGCGCGGATCGATCTGCCACATCGCCTCGCGCATCTGCGCCGCCATGCCCGGCAACGGCGTTGCGGTATGCACCAGCAGGGACAGGCCAACCCAGGGCTCCTGCGCGAACGACACGAGCACCTCGGCCCGAGGTGTCTGGCGCAGACCGTTGTCGCGGATGTCTTCGCTCACTCCGACGATGCGGTAGTTGATGCGCTCGCCCCGACCGAGCGGCAAGGAGACGGTCTTGTCCAGCGCCGATTCGGACCCGAACACCTGCTCCGCGAAACGCCGATTGACGATGGCGACGCGCTCGCTGCCGGCGCGATCACCCGCCTCGAAGTTGCGCCCTTCCAGCAGCGGGATCGCCAGCGTATCCAGATAGCCGGGCGACACGCGTCGCAGCCCCGCTTGCAAGGGCTCCGGGTCCTCACGGCCCGGCACAGCCACGTCGATCTTGAAACTGCCGATACCGGACAAGGGCGCCGAAGACGCGATTGCCACCTGCGTGACCCCGGGCAGCGCGCGCAACCTGGTTTCCAGTTCGGCCGCAAAACTCGCCCATTGCGCGGGCCCGCCGTCGCGGAACAGTTGCAGCACCTGGGTGTTGTCGGTGCGATAGCCGGGATCGACGTCCTGCACCCGCACCAGGCTCGCCACCAACGCAGCGGCGGCAAACAATCCCAAGGTGGAAAGCGCCACGCCCAGCACCGGCAACAGTCGGGTACGACCGGCCACCATGTCACCCGCACCCTTGCCTCCGCTGCGCATCGCATCACCCGGTTCGCCGCGCACCCGCAGCGCCCCCAGCACCACGGAGAGCATGGGCGTCATCACGCCCAGCAGCAGGGCGAAGGCAAGTACGCCGCGATCCATGCGGATTTCTCCGGCACGCGGCACGCTTTCGGCCGCGAGCCCCGCCAGCAGGTGCAGCGACAATGCAGCCACGGCAACGCCCAACGCGGCTCCGCCCAGCGCGAGCAGGCCGAGTTCGAACAGCATCACGCGGAACAGGCGACGCCGCCCCGCCCCCAGGGCCTGGGCGATCGCCTGCTCACGCGCCCGCGCGATCTGGCGCGCATCGATCAGGATGGCGACATTGGCGCAGGCAATCGCCAGCACCAGCAAGGCCACGCCGAAACTGGCCCACAAGACCGTGCCGGCGTCACCGATGGCCTCCTCGAGCAGGGGCGTGGCCCGCACCTGCCAGCCGACATCGGGCGTGCCGAAGGACTCGCGCACGGCATCAAGCCGGGCCTGGCTGCGTTCGCGCGCCACCTGGGGCGAAAGGGAGTAGTCGTAGCGCCCGACGCTCGACATGAATCGGGCATTCCAATACACCGGATTGTCCGACTGCATCTCCGCCACGGGATACGGACGCCACGCGCCGATCACGCCATCGGGATAGGAGAACTCGGGAGGCATCACACCCACCAGGCGCAAGCGACCGCTGTCGACCGTGTCGATGAACGAACCAATCGATGCCGGGTCGCCGCCCGTGAGGCGCTGCCACTCGGTGAAGGAGAGGATCACGCCGCCATCCTGACCCTGCATGTCGGCGGGCTCGAACCAGCGCCCATGCAGGGGCGCGACACCCAGTGCGTGGAAGAACCCCGCGCTCACTCGGGCAATCGAGAGTTCACGCGGCTTGTCGGCGTCGAGCACCGTCAGGCTGTTCCAGTCGTAGTAGCCGAACGCCTCGAACGGACCATCCTTGGCCTCGGCGAATCCTTGTGCCTCGGCCTGGGTGAGGCCGGCCTCGACATTGCCCTGGCGTGGATTGATCGCGGACACCGCGACGACCCGGTCACCGCCCGGATACGGCATGCCGGACAGGATCACGCCCTGCAACACGCTGTACATCGCCACGCTGGCGCCGATGCCCAAGCCCAGCATCAGCACCGCCGCGAGCGAGAAGCCGGGGCTGTGGCAGACGCGACGCCAGGCGTAACGCAGGTCGTCGATCCAGGTCTTCATGTGTGGTCCTTGCAGGCTTGGAAGTAGGTGAGAGTCGGGCCGGAACGGGTCATTCGTAGCGCAACGCGATCATGGGTTCGACGCGCAGGGCGCGGCGCGCCGGCAGCACGCCCGCCAGCACCGACACCGCGGAGAGGATTGCAGCGACGGCAAAGAAGGTGACGGGATCGAAGCCCTGCACCTCGAACAGCATGTTCGCCAGCACGCGTCCGAAGCCCAACGCCAGCAACACCCCGATGCCAAGACCCAGCGCAAGCTGCACGCCACCCTGCCCCAGCACCATGCGCAGGATGTTCTGGTCGCCCGCTCCGAGTGCACGACGGACGCCGATCTCGCGGGTGCGCTGGCTGACCGCGTAGGCCAGCACGGCATAGATGCCGCTCATCGCCAGCAGCAGGGCAAAGGCCGCGAACACACCAAAGAGCCGCGCCAGCAGGCGGCCATCCCACATCGCCACGTCGAGCCAGTCCTCGAGGCTGCGCAACCAGTAGATCGGCAGGTCGGCATCGACCTCGCGCACCGCGGCGCGCACCGCATCGGCGTAGGCGTACGGGTCGCCTTGGGTACGCACCGCAAAGCTGAGGAAGGCGGACGGATCCTGCGCCAGCGCCAGGTAGATCGCCTCGGGCTCGTTGCCATCGTCGAACTGGCCCTGCACCGTGTCGGGCACGATGCCCACGATCGTCGCCCAAGCTCCCTCGGGCTGGTTCGGATTGACCCGGATGCGTTGGCCGATGGCGTTGCCCTGCGGCCAGGTCGAGTGCGCAAAGGACGCGCTCACTACCGCCACGGCGGGAGCATCGACGTCATCCTGCGCGTTGAATGCCCGACCGGCTATCGGCGTGAAACGGAAAGTGTCGAAGTAGCTCGGTGCCACCCAGGTGACCCAGGCCCAGGGATACACCTTGTCCGGCACCGGCCGCCCTTCGACCTCGTACAGATAGTCACCGACATCCATCATCGGCAAGGAACTCGCGACGGTGGCAGCAGCGACCCCGGGAATGGCTTCGAGCCGCCGCTGCAGTCGATCCACGAAGCGCTGGCGATCGGCTGCCTCCGGATAGACATTCTCGAACAGGGCCACGCGCCCGCTCAGCACGTTCGAAGCATCGATGCCAAGGCCGTGCTGCTGCATCTTGAGCACGCTGCGCACGGTAAGCCCGGCACCCACGAGCAAGCCCATGCACACCGCCACTTCCAGCACTACCAGCACCTTGCCCAGGCGCGCGCCCTTGCCGATGGCACCGGCCCCGCCCGAGCGCATCGCCTGTCCGGCCGGGGTGCGCGCCGCCTCCAACGCGGGCAACAAGGCCGCTGCGAGTGCCGACAGCAAGCCGATCGCCAGCGCGAAGCCGATGCCGACACTGTCCAGGGTGAAATCGACCCAGTACACCGGCGGGTCTTCCGAAGCCAGGATCGAGCGCATCGTGATCTCGCCACCGACCATGGCGCCGAACAGGCCGATCGCCGACGCCGCCAGCGCGATCAACAGGCTCTCTGCCAGCACCTGCGCCACCAGCCGACGCCGGCCCGCGCCGAGCGCACCGCGAATGGCCAGTTCCCGCTGCCGTGCCGCGCCCCGTGCCACCATCAGGTTGGCCACGTTGGCGCAGGCGATCAGCAGCACCAGCAGCACCGCGGCGAACATGGTGTAGAGGATGGCGCGGGTCTGGTCGCTGATCAGCTTGTCGCCATAGGGCTTGACGATGACGCGGTCGGCCACGGTGATGTCGGGAAACTGCGCATTGATCCGAGCCAGTTGCGCCTGCACTTCGCCCGCTGCATCGCTGATCGTGGCCGATTCGCGCAGATGGCCGAACAGCTCCAGCCGCATGGCCTCGGATCGCGTTTGCGAGAGGTCCAGCGGCAATGCCGTCCATAGATCGTGCTTGCGCGGAAAGCGGAATCCCGGCGGCATCACGCCAACGATGTGCCCGGGCTTGCCGTTGAGCCGCACCGCGCGACCGACCACGCCCGGATCGGCCGCGAACCGATTCACCCACATCAGGTGGCTGATCACCGCCACCGGCGCCGCGCCCGGCTGGTTGTCCGCAGCCGTCAGCAGGCGACCCAGGTGCGGCTTCATGCCCAGTTCGGTGAACAGGCTGGCGGTGGCGAATACCCCGTCGTAGCGCTCCGGGCGCTCGCCCTCGCTCAGGTTCACCGTGCCTTCGTAGAACGCAGCCAGGTCCTCGAACTGCGTCTGCGCCGCGCGCAGCTCGACGAAATCGTGCAGCGGCACTTCCTCCTCGTCGCCCGGATCGTCGCGCTCCTCGTAGCCCACGTACATCAGCCGGTCCGAATCCATGAACGGCATCGGCTTGAGCACGAAGCCGTTGATCGCGCCGAACATGTACATGGCCAGGCCCAGCCCGGCCGCGAGCATCAGCACCGAGGTCGCGGTGAACCAGGGCGTGCGCGCGAGCGAGCGCAGCGCGAACCGGAATTCCTGCAGCAACGAAGCAAACATGGCGACTCCCCTTCGATTCCCTTCAAGCGCGCCCGAGGGCACTCATTCGCTGCGCAGCGCGACAGCGGGATCGACCCGCATCGCACGCCGTGCCGGCCACCAGCCGGCCGCAAACGCCACCGCCACCAGCACGGCCAACGCGACGGCCATCACCAGCGGATCGTGACCTTGCAAGCCGAACAGCAAGGCCTGCGCCGCCCGTCCCAGGCCCAGGGCGATACCCAGGCCCAGCAGCGCGCCAATCGCGGTCATCACCGCCACCTGGCGCAGCACCATCGCACGCAGACGCGGCGGCGCAGCGCCCAGCGCGAGCCGCAATCCGAACTCGCGCAGGCGCTGTGCCAGCGTGTACGAGAGCACGCCATAGAGCCCGAGCGCAGCGAGTGAGGTCGCGAGCACGGCAAACCCGAGCGACAAGGTTCCGACGAAGCGTTCGTTGCCAAGCGTCAGCGCGATCTGCTCCGGCATGGTCTGCAGGTCCTGCACCGGCAGGTTCGGATCAAGCCGCGCCACCGCGGCCTTGAGCTGCGGCAACAACGCAGCGGGATCGCCCGCGCTGCGCACATAGAACACGACCTCGCCCAGCAGCGCATCCTGCCGGCGCGGCAGGAAGAACTGCGCCGGCGGCGTCTGCCGCACCTGGCTGTAGTTGCTGTCCTGCACCAGTCCCACGATCTCGATGTCGAGTTCGTCGCGTTCGCCCATCGCCATGCGCTGCCCGATCGGGTTGGCGCCGAGCCCGAACTGGTCCGCGAACGCGCGGTTGATGATCGCCACCTTGGGACGGGAGGCCGCATCGGCTTGCTCGAACGCGCGGCCCGCCAGCAGCGTCATGCCGAACACGCGGAAGAAGTCCGGGCCGACCTTGTTGTAGGCCAGCGACTGCGCCGCTTCGCTGTCTTTCGGGAAATCCTTCAGGCTGATGTTGGTGCCCCACTCGTTGTTCGAGAGGATCGGCACCATCGAGGAACTCACGGCCTGCATTCCGGGCACGGCGCCGAGATCGATTTCCAGGCGGTCGAACAATTGCGCCGCCTGTTCCGGCGCGTAGCCGCTGCGTTCGGGTGCGATGGTGAACATGGCCACCGGATCGGTGTCGAGCCCCAGGTCGACCGCATCGAGGTTGGCCAGGCTACGCAGGAACAAGCCCGCCAGCGCCAGCGAGGCCATCGACAAGGCGACCTGACCCACCGCCAGGGCCGAACGGAAACGCGAAGCGCCGCGCGAGCCACCACTGCGCCCGGTTTCACCACGCAAGGCCAGCGCCGGCTGCGTGCGTGCCATCTGCACGGCGGGGAACAAGCCGAACAGGACGACGGTGGCCAGCCCCAGCAAGGCGGCGAACTGCAGCGCCACCGGATCGAGCGACAAGGCGAAGCTGCTGGCCTCGCGCATCGGGATCTGGGTACCGAGGATCTGCAGCGTCGCGAGCGCCAGTGGCAGGCTCGCGAGCAGGCCCGCGCCTGCAATCAGGCCCGCTTCCACCAGCCATTGCCTGACCAGTCGCAGCCGGCTCGCCCCGATGGAAGCCCGCAGCGCCACTTCGGCGGCGCGCGCCGCGCCACGCGCCAGCATCAGGTTCGCGATGTTCAGGCAGGCCACCATAAGCACCAGCGCCGCGCCGCAAAGCAGCAGGCCTAGCGGCGTCTTGGCGTGGGTGGCCGCGCTGCTCTGGCCACGCGCGCCCGGCTCGAAGGTGATGCGCTTCGCAGCGAATGCCTCGCGCTCCGCATCGCTCAGACCACTTTGCAACGGCAATTCAAGGGCACGCACCGTCTGCGTGTAGAACCCGTTGAGTGCTGTCAACGCGGCGCTCTGATCTCCTTCTGGCTTCAGTCGGGCGAACAGGTAGAGCCAATAGCTGCCTCGGTCTTCCTCGTCGCGACTCGCCTGCGGCTGCAATTGCCAGCGCTGCGTGATCGGCACGAACACATCCGTGTTGGCGCCGAACGTGGTGCCGCTGAATCCTTCCGGCGCCACGCCCACGATGTTCAGACTTTGGCCATTCACGCGCAGGCTGCGGTTCACCACGTCCGCCGCGGCGCCCAGTTCGTTGCGCCAGTAGGCGTGACTCAGCACCGCCACCGGCGCGGCGCCCACCGCAGCGTCGTCGTTGCGGTCGAGCAGTCGCCCGAGTGTCGGCTGCAACTGGAGCAGCCGGAAATAGTCGCCCGACACCAGCATCGCGGTGCCGCTGCGGGTCTGCTTGTCGTAGACCACGTCGGCGGCGAGATAGCGATGCGCGGCAACGCCCACCAGCTCGCCGTCGCTCCCCGCCGCGTGGCGTTCCAGATCGCGGAACATCGGATAGCTGAAGATGTCGTCGCGCGATCCGGCGCCGTTGTTGGAGGTGCTGCCTTGCTTCGGCCCCGGCGCGGACAGGTTGATCAGGCCTTCCGCCTGCGGCACCGGCAGCGGCCGCAGCACCACCTGGTGATAGAGCGAATAGATCGCGGTGTTGACGCCGATGCCCAGCCCCAGGCTCAGCGCCGCCACCAGCACGAACAACGGCCGCGCCATCAGGCTGCGCAGCGCGTACTTCACATCGCCCGGCAGTCCGCTCATGCGCGCCACCTATTCGCTGCGCAGCGCGTCGCTGGGACGCAGTCGCAGGATGCGCAGCAGCGGTGCGCCGGCGGCAAGCACGGCCATCAGCACGAAGGCGAGCAGGACCACAGCGAGGGCAGCCGCATCGAATCCACCGAGTCCACCCAGGACCTGCCCCACCACCATGGCCGCGCCCTGCCCCATCGCCACGCCGAGCAAGGTTCCCGGCACGACCCACCACAGCAAGCCGCGACCCACCTGCGACGCAATGCGCGCGCCGGGAGCACCCAGGGCCATGCGCACGCCGAACTCACGGCGACGACTGGCCACCTGGAATGCGAGCACGCCGTACAACCCGGTGGCGGCCAGGATCAGGGCCAGCACGCCGAGCGCGCTGGCCGCGCCACCCAGGACCAGTTGCGGCAGGATCGACAGGTGCGTTGCCTGTTCGAACGAACCCAGGCGCGGGGCCGGCAGGCCGGGGAACTCGCCTTGCGCTTCGCGCTGCAAGGTCTCGCGCAGTTCGGCAGCCGGCAGGCGCGAGCGCAGGAACAGGGTGAACTCGCCGCGATCCCACTGAGGCGCGGCCAGGAATGCGAAACTGCTGCCTTCCTCGTTCAGGCTCGAATAGCGCCCATCCGGCACCACGCCGACGATGCGCACGGTCTCTGGCTCGTCTTCGCCGATCTCGAAGGACTTGCCCAGCACGTCGTCGGTGCCGAACAGGCGTTGCGCGAGACGGCGGTTCACCACCGCCACCTTCTCGGCACTGGCGTCGTCGGTACGCTCGATACCGCGACCACGCACCGCGATGCCGACGGTGTCGAGGAAGCCTTCGCCTACGGTGTTGACCAGCAGGTCGTGGCCCTCGTCCTGCTGGCCCGGCAGGTGGGCATTTCCGAACGACATGCTGCTCATGGTGAGCGGCACGAGCGAGGCAAAGCCCGCCGCCTCGATTCCGGGCATTGCGCGCAGGCGATCTGCCAAACTTTCCATGCGCCCCGCTCCATCGCCGGAGGCGATCCCGAGCGGTTCGAGATCGAAATCGGCCATGCTCACGTTCGCGAGGCGAAAACCGGTGTCCACGGTGGCCGATTGCTGCACGGCGCGCAGCACCAGCACCGCGAACAGCAACAGGCACACCGTCAGCGCGGCCTGCACTGCAATCAGCACGCGCCGACCGCGCTGGCGCGGGGCCCGGCTCTCGCTGCCCTCGCGCAGGCTGGGCATCGTTCCTCGCACTGCGGCGGAAAGTTGCAGCGCCGGCCACAGGCCGAACAGCATGGCCACGCCCAGCGTGGTGGTCACGAGTGCCGCCACCACATAGCCATCGATCGCCAGCGAAAGATCCAGCGGTACCGGCAGCGGCAACGACAGGGCATTGAGCAGGTTCCGCCCCACCCATGCCAGCAACAGCGCGAAAGCAGCTGCGGCCAGACCCACCAGCACCGCCTCGATCAGCAGTTGGCGCGTCAGGCGCGCGCGCCCCGCACCGAGCGCCGCACAAACCGCGAACTCGGCACGCCGGACCTGGCCGCGCGCCAGCATCACGCCGCCCAGATTGAAGCAGGCCAGCAGGATCACGGCCGCACACAGCCCGAGCAGCGCACCCGACAGACCGGCGATCACACCCCAGGCGAAGTTCGATACCGGACGCAATGGCGCCACGTTCAGGGTGATGTCGGCATTGCTGTCCGGGAACGATCGAGCCAGCCGCGCCGCGATGCCATCGAGCTCGACCTGGGCGGCTTCGAGACTCACGCCCGGCGCGAGTCGCGCGCCCAGCGACAGCCAGCGCGAGCCGCGCGACTCGCGGATGTCGTCCGTATGCATGTGCATGGCGGCCGCCATCGACAGGGGCATGTAGAAGTCCGGGACGTAACCGGCCAGATGCCCCTTGAACTCTGGGTCGGTGACGCCGATCAGGGTATAGCTGGCGCCGTTGATCATGACCTGGCTGCCCACGCGCCCTGCATCGCCCTCGAACCAGCGTTCGAAGGCGCGCTGGCTGGCCACCACGACCGGGTTGGCTCCGGGCGCACCGTCATGCTGCGATCCCAGCAGGTTCCCTTGTGCGGCGCGCACCCCGAGCGCTTCGAAATAGTCGCCGCTCACCAGTTGCGCCTGCCCGAGCTGCGCCTCCTCCGCACCCTGCACGTAAGCCGGTCCGATGCGATACGCGAACACTCGATCCAGGCTGCTGGCCTGCACCCGCAAGTCGAGGAAGTCCGGATAAGACGAACTGTCGAAGCCGCGCTCGCCCTGTCCGCGACCAATCTCCACCAGTGCCGCGGTCGGATGCACGCCGGGTGGATCGCGCAGCAGAAAGGTGTTGATCATCGAGAACACGAGGGTGGTACAGGCCAGCCCCAGGCCCAGGGCCACCACGCCCAGCAGCAGGAAGCCGGGGCGCCGTGCCAGCGCGCGCACCGCGTGGCGCAGATCGTCGGAAATCATGTCGGGTCCTATTCGTAGCGCAGGGCAGCCAGGGGATCGACCCGCGTGGCGCGGCGCGCCGGCAGGTAACAGGAAAACATCGCGATTGCCGCGAGGAAAATCGCCACGCCGGTGAAGATCGCGGGGTCGCTGCCGCTCACGCCGAACAGTTGCGCGCGCATCGCCTGACCGCCAGCGAAGGCACCGATCAGGCCCAGCCCCAGGCCCACCACGGTGAGGATCGCGCCATGACGCAGGATCAGGCCGAGGATGTGGCCACGACCCGCGCCGATCGCCATGCGTACGCCCAACTCACTGGTGCGCTGTCCCACCGAATAGGCCAGCACGCCGTAGATGCCCAGGGCCGAGAGCACCAGCGCCACCGCCGCGAATGCACCCAGCAGCAACATCGGCGCGCGACGCCCGTTGAGCGAGATCGCGATGCGTTCGTCGAGGGTGCGGATGCCGAACAGCGGTTGCTCGGGATCGACCGCGAGGATGGCCTCGCGCATCGGTGCGATCAGCGTGGCGGGATCGGCCGCGGTCTTGAGCACGAAAGCACCACCGGACTGCGGCCACTGCCGGATCGGCCAATACAGCGTCTCCTTCTGCACCGACTCTTCCAGGCTGTTGTGCTTGATCGCGGGCACCACGCCGATCACCGTGGCCCAGTAGTCCGGGTCGCTCGGCTGGCCCTGCCCATCGGCGCGACTGATGCGCTTGCCGATCGGATCCTCGCCCTTGAAGTAGCGATCGGCCAGGCGCTGGTCGATGATCACCACGCGGCCGGATTCGAAATTGTCGGTAGGCGCGAACATGCGTCCACGCAGCAGCGGTATCGACATGGCCTTGAAGTACTGCTCGTCCACGAAGCGCTGCATGCCGTGGGGATTCACTTCACCATCGCCGGTTCCGAGGCCGTCGATGTTGTAGGAGCCCGACGAGTTGTTTCCGCTGAAGGGCAAGGACTGGATGAAGCTGGCCGTCGTCACGCCGGGCAAGGCGCGCAGCCGCGTCAGCGCCGCTTCGTAGAAGCCGGCTTCCGAGCCTTGGGTCGCATACTTCGCATCGGGCAAGGAGACATTCGCGGTCAGCACGTTCTGTGCGACGAAACCCGGGGCCTCGTCCTGCAGCCTCTGGAAGCTGCGCAGCATGAGTCCGGCACCGATCAGCAAGGTGGTTGCCAGTGCGATCTGCGCCACCACCAGCACGTTGCGCGAAGCGGCAGCGCGACGCCCGCCGGCGCCCAGGCGTCCGCCTTCCTTGATCACGTCGTTGATGTTCATGCGCAGCAGCGAATACATGGGAAGCAGCGCCGCCAGCAAACCGGCCACCAGGCTGGCGCCGAAGGCAAAGCCGAGCACGCTGCCATCGATGCGGATGTCGTAGTCGCTGGAGTAGGTTTCGATGCCCACCACCGGCATCAAATCGATGCTCAGGTAGGCCAGGGCCAGGCCCAGTACGCCGCCAACTGCAGCCAGCAACATCGCGTCGATCAGCAACTGCCGTGCGATGCGCCAACGCGTGGCGCCCAGCGCATTGCGCACCGACAACTCCTTTTGCCGCGCCACCACGCGCGTCAGCATGAGGTTGGCAACGTTGGCGCAGGCGATCAGCAAGACCATGCCGACGGCCGCCTGAAGCACCAGCAGCATCGGGCGATTCTCGCCGACGTTGCGATCGCGCAGGCTGATGGCACGACCGGTGAAGCCGGTGCGCTCGATGAACTTGGCCGCGCCACCGTCGGACGCCTCGATCCGCGCCACGTTGCGCTGCACGATCTGGTCCATCTGCGCGTTCAGTTGGGCGATGCTCGCGCCGGGCTTGAGCCGGCCGAGCGAACCCGAGTACTCGTTTCCGCGCTCGTCATCGCTCTTCTGCGCCGCGCTGAACGCGAACGGCACCCAGAGCTGCATGTTGCGATTCGGATAGCTGAAGCCTTCCGGCATTACGCCCTGTACCCGATACGGTTCGCCATTGAGGCGGATGTCACGTCCGACGAGGGAAGGGTCGCGGTTGTAGCGATTCACCCAGAGCGCATGCGACAGCAGCACGAATCGATCCTGGCCCGGCTGTGCCTGTTCCTCGCTGAACACCTGCCCCAGTGCCGGCCGCACCTGCAGCGTGCTGAACAACGAAGGCGTCGTCTTCAGCCCCATCAGGCGTTCGGGCGTGGCACCGCTCTCGGCCATGTTGAAGCTGGTGCCGGTGTACATGGCGATGTCTTCCAGCGCGGATGCCTGCTCGCGCCGGTCGAGGTAGTCCGGAATCGACGTACCAGCATTGTCCAGACCCATCTTCGGATAGGTGTTGTAGATGTCCACGAGCCGCTCCCCGCCGGGATACGGCAACGGGCGCAGGTAGAGGCTGTGGATCACCGAGAAGATCGCGGTGTTGGCGCCGATGCCCAGGCCCAGGGTCAGGATCGCGACCAGGGCGAACATTGGCCGGGCCAGCATGGCGCGGAGCGCGTATCGCAGGTCTTGCATGAGATTGTTGAGCATCGTGACCCCACTCGTAGAGCCGAACTTGCTCGGCTGTTCTGCTTCAGCGGAGCAAGCTCCGCTCTACGTTGACCCGAAGCGGAGCAAGCTCCGCTCTGCGGCGTGCCGCTTCACACCACCACGCGATCGCGCGCCCGCGCGATCTGCGCGTCGAGGCGCTGGTCTTCTTCCTGACGCAGGCGGTGCAGGGTTTCCTCGTCCACCACGCGGCCGTCGAACATGAAGATCTTGCGCTGCGCGAAATCGGCATAGCGCGGGTCATGGGTGACCATGCAGATGGTGGAGCCGGCGCGATGCAGCTCATCCATCAGGGCCATGACCGCTTCACCGTTCTTGGAATCGAGGTTTCCGGTGGGCTCGTCGGCGAGCAGGATGGATGGATCCCCGACCAGGGCTCGCGCCACCGCCACGCGTTGCTGCTGGCCACCGGAAAGCTGCGCCGGGTAATGCTTGAGCCGGTGCGCCATGCCGACGCGTTCCAGCGCCTGCTGCACCTTGTCGCGGCGTTCGGCCTTGCTCACGCCGTCGCGGTAGGTGAGCGGCAACTCCACGTTCTCGAACACGGTGAGATCACCGATCAGGTTGAAGGCCTGGAAGATGAAGCCGATCTCGCGGTTGCGGATGCGGGCACGTTCGGACGCGCTGATGTCCTCCACGGCCGTGCCATTGAGGGTGTACTTGCCGCCAGTAGGCGTATCGAGCAAACCCAGGATCGAAAGCAGGGTGGACTTGCCGCAACCCGACGGTCCCGAGATCGAGACGTATTCGCCGCGGCGCAGGTCGAAATGCACGCCGGACAGCGCGTGGGTCTCCACCTCATCGGTGTAGAAGACCTTGGTGATGTCGGACATGGCGATCAGGGCGGGCGTGGTGGTCATGTTGGGCTCTGTGGGTGGTTGTTCTTGATTCGTGACGCGTGGATGGCTCGTGCTCAATTCACTCGCAACCGGTCGTACTCGTCCCATTGCGAGGTGTCGGACAGGATGATCTGGTCGCCGGGCGCGAGGCCTTGCTGGATCTCGATCAGGTTCACCGAGGCGCGACCCAGCTTCACCGGCACGCGCTGGGCCAGGCCGGACTCGGCATCGAGCTTGAACAGGCGCACTTCACTCTCGGGCTGTCCGTAGGCGGGGCGGCCGACGTAGAGCACGTCGTCGAGGCGCTCGATCTGGATCGTGCCGTCCACGCTGAGATCGGGGCGTGCGCCGGGCGGAAGTTCGCCCTCCAGGTCGACGTCCACCAGTACCGTGCCGTTGAGCACGGCCGGATCGATGCGGATCACCTTGCCGGCTACCAGGCCGTTGCGCGTATCCACGCTCACGCTCTGCCCGATGCTGACGTCCTTCACCTGGGTTTCGGGAATGCGCAACTCGGCCATCAGCACGTCGGGGCGCGCCACGCGCGCCAGGTTGATGCCGGCGGCCACCTGCTGCCCGGCTTCCACCGGCACCTGCTGCAACACGCCTGCGATGCGGGCGCGCACCTTCAAGCCATCGAGCTGGCGCGCACGCAGATCCGCGGTGCTGCGCAATTGATCGACGCGCGCATGCGTTGCGGCAAGCTGCGACTGCATGGTCTGGCCGAACTTGGCGACCCGTTCCTTCTCGATGTCGAGCCGGATCTTGAGGCGATCCGATGCCAGTTCGCTGCGGCGGTACTGGATCTTCGGGATGATGCCCTTGGCCGCGAGTTCGGCCTCGGCCTCGGTCTGCAGCCGCGCCGATTCGTAATCCGCCTCCACGCCGGCGAGATTGGCCTTCTGGTCGAGCAGCTGGCTTTCCAGCGTCATGCGCTGCGCCGCCAGATCGGCCTCGGCCGCCACCAGTGCGGACTGCGCTGCGAGCTGGGTTTCCGCCACCTCCGGATTGCTCAGCTCAAGAATCACCGTGTCGGGTTCGACCACGGCGCCCGGCTTCACCACGATGCGCTCCACCCGCGCCGGCGTCTCGGCGGCAATCCAGCGAATCTCCTTCGGCACCAGCAGGCCGGGTCCGCGCACCTCGCGCAGCATCTCGCCGCGCTTGACGCTGTCCAGCCACAGGCTTTCACGTTGCACCTGCGGCGCGGCGGCATCGAGCGTGGCGAGCCAGATGCCGAGGCCGATCATGGCCACGAGGCCCAGCCCGCCCCACATCATCTGCTTGCGGCGTTTCTTGAGTTTCAGGTCGGCGCGTTGGATATCCATGGGCCGCACAAAGCAACTCCCATGCCACCCGGAAAACTCAGTTCAACTGATTGATTTTCAAATCGAACGCACGAAACACGGACGCGATCGTTCGATTCCGGACAGTCGCATCGCGCAATCGAACACCGCTCGCCCTGGTACCCCGCCTCACTCGAAGCCATGCGCGAAGATCGAATCGGGCAAGGGCGCGTTCACCGTGACCTCGGCCGTTCGGTTCACCGGCCCGCCGTTGCCCTCGCAGCTCAGTTCGTATCGGGCGTTGGTCGTCGGCGATACGGACAGGTTGCCTTGTGCAAGCTCGGACGCTTCCAGGTCACGCACCAGGCCCTGCCCATCAAGGCGGATCGAACAGGCCGTGGCGTTGGCGGTCTGCCAGCCGAGCAGGCTCGAATCGCCTGCCACGATCTGCGAAGGCGTGGCGATGAACACGGCAATCTGCACTCGCGGCAGCACGGTGATGGAGACCGCGCTGGTCACCGGTCCGCCCGGCCCTTCGCATTGCAGGGTGAAAACCGCATCCGTCATCGGCATCACCATCACCGATCCGGAGGTGGAACCCGGCACGGGCAAGGGTATGGGCGATCCACCCAGGTTCGAGTCGATGCGGCAGCTCTGCGCGTGCTCGACGCTCCAATCGAGCCGAACGGCATCACCCGCCACGATCTGGATGGGGGATGCGCTGTAGGCAAGGATGGCGACCGGCGGCTCGACCGTGATCGTTACCTGGCGGGTGACCGGTCCTTGCGGCCCGCTACAGCGCAGCAGGTACGCGCTGGTGGTGGCGGGCGACACAAGTCTCGAACCGCTGGCCAGTTCCTGCGGCGTGAGCGCCACCGGAGCGCTTCCCAGCGGCGCTTCCAGTTCGCAGGCGCTGGCATTCGTCGTGGCCCAGCCCAGGGTGCTGGCATTGCCGCGCAGGATCGTGGCGGGAGTGGCCGCGAGGCTGTCGATGCGCACCGGCGGCAGCTGGCTGGCGCGGCACGCGGCCCCTCCGGCCTGCAGCACGATGTTGTCGAGCGCCCAACCAGGGGCATTGACCGAGCCGTCGGACGTGAAGCGGAAGCGCAGGCGCGCATTGGCTTGGCCATCAAGTTGCGGCAGGGTCAGCGACACCTTGCGCCACGACGTCTCGCCGTCGCAGCGGAACACCTCGTTCCAGCTTGAGCCGCCGTTTGTGCTGACCTCGACCATGCCGAAGTCGAAGGTGGCTTCGGTATTGCAACGCTGGTCGAACTCCAGATTGACCGTGTTGTAGCCGGCGAGATTCAGGACTGGACTCGACAGCGAGATGTCCAGGTTGTGCCCATGGTTTCCCGTCGCGCTTTGCAGCCATGCGGCACCGCCATCGCGCCCCTGCCCGGCCCGCCGTTGCCACGGCGACTGCGCCACGAAGGGCGTGGCCTGGTTCAGTTCGACCGGATCTTCCAGGCGTCGGCAGAGTCGAAACAGTTCGAAGTCGCGGGTCAATGCAGCGCCCGCAACGAAGTTCAGCGGCGCAGTTGTCTCCGACTCGTATCCGGGCGCAGATGTCGTGATCGGATAGCTGCCGGCCCGCACCAGCCGCGCATAGCTGCCGTCGACGGGATCGGTGGCGGCGGTCCACGTCCCAACCTGCACCTGCGCCGGCAGCGCGGCCCCGCTGATCGCATCCGACACGGTTCCCGACAGGGCGGCGGCCTGATCCGGCGCCACCACTTCAAGAAAGGCCGCGGCTGCCGGGCCATCGGCCCCGGTGCTGTCCCGCCCCTGCACGAAGACCAGATGCTTGCCGACCGCGAGGCCGGCGCTGGGCACACTGGCGCGGGCCGTCTCGATCGTGGCATCGAAGCCGCCATCTTCCGGCAGCATCGCCAGCGGCTGCGCACCTGACTGCCACGGCGGCAGCGTCAGATAGGCACGGGCGGACGCGATCGGCTGCACCGCCGGCACCGGGCCCGAATTCGCGGCGCTGGCGGTCTGCTGGCGCTCGTCGTCGAACGTGGCCACCACCTGCACCTGGTCCCCGGCAAAGATCAGATCCGGCTCGATCCGCACCGAATGCGCGTCCGGGCCGAACGGCAAGCGGTAAGGCGCGCGCAACACGCGCGCGGCGTAGCGCAGCAGGGCGCGGTTCGGACCCAGCACCTGATTCTCGAACTCCGTACAGCCCTGGAAGAAGGCTGTACCCAACTCCATCGCATAGCTGGCAACGCCCAGCTCACCGTAGGCGAAGTCATCGGTGGTGCCGTCGGTGGGGTACAGCCCCACCGAAGCCTGCGCGGTGTAGCCGTTGAACCCGGCAAGACGTCGTCCCAGCGCCTCCAGCGCGGTCGCGTTCGGCGCCCGCGTCTGGATGAAGCCCCAGGGCCACAACACCAGTTGCGAGTAGCTGTGTATGTCGATGAACAGGCCGCTGGTATCGTCGGGCGCGGCATCGGTGAGCGCCGGCCCGCGGCGATCCGGATAGATCGAGCGGGTGTGCTGCACGATGGCCTGGGTCTCCGGCTCGGAGTTTGCACTCGGTCCGCGGAAGGTTTCGGCACAGGCGCTGCCGCTGGACCCGTTGTACTCGCCCCACACGAAAGGGAAGTTGCGGTTCAGGTCCACGCCGCGGTTGTTGCCTCCGGCGCAATGCGTGTTGTTGGCGTTCTTGCGCCACAGGATCCCGGTCTCGGCGCGCTTGCGCCCGTCCGGATTCGCATGCACCAGTACCTGGATCTCATGGTGGTCGAGAATCCACGTGGCATCGGCATCCACGCCGTAGCCTTCGACCAGTTCCTCCACGAAGCGCAGCACCAGTTCAGCCGGCGTGTACTCGCGCGCATGGATCGAGCCGATCAGGAACAGGATCGGCTTGGGACCTGGAGTGGCGCTGCTGGTGGCGCGGATCACGCGCATCGGATAGCCCGCGCCCGTACCGGTTTCCCAACTGTTTCCGATATCGAGATACGACACGAGCGAGGGTCGCGTCGCCGCCAGCTGCGCGATGCGCGCCTGCGCCTCCTCGACCGTGCGGTAGCACGAATACCCGCCGATGCTGGCGGGCTCATGCATCGCTTGATCGAGGCGCAGCAGGGCCTGGGTCGCCTGCGCGTCGACCTCGAGCCGGAACCCGGCGGCGATCAGGCGCGAGCGCAGCCACGGGTCGGCCTCGGTGATCAGGACGCCCTTGTTGCGGTCGATACGCGCATGCCCCAGCAGCGGCGTGACCTCATCGAGTTGCGCCGGATCGTCGAACCACGCTCGTATCGCCTGCACCTCGTCCTGCGCCTGCAATCCGGCCGACACCGACATCAGTGTCGCCGCCAACAGTCCCCATCCCCAACGCCGCATATCCCCATCCCCGGGCCAACGAAGCTGCGGAGTGTGCCAGCACCCGACGCACGGGGCGAGAACCGCCTTCCTCCGGGTCTGGACTAGCGCTCGGCGTTCGACACCCCATGCGGCACATGCCCCGCGGCCACGTGGCGGCGGGCGCTTTCGATGTTGTGGGTGGAGTCATCGAAGAACAGGTCGGCGCCGAAAGCTTCCAGGAACGGGCCCTTGTCACGGCCACCGAGGAACAAGGCTTCGTCCAGGCGCACGCCCCAGTGGCGCAGGGTGAGGATCACGCGCTTGTGCGCCGGGGCCGAACGCGCGGTGACGAGCGCGGTGCGGATCGGGGACTCATCCGGGCCGAACGCACCCTGGATATCGTGCAAGGCGCCGAGGAAGCCCTTGAACGGCCCGCCCGAGAGCGGCTGTTCGGCCAGCTCGATCTCGTTGCGGGCGAAGGCCTCGATGCCCTGCTCGCGGCTGATGCGCTCGGACTCGTCGCCGAAGATCACGGCGTCGCCGTCGAAGGCAATGCGCAGCTCGCCCCGGTCATTGTCCACCGCGCGCGCCGGCAGGATCGTGGCCGCAGCTACCTCGTGTTCCAGCGCGCGTCGCACCGATTCGGGATTGGCCGACAGGAACAGGTGCGCGCCAAAGGGTTTGATGTAGGGCCAGGTCGGTGCACCGCTGGTGAACACCGCGCGCACGATATCGAGGCCGTGGTGCTCGATCGCGTTGAAGATGCGCAGCCCGGTATCGGAGGAATTGCGCGACAGCAGGATGACTTCCACCTTCGGCAGACCCGGCCGCTCGATGCGATTGAGCGCGAGCAGCTTGCGCACCAGCGGGAACGCGATGCCCGGTTCCAGCATTTCGTTCTCGCGCTGCCGCTGGTAACTGGCATAGGCCGCGACGCCATCGCGCTCGAACAGCGCGTGCCCGGCTTCGAGATCGAACAGGGCGCGGGCCGACAGCGCAACCACCAGCTTGTGGTTCGCCGTCGCGCCGCTTTCGCCGAGGGGGAGCCGGTCTGCCAGAGTCATGTGCGGAGCCTGCCCGGCTGCGGTCTCGCAGGCTGCGACGTTGCCATCACGATCAGTGCGCGAACTGCTCGTTGAGAATGCGTTCTTCCAGATTGTGTTCCGGGTCGAACAACAGGGTGACGGTCCTGTCACGCGACTCACGGATCGACACCTCCACCACGTCGCGCACTTCCGACGAATCCGCCGTGGCGCTGACCGGGCGCTTGTAATGATCGAGGATTTCCATCTTCACCTCGGTGCCGGCGCGCAGGATCGCGCCGCGCCAGCGCCGTGGTCGGAACGGACTGATCGGCGTCATCGCCAGCACCTCACTGCCGAGCGGCAGGATCGGACCATGCGCCGACAGGTTGTAGGCCGTGCTGCCGGCGGCCGTCGACAGCAGCACGCCGTCGCAAACCAGTTCTTCCAGGCGCACCGCGCCGTTGAGCGAGACGCGGATCTTCGCCGCCTGCTTGGTCTGGCGCAGCAGCGAGACTTCGTTGAACGCCAGCGCCTCGACACTGCTGCCGGCCTCGGAGGTGGCGATCATTTCGAGCGGTTTGAGGACGGCAGGCTGCGCCGCGGCGATGCGATCGAGCAGACCTTCCGGCCGGTACTGGTTCATCAGGAAACCGACCGTCCCGGCCTTCATCCCGTAAACCGGCTTGTTCAAGGCCTTGTGCCGATGCAGGGTCTGCAACATGAAGCCATCGCCGCCCAGGGCGACGATCACCTCGGCCTCGTCCGGCTTCAGCGCGCCGAAGCTGCGCTGCAAATCGGCCAGCCCGGACTGGGCTTCCGGGGTCTTGCTGGCGACGACCGCGATGCGGATTGGCGTGCTCACCTGGACTCCGGCGAATTCAGTCGATCGCTAGCTTACCCGAGAGCGGTGAAACAAGAGCAAACGGTGAAGCAAGAGCGTTCAACGCAAAGGACGCAAAGGAAAAGCAGAGAGAAGCGCAGAGGAGAGCAAGAGCATCTCGAGTTGCTTCTCGCCAGAGGATGGCGTTCGCGACCGGCCACTCAAGCTTTTCTTTGCGTTCCTTTCATCTGCTCTACTTTGCGTCCTTTGCGTTGAACGCTCTTGATCTGGATCCCGATCTTCCGCCTTACCCGCGCGCGCCGGCCGCCGCCAACTGCGCCAGTCGTCGCACTGCCACCGAGACCGTGGGGAAATCCATGCCGCGCTGGTTGCGCATGTCGGCGAACATCGACTGGGTGAAGCGCAAGCCCGAATCGTCACGCCCCATCCAGCTCGCCACGCGCTGCTCCGGCGTGCCCTTGCCCTGGGCCAGGACCTGCGCCACGAGGACGCTCTGCTGGCCCTGCAATTCGTCGCGCATTACGCCGCGCGCATGCGCGCTCCAGCGGCCCTCCACCGGCAACTCGTCGATCTTCTGCAGCAACCACTTCAGGTGCAAGGCTTCGCCCAGGCCGAAATAGACCTTGGCCACGTCCTTGACCTCGAGCTTGCGCTCCAGCGCCACTTCCACCACGTCCAGCGCCGAACTCACGAACGGCAACGCCGCAAGCTTCTCCGCCATCGCCTGCGGGAAGCCCAGGTCAAGCCAGCGCGCGCGTTCCTCGGCAAACTGGGTGCGATCCTCGCTCGAAAGCAAGTCGTTCAGGTCACCGCGCAGCAAGGCGATGCCGGGCTGGTAGCGCGCCACTGCCGCGGCGATGTCGAGGTTCTCGCCCGGCCGGTTTAGCAGCCAGCGGCTCATGTTGCGCAGCACGCCCCAGATGCCAAGCAAGGCCTGGATCTGCGCGCTCTCCGGCACCTGCAGGTCGAGCGAGTCGATCCCGGCCCAGAGGTCACGCGCCTCGATCACCTCGCGCGCGATGCTGTAGGCCTTGGCGATCTGCGCCGGCGACTCGCCCGTGTCCTCCTGCATGCGCAGCAGGAAGGTGGCACCCATGCGGTTGACCAGCGAGTTGGTCACCGCGGTGGCGATGATCTCGCGCCGCAGGCGGTGCTGCTCCATGTCGGCGGCGTACTTTTCCTGCAGCGCGTTCGGGAAGTAACGCACCAGCTCCTTGGACAGGTACGGATCTTCCGGCACGTCCGATTCGAGCAACTGGTTGAAGATCACGATCTTGTCGTAGCTGAGCAGGATCGACAGCTCGGGACGGGTCAGGCCCTGGCCACGCTCCTTGCGCTCCAGCAATTCGGCATCGCTGGGCAGGTACTCGATGCCGCGATCGAGCAGGCCCTGGCCTTCGAGCGTGCGGATGAAATGCCCGAACGTGCCCAGGCGCGGCACACTCATGGTTTCCATCAAGCTGATGGCCTGGTTCTGGCGGTAGTTGTCGTTCAGCACCAGGTCGCCGACCTCGTCGGTCATGCTGGCCAGCAGCGCATTGCGCGCGTCCATCGATAGCTCGCCGCGCTGCACCGGCGCACCGAGCAGGATCTTGATGTTGACCTCGTGGTCGGAGGTATCCACGCCGGCCGAATTGTCGATGAAATCGGTGTTGAGCAGCACGCCCTGCTGCGCCGCCTCGATGCGCCCGCGCTGGGTCATGCCGAGGTTGCCGCCCTCGCCCATCACCCTGGCGCGCATCTGGTTGCCGTCGATGCGGATTGCGTTGTTGCCACGATCACCGACGTCGGCGTGGGTTTCGCCCGAAGCCTTGACGTAGGTGCCGATGCCACCGTTCCAGAGCAGGTCGACCGGGGCCTTGAGGATGGCCGACAGCAACTCGTTCGGCGTCATCTGCTCCACGTTCGCCGCGATGCCGAGCACGCGCCGGACGTCGGCAGAAACCGGGATGGCCTTGGAACTGCGCGGCCACACGCCACCGCCGACGGAGATCAGCCCCTTGTCGTAGTCGTCCCAGCTCGAACGCGGCAGCTTGAACAGGCGCTCGCGCTCGACGTAGGACTTCGCCGAGTCCGGGTTCGGGTCGAGGAAGATGTGGCGATGGTCGAAGGCCGCCACGAGGCGGATGTGGCGCGACAGCAGCATGCCATTGCCGAACACGTCGCCGGACATGTCGCCGACGCCGGCGCAAGTGAAATCCTCGCTCTGCGAATCGCGCCCCATGGCGCGAAAGTGGCGCTTGACCGATTCCCAACCACCACGCGCGGTGATGCCCATGCCCTTGTGGTCATAACCGACCGAGCCGCCGGAGGCAAAGGCATCGCCCATCCAGAACCCGTGGTCGAGCGAGATCGCATTGGCGATATCGGAGAACGTGGCGGTGCCCTTGTCGGCCGCAACCACGAGGTACGGATCATCGGCGTCGTGCCGCACCACATCGACCGGGTGCACCACGTTGCCATCGACCAGGTTGTCGGTGATGTCGAGCAGGCCGTTGATGAACAGGCGATAGCACGCGATACCCTCGGCCAGCTGCGCATCGCGGTCGCCGCCGATGGGCGGACGCTTGACGAAGAATCCGCCCTTGGCCCCGACCGGCACGATCACGGTGTTCTTCACCATCTGCGCCTTCACCAGGCCAAGTACTTCGGTGCGGAAGTCCTCGCGCCGATCCGACCAGCGCAAGCCACCACGCGCCACCGGGCCGAAGCGCAGGTGCACGCCTTCCACGCGCGGCCCATAGACGAAGATCTCGCGATAGGGACGCGGCTTGGGCAAGTCGGGAAGCTTGCCGGTATCAAACTTGAAGCTGATGTAATCGCGCGGCTTGCCGTCGCGGGTCTGGTAGAACCCGGTGCGCAAGGTGGCACGGATCACGCTCATGAAGCTGCGCAGGATGCGATCTTCGTCGAGGCTGGCAACGCGATCGAGCAAGGCATGCAGCGCGGATTCGGCGGCCTTCATCTGCACCTCGCGCGACCCGGCGCGCGCGTCGATCAGCAGGCCAAGCGCGGTTTCGGCCGCGGCATCGTTCGAGATCAGGCGCTTGACCTGGGTGCTGAAGCGCAGCTGGCCGTTGCGCACCTCGTCCTGGCTCTCCTGGCCAGTGGACGGATGGAACTTGGCCTCGAATTTCTCCACCAGCAGGCGTGCCAGCAGCGGATAACGCGCCAGCGTTTCTTCCATGTAGCTCTGCGAGAACGGCACCCCGGTCTGCAGCAGGTACTTAGCGTAGCCGCGCAGCATCGCCACCTGGCGCCAGTCGAGGCCGGCCGCCAGGATAAGGCGATTGAACCCGTCGCTCTCCGCGTGGCCACGCCAGATGCGATCGAAGGCGTTCTCGAAGCTGTCGCGCACGGCATCGACATCGACCTCGCCCGAGCGCGACTCCACCTCGAAGTCCTGGATGTGGATGGAAACCTCGCCCACGTGCATGGTGTACGGGTGCTCGGTGAGCAGGCGCAGCCCCATGTTCTCCAGCATCGGCAAGACTTCCGACAGCGGGATGTCGCGACCCTGGCGGTAGAGCTTGAAACGCAGCGCCTGCGCATCGCCGCGCGCCGGTCGGTACAGGCTCAGGCGCAGGTCGTCCGGGCCGCGCAGCGCCGCCGCGCGCTCCACGTCGGTGGCCGCGATCTCGGGCGTGGACTCCTCGATGTAGCCGGTGGGCAGTGCCTTGCCGTAACGGTTGGCGAGCTTCAAACCCTTGTCCTCGCCATGCCGTGCGACCAGGGCATCGCGCAGCTCGTCGTGCCAGTTGCGCACGATCTGTGCCAGCCGCACTTCCAGCTCGGCGCTGTCCACCTCGGCCCCACCGGCCTTCGGACGCACGATCAGGTGCAACTGCGCAAGCGGCGACTCGCCCACCTGGATCGTGGTGTCGATGCGCTGGCCGTTCAGCGCCTCCATCAGCATCGCTTCGATCCGGCGCCGGATCTCGCTGGTGAAGCGGTCGCGCGGAATGTAGGCCAGGGCCGAGTAGAAGCGGCCGTAGCGGTCGCGGCGCAGGAACAGCTTGGGACGGATGCGCTCCTGCAGCCCGAGGATGCCCATCGCGGTGCGGAACAATTCCTCCTCGCCCGACTGGAACAACTCGTCGCGCGGCAGCGATTCCAGGATGTGGCGCAGCGCCTTGCCGCTGTGGCTGCGCACCGCCAGCCCCGACTTGGCCATCACGTACTCGTGCCGCTCGCGCACCAGCGGGATGTCCCACGGCCGGCGCGAATAGGCGCTGGAGGTGTAGAGCCCGATGAAACGCTGCTCGCCATTCGGGCGCCCCTGCGCATCGAACGTGAGCACCCCGATGTAGTCCATGTAGCCGGGACGATGCACGGTGGAGCGCGCATTGGTCTTGGTCAGGATCAGGGCATCGACCGATCCCGAATCCTTGAGGCTGGTGGCGGTGAGGCTGCGCAGGGAGCGCGGCTTGCCCACGCGGTCGTCGCTCTTGAGCAAGCCGAGCCCGGTGCCGGCCCGGGCGCGCAGCATGGCGTCGCCATCGCTCGCCACCACTTCGTATTCGCGATAGCCGAGGAAAGTGAAGTGATCGTCCGCCGCCCAGCGCAGGAACTCCTGCGCCTCGGCGCGACCGGCCTCGGACACGGGCATGTCGCGCCCGGGCAGTTCCTCGGCAATGGCGCGCAGCTTGAGTTGCATCGCCTGCCAGTCCTGCACGCAGGCGCGGACGTCGTTCAGCACCGCGACGATTTCGTCCTCGATGCGTTGCAGGTCGGAAGGTTCGGTCTGGCGGTCGATCTCCAGCGACATCAGCGACTCGGATTCACCCTCGCCCAGCGCCAGCACGTTGCCACCCGGATCTCGCCGGATCTTCAGTACCGGGTGACCCAGCACGTGGATCGCGATGTCGTGCTGTGCCAGCACCATGCCAACGGTGTCGACCAGGAACGGCATGTCGTCGTTCGCGATCTGGATGACGGTGTGCGGCGACTCCCAGCCGTGCTCCTCGACCGTCGGGTTGAAAGTGCGGATGGCGACCTTGCCCGGGCGCCGTTCACGCACGAAGTCGAGGAAGCCACGCGCCAGCGCGGCCCAGGCCTGCGGGCTGCGCAAGCGGTATTCCTCGGCCGACATGCGCCCGTAGAACGCCTCCACGAACAGCGACGCCTCCTTGAATCGGGGCGCGGGAACCATGGCGCGCAACGCGTCCAGGATGGGCTCGAGCGAAACGTCGTGGAGGGTCGACACGGAAGCGGATTGGGCGCTCATGAGCGAGAAACGACCGGGCTTGGGAAAGGTGCGTATTGTGCCAGCAGGCGCCGGCGCGCGGCCAGCCGGAAAACGACAAAGCCCCGCGGTGGCGGGGCTTTGCATACGCTCGAGTGCGGAACGTGCGCTATCGCAGGCCGGTTTCGTTGCGCGCGATGACCAGGCGCTGAATCTCGCTGGTGCCCTCGTAGATTTCCGTGATCTTGGCGTCGCGGAAGTAGCGCTCCAGCGGCATTTCCTTCGAGTAGCCCATGCCGCCGTGGATCTGCACCGCCTGGTGCGCGATCCACATCGCGGCCTCGGACGCAGTGAGTTTGGCGATCGCGGCCTCGTTGCCGAAGCGTGCGCCGCCCTTCTCGAATTCGCCCTTCTGCCAGGCCGCACGCAGCGTCAGCAGCGTGGCCGCGTCGAGCTTGCATTTCATGTCGGCGATCTTGGCCTGGGTCATCTGGAAGGTGCCGATCGGCGCGCCGAAGGCCTTGCGCTCCTTCACGTAGGCCACGGTGGCCTCGTATGCCGCGCGCGCGATGCCCAGCGCCTGCGAGGCGATGCCGATGCGGCCGGCGTCCAGCACGCCCATCGCGATCTTGAAGCCCTCGCCTTCCTGACCGAGCACGTCGTCCGCTGCGCATACGTAGTCGGTGAACTCGATTTCGCAGGTGGCCGAAGCGCGAATGCCGAGCTTGGGCTCGGTCTTGCCGCGGTGGAACCCGGGCTTGGTGGTGTCGATCATGAAGGCGGTAATGCCACGCGCACCCTTGTCCGGGTCGCTCAGCGCGAATAGCACGATGTACTTCGCCACCGGGCCCGAGGTGATCCAGCTCTTCTTGCCGTTGACGACGAAACTGCCGTCGGCCTGCTTCACCGCGCGGCAACGCATGGCGGTGGCGTCGGAACCCGACTGCGGCTCGGTCAGCGCGAACGCGCCGATTTCCTTGCCTTCGGCAATGGCCCGCACGTAGGTCTGCTTCTGCGCTTCGGTACCGAATTTCAGGATGCCGTTGCAGAACAGCGAATTGTTCACCGACACGATGGTCGAATGCGCCGCGTCGGCGTGCGCGATCTCGATCATCGCCAGCACGTAACTGATCGGGTCCATGCCGGCGCCACCGTACTCGGTCGGCACCTCGATCCCCATCAGACCGTTCTCGCCCAGGGTGCGGATGTTCGCGAGCGGGAACTCGCCGGTCTGGTCGTGGTGCTCGGCACTGGGCGCGATCTTCTCGCGTGCGATGCGACGCGCCACGTCCTGGATCATCAGTTGTTCTTCGGTGAAGCGGAAATCCATGGGGAGGTCCTGGGCCAGGTCGGAGCGGCGTAGTTTAGCGGCTCGCCCGCGTCAACTCCTTCCTCCGCCAGCCATCGGGTCTGGCGTAGCAAGCCGTCCTTGACCGTTGCCCGGCACCACCGGACAATTCATCCCTGAATCGCGATGAAGGGATGAATGCGTGGATCTCGATGCCTGGTCAGCCTGTCTGCGGGTCCTGTCCGACCCAACCCGGGTGCGGCTGCTGACGCTGCTGGAACGCGACGAATTGACCGTGGCCGAACTCGCCGCGATCACGCGCCTGGCCCAGCCCCGCGTGTCCACCCATCTCGCCAAGCTCAAGGAACATGGTCTGGTGCGTGATCGCCGCTCCGGCGTTTCGGCCTATTACCGATTTGCCGAAGACGACCTCGACGCCGCGCAGCAGGCGCTGTGGAAGGCATTGAGCGAAGGCGCGGACGATCCCCTGCTGCGCTCCGACGCCGAACGCCTGCCCGCGGTGCTCGCCACGCGCGCCGCCGACCAGAACTGGGCCGATTCCGTGGCCGGCGACATGGAACGCCACTACTCGCCCGGCCGCACCTGGGAAGCCATGGCGCGCGCCGCGCTGCAACTGCTCGAACCCGGCGACGTGCTCGACATCGCCTCGGGCGACGGCGTGCTGGCCGAGCTGCTCGCGCCGCGCAGCCGCCGCTACGTCTGCATCGACTCCAGCAGCAAGGTAGTGGCGGCGGCGCAGGAGCGGCTCCGCGTGCTCCCCAACGTGGAAGTGCGCGAAGGCGACATGCATGCACTGGCCTTCAAGGACGCAAGTTTCGATCTGGTGTTGCTGGTGCATGCGCTCACCTATGCCGAGAAGCCGGCGCAGGCCTTGGTCGAGTCGACGCGCGTGCTGCGCCGCGGCGGTCGCCTGCTCGCCACCACCCTCGCCAGGCACGAACACCGCGGCGCGATCGAGCCTTACGGTCACGCCAATCTCGGCTTCACGCCGAAGGAGCTGGCCAGGCTCGCGCAGAAGGCAGGGCTCGAAGTCCTGAGTTGCGACGTGGTGGCCCGCGAGAAGCGCCCGCCGCATTTCGAAGTGGTTTCGTTGCTGGCGAAGAAGATATGAACACCTTGCCCTGGTCCAACCCGAAGCGCGTCGCCGCGCTCCAGGCCGCGCTGGCGCGGCGCATCCTGATCATCGATGGCGCCATGGGCACCATGATCCAGCGTCACGATCTGCAGGAAGCGGACTACCGCGGCGAACGCTTCGCGCGCGGCTTCGATTCATTGCGCGAGTCCCTCGCGGAGAAACCGGCCATCCATGGCCGGACTTCTCACGAAGAGCACGATCACGAATGTCAAGGCTGCGACCAGCGCGGCAACAACGACCTACTCACGCTGACCCGCCCCGACATCATCCGCACCATCCACCGGCAATACCTGGAAGCCGGCGCCGACCTGATCGAGACCAACACCTTCAACTCCACCTCGATCTCGCTGGCCGATTACCGACTGCAGCACCTCGTCCGCGAACTCAACCGCGAAGGCGCACGCATCGCGCGACTGGAATGCGACGCGATCGAGGCAATCGACCCGTCGCAGCCGCGCTTCGTGGTCGGCGTGCTCGGCCCCACCAGCCGCACCGCTTCGCTCAGTCCCGACGTGAACCGCCCCGGATTCCGCGCCATCAGCTTCGACGAACTGGCCGAGGCCTACCGCGAGGCCACGGCCGGCCTGATCGAAGGCGGCGCCGACGTCATCATGGTGGAAACCATCTTCGACACGCTCAACGCCAAGGCTGCCCTGTTTGCGATCGAAGACGAGTTCGAGGCACGCGACCAGCGCCTGCCGGTGCTGATCTCCGGCACCATCACCGATGCTTCGGGTCGCACCTTGTCGGGTCAGACCGCCGAAGCGTTCTGGTATTCGTTGCGCCACGCACAGCCACTCTCGATCGGATTGAATTGCGCGCTCGGCGCCAAGGACCTGCGCCAGCACATCGACGTCCTGTCCCAGGTGGCCGATACGCGCGTCAGCTGCCATCCGAATGCTGGCTTGCCGAACGCTTTCGGCGGCTACGACGAAACTCCGGAAGACATGGCCGCGGTGCTGCACGAGTTCGCGCAGGCCGGGCTGTTGAACCTGGTGGGTGGCTGCTGCGGCACGACGCCCGAGCACATTGCCGCCATCGCCGCCGCCGTTGCCTCGGTGGCGCCACGTCCGATCCCGCAACTGGCCGACGTCACATGAACACGCTGGCCCGTCACACGCGGCTGAGCGGCCTGGAGCCGCTCGAAATCACGCCGCAGACCAATTTCGTCAATGTCGGCGAGCGCACCAACGTCACCGGCTCGGCCCAGTTCCGCAAGCTGATCAAGGACGGCCGCTACGACGACGCCGTGACCGTGGCGCGCCAGCAGGTGGAAGGCGGCGCGCAGGTGCTGGACGTCAACATGGACGAAGGCCTGCTCGACTCGGAGCAGGCGATGGTGACCTTCCTGCACCTGATCGCGGCCGAACCCGACATCGCGCGCATCCCGGTGATGGTGGACAGTTCCAAGTGGAGCGTGATCGAGGCCGGCCTCAAGTGCCTGCAGGGCAAGGGCATCGTCAACTCGATCTCGCTCAAGGAAGGCGAAGCACCCTTCCTGCGCCAGGCGCGACTGGTGCGGCGTTACGGCGCGGCGGTGGTGGTAATGGCGTTCGACGAGGTCGGGCAAGCCGACACCGCGCAGCGCAAGGTGGAGATTTCGGCGCGCGCCTATCGCTTGCTCACGCAGGAGATCGGCTTCCCGCCGGAGGACATCATCTTCGACCCCAACATCTTCGCCATCGCCACCGGGATCGAGGAGCACGACAACTACGCGGTCGACTTCATCGAGGCCACGCGCGAACTCAAGCGCCGCTTCCCCGCCAGCCACGTATCCGGCGGCGTCTCGAACGTCTCGTTCTCGTTCCGCGGCAACGAGCCGGTGCGCCAGGCGATCCACGTCGTGTTCCTCTACCACGCGATCGCGGCCGGCATGGACATGGGCATCGTCAATGCCGGTGCCCTGCCGCTCTACGACGATCTCGATGCCGAACTGCGCGAGCGGGTCGAGGATGTGGTGCTGAACCGGCGCCGCGACGCCACCGAACGTCTGCTCGAGATCGCCGAGCGCTACAAGGGCCGGAAGGGCGAGCAGAAGTCGGAGGACCTCGCCTGGCGCGACAAGCCGGTGCGCGAGCGCCTCAGCCATTCGCTGGTGCACGGCATCGACCAGTACATCGACGCCGATACAGAAGAAGCCCGGCTGCAGGCAACGCGTCCGCTCGATGTCATCGAAGGCCCGCTAATGGACGGCATGAACGTGGTTGGCGACCTGTTCGGGGCCGGCAAGATGTTCCTGCCGCAGGTGGTGAAGTCGGCGCGCGTGATGAAGAAGGCAGTGGCCTGGCTGCTGCCCTACATCGAAGAGGAAAAAGCCCGCACCGGCGATGTCGGCAAGTCGAACGGCAAGATCGTGCTGGCCACGGTCAAGGGCGACGTGCACGACATCGGCAAGAACATCGTCGGCGTCGTGCTCCGCTGCAACAACTTCGAAGTACTCGACCTCGGCGTGATGGTGCCGGCACAGAAGATCCTCGACGTGGCACGCGAGGAACACGCCGACATGATCGGCCTGTCCGGCCTGATCACGCCCTCGCTGGAGGAAATGAGCCACATCGCCAAGGAAATGCAGCGTCAGGGCTTCGCCCTGCCCTTGCTGATCGGCGGCGCCACCACCTCGCGCGCGCACACCGCGCTCAAGATCGACCCGCATTACAAGTTCCCCACGGTCTGGGTCAAGGACGCCTCGCGCGCCGTGGGCGTGGCGCAGTCGCTGATCAGCACCGACCTGCGCGGCGCATTCGTGGCCGCGAACGAAGCCGACTACGCCGAGATCCGCCGGCGTCATCTCAATCGCGGCGATGCCAAGCGTCTCGTGCCGCTGGCCAAGGCTCGCGCGCAGAAATTCCAGGGCGACTGGGATCGCTACGAGCCGCCGGTGCCGGTGCAACCCGGCATCCACGTGTTCGATGACTATCCGTTGCAGGAATTGCTGCCGCTGATCGACTGGGCCCCGTTCTTCAATGCCTGGGAACTGGCAGGACGCTACCCGGCGATCCTGAGCGACGCGGTGGTCGGCAAACAGGCCACCGAACTGTTCAACGATGCCCAGGCGATGCTGGGCCGGATCGTCACGGAGAAATGGCTGCGCGCGCGTGCCGTGATCGGATTCTGGCCAGCCAACAGCCGCGGCGACGATGTCGTGGTGCAGACTTCCGATGGCCCGGTCACCCTGCATCACCTGCGCCAGCAGGCCGACAAGCCCGTCGAACGCCCGGATTTCTGCCTGTCGGATTTCATCGCGCCACAGGAGAGCGGCAAGCAAGACTGGATCGGAGGCTTCGCGGTCACCGCGGGCCACGGCATCGAAGAACACGTGGCTCGCTTTGAAGCCGGGCACGACGACTACAGCGCGATCCTGCTCAAGTCACTGGCCGACCGCCTGGCCGAAACCCTGGCCGAACGCATGCACCAGCGGGCGCGAACCGAGTTCTGGGGTTATGCCGGGGACGAAGCCCTGGGCGTCGACGAGATCATCGACGAGAAGTACCGCGGCATCCGTCCCGCGCCGGGCTACCCCGCCTGCCCCGAGCACAGCGAGAAGGCCACCCTGTTCCGCCTGCTCTCCGCTGGCGGGAACGCCGGCATGGTGCTCACCGACAACTTCGCGATGTTGCCGGCGGCCTCGGTCTCCGGTTGGTACTTCAGTCATCCGCGCAGCCAGTACTTCGTGCTGGGACGCGTGTCCAAGGAGCAGGTGGAGGACTACGCGCGGCGCAAGGGCGTGAACCTGGCCCAGGCCGAACGCTGGCTGGCACCGAATCTGGACTACGACCCGGAATGACGATCGCGGCGCCCGGCGGTGAGGTGCCCGTGATCGGCATCGTCGGCAACGAGGGCGCCTACGGCCGCTGGCTGACGCGATTCTGTCGCGAGCAGTTGGGCCTGCGCGTCATCGGCAGCGACCCGGCCAGCGCTGAATCGCTGACGCCACGGCAGCTGGTGCTGCAGAGCGACGTGCTGGTGTTCAGTGTGCCGATCCGCGCCACGGTGCGGGTCATCGACACCTATGTCCACGCCGCGGCCGGTGCGGAAGCCGGCAAGCTGTGGCTGGACCTGACTTCGATCAAGCAGGCGCCTGTCGAAGCAATGCTGCGCTCCCGTGCGGAAGTGGTCGGCCTGCATCCGATGGCCGCGCCGCCCAAGATCGAGTGCCTGAAGGGTCGCAGCCTGGCGGTCTGCGCGGCTCGACTCGCACGCTGGCGGCCCTGGGTCGAACACCTGCTGGAACGACTGCAGGCCGACTGCATCGAGATCGATCCGCAAGTCCACGACCGTGCCATGGCCCTGGTGCAGGGATTGGTGCATGCCACGCACATGGGCCAGGCTGCGCTGCTGCGGGAGCTGGCACCGGAGATTGGCGGACTGGCCACGCTGCTGGCATTGCGCACCGTCGGCCTCGATCTCGACCTCACCGTCACCGGGCGCCTGCTCGCCGGCAACCCGTCCATCTACGAAGACATCCAGTTCGACAATCCGCACGTGCTGCCCATGCTGCAGCGGTTGTGCCTGGCACTGACGCGCCTGCGCGACGAAGTGGCGCGCGGCGACGAGGCAGCACGCTCGGCCATGAGGGAAGGCTTCCTTCAGGAGACTGCCACATGGTTCGGACCATCGGAACTGGCCGCGCGCAGCCATGCGTTCGAACGCATGGGTTACCTCCAGGCCGACCTGCGCAGCCGCCGTTTCCTCAGCGTCTACCTGCCGGAAGATCGACCGGGCTCGCTGCGTCGGGTGCTGGAAGTATTCGAGCGACTCGGCGTGAACCTGGAGTCGATCCACTCCTCGCGCAACGCCGATGGCGAGCTGCATTTCCGCTTCGGCCTGGATCGGCTTCCGATCACGCTCGAAACGCTGCGCGACGCGGTCGAATCGGCGGGCATGGCTCGCATAGTCGATGCGGGCGATGCGATGAGTTGATCCTCAGTTCTCGAACCCGTTGCGGAACACGCCGTCGCCGGGGACCACCGAACTGCGCACGCAGTCATAGGTCTCGCCGATGCGCGGACCAGTATCGAGCACGGTGAAGTCGCTCACCAGCACGGGTGTGCGGTTGCCCGGGCTGCCATCCCAGAACGTCCGGGAGTCGATCCCGAGTCCGTCCCACGTCGCCGTCGTGTGACGGTCGGATTCGAAGGTGAGTGCAATGTTGCCGCCATCGGCCAGCACGATCCCGTAGCGTTGCATGGTGCGCAGGAGCACCTGTGCCGCGGCGTTGTAGCCCGCCATCGGAAAATTGCTGCGCAGGCGCAGGCGCGCGCCGTAGGGAACCGAGTTGACCGGCCCGCTGGGGGCACCGGCGTGCGTCGCCGGCCGCACATAGAGCCGGCCCTGCACTCCGCCGAGACTGGCATCGCTGGCCATTCGGTGGTTCGGAAGGATGAAGCGGATCGCATGCCCGAGGTCGGCGTTGCTCTGGCTGGCGGCGGCGCTCACTTCATCAGCGTTGGGCAGCAGCGGCGCAATCGGGAAACCGGCGGCATCGGCGCTGGTGCAGTGCTCGCCGCGCCCTTCGGGTGGATACACCACGGACAAATCCCAGATGATCAGGCCCAGGCTATCGAGCTGCCCGCCGCTCAGGTTCCCGCTGTACAACTCGTACAGCAAGGAGCCATCGCGCACGATCAGGTGGCAGTCGTTGTCTTCGTTGTTGCAGGTCAGGCCGTTCTCGCCTTCGAATGCTGCATCCGCCGGCACCGGCATCATCGTGCCCAGCGGCTCGCTGTCGGGCAGGTAGTATTCGTCGTAGAACGCATGCTGCACCACCGGGTAGCGCATGGGCATCTCTCCCGGCGCGAGCTGGCGCACGTGAAACGAGAAGTCGATCTGGAAGCGATTCCCGCTACCCCAACCACCCTCTCCCACCAGCGTGGAGATCATGGTAGTGGAATCGGGATGCGGCGCCGCCGCACTGATGTCCTGGTGCCACACCGCGCCGGCTGGAAAGCGTGGCGGAGGTGCTGCAACGGCGCCAGACACCAGTATCGACGCGACACCCAACCCCAACAGTCTGTTGCCCAAGACCACCATCGCCCCGTCCTCGACTCGTTGATTGCAAGCTTGCGCCCGATTACCAGATCAGATCGTCGGGCACCTGGAATTTCGGGTCGGCGTAGCCATCCTCGCCCGTCGTCGACGCGGGATCGACCAGCAAGGCCAGCACGCCGGGCAGCAGTTCGTTCGCGGCACGCGCATGCTCGGCGCTGACCAGGTGATAGCGTCCACCCTGCTGCACCACGCCAAGGTCTCCGGCGTTCAGTGCCTTGAGCTGATCGACGGTGACATGGATGCGGCGGATCTTGCCGCCGTACTCGAAATGCCGAGCGACCTCGGCCGCGGCATCGTTGAGTGTCGCCAGCTTCAGCAGTTCGGCCAGCTTCAACTTGCCTTCGCGCTTGCGCGCGGCCTCGGCCTGGCGCTCGCGCTCGGAGGCGATGCGCTCGTCCTTCTCCTTCTGTGCGCGGATGGCATAGGCCTTGGCCAGATCCATCTCGCCGCTCGCACGCTTCTTCTCCGGCGCGCGAGGATTGGCCCCGGCATGGCGTGGATTGCGCTGGTTCTGCGGTGGACGGCGGGCTCCGTCATGGGCCGGTCTCGCGGGCTTGGGCGCAGGCTTGAAGCCGAGGCCGAGCAACTGGTCGCGCAGGGTATCGCTCATCGGGTCGTGCTCATCTGAATCCGGATCGCATCGTTCAATCGTTCGGGCATCATGCCGCCTCAGTAGTGCGGCGGTGGCGGCTCGCTTGCCGGGTCGGCATAGAGCAGGCCGCGCAGGGTCTTGAGGTCGGCCAGCGCGCGTTCGAGTTCGCGCCGCAACTCGATGAGCTCCCGCCCCTGGGCGGTCATTACCTCGTTGAGTTCGGCCAGGGTGTGCTCCTGGAACGCCACGCGCGTTTCCAGTTCCACCAGGCGTTCGTTCTCGCTCATGGCGCGTGTTCCGGGTCGGCGTGCTACGCGGGTGAACGCACCGAGCGTCCGCGCCCGATGCCGTAGTAGGCGATGCCGGCCGCCTCCACCACGTTCGGCTCGTAGATGTTGCGGCCGTCGAACAGGACCGGCGTGCGCAAGGTCGCCGCGATGTGGGCGAAGTCGGGACTCCAGAATGCCTTCCACTCGGTGATCACCACCAGGGCATCGGCGCCCTCCAGGGCGACTTCGGCACTATCGCAGAGCACGAGGTCATCGCGCTCGCCGTAGATGCGATGCGTCTCCACCATGGCTTCCGGGTCGTAGGCGCGCACCTGCGCTCCCGCTGCCCACAGCAGCATCAGCAAGCTGCGGCTCGAGGCCTCCCGCATGTCGTCGGTGTTGGGTTTGAACGCCAGGCCCCAGAGCGCAATGGTCTTGCCGCGCAGCTCACCCTTGAAGTGCTGCAACAGCCGGGCGAAGAGGACACCCTTCTGGTCGCGGTTCACCGCCTCCACCGCGCCCAGCACGCGCGCTTCGTAACCGTGCTGGCGCGCGGTGCGCTCCAGCGCCTGCACGTCCTTGGGGAAGCACGAGCCGCCGTAACCGGCACCGGGGTAGATGAAGCTGTAGCCGATGCGCGGATCGGAGCCGATGCCGTGTCGCACCATTTCGATGTCGGCACCCACGCGCTCTGCGATGTTGGCCATTTCGTTCATGAAGCTGATCTTGGTCGCGAGCATCGCGTTCGCGGCGTACTTGGTCAGTTCGGCCGAGCGCACGTCCATCAGCACCAGGCGCTCGTGATTGCGATTGAACGGCGCATACAACGCCTTGAGCTTGTCGATGGCACGCGGGCTGTCGGAGCCGACGATGATGCGATCGGGCCGCATGCAGTCCTTGACTGCATCGCCTTCCTTCAGGAATTCCGGGTTGGACACGACATCAAATGCAATGTCGACGCCGCGCGCAGCCAGCTCGGAACTGATGGTTGCGCGCACCTTGTCGGCGGTGCCGACCGGCACGGTGGACTTGTTCACCACCACGGCCGGGCGCGCAAGGTGCCGCCCGATGCTGCGGGCCACGGCCAGCACGTGCCGCAGGTCGGCGCTGCCATCTTCATCCGGCGGCGTTCCCACCGCGATGAACACGAGGTCGCCGTGCGCCACCGCGGCTGCGGCGTCGGTGGTGAAATCCAGTCGCCGGGCGCGATGGTTGGCCACGACCATGTCCTCGAGCCCGGGTTCGAAGATCGGCAGTTCGCCGCGCTTGAGGCCATCGACCTTGGCGGCATCGATGTCCACGCACAACACGGTGTTTCCCACTTCCGCGAGGCAGGTGCCGGTAACGAGGCCGACGTAGCCGGTGCCGAAAATTGCGACTTTCATGCGATGCAGGCGAGTGGGACGTGGGGCACGGATGATAGCGCGGCGGAATGATCGGCCCGCACCTTCGGCTCAGGACACGAAAATGAAACGGCCGGCGGGTCGCCCCGCCGGCCGCATTCCAACTTGCGCTTGACGCGATCAGTTCGCCGGGGCGGCCGCGTCGGTCGCCTTGACGATTTCCAGCAGTTCCACTTCGAACTTGAGCGTGGCGTTCGGGCCGATCGGGCCCGGCGTGCCGCGGTCGCCGTAGGCGAGGTTCGAGGGGATCCACAGGGTGTACTTGCTGCCCACGGGCATCAGCTGCAGGGCTTCGGTCCAACCCGGGATCACGGCATTGAGCGCGAACTGCGCCGGCTGGCCACGATCAACCGAACTGTCGAACTTGGTGCCGTCGAGCAGGGTGCCGGTGTAGTGCACCTTGACCTGATCGGTGGTGGCGGGCTTCGCGCCCTTGCCTTCGGTCACGACCTGGTACTGCAGGCCCGAGGCCGTGGTCTTCACGCCGGCAACCGACTTGTTCTTGGCCAGGAAGGCATCGCCTTCGGCCTTGTTCTTGGTGGCCAGAGCCTGGGTCTCGGAGGCACGCTTGGCCTGCAGGCGCTCAGCGAAGCCCTTCTGCACTTCCATCGCCTGCTCCTGGGTCAACAGCGGCTGTTCACCCTTGAGCGTGCCCTCGATCGCCTTCATGACCACGGCGAGGTCGATCTCGTCCTTGATCTGGGTGAGCGAGGAGCCGATCTGCATGCCGACCATGTAGCTGACCTTGTCCTTCTCGGTCTTGAGCGCGCTGTCCTGCGCCAAGCCAAGGCCGGAGACGCCGAACGCAGCCACGGTGGCCGTCGCGAGCAGGGTGTTACGCAGGGAACGCTTCATCAATTACTCCAGAAAGGATTCAGACCAAGAAGGGTGCGCCGAACAGCCTCCGGCGCGAAAGGCGGCGTATTGTGAGGCCGGGCCTCGGGGCACGCAACGCCAGCCCTGTGACCGTGTTGCAGGCCTTCGGTTCCGCGGGGTACCGGCGCACTTCAGCCGGCGGAAGCCTCAGTCGGCATCGTTCGAGGCCGCCGCACCAGGACGTTCCGCGGCCAGCAATTCCTCGATCTTGGCCAGCAGGTCCGCATCCTCGGGCGTGGTTCGGCTGCCGAAATTCGCCACGGGCTTTCCTTCGCGGTCGATCAGGTACTTGTGGAAATTCCAGCCAGGCGTGCTGCCGGTCATCGCTGCGAGCTGCCGATACAGGGGTGTGGTGTCGTCGCCCTTCACATGCACCTTTTCGAACATCGGGAACTTCACGCCGTAGGTGAGCTTGCAGAACTCCTGGATCTCGTCCTCGCTGCCCGGTTCCTGACCCATGAAATCGTTCGAGGGGAAGCCGACGACCGAAAAGCCGCGGTCGTGGAGCCGCGCATGCAGGGCTTCCAGCCCCTCGTATTGCGGGGTGAAGCCGCACTTGCTCGCGGTATTCACCACCAGCAAGACCTGGCCCTGGAACCTGTCACACAGGTTTACCGCGTCTTTCCCGGCCAGGGGCCGATAGCTGTGGTTCAGCAAGTCGGAGCAGGCCAAAGCACTCAGCGGCATCATCCAGAGCAACGCAGCAGCAACCCTAATCTTCATCACAAGCTCCTTTGAAAACAACTGATTGGCGGAATTCTGGCCGGGGTGTGCCGCAGCATACGACGAACTTGCCGGCGCGGCTGAATCAGCCCGGCTGGCGGGTGTTGACAGAAGCATTCTTAGTGCTATAGTTCTCTACAACACCTGTCCGTTACCTCACCGAATGTGGGAGGCGATATGTACCACAAGCTGAGAAACACCCTGGCCGGCCTGGGCGTGGTCCTTGCCATGTTCACCAGCGGCGTCCTGTTCAGCGACCCGCTTCCAGCCAAGGCAGCAGCTACGCCGCTGAGCGCCGAGGCGCAGCTGACCGCGCTAACCCTGGCCGTGCTCCAGACCGTGATCGCGGTTGCGCAAGCGGAAGCCCAGGCACAGGCCCAGGAGAAGGAGCCGCCGGCTGCGCAGGAAGCCGACGGTCACGAGGCAGCCCCTGCCCCGTCCCGTCTCAGGCTCGAACTGGGCATGCCGTTCTACTCCTTCGGCACCGTGCTGCCGCGGCGCCGGGAGTCCTGAGATGACCATGATCTGGAACGACACCACGCCGATCTGGCTGCAGCTCAAGGAGCGGGTGATTGCCATGATGCTCGACGGGGAACTCAAGCCGGGCGACCCCCTGCCCTCGATGCGCACCGTGGCGGCGGAGTTTCAAATCAACCACCTCACCGTGTCTCGCGCCTACCAGGAACTGGCGGACGAGATGCTGGTGGAAAAACGACGGGGACTGGGCATGTACGTAACCGAAGGTGCGGCGGAAAAGCTGATGGCATCGGAACGCGAGCGCTTCCTGCGCGAGGAATGGCCTGCCGTGATCGCACGGATCCAGCGCCTGGGCCTGAGCATGGACGAATTGATGCGCACCAAGGCCAAGGAGCCGAGCCAATGAATGCCGCCAATGTCATCTCCGCCCGAGACCTGAGCAAGCGCTACAACGGCAAGGCCGCGGTCGACAACATCAGTTTCGACATCCCGGCGGGCCGCATCGTCGGCCTGATCGGACCGAACGGCTCGGGCAAGACCACCACGCTCAAGGCAGCGCTGGGACTGGCTTCGTTCGAGGGCGAACTCAAGGTGTTGGGCCGCGATCCGCGCACCGAGCGCGATGCGCTGATGCAGGACGTCTGCTTCATCGCCGACGTCGCGGTGCTGCCGCGCTGGATCACGGTGCAGCAGGCGCTCGACTTCACCGAAGGCGTGCACCCGCGCTTTGATCGCAGGAAGGCCGAGGGCTACCTCGCGCACACCAAGCTCAAGCCGGCGATGAAAGTAGCGCACATGTCCAAGGGCATGATCGTGCAACTGCATCTCGCCATCGTGATGGCGATCGACGCCAAGCTGCTAGTGCTGGACGAACCCACGCTCGGCCTCGACATCCTGTATCGCAAGCAGTTCTACCAGAACCTGCTGGAAGACTATTTCGACGAGGGCAAGACGATCGTGGTGACCACGCACCAGGTCGAGGAGATCGAGCATATCCTCACCGACCTGATGTTCATCAAGGAAGGAAAGATCGTTCTGTCGGCCACCATGGACGAGGTCAGCGAACGCTTCACCGAGGTGATGGTCGGGGCCGACCGGATCGAAGCCGCGCGCGCGCTCAAGCCGATCGACGAGCGCCAGGTGTTCGGCAAGTCGGTGATGCTGTTCGACGGCGTGCCACGCGCGCAGCTCGCCGCCTTCGGTGAAACCCGCAACCCCGGCATCGCCGACCTGTTCGTGGCCACGATGAAAGGAACCTACGCATGAACGCCGCGACCTCCTCCGCCACCCGATCCAACAATCCGATGAACACCATGAAGTGGCTGCTCAGACGCGAATTCTGGGAGAACAAGGGCGGCATCTTCTGGGCGCCGGTTTTCACCGGCGGCATCTACCTGGCGCTGATGATCATGGCGATCCTGGTCGGCGAGATGTCGGTCAACCGCTCGCACATCAAGATCAACAACCTCAAGCTCGGCGAGCTGACCAGCAAGATCACCCCGGAAATCCAGCAGCATATCTACGCCGGCACCGAGCTCAGCCTGTACATGATTGCCGGCCTGCTGGGCGTGGTGCTGTTCTTCGTGTTGTTCTTCTACTGCCTCGGCGCGCTCTACGACGACCGCCGCGACCGGAGCGTGCTGTTCTGGAAGTCGCTGCCGATCTCCGACCTGGGCACGGTGGCCTCGAAAGCGCTGACCGCCTTGCTGGTGGCACCGCTGCTCTCGACCGTCGCCGCGATCGTCACTGGAGTCGGCTTCCTGCTCCTGCTCAGCGCCTACGTCGGCTTCTACGGCATCAACCCGTTCCCGCTGATGTGGGGCGAGCTGGCGCCGCTCAAGGTCGGCTTCAACCTGATCGCGATGCTGCCGGTGCAGATCCTGTGGGCCTTGCCCACCATCGGCTGGCTGCTGCTGTGCTCGGCCTGGGCCAAGAGCAAGCCCTTCCTGTGGGCGGTGGCCTTGCCGATCGGCGCCGGCATCATGGTGAGCTGGTTCGACCTGATGCAGAGCATCTCGATGCCCGACACCTGGTTCTGGAAGCAAGTGGTGGCGCGCCTGCTGCTGTCTATCGCGCCGGGGAGCTGGATCGACACCGCCCAGATCGACGACAACTTCCAGGGACCACAGGACTTGTTGCGGATGGTCGACCTGGGCGCCGCCTACGCCACCCTTGCCAGTCCGCAGCTGTGGGTCGGTGCGATCGCCGGCATCGCGATGATCTTTGCGGCGGTGCACTTCCGCCGCAAGCGCGACGAAGGCTGACCCGCCGCGCTACGACCTGCCCGCAGACAGGTCGTGATGCCCCGAACGCCCGGCCAAGGATGGCTGGGCCGGCGCCAAGATCGAGGGACGTCTGCTTGCCCGCACTGCTCCTGAAAATGCCCCGCCCCTACAAGGCATTCTGTTTACCCGGGACTCAACCGCCGCTCGCTCCCGGTTTTCCGTGGATCCCGCCCTTGGCCAGCAACGCGGGATCCAGCAGCTTGCGCAACTGTGCTTCGGGCAGACCGGCCATTTCCTTGGCGACATCGAACACGCCGCGGCCTTCGGCGTAGGCGCGCTTGGCGATCCTGGCAGCGGCTTCGTAGCCGATCACCGGATTGAGTGCGGTGACGAGGATCGGGTTGCGTGCCAGCGCGGCGGCGATGCGGTCGCGCCTGACCGTGAACCCGGCGATCGCCGCATCGGCCAGTTGCGTCATCGCCGCCGCCAGCAGGGCAATCGACTGCAGCAGGTCGTGCGCGATCAGCGGCAGCATCACGTTGAGCTGGAAGTTGCCGCTCTGCCCGGCCACGGTAATCGCGGTGTGATTGCCGATGACCTGCGCGCAGACCATGCACACGGCCTCGGGAATCACCGGATTGACCTTGCCCGGCATGATCGACGAGCCCGGCTGCAAGGCCGGCAGCTCGATCTCGCCGAGGCCCGCGAGCGGCCCGGAATTCATCCAGCGCAAGTCGTTGCCGATCTTAATCAGCGCGCAGGCCAGCACGTTGAGTTGTCCCGACAATTCCACCGCCGCATCCTGCGCCGCGATGCCTTCGAACAGGTTGTCCGCCTTGGAGAATTTCGCCCCGCTGGCCTTCGACAAGGCGGCGCAGGCACGGCGCGCGAAACGCGGATCGGCGTTGATGCCGGTTCCGATCGCGGTGCCGCCGAGCGGCAGGCGCTGCAGGCGCTTGAGCGTGTCGAGCAGCCGCTCTTGCGCCGATTGCAGTTGCGCCGACCAGGCGCCCATCTCCTGCGCCATGGTCAGCGGCATTGCATCCATCAAGTGGGTGCGGCCGGTCTTGACGATATTGCCCAGCTTCGCGGCGCGCCGGTCGATGGTCTTGCGCAAGTGTCGCAGCGCCGGCAGCAAGCGCTCGCGCGTCGCCAGGGTCGCGGCCACCTGGATCGCGCCGGGAATCACGTCGTTGGAACTCTGCCCGAGGTTGACGTGGTCATTCGGATGTACGCGCTGGCCGCCGGCGCGGGCCGCGAGCGTGGCGATCACCTCGTTCGCATTCATGTTCGAGGACGTGCCGGACCCGGTCTGGAACACATCCACCGGAAAATGTGCGTCATGGGCACCGCCGGCGACATCACCCGCCGCCAGCGCAATGGCGCGCGCCAGTTCTGGTGCCAGGTGTCCGAGCGCGGCATTGGCCTCCGCGGCTGCCGCCTTGATCAGGCCGAGGGCGCGGATGAAGTCGCGCGGCATCCTCAGCCCGGAGATCGGGAAGTTCTGCACCGCGCGTTGGGTTTGCGCGCCCCAGAGCGCGTCGCCTGGCACGCGCAACTCGCCCATGCTGTCGTGCTCGATCCGTTCCTTCCTCGCCACGATCACGTCTCCTGCAGTGGTGTGCGCAGCATACGCCGCCGGACGCAGCGGGCGGCGGTGTAGAATTCATGTCATTTCAACGCGCCCGATCCCATGTCCGACGCCACCCTGACCGCACTGTCTCCTGTCGACGGGCGCTACGCCGCCAGGCTCCATGCGTTGCGGCCGATCTTTTCCGAATACGGCCTGATCCGCGCGCGGGTGAAGGTGGAGGTCGAATGGCTGGTTGCGCTGGCGGGCGAGCCCGGCATCGTCGAGCTGAAGCCGTTCTCGGCCGCCGCAGTGCAGCACCTGCGCGACTTCGCCGAGCGCTTCAGCGTCGAGGATGCCGCCAAGGTCAAGCAGATCGAAAGCACCACCAACCACGACGTCAAGGCGGTCGAGTATTTCCTGAAGCAGCGCATGGAAGGCGATGCCGAGCTGAAGCCGGCGCTGGAGTTCGTGCATTTCGCCTGCACCAGCGAGGACATCAACAACCTCAGCTACGCCCTGATGCTGGAAGAAGCGCGCGCCACCGTGCTGCTGCCGACGCTCGATGGCGTGATCGCCTCGTTGCGCGCACTCGCGCATGCCCAGGCGGCGCAGCCCCTGCTTTCGCGCACCCACGGACAAACCGCGTCGCCCACCACGCTCGGCAAGGAAATCGCAAACGTGGTGGCGCGCCTCGAACGCCAGCGCCGCCAGATTGCCGCGGTCGAGTTCAGCGGCAAGATCAACGGCGCGGTCGGAAACTACAACGCGCACGTGGCGGCCTATCCCGAGGTCGACTGGCCACGCCTGGCGCGCGGCTTCGTGCAGGGCCTTGGTCTTGCCTTCAATCCCTACACCACCCAGATCGAGCCGCACGATTGCGTCGCGGAGATCGGCGATGCGGTGCGGCGCGCCAACACCATCCTGATCGACTTCTGCCGCGACGTCTGGGGCTACATCTCGCTCGGCTATTTCAAGCAAAGGCTGAAAGACGGCGAGGTCGGCAGTTCCACCATGCCGCACAAGGTCAATCCGATCGACTTCGAGAATGCCGAAGGAAACTTCGGCGTGGCGAACGCCCTGTTCGAGCACTTTTCCGCCAAGCTGCCGATCAGTCGCTGGCAGCGCGACCTGACCGACTCCACCGTGTTGCGCGCGCTTGGCACCGCCTTCGGCCACACCCAGATCGCACTGGACTCGCTCGCCAAGGGATTGGGCAAGCTGACCGTGGCGCCGGAGCGCCTCGATGGCGATCTTGATGCCGCCTGGGAAGTGCTGGCCGAGCCGATCCAGACGGTGATGCGTCGCTACGGCTTGCCGCAGCCCTACGAACAACTGAAGGCCTTGACCCGTGGCCAGGGCATGACCGAGGCGACGATGCGCGAGTTCATCCGAGGCCTGGCGCTGCCCGAGGATGCCAGGCAACGCCTGCTGGCCATGACGCCGGCCAGCTACACCGGCCTTGCCGCAGACCTCGCCCGCGCTATCTGAATTGCCGTGCCAAGCACGCCGCGCCGCCTGTCGATGGAAGTGGAAGCCAATGCCCGGCACCGGCTTGGCATGCCCGCCACGACATTCCTGCGCGACTACTGGCAGAAGCGCCCGCTGCTGATTCGTCGTGCCTTTCCCGGCTTCGAAGCGCCGCTGACGCCGGAGGATCTCGCGGGCCTTGCCTGCGAGGAAACCGCGCTGGCACGGCTGATCCGGCACGATGCGCAACGCGATGCATGGTCGGTACGCAACGGTCCGTTCCGCGAAGACGAGTTTCCCGGTCTGCCGCGACAGGACTGGACCCTGCTGGTGCAGGACGTGGACAAGTGGGATGGCGACGTGGCCGCATTGCTGAGCCATTTCGATTTCCTGCCGCGCTGGCGCATCGACGATGTGATGGTGAGTTTCGCCGCACCCGGCGGTTCGGTCGGCGCGCATGTCGATCAGTACGACGTATTCCTGCTGCAGGGCCTGGGCCGGCGTCGCTGGCAGATCGATGCACGACCGACGCCCGACACGCGTTTTCGCGACGATGTCGAGCTGAAGCTGTTGCGCCACTTCCACCCCAGCCACGATTGGGTGCTGGAGCCGGGCGACATGCTGTACCTGCCGCCGGGCGTGCCGCACCACGGCGTGGCGCTGGATGCCTGCCTCACGTTTTCGGTCGGGATGCGCGCTCCGGCACGCTCGGAACTGCTGCTGGATTTCGCCGAGTTCCTGGCTGAGGCGATGCCCGAATCCGAGCGCTATGCCGACCCGGACCTAATCCCGGCGCGCGGTGACGGCGAGATCGATGCCGCCGCACTCCAGCGCGTGGCACGGGCGCTGGCGCCCTTCGTCGCGCCGGATGCGGCCACGCTGCGGCGCAGCTTCGGGCGCTTCATCACGTGTTACCGCAGCGCGGGCGAGGTCGCCGCGCCGCCGCGCGTGCCCGGTGCCGCGCAGGTCGAGGCCCGCCTCGCAGCAGGGGCGCAGTTGCGCCGGCATCCGTTCGCGCGCTTTGCCTGGGCGCGCGCCGGCAAGGCGGCCGAACTGTTCGTCGACGGAGAGCTGCACGCGTGTTCCGCCGCCGCGGCACGGACGCTGTGCAGCAGTGATGGCATTGGTGCGGCGCAGTGGTCGGCGCTGGACCCGACGGGCCGTGCCCTGGCGCACCAGTTGTTCCGGCTCGGTCGCCTGATCCTGGCCTCGCCCCGACGCCGGGCACGCGCGTGATCCCCGACGATTTCCACGTCGAGATCGCGAACTACGCCACCGATTTGGCCGACCTGCGCGCCGTGCGCGAAGCGGTCTTCGTGCAGGAGCAGAGAGTATCGCCGGAGATCGAACTGGACGAGATCGACCCGCAGTGCCGCCACGTGCTGGCCCGCGACGCGCAAGGCCAGGCCATCGGCACCGGCCGCCTCACGCCCGCGGGCAAGATCGGCCGCATGGCTGTACTCGCAGGGTGGCGCGGCCGAGGCGTCGGCGACGCGATGCTGCAGACCCTGATCGACCTCGCCCGCACTCAGGGCCACGGCCTCGTCGAGCTGCACGCGCAGGTCGATGCCATCGGTTTCTACGAACGCGCCGGCTTCGAATGCATCGGCCCGGAATACATCGAGGCCGGAATCCGCCACCGCAGCATGCAGCGCAAGCTCGATCCGTTTCCGCCAGCGGGCCGTGCCCCGCTCGCGCCCGCGCCCGAGTCACGCGAGATCACGATCGATTCGCTGGCCCAGACCCAGGAACTGGCCTTGCAGCTGGTGGCGCAAGGCCGACGCCATCTGTGGATCTACACCCGCGACCTCGATCCCAAGCTGTACGGCCAGGCCGACATGCTGGAAGCGATCAAGCGCTTCGCTATCGAGGCGCGCGGCGGCGACCTGCGCATCCTGCTGCAGGATGCCGATGCCGCACTGCGCGATGGCCATGCCCTGATCGCGCTCGCACAACGCCTGCCGAGCCGCATCCAGATTCGGGTGCCGCAGGACGAGCAGGATCGCCACTACGCCGGCGCCTTCCTGCTCGACGACAGCGGTGGCTACCTGCTGCGCCCGCTGGGCAGCCGCTACGAAGGCACCGGCAACCGTCACGCGCCCGGCAAGCAACGCCAGCTGCGCGACTTCTTCGAGCCGGTGTGGGAGCGCTCCGCACCCGATCCGAGGTTGCGCCAGCTCAGCTTGTAGCGCACCCCTCTCAGCCGCGCGTGGGCAGTGTCCCGCGCAACAGGATGCGGCAACGGTAGGAGCCGTCGGTGGAACGGCTCATTTCCAGCAACTCGGGTTGTGCGCCGACCCGATCGAGGGCGCGCAAGGCTTGCGACACCGCCTCGCTTGATGGCGCGCTGGCGCGGAAGCTGATTCGCGGTGCCTGACCTCCGACACGCTCCACCGTGACCCCGTGCGGCAGGACGGCACCAAGCTGGGCGCGGATCGCGTCGGCATCCACAGGTTCGGGGGGCGGCGCGACCGCGGCCAGCACGGGCACTACGGGCTGGATGTCCTCCCGCCGCTCCGCCGATCGGGACGGGCTCCTGGCGCTGGCCGCCGTGGCATTGGCCGCAGGCCTGGAGGCTCCGCGCAGGACGAGCGCCGTGTCGGTCATGACGAAGCGCACGCTGCGATCCTGCGGTCGCGAGGACACGAAGATCGTCTCGACCTGCTGCGGGCCGAGCCCACCGGGGAAGCGCTCGCGCACACGCCGCAGCAGGGTCTCGGGATCGTCCTTCGGCGCGCGATAGCGCAAGTTCACCTGGCCGTCGATCACCTCGACCGCTTCCACCACCACACCTTGCGGCGCCAGCTTCTCCAGTTCGACGCGAATATCGCCGGCCACGCGGTAGCGCCGGCCATCAGCCTCGGCCTGCGCCAGCTGCCGATCGCGCTGCTCCTGCTCAAGCTCGTCGAGCGGGCGCAGCAGTTGCTGGGTGGTCACTACCCACGGCCTGAGGCGGTCATCGCGCGGCCAGTGCAGCGTGCCGGTGTAGGTGCCCGTCGGAATCGGGAATTCCTTGCAGCCGTCGCCACACCAGACAGGCACGCCGTAGGTGCTGATCTCGTCTGATTCACCGATCAGGGATCGGTCGGCACCGAGGGTCAGTCGGATCGGATCGGTGTATTGGCGGGGCAGGTCAAGCCAGCCCTTTCGACAGTGGAAATCGATGTTGACGCGCAGATCGCGCACCTCCTCGGCCGTCGGCCCGAGATCGGCCAGCTGCCGGGCATAGGCGGCCTCGTCGCGATGTTCGAGAAAGGCGGCGCGTCCGCGATCCTGGGCCAGGTGATACAGCTGGCGGTAGCGCGGCTTCTCGTATTCGCGGATCAGGGCAAGGTGCTCGAGCACGCGATCGGCATCCTTCACGAACCGGAACTCGAACTGACCGGCCGCGAGCCGACGAATCGTGACCGCCTGCAGCTGCCGGAGCTTGACGCGATCTCGCCATTGCGATTCGAACGGTTCGAGGATCGATCCGCGAAAATTCATGTCGCGCTCGCCGGGCGGCCGGAATGCATAGGTGCCGCTCAAGTCGGGGCAGCCATAAGCATCCAGGCCCAACGCCTCCTGGTCGGCCCGGTCGACCCCATCAACCGAACTGCCACATCCACCGAGCCACGCCGCCAGGCACAAGCCCAGCACTCCGCGCTGTCTGACGCGCATTCGATCCTCCCCCAAGTCAACTTTGTCAGTATCAGGCACGAGCGGGCCGATGAAGCAGACGTGACGCCCGTGCAGTCTCCCGGATGCAAGCCCTGCGCCGCTGAGGCTATAATTCCGTTCTTGTTGCTGCACAGCAGCAGATTCCGGATTTTCCCCGCCCGTCCAACGAGTTAGCGCCTGAACCCCGGCCTTGCTCGCCCTCAACAGAGTCGTCCGACGTGAGCAGTCTGATCCAGCAGTTCCGCCAGTCCTCGCAACTCGCCGGCGGCAGCGCCGCCTATATCGAAGACCTGTACGAGGCCTGGCTGGCCGATCCCGCCGCGGTGTCTCCGGCATGGCGAACCTACTTCGACGGGTTCAAGGGTCGCGAAGCCGGCGACGTGCCGCATTCGCAGGTGATGCAACGGGTGGCACTGGCCGCCAGGCTCCATGGAGAAATCGCGCCACTTCCGGTCGGCGAGGACCACGCGCAAGGCCAGGGCGGCGTGCGCAAGCTGGTGACCGCCTATCGTTCCCGCGGACACCTGCGTGCCGACCTCGATCCCCTCGGCATGGCGACCAAGGCCGAGGCCCCGGATCTCGATCTGGCCTTCCACGGCCTCGACAGCGACGATCTCGGCACCGAATTCAGCACGCAGACGTTCTTCGGCCCGGATCGGATGCAGCTCAAGGACCTGCTCGGGCGGCTGCGCGCCACCTATTGCGGCCACATTGGTGCCGAATTCATGCATATCGCCGACGCCGACCAGCGGCGCTGGCTGTACGAGCGCATGGAGCGGGCCGGCGGCAACTACCCGCTCTCGGCGGATGAGCGCAAGCGGGCGCTGAACCGACTCACCGCGGCCGAAGGCCTGGAACGCTACCTGCACACCAAGTACGTGGGGCAAAAGCGCTTCTCGCTCGAAGGCGGCGACAGCCTGATCCCGTTGATGGACACCCTGGTGCAGCGCGCCGGCACTGGCGGGGTGAAGGAGATGGTGATCGGCATGGCGCATCGCGGTCGCCTCAACGTGCTCATCAACACGCTGGGCAAGGCGCCGAACCTGCTGTTCGCCGAGTTCGAAGGCAAGCATGACGATCCCGAGGATCCGGCGCATTCGGGCGATGTGAAGTACCACATGGGCTTCAGTTCCGACGTTCAGACGCCGGGCGGCCCGATGCACCTCGCACTGGGCTTCAACCCCTCGCACCTGGAAATCATCGACCCGGTGATCGCGGGCAGCGTGCGTGCGCGCCAAGCCCGTCGCCGCGACGAGCAGCGCGAACAGGTCGTGCCGGTGCTGATCCACGGCGACTCCGCGTTTGCCGGGCAAGGCGTGGTGATGGAACTGCTGCAGATGTCGCAGGCACGCGGCTTCGCGGTCGGTGGCACCGTGCATGTGGTGATCAACAACCAGGTCGGGTTCACCACCCATCGCGTCGACGACGTGCGCAGCACGCTCTATTGCACCGATGTCGCCAAGATGGTGGGTGCGCCGATCCTCCACGTGAACGGCGACGATCCGGAAGCCGTGGTGTTCTGCGCCCAGCTTGCGTTCGACTTCCGCCAGCGCTTCAGGAAGGACGTGGTGATCGACCTCGTCTGCTATCGCAAGCACGGCCACAACGAAGCCGACGAACCCGCGGCCACGCAACCGCTGATGTACCAGAACATCCGGGCGCGCAAGTCGCCGCGCGAGTTGTATGCCGAGTCACTGGCCGAACGCGGCGTGGTGACCGCCGATCAGGCCAAGGCCATGGTCGACACCTATCGCAGCAAGCTCGAACAGGGCGCGGTCACGGTCGAGCTTGCCGCGGGAGTCAACGACGAATTCGCCGTGGATTGGGGTCCGTGGCTCAAGGGCCAGCTCAAGGATCCGGTCGCCACCGGAGTGCTGCGCGCCGAACTCGACCAGCTGGCGGTCGCGATCAACACGCCGGCGGCCAGCCTCAGCCTGCATCCGCGCGTGGCCAAGATCTACGAAGACCGCCGCAAGATGGCCGCGGGCGAGCTGGCGATGGACTGGGGCTATGCCGAGAACCTCGCCTACGCCACCCTGATCAAGGATGGCTTCAAGCTGCGCCTCGTCGGCCAGGACGCCGGACGCGGCACGTTCTTCCATCGCCACGCCGTGCTGCACGACCAGAAATCCGGCGACGCAATCATGCCGCTGCGCGAACTGACCAGCAGCCCGTCCGATGTCACCATCATCGATTCGCTCTTGAGCGAAGAAGCGGTGATGGGGTTCGAATACGGCTATGCCACCGCCGACCCCACCACGCTCACGATCTGGGAAGGCCAGTTCGGCGACTTCGCCAACGGCGCGCAGGTGGTCATCGACCAGTTCCTTTCGTCGGGCGAAGCCAAGTGGGGCCGGATGTGCGGCCTGGTGCTGTTCCTGCCGCACGGCTACGAAGGGCAAGGTCCGGAACACAGTTCGGCGCGTCTGGAACGCTTCCTGCAGTTGTGCGCCCTAAACAACCTGCAGGTCTGCACCCCGACCACGCCGGCCCAGATGTTCCACATGCTGCGCCGGCAGATGAAGCGCGCCACGCGCAAGCCGCTGATCGTGATGACCCCCAAGTCCATGCTGCGGCACAAGCTGTCGGTGTCGAGCATGGAGGAACTTGCCGGTGGCCGCTTCCAGAACCTGATTCCCGATTCGCGCGTGGCCGAAGCGAAGAAGGCCAGGCGCGTGGTGGTGTGCTCGGGCAAGGTCTACTACGACCTGATCGAGGACGCCGAGAAGCGCGGCCTGGTCGATGTCGCCGTGGTGAGGGTGGAGCAGCTGTATCCGTTCCCGCGTGAAGAACTGTCGGCCGAGCTCAAGCGCTATGGGCACGTCAAGGACGTGGTGTGGTGCCAGGAGGAGCCGATGAACCAGGGCGCGTGGTACCAGATCCAGCATCACCTGAGCGCCTGCCTGCAGAGCAAGCAGGCGCTGCACTATGCCGGTCGCGCACGCTCGCCGGCGCCGGCGTGCGGCCACCTGTCCACGCACGTCAAGGAACAGGCCAAGCTGCTTGAAGACGCGCTGGTGACCAAGCTCAACGGCGATCATCCGGCCGAATAGCCGCCGCCGCATCCCGAAGATCACACCGAATCGAACCCAACAGGACGCACGCCATGTCCCTCGAAGTCAAAGTCCCGGTGCTCCCGGAATCCGTATCCGACGCCACCATCGCTTCCTGGCACAAGAAGGCCGGGGACACGGTGCGCCGCGACGAGAACCTGGTCGATCTGGAAACCGACAAGGTAGTGCTGGAAGTACCCTCGCCAGTCGACGGCGTGCTGAAGGAAATCAGGTTCGAGACCGGCAGCACGGTCACCAGCCAGCAGGTCATCGCGATCATCGAAGCCGGCGCGGTCGCCGCTGCCCCGGCACCGACGACGAAGACCGAAGCCCCGAAGGCCGCACCCGCTGCGGCCCCTGCAGCGTCCGCCGCCGCGAAGGCCGATACCTCGGGCCTCTCGCCCGCCGGGCGCTTCGTGGCCGAACAGAACCAGATCAATCCCGCCGATGTTTCCGGCACCGGCCGTCGCGGCCAGGTCACCAAGGAAGACCTGGTCAACCACATGCGCGCCGGCGGCAATACCAAGGTTGGCGCGCGTGCCGAAGAGCGGGTTCCGATGACCCGCATTCGCCAGCGCATCGCCGAGCGCATGATGCAGTCGAAGAACTCCATCGCGATGCTGACCTCGTTCAACGAGGTCAACCTCGGCAAGGTGATGGCGATGCGCAAGGAGCTGGGCGAGGGCTTCGAGAAATCGCACGGCATCAAGCTCGGCTTCATGAGCTTCTTCGCCAAGGCCGCCGCCAACGCGCTGGCGAAGTATCCGGTGGTGAATGCCTCGGTCGACGGCAACGACGTGATCTACCACGGCTACGCCGACATCTCGATCGCCGTGGCCACCGACAAGGGCCTGGTGACGCCGGTGCTGCGCAACGTCGAGAACCAGAGCTTTGCCGATATCGAAGCCGCGATCGCCGGCTACGCCAAGCAGGCACGCGAAGGCGGCCTCAAGCTCGAAGACCTGCAGGGCGGCACCTTCACCATCACCAACGGCGGCACCTTCGGCTCCTTGATGAGCACGCCGATCGTCAATCCGCCGCAGTCGGCGATCCTGGGCATGCACGCGATCAAGGAACGCCCCATCGCCGAGAACGGCCAGGTCGTGATCGCGCCGATGATGTACATCGCGCTGAGCTACGACCACCGCATCATCGACGGGAAGGATGCCGTGCTGTTCCTGGTGGACATCAAGAACCAGCTCGAGAACCCGCACCGCATGCTGCTCGGCCTGTAAGGACGCGACCATGAGCGAACAGAACTTCGATGTGGTCGTGATCGGCGCCGGCCCCGGCGGCTACGTCGCCGCAATCCGCGCCGCGCAGCTCGGGCTCAGGACCGCCTGCGTCGATGCCTTCGTCGGCAAGGACGGCAAGCCGGCCCTGGGCGGCACCTGCCTCAATGTCGGCTGCATTCCGTCCAAGGCGCTGCTCGATTCCTCGCGCCAGTTCCACAACCTGACCCACATGTTCGCCGATCACGGCATCAGTGCCGAAAACCCGAAGATCGACGTCGGCGCCATGATTGGACGCAAGGACAAGATCGTCAAACAGTTCACCGGCGGCATCACCCAGCTGTTCAAGGGCAACAAAGCCAATCCGGTTACGCCAATTGCGGGCTTTGCCACGCTCAAGCCGGGCAATGTGGTGAGCGTGAAAGGTCATGATGGAAAAGTTGCCGAAATCACCGGCAAGCACGTGATCCTCGCGGCCGGCTCGGTGCCGATCGAATTGCCCTTTGCCAGGTACGATGGCAAGCGCATCCTCGACAACGCCGGCGCGCTCGACATCACCGCCGTGCCCAAGCGCCTGGGCGTAATCGGTGCCGGCGTGATCGGCCTCGAACTAGGCAGCGTCTGGCGTCGCCTCGGTTCGGAGGTCACCATCGTCGAAGCCCTGCCCGACTTCCTCGCCGCTGCCGATGCGGATATCGCCAAGGCCGCGGCGCGCGAATTCAAGAAGCAAGGGCTCGACATCCGCCTCGGCGCGAAGGTTTCCAAGGCCGAGGTGAAGAAGGACGAGGTCCACGTCACCTACACCGATGCCAAGGGCGAGCAGACCGTCGTGTTCGACCAATTGCTGGTCGCCGTCGGTCGGCGCGCGGCCACGCAAGGTCTGTTGGCCGAAGGCACCGGAGTGAAACTCACCGAGCGCGGCGTGATCGAAGTCGATGCGCACTGCAAGACGGCCGCGGCGAACGTCTGGGCCATCGGCGATTGCGTGCGTGGCCCGATGCTGGCGCACAAGGCCAGCGAAGAAGGCATCGCAGTGGCCGAACTCATCGCCGGCCTGCCCGGCCATGTGAATCTCGACACCGTGCCCTGGGTGATCTACACCGAGCCGGAAATCGCCTGGGTCGGCAAGACCGAAGCGCAATGCAAGGCTGAGGGGATTCCGGTCAAGACCGGCAGCTTCCCGTTTGCTGCCATTGGTCGCGCCGTGGCGATGAACGAAACCGCTGGCCTCGTGAAGGTGATTTCGCACGCTGAAACCGACCGCATCCTCGGCCTGCACCTGTGCGGTCCGAACGTGTCGGAACTGGTGCACGAAGGCGTGGTCGCGATGGAGTTCCACGGCTCGGCCGAAGACCTCGCCCGCATCTGCCATGCGCATCCGACCTTGTCCGAGGCAATCCACGAAGCGGCCCTCGCGGTCGACAAGCGCGCCATCCACAAGGCGAACTGATACTCCTCCGCGATCCCGGGACCTGGCCCGCCGGCGCACTCCTGATGCAGACCGAGGCAGCGATGCGCCGACGTTCCCGAGGCCTCGGTACAACCGCGGCGCCGGCGCGTGCGACTTCCGCATCGAGGCTGCGCTGCGGGCTGTCTGTGCTGCTGGTCCTTGCCAGCCTCCGCGCGGGTGCCGACACCCCCGACGCTCGGGCGGAGCGTATCGTTGCAGACTACTTCCAGCGCAGCGGCAGTCCTGGTTTATCGGTGTCGGTGGGCTGGTGCGATCGCCTGGTGTGGTCCAGGGGCTTTGGCTTCGCCGACATCGAGCAACAGGTGCGTGTCGATCCGGCAACGACGCGCTTTCGCATCGGAAGCGTGGCCAAGCCGATGACGGCGCTGGCACTGGTGATGCTGGCAGGCAACAACCGCGTCGATCTCGATGCCGATGTGCGACGGTATGTCCCCGCGTTTCCGAAGAAGGAACACGACTTCACGGTACGGCAACTGGCCGGACACCTTGCCGGCATTCGCCACTACGCCGGCAAGGACGAGGTGTATGGCCGCAAGCACTACGCCACGGTGATGGAATCGCTGGAGATCTTCGCGGACGATCCCTTGATCGCGGTTCCCGGTGCCGAATGGAAATATTCGTCCTACGGCTACAACCTGCTGAGCGCCGTGATCGAGTCTGCCGCCGGCGAGCCCTTCCTCGCCTATCTGTCCGAGTCGGTACTGTTGCCCGTCGGCATGACCTCAACCGTGCCGGATCGGCTCGAATCCATCGTTCCGCATCGGGGCCGCTACTACCTGCGTCGTGACGGTTCGCTCTACAACGAACCCGAAGTCGACAACAGCAACAAGTGGGCGAGCGGCGGACTCCTTTCCACCACCGACGACCTCGTCCGGTTCGGGCTCGCGCATTTCGACGATCGCCTGGTCACGGAGGAAATGCGTCAGCTCCTCTGGACCGAGCTCAAGACCACGGCCGGCACCGGTACCGGCTACGGCATCGGTTGGCGCATCGTGGTGGACGAGGCCGGCCATACCTGGCTCGGCCATGGCGGCGGCTCGATCGGTGGAACCACCCAGTTCTGGCTGTTTCCGGACAATCAACTGGTGATTGCTGCGGTCGGCAACCTGACCGATCTTGACTATTCCGACCTGATTCCCCGGTTGCGGACCAACTTCGTGGAAGGTCTGGAGCAGGCCCCGCGCGGCCCTTGTGGCAGCCAGGGATCAGCACGGGGAGAAACCCGGCCACGGCCGAACCAACGAGTGTCCCGATGAGCATGACCGCCTTGTTCCGCGCCTTCCGCATCCACGCCGATGACAAGGGCTCGCACCGCGCCGGCATCGAAGAGATCGGGCTTGATGCACTCGCGCCCGGCGAGGTGGTGATCAAGACCGCGTACTCTTCGGTCAACTACAAGGACGCGCTCGCGGGCACCGGCACCGGCAAGATCCTGCGCCGCTTCCCCATGGTCGGCGGCATCGACGCGGCCGGCTACGTGGCCGCCAGCCGCGATCCCGCGTTCAAGGAAGGCGATGCCGTGCTGTGCACCGGATCGGGCCTGTCGGAGACGCGCGATGGCGGCTACTCGGAATACGTGCGGCTGGAATCGAAGTGGACGATCCCCCTGCCCTCCGGCCTGACGCTGCGCGAGGGCATGATCCTCGGCACCGCCGGCTTCACCGCGGCGCTGTCGCTGTATCGAATGGAACAGAACGGGCAATGCCCGGAGATGGGGCCGGTCGTGGTCACCGGCGCAACCGGTGGCGTCGGCATGCTGGCGCTGGACATCCTCACCCGCGCCGGTTTCGAGGCCCATGCCATCACCGGCAAGCTCGACCGACTCGACTTCCTGACGGCGCTGGGAGCAAGGCAGGTCATTTCGCGTGACGGCCTGCACTGGGGCCAGCGCCCGCTGGAAGCGGCCACCTGGGCCGGTGCCATCGACAATGTCGGCGACGAAATGCTGGCCGGCCTCACCCGCGTCATCAAACCCTACGGCAACATTGCCAGCGCCGGCTTGGCGCGCGGCCCCGAACTGCACACCACCGTGATGCCCTTTATCATCCGCGGCGTTTCGCTCCTGGGCATCGCCTCGGCCGGCACCGCGCGCCCGATCCGCGACGCGATCTGGCAGCGCTTGGCCAACGACTGGCGCCCGGCGCATCTGGACCGCATCTGCACCCGCGAGGTGGGCCTCGACGGCCTGCCGCAAGTCTTTGAAACCATGTTGGCGGGCGGTTCCTTCGGTCGAACGATCGTCAAATTCTGACAACTTGCGACGCGTCCGTCGGTCCGGACCGCCCCTCGTCCGAACGGGCTTACGGCGCTGCCGCGGACTCGCTATGATCGGCATTGCCGCGCCCGTCTCCGGGCGCGATTTCGCACAGGCAAGAGGCCCGCATGGCACGAGTGTTGATCGTCGATGATTCCCCATCCCAGCTCATGGGCATGCGGCGCATCATCGAGAAACTGGGACACGACATCCTGACTGCCGAAGACGGCGCGCTCGGGGTGGAAGTGGCCAAGCGCGAGATGCCCGACCTCATCCTGATGGACGTGGTGATGCCGAACCTCAACGGGTTCCAGGCCACGCGCTCGATCTCGAAGGAGCCCAGCACCTCGCACATCCCCATCATCCTGGTCACCACCAAGGATCAGGAAACCGACCGCGTCTGGGGCATGCGTCAGGGTGCCAAGGCCTACCTCACCAAACCGGTGAACGAAGCCGCCCTGATCAAGTTGGTGAAGGAACTCCTGCCGGCCTGAGTGCTCCTGCCCGCGCCAGGTAATGAAAGCCCGCGCTTGCGCGGGCTTTTCGTTTCCGTAACCCACGTCGTACTACGGCAGGGTACCTAGTGGATAACGATTGTCGACCGCATCGTTGAGCGGCACGATGCGGGCCGTCTGCTTGATCCACTGCCCGCCCGCGGCACCCGGGTAGGTCAACTGCGTATCGAGGCGAGCACGCTCGGGCGTGTGGAAATGCGCGAGCACGCTTCCGGCGGGGCGTGAACTCACAGGCATCTGCGCGGCATCGCAATCCGGGCAGAAGCCGGTGTAGCTCAACATCTGGAACTCCGCCGCGTCGGCGGCGTTGGCACTGCCCAGTGCCCAGCGCACCGCGCCCTGCGCGTCGTAGTAGTAAAGGCCGAGCACCGTGACTTCGGCGCGGCGCGAGATGGTCGCGCCCCAACCCGAATCCTGCGGCGCATACCACAGGCCAGTGACCTCGAAACGCGGCTCGCCGTTCGCGAACAACGCTGGCCGAACTTCTTCCGATCCGTTCGTGCCGCGTGCGTCGAAGCGCCAGCCCAGGCGCGCTGCGACATCACTGGCAAAGTCCAGGCTCACCCGCCCCACCTTGGGCGTACTGATCGCGCCGCTCTGCGGATCGCGTCGCGGCTGCAGCAGGTCGGCTTCCCAATGCCGTCCGGTCAGCGCTGCGGCGGCTTGATACGCCGTCGGTTGCCCATCATCGCCATAGGTGTACCAGGCCAGCAGCAAGGTGTTGCCACTGGTCTGCACATCGATGCCATGGCCAGCGCGTGTCGGTGCCCAGATGCCGCGATACGGATTCACCCCGAGTTCGATCGCACCGATATCGCAACGCGGCTCCGCACCGGAAGTCAGCGTCTGCGGGCGCGGCGCGCCGCGTTGGTCCACCTTGCCGCAACCCGTGGCTTCGGCCTGGGCCGCCGTGGCACCGCCGTCGATGGCCGCGCCGATCGGAGCGTAGCCGCCCAGCTTCGGATCAAACGTGAAATCACCCAGGTCGATGCCGCTGCGGTCGGTGGGCTGGGTGAAGCCGCATCGAATGTAGTTCTCCACATTGAATCCCAGGCTCTGGCCGGCGTGTTCGCAGTTCTCGAGGATCGGTGGCGACAATGATCCGGACACGATGTTGTTCTGGATCAGGGTGTGGCCGAAGCTCCGCGGTGCCGTCTGGCTTGCACCCATGAAGGGCAAGAATCCGACATTGTTCTCGATCACCGTCGATCCCAGGAATGCACCGCCCGTAGACGCACCAATCACATTCGAAGCCATGTTCCTGGAGAAGGTCGAGGAACTCACCCGCACTTGACCGCTGCCAAAAGTGGCCACGCTCTCGGCAGACACATCGCGCAACAGGCTGCGCTCGATGCGCAATGACCCGCTGCCGGCAACCAGCTCCGAATGCAGCCGCGAGCCGGTGGTCACCGCGCTGCGCTGGAGCACCAGATCCCCATCGCTCGCAAACGACGGAGCATCCGGAAGCGGGAAGGGCAAAGGTTGGTGCGGGCGCAGTCGAGCCTTGTCGAGCGTGAGTCGACCACCCGCCGCCACACTGATGGCCGCCGCACGCGACCGCGCCTCGGGCACCTGCAGCGTTGCGCCGTTCGCGAAAACGCTCATCGTGCTTTCGACCGCGTCGAGGCCGGGATTCTGCGGGGTTCCATCGTCGAGCGGCACCGTAAACGTCTGCCCTCCATCCAGCACCAGGCTGCGCGCCGGTGTGCCGCTGCTCAAGAAGTTCCATGCGCCGAGGAAGGATTCGGGCTGGCGTTGGCGGAACACGGCCAGGTCGGAGGCATCGTTGTCCAGCAGGCGATACGTGGTGTTGTGCGTGGTTCCGAACGCGCCATCGACCCGTTCGTCGAAACGCACCACCACGTCGCGATCGCCGTCGACGTCCAGATTCTCGCCGAAGGGCAAGAACACGCTGCGCTCCCCGCCCTCGCCCGCCGCCCACGTCGCCACCACGCTCGGTCCGGGGAAGGTGCCGTCATAGGCGTAAAGCAGCGCTTCCACACGCTCCGGGCCGGCCTGGGTTCGACTCAGGCGCAACACGGTGCGGTCGCCCTCGCCCACCACGCGCCAGTCCTCGAGCACGACCAGTCGCGCTGCGCTGCCTTGCTGCACCCGCAGCGAGGCAAGCCGGTCGACTCCGCCAACGTCGCCATCGCTGCCGCTAGCGTCTTCGTACTCCGACCACGCGCCCTGCGCCCAGTCCGCCGGCGTCGAAGGATCGCTATCCAACGCGAGGTTGGTCATGTCGCGCGCATCGACTTCGACCTGATAGTTGGCGACGTCGCCTGGCGCGTCGAACTCGAACGCGAAGGTATCGTCACGGTAACGCACGACGCGTCCGAGGTCGTTGATCCAGGTGCCGCCCGTGGTACTCAGTGGCGTGCGCTGTCCGTCGCGAACCAATGCAACGGCAGGGTCGGGAATGGACAGCCCTGTCAGGGCCCGGATGGTTCCGCCCGCATCGCGTCGGCGCATGGGCTTGCTGAAGCCAAGCTCGGCGCGGTAGCGCGCGCCCGGCTGCAATCCACGCTGCGCCAACGTCACCAGGTTGCGCCGCGCGGTCTGCGGGTCGTAGTACCAACGCTGCTCCGAAACGAGCTCGCCCGATTGCCTGTCGAACACACGCATCCGCGCCAGGTGCGGCGGCCCGGCCATCATGTAGGAGGCCACGGCATGGGTTTCGGCCCAGCCTTCGCGCACGCGCCGCGCCTGCGACGCCGGAAGGATGAAGCCGCCGTGGGTGACCGTGGTGCCGCCATACTCGCGCGCGTTGTTGAGCGGCTCCAGTTCCAGGGTCCAGGCCGGCACCAGCCAGCGGTAGGCGAAGTACTCGGCCGCGGCACCGATGCCGACGTTCGGTGGATCCGGCACATCGGTGTATTGCTTGCCCGCGACGTCGAGGTGGTGCATGGCAAGCGTGCCGATCAGGCGCGACTGGATCGCGTTCAGGCGCTCACGTGCCGTATTCGAGGAGAAGAACACGCGCGAAAACGTATGCACGTCGATACCGAGACGAAAGCGCGTTTCGGGCCCGAGTTGCGCCGCGTTCACCAGCGCCTGGGTCTCGGGCTCGCTCTGCGCGGCGCTGCCATGATGGGTGAGGCCGGCCGGGTTCGCGGTCGACTGGCTGGAGCTTGCCCAGAACGGCGGGTGGTTGCGATTGAGGTCGATGCCCAGCAGGTGGTCGTTGAACGTGGTCAACACTTCGTCCACGCCACGCATGTTCTTGCGCCGCATGCGTCCGTCCCGCGGCCATTCGCTCGGCACGGTCGGGTCCTGGCCGACGATGGCTTCCGTCGGATAGCGCTGCGCCTGGCGGAATCCGTCGATGTTGTGCACCGGGATGATGACGAGGCGCGTGTTGTCGAGCAGGTAGCGGGTCCAGCCGCCATCGTCGGCGCTATCGATCAGGCGCTCGATGGTGCCGGTGGCCACCTCCGGTGCCGCCCACTCGCGCGCGTGCGTGGTGGCGTTGATGAAAAACGCGGCTTCCGGTCGGCCTTCGACATCATTGCCATCCTCGTCACCCACCACATAGGCCCAAACCGTACGACCAGCCGTGGTGCGACCTACATCGTGCGCACTGAGGTCGCTTGACCCGAGTGCCATCCCCTGCAGGCGGGCTTCGAGGCTGGCGTAGCTGCGGAAGCCATCCACCGGGGTGAGCGAATCGATGGGTTGCGGCACCGGCAGGCCGTAGGGAAGGAAGTTCGGGCCGGTCTGGCTCTCGGTGAAAGTGCGGATCTGCTGCGCGGACGCGGCGCCGACGAGCAGGGTGGCGGCCAGCATCGATCCAAGACGACGATTCATCGCTGCAGCTCCGCGCGCAGCGAGGCATCGAGGCGCGGATCCTGCGCCAGCGCGCGCAATCGCGCCCGGGCCGCAACCGAGCCTTCCAGGCGCAAGGCCAGGGCGAGATCGTTCACTTGGGCCGGGCGTTCGGCGCGCGCAAGCCAGCCATCGATGCGCTCGAGCCGGTCGGGAACCGCGAGCTGCGCAAAGGCCGCAGCGGCCGAAGCCCCGCTGGTGGCGTCACCCAGATGCGCTGCCAGTGCCGTTTCGGCAGCGGGCAACTGCGGCACCAGGCGTCCGATCCCGAGCACGGCGGCCGAGGCAAGCCCGGGCTGTTGCGCAGCGTGCTTGAAGCAATCCAGCGCCTGCATCGGCGTCACCAGCGTCGGCAGATCCTGCAGCAAGGGCAAGGCATCCAGCGCGTCGGCGTGGCGCAAGGCGGCATCGAGCAGCGCCCGATCCGGCAGCTGTCGCGCCAGCCTCGTCCAGGCGACGCTCGGCAAGTCGAGGTCGCGATGCAATACCGCATCACGCAGCGACTGCAACGCCGCGGGCGAGAGCCTTTCGATCGCAGCCGACAGGATCGCGGCATTCTCGGCCTCGTTCGCGGCACGCGGATCGAGTTCGAGCTTGGCCAGCAGCTGGTCGCGCCGCGCGGCTTTGGCGAATAGGATGCGCGCCGACGCGGCACGACCCGGCACGTCGAACACGGGCATGAACCAGTCGGCGGCGGTTTCCTCGTGTCGCTGGAACACGCGTACCGGCTCGCGCTCCATCGCGGCCAGCCAGTGCTCGGAAGCGATATCCAGCGAATCACGCGCCTGCAGTGCGTCGATGACCTGCGCAGCCACCGCCTCGGCCACCATCGCGTCGGATTGCGCGTGCAATCTGGCGAGCGCCGCGTCCGCATCGCCGTGTTCCAGCGCATCCAGCACCCGGGCCGCGACCCGGCGCGCGATGGCTTCAGTGGCGGCCCATCGCTCCGGCGCGGCCAGCACGGCACCCGGCGGCAACACGGCCGTCGCGCCCGATGCCGCCACCGGACCGGCGAGCGCCGCCATGCATACCCATGTCATCCAGACCCGAACCATACGTCCACTCCTGCCAGCACGGTGCATGCCCATGGAGTATAGACGCGGCCTCACGGGTGAATCTGACAACGCGACGAACCGAAACCGCGCCGCGACGATGACTCACTGGCTGCCGCTGTCGTCGACGCTCTCGCAGACGCTTGGGCGCGATCCGACCAGGAAGCGCGTGATCGACTTGCTCTGGTTCACTGCGCCGATCCGATACGAGAAGGTGCCGCTGTCGCCATCGCTGAAGCGGAACGTCGCGTCGCCGACCAGATCGTTGCCCGGGCTGGCGTTGGCATCGGCAATCTGCGCAAACGGCGTGCCGTTGCGCTGGCGGAAGATCGACCCTGCAAAGCTGCCATCCGACTGGCGCGTGGTGGCGAGCACGAAGAACACGGCTTCGCCATCGGCGTCATAGGTGTACCAGCCCGCGAACAGGCTGGCATCGACATGGAACAAGGTCAGGCCCCAGCCGGCGTTCGGCACCGTGCTGGTCCACAGGTCGGAATAGTTGCTGGCGTTGTCGCGCGCCGCCTGCGGGCTCGCGGTGCAGGCGAAGTTGCGCGTCCCGAACGGGAAGCGCGTCAGCGTCTTGCTCTGCTGCACGCCCTGCACGTTGTAGTCGAACTCGAGCGCGGCGTCGCCCAGGAAGCGCAGGGCAACGTTGCCGATGGTGCTGGCGGATGTCGCGGCAGGGCCTTCGATGCGGTCGAAGGGCGTGCCGGTGAGGCGCAGCAGGTCGCCTCGATAGCTGCCGTCAGCCTGCGGGAAAGCGCCACCGATGAGGAACCACGTGGGCTCGCCATCCACGTCATAGGTGAACCAGGCCGGTGCCAGCACGTTGCCCTGGTCAAATACGGTGAGCCCCCAACCGCTCTCGTTCGACTTCCAGAACGTGGCACTGCGCACCGGCGCGGCGAGCGGGTTGTCGCGCTGGTAGACCTTCACTTCGCCGCCGCTGCCGGGCGCGAGGTTCTGCGCCGCCGAATCGAAGGCAACGCGGCTGCCATCGAAATTCATCGCCGGCCGGTCGCTGGGCGCATCGCTCTCGGCCCCGGTCGGACCGCGCGAGAGGCGTGCGATCTCGACATCGCCTTGCAGGCTGGCGGTGTGCACGTCGCCGCGATCGTTGTTGTCGGCGAAGCTCAGGTCCAGGTTCTGTGCGCTGGACACGAAGGCCACGCTGTTGCCATCACCCGACAGGCTCGGTTCGGAGGACGCGCCATTGGCCGTGACTCCGTCGGGGCTCTGGCTTACCAGCAGCGGGGCCTCCGGCGCACCAGCCTGCACCACGTAGATGTCGGTGACGCCATTGCCATCGCTGCCGCTCAGGATCGAATCGGACTGGAAAGCGAGCGTGTTGCCGGCGTAATCGATGCTCGGCGCCGTGCTGCCCGAGCTGCCGCAACTCGCACTGGGCATCGAAGCCGCCGGACTCATGCGCTGGGCGGAGCCGGAGAGCAGGTCGCGCAGCAGGATGTCGGCACTGCCGGTTGGACACGGGGAAGGCGCGGCGACCAGCGCATTCTTCGATGTGGTCTCGTACGCCACCTGCTTGCCATCGGCCGAGATCGCCACATTGCGGCTCTCGCCATCGGCATCGGCGCCCGGGGTTCCATCCGCATTGAGCGCCTTGCAGGAAACGCAGGTGACCGGCCCCGGCACCAGGCTCGCGCCATCGGGCGTCAGCGGCACGTAGTACACGTTCTCCTTGCCCGGTGGCCCGATGCTTCCTGTTGGGTTGTCGCTGGTGAAAGCGACCGCTGTGGCGGAAGGCGCGAGCTGTGGCTCGGTGCCCGCACCCGCCATCGTCGCAGACCCCATCGACTGCGTGGTGCCGGACAGCATGTTGCGCAGATAGACCACGCTGCCACTGGACTTGCGACGTGCCTGGCCCGCCTTCCGGCCCTCTCCGTGAAGCTTGGCCACGGCTGCGGCAGGGGCCACGAACACCACATATTGCCCATTCGCCGACACCGAGGGCTCGATCGATGCGCCGGCGATCTGTCCTTCCGCGTCATCGACGCTGACACGCTCGGTGAGGCCGGTCTCGCGGTCGATGCGGAAGATGTCGCTGCGCCCGTTGGTGTCGTTGGGCACGAGGTTGGACGCATCGGACTCGAACACCACGAAGCGTCCCGACGCATCCGAACTGGAGTTGCGGCTGGCTGCGTTGCCCTGCCTTGCCAGCGCCGCCACGCGTCGCGCCTCTTCGTCCACGACCACGACCTGCGGCAACGGTACGCCATGCGTGGTGCCATCACCGACCTGGCCAAACCCGTTCTCGCCCCAGCACTTGGCCGCACCGTTCATTACCGCGCAGAGCTGGCCGCCAAATCCCACATCGATGTCACTCACGTCGCGCCCGAGGCCCGCGACCCCGGTACGCAGGCCGCGCGAGATTTCGGTGTTGTCGCCGATCGGAACGGCGCCCCAGCAGGCCATGGCGCCGGTATCGAGCCGCACGCAGGTGGCATAGCTGCCCACTGCCAGTCCGACCACACCGCTGCGAAGACTGGGGACATCGCCGGGCACGCTGCGATCGCTGGTCGACTCGTCCCCGAGGATCCGACCGAAGAAGCTGAAGCCCCAGCATTTCACCGCGCCGCCAGTGACCACGGCGCACGAATGCTGCTCGCCGCTGCCCGCGATCAGCACGCCGCTGCCCAGGCCCACGACGTCAACAGGGGCGCTGCGGTTGATCCGCGTGCCGTCGCCCAATTGCCCGGCGCCATTGGCACCCCAGCACTTCAGGGCGCCGCCCGATGTGATGGCGCAGGTGTTGGCATAACCGGCACTGATGGCGCGCACACCGCTGCCGAGACCCACCACATCGACTGCCGCGAGGCGATCCTGCGTGGTGCCATCGCCGAGTTGACCGAACGCATTCGTGCCCCAGCACTTGACCGCACCGCCTGCCAGCACGGCGCAGGCATGCGAGTCGCCCAGTGCCAGCGCCAGGGCATCCACGTTGCCCAAGCCCTGGACATCGACCGGCATGGCGCTGTTGAGCAGGTTGCCGTTGCCCAGGCGACCGTCGAAATTGGCACCCCAGCACTGCACCCGCCGGCTGGCATTGATGGCGCAGGTGTGAAACGAGCCAGTGGCCAGTACCCGCACCCCCGCCTGCAGGCCCACCACTTCGACCGGCGTGAGCCGCACCTGCCCGGTGCCGTCGCCCAGGCTGTTCTGGTCGTTCCCGCCCCAGCACTTCACTCCGCCCGCGAGGCTGAGGGCACAGCTGTGGAACTGGCCGGCCACGACCTTGTCGACTCCCGAGGTGAGACCAACGACCTGGGTCGGCACCAGGCGGCGCGTGATCGAATCGGTTCCGAGCTGGCCCTTCGTATTGAGGCCCCAGCACTGGACGCCACCTGCACGATTGCGGGCGCAGGAATGATGTCCGCCGGCGCTGATCTGGACGACATTGGGGGCCAAGCCGATGACGTTGCCGGGCTCCAGGCCACTGTCGATCGGACCGGTACCGAACTGGCCATCGGAACCGTCACCGAAGCATTCGACCGAGCCATCGGCATCAAGCACGCAGAAATGGAATACGCCGGCATCGACGTCGATGCCGCCGCTTTCGAAGCCAGGGTAGGCGCGTGCGCGCAAGGAGCCGCCTTCAAACGCCGCCAGCGGATACTGCGGCCCCCAGCAGAACAGCGCGCCCGCTTCAGTCAATGCACAGCTGGCTCGCCCGCCCAAAGCCAGCACGCGTACCGGCCCCGGCAGACCCTGCACCAGAACCGGGCGTAGCCGATCCGTGGTCGACCCGTCACCGAGTTGGCCTTCACTGTTGTCGCCCCAGCACATCACCCGGCCATCGAGCAGGATCGCGCAGCTATGCCCCGCGCCTGCGGCAATGGCCCGCACCGGCCCGCCCAGTCCGACCACCTCGACCGGCGAATCGACTTCAGCGCTGCGCGCATCGTTGCCGACCTGTCCATCCTCGTTGAGGCCCCAGCAGCGCACGGCGCCGCTGTCGAGCAAGGCGCAGGTGTGCGCCGCGCCCGCCGCAAGGCCGGCTACGCCGCTCAATCCCGGCACCACCACGGCCGTAGGCCCGCCATTGCCCGGCCCGTCGCCGAGCGCCCCACCCAGGTCGCGCCCCCAGCAGGTGACGCCACTGGATGCGGTCACGGCACACGCATGGAACCCGCCAACGGCAAGGCGACGCAATCCGCGCCCGGCACTTGGCACCGGAACCGGCGTGGTGCGCACCGAGAAGGATCCCTCGCGTTGCCCGAGCTGCCCGAACTCGTTGCTGCCCCAGCAACTGGCCCCGCCTTCGGGCCCAAGCGAACACGAGAACTCGTGGCCGAGTTCGACCTGGGCGACGGCTCGCAAGGGCACGACGGATTCGGCGGCCACCGCGGCGGGCCAGTCCACGGCCAGGGACAGGATCAGTGCGAACAGGCGTCGCCACCCCGAGTGCGCGTTCATTCCCCCTCCTGCCTACGAGATCAGGCTACGCCGGCCGAACTGCTCCGGCAATACAGCAGGGCGAACGTGAATTCTGCGCCAAGCCGGCCAGGCTGGTAGCGGGGGAAGCGAGCGTCAGTGGCTCAATAGCTGCACTGGAAGTAGACGATGTCCTGCTGGTTCAGGCCAATGGCCTGACCCAGGCTGATGGCACCCGACTTGCGCAGGTGCACCTCGTCGCGGTGCAGGCGCAGTTCGTCGTCGTCGCCCAGCTTGACGTAGCTTGCGTTGGTGCTGCGATCGGCTACCACGAAGTAGCCCTTCTTGTATTCGATGTGGGCATGGGTGCGGCTCACCCATTCCGCATCGATCACGAGCGAATTGCTGGCGTCACGCCCGATGGTGAAGGGCGGAGAGCTCTCGTTGAGCTCCATCACCTGTCCGCGATATCGCAGGGTCAGCTTGACGTTGGTGGTGCCGCCGTCATCGATGCGAATGGCGCGCTGCACCGTGGTGACGTTGGAGATGTCTTCCTGCCAGATGATGTCGACAATCTCGATCGGCAGCAGCTTGCCGCTGACCCGCGCCCGCCCGAGGCTGCGGCTGCGGATCGAACCGGCATTGGTCAGGCCCTTGAGCGTGGTGGCCGTGGTGACGATCTGTTCGCGCTTGGCGAGCGAGGCCATGCGCGCCGCGGTGTTGACCGCGTCGCCGTAGACGTCGTTGTCCTCGACCAGGGTCTCGCCGTGGTGCAGGCCGATGCGAATGCCGAGGTTGTCGCGCACGAAGTTGATGTCGTGCGCGACGCGCTTTTGCATGTCGCTGGCCGCCATCACGCCGTTGAGCGCGCCCGGCAAGGTGCACATGATCTCGTCGCCGATGGTCTTGATGACCTTGCCGCCGTGGCTGGCGCAGATCTTCGAGAGCGCGTCCAGCACCGCCGCAATGATGCGCCGCGCCTCGACATCGCCGCGCTGCTCGAACAGCTTGGTGCTGCCGCTGACGTCGGCGAACAGGATGCAGAGGGGCTGGGTCTGGCTCATGTCAGGGTCGATGATAGGGGAATCGGACGCCTGCCGTCACCGCCCCCGCCATCAGCCCCGGATCGCTGCCAAGCTGGCGGCCGCCGCCACGATGTCCGCCTCCGAGGGAATGACGAGGAAGGCCGCGCCGGCCAGGGGCGTATAGGTGTCGGCGCCGACCACGCGGCGCAGCGGCTTGCCGCCCTGGCCTGCTTCCTGGATCGCGGTGATCACGCCTTCGCCCACGCCGGCACTGCGGCGGCCCTCGTCCACCACGAGAATGCGCTTGGCCACTCGCGCGTGCTCGGCGATGAAGGCCTCGTTGAGCGGCTGCAGCCAGCGCAGGTCGACCACGCGCGTGCTCCAGCCGTGGGCCTTCTCGATCTCGCGCGCGGCACGCAGGCTCATCGGCACCCCATTGCCGAAGCTGAAGATGACGAGGTCCGCACCCTCCCCGTAGACCCGGCCTTCACCCAGCGGCATCGCCTGGTCGGGTGCCGGGTACGGCGTGAGCCAGCCCCCGTCGCCGGTCTCGTACAAGTCCTTGGTCATGTAGAGCGCGATGGGTTCCAGGAAGGCGCAGACGCGTCCGTCGACCTTGGCCAGCGCCATCATCGTGCGCAGCATCATGGCGGCGTCGTCGCCGCGGCTGGGGCAACCCACCACGAGGCCGGGGATGTCCCGCAGCGCGGTGATCGAGTTGTCGTTGTGAAAATGTCCGCCGAAGCCACGCTGGTAACCCAGGGACGCGATCCGCATCACCATCGGATTGCGGTACTGGTTGTTGCTGAAGAACTGCAGCGAGCAGGCCTCGCCACGGATCTGGTCGCAGGCGTTGTGGAAATAGGCCAGGTACTGGATCTCGGGCAGCGGCAACATGCCGAGGTTGGCGAATCCCTGCGCCAGGCCGAGGATGATCGTCTCGTCCAGCAAGGTGTTGAACACGCGCTGGTTCTTGAAGGCCTTGTGCAGGTTCTTGGTGACGGTGTAGACGCCGCCCTTCTGCGCCACGTCTTCCCCGAACAGCAGCGCTTCCGGGTACTTGCAGAACAGATCGTGCAAGGCCTGGTTGATCTGGATCGCCAGATGACGGGGCGGCTGGTTCTCGGGCAGCTTGTCGTCGCTGCCGAACACCGCCAGGCGCTTGCCGTCGTAGTCGGTACGTGTTGCTTCCCCTGCAACTGCCGCCGGCGTGTACGGCGCAAGCGGCGCCATCACCTCGGCCAGCGAGGTCAGGCGCGGGCGACGATCGGCGTCCTCGGCCGCGGCGAAGCACCTGGCACGGATCGCCTCGTACTGCGCCAGCACCTGCTCCGGCGTCATCAACCCGGATTCAAGCGCGATCGCGGCCGAGCGCAGCAAGGGATCGGTCGCCTCGACCGCCATCAATTCTTCGAACGAACGCCACTCGATCTCGAAGTCGGTGCCGGCATGGCCCATCACGCGCGTGGTACGCAGGTGCAGGAAGGTCGGGCGGCGCGTGGCGCGGCAGTGCTGCACCGCGCGCGCCACCTGTTCGTAGCCGCTGCCGATGTCGAGGCCATCCGCGTAGAAATAATCGAGGTCACGACGCCCGGAGAAGTTCTGCGCCACCCATCCCGTGGGCGTCTTCACCGAAATGCCGATGCCATTGTCCTCGCACACGAACAGCACCGGCGCGGGAAGCTTCTGGTAGGCCGTCCAGGCCGCCGCGTTGAACGCGGTCTGCGCCGTGGCATGGTTGGAACTGGCGTCGCCGAAGGAACAGATTGCAATGGAGTCGTGCGGAATCGGCGAGGCGTGGCCGAGGCGCCGCGCCTGCTCGATCGCCACCGCCGTACCGAAGGCCTTGGGCAGGTGCGAGGCAATGGTCGAGGTCTGCGGCAGCACCCAGAGCGGCTTGCTGCCCCAGACCTTGTGGCGGCCACCGGAAGCAGGGTCGTCGGCACTCGCGGCAAAGCTCAGGGCCGAATCCATGATCGGGTCACGTGGTTTGCCATCGGTGCCCGGCAGCTTGCGGAAGCGCTCGGCCATGAAGGCGCCGGAACGGTAGTGCAGGAAGGCCGGATCGGTGTGGCGGGTCAGTCGCGCCACCATGGCATTGCCTTCGTGCCCGCTGGAACCAATGGTGTAGAACACTTTCTGCTGCACGCGCAGCACGCGCGCCATCAGGTCGAGATGGCGCGAGATCAGCTGCGACTCGAACAGTTCAAGGAAATCGCGCGCGCTGCAGGCGCTGCCGTCCAGCACGGCCTCGTCCGGCGCTGGCCGTGCTTGCGCATGGCCGCTCCATCCGCGCACGAACTCGACGAAGTTGTCGTCACAGACCTTGGCACGATTGACGTCCTTGTGACGGGCGGGAACGGGTTGGGCAGACATCGGGAACTCCGCGCGAAGCGCAGCAAGAAGTGAATTGGGGTCAGTCGCGTCGCGCGAGCAAGGCCTGCGCTTCGGGCGACGGCGGTGCCATCGCCACAAAACCGGGCGTCGCGCGCACCCGCGTCAGCCAGGCGCGCAAGTGCGGGTAGGCGGCCAGGTCGAAACCACCCTCGCCCGCCACGTCGGTGTAGGCGAACAGGGCGATGTCGGCGATACCGTAGTGTTCGCCCGTGAACCACGGGTGCTGCGACAGGTGTCGCTCCATCACCGCCAGCGCCTGGTGGCCACGCTCCCGCAGGCGCGGCAGCTCAGCGCGACGTGGCGAGTCTTCCGGGGTCCAGCCGCGGATGAAGCGCGCCACCGCCACATGGGGTTCATGGCTGTACTGCTCGAAGAACATCCAGGCCAGCGCCTGCGCTCGTTGCCAGTGGTCGGCGGGCAGGAAGGTCCGTTCCGAAGCAGGCGCGCTGTCCGCCAACCAGCACAGGATCGCGTTCGATTCGGCCAGCACGCGCCCGTCATCGAGCTCAAGGATCGGCACCTTGCCATTCGGATTCTTTGCCAGATACTCGGGCGTTCGGGTCGCGCCGCGAGCCGAATCCGTTTCCACCCAGCGGTACGGCCGGCCGAGTTGTTCCAGCAGCAGGCGAACCTTGTGGCAATTGCCGGACGGCGAAAATCCGTAAACCGTGAGCATGGAGTGGATGCGGCGGGGCGGGCCCGCAATGATACCTGCAACGCGCCACGCACACGGCTCTTCCGGAGCGGCGATGCTGGTGGCCTTGCACCGCTAGAACCCGAATCGGACCCAGTTCCCGAACGCCGTTGGTGGCGCCACCGTCACGTCACCGTTGCAGCTGTTCATCCGCTGCAACGGCCACTGGGTCAGGTAGAGGATCGAATGCCCGGTGGCGGTCATGGCCTCGCCCAGACCGCGCGCGGCAACGGCATCGTCGTAGTAGGTTTCGGCCACCACCCAAGGCAAGGTTCCCATGCCTTCGTCGACCACATGCTTGCGGTAGCGCTCATAGATCCAGCGCTCGTCGCGCTCCGGCGTGCCGTAGATGTCCAGCGCCAGCGCCACCGGCAAGGTCAGGGTGCCGCCAACGGTATAGACATAGTCCTTGTGCTCGACGCGTGAGTCGATGCGCTGGTCGTCGGTGTCGGAAACGAAGGAGAACCCGACGCTGCGATCACGCCCGAATTCGGTCACGTAACGCTTCCATATCTCGCGCGCGTAACGGCTCCAGCCGTCCTTGTTGGGCTCGTTTTCCAGGATCTGGCCCGCGAAGATGCGCGCCCGCGGCATGCCTTCGACCAGCAGATCGGTGCCATGCCCCAGGCCCGAGGCCAGCAGCAGTGGCTCGATGCTGCGGATCACGCCCCAGTTGTCTTCGAGGCGCGCGGCATTCAGGGACTCCCAGTGCTTGGCGTCGTTGTCGCCTTGCGGGAAATAGCGGAACAGGAAATTGCGGAAGCCGGCGTCACGCACGTCCGAGAGCAGATCGACGATGTTCTGCAGGTACTGTGGCCGGAGCGCGCCGCCACTCGAATCGAGGACCGTGCCGGTGACGCGCCCGTCCGCGGTCGGAACCGCCGGCGTGAGGTGGTACAGGCCCAGCGACAGGCGCTCCTGCCCCGCGGCGCGCATGTCGATCAACTGCTCGCGGACCAGATCGCGCACCCCGAACTCGTGGTAGTTGGCCACGATCCCGAACGGCTCGCGCTCGCAGCCGGGCCCGAGCGCATACCAGTGGTAGTTGCTGCCGCCCGCCAGCAAGGGCCGCGCCAGCTCGAAGCCGCTGGCGAAGATCGCCTGCGCACCGGCGGCCGGCGCAAGTCCGACACCGGACAGCACCGCCAGCGCGGCGAGGCGCAAGCTTGCGCCGCACATGCTCAGAACGCGTTGATGCCAGTCACCTCGCGCCCGATCACGAGCTGGTGCACGGTTTCGGTGCCTTCGTAGGTGATGACCGATTCGAGGTTGAGCGCGTGCCGGATCGGACTGTGCTCGGTGGTGATGCCGGCCCCGCCCAGCAGGTCGCGGCATTCACGCGCGATGTCGATCGCCATGCGGCAGTTGTTCCACTTCGCCAGCGACACCTGTGCCGGCTGCATGGTGCCGGCGTCCTTGAGTCGACCGAGCTGCAGCGACAGCAACTGCGCCAGCGTGATGCGGCGCGCCATGTCGGCCAGCTTGAGCTGCGCCGACTGGGTGGCGGCAACCGGGCGGTCGAACAGGATGCGTTCGCGCGTGTAGTCGCGGGTCTCGACGAAACAAGCGATGGCAGCGCCGATCGGCCCCCAGGTGATGCCATAGCGCGCCTGCGTCAGGCAGCCCAGCGGTCCCTTCAGGCCCTTCACGTTGGGCAGGCGGTTGGCGTCGGGAATGCGCACATTGTCGAAGAACAGCGCGCTGGTGACGGAAGCCCGCAGGCTCATCTTCTTGTGGATCTCCTGCGCGGTGAAACCGGGCGTGTCGGTGGGCACGATGAAGCCCTGGATGCCTTCCTCGGTCTGCGCCCAGACGATGGCGATCTGCGCGAGATTGCCGTTGGTGATCCACATCTTGGAGCCGTTGATGACCCAGTCGCCGCCGTCGCGGCGCGCGTGGGTCTTCATGTTGGACGGGTCGGAGCCGCCGTGCGGTTCGGTCAGGCCGAAGCAGCCGATGACCTCGCCGCGCGCCATGCGCGGCAACCACGCACGGCGTTGTTCCTCGCTGCCATAGGCGTAGATCGGATACATGCAGAGCGAGCTCTGCACCGAGACGAAGCTGCGGATGCCGCTGTCGCCGCGTTCCAGCTCCTGGCAGATCAGGCCGTAGCTGACGCCGTTCAGGCCGGCGCAGCCGTAGTCCTCCGGCAAGGAGGAACCCAGCAGGCCGAGCGAGGCGATCTCCGGGATCAGTTCCCGCGGGAACCGACCCTGCTCGAAGGCATCGCCGATGATCGGCAGCACGCGCTCGTCGGTGAAGCGCGCCACGGTGTCCTGCACCGCGCATTCTTCTTCACTTAGCAGGGAACGGACATCGTAGAGATCGCACGGATTCAGCGCGGGCATGGCAGGGGAACTCGAAAGGGGGAAGAGTGCGCACCGTCGGCGCGCAGCCCGTAATTTTACCCTTGCGCCCGGCCGCGATGCCATGCGCCCCGGAATCCGGGCATTTGCGAGGCGCGTTGCAGGCCGGCAAGACCGGGGCGCCGAAGGCCCGGCCCGCGACGCGAGATCTTGCGGACGTGGCGCCTCCCGTCCGGCGCCATCGCATAGACTGTGGTCGCCCCGCGTCTGGCGACACCCGATTGGAGTCGAACCCGGTCATGCCCCATCCCCTGCTCGCCCCGGTCCTGGCCTACGTGAGCAAGCTCAGGCACCCGCAGCTGTTCAAGCTCACCGCGGCCCTGTTCCTGCTCGATGTACTGGTGCCGGACCTGATCCCGTTCGCCGACGAACTATTGCTCGCGCTGGGCACCCTGGTGCTGGGCCAGTGGAAGCGTCGCCGCGACCCGCCGGTGATCGACACGGCCCCGTAGCCTGCACGTGCTGATCGACAGCCACTGTCACCTCGACGCGGCCGAGTTCGACCCCGATCGCGCCGCGGTGCTGCGTCGTGCGCGCGCTGCCGGGGTCAGCTTGCAGGTGGTGCCGGCGGTGGCTGCCGATGGCTGGCAAGCACTGCGCGACCTCTGCGCCGGAGAAAGCGGCCTGCACCCGGCCTATGGCCTGCACCCGATGTTCCTCGACCGGCATCGCCCCCGGCATCTGGACGAACTCGCGCAGTGGATCGAGCGCGAACGCCCCTGCGCCGTGGGTGAATGCGGCCTGGACCACTTCGTCGACGGCCTCGACCCGGTGCAGCAGCGGCACTACTTCCGCGCCCAGCTCGACCTGGCGCGGGCCTTCGACCTGCCCGTCATCCTGCACGCGCGTCGTGCGCTCGACGAGGTGATCGACGCATTGCGTCGGGTCGGCGGCTTGCGCGGCGTGGTGCACAGCTTCTCCGGAAGCGAGGAGCAGGCACGGCAGCTGTTCGCACTCGGCTTTCACCTCGGCATCGGCGGGCCCGTCACCTATGACCGCGCGCGCCGCCTGCGCGGCATCGTCGCCCGCATGCCGATCGAGTACCTGCTTCTGGAAACCGACGCGCCGGACCAGCCACTCGCCACGCATCGTGGCGTCCGCAACGAGCCGGCGCGCCTGCCGGAAGTGGCGGTTGCGGTCGCAAGCCTGCGGGGTCAGTCGCTCGAAGCGCTGGCCGAAGCTACGACGGCGAACGCACGCCGTCTTTTTGGCCTGGGCTGACGAGCAACCGGGGCAGGATGCGCGATACCGCTGCGAAGGCGAACGCCGCGGTGACGTGGGTTGCCGCGCCGAGGCCCGCGCCGCAATCGAGCTTGAAGGCCGCATCCGGCCCCAGCGCAGGTCGCGTGCCGCACACCGTTCCGTCGTGCTGCGGGTACTGCACGTTTTCGAGCGAGTACACCGCCTGCACCCCGAAGTAGCGCTTCGGCGTCCGCGGGAAATTGAACTCGGCGCGCAGCTTCTTGCGTACCAGGGCAAGCAGCGCGTCGTGTTCGGTACGGCTCAGGTCGCGCACCTGGATCCGGGTCGGATCGGTGCGGCCGCCCGCCGACCCCGACACGATCAGCGGGATCTTGCGCCGACGGCAGTAGGCGATGGTCTCGACCTTCACCCGGAAACTGTCGCAGGCATCCAGCACCACGTCGTAGTCACGCGACAGCAAGTCGGGAAGATTCGCCGGCGTCAGGAAGCGGGCGATCGGATCCACCTCGATCGAAGGTGAAATGGCACGGGCCCGTTCCGCCAGTACGTCGACCTTGTTGCGCCCGTACTGGCCTTCGAGCGCGTGCAACTGGCGGTTGGTGTTGCTCAGGCAGATGTCGTCGGCATCGATCAGGGTGAGCTTGCCGACCCCGCTGCGTGCCAGCGCCTCCACTGCCCACGAGCCCACCCCGCCGACGCCCACGATGCCGACATGCCTGCGCGCAAGGCATTCGATTGCACCCTGCCCGTAGAGGCGGTCGATCCCGGAGAAGCGTTGGCTGGGTGACTCATGCGGGTTCATGGCGCCGCGAAGGATACGGTATCCGCAACGGACGCTGGCTCGCGCCCGGCGCAGACGCCACAATGCGAGCCCCCCACCCTTGGATCGAAGTCATGCGCATGGTCGTGATGTTGCTGCTGGGCTTGTTCGTCGGCGCGCTCGGCGCGGTCACCGCGATCAGCGCGATGCGCCAGGAAACACCCCTGTCGAAGGCGACGATGACGGTCGCCGGGCATCACGCCGGCGCCCTGGGCGACATGATCAAGAGTGGCAAGTGCGACGCGGTGGCGGCCGAGGCGCACCTGCGCAGCATGCGCAGCGTGGCGCAGGACTTCGACGCGGCCTTCCTGCCCACGGGCGGCGACGACACCCAGTTCCGCAAGTACGGCACCGACCTCCTGGGCGCGCTCGATGCCGCCCTGGCATCGGCACCTCCGACGTGCGAGGCCCTGGGACAAGCCATGAAGCCGGTTGGTGCGGCCTGCAAGGCCTGCCATGAGGATTTCCGCTGAGAGTCACCGCGCCGATCGCGGCCGCGCCGCTGCCCTGAAAATGCATCGGCCGCCTCACGGCGGCCGATGCAGGGTCTTGCGCGTCCTTCGACAGCCTAGGCCGTGGTGACGTCTTCGGCCTGCAGGCCCTTCTGGCCCTGCACCACCTTGAAGCTCACCTTCTGCCCTTCCGCCAGCGAGCGGTGGCCGGTGCCATTGATGGCGCGAAAGTGCACGAACACATCCGGGCCGTTGTCCCGGCTGATGAAGCCGAAGCCTTTGCTGTCGTTGAACCACTTGACGGTGCCGATCTGACGATCCGACATGTTTTCTCGCTCCGCAACGATGGAATTCCCGGTACCGACACCGGACTTACTGGCAGCAGGGAATGAAACGTTGAAGCGATGACGCGAGATCGGTGATCGACGCAGTCAAGCCACGATTCACGGTGACCAGGCTAGCTCAGCGGGCCCGAGTGTAGCCGACGAAAAAGCGCGCTGCCTAGGGGGTCGCGCGCGCCATCGGAAGCGCGTCAGGTGCTCACGCCGCAGGCCTGGTTTTCGCCTGGTTCCACGCCATGAACGCATCCACCACCGCGACCGGTTCGCGCAACCAGCCGAAGTGATCCGGGCGTCGCGCGGCGAAGGCCTCGCGGCCGAGATCCCGCACCGTCCACGACGCCTGCGGCGCGAGCTGTCGCAGGCGATCGATCGCGCGCGGCGGTGCCAATCCATCCTCGCGCATCCGCAACGCCAGCACGCGTCCCGCGTAGGACTTCAACGCAAGATCCAGTTCCGAACCGAATGCGCGCATCGCGTAGTCGCCACGGATGGCGGTGCCGGCCCAGTCGCGCATCATCCGCCCTGCTTCGCGGCCGGCAAAACCCAGTCGCGTGCCGGGAAAGTACCCGGCCAGCCTGGTGATTCCGGGGATGGCACAGGCAAAGGCAAGCACACCCAGCGCGCGCAGGCCGCCGAAGGCGCGCCAGTGTGGCTGCCCACTCGCCACCAGCCACACTTCCGGATGGGCTTGGGGCTGGCGCGCGGCATGGATCAGTGCGAACTGGCCGCCGAGGCTGTGGCCGCCCAGGCAGACCGGCAAGCCGTCGAAAACGTCGCGCACGGCCCGCAGGCCGGTGGGCAGGTCGAGATCGAGCAGTTCGCGATATCCCCAGTCGCAAGCGCGCGAGGCGCGTCGATTGCTTTCGCCCAGGCCCCGCCATTCGTGTACTGCCACCGCCACGCCTTGGCGGGCCAGGGCCTCCGCGAACCCAAGGTTCGGTCCGAGTCCGACCCCGAGCGCAGGCAACCAATACAGGAGCCGGGAAGGCCGCGAGGGATGCACCAATTGCACGCGAGCCCGCGCACCGTCGCTGCCATCTACATGCAGGGTGCGGTGCTGAATGTCATCCGACATGCGATACCTGGGGCGAGTGAGGCGGCGCGACCATACCAGACTGCCGTGCCCGGGAAACGCCAGAACTCGCACGGCACCTCGACCCTTCGACCACACAAGCTTGCGTCGTCCCGCCTTCGGAGAACCACATGTCCCGCCTACTGGCCACGCCTGCCTTTGCCATCGCCATGCTCCTCGCCATGTCGGCCGGGAACGGGTGCGCCGCCACGCCGGCCGCCGATGCCTGGGATGCGCCGCATCCTCCGTTCCACATCGCGGGAAACACTTGGTACGTGGGCACCGGCGGCGTTAGCGTGATCCTGGTCCGTGGCGAGCAGGGCTCGGTCTTGTTCGATGCGGGCACGGCCAGCGCCTTGCCCGTGGTGTTGGCGAATCTCGACACACTCGGCGTGACGCGGGATGAGATCGACCTGATCCTCACCAGCCATGTCCACGAAGACCACGTCGGAGCCCTGGCGGAACTCAAGGCTCGCACCGGCGCGCGGGTGTTGGCGAGTGCCGAGAGCGCGCTGCTGTTGTCAGCGGGCGGTCGCGGTGACCTGCACTATGGCGACGCCTACCCCTATGCGCCGGTCATGGTCGACGACACCGTGCTCGACGGCGAAACCATCACCCTGGGCAAGCTCGCTTTCACCGCGCACCTGACGCCCGGCCACACTCCGGGCAGCATGAGTTGGACCTGGACCGAGGACACCGGAGATGCACCACGGCAACTGGTCTACGCCGACAGCCTGAGCGCGCCCGGCTATCGTCTGCTGGATCATCCGCATCGCCCCGGGCTCGTCGGCGAGTTCCGCCGGAGTTTCGCCCTGATCCGCGGGCTGCCCTGCGACATCTTGTTGACGCCGCATCCGCAGGCGTCCCGGATGTTCGAGCGGTTTGCCTCGACGGAGCTGCGCGACGACAGCCGCGACGCGCCGATCGACACCTCGGCCTGCCGACACTACGCCGACCGCGCCGAAGCCGCCCTCGACAAGCAGATTGCCTCGCCCGAACGCCACGACCCGGATTGAAAGCAACCCGCGGCGCGGCGACGTCGCACCGAAAGCGCGGGCTGCGGGATACTTCACCTCGCCTTCCCTGCCGCCACTCGACATGAGTTTCCAGCCCAACCCCACCGAGCTTGCGCCGCAAGCGCTTTCGCACGCACGCGCGCTTCCCGCCGCGTTCTATGTCGAACCCGGCGCCCTGGCATTCGAACAACGGGCGATCTTCGCGCGCCACTGGCAGTTGCTGGCGCATCTGTCGCAGCTTTCGGGCGCGGGCGACCACGTCGTGGGAGAGATTGCCGGAGTTCCGATCTTGCTGGTACGCGGCGAGGATGGCGTGCTGCGCGGCCTGCACAATGTCTGCCGCCATCGCGCCGGACCGCTGGCGCTGTGTGATGGGCGCAGCGCCAGGGCGCTGCGTTGCCGTTACCACGGCTGGACCTACACGCTCGATGGTCGCCTGCGCAGCGCCACCGAAATGCAGGACACCGAGGATTTCGATCCGCAAGCGATCCGACTGCCGCAGATCCGGGTCGAAGTCTGGCGCGGCCTCGTGTTCGCCGCGCTCGATCCCGCGCATGAGTTGCCGGAGTTGATGCTCGGCATGGATGCGCGCCTCGGGGAACGCGCCTTCTCCCACTTCTCGTTCGAGCGGCGCGACAGCTTCGAGGTGGCCTGCAACTGGAAGGTCTACGTCGACAACTACCTTGAGGGCTACCACGTCCCGCACATCCACCCGGCGCTGAACCAGCTGCTCGACTATCGCAGCTACGTCACGGAAACCTCGCACTGGCACTCGCTCCAGTTCAGCCCGCTGGAAAGCGACGCTTCCCTCTACGGCCAAGGTGATGCGCTGTACTACTTCCTCTGGCCCAACGTCATGTTGAACCTGCTGCCCGATCGACTCCAGACCAATCGTGTGATCCCCCTGGGCCCGGATCGCTGCCGGGTCGAATTCGATTACCTGTATCCTCGCGACGATTCGGCCGCGGCGACGCAGCGGCGCGAGCGGGATCGCCACTTCAGCGCCGAGGTGCAGCACGAGGACGGCGACATCTGTGCCGCGGTGCAACGCGGGCTGGCCTCGGGTGTCTATGCCCCCGGACGACTCAACCCGAGGCGTGAGAACGCGCTGCATCACTTCCACGAACTGGTCCGGCGCGCCTGGCGCGAGGCGTGACGCACGCCGGCTCCTCCATGGCAGCCGAGCCGTCGGTCGCGCGCGCCGGAGCGAAGCACCGGCCAGGCAGCCGCAGGCATACTGGCGGCGACAGGGGGAGTGCGCGATGAATGCGGACCGGGTACGAATCCAGGGCGTGGACCTGCTGCGTGGCCTGGTCATGATGATCATGGCCATCGACCACACCCGCGATTTCTGGTCGCCGACGGGGTTCGCGCCCGAAGACTTGTCGCAAGCAAGCCCGGCGCTATTCCTGACCCGCTGGATCACGCATTTCTGCGCACCGACGTTTGTGTTCCTCTCCGGCGTCAGCGCTTGGCTGAATCGCCAAAACAGCGCGATGGACCAGGGCGAATTCGGGCGTTTTCTCGCCACCCGCGGCCTGTTGCTGATCGTGCTGGAGCTGGCCATCGTCAATCCGAGCTGGGATGCGGCGCCGTTCTCGTTCTTCTTCCTGCAAGTGATCTGGGCCATCGGTTGGTCGATGCTGGCCTTGGCTGTGCTGGTGCAGGGGCCGCGCTGGTTGCCGCTCGTGGTGGGGGTAGTCATCGTGCTCGGCCACAACCTGCTCGATCCGCTCACGCCGCGACAATTCGGGGCCGCAGCACCGCTCTGGACGATCCTGCACGAAGGCGGATTCCTGTCGCAGACGGTGGCCGGCGGCGTGCTGGTGGTCTATCCGATCCTGCCCTGGATCGGCGTGATGGCGCTGGGCTTCGGCGTCGCGCCCTGGCTGGTGGGCGATCAGCGCAACGAGCGCCGCATCGTGCTGGCCGGGGTCGCAATGATCGCGGCCTTCGTGTTGCTGCGCCTGACCAATCTGTACGGCAATCCCGTGCCGTGGGAAGCGGACGGCCGCGGTGCGCTGTGGTCGACCCTGGCCGCGCTCAACGTGCAGAAATATCCGCCGTCGCTGCTGTTCCTGCTGATGACGCTGGGCCCGGCACTGATCCTGTTCGTCGTGTTCGAGCATCTGCGCGGTGCCTGGCTCAAGCCGGTGACGGTGTTCGGGCGCGTACCGCTGTTCTACTACCTGATCCACACGCCGCTGATCGTGCTGTCGGCCGCGATCTGGGCCCAGCTCAGTTTCGGGCAGATCGTGAACGGCTTCGCCGGTCCCAGCGGCCTTCCCGCGGGCTATGCGCCCAACCTGCCGCGTGTCTACCTGGTCTGGGCGGTGCTGTTGCTCGTGCTCTACCCGCTGTGCGCCTGGTACGACCGCTACAAGCGCGCGCATCCGCAGAAGCGCTGGTTGCGCTATCTCTGACGCGGGCTTGAACCGATCGAGGCACGGCCTGTCACGCGGCGCACCGGTTTCCGTCTAGCCGCGCATGGATACGACCACCGTGCTCTATTCCGTGTCGGCGCTGCTGATGCTTGTCGGTTTGGCCGGCACCGTGCTGCCTGCCCTGCCCGGCATGCCGATCCTGTTCGGCGGCATGCTGCTTGCCGCATGGGCGGGTGACTTCGAACACGTCGGCGGCTGGACCCTGGCCCTGCTCGGCGGTTTGTGTGCGCTCGCCATCGCGCTGGATTTCATCGCAGGACTGCTCGGCGCCAAGCGCGTCGGTGCCAGTGGCCTGGCCTTGTTCGGTGCCGCGCTCGGCGTCCTGGTCGGGCTGTTCTTCGGGCTGGTCGGCCTCGTACTCGGACCCTTCGTGGGCGCAATGCTGGGCGAACTGGCTGCCGGCCGGCAGGCTGCGGACGCGGCCAAGGTCGGGCTCGGCACCTGGATCGGAATGGCCCTCGGGGCGGTCGCGAAGGTCGGGATCGGCTTCGTGATGCTGGGCCTGTTCGGGTTCGCGCTGCTGGTGTAGGCCCCGGACTATCGCACCATCATCTCGCTGGCCGGCGCGAGCGCAGGATCACGGAAGAATAATTGCCGCCAATGTCCCTCGCGCCGGAAGGGTTGCCACTGGCCTTCGGCCTGGGCGAGCCGATCCCCGATCGCCCACAACACCGCAGGATGCGCGCCGAGCCCGAGGTGGCTCGCCGCCACTTCGATGCTTTCGCGTTGCGGACCGGGTGGTGCGAGGCTGGTGCGCCAGTTCACCACGCCGTCGCTGCGACTGAGGATGGCCGTGAGTGGCACCTGCAGCGGCTTGCCGCCGATGCGCGCGAGGTGCGGATGGTCGGCCGCGTATCCGCTCACCAGTTCGAACAGGCGCCAGGCATTAGTTGCATGCGCGCCACTGGCCTGCAGCGGCGAACCCAGGGTGATCACCTGTCGCACCCGCTTCGGCATGCGCGCGGCCAGCGCCCACGCCAGTGCGCCACCGAGTGACCAGCCGATCAAGCTCACCTTGCGCCCGTGTTCGGCATGCAGCTCGCGCACCTTGTCCACCAGGCCGCGCACGATTTCCCGCCGCGGCCCGAGGTTCAGTCCCTGCTCCCAGGGTTCCGCCACATAGCCTCGCTGCTGCAGGAACTTGCGCAAAGGCCAGGTGCTCAGGTCACCTGCAGCCAGCCCCGGCAACACCAGGACCGGATGTCCATCGCCGCGCGGCGCCTTCGACAACCAGCGCCAGGCCAGAGGCAAGGAACCCCATTCCAGCCAGGCGCGGCCCTCGAGCGCCAGCAGCACCGAGGACGGCGGGTTCAGCGGTTCATTCCTGTACGAGACGGATCGTGTCATGCGGGTAGCGATTCCAGGAGTTGTTCGAACTCGACCTGCAGGCACTGTGCCAGCAATCCGGGTTTGGGCAAGGCAGCACGGCAGGCCACCAGGCCGAATTCCAGCATGCCGGCATAGCTCTGCACCGTGATGTTGAGCCCGAGTCCATGCGTGACGATGGAGACGGGGAAATACTGCGCGATGCGTGCGCCGGCCAGGTACAGCAGCACCGGTGGCCCAGGCACGTTGGAGATCACCAGGTTGGCCAAGGGCGGGAGTCGTTCGGCGACGCGGCCGCGTGCCCAGAGGCGCGACAATCCACTTCCCCAGAGGGGCGCGGCCAGCCCGGGAAAATCCGTAGGAATCAGGCCGCGCAGCGAACTCACCTGCTGTTTCAGGCTGCGCGTGACGGCGGCCACTGCTTGCAGCCGCTGCAGCGGGTCGTCGAGGTCGGTGGGCAACACGCACTGCACCATCGACACCCGGTTTCCGGCGTCGTTGTCGCCCGCATCCCGCAAGGAGACCGGCATGGCCGCCACCAGCGGTTTGCGCGGCAGTTCGCCAGCCCGGTCGAGCAGGCTGCGCAAGGCTCCGGCGCAAAGCGCCATTACCACGTCATTGAGGTTGACCCCGTGCCCGCGCGCGATGCGCTTGATCGCATCCAGCGGCATGCTGTTGGTGGCAAAACTGCGCGCCTCCGAGACCTGTCGGTTGAAGCGGCTGCGCGGCGCGATCGTGACGCTGCGGCGCAGCCTTGCCACGCCGGTGCGCAGCGATTCCAGCATCGACTCGCTGCGCGGCCCGGCCGCCAGTTTCAGCACCGGCGGCACCGCGCGCAGCAGCTTCAGCAGCTGCTGTGCATTGGCACGCAAGGCGGTGCGGGCAAGATCGGCGGTCGACGTCGACGCAAGCGGCAAGCCGGGCGTGGGAGCGATGCGCGCCCGCGCCGGACGCCGCGGTTCGAGGTCGAGCAGGGCCTGTGCCAGGGCGACGCCACCTTGCCCGTCAAGCACTGCATGATGGATCTTCGCGTACAGCGCCACCTCGCCCGTCGCCAGGCCTTCGATCACCACGAATTGCCAGAGCGGGCGGGATCGATCCAGCGGCAGCGCATGCAGCTTCGCCACCAGCGCCTCGAGCTGCCGCGTGCTGCCGGGCGCGGCCAGCCTGCGTTTCAGCACGTGCCGACGCAGGTCGATCGAATCGACTTCGCGCCACATCGGGTGCCCCAGGTCCAGCGGCGCGTCCTGCAACACGCGGCGCAACACGCGGGTTCGCGGCAGGCGCTCGGCCAGGTGCGCGACGAGGTCGCGATGGAAGTCGAAGCCACGACGCCTCGGCGCCTCGATCCGCATCAGGCTGCCGACGTGCATCGGCGTGCCGGCCGCCTCCAGGTACAGGAAGGCGGCATCGAGTCCGGTGAGCGGGCGCAGGCGCCGCGACATCAATGCGACTTCGACTTTTTCCTGGGCGCTGCCTTCTTCGCGCCGGATCCGGATCCGGCAGCGGGCTGGTCGCCGATCACGCTCTTGAGCGGGCACACGGAGAACACCGGACACTTGCGGCAACCGACGGCGAGTGCGACAGGGCAGACGGTCATGGGATCGGCTCCGGGCGTAGGTGCCCCAGCCTAGCGCGGATCGGGCGGGAACGCGCCGCCGCGCCCGCCTCACCCGACTTCAGCCCGGACTGCTTGCCGACCTGCACGCCTCCCAACTCAGCGCAGCCCGGCGTTGATCCTGGCCAGCACCTCGGAGCCAGGGCACAGTTCGCCGGCCTCCAGCGTGTTCAGCGGCGCTTCGACCGTTTTCAGGTGTTCGTGCAGATCGCCGGCTTCGGCATCCACGTAGAGCAGTCCCGTCACCACTTCACCACGCGCCTGGTGCGCCTGCACGTAGTTCATCGCGGCAATGCGGTCGCGTGGATCGTAGTCCGGGTCGAGTTTGTGCAGGCGCAGGCGCGAGCCATCGTGCTGTTCCACGTCGATGGTTTCGCCTGCGCTGTACTCGACCCGGATCTCGCTGCGCTGCGGAATCACGTCCAGCCGATTCACCGCGTCGTTGTGCTCGCGCACGTAGGCATAGCTCTTGGTGCTGCCGTCGTGGTTGTTGAAGGCGACGCAGGGGCTGATCACATCCAGGAATGCGGCGCCGCGGTGGGCCAGCGCTCCCTTGATCAGGGGCACCAGTTGGGTCTTGTCGCCGGAGAAGCCGCGTCCGACATACGTGGCCCCGAGTTGCAGCGCGAGACCCACCAGGTCGATCGGCGTGTCGGCGTTCACCACGCCGCGCTTGGAGGTGGAACCCTGGTCGGCCGTGGCGGAGAACTGGCCCTTGGTCAATCCGTACACGCCATTGTTCTCGACGATGTAGGTCATGTTCACGCCACGCCGCAGCGCATGCACGAACTGGCCCATGCCGATCGAAGCCGAGTCGCCGTCGCCCGAAACGCCAAGGTAGATCAGCGAGCGGTTCGCGAGGTTCGCGCCGGTCAGCACGCTCGGCATGCGGCCGTGCACGGTATTGAACCCGTGCGACTGGCCGAGGAAATAGTCCGGCGTCTTGGAACTGCAACCGATGCCGGAGAGCTTCGCGACGCGGTGCGGCTCGATGTCCAGCTCCCAGCAGGCCTGGATGATCGCTGCCGAAATCGAATCGTGCCCGCAACCGGCGCAGAGCGTGCTGATCTTGCCTTCGTAGTCGCGCCGGGTGAACCCGACCGCGTTGCAGGCCAGGCTCGGATGCCGCAACGCGGGCTTGCTGATGTAGGTCACGAGGCGGCCCTCCCCGACTCCAGCGAGATCACCCTGGCACTGCCGGCGCGCCGCTCGATCTCGCGCACGATGAAACGCGCCGTGATCGGCGTGCCGTCGTAATGCAGCACCGGCTCCAGTCGCGCCGGGTCGAGGTCGAACTCATTCACCAGCAAACTGCGCAACTGCGCGTCGCGGTTCTGCTCGATCACGAACACCCGCTCGTGCGAGAGCACGAACTCGCGCACCGACTCCGGGAACGGGAAGGCCCGGACCCGCAACGTGTCGAGCGCGGTCCCGTCGCGTTCCAGCACGGCGATCGCCTCGTCCATCGCCGGGCTGGTGGAGCCATAGTAGATCGCACCGACGCGGGCCGGTTTCGCGCTACGCCGTTCCAGCGGCTGCGGCACCAGTGCCTTGGCCGAGTCGAACTTCTTCAGCAGCCGTTGCATGTTGTAGACATAGTCCGGGCCGCGCTCGGAGTAGCGCGCCCAGGCATCGCGCGAGGTACCGCGGGTGAAGTACGCGCCCTTGTCGGGATGGGTGCCGGGATAGGTGCGATACGGGATCCCGTCGCCTTCGACGTCCTTGTAACGCGCAAACTCCCTGCCGGCATCGAGGTCGGCCCGACCCAGCACCTTGCCGCGATCGTAGGCCCGCGACTCGTCCCAGCGGAACGGCGCGCAAAGGCGCTGGTTCATGCCGATGTCCAGGTCGGTGAGCACGAACACCACGGTCTGCAGTCGATCCGCCAGGTCGAGCGCCGCCGCGGCGAACTCGAAGCACTCGGTCGGGTCTTCCGGCAGCAGGAACACATGCTTGGTGTCGCCATGCGAGGCGTAGGCCGCCGCCAGCAGGTCGCTCTGCTGGGTGCGGGTCGGCATGCCGGTGCTGGGACCACCGCGCTGCACGTCGATGATCGTGGCGGGAATCTCGGCGAAATAGGACAACCCGATGAACTCGTTCATCAGCGACACGCCGGGGCCGGAGGTGGTGGTGAAGGCGCGGGCACCATTCCATCCGGCACCCACCACCATGCCGATCGAGGCGATCTCGTCCTCGGCCTGGATGATGGCAAACCGGTGCTGCTTCGATTCCGGGTCGATGCGGTACTTGAGGCAGTACTTCTCGAAGGCTTCGGCCAGCGAAGACGATGGCGTGATCGGATACCAGGCGCAGACCGTGGCGCCACCGTAGACGCAGCCGAGCGCTGCCGCGGCGTTGCCGTCGACGAAGATCCGGTCGCCCACCTTGTCCGCCCGCCGCACCTGCAATCCGATCGGGTGCGGCAGGTTGGCCGAAGCCCAGTCGCGCGCGATGCGCAAGGCTTCGCGGTTGGCATCGAGCAATTTCTCCTTGCCGCGATACTGCTCGGCGAACAGCTTCTCGATCACCTCGGCGTCCACGCCGATCAGCACCGAGAGCGCTCCCAGGTACATGATGTTCTTGAACAGCTGGCGCTGGCGCGGATCGCTGTAGGTGTCGTTGCAGATCGCGGTGAGCGGCATGCCGAGCAGGGTGACGTCATCGCGCAGCTTCGACTTCGGGATTGGCCGCGTGCTGTCGTAGAACAGGTATCCGCCGGGTTCCAGCTCGGCCACGTCCGCGTCCCAGGTCTGTGGATTCATCGCCACCATCAGGTCGATGCCGCCACGCCGCCCCAGCCAACCGGCCTCGGTGACGCGCACCTCGTACCAGGTCGGCAGGCCCTGGATATTGGACGGAAAGATATTGCGCGGACTGACCGGCACGCCCATGCGCAGGATGGCCTTGGCGAACAGTTCGTTGGCCGAGGCCGAGCCCGAGCCGTTGACGTTGGCGAACTTGACCACGAAATCATTGATGGCGCTGATTGGTGTCATGCCACAACACCCCGGCAGCAGCGACGGCCTCGCGGTAGCGCGGGGCTTGCTCCGCTGCCCCTGAGTTCTCGCACTGCGTCGCAGGACAGCCGAGCAAGCTTGGCTCTACGAGGTGAAGTCTTCATCACGCCGCCTCCTTGCGCTTCCTACAGCCACCATCGGCCTTGGCCGTTTCCAGCAGGAACTTCTGCATGTCCCATGCCCCGGTGGGGCAGCGTTCGGCGCACAGGCCGCAATGCAGGCAGACGTCCTCGTCCTTCACCATCACCCGCCCGGTCCGGAGTGCATCGGACACGTACAGGTCCTGGGTGAGGTTCAGCGCCGGGGCGGTGAGGCGCTGGCGCAGTTCGGCCTCCTCGCCATTGCCGGTGAAGCTGATGCAGTCCATCGGACAGATGTCGACACAGGCATCACACTCGATGCAGCGCTCGCGCAGGAACACGGTCTGCACGTCGCAATTGAGGCAGCGTTGCGCTTCCTTCCAGGCAGTGGCGGCGTCGAAGCCGAGCTCCACTTCCTGGCGGATGCTGGCCAGGGCCCTTTCCTTCTCGATCCACGGCACCTTGAAGCGCTCGTCGCGCGAGATGTCGTTGTCGTAGCTCCATTCGTGGATGCCCATCTTCTGCGAGCTCATCCGCACCAGCGGCGCGGGTCGCTCGCGCACGTCGCGTTCGCTCAGCAACCGATCGATCGAGACCGCGGCCTCGTGCCCGTGCGCCACGGCCCAGATGATGTTCTTCGGACCGAACGCCGCATCGCCGCCGAACAACACCTCCGGCCGCGAAGACTGGTGAGTGAGCTTGTCGACGACCGGCATGCCCCATTGGTCGAAGTCGATGCCGCAATCGCGCTCGATCCACGGAAATGCATTCTCCTGCCCCACGGCCACCAGTACCGCGTCACAAGCATGGAACTCGTCCGGCTCGCCGGTCGGCACCAGGCTGCGGCGACCCTTGGCATCGCGTTCGGCCCGCACCCGTTCGAACCACATGCCGGTGAGCTTTCCGTTCTCGTGTTCGAAGGACTTGGGCACGCGGTAGTCGAGGATCGGGATGTCCTCGTGCATCGCGTCTTCCTTCTCCCACGGGCTGGCCTTCATCTCGTCGAAACCCGAACGCACGATGACCTTCACGTCGGCGCCACCAAGACGTCGTGCGGAACGGCAACAGTCCATCGCGGTATTGCCGCCGCCCAGCACGATCACGCGCTGGCCGATGGACGTGACATGACCGAAGTAGACCGAAGCCAGCCAGTCGATGCCCAGGTGGATGCTCGCGGCGGCCTCGACACGGCCGGGCAGCTCGAGATCGCGTCCGCGCGGCGCGCCCGAACCCACGAACACGGCGTCGAAGCCCTGCGCCAGCAGCGCCCGCATCGACTCGATCCGCACGCCGCCGCGGAAATCCACTCCCAGATCGAGGATGTAGCCCACTTCCTCGTCGATCACGGATTCCGGCAGGCGGAAGCGCGGCACCTGGGTGCGCATGAAGCCGCCGCCCTTGGGGTCCGCCTCGAACACGGTGACCTCATAGCCCAGCGGCGCCAGGTCACGGGCCACGGTGAGCGAGGCCGGCCCGGCGCCGACGCAGGCAATGCGCTTGCCGTTCTTCTGCGTCGCCGGCTTCGGCAGTCGCGCCCGGATGTCGTCCTTGTGGTCGGCAGCGACACGCTTGAGCCGGCAGATCGCCACCGGCTCGGGCTTCTCGCCGTTGCCTTCCTCGACGCGACCGCGCCGACAGGCAGGTTCACAGGGGCGGTCGCAGGTGCGCCCGAGGATTCCCGGAAAGACGTTGCTATGCCAGTTCACCAGATAGGCGTCCGAATACCGGCCCGCGGCGATCAGGCGGATGTACTCGGGCACCGGCGTATGCGCCGGACAGGCCCATTGGCAGTCGACCACCTTGTGGAAGACCTCAGGTTTACCGATATCGGTGGGACGCACGTGCTCTCCTCGCGGGTCGGTGCCGCTGCGATGGAGTCTGCCTGAGCCAGCCCAGCGAAAGTTGTTGCACCGCGTCACGCTACCGAACCAATGTGTTTGGCAGGTCCGAAAAAGCAACAGGTGTATACGCAAAGCACGCAAAGGAGGAGCGCAGAGGTCGCAAAGAAGCGCGGAGTGGGTGCGGCGGAGCAATTTCATCAGCGGCGGTGGTCGTAGCTGTATTGCATACTTCGTTAGTCTTTGCGTACTTTCATTGGCTTTTCCTTTGCGTCCTTTGCGTATGCGTCTCTTGATCTAGATTTCCTCGCCAGCAATGACCACCGCCCGCCGCTCGATCCTCGCCTACGCTTCCGCCTTCCTCGGCCTCTCCGCCGTGGTCGGCGTGTTGTGCTTCCACTTCCCGCAACTGCTGACCAGCAAGGAATTCCGCGAGGTCTACACCGAGGATTTCGCCCGCCAATTGCTGCTGGCCGGACTGATCGCCTCCTTCGTGATGGGCACCGTGGCGATCCTGCGCGGTCGCAACCGCCGCGTCGCCTTGCTTGGCGTCGGGAGCGCCACACTCGCGGTCTTGCTGGGCGGCACCAATGTGCAATTCGACCCGATCGGGCAGACGCCCTACTCGCTCGGCCTCGACTGGTTCGTGATCTCGTTGTTCTTCTCGGCGCTGGTATTCGTTCCGCTGGAAAAACTGCTCGGGCAGCGCCAGCAAGCGGCCTTGCGCCCGCACTGGCGCACCGACCTCGCCTACTTCTTCATGAGCCACGTGCTGGTGCAGTTCATCCTGATCCTGGTCACCGCCTCCACCAGCGGCATCGCCAGCCTGGCAGCCTGGCCCGGCCTGAAATCGGCCATCCAGTCGCTGCCGGTATGGGCCCAATTCCTGCTCGCGGTGTTCTGCGCCGATGTGGCCCAGGCCGGATTGCACCGGGCGTATCACAACCTTCCCTGGCTCTGGCGTTTCCACGCCGTGCACCATTCCAGTCGCCACATGGACTGGCTGGCGGGTTCGCGCATCCATTTCGTCGAGATCATCCTGACCCGCAGCGCGGTGCTGCTGCCGCTGATCGTGCTCGGCTTCGCACCCGAGGCGATCAACGCCTACGTGATCCTGGTAGGGATGCAGGCGGTGCTTGCACACGCCAACCTCGGGCTCAACTTCGGCTGGCTCGAGTACGTCCTGGTGACGCCGCGCTACCACCATTGGCATCACGCCCGCGAGAAGGCCTACGTCGACGTGAACTACGCCATCCACCTGCCGCTGGTGGACATGCTGATGGGCACGTTCAAGCTGCCACCGCGCGGCGAATGGCCCGGCGAATACGGCGTGCTGAAGCTCGAAACCGTGCCCGACGGGATCGTGGCGCAGCACCTGATGCCGTTTCGTCGAACCGTCGGCAGCAAACAGGAAGCCGGCTAGATTCGGGCAACGAGTCGATTTCGACTGTCTCATCACGCCCTCGGCCGAAAGCGGCCGCCCGTTCCCGCGACCAGCGTTCCGGGTATTCTCGGCAGAGTCCCCTGTCGAGTTCCTGCCATGCGACTCTCGCCCCTGGTTGTCATCGTCCTCACGGCCGCATTCGCGCTGTCGAATCCGGTGGACGCGCAGGAGCGACTGTCCTACAAGGGAAAAACGGTTCTGGTCACCGGCTCCACCGATGGCCTTGGCCGCGAGTTGGCGCGCGCACTCGCGGCGGACGGCGCTCATGTCATCGTTCATGGCCGCAATGCCGAGCGTGGCCAGGCGTTGGTCGATGAGGTCACCAGGGCGGGAGTTGGAAAAGCGACCTTCGTCGCCGCCGATTTCGCCTCGCTGGACGCGGTGCGCGCCTTCGCGGACAACATCGCCAAGGACTATCCCAGGCTCGACCTGCTGGTCAACAATGCCGGCGTGCTGGTGACTGGCGCGCAACCTCGGCAGACCAGCCAGGACGGCTTTGAGCTGCAGTTCGCCGTGAACTACCTGGCTGGCTGGGTGCTGGTACATCGATTGCGCCCGGCGCTGTCTGCGGCCGCGCCGTCGCGCGTGATCAATGTCGCTTCACTCAGCGCCGCACCGATCGACTTCGACGATGTAATGCTCGAGAAGCCGGGTGCGCACGAAAGCGGTGACAGGCAGAGCAAACTCGGCAACGCGCGCGGCTACGGCCAGAGCAAACTGGCCCAGGTCTCGATGACGGTCGAACTGGCGCCCGATTTCGCTACCGATGGCATCACCATGATCGCGCTGCACCCGGCGACCATGATGGACACCGGCATGGTCCGGAACGCGGGCGTCGCGCCGCGCACCAGCGTCGACGAGGGCCGCCTGGCGGTGATGAGCCTGATCACGGCACCCGAGCTGGTAGCGGGGGCGTTTTACAACGGCGCCACACTCGCGACTCCGCATCCCCAGGCCAACGATGCCGCTGCGCGCGCGAAGCTGATGGCGTTAAGCGCCGAGTTGACGGGGGTGCCGTCCACGACTGCGGTGTCGCAAGCAGCCGACGCCGGTCAATGACCAAGCTCCGCCGGCGCGGCAGTTGTCTCCCGCTTGGCGGGAGACAAAATTGGGACTCGGCAGATGGCCTGCCGCAATGGTCGAACGTGGCGCCTCCATCAGCCTTCGCGTTCCAGCGCTTCCCAGCGCGCGTACGCGGCTTCGAGGTCCGCCTGGGCGTCGGCCAGTTCGCGTTGTGACGCACTCACGACGCTGGTCTCGCGGCGGAAGAATCCCGGGTCCTGCATCGCTTCGCCAAGCGTCGCGATACGGGACTCGAGGGCTTCAATCCGTGCCGGCAGCTGATCCAGCTCGCGCTGATCCTTGTAGCTGAGCTTGCGTTTGGCAGGCGTCGCTGCTGCCGCCACCGGCAGCGCACTCGCTGAAGGCACCAGCGGCGCAACCCCGGCTTCAACCTTCTCACGCGACGCCGGCCTTTGCCGCAGCCAGTCGCTGTATCCGCCCACGTACTCGGCAATGCGGCCCGCGCCTTCCAGCGCCAAGGTGCTGGTGACGACGTTGTCGAGGAAATCGCGATCGTGCGAGACCAGCAGCAAGGTGCCGGAATAGTCGCCGAGCTTCTCTTCGAGCAGTTCCAGCGTTTCCACATCGAGGTCGTTGGTCGGCTCGTCCATCACCAGCAGGTTGGACGGGCGCGCGAACAAGCGCGCCAGCAGCAGACGATTGCGTTCACCGCCCGACAGTGCAGTGATCGGCGCGCGCGCGCGTTCCGGGGTGAACAGGAAGTCCTGCAGGTAGCCGAGCGCATGCTTGCGCGTGAGGTTTCCCTTGGCGTCGGTGATCTCGATGAACTCGCGGCCTTCGGCCACGTTGTCGAGCGCGTTCCAGTCCTCGCGCAAGGCGGTGCGATGCTGGTCGAAGTAGGCGATCTCCAGATTCGTTCCCAGGCGAACCTCGCCCGCCTGCGGACGCAGGTCGCCCAGCAGCAGGCGGATCAGCGTTGTCTTGCCCGCACCGTTGGGGCCGAGCAGGCCCACGCGATCGCCACGCTGGATCGACACCGAGAAGTCGTCCACCAAGGTCCGCCCGGCGATGGCATACGACAGTCGCTCGGCCTCGATCACCCGCTTTCCGGAAGCGCCGGACTCCGCGACAGCCAGCTTCACCGCGCCCTGTTGCTCGCGCCGCTGCCCGCGCTCCACGCGCAAGGCCTTGAGCGCGCGCACGCGTCCTTCGTTGCGGGTGCGGCGCGCCTTGATGCCCTGCCGGATCCAGACTTCCTCCTCGGCCAGGCGTTTGTCGAACAAGGCATTGGCCTGGGCCTCGGCATGCAGGCGTTCCTCGCGCCGGCGCAGGTAGTTGTCGTAGTCGCCCGGCCAACTCGTCACCTGGCCACGGTCGATCTCCACGATTCGTGTCGCCAGCGCACGCAGGAAGCGGCGATCGTGGGTGACAAACACGAGGCTGCCACGCAGGCCGTGGAGGAAGTCTTCCAGCCAGGCGATGGAATCGAGGTCGAGATGGTTGGTGGGTTCGTCCAGCAGGAGCACATCGGGCTGTTTGACCAGCGCCTGCGCCAGCAGCACCCGACGCTTCATGCCACCGGACAGCGCCGCGAACTCTTCGTCTTCAGCCAGGCTCAGGCGTTGCACCACCTCGGTGACACGCCGGTCCATGTCCCAGCCCTGGGCCGCTTCGATCCGCGCTTGCACCACCGCGATCTCGGCCAGGTTCTGCGCATCGTGCAAGGCATGGCTCAGGCGGTGGAACTCGGCCAGGTCGGCACCGAGCGTCCCCAGGCCCGACGCCACCACGTCGAACACGCTGCCACGCGTGCCATGCGGGACTTCCTGCGCCAGGCGCGCAACGCGCACCCCGGATGCCAGCACGATCGCGCCCTCGTCGGGTTGCACCTCGCCCGCCAGCAACTTCATCAGGGTCGACTTGCCGGCACCGTTGCGGCCGACGATGCAGACACGCTCGCCTGGCTCCAGGCTCCATTGCACGTCTTCGAGCAGCAAGTCAGGCCCGCCGATGCCGTAGCGGACATCGCGCAATGCAATCAGGGACATGGGTCGGGGCCGGGACAAGGGCCGGCATTGTCGCATCGACCACCGGAACGCGACCCGGAAGCCCGCGCTGCCCCCGTCGTCGGGTCGCTTCGGCACGCACGGACAGGCCGTTGAAATTGAGACTTTCTTAACAGTTCTGCGCGAATTCCTTGTTAATTTATGTAACGCGTCGGTGGCGTGTCTTGATTTCCGCCTAGGTAGGCTCCTCACCCGGCGGCGCCAGCGCAGACCGCGCAACAACCTCTCGAATCGAGGAAAGATCCATGAGCGCCAAACCCAGTTCCTCGCGTCGCGCCCTGCTTGGCGGACTCGGCGTCGCATCGCTGGCGGCCCTTGCGCCGGTTGCCGCCCCGGCACGAGCGTCCAGGCCGGCGGCCGAGCGCACCCGGCCCAGCGTCGCCAGCAAGGCGGGATCGGACAGCGGCGTGGTGCCTCCGCTTTCGGTGCGCGCCCTGCACCGGATGGGCTTCGGCCCGGCGCGACGCGAGGTCACCACCGCGGTGGAACCGCCAGGCCGGATCTTCGCGTCGAGCTTCGATACCGACCAGCGCCTCGGCCTGGATGACATCGGCTATTTCAACGCGCTGGGTGCGGATGATGATGCGCGTCTGGCGGCCTATGTCGAGGAGCAGCTCGCCCCCGCGAGCATTCCGGACCCGGTGGTCGAGCAGCGTCTGGCGCAGTTCGCGCCCGCCTTTGCCGCGATGAACCAGAGCCTGACCCAGGCCTTCTCGACCCGCGAGTGCAACGGCTTTGACCTGTACGCGCGGCCCTACTTCGAGGTCGAGAAAGCAGCCTTCGTGCGCGCCACCTACAGCCGCCGCCAGTTGTTCGAACTGACCGCGGACTTCTGGCACAACCATTTCAACATCTACGCCGAGGGCGACGAGGATTCGCTCGTGTCCTGGCACTCCTGGGACCGCGACGTGATCCGGGCCCACTGCTTCGGGAATTTCTTTTCGCTGCTGCAGGCCTCGGCCAAGCACGTGGCGATGCTGGAATACCTCGACAACTACGAGAACAGTGCCGGCGGTTTCAACGAGAACTACGCGCGCGAGCTGTTCGAGTTGCACACGCTGGGCGCCGAGAACTATCGCGGCCTGCAGTCGCCCTCGCTGGTCGAAGCCCTGGCCGCCAACCCCTATGCGGGCCTCGGCGACGCCGATCTCGACAGCACCTTCAACGGCGGCGGCATCGCGGTCTCGTCCCGCACCATCGCACGCTACTACGTCGACGACGACGTGTACGAGGCGGCGCGCGCCCTCACCGGCTGGCGCTTCGGAGACGAGAACGTGCAGGGCGTGACCTGCGGCAGCGGCCTGTTCTTCGTCGACCAGAACGCGCACGACGTGGCGCAGAAGTCGGTTCTTGGCCGCGGCACCACCACCTTCCGTTCCACGCTCGGCGCGGAACTCGAAGGCACGATGGTGCTGAAGATGGCGGCCTACCATCCCGGCACGGCCACCCACATCGCGCGCAAGCTTTGCCAGCGCCTGATCGCCGACAACCCGCCGGAGAGCGTGGTGCAGGCCGCGGCGGCGACGTTCTACGCGAACCGACTCGCGCCCGACCAGATCGCGCGCACCCTGCGCACCATCCTGCTGTCGCCGGAGTTCAAGGATCCGGCCTTGTGGGGCAGCAAGACCAAGCGGCCGTTCGAACACGTGGTGGCGGCGATGCGCGCCGCGGGCGGCGACTACACCTTCCGCGAAGACGACAACAGCGGCACCTCGGACGAGTTCCTCTGGGTATTCAACGGCACCGGCCAGGGCCTGTTCCGCTGGCGCACCCCGGATGGCTACCCCGATACGCGCGCGCACTGGCAAGGCACGCATGGGCTGGTTCAGGCCTGGCGCACGATCGACTGGCTGCTCGACCGCAACGAGGACAACGACGCCACGCGCGTCATGCGGGTCATCGACTACACCCGCCGTCGCTTCACCAGCGATCCCACGGCGCGCGAGGTGGTGGAGTTCTGGTGCGACTGGATACTGGGCTTCACCCCCGCCGGCGGCTGGACCGGCCCTACCGGCACGCTGATCTCGAACGCACCCACTACGGTCGGGCGTGCCGCGATGCAGTTCTTCACCCAGTCCGGCTACGGCAGTCCTGGCGACCACAACCTCTGGCCGGCAGACGAAGAGCGCATCCCGCGCGCCGCGCTGGGTGAGGACGATTGGCCCTATTACTGGCACGAGCGGCTGCGCGGACTGGTCGCGCTGATCCTCTGGTCCCCGAACTTCATGCTGCGCTGAGGTGATGCCATGAAATGCAAATTCGCACGCACCGCGCAACTCGATGCCATGCTGCCTTCCGTGTCGCGACGCAGCTTCCTGCGCGGATCCGCAGCGGCGACGGCCGCGGTCACCGGCGTGGGCATCGGATTCGCACCGCTGGCGCAGGCCGCGGCACCCACCAAGACCCTGGTGTACGTATTCCTTCGCGGCGGCAATGACGGCCTGAGCCTCGTGGTGCCGACTGGCGGTGTCGACCGCGGCTTCTACATGGACGCACGCGACCAGACCCGGCTCACGCCGGATGCCTCCAATGTCGATCAGCGCACCCTGCCACTGGACGCGGGCGGACTCTGGGGCCTGCACCCCTGGGCCACCGGCCTGAAGCAGTTGTGGGACATGAACCGGCTCGCCATCGTTCATGCAGCGGGGCATCTCGCGCCGGATACGCATACGCGCAGCCATTTCGATGCGCAGGAACAGATCGAGCTGGGCACGCCTGGCGTGCAGGCCAGCCAGAACGGCTGGCTGACCCGCCACCTGATGTCGATTCCCGCGGTGAGCGGTGCGGTGTTCACCGCGATGGTGTCAGGCCAGAGTCCGCCCACCAGCCTCAGCGGCTGGTCGGACGTGGCCACGCTCGACTCCACCGGCGGGTTCCATCCCAATCCCTGGAGCAGCTACGGCAACACCCACATGCGCTCGCTGCGCACGATGTACGCGGGCAGCGGCGACCTGGATCTCTCGGCGCGCGCCGCCGCCGACGCAGTGGAACTGCTCGACTCGCTGGATCTCGACAACTACGTCCCCGGCGGCGGGGTCACCTACCCGAACACCGGACTGGGCGACGACCTGCGCCTGGTGGCGCAACTGATGCGCCTGAACCTGGGCATCGGCGTGGCCACGGTCGACTTCGGCGGCTGGGACACGCACAACCGCCAGAGCGTGTTCGGGTTCTATGGCAACCGCGTGGAGGAACTCGGCGACGCGCTCTCCGCGTTCTATCGCGATCTGGCTGGCGCCGGGCGTGCCAACGACGTGGCGGTGATCGTGCAGACCGAGTTCGGTCGCCAGGTGACCGAAAACGACGACTACGGCACCGACCATGGCCTCGGCAATCCGATGTTCGTGCTCGGCGGCGGCGTGACCGGCGGACTTTACGGCAGCTTCCCCGGCCTGAACCCGAGCACGCAGACGATCGATGACGCCGTGAGACCCACCACGGATTTCCGCCAGGTGCAGGCGACGGTGCTGGCGCAGTTGCTGGGCAACCCGGATGTCGAGGCGATCTTCGACCAGCCGCAGTCGTCGCCCTTCACCTACCAGCGCATGGGGTTTGCCTGACCACGTGATCGCGGCACCGGCGTCGCCGCGCCGCGATCTGCCGGCTCAGGCCACGACCACCGGAATCCGGCCGAGCCTGCCGCTCGAAATGCGCGACTGCCATTCGCGCGGGCCGGTCTCGTGTACCGACTCGCCGCGGCTGTCCACCGCCACGGTCACCGGCATGTCCTGCACCGTGAACTCGTAGATCGCCTCCATGCCGAGGTCGGCAAAGCCCACAACCTTGGCTGCCTTGATCGCTTTCGAAACGAGATACGCGGCGCCCCCCACCGCCATCAGGTAGGCCGATTGGTGCTTGCGGATCGCCTCGATCGCCGCCGGACCACGCTCGGCCTTGCCGACCATGCCCATCAATCCGGTCTGCGCCAACACCTGTTCAGTGAACTTGTCCATGCGGGTGGCGGTGGTGGGGCCGGCCGGGCCGACGACTTCGTCGCGAACCGGATCCACCGGGCCCACGTAGTAGATGAACTTGCCGCGCAGGTCGACTGGGAGTGACTCTCCGCGGTTGAGCATCTCGACCATGCGCTTGTGCGCGGCATCGCGCCCGGTCAGCAGCTTGCCATTGAGCAGCAGCACCTCGCCCGGCTTCCAGCTCGCAACTTCCTCCTTCGTCACGGCGTCGAGATCGACGCGCCGGCCCTTCGAGGCGTCGTAGGTCAGGCTCGGCCAATCCGCCAGCGAGGGTGGGTCCAGCATCACCGGGCCACTGCCATCGAGGGTGAAATGCGCGTGCCGGGTGGCGGCGCAGTTCGGGATCATCGCCACCGGCAGGTTCGCCGCGTGGGTGGGGAAATCCTTGACCTTGATGTCGAGCACGGTGGTCAGGCCGCCCAGGCCCTGTGCGCCGATACCAAGCGCGTTGACCTTGTCGTAAAGCTCCAGGCGAAGCTCCTCGGCACGGTTGCTCGGCCCGCGCGCCTGCAGGTCGGTGATGTCGATCGGCTCCATCAGCGATTCCTTCGCCAGCAGCATCGCCTTCTCGGCGGTGCCGCCGATGCCGATGCCGAGCATGCCCGGCGGGCACCAGCCGGCACCCATGGTCGGCACCGTCTTGAGCACCCAATCGACGATGGAATCCGATGGATTGAGCATTGCGAACTTCGACTTGGCTTCGGAGCCACCGCCCTTGGCTGCGACGATCACGTCAACAGTGTTGCCCGGCACCACTTTCACATTGACCACGCCCGGGGTGTTGTCTCGCGTGTTGATGCGCTTTCCGGCCGGGTCGGCCAGCACGCTGGCGCGCAGCTTGTTGTCCGGATGGTTGTAGGCACGGCGCACGCCCTCATGCACCATCTCCTCCACGCCCATCGTGGCGTCGTCCCAACGCACCCCCATGCCGATTTCGAGGAACACGGTGACGATGCCGGTGTCCTGGCAGATCGGGCGGTGGCCCTCTGCGCACAGGCGCGAATTGATCAGGATCTGGGCGATGGCGTCGCGTGCCGCCGGCGACTCTTCGCGCTCATACGCGGAGGCCAGGCTGCGGATGTAGTCCACCGGATGGTAGTAGCTGATGTATTGCAGCGCATCGGCGACCGACTGGATCAGGTCTTCCTGGCGAATCGAAACGGGCGAGGACGGAAGGGTGGTTTTCACGGCAATCCCGGACGCGGCGGAAAGTGAACATTTTAGCCGGTTCACCGAACCGGACGCGGATCGGCCTCGCCCCTCTTTTCAAGCCACGCGCACTGGCGCAGGATTGCGCCCAGACCTCCGGGGAGTCCGTGACATGGCGAATGAAGGTTTCAGCGGGATCATGCGCGACCTGCGCGGCGCATTCGGTGAGCTGTTCACCGGCGGCAAGCTCGACGAGCAGTACCACATGCCGGTGGAAGTGGCGTTCGGACTGATCGGGTGGCTGGCCAAGGCCGACAGCATCATCACCAGCCACGAAGCCGAATTCGTCAACCAGTTGATGGACGAGCTGAATCTGCCGACTCAGGGCAAGGCCATCGCCAGTGCCGCGTTCGACCGCGGACGGCTGCGCAAGATCGACGTGCGGGCCGAAGCCAAGCGTTTCCTCGGCGCCTATCCGCGCGGCACCGTGGAACTGAATCGGCTCTACGACACCTTGCTGCGCCTGGCGGCGATCGATGGCCGCGTATTCGCGCGCGAGCGGGTGGCGCTGGAAGAACTGACCGATGCGCTCGGCTTCTCGCGCGAAACGCTGGCCGCGCGCCTGGAAGCAATCGGCGGCACCGAGGCCTGATCCGCGCGTACTTGCGACGCTTGCTCCCTAGGCGAGCGCCGCGATGTCCTTCTCGATCTTTTCCGGCGTATCGGTCGGCGCGTAGCGCTTGAGCACCTGCCCGTCGCGGCCGATCAGGAATTTCGTGAAGTTCCACTTGATTGCATCCCAGCCGAGGATGCCGCCCTTCTCTTCCTTCATCCACTGGTACAGCGGATGCGCGTTGGCGCCGTTGACGTCGATCTTGGCGTAGAGCGGAAAGCTGACGTCGTAGGTGAGCGAGCAGAAATTCCTGATCTCGGCTTCGTCGCCCGGCTCCTGATGGCCGAACTGGTCGCAGGGAAAACCCAGCACTTCGACGCCGCGATCCTTGAACTTGCGGTAGAGCGCCTCCAGCCCGGTGTATTGCGGGGTGAAGCCGCACTTGGACGCAACATTCACCACCAGCAAGGCCTTGCCCTTGTACTCGGACAAGGGCTGATCGACGCCATCGATGGTCTTGGCGCTGAAGTCGTAGGCGGTGGTCACGGCAGTCTCCCGAGGTTGGCTCGCTGCCATTGTAGGGCGGGGCTTGCCGCGTTGCGCGAATCGCCTGCCCCGGCCTTGGCGGGTACGTGCCGCACTACGCCCACTCGGTGAGGCCTTCGCGTTCGTACAGGATGCGGAAGCTGGGGCGGGCCTTCATGCGCACGATCAGCGCCGCCAGATGCGGCCATTGGCTGGCCGGCCTGGGCATGTTGCGAGACCAGCGCATCAGCATGGCGAGGTGAAAATCGGCGGCGCAGACCCGATCCCCGAGCAGGTAGGGTCCATGCGCACCCAGATGCGCGTCAATGCGATCCCAGGCCTCTTCGATCCGCCCGCGCACCAGATCCCTGGCCGCGTCCGCATGCGTCTCGCCTGCCGCTTCTGCCGGATAGAACCAATGCCGGAACGCCGGTTGAAGGGTGTTAGCCAGATGCAGGATCCACTGGTAATAGCGGGCACGCTCCAACGTGCCGAGCGCCGGTGCCAGGTGCGCCTGAGGGTGCGCATCGGCCAGATGCAGCACCAGGGCAGCGGCCTCGTACACGGGCGCGCCATCGATCAACAGCGTCGGTACCAGTCCGTTCGGGTTGAGCGCCAGATACTCGGCGCGCTTGTGCTCGCGCGCCGCCGTATCAAGCTTGTACAAGCGGTGCGCGACACCGGTTTCGATCAGCAACCAGTGCACCACGAAGCTGGCCGCACCCGGCGAGTAGTAGAGCGTGTACATGGCGGTACTCCCTTCGGGCATGCCCTTGCCGCGCCCGGCAACCCTCTTGTCTCAGTGATGGTGGCCACCGGGACCGTGCACATGGCCGTGCGCGAGTTCTTCGGCGCTCGCGGCGCGCACCTGCGTCACCTCGATGTCAAAATGCAGGGTCTGACCCGCCAGCGGGTGGTTGCCGTCCACCGTGATGGTGTCGTCGGTCACGCGCGTCACGGTGACCGAGTGCGTGCCTTGCGGTGTGCTGGCCTGGAAGCTCATGCCTGCTTCGATCGCATCCACGCCCTGAAAGGCCGAGCGCGGCACATCCTGCACCAGTTGCTCGTGCCGCAGGCCGTACCCCTCTTCCGGCGCGACATCGACGGTGAAGCGTTCGCCGCTGCGGCGACCTTCCATCGCGGATTCCAGGCCAGGCACGATGTTGCCGGCCCCCTGCAGGTAGACCAGCGGCTCGCGCCCGCGCGACGAATCCACCACTTCGCCGGCATCGTTGGTCAGGGTGTAGTGGAAGCTGGCGACGGTCTGGTCAGCGATCTGCATTGGAAATCCTGGGCTGGGTTTGTTACGGGCCGCATAGTCTAGGGGCTACCCGGCCGCGCCAGAACCCGGCGGCCACGGCGAGGCTGGAGCCTTACGTCCTTCCGGTCAGGCCACGCCGATTCCCTGGCTGAGGAAACACCCGCCGTCCGCCTTCGTAGATGGCCCAGGTGGTCGCAATCAGCACTACCGGTGCGAGGCTCCCTCCGCCCTTGCCCCAGAGCAGACCCGGCCAGGCCATGGCGTAAATGAAATTCATGACGGACTCGATGCTGAAGCCGGTGGCCCAATGGATCAGCGCATCGCGGATCCAGTCGCGGCTGAAGGAGAACGCCGTGATCGACTCGGTGATCGTGCGCACCTCCAGATAGGCGTAGCTGGCAAGCGCCATCATGCCGTAGTAGCCGGTGGCACCGTGACTCACCCAGCGATCCAGCATCGCGTCCACGCGCTGCGACAAGACGCTCGCCGGCAACCAGCTGGCCGCCACCACCAGCGCATAGCTCGCCGCGAAATAGCCACCGCGCTGAACGTGTCGCGCGTGCGGCAGATCAAGCAGGTGGCCGACCGCGATGGCGAGCAGCCCGACCACGAACACGGCCAGCAGCAGTCGCTGCTGCCATGGATTCGGGCGTGGATCGAAGCGCGGCGGCGGGGGTGGCGTCAGGACGTGATCCGGCGCTGTCACCTGTTCTGACGGTCGCGGCAGTTCGGGCATGGCGTCACGGGTGCGGACGTTCAAGCAGAGCCTCCAGTCTACCCCTGCCCTGACCGGCGTTTGCCCGGAATGTGACGGTCGTCAGCGCCGCGGCAGCATCGGCAACGGATCGACCGGCTTGCCGTTGCGACGGATCTCGAAATGCAGCATGTCGCGCGCTGCACCGGATCGACCCATTTCGGCGATCTGCTGCCCGGCCGTCACGCGCTGGCCTTCCGAAACCAGACGCTTGCGGTTGTGGCCATAGGCCGAAAGGAACTCGTCGGAGTGCTTGATGATGACCAGCTCGCCGTAGCCGATCAGACCTGCGCCGGAATAGACCACGTCGCCACCCGCGGCCGCGTAGATCGGCTGGCCGCTGTTTCCTGCGATGTTGATGCCCTGTCGGGTGGGATCGCCAGCCAGGTAGCGGCTGACAATCTGACCACTGGCGGGCCAGCGCCAGTTCGCGCCAGGTGTAGCGCTTGCGGACGGCGGCGGCGTCGATGCATTCGTGCTTGCGGTGTCCGCCGGCGTCGCCGTGGCGGGGGTTGCCGGCGGATTCGCCGGGACCGATGGTGCCGGCCTGGTCGGGGCCGCCGGCGCCGGCATACCCGTGATCGAGCCGGATGCCGGTTGCGGTGGCGTACGTGCCGGCGTGGGCCGCGGCGGTGCGGCGGGGCGCGCTGCGGGCGCCGCCGCCCGTGGAACCGCGTCGCCCAGGCGCAGACGCTGTCCTGGGTAGATCGTGTAGGGCGAAGCGATGCCGTTCCAGCGCGCCAGCTCGCGGAAATCAACGCCGTTGCGGAACGCGATGCCGTACAGGGTATCGCCGCGCGCCACCAGGTACTCGCGTTGCCGGGCGGGGGCATCGCGTCGGGCATGGCGCGACACGGAAGGCTCGGTGGATCGCTCCACCACCACCGCCCGCGGGCGCGAGAAGCACGCTGCGAGCAACAGGCAGGTCACGAACACGATGAGGGTGCGCATGACACTCATGATCCCACGCCACGCCAGGCCAACCAGCCCACGAGCCCCGCCAGCAGCGCTAGCGCGCTCCAGCCGATCGGCTCGATATGCCTGCGCAAGGCGGCTTCGGCCTTGGCCCCGCCGAGACGGATCGCACCGGCCACCAGGTACACGCGCTTGCCGCGACCGATCAGCGCCCCGAAGAAGAACGGCAACAGCGGCATCGCGACCGCACCCGATGCGAGGGTGAAGACCTTGAACGGGACCGGGGTGAATCCCGCGATCAGCAGCAGCCAGAAGCCGTTCCCGGCCGCCTGGCGCTTGATCTCGTCAAACTGCGCGGCGTAGCCGAAACGTTCGAGCAGCGGCATCGCCGCTTCCAGCGCGAAGTAGCCGATGGCGTAGCCGACGAACATGCCGAGCATCGAGCCGGCAAGGCTGAGCGTCGCGTACCACAGGGCGCGCTGCGGTCGCGCCAGCGACATCGGCGCCAGCATCACCTCGGGCGGCACCGGAAAGAAGATTGCTTCGAAGAAGCTCAGCACGCACAGGAGCAAGGGCGCCCTGGGGTGCGCCGCCCAACCGAGGGCGCGCTCGTACAAAGGCTTGAACAGGGTCATGCGCATGCCGCCATCAGGTGGTTCCACCCAGCAGCGGCACGAACACCACCGCGCCCAGCAATTCCTGCTGCACACCGTCCGCGCCCTTGTGCAGGCGCAACAACTGTTGCCCGCCGCTACCGCCCACCGGCGCCACCAGCACACCCTCCGGCGCCAGTTGATCGAGCAGTGCCGGCTCCAACGTCGCGGACGCGGCAGTCACCATGATCGCGTCGTAGGGTGCGTGCTCCGCCCATCCAATGCGACCGTCGTCGTAGCGGCACTTGATGTTGTCGAGGCCCAGCTTGCGGAAACGGCGCCGCGCCAATCGTTGCAACTCGTCGATGCGCTCGACCGTGCAAACCTGTTCCACCAGGCGCGACAGCACGGCGGCCTGGTAACCCGAGCCGGTGCCGATCTCCAGCACCTTGCGCGGCGTGCCTCGTTCGAGCAGGGCCTCGGTCATGCGCGCCACCACCCAGGGCTGAGAAATGGTCTGGCCGCGTCCGATCGGCAAGGCGGTGTCCTCGTAGGCGCGCGTGGCCAGGGCTTCGTCCACGAACAGGTGGCGCGGCACCGCCTGCAATGCCGCCAGTACGCGCTCGTCGCGGATAGAGGGTGTGTGCGTGCGTTCGTCGCCCTGACGCAGGCGCTCGATCAGGCGATCGCGCGCGCGTTGCGAGGTCATGCCGAGGCCTTCCGCCTCGCGTCCGAGCGGAGCCTTCGGATTCATGCGCGCTGCTTCAGCGCCTCGCTCAAACCGCCCACCCAACTCGCCACCTTCTCCAGCGCCTGATAGCGGGTGAGGTCGACGTGGATCGGAGTGATTGAAATGAAACCGCTGCGCACCGCGTGGAAATCGGTGCCGGGACCGGCATCCTGTTCCGGACCGGCCGGACCGATCCACCAGATCGGACGTCCGCGCGGGTCGTGCTGCGCGATGCAGGGTTCGGCGCGGTGCCGGTTGCCCAGACGCGTGACCTCGAAGCCGCGCAACTCGCTCCAGGGCCGATCCGGCACGTTGACGTTGAGGATGGTGTCGGCCGGCAAGGGATCGACCAGCAAGCGCGCGGTGATCTCCACCGCCGCGCGCGCCGCGGTCTCGAACCGGCGCGGGCTGCCATCGCTGGTGCACAGCGACATCGCCACCGCCGGCAAACCCAGAAAACGACCTTCCATCGCCGCCGCCACGGTGCCCGAATAGATCACGTCATCGCCGAGATTGGGGGCGTTGTTGATGCCGGACACCACGATGTCGGGCTCGTGATCGAGCAAGCCGGTGAGTGCCAGGTGCACGCAGTCGGTGGGCGTGCCGGCGACACACCACCAGTTCTCCGACAGCAGCCTGGCGCGTATCGGCTGCACCAGGGTGAGCGAATTGGAAGCCCCGGACCGGTCGCGATCCGGGCCCACGACTACCACGTGATGCCCGGCCGCGCGCAGCCCTTCGGCCAGCGCCCGGATGCCGGGGGCGTCGACGCCGTCGTCGTTGCTGACCAGTACGCGCATGCTGAAGGTTCCGCCGGGCCGTGTCGGGAAAACCCGGCATTCTACCGGATGCCCCTTGGCCCCGCCTTTTCGCCGCGCGCTCGCGCTACGCTGATCCCATGCCCAAGCCACGCCTCCCGCGCGCTTCGCCACCCAGCGACTCGGACATCGAACTATTCCATGAGGCGATCGGGCCGGTCAGACGCTTCGATCCTGCGCCGGAACCGCCATCGACGTCTCGCCCGCCACCGCGCCCACGACAGCGCGAAGCGGACGAGGCCGCCGCACTGCGGCAGTCGCAGGTGGCGCCCTTCGACCTGCCCGAGTTGGCGCTGGGCGATGCGCTTGAATACCTCAAGCCGGGCCTGCCGCCACGGCTGCTGCAGCGCCTGAAGCGCGGCACCTACAGCGTGCAGGACGAGATCGACCTGCACCGCATGACCACGGCCGAAGCCGAACTCGCGGTACGTCGCTTCCTGCTCGAATGCCGCGATGCCGACCGCCTTTGCCTGCGCATCGTGCATGGCAAGGGGTTGCGCTCCGGACCGGAAGGGCCGGTGCTGAAACAATCGGTCGACCTCTGGCTGCGCCAGCGCAACGATGTGCTCGCCTTCGCCTCGGCGCCACCCGCCCAGGGTGGCACTGGCGCGGTACTGGTGCTGCTGGCGAGCCGCCGCCGCTAGGCCGGCGACTCGCGCTGCATCCGGTGCCGGCGATCAATCCGGCGCCGTGAGCTGGTCAATAGCCGTAGCGCTTGCCGCGTTCGTAAGGTGGATTCACCCACACCACCCGTACGCCCTTGCCGCGCGCACCGGTCTCCACCGCAGCCATGTAGTCACGGTCGTGCTGCCGGTCGAGAATCGGCTTGGCGGTGAGCGACGAAGCCGTACCGGCGCAGCCTGCAAGGACGCAGCCGGACGCGAACACGGCAATCAAGGCGGCGACGCGAATCGGACGGAATGCGTTCATGACGACCTCCTCGTGGAGTGGTGCGACGCCGGTGGTGCGACCCCCGCACGCTGAATTCCAAGCGTCGTCGTCACTCTACGCTTGCAGGACGCACCGGGGCGGACAGTCGTCGCAAGCGACGCACGGCCCGGCGCACTCAGTCCGTCGGTTCGGCGCGCTCGTTCGTCGAACCGGGCAATGGCGCCGGCATCAGGCAATCGCCCAACGCCTGCAACACCACGGTGGCGTAGCTGCCGGCCGGCAGGAAAAACGCCAGTTCGAGATCGGCATCGAGCCAGCGCCAGACCAGCTCGCGCACCGCCAACCGCAGGCTGCGACGCTCCTGCTTCAGCCCGGCCCTGGCCAGGCCATCGGCAAGATCACCGGCGCGCGTCGCCATGCCCGCCTCGATCTCGCGCACCACGCCACGGCTGCGCAAGTCCCCCGCGCCCCAAAGCGGTCCGGTGGGATGCAGGTCGAGTTGCGAACAGCGGAGCGCCGTTTCGGCTGACATCGGCTCCGGTCCGAACACGCTGTGGGTGCCATCGAGCATCCACACCTCGCCGTCCAGCCCGAGGTTCCAGTCGCCACGCCGGACGCGTTCGGCCAGCACGGCGTTGAACAGTTCCGAACGCGCCGCCGACAGCAGGATCGCCCGCTTCTCGCGCGCCATGCGCTTGCCCGCGAACATGGCGCGCGCGGCCGCCAGATTGCCGCCATCCCGCCCGAAGCGCTGCTCGCCGAAATAGTTGGGGACGCCCTGCCCGGCAATCTGCTGCAAGCGGCGCTCGATCGCGCTGCGCTCACCACGCAACTCGCGCAGGCGCAACACGAAGCGATTGCCGCGCAAGGCACCCCGCGGGAGTTTCTTCGCGTGCCAGGCCTGACCGAGCACGCGGAAGCCGGTCTCGGCCTGCAACCCTTCCGGAGCGGGCGCGATGCGCCGGGGGAGGTGCACCGTGAACGCCTGCCGCGTAACCGCGTGCCGATCTTTCAGGCCGGCAAAACTCACCGCATGCTCGGGCACACCCGCCCACTGCGCCAGGCGCTGCGCCACCCACACGGTATTGCTGCCGCGCTTCTCGATGTCCAGGAACAGGTGCTCGCCGGCGCCGCTGGGCTCGAAGCCCAGCACTTCATCGACGCGAAAATCCTCCGGCTCGGTGCGGATCGTGGCACGCAACACGGCCTCGCCCCAGCCGCGCGGCAAGGCAGCGTCACTCACGTCGCGCGTTCCAGCAGCACCACGGCTTGCGCTGCGATGCCCTCGCCGCGTCCGGTGAAACCGAGCTTCTCCGAGGTCGTGGCCTTTACGCCGACGGCATTGACACCGATGCCGAGATCAGCCGCAAGCAGCGCTCGCATTGCCTCCACGTGCGGCGCCAGCCTGGGACGTTCGCACACCACCACGCTGTCCACGTTCAACGCACGCCAACCACGTTCGGCCAGCATCGCAGTCACCGCACGCAACAGCTCGCGGCTGTCCACGCCGCGCCAGCGCTCGTCGCCGGGCGGGAAATGCTTGCCGATGTCGCCCAGCGCCAGTGCGCCGAGCAAGGCATCACACAGGGCGTGGATCAGCACGTCGCCGTCCGAGTGCGCCAGCAGACCAGCCTCGTGCGCGATACGCACACCGCCCAGCACCACGTGGTCGCCCGCGCCGAATGCGTGTACGTCGTAGCCGATGCCGATGCGCAGGCTCATGCGGATCTCCTTGCGAGCAGGAACTCGGCCAAGGCCAGGTCGGCCGGCGTCGTCACCTTGAGGTTGTCCTCGCGCCCTTCCACCAGGCGCGGGTGTCGGCCGAGGCGCTCCACCGCCATGGCCTCGTCGGTGACGACGACACCCTCGGAAAGCGCCTGCGCCAACGCCCGCTCCAGCAGGTCGCGACGGAAGGCTTGCGGGGTGAATGCCCGCCACAAGGCGTCGCGTGGCTCGGTTGCCACGATGCTTGCATCGGAAGCGGCGCGTTTGAGGGTGTCGCGCAGCGGTGCTGCGAGGATCGCACCGTCCGGGCCGGTCGTAGCCGCCTCGATCAGGCGACTCAGGTCGTCGTGATGCAGGTTCGGGCGCGCCGCATCGTGCACCAGCAGCAGCTCATCGACAGCGAGATCCGTTGGAAGCGCGCGCAAGGCCGCCAGCACGGAGTCTGCGCGCTCCCGACCGCCAAGGCAGGTCGACACGGGCTTGCCGTGACGTTCGGTCCAACCGGGCCACAGCGCATCGTTCGGTGCCAACGCCACGATCACGCCCTCGATCCGCGGGTGCGACAACAGCGCGTCGAGCGCATGTTCGATCAGGGTCTTGCCTGCCGCCTGCAGGTATTGCTTGGGAGTCTCGCCACCGAAGCGTCGGCCGCTGCCGGCGGCGGGCACCAACGCCCAGCTCATTGCGAATCTGCCGGCGCGCCCGGCTTTGCCGGTTCGGTCGGATCGACCACGCGATAAAACGTCTCGCCCGGCTTGATCATGCCCAACTCGGCGCGCGCGCGTTCCTCCACCGCGGCCTGGCCGCGCTTGAGGTCATCGACTTCCGCCGCCAACGCCGCGTTGCGCTGCTCCAGCTTCGCGTTCTCCTGCTTCTGCACCGCGACGCTGGCCTCCAGCTGCTCGACTTCACGCCACCCGCCCGCGCCGACCCAAAGCTTCACCTGCAGCAGGATCAGCACGGTCAACAGGATCAGCGCCAGCAGTCGGCTCACGTCGTCGGGTGCTTCTTCAGGTCAGCGCTTCAGGCTGACGAAGGCATCGCGGCCGGCGTAGCGCGCGGCAGAGCCGAGCGCCTCCTCGATGCGCAGCAACTGGTTGTACTTGGCGACGCGATCCGAACGGCAGAGCGAACCCGTCTTGATTTGCGTTGCCGTGGTGGCCACCGAAATATCGGCGATGGTGGTGTCTTCGGTTTCGCCCGAACGATGCGACACCACCGCGGCGTACTTCGCCGCATCGGCCATCGCGATCGCTTCCAGGGTTTCGGTGAGGGTGCCGATCTGGTTGACCTTGATCAGGATCGCGTTCGCCACGCCCTGTTCGATGCCTTGCTTGAAGATCTTCGGATTGGTGACGAACAAATCATCGCCAACCAATTGCACGCTGGAACCGACCGCCATGGTGAGCTGTTTCCAGCCGGCCCAATCGTGTTCGGCCATGCCGTCCTCGATGGTGATGATCGGGTACTGGCGCGCCCAGCCCGCAAGGAAATCGACGAACTGTTCGGACGAGAGCCGCTTGCCCTCGCCCACCAGGTTGTACTTGCCGTTCTCGAAGAACTCCGAACTGGCCACGTCGAGGCCGAGCAGCATGTCTTCGCCGCCCTTGTACCCGGCCTTGCCGATCGCTTCGAGAATGGTTTCCAGCGCTTCCTCGTTCGATCTGAGATCGGGCGCGAAGCCGCCTTCATCGCCCACTGCGGTACTGAGGCCACGCGCCTTGAGCACCGATTTCAGCGCATGGAACACCTCGGTACCGGCGCGCAGCGCCTCCGAGAAAGAAGGCAAGCCCACCGGCAGCACCATGAATTCCTGCAGGTCGACGTTGTTGTCGGCATGCGCGCCCCCGTTGATGATGTTCATCATCGGCACCGGCAGCACCGGCGCGCGTGACCCCGCCAGATGCCTCCACAGCGGCAAGCCCTTTGAGGCCGCCACGGCATGCGCATTCGCCAGCGACACGCCGAGCAAGGCGTTGGCACCCAGGGTGCCCTTGTTTTCGCTGCCGTCGAGCGCGATCAGCCTGGCGTCGAGGCCCTTCTGGTCGGAGGCATCGAAACCGAGCAGCGCCGCGGCAATCGTCGTATTGACGTTCGCCACGGCCTTCTGCACGCCCTTGCCGAGGTAGCGCGTCTTGTCGCCATCGCGCAGTTCAACCGCCTCTTTCGTGCCGGTGGACGCGCCTGACGGCACCGCGGCGCGGCCGACCTGGCCGGATGTGAGCGTGACTTCCGCTTCAAGCGTGGGATTGCCGCGGCTATCGAGGATTTCGCGGGCGTGGACGTTGCTGATCGTGGTCATGTTGGTCTTGTTCAGAGGGCAGATTCGAGGAAGCCGTTCTTCTTGGTCACGCGATCGAGTTCGATCAGCGTTTCCAGCAGGGCGCGCATCCGGGGCAGCGGCCAGGCGTTGGGGCCGTCGGACAGGGCCTTGTCCGGATCGGGATGGGTTTCCATGAACAGGCCGGAGACGCCGGTGGCGACCGCGGCACGCGCCAGCACCGGCACGAATTCGCGCTGTCCACCGCTTTTTCCATCGGCGCCGCCCGGGAGTTGCACCGAGTGCGTGGCGTCGAACACCACCGGACAGCCGGTGTCGCGCATCACCGCAAGGCTGCGCATGTCGGAGACGAGGTTGTTGTAGCCGAAGCTGGCACCGCGTTCGCAGGCCAAGATGGCCTCGTTGCCGGTGGCCTGGGCCTTGGCAGTGACGTGCTTCATTTCCCAGGGCGAAAGGAACTGGCCTTTCTTGATATTCACCGGCTTGCCGGCGCTCGCCACCTTCTGGATGAAATCGGTCTGGCGACAGAGGAAGGCCGGGGTCTGCAGCACATCGACCACGCTGGTGACTTCGTCCAGTGGCGTGTATTCGTGCACGTCGGTCAGAACCGGCAGGCCCAATTGCCGCTTCACTTCGCTCAAAACCTTCAAGCCCGCGTCCAGGCCGGGGCCACGGAAGCTGGTGCCCGAGGTGCGATTGGCCTTGTCGAAACTGGACTTGAAGATGAAGGGAATGCCGAGCGCGGAGGTGATCTCCTTGAGCCTGCCGGCGGTCTCCATCTGCAGCTCCAGCGACTCGATCACGCAAGGGCCGGCGATGAGGAAGAACGGCTGATCCAGGCCGACCTCGAATCCGCACAATTTCATGCACTGACTTCCTTGAGCAGGCGACCGCCGGCCTTGCCCGCTCCTACCTTGAACTCGCGCGCGGCGCGCACGAAGCCGATGAAGAGCGGATGCCCTTCGCGCGGCGTGGAAAGAAACTCCGGATGCGCCTGGCAGGCCACGAACCACGGGTGATTCGGCAGTTCGATCATCTCCACCAGCAGGTCATCCATCGATTTGGCGGAGATCACCAGGCCTGCCTCCTCGAGCTGGGTGCGATAGCGGTTGTTGAATTCGTAGCGATGCCGATGGCGTTCGCCCACCACGTCCTTGCCGTAGATTTCGCGCGCCCGCGTGCCGGGCTTGATGCGTTGCTCCTGCAGGCCGAGGCGCATGGTGCCGCCGAGATCGGAGGCCTCGTCGCGCCGTTCCACATCGCCTGCCGAGGTGCGCCACTCGGTGATCAGGCCGATCACGGGATGGGCGCAGGCCTTGTCGTTCTCGGTGCTGTTGGCGCCGGCCAGCCCGACCACGTTGCGCGCGAAATCCACCACCGCCGCCTGCATGCCGTAGCAGATGCCGAAGTACGGAATGCCGCTCTCGCGTGCGTACTTCGCCGTCGCGACCTTGCCCTCGAAACCGCGGTCGCCGAAGCCGCCCGGCACCAGGATGCCGTCGACGCCCGCCAGTGCCGCGGTGCCTTGCTTCTCGATCTGCTCGGACTCCAGCCACTTGAGCTTGACCCGGGTGCGCTGGCGCAGGCCACCGTGCTTGAGCGCCTCGGCCAGCGACTTGTACGCGTCGGCGTGGTCGACGTACTTGCCGACCACCGCGATCGCGACCTCGTCGACCGGATGCTCCATCGCATCGACCACTGCACGCCAGTCGGACAGGCCGGCCTGCGGAGCCGCCTTCAGTCGCAGGCGCTCCACCACGATCTGGTCCAGGCCCTGCTCGTGCAACCACAGCGGGATCTTGTAGATGTTGTCCAGGTCGACCGCCGAGATGACCGCATTCTCCTGCACGTTGGTGAACAGCGCGATCTTGCGCCGCTCGCTGTCCGGCAGCGGCTGCTCGCTGCGGCACAGCAGCACGTCGGGCTGGATGCCGATGGAGCGCAGCTCCTTGACCGAGTGCTGGGTCGGCTTGGTCTTGAGCTCGCCCGCTGCCGCGATGTAGGGCACCAGGGTCAGGTGCATGAACAGCACCTGGTCCGGGCCACGTTCGGTGCGAATCTGGCGGATAGCTTCGAGGAAGGGCAGCGATTCGATGTCGCCCACCGTGCCACCGATCTCGACCAGGCCCACGTCGAAACCGTCGGTGGCCTCCACGATGCAGCGCTTGATCTCGTCGGTGATGTGCGGGATCACCTGCACCGTGCCGCCGAGGTAGTCGCCGCGGCGTTCCTTGCGGATCACTTCCTCGTAGATGCGACCGGTGGTGATGGAATGCTTGCGGGTCAGGCGGGTACGGACGAAGCGCTCGTAGTGGCCGAGGTCGAGGTCGGTTTCGGCGCCGTCGTCGGTGACGTACACCTCGCCGTGCTGGAACGGACTCATCGTGCCCGGATCGACGTTGATGTACGGATCGAGCTTCATCATCGCGATGCGCAGGCCGCGCGCTTCGAGGATGGAGGCAAGCGAGGCCGCAGCGATGCCCTTGCCAAGCGAGGACACCACGCCGCCGGTGACGAAAATCAGGGGGGTCATGGGAAGGACCGCAGTGGAAAGCTGGATTCTACCGGCTTGCCCGTCCCACGGCGAGTTTGATCGCCCGCGATCGCCGCGCGACCCCAGCGCAACCCGTTGATACGGCGAAACAAATCCTGCCTGCCTGCAAGAACTGCAGGATCACTTGCGGTGATGGAACTCGTCCTCATCGAGCTGGCCCGGATCCAGCTCGACCTCGTGGTCAACGTAGTCGGGATGCAGGAATTGGGCTTCGATCCGGATCGACAGCCCATGCGTGCCACCGAGCATCCAGGGCGGATACAGCGCGTCGAACAGCGAGGTGAAGTCAACCTCGCCATCGAGATGGTCCGCCAGCGGCATGTTGGCCGGCACGTAGCCGAGGAGGCGCTCATACAGCACCAGCCCGCGCGCGTTGTTGGTGAAGCTCCGGGTGACGCGGCGCTTGTTCTTGCCGCTGCCTTCGGTCGCGGTGTACTGGCCGTGCTCGCGATTGAACGCCACGACCCGCACCCGCGCCTGCTGCAGCGGCACGCGCGCCACGCCTTCGATCATGTCCGCGACGCGGCAGCGCGAGCCCCGCGTGATCTGCCCTGCCACGGGCAGGCGGGCCTCGAAGCGCATGTACTTCTGCAACTGGCGCCGGATCGCGAGCCAGAGCGCCATGCCGACGCCACCGCTTCCCATCAGCGCCTTCATCAACGGGCTTTCACTGCCGTCATCGCCACGGTGATCGTAGAACCACACCTGCGAATCGGGCACGAACTGGTCGCGCACGCCGACGACGGCGTTGAGCGCGATCACCGGCAAGCCGACAATCACCAGCCACAGCACGATCGCGCGCGACTTTGCGGGAATGGCGCGCAGATTCGCGATGAAACTGAAGCGATCGCGTGGCGAATGCACGCTGGCATGATCCTCGGGAGCATCGTGGCGAGGCGGCAACTTGCAGGCAGGGCCGACATCCAGATCGAGCTTGGTGTCGAACACCAGACCGTCGTCGATCTCGACCCTGGCATTCGGCAACAGATCGAGCTGTTGGCCGCGGTATACGAAATGCCGATCAAGCACCTCACCCAGCCTGATCCGGTTCTGGCCGGGCGCCAGGGTGAAACGGCGCTCCAGCAGCACCTCGCTGCGGTGCACCGGGCTGGCGCGCTTGACCTGGGCCTGCAAGCCCAGGGTGAACACCGCCTCCTTTCCGGCCAGGTCGGGATCACGCACCCACAACTGCACCACTGCGCCGTTGGCTTCGTATACCACCGAGGCTTCGATCTTATCGGCCATGCCGCCCTCCCGGCTTCTACCGGAACGATAAGCCGAGTCGAGGTCGAGCGAAATGTCCCTTGCATGGCAACGACGCTTGATTCGGCAAGTCGCGCCCGCCATCCTGCGCGCCTGAATCCGCTCCGGAACACCGCTCCGCTCCATGAATACGCGCTACAACGCCGCCGACATCGAAGTCCTCTCCGGCCTGGAGCCGGTCAAGCGCCGCCCCGGCATGTACACCGACACCGCGCGCCCGAATCACCTGGCGCAGGAGGTCATCGACAACTCGGTGGACGAGGCGCTTGCCGGGCATGCGAAGCAGATCGACGTGGTGCTATACGCCGACGGCAGCTGCGAGGTGGGCGACGACGGGCGCGGGATGCCGGTGGACATCCATCCCGAGGAGAAGATCCCCGGCGTGGAGCTGATCCTCACTCGCCTGCATGCGGGCGGCAAGTTCAGCAACAAGAATTACACTTTCTCCGGCGGCCTGCATGGCGTTGGCGTGAGCGTGGTCAATGCCCTGTCGAAGCGTGTCGATGTCCACATCCGGCGCGATGGCAGCGAATACCACATGGCCTTCCGCGACGGATTCACCGACTCCGCGCTGCAGACGGTCGGCAGCGTGGGCAAGCGCAACACCGGCACGCGCGTGCGCTTCTGGCCCGACCCGAAGTATTTCGACACGCCCAGGTTCAACCTGCGCTCGATCAAGCACATCCTGCGCGCCAAGGCCGTGCTCTGCCCCGGTCTGCGCGTCACCCTGCTGGACGAGGCCAGCGGAGAACGCGCCGAGTGGTACTACGAAGACGGGTTGCGCGACTATCTGCGCGGGCTGCTCACCGACCGCGATTTTCTGCCGCCCGAACTGTTCCTCGGAAAAGTCTCCAAGGAAGGCGAAGCCGCGGACTGGGCGCTGTGCTGGTTGCCGTCGTCGGACGCGAACGCCGGTGTCGAGTTGGTGCAGGAAAGTTACGTCAATCTCATTCCCACGGCCCAGGGCGGCACTCATGTGAACGGGCTGCGCTCCGGCCTCACCGATGCGCTGCGCGAGTTCTGCGATTTCCGCAACCTGTTGCCGCGCGGCGTGAAGCTGGCACCGGAGGACGTCTATGACCGCCTCGCCTTCGTGCTCAGCGTCAAACTGGGTGATCCGCAGTTCAGTGGCCAGACCAAGGAACGCCTGAGTTCGCGCCAGGCCGCGGCCTTCGTCGAAGGCGCGGTGCACGACGCGTTCTCGCTCTGGCTCAACCAGCACGTCGAGCTGGGCGAACGCATCGCACAGCTCGCGATCGAACGCGCCTCGGCCCGGCTCAAGACCGAAAAGCAAATCGTGCGCAAGAAGATCGTGCAGGGCCCGGCCCTGCCCGGCAAGCTCGCCGATTGCAGCTCGCAGGATTTGTCGCGCACCGAACTGTTCCTGGTCGAAGGCGATTCGGCCGGCGGCAGCGCGAAGCAGGCGCGTGACAAGGAGTTCCAGGCCATCCTTCCGCTGCGCGGCAAGATCCTCAATACCTGGGAGGTGGAAAGCTCGGGCGTGCTGGCTTCGCAGGAAGTGCACGACCTCGCGGTCGCGATCGGCTGCGACCCCGGCACCGACAACATCGACGGCCTGCGCTACGGCAAGGTGGTAATCCTGGCCGATGCCGATTCCGACGGCCTGCACATCGCCACGCTGTTGTCCGCATTGTTCCTGCGGCATTTCCCCGCACTGGTGCGCGCCGGTCACATATTCGTGGCGATGCCGCCGCTGTTCCGCGTCGACGTGGGCAAGGCGATGTTCTACGCGCTGGACGAGGAAGAGAAGCACCTGCTGCTGGAGCGGATTGAGCGCGAGAAGGTCAAGGGCCAGGTCAGCGTCACCCGCTTCAAGGGCCTGGGCGAAATGAACCCTTCCCAGTTGCGTGAGTCCACCATCCATCCCGACACGCGCCGCCTGGTACAGCTCACCATCGATGATGCCGATGAGACCCGCGGCCTGATGGACATGCTGCTGTCGAAGAAGCGCGCGGGAGATCGGAAGAGTTGGCTGGAAACCAAGGGCGACCTCGCCACACTGGAAGTGTGATCCCGGCAAGTGCATCACCACGCACCGTGGCGACGGTGGCTGCACCACGGCAATCGAAACTCCCGGCAGGCGCGGCTGGAAACCAAGGGCGACCTCGCCACGCTGGAAGTGTGATCCCGGCAAGTGCATCACCACGCGCCGTGGCGACGGTGGCTGCATCACGGCAATCGAAACTCCCGTCAGGCGCGGCTGGAAACCAAGGGCGACCTCGCCACGCTGGAAGTGTGATCCCGGCAAGTGCATCACCACGCGCCGTGGCGACGGTGGCTGCATCACGGCAATCGAACCTCCCGGCAGGCGCGGCTGGAAACCAAGGGCGACCTCGCCACGCTGGAAGTGTGAGCGACGGGATCGATGCTGCGCCGTCCGCGCCCGTTCAGCGCGGGAAGGGCGCGCTGTGCGTGGCGATCACCTTCCGGTAGATCCCTAGGTAGTCGGCGCCGAGCTGCGCCACCGTGCGCCGATTGACGCGGGCCTGCGCCTCGGCCGCCCGCGCCAACGCGGCGCTGCGATCATCGAGGACCTGCATGATGGCGCTCGCCAGGCGCTGCGGGTCGTCGAGCGGCGCAAAGGCTGCGCAGGACTCGTCGAGGAAGGCACGATGTGCCGGGATGTCCGAGACCACCAGCGGGCACGCACAGGCCGCGGCTTCAAGCACGCTGTTCGGGTGACCTTCGTATCGGCTGGGTGCCACCAGCACGTCTGCGCGCTTCATGTAGCTCCAGACATCGTCCCGGAAGCCGGGGAACCGAATGCGCTCGGACAAGCCCATGGCCGCCACGCGTGCGCGCAGGCGCGGCGCGAGCGGTCCGTCGCCCACCAGCAACGCCACCGCGTTCCTCGTGCGAACGATGGGGACCAGCGCTTCGACAAGGTGCTCCACGTTCTTCTCCGGGACCAACCTCCCCGCGAACAGGAGCATCTGCGCACCTGCGAAGTCCATCTCGATCGAAGCCGCGAGCTCGATCTGCGCCAGCGGAACGGCGTTGGGAACCAAGATCGTTTCCTGTCCTGCGACACGCCAGTACGCGGCTCCCGCAGGAGAATTGGCCACGATCACGGATGCACCACGGCCGAGTACGCGCCGAAGTCGCCTCTTCCACTGCTCCGGCTTCAGCCCGCCGCCCTGCTCGCGCTCACACAGTATCCAGGGCGTGCCGGCGATCCGCGCCGCCAGCCCACCCAGCACATCCATCTGCGGCAACCAGGTCTGCACCAACTGCGGGCGAAGGGTTCGCACCAGTCGAATCAGTCGAAGCGCCAGGCGCGGATCATGGTTCCCGCGCGCGGGTATCCGGTGCAGCGTGACCGCGGACGACTCGAGTTCGGCCAGGTGCGTCCCGCCTCCCACGAATCCAAGGTGCACCTCGCAACCACGCAAGGCCAGTTCCCGCGTCAGCAGGGACACTTGCCGTTCCGCACCGCCACCACCCAGGCTCGGGATGAGGTGCAGCACGCGCAAGGGCGGCGAATCCGGCGCCCGCGTACCGCTCATCGCGTTCGCCCAGGCCCGCGCAAAGGTCGCCGGATCACCGCGAGTCGGGTGCCGCGAGGCAGGCTTCCAGCAGGCGACGGATCAGGCCCTGGGTCGGGGCCGCTAGCGCCCCGTCGTAGGCGAAGCTGTCTTCGTCCATGTAGTTGCATTGCGCCAGCTCCAGCTGCACCGCATCGATGCCCTCCTGCGGCCGTCCGAAGTGGCGGGTGATGTAGCCGCCCTTGAAGCGTCCATTGGCGACCCAGGAATACTCGCGCTGCGCGGCAAGAACCGATTCCAAAGCCTGCTGCAAGGCCGGCGAGCAAGTCGCCCCGTTTGCGGTACCGAGGTTGAAATCAGGCAAGCGGCCGTCGAACAGATAAGGCACGACGCTGCGGATCGAGTGGCCTTCCCAGAGCACGGCGCGGCCATGCTCGGCACGCAGCCGTTGCAGCTCGGCAGCCACGGCCTCGTGGTAGGGCCGCCAGTAGCGATCGACGCGCTGCGCGATCTCGTCGGGCGTCGGTGCCTCGCCGTCGAGATACACCGGCTGGCCATTGAACTGGACGCTGGGGCAAAGCCCGGTAGTGTTCTGCCCGGGGTAGAGCGAGAGATCGTCCGGCGGCCGGTTGAGGTCCACCAGGTAGCGCGAATAGTGCGGACGCAGGATCGACGCACCCAGTTCGCGCGCGAAATCGTACAGGCGACCGACATGCCAGTCGGTGTCGGGCAGGCGTCGCGCGTCCGGCGTGAGCCTGGCCACCACCTCGGCAGGCAGGTGTTCGCCATCGTGCGGCAGGCTGATCAGCAGCGGCGCGGAGCCGCGATGCAGGCGAAATATTTCCATGCGGGAAGTCTACGTCAGGCACCGAAGCGCCGTGGCGAATACGCCGCCGGATCGAGACAAGGCTCGCGTTCGCAGATCAGGTCGGCAACCAGTCGCCCGGTGATCGCCGACATGCTCACGCCCATCATGCCGTGGCCGGTGGCGAGCATCAGGTTGGAGGCGCGCGCTGCGTGTCCGATGATCGGCAGGTCGTCCCAGGTCATTGGTCGCCAGCCAAACCATTCCTCGGGCACGCCGGGACCGGTGGGCTCGCGCAAATACTCGGCGGCACCGCGGGCCAGGGCCTCCAGACGGATGCGATTGAGCGACGAATCGTAGCCGGAGAATTCCATGGTGCTGCCGAGGCGAAAGCCGTCGCCCCAGGTCGTCACGCACACGCTGCGCTCGCGCAGCACCAGCGGCCGGCGCGGCACGAGGCCGGGGCGTGCATAGGTGATCGAATAGCCCTTGCCGGGCTGGATCGGCAACTCCAGGCCCAACTCACGCGCGACGCGCGGCGACCACGCGCCGCAGGCAAAGACGACCTGCGCGGGCCGGAGATCTCCCGATTCGGTGCGCACCGCGTCGATTCGACCATCACGCGCGCGGGAAAACCCGGTGGCCGCGCAATGCTCGACGATCTCGCCGCCGCGTTCGCGCACCCGCCGCCCCAATTCCGCCACGAGTCGATCCGGGCGCAGCACCGCGTCGCCGGGAAACGACAGGCCTCCCGCCATGCCATCACGCAAGGCCGGCTCTTCCGCCTGCAGCCGATGGGCATCGAAGGCCTCGGCCTCGACCCCGACCTCGCGCAGGTCCTGGATCAGCGCGTGCGCCGCATCGAGACTGCGCGGATCGCGGTACACATACAGGTGCCCCGAGGCCTCGAAGCCGCAATCGATCATTTCGTCGCGGATGTTCACCTCGAGCAGCGCACGCGACGCTTTCAGCAAGGCAGACTTCGGCCGCATCGCCGAGCGATGGGTGCGTGCGTTGCAGCGCGCCGCGAAGTGCAACAGCCAGCGCGCCAGGGCCGGGTCCAGGCGCGGCTTGACGTACAGCGGCGCATCCGGCCGCGCCATCCACTTCAGCGCCTTGGCGATCATGCCCGGAGCCGCCAAGGGCGTGGAATGGCTGGGCGTGATGGTGCCGCAATTGCCGTGCGACGCACCACCACCGATGCGCCCGGCATCGATCACGCGCACGCCGCGACCGGCCTTGAGCAATTCCAGGGCACAGCTCAGGCCGATCACTCCGGCACCGAGCACCACGATGTCGTCGCTTGCCGCGTTCATGCGCGAATTCTACGGAGCCAGGCGCAGTCCGTGGGTGGTTCGCACCGCTATTCGGCCGCCGACCCCATGGCCTTCAGTGCCACCGCGACCATCGCGCGGCGCCCCACCACGAGCGCGCTCTCGTCGAGGTAGAAATGCGGCGAGTGGTTCGCTGGCGCTGCGGCCGGATCCTGATCGGCTGGCGTGGCACCCACGAAGAAGTAGAACCCCGGCACCCGGTTGGCAAACTGGCTGAAGTCTTCGGCAATGGTGTAACGCGGCACCTCGATCGTGTGCTCCGCGCCCATGGCCTGCTGCAGGGCCGGCAGCAGGCGTCGATACAGCGCCGGGTCGTTGTGGGTCGCGGGTGCGTTGTTTGCAACCACGAGTTCCGCCGTGGCGTCGCTCGCGGCGGCGAAGTGTTCGGCGGTGCGACGCAGGCGCGCGATCACATCCTCGCGCACCGGGGCATCGAAGGTGCGCAACGTGCCCACCATCCGCGCCTCGTCGGGAATGATGTTGAAGCGAACGCCACCCTTGATCATGCCGGCAGTGAGTACCACCGGCGAGTTCACCGTATCGACCTGGCGTGCGGTGATGTTCTGCGCCCCGAGCAGGATCTGCGCCGCCACGACCAAGGGATCGACACCGGCCCAGGGCCGCGAACCATGGGTCTGGCGCCCGCGCACGGTGATCGCCCATTCGTCGGCACTGGCGAGGATCGAACCGCTGCGCACGCCGACCTCGCCCGCGCGCAATGCCGACCACACGTGCAGGCCGAGTACGGCGCTGGGCTGGAAGTGGTCGAACACGCCTTCGTCCAGCATGCGTTTTGCGCCGACCACTTCGCCGATCTCCGGCGGGCCCTCCTCGGCCGGCTGGAACACGAACATCACTTCGCCGCTGAGCGACTCGCGTCGCGCCGCCAGTTCTTCCGCCACGCCCATCAGGATCGCCACGTGCGCATCATGACCACAGGCGTGCATGACGCCCACCGCCTCGCCGCGATAGGCGGTCGTCACCTTCGAGGCGAAGGGCAGATCAACCGCTTCGGTAACCGGAAGCGCATCCATGTCGGCCCGGATCGCGATGCGCGGTCCGGGCTTCCCGCCGCGCAGGACGCCGCTGACGCCGGTCACGCCGATGCCGGTGCGCACTTCCATGCCGAGTCCGCGCAAGTGCTCGGCCACCCTGGCCGCCGTGCGGGTTTCCTGGTTGCCAAGCTCGGGATGCTGGTGGAAATCACGCCGCCAGGCGATGACCCTGGCGTCGATTTCATCGGCATGCGCCGGACTCGTGGCGAAACCGGCGGCCACCGCCACCAGCAGGACGAAGCACTCGGTCAGACGCATGGGAGGCAGTTCCGGGTAGCGATGCGCGATGCTATCAGCGCAGGGCTTTCCCGCTCACTCCTGCGAGCGCGGGGTCGCGGACTTCGGCGTCGGACTGAAATCGGCAATGCGCCACAGATACAGACTGGCGCAGGTGCGATACGGCCCCCACGCTTCGCCGCGGGCCGCGAGTTCCCGGGGCGTGGGCATTTCGTCGAGCCTGTCGATGCGTTGCATGCCCTTGCGCACCCCGAGGTCGTCGATGGGAAGCTGGTCGGGGCGCCCGAGTCGGAACATCAGCATCATCTGCACCGTCCAGCGCCCGATCCCGCGCACCGCCGTCAGGGCTTCGATGATGGCCTCGTCGGGCATCGTCGCCATCTGCCGCAGCGTGGGAATCTCGCCGCGGCGCTCGTGCGCGGCCAGGTCGCGCAACGCGAGCGCCTTGTTGCCCGACACACCACAGGCACGCAGGGCTGGGTCGTCGACCCGGTCGAGAGCCGAGGCGTGCAGCTTCCTCGTTCCGGCAGCGAGTTCGACCCGTCCCACGATCGTGGCCGCTGCCTTGCCCGCGAGCTGCTGATACAGGATGGCGCGCGCCAGGGCGTCCACCACATCGAAGGGCCGACGCCAGCGCGGGTCGGCGTCGATCACGCCGACCTTGCGCATCCAGCTTCCGAGTTTGCGGTCGCGCCGCGCCAGGTGCGCGGCGGCCGCTTCCATGTCGTGACCGCGTGCGATCCGCATTCAGCGAGGCGCGAACTCGATGCGCGCCACCTGCGTCGCCTGCGAGACTGCAGGATCGGTCACCAGGGGCTTGTACCCGTTCACCAGCCAGCGCGGCAACTGACTGATGTAGCCCGGACCGCCGATCTTGCCGTCCTGTCCGCCCGGCATGATATTGAGCATCGTCGGGGTATCGGTCATCTCGCCGATGAAGCGGCGCACCGGTCCCGCTCCGAACATGAAGCCATTGAGCGTGTTGGCACGCACGTTGTGGCTGGAGGCGTCGACCGCATCGAAGCCGCCCTGGCGCGCCAGCCCCGGCAGGTTCGCGGCAAGGTTGGTCAGGGGATACGGGTTGTTGCCCGGAATGCTGAGCTGCGCGCCCAGCGGATGGTCGAACACGATGCGATGCAGCTTGCCCCAGCGGTAGTCGAGCACATTGGTGGACTGCGCAAAGGCGGGCGCGAAGTCGGCGCTGGCGAGGCGCGCCAGGGCCTCGTTGAGGCTGGTGAGCAGCACGCAATCACGTCGGTTGGCGGGCGTCTCGGCACTTGAACCTGCAGGCACCTTGGTGAAGAAATCCAGGCCCGATGCGCCCACGCCACTGCGCGCGCCGAAGCGGTCGAGCAGGTTCTTGAAGCCGACATAAGCTTCAGTGCCGCCGGGAAGCTGGCTGCCCAGTCCCTTTGCCGCCAGAGTCGCATCGACCGTGTTCCGGATCGCCTGTCCTCGCCACATCGCGAAGATCGTGGCCGCGGCGGAGTTCCTGATCTCGGCATCGGTGGGCGGGGCCCGGGTGAAATCGAACGCGTCGAAACCCTCCGGGATGCCGGTGGGAGTCGAATAGTCCCAGTCCTTGAGCAGGCCGATGGCATCGGCGAGCGGGCTGAGGCCGGGCACGGCATTGTTCGCCAGTTGTCCGGCGCAGGTGCCGTTGCGCGGCAGCGTGGCACGACCGTTGTCCCACGCCTGCAACAGGTACGGAAGCACCAGTTCCGCGTCCATGAGCTGGTTGTTCGCCTGCAGCTTCTGCATGTCGGCAACGGTGACGCCGCCGCGATCGACCAGCTTCTGCATCTCGCGATCGATGCGTCCCATGCGATACGCCGCAAACCCGGGCGCGTAGTACAGCAGGCCGCCACCGCGCCGCGCCTGATTCAGTGCGTTGTTGTCCAGCGTGGTGCCGACCGGGTCGTTGTTGGCGTTGGCGATGTAGCCCTGTGCCGGATTGATCGTGAACGGCATCTCGGTGGGGCCGAGGATCTCGTAGGGCAGCGCCTGGGCCGGATAACGATTGGTGGCCGGCAGCCACTCGTTGCCGCCCGTGCCATTGCGAATGAAGAACGGCGGCGCGCCGGTGACCGTGTTGCGCTGCAGATCCTCTCGGATCGGAATCTCGGCGCTGACGAAATAGGCGAAGTTGCCGAGCTTGTCGACGTAGGCGAAGTTCTGGGACCCCACGTCAAAGCTCTGCACCGCGCTGCGGAATTCGTCGAGGTTCTGGGCCCGATTGATCTTGCGGAAGGCTTCCAGCTCGAAGGTCGGGCCCCAGCCCGTGTAGGCGATGGACAAGCCCTGAGTTCCGTCGATGTCCACCACCGGGCCGTTGTTGCGGCGCGGGATGATGACGCTGATGGCGCCATTGGTGTAACCGATCGAATTCTCGCGCGTGACGTTGTCGGTGACCTGGTCACCGACCTTGTTGACGAAGTAGCTCTGGAACACCCACAGCACCGGCTCGGTAGTTCCGTTGTAGATGGTGTGGGTGGGAAGGCCGTAGGTGTTGAGCACGAACTGTTCGACGTAGGCATCAGTGACGTCGAGCGAGTTGGTGGTCAGGCCCCAGCAGAAACTCGTGGTGCAACCGAGCAACGGCCAGGGCGTTCCGGGCGCGATCGAACCGACCGTGTTCATCGGCTGCGGATAGCGCGGGTCGTTCGAGATCACGTGGCCTTCGTGGAACAGCATCGGTGTGTCGAGCGACAGGTGTGGATCGTTCGCCAGGATCGGCCGGCCCGAGGCGGTCTTGCTCGGCCCGACCATCCACCAGTTGCTGCCGGCGCGGTTTTCGCGCCGCTTCAGGTGCGGTGCAATCACCGGGTTGTCGCTGATGCGATCGAGATAGCGTTGTGCGAACTTGAGCGTCGTGTCGGTGAGCATCGGCGCGAGCGCGGCATCATCATCGGTCTTGGCGACGGCATTGCCGAGGAAGCCGGGGATCGAGATGCGGTTGTCGGGCGGCGCGATGCGGTGCGTGTCTTCCAGGAACAAGGCGGTGCCATTGAAGCCACCGGCGGTACCTGCCGCCTGATAGGCGCCAAGCTTTAGGGTGTAATCGATCTCGAGGTCGAAGGAGAGCTGGAATGCCAGCAACTTGCCGATCGAAAGCGAATCCACCGGCGACCAGCGATCCGCCGAACTCAGTTCCAGCGCCTGGTGTTCGAGCGGCACCGGGTTGGTCGCGAGCCAGGCGTTGACGCCATCGGCATAGGCCTTGAGTTGCGCGCTCGCTTCCGCCGGCAGCTTGGCCCAGGTGGCCCAGGCGGCACGACGCAGGCCGAGGGTACGGATCTCGACATCCTGTGCCAGCACGCTAGCACCAACCAGTTCGGCCAGGGTGCCGCTGGCCGTGCGGCGCAGCAGGTCCATCTGGAAGAAGCGATCACGCGCGTGCGCATAGCCCATCAGCCACGCTGCATCCTCATCCGTGGCCGCGATCGCGGTGGGCACGCCTTCGGCATCGTAGGACAGGCTGCCCGGAGCCTTGAGGCCAGGAGCCGGGATGGCTTGCGCGAGCGTGTCGCCCGACGCGGCAAGGCCGAGGACCACGGCCACGGAAATCGCCAGGGCGGAACGTGTGAATCGCATCGTCATGACCTACCCTCCCCAAGGTGAAGGTCGATTATGCGAGTGCGGGCGTCGGAACTGGTAGCCCCCTTGCGAGGGGCGCGGCAATTGCGCGGATTTTGCGACGAAGCGTTGCGCGCCGGCTCAGCGCCGCAGCGCCGCCACGGCCTGCAGCAGCCATCCTGCGATCAGCAGCAGGCCTCCCACTGGTGCCAGGCGGGTGGAGAAACCCGCCAGCACCGCACCGATCACGCTGCCACAGAACAGCACCATGCCCGCGAGCCAGCAGCCAAGCGCCGCGCGTTCGAGGCGCGTGGACTGCCTTGCCGCCAGCAACGTGAGCGTGAGCCCGTGCAGGAACAGGTAGAGCAAGGCCGGCTCGATCCGCGTTCTCGCCGCCACATCGAGGCCATGCGCCGCATAGGCCCCGAGGGCCACCGCAAGCGCGCATCCCAGCGCCCCGGTGGCCTCCCACGTCCGCACCGCTGCGCGCGCGCCCATGTCAGGCCTTGGGCTTGAGGTAGCTTTCAAGCGCCTTGTGCAGGTTGTCGGCCTTGAACGCGGGCAGGACGAAGGTCTTGCCCTTGAAGCGCGCGTTCAAGGAGTCCACTTCGGCACGCAGGGCCGCGAGACGCTGGTCGCGATCCTTGGCGGGATCCGTGACCGCCAGCGGCGCGGCTTGCTCCTTGGTCGCTACATCGGGGCTGTCGCCAGCGCTTGAAGCGGGCGCGCCGTCCCGACCGGGGCCTGACGCGCCGGACGCGGGCACAGATGCAGGATCCGCAGCGGTCGCGGTCTTCAATGCCTCATGCTCGCGCACGGCCTTGGCCTGCGCCTGTTCCACGAAGCGTGCGGCCACGGCCTCGTCCAGCGTGGCGGCAAACTGGTTCCTGGCCTGCTCGCCGTCTTTCCACGCGCTCACCGTGATGCCGATGCCGTCTTCGGTGGCGAAAGTCGCGTGGACCGCGCCGCTCGCAGGCTCCTCATGACCCGCAGCATCGAGTACGTCGTCGAAGCGCAAACCGGCAAGGAATCCCGCCGTTGCATCGGCCACGTACTCGCTCGCAAGTTCGCGCCCCTTGGGCAGGTTCGCCAGGGAGAAATCGCCCGATCCGCCCGCCGCCGCGCGCACGATCGCGATTTTCGGACCAGCGGGTGGAACAACTTCCACCTGGGTCACGCGTCCTGCCGCGATGTCCACCAACTCGCGGCGCAGCCAGTTCGCCGTGGACTTCTCCACGGCCAGGTCGGTATCGGTCTGCCAGCTCTGCGCATCACCGGCGTAGCGCATGTAGCTGCCGCTGCCACGCACCACGTTGCGCCCCACGATCAGCTTCACCGGCTGCGCCAGACCGTCGATCTCCAGTTGCACGCCGCCGGCCGTGGCGGCATCGACCGACTCCACCCCGAGCTTTTCGTACAAGGCCGGCGAGCTGGTCTTGGCTTCCACGCGTTTGGCTTGGGCCAGCTTGAGCAAGTAGGTGCGCAAGGCGTCCACGTCGGCGGGCCAGTCGCCACGCTCGGCAACGGTCCAGCCACTTTCGCCGCGACGGATCGTTGCCTGCAGGGCATCGCCGGCCGTCCGGATGCGCACTTCGGTAATGGCGTTGATTCCGGCCTCTAGGCCCGGCACCACCGCCTGCATCAGCGGCGGTTCGTCCGATCGACGCGTCTGGCTCGACCACAAGCCAGCCATCAGCGCGAGGGCCGCGACGCCCCCCAGCACGAACACACGATGTCTGGTCATTGCTGCCCCTCCTGGCTGCGCGCGCGCGCGCGCAGGAACACCCAGAGCAGCGCCCCGAGGCTCAGCAACAGCGGCACGCCGGCGATGTTGATGAACTTGAGCTTGCTGCCCAGAGCTTCGATATCGGCATTGAGTTGGGCGCGCACGCCGCGCAGTTCCTTGCGGATGCGCAGCTTCTCGTCCTGGAAGCGCAAGAGTTCCTGCTGCTGTTCGGGACTAAGCAGCATGGCGCTGGCCTTGTCGCCAGCCTTCGCGCTTTGCAGTTCGCCCAGCTTGCGCTCGGTTTCACCGAGCTGGGCCTGCAGCTCCTGCTCCTTGGCGCGGAAGCGTTCGTCGGCCGCGCGCTTGAGCTGGTCGACCGTATCGAAGGGACGACTCGATCCGGGCCGGGTGCGCACCGAGATCAGGTCGCCCGATCCCACGAGGTTGTCGACCGCGTTGATCGCAAAGTTGCCGTTGTCGGCAAACGCGTCCGCGATGCGCTGTCCGAAGAACTGCTGCACCCGCACCCAGAGCCGATCCGTGAGCAGGTCGGTGTCAGCCACCAGAACCACGTTCGCGGGTTCGCTCGATTGCGCCAGGTGCTTGTCGCCGCTGCGCTCGGGGAACGCTGTCTTCAACGTGCCGGTGAGGCGCCCGGCCAAGGCGTAGCGCAGGCCGGTCGGGGTGAAGTCGGCATACAGCGATTCCGGATCATCCAGGGCTCGCATGCGCTCGGCAGCCACCGGCATCGCGGCCTCCGAGCTTTGCAGCAAGGGCTCGAACTTGGCGGTCGCGTCTTCCTTCATGTCGAACCAGCCGGCGCTCGACACATTGACCTGATCCAGCTGCGCCGAGATCACGTCGTCGGCATTGATCGCGACCTCCCCCGCATTGCCTCCGCGCAGCCCCAGCAGGCCCGGATGCCGCACCGGCGCGCTGTCGGGCGAAGGCTGGATCTCCAGCGCGTAGCGCCCATCCAGCAGCACGCGCTTGGGGTCATAAGCCACGCCCCAGGCCGAGAACAGCTTGGCGAGGTCGGAAGACTTCTCCGCGAACATCGCCATTGCGGGATCCATTCCCTGCCCGGCCTGCTCGGCCTCGGCATTGGGATCGACGAAGACCAGCAGGTGGCCGCCACGCAGGACGAACTGGTCGATGGCGTAGAGCGTTTCGTCGGACAGGTTCTTCGGGTGCACCAGTACCAGGGTCTGGATCTTGTCGGGAATCGCGCTGGCCGTCGGCTCGACGCGTTCGATCTGGAACAGCTTGCGCAGCTCGGCGTCGATCATCCAGCCCTGGCTGGCGCCACCGGATTGCGGATCGAAGCCGGGGCTCATGTTCAGGCCCGTGAGCAGGCCCACCACGGGGAGCGCGTCGGTCGACAGGCTCGAGATCAGCTTGGCCACGTCGTACTCGAGGAACGCTTCCTTGTCGGGCTGGAAGAACGGGATCGTGGCCTCGCCATCGGTGGAGTTGCTGCCGACCAGACCGAAGAACAGGCTGTCGCCGCCGTTACCGATCGGTACCGCCTGCAGGCCGGCCGCCGTGGCCCGGTCTTCCTGTTCCGAGAACGGCAGCGGGTCGATCACCTCGAGCGCCACCTTGCCACCCGACTTGGCTGCAATCTCTTCCAGCAGCTCGCGCACGCGCGTGGCGTAGGTGCGCAGCTGCGGGATGTCGCGCGCGGCCTGGTCGGAATAGTAGAAGTGCAGCTTCACCGGCTCCTGCAGCTTGTCGAGGATGGCCTCGGTGCCGCTGGACAGGGTGTAGAGACCATTGCGGGTCAGGTCGAGGCGGGCGCCGCGCAGCAATACGCTGGACAGCAACACCAGGGCAAGGAACAGCACCGCCAGCACCAGCAGCGTGGTGCCGGTGAGGGCGCGTCGATTCGTCGTAGACATCAGTTCGCCTCCGAGAAATTCATCGAAGCCCGCTGGCCCCTTGAGTCAAGGGGCAACAACGCCTCGCGCAGCGCGGCGTTGGGGGTTGTGGAAGCAATACGGCATTGGAAAAGCGCACAGGTCGCAGCCACGATTCAATCCGCCTTCTTCAAGTCGATCACCACCGCACTGGCGCAGAGCCAGAACACGATGGACAGCAGGAAGAACAGCACGTCGCGCAGGTCCAGCACGCCCTTGGAGATGGCGCCGAAATGGGTAAGGAAGCTCAGGTTCGCGATGGCATCGACAATGACCTGCGGGAACAGGGCCGCGAAGAAATCCAGCACCATCGGGAAGCCCGCCAGCAGGAACACGAAGCAAACCGTCGCGGTCAGGATGAAGGCCACCACCTGGTTGCGCGTTGCCGCCGACAGGCAGGCACCGACCGCGAGGAACGCGCCCGCCATGAGCGCGCTGCCCACATAGCTCGCCAGGATCACGCCGTTGTCCGGATCCCCCAGATAGTTGACCGTGAGCCAGATCGGGAAGGTCAACGCCAGCGCGATGCCGATGAAGGCCCAAGCGGCGAGGAACTTGCCCAGCACCGCCTGACCCATGGTCACCGGCAGCGACAGCAGCAGCTCGATCGTGCCGCTCTTGCGTTCCTCGGCCCACAGCCGCATCGCCACCGCCGGTACCAGGAACAGGTAGAGCCACGGGTGGAAGTTGAAGAACGGCTGCAGGTCGGCCTGACCGCGTTCGTAGAAGCCGCCGAGATAGAAGGTGAATGCCCCGGCCAGCACCAGGAAGATCACGATGAAGACATAGGCCACCGGCGTGGCGAAATAGCTCTTGAGCTCGCGCCGGAAGATGGCCCAGGTCGGCGCGCCGGCGAGACTGTCGAGGATCGGGATGCTCATGCGCGCGCCTCCTTGCGAATCGCCGCCTGCGGGCTGGCGTGGGTGGTGATCTGGCGGAAGACTTCGTCCAGACGTCCCTGTTCGAGTTGCAGTTCCGAGAACACGACCTTCTGTTCGCGCAGGTGCGCATCGACGCGTTCGAAGATGCTCTGCCCTGCCTTCGGGAAGGCGGTGATGCGACCGTCCTGCGGATCGATCTCCACCACGGCGACGCCATCGAGTCGCGCCAGGCCTTCCTTCACCGCCACCGGATTGCTCGCGGTGAGGGAGATGGCACCGTGGTAGCGCGAACGGGCTTCGAGTTCGGCCGGCGTGGCGTCGGCCAGCAGCTTGCCCTGCGCGATGATGACGGCGCGGGTGCAGACCGCGTGCACCTCCTCCAGGATGTGGGTCGAGATGATGATGGTGCGATCCGGCGCCATCGCCTGGATCAGACTGCGGACTTCATGCTTCTGGTTCGGATCGAGCCCGTCGGTGGGTTCGTCCAGCACCAGCACCTTCGGGTCGTGCAGGATCGCCTGCGCGAGGCCGACGCGGCGCTTGAACCCCTTCGACAAGGTGTCGATGGCCTGTCCCAGCACCGGCTCCAGATGCAGGCGGCCGATGACTTCGTCGATGCGCTGGCGACGACGCTCGCCCCGGAGGCCGCGCACGTCCGCCACGAACTCCAGGAACTGGCGCGGTGTCATCTCGCCATAGCTGGGTGCGCCTTCCGGCAGGTAACCCAGTTCGCGGCGTGCCTCGATCGGCTGTTCCTGCACGTCGAAGCCGCAGACCTTCGCGCTGCCCGCGGTGGGCGCGAGGAAGCCCGCGATCATCTTCATGGTGGTGGACTTGCCGGCGCCATTGGGGCCAAGGAAACCGAGCACCTGGCCCGGCTGCACGGTGAATTCGATGCGATCGACCGCGGTGAAGCGGCCATAGCGTTTGCACAACTGTCGGGTCTCGATCATTCGTCACGGTCCTGAAGGATCGTCTTGCGGAGGGACGGGCCGGCGCAACGCGCCGACGGGGAAATTACCTCGGCGCAGCGAAAAAGTTCCCGGGTCGGAAACTGCGCTCGCCACTCGGGACGCACACAGCGAACGGGGCGCCTCAGCGCCCCGTTGCACCACCGCCGGCGAAACGCCGGCTGGATCCAAGCCTCAGGGCGCGGGCGTTGTTGCCGCTGCCGCGGGGTCGGCCGGTGCCGTGCCTGCAGGCGGAGTCGGCGGAGTCGGTACCACGCCACCCTGAATCGGCCAATACACCTTGAAGCGCGCCTCCTCGGCGGCCGTCTCGGTGATCTCGGTCAGGTACTCCTCGAAGGTGCGGTCGTGGACGGTGAGCCCGTGCGCCGCGCCAAACGAGCGCAACATGTCGCGGATCAGCGGCAGCGCGGCCGGATGCCCCTGATAGTCGGTGCTGAGCGCGAGACCGGCGTAGCTCTGTCCCGAGAGCACATTGCTCGGCAGGTTCAGACCTTCGAGCAGCGCGGGATACGGCTGGATCGTGAGGTCGATCGGAGCCGCCGGCGCCGGCTCCGCGCCCGCAACCTCGTCCGTTGCAGCGGCATCCGTGGCGGCGGCCGCGTCCGCGGGCGCCTCTGCAGCAGGCGCTTCTGCAACCGCAGCCGCTTCGCCCGGCACCGGACGACGCACCGGGATGGCGATGTCGAACTCGTACTTGTCGCTGCCGAAATTGGTGGTGATCAGGCGCGGCGACGCAGCGGCCTCAAGTCCGTTGGACGCGATCGCGGCGCGCAGGTCCTTGAGCGCCAGGATCATCGCGTTCTCGACCGCCGTGATGTTGCGGTCGGCCGTGGTCGACACGTACAGCAGGTTCTGCGGCTGCACCGGCACGGTGGCCACTTCGATCGTGGAGTAGTCGAAATTCGGCATCGTGGCCAGCAGGCCCACGAGGTTGCCGAGGCCGAGCTTCATGTCATCGCCGACGGTGCGGGTCACGTACAGGCCCGCGTAGCGCCCGAAGATGTCGAAGCCGTAGTCGACGTCGTATTCCCAGTCGATGCCGACCGTCTTGCCGCGCTCGTCGAGCGTGATGATCGAGGTCTTGTCGTAGCCGTAGGACGGGCTCTGGATGGCGAACTCGACCTGCGAATCCAGCTCGGAACGGGTGATCTCATAGCTGCCCTCGCCGATCCGCTTGTTCTGCGAGGCATAGGCCAGCTTGGCGCCGACGCCGGCTTCCGGGCCCGACACCGTGTACTGGATGGCCGGATCATGCATGCGCAGCGGATGCCAGTCGCCAAAGCGCTTGAAGCTGTTGATCGTGTCGAACACCTGGCGTACCGGGTGATTGGTCTCCTGCTGATGGGAGACATGCCGGTGCGAAGGCAGGAACACGCCGACGACCAGAAACAGGACGGCGACGATCGCGAGGGAAATCAGGAACTCGATAACACGGGTCATTCGTAAGGCTCCAGGGTCGACCCAGGCCGGGGGACCGGTCCCGGCGCGGCAGGTGCGCAGCTTACGTGGCCGGAGGCCGGATCGGCTAGCGCAAGGCAGCCATGCTAGCAGGGTCGAGGGGGCATCCGCAGGGGGCGGGTGAGCCGCGACGCACGGTTTGCCATGCCGACCTGCATGCGGCGGGTGCCGGCCGCGGCCGCGCTAGACCAGCTTCAGCTCGAAGGCCTTGAGCACCGCCCGGGTGCGGTCGCGAACGCCGAGCTTGGAGAGGATGTTCGACACGTGGTTCTTGACCGTGCCTTCCGCCACACCCAGCGAATTGGCGATCTCCTTGTTGGAGTAGCCGCCCGCCATCAAGCGCAGGATCTCGGTTTCACGCTCGGTCAGGGGATCGGGCCGATCCAGGCTGGTGAACTCGTTCTGCATGTGTTCCAGCCCCGAGAGCAGGCGCTGGGTGACGGCCGGCTGCACCAGCGAGCCACCGGCCGCCACCGCGTGGATCGCATCCACCAATTGCTCCAGCGATACGTCCTTGAGCAGGTAGCCGCGCGCGCCGGCCTTGAGTCCGGCCAGCACGATCTGGTCGTCGTCGAAGGTGGTGAGAATGATGGTAGGTGGCAGCAGGCCGTGTTCCGACAAGTGCTGCAAGGTCTCCAAGCCGCTCATCACCGGCATGCGCATGTCGAGCAGCACGACGTCGGGCTTGACCTGGGGGATCAACTCCACGGCCTGCTTGCCATCACTGGCCTCGGCCACGATCCGGATGTCTTCGGAGAGTTCGAGCAGCGAACGGATGCCCTGGCGTACCAGGGTCTGATCGTCGACGAGGCAAACACGAATCATGCGGCAATCTCCAGCAAGCAAGGGGTACGCAGCAGCGGCGCACAGCAACAGGACGCCTCGGACCGACCCGCAGTCGCGGGGCACGACCCGGCACGGCTCATGCGGCATTCTCCAACGGCAGCCAGGCCTCGAGCGAGAAGCCCCGGCCCGGCGCCGTCTCGAATTCGAGCTGGCCGCCGAATTCGGCCAGGCGCTCGCGCATGCCACGCAAGCCGTTGCCCGCATCGACGCGCTCGGCACCGCGACCGTCGTCACGGGCGCGGATCGCGATGCCGCGCCGCTCGCGCGCGATCGCCAGCCACAAGGTCCGCGCACCGGCGTGCTTCACCGCGTTGGTGATGATTTCCTGGGCGCAGCGCAGCAACACCTGGGCCCGGGCCGGATCGGATACCCCGAAGTGATCCGGCAGCGCGAGGTGGATGTCGAGCGAGGGCACACCTTCCACCAGGGTATGCAGGGCTTCGGACAGGTCGATTGCATCGTCGTCGCGCAACTGGCTCACCGCCTCGCGCACATCGCTCAACAACAGTTTGGCCAGCGATTGTGCCTGGCGCACGTGATCCTGGGCCCGGCCTTCGGACAAGTGAGTGGCGACCTCGAGGTTGAGACTCAACGCGGTGAGGTGGTGGCCGAGCAGGTCATGCAGCTCGCGCGAGATGCGGGTGCGCTCGGTCAGGCGGGAACTCTCGGCCAGCAGCGCGCGCGTGGCGCGCAACTCGGCATTGAGCCGGCGCTGCTCCTCGCGCGCCTCGGCCTGCTGCTTGCCGACCACGCTGGTGGCGAACACGAAGCTCGAGAACCCGACGTAGAGTGCGGCTTGCAGCACCGCGTCGAAGAACTGGAAGTCGGGATGATCGGCGAACACCGGCACCAGCGCCGTGTACTGCAACACCAGCCAGACCACGCCGATGCCGACCGGCAACAGCCATGGCAGCATCCCGGCGATCACCATCAGCAGGATGCTGCCAAGCCCGCTGGAGCTGAAATAGCTCACGCCGATCGCGGTGAGCGTGAGCAGCAGCAGCAGGACGAGGTCGAGCGCACCGATGGTGCGACGCCCGAGGCGCTTGGTCATGTACCAGTAGCAGGCCCCGAATGCGAGGTAGCACGCGCGCCACGCGATCAGGCTGAAGCGATCCAGTCCACCGTCCTCGCCGAAATACCACGGCTCCCAAAGCAAGGGCACGCCGGCGCAAGCCCAGGTGAAAAGGCCGGCATAGCGCAGCAGCTGGATGTGGTTGAGGCGCGCAAGCATGGCCGCATGATAGGGCGGACCGCACATTGGTCCACCTGTCCTAAGTCACGCCGCACCGGGCTTTGTCGCGCCGGCTCCGGGCCGGGATCGGGCGTGGCCCGACCGTAACGATTTCCTAATCCACCCGCGCGCGGCCTTCATGCGATAATTCGCGCCGTCCGGGGGCCGGTCACCGGCCACCCGCCTCGAAATCCCGGAGTCAGGAATGTCGATCTCCATCCGCGACGTGCGCGAGCACGAGCTGGATTCCGTGCTGGCCTTGAACAACGCCGCAGGCCAGACCATCCTGCCCATGGATGCGGCCAAGGCACGTTTCTTCTTCGAGCACGCGTGCTATTTCCGCGTGGCGGAAGTCGATGGCCACATCGCCGGCTTCCTGATCGCCTTCGATCAGAATGGCCCCTACCAGAGCAGCAACTACCACTGGTTCCGCGATCGCTATCGGTCGTTCCTCTACATCGACCGCGTGGTGGTGGCGAGCTCGCGCCGCGGCTCGGGCCTTGGCCGGGTGTTTTACGCCGACGTGCAGAGCTTTGCCGAAGTCCGCGCCCCGCAGCTTTGCTGCGAGGTGTTCCTGGAGCCGCGCAACGACGTGGCGGTGCTGTTCCATGGCACCTACGGCTTCCAGGAAGTGGGGCAACAGCTGATGCCGGAAACGGAACGACGCGTCTCGCTGCTGGCGAAGGAAATGTGCAGCTACCCCTGGGTGCGCGACGCCTATGCGCAGCTGCCCGAATTGCCGTGGCTGACGCCGCGCCTGCGATCGGCAGGCGCCCCGCACCTTGCGACGGGCACGTGAGCGCGGCAACCGCACCCGGCAACTACGAGCAGGCCGGGGAACTCAAGATCGGGCAGGTCGGCATCGCCAACCTGCGGGTGCGCACCCTGGATGTCGCGCGCCTTGTCGCCGAGATGCGCGAGCGGGTCGAACGTGCGCCCAAGCTCTTTGCACGCGCGGCGGTCGTGATCGATTTCGGCGGCCTGAGTCGCGTTCCCGACGCTGCCATTGCACGCGAACTCCTCACGGGCCTGCGCGAGGCTGGCGTGCTGCCGGTGGCACTGGCCTACGGCACCTCCGCGATCGAAACGCTTAGCGTGGAACTGGGACTGCCGCTGCTGGCCAAGTTCCGCGCCCAGTACGAACCCGGCCGTGGTGCCAACGACGACGCGCCGGCCCCTGCGCCGGCCAGCATGGCCACGCCCGAACCGGCGCCCGCGGCGAAACCGGCTGACGCCGCAGTGGCGGTGCCACGCAGCGCGCCCGGGTTGCTGCACGGCACGCCAGTCCGGTCCGGGCAGCAGGTTTACGCGCAGGCGCGCGATCTCACCGTATGCGCGACGGTTGGCGCCGGCGCCGAGGTGATCGCCGATGGTTCAGTGCACGTCTACGGCGCACTGCGCGGCCGCGCACTCGCCGGAGCGCAGGGCGACAGCAAGGCACGCATCTTCTGCCGCGAGTTCCACGCCGAGCTCGTGGCCATCGCCGGCAACTACAAGGTGCTCGAAGAAATCCCGAAAGACCTGCGCGGCAAGGCGGTGCAGGTCTGGCTCGAGGACGACAAGCTGCGTTTCGCCGAGCTGTCCTGACATCCACACGCAACACGCCACACGGAGATCGCAACCTTGGCAGAAATCATCGTAGTCACCTCGGGCAAGGGCGGTGTCGGCAAGACCACCACCAGCGCCAGCATCGCCTCCGGCCTGGCCAAGCACGGCAAGAAGGTCGCCGTGATCGACTTCGACGTCGGCCTGCGCAACCTGGACCTGATCATGGGCTGCGAGCGGCGCGTGGTGTACGACTTCGTCAATGTCATCCAGGGCGAGTGCACGCTCAAGCAGGCCCTGATCAAGGACAAGCGCTTCGATTCCCTGCACGTGCTCGCCGCCTCGCAGACCCGCGACAAGGACGCGCTGACCCGCGACGGCGTGGAGAAGGTATTGAAGGAACTGGCCGACGATGGCTTCGACTACGTGGTCTGCGACTCGCCCGCCGGCATCGAGAAGGGTGCCTTCCTCGCGATGTATTTCGCCGATCAGGCCGTAGTGGTGGTGAACCCGGAGGTGTCGTCGGTGCGCGATTCAGACCGCATCCTCGGTCTGCTCGCAAGCAAGACCCGCCGCGCCGAGAACGGCGAGCGGGTGAAGGAACACCTGCTGCTCACCCGCTACAGCCCCAAGCGCGTCGCCGACGGCGACATGCTCTCGATCGCCGACGTGCAGGAAATCCTCGGGCTCGAAGTCCTGGGCGTCATTCCCGAATCGCCGGTGGTGCTGCAATCATCCAACCAGGGCGTGCCGGTGATCCTGGACGAAGGCTCGGAAGCGGGCCAGGCCTACGAAGACGCTGTTGGCCGCCTGCTGGGCGAAAGCCGCCCGATGCGGTTCACCCAGGTCGAGAAAAAGGGCCTGTTCTCGCGTATCTTCGGAGGCTAGGCCATGGGTATTTTCGATTTCCTGCGGTCCGGCCCGAAGAACACCGCCAACGTCGCCAAGGACCGGCTGCGTTTCATCGTGATGCAGGAGCGCAATGCGCGTGGCGGCCCCGATTACCTGCCCTTGCTGCGGCGCGAACTGCTCGACGTGATCAAGAAGTACGTCAATGTCGACCTGGACGCGGTGAAGGTGGATCTGGTCAAGGAAGGCGACCACGACGTGCTAGACATTTCGGTGTCGCTGCCGGACAAGGACGAGCCGCGCACCGCGGCCGCAGGGGCCTGAGGCCCGACCCGGCACTGCCGCGATGAGCGAGGACGTGCTGCGCGTCGCGTGCCTGCCGCGCAGTGCGATCGACACCCTGCTCGCGCGCCATGGGCTTCGCTTCGAACCCGTTGCCGACGGACTCCCGATTCCCGGCAGCTACTGGGGCGAGTGCGAAGCCGGCATCATCGGAAACACGGTGCATGCACGCCCGGATACGCCGGTGCATTCGCTGTTGCACGAGGCCTGCCACCTGATCGTGCTGCCGCCCGAACGGCGCGCGGTGATACACACCGATGCCACCGATTCGGTCGCGGAAGAAGACGCGAGCTGCTACCTGCAGATCGTCCTCGCCGACCACTTGCCCGGCGTCGGCCGCGACCGCCTGATGCGCGACATGGATGACTGGGGCTACAGCTTCCGCCTCGGCTCGACCCGGGCGTGGTTCGAGAACGACGCCGAGGATGCACGGGCCTGGCTCGTCGCGCGCGGCCTGCTCCCGGCTTGATCCGGGACGCGGACGCGCTACGCCGCCGCCCGATGCCTTCCGGCATATGCCGTCACGCACGCCCTGCCCTATAAACGCGGCTTGATTTCGAGGAGGTGCGCATGATGCCGATGTCCAGGACCCTCACAGCCCTTGCGCTCACGGCCGCAGCGCTGATGCTGGCGAGCGGAGCGAGTCCTGTCGCCGCGGAGCCGGCCACCTCACGCAAACCCCGGGTGCCGGGCGCCGACGCCGTGGTCGAGCGCACCCTGGAGAACGGATTGAAGGTCGTGGTGTGGCCGGACCACGACATCCCGAACGTCGCGCTCTACACCTGGTATCGCGCCGGCGGTCGCAACGAATATCCCGGCATCACCGGCATCGCGCACTACTTCGAACACATGATGTTCAACGGCACCTCGACCCACGCCCCCGGCGAGTTCGACAAGGTGATGGAAGCCGACGGCGGTGCCAACAATGCCTATACCTCGAACGACGTGACCGTCTATCAGGACTGGTTTCCCAAGGAGGCGATGGAAACCGTCCTCGAACTGGAAAGTGATCGCATGGCGAATCTCGCCTTCGATCCCAAGGTGGTTGAGAGCGAGCGTGGCGTGGTCTACAGCGAACGCCGGTCCTCGGTCGACAACAGCAATTTCGGGGCGCTGTTCGAGCAGGTCTACGCCACCGCGTTCGTGGCACATCCTTACCAGTTCCCGGTGATCGGCTGGCCCTCGGACATCGAAAACTGGTCGATGGACGACCTCAAGGCGTTCTACAAGACTTACTACGCGCCGAACAACGCCACCATGCTGGTGGTCGGCGATGTCGATCCGCAGGCGCTGTTGGACCGGATCGAAGCCAGGTTCGGAAAGATCCCGCGCCAGCCGCCACCCGAACCGGTCACCACGGTCGAGCCCGAGCAGCAAGGCGAGCGTCGCGTGGTGGTGGAGAAGGAAGGCGCGCAGGCACCCATGCTGATCATGGCCTATCACGTCGACGGCGAAGCCGATGCACGCACCCGCGCACTGGAACTGCTGGATGCGGCCCTGTCGAAGGGCAAGTCATCCCGCCTGCACCAACGTCTGGTGGAACGTGAACAGGTGGCCGTGCACGTCGGCAGCTCGCTCAATGCCGGTTTCGACCCGGGCCTGTTCATGGTCTACGCGGTGCTGCCTCCCGGGGGCGATGCCGCCAGGGTGGAAGCCCTGATCGACGAGGAATTGCAGCGCCTTGCGCGCGAAGGAGTCACGGCGGAGGAGCTGCAGAAGCTGCGCAACCAGCAGCTCGCCGGCTTCTGGCGCAACCTCGCGACCATCTCCGGCAAGGCCCAGGCGCTAGGCAGCTACGAGGTTTTCCACGGCGACTGGAAGAAATTGTTCGAAGCCCCTTCCGCCTACGAAGACATTGGCTCGACCCAGATCCGGTCACTCGCGCAATCGGTGTTCCGCGCCTCCAACCGCACCGTGGGCCTGCTGCGGCCGATCGCCGCCAAGTCCGGCAGCGCGAACGAGGAGTAACCCGATGAAACGCATCCTGATCGCGCTCGTCCTGACCTGCTCCGGTTCGTTCGCTCTGGGCGCCGGGCTGACACTCCCGGACTACGAAACCCTCAAGCTCGACAACGGCGCCACCTTGCTCCTGATGCGCAAGCCCGACGTGCCGCTGGTGGCAGCACAGATCGTCGTGCGCGGCGGTTCACTCGCGGACGCCCCCGGCAAGGAAGGTACCGCCGCACTCCTGGCCGAACTCATGACCAAGGGCGCGGGTCAGCGTGATGCATTGGGATTCGCGCAGGCGCTCGACGGCGTCGGCGGCACCCTTGAAGTGGCGGCCACGCGCGAAGGACTGGTTGCAAGCGCCGAGTTCCTCGCCCGCGACGCCGACCTGATGCTGGAATTGCTGGTGGACGCCTTGCAGCGGCCCACGCTGGACGGCGCCGAGTTCGAGAAGCTGCGCACCCGTTCGATCCAGTCGCTGGCCACCGCCAAGGACGGCGATCCGCGCTCGCTGATCGGAACCTACGGCCAGTCCTGGCTGTTCCGCGGCCACCCCTACGGACGCCCCAGCCAGGGCGACGAACGCAGCCTCGCGGCCTTGGGTCTGGAGGATCTCAAGGCTTACTTCCGTGACCAGATCGGCTCCGATCGCAGCAGCATCGCCCTCGTCGGTGATTTCGATCCGGTCGTGATGCGCGAGAAGGCAAGGCGCGCCTTCGGCACCTGGCGCAAGGCCGCGGGAACACTGCCGCACGTTCCGGCCAAGCTGCGCGAGAGTGGCCGCCGTGTGCTGCTGGTGGACAAGCCGGGAGCCACGCAGAGTTACTTCTGGGCCGGGAATGTCGGCGTGTCCGAACGCGATCCGGCGCGCGCCGCGCAGGATCTGGTGCAAACCGTGTTCGGCGGGCGCTTCACCTCCATGCTCAACACCGAACTGCGGATCAAGTCGGGACTGAGCTATGGCGCTAGCGCCAGCCTGCAGCGGCTTGCACAGCCCGGATCGGCCAGCTTCAGTTCGTTCACCCGCACCGACGCCACGGCGCAGGCGCTCGATCTTGCCTTCGCCACGCTCGGGCGACTGCATGGCGATGGCATCGATGCGACCGCCCTCGCATCGGCCAAGCGTTACGTGCTGGGGCAGTTTGCTCCCGACTACGAAACCGCCGCGCAACTCGCCACATCGATCGCCGATCTCGATCTGCATGGCCAGTCGCGCCAGCGGATCGACGGTTATGGCGATGCGATCAACGCCGCGACCGCCGCGGACGTGTCCGCCGCCGGTGCCGTGTTCGCGCGCAAGGACGACACCCTGCTTGTTGTGATCGGCGATGCCGCGAAGATCCGCGATGCCGTGGCGAAGTACGGCCCGGTAACCGAGATGAAGATCTCGGATCCGGGCTTCGCTCCGTCCGAGTAGGTGCCAACGCGCAGCGGCAGGTCGCAGCGCCATCGCTTCGACCCGCCGCATTCCACGCCCGCGTCGGCGGCGGCCACTTGCACCCTCGCCTGCAGCTGCTAGCCTTCGGGCTCCACCGCGCCGGAGGGGCGCGGAACCCAGAGAACTCCGAGGAATTTCCGTGAAAGTCAATCGTGCGCTGCTGGCGCTGGCCGTTTCGGCCGCCCTTGTCGCGCTCTCCGCCTGCGAGAGCAACTCCCAACCCAAGGGCGATGCGCCCGAAGCCGCGGCGGCCACGCCCACCGCCGCCGATGCGGACGCCTTCGTGGCCCGCGTCAACGAAGAAGCCAAGGCCGACTACCCGGAAGCCGCGTCGGCGCAATGGATCGCCTCGACCTACATCAACAGTGACAGCCAGCTGGTCGCGGCCAAGGCGAACGAGCGTTCGCTCGCCAAGCTCGGCGCGAACGTCGAGGCCTCGAAGCAGTATTCCAGCCTGCAACTCAAGCCCGAGACGGCACGCGGCATCCACCTGCTCAAGCTCGCCACGTCGATGCCGGCACCGAAGGATCCGAAGAAGCTGTCGGAGCTCACGCAGATCGCCACCAAGATGGAAGGCATGTACGGCTCCGGCCAGTACTGCACCGGCGAAGGCGACGCCAGGAAGTGCCGCCCGCTGGGCGAACTCGAAGACACCTTGCGCAGCAGCCGCGACTACGACGCGCAGCTCGACGCCTGGCAGGGCTGGCACACGGTCTCGCCGCCGATGCGCGCCGACTACCAGCGCTTCGCCGAACTCATCAACGAAGGCTCGAAGGAACTCGGATTCGCCAACGCCGGCGAGATGTGGCGCGCCGGCTACGACATGAGCCCGGCGGATTTCGAGAAGGAAACCGACCGCCTCTGGGATCAGGTCAAGCCGTTGTACGAAGACCTGCACTGCTACGTGAAGGGCAAGCTCGAAACCAAGTACGGCGACAAGGGCTCGGTGGACGGCATGATTCCGGCCCACCTCACCGGCAACATGTGGGCGCAGCAGTGGGGCAACATCTGGGACCTGGTGGAACCCTACAAGAACGCGGGCAGCCTCGACATCACCGGCGGTCTGGAAAAGCAGAAGTACGACCATGTGAAGATGGTGCAACGCGCCGAGGACTTCTACACCTCGCTCGGCATGCCCGCGTTGCCGAAGTCGTTCTACGAGAAATCGCAGTTGCTCAAGCCGCGCGACCGCGACGTGGTCTGCCACGCCAGCGCCTGGGACATGAACTACCAGGGCGACGTGCGCATCAAGATGTGCATCCAGCCGAACGAGGACGAGTTCACCACGATCTATCACGAACTCGGCCACGTCTATTACTACCTGGCCTACAACCATCTGCCGCCGATGTTCCAGAGCGGCGCGCATGACGGCTTCCACGAGGCGATCGGCGACACCATCGTGCTGTCGATGACGCCGAAATACCTCAGTTCCATCGGCCTGGTGGACGAGCCCAGGGTCTCGCAGGAATCGCTGATCAACGGCCAGCTCAAGATGGCGCTGGACAAGGTTGCCTTCCTGCCCTTCGGCAAGCTGATCGACCAGTGGCGCTGGGCCGTGTTCGATGGCCGGATCAAGCCCGAGGACTACAACAAGGCCTGGTGGGAACTGCGCAAGAAGTACCAGGGCGTGGCACCGGCCACCGCACGCGGCGAGGAGTTCTTCGATCCGGGCGCCAAGTACCACGTGCCGGGCAACACGCCCTACACCCGCTACTTCCTCTCGCACGTGCTGCAGTTCCAGTTCTACAAGGCACTGTGCGACGCCTCCGGCCACACCGGCCCGCTGCACGAATGCAGCTTCTACGGCAACAAGGAAGCCGGCGCGAAGTACTGGGCCATGATGCAGAAGGGCCAGGGCCAGCCCTGGCAGCAGACCATGAAGGAGCTCACCGGCGGCGAGCAGATGGACGCCTCCGCGATCCTCGATTACTTCGCCCCGCTGCAAGGCTGGTTGAAGGAGCAGAACCAGGGCAAGACCTGCGGCTGGTAAGCGCGACTTCCCGCTGCGAACGTGAGCACGACGGCCGGGGCAACCCGGCCGTCGTCGTTCACGCCCCTGACTGGGGCGGCACTGACGAATTCGGCCCGCCGACAGCGTGATCTCGTTCGCAGATTCGCCCTGCAACTGCTGCCGCTGCAGGTGCGACGGGCTCGCGGTGGTGTAACAGTTGGTTACACTGCGCCCGAACGCTTGGGGGCGCCGCATGAACTTCGCACGACTCGCATTGCTGACGTGCTTCGCGTCGGGCATCGCCGTACCGGCCGCCCAGGCGCAGCTCAGCCACAAACCCGATGCCGTGCTGCGCCATGGCTTTGAAGATGCCGCCAGCGGCCCTGCGACCGATGCCGAGGCCGCGCGATTCCTCGCTCAGGCCACCTTCGGTCCCAGCAGCAGCGAGATCGCGCGCCTGCGAACGCTCGGATATCGCGCCTGGCTGGATGATCAGTTCAATCAGCCTGTATCGACCCAGGTGCCGTACCTGAACTGGACCCGCGACCTGCCCGGTACGCCCCAGGGCAACAACGACGTCAATGACGAAACCATGCTGGAGGCCTGGACTATCAACGCGCTCGGGACGAGCGATCCCAGCCGCTCGCCGCCGGCGCAAGTGACACCCACCGACCAGTTGCGCCAACGCGTCGCCTTCGCCTTGAGCGAGATCTTCGTCGTCTCCAATGCCAACGGTGCGCTGTCCTATCAATCCTGGGCACTGGCGAGCTACTACGACATGCTGGCGCGCAATGCGCTGGGCAACTATCGCACCCTGCTGGAGGAAGTGAGCCTGCATCCGGCGATGGGGATCTACCTCAGTCACCTGCAGAACCGGAAAGAAGACCTGTCGCAGAACGTGCGCCCGGACGAGAACTTCGCGCGCGAGATCCTGCAGCTGTTCTCCGTGGGACTGGTGATGCTGGAACCCGACGGCAGCGTGCGCGACGGCAATGCCACGACGGCCGGCGTGCAGCCGATTCCGAGCTACGGTCAAGCCACGATCCGCGGCGTTGCGAAGGTATTCACCGGCTGGAACTGGAACAACCAGGGCTGCGGCGCCGCCACGTATACCTGCTGCAACGAGGAGACCTACGACTGGTGCGGCCCGGCCAACCGCGACGATCCACCCTGGCGGCAGCCGATGCAGCCGGTGGAAGCCTTCCACGAAGTCGCTGCCCCCAAGCAACTGCTCGACTACTCCGGTGTCACGCTGCCGGGTGGCGTGTTGTCCGGCGGTGGCAACGCACGCGCGGATCTGGCGGCTGCGCTCGACAACGTGTTCCGCCACCCCAACGTCGGGCCCTTCATCGCGCGGCAACTGATCCAGCGCCTCGTGACCAGCAACCCGACGCCGGCCTATGTGCAACGCGTGGCCGCGGCCTTCGCCAACAATGGCAGTGGCGTGCGTGGCGACCTGCGCGCAGTAGTGCGCGCGGTGTTGCTCGATCCCGAAGCCCGCTTCGGTCATTGGCTCGCACCGGACACCTTCGGCAAGTTGCGCGAGCCCTTGCTCAAGACCACGCACCTGTGGCGGGCGCTCGGTGCCCGCGCAGCGAACGGCCGTGCCGCGGGCCTGCGCAGCTGGCCGTACATCGAGGACCAGTACGGACAGGGACCGCTGCGCGCCACCACGGTGTTCAATTTCTTCCGTCCCGACTATCGTCCACCGGGCGAAAGCGTCGCGCGCAAGCTCGACGCGCCGGAATTCCAGATCCTCACCGACACCACCGCGGTGAGCCAGCCCAACCATGTGTTCGCCCTGTTGTTCTGCCATTACGTGGGCAGTACGCGCTGCTGGGACAGCGAGGACCCCAGCGAGCTTCAGATCGACATCGCCGCCGACGAAACCCTGGCCAGCACCGATCCCGCGCGCCTGATCGAGCGCTACAACCTCCTGTTCATGTCCGGGCAGATGTCGCCGTTCATGCGCCAGGTGCTGCTTGATCGCCTGAACGAAGTCCCTGCACAGGTGTGGAGCAACGAGCCGCTGGGCAGGCGACGGGTGCAGCACGCGCTGTACCTGATCCTCACTTCCCCCGAATACTCGGTGCAGAAATGAAACGCGTCCCGACCTTGGATCGTCGCACTTTCCTGCGCCGCAGCATCCATGGCGCGCTCGGCGGCGCCGGTCTCTACTCGGCGCTGGGTTCGTTGCAGCTGAGTCTGGCGGCGGCCATGCAGTCGCGCGCCAAGGCCGCCGACTACAAGGCGCTGGTCTGCGTGTTCCTCTACGGCGGCAACGACAGCTTCAACACGGTCGTGCCCTGGGATGCCGCGCACTACGGCGAGTATCGCAACTCACGCCAGCAGCTCATCGCCGATGGCGGCCTGGCACTGGCCCAGGCGCAGATCCAGGCGCAGGCGCTCTCGCCACTCGCGGCCAGCGGTGGCCTGCCCGGCGGTCGTGCCCAGGATCGCGATGGGGCCTTCGTGGAGTGCGGCCTGCACCCGGCCCTGACCGGCCTGCGATCGCTGTTCAACAGCGGCAGCGCGGCCATCGTCGCCAACGTCGGCCCGTTGTTGTATCCGGTGACGCAGGCAACCTATGACGACGGCAGCGTGGCCCTGCCACCGCAATTGTTTTCGCATTCCGACCAGAGCCTGTACTGGCAGACCTCGCGCCCCGACAACGCCACGGCCAACGGTTGGGGCGGTCGCATCGCGGACCTGCTGCAGTCGAGCAACACCAGCCTGCTGCCGATGAGCGTGACGCTTGCCAGCCAGAACCAGTTCCAGCGTGGCCTGCTGGTGCCGCAGTATGCGATGGACTCCTACAACCCGGACAACCCGGTCACGCGCTTGAGCTACCTGGGATATGCACCGCCGGACTACGAGGACGACGGCGGACCCGAATCCTGGCTGCTCGCCAACGACCAGTCCGGCGGCGTAGCGGCACACCAGTCGCTGCTGCTGCTCGACTCGCAGCAGCACGTACTGGAGCGCGCCTACGCTCGCACCCATCACCGCGCCATCGCCAACTACGAGCTGATCGGCCAATCCTTGCGCAACAACCCGGCACCCAGCACGCCCTTCCCGGATACGGAGCTCGGACGCCAGCTGCGCGTCGTCGCACACTTGGTCAAGGCCGCCCATGCCGATCCGGGCATGCGGCGCCAGGTGTTCTTCGTGGCCTCGGGAGGCTGGGACTTCCACAGCACCCAGGTGGCAGACCAGCATGCCAACCTCGCCGAACTGTCCGGCGCCCTGAGGGCCTTCCACGATGCCACGCTGGAAATGGGCGTGGCGAACAAGGTCACCAGCTTCACCGCCTCGGACTTCGGGCGCACCCTCGGCATGAACGGTGACGGCACCGATCACGGCTGGGGCGGGCACCACTTCGTGGTCGGTGGCGCGGTTCGCGGGCAGCGCTTCTATGGCCGCATGCCTTCGCTGCTCGCGGACAACAACCCGGACGATACCGGCTACGGCCAGATCATCCCGACCGTATCCGTGGACCAGTACGCCGCGACCCTGGCCGCGTGGTTTGGCGTCGATGCCGGCGGCCTGGCCGACATTTTCCCGAATCTGGGGCGGTTCCCGGCTCACGGCGGGGCCAACCTCGGGTTCATGCTCTGAATGCGCAGCTGCTTCGCCGCACTGCTCGTGCTTGCGTCGTCGCCTGCCGCCGCCGCCGTGCATGAGGTGTACGCCCTGCCCGACCTGAGCTTTGACCCGGCGACCCTGGTGATCCGGCGCGGCGATGCGGTGGTGTTCCGCAACCTGGGCGGCGTGCACAACGCCGTTGCCGACAGCGGCGCCTTTCGCTGCGCGGTCAACTGCACCACCAATACCGCACCGAGCAGCCAGCTCTGGAGCGCCACCGTGCAGTTCCGCCATGCCGGCAGCTTCGGCTACTTCTGCGAAGCGCATGAAGGCGTCATGCGCGGACAGATCGTGGTGGAGTTTGCGGACGGGTTCGAGAGCGCGCCCCTGTGACCCGTGGCCGACCTTCTACATCCTGTCGATCGGCTCGATGGCGTCTCCCGGCACGGCTGCAGTCGGAATGAGCCTGGTGCTGCGTCGATAGAATCGCCACAGCACCCACGCCAGCGCGCTCGACAGCGCCGCCAGCATCGCCAGCCGCATTGAATCGACGCTTGCCCAAGGCGAGACCAGTCCGGCGAGGATCGCATTGAAGTTCAATCCGACGAAGGCCTGCATCGACGAGGCCGATCCGCGCTGGCGCGGATACATGTCGAGGATCGCGAGGGTCAGGATCGGGAATACCAGGGAGATGCCCACCGCATTCAATGCGATCGGCCAGACGGCCCACGGCGCGCCCGGCTCCGGCACCAGCAGGTTGTAGCCAAGGTTGTACACCTGTGCGAGCCCGCACAGCGCAAAGCCCAGCCCCGCGGCCTGCGCGGCACTTAGGCGTCCGGCAAGCCGGCCCGACAGGAAAGCGCCGAGCATCATGCCGCCGATCATCGGGATGAAAAACCAGCCGAACTGCTGCTGATTGAGCCTGAGCAGGTCCAGCACGAAGGCCGGGGCCGAGGCGATGTACAGGAACAGGGCGCCGAAGTTGAAACTGCCCGCGAAGGCCAGCAAGAGGAAGTGACGGTTGCCGAGGATGGCGCGGTTGCCGTGCCACAACGTGCGCAGCCTGAGCGCGCTACGGTTGGCCGGCGGATGGGTTTCGGGCAAGGCGACGGCGGTGGCCACGAACAGCAGCAACGCGAAGGCGGTCAGGAACCAGAAGATGCCGCGCCAGTCGGTCCAGCCGAGGATCCATCCGCCCACCACCGGTGCCAGGGCCGGCGCGATGCCGAAGATCATCGTGACGTTCGACATGAGGCGTTGCGCATCGTCGCCGTCGAGGCAATCACGGATGATGGCGCGACCGACGATGAGGCCGGCCCCGGCCGACATGCCCTGCAAGGCACGAAATGCCAGCAATTGGGGCAGGCTCGCCGCCAGTGCGCAGCCCACCGACGCGAAGACGAAAACCAGCACGCCGAACAGGATCACCGGCTTGCGCCCGCGCGCATCCGAGATCGGCCCGTGGAAGACACTCATCAGGCCATAGGCAATGAGGTACACGCTGATCGTCTGCTGCATCGCCAGCGCCGTGACCGAGAAATCACGCTCGATCTCCGGGAAGGCGGGAAACATGGTGTCGATCGAGAACGGCCCGAACATCGCGAGGCCGCCAAGCAGGACGGCGAGGCGAGCGCTTGAAATGCGGGGGCGGGAAGTCATCGGCACGCTTCACGGGAGGGCCATGCGAGGATAGCAGCGGCTCGCCTCTCGCCTGGCCCTTCCGTTCCGCTGCCTGCGCCCCCATTTCGCCACGATGTCCGATCTCGCCTCCGACGCGACCAGCGCGCCTGCCTCCACCGCACAGCAAGCCCGCGAGGCGCGCACCACCCGCGCCGTGATCGCGACCCTGCTGCCATTCCTGCGCCCCTACCTCGGGCGCGTGGCGCTGGCCTTGTCGTGTCTGGTGGCCGCCAAGCTGGCCGGGCTCACCGTACCGCTGATACTCAAACGCATCGTCGACCAGCTCGATGTCGAACCCGGCCTGCTGGTTGTGCCGGTGGCCTTGTTGCTCGCCTATGGCGCCGCGCGCCTGTCCGAGCGCGTCTTCACCGAGATGCGCCAGATCGTGTTCGCGCGGGTGATGGCGCGCAGCGCCCGCACCGTCATGCTCAAGGTGTTCCGCCACCTGCACAGCCTGAGCCTGCGCTTCCACCTGGAACGCCGCACCGGCGGTGTCTCGCGCGACGTGGAACGCGGCGGCAGCTCGATCTCCGACCTGCTTGACTGGACCCTCTACACGATCCTGCCCACGATCCTGGAAATCGTCCTCGTCACCACCGTGCTGGTGACCCTGTATGACCTCGGCTTTGCCGCGATCACGCTGGCGGCGCTGGCCGCCTACGTGGCCTGGACCGTGCGCGTCACCAACTGGCGCACGCGGTTCTACCGTGCCGCGATCGAAGCCGATACCGCGGCCAGTGCCAGCGCGGTCGATTCCCTGCTCAACTTCGAGACCGTCAAGTACTTCAACAACGAGGAACACGAAGCACAGCGCTATGACGCCAGTCTGCGCAAGATGGAAGAGGCCAACGTCGTCTCCTGGAAATCGCTGGCGGTGCTCAACATCGGCCAGAACGCGATCGTCACAGTCGGCGTCACGGCGCTCATGTGGCGTGCCGCCAGCGGCGTGGCAAGCGGCGAACTGTCGATCGGCGACCTGGTACTGGTGAACGCCTACCTGTTGCAATTGGCGGCGCCGCTCAACTTCCTCGGCATGATGTACCGCGAGGTGAAGCAGGCGCTCACCAACATCGAGCGCCTCTGGGGCCTGCTGGAAGTGTCGCAGGACGTGCAGGACCGCCCCGCGGCGCGCCCGCTGGTGACGCAGCGCCCGACCGTGCGCTTCGAGCAGGTCCGATTCGGCTATGACGCGCGGCGCGAGATCCTGCACGGCGTGGATTTCGAGATCGCGGCAGGCGCGACCGTTGCGGTGGTCGGGCACTCGGGTTCGGGCAAGTCCACGCTGTCGCGCCTGCTCTACCGCTTCTACGACGTGGACGAGGGCGCGATCCGCATCGATGGCTGCGACCTGCGCGACCTCACCCAGGCCTCGCTGCGCGCCGCCATCGGCATCGTTCCGCAGGACACCGTGCTGTTCAACGACAGCATCTACTACAACATCCGGTACGGGCGACCCGAAGCCAGCCGCGAGGAAGTGATCGCCGCGGCCCGGGCAGCGCACATCCACAGCTTCATCGAAGCCTTGCCGGACGGCTACGAGAGCGAGGTCGGCGAGCGCGGCCTGAAACTCTCCGGCGGCGAGAAACAACGCGTCGCCATTGCGCGCGCCCTGCTCAAGAACCCTGCGATCCTGATCTTCGACGAGGCCACCTCGGCGCTCGACTCGCAATCCGAACAGGCGATCCAGGCCGAGCTCGACCGCATCGCCGAAGACCGCACCACACTGGTGATCGCGCACCGGCTCTCGACCGTGATGAATGCCGACCAGATCCTGGTGCTGGATGCCGGGCGTCTGCTGGAACGCGGCACCCATGCCCAGCTGCTTGCGGCGCAGGGCCGGTATGCCCGGATGTGGCAGTTGCAGCAGCAAGAGCGCGCGGCGCAAGGCGTCAGCCCGGCCTGAAACCCGCCCGGGGCTCGACCATACGGTGGAGTCTTGACAGCCGTCACATTTCAAACGTATGTTTGGAACGCGCAGCCCGGGCAAGCCGGGAGGCGCACTTGGGGAGGGAGCGGAAGGATTCGCCGTACCGGCGCGGGGAGGCGCCAGGTTGTTCGGTTTTTCGTCTTTTCGCTTGGGGAGTGGACCATGTTCCGACGCTGTTTCGGCCGCGTGTTCGCGGCATTGATGCTGTGCGCGCTTTCTCTGGGCCTGACGCCGGCGACGGCACAGGCGCAATACACCCAGACCCGTTATCCGATCGTCCTGGCCCACGGCCTGCTCGGTTTCGACTCGATCCTGGGCGTGTACGACTACTGGTACGGAATGCCGTCCGACCTGCGCTCGGGCGGGGCCAAGGTCTACGTTGCGAGTTACTCGGCCAGCAATTTCTCGGAAGTTCGCGGCGAGCAGCTGATCCGCGATCTGGACAACCTGCGCGCCATCCACGGCCACAGCAAGTTCAACCTGATCGGCCACAGCCACGGCGGCCCCACGATTCGCTACGTCGCCGCGGTGCGACCCGATCTGGTCGCGTCGGTGACCTCGATCGGCAGCCCGCACACCGGCAGCAAGGTCGCGGACGGACTCACCACCGCGTTCCCGCCCGGATCGGTCGGGCGCGGCCTGGTGGCCGGCTTCGTCAACGCGCTCTCGACCTTCATCGCGGTGATGTCGGGCAACAATGACCCGCAGAACGCGCTCGGCGCCTTGGAATCGCTCAACTCCGCCGGTGCGGCACGCTTCAACGCGCGCTTCCCGCAGGGCATGCCGAGCAGTGCCTGCGGCCAGGGCGCCAGCGTCAGCAGCATCAACGGCCACGCGGTCCGCAACTACTCCTGGGGCGGCACCTCGGTGCTCACCCACTTGCTGGATGCGAGCGATCCCTTGATGGGCGCGGGCAGCCTGTTCTTCGGCTCGGAAGCCAATGACGGCTTGGTGGGCCGCTGCTCCAGCCACTTCGGCGTGGTGCTGCGCGACGACTACGGCTGGAACCATCTCGACGAGGTCAACCAGGTGCTGGGCCTGACCAGCTGGTTTGCCTCGAACCCGAAGTCGGTGCTGCGCGCCCACGCCAACCGCCTGAAGAACGCCGGGCTGTAATCGGCATCGAACCGATCGCAATGAAGCGCCGCATCGTGTTCGGCAGCGCCGCCCTCGTGGCGGCGCTGCTGTTTCTGGCCTGGTCCACCCGTGGCGGCGCGCCATCGCCCACGACGCCGGCAGGCTTGAGCGCGAAGGCGGAAACCCGACTATCCCGGCCTGCGATCGAACCGCACGTGGCACCGGCACCCGTGATCCCGGCACGCCCCGGCGACGGAGATGCCGCCGCCCTCGCCCGGCTGCGCCAGCGCCTTGCGCAAAGCTCGCTGCGCGGCACGACGCCTGACGGCGAGATCGCCTTCGCAGCCAGCGGCGCCCTGCGCATGGATGCCGCCCTGGTGCGCCGCTTCGAGCACTACCTGAGCCTGATCGGCGAATTCGAGCTTGGCGAGATCCGGGTGCTGCTGCAGGCCGACCTGCGCGACGAACTGGGAGCGGCAGCCGCCGATATCGTGATCGCCGGCTTCGACCGCTACGTGGCGCTGCGCGAAGCGGTCGCCGCAAGCGAACTGTCGGACGACCTCGCGACGCGGCTGCGGCAGCTGCGCGCGCTCAGGCGTGACCATTTCGGTGCCGACGCCGAGGCCATGTTCGGCGCGGAGGAGGCCGAACTCGCCCATGACCTCGCCCGCCGCGCGATCGAATCCGATGCCAGCCTCGACCCGGAACAACGCCAAGCGCTGCTGGACGATCTCGAGAACCGGCGCGCACCGTCGCTGCGCGAAGCGCAACGCGACGCCACCAGCGCCCTGCTGGTGGACGAACAGACCCGCCAGTTCGACCGGGACGGCGTCGACCCCGCGACCCGCGCCGAAGAACGGCGCGAACTCTGGGGTGACGCGGCCGCAGACCGCCTCGCCACTCTCGATGCCGAACGCGCCCAGTGGGAAACGCGGCTGGCAAGCTACGCCCGCGAGCGCGAGCGAGTACTGGCCGACCCACGCCTGGGCCAGGCCGCGCGCCAGCAGGCGCTGGAAGACCTGCGCCTCCGTGCCTTCAACCCCCAGGAACGGCCCCGGGTCGAGGCCCTGGAAGCCGTGGGTGCGCTTCCGCCGAACGGCTGAATCCCCCCGCCGGCGCGGGCGGCACCACGCCACCCGAAAAAAATTCTGCCGGACTTGATCGAACAGCCCCCCGTTTTCCGACTACTACCTATAGGAGGGAAGCGCGTGCGCCTCGACCGGCCAGTCCGGCGGGCATCGTGCCTCGCCTCCGGACCCGGGCGACTTGTCGCGCCGGGGCCACGCATGGGCTATGTCGCTCGAAACGGGAGGAAATCATGGGTAGCGTGAAGCTGGCGGGATTGTTCTTGGCAAGCCTGGTCACCGCGCTAGGCGTGTTGCTGGCGCAGACTGGGCAGGGAGCGACGATCTCGCCGCCGCTCGACATCGATGGGCTCGACCGCAACCTGGCGGGTGCGGGACCGGGCACGGAACTGGCTCTGATCGACGTATTGCGTTGCGAGGAGTGCGAGCAGGACTCGGCGGCCCCAACGCTGGCTCTGGCCGCGCTCGACGAGTCCACCCTGCTTGCACGGCAACTTGACGAGTTCACGGTGCCCTTGCTGCGCATCGACGGCAAAGCGGTCGGTTACCTCGACCCGCAGCAGATCGAATCTGCGGCGAAGACCCTGACCCGATGAGCCCCGTGGCACCGCCAGCCTCGACGCTCGCCACCGCTGCGCGCCGCTGCCCGCAGCGACGGCGCTCGGCGGCCCGGCGTGCCGCATACAATCCCTTCCACTTCGGCCCACGGAGCAAGGCAGTGACCGAGCTGGATGGAAACATCACCGCGCTGCTGGGGCGTTGGCGCGAAGGCGATCGCAGCGTGGAACGCGATCTCGCGCTCGAGCTGTACCCGGTGCTGTATCGCATGGCGCGCGCGCAGGTCCGGCATGGCGACGGGGCGCTGACACTCTCGCCCACCGAACTGGTCAACGAGGTGTACACGCGCCTCTTGCCCAAGCGCGATGCGGCCTGGGTCAATCGCGCGCAATTCTTCGCGGTCTGCGCCACCGTGCTGCGGCGCGTGGTGATCGATTACCAGCGCGAGCAAGGCGCCCAGAAACGCGGCAGCGGCAGCGTCTTCGTCGAGATCAGCACGGTGAACGACGACGACATGCCTCGCACCGGCGACCAGGTCGACTGGCTTGCCGTGGATCAGGCACTGAATCGACTCGAAGCCCTCGACCCCGACGTGGCGCGCGTGGTCGAGTTGCGCCTGTTTGCCGGACTGGGCAACGAGGAGATCGGCGAGGCCTGCGCCTCGTCGGTGGCCACGGTCGGACGACAATGGCGGTTTGCACGCGCCTGGCTTGCCGAGCAGCTGGAAATCGTGGCGGGGCCCGATGAAGGCTGACGTCTTCCGCCGCCTGCAGCGACTGTTCGACGAGGCGCTCGCGCACCCCGCCGAGACCCGCATCGAATGGTGCCAGGGCCGTGTCGACATTGATGCCGCACTGCGCGACCAGTTGGTTCGCCTGCTGCTGCGCGACCAGAACCTGGCCACGGCGTCCACCCGGCACCCGGCCAGTCTTGGCACCGAGGCGCTGGAACACTGCGCCGACGTGATCCGCCTTCCGCAGCAACGCATCCCGCGTTACGAGGTGCTGGAGGAAATCGGCCGCGGCGGCATGGGACGGGTGTTCCGCGCGCTGCAGCAGGATGCCGTCGACAAGGAAGAAGTGGCGATCAAGATGGTGCGCCGCGAACTGATGCAGGAGCCGGTGCTGAAGCGGTTTCTGGTCGAGCGCCGGCTGCTCGCGGCGCTTGATCACCCCGGCATCGCGCGCCTCCTCGACGCGGGCGAGGCGTCCGACGGCACTCCGTTCGTGGTGATGGAACTGGTGCGCGGCCTGCCGCTGCTGCGCCATTGCGCGCAGCAATCGCTGGACCTGCGCGCCCGCCTCGGATTGTTCCGGCAGGTCCTGGCCGCGGTCAGCCACGCGCATCGCAACCTGATCGTGCATCGCGACATCAAGCCGGCCAATGTCCTGGTAACCCACGACGGCTGCACCAAGCTGCTCGACTTCGGCATTGCCAAGCCGCTCACGGCGCCGGTACACGACACCGCGACGGCGGAGCGCTATCTCACCCCGCTGTATGCCGCCCCGGAACTGCTGTCGGGAGCACCGGCCAACGTCACGCTCGATGTCTATTCGCTCGGCGCGTTGTTGTACGAACTGCTGAGCGGTCGGCCGCCGTTCGAGTTCGAAGGGCGCAGCGCCGCGGACGTCGAGCGCCTGCTGCTCTCCACGCCCCCCGACCCGCTCGACCAGGCCGTGGCCAGCGACCCGGCGGTGGTGGCTGCCCGGCTGGGCGTCCCTGACCCCTGGAACTGGCGGCGCGCACTGCGTGGCGATCTGAATGCCATCGTGCAGCGCGCCCTGCGCAAGGAAGCCGAACAGCGCTATGCCAGCGTCGAGCAACTCGACGCCGATATCGAACGCTACCTGCGGCACGAACCCGTGCATGCGTCGGGCTTGCATGCCCCGTACCGGCTACGGAAGTTCGTGTCGCGCAACCGCGTGGCGGTGGCCACCAGCGCCGGTGCCACCCTCGCGATCCTGGTGGCGCTTATGCTGGCCCTGGGTCAGGCACGGATCGCGCGCCAGGAACGCGACCGCGCGCACGCGGCACTCGCGGTGCTCAGCGACTCGTTCAAGGCCGCCGACCCGATGCAGCTTTCCGGCGGCGCCTTCAGTGCGCGCCAGGTGCTGGATGCGGCGAGCCGGCGCGTGGATGCGCTCGATGCGACCCAACCCCGACTGCATGGCGAACTGGCCGCCGAACTGGCCGACGTGCGCATCGCGCTGGGCATGGCCGAGTCCGGCGATCCCGCCCTGGCCCGCGCCCTCGAATGGGCCGTGCACGACGGCAGCGACACAGCCCTGATCCGCCGCCTGCGCCTGCTCAACGCGCGCCGCCTGGTCGCTACCCTGGCCTTGCCGGAAGCTGATCGCGCCCTCGGCGAACTCGAGCAGTCCGATCCCGATGCCGCCGACGTGCTCGCCGAGCGAGCGCACTACTGGCTGGTGCAGGCGCGGCCGGAACTTGCGGTGCCGCTGGCGCAACGTGCGCTGCAAAGCCTGGAATCGCAGCGCGGCAGCCTGCTGCACGCAGAAGCCGCGTGGCAACTGGCCGAAGCCCAGCACAAGGCCGGACGGAACGAAGACGCTCGCATCACCCTCGACAGATTGCTCGACCTTCAGCAGCACAGCCTGGGGGCGCAGCACCCGCGCAGCCTGATCACGCGCCTGCGCCGGATTGATGTCCTGCTGGCACTCAAGGAAGCCGAACTCGCCTTGCGCGAAAGTTCAGAACTGATCGTCGCGCTGCGCCAGCACTACGGTGGCGAGTCGTCGGTGATCGCGCTGGCGCTCGCCACGCAGGCCTCCGCGCTCGCGGCCAATCGTCGCCATGCAGAAGCCGCCGACAGCTTCGAGGCAGCCGGCGTGGCTTACGCGGCCAGCCTCGGTGCCGAGCACAAGAACACCTTCCGCGTGCGATTCAACGCGGCGCGCCTGCTGCAGCACATCGGCGCCGATCCCGCGCGCATCGATCGCCTGTTCGAAGACGCGATCGCCGGGGCCAGCAGCGCGCATGGCGCCGGCAGCCCGATCGCCACCTACTTCCGGATCGAGTACTCCGGCGCCAAGTCGGCGCGTGGCGATACGAACAGTGCGCGCCACATCCTGCTGCCGCCGGATGTCGACCTGGATCTGAGCGCGATGTCGACGGCCAACCGCGAGTCGCTACGCCGACACCTTTCCACCCTGTTCAAGCCGCTGCCCTGCGCGGCGAGCGCCGGCGCAGCGCCGGACTCCGCGATCGAAACGCGGGCGCAGCGTCTGTACTGCGAGCTTGCACCGGCTCAGCCCGAACCTGGATGACGCCGCGGCGCGAGACGCGCCGCCCACCCCTGCCACGTCCACCCGAATTGGTCGACCACCGTCGACCACCGCCGGAGCCTTGCCGTTCGATTCGCTCCGTCCCCTTGCACCAAAGCCACCGGAGTAGCCGCCATGACTCGTTCCGCAACCCTGACCCTTGCCGCCTTGGCCCTCGCAGCGCTGCTGCTGCCATGCCGCGCCGTATCCCAGTCCTCCGACGAGTGCGAGGAGTGGTCCACGCCCACGCCACTGGACGAGGAAGTCCCGCTCTGCGGCGTGGTCAAGTCCGATGCCGACGCCGGCCGGTTCACGATCCACGAGTTGCCCGACTCCAGCGCCACCTTCGAGTTGCGCAGCGGTGAAGGCTTCCTCCTGCATCAGGAGTGTCGCAGCCACGGCGCTGGCCTGCAGTGCAGCGGCTGGCCGCAGGAAGCCAAGGCACGCGGCAACCTGCGCTACCAGTGGAGCTTCGAACAGCGTGATCAGCGCACCGATCATCCGGAAAGCGATGTCGGCACCCGCACCATCGCCTGTGGCCGACCGGGCTGGGTCACCGCCACACTGACAGTGCGCAACGGCAAGTACCGCGCCACCTCCAGCGAAAGCTATTACTGCGGCGCGCAACGCTGAACTGCGTCGCCATGCAGCAGTGCGGGCCCGGCAGGCCCGCACTGCTGCGCCGCGCACGGCCCGTGGCCGCGCCGCTACAATCGCGCCCTTCGCAACTCTCGCACCGAAGGCCGCGTTCCACCGATGTCCGATCTCACCCGCCCCACCTTCCACGGCTTCGAACAGATCCCGCTGCGCGAATACGCCGAACGCGCCTATCTCGACTACTCGATGTACGTGGTGCTCGACCGCGCCCTGCCCTTCGTTGGCGACGGGCTCAAGCCGGTGCAGCGCCGCATCGTCTATGCCATGAGCGAGCTGAGCCTGGGCGCGGGCGCCAAGCCGAAAAAGTCGGCGCGCACCGTCGGCGACGTGATCGGCAAGTTCCATCCGCACGGCGACTCCTCGGTGTACGAGGCCATGGTGCTGATGGCGCAGCCGTTCTCGTACCGCTACCCGCTGATCGATGGACAGGGCAACTTCGGCTCACCCGACGACCCGAAGTCGTTCGCCGCGATGCGTTACACCGAAGCCAAGCTCACCCCGTTCGCGGATGTGCTGCTGAGCGAACTGGGCCAGGGTACGGTGGACTGGGCCGCGAACTTCGATGGCACGCTGGAGGAGCCGTCGTGGCTGCCGGCACGCCTGCCGCACCTCCTGCTCAACGGCACCACCGGCATTGCGGTGGGCATGGCGACCGACCTGCCGCCGCACAATCTCAACGAGATCGTCTCGGCCTGCGTGCGCCTGCTGGACGATCCCGACGCCAGCGTGCGCGATCTGTGCGAACACGTGCGCGGCCCGGATTTCCCCACCACAGCGGAAATCATCACGCCCGCCGCCGACCTGCTCAAGCTCTACGAAACCGGCAATGGCAGCATCCGCGCCCGCGCCGTGTACACGCGCGAGGACGGCAACCTCGTCATCACCGCGCTGCCCTATCAGGTCAGCCCGAGCAAGATCGTGGAGCAGATCGCGCAGCAGATGCGCGCCAAGAAACTGCCCTGGCTGGAAGACCTGCGCGACGAATCCGATCACGCCAACCCGATCCGCCTGGTGCTGGTGCCGCGCTCCAACCGCATCGACGTCGAACAGCTGATGGGGCACCTGTTCGCCACCACCGACCTCGAGCGCAGCTACCGCGCCAATTTCAACGTCATCGGCCTGGACGGGAAGCCGGCAGTCAAGGACCTCAAGACCTTCCTGATCGAATGGCTGGCGTTCCGCCTCGATACGGTGCGGCGCCGGCTCAAGTACCGCCTGGAGAAAGTTGAACGCCGCCTGCACCTGCTCGACGGCCTGCTGATCGCCTTCCTCAATCTGGACGAAGTGATCCGCATCATCCGCAGCGAGGACGATCCCAGGGCGGCGCTGATCGCGCGCTTCGCGTTGAGCGAGGATCAGGCCGACTACATCCTCGACACCAGGCTCAAGCAGCTGGCGCGTCTGGAGGAAATGAAGATCCGCGGCGAGCAGGACGAACTGGCGAAGGAACGCGAGAAACTGATCGCGACGCTGGGCTCGAACGCCAAACTCAAGAAACAGGTCAAGGACGAACTGCTGGCCGATGCCAAAAAGCTGGGCGACGCGCGCCGCAGCCCGCTGGTGCAGCGCGATGCGGCACAGGCGCTGAGCGAAACCGAGCTCGTGGCGAGCGAACCCGTCACCGTGGTGCTGTCGAGCAAGGGCTGGGTGCGTTCGGCCAAGGGCCACGAGGTCGATGCCGCCGCGCTCTCGTACCGCGAAGGCGATGCGCTGCTGGCGTTCGCGCGCGGACGCAGCAACCAGCAGGCGGCTTTCCTCGATTCCAGCGGCCGCGCCTATTCCACCACGGCGCACACCTTGCCTTCGGCACGCGGCAACGGCGAACCGCTGACCGGCCGCTTCTCGCCGCCGGCGGGCGCAGCCTTCGTCGGCGTGGCCATCGGCGAGGGCGACACGCGCTACCTGCTTGCGACCAGCTTCGGTTACGGCTTTGTTACTCGCTACGAGAACTTCCTCGGACGCAACAAGGCCGGCAAGCAACTACTCAACCCCGACAAGGACGCCGCGGTGCTGGCGCCGGTGGCGGTGGTCGACACAGCCTCCGACCTCGCCGTCGCCATCACCTCCGCCGGCCACCTGCTGGCCTTCGCCATGAGCGAGTTGCCGGAGCTCGACAAAGGCAAGGGCAACAAGCTGATCCAGATTCCACCGGCGAAACTGAAATCCGGCGAGGAGCGCGTCATCGCCGTCGCCTGCGTGCGCCAGGGCGGCGAACTCACCCTGTTCTGCGGCCAACGCAAACTGGTGCTGAGCTGGCGCGACCTGCAGGCCTACGCTGGCGCCCGCGCTGCGCGCGGCAACCAGTTGCCGCGCGGGTTCCAGCGGGTGGATTCGGTGGTGAGTGCGTGACGGCCTCCGTGCTTTTCGCCCGCTTGACAAACGTTTTTGCGTAGCTACATTTAATCCATGCGGATTACCTGCGACCCCGCCAAGCGTCAATGGACCTTGCGGGAGCGCGGCCTGGACATGCTCCGCGCCAAGGAAGTCTTCGCCGGGCCGAATTTCACCCGCAAGGATGACCGTCAGGACTACGGAGAACCGCGCTTCATCACCGCCGGCTGGCTCGATTCCCGACTGGTCGTGTTCGCATGGACGCCGCGCGGCGCCGCAAGGCGCATCATCAGCATGAGGCACTGCCATGAACGTGAAGCGAAAAGACTCGGCCCCCATCTCGCATGACCCGGACACGCCTCCGGAAATCACGGGCGCCTGGATCGCCGGCGCCGACCTCTATCAAGGCGACAAGCTCGTTCGTCGTGGTCGCCCGAAACTTGCCAATCCTCGCCAGCTATTGTCGCTGCGCTTGCCGGCGCAAGTCATCGCGCGCTGGAAAGCCACGGGGCCAGGGTGGCAAACACGCATGGCGGAGGCGTTGGAGAAGTCCGCTCCAAAGTCGCGCAAAGCTGCTGGATGACTGGATCGACCTGCAAGCCGGCGCCGGTGCGCGCGCCGCGCGCGGCAACCAACTGCCGCGCGGGTTCCAGCGGGTGGATTCGGTGGTGAGTGGGTGAGCTGGATGCGGCACTATTGATCTTTCCGTATTGAGCGACACTACCAGAGCGTCGCCTGTTTCCAGCACGCAGCGATGATCGACGGCCGCTTTTGCGCGCTCTTGAGCCGAGCGCGGGCGGTGCTCTGAAGTTCTCCGAGGTTACCGGGGCAGTAGTTCGCCATCGCATGACGCTTGAGCCAGGCCCAGAGGTATTCGACCGGGTTCAGGTCGGGCGCATAGGGCGGCAGAAACGCGATCTCGATCGCGCCAGCCAAGCTGTCGACGTAGTCGCGAACCAGGCGACTGCGGTGTGCCTTCAACCCATCCCAGATCACGAGCAACGGACGCGGGATGTGCGCCTTCAGGGCTTTGAGGAACGCGACCACTTCTTCCTTCTTGATGCTGCCTTCGTGCAGCCGGAACAGCAGGTTGGTCCGCGATAGGCCCGCGATGGCCGAGACATGGGTCCAGTTGAAGTGGAACTGGATGACCGGCGTCTGCCCTTTCGGCGCCCACGTCCGCACCCGCGTCGGCCGCTCGCTGAAGCCGGACTCGTCCACGAAGACGATCACTCGCCCTTCGCGCCGGGCTTTTTTTTCAGCCCCGGCCATGTGCGCGCCTTCCAGCGCTTCACCGCGTCCTCGTCGCGCTCAAGAGCACGCTTCTCCGGCTTCTGCACGCTGAAGCCGAGCGACCCGAGGATGCGCCAGATCTGCGTCGTCCCATAGACCACGCCAAACTGACGCTCGATCACGCTGCCGACCCGGCGCAGCGTCCACAACTCCGTGCCAAACCCGTGCTGCGTCGGACTCTGCATCACGATCCGTCGTAACGCGGCCAAATCCGCCGGTGTCATTTGCGCCTTCGGACCCGGACCGCCCAAGGCACGCAAGGCCTCGAAGCCTTCGTTCTCCAGCACCGCTTTCCAGCGGTACACCGTCTGGCGCACGACCCCTACCGTCGCGGCGATCTCCGCCGGTCGCTTCCCGCGCTGAAGCAATCGGCCCGCTCGAATCCGCTTCCGTGTCGCTTCGTCCAACTGCGTTCGGATCACTGCCTTCCCTCATGCATCTCGCCGGTCTGTGGCTATTGTCGCACAATACGGAAAGCTCAATAGGCAACGTCTTACGCCGTCTGCCAAGACAGGAAATCGAAGTATGTTGCTTCCCGGATCCAGCGAGTACCTCGCCACCAGTGAGACGCTTGGCTTGCGACGCTTTGCTCAATGTGAAATTCCTGAGCTATACGCGATTGAGAGCGACTCCTTTCTGAAGCGTTACGTCGGCGGGCCAGTCAAGCGCGACAGAGATGAATGGATCCAGGCGGCCGCATCCATAGTCAGATGCGACGTTCAGTTCGCACTGATACACATTCCAAGCAAGGAGTTGGCGGGCCGAGTGACGCTAGGGCACTACCATCGCATTGACAAACGCGAGGTCCAGATCATTCTTGCGCGACGCTTCGTCGGCCAGGGCTTGGGGCGCGAGGCGTTTCAGCTCGCATGCTCGTACGCATTTTCAGGCCTGGGGGCACGCACTATCGTTGCTGTGATCGACCCCGCGCACACCGCTAGCCTTGCTTTGGTTACCGCCGCAGGGCTTACGGAAAGTACTCCGGTCATGGACACTGCCGGAAACCTCATAAATCGGGTCTTCGAGCTAAAGAGCGCACCATCATCATGTGCCTAGGCATCTATCCAGCAGCGGGTCCGTCGTGGCTTTGCTAGCTTGCGACCACATGTCTTCTTCTCTGCCGCCCTACTCCGCCAACCAATCCTGGCGCGAAGAACCCCCACAGCCGCACACGCCGCTAGGCCCCATCGACCTCAAAGCCTTCTCCGCCGATCTCGACGCGCTGCACGCGCGGCTCAAGGGCGATCTCGGCGAGGCCGACCTGAAGCATCTGCGCAAGATGGAGCGTTGGGGCCGGTTCTGTACGCTGCTCGGCTACGCCACAGCCTGGATGTTTCCCAATCCGTTGGCGGCCTTGCTGATCGCGATGGGTAATGTCTCGCGCTGGGCCAACGTGGCGCATCACGTGCTGCATCGCGGTTACGACACGGTACCGGGCGTGCCGGCCCGTTATCGCAGCACGGTGTTCGCGCGCGGCTGGCGACGCTGGTTCGACTGGCCGGACTGGATTCATCCGCCGGCCTGGGTGCACGAGCACAACCACCTGCACCACTACCACACCGGGCAGCTCGACGATCCGGATCTGGTGGAGCGCCACGCCTGGATCACGCGCCTGCGTGGCGTGCCGCGGCTGGTGAAGTGGTTCCTGCTGCTGATCGTCGCGGTGAGCTGGAAGTGGCTGTACTACGCGCCGAACACGCTATGGGCCTTGAACCAGTCGCGCCGGCTGCGCGCCGCCGCGCCTGAAGTACGCGATCAACTTCCGACGCCGGGCAATGTGTGGCGCGTGGTGGCGCCGGGTGAGCGCCTGCTGCTGCCGGTGACGCGCGGTGGCATCGAGCTCTACCTGCGCTGCCTGCTGCCTTATGCGCTGCTGCGTTTCGGCCTGCTGCCGGCGCTGGTCCTGCCGCTGGGCGTGGAGGCGTGGTGGTCGGTGTTGATGACCTCGCTGCTGGCGGAACTGTTCGCCAACCTGCATTCCTTCCTCATCATCGCGCCCAACCACACCGGCGACGACCTGCACCGCTTCGATGGCGGCGTGCGCGGCCGCGCCGAGTTCCACCTGCAGCAGGCGATGGGCTCGGTGAATTACACCGGCGGCAGCGACCTGACCGACTTCCTGCAAGGCCATCTCAACTATCAGATCGAACACCATCTCTGGCCCGACCTGCCCGCGCTGAAATACCGCCAGGCGGCGCCGGAAGTGAAGCGCATCTGCCGTGAACATGGCGTGCCCTACATCGAGGAGAACGTCTTCCTGCGGGTGCGCAAATTGGTGGCGATCATGCTGGGCGATAGGTCGATGCGGCGTACGGATATGGCGCGGGAACGCGCGCGGCGGGCTTCTGCTGCGATGGAGTTGGCGTAGGGCAATCGAGATGGGCGGCTCGCGTCCTTCGACTTCGGCCGCTTAGCGGCCTACGCTCAGGATGAGCGGATTTCAGCGAGCACGCTCATCCAGCAGGCCAGCGAATCTCAACGAACCCGCACATCAAGCAGATGGGCGCATCTCAGGGAACCCGCACATCAAGCAGATGAGCGCACCTCAGGGAACCCGCTCATCAAGCAGATGAGCGCATCTCAGAGAACCCGCTCATCAAGCAGATGAGCGCATCTCAGAGAACCCGCTCATCAAGCAGATGAGCGCATCTCAGAGAACCCGCTCATCAAGCAGATGAGCGCATCTCAGGGAACCCGCACATCAAGCAGCTGAGCGCATCTCAACGAACCCGCTCATCAAGCAGATGGGCGCATCTCAGGGAACCCGCACATCAAGCAGATGGCGCATCTCAGGGAACCCGCTCATCCTGAGCGTAGCGCCGAAGGCGCGAAGTCGAAGGACGCCGGAACCAGCCCGCAATGCTGCGCCGCTCGCGTTTCGCCGGCAGCACTTCGTGTTCGATCTCGGCGCTGAGGAAGAACACTGCACGGCCAAGGCGCGGCGCGATATCGAGCGTGCCGTCGGGCAGATGCAGGCGCAGCTCACCGCCGTCGTCCGTTTGCCAATCCGGATTGAGGTAGAGCACGAAAGACAGTACGCGCGCGTCGTCATCGCGGAAGCGGTCGCGATGACGTGCGTAGCCGGCGCCGGGCGGGTACAGCGCGTAGTGTGCCTCGACCTCTTCCAGGCCCAGCCACAGCTCGCGATTGAGCGCGATGCGCCACACGTCGAGGCAGGCGAGCAACGCGGATTGCGCGGGCGAGGCCTCGCGCTCCAGCCACAGGATCGCATCGCCGCGCAGCGTGCCATCGCGCCGGGGCGCGTGGCCGCTGCCGGTGCCCGCGGCACGCAGACGACCCGCGTGTTCGGCCCGATCCAGGTCGGCGCGAAGTTCGGCAAGCAAGCAAGGCTCCGCGAACGACGCGAGTTCGGCCCAGCCGTGCTCACGCAAACGCGCGGCCACCAAGGCGAACGCGCTCGCGTCGGGCGACTCATGACCATCGGAAGGCGTGGCAGTACGCATCGGGCCGTTATGATAAGCGCCGCCCCGAATCGAGCGCCTCGCCTTGAACCCCATGACCCCGGTCGTCAAAGCCTTGCTCTGGAGCAACGGCATCGCGTTCCTGGCACAGGCGTTGCTCGGAGATCCGGCCTTTGCCGCCTTCATGCTGTGGCCGTGGGGCGAACATTTCCTTGGCTACGAGGGCAGCACGCCGGTGACGATGGGCTTCCTGCCCTGGCAACTCCTGACCTATGGTTTCCTGCACGGCGGCATCGCGCACATCTTCTTCAACATGTTCGCGGTGATGATGTTCGGATCGGTGCTGGAACAAACCTGGGGCAGCCGCCGCTTCGCGATTTATTACTTCACCTGCGTGCTCGGCGCCGGGCTGGTGCAATTGGTGGTGGCAAGCTGGTCGGTGCAGAACGGCAGCCCGGCCTATCCCACCATCGGCGCCTCGGGCGGCGTGTTCGGCTTGCTGCTGGCCTACGGGATGCTGTTCCCGCACCACAGGCTGATGCTGATCTTCCCGCCGATCCCGATGAAGGCCTGGGTGTTCGTGCTCGGCTATGGTTTGCTCGAGCTTTACCTCGGCGTCACCGGCACCCAGGCCGGCGTAGCGCACTTCGCCCACCTGGGCGGCATGGCTTTCGGCTTCTTCCAGTTGCAGTACTGGCGCGGGCGCTGGCCGTTCCGCCCGAAGCGGCGTTGGTGAACCACGCGCGTCGCGGCGCCGGATTCAACGCAGGAAGTCACCCGCGGCTTCGGGCTGGTAGCGGATGCCGGTGAGCCGCAGGCGCAGCATTCCGCCGTCGGGCCGACGCCAGTCGATGTGCTGACCCACGGACAACCCGATCAGGGCACTGCCGGCCGGCGCCATGACCGACACGCGCCCTTCGTTGACATTGGCTTCGTGCGGAAAGCTGAGCGTGAACTGGTGCTCTGCGCCGGTGGTCTCGTCCACGCAGGTGACGGTGGAATTCATCGTCACCACGTCCGCCGGAATCTCCTCTGGCGCCAACACCTCGGCGCGCTGCAGTTCGTCGAGCAGGGCTTGCGCCGCCGGCTGATCGCGCCACTCGGGCGATTCGATCAGTTGTTCGATGCGGGCGAAGTCTCGACTGCCGATCTTGATCGGCGGACGCGGGTCGTTCTGGCTCATGGGTACCTCCTGGCGTACGCGTGTGCGCCGCAGCGCGGCGCGGAAAGCAAAACGGGCGACGCGCTTGGCGCACCGCCCGTGGATTTCCCGAATTGTGCGGGCACCATAGCCCGTCGCGGCTTCGCTTTCAATCCCGAGGCTGAACCGCCCCGCGCCCCGCTGCAGATCGCTAGACCTTGCGCACCATGTCCGGACGCGCCAGCGCCACATCGGTTCCGAACTGCGCCCGCAACTTCGCTGCCAGAGCCTCCCGCGCATGGTCTTCGCCATGCACCAGGCACACCGGGGGACGATTCTCCAGGTGTCGGTACCAGTCGAGCAGTCCGGCCTGGTCGGCATGTGCCGACAGGCCGCCGACAGTGTGACGCTGGGCACGCACCTCGATCTCGTCACCGAACATCCGCACGCGCGGAGCACCATCCACCAGGCGACGCCCGAGCGTTCCCACCGCCTGGTAGCCGACGAACACGAGATGGGCGTTCGGCCGACCGAGGTTATGGCGCAGGTGGTGACGAATGCGCCCGCCATTGCACATGCCCGAGCCCGCGATGATGATCGCGCCGCGTTTGTGTGCGTTGATGCCGCGCGAGGCCGCGGGGTCGACGGTGTAGCGCAGGTTCGGCAGGCGGAAGGGATGCGGTCGCTCGCGCCAGGCGCGGCGTGCTTCGGCATCGAAAAGGTCTTCGTGCCGGGCATAGACATCGACCACGCGCGAGGCCATGGGACTGTCGAGGAAGATCTGCCAGCGCGACAGCTTCCATTCGTCCCAATGGCGCGCCAGCCAGTACAGCAGTTCCTGGCTGCGGCCCACGGCGAAGGCCGGGATCAGCACATTGCCACCCTCTTCCCAGGCCTGCTCGAACACCTCCCCCAGCTCGCGCACCGTGTCCATGCGCTGGCGATGCAGGCGGTCGCCATAGGTGGATTCCATCAATACCAGGTCGGCGCCGTCGATCATGGCCGGATCGCGCAGGATCGGCGTGCCCTTGGGGCCGATGTCGCCGGAGAACACCAGCTTGCGCGTCACACCCGCCTCGTCTGCCCACAATTCCACCGCGGCCGATCCGAGAATGTGCCCGGCCTCGCGCAGTCGCAGGCGCAGGCCGGGAAGGATTTCGAGCTCCCGGTCGTAAGGCAGTTCGCGCACCTGGCGCAGCACCTGGGCCACGTCGCGGCGCGTGAACAAGGGCTGGCTCACCGGCTCGCCCTCGTCGCGATGGCGGTTGTCGCGCTCGGCATCGGCCTCGGCCAGCGAGGCGGAATCTTCCAGCATGATCTGCAGCAGGTCAGCGGTGGCGGCCTGGGTCCAGATCGGGCCGCGGAAGCCTTGCGCCACCAGACGCGGCAACCGGCCGCAGTGATCGATGTGGGCGTGGCTCAGGACCACCGCATCGAGCGTGGCGGGGTCGAGGAAAGCGTCGAAATTGCGCGCCTCGGCCTCGCGGCTGCCCTGGATCATGCCGCAGTCGAGCAGCACACGATGTCCCGCCGCTTCGACTTCGTGCAACGAGCCGGTGACCTCACCGGCGGCGATCCCATGGAAACGGACCCGCATGATCAGGCTCCTCGTCGAGTGACGAGCGCAATGTAACGCAGCCACGCGACCCCATGGCGTGCCCCGCCAACCCCTGCGAATCACGCGGCCAGTCCCGACCCTGTCGTCTCGGGCGCGCCCCGGCACCTGGACGACGCTCGCAGCGTCAGGTTTTCTATTGAGTTCCTCACCGTAAATAGTTGACGAGAGACTGGGCGCCCTTCGACTTCGGCCTCTTCGCGGCCTACGCTCAGGATGAGCGACATTTTCCAACCCCGCTCATCCAGAGCGTAGCGCCCAAGGCGCGAAGTCGAAGGACGCGGGCTGTCAATCAATTGCGCAAATCTCAACAATGTGCAATCCACTCGTAGTGTCAATCCAGCGCAAGCTTCCCTCGCGCCAGCCCAGGCGCATGACCTATGACACTTCGGGCGGCCGCGCCGAGCCACTAGGGTGCAGGCCCGCGCGGCGTGGCCGCGATCTGACTGTTCCCGTTCCGGAGATCCGCATGTCCCGCTTCTGCTTGTCGCGTTGTCCCCTCACCCCGCTCGCCCTCAGCCTGGCCCTGGCCTTGCCGGCCGCCGCGGTGGAGCCGATCCGATTCGAGAAGTCGCAGCTGAACGGCGACGTGGCGGTGTGCAGCGATCTCAACCAGTTCGTGAACCAGAAGTGGCTCGCGGCCAACCCGATCCCTGGCGATCGCGTCACCTGGGGCAGTTTCGAGGTGCTGGGCGAGCGCTCACTGCAGGCGCAGGCCGAACTCGCCGCGGCCGCCGCCGAGCAGAAGGACGCGGCGGTCGGCACGCCGGCGCGCATCGTCGGCGACCTGTGGGCCACCGCGATGGATGAAGCCAAGGCCAACCAGCTCGGCATCAAGCCGATCCAGGCCGATCTCGACGCGATTGCGGCGCTCAAGGACGGCGCGGCCGTGGCCGACTACATCCGCACGAGCTATGCGCGCGGCCTCGGCCTCGTGTTCGGCTTCGGCCCCTCGCCGGACTTCAAGGATTCCAGCACCAACATCGCCTATGTCGCCCAGGCGGGCCTCAGCCTGCCCGACCGCGACTACTACTTCGACGAAGACAAGGCGCCCCAGCGTGAAGCTTTCGTCGCGCACGTCGCCAAGGTGCTGGAACTGTCCGGCGTCGCGACCAAGGATGCGGCCGAACAGGCCAAGGCTGTGATGGCGTTCGAAACGCGCCTCGCCAAGGTGTCGAAATCGAGCGAGCAGCTGTCGCGCGACGTGTCGCTGTTCTACAACCCGGTGAGCATCGCCGCCGCCGACGAGATGACGCCGAACTTCTCCTGGACCCGCTTCTTCGAAGCGCAGGGCATCGCGCCACCGGCCATGTTCTCGATGGCGATCCCGGACTTCCACGCCGAGTTCAGCAAGATGCTGGCGGACGAGCCGATCGCGCACTGGCAGGCCTACCTGCGCTTCCAGTCGGTGGACGGCGTCTCGCCCTTCCTGAGCGACGCCTTCGCCGAAGAGAACTTCAACTTCTACAGCAAGACCCTGCGCGGCCAGAAGGAAATGCAGCCGCGCTGGAAGCGCGCCCTGAACGCGGTCAATGGTCAGGCCGGCGAAGCCCTCGGCCAGCTCTACGTGAAGGAGAACTTCCCGCCCGAATCCAAGGCACGGATGCAGGAACTGGTGGCCAACCTGAGCGCCGCGCTCAAGGTGCGGATCGAGAATCTCGACTGGATGGGCCCGGAAACCAAGAAGAAAGCGCTGGAGAAGTGGGCCTCGTTCACGCCCAAGATCGGCTACCCCGACAAGTGGCGCGACTGGTCCGGCTACACGACCTCACGCGACAGCTACGTGGGCAACGTGCTGGCCGGCCTTGGCTTCAACTACCGCTACAACCTCGATCAGATCGGCAAGCCGGTCGACAAGACGCGTTGGGGCATGTCGCCGCAGACGGTCAATGCCTACTACAACCCGCAGCAGAACGAGATCGTGTTCCCGGCCGCGATCCTGCAGCCGCCCTTCTTCGATCCCAAGGCCGACGATGCACTCAACTACGGCGGCGTGGGCGCGGTGATCGGGCACGAGATGATCCACGGCTACGACGATCAGGGCAGCCGTTTCGGCGCCAATGGCAACTTCGAGAACTGGTGGACCGACGCCGACAAGAAGGGCTTCGAGGCGCTCACCGCCAAGCTCGAAAAGCAGTTCGGGGACTATGAAGCGCTGCCCTCGGCACACGTCAACGGCAAGCTCACCCTGGGCGAGAACATCGCCGACCTCGGCGGCCTTGCCGTCACCTTCGACGCGATGAAGCGCGCGCAGGGCAAGGACTTCACCGATCCGATGATCGACGGTTACACCCAGGAACAGCGCTTCTTCATGAACTGGGCCACGGTCTGGCGTCGCAACTACACCGAAGGCGAGATGAAGGTGCGCCTGCAGACCGACTCGCACGCCCCCGGCGCATTCCGCGCCATCGGTGCGCCCTCGAACATGGACAGCTATCGCGCCGCATTCGGCTGCAAGCCGGGCGACAAGATGGTGCGCGAGGGCGAGGAACAGATCCGCATCTGGTGATCCGCGTCTGCCGATACGAAAACTCCGCAAGGACGCGGCGCGAGGCCCGGGAATTCCCGGGCCTCGCTTTTCTCCGACCCGATGACCGGGCAGCGCCGTATTGACCGGCAAGGGACTGGACGCCAGAACATTTCGGCGCTCACTCGTTGCACGTCAACGAAATCGGCGATGGAAACCCCACGAGGCCAGCAGGATCGCAAGGGGCGGCAAGAGATTTCCCACCCGAAGGTCGATGCCGTACACCTCAGCCATGCTGGTGGCAATGCCCTGGAAGGTGAAATACCCCAGGCCCGCGGCGATTCCGACGAAAAGGCGCAGGCTGAATCCGCCGGAACGCAAGGAGCCGAAAGCCACGGGCATCACCGCAAGACACAACGCCAACGTGTTCACCGGATAGAACCAACGTGCCCAGTACGCGCCCTCGAACAAGCTCGAATCCAGCCCATTGCGACGCTGGTATTCGAGGCCGGCAACGATGTCGCGCGTCGCCAGGTAGCGGGGCCGCATGACGGTCAGGCTCAGCACGGCCGGATCCAGCGTGGAATGCCAGATCTCCTTTGCCACGGCTGTCGCTTCGACCCGCCGATCGAGGAATCTTGAACGGCGCACGTCGAACAGCGTCCACTGACCATCGCGATGTTCGGCCCGTTCGGCCAAGGCAATGGATGTCAGCTGGCCGGTCTTGGCGAATTCGTAAAGGCGAACTCCGTCCAATGCCACCCAGGCCTGGGCGCCTCGACCTTCGATGCGACCTTGACGCGCATTGAGGATGGTGTCGCCTTCTCGTGCCCAGAGGCCGGACCATCGCGCCACCGCCAAATCCCGCGTCTTGGCCGCAAGCACCAAGGCCTGGGCGCGCTGCTCGCCCGCCGGGCCCACGGTCTCGGCGACCAGCGACATCGCGGCGGTCAGGATTGCCACGACGAACGCGGCTCCGAGGCAGATGCGCAGGCGAGACAGTCCGATGGCGCGCAGCGCGGTGAGTTCGGAACTCGCCGCGAGGCTGCCGAGGCCCATCACGCATCCGAGCAGCGCTGCCGCCGGAAAAAGCTGGTAGGCACGACGCGGCAGGGTATAGAGCATGAGGATCGCCGCCCTACCCGCCGAGTACTCGCCTTCGCCGATTTCATCGAGTTCCGCGGCGAACTCCATCAAGGCATCGAACCCGACCAGGGCCAGCCATGCCGGAATCAGCGCCCCGATCACGGCTCGCATCACCAGGCGGTCGCTGCGTCGCAGCCGGAGCATCAGCCCCGGGCCTGGGCGAGGTCTTGTCCTCGCGTTCGGCACGAAAACAGGATGTCGCGCTCCGGCCGATACCCCCGCATCTGCACGTCGATCAGGCCGAGCACCGAATGGAAGAGATCGTCGTGGGAGTAATTGTTGTCCGTCAGCGCAGCCACGCAATCACGATCCACACCGAAGCGACGGCTCCACCCTTCGGAGAACCAGAGGATCAGCGGAACGCGGGTTTGCTCCTCCGGTGCCATGAACAGCGGGGCGCCGTGCAGGAACATGCCGTTCTCTCCCGTCGACTCGCCATGATCGGACAGGTAGAGCATGGCGCTGTCGAGGTCGGCTTCGCGCTCGCGCAGGGCAGCGATGACTTCAACCAGGTTGTGGTCGGTGTACAGGATGCTGTTGTCGTAGGTGTTGACGATCTCTAGGCGCGTGCAGTCGTCCAACTGGTTGCTGTCGCAGGTGGGGGTGAAGCGTCGGAACGCGACCGGGTAACGCTCGAAGTACGAGGGCCCGTGACTGCCCTTCTGGTGCAGCACGATCACCGTCGGCAGTTGGCTCGCCGACAGCAGTTCGCGCAGGCGCTTCACCAGGATGTCGTCGAAGCAACCGATTGCGTTGCAGAACTCGGGATCGGCCGCGTCGGCGACGGACTCCTGCCCGGTGCGCGACGCGACGTTCTTGCTCCCGGTGTTGTTGTCGACCCACAGTGAGTGCAATCCCGCACGGCCGATCACATCGAGCAGGCTCTCCCGCCCGCGCGCCTTGAAATCGGAGTAGTTCGCCTGCCCGAGGTCGGTGAACATGCAGGGCAAGGACACGGCCGTGCTGGTGCCGCAACTGGCTACCTGGCCGAAGTTGAAGGTGGCCTCCGCTGCCAGACGCGGGTTGGTCTCGCGTGCGTAGCCGAGCACGCTGAAACTGCTGGCGCGCGCCGACTCGCCGATCACCAGCACCAGCACGCGCGGCCGCGCCCCCGGCTGCCAGGTCGGCCCGAGGTGCGCGTCGGTGTGGACCGCCGCAACCCGGGTCGGACGCGGTGCCACCAACCGCCGCACATAGCCATACGTGGACTGCAGCACGGTGGTCGGATTGATCTGGTGCTGCAGCTCGCGGTGATTGCGTGCAATCGAGGACAACCTTGCAAAATCCAGGAACACAAGCGTCGCGATCAGAGCCACCGTGATTGCAATCACGCCGAGTTTCGCGCCGAGGTCGCGCCGCCAGGAACCGAACTCCAGGCGCAACCGGGACACCCAGAGTGCGGCCACGCCCGCACTCAGCAGGTACGGCAGCATCCTCCAGCTGAACCACTCCGCGGCCTCGCGCGGGTCGGTTTCGACCACGCTCTGGATCGCGACCCGGTCCACCACCAGCCCGTAGCTGTCCATGAAGTAGGCCGCGCTCGCCGCAAGGATTGCCAGTGCGATCCAGGCCGGCTTGGTGAGCGCGCGCCACGCCGACAGGCACAGGATCATCCAGAACAGCGCGGTCAGCGCCACGGCCACGGACAGCAGCAGGGGCGCGTGGGAGAGTTCGCTCGGCCCCAATGCACGCCAAAGCCCTTGCCAGAACGAGACGTTGGCGAAAACAACCAGCAGCAACGCGAGTACGAAGGCTGCGTGGTGGGGATTCCAGGCCGGGGACGAAGCGCGAGTTCCGGCTCGGGCGTGCCATGCACGACCCTCCGCCTGCGACATCGGCTGCAGCGCTAACGAGGCATCACCGCGCGTCATGGCGGAGCCTCCTGCGCCGCGGATGGCGTCGTCGTGGCCGCGCCCATCGTGCGAGCGATGGGAGGCTCCGCGACCATCAAGCCCTTGCTGAATCGATGACTAGCGGTCTGGTAGTACCCGATCGCCTCGCGTGCCAGGGTCGGATCGAGCCCGATCTCCGGCTGCGGGAGATCCTCGCGGTATTCGGGCCGCACAGCGCCCACGTGGCGATGCGGCGCCAATTCGATCAGTTGGTCGTTTCGCAGATACCCCAGCCGTTGATAGTTGCCGATCAGGGCTCGTTCACGGCCGGGCTCAAGCTGGAACAGGTCGACACCGTAGAACCGGCTGCGATAGTCCATTCCCAGCAAGCCCAGCAGGGTCGGGCCGATGTCGATCTGCGCCATCAAGCGGTCGATCCGTTGCGGCGCGATGTGCTTTGGCGAGTAGATCCAGAGCGGGATGTGGTAGCGGAACACGGGCAATTTCGCGATGCCGCCGCTGGAGGCGCAGTGATCGGCGGTGATCACGAACACCGTGTCGTCGAACCAGGGACGCGAACGTGCGCGGCGCAGGAAATCGCCGATCGCCCAGTCGGTGTAGGCAACGGCACTGTGGCGCTCGCCCTGCGGCCGATCGATGCGCCCTTCCGGGAATGTGTAGGGGCGATGGTTCGAGGTCGTGAGCAGGTGCGCGAAGAAGGGCCTGCCCGAGGCGCGAATGTGATCGAATTCGGCCAGCGCGAGCGAGTACAGATCCTCGTCCGCGACACCCCAGATGTTGGAATGGTGGATCGATGCCGAAGGAATCGCGGTCCGATCGTGCACCTCATAGCCGTTGTGGCCGAAGAAGTGGTTCATGTTGTCGAAGGCGCCGTAGCCGCCATAGAAGAACTGCGACACGTAGCCCTTGCGGTTGAACACGTCTGCCAGGCTGGAGAGCCCTTCGTTCCTCGGGCGCCTGACGATGGACTCGCCCGGCGTCGGCGGCACCGAGAGCGCCAGCGCCTCCATGCCTCGCACCGTGCGCGTGCCCGAGGCATAGAGCCGGGTGAACAGCAGGCTCTGGTTGCTGAGCGCGTCAAGCTCCGGCGTGAGGCTGTCGGGACGGCCATAGGTTCCGGAGAACCACGCCGACAGGCTCTCGATGCTGACCAGCACCACGTTGAGGCGACGCTCCGGCGCGGGATTGCGGATGTCACGCGCAATGTCCAGCGGGTCCGTGCTCACGAAGCGCGCCTCCGGCGTGGCGAGCGAGCGGCGCAGTTCATCGAAGGCCTCGGCCACGGGCAAGGTGCGATAGAAGCGCGGATAGTCGAGCGCGCCGACGCGGTAGGCCGCGAAGAACTGGTAGATGCCGTTGCCGGCGAGCTCGTTGACGTAGTGGTTGGCGCGACGGTCCTTCATCTCTGCGCTGACCAGCCCGGCCAGCGCCAGCGCGAGCACCCAGACCGCCGCCACGGCACTGCGCTGCGCGAAGCGCGAGTGATCCTGCTCCGGCTGCCAACCGCGATGACTGAGCCAGTACAGGAGCACGGCGACCACACCGGTCGCGGCAAGGATCGGAGCCAGCGGGTAGGACTCGCGGATGTTGCCGAGCACTTCGGTTGTGTAGACGAGGTAGTCGACGGCGATGAAGTTGAATCGGGTCTGGAACTCGTCCCAGAAGGTCCATTCCGCCACCGCCACGAGCACCATGACGTACAGCCACGCCAGACACAGGCCGGCATGCAGCAGCCGACCGAGGGGACGACGCAGCAGCCAGCCGGGCGCCAGCCACAACCACAGCGCGAGCGGCGTCGCGACGTACAGCAGCGCCAACAGGTCGTATGCGAATCCGACCACGAACAGGTAGACCGCATCCGCGACCGACGCCGAGGCCAGGTCATGCGTCGCCAGCAGCAAGCTGGCTCGGGTCAGGGTGGATAGCCCAAGGAATACCGCGCCGACACCCAACAGGGGCTGCCAGCGCTGTGATCGCGTCGAGATGGATGGCACGGCGGCTCCGGAACGAAGGCCCGCGACCCTGCCCCGGAACGGGAGAAGGAAGGGCGGTGCCGTACGATGACGGGCGCGCCGTAAGGCGGACTCAGGCAAATCTCAGCCAAGTGTTAAGGCCGCGCGCGACGACAGTGGCAAGCTAGGGCGATGAAGAACGCCATCCTGCCGAGTGGCCTGAGCGTGCTCCTGATCGAGGATCAGCTCGACATCGCCGCAAACATCTGGGACTTCCTCGAACGGCGTGGCCACGTGGTGGACCATGCGGTGGATGGTGCGAACGGACTGGCGCAAGCGTTGCGCGGAGGTGCGGACGTGATCGTTCTGGATCTGGGCCTGCCGCGCCTGGACGGACTGGACCTGTGCCGCCAATTGCGGGCTGCGGGTCGCGGCGTGCCGATCCTGATGCTGACCGCACGAGATACGCTCGACGACAAGCTGCGTGGCTTCGCGGAGGGGGCGGACGACTACATGGTCAAGCCCTTCGAGATGAAGGAACTGGAAGCACGGATCCGCGTCCTGCATCGGCGCGGACGGCCCCCGGCCGATGTTCCGTTGCGGGTCGAAGACCTGTACTTCGATCCCAGCGCCTTGGTCGCGCGGCGCGGCGGCAAGACCCTGACCTTGACCCGTGCGCAATCGCGGATCCTCACCACGCTGATGCAGCAGGCACCGAGCGTCGTGACGCACCAGGCATTGCTGCGCGCCGTGTGGGGCACCGAAGGGGGCGATGCCGCGGCATTGCGGACCCAGATCTACGAGCTCCGGTCCCTGATCGACCGCGGCTTCGACGCATCGCTGATCCACACGGTGCATGGCATCGGCTATCGACTGGCGGCACTCGCATGACGATTCGCCGCCCCAGGCTTCGCAGCCGGGTCACGCTCGCCTTTGCGCTACTGGGTGGAGTGCTCAGCGTCCTGTTCGCGGCGGCGACGGTGTACGTCACCGAAGCCTACGAGCACATACTGGTGGACGAGATATTGCGCGGCCAGGCCGAAGACTACAGCCTGCGGCTCGGCACCCACCCGGACACGCCCCTGCCGCAGACGCATCGTCTCAGCGGCTACCTGCGACGCAACGATGGCAGCGGCCTGGTTCCGGACGAGATCGTTCGGCTAGGCCCGGGTATCCACGAAACCGAGGACGAAGCGGAGCACGGTATCCACATCGGAGTCTTCGACATCCCGGGCGGGCGACTCTACTTCGTCATCGACCTGAGCGATATCGAGCGTCTGGAGCGGCTGCTGGCGGGATTCCTGCTGGCGGTCGTCGTGATCGGCACGGGGCTGTCGGGCTGGTTGGGATGGATTCTGGCCGGGATGACGATCGCCCCGGTGCGTCGCTTGGCGGAGGCCGTGGATGCGCTGCCGACCCAGCCGCAGGTCACGCGCCTGGCCGCGACCGTGGGTACCGACGAGCTGGGCCGCCTGGCGCAGGCGATCGATCGCTATCAGGCTCGCCTGGCCGAGGCCGATAAGACGGAACGCCAGTTCTTTGGCGATGCCAGCCACGAGCTGCGTACGCCAGTGGCGGTGGTGCGCGGCGCAGTCGAACTGTTGCTGGATGACCCGCCCGAGGACGCGGCGACGCGGCGTCGGCTGCGACGCCTGGATCGCGGCGTGCGCGAACTCGCGGAACTACTCGACGTGTTGCTCGACCTCGTGCGTCAACGCGAACTTCGCGTCGCTCCGGTGGATGCCCACCGCTTGCTCGAGGCCAGCGTCGAGCCATGGAGCGGCGAGAGTGGACCAAGGCAACTGTGGATCGACGTGGACGCGGCTGGTGACCTGATCCTGCCCCAGCGCGAAGGCGCGCTGGTATTGCGGGGAGTCCTGCGGCGAATCCTCCCGCCGGATCCGGTGGGCCGGCTCTCGTTGCGGGCGCGCGCCGCCCGGATCGAGATCGAGTTCGTGGCCGACGGCGACAGCGCGGGGGAGATCGAGTCGACGCCCGCCGAACGCAGCGACCGCGGATTGGGCCTGACCTTGGTAGGACGCCTGGCGCAACGAATCGGATGGTCGATGGAGGAGCGCGTGGCCGGTCCGGTGCGTCGCCTGGTGCGCATCCACCTCGACGCCGAGCGTGGGCCGCACGGTCCGCAATGCAACCAAGGGTAAAACGTCGGTACCGTGACTTCGCCGACACTCGATCCGTCAATCACCGCCTGACAGCGCGGCCCGCGCGGCCGAAGCCGCTCGCAACAGATCGGTGCCGCGCCAGGCCTCGGGTATCATTCGCTCCCCTCGCCCTCCGGGAGCTTGCCTCGATGCCGATCCGTCCGCTTGCCGCGATGCTGTCCGCCGCCCTGCTCACTGTGTCCGTCGGCGCGGTGGCGCAGAGCAACCAGAGCGGGCTGGACGCGCGCAACCTGGACGCGAAGACGCCGGCCTGCCGCGATTTCTACCAGCACGCCAACGGTGGCTGGCTCAAGGCCAATCCGGTGCCGGAAGGCTACGGTGCCTGGGGCACGTTCGAGGAACTCGCGCAGCGCAACCTGAACCAGCAGCGCGAATTGCTAGAAGCCGCGGTCGCGGCTCCGGCGACGGACCTTGATCGGCTGCTGGGCAAGCTCTACGCCAGCGGCATGGACGAGGCGGCGATCGAAGCCGCCGGCGCAACGCCGCTGGAGCCGCTGTTCGCGCGAATCGACAAGCTCAGGAAACCCAAGGATCTCGCACCGCTGCTGGCCGATCTGCATGCACGTGGCTTGCCGCTGCTGTTCGACTTCGGTCCCAACGACGACCTGAACGATCCGACCCGGCGCATTGCCTACGCAAGCCAGGGTGGCCTGGGTCTGCCGGACCGCGACTACTACCTGCGCTCGGATGCCCAGACCCAGGTCCTGCTCGCCGCCTACAACGCCTACGCCGAACGCGTGCTGACCTTGGCCGGCAGTTCGAACGCCGCGAGCGAGGCCGACATCGTGCTCGACATCGAGACGCGATTGGCGCGCGCCTCGCTCTCCTTGCTGCAACTGCGCGATCCGGCGAATTCGTACCGCCCGATGCCCGTCAAGGAGATCGACAAACTGTATCCGGCGCTTGGCTGGAAGAAGTTCCTGCGCACGCAGGGTCTGGACGAGCTCAAGTCGGTCTCGCTCGCCCACGCCAGTTTCTTTGCCGAGATCGATGCCTTGGCCAAGACCCTGCCGCCGGAGCAGTGGCGCGCCTACTTGCGCTTTCACACCGCGCACGCCGTGACACCGTATCTCGCGCGTGGCTTCCAGGACGCGCACGAAGCGCTCTACGTCCGCACCTTGCGCGGCATCCAGCAAGCCTTGCCGCGCTGGCGGCGGGTGCAATACACGATCAATGGTCTGGTTGGCCAGGCCATCGGTCAGCGCTATGCGGAGCGGCATCTGCCGGCAACAGCCCGAAGCGATGCCGATGCCGTGGTGCAGTCGATCCGGGCGGCGCTGCGCGCGCAGATCGAGAAGAGCCTCTGGCTCGGTGCCGAAGCCAAGATCCTGGCGGTGGCGAAGCTCGACGCACTGGTAATTCGACTCGGTCATCCCGATGCCTGGCCAAGCTACGAGGGTCTGGATTTCTCCCGTGGCAGCTATGCCGATAACGTGCTGCACGCAGTGCAATGGCGCCACCGGCGCCAGATGGATGCCATCGGCAAGCCGCGCGAGGCATGGCAATGGCCGCAGCCGGCGCAGGCCGTGAATGCGTACTACGATCCGGCGCGCAATGAACTGGTCCTGCCTTCCGGTTTCCTGCAGCCGCCGATGTTCGAGGCCGGCGGCGACCCGGCGCTCAACTACGGCGCACTCGGCGCCCTGGTCGCGCACGAGTTGATGCACGGCTTCGACCTGATCGGCAGTGGATTCGATGCCGCCGGCAAGCCCGCATCGTGGTGGGCAGCGGGCGACGCCAATGCCTTCGCCCTGCGCAGCAAACCACTGGAGGCGCAATACGACGCCTATGCCGCACTCGGCCCGGTCAAGGTCAGCGGCCGCCTCACCCTGGCCGAAAACATCGCCGATCTTGCCGGCCTGGAAACCGCGTGGGCGGCGTTCAAGGCCACCGCACCCGGCACCAAGTCCGTCGGCGGCAGCACCCCGCAGCAACGATTCTTTCTGTCGTGGGCGCAGGTCTGGAGGCGCAACTATCGGGACGAGGAACTGACCCTGTTGCTCCAGACCGACGTGCACGCGCCAGCCAAGTTCCGCGTCAATGGTCCGCTCGCCAACCTGCCGGCTTTCGCGGCCAGCTACCAGTGCAAGGCCGGCACCGGGTTCCTGCGCAAGAGCACGGAACGCATCACAATCTGGTGACGCCATGACGCTCGACCGCCGCGGACTCGCGGCCTCCATCGCGGCCTACGCGCTGTGGGGCGTATTCCCGCTCTACTGGTACCTGCTCAAATCGGTGCCGGCGCTGCAGATCATCGCGCACCGCGTCATCTGGTGCGGCGTGTTCGTGGCCGGCTGGCTGCTGCTGCGCGATGGCGGCGGCTGGTTGCGGCGGGCACTGGCTGCACCGCGGGTGGGCTCGATGCTGCTCGCCAGCAGCGTGCTGATCAGTTTCAACTGGGGCGTGTACATCTGGGCGGTCACCCATGGCCGCGTGGTGGAGGCGAGCCTCGGGTATTTCATCAATCCGCTGGTAAGCGTCCTGATCGGCGTGCTGGTGCTGCGCGAGCGCCTGAACGCAATGCAGTGGGGCGCGGTCGGGATCGCGGCGCTCGGCGTGCTATGGCTCACCTTCATGCATGGCGAGCTGCCCCTGGTGTCGCTGGCCCTGGCCTTGAGCTTTGCGATCTACGGCCTGATCCGCAAACTCGCGGCGGTGGATGCGATGCCGGGACTCGCCATCGAGAGCCTGATCCTGTTCCTGCCAGCCCTGGCCTGGTTGGGCTGGAGCGAGGCACAGGGCACCGGCCGATTCGCACACGGCGAACTGGCGCAGGACGCATTGCTGGTGTTCGGGGGCGCGCTCACTGCGCTGCCGTTGATCGGATTCGCCTATGGCGCGCGCCGTATTCCGTATTCGCTGGTGGGCATCCTGCAGTACATCTCGCCCACCCTGCAGTTGCTGTGTGGCGTGATGCTGCTGGGCGAGGACTTCGCCCTGGAACAGGCCGTGGGCTTTGTCTGCATCTGGCTGGCACTGCTGGTGTACGCGGTCGATGGCTGGCGCAGTGCGCGGCACAACGCCCGGGCGGCGTCGGAGGCGTGCGATCAGCACGTGCCACCCTGCGACGGCGGAGCCCCACCGAATGCGGCCGCCCCGCGTGAAACCGGGTGAGTTTTTCACGGCACGAGCTTCGCGCGGCGGAACCCAATAAAATGCCGGCATGAGCAAGTTCCTTCCCGGGCAGCGCTGGTTCTCCACCGCCGAGCCCGAACTGGGCCTCGGTACCGTCATGCGCCTGGCCCCGCGCAGCGTCCAGATCGTGTATACCAGCAGCGGCGAAGTGCGCATGTACGCCACCGATTCCGCGCCACTGGCACGCGCCGAATTTCGGGCCGGCGACCGCTTGCGCGCGCACGGTGATGAACTCGAGGTGGACGCGGTGGAAGCACGCGACGGCCTTCTGGTGTATCGCTGTGGCCGGCGCCTGATCCCCGAAGGCGAGCTCGACGCCGAGCAGCCGGTATCGCAGGCCGATGCCCGCCTCATGGGCGGGCGCGTCGACAGCAACGAGAAGTTCGACCTGCGCTGCGAGAGCCTGCGACGCCGGGCGGAAGCCCAGGCGCACAGCGGTGCCGGCATCCTGGGCGCGCGCATCGACCTGATCCCGCACCAGCTGCGCGTGGCCGGGATCGCCGCCTCGCGCCGACCTCCACGCTTGTTGCTTGCCGATGAAGTCGGACTCGGCAAGACCATCGAGGCCTGCCTCATCATCGCGCAGCAGCTGGCATCGGGTCGCGCCGCCCGGGTGCTGATCCTGGTGCCGGAAAGTCTCGTGCATCAGTGGTTCGTGGAGCTGCTGCGCCGCTTCAACCTGCGCTTCTCCATCTTCGACGAAGAGCGCTGCGAATCGATCGAGATGGGCTCGCCCGGCGCCAATGCCTTCGAACACGAGCAAGGCGTGATCGCCGCCACCGGCTGGCTGGCGCACGATGCCAAGCGCGCACGGCAACTGCTCGACGCGGGCTGGGACCTGCTGGTGGTGGACGAGGCGCATCACCTGGCCTGGGCTCCCGACGCACCCAGTGCCGAATACGCCCTGGTGGAACAACTGGCGGCGCGAACGCCTGGGGTGATCCTGCTCACCGCCACGCCCGAACAGCTGGGTCTCGCCGGCCATTTCGCGCGCCTGCGCCTGCTCGACCCGGCGCGCTATGCCGACCTGGCGGCATTCGAACGCGAGAGCGCCGGATTCATCGCGCTCTCGGGCACCGTGGAGAAGCTGCTGCAGGCCGAGTCACTGTCGAGTGCGGACGTCGATGCACTGGCGCAACTTCTCGGCGACGAGGCAAGCCAGTTGCCGCGGGTCCTGGGCACCATCGCCAGTGGCAACACGGCAGCGCGCGATGACCTGATCCAGACCTTGATCGATCGCCACGGCACAGGCCGCGTGATGATCCGCAACCGGCGCGCGGCCGTCGGTGGCTTCCCGGCGCGCATCAAGCACCTGCAGCGCATCGAGGTGGCCGAACACGACCCGGCGCTGGACGGTCGACTGCTGGCGGAGTTCCATGCCGACGTCGGCACGCCGGGCCACATCGAGCCCGAGCACGACTACCAACGCGATCCGCGCCTGGACTGGTTGCTCGCGCTGCTGGAACGCATCGCGCCTGCCAAGCTGCTGCTGCTGTGCCGCTCGCGCGCCAAGGTGCAGGCGCTGGAAGAAGCCCTGCGCCTGCGCAGCGGGATTAAGTTCGCCCGCTTCCACGAAGACATGAACCTGCTGCAGCGCGACCGCAATGCCGCCTTCTTTGCGGAAGCCGACGGCGCGCGCCTGCTGATCGCCTCCGAAATCGGCGCGGAAGGCCGCAATTTCCAGTTCGCGCAACACCTCGTGCTATGGGACTTGCCGCTCGACCCGGACATGCTGGAACAACGCATCGGCCGGCTGGATCGCATCGGCCAGCGCGGCGACGTCAACATCCACGTGGGCGTGCTTGTCGGCAGTCCACAGGAATTGCTGCTGCGCTGGTACGACGATGGCCTCGACGCGTTTGCCGTGGTCTGCCCGGATGGTCGCGAGCTGTTGCGCCGCTTCGGGACCGACCTGGTGGCGCTGGCGCGCGACTACGGCGCGGGTGAAGCGCGCGAAGCGGCCCTTGCTTCCCTGCTTGATCGCACCCGCGCCGCGCATGAGCAGCTCTCGGCCCAGATCGCGCGCGGACGCGACCGCCTGCTGGAACTTGCCAGTGGCGCGCAGCAGCATTCCGGCGAGTTGCTCGCCGCCCTGAAGCGCGACGACGCCGACGCACCTACGGACGATTACCCGCTGCGCCTGCTCGAACAGTTCGGCGTGCACCACGAACCGATCGGCACCACCAGCTGGTTGCTGGATCCCGAATACCTGACGCTGGACGCGTTCGAGGAATTCAAGCAGGGCCCGCGCCAGGCCACGATGGACCGCGCCACGGCGCTCGCGCGCGATGACCTGTTGTACCTGCGCGCCGACCACCCGCTGCTGCTCGGCGCACAGGACCTGATGCTGTCCTCGGAAATGGGCAACGCCGCCTTCCTGATCGACGACGCCCTGCCGCCGCGCACGGTGCTGCTGGAAGCGGTGTTCGTGCTCGAATGCGTCGCCGATCGCGCCCTGCACGCAGCGCGCTTCCTGCCGCCGACGCCGCTGCGCTGCGTGGTGGATACGCGGATGCAGGCGCGCGCCGACTACCTGCCCAGCCCGCGTGCACTGCAGCGCGCCGCGGACCGCCCGATCGACCTGCTCAAGTACCGCAAGATCCTCGCTACCCTGCTGCCACCGATGCTCAAGCGCGCCGCGCAGGATATCGGCACCGAGGTGCAGGCACGCATCGACGCCGCCCTAGGGGCCGCCAGGCAGCTGCTCGGCAGCGAATTGCTCCGGCTCGAAGCCTTGGCGCAGGTCAATCCCGCCGTGCATCCGGACGAAGTGCAGCGGCTTCGGGCCGAGCGCGATGCCCTGCTCTCGGCCCTGCCCGGCGCGCGTCCACGACTGGATGCACTGCGCCTGGTCGCGAGTCCGGACTTCCTCAACCTGCGCGGCTGAGTGTCCGCTCCGCGGAGTCAGTCGCCAGGGCCCCACAACAGCGCGTCGATCCCGTCGCCGTTTGCGAGAAGGCGCACGCGTCCGTTCTCCACCTTCACGCCTTCGCGCCTGAGCCGCGAACATTGCTCACGAAAGCCGCGGCTACCCGGCGCGAAGGCAATGCGGCCGTCGGCGCGCAGTACGCGATGCCAGGGCAGCGTCGGATCGTCATTGCCCGACAGGATCTTCGCCACCAGCCGCGCACGGCGTGGCAAGCCGGCTCGACGCGCGATCTCGCCGTAGCTGCTCGTGTGGCCCGGCGAAATCGCACGGATCGCCGCCAGGATGCGGTCTTCGGGACTGGCCGGAGTGCGGGCGACAGGCATGGGCGGCGGGCGGCGGCAGGGCTGATAGAATACGCGCCGCTTTGTCGCAGGATTCGGGAACACGCGCCACCATGCAGAACTTTGAGCAGATCCGGGCCCACGCCGCCTCGCACTACAACGTGCGCACCAATGATCCCTACCTGATCGGGGTCGAGATGACCCTGGACCAGGGCACGCGCCACCAGGGCATCTTCCTGTCCGAAATCGAAGGCGACGACGGGCGCAAGTATCTGCGCGTCAGCACCGCCATTGCGCCCATGACCGGCATCGATCCCAAGCGCGCGCTCTCGTTCAACTGGGAGCAGCGCGTGGGCTACCTCGCAGTCTCCGAACTCGACGGATCGCCCTACCTGCAACTGTGCGAGAACCGTCCCTACACGGGGCTTACCGCGGCCGAGATCGATCGGGTGGTGATCGAGATCGGCGGCCTGGGCGACAGGATGGAACGCGCGTTCTCCGCCGGCGGCGACTTGTTCTAGCCGGACCCGCCATTCGCGCACGAAAAGGCCCGCTTCCGCGGGCCTTTTTCTTGCGTCACGACACGGCGATCAGGTCCAGCCGAACGCCCGCAGCAATTCCACCAGCAGGTAGGCGACGCCGCCGGCGGCAGGGATGGTGAGCAGCCAGGCCCAGATCATCCGCTCCACCACGTTCCACTTGATCGCGTTGAGGCTCTTGGCCGTGCCCACGCCCATGATCGCGGCGGAGATGTTGTGCGTGGTGGAAACCGGGATGCCGAGCGACGAGGCCAGGGTGATCACCGAGGCGGCACTGGTTTCCGCGGCGAAGCCGTGGATCGGATGCAGCTTCACCATCTTGTGGCCGAGGGTCTTGATGATGCGCCAACCGCCCGCTGCAGTGCCGGCCGCCATCACCACGGCGCAGGTGAGCTTGATCCAGGTGTCGATGTCGCCGTTCTTGAGCGCGGTCTCGCTCGGATGCAGGAAGGCGAGCCAGCTCGGCACATCGTCCAGGGTGCCCACCGACTGCGCGCTGACCAGCGCCAGCGCGATGATGCCCATGGTTTTCTGCGCGTCGTTCAGGCCGTGCGCGAAGCCCATGTAGCCGGCCGAGGCGATCTGTGCCTTGCCGAAGAAGGCGTTGACCCAGCGCGGCCGCGCGAGACGCGCGAGGAAGCCGCGCGTGTTCGACATGCCCGCGATGATCGCGAATAGCAAGCCCATGACCAACAGGCCGGCGGTGAAACCCAGCAGTGGCGAGGTGAACATCGGCACCACCACCTTCCACAGCAGGCCGGCGCCCTTCCAGAACGGTTCGGCCGGCTGCGACCAGATGATCGAGCCCCAGTTTGTCCCGGACGCGGCCAGCGCCGCGCCGCACAGCCCGCCGATCAGGGCGTGGCTGCTGGACGAGGGCATGCCGATGTACCAGGTAATGAGGTTCCACACGATGCCGCCGGTCAGCGCGCAGATCAGCACCTGCGAGGTGATGGCGACGACGTTGGCATCGACCAGGCCGGAAGAAATGGTCTTGGCCACGGCGGTTCCGTAGAGCGCGCCGATGAGGTTGGTGCCCGCCGCCAGCATCACCGCCTGCGTCGGCGACAGCACCTTGGTGGCCACCACGGTGGCGATCGAGTTGGCCGTGTCGTGGAAACCATTGATGTACTCGAACACCAGCGCGGTCAGCACGACCAGCAGCACCAAGGTCAACATGGCGTCGGCCTTACGAGTTCTTGAGCACGATGTGGTAGGCCACGGCCCCTGCCTCGCGGCAGCGATCGATGGCCTTTTCCAGCAGCTCGAAGAAATCCTTGATCAGCAGCACCTGCATGCCTGCGTACTTGCCCGAATACAGGTCGCGGTACATCTCCAGGATCAGGCGATCGGCCTCGGCCTCGACATTGCGAAGGCGGTCGTACAGGCCCTTCATGTGGTCGAGGTTCATCTTGCGCAGGTCGCGCACCATCTCGCTGACCAGGACCGTGGCCTGTTCCAGCATCTCGGCGCGCGGTCCGAAATCGATCTGGCCAAGCTGATCGACCGCGAGCGAGTAGCGGTCCGCGAATTTCTCGATGGTCTTGGGGATGCGATAGATCGCGTTGCCCAGAGCCTCGATGTCCTCTCGCTCCAGCGCCGTGACGAAGGTGTTGACCAGCTCGCGACTGATGGTGTCGGAGATCTCCTTCTCCTTCTGCCGCGCCAGCTTGAATTCCGTCAGGGTGCGCTCGGCGGCGTTCTCCTTCACCAGACCCTTGAGGGCCTTGGCACTCTGAGTGGCGGCCTCGGCCGCGCTTTCCAGCAGCCCGAAGAAGCGATCGCCTTTGCCGAAGATGGTTTGAAGGGAAAACATGAAAGACCTTAAATTTTCTGGGGAATACTCGGCGGGCGGGCGCCGTGGGCGCGGCCAAATTACTACGGTCCGATGTCAGTCATGTTACAGGCAGGCCGATGCGACAGGCGAATCGGGCAGGATCGCCCGGCCGCACCGAGTCACGCCCCGGCTTCTGCCCGTCACCTTCAGACGCTAGTCTGGCTCGCCCGTTCACGTGACCCGGACACCGATGCTCCCTTGGGTTTTTCTCGGCTTGCTCGCCCTGCCTGCGCCCGCTATGGCCGCTGCCGGCACCGATCCGGCTCAGCTCGACCTGACCTTGCATGCGGTGGGCTGGATCGCGCTGGCGGTGTTTCTCCTGGCTTACACGCTGGTCATCCTGGAGGAGCGCACCCACCTGGCGAAATCCAAGCCGGTGATGCTGGGTGCGGCCCTGATCTGGGGATTGATCGCCTGGCATGCGTCGGGCGACGCCAGCCTTGCCCGGGACGTCGCGAGCAACGCGTTTCGCCACATCTTCCTCGAATTCGCGGAGCTGTTCTTCTTCCTGATCGTGGCCATGACCTACGTCAGCGCCATGACCGAACGCAACGTGTTCGAGGCCCTGCGCGCCGAATTGGTGAAGCGCGGGCTGGGCTACCGCCCGCTGTTCTGGCTGACCGGCGTGCTGGCGTTCTTCCTGTCGGCCGTGCTCGACAACCTCACCACGGCCCTGATCATGTCCGCGGTGGTGCTGGCAGTGGGCGCAGGCAATGCCCGCTTCGTCAGCCTCGGCTTCATCAACATCGTGGTCGCGGCCAATGCCGGCGGAGCCTGGAGCGCATTCGGCGACATCACCACCTTGATGGTGTGGCAAGCGCACAAGGTCGAGTTCTTCGAGTTCTTCCGTATCTTCGTGCCGTCGGTGGTGAACTGGCTGGTGCCGGCGCTTTGCATGCACTTCGCCCTGCCGACCGGCAAGCCCCCGCGCGGCCGCGACGACGCGGACGTGAGATACGGGGGCTTCGTCATCTGCGGGCTGTTCGCACTGACCATCGTCATCACCGTCAGCGGCAAGCAGTTCCTGCACATGCCGCCGGTGTTCGGGATGCTGGCCGGCCTCGCCTTGCTCAAGGGCTACGCCTACGTCATCCGATGGCGCGAGCGCGGTTTTGACGAACCCGACCCGCACCCGGACCACGCGCCCTACAGCATCTTCAACATCATCGCGCGCGCCGAATGGGACACGCTGCTGTTCTTCTACGGCGTGCTGATGTGCGTAGGCGGATTGGCCACGCTCGGCTTTCTGGAACTGGCCTCGACCGAACTGTACGGCGGACTCGGCCACACCTGGGCCAACATCGCGATGGGTGCGCTCTCGGCCGTCGTCGACAACATCCCGATCATGTATGCGGTGCTGCAGATGAGCCCGCCGATGGACCACGGTCAATGGCTGCTGGTCACGCTGACCGCGGGCGTCGGTGGCTCGATGCTCTCGGTCGGCTCGGCCGCCGGCGTGGCCTTGATGGGCGTGTCGAAGGGCCAGTACACGTTCTCCAGTCACCTGCGATGGACCGGGGCGATCGCGCTCGGCTATGCGTTGTCGGTCGCCGTGCACCTGTGGTGGAACGCGGAGCACTTCTCCAACGGCGTGTGGCGCTAAGGTCAGCCCGACGCGCGCGCCAGCCACTTTGCCGCCATGCGTCGCACCGAGGCGTCGGTGCCGGCGTCCTCGACCAGGTCCGCGACGGGACGCCAGGCCAGAGCATGCGATTCCTCGCTCACCACGAAGCCTTCGTCCTCGCCTGCGCGCACCACGTAGCGCACGTCGTAGTGCCAGTGTTCGGGGTCGGACTTGCGCGCCGGGATGCGGTGGCGGTCGATGTCGAAGATCTCGTCACCCTCGATCCGCAAGCCGCGCAATCCGGTTTCCTCTTCTGCTTCGCGCAACGCCACCCGGGCGAGATCGCGGTCGCCATCGGCATGGCCGCCTGGCTGCAGCCAGCGGTCGAGTTTTCGATGATGGGTCAGCAGGACGCGAAGCCCGTCGCGACTTGCCACCCACGCCGACCCGGTGAAGTGCCCGATCTCGTGGCTACGCTCGAAAACATCGGGAGCCGAGTCCAGAAATTCAGCGAATCGCCCGGCTGCGCCGGCCTCCTGCGGCCAGCGGAGGCCATAGCGCGTCAGGGCGGCAGCCAGGGATGAGGAAGGCATGGATCACGATGGGATGATGCAGGAGGCCGCAGCATAGCGGCGCAAACGCGCCGGAATGCGCTTGCCGCCCCTGCCCCCCTGCGCTAAGGTTCCGCCGCCGTGCTGGGGGACTGCCCGGCACCATCGTATTCATCAGGGGAACAATCACATGGCGAGCACGCCCGATCGCGGCCTCATTTCGCGCATCCTGGTTCGAAAGAGTGTCGAACAGGTGCAACGGGAAACCGAAACCAGCGCGCTGAAACGTACCTTGGGACCGTGGAATCTTGTGTTCCTCGGTATCGGTTGCATCATCGGTGCCGGCATCTTCGTGCGCACCGGCAATGCGGCAGCCCTGCACGCCGGCCCGGCGGTGCTGATTTCCTTCCTCGTGGCGGGCGTGGTCTGCGCCCTCGCCGGCCTGTGCTACGCCGAGTTGTCTTCGACCCTGCCGGTATCGGGCTCGGCCTACACGTACAGCTACACCACCATTGGCGAGTTCGCTGCTTGGATCATGGGCGGCTTGTTGCTGCTTGAATACGGCCTCGCTGCCTCGGTGGTGGCCGTGGGCTGGTCGGGCTATGTGGTCAGCCTGCTCGGCGACTATGGACTGGTGATCCCGCCCGAGCTCACCGGGCCCTACGGCCATGCGCTGATTCGCGACGGTGCGGCAGTGCTGGCGGCAGATGGCTCGGCGGTGATGACCGTGTTCAACTTGCCGGCCTTTCTGATCTGCATGTTGCTGGCGGGCCTGCTGGTGATCGGCGTGTCCGAGAGTGCCAAGGTCAACAACATCATCGTGGCGATCAAGGGCACCGTCATCATCGCCTTCATCGTGATCGTAGGCTGGTACGTGATCCAGCACTTCGATGCGCTCAAGGGCAACTGGGACCCCTTCATCCCCGAAGCCACCGGCAAGGACGGCGAGTTCGGCTGGGGCGGCATCCTGCGCGCGGCCTCGATCGTGTTCTTCGCCTACATCGGTTTCGAAGCAGTTTCCACCGCCGGGCAGGAAGCCAAGAATCCAAAGCGCGACATGCCCTTCGGCATCATCGGCTCGCTCCTGATCTGCACCATTCTCTACATTCTGGTCTCGATCGTGATGACCCTGATGGTGGACTACAAGCTGCTCAACGTACCCGATCCAGTCGCCGTGGCGGTCGATGCTTTGGGTCCAAGTTGGGGCTGGTTTGCAAAGACCGTCAAGATCGGTGCCATCATCGGCCTGACCTCCGTGATTCTGGTGCTAATGTACGGCCAGACCCGCATCTTCTACACCATGGCGCGCGATGGTCTGCTGCCACGCGTATTTGCCACCGTGCATGCGAAGTTCAAGACGCCTTGGATCAACACCATCCTCGTTGGCCTGATCACTGCCATCGCCGCGGGCTTCTTCGACATCAACACCTTGGGCGACATGACCTCGGTTGGCACGCTGGCCGCGTTCGGCATCGTCTGTCTCTCGGTGATGTGGCTGCGAACCACGCATCCGCAACTGCCGCGCGGTTTCCGCGTGCCGATGTACCCGATTCTGCCGGTGCTTGGCATCATTGCCTGCTTCGGCCTGATCTTCACGGTGGAGAAGCGCGTGCTGATCTTTTTCGCTTGGTACGCGCTGGCCTCGGTGATCCTCTACTTCATCTACGGCATCCGCAATTCGCGGCTGCAGAAGGGTCTGGGTTCGCTCGACTGACGCAGGGCCTTCCGGCCTGACAAAAACGGCGCGGACTCCGCGCCGTTTTTGTTTCAGTGACCGGATCAGCCGCGGGCAAGAATGAAACGATTCACTCGGCCTCGTGATCGCCGGCAGCATCCGCCGGCCGATCCAGCAAACTCTCAGGTAGCCGCTTCGACGGAGCCACACCCAGTTCACGCAACTGCTCGGCGCGCCGCACAAGGTTGCCTTTGCCCTGCGCCAGCTTGCTCAGCGCCTGCCGATGTGCGGTCTGAGCGCGGTCGAGCGCATCGCCCACCTTGAGCATGTCCTCGCCGAATCCGACGAACTTGTCGTAGAGCTTGCCGGCCTCGCTCGCGATGCGGGCGGCATTGCGGTTCTGCGCCTCGGTGCGCCACAGCTGCGCCACCAGGCGTAGCGAGGCCAGCAGGTTGCTGGGGCCGACCAGGATGATCTTGCGCTCGAAGGCGTAGTCGTAAAGCGAGGCATCGCGCCGCAAGGCTTCGAGGAAGGCACCTTCCACCGGCACGAACAGCAGCACCAGATCCGGCGCATTCACGCCTTCGAGCCGGCTGTAGTCCTTTTCGCCCAGACCGCGCACGTGGTTGCGCAGGGCCGCCACGTGCCGCGTCAGGGCCTGCTCGCGTTCCTCGGCATCGGCCGCGTCGCAGGCGCGCTGATAGTCGAGCAAGAGCATCTTGGCGTCGATCACGATGTCCTTGCCTTCAGGCAATTTCAGCACCGCATCGGGGCGATAGCGCTCGCCCTCGGCATCGCGGAAGCTCTCCTGGGTGAGGTATTGCTGGCCCTTCTCCAGCCCGGCCGATTCGAGCAGGCGCTCGAGCTTGAGCTCACCCCAATAGCCCTGCGAGCGGTTGTCGGCGTTGAGCGCGCGACTGAGCGACTGGGCTTCGCGCCCAAGATTCTGATTGAGCCGGACCAGGTCATCGATGCGGGTCTGCAAGGCGACGCGCGCGTTGTTCTCCTTCTCGTATCCCTCCACCACCGCGCGGCGGAAATCACCAAGCTGTTCGCGCAGCGGCGTGAGCAACTGACCAAGCTGGGTCTGTTGTGCTTCGCCGAAGCGTTTCGACTTGTCCTCAAGGATCTCGCCAGCGAGCGTCTGGAACTCGGCCTTGAGCGCCTCGCGCGAGGTTTCCAGATCACGGTAGCGTTGCGCAAAGGCGCGTTGCTGTTCGTCCATGCGCGCGCCCAGCTCGGCGCTGCGCGCCTCCGCCACCTGGCGCGCGTCGCGCGTGGCGCGCAACTCGAGCTCGAGCGCTTCGTGTTGTCGAACCAGGGCGTCGGCGCGTTCGGCGCGCGCGTTCAGGGCCAGCACTTCCGGCTCGCGCGCGGCGCGCCCGGCCAGTTGCGCCGTAAGGATTCGTGCCCGTCCCAGGATCCAGGCCACGCTGCCGGCCAGCAGCAGGCCTGCAGCCAGGCCGGCCAGGCCCCAGAGAAGTTCATTCGTGGTCACGCACCGGGTTCCGTTCGCATAGTCGGGCCGATTCTAGCGACAGCTCGGTCGCACGCGCTGCGACGCCAGGGCTGCGAGTCAGCTTCCGCGCGGCCCCTTCCGCTAAACTGCGCCGCATGAACGCATCGCCCTACGATCCCGGACTCCTCGCCGCGCGCGCGAAGGAGATCGTCGCCAACACGCGCGAACTGTCCGCGCTGGGCTGGACCCCGGCCACGAGCAGCAATTTCTCGATGCGGCTGGAAGGCCGCCTGGTGGCGATCACCGTTTCCGGCCGCGACAAGGGCAAGCTCGACGAGTCCGACATCATGGTCGTGGACTGGGATGGCAAGGCCGTGGGCAGCCAGCACCGACCCTCGGCCGAGACTGGGCTCCACACGCAGCTCTACCGCCGCTTTCCCGAAGTGAACGTGGTGCTGCACACCCACTCGCGGGTGCAGACGGTGGCCTCGCGCCTGTTCGCCCCGCAAGGCTACGTGCGATTGCAGGGCTACGAACTGCAGAAGGCGTTTTCGGGCAACAGCACGCACGAGGACATGCTGGAGATCCCGGTGCTGCCCAACAGCCAGGACATCCCGGCCCTGGTGGCGCGGGTCGAACGACTGACCTACGCGCGGTCGCTCTGGGGCTACCTCATCGACGGCCACGGCATCTACGCCTGGGGCCGCGACATGCCCGAGGCACGCCGCCACCTGGAAGCCTTCGAGTTCCTGCTCGACTGCGAACTGGACCTGAGGAGAATGCGCGCATGAGCCGACTCCGCATCTTTTCCGAGAACGATCCGCTGATTCCGGATTACCTCAGCACCGACCACGCCAGCATCGCGGCCGAACTGGCCAGGATCGGCGTGCGCTTCGAGCAGTGGGAGGCAAGCCAGCCAATCGAACCCGGCGCCGAGCCCGAAGCCGTGATGGCCGCCTATCGCGCCGACATCGACCGCCTCGTCGCGGAGAATGGTTTTCGCAGCGTGGACGTCGTCAGCATCTCGCCCGATCACCCGGAGCGCGAGGCAATGCGCGCCAAGTTCCTCGATGAGCATTACCACAAGGAAGACGAAGTCCGCTTCTTCGTCGCCGGCAGCGGCCTGTTCACCCTGCACGTCGACGATCGCGTCTACGAGGTGCGCTGCCAGAGCGGCGACCTGATCGGCGTGCCTGATCGCACCCACCATTGGTTCGACATGGGTCCGGCGCCGTACTTCGTCGCGATCCGCTTCTTCACCGAACCCGATGGCTGGGTCGGGCACTTCACCGGCACCGACATCGCGCAGCGCTTCCCGCGATTCGAAGCCGCGTGAGTCGACTCGGCGTGAAAACCATCCTCACCGACATCGAAGGTACCACCAGCAGCATTTCCTTCGTCAAGGAGGTGCTGTTCCCGTACAGCCGGGCGGCCTTGCCCGAATTCGTCGCCACGCGCGGGCACGAGCCCGAGGTGCGGCGCTGGCTGGACCAGGTTGCGCTCGAGAACGGCGGCCTGTGCGACGACCGCATGATCGTGGAGGTGCTGCAGGGCTGGATTGATGCCGATCGCAAGCACACCGCGCTCAAGGCGCTGCAGGGTCTGATCTGGCGGGCCGGCTTCGACGGCGGCGCCTACCGTGCCCACGTCTATCCCGACGCACCGGCGCAACTGCGCGCGTGGCACGCGGCCGGACACCCGATCTACGTCTATTCCTCCGGCTCGGTCGCGGCGCAGAAGCTGTTCTTCGCGCATAGCGAAGCCGGCGACCTGCTTCCGCTGTTCTCGGGGTATTTCGACACCGAGATCGGCGGCAAGCGCGAGACCGATAGTTATGCGCGCATCGCCGCCGCCATCGGTCGCCCGGCGTCCGAACTCCTGTTTCTCTCCGATGTGGTGGAAGAACTGGACGCCGCCCGCGCGGCCGGCCTCGACACCGTGCTGGTGGATCGTCCCGACGACTACGCGCAAGCCCGACAGGGTGAAGCGGCGCATGGGCATCGTCGCGTGACCTCGTTCGCGGCCATCGATCCGGAACGGTAAGCGTGGCAAGCCTCTACCGCCTGTTGCGCGACGGCCTGGGTCTCGCGCTGCTGCGCCGTCCGCGTTCGATTCCGCTCGATGTCGGCTTCGCACACTGGACCGTCCTGGCACTGCTCGGCGTCGGCAGCGATCTGGCATGGCACTGGTTCGCCGTGCCCGCGCCACACGAACTCAATGGTTACGGCGTGCAGTCCGCGCTGGCAGCCGGCCTGTTGCGGCTGGCGGCCAGCGCCGTGCTGTGCGGCGTGGCGCAGCGCCGTGCCCTGTTCTGGACGGTGGCCGCGTGGCTGGAAGCCGCCGTGATTCCGGTGTCGCTTTTCGGCGGCCTGCTGCATCTCGCCGACGCCAACAGCGCATGGCCCGTGCACTGGATCGGCTGGCTGCTCGGCCTGGTCTGGTGGCTGGCGATCCTGCTGCGTCTGGCAATCTGGCTTTCGCCCCGCGCGATCGCAGCCTTGGGGGCGGGCCTGGCCTTCATCGCCTGTGCCCTTCCGTGGTTCTGGCTCGACTCTCAGTGGCTCTGGAATACCACCTGGTCACAGGACGCGGATGGCAGCGATACCGACTACCGCGAGCCCGGCGAACTCGACGCGCCCGAAGCCACGATCTACGCCCAGCCCGACTTGCTCGCAGCGACCCTCGCGAAGATCGTGCAGCAGCGCCCGGATCGCATCGATCTCTACGCCCTGTCCTTCGGCGGCGACGCCAGCGAGGACGTGTTCCGCAACGAAGTGGAGTACGCCGAGCGCCTGTTCGCGCAACGCTTCGATGCGCAGGACCGCAGCCTGGCCCTGCTCAATCATCCCGACAGCGCCGCGACCCGTCCGCTGGCCACCGCGACCAACCTCGAACGTGCGCTGCTCGCACTCGGCGAGCGCATGGACCGCGAGCAGGACATCCTCCTGCTCTACCTCACCAGCCATGGAGCGAGGATCACGAGCTCTACCTGAACCAGCCGCCGCTGCCGCTCGACCAGCTCACCCCGGAGCGCCTGCGTGCCGCACTCGATGCCTCCGGCATCGGCTGGCGCGTGCTGGTGATTTCGGCCTGCTATTCGGGCGGATACATCGAAGCCTTGCGCGACCCGCGCACCCTCGTGGTCACCGCCGCCAGCAAGGATCGGGCCTCGTTCGGCTGCGGCTCGAACTCCGACATCACCTGGTTCGGCAAGGCCTACCTCGCCCAGGCCCTGAACCAGAGCGCGGATTTCGTCGTGGCCTTCGATGCCGCACGCACGTCGATCGAATCCTGGGAAGCCGAAGACGACATCGCCGCGTCGAAGCCGCAGATCGAGCGCGGCGCGCAGATCGAAGCGCAACTGGCACGCTGGCGCGAGCAATTCACCCCGGGGCCGGCGCTGCCCTTCGCGCGCACCGATTCGCCGCGGAAGTCGCGACGGCGGTGATCCAAGGACGCGTCATCAACCCGGGCTGCGCGTGGCACGCTGCGCCAGGGCGGTGTGGGGAAAATCGCAGAACACCGCATCCACGCCGAGGTCAAACGCCGCATCGAGTTCGTCCTGCACGCACGCGACGCCCTGTGGCAACACGTCGTCGCGATAGGTCCAGGCATGGACCTGCAGTGCGGCCTCGTGGGCTGCGGCGACAAACCCTGAATCGCGCCCCCTGGCGTCGTGCAGCAAGGACTTGGCCGCGCCCAAGCCTTGCACCGCGCCGCCATGCACGCGCAACGCAGTGCGCCAGTCGGCGTGCTCGTCCAGCAGCAGGAACACCGGCAAGCCCGTGGCCTCGCGCACCCGCTGCAGTGGTTCGATCTCGAAGCACTGCACCCACAACTGCACTCGATCCGGATCGAGCCGACGCACCATCTCGATGAAGCGAGGTACGGGGGTCTAGTCCCGAGGCGGCGAAATGCGCGACGTGCTTGAGCTCCGGATACAAGCGCACAGCGGAACCGCGTTGTCGCGCCATGCCGTCGGCCCAGGCCAGCGCATCTCCGAACTCGGGGACAGGCCATTGCGCGTCATGACGGCGGTCACGCAAGGGAAATGGCTGGATCGCACGGAGTTGCGCCAGTTCTTCGCGCGCGAACTGCTCGACCCACCAGTCGCCGTCGCACCGACGCACGGCGAACTCGGGGGCGCGATGCCACGTCGGTACTGCGCGAGAGATGCCGATCGTGGCGCACCATCAGCGTGCCGTCGCGCGCAACGACGAGATCTGGTTCGATCACGTCGGCACCCTGCTCCAGCGCCAGCGCGTAGGCCGCCAGGGTGTGTTCGGGCAACAGGCCACTGGCCCCGCGATGCGCGATCACGCGCGTCGGCTTGCCGTTGAGCGTGGCCCAGGTCATGGAGGCGGCGTGAAGTCCGCCAGTCGATACGTGGCTTCGGCGCGCACTTCGCCGTCCCAGCGGTCGAACGCGCGCACCTCGATCCGGTGTTCGCCAGCAGCAAGGTCTGTCGGCAACACGCCACGCCACAGGTGGGTGGAGGCGCGCGCCTCGACCGCGCGATCGAAAGCTGCGCAATGTCGGGGCCGCGTCGTCCTGCGCATTGAGCGTCAGCAGACCGGGATCGGCCCGCGCCGCGCGCGTCATCGGCTTCCACTCACCGGCATCGACCCGAAACTCGACCCGGGTATCGTCCATGCCCATGAACACGTTGGCACTGACCGCAAAGCTCGGGTACGAACCGCGCCGCAGCACGCGCGGTGCATGCAGGCTCATGCGCGTGTCACCGGCATCGCGCGCCACGTACCAGCGCAGCCGGTACTGTTCGGCATCGAGGCTCAGGCGCGCGTAGCCATTGGGCGTGCCGTCGTTCATGCGCGCATCGGGTATGCCGGACGCATCCGGCAGGCCCGACCAGAAGCCGCCGCAACTCGCCCCCACGACGTACTCGTGCAGCGGCTCGGCTCCGTGCCAGCCGTCGACCGCCCGATGGAAATGGTGGCGCTGGGCGTGTGCGTGCGAACTCAGCAGCAACACGCGGCGGAACGGCTTGAGCAGGCCGAACAGACGTTCGCGGTCGGCGCGGCGGAACGTCTCCTGGCCGGCATCCGCATCGTGGAAGGGGATGTGCGCGGCCACCACCAGCCATCGGTCGCGGGGCAAGCTTGCAAGGTAGTTCTCCAGGAACTCGAACTGATCGGCACGCAGACCCCCGACATATCCGGGCGCAGTGCCTGGTTGGTGGATCACGTCGTCGAGCAGCACGAAGCTGGCGAGGCGCTCTTCCCAGGCGAAGCTGTCGGGGCCGAACTGGGCGCGGTAACTCAGCAGGGAATCCTCGTCGCGCGTCGCGTCGAAATCGAGGTCGTGGTTGCCGGGCAGGTGCAGCCACGGCAAGCCGAGGCGGGCCGTGACACGCTTCACCTCGGGCAACAGGCTGAGGTCGTCGCTGGCAATGTCGCCGAGGCTCAGCCCCAGATCGGTGGGTACGGCCTGCGCGGCCTGCGCGGCCTGCGCGGCCTGCGCGGCCTGCAGGATCGGCTCGACGATGTCGCGCTCGAAGTAGCCCACATCGCGCACTGTCTTGGGTTGCGGATCGCCGAACAACAGCACGTCCAGCCGCTGGCTGGCCTCGCGTGCCACGAGCTGCACGGCAAAGTCGCCCGTCCCGATCGGCGATGGGCCGATCCCTCCGTAGCGCAGCACCGGCGAACCCTGCGGAAAGTGGTGCCGCCAGAATGCGGGCATGCCATCCTCGCCGCGCGCAAGATCGACTCCGGGCGGCTTGATCAGGAACACCGTGTCACCGCCACGCACGGCCAGTTCGTAGCGACCCTCGACATCGGTGAGCGCAATATCGCGGCCATTCGAAACCTTCGCCTGCGCCAGACCCGATTCACCCTCGTCGCGCTGCCCGTTTGCGTTCGAATCAACGTAGACCACGCCACGCAACGACGTCTGCGCGTCTTGCGCCGCCACAACGGATCCGCCCGCCAAGGCCGAAAACAGCAGCGGCCCGAAGCAGACCAGGCACCACCCCCCGTGATGACGACGCGTCATTCCCGCGCGTCGACCGGCAGCTCGAGTGCGATCGCCCGCAGCACCGCCGCATGTCCGGCATCGGTGGCGATATCCAGCTCTCCGCGGTGCAGGCTCGCCGCCACGCGCCTGCACGTGGCAAACGCGTCGGGCTGACGGTCGAACTTCTGCGTGAGCGCGCTCTGCGATTCGTCCTGCAATTCGCGCTTGCGCGACTCGTACCATTGCGCGGCAGCCTGCTCGCCGTCATGCACCGCGATCCGCGCCCGGACGAACTCCAGGTATCGATGCGCCGCGGCGAGCAGCGAGGCATTTCGCTGGTTCCACGCCTCGCGCTGCCTCGCCGTCAGGGCGGTTGCGTCGCCGCCATAGGCCGCACAACTGCGCACCAGTCCGTGGATGGCAAGATCAAGCCCGATGGCATAGCCGGCCGCGGCATCGCGCTCGGGACCGATGCGGTCATCGGGAAGCAGGGCCTGGGCGCACACGGTTCCTGCCAGCAACCACATCGCCATCGCCAACGCGCTACGCATGAGCCTCTCCCGTGCCAGACGACGCATCTTAGAGCCTGGACTTTGCTGTCGGACAGGGCCTGCTCAACCCGGCCGATGCCGACGCTCCAGCTCCGCCACCGCGTCATGCAATCCCAGGCCACGCGCGCGCAGCAGCACCGCGAGATGAAACAGCAGGTCCGCGGACTCCGCCACGAGGGCGGCATCATCCTGCGCCACCGCCGCCAGCGCGGTCTCGACGCCCTCCTCTCCCAGCTTCTGCGCGATGCGGCGCAGCCCGGATTCGAACAGCCCGGTGGTGTAGCTGCCGGGTGGTCGCTCGCGTTCGCGCTGCGCGACCAGAGCGTCGAGTTGCGCCAGGAAGGCATGCGCCGCGGGCACCTCGGCCCGCGCCGGTGCCTGCGGGAAGCAACTGTCGCGCCCGAGGTGACAGGTGGGACCGATCGGGCGCGCCTGCAGCAGCAAGGTGTCTGCGTCGCAATCGGCTTCCACGCCGACCAGTTCGAGCGTGTGGCCGCTGCTCTCGCCCTTGGTCCAGAGCCGTGCCTTGCTGCGGCTGTAGAAGGTCACGCGCTGCGTGCTCAGGGTCTGTTGCAGCGCCCTCGCGATTCATGTAGCCCAACATCAGCACACGCAGGGTGTCGGCATCCTGGACGATGGCGGGAACAAGGCCGCCGGATTTTTCCCAATCCAAGCCCTCGACCGGGGAAGCCGGCGTGGCGACGCACAGGGTCAGCCGCCATTTCGCACCTCGATGCCTGCCGCGCCCAGCGCCTGTTTCAGTTCCGGAATCCGCAGCACGCCCGAATGGAAGGCGCTGGCGGCCAGCGCGGGCGTCAACGTCGGCCTGCTGGAACACGTCGACGAAATGCGCCACGGCGCCGGCACCGCCGGAAGCTACCAGCGGCACCTCGCAGCGCGCGCGTGCTGCCTGCAGTTGTTCCAGATCGTACCCGTCGCGCACGCCGTCCGAGCCCATGCAGTTCAGCACGATCTCGCCCGCGCCCTGCTGCTGGGCTTCCACGAGCCAGTCGAGGGTGCGGCGCGCCAGGGCGCGGGTGCGATCCGGATCGCCACTGTGGCTGCGTACCCGCCATTCGCCATCGGCGTCTCTCAGGCTGTCGATCCCCACCACCACGCATTGCTGTCCGAAGGCATCGGCCAACTCGGAGATCAGTTCCGGCCGCTCCAGCGCGGGCGTGTTGACCGACACCTTGTCGGCTCCCGCCCCCAGCACTGCGCGCGCATCCTCGACGCTGCGGATGCCGCCGGCCACGCAGAACGGGATATCGATCAGCCGCGCCACGCGCTCGACCCAGGCACACTCGACGCGGCGACCCTGCGGACTGGCCGCGATGTCGTAGAACACGAGTTCGTCCGCCCCTTCATCGCGGTAGCGCAGTGCCAGCTCGGCGATGTCTCCCATGTCGATGTGATCGCGGAAGCGCACGCCTTTCACCACGCGCCCATCGCGCACATCCAGGCACGGAATGAGCCGGCGACTCAACATGCCAGGGCCTCCGGCAGGGTCAGGCGCGTGCTCCAGCAAGGCGCGACCGAGGATCACTCCGGCGCAACCCGTGACCTGCGCCGCACGCACGTCGGCCAGGTCGCGCACGCCGCCCGACGCCTGAACCTGCACCCACGGCGCGATCTTGCGCAGGTGCCGATAGAGCGCGAGATTCGGGCCGCTCAACATGCCATCACGCGCGATGTCCGTGCACAGCAGGTGGCGCAGGCCGCTGTGCGCGTAGCACTGCAGCAACTCCTGCGGATCGCGACCGCTGTCCGCCGTCCAACCATGCACCGGTAGCTGCCAGCGTCCGTCCGCATCCTGGCGCGTGTCCAGTGCGAGCGTGATGCGCTCTCCGCCATGCCGCTCGATCCACGCCGCGACACGCTCGGGCTCGCGCACCGCGAGGCTGCCGACCACCACGCGCGTCGCACCCTGGTCGAGCAGCCGCAGGACATCGTCTTCGCTGCGCACCCCGCCGCCGGTCTGGATCTGCAAGCCGGTCGACTGCGCGATGCGCTGCAACAGCGCGCCCAAGCTGTAGCCACCACTGCGCGCGGCGTCCAGGTCGACGAGGTGCAACCAGCGAGCCCCGTTGCCGGCGTAGCGACCGGCCAACTCGAACGGGTCGGGCGCGTAGCCCGTCTCGCGTGCGTAGTCGCCCTGGCTCAGCCGCACCACGCGGCCGGCGCGCACATCGATGGCAGGGTAGATGGTGAAGTTCATGTCGCACCGACGCGCAGGAAATTGGCGAGCAGGCGCGCACCGACGGCACCGGAGCGTTCCGGGTGGAACTGCGCCCCGGCCACGTTGCCGCGCTCGACCACCGCAGCGAAAGGCTCACCGTGGGTGCAGGTTGCAACGCCATCCGCACCCGGCGAGGCGGCGTAGCTGTGCACGAAATAGGCTTGCGCACCGGGCGCAATGCCATCGAGCAAGGGCGACTCGCGCACGGGCTGCAATGCGTTCCAGCCCATGTGCGGCACGCGCACGCCGGCACGCGCGCGCATCCGCCGAACCGTGCCGGGCAAGCGCGCCAGGCATTCCACGTTGCCCTCCTCTGAGCGCTCGAACAACAGCTGCATGCCAAGGCAGATACCGAGCAGGGGCTGGGTCCAGCGATCGCAAACGTTTCGACCTGACCCAGTTCATGCAGGCGGGTCATCGCCGGCGCCGCGGCACCGACACCGGGCAGGATCACGCGGTCGGCAGCGAGAATCTGCCCGGCATCGGAGGTCAATGTCGCCACGGCCCCCAGGCGCTCCAGCGCGTAGCGCACCGAACCGATGTTGGCACCGCCCGAGTCGACCAGCGCCACCTGCATCACAGCATTCCCTTGGTGCTTGGCAGTTCGCGGCCCTCGCGCCTGATCGCAAGACGCAGCGCGCGCGCCACCACCTTGAAGCAGGCCTCGACCTGATGGTGCGCGTTGCTGCCGCGCACGCACAGGTGCAGGTTGAGCCCGGCCGACTCGCACAATGAACGGAAGAAGTGCGGCACCAGTTCCGTGGCGAGGCCGCCGACTTCGGCGCGCGCGAAGGCACCGTCGAAGACGAAGTACGGACGTCCGGAAAAATCCAGCACCGCCGACGCCAGCGCCTCATCCATCGGCAACGCGAAGGCAATGGGAACGGCATCATCGCCAAGCGCCTCGGAACCGTAGCGCGCGATGCCGCGCTTGTCGCCCGAGGCCTGCTTCATGGCCTGGCCCAGCGCCAAGGCACTGTCTTCACGGTGTGATGCTCGTCCACGTGCAGGTCGCCCGCAGACTGCAGGCGCAGCCGCGAAACCACCATGCTTCCCCAGTTGCTCCAGCATGTGATCGAAGAAGCCGAGGCCCGTTGCCACCTCGGGTTCGGCCACGCGATCCAGATCGACGTCGACGAGGATGCGGGTCTCCCCGGTGTTGCGTTCGACCCGGGCCGTGCGCGGGGCATTCGCCAGCTCGTGCGCAATGCCCTGCCAGGTGGCAAGACCAGGACCGAGCCTGAAGCCGCGGCAACCCAGATTCTTCGCCAGTTGCAGGTCGGTCTCGCGATCACCGATCACGGCGCTGTGGGCAAGATCGATGCTGCGATCCCGCAGGTAGGGCAGCAGCATGCCGACGCCCGGCTTGCGCGTCGGCAGGTTCTGGTGCGGGAAACTTTCGTCGATCAGTTCTTCCAGGAAACGAATGCCCTGGGATTCGAGCAACTGGATCAGCAGGCGATGCGGCCCCACGAAGTCTTCGCGCGGGAAACTCGCCGTTCCCAGACCGTCCTGATTGCTCACCAGGACGAACTCGTATCCGGCGTCGCGCAACACGATCAGGGCGGGAATCATGCCCTCGACAAAGCGCAGCTTGGCGTAGCTGTCGATCTGGAAATCGGCCGGCTCCTCGATCAAGGTGCCGTCGCGGTCGATGAACAACAGCCTCCTCATGCGGCCACCATCCCGGGTCGCAAGGCCGCCAGCACGGCGTCATTCTCCGCCACCGTGCCGATGCTGATGCGCAAGGCATCGCCCAGGCGCGGGTCGGCGCGCATGTCGCGCACCACGACACCGGCGTTCAACAAGCGTTGCAGCGCCAACGCGGCGTCAACGAAGCGCACCAGCAGGTAGTTCCCCTGCGAAGCGTAGACACGCCGCACGCCCTCGATGTGCGGCAACTCCCGCTGCAGCCGCTCTCGCTCGGCGCGGATCGCTGCAACGCGCTCTGTGGTACGAACCCGCGCCTCGGGCGCCAATGCGGCGAGCGCCAGCTGCACGCTCGGCGTGGGCAATGGGTACGGCGCCTGGCAGTTGCGCAGCAAGGCGATCAGCTCTGGCGCCGCAATCAGGCATCCGATCCGCGCGGCAGCGAGCGCGTGCGCCTTCGACAAGGTGCGCAGCACCGCAAGATTGGCCTGGCTGGACACGTCGCTGGCCACGGACTCGACGTCCGAGTATTCGACGTAGGCTTCGTCCACCACGAGCAGGGCGCGCCCCTGCAGGCGTCGCGCCAGCGCCAGGATCGCGCGCGCGGCAAGGCAGCCCCGGTGGGATTCGCGGGTGAGCACAGGAAGACGAGCTTGACCGCCTGCTCCAGCGCGGCAGCGGCGATCGCATCGAGATCGCAGACCAGTCCATCGCTTCTGTCGCGCAGCGCCACCTCGACCAGCGCCGCACCCTGCAAGCGCGCGCACACGGCATACATGCCGAACACCGGCGGCGCGATCAGCACGCGGTCCACGCCCGGGCGACAGAAGGCGCGCACCAGAAGGTCGATGGCCTCGTCGCTGCCGCGACCGATCAGCAGTTGCTCCGGACGCACGCCATACAAGGCTGCGAGCGCCGCCCGCAGCGCGCCCGGCTGGGGTTCCGGATAGCGATGAACGCCTTCGCCGTTGGCATCAGCCGCATTGCGCCACGGGCTTTCGTTCGCATTGAGCCAAATCGAACCCGAGTTGCTTGTTCTTCGCGCCGAGCTGTAGCCGGCGAAATCGCGCAAGTCATCGCGCACCAGACCGAGCAGGTTCATGCGGCCTCCCCTGCAAGCCTGGCCAGACGCGTCGTCACCGCGCGCTCATGTGCCACCAGTTGTTCGGCTCGCGCCAGCTCCATCGCCTCGGGACCGATGCGGCGCAAGCCGGCCGGAGTCACTTCCTGCACGGTGATCTGCTTGAGGAAGCTGGCCACCGATACGCCGCTGTGCGCCCGTGCATGGCCATAGGTGGGCAGCACGTGATTGGTTCCGCTGCAGTAGTCGCCCAGTGCCTCGGGCGCATGGTCACCAAGGAAGATCGATCCGGCACTCTCGACCCGATCCAGCCACGCCCGCGGCTCGCGCAATGCCAGGATCAGATGCTCGGGCGCGTAGCGATTCGAGATGGCGATGGCCTCACCGATGTCCGCGCACCGGATCAGGCGTGCGTGTGCCAGGGCCGCGTCCACGATCGCGCGCCGCGGAAGTCGCGCCGCCTGGACACTCACTTCGTTCGCCACCGCAGCAAGCAAGGCGGCGGAGTCGCTCAGCAGGATGACTTGCGAATCCGCCCCATGCTCGGCCTGCGACAGCAGATCGGCCGCGACGAATGCGGCATCCGCACCGGCATCGGCGATCACCAGCACTTCCGACGGCCCGGCGGGCAGGTCGATCGCGGCTCCTTCCACATCCTGCGCGACCTGCTGCTTGGCTTCGGTAACCCAGGCATTGCCCGGCCCGAACAGCTTGTCGCACTTGGGCACGCTGGCACTGCCGTAGGCCATGGCGGCCACGGCCTGCGCTCCGCCGAGCTTGAACACGCGCGTGATTCCGCAGCGACGTGCAACTCCGAGCACCGCCGGATCGACCCGCCCATCGGCACGCGGCGGCGTGCACAACACGATATCCCTGCAACCAGCGAGGCGCGCCGGCACGCCCAGCATCATCGCTGTGGATGGCAGCGGCGCAGAGCCGGCCGGTACGTACAAGCCGACCCGAGTAATCGGCCGCAGCACGCGTTCGCAACGCACGCCGCTGGCCGTCTCCACGGCATACGCGATGGGAATCCCCGCGCGGTGAAAGGCCTCGATGCGCAGGATCGCGGCGTCCAGTGCCGCGCGCAGTTCGGGAGCCAGCCCGGCCTCGGCCTGATCGAATTCGGCTGACTGCACTTCCAGGTCCGCGAGTTCGCAGCCGTCGTAACGCCTCGTCAGTTCGCGCAGGGCGGCATCGCCCTCGACCCGCACCTGCGCGATCAGGCGCGCGACCGCCTCGCGCAAACCGGACTGCACCGGCACCACGGGTCGCTGCAGGGCGGCGACCCGCTCCGAGCCGGACAACAAACTCCAATCGAGCACGCGCATCGCGTTCACGCCAGCATCTGCTCGACCGGCAACACCAGCATGGAGCGCGCCCCGGCGCGCTTCATGTCTTCCAGGTGTTGCCAGGTGATCGTGCCCTGGCACACGGCCTGCAAGGCTACGGCGTCCCGATTGCCATCCAGCGCCAGCACGCTGGGCGCATCCGCCCCGGGCAGCAGGCGCAGCACCGCGTCCAGCGCACTGCGGTCCACATGCAGCAGCACCAGCTTGCTGTCGCGCACCTGCAGCACGCCATCGAGGCGCCGCAACAACATCGAGGCCAGGTCGGCGCGCTCATCCGCGAAGGGTGTCACCGGTGCTGCCAGCACGGCTTCGCTCTCCAGCACGGTGACCACTTCGCGCAACTGGTTGGCCGCGAGCGTGGCTCCGCTCGAGACCAGATCGCAGACGGCCTCGGCCTTGCCCAGGCGTGGCGCGATCTCGACCGAGCCGGACAAGGTCACCACCTGCGCCTCGACACCTTCGCGCTGCAGCCAGTCTGCGAGCAGGGCCGGATACGAGGTGGCGATGCGCAGGCCTTGCAAGCTGGCCGGTCCGTGCCACTCCAGTTCCTGCGGCATCGCGATCGCGAGGCGGCAGCGACCGAATCCGAGCGAGCGCAGCGCACGGAAGGCCGGCGGCAGACCGAGGCGTTCGCGCTCCAGGCGTTGCTCCTCCAGCACGTTGCGCCCGACCAGGCCCAGGTCGCAGGTACCTTCGGCAATGAGTCCCGGGATGTCGTCGTCGCGCACCAGCAGCAGGTCGACGGGCTGCGACTCGCCGTAGCAGAACAGGCGGTCGCGGCTTTCGCGGAAGCCTAGGCCGGAACGCGTCAGCAGGTCACGTCCCGGTTCGGAGAGCCGGCCATTCTTCTGAGTGGCAATGCGGAGGCGGTCGCGGGGTTTCATGGTCTGGGATCACAGGCAGCGAAGGGGGCACGGGTTGCGTGTAGAGCGGCGAGCGTCAATGCGACGCAAGCGGCCCTTCTTCGGCGTTGACCAGCCCGAGTCGGCGCGCTGCCAGCCGATATCCGCCCTCGCCCTGCCCCAGGCATCGCGCCACGCGCCCGATCGTGGTGACGCTGACGGCGGTGTGATCGTGGATTTCGCGGTAAGGCTGCCCTTGCAACAACAAGGGCACCACGCGCCAGCGATCCGAAAGCGCCTCCAGTTCGGCGGGCGTGCACAGGTCGGTCAACAAGGCACGCATGTCGGCGCGGCGGTCGAGGCTGAGCAAGACCTCGCACAGCGCGTCCAGCGGATCGAGGGGCGCGATATCGGGCTGGAGGTGGCGGCGCTTCATTGGGCTAATGTAATAGCGCGTTAATACATTGGTCAACCCTTCGATCCAGGCGCCCTTTGACACCGCCTTGATCAAGGTCACAAGCGGTCAAATTCCGATCCGGCACACACTTCGCGCGTGGTGGAATGTGCGGCAAAACGCTATGTTGGAATGGGAATCTCACTGAATGCCTTGATGCTTCGCCCCGCCTGTTGGCTGTATGTCGTGCTGGTGCTGCTCGCCCTGTCCTGCCAAGGCAGCCAGGCGCGCGTCCCCGACTCACCCCTGCGGCTCGGCCCGGATCAGGGCATCGTCCGGCTTGAACCCCACACCCTGTGGCTGCACGACCCCGACGGGACGCTCAGCCTCGAAGACGTGCGGGCGCGCGCCGAATCCGGCGACTTCCAGCGCCTGCCGAAGGATCGGTCCACCTTCGGTTATCGCGACGGCGCCCTCTGGTTCCACTTCTCGGCAACCAACCTCGGCCCCGGCCGCGAGCGCTGGATCTTCGCGATCGAGTACGCCCTGCTCGATCACGTGGCGCTGTATCGCATCGATCCCGATGGTCGCCTCACCGAACGGCTGAGCGGCGATCGCACCCCGTTCGCGAGCCGCGACCTGGCACTGCGCAACCTCAACTTCGAGCTGATGCTGCCTCCGGGGCAGGCAACCGATTTCTACCTGCGCGTGGTGTCCGAAAGCTCGATGCAGGTGCCGATGGTGCTGGCGCGACCCGATGCCTACATGCAGTCCTTGCTGCCGGGACACATCGGCCTTGGCCTCTACTACGGCATCCAGATTGCACTGCTGATGTACAACCTGATCCTCTGGATCTCGGTCAGAGACCGGAATTTCCTCTGGTACGTGCTCTATGCCGGAACGCTGGGCATGTTGCTGCTGGCGCTCAACGGCCTCGCCTTCCAGTACCTGTGGCCGCAATTCCCGGATTGGGCCAATCTCGCCATCCCCATCGGCATCGCGCTCTCCAACCTGTGCATGCTGCAGTTCTCGCGCAGCTTCCTGGAACTGGCGCGGCACGCGCCGCGCGCCGATCGCCTGCTGCGCGCTTCCATGCTGGCAGCCGGCGCTCCGCTGGTCGCGGCGTGGCTGCTGCCCTACCGCGTCGTGATCCAGTACCAGACCGTGCTGGCCCTGCTGCTGGCCCCGATCATCCTGGCCGCCGCCGTGAGCTGCCTGCGGCGCTATGCACCGGCCCGCTACTTCACCGTAGCTTGGAGCGCCCTGCTGCTGGGAGTGATGGTGTATGCCGCTGTCTCGCTCGGCCTGCTGCCGAAAACCCCGCTCACCGAGTACAGCATGCAGATCGGTTCAGCCACCGAGATGATCCTGCTTTCCTTCGCGCTGGCCTACCGCATCAACCTGCTGAAGGCCGAGAACGAGCGCATCCAGGGCGAGGCGCGCGAGCAGCTCGAGGCGCGCGTGCGGGCCCGCACCGCGGAGCTCAACGCCACCCTCGGGCGGCTGGAAGATGCCAACCGGCGCCTGCAGGATTTCAGCCGACGCGATGGACTGACCGGCCTGTTCAACCGGCGCCACCTCGACGACCTGCTTGTGCAGCACTGCCAGCAGGCCCGCGAGAAGGTGCAGCCCCTGTCGCTGCTGATGCTGGACATGGACCATTTCAAGCGCATCAACGACCTGAGCGGCCACCTCACGGGCGATGACTGCCTGCGCGCGATGGCGCAGCTGATCGAGCGCAAGGCCAGCGCTGTCGGCGGCATCGCGGCGCGCTATGGCGGCGAGGAGTTCGCCATCGTCCTGCCGAACACCGGGCTGGACGCCACGCGTGCCTTCGCCGAAGAGCTGCGCGCCGAAACGCGCCGCCTGCGCATCGACGGACTGGCGACCGGGCTGGAATCACTCAGTGTCAGCATCGGGCTGCATGCCTCGCCGCCAGGCTATCCCTGCAATGCCGCCAACATGCTGAGGCTGGCCGACTCCGCCCTTTACGCCGCCAAGCGTGGCGGGCGCGACCGGGTCGAGGTGGCGTCACTGGTCTGAGCCAGCCGACGCGCAACATTCCGACTCAATCGTCATCCGGCCACGACGCCGCGCCGGCCTTGCGGCCCGACGTTCGTGGCACGTCCTGTTCCGACACCGCCTGCCACACCGCAAGCGCGTCACGCGTGGCCGCCACGTCGTGCACCCGCAGCAGGCGCGCGCCGTTCTGCGCTGCGATCAACGCCGCCGCCACCGAGGCATGCACGCGCGAAAGCACGTCGCGGCCAGTCAGGCTTCCCAGCATCGACTTGCGCGAGAGCCCTGCCAGCACCGGCACTCCGAGCTCGGTGAATCGCGCCAGTTGTCGCAACAGGGCGAGGTTGTGTTCCAGGGTCTTGCCGAATCCGAAGCCGGGGTCAATCACGATGCGCCGCTTCTCGATCCCGCTCATCTCGCACGCGAAGATGCGCTGCGCGAGGAAGGAATGCACCTCGCCCACCACATCGTCGTAGTGCGGCGACTGCTGCATCACGCGCGGCTCGCCCTGCATGTGCATCAGGACCACGACCGCACGCGAAGCAGCCGCAGCATCAAGCGCGCCATCGAGCTGAAGCGCCCGGACGTCGTTGATCATGCCGGCGCCCGCGGCCAGCGCCGCGCGCATCACCTCGGGCTTGGATGTATCGATCGAAATCGGCAAGGAGGTTTCACGCGCGAGGCGCTCGATCACGGGCACGACACGCTGCAGTTCCTCGTCGACCGGCACTTCACGCGCACCGGGCCGGGTCGATTCGCCCCCGATGTCGAGCCCATCGGCACCCTCCTCCGCCAGCACCAGCCCATGCGCGACGGCCGCATCGATGGTCGCATGCAAGCCACCGTCGGAGAACGAATCCGGGGTGACATTGACGATGCCAAGTATCCGGGGACGGTCCAGCGCGAGGAGGCGACCGGCGCAATCGAGACGGGGCGTGGTGTCGAACATGGGTTTCGCCGTGGAATGCAGAGGGAAGTGTCGCGCGGAATCGCCACGCGACCAAGTCTCGGCTTCCCCGGATTCGGCCCAGGCCTGCGCGATAGTGCGGGCGTCCTGCGCCGTCGCTGCCGCAGCGCGACCTCGTCTCAGTCCACCGAGATCTGTTGCACATCCGCTGGACGCGGCCCGGCATCAACCGCTAGCGGCGGCTGGCGACTCCAGCAATTGGCGGGCTGGTCATCGATGGCAACCCAGAAGCGCGTGCCCGGTTCCGCTTCACCGTTGGCGTGCAGCAACCAACCGATGCGCGAATCGTGATGCTCCGCCATGCGCCATTGCGCACCCAGGTGCGCGCGGCAATACGCATCGGCATCGCCTCGGCTGGTCAAGGCGGAACCCGCAATCGAGGGTGTCAACGCGATCTCGACATAGCTCCAGGAATCGCTCAGGCTCGTCTCGGGCGGCGGGCGATCGTCCCGACGCAGGCACAGCACCGGGCGCAGGCTGGAACAGGCGGTATCACCGCGATACGCGTCACAGCGTCCATCTTCGGTGGGCGCGTACGGCTGGCCATTGCAAGCCGCAGACACCACGCCGGCGTAGCGTGTCGGCGATCCGAAGCCCCAGGTCATGCCGCGAGGTTCACCGTCAATGGCCACGTCCATCGGCACCGACGCCAATCCGGGGGCGAGTTGATCGAGTGCCTCCTGACCCGGCGCTGGCGCGATGGGCACGTCGGAGTCGATCATCGATTGCGGCCAGGAGAACCCCTGCGGCCTGAGCAAGGCGATTCCGAGCGCGACGGCGGCCGGCACGCCAATCCACGCCGCAATCCGGTTTGCCGCTCGCGATTGGCGCTCCGGATGCTCAGTCCAGGCCCACCGATCCACCACCCGCGTACCGGCCAGCACGTCGTGAAGGCCGTGCTTGTGTCGGGTGAAAGGGATCAGGAAGTACCCCAACGCAAAGAGCGGACTTTGCAGCACGGCACGGATCGTCGCGCGCTTCAGACTGATGCGTTCCCCCTGAAGATCGACGACCTTGATCCCGAGGGCCAGCTTCCCGAGCGTCGCCTGCACGCCTGAGGCTTCGGACAGGGCGCTGTAGGCGACGCCGGCCAGCCATTGCACCACGAGTGCAATGATCAACGCCGCCGTGAAGCCGTCGCTGGAATCCATCGCTACCGGCACCACCACGGCCATCAGGAACGCCATCCACGCCAGGATCGAACCGCCACTCGTCACGAGCAGCGAATCGATCAGCAGCGCCGCCATCTGGCGCCAGAATCCCGCATGGACCACCAGCAGCGACGCGTCGGCCACCTGACCGGGCAAGGGAGAGCGAGCATGGGCTTCGACTCTGGGCATGGCATCACGGCGCAAGAAAGGGATTGATGCCGCCGCCAACGATCACTGGGCGGGAGCGCGATCCCTGAACGGCGCCACGAAGCTTTCGGGGTTACGCCGAAGCCGCAGCGACGGACAGCGGCGACGATGCAATGGCCGCAACCCTTCGGCCCTTCGGAAAAAGCAAAGCCCCGAACTTGCCGGGGCTTTGCTGCTGCGAAACGGATTGTCCGGGCGATGCAGGCTCAGGTCTGCGCCGCCGGGCCGCCGATGGGTGACATCGGGCGCGGTTGGTCCGGCTTGTTGCCGTTGCCGTTCTTGCCCCAGCCTGCCGGCGGCGGCGGCTCGCGTCCTTCCATGATCGCGTCGATCTGCGGTGCGTCGATGGTTTCGTACTGCAAGAGGGTCTTGGCCATGACGTGCAGCTTTTCCAGATTCTCGGTGAGGATCTGCGTCGACTTGGCATAGGCCTTGTCGAGGATGGCACGCACCACCTCGTCGATGCGGCGCGCGGTGTCGTCCGAGACGTTCTTGTGCTGGGTCACGGAGCGACCGAGGAACACCTCGTCCTCCTGCTCGCCGTAGGCAATCGGGCCGAGTTCGTCCGATAGCCCCCACTTGGTGACCATGTTGCGCGCCATGCGCGTGGCGCGCTCGATGTCGTTGCTGGCACCGGTGGTGACCTTGTCGGCACCGAAGATGATCTCCTCCGCCACGCGTCCGCCGTAGAGCGAACACAGTTGCGACTCGATCGCGGTGCGGTTGAAGCTGTATTTGTCGCCCTCCGGAAGGTACATGGTCACGCCCAGCGCGCGGCCACGCGGAATGATGGTGACCTTGTAGACCGGGTCATGTTCGGGCACGAGGCGACCGACGATGGCGTGGCCGGCCTCGTGGTAGGCGGTGAGCTTCTTCTCGTCCTCGCTCATCGCCATCGAGCGCCGCTCGGCACCCATCAGGATCTTGTCGCGCGCCTTGTCGAAGTGCTCCATCCGCACCTCCTTGGCGTTCTCGCGCGCGGCGAACAGCGCCGCTTCGTTCACCAGGTTGGCCAGATCGGCGCCGGAGAAACCCGGCGTTCCGCGCGCTATCGTCATCGGCACCACGTCGGCGTCGAGCGGCACCTTGCGCATGTGCACCTTGATGATCTGCTCGCGCCCCCTGACGTCAGGCAGCGGCACCACGACCTGGCGGTCGAAGCGACCCGGCCGCAACAGCGCCGGATCGAGCACATCGGGGCGATTGGTGGCCGCGATCACGATCACGCCCTCGCCGCCCTCGAAGCCATCCATCTCCACCAGCAACTGGTTGAGCGTCTGCTCGCGTTCGTCGTGCCCGCCGCCGAGGCCCGCACCGCGATGCCGGCCCACCGCATCGATCTCGTCGATGAAGATGATGCACGGCGCCTGCTTCTTGGCCTGCTCGAACATGTCGCGCACGCGGCTGGCGCCGACGCCCACGAACATCTCGACGAAGTCCGAACCGGAGATCGAGAAGAACGGCACCTTGGCCTCGCCCGCGATCGCCTTCGCCAACAGGGTCTTGCCGGTGCCGGGCGAGCCCACCATCAGCACGCCGCGCGGAATCTTGCCGCCGAGCTTCTGGAACTTGCCCGGATCGCGCAGGAATTCGACCAGTTCGCCGACTTCCTCCTTGGCTTCATCCACGCCGGCGACGTCGGCGAAGGTGATCTTGATCTCGTTCTCGCCGCGCAACTTGGCGCGCGAGCGACCGAAGCTCATCGCGCCGCGGCCGCCGCTGCCGGCCTGGATCTGGCGATAGATGAAGATGAAGATGCCGAACATCAGCACATAGGGCAGGATCGTGCCGATCCACCACAGCGGACCGGGGCTGGTCGGGGGCGGCACCTGCTCGATTGCCACGTTGTGCTGGATCAGGTCGTTGACCAGGTCCTTGTCGCCCGGATTGTAGGTGGTGAACTTGCTGCCATCGCGGCGCTCGCCACTGATCGTGACGCGATCCTCGGCAATCTTGACCTTGGACACGGCGTCGCTGCGCACCTGCGAGATGAATTCGTCGTAAGCCAGAGCCTGTGATCCGGCCGTGCGCGGCGAAAAACTCTGGAACACCGCCATCAGCACCACGGCGATGACTACCCAGAGCAGCAAGTTCTTCGCAAGATCGTTCATGGTTGTGCGATTCCCTCGCAAGAGCCCGCAAATGATGTTGCAGACCTCTCGCGAACAGCGGTTTCAAGAATGGATTGGAACATCTTCATGGCTTTGGTTGCGCCAGTTTTCCGCTCGCGAAAGCATAGACCTCGGACGAGCGGTTGCGTGATGCATCGGGTTTTCGCACCTTCACTTGTGCAAACCGTTTGCGCAAGTCCCGGATGTACTGATCGAACTCGGCTCCCTGGAACAGCTTGATCAGGAAGTTCCCGCCGACGCGCAGATGCGCATCGGCGAAATCGCGGGCCAGTTCGGCCAGGTACATCGAACGCGCCTGATCGACCGACTCCACCCCTGTCATATTGGGGGCCATGTCGGACAGCACAAGGTCGACCGGCGCACCGCCGAGAGCCGCCTCCACCCGCGACAGTGGCTCGGCCTCTCTGAAATCGCCGTGAATGAACTCGACGCCGGCCAACGACGGCATGTCGAGGATGTCGAGCGCGATCACCCGGCCGGAATCCCCGAGCTCGCGCCGCACCAGCTGCGACCACCCGCCCGGCGCCGCGCCCAGATCCACCACCACCATGCCGGGCTTGAGCAGCTTGTCGCGCTCGATCAGCTCTTCCAGCTTGTAGGCCGCGCGCGAACGCAAGCCCTCGGCCTGGGCCTTCTTCACGTAGGGATCGGAAAAATGTTCGCGCAGCCAGCGCTGGCTGCTCTTGCTGCGGGCCATCGGTGCTGGTCAACCCGGGGAAATTCGGGCTGCATGATACCCTTTCGGCCCAGTTTCCCGCCCCGAACCACTTCCAACCCCGGCGTTCCGATCATGTCCCAGACCCTTTCCGGCGCGCAAAAACGCTATCTGCGTGGCCTCGCCCATCCCCTCAAGCCGGTCGTCCTCGTCGGTGGCAAGGGCATCAGCGACGCCGTGGTGGCGGAGCTAGACCTCGCGCTGGAAAGGCATGAACTGCTCAAGGCCAAGGTCGCGGCGGAAGACCGCGACACGCGCGATGCCTGGATCTCCCAGTTGGCGGAACGGTCGGGGGCCGCGCTGATCCAGCGCGTCGGTCACACCGTCACGCTGTACCGTCCCCGCAGCGAGAAGCCCGAGATCGTTCTGCCGCGCGGTTGATCGACGCCCGCGATGAGCCTGCTGGAAGAACGCCCGGAAGGCCTGCATCTGGTGCGCTGGGTGCGCATCGATGCCGTGGCGGTCGGGTCGCGCGAATTCGTCGCCAGTTTTCTGCTCGCTCCCGACGCGGTTCGGGACCACTGGGCCCCGTGCACGCCGGATCAGATCGACGACGCGGCGATCGCCGAGGTGCTCGCCCTTGAGCCCGCGCTGGTCCTGCTGGGCACGGGCCAGCACCAGCGCCTGCCCACGCCGAAGCTACTGGCCGAGTTCCTGCGTCGCGGCATCGGCCTGGAAGCCATGGACAACGCCGCCGCTGCCCGCACCTACAACCTGTTGGCTGGCGAAGGCCGGCGCGTGGTGGCGGCCTTCCTGCTGGGTGAAACCTAGCCCGGCCGCAGCGGCCAGGTCTCGTTCTGCGCTATGGTCGCGGCATGCCCACACCACTCGCCGCTGAACGCCAGGTCCTCACGCCGTCCCAGCTCAACACGCTGGCGCGGGATCTGCTGGAAGGCGCGTTTCCGCTGATCTGGGTGGAGGGCGAACTCTCGGGCGTATCCCGGCCTGCCTCGGGGCATCTGTACTTCACCCTCAAGGATGCGCGCGCACAGGTGCGCTGCGCCCTGTTCAAGCCCAAGACGCAATGGTTGAAGTTCCGGCCGGCCGACGGCGTGAAGGTGCTGTTGCGCGCGCGGCTCACGGTGTACGAGGCGCGCGGCGACTATCAGCTCATCGTCGAGCACATGGAAGAGGCGGGAGAAGGCGCCTTGCTGCGCGCCTTCGAAGAACTGAAGGCCCGGCTCGCCGCAGAAGGCCTGTTCGATCCGCAGCGCAAGCAAGCCCTGCCCCGCTTCGTGCGCCGGCTGGGACTGATCACTTCACCCACCGGCGCCGCGGTGCGCGACGTGCTGGGCATCCTCATGCGTCGCTTTCCCTTGCTTGACGTGGAGCTGCTGCCGGTACTGGTACAGGGCGACGGCGCCCCGGGTCAGATCGCGCGAACCCTGCAACGCGCCGATGCCTCGCGCCGTTACGACGCCCTGCTGCTTACTCGCGGCGGTGGCTCGCTGGAGGACCTGCAGGCCTTCAACGACGAGGGCCTGGCGCGCGCCATCGCCGCCTGCGCCACGCCCGTGGTCTGCGCCGTGGGGCATGAAACCGACACCAGCATCGCGGATTTCGTGGCGGACCTGCACGCCGCCACGCCCTCGGTTGCAGCCGAGCTCCTGGTCCCCGATCGGCTCGCACTCGCCGTCCTGCTGCGGCGCCAGCACGCGCGCCTCGCCCAGGTTGCGCGCCGCCGGCTCGAATCCCACACCCAGCACCTGGATCAGTTGCAACAGCGGCTGCGAGCCCAGGCCCCGCTGCAACGCCTGCTGCGCGGACGCGAACGACTGGCGGCCGCGCGACGCGAACTGACCCTGCAGTTCGCCCACTCGCTGCGCCAGCGCCGCGAACGACGGCTGCGTCTGGGCCTGCGCCTGGGCAAGCGGACATCCGAGCCACCGACTTTCGGAGTTGCACCAGCGGCTGCGATTCGCCTCCGAACGCCAGCGCGGTGTCACCGTCCGCCTGCTGGAGCGTCGCACGCTGCAGCTGCGCGAGCTGGGACGCTCGCTGAATGCAGTCAGTCCGCTCGCGACGCTGGCGCGCGGATACGCCATCCTGCGTGATCCCGACGATGGCCGGGTCATCGCCAGCACGCAGGGACTGCGCGAACGGCAGATGGTGCTTGGCCGCCTGATCGACGGCGAGATCGAACTTCGGATCGAACGCATTTCCCCCGATCGCGACTGACCGGCGGGCGCGTTGACGCTGTCATCCGCGGCCCCGACAATGCGGGACGGGGATCACACAAAAGGGGAACAGCATGAAGGCGTCGGACCTGTTCGTGCGGGCGCTGGAAGCCGAGGGCGTGGAGTACGTCTTCGGCATTCCGGGCGAAGAGAACCTTGACCTGCTCGAGTCACTGCGCACCTCCAGCATCAAGCTCATACTCACCAGGCACGAACAAGGCGCCGGCTTCATGGCCGCCACCTATGGCCGCCTCACCGGCAAGGCCGGAGTCTGCCTCGCCACGCTCGGCCCGGGCGCCACGAACTTCGTCACCGCGGCGGCCTACGCCCAACTCGGCGCGATGCCGATGATGATGATCACCGGGCAGAAGCCGGTGAAGGCCAGCAAGCAGGGGCATTTCCAGATCGTCGACATCGTCGACATGATGAAGCCGCTGACCAAGTACACCAAGCAGATCGTGGCTTCCGACAACATTCCGGCACGGGTGCGCGAAGCCTTCCGCCGCGCAGAGGAAGAGCGTCCCGGCGCCACGCACCTGGAGCTCCCGGAAGACATCGCCGACGAACACAGCGACGCGATCATCATTCCCAAGGCGCATTCGCGCCGCCCGGTGGCCGACGACAAGGCCATCGCGCACGCGGTGGAGGCCATCGCCAACGCCAAGCGCCCGCTGCTGATGGTCGGCGCGGCCTCAAACCGCAAGACCACCAGCAAGATGCTGCGCGAGTTCGTCGACAAGCTCGGCATTCCGTTCTTCACCACCCAGATGGGCAAGGGCGTGGTGGACGAGACCCATCCGCTCTGGCTCGGCAATGCCGCGCTCTCCGCCGGCGACTTCGTGCACCGCGCCATCGACAAGGCCGACTGCATCATCAATGTCGGCCACGACGTGATCGAGAAGCCGCCCTTCTTCATGCAGAAGGGCCTGCGCACGGTCATCCACGTCAATTACTTCAGCGCCGAGGTCGACACCGTCTACTTCCCGCAGATCGAAGTGGTGGGCGACATCGCCAACTCGGTGTGGCGGATCAAGCAGCGTCTGGAAAAACAGCCGCACTGGGATTTCGGCTACTTCGACACCGTTCGCCAGCATCTCAATGCGCACCTGGCGCAAGGCGCGGACGACGACCGCTTCCCCATCTACCCGCAACGGCTCGTGGCCGACCTGCGCAAGGCACTGGGGCCGCAGGACATCCTGTGCCTGGACAACGGCATGTACAAGATCTGGTTCGCGCGCTATTACCGCTGCCGCGAACCGAACACGCTGCTGCTCGACAACGCGCTTGCCACCATGGGTGCCGGCCTGCCTTCGGGCATGGCGGCGAAGATGGTGTTCCCGGAGCGCAAGGTGGTGGCGCTCGCCGGCGATGGCGGCTTCATGATGAACTCGCAGGAAATCGAAACCGCGGTGCGGCTCAACCTCAACCTCACCATGATCGTGCTGCGCGACAACGCCTACGGCATGATCAAGTGGAAGCAGGCCAACATGGACTTCCCGAACTTCGGCATGGACATGGGCAACCCGGATTTCGTCAAGTACGCCGAGAGCTACGGCGCCCGCGGCTACCGCCCGAACAGCGCCGCCGAGTTCATCCCGATCCTGCAGAAGACGCTGGAAACCCCCGGTGTGGACCTGATCGAAGTCCCGATCGACTACTCCGACAACGACCGCATCCTCAACCGCGAGATCAAGGAACTGAGCGCGAAGATCTGATCCCGCCCGCCACGAGGATATCGCCATGCTGAAGGACACATACCCCTACTACCTCGCCGGCAAGGCGGTCTACGCCAATACCGATCTCGAGGTCACGGACAAGTACACGGGCAAGGTCGCAACCCGCGTGGCAATGGCCGATGCGAAGGCCATCGACGCCGGGATCGCGGCGGCCGTGGCATCGCAGCAAGCGATGGCGGCGTTCCCGCCCTACAAGCGCCAGGCGGTGCTCAACCATTGCGTGGCGCGCTTCACCGAGCGCTTCGAGGAGATCGCACAGGCGTTGTGCGCGGAGGCCGGCAAGCCGATCAAGGATGCGCGTGGTGAAGTTTCGCGCCTGATCGACACCTTCCGCGTCGCGGCCGAGGAATCGGTACGGATCGGCGGCGAGGTGATGAACCTGGAAATCTCGGCGCGCGCGAAAGGTTACCGCGGCATGTGGAAACGCGTGCCGATCGGCCCCTGCTCGCTGATCTCGCCGTTCAATTTCCCCTTGAACCTAGCCGCGCACAAGATTGCGCCAGCCATCGCAGCAGGTTGCACCTGGGTGATGAAACCCGCGTCGCGCACTCCGATCGGCGCGCTGATCATGGGTGAGGTGCTGGCCGAAACCGACTTGCCGCCCGGCGTGTTCTCGATCCTGCCCGCGCACCGCGACGGTGCCGACCTGTTCACCGAGGACGACCGGCTCAAGCTGCTCAGCTTCACCGGCTCGCCGCAGGTCGGCTGGGAACTGAAAGCCAAGGCCGGGCGCAAGAAAGTGGTGCTGGAACTGGGTGGCAATGCGGCCTGCCTGGTCGATGCCGACCAGAAGGATCGCCTTGACCACGTGGTCGAACGCCTGGTGTTCGGCGCGTTCTACCAGTCCGGGCAGAGCTGCATCAGCGTGCAGCGCATCCTCATCCATGCCGACATCTACGACACCGTGCGCGACAAGCTCGTGGCTGCGGTAAAGGCCCTGAAGATGGGCGATCCCAGGCTCGAGGACACCTTCATCGGCCCGATGATTTCCGAAGGCGAGGCCAAGCGCCTGGACGGCTGGGTCCGGAACGCGGTGAAGGCCGGCGCCACCCTGCTCTGCGGCGGCCAGCGTGAAGGCGCGATGCTGCAGGCCACGCTGCTGGAGAACGTACCGCAAACCACCGAGATCAATTGCGAGGAAGCCTTCGGCCCGGTCGCTGCGCTTTACCGCTTCGATGATTTCGACGCCGCGCTCGAACAGATCAACGCCAGCAAGTTCGGGCTTCAGGCTGGCCTGTTCACCACCAACATCAACAAGGCCATGCGCGCATGGGATCACCTCGACGTGGGCGGCGTGGTGATCAACGACGTACCGAGCTGGCGCGTCGACAACATGCCCTACGGCGGGGTGAAGGACTCGGGCCTCGGGCGCGAAGGCGTGCGCTACGCAATCGAGGACATGACCGAGATCCGGCTGCTGGTGATCCGCGATTGAGCACCCTGCGCGGGCGCTAACCCCGAACTGCCGCACCCTGCGTTGACAGCGACTCCCCAACCCGGAGGTCGCCATGAAACGCCCCTTGTGTGTCGCCATTGCCCTTGCCCTCACCCTCGCCGCCGGTTGTTCGACCCGCGAGTCGCGTCAGGCATCCTCAGTCAAGCCGCCGTCCGAGACCGAAACTGTCGAAGTCAAGGAGCAACTCGCCGCTGTCGCAGATGCGGCGCAGCTCAAGGATGACCGTGCGGCGACGGGCAATGCGAGCGTGCGCGCCGAGGCACCCATGCGCCTCGAGCGCGAGCGCGACGAGGGCCGTGTCGACGCAGCGCCGGCGTCGAAGCAGGTTGCAGCCAGCGCTGCGCTTGTCGCCCAGGAGGCAGTTGCCGTCACCCACATGAGCCTCCCGCCGGCAGCGCCGCCAGCACCACCCGCGCCCGGCATCGTCGCCACGCCCGCGACGCCCCCACCCTATTCCGAACCGTCCAATCGCGAGAATTACGCAGCGATCGCGTCCAATCCGATCCAGCGGGTAGCGGAGAACCCGGTGTCCACCTTCTCGATCGACGTGGACAGCGGCAGCTACGCCAACGTGCGACGCATGCTGGTGGCCGGTTCGCTGCCGCCCTCGGACGCGGTGCGCGCCGAGGAGATGATCAACTACTTCGACTACGGCTACGCACCGCCCGCGAATGCGGCGACGCCCTTCTCCGTCACCACCGAGCTCGCTCCGGCTCCGTGGAATCCGAATCGGCAACTGCTGATGGTCGGGATCAAGGGTTACGAAGTGCCGGCAGAGCGCATTCCCGCGGCCAACCTCGTGTTCCTGATCGACACGTCCGGGTCGATGCAGTCACCGGACAAGATCGAGCTGCTCAAGCAGGCTTTCGCCCAGATGGTGAACACGCTGCGCCCGCAGGATCGTGTTTCGATCGTCACCTACGCCGGTTCCGCCGGCTTGGTGTTGCCCGCAACGCCGGGCAGCGACAAGGCCACGATCCTCGGCGCGCTGGAGCAGCTCTACGCCGGCGGTTCCACCAATGGCGGCGCCGGGATCGAGCTGGCCTACGCCACCGCCCAACAGAACTACATCGACGGCGGCGTCAACCGCGTCATCCTCGCCACCGATGGGGACTTCAACGTCGGCACCGTCGACATCGATGCACTCAAGACCCTGGTTGAGGCCAAGCGCGAAAGCGGCGTGGCGCTGACCACGCTGGGCTTCGGTACCGGCAACTACAACGATGAACTCTCGGAGCAACTGGCCGACATCGGCAACGGCAACCACGCCTACATCGACACTCTGGCCGAAGGTCGCAAGGTGCTGGTCGAGGAGCTCTCGTCCACCATGCTCACCATCGCCAAGGACGTGAAAATCCAGATGGAGTTCAACCCGTCAGTGGTGGCCGAGTATCGCCTGATCGGCTACGAGAACCGCGCCCTGCGACGCGAGGACTTCAACAACGACAAGGTCGACGCAGGCGAGATCGGCGCCGGCCACGATGTCACCGCGTTGTACGAACTGGCGCTGGTCGGTTCGGGCGGGGAAAGCGTCGATCCGCTGCGTTACGGCAGCGACTCCGGGAGCAGGCAAGCCGCAAGCGGCGAGGTCGGCTTCCTGCGCCTGCGCTACAAGGCGCCGAACGGCAACACCAGCCGCCTGATCGAGCAGCCGATCGCCACCGCATCGATGCGCAAGCAGGCGAGTGAACGCCTGCAGTTCGCGGCCTCGGTCGCGGCCTTCGCCGATTCGCTCGATGGCAGCAGGCACCTCGGCACCTGGACCCTGGATGATGTCGCCAGGCTTGCGCAGGGCGCGCGTGGCAAGGACGCGGACGGCTATCGCGGCGAGTTCGTGGCCCTGGTGGAGCAGGCACGCGCGCTCAAGGCCGGCATCGCGCCGGTTGCGATCGCGCACTGACCATCTGGTTCGAACCTGGAGGCGTCGATCCGTTCCGACTACACGCCGCGCAGCGTATGGCTTACGCTGCGCGGCATGACGGGGGAACGGACCGACGAGGATCTGATGCTGGCCTATGCCGACGGCGATGCGCGCGCATTCGAGGCGCTCTACCAGCGTCATCGGGGGCCGTTGTACCGCTTCGTGCTGCGCGGCCTGAGCCAGCGCGCACTCGCGGACGAATGCTTCCAGGACGTATGGAGCCGGGTGATCGTGGCGCGCGAACGCTATCGCCCCGAGGCGAAGTTCAGCACTTGGCTGTACCAGATCGCGCACAACCTCATCATCGACCAGTACCGTCGCGCGCGACCGGAAGTCTCGGCCAGCAACGATGACGATGATGACGCCGCGGTACGCGACTTCGCCGATGACGATGCGAAGGAGCCGGAGCACCAGCTCTCTGAGTTCGAGGAGCGCCGCCGCCTGCAACTCGCGCTCGATGAACTGCCCGAGGACCAGCGCCTCGCAATCCAGCTTCGACTGGAACAGGAACTGCCGCTGGAAGAGATCGCGCGCATCACCGGGGTGGGACGCGAAACCGTGAAGTCACGCCTGCGCTACGCGCTCGACAAGTTGAAATCGAGGTTGCGGCCATGAGCGCTCGCCCGCCCTTCGAGCCACTGCCTCCCGATCCTCTGGACAGGGAAGAAGCCGCGCTGGCAAACGCGTATCGCAAGTTGCCCGCAACCGAACCCTCGCCGCAACTCGATGCGCGCATCCTGGCGCAAGCACGTGCGGCGGCGACACCGAAGCGACGCCAGCGCCGGCCATGGTTCCTCGGCGCTGGATTTGGTGCTGCCGCTGCGGCCGTGATGGCGGCGGGCGTGGCCTGGCAGTTGGGCTGGATCGGCGGCATTCCGGGCGCCGTGATGGCGCCGGGCACGTCGCAGCGTAGCGACGCGCGCATGCAGGCTCCGAAGGACGACGAAGCCACGAAGGAAGAACGCATCGACATCGAGTTTGTGCGGGAGGAACGCGAGCTCACGCCGGCCCGGCCCACTGCAGACGCCGCGGCGGCCTCCGCGGTGGCACCGCCACCGGCCGTGCCCGAATCACCGCCGCCACAGAAAGTCGCCGCGCCGCCTGCTCCGCCTGCACCTGCGCCTGCACCTGCACCTGCATCTGCGCCCGCGATCGCAGCCGAAGCGCCGATGCCGACCGAAGTTGCCGCCGATTCGCAACGTGGTGCCGCGCCCCGCGGCTTGAGCACGCCCGCACCCGAGCCGTTCCCGGCACAACCCCGGAGTTCCGCCGACCAGCCCGAAGCCGAAGCGCCCCTGGGTGCGGCCGCGAACGCGGCGTCGGCCGCAGGCCAGCGTGCGAGGGAACAGGATGGCGCCGGCCTGGGGCTGGAACAGGGCCGCCTTGCGAAGCAACGCGCCGTGTTTCCACCCTGGACCGAAGACGAACGTCTGGCCCCGGCCCAATGGCTGGAGCGCATCCGCGACCGGGTCGATGCCGGTGATCGCCAAAGCGCCGAGTTCAGCCTGCGTCGCTTTGTGCAAGTGCATCCACAGCACGCGGTTCCACGCGAACTGCGACGGCTGCTGGTGGAATGAGCACCACGCTGGCGGCCACGACGCGCTTCGAACTCGAGGTCAAGAAAAGTCGATTCCTCGCGGTCGCCGCTCCCGCGGCTTCGCCAGAACTCGCCCTCGCCTTCCTCGCGTCGATCGTCGATCACTCCGCCACGCATCACTGCTGGGCCTATCGCATTGGCCAGCTCTACCGCTTCAATGACGATGGCGAGCCCGGCGGTACCGCGGGCAAACCGATCCTGGCTGCGATCGATGGCCAGGGCCTGGACCAGGTGATGGTGGCGGTGCTGCGCTGGTACGGCGGCATCAAGCTCGGTGCTGGCGGGCTGGTGCGCGCCTATGGCGGAGCCGCGGCCGAGTGCCTGCGCCGAGCCGAACGGCGCGAACTGATTGCCATGGTCGAGGCAGAATTGCGCTGCGATTTTTCCCATGCGGGAACTGCGCACGCGCTGCTCGCGCAGTTCGGCGCGACCAAGCTCGCGGAGCGCTTCGATGCACAGGGACTGCACTTGTCCCTGCGGCTGCCCGCCCCCATGACCGACGCACTGGCCGCCGCCTTGCGCGATGCCACCCGCGGTCGCGCTTCGCTGCATCGCCCGACCGCCTGACCTGCCCGAGCGATACGATGACCGACGCTGCACCGGATACTTCGTCCACGACGCCGCCTGCCGCGAAACGCACCCTCGCGACCTTGCGCGAGCTGCTGCCCTACCTGCGCCCCTATCGGGCCCTGATCGTGGCCTGGCTCTGCTTCCTGGCCTTGTCCTCAAGTGCGACCCTGAGCCTGCCGGTGGCGGTGCGCCTGATGATCGATCGCGGTTTCGGGGCCGGTGATCCATCGGGCATCGACCGCTGGTTCCTCGGGCTGTTGGGAGTCGCAGGCGTGCTGGCCGTGGCCACGGCCGGACGCTTCTATTTCATCTCGGTGCTGGGCGAGCGCGCCATCGCGGACCTGCGCGACCGCCTGTTCCGGCATCTGCTCACGCTCGACATGGCCTTCTTCGAGCGCACCCGCGCCGGCGAACTGGTCAGCCGCCTCTCCGCCGACACCGAACTGCTGCGCAGCGTGATGGGCTCCACGGTGTCGGTTGCCCTGCGCAGCACCGTCACCTTCCTCGGCAGCGCCGCGATGCTGGCGATCACCAGCCCGCGTCTGGCGGGCTTCGCGGCAGTGGGCATTCCGCTCACCATCCTGCCGATCATGCTGTACGGTCGCTACTCGCAGAAGCTGTCGCGCGAGAGCCAGGATCGCGTCGCCGATGCCAATGCGCGCGCCAGCGAAACCCTCGGCGCGATGCACACGGTGCAGAGCTACGCGCGCGAGGCGCACGAGGCGGGGCGCTTCGGCGCGGCCTTGCGCACCGCCATCACCAGCGCCCGGCGCCGCATCCGCACCCAGGCGGCACTCACCGCCAGCGTCATCCTGTTGATGTTCGGCGCCGTCACCACGGTGCTGTGGATCGGCGCGCGCGACGTGATCGCGGGCACGCTGACCGCCGGCACGCTGAGCCAGTTCGTGCTGTATGCAGTGCTGGGGGCGGGTTCGGTCGCGGCGCTGGCCGAGGTCTGGGCCGAACTGCAGCGCGCCGCGGGCGGCATGGGGCGCATCTCCGAATTGCTGCACGAATCCGCGAGAATCTCGGCGCCGGCGCAACCCAAGGCCTTGCCGCTGCGGGCGCAGGGCGAACTGCGCTTCGACCGGGTGAGTTTCCGGTATCCCTCGCGCCCGGACGTGGCCGCACTGGATGATTTCAGCCTGCACCTTCGCCCCGGCGAAACCGTGGCCCTGGTCGGGCCGTCGGGTGCCGGCAAGAGCACCGTGTTGCAACTGCTGCTGCGCTTCCACGACCCGGACTCGGGCCGCATCACCCTGGACGGCGTCGATCTGCGCGAACTCGATCCGCAGGCCCTGCGTGCGCAGCTGGCACTGGTGCCGCAGGACCCGGTGCTATTCGGTGCCGATGCGGCCGAAAACATCCGCTATGGCCGTCTCGACGCCACCCCGGCCGAGGTTGAAGCTGCGGCACGCAGCGCCGAGGCGCACGAGTTCCTGGCGGCGTTGCCCGAGGGCTATGCCAGCTACCTCGGTGAGCGTGGCGTGCGTCTGTCCGGTGGCCAGCAGCAGCGCCTGGCCATCGCACGTGCCGTGCTCAAGGACGCCCCGGTGCTGTTGCTGGACGAGGCCACCAGCGCCCTCGATGCACAGAGCGAGCACGCCATCCAGCACGCACTCGAGCGGCTGATGCAAGGTCGCACCACCCTGGTCATTGCGCATCGCCTCGCCACGGTCCGGCGCGCTGACCGCATCGTGGTGCTGGATCGCGGTCGGATCGTGGCCGAAGGTCGGCACGAACAACTGGTGGCACAACAAGGCCTGTACGCCGAGCTGGCGCGACTTCAATTCCATGCCTGATGCCACGCCGCCGACCCGGTGAACGCGGCCGTCGGTCGCCCGCGGTGACCCAAGTCTCAAACAGGATTGTGCCGGTCGCGTAACATTGCGACGCAATCCGTCCATCCGCGCTCCGTAACGTCGCCATGGCAGAATCCAAGCCACGCATGAATACGACCGGCCACGGCCAACCCAGCCACAGCGGCAGTGATGCACCCAAGAGCACGCTGCCACTGCTGTTGCAGCGGGTGCGCGATGCCTCGATTCAGGCGGCCGAGGGCCTGCTCAAGGCGGCGCTGGATGCAGCCGACGACAGCCTGTTCGGGTTCTCGGAAAAGGCCGACAACGCGGCCGAAAGCGCCCGTTACATGGACGCGATGCGCGAAATGCGGGTCAAGCGCCCTTCCCTCGAGCAGGCCTTCCGCGAACGCCTGGAAAGGGACTTCGTCGCCTTCGTGCGCCAGACCCCCACGACTGCGGTGGTCGAGAAGGCACCGATCACGTTTGCGGCCGACAGCCTGTCGCTGGTCGAGGACCAGGCCCTGGAGGAAGACCTCGCCATCGCCGGCATGGTGTCCAAAGCCAACCTGCGCCACAACAGCGCCCTGTTTGCGCTGACCCAACGCCTCGGTGCGGCGCTGGGCCGCAGCAGCATCGAGACCGACGCCTGCCCGCTCGCGCCGGCCTCCGTCGGACACGCGCTGCGTGACGTCGCCGCCCGGATCGAGGCCGACATCGGCACCAAGCTGGTCGTGCTCAAGCTGTTCGACCGGCACGTCGCCACCGACCTCGACCAGGTTTACGACGTGGCCAACAAGCTGCTGGCCGAGGCAGGCGTGCTTCCCAATGTCCGCTACACGCGTCCGCCGCGCTTGCCGGGCAGCAGCGCACCGGTGGCGCGTGCGACCGTGGCGGGGGGCGATCCAGCCGCAACCGACCCGAACCGCGACGCCGCGCCAGGCACCGAGATCGGTGACGCGGGCGCGAACGGCGAAGCCGATGCCGGCACCAACGAGGTGATTGCGGCCTTCGCTTCGCTGCTCGCAACTCGACGCGAACAGATCACGGGCGCGGCACGCCCGGTCGTCGCCGGCCCGCGCGTCAGCAACTCCGAACTGATCGCCGCGCTGTCGCGCATGCAGCTGAGCCAGCCCAGCCTGTCGGCCGCTGCTACCGATGCCATCGCCCTGGTCGAACGGGTGGAGCAGGTCAAGCAGGACTTGCTCGGGCAACTGCGCGCCACCGGCATCGACAATCCCGACCAGCGGGTGGCGGAGGCCGACGAGGATGCCATCGATCTGGTCAGCATGCTGTTCCAGTTCGTGGTGCAGGATCGCAACCTTCCCGCCGAGATCCAGGCTGCGCTGTCGCGCCTGCAGATTCCCTACGTGCGCGTCGCGATCAAGGACAAGCGCCTGTTCGCCCAGAGCCAGCACCCGGCCCGGCGGCTGCTCGACACGCTGGCGACGGCCTGCATCGGCTGGTCCAAGGATGCCGACCGCGATGCCCGCTTCCTCGATCGGCTGAACCAGCTGGTCGAGCGCGTGATGAAGGAATACACCGACGACGTCGGCCTTTTCGACGAGTTGCGCGCCGAATTCGACGAGTTCGTGGAGCAGCAGCAACGCCACAGCAGCACCGCCGAGCAACGCGCCGCGGAAGCGATCAAGGGGCGCGAAAAACTGTCGTTCGCGCGTCGCACCGTGACCCAGTTGGTGAACGAGCGACTTGCACGTCACCAGCTGCCGCCGCTCGCCCGGGAAGTCGTGGTGAACCCGTGGTCGAACTATCTGGTCCTGATGCACCTGCGCCATGGCCCCGAGTCCAGCGAGTGGAAGAGCGCGGTCAGCTTCGTGGACGCGGCGGCGTGGTGCAGCCAGCCCAAGCGCAACGAGGCCGAGTACGCCAAGCTCAATGCGGTGGTCCCGCAGATGCAGGCCTTCCTGCGGCGCGGCCTGGGCGTGGTGGGTTTCGGCGAGCAGGAAAGCCAACGCCTGGCGCACGGATTCGGCGCGGTCCTGCTCTCGATGCACCAGCGGGAAGTGACACTGGAGCATGCCGATACCATCGCCGCCGCCGAGCAGTCCCTCAACAACGCGCCACCCGCACCAGCCGCCGCACCCGAAGCCGAACCTGAGACCGCTGACTCGGCCCTGCCCGAGGACGATGAGATCGTGCAGCGCGTGCGCAACCTGAAAGTCGGCACCTGGGTCGAGTTCAGCACCGAAAGCGGCACGCCGGAACGCGCCAAGGTGTCCTGGATCAGTCCGCTCAGTGCGCGCCTGCTGTTCGTGAACCGGAAGGGCCTTAAAGTGGCCGAGTTCAGTGTGTTCGCGCTGGCTGGCGAACTGCGCGCCGGTACCGCCCAGATCCTCGAAGTGGCACCGATCTTCGAACGCGCGCTCAGTTCGATCATGAATCGGCTCAAGTACGAACACCTGCTCGCCGGCGGCGGCAAGAGCGATTCGGCGCAGCAAAGCGCCTGAGGCGCCGGCTCACTCCAGCGTCGCGAGGAACTCCGGAGACAATGGATACTTCCCGAAGAATCCGTGCTGGATGCCGCTCAGGACCCGCAGCATGGTGCCGCGTCCGCCGGGCAACTGGCCAAGCGGGCGCAGCAGCAGGTCGCGCAGGCCGGCGATCCGGTCCCTATCGGACTGGAACAAGGGCGTGAGCCAGCGACTCCAGAACTGATAGATCGCGGTGTGGGCGCGACGTTCGCGCTCGTAGCGCTGCAGGGCGGAAGCGAGGTTTGGCGCGTCGCGCAAAGCCGCACCCAGCGCCCATGCGTCCATCAGCGCCATGTTCACGCCCTGCCCCAGTTGCGGACTCATCGCATGCGCAGCATCGCCCAGCAGCACCAGTCTGCCGCGCTGCCATTGCGGTAGCACGGCATCCCGATAGCGGGCATGCGCGAGGTGCGCCGTCACCGTGATGCCTTCCAGGCGCGGCAGGACCTCGGGCCACAGTTGCGCGATATCGCGCTTCCACATTTCCATCCCGATCGCTTCCCAGGCACCGAAGCGATCGGCCGGCAGGCTCCAGAAGAAGCTGAGCCGCGGTTCGAGGTCACCAGGGCGCGTGCCGACGGGCAGCAAGCCGATCATCTTGCGGGCGGCCACGTAGCGCTGGCGCAATTCGTCGATGGGTTGCCAGTCCCCCGCCGGGCACAGGCACCACACGGCACCCCAGGGATAGGCTTGGTCGACCTGCGCGCCACCGACCGTGCCGCGCAAGACGGAAGCTGCGCCGTCGGCCGCGATCACCAGATCGTAGGGACCGTACTCACCGCCATGGGCATCGCGCAGTCGGCCATCAACCACGTCGGCGGTCACGATGCGGATTCCGCAACGCACCGCCGCCGCATTCGGCCAGGCCGAACGCAGCAGCGCGAACAAGGCGCCGCGTTGCATGCCGAGGCCGAACAGGCGCGCATCGAGATCGGCATAGCGCATGTCCATCACCCGCCGACCGCGCTGATTGCATCCATGCAAGCGCCGGATCATCGCGCCGTGCTGCAGCGCCTGCGGCAGCAGGCCGAGTCGCCACAGGATTTCCAGTCCGGTCGGCTGCAGCAGCAGGCCGGCGCCAACCGGCCCCAGGCTCGGTGCCTGTTCGAACACGTCGAGCTCGTGTCCATCGCGCGCGAGCAGGGCGGCGCTGGCCTGGCCGGCCGTACCGTAGCCGACGATGGCGATGCGCAACGCTTTCACCCCAGCCAGGCGCGCGCGATCAGTCGGTCGAACGGCACGTCCGCCGGCAAGGTGCCAAAGGCTAGCCCACGCTGCTGGCCCAGGCGCGAACGACAGAACGCGAGCGCCGTGGCGTCATCCGACCCGGCGAGCAGGACCGCAGCCTGCAAGGCCAGCGCGAGGCGCTCGACCACAAGGCGCGCGCCGAGCTCGAGATCCTGCGGCTCGGCCAAGGCGCGCTGCAGCGAGTCAAGCTCACGGTCGAGCCATTCGTTGCGCCCCGCCACGGCGGCCAGTTCGCGCAGGACCGCGGCGCGGGGCTCGGGTTCGCGCGTCAACGCGCGCAACACGTCCAGGCATTGGATATTGCCGCAGCCTTCCCAGATCGAGTTCAGCGGCGCTTCCCGATACAGACGCGGCAGGATCGACTCCTCGACGTAACCGGCGCCACCCAGGCACTCCTGGGCCTCGTTCACGAAGGCCGGCGCGCGCTTGCAGATCCAGTACTTGCCGACGGCCGTGGCGATGCGCGCGAACGCCGCCTCGTGCGCATCGCGTGGCGCTGCGTCCACCGCGCGCGCCACGCGCAGCGAAAACGCGGTGGCGGCTTCCGACTCGAGCGCGAGATCCGCCAGCACGTTGCGCATCAGGCCGTGCTCGACCAGGCGCTTGCCGAAGGTGTGGCGGTGGCGCGCATGGTGGATGGCTTCGATCAGGGCGCGTCGCATCTCGGCCGCCGAGCCGAGCATGCAATCGAGCCGGGTGAGGGCCACCATCTCCAGGATCGTGGCCACGCCCCGGCCTTCGTCGCCGATGCGCCGTGCCCAGGCCCCGGCGAACTCCACCTCGGATGAGGCATTGGCCCAGTTGCCGAGCTTGTCCTTGAGTCGCATCACCTGCAGCGCGTTGCGGGTGCCATCCGGTCGCCAGCGCGGCAACAGGAAACAGCTCAAGCCGCCCGGTGCCTGCGCCAGCACCAGGAAGGCATCCGACATCGGTGCCGAGAAGAACCACTTGTGTCCGACGAGCTCGTACTCTTCGCCGCCCAGCGGCTGCGCGTGCGTGCTGTTGCTGCGCACATCCGAACCGCCCTGCTTCTCGGTCATGCCCATGCCCAGGGTCACGCCGAACTTTTCTGCCGCGGGCAGGTTGCGCCCGTCGTACTTGCCCGACAGCGCGCGACCCAACCACTCGCCCTTCACCGTGGCCGAACGCGCCAGCACCGGCACGGCGGCATGGGTCATGGTGAGCGGGCAACTGGTGCCGGCCTCGGCCTGGTGATGCAGGTACGACAAGGCCGCGCGCACCACGTGCGCGCCGGATCGCCCGGCTTCCTGCCACGAGTATGCGTGCACGCCATGGGCGATCGCGGACCGCATCAAGGCGTGGTAGGCCGGATGGAACTCGACCTCATCGACACGCTGGCCGTGCCGGTCGTGGCTGCGCAGCGCAGGCTTGTGGCGGTTGGCGTCGAAGCCCAGCGCCAGACCCTCGCCGCCGACAAATCGCCCGTATTCCGCCACGTGCGGCCACGCCCACTCGCCGCCTTCACGCTGCAAGGCCTGCTGCAGGGCCAGGTCGGTACTGGCGGCATTGAACTCGCACAGCACCGGAACCTGGTTGGTGACTTCGTGGGTCAGGAATGCGGCTGCACGGCTCATGGGCTTGTTCGACCGGATCGGGACAGACCCCGAGTGTAGCCTTGCCCTGCCTCCCCGGGACGATGGCGGCACTCAGGTCGAAGCACTGGCCAGTCAGGGCATCAGCAGTGCGCGCAGCAAGCCGGGCAATTGCGCATTGCACTGCTTGAGGTTGGCGAAGACTTCGTCAAGCGAGATCTCGGCTCCGTCGCCGGCGCCTGCGGCCCAGTTCGCCACCGGCGCAAGGCAGGCGTATTCGAGTCCAAGTTCGCGCGCCAGCCCGGCCTCCGGCATGCCGGTCATGCCGACCAGGTCGCAGCCGTCGCGCTGCATGCGCGCGATCTCGGCCCGCGTTTCGAAACGCGGGCCCTGGGTGGCACCGTAGCAGCCGCCATCGACCAGGGCGACGCCCGCACGCAGCGCGGCCGCCAGCAGGTCCGCGCGCAAGCCGGCCGAGTACGGCTCGCCGAACTCCGCATGCAGCATCTCGCCTTCGCCATCCCAGTAGCTGGCGGCGCGACCGTGGGTGTAGTCGATGATCTGGTCCGGCAGTACCAGCGCGCGTGGCGCGCAACGATCCGTGATGCCGCCCACCGTATTGATGGCGAGCACGCGCGCCGGCGCAAGCTGCTTCAGGGCCCGGAGATTGGCGCGATAGTTGACCCGGTGCGGCGGCAGGTTGTGTCCTTCGCCATGGCGCGCCAGGAATACGACGCGCGCACCGAACAGCCGACCGACACGCAAGGGACCCGATGGCGCCCCGTAGGGCGTCTGCTCGATCAGCACCTCTTCCGGCTGGAATTCCGGCAAGGCATACAGGCCGCTGCCACCGATGATGGCAAGCGCGATGTCACGGCTCACGACCGACGCCTAGAGCGCATACACACCCGGCAGGTTGCGGCCCTGTTCGTGGTAGTCCATGCCGAAGCCGAACACGTAGCGGTCGGGCACATCCAGGCCGATGTAGTCGGCGCGAAGATCCGGCACGCAGCGATCGTGCAGCTTGCGCGTCAACACCGCGATGCGGACCTCGGCCGCGCCTTCCGACAGGCAGGCCTTGCGCACCGCCGCCAGGGTGTGGCCTTCATCGAGGATGTCATCGACCAGCAGTACCCGTCGCCCCACCATCGGCACGGCCGGATGGCGCAGCCACTGCAGGCCGCCACCCGAGGTCTTGCCGCGGTAGCGCGTCGCATGCAGGTAATCGAATTCGACATCGAAGCCCAGTTCCAGCGCCAGCAACGAAGCGAAGATCATGCCGCCGTGCATCACGGTGAGGAACAAGGGGCGATCGCTGCCGTAGTCGGCGCGCAGACTTGCCGCCATCTGGTCGATCGCGGCCTGCAGCGCGGCACGGTCGTGGATCAGGTCGGCCCGCGGCAACACCGAGGCCAGTGGATTGTCCAGGGTCATGACGCGCGCGCTCACACGGTGGAATCGATTCCGAGCGTAGCACGCGCGTCCCGCCAGCGTGCCGCGCCCACCAGCGCATCCCAGTCGCCCGCCGGGCCGCCGAGCAAGGGATGCAAGGCGGCCGTGGCGAGCGTCGCATCCGACATCGCCGCCAGCGCATCCGGCACCAGCGACGGCGCGCATACCAGCACCGAATCGCAGCCGGCCTCGTAGTGCGCGCGGATGCGCGCCGCGACACCACCGGCGCTCTCGGCCGCAGCCATGCCGATATCGTCGCTGAACACCACGCCGCGGAACGCCATTTCCTCGCGCAGCAGCGAGATCCATCTCCGTGAGTAACCGGCCGGGTCGGTGTCCACCGCCGGATAGCTCACGTGCGCCATCATCACCGCATCGGCACCGGCGTCGATGCCTGCCTGGAACGGCAGCAGGTCCTCGGCACGCAGCACCGCCATCGGTCGCGCATCAACTGCAGCATCGAAGTGCGTGTCTTCAAGCACCGAGCCATGGCCGGGAAAATGCTTGAGGGTCGCGGCCATCCCGGCGGCGCGCATGCCACGCAGGTAGGCACGCCCAAAGTCCGCCACCACCGCTGGCGCAAGATGGAACGCGCGCTCGCCAATCGCGCGATTGCCGCGCTTGAGATCTACCACGGGCGCGAAGCTGAGATCGAGGCCGATGGCGCGGATCTCGCTTGCCATCAGCCAGGCGTGGGTTTCGGCCAGGGCCAGCGCCGCGGCCGGATCGACGTCGTACTGCGCACCGAAAGCGCGACAGCTCCGGCAGGCGGCTGAAGCCATCGCGAAAACGCTGCACCGGCCCGCCTTCCTGGTCCACGCAGAGCAGCAGCGGCTTGCCAGCCGCCGCACGCAGGTCCACGCACAACCCACCCACTTGCGCCCGCGAGGCGAAGTTGCGCGAGAACAGAATCACGCCGCCCACCGCGTCGTGCCGCAGCCACTCGCGCTCGGCGGCCGTCACGGTGGTTCCGCCGATTCCGATCACGAGCATGAAGGACGCTCCATCGATGATTTCTCCGCTTCGTTCCAGGCCGAATAGGGTCGTCCGGACAAGGCCAGGTTGTAGTAGCGCTGAACCTGCGTGACTTCCGCACCGATCCAGTCCGGCCGTGCAAAGGCCTCGTCGGGCGAGGCCAACTCGATCTCGGCCACGACCAGGCCGGCATTGTCACCGAGGAATTCGTCGATCTCCCACAGGTGCCCGGCGTGTCGCACATGATGGCGATGCTTGTCGATCACGCCTCCGGTGCAGAGCTTGAGCATGGCCTCGGCATCCGCCAGCGGGACTTCGTACTCGAACTCCTGGCGCGAACGCCCCAACTCACGCGACTTCAGGTTGAGGAAGCCTCGTCCGTCGGCGATCCGAACCCGCACCGAGCACTGCTGCTGCCCCGACTGCACCGCGCCCAGGTCGTTGAGATAACCCTGCGCCATGCGAATCCGGCGCTCCGACTGGCTGCGCCACGACTCGTCCCGCAGCAGGAACTTCCTTTCGATTTCGATGCCCAATCCCCGCTCCCGTTCCGATGTGCCTCGTCCGGCGCCACGCCGCACCCGGGTGCGGCCCGAACACGCTAATCCCGCTCGAACAGCGCCACCGATTCGACATGCGCGGTGTGCGGGAACATGTCCATCACGCCCGCGGCCTTCAGTCGATAACCCTGCTCGCGCACCAGGATCCCGGCATCGCGGGCCAGCGAGCCAGGATGGCAGGAGACATAGACGATGCGTCCCACCCCTTCCAGCGGAAGCTGTCCGATCGCGGCATCGGCCCCGGTGCGCGGCGGATCGAGCAGCAGCTTGTCGAAGCCCTGCTTCGCCCATGCTTCGCCACGCAAGTCGCGGGTCAGGTCGGCGGCATGGAACTCGACGTTGGAGATGCGGTTGCGCCGCGCGTTGTCGCGCGCCCGCTGCACCAGCCCGGCCTCACCCTCCACGCCCACGACGCTGGCGGCGCGCCGTGCCAGCGGCAAGGTGAAATTTCCCAGCCCGCAGAAGAGGTCCAGCACGCGATCGCCGGGTTGCGGATCGAGCAGCGCCAGCGCGTGATCCACCATGCGCCGGTTCATGTCGCCATTGACCTGGATGAAGTCGAGCGGTCGAAACTCGAAATCCACGTCGTAGGCCGGCAGTGCGAAGCGCAGGTCGGCCGCGGAACCATCCAGCGGGTGCACCGAAGCGGTGTCGCCGGGCTGCAGGTAGACCTGGATGCCGCTGCGTCGTCCGAACTCGCGCAACCTGGCCCGGTCATCCTCGCCCAGCGGTGCCAGGTTGCGGAACACCAGCACTACCGTCTCGTCACCCGCCGCCAGTTCGATCTGTGCGATCTGCTCGCGCGCATCGAGCGATCCGACCAGGGCTCCCAACTCCGCGATGCGCGTTCCGACCGCGGGAATCAGCACCTCGCAGCGGGCGATGTCCGCGATGAAGCGGCCGTCGATTTCACGGAACCCGACCAGCGCCTTCTCCTTCTTCGCCACCCACTTCGCGCCCAGGCGCGCCTTGCGGCGGTAGCCCCAGGCGTCGCCGCGCAACGGCGGCAACACGCGCTCGGCGCGCACGTGGCCAAGGCGCTCCAGGTTCTCCAGCAGCACACGTTGCTTGGCTTCGATCTGCTTGCCAGCCTCCAGGTGCTGCAAGGCGCAGCCGCCACAAACACCGAAGTGGTGGCAACGCGGTTCGACCCGGTCCGCGGACGCGCGCAGCACCTCAAGCGTCACGGCCTCGTCAAAGCTCTTCCTGCGCAGGGTCTGGCGCGCCCGCACGCGCTCGCCCGGAAGCGCCCCGCTGACGAACACGGCCTTCCCGTCCAGGCGTGCGACGCCACGGCCGTCGTGGCTCAGGTCGAGGACATCAAGTTCCAGTTCGAGCGGAACCACGGGTTTGCGATTGCTGCGGGCCACGGCCGACTCGGACGAAACGGGGCGCGGATTGTAGAGCCGGGATCGCCGCGCCGCATCCCTGTCGGCAGTCGGCGTTCCCCGCCGTACCGAACCCGATGCGGGCCGACGCCGCCGCGCCCTACTTCTGCTTCCAGGCGCCGCTGGCGTCCTGATACCACCAGCCGGCGCGGGCGCTCGCGATCCATTGCTGCGCGAAGGTCTCGCGGATCTGCGCTTCCCATTCTGCGTGGCCGTTGGCGACGGCAATCTCGCGATACACCGCATTGCGATCACGGTTGTCGTCCGCGACGGCCGTGTTCATCGCGGATCGGTCCTTGAGAGGCACCGCGACCGCGTCGCGCACCACGAGCAATCCGTCGCGGGCAAAGCCCAGTGCACCACTGGCGAAATGCGTTTCGAGCTGGGCCTGGAAGCGAGCGGCCATGCGATCCTGGATGATCTGGATCGCAGGCGTCCTGATGGTGATGTCGGCAGCCTGTGCATGGGCAGCCGGGATGAAGAAATCGAGCAGCGCCAGACCACCTGATCCTGACGGCGCCGGGGTATCCGTGCTTGGCGCAGGCGTGTCGTCACCGAGCACCTTCTCCACGAACTCGCGCGCCGCTTCCTGGGCCTGGGCCGCGGGAAAATACACGTTGATGGTGACGCACGCAGCCAGCAACAGCGTACCGAGGCCGAGGGAAGGAATCCGCAAACTGCGCATGACGATCTCCTGAGTCGAAACGACGATGACCGGAACGGTACCAGCCTGCAACCTGGCAAGGTCAATCCACGATCGGCACCTGCCCCTGCGTCGCGGCCTTCAACCGCGCCACCAGCACCGGCCAATCCACTTCGCGTTGATGGCCGATCACGGTGATGCGCGGCAAGCCCGAACCTTCGACGATAGTGTATCCAGCGCCCGATGAATCGACTCCATCCATCCGGCAGACATTGTTCGCCAGCCGACACTTGAGACCGATGCGGGAGTATCCGAAGGTGTCGAACAATTTCAAGGCCTGGGCCTGCAGGCCCGCCACCAGCCCGCCGCTGCCCACGCGGGTGAGGTCATTGACCGCGCGCTGGCTGATCCGGCGCGGCCCCTTTACCCCGTCCATGGTGTGGAAGTCGGCATCGAAGGCGACGGGCGACCAGTCGACCACGCGCAGGCCCGCGATGCGCCCTTCGAGGCGACCGGTGATCTCGCCGAAACCGAAAGCCGCCGTGAGCGGTTGCAGGTCGAGTCGTTGCAGCGCGACCTCGGCGGTGAGCGTCGGTGCGACACCGAGCGGACGCTCGAGCGTCATCGCATCGATCCTGAGCTTGCCGTCAAACACCTCGACATCGAGGCCGCCTTCGAGCGCCAGTACTTCATCGGCATAGCGCGCGCCCGGGATGCGTCCCGACAGGCTTCCGGCGAAGGCTGGCCATCCGAGCGCGCGCGAGAGCTTGCCCAGGTCGACGCGCGACAGGTTGAGGGCAAGATCCATGGCGGTGCCTTGCGTGGCCCCGCCTGAGGGCTGCCAGGCGAAGCGATCCACCTGCAGCGAGCCGTCGAACAGCGGCAACACCGCCGGCGCGCGCAGGCTCAGTTCGGCCTGCCTGCTGCGCCAGGGAAGACTGGTCGGTCCGAATGCGATGCCATGCACCTTGGCGTGCTGCCAGCGCAGTTCGCTTTCCACGTCGGCCTGGGCACTCCAGCGCAGCTCGCCTTCCACGCCTTGCGCCGCGAAACGATCCGCGCCGTCGCGCAGGTCGAGCGCACGAGCCGCTACCTCGACTTGCGTGGGGGCGGCCTCGCGCCATTCCAGTCGCCCCGACAGGCTGCCCTTGCCTTCGAGGCCTGGCAGGCCCAGGGTTCCCAGCAGGCTGGCGAGATAGCGTGCCAGCGCGACATCGACTTTCCCCATCGAGAAATCGGCGTCCAGCCGCACCAGTGGCGAGCCTCCGGAGGCATCCAGGATGCCCTTGGCCTGCAACTCCAGCACACCCGCATCCCGCCAATGGAAACGCTGCAACTCCCAGCGCGAGTCGGCCTGGCTCTGCAGCGACACCGCGAGCGATGTCGGCGTGTCGGGCAGGCTCACGTACATCGCGCCCATCAGCACTTCGCCCCGGCCAAGCTGCGCGCCGAGATCGAGCCGCGTGGCGTCAGGAAGGAAGCCCAGATTCATGTCGGTCCGGGCCGAGAGCCCTGCCGCAGCGATGCGACCATCGACGCTATCGAGGCCAAGGTCGTCGAACACGACGGGACCGACCATTTCGCTGCCACCCGCATCTCTCGCACGAATCGCAAGGTCCGCATCCAGCGTGCCCGAAGTGAGGCGACCGTCGGCCCACTGGGTGGCGAGCAGCGACTGCAGCCAGGCCACGGGCATCCGCTTGCCGCGCACTCGCACCACCCCATCCACCGCAAGCGGGAACTCGACGGCCAGCGAGCCGGACGCGCCACCCAGTGAAACGCGCAAGATCCCGGCCTGCCATTCCGCGATCAGGGTGGAGCGAGCCGCTCCGCGTGCATGGACCGGACCGGCGCAGCGCCAGCCTTGAGCGACCGGTTCCAGCGCACAGCGCCATGACACCTCACGGAAGCGATAGCCCAGCGCCCCCGCATCCACGATGCGTGCCTTCAACTCCAACGCGCCCTGCGCGGCGCGATCCGGCCAATCCATGCGCACCCTGACGCCCTCGATCGTGCCCAAGGCCGTGGTTGCGCGCTCGACGCCGAACTGCACAGTGGCTGCCTTCGCGCAGTGGGCGAAGGCCAGCATCAGGCCCAGGACCACAAGCACGAACTTGCAGGAGGAACGCGCCATGCTCATGCTGCGAGCATACCTTGCACCCTCGCGGGGAAAGGACGATGCACGCGATCCTGTTGGCCGAAGACGAAATCGTCAGTCGGCGGTTCCTGGAAGACGCGCTCGACGCCCTGGGGCAGCGCTGCGAGTCGGTGATGGACGGCGCTCAGGCGCTGGACGCGGCGCGGGCGCGCCGCTTCGACCTGTTGCTGCTCGATATCAACCTGCCCGAATTGAGCGGGCCGGAAGTCCTGAGCCAGTTGCGCTCCAGCCCCGGCGCGGCGTCGCGCCATGCCCCGGCGATCGCGCTCACTGCCGACGCGGAAATCGACACGCGGCACCGGCTGCTCGATGCCGGATTCGTGGCCGTGGGCACCAAGCCGATCGACGTGCTGGCCCTGGAACGCCTGCTCGCCGTCGCGCTCGCCGGTCAGACCCGGATCGAGCCGGGCGCCGGCGATGCGGGATCGTGCTGGGACGATGCCGCCGCCTTGCGCGCCGCCGGCGGCCGCAAGGAAATCGTGTCGGCCTTGCGCGGACTGATGCGGCAGGAGCTGCCGAAACAACGCGCCGCGATCGTGGCGGCCTGCGTCGCCGGACAACACGAAGCGGCGCGCGCCGAACTCCACCGCCTGCGTGCAGCCTGCGGCTTCTGCGGTGCGACGCAACTCGCGATCGCGGTCGAGGCGCTGCAAGCGGCGCTGGGCGAACCCGGCCCTCCCGGCGCACGCCTGGATCACTTCCTCGCGACACTGGATCGCCTGCTGATTCAGGACCCGCCCTGATCCGCGGCGTCGATTTCACGGCGTTGCGCCGCGATGTCGGACAACACTTGCCAGGAACGCAGCTCGCGCCCGCCCAGGCAATGCAGCAGCACGCGTCGCATCAGAAAGCGCAGTTCGTTCAAGTCGCGCGCATCTGGAACTTCATCGCTCGACAAGGCCATCAGGCAGGCACCGGAGACCGTGCCCGCCGTGCTTGATGCCGACACGCGAACAGGGCCGTGCGCCGGATCGTAGCGGTAACGCGCCAAGGGATCGAGCGGCAATCCGCCATCGGCCTCGCGCTCCAGCACCAGACCGTAACCGATGGCCGCCAGCAGGTCGCGCTCGAAACGGCGCAGCGGCCAGCGCAGTTCGCCGCCGTCCTGCAGCGCACCCAGGGTTTCGGCATAGCGCCAGAACAGCTCGACCTGCGGTTCGGAACGCGGCAGCAGGCGCAGCAGCAGTTCATTGAGGTAGAACGCGCCAAGCAAGGCATCACCCACTGGTCTCAGCGCCGCACCGGCGGCCTCGGCGCCATCCAGGTGGGCCAGCTCGCCACGGCCGGACCAACTCAGGTGCAAGGGCTGCAAGGGCTGCAGCAGCACGCGCAGCGGTTGCCCGCGACTGCCGCGCACGCCGCGCGCAACGACGCCAACCCGTCCCTGGTCGCGACAGAACACATCCAGCAACAGGCTGGTTTCGCGGTACGGCTGCGCGTGCAGCACGTAGGCGGGCTGGCCGGCCACGCGCTGCATGCGGGGCTCAGTCGGTGTAACCGAAGCGCTGCAGCGCGGCTTCGTCGTCGGACCAGTCGTTGCGCACCTTGCACCAGAGTTGCAGGAATACCTTGCGCTCGAACTGCGACTCGATCGCCAGGCGTGCGGCCGTGCCGATGGCGCGGATGCGCGCTCCACCCGCCCCGATCACGATCGCCTTCTGCCCATCGCGCTCGACCCATATCGTGGCGGAAATGCGCAGCAACTTGCCCTCGTCCTCGAACTGTTCGATCGCCACCGCGCCTGCATAGGGCAACTCCTCGCCGAGCTGCCGCATGAGCTGCTCGCGCACCAGTTCGGCCACGATGAAGCGCTCGCTGCGGTCGGTCACGTCGTCTGGCGCAAATACCGCCTCGCCCGGCGGCAAGTGCTTGAGCAGGCCACGCTCCAGGCCGTCCAGCCCGACGCGCTTCTCGCCGGAAACGGGAAACACCTCGACGAAGCCGCGATCGCGCGCAACCTTCTCGATGAAGGGCAGCAACTCGCCCTTGTCCTTGACCCGATCCACCTTGTTGATGACCAGCACGCAAGGCAGACCGCTGTCACGGGCAGCCGTGTAGGCCCGTTCGTCGTCTTCGCGCCACTGGCCAGCCTCGATCACCAGCGCCACCAGTTGCACGTCCACCAGCGCACCGCGCGCCGCCCGGTTCATGTATCGATTGATGGCGCGCTTGCCGTCCTCGTGCAGCCCCGGCGTATCGACGTACACGATCTGCCCGTCGGGGCGCGTGCTGACGCCCAGGATGCGGTGCCGCGTGGTCTGCGCCTTGGACGAGACGATGCTGACCTTGTAGCCAACCAGGGTGTTGACCAAGGTCGACTTGCCTACGTTTGGGCGACCGATCACGGCCACCTGGCCGGCACGGAAAGGAGAATTCTCAGCGTCGCTCATGCCATTTCTCGAGTTCAAGCAACAGCCCCTGTGCCGCAACCTGCTCAGCGAGGCGGCGCGAGCTGCCCTGGCCGTCGCAATCGAGCGCGGGATTGGCCAGCACGGCCTGTACGTGGAAGGTCTTGTGGTGATCTTCGCCTTCCGCCGCGATCACCCGATATTCGGGCAAGGGCAATTGGCGAGCCTGCAGCCATTCCTGCAAGCGCGTCTTGGCGTCCTTTTCGGTGCGGCCGGGAGTCAGGCCTTCGATCAGACCCCGGAACCAGGCCAGCACGCGCTCACGGCAGGCCTCGAATCCTGCGTCGAGGTAGATCGCGGCCACCAGGGCCTCGAACGCATCGGCCAGAATCGAGTCGCGGCGGAATCCGCCGCTCTTCAGCTCCCCAGGACCCAGGTCAAGACGGTCACCCAACTCCAGGTCGCGCGCCAGTCCCGCCAGGGATGATTCGCGCACCAGCTGTGCACGCGCCCGGGTGAGCTCGCCCTCGTCCGCGCGCGGCCAGCGCTGGTACAAGGCCTCGGCCACGATCAGGTTCACCAAGGCATCACCGAGGAATTCGAGGCGCTCGTTGTTGCGCGATCCGGCGCTGCGATGGGTCAGGGCCCGCTGCAGCAGCGTCGGATCGGCGAAGGCATGCCGAATCAGATCAGTCGACACTGTCCGTGCGCGTCAGTTCGACGGTCTTCTCGAACTTGGCCACGAAATCCAGGTTGTAGAGCAACGGCTTGCGGACCTCGTACTTCACCGTCAAGTTGTAGCCATTGTTGCGCGTCAACTTGACGTGCTCCGCCTTCACGTTTTCGACGTAACTGATGTAGAAACGCTTGAACAGGCTTTCCTTGACCTTTTCCGGAGGCCAGGTCGCCACGCCTGGCTCCTGCGCAATGCTCCGCATGTTCTGCGATACCGCGTAGTACTCGCTGTAGACCGGGAACAATCGCATGATCAGGAACGCGAAAAATCCTGCCACGATCAAGACGATGACGAAGCTCGTCAGCGTCATCCCGCCCTGTTTCATCCGCCCCGCCATGGTCGTCCCCTGCTGAAGTGAGCCCGTGGCCTAGTGTATGACGGTTCCGACCCGTCCGAAATCCACGCCGCCGTTCTTGCCGTCCCAGTTCATCCAGATCAGGAAGGCCTTGCCGACCAGCTTGTTTTCCGGCACGAAGCCCCAGAAGCGGCTGTCCTCGCTGTTGTCGCGATTGTCGCCCATGACGAAGTAGTGCCCGGCGGGAACGGTGAACTGGCCTTCGCCCATCGGCACGAAGCCGCTGTTCGCCCAGCGCAGCGTCTCATGCTGGACCTCGCCCAACTGCTCGCGTCGCAGCTCCGCCCCGGTCATGTCGCGCCCACTGCCGGTGCCGATGTATCGCCCGAGCTGGTCGCTCTGCACCAGCTTGCCGTTCAGGTACAGGGTCTTGTTCCGGTAGACCACCTCGTCGCCGGGCAAGCCGACCACGCGCTTGATGTAGTCCTGGCGCGGCACCGGCACGAACGGCTCGCCGCAACGCGCACCGCTGCGTTCCTCGCGCCCTTCGCAGGAGTAGCCGGGGTAGCGGAACACCACGACATCGCCGCGCTCCGGTTCGCCGAGCGGAATGAACTTGGTATCGAGCACCGGAAGGCGCAGGCCGTAGGCGAACTTGTTCACGAGGATGAAATCGCCGACCAGCAGGGTCGGCATCATCGAACTGGACGGAATCCGGAACGGCTCCGCCAGGAACGATCGCACCAGCAGCACGATCAGGATCACCGGGAAGAATGAGCGAGCATACTCGACCGCGAGCGGCTCCTTGGCCTCGGCGCCCGGCAAGGCGGCACGCTCGGCCCGGGCCCTGGCGAAGAACAGGTGGTCCAGTCCCCAGATGATTCCGGTGAGCGCAGTCAGGCCAACCAGGATCGCGGCGAAATCGAAATTCACGGTATCGCTTCCTTAGATGTTGCTCGGGACGGCGCGAGCGCCTATTTGCTGTCGACCTGAAGCACGGCGAGGAAGGCTTCCTGCGGGATGTCGACGCGGCCCACCTGCTTCATGCGCTTCTTGCCTTCCTTCTGCTTCTCCAGCAGCTTCTTCTTGCGCGTGGCGTCGCCGCCGTAGCACTTGGCCAGCACATTCTTGCGCAGCGCCTTGACCGTGGAGCGCGCGATGATCTGCGCGCCCACCGCGGCCTGGATCGCCACGTCGAACATCTGGCGCGGAATCAGCTCGCGCATCTTCTCGCAGATCTCGCGCCCGCGCCGATCGGCGTGCGAGCGATGGCAGATGATCGACAACGCATCGACCCGATCGCCGTTGATCAACACGTCCAGGCGGACGAACGGGCCGGCCTCGAAGCGCACGAAATGGTATTCGAGCGACGCATAGCCGCGGCTCACCGACTTGAGCTTGTCGAAGAAATCGAGCACCACCTCGGCCATCGGCAGCTCGTAGCGGATCTGCACCTGGCTGCCCAGGTACTGGATATCGCGCTGCACGCCACGCTTCTCTTCGCACAGCTTGATCACGTTGCCGACGTGATCGGGCGGCGTGAGGATGCTGGCGAGGATGATCGGCTCGCGAACTTCCGCGATCTTGGTCGAAGGCGGCAGCTTGGCCGGGTTGTCGAGCGGAACGATTTCGTTGTCGGTGGTGAGCAGCTCGTACACCACGGTGGGCGCCGTGGTGACGAGGTCGAGATCGTATTCGCGCTCCAGCCGTTCCTGCACGATTTCCATGTGCAACATGCCGAGGAAGCCGCAACGGAAGCCAAAACCCATCGCTTCCGAACTCTCCGGCTCGAAGCGCAGCGCGGCGTCATTGAGCTTGAGCTTCTCCAGCGCCTCGCGCAGGCTCGGGTAATCGTCCGCATTCACCGGGAACAGGCCCGCGAACACGCGCGGCTGCATTTCCTGAAACCCTGGCAAGGGCTCGGTGGCCGGATCGGCGGCCAGCGTCAGGGTGTCGCCCACCGGCGCACCATGCACGTCCTTGATGGAGGCGTTGACGAAGCCGACTTCGCCCGGGCCAAGGCGCGGGTTGACCTTTCGCTTCGGAGTGAACACGCCAACCTGATCCACCTGATGCACGCGCCCGGTCGACATGACCTTGATCTTGTCGCCCGGCTTGATCTCGCCCTGCATCACCCGCACCAGCGACACCACGCCAAGGTAGTTGTCGAACCAGGAGTCGATGATCAGCGCCTGCAGCTTGTCGCTGTTGCGCGGCTGTGGCGGCGGGATGCGCGCCACGATCGCTTCGAGCACGTCGCGCACGTTGAGTCCGGTCTTGGCGCTGATCGCAATCGCATCGTGCGCATCGATGCCGATCACGGCCTCGATTTCCTTCTTGACCTTCTCGGTATCGGCGGTTGGAAGATCGATCTTGTTCAAGACCGGCACCACTTCCAGGCCCTGCTCCACCGCGGTGTAGCAGTTGGCCACCGACTGTGCTTCCACGCCCTGCGCGGCATCCACCACCAGCAGCGCCCCTTCGCAGGCGGCGAGCGAGCGGCTCACTTCGTAGCTGAAGTCGACGTGGCCCGGGGTGTCGATGAAGTTGAGCTGGTACGTGGTCCCGTCCAGCGCCTTGTAGGGCAAGGACACCGACTGCGCCTTGATCGTGATGCCGCGCTCGCGCTCGATCGGATTGGAGTCAAGCACCTGCGCTTCCATCTCGCGTTCCTCCAGCCCGCCGCAGAGCTGGATGATGCGATCGGCGAGCGTGGATTTGCCGTGGTCGACGTGGGCGATGATGGAGAAATTGCGAATGAGCTGCATGGGTCCGGACAGGCACCGGGAGGGACGGCGCACAAAGTGCGGGATTATCGCATACCACGCCAGCTGGCAGCCGCCCGACCCCGGACGGCTGTCAAGCATCGATACGCCGCGCCGGTCTCAGCCAGATGACTTGGGCGGTGTCACGGCGAGAAACTGGGTGGCGTCCTCCCGCCGAACCAGCAGCATGACCGGCTGGCCGGGCTTGGCGCCCTTCAGTGCGGCATTGAAGCCGGCGGCACTCTCAACCCGGGTCTGGCCCACCATCAGGATCACATCGCCAACCTGCAGTCCGGCACGGGCGCCGGCGCTGCCGATGATGCGAGCCACGATCACGCCCTCTCCAGGCTCCAGACCCAGTTCACTGCGCCGCGCCGCGTCGAGGTCCTGGACCACCAGCCCCAGCGCATTGCCGGCGGCAGCATCGGCATCGGCACGAGCCGTCTGCCGTGCCGGGTCGCGCGGACGCTCCCCGATGGTGACCGGCACCTCCAATGTCTTTCCGTTGCGAAACACCTCCAACACTGCACGCGCGCCCGGCGTGGCCGCGCCAACCAGCGGCGGCAGGTCGCCCGAGTTCGCGATCTCGTGGCCGTCGAAGCGCTGGATCACGTCACCGAGCTGGATGCCTGCCTCCCTGGCCGCACTGTCGGCCGCGAAGCCATTGACCAGAGCACCGCCGGGGCGCGGCAAGCCTAGCGCCTTGGCATTGTCGCGCCCGACGTCCTGGATGTTCACGCCCAGCATGCCGCGCGCGACATAGCCCTTGCCCTTGAGCTGCTGCACCGAATTCATCGCCGTCTCGATCGGAATCGCGAAGCTGACACCCATGAACCCGCCGGTGTTGGAAAAGATCTGCGAGTTGATTCCGACCACCTCGCCTGCCGTGTTCAGTAGCGGGCCGCCGGAGTTGCCGCGGTTGATCGCAACATCGGTCTGGATGAAGGGAACGTACTGCTGCCCGGTCATGCGCGAGGTGCGGCCCGTGGCGCTGACCACGCCGGCCGTGACCGAATGATCGAACCCGAACGGCGAGCCGATCGCGACCACCCACTGACCCGGCTTCAGCGCATCGGAATCACCCAGCTTGACGCTGGCCAGGCCCGTGGCATCGACCTTGAGCAGCGCCACGTCGCTCTCTGCGTCGCTGCCCACGACCTTGGCCTCGAGTTCACGTCGATCGGCGAAGCGCAATACGACCTCATCCGCGCCATCGATCACATGGTGGTTGGTGAGCACGTAGCCGTCCGCGGAGATCACGAAGCCGGTGCCGAGAGATGTGCTGTCGCGCGGGGCCTGCGGCTGTCCCGGCATTCCGTAGAAGCGGCGCAGGATTTCGGGCAAATCGCCTTCTTCGATCTGCTGGGGATCACGCGACTGCGCTTCGGCGGTGTGCGTGGCCGATACGTTCACCACGGCGGGGCTGACTTGCTCGACCAGTCCGGTGAAGTCGGGTAGCTCGGCACGGGCTTCAGCGACGACCAAGCCCGCGGCGAACAATGTCGACGCGGCAACCTTCAAGAGGGATTTCATGCCAAAACGACTCCTGGAGAGGGCGGTGGATCAAGGGGAGTTCGGACGCGACGCGGGTGACGTGATCCGTGCGCGTTTTGAAATTCGAAGCACCGGCAAAGTTCCCGCGGACGCAACCAAGTGCAGAGTGCCGGCAAGGTGTGGCGTCGATGGCAGGAACTGATCAGCTGCCGGCGTCGAAACTCACGCCTTGCGCAAATCGCTCCACGGTCGCGGCGGGAACATCACCCAGCACCGTGACCTGGCGCCCGTCGAGCACGCGTCCGTAGAGGTTGATCGCACCACGACTGGCCGGGCCCGAGAACGCCGGCACCTTGGCCTGCAAGGGCTCGACGTAGACGGAAACGTTTGCAACTCCATCGCTATAGACCTGATGTTCGCTGCTGCGCGGCGCTGGCGGCTGCTGCATGGTCAGCCGAAAACCGGCTGGTGGATCAAGCACGGTCCAACCCGAAGCCACGCGTGTTTCCATCGCCTGCGGCAAGTCCAGCGCCACACCAGGCGCGGCTTGCGCCAGGTCCGATCCCAGATCGGCATCGCTGGGGCGCTCGCCCAGGGTGACGCGGGTGAACATGAGTTGTTCCACCGGGCGACCATCGGCACCGAAACGCAGCGACTTGAGCGGCATGCCGGAGTTGCGCTCCAGCCAGAAGCGGTAACCGTAGCGGAACGCATCGCGCGGTCGCACCTCGACCAGTTGCGTTTCGTGTTCGGCGATGCGCTCGACTCCGCCCAGCACGGCCTCGTAGTGGCGTCCCAGCGAAGCCGCGCCCGCACCTCCGAAAGGTGCCATCAGCGGCGACTGCAGCATGCCGTGACCGTAGCTCGTCGACTGGTCCGACGTGCCGACGCACCGAACCTGGCCCCCGCCCCGGATCACTTCACGCGGCGCGCCACTGAGGGTCAGCAACCGCTCGCGCCCGCCATCGGTGCCGCTGGCGTGGTAGATCCGTAGCGTTTCGAGCTGACTGCCGTGCTGGTAGACGAGGTCGCCTTGGTAATCGAGCGTCGCAAGTGCCTCGCCCATGCGCGCCATCCAGGCCGTCGCATCCTGCGCCCAGCCCGGCAAGGACACGAAGCAGGTACCCAGCAGGAACAGGCGCAGCGCACGCATCGGCATCAGCGCTGGGCTTCCATGGCCGGCGTGCGTTCACGCAGCGGTGTCACCAGCGTGGCATAGGGAGCGAAGGACTGGTTGCCTACCGCCTCGTTGTGGCGCACCAGGTACGACTCGATGCGCGGATCGATGCGTACCGCAAACGGCGACACGTCGCCGGCCGACACCATCTGCGCATCCAGCCGCAGCGGCGGGCGCAGATCCTGTTCGCGATACGGCGAGGGCGCAACTTCAGCCGCAGGCGCGGGGATCGGCGTTGCCGGCTGCTGCGCCAGTGTCGGCGTGCTCGGAGCATGGGGCTCCGGCCCCGCACCCGGATTCACCGCGAGCAAGGCGGCCACCGCCACCGAGGCCGCCACCGCAAAGCCACCCGCCCACTTCAGCGCCACGCCGCCAAATCCATGACCCGGGGTGGCCTCAGCATCCAGGGCCTGCGCGATGCGCCGCGCAAAATCGCCGCGCAGGGGCGCCGTGCCCTGCCCGCGCAGGCAATCACCGGCCACATGCCAGCGTTGCCAGCACCCGGAGAGCTCGGCATCACCCGGCATCCGCCTCAACAGGAATCGCACCTGGTCGCGTTCCAGTTCGCCGTCCATCAGGGCGGACAACTGCTGCTTGATCGTGTCGGGAGTCATCGGGTCGCTCATGGTCGTGCTCGCTCGGTGCCCAGCAAGGGCCTCAGTTTCTGGTCGATCGCATCGCGGGCGCGGAAGATGCGCGAACGCACCGTGCCTATCGGGCAATCCATCGTCTCGGCGATCTCTTCGTAGCTCAAGCCGTCGACCTCGCGCAGGGTGATGGCCATGCGCAATTCCTCAGGCAAGGCTTCGACCGTGGCTGCAACGGTTCGTTCAATTTCCTGGCGCATCATTTCGCGTTCGGGCGTATCGGTGTCACGCAGGCGGGTGCCGCCGTCGTATTGCACCGCATCCATCGCATCCACGTCGTCGGTCGGCGGACGCCGGCCCATGGAGACGAGGTGGTTCTTGGCGGTGTTCACGGCGATCTTGTACAGCCAGGTGTAGAACTGGCTGTCGCCGCGGAAATTGCCGAGCGCACGGTAAGCACGGATGAAGGTCTCCTGTGCCACGTCCTGACATTCGCTCCAATCGTGCACGTAGCGCGAAATGAGGCTGGTCACCTTGTGCTGGTACTTGCCCACCAACAGGTCGAAGGCGCGCTTTTCGCCCGCCTGCACGCGCTGCACCAGCGCCTGGTCGATTTCGTTCTCGCTCATCTGCCGGTGTTCTGAATGGGTGTGAAGTCTTCGCTTCTTGCAGTGGCGGCTTGCTTCCACGACCCCGCGAGGCCCTGCAGCACGACACCACGTCGCGCGGTCGGCTCAAGCGGCCGCTGCGCCCGATGGAACCATCCCGGATATCCCCCGGAGACTCGAGTCTCGATCACGATCGACCACATGCTCGGGGAGCCAAGACCAGACCGCGCGCGGAAAGTTCACGGAGTGTTTACTCGGTGCCCCACGCCTACCCTTCGAACCCGAAGGGCGCGTTGACCCGGGCCGCGGCCAGCCCGGATCATAGCCCGAGACCGACAACGTCACCGCCGAGCCGCGCCGGCTCGCCCCAGGAGCTCTTCCCATGTTCGACGGCCTGCGCCCGCGCCACTGGCAATCCGAACGCCGCCCCGACGGCATCGTGGTACTCACCCTCGATCGCGCCGATCAGGGCGTGAACGCCTTGTCGCGCGAGGTTCTGGACGAACTCGGCGCCCTGATCGAGCGCATTGCAATCGAGAAGCCCAAGGCCGTCGTGTTCCGCTCCGGCAAGGCTGCCGGCTTCATCCCCGGCGCCGACATCAAGACCTTCGAGGAACTCGACAAGAAGGATCTGGTGTACGACTGGCTGCGCCTCGGCCAGCTCGTGTTCCAGAAGGTTGCCGAGCTGACCTGCCCCACCGTGGCCGCGATCCACGGCCACTGCATGGGCGGCGGCACCGAACTGGCTCTCGCCTGCCGCTATCGCGTCGCTTCCGGTGACGACAAGACCCGCATCGGCCTGCCCGAGATCAAGCTCGGGATCTATCCCGGTTGGGGTGGGAGCGTGCGCGCCCCGCTCCTGCTCGGCGCACCGACCGCCATGGACTTGATGCTGACCGGCCGGTCGCTGTCGGCCTCGAGTGCGCGCGCGATGGGCTTGGTCGACAAGGTGGTCGAGCCGGCCGTGCTGCTCGACGCCGCGATCGAGTTGGCCAAGCGCGGCGCGACCCGCCCATTCAAGCAACGCGCCACGGCCTGGGCCACGAACCTCTGGCCGGTACGGCAAGCCCTGGCTCCGATGCTGACCAAGCAGGTCGCACGCAAGGCACCCAAGGCCCATTACCCGGCGCCCTACTCGCTGATCGATACCTGGCGTCGCAGCGGCGGCACCATCCACTCGCGCCTGATCGCGGAAGCGCGCTCGGTCGCCAAGCTCGGCAAGACACCCACGGCGCGCAACCTGGTGCGCGTGTTCTTCCTGCAGGATCGGCTCAAGAGCCTGGGTGGCAAGGAGCACGGCATCACCAACGTGCATGTGGTGGGTGCCGGCGTGATGGGCGGCGACATTGCCGCATGGTGCGCGCTGCGCGGGTTCGAGGTCACCCTGCAGGACCGCGAAATGCGCTTCATCCAACCTGCGCTGGACCGCGCCACCGAGTTGTATGCCAGGAAGGTGAAGCGCGAGGAGCAGCGTGCCGCGACCACGGCGCGACTCAAGGCCGACGTGGAAGGCACCGGCGTGGCCAAGGCCGATCTCGTGATCGAAGCCATCTTCGAGAACCTCGACGCCAAGCGCAGCCTGTTCGCCACGGCCGAGGAATCGCTCAAGCCCGACGCCTTGCTCACCTCCAACACTTCCTCGATCTCCCTCACTGAGTTGCGCCAGGGCCTGAAGCACCCGGCACGCTTCGCCGGCCTGCACTACTTCAACCCGGTCGCCCTGATGCCCCTGGTCGAGATCGTGCGGCACGACGGCATGGACGCGGAGACCGAGCGACGTCTCGCCGCCTTCTGCCGCGCCATCGACAAACTGCCGATCCCGGTGGCCGGCACACCCGGCTTCCTCGTCAATCGCATCCTCGCCCCCTACATGCAGGAAGCGATCCTCGCGTTCTCGGAGGGCATCCCCGGCCCGGTGATCGACAAGGCCGCGCTCAAGTTCGGCATGCCGATGGGGCCGATCGAACTGGTCGACACGGTGGGGCTCGATGTCGCGGCCAGCGTCGGCAAGATCATGGCCGAGTTCCACGGACAGGCCCTGCCCGATGCATTCCGGGTCGAGAACGGCAGGCGCGGCAAGAAGGATGGCCAGGGCCTGTATCGCTGGGAGAACGGCAAACCGGTGAAACCCGAGGTCGCGAAGGACTACACCGCACCGGAAGACCTCACCGACCGCCTGATCTACCCGATGCTGAACGAGGCCGTGGCCTGTCTGCACGACGGGGTGGTGGACGACGCCGACCTGCTCGACGCCGGGGTCATCTTCGGCACCGGTTTCGCCCCGTTCCGCGGCGGCCCGATCTCGCACATCCGGGCCGAAGGCGCGAGCAAGTGCCAGCAGCGACTGGAGCAGCTGGCAACACGCTACGGCGAGCGCTTCAAGCCGCGACCGGGCTGGGGCGACGAGGCGCTGCTGCGAGGCACTGCCTCGCGCGCCGAGGAGCGCCCGTAGCAGGAGGGAGGCGCCGGAGCGACTTGGCGAGGCCCGGACGGCCGAGCCTAGTCGCCGCGACGAGCGTCCTGATACACCATGCGCGAAGCCGCTCTACATCGTGTGCGTGGGCTTGTCGGCGTTGATCATGCCGGCGAGATGGGTCTCGATCTTGCCCTTCACCATTTCGCCTTCGGCCGATTCGTTGAACTGCACGCCGATGCCGGCGGTGCGGTTGCTCTGCGCGCCCGGCGGCGTGATCCAGATGACGCGCCCGGCTACCGGGAGGCGTTCCTTCTCGTCCATCAGGGTGAACAGGATGAACACCTCGTCGCCGAGCGCATAACGCTTGGCCGTGGGCACGAAGATCCCGCCGCCCTTCACGAACGGCATGTAGGCGTTGTAGAGCGCGCCCTTGTCCTTGATCGCGAGCGACAGGATGCCCTGCCGCGCCATGCCTGCTCCCGCCAGCATGCCTACCCCCTGTGCTGATCGATGCCGCTGCCGGCCTGCATCTTAGAGCCTGTTCGATGCCCCGGGATAGCCCGTCCCGGATCCCGGCGCGGCCAGATCGCGCCAGCGACGCAAGAGATCGGCCAGCAGCAAGTCCTGGCGCAAGGGCGAGCGCAACAGCGCCTGCGCCCGATTGGCTTCATCGAACCAGTTCGCAAGACGGCGTGCATCGGTGCCCGGAGCCAGGCCCGCCTCACCCAGGCGACTGCCGGCAGACGTGCCTCCCGCCGCACCCGCCGCGAACTCGCGCAAGGCTTCCACCGCGAGGCGCAGGCGCTGCCCGAGCCGGTCCGCGATCCACGTCGTCGCAACCGCTCCGGCCTGTGCCCGCCCCGACGCTAGCGCCACCAGATCCTTCGCCACCTCGTTGCGCAGGGCTGCGCCACCATCACGCAGCTCGGCCAGGGCCAGGCCCGGATGCCCAAGGTTTGCCGCCAACGCGGCTTCCGCCCGCACCGTGCTTTCACCTTGTTCGCGCAGCCAGTCCAAGGCTTCGTCTCGCACCGGCAGCTTCAGCTCGAAGCGCTGGCATCGACTGCGGATCGTGGCCGGCAGGCGCGCCGGCTGATCCGTCACCAACAGCACGTAGCGGCCAGGAACCGGCTCCTCGAGAGTCTTGAGCAAGGCATTGGCGGCCGCCTGGTTGAGCAGGTGCGCAGGTTCGATCAGGGCCACCTTGCCGCGCTCGCTGGACGGCGTCAGCGCCAGCCAGGCCGACAATTCGCGCACCTGCTCGATCACCAGCTCCTGATACATCTTCCTGGGGCTGGCCTTCTCGTTCAGGGCAAACCCCACGAAACGCACGTCTGGATGGCCCGCGTGCCCGGCCGGGTGCGCAGGCGAATCGTCCGGCCGCGTTTCCAAGGGATCGCGCTGGTAGCGCGAGCAGAACCTGGTGCAGGCCACGCAACGCCCGCAGGCGCTGCCGTCCGCGTTCGGCGTGGTGCACACGATGGCCTGCGCCAGCGCTTCGGCCAGCGCGCGCTTTCCCATCCGCTCCGGCCCGCAGAGCAAGAGCGCGTGCGGCAATCGCCCGGCTGCGTGCGCCCGCGTCGCCCGTTCAAATACGCGCTGCTGCCAGGGGGCGAAACCGGCACTCATGCGGTCGCGTCGATCCAGGCATCGAGCGCGGCACAGGCCGAGGCCGCCACTTCGGCTTGCGAGCGCGAGGCATCGATCACGCGCCAGCGCGCAGGCTCGAGCGCGGCCCTGGCACGATAGGCCGCGCGCACCCGCTCGAAGAAGGCATCGGTTTCCTGCTCGATGCGGTCGAACTCGACCCCGCGCCCGCGTGCGCGCGCCAGGCCGTCGCTCACCGGCAGGTCGAGCAGGAAGGTCAGGTCGGGCTTGCGCCCGACGGCCCAGCGCTCCAGGTCGGCGATCAGCGCGGTGTCGATGCCGCGCCCGCCGCCCTGGTAGGCATAGCTGGCATCGGTGTACCGGTCGCATAGCACCCATTCGCCGCGCCCCAAGGCCGGCTCGATCAATTCGCGCACCAATTGCGCGCGCGCCGCGAACATCAGCAGCAACTCGGTCGGCGCGCCGAGGCCACGCAGGGACGGATCGAGCAACACGCTACGGATCGCCTCGCCGATCACCGTGCCACCGGGCTCGCGTGCTTGTTGCAGCACGATGCCGCGTTCGCGCAGGCGCGCGCCCAGTGCCGCGACCACGGTCGACTTGCCCGCGCCTTCGCCGCCTTCGAGGGTGATCAGCTTGCCGCTCAACGTCGCCCCAACTGGTATTTCGCCACGGCGCGATTGTGCTCCGTCAGCGTGGCCGAGAACACGTGACTGCCGTCCCCGCGCGCCACGAAGTACAGCGCGTCGCCATCGGCCGGATGCAGCGCGGCGTGGATCGCGGCACGACCGGGCAAGGCGATCGGCGTGGGTGGCAGGCCGAAAATCGCATAGGTGTTGTAGGGCGTGGCATCGTCCAGGTGCCGCCGCGTGAGGTTGCCATTGAAGCTCGTGCCCAGCCCGTAGATCACGGTCGGATCGGTCTGCAGCTTCATGCCCAGCCGCAGGCGCCGGACAAACACGCCCGCGATCTGGGGTCGCTCGCGCGCCACGCCGGTTTCCTTCTCGATGATCGAGGCCAGGGTCAGCGCCTCGTACCCGGACTTGAGCGGCAGCTCGGCCTCGCGCGCCTCCCACTCGGTTTCCAGCGCGTTGCGCATGGCCAGGTGTGCTCGTTTGAGCACGTCGAGGTCGCTTGCGCCCTTGGTGAAATTGTAGGTTTCCGGCAGGAACTGGCCTTCCGGATGCAGGCCTCCCGAACCCAATTGCTGCATAAGTTCCGCGTCGGGCAAACCGGGAACGGTCTGGATCAGCGCGACTTCCTTCGACAGCGCCAGGCGCAGTTCACGGAAACTCCAACCCTCGACAATGGTGAAACGGTGCTGGATCACCTTGCCCGACTCGAGCTTCTTCAAGAGTGCCAGCGGAGTGAGCCCGTGACCGATGGCGTACTCACCCACCTGCAGGCGCGTCACCACGCCTTCTTCCCAGGCCAGCGCCTTCCAGTACCCGTCGTGCCCCTCGCGAATACCGAGTTTGCGCATCCGGCGCAGCACGTGGTCGAAGGAATCGCCGCGCTTGACCTCCAGCACCGGCTCCTCGCCCTGCGATGCGAGCTCGGTGCCGACGAAGCGTCGGTAGTCCTCGTGCACGAACCAGGCCGCGACCACACCGCCGGCCAGACCCAGCAACAGCAGCCAACGCAGCGTGCGCCAGAAACCGGAACGCTTCCTTGCCACCTTCCCGTCGCTCATCCGCCCGCTTCCGCGTTCGGGCGGAGCGCAGGAACTTCGTCCCAGAGTTGTTGCTGCAGCGCACGCGTCATCGGACCCACATTCCATTCGCGCCCGCCGAGTCGGGACACCGGCAGGATACCGCGCAGGCTGCTGGCAAGGAAAAGCTCGTCCGCCGATTCGGCCTCGGATGGAGCCAGGTCCACGATGTCGACGTGACGTCGCGCCAGTACCCACTCGCGCGCGATGCCGGCGATGCCGCAGCGATCCACTCGCGGGGTGAGCAGCCGGCCCTCGCGCACCACGAACAGATTCGCGGCAGTGGCGCAGACGACGCGCCCGTCGGCATCGCACATCAGGCCCTCGACGATGACGTCGTCATGCCATTCCTTGCGCGCCAGCACCTGTTCCAGTCGGTTCAGGTGCTTGATGCCGGCCAGAGCAGGCTGGATCGCAAGCGTGGTCTCGCACCACCGCAGCGCGACGCCTTCGGAGTAATCGCGCCGCAACGGAAGCGCCGCAGGGTGCAGGGACAGGAGTCGCGTCGGCGCGACCGACAAGGGCGGCGCGTACCCGCGTCCACCCGCACCGCGGGTCACGATCACCTTGAGTACTGCGCGCGCAGCGCCTGTCGCAAGCGACGCAGCTTCCTCCCGAAGCAGCCGGGGAGCCGGCGCTTCGATGCCGAGCACCGCACACCCGCGTTGCAGTCGCGCCAGATGTGCGTCCCACCACACCGGTTGGCCGTCAGCGACCAGCAGTGTCTCGAACACGCCGTCGCCGTAAGCAAGTCCGCGATCCATCGCCGACATCTGACTGGCTTCGACGCCGTTGACAAGCATCCGCATGCTCAATCCTCGACGCCCAGCGCGCGCAGCAATCCACGCGCCTTGGCCCGCGTTTCGGCCAACTCCAGCGCCGCAACCGAATCGCTCACGATGCCCGCACCGGCGCGAAAGCGCAGCCGCCCGCCGCGCATCCACAGGGTGCGGATCAGGATATTCAGGTCGAGGTCGCCATTGCGCCCGAGGTAGCCGAAGGCGCCGGTGTAGGGGCCGCGGCCTTCGTTCTCCAGCTCCGCGATGATCTCCATGCAGCGCACCTTGGGACACCCGGTGATGGTGCCTCCGGGAAACACGGCGCGGATCGCCTGCCCCGGCGTGGCATCGTCGCGCAGCACGCCGCGCACGTTCGACACGATGTGATGCACGTGCGCATAGCTCTCCACGGTCATCAGTTCATCCACCACGACGCTGCCCGGCACGCAGACCCGACCCAGATCATTGCGTTCCAGATCGATCAGCATCACGTGTTCGGCACGTTCCTTCGGGTGCCCGACCAGTTCGGCCACACGCGCGTCATCGTCGTCACCGGGAAAGCGCGGTCGCGTGCCGGCGATGGGGCGTGTCTGCGCAACGCCGCCGCGAATCGAGAGCAGTCGCTCGGGCGAGGAACTGAGCACCGCCCAATCGTCCCAGAGGAAGTTGCCCGCGAATGGCGCCGGGTTGGCCTGGCGCAGCGCCGCGTACAGATCGAGCACATCGGTTCCGGGCTCGAATCGCGCCTCCCAGCCGCGCGAGAGGTTGACCTGGAACACGTCGCCGGCGGCGATGTAGTCGAGGATGCGCTGCACGCCATGGAGGAACTGTGCCGGCTCGTCTTCGCGCGGCGCAGTCATCACAATCCGACCCGGGCCGCGATCCGCCACGACCGATGCCACGTCCTGCGCCAGTTGCTCCAGCGCCGCCTCGTGCCCGGCTTCGGCAATCGCCACCAGCGATCCGTCGCGATGGTCGCGCAGCAGCGCCACCGGACAGCGCAGGGCCAGAGCGCGCGGCAGGCCCAGGTCATCGTCCCGGAGCCGCAGTCTCGGCTCGATCTGCGCCCCGAGTTCGTAACCAAGGAACAAGGCCCAGCCACCCAGAAACGGCAGCGCGGATCGAACCTCGCCACGACCGCGTGCCGCGATGAACTCGGCGTCGAGCGCGTCCAGAAAGCCGCCCGGCATCACCTCGCCGTCCAGACGTCGGGTCACGCCATCGCGATCCAGGCGCAATCCACCCTGGGGAAACCCGAGCAACAAGTCGTAACGCGCCTGCACGCTGCCGCGGGCCGCACTTTCCAGCAGCACCGGATAGCGCCGCGGCGCGAGGCGCTGCAGCGCGGGCAGGTGGGTGCTGTCGTCCAGGCAGCGGATCAGCATGGCGCAGTCCGCGACCGGACCTCGTGACGACTCAGATCCGGCGGAACACCAGGGTGCCGTTGGTCCCGCCGAAACCGAATCCGTTCGACACGGCCACGTCGACCCGCTTCTGGCGCGCCGTGTTCGGCACATAGTCCAGATCGCAGCCTTCGCCCGGTTGATCGAGGTTGATTGTCGGCGGAATGATGCCGTGATGCAGCGCCAGCACCGAGAAGATTGCCTCCACGCCACCGGCCGCTCCGAGCAGGTGCCCGGTCATCGACTTGGTCGAGGACACCATGATCTTGTAGGCGTGATCGCCCAGGGCGCGCTTCATCGCCAGGGTCTCGGCGAGGTCGCCGAGCGGCGTCGAGGTGCCATGCGCGTTGAGGTATTCAACCTGGTCGGGGTTGAGGCCGGCATCGCGTAGAGCCATCGCCATGCAGCGCGCGGGACCTTCGCCATTCTCGCTGGGTGCCGTCATGTGCCAGGCGTCGGAACTGGCGCCGTAGCCGGCCAGTTCGCAATAGATGCGCGCACCACGCGCCTTGGCGAATTCGTACTCTTCCAGCATCAGCACGCCGGCGCCGTCGCCCAGCACGAAGCCATCGCGATCCGTGTCCCAGGGCCGCGAGGCACAGGTCGGATCGTCATTGCGCGTGGACATCGCCTTCATCGAGCAGAAGCCGCCCATCGAGGTGGGCGAGGAACCACGCTCGGCGCCACCGCACAGCATCGCGTCGGCGTCGCCGTACTGGATCATGCGCATCGCCGTGCCAATGGAGTGGTTCGAGGTGGCGCAGGCCGAAACCGCCGAGAAACTCGGGCCCTTGATGCCGCGCATGATGCTGACCTGGCCGGGCAGCATGTTGATGATCGTGCTCGGCACGTAGAACGGCGAGATCTTGCGCGGACCGCCCTGCGAATACTTGATCGCGGTTTCCTCGATCCCGAGGATGCCGCCGATGCCCGAGCCCACGATCACGCCGATGCGTTCGGCGTTCGCCTCGGTAACCTGCAAGCCGGAATCGTCCAGCGCCATGAAGGATGCCGCCACGCCGTAATGGATGAACTCGTCCATCTTCTTGGCATCCTTGGGCGGGATCCAGGTGGTCGGGTCGAAATCGCGCACTTCGCCGGCGATGGTGGTGGCAAAGCCGGTCGTGTCGTAGGTCGTGACCGGCCCGATGCCGGAGCGGCCATTGACGATGGCATCCCAGGCCGTGGCGATGGTGTTTCCCACCGGCGAGACGATGCCGAGACCGGTGACGACGACGCGACGCTTGGACATGTTCGACTCCTGCGAGTCCGCGGCCAACATACGCCGGCGGACGTGAACCGGAAACGCGCGGGGCCGCGAATGCGGCCCCGGCATCGCATCTGCACTACCCCGCGTTTGCCGGCTAGCGCGATGCTCTTATTGGAAAGTCCGGCCACGGATGGCCGGTGATTCGTTCAAGGACGAACATCAAGCCTTGACGTGGGCCTTGATGTAGTCGATCGCCTGCTGGACGCTGGTGATCTTCTCGGCTTCCTCATCCGGAATCTCGCACTCGAATTCTTCTTCCAGCGCCATCACGAGTTCGACCGTGTCGAGCGAATCCGCGCCCAGGTCATCCACGAAAGAGGCGTTGTTGGTGACTTCGTCTTCCTTGACGCCAAGCTGTTCGATGACGATCTTCTTGACGCGTTCTTCGATGGTGCTCATTGGATTCAAAACCTCCCGGGGAAAAAGCCCGCGCATTGTAGTAGAGACGACCGGCAGGCGCACTAGCACCGCCAGCGGGGCGGAAATCGCGGCATCCGCCCCTCGATTCAAGAGTTTAGCGACTCCGCCTCGCGGCGGCGATCACGGCATGTACATCCCGCCGTTGACGTGCAGGGTTTCGCCGGTGATGTAGGCCGCCGCCGGCGATGCTAGGAAGGCCACCGCGCGCGCGATGTCGATCGGGTCGCCGAAGCGGCCGAGTGCGATCTGCCCCAGCATGGCGTTCTTGCTGTCTTCCGGCAGACCGCGGGTCATGTCGGTATCGATGAAGCCGGGTGCAACCACGTTCACCGTCACGCCGCGCGAACCGATCTCGCGCGCCAGCGACTTGGAGAACGCGATGATGCCGGCCTTGGCCGCCGCATAGTTGGCCTGCCCCGGATTGCCGGTCAGCCCGATCACCGAGGCAATGCTGATGATGCGGCCCTTGCGTGCCTTCATCATGCCGCGCATCACCGCTTTCGAGGTGCGGTAGACGCTGGAAGGTTGGTATCGAGGATGGCGTTCCAGTCCTCGTCCTTCATCCGCATCAGCAACTGGTCGCGGGTGATGCCGGCGTTGTTCACGAGTATGGAGACCGCGCCGAATTCCTTGCCGATGCCATCGATCAGCGTTTCCACCGCTGCGCCGTCGGTCACGTCGAGGGCGCGACCCGCGCCCCCGCTCGCGGCAAGGCGTGCGCTGATCGCGGCGGCACCGGACTCGCTGGTCGCGGTACCGATGACCTTTGCGCCCTGCGCGGCCAATTCATCCGCGATCGCCGCACCGATGCCACGGCTGGCACCGGTGACCAGTGCGATTTCCCCTTGCAGGCTCTGGCTCATTCGCTACTCCTGAAGATTCCCGTAAGCGCGGCTCAGGCCGCGAGCGTGGCGTCGAAGTCCACCGGCATGGCCAGACTGCGCGCGTCCAGGGACTTGTCGATGCGCTTGGCCAGGCCGCTGAGCACCTTGCCCGGACCGCATTCCACCAGGCGCGTCGCGCCGCCTGCGGCCAATGCCTGCACGCATTCCGTCCAGCGCACCGGCAGGTACAACTGGCGCGCCAGCGCATCGCGGATCGCCTCTACCGTCGCATGCGCGCGAGCATCCGCATTCTGGATGACAGGGCGATCCGGTGCTTTCCAGTCCAGGGTCTGCATGAACTCGCCCAACTGCGTCGCAGCACCACGCATCAGCGGCGTGTGCGAAGGAACGCTGACCGCGAGCTTCACGGCCTTCTTGACGCCACGGCTGGCGAGCCCGGCCAGGGCGCGATCCAGCGCATCGACGTGACCGCCGATCACGATCTGGCCGGGCGAGTTGTAGTTCGCCGGCACAACCACCGTGTCGTTCGAAACCTGCGCGCAGACTTCGGCCACCAGTGCGTCGTCTGCACCCAGGACCGCCGCCATCGCGCCGCTGCCGGCCGGAACCGCGGCTTGCATCAGCCGTCCGCGCTCGCGCACCAGGCGGGCCCCATCGGTCAGGGACAAGGCCCCCGCCGCCACCAGCGCCGCGTACTCGCCAAGGCTGTGGCCCGCGAACTGCGCCGGTTGCGCGCCACCGCGCGCCACCCACGCACGCCACGCCGCAACCCCCGCGGCAAGCAAGGCCGGCTGGGTGAACTCGGTCTGGTTCAGTTGCTCTTCCGGGCCCTGTTGTGAAAGCGCCCACAGGTCGACACCGGCGCCGCTCGAGGCTTCGTCGAACGTGGCGCGGACTTCGCCATGCGCCATCGCCAATTCACCCAGCATGCCCAGCGCTTGCGAACCCTGACCGGGGAAAACGAAGGCGAGATGGGCTTGGTTCACGCGCGATTCCTGCGGTTGGGGGCGCGGATCATACGGCGGCCCCGGGGAATTCGTCTGTACTGCGGCGTATGCCGAAACGAGCGGTGCAGCCTTGCGCCACTCAATAGCGGATCAGCGCCGAGCCCCAGGTAAAGCCGCCGCCGAAGGCTTCGAGCAACAACAATTCGCCGCGCTTCACCTTGCCCGAGCGCACCGCCTCGTCCAGCGCCAGAGGCACCGACGCCGCCGACGTGTTGCCGTGCCGGTCGACGGTCACGATGACGCGCTCCATCGGCATCGCCAGGCGCTTGGCCGTCGCGGTGATGATGCGCAGGTTGGCCTGGTGCGGGATGAGCCAGTCGATCGCGGACTTGTCGAGCTGGTTGGCTGCGAGGGTTTCCTCGACCACGGCGTCGAGCGTCTTCACGGCGACCTTGAATACTTCATTGCCGGTCATGCGCACGCGCACGCCATGGTTGGGCTCGTCGGTGAATCCGGCCGAGACACCGACCGGGTTGTAGAGCAGTTCCTTGTGGCCGCCGTCCGCGTGCAGGTGTGTGGACAGCACGCCGGCGTCCTCGGACGCCTTCAGCACCACAGCCCCGGCCCCATCACCGAACAGCACGCAGGTGCCACGATCGGACCAGTCCAGCATGCGCGTCAGGGTTTCCGCACCCACCACGAGGGCGGTACGCGCGCTTCCGGCACGAATGAAATTGTTGGCCACGCCGAGCGCATAGATGAACCCGGAACAGGCCGCGTTCACGTCGAACGCGGCGCAGCCGTTCGCGCCCAGGCGGTGCTGCAGCAGGCAGGCGGTGGACGGAAAGATGATGTCGGGCGTGGTGGTGCCCAGCACGATCAGGTCGATCTCGCCGGGCTCGACTCCGGCCGCATCGAGCGCGCGCTTTGCGGCTTCGAAGGCGAGGTCGCCGGTGGTCTGACCGCTCGCCGCGATGTGGCGCTGGCGGATGCCGGTGCGCTCGCGGATCCACTCGTCGGTGGTTTCGACGAGCGTTTCCATCTCGGCGTTGGTGAGGATTCGCTCCGGCAGGTAGCTGCCGGTACCCGCGATGCGGGCGTAGGTCTGCGTGCTCATCTCCACCCCGTGCATGCTGAGGCCGGACCCCAGAAACGGCACGCGGCGGGCGAGGCGCCCGCCGCGTCGGTTCGATCAACGGGTCGATCCTTGCGGATCAACGCCTTGCTCAGTCTTCCGCAACCACCGCGGTCTTCACCTCGACCACCTTGCGGCCGCGGTAGAAGCCGTCCTTGGTGACGTGGTGGCGCAGGTGGGTTTCGCCCGAGGTCGGGTCGGTCGCCAGCTGCTTGGCGGTGAGCGCATCGTGCGAACGGCGCTGGCCGCGACGCGACGGGGTGACACGGGACTTCTGGACTGCCATGACTGCTTCCTCGAAAAAACACCAGTTTTGCTTCGACCCGCCTCAGGCCTTGCTTGAAGGCCTCAGGGCGGACAACGCGGCGAACGGGTTGGGCCGTTCGTCCTCGATCTCTTCCTCGACCTCGACCCAATGGGTTTCGATCGCTTCGGTTCCCGGCTTTACCGGAACCACCGGCACCGCCAGGATCAATTCATCCTCGATCAGCTCCGCCGGGTTGAGGCGAGCGTCCTCGGGCAACAGCACCGGCTCGTACCCCGGCGGCAGGCTGGCTTCGTCGCGCTCGCTCCGGATCAGGCCCATGCGTTGCTCCACCCGGATCGGCAGCTCGAAACGCTCCAGCGTGCGCTGGCAGGTCAGCGGCAAGGCCGCTTCGACCCGAAGATCGGCAAAGGCCACGCCGAACTCGTCCCGTCCGAACTCGATCCGGAAATCCACCGCGCCATCGGAGTCGAACAGGGATTCGGACAGACGCGGCAGCGCGGCGAGCGGCAGGCGTCCCTCGAATACCCGGCGCGCATTCACCATGCGCCACGCGTCGACCACTTCGGGCAAGGCGGACATAAGCGCGCAAGGATAAGCCGCGGCGCCGTCGATGTCAATTTAACCTGTTGGATTACCGCCGGATTCTCGATCGGCCGCCAGGTGAATTTGCCGCCAGCGGAGGCGCTGGGGCAGACTGCGGCCCTTCGCTCTGCGACCACTGTTCTGATCCGCCTTGGAAGCCGCGCTCGCCTTCATCTTCGTTCTCGGCCTGTTTGCCTTGCTTGCGGGCGCGTTGCGCTGGCTCGGCGGGCGCCGCGAGCGGGCCTTGCGCCGCCTGCTGGATCGCGCTGACGCCCTTGAACAACTGCTGCATACCACGCGCGAGCGCATGGCCTCGATGCGGGAAGTCGTGCAACGGGTACCTTCCGATATCGGAGCCGTGGCCACGGCCTCGCTCGACGCCCAGGCCATCGTCCAGCCGGCGCTGAAGAACCTGCTCGAACACCGCATGTGGATTTCGCAGCACGGCATGACCGCCTCGACCGTGGAACTGGACACGGCGGCCGCTGCCTTGCAGCGCGCACACGCCAGCATTGCCGACCAACTGGCGCGCCTCGAGAACGCGGGAGCGGCGCTGGCCTCGGCCACCCAGGCCTCGCTCGAGCAGGCCGCGCGCGAACCCGCCGCGCTCAAGCGCGCCGGCAGCGACGGCAGCTGAGGTGCCGGCCTGGCCGCCCGCGCCGCGCCTGATCCTGGCGTCGACCTCGCGCTATCGGAAGGAACTGCTGGCCCGCTTCGGCCTGGCCTTCGATACCGCCTCCCCGGGCGTGGACGAAACCCCGTGCGCGGGCGAGGCACCCCTGGCGTTGGCCATCCGCCTTGCGGCGGCAAAGGCGGTGGCGGTCGCCGTCGTCCAACCCGGCACCGTGGTGATCGGGTCGGACCAGGTGGCGGAACTCGATGGCATCGCACTCGGCAAGCCGCAAACGCATGAGCGTGCCGTGGCGCAATTGCAGTCCTGCCGCGGGCGCGCCGTGCAGTTCCATACCGCGGTGTGCGTGATCGGTGCCGACGGCTCCCATCACACCTTTGTCGATGGCACGCGGGTGCGATTCCGCGCCCTGACCGACGCCGAGATCGAACGCTACCTCCAGGCAGAAACACCTTACGACTGCGCCGGCAGCTTCAAATCGGAAGGCCTGGGTGCAAGCCTGTTCGAATCGATCGAGAGCCGCGATCCGACGGCCTTGATCGGGCTGCCGTTGATTGCCTTGGCCGAAACCTTGCGCCGCTGCGGCTATCGCCTGCCCTGAACCGGAGGCCTCGCCCTCAGGGCGGCGATGGTGTGGTGTTTTTCCGTGGGAACCGTGCACCCGACTCGACCTGGCCCGGTTTCGTCCAGAACGAACAGGGCAAAGCCCTTCGTCCCATCATCGACCTCAACCTCGTGCAGCAGGCGCGCATGCGGCGACTGTTCGCACAGGGCGCGGTAGTAGGCCTGCCGGTCGCGGCGCGGGATCGCGCTGTCTTCCACCACGAGCAGGCGCGGTTTCGTGGCAGGCTCGATCAGCGATGCCTGCTGGCCCCACAAGCCCAGCTGCATGGCGCGACCATGCTTGTGGTTGAGGCGATGGTCGAGCACGCGCAAGCCGGGCTGGCGCAAGGCAAACGCGAGTTGCGCGCCCAGCTTGAAGTTGTCGGCGACCAGCTCGACCCGGCCATCCATGACGCCCGGAACCGCCCGCACCATGGTGGCGATCTCGGTCCACCCGGCGAAATTGTCGGGATACGCGGTGCTGTCGGCCAGGAGCCGGCGTCCGGACGGCACGGTTGCCATCTGGGTGTAACCCAACACCAGCAACAGTCCAGCCACGGCGAGCGCGCCGGTCGCACTGCGCCAGCCGGGCGACCAGCGTTCCAGCACCCTGGGCACGATGACCAGCAACGGCAGCCAGGCCTGCAGCAGCCAGTGGAAGCTGATCCGTTCGCGGTCAGCCACGAAGGCCAGGCCCAGATACAGCACGAGCGGCAGGATGGATGCGCCCAAGATCAGCCCCCACGGTCCGGCCTCGCCTTCACGCCAGCGTCGCCACACCATGCGAAACCCGGCGATCAGGGCTACCAGCAGCAGCGGCGTCACCAGGAACAGCTGCGATGCCGGCAGCCACGCGCCTTCGGCATGCAAGGCCCACGGATGACGTTCCAACAACTGGAAGTGCAGGCCGGCGTCCCCGTGACGCACGTTCCACAGCAACAGCGGCAACCAGGCCAGCGCCCCCACGCCAACAGCAACCCACACCCGCACATTGCGCAAGGCGCGCCGTCCACCGGCATCGAGCAGCAAGCCCAGGCCGCCGGCCAGGATCAGCGGCAGGAAGCGATAGTGGCTGAGCGCCCCCATGGCCAGCCCGGTCATCAGCCAGAACGCCGCGCCCGCATCGACGCGCACGCACAGGCGTAGCGCCGCATACAGGCAAAGCGCCGCCGCCAGGGTAAGCGGCACATCCGGTAGCGCGAGAAAGCCCAAGCCGCCCAGCAGCGGCAACAGCAAGGCCCAGGTTCCGGCACGATCACCACTGCGAGCGTCGAACCAACGGCGCGCGCTGGCCCGGACCAAGAGCGGTACCGTCATCGCCAAGGCAATGAAGGGCCAGCGCAAGCCCAGGCTCGAATGGCCACCCGTCTCCACCCCGAACCGGGCCAGCCAGGCAGTGAACCCGGGCAGGTCAGAATAGGCCCAGGCCAGATGCTGTCCTTCCAGCCAATACCAGGCCTCATCGCCGAACAGCGGCAGGCGCGTGGCGATCCATACCTTGGCGCCGAGCAAAATGAGCCACAGCGCCCAGAACCGATGCCCCGTCGTCACGGTCTGCATGTTTCGCTCACTGGGGCGCGGCTACACTCGGAACGGCTTGCAAGGAAAACCACGATGAATGCGCAGCGCGATGTGGGAACGAATCGGTCGGACGCGATGCTAGCAGCAGGAGGCGCGCGCAGCGCCGTCCTGAGCGATTCCAGTCGCACCGCGCTGGCGCACGCCATGGCGCAGGTGAACACCTTGGTGCTGGGCAAGCCGCGCGAAGTCGACCTTGCCTTCGCCTGCTTGCTCGCCGGCGGGCATCTGCTGATCGAAGACCTGCCCGGACTCGGCAAGACCACCCTGGCGCGCGCCCTCGCAGCCACCTTGGGATTGAGTTTCGCCCGCATGCAGTTCACTGCCGATCTGCTGCCCTCGGACATCCTCGGCGTCTCGATCTACGAACAGGACCAGCGCAACTTCCGCTTCCACCCGGGCCCGGTGTTCACCCAACTGTTGCTGGCGGACGAGATCAACCGCGCGCCGCCACGCACCCAGAGCGCCTTGCTCGAAGCCATGGCCGAGCACCAGGTCACCATCGACGGCGTCTGCCACGCCTTGCCCAACCCGTTTTTCGTGATCGCCACGCAGAATCCCGTTGATCTGGCCGGCACTTTCCCCCTGCCCGATTCTCAGCTCGACCGTTTCCTGCTGCGCATTGCCCTGGGCTATCCCGATGCCGCGGCCGAGCGCGAAATGCTGGTCGGGGCCGACCGCCGCGACCTGATCGCGGGAACCCTGCCCCTGATCGGCACCGAGGACGTGCTGGCGCTGCGCCACGCCGTCACCCAGGTTCATGCCAGCGACGCCCTGGTGAACTACGTGCAGGCCTTGCTCACCGAAACCCGGCGTCACCCGCAGGTCCAGGTCGGGCTGTCGCCGCGCGCGGGACTGGCCTTGCTGCGCGCGGCGCGCGCGCTGGCGCTGTTGCGTGGTCGTGACTACGCCCTGCCCGAGGATATCCAGGCCGTGTTCGAGGAGGTGGCCGCGCACCGCCTCGTTCCGCAGGGCGACACGACCGACCGGGTCGCACTGGCGCGCTCGATCCTGAAGAGCGTGGCGGTGGAATGAGGCAGTGAGCGCCGTACTCACGGGCACGGGTGCGGTGCGATCCGGGCTGGCGCGGTGGCGAGAGCGCGCCCTGCAGATCGCGGAGAACCGGCTCCCGGCCCTGACCCGGCTGAAGCAGCCGGAGGCCCTGCCGATCCCGATCGGTCGACGTCGCATCTACGTGCTGCCCACGCGCTACGGCCTGTTCTTCGCCACGCTGCTGGCCGCGATGACCCTCGGCGCGCTGAACTACAACAACAATCCCGCGCTGATGCTGTGCTTCCTCCTGGGTTCGGCGGCGCATACCAGCCTGTTGCGCGCCTACCTCAACCTGCGCGGCCTGCGCCTGGCGCAGGTCGGCGCCGATGCGGTTCACGCCGGTGAGGCCCAGACCCTGCGCCTGTTGTTCGATGCGGGCGAAATCCGGCAACGGCGTGACCTCGTGCTGAGGCAAGGCACGGCCAGCGCGGTGTTCGCGCTGGCACCGAACCGGGTGGAAACGCGGCTCGTGCGGGCCACGATCCGCCGCGGGTTGCATCCGGCGGGACGGATCGCAGTATCGACCACGCATCCGCTCGGCCTGTTCGTCGCCTGGAGTTGGCTCAATCCGCAGGCGAGCACCCTGGTTTATCCGGCACTGGAG
>JALCLA010000004.1 GCA_022647565.1 Chiayiivirga sp.
CAAGGTCTGACTAAGACCGGGCAAGTCAGGAAACCCCGCCGCGATGCGGGGTTTCTTCGTTCTGGCTGGTGTCAGAACCACCCGCAGGCGATGTCGCGGAACTGTGCGCTCCACTCGTCGCTGTCGTGCGGGCCACGCCCGAGTGCGATCAGCGCGCCGGTGGCACCCTCAGCGACAGGGTGTTCCGCGCGGTCCTGCACGCAGGCGCGTTGCGGCAAGTCGTCGTCGCCGGCGATTTCGACGGCGATCCAGCGTGCGTCATTGACGTGCAATTGCACGCGATACCAGACATGGTCACGCAATCCCTGTGCGAATACGCCACTGTCCCGATAGAGGAAGTTGCCGCCGGGCCAGAAGCTCTCGATCTGCGCACCGCGCGCCCCACCGAAGCCCGGCTGCATCGCGTATCGATTGCCGGGTGCAGGCTGTGCGAGCGAGGTGTCGCCCAGCGTCAGTCCGCGACCGGAGATGGTGGCCGGGCGAAGCGAAGCATCAAACCCGAGGCGGGCGCGCAGGACCACTGCGAAATGCGAGGCAGGGGAATGGGCGGCCATGCCATCGAGACGAAAGCGGAATGCCAGCCATTGCGTGTTCGCGTGCGCCGGCCGGGTGACCTCGGGAAGGTGCCAGTAGTGCGAGGCAGCTTCGTCGCGCGAGGCAAACACGAAGTCGGAATTCATCCGCACGACGCTGTCAGGCACGGAGCCCATCTCTCCTGCGGCGCATCCTGCAGCGATGGCGAGGACGTCCGTCTCCAGGCCAAAAAAAAGCCGGGCGGACTCGCGTCCGCCCGGCTTTAGATACAGCGATCGTCGGGAATTAACCCGGCATCACCTGGTCCGCCTGCAGGCCCTTCGGACCCTTGACGACCACGAAGCTGACCTTCTGGCCTTCCTGCAGCGACTTGAAGCCAGTGCCCTGGATGGCGCGGAAGTGCACGAACAGGTCTTCACCACCTTCACGGCTGATGAAGCCGAAGCCCTTCGCATCGTTGAACCACTTGACGGTACCCGTCTGACGATCAGACATCTCACAACTCCTTGAAACACATTGAAATAACCCTCCGCCAGAGCATCCGGCGGTAAAGTACTGAGGTTGCAGGGAGTTAAGCGAGGTGCGACGAAGGGCCGATCTTTCGATCTGCCGCATCGGGCCACGATTCACCGTGACCCTTGCAAACACAGTGGGCGCTTTATACGCGAAACGCGGACGGAATGCGAATCCCCCACTGAATGGCCGCTGAGGCACGCCCGAGGCAGGGCCGTCTGAGCCGCCGCGAGCCGGTCATCCGACCTCGCCACCGTATTGACGGAGCCGGCGCACGCCGCCAAGAAAGAAGGCCGGAGATGACTCCCCGGCCTTCGTTCACTCTTGCCTGTTGTCGGCGCGGCGACGGCGCCGAGGATCAGGATCAGCTTGCCGTCAGGCGGCGCTTGCGGGCGCGCAACGCCTCGCCCATGGCGCGGGCGTGGGTTTCGTACTGCATTGCCAGCACCCGCACCACATAGCTGTTGGCCTTGTCGTGGCGTACCTGCTGCACGCGGCCCAGAAGCTGGTTCTCGGTTTCCTCGATGAGCGAGACCTGGTCCTGCTTGATGGTCTTGAGGCCGCCGGAGAGGCCACGGTAGACGGCGTGGATCTCTCCAACCCATCCGTCCTTCGTCGCCTTGCCGGCCTTGACCTTGGCCGCCGTCTTGGCTGGCGCCTTGGCCTTGGCGGTGCGGGCCGCCGGCTTGGTCACCTTCGGCGCAATCTCGTTGCTCAATTCCTGGGCCAGATCCGACTTGGCCTGCGCCATGCGCTTGAACAGCTTGCTGAGTTCGGAATCCTTCACCGACACGGCCGCCTCGGCGTAGAACTCGCCGCCTTCGCGCGTGGCCTCGATCAGATCGGGGAGGATGTTGGTGCTGTCGCTCATGCGCTGCTCCTTAGCTGGGATTCGGCGTGGGACGCAGTTGCCGACGGCGCGTGTGGCGCCGGCGCAACGGGCGGACCCGCTCGAATCGTGATGGGAAGCGCCTTTTGGCGGAGGCCGTCGATCCGGAGTACCGGGCGCCGGGGCCATCAGGACGGGGGCAATGTTAGCGATCCCGACGGAAAAATTCCGTTAGGCGAGATCAAGCAAACAGGGGATTGTCAAGCAAAGACTAGATGAAACAATCAGATAACCCATATACCTCAAGTTGAACCGCTGCTCTAGTCGCAGCTCTGGATGAGCCGAATTCGGCCATATTTGCGCGAAATCGTGGCAAATCCTCTGCCGACTTGCCCTGCTCAGGCTCCCGGATCGGGATCGAAAACCGCGCGCGTGCGACCATGCCCGGATGACTTCCCCCCCTTCTCCAGCGATCGCCGTCATCGGCGGAGGACCGGCCGGGCTGATGGCCGCCGAAATCGCCCGCGCGGCGGGCGTGGAGGTCGACCTGTACGACGCCATGGGCTCGGTCGGGCGCAAGTTCCTGCTGGCCGGCAAAGGCGGGCTCAACCTCACCCATTCCGACCCGTCGGATGCGTTCGTCGCGCGCTTCCGCGAATCGGCCGATTGGGTCGCGCCCTGGCTGCATGCCTTCGGCGCGGATGCCTTGCGCGCCTGGGCGCGTGGCCTGGGCGTGGAAACCATGATCGGCAGCTCCGGCCGGGTGTTTCCTGCTGATCTCAAGGCCGCACCGCTGCTGCGTGGTTGGGTGCGCCGACTGCGCGAACAGGGCGTGCGCTTCCACGTGCACCATCGCTGGCAGGGCTGGAGCGCGCAAGGCGCGCTGCGCTTTGGCACGCCGCAAGGCGAGATCGAGGTCGCGCCTCCGGCTGCGCTGTTCGCCTTGGGCGGCGCGAGCTGGCCGGAACTGGGATCGGATGGTGCCTGGGTCCACAGCTTCGCTGCTGCCGGCATTCCGGTCGCCCGATTGAAGCCCGCCAACTGCGGATTCGAATGCGACTGGAGCGAAGTCTTCGCCACTCGTCATGCCGGTGCGCCGGTGAAGCCGGTCTGCGCCACGTTTCGTGCTGCGGATGGCACCGTCCACACCCTGCAAGGTGAGTTCATCGTCACCGCCGATGGCGTGGAAGGCAGCCTGATCTATGCGCTGTCTGCGTCCTTGCGTGACTGCATCGATGCGAATGGCGTGGCCGAACTGCGCCTCGATCTGGCCCCGGATCGCGATCTGGCCCGGCTCGGTCGTGATCTCGCCAGCACGCGCGGCAAGCGATCGCTGTCGGAGCACTTGCGCCGCCAGACCGGGTTGTCGCCGGTGAAGATCGGATTGCTGCATGAAACCTTTCCACGCCCCTTGTCGCAGGAGCCCGCCACACTGGCGGCGGCGATCAAGTCGCTGCCGCTGGTCCTGCGTCGCACGCGTCCCATCGGCGAGGCCATCAGCAGCGCCGGCGGCGTGCCGCGCTCTGCCTTGACCGACGACCTCATGCTGCGTGCCCGGCCCGGCCATTTCGTCGCGGGTGAAATGCTGGATTGGGAAGCGCCCACCGGCGGCTATCTGCTCACCGCCAGCATCGCGAGCGGGTGGGTGGCGGGACAGGGCGCGGTCGAGTGGCTGCGGCAGCGATGAAGTGCGCCTATTTCGACGCTGGCCGCTGTCGTTCATGCAGCGAACTGGCCGCGCCCTACGCGCAGCAACTCGAAGCCAAGGATCGCCGCAGCCGGGAAGCCCTGGCCGCGCATCCCGACGTGCGCTGGATGCCGCCGGTGGCCAGCCCCGAGATGGCCTTCCGCAACAAGGCCAAGATGGTGGTTTCGGGCAGTGTCGAAGCGCCCGTGCTCGGCATCCTGGACACAAACGGCCAAGGCATCGACCTGTCCGATTGCCCGCTCTACCCATCCGCACTGCAGGCTGCCTTCGCGCCGTTGGCACGTTTCATCACCCTGGCCCGCATTGCCCCCTACGACGTCGGCACACGGCGCGGAGAACTGAAGCACCTGCTGATCACCCTGGCCGAACATTCCGGCGAACTGATGCTGCGCTTCGTGCTGCGTTCGCAGGAGTCATTGGCGCGCCTGCGCAAGTTCCTGCCCGAACTGCAAGCGGAGTTGCCGCAACTCGCAGTGATCTCGGCCAACCTGCAACCCGAGCACAAGGCCATCCTCGAAGGCGAGCAGGAAATCCTGCTGGGCGCGCAGGATCGCCTGACCATGCGCCTGAACGGCCTGCCGTTGCACCTGCGTCCGCAGAGCTTCTTCCAGACCAATGATCATGTCGCGGCGCCGCTGTACGCTCAGGCGCGCACCTGGGTGGAGGAGATCGACCCACCCGCGCTGTGGGACCTGTTCTGCGGTGTCGGCGGCTTCGCGCTGCACTGCGCCGATGGCCGGCGCGAGGTGACCGGCATCGAGGTCAGCCCCGAGGCCATCGCCAGCGCCGAACTCAGCCGCGCCGAACTGGGCTTGGCGAACGTGTCCTTCCGCAGTCTGGATGCCAGCGACTTCGCGCTCGGGCAATCGACCGTGCCGCCACTGGTGATCGTGAACCCGCCACGCCGTGGCATCGGCGCGGCACTGGCACGCTTCCTCGATGCCTCGTCTGCGCGGCACCTGGTCTATTCGAGTTGCAACGTCGATTCGCTGGCACGCGACCTGGCAGCCATGCCGGGTTTCCGCTTGCGCCGCGCCGGGGTGTTCGACCTGTTCCCGCACACCACGCACTTCGAGGTGCTGGCGCTGCTGGCGCGCGACTGAGCCACGGCTTGGCAGGCCCGGCGCGCAGGTGTATAAATTTACACCATGCCCGCTCCTACCCCGCGCCAGCAGCAGATCCTCGATTTCCTCACCCGCAAGATCACGCGGGAACATCAGGCACCGAGCCTGGAGGAGCTGGCCCGGCACTTCGAAATCAATGTCAATGCCGCGCGCAAGCATCTGATTTCCCTGGCACAGAAGAACCTGATCGAGCTGCTGCCGGGAACCGCACGCGGGATCCGCCTGCCACATCGGGACCTGCGTAGCGGCAACTTCGAACTGCCGCTGGTCGGGCGCGTCGCGGCCGGTGCGCCGATCCTGTCCGAAGGACATATCGACGCGCATTACCAGATCGACCCCGCCCTGTTCCGACCGCGCCCGGATTTCCTCTTGCGGGTGGAAGGCCACAGCATGGTCGGGGCCGGGATCGAGCACGGCGACCTGATCGCGGTGCATCGCACGCCGGTGGCCGATCCGGGCCGCATCGTGGTGGCGCGGCTGGAAGGCGAGATCACGGTCAAACGGCTGGCGCGTGATGGCGAGGGCTGGCAACTGCTCTCGGCCAATCCCGGGTTCGCACCGATCCGGGTGCCGCCCGACAGCAGCGACTTCGCGATCGAAGGCCTGTATGTCGGCGTCATCAGGCGCGCCTGAGCCGATGCAGGCCGCACATGTCCGCCTCGCCTGCCCTGTTGCAAGCCCTCCAGGATCGTCGCCTGTTCCGTGCCGGCCAGCCCTTGGCACGCGATCAGGAGGCGACGCCCAGTGGTCTTGCTGATCTCGATGCGGCCTTGCCCTGGGGCGGCTTTCCGCGTGGCGCGCTCACCGAAATCCTGCTGCCGCGCCCGGGCCTGGGCGAGATCGAACTGATCCTGCAAGCGTGGCGCCGCATTGGCGCGCAGGAGCGACTGGTCTTCATCGCCCCGCCCGGCGTGCCTTACGCACCTGCCTTGCGCGCCGCCGGCATCGCGCTGCCGCACTTCACCTGGATCGACGTCGATGCCGCGCAAGCGCCCTGGGCGGCCGAACAATGCCTGCGCGCGGGCTGCCTCGGTGCGGTGGCGCTGTGGCTGGCCGGTGGCGACGATCGCAGTCTGCGTCGCCTGCAACTCGCCGCCGGGGAAGGCCGCTGCCACGGCTTCGTGTTCCGCCCTTCGCGCCATGCCGTCAATGCCAGCCCGGCCGCACTGCGCCTGCAGCTGGAACCCGCCCCCGGCGCGCTGCGCCTGCGCGTGCTCAAGTGCCGCGGTGCCATGACGCCGGCGCAGGCCCTGCAACGCGAACGTTGCGCGTGAAACGGCGGGCGCATGTTCTGGGCCTGTTGCCATCTGCCGTCGCTGTCGCTGGAGGTTTTCGAACCCGATGCCGCGCCGCGCGTGGTGATCGATGGTCCGGCGCAGCGCGCGTTCGTGCACGACAGCGATGACACGGCGCGACACGCCGGCGTGCGCATCGGGCAAGCACTGGCCGCCGCGCGCGCCTGCTGCGCCGGACTCGATGTGCAACGCCGCGATGTCGCGGCCGAAGCCATGCGCCTGCAGACCCTGGCGCTGCGCGCCTACGCCTTCAGCAGCCAGGTCCTGCCCTGCCCGCCACAAGACATCCTGCTGGAAGTCGGCGCCAGCCTGCGCCTGTTCGGTGGCTGGCCCGCGATCCGGCAAGGCCTGCGCGAAGGCATCGCGGCCGAAGGCCATCGCCTGCAACTGGCGCTGGCACCCACGCCGCAGGCCGCGCGCCTGTTGGCACGGCTGCGCGATGGAACCGCCATCGCCAGCCACGAGAAACTCGCGCGCCGGCTGGATGCGATCCCTCTGGAGGATGCGCCGCTTTCTGCCGCGCAACGCGCGATGCTGCAGGCCATCGGCGTGCGTTGCCTGGGCGAAGCGCGCCGCCTGCCCTCGGCCGCCCTGGCGCGCCGCGCCGGCCTCGCCCTGATCGAGCATCTGGCGCGTCTTTACGGCGACACGCCCGACCCGCAGCCGCCGTGGCAGCCGCCATCGCGCTTCGTGCTGCGTTGCGAGTTCGACTACGGCATCGAAACCTCGCCGGCATTGCGCTTTCCGTTGCAACGCCTGATCCGCGAACTGGCGCGCCACCTGCACGCCCGCGATGCCGCGGTAGTGCGCTTCGAACTGCGCTTCGGACACGAAGGCCAGGCCCCGAGCACGATGCCGGTGGGCCTGCGCACGCCCTTGCGCCAACCCGAAGCCCTGTTCGATACCGCACGCCTCCGGCTCGAGCAACACCCGCTCATCGCCCCTGCGCATTGGCTGGAACTGGTGGCCGACGACCTGCCCGCCTTCGCCCCACCCGCCGCCGACCTGTTCGATGCCGCCACGCGCGGCGCACAGGATTGGGGCACCTTGGTCGAACGCCTGCGCGCGCGCCTTGGCGACACGGCGGTGAATACGCTCACGCCCTATCCGGACCATCGCCCGGAACACGCATGGCGTCGCAACGAGGCGCGCGTAGCAGAAGCACCGATGCCTGCATCCTCGCCACGCCCGATCTGGCTGCTGCCGCAACCACAACCGCTGCAGGCCCGCGTGGTGCGCTTCGTCGCCGGCATAGAGCGCATCGAGAGCGGCTGGTGGGATGGCGCGGATGCACGCCGTGATTACGTCATCGCCGACCTCGACACCGGCCAGCGCGCCTGGCTGTTCCGCGAGGCCGGGCGCGAGGATGCCGCGTGGATGGTGCATGGGTGGTTCGGGTGAACAGAGCATTCCCCCCACCCAGTCTCCCCCCGCAAGCAGGGGGAGGAGTCAGTTGGATGTATCGCGTGGTGAGACGCCGGCATCGCAGTGTGCGCCGCATGCACGACGAACCCTGCGGCTACGCCGAACTGCACTGTCTGAGTCATTTCAGCTTCCAGCGCGGCGCGTCCAGCGCGGAAGAGTTGTTCGCGCGCGCCAAACAGCTGGGCTATGCCGCGCTCGCGATCACCGACGAATGCTCGCTCGCGGGCGCGGTTCGGGCCCTGCAGGCGAGCGAAACGCATCAGCTCAAACTCATCGTCGGCAGCGAGTTCCGGCTCGACTGCGGGCTGAAATTCGTGCTGCTGTGCGCCGATCTGGGCGGCTACGCCGCGCTCAGCCGACTCATCACCACGGGCCGTCGCGCCGCGGACAAGGGCACGTATCGCCTGCAACGCGACGACGTTTCCGCCATCGCCTGCGATGGCCTGCTCGCGCTGTGGATGCCGCAGGCACGCGAACGCTGGGACGAGGAGCTGGACTGGCTGCATTCGCAGTTTCCGCAACGCTGCTGGATCGCGGTGGAGCGGCACCGTTGTCCGGCGCGCGAGCCCGATCCCGCTGCGCTGGCGGCGCTGGCGCACGCGCAACGCGTGCCGCAGGTGGCCTGCGGCGATGTCCACATGCATCAACGTCGTCGTCGCGCCTTGCAGGATGCGCTCAGTGCGATTCGACTGCGCCGTCCGGTGGCCGAATGCGGGCTCGAACTGTTCCCGAACGGCGAACGCCATCTGCGCCGGATCGAGGCCTTGGCCGAACTGTACCCGCGCGCGCAGCTCGACGAGAGCCTGCGCATTGCCGAGCGCTGCCGCTTCAGCCTGCGCGAGGTGAAGTACGACCACCCCGAAGAACTGGTGCCACCGGGCACCACGCCGGCCTCGCACCTGCGCGCCCTGACCGATGCCGGGGCGCTCGCACGCTGGCCGGACGGCATCGCCGCCGCGCACCATGCCCTGATCGAGAAGGAGCTGGCGATCATCGCCGACTGCCGCTACGAAGCCTTCTTCCTCACCGTGCACGACGTGGTGCGCTGGGCGCGCGAGCGCGGCATCCTCTGCCAGGGCCGTGGTTCGGCCGCGAATTCGATCGTCTGCTACTGCCTCGGCATCACCTCGGTGGCACCCGACCAGATCGGCATGCTGTTCGAGCGCTTCGTCTCGAAGGAACGCGATGAGCCGCCCGACATCGACGTCGATTTCGAGCACGAGCGACGCGAGGAAGTGATCCAGTACCTCTACACCCGCTACGGGCGCGAACGCGCCGCGCTCGCCGCCACCGTGATCTGCTATCGCAAGCGCTCGGCCGCGAGGGATCTTGGCCGTGCGCTCGGTTTCGGCGAGGACGAGGTGGAGCAGCTGTCGGCGGTATTCGCCTGGGGCCAGGGCGAAGCACCGCTGGAGCTGCGCCTGCGCGAGCGCGGCTTCGATCCGGACGCACCCGAGATGCGCCGCTTCTGCGTACTGCTCGACGAACTCAAGGGCGCGCCGCGGCACCTGTCGCAACATGTCGGCGGCTTCGTGATCTCCGGCCAGCCGCTGTGGCATCTGGTGCCGGTGGAGAACGCCTCGATGCCCGAGCGCACCATCATCCAGTGGGACAAGGACGATCTGGAATACCTCGGCCTGCTCAAGGTCGATTGCCTCGCACTGGGCATGCTGACCTGCATCCGCAAATGTTTCGATCTGATCGAACGCCATCGCGGCCAGCGCTGGACCCTGGCGACGATCCCGCAGGACGACGCGCCCACCTACGCCATGATCCGGCAAGCCGATACCGTCGGCGTGTTCCAGATCGAATCGCGCGCGCAGATGTCGATGCTGCCGCGACTGCAGCCGGTGAATTACTACGACCTGGTGATCCAGGTCGCGATCGTGCGTCCCGGCCCGATCCAGGGCGGCATGGTGCATCCCTACCTGCGCCGGCGCAAAGGCGAAGAACCGGTCGAATATCCGAGCGAAGCGGTGCGCGGCGTGCTGGGCCGCACCTTGGGCGTGCCGCTGTTCCAGGAACAGGTGATGAAGCTGCTGGAAGTGGCCGCCGATTTCACTCCGGGCGAGGCCGATCAACTGCGTCGGTCGATGGCCGCATGGAAGCGCCACGGCGGGCTGGAACACTTCCAGCAACGCATCTTCGACGGCCTGGCGAAGAACGGCTATTCGCACGAGTACGCCGAACGCATCTTCGAGCAGATCAAGGGCTTTGGCAGTTATGGTTTTCCCGAATCGCACGCCGCCAGTTTCGCCGGTCTGGCGTATGTATCGGCCTGGCTCAAATGCCACGAGCCGGCTGCCTTCGCCTGCGCCCTACTCAACTCGCTGCCGATGGGTTTTTACACCGCCGACCAGATCGTGTCCGACCTGCGCCGTCATGGCGTCGAGGTGCGCCCGGTGGATGCAACGTGCAGCGCGTGGGATTGCACGCTGGAAGCCGCTCTTTCCCCCTCTTCCTTGAGGGGAGAGGGCCGGGGTGAGGGTGACGAGACTTGCGGAATGCCGCATCACCCTCTCCCCACCCCCGCTTCCATCAAGGGAGAGGGGCTGCAATTTGCGCTACGCCTCGGCCTGCGCCAGATCTCCGGCTTGCCCGAAGCCGATGCACAACGTCTGGTGCAAGCGCGATGCGAACGCGCTTTCGTCGACGTCACCGATCTGGCGCAACGCGCGCGGCTCGATGCCCGCGCACGTCGCTTGCTGGCCGCGGCGGGCGCGCTGCGGAGTCTGTCGGGGCATCGGCATCGCGCGTTCTGGGACATCGCCGCGCAGGAAAGCGCCGATTCGCTGCTGGCCCCGGCCCGCATCGACGATCCGCGCCCCGCGCTGCGACCGCCCAATGCGATCGAAAACCTCTACGCCGATTACGCCCACGTCGGACTGAGCCTGGAACGGCACCCGCTGGCGCTGATCCGCGACGCGCTGCGCGCGCGGCGGTGCCGTCGCGCCGACGAGATCGTACAACTGCAGCACGGCAGCCACCTGCGCTTCGCCGGCCTGGTCAACACGCGACAACGCCCGCAAACCGCATCGGGCGTCACCTTCGTCACCCTCGAAGACGAAACCGGCAGCGTCAACGCCGTGATCTGGCGCGACCTCGGCCTGCGCCAGCGGCGCGAACTGGTCGAATCCGAATTGCTCGCCATCGACGGCGTACTGCAATACCAGGACGGCGTGCGCCATCTCATCGCCCGCCGACTGCACGACTACAGCGCGCTGCTGCCGGGGTTGCGGCGTGCAACACGCGATTTCCACTGATACCCACGCAACCCCGTAGAGCGGGGCTTGCCCCGCTGCCGTCGCCGGAACACGCATCCCGACTTGCTATCATTCGCCGCGCACGGCCCCGTAGCTCAGTTGGATAGAGCGCGCCCCTCCTAAGGGCGAGGTCACAGGTTCAACTCCTGTCGGGGTCGCCACTCATCTCATCGTTGATCCACGCCGTGCACCCGAGCAAACCGCAATTTCGCAAGTGGCGTCGTTACACCCTCGCTGCCCTCACTCTCGTGGTCATCGCGTGCCTCGCCGCGCATCCGGAACTGCGCCTGCTCGTTCCTATCCTCGATGCGGTCGGTCTGGACGGGATGATGTTGCTCATCGGTGCCCAAGCGTTCACTTATGGCCGCTTCGCGCTGCGCCAATACGCACTACCCACACTGCGACAGCTCTACCGCGGCATGACCTACCTGCTCGGCATCGCCGGGCCGGGCGCGGATGCGTTGGCGCGTCGCCACCCGATCTTGCGCTCGACCCTTGGCCTGAGCCCCTGAACCCGCGCGCCTCGCCGCGCAAGTGCGCCCCGTCAGCGTCCCTTCGCGCGGACCGCCTCTGCTAGAATTCGCGGCCTTTCTCGGCCCGACGCGCAAGGCGTCGTGGCGGCGATTCACCTCAGGAGTTTCCATGTCCGCTTCCATCCTCAAGACGCTCGGCCTGGCCGAGTCCGTGTCAGGCACCTATTTGGGTCAGGGCGAGTGGTCGAAAACCGTCGATGCCGGCGTGCTCGAACCGATCAACCCGACCACGGGCGAAGTCCTCGGCCGCGTCCACGCCTCCAGTCAGGCCGACTACGAACTGATCATTCAGCGCGCCCAGGCCGCATTCAAGGTCTGGCGCACGACGCCGGCCCCCAAACGTGGTGAAGCCATCCGCCTGTGTTCGGATGCGCTGCGCGCCAACAAGGACGCGCTGGGTTCGCTCGTGGCGCTGGAAATGGGCAAGTCCAAGCCGGAAGGCGATGGTGAAGTGCAGGAAATGATCGACATCGGCGAGTTCGCCGTCGGTCTGTCGCGCCAGCTCTACGGCCTGACCATGCACTCCGAACGCCCCGGCCATCGCATGTACGAGCAATGGCACCCGCTGGGCCTCGTCGGCATCATTTCGGCCTTCAATTTCCCGGTCGCAGTCTGGGCCTGGAACTCGTTCATCGCGGCGATCTGCGGCGATATCTCGATCTGGAAGCCCTCGCCCAAGACCCCGCTCTCGGCCATTGCGGCGATGCGCATCTGCAATGACGCGCTCAAGGCCGGTGGTTTCCCCGATCTGTTCTTCCTGTTCAACGACGCCGGCACCGAACTGGCGCAGGCGATCGTCGACGACAAGCGTGTGCCGCTGATCAGCTTCACCGGTTCGACCAAGGTCGGTCGCCTCGTGGGCGAGCGCGTGGCGCAGCGCATGGGTCGCAGCTTGCTGGAACTGGGCGGCAACAACGCGATCATCGTGGACGAGTCGGCCGATCTGAAGCTGGCGATTCCCGCCATCGTGTTCGGCGCGGTCGGCACCGCCGGCCAGCGTTGCACCACTACGCGCCGCCTGTTCGTGCATGAGGCGATCTACGACGATGTCCTGGCCAAGCTGGTCACGGCCTACAAGCAGGTCGAAGGCAAGATCGGCGATCCGACCGACCCGAAGAACCTGATGGGCCCGCTCAACAGCCGCGATGGCGTGGCGGCGTATCTGGACGCCATCGCGCAGGCCAGGGCCGCGGGCGGCACCATCGCCTCGGGTGGCACGGCGATCGAAGGCAAGGGCAATTTCGTCCTGCCCGCGCTCGTCACCGGCTTGGGCAACGATGCCGCCATCGTGCAGCACGAAACCTTCGCGCCGATCCTGTACGTGATGAAGTTCCGCGACCTCGGCGATGCCATCGCGACGCAGAACGCCGTACCGCAAGGCCTGTCCTCGGCGATCTTCACCCAGAACCTGAAAGCCGCCGAAGCCTTCCTCGCGGCTTCGGGTTCGGATTGCGGCATTGCCAACGTCAACATCGGCACCTCGGGCGCGGAAATCGGCGGGGCCTTCGGTGGCGAGAAGGAAACCGGCGGCGGGCGCGAGTCGGGTTCGGATTCGTGGCGCGCCTACATGCGCCGCCAGACCAATACCATCAACTACTCCGATGCGTTGCCGTTGGCGCAGGGCATCAAGTTCGATCTGTAAAGGCCATCGATGAACTCGCTTCAGCGCCAGACCAGCACGCTCGCGGTGGTCAGCCTCGTCTTCGGCGTGCTCGGCTGGGTTGCACTGCCGTTGGTGGGTTCGACCGTGGCGATCGTCACCGGCCACATGGCGCGCAATGAAATCCGTCGCGCCGTCGACCAGTTCGAAGGCGATGGCCTGGCCATCGCCGGGCTCGTGCTCGGCTACCTCTGGCTCGGCTTGGCGATCGCGGTGGTCGCCGTCCTGATCACCTTCCTGGGCGGCCTGGCATGGCTGGCCGGCGCGGGGCACTGAGCATGTACGGTGCTGCCCGCCCCTTTCTCTTCGCACTCGATCCCGAGCGCGCCCATGCACTCGGACTGAAGGCGATCGAGGCCGCCTACCGAACCGGCATCAATCCGCTGTTCGCGCTAAAGCCCAAGCCGATGCCGGCGACCGTGTTCGGCCTGCGATTCGACAACCCGGTCGGACTCGCGGCCGGCATGGACAAGAACGGCGCGCACATCGATGCACTGGCGTCCCTGGGTTTTGGATTCATCGAGATCGGCACCACCACGCCGCGGCCGCAGCCCGGCAATGCCCGGCCACGCATGTTCCGCCTGCCCGAGCACGAGGCCGTGATCAATCGCCTCGGCTTCAACAATGACGGCGTCAGTGCCTTGGTGCGCAATGTCGAACGCGCGCGCTATCGCGGCGTGCTCGGCATCAACATCGGCAAGAACAAGGACACACCGAACGAGCGCGCCCTCGACGATTACCTGCAGTGTCTGGAACGGGTTTACCCGGTTGCCAGCTACGTCGTGGTGAACATCTCCTCGCCCAACACCGCCGGGCTGCGCGAGCTGCAGGAAGAGCAAGCCCTGCGTCGACTCGTCAGCGGCCTGCGCGAGGCGCAGGAGAGGCTCGGCGCCAAGCACGGCAAACGCGTGCCGATGCTGGTGAAGATCGCGCCGGATCTCACCGACGCCGACATCGAGGCCTGTGCCCGCGTGCTGTCCGAACTGCAGGTGGATGGCGTCATCGCCACCAACACCACGGTCGAGCGTCTCGTCATCGAGAAGCATCCGCTGGCGCACGAAGTCGGCGGCCTCTCGGGGCGTCCGCTCTACGGTCGTTCCACCCATGTCCTGCGACGCATGCGCACCCTGTTGCCGGAGTCGATTCCAATGATCGGCGTGGGCGGCATCCTCAGTGGCGCCGATGCCGCGGGCAAGGTCACCGCGGGTGCCAGCCTGGTGCAGATCTACAGCGGCCTCGTGTATCGCGGCCCGAGCCTGATCGGCGAATGCGTCAATGCCATCCGCTGGCGCAAGGAAGGCCCGAGCCACGGTCTGCGCCGCGCATGAGCGAGGCGTTCACGCTGGCCGAGAATGCCTCTCTCGCCGGCCGCAACGGATTCAGGGTCGCGGCGCGGGCCGAACTGATGGCGGACGTGCGCCGACCCGAGGGTTTCGCGGAACTGTTCGCCTACCCCTTCGTGCGCGATTCGCGCGTGCTGGTGCTGGGCGATGGCAGCAACATCCTGTTTGCAGGCGACTGGCACGGCACCGTGGTATGCGCCGCGATGCTCGGTCTGCGCGTGCTCGAAGACGATGGTGACACTTGCGTGGTGCGGGCCGAAGCCGGCGAACGCTGGGACGACCTGGTGCGCTGGTCGCTCGCGGGCGGCTTGTGCGGACTGGAGAATCTCGCCTTGATTCCCGGCACCGTCGGGGCGGCCCCGATCCAGAACATCGGTGCCTACGGCACCGAGCTCTCCGAGTTCGTGCATGGGGTCGAGGCCTGGGATCGCGACGCACGGCAACTGGTCAGGTTCGATCCCGCGGCTTGCCGCTTCGGCTACCGCGACAGCGTGTTCAAGCGCCAACCGGAACGTCGCATCGTGACCGCGCTGGAGTTGCGTCTTCCGCGCCGGCGCGAGCTGCGCATGGATTATCCCGGCGTGCGCGAGGAACTGCTTGCCATGGACGTCGATACGCCTCGCGCCGCGCATGTGGCCGAGGCCATCTGCCGCCTGCGCACGCGCAAGCTGCCGAACCCGACGCTGATCGGCAATGTCGGGAGTTTCTTCAAGAACCCGATGCTGCCCCTCGCGCAGGTGCAGGCCCTGCAGTCAGAGCATCCGGCGTTGCCTAACTTCGCCGCGGGTGACGAAGCCCATCGAAAACTCTCGGCTGCGTGGCTGATCGAGCAATGCGGCTGGAAGGGCCATCGTGAGGGCGATGCCGGCGTGGCAGCGCAGCACGCGTTGGTGCTGGTCAACCACGGCCAAGCCACTGGCACACAACTGCTGGCCCTGGCACAACGCATCGCGACCTCGGTCCGGGAACGCTTCGACGTGATGCTGGAACCCGAAGCACGCATCGTGGGGGCTGCGTTCGCAACCACTGCGGCATGAACCCCAACCCCACCCACGCGACCCGCAGCAAGCGCGACGCCGGACCGAACAACGCCGCGCGCGCCGCCGCCCTGATGCTGGGCAGCACCGTCCTGTTCGGCCTGATGGCCGTCACCATCCGCCTCGCCTCGCAGAGCCTGCATACCTTCGAAGTGGCGTTCTTCCGCAACTTCTTCGGCTTGATCGCCGCCTTGCCCCTGCTGCTGCGCCACGGCCCGGGTCTGCTCGCAACGGCGCACCTGCCGCGCTACCTGGTGCGCTGCCTGGTGGGCATCTGCTCGATGCTTTGCGGCTTCTGGGCCATCGGCCACTTGCCGCTGGCGCAGGCAGTGTCACTTTCGTACTCCACCCCGTTGTTCGTCACCATCGCCGCGGTGCTGATGCTGGGCGAACAGGTGCGCGCGCGACGCTGGGCCGCCGTGGTGCTGGGCTTTGTCGGTGTGCTGGTGATCGTGCGTCCCGGCAGTGCCAGCTTCAGCACCGGGTCGCTGGTCGCACTGGCCGCCGCTGTGTTGAGCGGCCTGGTCTCGATCCTGATCAAGCAACTCTCGCGCACCGAGCCCGCCGACCGCATCGTGCTCTGGACCACCCTGCTGTGGGTGCCGATGTCCCTGGTTCCGGCGTTGTTCGTCTGGCAGTGGCCACAAGGCATCACCTGGCTGTGGGCAATCTCGGCCGGGCTGCTCGGCACTGGCGGCCACATGCTCTGGACACGTGCGCTCAAGCTCGGCGACGTATCGGCCCTGACCCCGATCAGCTTCATGCAGTTGCCCCTGGTGGCGCTGTTCGGCTGGCTGCTGTTCGACGAGTCGCTGGACCGCTGGACCGCGCTGGGTGCCGGGATCATCTTCGCCGCGAACGCCTATATCGCGCATCGCGAAGCGACCCTGGCACGGCGCGCCGGCACGCACGCCCCGGTGGAGGCGGCCAAGCCCGGCGAGTAACGGCGCTGCCCGCCTCAATCCCGCTTGGTGCGCGACAACTCGTCGCGCAAGGCGCGCTCGGCTCCCGTCAGGGTGCCCGCATCGCGCGCCAGGAACGGCGCGATCCACTGGTCCCGAAGCACTTGCGCCGCCCCGGTTTCACCCGCCTCGTCCAGCATCCGGGCCAGCTTCGATGCCGCCAGCAAGCGCGGTCGCTGCGCCAGGTCGGGGATCGACAGCAACGCCTGGAACTCGCCGCGCGCCTCGTCCAGCGCACCACTATCACGCAGCAGGTCCGCCACCAGCAGGCGCGAATCGATCGTGTCCGGATGCATCGCCCCCAACACCCGCTCGCGCGCAGCCAGGGTCGCGCGCGCAATCACCAGGCCGCGCTCCGGATGCCCGGCATCGCGTTCGCTGCTGGCGACGTTGGCCAGCGCCGTCAAGGTATCGGGATGCTCCGGCCCGAGGCTCGCGGCGCGCGCATCGGCCACCGCGTGGATCAGGGCCAGAGCTTCGACCGGGCGATCCAGGCGGCTCAAGACTGCAGCAAGGTTAAGCCCGGTACGCAGCGTCTGCGGATGCTGGTCGCCCAGCACCTTGCGCCGGGCCGCATAGGTTGCCACCAGGTGCGCGTGAGCCTCGTCGAGGCGCTCCAGCGCAATCAGCGTGGAGGCTAGATTGTTGCGCTCGGCCAGCGTCATCGGATGGTCCTCGCCGAGGCGCCGGCGCTGGATCGCGTAGGCCTCCTGCTGCAGGGCCAGCGCGCCATCGAAATCGCGGGTCATGCCGCGCGCCGCGGCGAGATTCATCATCGACACCAGGGTGTCCTCGTGCTCCGCGCCAAGCACCTCGCGCCGCGCGGCATACACCGCTTCGAATTGCTGCCGCCCTTCCTCGCGCTGCCCGGCGCGCATCTGGGCGATGGCAAGATTGTTGCGGATCGTGAGGGTCTGCTCGGCCTGCTCGCCATCGCGGGCACGAACGCGCTCCAGCAGCGACTTCTGCACCGCGATCGCGGCCGCCGCTTCACCCTGGTCGGTGAGGGTGACGGCGTAGTTCAGGTCGATGTCGTCGCGTACTTCTTCGGAAATGCCCGGCAAGCCCGCCAGGCGCTGCCTCAACGATTCCAGCAAGGCGCGTGACTGCGCCAGGTCTCCGCTGCGATTGAGCGCAAACGCGCGCGAACTCTGCGCCCTCAGCGTGGCTTCGTCGTTCTCGCCCAGCAGTGTTGCGCGCGTGGCTGAAACCGCTTCGAGCAGCTGCGCCGCGCGCCCGTAGCCACCGATGCCGCGATACACCTCGGCGATCGCCTCGCGCAGGTCGGCATCGAGGCGCGGCTCGTCCTTGAAATCCCGATCCAGGGTGGCGAGCGCCCGCGCCAGCACGTGCTCGTCGATGACGGCGCGTGCCAGATCGGCCGGCGCGGTGCGCGCCACCAACGCGTCCCATCCGTCGAGCGAAAGGCCGTCGGCTCCGGGCTTCTCCAGCGCCGCTTCGACCTGGGCCCGCTGCGCCGCGACCAGGCCCTTGCCCATGGCTTCGATATCGATGCCCTTGAGCATCGATTGCTGGAACGCCGCGACCCGCTCCAGCTCGCGGCTGCGCCTCTCGGCAAGCTCGCGTTGCGCGTCGGCCTGCCACAAGCCGTAAAGCGACAGCGCAAGACCGCCCACGAGCGCGAGCGCGATCGCGCTGCCGGCGCTCAGCGCCACGCGATGGCGCCGGATGAACTTGCGCGCCACGTACAACCGCCCGCCCGGCGCGGCCTGCAACGGCCGATCGTCCAGATAGCGCCGCACATCATCTGCCAGCGCCCCGACGCTGGCGTAGCGTTCGTCGCGGTTCTGCCGGATCGCGCGCATCACGACCCAGTCGAGGTCGGTGCGCAGCACCTGGCGCAGCTGCGCCATGCTTGTGCCCTGGCGCCGCGCCCACTCTGCGCCAGCGGCGCCAGGCAAGGTCTCGAGCGCGCGCGACGGAGGCCGCAGGGCGGTGCGCTCGGTCGAGGGCTCGCTGTTGGCGGCATCCGGACGCAAACCGGTCAGCAGTTCGTACAGCACGATGCCCAGCGAGTACACGTCGCTGCGCACATCGACCTCGAACGGCGCGATGCCCGCCTGCTCGGGACTCATGTAGGCCGGCGTGCCCGCCACCTCGGCCGTCGCCACCGCGCGGCTGGCCGCCGTGGCAATGCCGAAATCGATGATCTTGGGCAAGGCGCGGCCATCGATCTCGGCGACCAGGATGTTGGCCGGCTTCAGGTCGCGATGGATCACGCCCTTCTGGTGCGCATGTCCGACGCCCTCGCATACCCGGACGAACAGTTCCAGCCGCGCCCGCAGGCCGAGTTCGTTCGCTTCGCAGTACGCGGTGAGCGCCCGGCCTTCGATGTATTCCATGGCAAAGTACGGCACCCCATCGACGGTGGTGCCGGCGTCGAAGATCTGGGCGATGGCCGGATGCTGCATCTGCGCCAGCAACTGGCGCTCAACCTCGAAGTACGCGAACTGGCGCGCATCGAGGCGCCGTCCCTGCAGACGCTTCAGGGCGACGGTGCGGTGCACCGGCTCCAGTTGTTCGGCACGGTAGACCTCGCCCATGCCGCCGCTGCCGAGCATGGCTTCGATGCGATAGGGCCCGAGCCGCGTGCCGGGTGCCAGCACCTCGCCGCCGCTGCTGCCGTCGCCGCTGCGCGTCGCAAGTTGCTGCGTCGGCGCGAAATCGTCATCACGATTGACTGCCATCGCCGCTCCCCAGGGCCGTCGCCGCATGGTAGCCGATCGCCTGCGCCGATCCGCTACACTCACGCGCGACCATCCGCGATGCGTCCGATGCCCCACGACAACGACACCACGCAACGCACCGAACTGAGCCCCGGCCCGCGCCGCGCCGGCCCGCACTCCGCTTGTGTCGTGGTGATCCATGGGGAAGGCCTCGGCAAGCGGATCGACGTGGGCGAACGCGCCATCGTGGTCGGGCGCTCGCAGGAGTCGGACCTGCACATCCCGCATCCCAGCGTCTCGCGCCAGCATTGCTCGATCTGGCGCGATGCCGACGGCTATCGCGTGCGCGACCTCGGGGCCACCAACCGCACTCGCGTCAACGAGGACAAGGTGCAGGAATCGGCCCTGATGGACGGCGACCACATCACCGTCGGCGAAACCATCCTGAAGTTCATCTCCCATGCCAGCGTCGAGGCGCGCTATCACGAAGAGGTCTACCAGCTCGCCACGCACGATGCCCTGACCGACTTGTGCAACCGCCGGCACTTCATGGAACTGCTGGAAAAGGAGATCGCGCGCGCGCAGCGACACGGGCGTCCACTGGCGCTGGCGATCCTGGACGTCGACCTGTTCAAACGCATCAACGACGAGCATGGCCACATCGCCGGCGACGGCGTGCTGCGACAACTCGCGGACATCCTGCGCCAGCACGTGCGCGGCGAAGACGTGGCAGCGCGCATCGGCGGCGAGGAGTTCGCGGTGCTGCTGCCCGAGGCCAGCGCGGCGGACGCGCACGCCTTCGCCGAGCGCCTGCGCCTGGCGGTGGCGGAAGCGACGTTCCGGCCCGGGGGTGCCGCGCAGACGGTCACCATCAGCGTCGGCCTGGCCCACCTGGACGAAGCCAACCAGAACCGCAGCGGCCTGATGCGCAGCGCCGATGCCGCGCTGTACCGGGCCAAGGACAGTGGCCGCAATCGTGTCTGCCGGGCTGCCTGAGGAGTCCGCGATGCACCCCCATGCCGATTTGATTGCGCGCTTCTATCGTGCCTTTGCCGCGGGTGACGCCGGCACGATGGCCGCGTGTTACGGCGATGGCGTCGTGTTCGAGGACCCGGCGTTCGGAGAACTGCACGGGGACGAGGCACGCGGCATGTGGAAGATGCTGTGCTCCAAGGCCAAGGACCTCAGGGTCGAAGCCAGCGCCATACGAGCCGACGACGCAGGCGGTTCCGCGCACTGGGAAGCCATCTACACCTTCAGCCAGACCGGGCGGCGCGTGCACAACCGCATCGACGCCACTTTCCGCTTCCGCGACGGCCTGATCTGCGAACACCGCGATCGCATCGATTTCTGGGCCTGGTCGCGCCAGGCACTGGGTCCGGCCGGGCTGCTCCTGGGCTGGACGCCGCTGCTGCGAAAGAAGGTGCGGCAACAGGCCCGCAGCAACCTGTGGCGCTATCTGGAGCCGGCCTTGAGCACGAACCGTTCCTCGACGTAGGCATCGATCAGCGCGACGAAATCGCGAGTGATGTTTTCGCCGCGCAAGGTCACGGCCTTTTCGCCATCGATGAAGACCGGCGCCGCCGGAGCCTCGCCGGTACCGGGCAGTGAAATGCCGATGTTGGCGTGGCGCGATTCGCCCGGCCCATTCACCACGCAGCCCATGACGGCAAGCGTCAGATTCTCGGCTCCCGGGTGCGTGATCTTCCATTCGGGCATCTTGCCGCGCACGTGCTCCTGCACGGCCTTGGCCAACTCCTGGAAGAATTCCGACGTGGTGCGACCGCAACCCGGGCATGCCGTCACCAACGGCGTGAACGCGCGCAGGCCCAGGGTCTGCAACAGCTCCTGCGCCACGATCACTTCCTGGGTACGCGAGGCACCGGGTTCGGGCGTGAGCGAAATGCGAATGGTGTCGCCGATGCCTTCCTGCAGCAGCACGCCCAGTGCGGCGCTCGAGGCGACGATGCCCTTGCTTCCCATACCCGCTTCGGTCAGGCCCAGGTGCAGGGCGTAATCGCAGCGTGCCGCCAGCTCGCGGTAGACCGCGATCAGCTCCTGCACCCCGCTGACCTTGGCGCTGAGCACGATGCGCTCGCGCCCCAGGCCCAGTTCCACCGCACGCGCCGCCGAATCCAGCGCCGAACGGATCAAGGCCTCGCGCAGCACGGCGGCGGCATTCCAGGGCTCGGGGCGCGCGTGATTCTCGTCCATCAACCGCGCCGCAAGAGCCTGGTCCAGCGAACCCCAATTCGCGCCGATCCGCACCGGCTTGCCGTGTTTGAGCGCCAGTTCGATCAAGGTGGCGAACTGGGTGTCGCGCTTCTTGCCGAAGCCGACGTTGCCGGGGTTGATGCGGTACTTGGCCAAGGCCTCGGCGCAGGCCGGTTCGGCCGTGAGCAACTGGTGACCGTTGTAGTGGAAGTCGCCGATCAGCGGCACCTCCACGCCCATCATGGCGAGCTTGTCGCGGATGCGTGGCACCGCCGCGGCGGACTCGGGGTTGTTCACCGTGATCCGAACCAGTTCCGATCCCGCGCGCCAGAGTTCGGCGCATTGCTTGGTGGTGCTGGCCACGTCGGCGGTGTCGGTGTTGGTCATCGACTGCACCACCACGGGCGCATCGCCGCCCACGGCAATGCGGCCGACCTGCGACGACAGGCTGCGGCGCCGCGCGGCTGGCGCGGCGGGACGAGGGATGCAGGGATTCATGCGGGTCAGGCCGTAGCGGAAGGATTCGCCGCGAGCAGCAGGTAGTCGCCCGCGCTTTCGAGCACGAGGATATCGGAACAGCGCGAGGCCGACACCACCTCGGTTTCGCCTTCGAAGTCTTCCGGTTCAGGCGCGCGGGCCACTTCCAATTGCGAAGCGCGCGCATCCAGCAGGGCGGGGGCGAGAAAACGCAAGGTGGCCTGTCCGTCCGGCCGCGGCGTGTCGAGCTGGATCGCCCGCAGCGCCGGCTTCTGCTCGCCGCGTGGATCCACGCTGCGCAGGCCGACGGCCTGGGCGCGCCGGGCCAGCAACTCGACCCCCGCATCCACTTCGCCACCGGTGCCATAGCGCAACCAGCGGATCACGCCGACCATCCAGTCGCGCTCCTCCTCGTCGCCGGCCAGGGTCACTCCGACCAGTTCGCCCACGCGCGCGCGCAATCCTTCCTCGTGCGCCCAGCACAGGCGATAGCCGCCCAGGCTTTGATCCAGGACACGGGCCGGCACCACTGGAACCCGCCCGCTCTCGATGCCGCCCTGTGCCCAGTCGGAATGATCGCCTTCGCCCTGCGCCAGCCGCAGGAAGGCATCGAAGTGCCGGTGGCCTGCCAGGCAATAGTGCAGGCCGCTCAATCCGATCACGGTACTCAATACGTGGCCTGCGCTCAGGCGTTGGTGGCCGCGTGCTGCCGCCTGGCCCCAGCCTGCCCGCAGGCGGCGCAGCAGGTCGGCCGAGGCCAGCACGCTGGTGCCCTGCCGGAATCGCACCTGCACCGGGCCACCGCCTTCGCCGCTCAAGGGGCCTTCGAGCGCGGCGCGCAGCCCCGCCAGGTTCATCCACAGGATCTCGCCAGCCGCCGTGGCACGCTCTTCCGGGAGATAACCTGGTCCATGGTCCTCGGTGATCGCGATGGCAAAGGCGTCGTCTCCCGGACGCCGCATCGACAGCTCCAGGTGCGCCGCCAGATCACGCGTGATCGGCCAGAGCTCGGCCTGCTCGCGCCCGCTGAAACGATAGGGATTGGAGAGCGCCAGCAGCAACGCCTGGGCATAGATCTGGCGCGGGCCGAGCGCGAGTCGCTCGACCGGCTCGTCCACAGCCTTGTCATCCAGCTTCAACTGCAACGCGAACGCGTACAGCGAGTTCAGCGACGACCAAACCCCCGCCGCCGGGCTGCGATAGAGAAAATAGGCCAGGGCGAGATCGCGACTGGCGTGATACAGCGCGCGCTCCAGCGCCAGCGACACCTGCGCGCCCTTGAGGAAGGGCACGCTGCCGTTCGGCCCGCACAACTCCACCACGGCAAGCCGATAGGCCAGGGCAAGTTCACGCTGGAATGCCTGGAGCTGATCCGCAACCTGCGCCTTCGCCGGCAGCAGCGGAAACGCGGTGCCCTGCAATTGCTTGTCGAGCAGCGCCACGCCATCCAGCAGCGAGGCCCGCAGGGCCTCCATCGCCAGCAACCGTTGCGCGCCTTCGAGCCGCAGACCCTTGAGCGCCTGCAACGCTTCGGAGAGCTGGCGCAGGGTGGCCTGCTGATTGGCGCGAGGCAAGGCATCGACCCACGCCTTGATCCGGCGTGGATCGGAGGGAAAGGCGCTGCTGTCCGACGCCTGCCGAGGCGGCAGGTCGGCACGCAGCCGCTGGTAGACCTGGTTCATCCGCGTAGTGCCCCTGTGGCGCTCACCATAGTTTACCCACGGCTCGGACGGAAGTCGGGCCGGGGCGTCGGGTGCGGCATTGGCAGGTCAGACCAGACTGCTATGATCGGGATTCGCACCGGGGGGGCGCGCATGGCGGAACGCTACAAGATCGCGGTGGTGGGTTCGGGGCCTGGCGGCCTCTCGGCCGCGGCACGCGCCGCCGAGCGCGGCCTCTCGCACGTGTTGCTCGAAGCCGAGCCGCACCTGTCCAACACCATCTACCGCTACCAGAAGGGCAAGCACGTGATGGACGAGCCCGGCATCCTGCCGCTGCGCTCGCCCCTGCCCTTTGTCGCCGGCACCCGCGAAGCCATCCTCGGCGCGTGGGACGAAGGCACGGCGCAGCTCAAGGTCAACGTCCGGCACGGTGCCGAAGTCACCGGCATCCGGAAGGCCGAGGCCGGCCATTTCGAACTCAAGACCAAGGCCGGCCCGATCGAGGCCGAGTTCGTCATCATGGGCATCGGCCTGCAAGGCAACATCCGCAAGCTGGGCGTGAACGGCGAAGACCTGCCCTTCGTGCAGTACCAGCTCGACGACCCTGACGAATACTCGGGCGAGACCATCGTCGTGGTCGGGGCCGGCGACGCCGCGATCGAGAATGCGATCGCCCTGTCGAAGCAGAACCAGGTCATCATCGTGAACCGGCGCGACGAGTTCGCGCGCGCCAAGCAGGGCAATCTCGACGGCATCCTCAAGGCCATCGACGACGGCAGCATCGAGTGCTACTACAACGCCGGGCCGGAGAAGGTCGAGGCGCTCACCGTCGGCCGCAAGCCGGGGCGGCTGACCCTGTCCACGCCCAATGGCAAGGCCCAGATCCTGGTCGACCGCATCATCGCGCGCCTCGGCGCCACCGCGCCGCGCGGCTTCGTCGAAGCCTGCGGCGTGGTGTTCCCCAGCAAGGACCCGGCTGCGGTGCCGGCGATCAGCGCGCAGTACGAATCCAACGTCAAGGGCCTGTACATCGTCGGCGCGCTCGGCGGCTATCCGCTGATCAAGCAGGCGATGAACCAGGGCTATGAGGTCGTCGAGTACATCCTCGGCGAAAAGGTCGAACCGGCCGACGAGCCGCTGCTGCGCGACAAGTTCCGTGCCATGCCCGGTTTCACCACGGTGGAGGCAGCACTCGCCAAGGTGCAGGGAAACGTGCGGCTGCTTTCGCACATCACGCCGCTGCAATTGCGCGAGTTCATGCTCGACTCCGACATCCGCACGCCCAAGCCTGGCGAACCGGTGTTCGAGAAGAACGACTACACCAACAGCTTCTACAGCATCGTCGAGGGCACGGTCGAAGTCGTGGTCAACGCCGAGACCGGCCAGCGCATCACGCTCAAGCAGGGCGAGTTCTTCGGCGAAATGAGCCTGATTTCGGGTCGCCGCCGCTCTGCCACCGTGCTCGCCGGGCCCAAGTGCGTGCTGGTGGAAACCCCGCGGCGCTCGATGAACCGACTGATCAACTCGGTCGAGGCGGTGAAACGCGACATCGACCTCGTGTTCATCACCCGCGCGATCCAGCAGCGCTTCGCGCCGGAAGCGAGTGCGGCGCAACTGGCCGACATCGTGTCCGATGCCGAGACTCGCAAGTACAAGGCCGACGACGTGCTGTTCAACGAGGGCGATGCCGGCGACTGCCTGCACCTGGTCCGGGTCGGCTCGCTCACGATCTCGCGCCAGGTGGGCGGGCGCGAAGTGGTGCTGTCCTACGTGCCGGCCGGCAACTACGTCGGCGAGATGGCGTTGCTGGGCGATTCCAACCGCTCCGCCACAGCCAAGGCCGCGGTCGCCACCGAGACCATCCGCCTGGGCGCTGACGCCTTCAAGCGCCTGCTGGCGCGCGACGGCAACCTGCGCCTCAAGCTGCAGGCCGAGTACCGCCAGCGCGCCGCCGCGAACCTCGCGATGCAGTCGATGCCGAGCGGCGGCGACGTGATCTCGTTCCTGATGCGACAGGGCGTGGGCGAAGCGACCGACGTCTTGCTGATCGACGAAGCGCTGTGCGTACGGTGCGACAACTGCGAGAAGGCCTGCGCCGAAACCCACGGTGGCACCTCGCGCCTGGAGCGCGAGGCTGGCCCGACCTACGGCACGGTGCACGTGCCCACTTCGTGCCGCCACTGCGAACACCCGCACTGCATGAAGGATTGCCCGCCGGACGCGATCCACCGCGCGCCCAACGGCGAGGTCTTCATCGCCGACAACTGCATCGGCTGCGGAAACTGCGAACGCAACTGCCCCTATGGCGTGATCCACATGGCCGCGAAGAAGGCCAAGAAGCCCGGCCTGCTGTCCTGGCTGATGTTCGGGGCGGGCACCGGCCCGGGCGAAGCGCCCTATGCCAAGGACGCCGCCGCCAGCGGCAAGAAGGCAGTCAAGTGCGACATGTGCAAGGGCGTCTCGGGCGGCCCGGCCTGCGTGCGCTCCTGCCCCACCGGCGCCGCGATCCGCATTTCGCCCGAGGAGCTGATTTCCTATGCGCAATCGCGGAACTGACATGCGCCAGGTGGCGCGAGTCGAGGGGAACCGCGCATGAGCATGCATGGTTCCTTCCTCACCCATGCCAACAAGCGCTGGCTCTGGGCGGCGCTCGGGCTGCTGCTGGCGTCACTGCTCGCCTACCTCTGGCACCAGCCGATGGGCGCGCCACCCAATGGCGGCACCTGGCTCGGCTACACCCTCGGCACCATCGGCGCGCTGCTGATCTTGTGGTTGATGTGGTTCGGCATCCGCAAGCGCCGCTACGGCGCCGGCATCGGCAGCGTGCGCGGCTGGCTGTCGGCGCATGTCTACCTCGGCACCGCGTTGATCCTGGTCGCGCTGCTGCACTCGGGCTTCCAGGTCGGCTGGAACGTGCACACGCTCGCGCTCGTGCTGATGCTGATCGTGATCTTCTCCGGCTTCTTCGGCGTCTACGCCTACCTGCGCTACCCCACCCTGATGACGCGCAATCGCCAGGACGCCACCCGCGACGCGATGCTCGAGGAGATCGCCGAACTCGACCAGAACGCGTTGATGCTGGCCGATGCGGTCGATCCGAAGATCCACGCCATCGTGCTGCGCTCGGTCGAGAAGACCCGGCTCGGCGGAGGGGTCTGGGCCCAGCTCACCGCGCGCGACGACTCAGAGGCCGCGCTCGCGCGGCTGCGCGACGCCGTGGCGCAGCGCGAGAAGGAAGCCAAGGCCAAGCCGCGGGAACAATCGACCATGTTCATGATGGTTGATTTCCTCGCGGGCAGCGCCGGTGGCGACGCGCAATCCGAATCGCTGCGCAAGCTCATCGACCTGCTCACACGCAAGAAGAACCTGGCCACGCGCGTGGCGCGCGACATCCAGTTCCAGGCGCTGATGGAAATCTGGCTTTACCTGCACGTGCCGCTGTCGTTCGCGCTGCTCGCCGCGTTGACCGCGCACATCGTCTCCGTGCTGTTCTACTGGTGATCGGGGCGACGCATGCGCTGGCTCATCCGCAAGATCAACCGCAAGGGCAAGGGACAGGTTTCCTACGAGGAAGACGTCCACTACGGCGACGTGCTCAGCATCGGTCGCGGCGCGGACCAGGCCATTTTCCTTTCCGATCTGCGCGCCGCGCTGGAACACGCGCGCGTCACCGCGCTGGGTGGCGGCAAGTACCGGGTCGAGTCGCTGATCACCGCCGGCATCCGGATCAACGGCGGCCTGGCGCAGACCGGCGCGCTCAGCGCCGGAGGCGTGATCGAGATCGGTTCCACCCGGATCGAACTGCTGGCGCCACCTGAGGATTTCGACGCGGCGGTGGAAGTCGGTGCGATCGACAAGGCCGAAATGGAAGCCGCGGTCGAACGCAGCGCCAAGCCGACCTCGCTCGGCCAGACCTGGCTTGCCAAGCGCTGGCCGGCGTGGGTGTTGTTCGGTTCGATCCTCGTGCTCTTCCTCGGCCTGCCCCTGCTTGCGCACTACTCCGCCGGCCTGTCGCGGACGCTGGAGGCGACGCCGTTGCCGTCGCGCGGCGCCTGGGAGGCGGGTGAACTTGCCGATGCACATCACTTCTTCGGCAGCGACTGCAAGTCCTGCCACACCGACGGCTTCAAATGGGTGCGAGATGCCGCGTGCCTGACCTGCCATGCCAACACCCCGGCGCACGCCGATCCGGCCGTGTTCAACCTGCCGGCCCTTGGCGAAGCGCGCTGCGCCCATTGCCATCGCGACCACAACGGCCCCGATGGACTGGTGCGCAAGGACCAGGCCTTGTGCGCCGACTGCCACGACGACCTCTCCGGCAAGAGCCAGGGCGCAAGCAAACTGGCGTCCATCACCGACTTCGGCAAGGCCCACCCGGAGTTCAAGGTGTCCTTGCCGGCCTGGGACCCCAAGGGCAACTTCACCCCGCAACGCACCGAGCTCAAGCCCGGCCTGGAGGAGAAGTCGGGCGTGAAGTTTCCGCACGACGCCCACCTCACCGCCGATGGCCTGAGTGCGCCCGACGGGCGTGAAGTGCTGGTCTGCGCCAGCTGCCACAAGCCCGATGCCGGTGGCACGAAGATGCAGCCGGTCGACTTCGAAAGCATGTGCCAGCGCTGCCACAAGCTGACCTTCGACGTGACCGAACCCGAGCGCGAGGTGCCGCACGCGAAGATCCAGGAAATCATCTACACCCTGGACGAGTTCTACGCGCGGCGTGCGCTGGAAGGCGAAATCAAGGATCCGACCGCGCCACCGAACCTGCGCACGCGGCGGCGCCCGGGCCAGCCGGTGACGCCGGAAATCCGCCAGGAGGCCCTCAGTTTCGCGCGCGACAAGTCGCGCACCGTGGGTGAGAGCCTGTTCACTGGCCGCGCCTGCAGCGTGTGCCACGCGGTCTCGCCGGGTCGCCAGGCCGATGAGCCATGGATGGTGGCTCCGGTGCGCGTGGCGGGCGTGTGGTTCCCGAAGTCGCACTTCGACCACGCCAGCCACACCACGATGGCCTGCGCGGATTGCCACAAGGCCGAGACTTCGGATGCCAGCAGCGACCTACTGTTGCCGGACATCGCCAGTTGCCGCGCTTGCCATGCGGGCGAAGCGGGCGGGCACGACAAGCTCAAGTCCGGCTGCATCAGTTGTCACGGCTACCACGAATCGTCGCACCTGCTGCAGAAGCAACTCTAGGCGCGAGGCCCACTGGCGCGACGCTCACGCCATGCCCTTCACGCGGCAATCGCATCGTTCGCGTCCTAATCCTGCATCGGACTGCGTTATGATCCGGACGGTCCGGCGCAGCACCGCCGGGTCAGGCTAGGGACGGAACCTCGGGGAGGGTTCAAGGCCATGGGGAAAATGCGTCGATCTTCCTTTTCGTTGCCCGCCGCGATTGCGCTGGCAATGGGCTTGAGCGCCTGCGGCGGGAGCAGCAACTCCGGCGACCCGGTCGGGACGGCGCCGCCCCCCTCGAACAGCACCGGGGATTCGGGCTGCACCGGTTCGTGCGTGAACTCCAGCTCGTTTCTCTCCGAGGCAGACGTACGCCGGGTCGTCGCTCAAGCCGCCGCTGAAGCCGCCGCGCGCAACACGCCCGCGGTGATCGCCGTCGTCGACCGGGTCGGAAACGTGCTCGGGGTGTACCGCATGAACGGGTCGAAGGTCACCGTGCGGGTCGGCACGCAGCGTGGCGTGGTGGGCGGTCTGGAAGGGCTGCGCGTTCCAAGCGAGCTCGCCGCCATCGCGAAGGCCGTTACCGGCGCGTACCTGTCATCCGAGGGAAATGCGTTCTCCACCCGCACAGCCAGTCAGATTGTCCAGGAGCACTTCAATCCAGGGGAATTCAATGCCCCCGCCGGCCCGCTCTTCGGCGTGCAGTTCAGCCAGCTGAGTTGTTCGGACTTCGTCACGCGCGATGCCGGCGGCATCGGACCCGGCCCGCATCGCTCGCCCCTCGGCCTTTCCGCCGATCCGGGCGGATTTCCACTCTACAAGGCCGGCACTCCGATCGGTGGCGTGGGCGTGGCGGCAGACGACGATTACACCCTCGACCCAGTCATCGGCGATAGCGATCGCGATACCGACGAACTGATCGCTACAGCAGCAACGTTCGGATTCGCTGCGCCGCTGGACCGACGCGGCGACCGGATTACCGCCGATGGCAAGACCTTCCGATTCAGTGACGTCGACTTCACCCACCTGAGCGTCGCCCCTGGCAGTACAGGCGACCTCGCAGCACTCGGAGCATTCCGCAGCGTACCCGCGTACACCGACGGCCTGGTGCGCGCCGGCACCGTATTCGGCACGCCGGCCTCGGGTTTCCGCGCAGATGCCACGCTGTATCCCGGCCGGGATGCTTTCGTGCTGGTTGATGCCTCAGGGGTGCAACGCTATGCGCCCATCGCCGGCACCGATGGACCTGGCGCAATCACGGCCGAAGAAGCACGCATCGTGATCGATGAAGGCTTGGCCGTCGCCAATCGCGCTCGTGCCCAGATACGACGACCACTCAGCACGCCGGTACGGGTGAGCCTGTCCGTGGTCGACAGCAACGGCGTTGTATTGGCCTTCGCCCGCACTCGCGATGCCCCGGTGTTCGGCGCGGATGTCTCGCTACAGAAGGCACGCACGGCGGCTCTCTACAGCAGTGACCAAGCTGCAAGCGAACTCACCACGCGTGCTGCCGTGAGCTATTTCAATGGTGCCCTGCTTCCGTCCGAAAGCGCTCCGGATCGTTTCAACCTGACCGTGGTTGGCACGTCGAATATCGGCAACTACGTATCACGCACCCGCGACTTCCTCGGCTTGCCCAATGCCTTGGGCGACGGCGCGATTGCGTTCACCGATCGTGCGGGTGGCAACCTCAGCCGACCCTTCTACCCCGATGGAATCATCAGCCCGCAGGCAGGCCCGTTTTCGAACCCGTATGAGCAATGGAGTCCATTTCATGACGGAATCCAGCTCGACTTGGTGTACACGAGCCTCGCCTTCCACGTGGCGCACTACATCAACCAGCTCGGCCTGCCGATTTTCCTGGAAGGAGAGTTGCTTGCGGGCGCGCCGCGACCCGGCTTCCCGATCGTGGTTGCGGACCCTCCACCCGGCAGTTGCGGCGGCACCCAGCGTTTGGCCAATGGCATCCAGATCTTCCCTGGAAGTGTGCCGATCTATCGTGGCAACCGACTGGTAGGGGCGATCGGCATTTCCGGCGATGGCGTCGACCAGGACGACATGGTGGCCTTCCTCGGCCTGCACAACGCCGGCGTTCGCCTCAACACCGGCCTCGGCAACGCGCCGCGCGAGATCCGCGCCGATACGCTGGTACCGAACAACGCGCGCCTGCGCTATGTCCAGTGCCCGCAGGCACCGTTCATTGGCTCGGACGAACAGAATGTTTGCGAGGGCAAGTGACATGACCACCACACGCCTCGCCCTGAGTCTTGCACTGGCCTGCAGCGGCCTCGCGCTCGACGCTCGCGCTGCCGATCCAGCCGCCGCACTGTCGCAGCTGCATGTCGCCAGCCAAACCGGCGTCCAGCAAACCGACGCATTGCCTCAAACGTGGCTGGAACTGATCGGCCTCGTTCCCGCGCCGACGTACGACTGGGAGAAGTCGGCGTTCCTGCGCCGCCGTCCCGGCCATCCCGCGCCGGAGCGACCGATCGATGTAGAGATCAACCCGGGCGCGGTCGATCCGGCGCCGGTGGATCAGGTCGGCGAGATCATCCCGCTGCCCGATCGCTGGCGCATCATGGAAGCTCTGGGTTTCAAGCACCCGTGGTACGACCCGTACAACCAGAACGTCTGGAAGGGCGACTTGCCGATGTTCGGCGACGACACCTTCCTCAGCCTATTGAGCTTTCCGTATTGTGCGACAATAGCCACAGACCGGCGAGATGCATGAGGGAAGGCAGTGATCCGAACGCAGTTGGACGAAGCGACACGGAAGCGGATTCGAGCGGGCCGATTGCTTCAGCGCGGGAAGCGACCGGCGGAGATCGCCGCGACGGTAGGGGTCGTGCGCCAGACGGTGTACCGCTGGAAAGCGGTGCTGGAGAACGAAGGCTTCGAGGCCTTGCGTGCCTTGGGCGGTCCGGGTCCGAAGGCGCAAATGACACCGGCGGATTTGGCCGCGTTACGACGGATCGTGATGCAGAGTCCGACGCAGCACGGGTTTGGCACGGAGTTGTGGACGCTGCGCCGGGTCGGCAGCGTGATCGAGCGTCAGTTTGGCGTGGTCTATGGGACGACGCAGATCTGGCGCATCCTCGGGTCGCTCGGCTTCAGCGTGCAGAAGCCGGAGAAGCGTGCTCTTGAGCGCGACGAGGACGCGGTGAAGCGCTGGAAGGCGCGCACATGGCCGGGGCTGAAAAAAAAGCCCGGCGCGAAGGGCGAGTGATCGTCTTCGTGGACGAGTCCGGCTTCAGCGAGCGGCCGACGCGGGTGCGGACGTGGGCGCCGAAAGGGCAGACGCCGGTCATCCAGTTCCACTTCAACTGGACCCATGTCTCGGCCATCGCGGGCCTATCGCGGACCAACCTGCTGTTCCGGCTGCACGAAGGCAGCATCAAGAAGGAAGAAGTGGTCGCGTTCCTCAAAGCCCTGAAGGCGCACATCCCGCGTCCGTTGCTCGTGATCTGGGATGGGTTGAAGGCACACCGCAGTCGCCTGGTTCGCGACTACGTCGACAGCTTGGCTGGCGCGATCGAGATCGCGTTTCTGCCGCCCTATGCGCCCGACCTGAACCCGGTCGAATACCTCTGGGCCTGGCTCAAGCGTCATGCGATGGCGAACTACTGCCCCGGTAACCTCGGAGAACTTCAGAGCACCGCCCGCGCTCGGCTCAAGAGCGCGCAAAAGCGGCCGTCGATCATCGCTGCGTGCTGGAAACAGGCGACGCTCTGGTAGTGTCGCTCAATACGGAAAGATCAATAGTGGGCATCTCGGACACCATCCTCGAACCACGCAGCATCCCCACGCCGGTGGGGCCGCAATCGAGCGAGAACCCCGGCGCGAACGACATCTATTCGGGCATCGACCAGACCATCTTCGCCCAGACCTTCCTGGCCGGGATCATCCTGTTCAAGGGCGAGACCGTGTTCAAGCCGCCGGTCTACGAGTTCCGCCTCACCCTGGCCGGCCAGTACAACCGGGTCGACACCGACGATGTGCGCGCGCTGCAGATCGATCCGCGCTTCGGCACCTCGCGCGACGACAGCTTCCTCGGCATCCAGGAACTGTTCTACGACTACCACATCCGCGATGTCTCCACGCGCTACGACTTCGACTCCATCCGCGTCGGCATCCAGCCCTTCTCCACCGATTTCCGCGGCTTCCTGTTCCAGGACCTGCAATTCGGCGTGCGCCTGTTCGGCAACCGCGACAACAACTTCTGGCAGTACAACCTCGCCTGGTTCCGGCGCGTCGAGAAGGACACCAACTCCGGCCTCAACGACGTGTTCGAGGGCCTGCGCGACGACGACATCTTCGTCGCCAACGTGTATCGCCAGGACTGGCCCTTCCTCGGCTTCGTCTCGCAGGGCACCATCGTCCACAACCGCAACCGCGAGGACGAGTTCTACTTCGACGACAACGGCTTCATCGCGCGCCCGTCGAGCCTGGGCGGCGAACGGCGTCGCACCTACGACGTGACGTACCTCGGCTACAACGGCGATGGACGCGTCGGCCCGTACAATCTGACGCTCTCGGCCTATTACGCGCTCGGGGACAACGAACCGGGCACCTTCGTGGATCGCTCCACCGATATCGAAGCCGGCTTCTTCGCCGCGGAAGTCTCGCGCGACTTCGACTGGATCCGCCCGCGCCTGTCGCTGGCCTGGGCCTCGGGCGACGACAACGCCTTCGACGACGAATCCAACGGCTTCGACGCGATCTTCGAGAACCCGGTTTTCGCCGGCGCCGACACCAGCTACTGGATCCGCCAGAACATCCCGCTGATCGGCGGCGGCGGCGTGGCGCTCGCGGGCCGCAACTCGCTGCTGCCCTCGCTGCGCTCTTCGCGTGAACTGGGCCAGAGCAACTTCGACAATCCCGGCGTGCGCCTGCTCGGTGCCGGCGCCGATTTCGATCTCACCCCGCAGTCGCGCGTGTCGGTGAACGTCAACCAGCTCTGGTTCGACGACACCGAGATTCTGGAAGTGGCGCGCAACCAGGGCGGCATCGCCCGCGAAATCGGGCAGGACGTGTCCGCTGCATGGATCTGGCGTCCATACCAGACCCAGAACGTGGTGATGCGCCTCTCCGCCGCGGCCTTGCTGCCCGGCGACGGTCTCGAATCGCTGTACGGCAGCGACGATACCTACTACACCGTGCTCGGCAACTTCATCCTGACGTTCTGACGGGGACCCACATGCGCACTCCTTTCGCCATGCGATTCGCCCCGCTGCTGCTCGCGCTCGCCCTGCCCTACGCGGCGCAGGCCGAGGAAGAAGAAGCCATCGAGCGCGACTACCGCAGCGCCCCGGCCGCGCCATCCTTCCAGACCACACAGGAAGCCGACGCCAAGAGCGCCGGCTGCATCAGCTGCCACAGCGCCAGCGACCAGAAGACCATGCACCGCACCCCCGCGGTGATCCTGGGCTGCACCGACTGCCACGGCGGCAATTCGCAGGTGATGGCACCGGCGGGCGAAGCCTACATGGCACCGCGGCACGGCGGTGCGACTCATGGCACCCGTTCCGGTCATGGCGACGATCATCACGGCGACAAGTCGCACGGCTGGAGCGCCGACTACCAGGCCACGATGGATGCCGCGCACGTATTGCCGCGCTACCCGCACCATTTCCACGGCAGCGCCAACCCGGAAGGTTCCTACGCCGATCTCAACAAGGAAGCCCCGGAGTTCGTGCGCTTCATCAACCCGGGCGACCTGCGCGTGGCGCGCGAAGCCTGCGGCGCCTGCCACCTTCCGATCATCCAGGCCTCCGAGCGCAGCCTGATGGCCACCAGCGCCATGCTCTGGGGCGGTGCCTCGTACAACAACGGCATCCTGCCCTTCAAGCGTTACATTCTGGGCGAGTCGTATTCGCGCGAGAGCGAGGGCGGCACGATCAAGTCCTCGATCGAGGTCACGCCCGAGATGAGCAAGCGCGGCGTACTGCCGCAACTGTTTCCGCTGCCGACCTGGGAATCGGTGCCCCCGGCCGACATCTTCCGCGTGTTCGAACGCGGCGGTCGCAACATCAACTCCACCTTCGCCGAGGTCGGCCTGCCGAACTCGCTCGGGCAGATCCAGCGGCTGGAAGAGCCCGGCCGCCCGGACATCAAACAGTCCAACCGCGGTGCCGGCACTGGCGCGCGCATCGCCGTGCCGGTGATCAACATCACCAAGACGCGACTCAACGATCCGCACCTGTGGTTCCTCGGCACCAACGACAACCCGGGCGACTTCCGCAGTTCCGGTTGCACCGCGTGTCACGTGGTCTATGCCAACGACCGCGATCCGCGCCATTCGGCCATCTACGCGCAATTCGGCAATTTCGGCCAATCGCAACAGGCCGATCCCACCATCCCGATGGGCGTGAAGGGCCACCCGCTCAAGCACGAATTCACCCGCCAGATTCCCACCTCGCAGTGCATGATCTGCCACATGCACCAGCCGAACATGTTCATCAACACCATGCTCGGCTACATCATGTGGGATTACGAATCGGACGCGCCCTCGATGTGGCCGGCGGAACAGCGCTATCCGTCGAACGACGAGATGCGCAAGATCCTCGACCGCAACCCGGAAGAAGCCTCGATCCGCGGCAAGTGGTCGGACCTGGAGTTCCTCAAGGACGTGTCGCTGCTCAATCCCACGCTTAAGGACACCCAGTTCGCCGACTACCACGGACACGGCTGGAACTTCCGCGCCATCTTCAAGCGTGATCGCAAGGGCAACCTGCTCGACAAGGAAGGGGCGCAAGTCGCATCGGACGACCCGAAGAAGTTCGAGAAGGCAGTACACCTGTCGAGCGTGCACGTCGACGTCGGGATGCAGTGCGTGGATTGCCATTTCAGCCAGGACGCGCATGGCAACGGCCATGTCGTCGGCGAGGTGATGGCCGGGGTCGAAATCCAGTGCCAGGACTGCCACGGCACCGCCGATGCCTACCCGTCCCTGCGCACTACCGGGCCGATGGCATCCAAGACCGGCCGAAACCTCAAGCTGATCCGCAATCCGGATGGCAAGAAGCGCTTCGAGTGGATCAACGGCGAACTGATCCAGCGTTCGGCCGTCACGCCGGACCTTGAATGGAAGATTTCGCTGGTGAAGGACACGGCAACGCCCACGTCACCCGCCTACAACGCCAAGGCCACCCGCGCCCACACCGTCTCGAAGGACACCAGCACCCTCGCCTTCGGCGCCGACGTGCCGAAGGAGCAGCGCGCGCACTCCGAGGACAAGATGCTGTGCTACACCTGCCACACCTCGTGGACCACTAGCTGTGGCGGCTGCCACCTGCCGATCCAGGCCAACTGGAAGACCAAGAAGAACCACTACGAACCCAAGTACACCCGCAACTACGCCACCTACAATCCGCAGGTGACGCGCGACGACATGTTCCAGCTCGGCATCCACGGCGAGATCAAGGATCACAAGATCGCGCCGGTGCGTTCCAGTTCCGCGCTGATCCTGTCGTCCACCAACGCCAATCGCGAACGCATCTACATCCAGCAGCCGCCGGTGGCCGCGTCCGGTTTCAGCTCGCAGGCCTTCGCCCCGCACTACCCGCACACCGAACGCCGCACCGAAACCAAGACCTGTACCGATTGCCATCTGTCCAGGGACAACGACAACAACGCGATCATGGCGCAACTCATGCTGCAGGGGACGAAGTTCGTCGATTTCGTCGGCTTCAACGCCTGGGTCGGCGGCGCGGGCGAAATTGATGCCGTGCGCGTCACCGAATGGGAAGAGCCGCAGGCGGTGGTGGGTTCCTACCTGCATCGCTACGCGTATCCCGACTGGTACGCCGAGCACGAGAAGAACGGCCGCGTGCTGCAGGAAGGTTATTCGCACAAGACCGGCACCGCGTCCTGCCTGCAGCTGCGCGGCGAATACCTGTACGTGGCGGAAGGCGAGAAAGGCACGCGCGTCTACGACGTGGCCTCGATCGCGAACAAGGGCGTCTCGCAGCGCATCATCACCGCTCCCTTCTCCAAGCTCGGTCAGGACACCCGCATTGCGTCGAGCAACGCCACCTGCGTGGTGCTGCCCACCACGCAGCCGGTGGCCCCGGCCAAGAACGAGGGCGACCTGATGCGCAAGGTCAACCTCGAACAGCCGATGCATGCGATCTACAACTACGCCTTCATCACCGATGCCGCCGAAGGCCTGATCCTGACCAACGTCAACACGCTGCAGGATGGCGAACCGCGCAACAACTTCCTCGAGCGCGCCCTGACCTGGAACGAAGGCGGCGTCTTGAACGGCGCGCGCCACCTGTCGATCGCGGGCAACTGGTTCTACATCGCGGCCGATGCCGGTCTGGTCGTGCTCGACATGACCGATCCGCTCAAGCCGCGCCATGCCACCACCCTGGCCCTGCCCGACGTGCGCGCCAGCCAGCGCCAATTCCGCTATCTGTTCGTGACCACGCGCGACGGCCTGCAGACCGTGGACGTCACCGACCCGGAACACCCGCGCGTGCTCGATGGTTCTCTGGTGCCGCTCAAGAACGCACGCAAGCTGCACCTCGCCCGCACGTTTGCCTACGTGGCCAACGGGGCCGAGGGCCTTGCCATCGTCGACATCACCAAGCCCGAGGCCCCGGCGCTGTACCAGATGTTCAACGCCGATGGTGGGCTGGTCGATGTGCATGACGTGGCGGTCGGCTCGACCAACGCCTCGCTGTTCGCCTACGTGGCCGACGGCGCGGGCGGCTTGAAGGTGGTGCAACTGTTCTCCCCGGAGACCCAGCCCAACTTCTACGGTTTCAGCCCCGACGTGAAGCCGGTGCTGATCGCAAGCTACCCCACCGGAAAGGCGGCGCTGTCGGTATCGCGCGGGCTGGAACGCGACCGCGCGGTGGACGAAACCGGCGGGCAGATCGCCGTACTCGGTCGTGTCGGCTCGCGGCCCTTCACCCAGGATGAAATGAAGAAGCTCTACCTCGATGCAAACGGCAAACCGTGGTTCGTCGACGATCAGGTCGAGGGTGCGAAAGGCATCGCCACCGAACCGCAACCCTGGAAACCGAATACGCCGTGGGAGCGACAACCCGCGGCGCATGCGAGCGACGCGCCCCCACCGCACTGATGCAAACGAGGCCGGGATTTCCCGGCCTCGTTGTTTTCCGGCCCGGCGATCGAGTCGCGCATGACGCAGCGCACAAACAATCAATTGAAACATACGTTTGACACGTGACCTAGCTCACGGTAATTTCCGCCGCGTCGGTCAGGGGGCTTCGGATCGGCCAGCCATCACCCACCATCGCACCGCTCTCTGGGGAGGGATCACGTGCAAACCCTACTTGCCAGTCTCGTACTGGGTCTCGCGGCCGCGCCCGCGCTCGCCGCCTCGTCCGTTCCGGCCTTCGACTCTTCCGATTCGATGCCCGGAGCCATCACCACGCTTGAAGCCCATGCCGACCTGAAAGCCGTGCAGCGCGCCTTGTCCAAGGCCAGCGCCAGCACTGGCGTCGCCTTCGTGCATGGCACCGGCAAGCAGACCGCGGCCTACTCGTCCTACTGGACCGTCGCGATGGTGGACTCCGTCCGCCGCGGCCTGCCCAACGTCAACAATTGGGTGGCGATCAACTGCGACTTCACCCAGTACATGTGGAACTCGCAGGCTGCGGGCTGTCTCGCAGGCCAGTTGCAGAGCTTCATCGCCACCAAGGGCATCACCGATCTGGTCGTGATCACGCATTCCAACGGCGGCAACGTGATGCGCTGGATCCTGTCGAATCCCACCTACGACAGCCGTTACCCCGGCATCGTCTCGAAGATCCGCTGGGTCAACGCCCTGGCGCCCTCGTCGGCCGGTACGCCGCTCGCCGACGCGGTGATGGCCGGCAACGTGTTCGAATCGGCCCTCGGGTGGCTGCTCGGGTACAAGAACGATGCCGTGCGCCAGCAGCAGGTGAGCTGGATGGCGCAATACAACGCCAACAACCTGTATGGCACCAGCGGACGCCCGGCGCTGCCCAAGGGCTTCTGGACCGTGGTCGGCACCGATGTCGCCTCCGCCCCGTGGAGCTCGCAGGCCTATTGCGCCGGCTACACCCAGAGCGTCGGTCTGGAAGTGACGCAGAACTGGCTCGCCTCGTGTTCGGACGGATTCCTCAACTGCTCCAGCCAGGAAGCCGCCGGCACGCGCTGGTTCCGCGACACCACCCGCACCGGCGGGAACGTCCTCAACCACAACCAGAGCCGGCGCGATTGCTTCGGCCTGGATGTGATCTTGCGCAACGACCTGTGAGGAGCCCGACATGACCACCATCCGCACAACCTCGTTGCTCCTTGCGTTCGCGATGGCACCGTTTGCGGCGCAGGCCGGATCGCTGAACCTGTTGCCGGCGACCGAAGGCGATCAGATCCCGACGCGCCTGTTTGCCAGCAAGCAGGCCGCGCCCGCTGACCTTGACCGTGTGCCGGCACGCATCTCGTGGGCGCTGGACCCCAACCAGTCCATCGAGAAGAGCAGCCCCCATTTGGCCGAGAGCCGCGAATACTGGAAACGCGTCAAGGCCGAACAGCTCGCTGCCGGCGTCACGATCCACACCAGCGCCGAGGGGGCGGTGCTGCGGCTCAGCCCGCTTGCCGCCACGACCAAGCGCTTCCTCGATCCGCAGGCCCTGGAAATTCGCTATGCCGGGCGCCGCTTGCGTGGCTCCGCGGCGATCGAGCAGCTGGCCGACGCGGCCCAACTCAAGGCGTCCGGACTCGGCTTTCCCGAGCACAGCATTGCCTTCCGCCTGAAGCCCGAGCTCGGCGCAGGCGACTTCGAACTGGCCCTGCCCCATGCCGGTGGAGACGTGCTTCTGCATGTGTTCGAGCCCAGGAGCCAGGAGCGCCTGCACCTCAGCACCGCACGCGCCGTGGTGTTGCAAGGCGAGGAACTGGCGGTGAACGCGCGCTTCGACTCGGCCCAGGGCAAACGTCTGGGCGAACTGGTCGGCACGATCGCCGCACCCAATGGCCAACTGTTCGACCTGCGCTTTGATCCACAAGCCGACGGCACCTGGCAAGCCAAGGCACGGATCGACGCTGCCGCTGGCCGCGGCGAAGGATTGTGGGAAGTCCATGCCACGGGCCTGAGTCGCGACGGCTCGGTGCAGCGCGACATCCGCACGGCCTTCGACGCCGTCACGCCTGGCGCCAGGCTGCTCGGGCGCACCGATGTGGCCTTCGCCAAGGATGGCGCGTTGCGCATTGCACTGCCGATTGCCGTCGCCAGCGCCAGCCGCTACAACGTGTCTGCCCTGCTTTATGGCAGCAACGCCCAAGGGCAGATGCGACCGCTTGCCATCGCGCACAGTGCCGTCTGGGCCGAACCGGGCGAAACCAGCGTGAGCCTGGCGTTCGACCCCGACCTGCTCGCCCAGGGCGGACTCGGCGCTCCCTACGAACTGCGCCAGCTGGAGCTGACCGACTTCGCGACGCGCAGCGCCGTGGAAAGCCGGGCACGCGCGCTGCGCTTCGATCCGAACTGACCTGATTCTTCGTTCCACCCGGAAAGCAGCGGCCCGCGCCGCTGCTTTCCGCTTTCTGCGGGTGTTTCCGGCGACTGGCCGCACGACAGGCGGCGGCATGACTTCCGGGTCAGTGAGCTATACAGAACGCCTTGTATAGTTACGCCCCATGACCCGCCCTCCCAAAGCCCGCGACCAGGTGCTGGACGCCGCCCGCCGCATCGTTGCCACGCGCGGGGCCGGTCACCTCACTTTCGAGGAACTCGCGGCCGAGAGCGGCATCACGCGCGGCGGCATCACCTATCACTTTCCCACCAAGCAGGACCTGCTCAAAGGCCTGATCGAAGCCGACATCCTCGACTGGGACAAGGCTTCCGAAGCCCTCGAAGCCGAGTGTCCCTGCCCCCGGCTCGCGGCGTACATCGGTCAGGTGCGCTGCAATCTGGATGCCACCGACGCCGGCTATCGGCGCTATGTCAGCGGTCTGATGAGCGCGGCCATGGTTGATCCCGGCCTGCTCGATCCGATCCGTGACTACCAGAAGCGCAAGTACTCCGACTGGGTCTGGGATGACCAGAATCTGATGCGCTACATGCTGCTGCTCGCCGCCGAAGGCGTGTTCTGGCAGGACTTCTTCGACCTCAATCCCTTGCCGCCCGAGGTCCGCGCCCGTGTGCGCGAGCTGATCGAGCGTCTTGCCATGCACCCCGATCCCAAGCCCGCGCCCGCGCCCGCGCGCGAGGGCTGACCTCATCCCCGACCTCTTGCTCCCAGGACCTTCCATGTCGCACCTGCACCGGACGCCACTGCTTGCTCGCCTTCTTCGCATCCTGCCGCTTGCCCTCGGCATCGCGTGGCTCGCCGCCTGCAGCGGCAATGGCGGCGACGCTGCGCAACACCAGATGCCGCCACAGGACGTGTCGGTCGCGGGCGTGGTTTCGCGGGAAGTGAAGGACTGGGACGAGTACAGCGGCCGCATCGAAGCGGTGGACGCGGTGGAGCTGCGGCCGCGCGTGACCGGCTATCTGGCGTCCACGCACTTCGAAGAAGGCAGCCGGGTCAGCAAGGGCGAACTGCTTTTCAGCATCGATGACCGCGAATACCGTGCCGCGGTGGCGGCCGCACGCGCCGATGTTGCCCGGGCCGTGGCTCGCGTCGACATGGCCACGAACGAACTCAAGCGCAGCGAAGCCCTGATCGCGGCACGAGCCGTCTCGCAGGGCGAACTCGACGGCCGGCGCGGGGAGATGGCGCAGGCCGAGGCCGACCGACTGGCGGCGCACGCGCGCTTGCAACAGGCCGAGCTCAATCTGGGCTTCACCCGCATCACCGCTCCGATCGCAGGTCGCATCGGCGCGGCCCGCGTGAAACCGGGCAACCTGGTCGCAGCCGGAGAGACCCTGCTTTCCACCCTCGTATCGATGGACCCGATCCACGTGGTGTTCGACGGCGACGAACGTACCTACCTGCGCTACCAGGAAATGGGGCGCCGCGGCGAGCGCGAAAGCTCGCGCGAAAGCAACACCCCGGTCGAGGTGGCGCTGTCGAACGAAGCCACGTTTTCGCACCAGGGCCAGATGGATTTCGTCGACAACACGATCAATCCGGCCACCGGCACGATCCGCGGTCGCGCCGTGCTGCCCAACCCCGACGGGATCTTCACGCCCGGACTGTTTGCACGCGTGCGCGTGATGGGCGCGCAGCCGCGCCTGGCCCTGCTGATCCACGACCAGGCCGTGCTCACCGACCAGGATCGCAAGTACGTGTGGGCCATTGCGGAAGGCAATACCGCGCAGCGCAAGGACGTGGTGCTGGGCGAACAGGTGGACGGCCTGCGCGTGGTCGAATCCGGCCTCGCGGCGACGGATCGGATCGTGGTCAACGGCGTGCGCAAGATCTTCTTCCCGGGGCAGCCGCTCGCCCCGCGCGAGGTGCCGATGGACGCACCGCTGACGCCGGCACCCACGACCGATGCCACGCCGGCACCGGCCTCCGCTGCCCCCGAGGCCTGAGCCGTGGCGCATTCCGATTTTTCCAAGATATTCGTCGACCGCCCGATCCTGGCGGCGGTGCTGTCCATCCTCGTCTTCGTGGCCGGGTTGATCGCGATCCCGAACCTTCCGATCAGTGAATACCCGGAAGTGGTGCCGCCCTCGGTGCAGGTGACTGCGATCTACCCCGGCGCCAATCCCAAGACGATTGCCGACACCGTCGCGGCGCCGCTGGAGGAGGCGATCAACGGCGTCGAACGCATGATCTACATGAAGTCGGTGGCAGCCTCCGACGGCACCATGATGCTCACGGTGACGTTCTCGCAGGGTACCGACATCGACCTGGCCGCGGTACAGGTGCAAAACCGCGTGGCGCAGGCCCTGCCGCGCCTGCCCGAGGCAGTGCGACAACTTGGTGTCACCACCGCCAAGGCCTCGCCCAACATCACCATGGTGGTGCACCTCACCTCGCCGGACAAACGCTACGACGCGCTGTACCTGTCGAACTTCGCGAACCTGCGGGTCAAGGACGAACTGGCACGGCTTTCGGGCGTAGGCCAGGCATTGGCCTTCGGTGCCGGCAACTATGCGATGCGGATCTGGATCGACCCGGATGCCGCGGCGATGCGTGGCATCACGGCCAGCGACATCCTGTTTGCGGTGCGCGAGCAGAACCAGCAGGTTTCGGCCGGCGCCATCGGTGCCGCACCCATGCCCAACGGCAGCGGCGTGCAACTCTCGATAAATGCTCAGGGCCGGCTCGAATCGCCCGAGGCCTTCGGCGAGATCGTGATCAAGACCGAAGGCGAGGCCATCACCCGCCTGCGCGACGTGGCGCGGATTGAACTCGGCTCCAACACCTATGCGCTCAAATCGCTGCTCAAGAACGAAGATGCCGCCGCGATCGTGATCTTCGAGGCACCGGGCGCGAACTCGATCGCGCTGTCGGACGCGGTACGCGCCCGCATGAGCGATCTGGAGGCCAGCTTTCCGGAAGGCGTGGCATGGAGCGTCGAGTACGACCCCACCGTATTCGTGCGCAATTCGATCGAATCGGTCATCACTACCCTGCTTGAAGCCGTGCTCCTCGTGGTGCTGGTCGTGGTGCTGTTCCTGCAGACCTGGCGCGCCTCGCTGATCCCGCTGCTGGCGGTGCCGGTGTCCATCGTCGGCGCTTTCGCGGCGCTGTGGCTGCTCGGATTCTCGATCAACGTACTTACCCTGTTCGGCCTGGTACTGGCGATCGGCATCGTGGTGGACGATGCCATCGTCGTGGTGGAGAACGTCGAGCGCCACATCGAGGCCGGGCTCGCGCCGCGCGATGCGGCGCACGCCGCGATGCAGGAAGTGTCCGGGCCGATCATCGCGATCTCGCTGGTGCTGGCGTCGGTGTTCGTGCCGCTCGCCTTCCTCGATGGCGTGACCGGTCAGTTCTACCGCCAGTTCGCGGTCACCATCGCGGTGTCGGTGCTGATCTCCGGATTCAACTCGCTGACCCTGTCGCCGGCGCTGGCGGCGGTGCTGTTGCAGCCACATGGCGCGCCCAAGGATGCGTTGGGACGCCTGATCGAGCGCGTGTTCGGGCTGTTCTTCGGCTGGTTCAATCGCGTGTTCAAGCGTGGCGGGGATCGCTATTCCTCGGGCATCGGCGGCACCATCAGCCGGGCGCCACGCCTGCTCGTGGTGTACGGAATCCTGCTGGCCCTGGCCTTTGTCGCGTTCCGTGCGATTCCGCCCGGCTTCATCCCGACCCAGGACAAGCAATACCTGTTCGCGGGCGCGATGCTGCCCGAAGGCGCCACCCTCGATCGCACCGACGCCGTCATGCGCAAGATGGGCGAGATCGCAATGGCCACGCCCGGCGTGCAGAACGCGGTGCAGTTCCCCGGCCTCAACGCCGTGCACTTCGTCAACACGCCGAGCATGGGCGTGATGTTCATCGGGCTCGAACCGGCGGGTGATCGCGAACTCGAGGCCGCCGACATCGCCACCCGCCTCAACATGGCATTCAGCGGCATCCAGGAAGGCCTGGTTTTCGCCTCGATGCCTCCGCCCGTGCTGGGCCTGGGCAATGCTGCTGGCGTGGAAGGCTACGTGCAGGATCGCGCGGGGCTGGGCTTCGGCGAACTCAACACGAACGCGCAAGCGCTCGTCGGGGCGCTGCGCCAGACGCCCGGCTTCGACCCGTTCACGCTGTTCTCCACCTTCCAGTCCAACGTGCCGCAACTCGACGCCACCGTGGACCGGACCAAGGCCAAGGAACAAGGCCTGTTGCTCAATGACGTGTACGAGGCCTTGCAGGTGTACTTGGGCTCGGCTTACATCAACGACTTCAACCTGTTCGGACGCACTTACAGTGTCTACGCGCAGGCCGACGCCGAGCACCGGGACGACGTCGGCGACATCTCGCGTCTCAAGGCGCGCAATGCGCGTGGCGAGATGGTGCCGCTGGGCAGCGTGGTCAGTCTGCGGGAGACCTACGGGCCGGATCCCGTGATCCGCTTCAACGGCTATCCGGCGGCGGATTTCTCCGGCGGCACGAATCCGGCGGTGCTCTCTTCCACCGAAGCAGTCACGGTGGTGCAGGGCCTGTCGCAACAGGTGTTGCCGCGCGGCATGGAAGTGGCGTGGTCGGGCCTGACCTACGAGGAAGTGAACCAGGGCTCCGCAGCGTTGCTGGTATTCCCGCTCTGCGTGTTGCTGGTCTATCTGGTGCTGGCAGCGTTGTACGAAAGCTGGGCCTTGCCGCTGAGCGTGATCCTGATCGTGCCGATGTGCCTGCTCTCGGCCATGGGCGGCCTCTGGCTAGTCAACTTCCTGCACGGCATGAGCTTGATGCTGTGGCCGCAGAACTACCCGCCCTCGTTCCTCGACAACAACATCTTCACCCAGATCGGCCTCGTGGTGCTGATGGGTCTGGCCTGCAAGAACGCCATCCTGATCGTGGAGTTCGCGCGCGATCTGGAGGAACAGGGCAAGAGCATCGTCGATGCCGCCATTGAAGCCTGCCGCCTGCGGCTGCGCCCGATCCTGATGACGAGCTTCGCGTTCTGCGCCGGCGTGCTGCCGCTGGTGTTCGCCTCGGGCGCCGGCGCGGAGGTGCGGCACGTGATGGGTGTCACCGTGTTCGCCGGCATGCTGGGCGTGACATTCTTCGGCCTGTTCTTCACTCCGGTGTTCTATGTCGTCATCCGCAAGCTGTCCGAGCGCCGTGCGCAGCGCGCCGCGAAGACAACGGGAGCCGCCCATGCGTAAGCCGCTGCTTGTCTTGATCGCAGCCGCCGTGCTCACAGGCTGCACGGTCGGCCCCGAGTACGTGCGGCCCGAGCCCGGCATGCCGTCGCGGTTCGATCAGGCTACGGCCGAAGCCGCGGCCCAGCCGGCGCAGACGCAGGTCTGGGAAGCCTTCGGCGATGCCGAACTCGACGCCCTGATCGAGCGCGCCCTCGATGCCAACACCACCATCGCGCAAGCAGCCGCGCGTTTCGAGGAAACGCTCGCCCTGCGTGGCCTCATTCCGTATTCGTGGTTTCCCACCATCAACGCCAGCGCCGACGCCGAGCGCAGCGATCCGAGCGGCGAAGATCCCTTCCTGCCGACAGACCAGACGCGCACCGACACCTATCGCGCCGGATTCGATGCGAGTTGGGAGATCGACCTGTTCGGAAGCTTGCGCAACCAGAGCAGCGCAGTGCGACGCCGCACCGAAGCCAACGCCGCCGAACTGGCCCAGGTCCGGCTCAGCATCGTGGCGGAAACGGCGCAGTCGTTCTTCGCCCTGCGCGGCGCGCGAGCGCGCCAGCGCCTGCACGAGAGCAACCTGGCCAAGCTGGGCGAGAGCGTGGAACTCGTGGCCACGCTGGAATCCCACGGTCGCAGCACCGCGCTGGACGTGGCGCGCATCCGGGCACAACGTTCCGCCCTCGCCGCGCAACAGGCGCAGCTCGACGCCGACGTGGTGCGGCACGAACAACGCCTCGCCGTGCTCACCGCGCAACCCGTGGCGCAACTGCGCCAGCAACTTGACCCGCAGGCCGCGCTGCCGCCGCTGCCGGCGCTGGTCACGCTCGGCACCCCGCAACAGTGGCTGCAACGCCGCCCGGATGTACGCGCCGCCGAGCGCCGCCTGGCTGCGGCCTATTCCGACGTCGGCACCGAAACCGCCGAGTTCTTCCCCAAGCTCAACTTGTTCGGCAGCTTCGGCTGGACCGCACAGGGCTTCGGCGACCTCGGTAGCGGCAGCGCCGAACGCTGGGCCTGGGGCCCGTCGCTGAGCTGGTCCTTCCTCGACGCCGGTCGCGTCCGGCAACGAGTGAAGGCGGCCGAAGCACGCGCCGACGGCGCGCGCGCGGCGTTCGATGAAACCGTACTGCGCGCGCTCGAGGAAACCGAGAACGCACTCGCCGGCTACCGTGCCGCCAATCGCGCCGCTGGCGAACTGGACGACGCCGCGCGCGCGGCGGGCGAAGCCGCGCAACTGGCCACGCTGCGCTTCGAGGCCGGCGTCGATGATGCGCTCTCGCTGCTCGACGCCGAGCGCACTCGCATCGATTTCGAAGCGCGCGCGGTGGAAGCCGGTGTGGCGCGCGCCACGGCTCTGGCGCAGTTGTACAAGGCACTGGCGGGGGATTTCGCGGCGCTTGGCGAACCCGCCGAGGTACAAGCGCGCCTTCCGTGACTGGGAAGTAGAAGGGTTCTCTCACCACTCGCTGCGATTGGGCAGCAACCCGCGCAGCTCGGCCTCGGTGAGATTGCGCCACTGACCCGGCTTGAGGTGCGCAAGCTTGATGTTGACGATGCGCACCCGCACCAGCGTCTTGACCCGGAAACCGAAGTGCGCGGCCATCAGGCGGATCTGGCGGTTCAGGCCTTCGGTCAGCACGATGCGGAAGCCGTACTTGCCGAGCTTGCCGATCTTGCAGGGCTTGGTGAACTTGTCATGCACAGGCACCCCGCCCTTCGCCATTGCGCGCAGGAATTCATCGGTCACGGCATGGTTCACCGCCACGAGATACTCCTTCTCCTTGGCATTTTCGGCGCGCAGGATCTCGTTGACGATGTCGCCGTTGCTGGTCAGCAGGATCAGCCCCTCGGAATCCTTGTCGAGCCGGCCGATGGGAAAGATTCGCTGCTGGTGCCCGATGTAGTCGACGATGTTGCCCTTGACCTCGCTCTCCGTCGTGCAGGTGACGCCAACCGGCTTGTGGAACGCGATGTAGACGTGCTTGCTCTTGCCCTTCGACGCGCTGCGCGCGCGCAGCACCTGGCCATCGACGCGGACTTCGTCACCCTCCTCCACCCGCGCGCTCAGGCCCGCGATCTGGCCGTTCACCGACACCCGCCGCGCACCGATCAGCTTGTCGGCGTCGCGGCGCGAGCAGTAACCGGATTCGCCGATGAACTTGTTGAGGCGCACGCCGGTGGCGCTGGAATCGGAGTCGGTCATCAAGGGGAACTCGTGGTTGCGGCGCGCATTCTGCCACGGACACGGGATTGCCCCTCCTCACCCGGCACTCGACAGCACCTCGCGCAACGATTCCAGCTCTTCGCGCAAGCCCTCCGGCGAATCCACGGTTTCCAGCAATTCGGCCCGCAGGCAGTCGCGCAACTTGGCGCGCATGCGGTGTACGGTCACCGCGAGCTGGTTCGGGCGCACCGCCAACTCAAGCGCAACTTGCGCATAGTCGTCGGATTGCGGCGCTTCCAGCAGGAACTCCCGCAAGCGATCGAACAAGGCCCCCTTGCCGGCACGCATCGCGTCACGCCGCATGCGCTCGGCGGCGCGATCGATCAGGGTGGCCGCCCAGGCGCGGTCGAAGACACGATCCGGCGCATCGCGCCCATCCCCGGCCAGGATGCGCTCGTGGCTCTCGTCGATCGCCTCCAGCACCCGTCCCCCACCGCGCTTCGCGGCATGGGCGTGCTCGTGCTGTTCGATCAGGAAATTGCGCAGCGCGCTGCGCAGCAAGGCGCGGAAGCGGCCACGCTCGCGATCCGCCGCCGCGTGCACGCGATGCTCGATGAAATGCACGAAAAACTGCTGCGTCAGGTCTTCGGCTTCACTCGGGGGATGCCCGAGATGCCGCACGAAGCCCAGCACCGGCCCGCGGTAGGCACGACACAGGGATTCAAGCGCCTGGCGCGCGGCGGTATCGCTGCTGCCGGCGGCCATAACCTGGGACCAGCGGGTGGTCTGGAACGCACTCACCTCGCCACCCGGCGTTCATCGTTCCCAGCCGCAAGTGTGCGTGATGCAAGCCAGGCTTCGGCCCGCGCGCGCACCGGGAGGATGTTGCCGGGCGCATCCAGAAGGAACCGCGCCGAGGCATCGAGCAGTGCTTCGGCTTCGCGTGGACTGCTGTTGGCCAGCGCTTCGCCCAGCACGAAGCGAAATTCGGCGCTGCGGACATCCTGCTCGGTGAACTGCGCCACGTAGGCCTCTGCCGCCGCGCGCAGATGCTGCACACCCTCATCCTTACGCCCAAGTGCGATCAAGGCGCGACCGAGTTCGTGCTGCGCCCGCGCCGTCAGGTAGCGATCCGGCCCGAAGAATTCGCTGAGGATGCGCCAGGCGTGGCGTGCATGGCGTTCGGCGGCGAGCGCGTCGCCGCGCGCGAGCATCGCGCGCGCATAGTGCGTCTCGACCAGCGCCACCTGATGGGAAGACTTTCCGCCGATCTCGATCAGCCGCTGCATCGCCGCGCTCAACATCGGCACGGCCTCGTCCAGTTGTCCCAACTCGATCAGGACGGCTCCCAGATCGCGCAGCGCGAACTGAGTGAGCTTGGCTTCGCGCCCGTGGGAAGCATCCATGCGCGCAAGGTGCGTGTGCAGGCGGGTCTCGGCCTCTTCCAGTCTGCCCAAGGCCAGATACAGGTCGCCATCGCGCCAATCGTCGAACGCGTTGGATTCGTAGCCCGCCGCATCCACTTCTGCCGCAAGCGCTCGCAGTGCGACTTCACTTTCCGCCGCCCGTCCCAGGTTGGCGTCCCGCCTCAGGATATGTCGCCGCGCCATGAACGCGCCCGAACTTCTTGGCCCCAAGGTGCGCTCGACCAGTTCCAGCACCAGTTGCATCTCGGCTTTCGACTCACTGTGGAGTCCGCGCAGGAAATCCAGATCGGCGATGCGCCAATGCAGGCCTTCGGGCCCGATCGCCGAGCCATACAGGAACCCGAGTTCGTTGCCCGCCGGCGGATGGGTCGCGGTCATTGCCAGCGCTCGCCGGTAGAGGGTCTCGGCTTCGTCGAAGCGGTCTTGCCAGCCCAAGGCCCAAGCCAGCGAAGTCAAACCGACAGCAGTCTCCGGCGCCCCCGCTCCGAATCGCCGCTCCAGGAAATCGAGGATCGCGCGCGCGATGCGCGTCGCATCGGCATAGTCGCCGGCACGATTGGCGATCATGAGGCGGCCCTGCAATATTCGCACCTGCGAGTCAGGGTCCGCGTCCTTACCCGCTTGCGCGATCAATCGCTCTGCCCAGCGCAGCCAGACCTCGATCTCGGCCCGCTCCACCGTATTCATGTGGCCGCTGACGAGCCACGACAGCACCGGCAGCAAGCGCGGGTCGTCCTCGCCCCAGGCCTCACGCTGCAGTGCCAGCGTTTCCTGCAGAAGTGCCCGCGCTTCTTCGGACCGGCCCAGTCCGAAATCGACCCCGGCCAGGGTCATCAACATTTCGGCGCGATCGGCAGTCGCCAGGCCAGCGTCGGCACGCAATCGCTTCAGGGCTGCATCGACCAGATCGCCGGCACTGAGTTCGCGCCCGCCGTCACGCACAAGGCGTGGATCCACGCCCTGGAAGATGCCGAGCACGAAGGCTTTCACCCCTTCCGCGCGCTCAGCCTGCAGGCGCGCCTCGCGTGCCTGCCACATCGCGGCAAGCAGGCCGAGGCAAAGCGCCAGGACGATGCTTGCAGTCGTTGCCAGGGCCCAACGATGGCGTCGCACGAAACGGTGCGCGTGGTACACCCAGGCATCACCGAGAGCCTCGACACCACGCCCGTCAAGCCAGCGCCGCAAGTCGTCTCCCAAGGCCTGCACGCTGCCGTAGCGCTGTTCGGGTTCCTTGCGCAGGGCCTTGGCCACGATCGCTTCGAGATCGCCACGCAGTGAGCGAGCCAGCGGGCCACGCCCCTCGCTCAGACGTGGCGCTTCGCGGTTCACCACCCAGCGTTCGGCTTCCAGTGCCGACTTTCCCGACAGGTTCTGGGCACGCTCACCCGTGAGCAGTTCGAACAGCAGCAGGCCCAGCGCGTAGACATCCGTCGCGGTCGTCACGGGCTGGCCGAGCACCTGCTCCGGTGCGGCATAGTCCGGCGTCAGGATGCGTTCGTCGGCGTTTGTGAGCTGGGTGTCGATGCCGTGCCGATCAATGAGCTTGGCGATGCCGAAGTCGAGCAACTTGGCGCGCCCTTCGGCATCCACCAGCACGTTGGCGGGCTTGAGGTCGCGGTGCACGACCAGGCTGCGATGCGCATAGGCCACCGCGTCGCAGATCTGCAGGAACAGGGTGACGCGCCGGCGCAGGTCCAGCCCGACGCGATCGCAATAGCGCGTCACCATTTCACCTTCGACCAGTTCCAGCGCAAACCACGGCTCGCCACCCGCGCTCACGCCACCGTCGACCAGGCGAGCGATGTTGGGGTGCTCCAGGCGGGCCAGGATCGCGCGCTCGCGCCGGAAACGCGTCGCGAGGCGCGCATTGTCGCCGCCACCCCGGATCAGCTTCAGCGCGACGCGCTGCGAGAAGGAACCGTCGCTGCGCTCGGCGGCGAATACCGCGCCCATTCCTCCCCGACCGAGCAGCGCCGTCAGGCGGTACGGACCAATCTCGCTGCCGACGCGCGCGACCAGGCGCTGCAGGTCGGCGCGGGCCGCGGCTTCGGCCTGCACCGAGGCGTCGTCCAGCCAGTCAGCCGCGTAGTCCGTCCCGAACGCGGTTCCGGTGCCTCTGTCCGCCGCCGCCTCCAGATCGCCGAGCAAGTCGGCGATCAGCCGTTCATGCGCCGCGCCCGGTACTGGCGTCGTGATCTCTTCCCCTGGCTTGCGCTGCGACATGGCGGCCCCTCCCCGTCCCGTTTGCGTTACGGCAGACGCAGCCAGGAATTTCACCGGCCGGGAATGGACTCGATTGTGCGCCAGATTGCGGGCGGGTGAGCGCGGCGTCCGCCCGGCCCGTGGCCTCAACCGAAGCTCGGGTGTGTCAGCCGGTGCAGGAACAGCGGCAGGATACGCGGCTCCATGATCAGGCTGAACAGCACGCCGTAACCGGCCCCCCACAGGTGTGCGCTGTGGTTGACGTTGTCGCGGTCGCGGCGCTGGGCCCAGACGCTGTAACCGACGTAAAGCAGGGCGTAGACGATTGCCGGCACCGGGATCACGAACACGAAGATCAGCGACCAGGGCGAGATCAGGATGAAGGCGAACAACACCGCGGAAACCGCGCCCGAGGCTCCCAGGCTGCGGTACTCGGGGTCGTGCCGGTGCTTGAGGTAGGTCGGCAGGATCGAAACCAGCAGCGCGCTCAGGTAGAACGCGGCAAACCCGAGCGGCCCCAGATAGTCGGCGTAGGCACGCTCGATCAGGCCCCCGAAGAAGTACAGCGTGATCATGTTGAACAGCAGGTGCTGGCCATCGGCGTGCACGAAGCCGTAGCTCAGCAAGCGATGAACCTCGCCTCTGCGCGCGATGGCCGGCGGCCACAGGATCAGCCGCCCCATCAGCGCCGGACTTTGCCAGGCCAGATACGAAACCACGCCGGTGAGTGCGATCAGGATCAGGGTGACGCTGAAGGTGATGGGCTGCACGGAGAAGCTCGGTTAAAGTCGCGGCCCGAACTATAGCCGCAGCCGTCGTCGCCCATGCCCGCTCCCGACACGATCCGCTTCCTGCAACTGGATGTGTTCACCGACCGCCCCGGCGGCGGCAACCCACTCGGCGTGGTGATCGGATCCCGGGGATTCGACGCGGATGACATGCAACGCTTCGCCACCTGGACCAACCTGGTCGAAACCACATTCCTCTTGCCCGCGAGCGATCCGGGCGCCGACTACCGCCTGCGCATCTTCACCCCGACGCGAGAGATTCCCTTCGCCGGCCACCCCACCGTAGGCAGCGCGCTGGCGGCACTCAACACGGGATTCGCTGCGGCCAAGCCGATCCTGGTGCAGCAATGCGGCGCCGGCCTGCTTCCTATCCGGGTGGAAGGTGCCCAGGACGACCGCTTGCTGTATGTGCAGGCCCCGCCGGCCAAGGTGTTGCGCGAGGGCCTGGACGCTGATCCGCAGTTGCGTGCGATCCTCGGACCGATCGAACTGGGACAGCTGCCGCCAGCCTTCGTCGAAGGCGGACGCTGCTGGTGGGTGGCGGAATTCGCGCACGAGGCCGATGTGCGTGGCTGGCATCCCGGCCATGCCGCGATCCAGGCGCTCGCCCTGGCCAGCAACAGCCTCGGGCTGTGCGTATTCGCGCGCTGCGACCAGCGCGACTATGACGTCGTGGTGCGGGCGTTCCCGGCGGGCGTCGGCATCGTCGAAGACCCGGCTTCGGGCGCAGCCAACGGCCTGATCGCCGCCTACATCGCAGCCAGGGAACCCCACGGCGAACTGGCGCGCGGCTACCGCGTCAGCCAGGGGCGCGAGATCGGCAAGGATGCGCGACTGTTGATCCGGATCGAGGACGGCGGTGCGGTCTGGGTGGGCGGACGCAGCCACGTCGTGGTCGACGGACAGTTGCGTTGGCCACGCGGCGCAGGCTGACGCCGCGCCGCTCCGACCTCAACGGTGGCCCAGCACCCGGGCCGGCAGCATGAAGATGGCGCTGACCAGGGCCATCAGGCCATGGAGCGCCGCACCCGCGATGCGGAAGGGAATCGACAGCAGCCAGAGCACGGGCCACGCCACCAGCAGCAGCACGGCCAGAGGCCAGCACAGCACCAGCAACAGGCACCACAACACGATGGTGATCAGGGTAGGCATGACTCGTCTCCGGGCGGGCTCGCGGCCAGGCCGATCACGACGCTAGCGCCCGTCGGGATGTGACGGGGTGGCCATCATGCGGGCCAGCGCCTCGTCCTTCTCGCTCCAGAGCGTGTTGATCCAGGACTGGAAGCGTTCGCGCAGGCCAGGATCGCGCTCGTAGCTGGCGCCGACGAACTCGGCGGGAATCGGACGCGCCCGGACTTCCACCCGAACCTCGCCCACGCGATCACAGAGCAGATCCATCAGGGTGGGCCTCCCGCCGGGATAGGCAATGGTCACGTCCAGTACGCCACGCAGCACATCGCCCATCGCTTCCAGCACGAAGGCCACGCCACCGGCCTTGGGGCGCAGCAAGTGGACGTAGGGCGAGCCCTGCCGGGCATGCTTCTCGGGAGTGAATCGCGTGCCCTCGACGAAGTTCATCACCGCCACCGGAATCTGGCGGAATTTCTCGCAGGCGCGGCGCGTCGCCGCGATGTCGGTACCGGCCAATTCCGGGCGCCGCGCCAACTGTGCCTTGGTGTAGCGCCGCATGAAGGGAAAATCCAGCGCCCACCACGCCAGCCCTAGCAACGGCACCCAGATCAGCTGGCGCTTGAGGAAGAAGCGCAGCAAGGGAATGCGCCGATTGAACAGGTACTGCAGCACCGGAATGTCGACCCAGCTCTGGTGGTTGCTCATCACCAGGTAGTTGCCGCGCGGCATCAGGTCCGGAGGCAAGGACACCTGCCAACGGGTGCGCGTGAAGCGGTCGATCAAGCCACTATTGACCCCGATCCAGCGCGACGCGATGCCGCCCAGGGTATCGTCGATGGCACGACGCCAGGCCCGGATTCCCGCCAGTTTCACCAGGGCTACCAGCAGCAGCACCCCCACATGCAAGACGGTGTTAGCGATCAGCAGGCCGATCACCAGGGGCAGACGCAAGGGCAAGGGAATCCGGACCCACATCGAGGCAAGGCCTGCAAGGTTCGACAGGCCGCAGAGTTTAGCTGGCATGGCACTAGCGGCGATCGGTGCGCCCGCACGGTTCAGGTTCCGGCTTCGTCGCCCGGTGACGATCGGGAACGGTGCGAAGCCGGCACCCGGTACAACCAGGTCTCCTCCGGCAGCCACAGCAAGCCTTGCGCCAGTAGCCAGCGCGCTCCCACCAGCACGCACACCAGCACGCCATCGCCCGAAGCCCCGGGTGCCAGCACCGATGCCAGCGCGAGTGCGAGGCCGCCGACGAAAGGCACGACCAGAATCAACAGCATCAGGGTCAGGAACGTGACACCGCCGCTGAAAGCGGTAAGCAGGTCCCAGCTACGCGCCGGCAACGACTGCATCCGGGAGTAGACATAGATCGCCAGCAGGTGTGCACCCGCCAGCAGGATCGCCCAGCGCAACGCTTCCGCGTCGAAGCGAAAAAGCTCACGCGGCTCCGCCAGAACCTGCTCGACAGGCTGGTCGCTGATCGCCACCGCATAGCCGAGCAGGGAGAAGCCCAGGAACACCGACAGCAGCAGGCTGACCCCGACCAGACCAAACAGGGAACGGACCCAGCGCCGGTCACGATGGACCGCCATCGACAGGACGATGGTGAGCCACAGGTCGGTGACCAGCAGCAACAGTCCGCCGGTGTAGCCCAGCCCGTTGCCCAGCAACAGCCCCAGCAGGATCAGGTGTGCTGCCGTTTCCTGCAGCGCTGCCGCTGGCCGGAAGCGCCAGGCGGTCAGGCCGGCCGCATCCCGCGCCGAGCTCGCGTCCGGCGGGATCCATGTCACTGCCTGCCCTCCCCGCGACTCATGACCCGCAGCTCTGTGCAGATTCCGGGACGGGGCTTGCATCGCGCTACGATTCCGGGGGATTTTTGCCGCATCCGCACCCTCCTGATCCGATGTCTCGCCTACTCGTCTTCCAGCACGTTGCCGCCGAGCCGCTGGGCACGCTGGATCCCCTGATCCGGCGGCGCGGCCACCGCATCCGTTTCGTCAACTTCGAACGCGACCCGGACGCACAGCCCGACATCGACCGCTACCGCGGCCTGATCGTGCTGGGCGGCCCGATGAATGTCGAGGATCAGGCGCGGCGACCACACCTGCGCACCGAACTCAAGGCGATCGAGCGCGCCCTGGCACAGGACAAGCCGGTACTCGGCATTTGCCTCGGTGCGCAGTTGCTGGCGCACGTGCTGGGCGCGCCGATCCGCAAGCTGGATCAGCCGGAAATCGGCTGGTACGAGCTTGAAACCACCGAGCATGGACGCGAAGACGAGGTGCTTTCGCCGCTGCAAGGCGGGGCGCCGGTATTCCAGTGGCACAGCTACGGCTTCGAACTGCCGAGCGGCGCCCGGCACCTGGCCCGAACCGATGGCTGGGCACCGCAAGCATTTCGCGCCGGAGACAAGGCTTACGGGTTCCAGTTCCACATCGAGATGGATGCGTCCCTGATCGAGCGCTGGCTCGCCACACCCGCCTACCGTGCGGAACTGGCCCAGTCCGGCCTCGCGCACGACGAGCACGGGATCCGCGCCGCCACCGTCACCCGCATCGACCGCATGCAGCAGCAGGCCGATGCCGTCTTCAACCGGTTCCTCGACCTGATCGGAACGCCGCAACGACGCCGGGCATTGCCCTCGCGTGAATGGGTGTAGCCACCGGATCGCTGCTGCGAACCGGGATCACCCCGGATGGCGTGCACTTGTGCCGTGCAATGGGCGCGCTGCTGAGACTTGCGCAATTGACTGACAGCGCGCGTCCTTCGACTTCGTGCCTTGGGCGCCACGCTCAGGATGAGCGGGGTTCACAAATGCCGCTCATCCTGAGCGTAGGCCGCGAAGAGGCCGAAGTCGAAGGACGCCCAGTCTCTCGTCAACAATCTACGCAAAAGTCGATAGGATGTTCCTGGGCCGCTGACAGGGGAGCGGGCGCATGGCGGAGAATGAACGCCGCAGCGGCGACAAGCCGCGTTCGTCCGGGCTGCGCGGCCGGCTCACCGAGGACCAGAAACTGGAACTGGCCACGCTGGAGCGCTTCGGCTGGGAACTCCGGTTCATCCGCCAACCGCCGTTCCAGAGCGCCGTGGCCGTGGTCTACGACAGCGATACCCGCCGCTATGCGGTGCTGCGCGAGGACGGCACCTTGGACGAGAACCCGTCGTTCAAGGTTCGGCCCTGAAGGACGCAGACGCGTCGTCGGATCGGAACAACAGGTCTGCCACGTCGGGATGGCGTTGCACCCAGAGCGCCGCATAGGAGCAGCTTGGCCGCACCTTCCACCCGCGCGCGCGCGCCGTGGCGAACGCGGCGGCCACCAGTTGCGCCGCGATGCCACGGCCACCGACGTCGGACGGCACGCCGGTGTGCGCGATGCTCATCAGGCCTTCATCGAGGTGGTACACGAGCTCGCAGCAATGGCCATCCACCATCGCCTCGAAACGACCGTTGTCGGGATCGTGCAGGATTTCGACGGTACCGGTCATCGTCACTCCAGCCACAGGAACTTCGCGACGAAGACGGCCGCGATGATCCACACCGCCGGACCTGCGTCGCGAGCGCGGCCGGCCAGCAACTTGATTCCGGCGTAGGCGACGAAACCACAGGCGATGCCGTGCGCGATGGAAAAGGTGAACGGCATCGCCAGCGCGCACAGCACCGCAGGCGCGGCCTCGGTGAGGTCGTTCCAGTTCAGCTCGGCCAGCGCGCGCGCCATCAGGATCGCGACATAGATCAGAGCCGGAGCCGTGGCATAGGCCGGCACGGTGCCCGCCAGCGGCGCGAAGAACAGCGCCAGCAGGAACAGCAGTGCCACCACCACAGCGGTCAATCCGGTGCGTCCGCCCACCGCCGTGCCCGCCGCGCTCTCGATGTAGGCCGTGGTGGACGACGTGCCCAGCGCCGCCCCCGCGACAATGGCGCTGGAATCGGCCAGCAGGGCGCGCTTGAGCCGCGGCAGTTTGCCGTCGGCATCGAGCAGGCCGGCGCGGTGCGCGACGCCGATCAGGGTGCCGGTGGCATCGAACAATTCCACCAGGAAAAAGGTCAGCACCACGGCGAGCAAACCAGCATCCAACGCACCGACGAGGTCGAGTTGCAGCAGGGTTGGTGCCAGGGACGGCGGCCACGCGTACACGCCGCGAAAGGGGCTGAGCCCGAAGGCCACGGCGGCGACGGTGATGGCAAGGATGCCGAGCACGACCCCGCCGCTCACCTTGCGCGCCTCCAGCGCCACGATCAGCAGCAGTCCCGCCAAGGCCAGCAGGGGTGCCGGCTGGGTCAGATCGCCGATCGTGATCAGGGTGGCGGGGCTCGAACCGATCAGCCCGGCGTTCTTGAATCCGATCAGGGCAAGGAACAGGCCGATGCCGGCCGAGATCCCGAACTTGAGCGAGCGCGGGATCGCGTTGACAACCCACTCGCGCAGCCGGAACAGGCTCACCAGCACGAACAGGCAACCGGAAAGGAAGACCGCGCCCAATGCCGCCTGCCACGAATAGCCAAGGGTACCCACCACCACAAAGGCGAAGTAGGCATTGAGGCCCATGCCGGGCGCGAGGGCGATCGGATAGTTCGCGTACAGCCCCATGACCAGGCAACCGATCGCCGCCGCAAGGCACGTCGCCACGAACACCGAGTCGCGCGGCATGCCGGCGGCGGCCAGGATCTCGGGGTTGACGAACACGATATAGGCCATCGTCAGGAAGGTGGACAGCCCGGCCAGCATCTCGGTCCGGATCGAGGTGCCGTGGGCGCGGAGCTGGAACCAGGATTCGAGCATGCGGGATCCGTGTCGGGTAGGCGCGAGGCAGCGTAGCGCAGGACATGCCGGCGCGCGGCCATTCCCGTCGCCGGTCAATGCTGGCATGCTGGCGAGGCATTCCGGAATCGCCTGTCACGCATGAATCCGCGCTGCACTCGTGCCACGCCGCCTCCCGCCCGAAGGGGTCGCGGACGGGTGTTGCCGGCGCTGTGGCTCACGCTGTGCCTGGCGCTCGACGCTGCGAATGCACCCGCCTTGGCCCAGGGCGAACCCCACGACATCGCAGCCTTGCGTGCGAACCAGGATCGTCCGGCGATCGAACTGCGCGACGAAGCGCTGCGCCTGCTGCAGGCAAACGATGATCGCACCCACCATGCCTGGGCGACGCTGGCGCTCGCCGAGTTCGAGAATGATCTCGAGAATGCGGACGAGTCGCTGCGCCTGCTCGATGAGGCCAGGCGCGAAGCCGATGCGCTCGCGCTGGACGAGCTGCGCTTCGCGATCCTCACCCGCCAGAGCACGGTGCTGGTGAATCGCGGACGTTCGGCCGAGACCGATGCCGTGCTGCGCGAGATGCAGACCCTGGTGGAGGACCGAAACGACCCGCTCTGGCGCGCATTGTGGCTGCACGAACGCGGCGTGCTGGAGCGCAAGCTGGGACGCTTCGACACGTCGCGGGCGCTGATCGAGCAGGCCCTGGTGCTGCTGCGCCAGCAAGGCGATGACGCCGGCGTGGCACGCGAGCTCAACACCATCGGCGTGCTAGACGGTCGCACCGGGCGCTTCTCCGACGCGGTGGCGATGCACAACGAGGCCCTCACCCTGGCGCGCCGCTCCGGCAACAAGGGGGAAGTGGCACGCAGCCTGCGCATGCTGGGAGTGCTCTACCGCAACCTCGACGACGAGGAGCTGGCCAGCCGCTACCTGCTGGAGGCACTGGAGTACGTCGAAGCCCGCAACCGGCGCGAAGCGATTGCGCTGCATGGCGAGCTGTCCGGGTCACTGATGCGACTCGACCGCATCGCTGATGCCGACAGGCACGCACAGATGGCCGTCACGCTGGCGGAGGAATCCGGCAGCCCGCCGAACAAGGTCAATGCCTATACCCGCATGGCGGAGCTGCGCCTGAAGCAGGGGCGGGTCGAGGAGGCGGCGGACTGGTCGGAGCGGGCGTTCAAGTCCTTCGACGCCGTCGCCATCCGCGACCAGGTGCTGCTGCGCATCACGCGCGTGCAAGTGCGCAGCGCGCGCGGCGAAATCACATCGGCACTGAGCGAGGCCGAGGCCGTGCTGGCCCAGACCCGCAAGCTGGGTGATCGCATCCTGGAACGCACGGCGCTCGACCTGCTGTCGGAACAGCAATTGCGCGCGGGCGACGCTGCCAGCGCCTTCGTCACACGCAAGGCGCACCAGGCGCTGGACAAGGAACTGGCCATCGATGTCGCGGCGCGCCGCATCGCAGTGCTGGAAGGCAGCCTGGAGAAGGAACGCAATGCAGCCGAGCGCGAACTTCTGGAACGCGACAACGCAATCCAGGCGCTGACGCTCAATCGCCAGCGCCTGCTCGGCATGGTGTTGATCGCGGGCCTCACGGCCGTGTTGGGCATCGCTGCCCTGCTCTTCTCGCGCTACCGCCAGGCCGAGCGCAGCCGCAGGGAAGTCGCGCACAGTCGTGACGAACTCGCGCGCCTGCACCAGGCCCTGCTCGCAAGTACCGCGGCGCTGGAGAAGGTGGCCCATACCGACGCCCTGACCGGCCTCGCCAACCGCCATGCCATGGCGCAGGAACTGGCGCGCCGCCTGGCACTGGGCACCGCACCGTTCAACGTGATGCTGCTCGATCTCGATCACTTCAAGCAGATCAACGACCAGTACGGGCATCTCGCGGGAGACGCGGTGCTGCGCGAGGTGGCGGCAAGGCTGCTCGGCACGATGCGCTCGGAAGCGCGGATCGGGCGCTGGGGCGGTGAGGAGTTCATCGTGGTGCTGGGCGAGGACACGTTGGCATCGGCACTGGTTGCGGCCGAGCGCACCCGCCAGGCCCTGGCCCAGGCCCCGGTGCAGTTCGAGGGCCGCAGTATCCCGATCAGCGCCAGCATCGGCGTGGCCAACAGTGGCCTGCCCGGCAGGGTCGGCATCGATGCCCTGCTCGCTGCGGCCGACGCCGCGCTCTATCGCGGCAAGCGCGGCGGTCGCAACCGGGTCGAAGCGGCGCCCGTGCTCTGAGCCACAGCCGCATCGAATACGGGCACGGAATCCACGTACACTCGCTCAACCTGTCGGAGACGCTTCATGCCCTGCGATCCCGCGATGCTGGCCGAAGTGGAACTGTTCGAGCACCTGGGCGACGAAGACCGGCAACGTCTGGCCGAAGCCATCGACCTGCGCGAACTGGTCGCGGGCGACATCCTGTTCCACGCAGGCGAGCCGGGCGAGTCCCTGTTCATCGTCCGCAGCGGTGAGGTGGAGCTGTTCGTGCGCGACAACGCCGGGCAGAAGATCCCGCTCACCATCGCCTGCGCCAACCAGATCTTCGGCGAACTGGCCCTGCTCGATCGCGGACCGCGCACCGCGACGGCGCTGGCGTTGAGCGATGCCGAACTGCTGGCGCTCGATCGCGACGACTTGCTGCTCCTGTTCCAGAAGACGCCCACGGCGGCCCTGCGCCTGCTGGCCGGCATGGGCCACATGACGCGCAAGGCGGACGAACTGATCCGCACCCGCGTCTCGCGCAATGTCAACGAGGAAGTGGTCGAGCACACCACGCTGATGCAGCACATCGCCGACGTGATCTCCTGGTTCTCCGGCAGCATGCCCTTCCTGTTCGTCAATGCAGCGATTTTCGCCGTCTGGATCGGGATCAACTCGCTGCCGCTCGGACTCCCGCACTTCGATCCCTATCCCTTCGGCCTGCTCACCATGGCGATGTCGATCGAGGCGATCTTCCTGTCCTGCTTCGTCCTCATCAGCCAGAACCGCCAGGCGGAGAAGGACCGGGTTCGTGCCGACATCGAGTACGAGGTCAACATCAAGGCCGAGCTCGAGATCGCCCACCTGCACGAAAAGGCCGATCGCATCCATACCGAGATGCTGGAGCGCTTCATCTGGCTGGAGAAGGTCTTGTCGAAAGCAGAACGGAACGCTTGACGGGGTCGGTTGGCGATCACCAGCCGGGGCGTCTGTGGCAATGGCTTCGGCAGAACGCCGTCAGGGGCTGAACAAGCATTGGGGGGGCATGTTGAACCGAATCCAGGCTTTCGTATTGCCGGTCTTGCTGCTGGCAGGGGGCGCGCTGTACGCCAAAGGCGCACCTGATCCGCGCGCCACGGCCCTGATCCAGGAACTGGAACTCAGCGCCTCGCCGGTCGCAACACGCGACCTGCGCGGCTGGAAGCCACCCCAGCGCATCGTCGTCGCCACATCCGACGCGCAACTGCTCGAACGCCTTCGCGCAGTCGCACCCGAGGCCGAGGTGGTCGCCGCGGCCGAAGGCGAGGCACGCGCCGCGCAGCTGGCCAAGGCGCAGGTGGTGATCGGGCTGTGCGATGCCGAAACGCTGGCCGCGGCGCCGTCGCTGCACTGGATCCAGACCTGGTGGGTCGGCGTGGAGCACTGCGTCACCCTGCCGGGGCTGACCGAGCGCGGCATCGTGCTGAGCAACACGCAGCGCACCAGCGGCATTCCCATTGCCGAACACGCGATCGCCCTCACGCTGGCGCTGGCGCGCGGACTGCCTCAGTACGCGCGGAATCAGCAGGCCGGGCGTTGGCAGGATCGAACCAGCACGCCGGTCATGCGCGAACTCGGCGGGCGCACCTTGCTGGTGGTGGGACTGGGCGGCATCGGCACCGAGGTGGCGCGCCGCGCTCACGCCATCGGCATGCGCGTCATCGCCACCCGCAACAGCAGCCGCGAGGGGCCGGACTTCGTCGCCAAGGTCGGGCTGTCCGACGAGTTGCACGCGCTCGCGGCCGAAGCCGACGTGGTGGTGAACGCGGCGCCGCTGACGCCGGCGACGACAGACATCTTCAATCGGGCCTTCTTCCAGGCGATGAAGCCGGGTGGCTACTTCGTCAACGTGGCGCGCGGTCGCAGCGTCGTTACCGACGACCTGGTCGCGGCGCTGCGCAGCGGGCAACTGGCGGGCGCCGCGCTGGACGTGACCGAACCCGAGCCGCTACCCAAGGATCACGTCCTGTGGTCCCTGCCCAATGTCATCGTCACCCCGCACGTGGCGGCTGTGTCCGATACGCAGGACGAACGCTACGCGATCCTGGTGGCCGAAAACCTGCGCCGTTACGTCGCCGGCGAGCCGCTGCTTAACGTGGTCGACATCGAGCGTGGCTACTGAGCCCGAGTTGTCGCGGAAGATGAATCCCAACGCGCCGTCCAATCCGATTCGTCCCAGCGCGCTGCAGGTGCTCGCAGGCGTGAGGCCCGAGGAGCGCGCCGTGCTGGCCTGGTCGGCGCTGTACTTCTTCCTGGTCATGGCCAGCTATTTCATCCTGCGCCCGATCCGCGACCAGATGGGTGTGGCCGGCGGCGTCGACAACCTCGCGTGGTTGTTCAGCGGCACCCTGGTGGCGATGCTGCTGCTGAACCCGCTGTTCTCGACCCTGGTATCGCGGCTTCCGCGGCGGCGCTTCGTGGCCTGGAGCTACCGCGCCTTGATGACCTGCCTGTTCGGCTTTTATGTCGCACAGGTCGGGTTGCCGGAGGCGAGCCAGGTCTGGGTCGGGCGCTCCTTCTTCATCTGGGTGAGCGTGTTCAACCTGTTCGCCGTGTCGCTGTTCTGGGCGGTGATGTCGGACGTCTATCGCAGCGAACCCTCGCGCCGGCTGTATGGCGTCATCGCCGCCGGCGGCAGCCTCGGCGCGCTGGTCGGCGGGGCCATCACCTCCGCCCTGGTGGAAGCGGTCGGCGCGCCCGCGCTGCTGCTGGTTTCGCTGGTCATGCTTGAACTGGCCCTGTGGTGCATGTTCGCGGTGCACCGACAGTCGGGAAGAACGGCGCCAGCGTCCGCAAACGGCAGTGAGGCGGTGATCGGCGGCAGCGCCATCGATGGCTTCCGGCTCGCGCTGCGCTCGCCCTACCTGGTGGGTGTCTGCGGCTACATGCTGCTGTACACGATCGGCTCGACCTTCCTCTACTTCCTGCAGGCGCAGATCGTCGACGCCACGATCGACGGGCGCGCGGCACAGACCGCGTACTTCGCCAACGTCGACATCTGGGTCAACGGCCTGACCCTGGTGCTGCAACTCTTCCTCACCGGCCGCCTGATGGGCCGCCTCGGCGTGGGCCTGACCCTGGCGGCGTTGCCGCTGATCAGCATCGTCGGGTTCGCCGCGTTGGGCGCGGTGCCGGTGCTGGCGACCGTGGTGATCTTCACCGTGGCGCGCCGCGTCACCAACTACGCCCTGTCGCGCCCGGCGCGCGAGGCCTTGTTCGTGCCACTGGGTCGCAGCGAGAAATTCAAGGCGAAGAACCTGATCGACACCGTCGTCTACCGCGTCGGCGACCAGCTCGGTGCCTGGAGCAACACCGTCCTCGCCACGCTCGGGCTCGGCATCGCGGGCATCGCCTGGACTGCCGCGCCGCTGGCCGCGGTGTGGCTGGCCCTGTCGCTGTGGCTGGGACGACGGTACCGCGCAATGCAATCTCCGGATTGATCGGTCACGCCCCGGCCCCACCACCGTCTGAACGCGATGCGACCCCCGGCCGGATCCAATCGCGGGCCGCTTGACACGAGTGGCCTGGAACGGACAAATCGAAAGTGGGATCGCGACGAGATGGGCGTGCGGGACGTCGTGCCGGAGCGAGGCCCGTAGCCGAAGCTTCGGGCCGGGTGAGGCGCAAGTACCGCGCGGGCAGACCGAGCGAGCCACTTTCGATTTGCCCGTTCCAGGCCACTAGAATCGCCTTCCACCCGCACCGCAGGAGCATCGCATGAGCATTCTGGGTTTCATCAAGGGCGAACTGCTCGAAATCATCGAGTGGACCGACGATTCACGGGATACCTTGTCGTACCGCTTCCCGGATGACGACAAGGAGATCAAGAACGGCGCGCAGCTCATCGTGCGCGAATCGCAGCAGGTGCAGTTCGTGGCGGCCGGCCAGTATGCGGATCTCTTCGGTCCGGGCAAGCACACGCTCAAAACCGAGAACATCCCGATCCTCAGCACCATCCTGGGCTGGAAGTACGGCTTCAATTCGCCCTTCAAGTGCGATGTCTACTACATCAACACGCGCCTGTTCACCGGCAACAAATGGGGCACGGCGAATCCGGTGATGATGCGCGACAAGGACTTCGGCGTGGTGCGGCTGCGCGCCTTCGGCACCTACGATTTCCGCATCGTGGATGCGCCCAGGTTCCTGCGTGAAGTGGCCGGCACCGATCAGAATTTCCGCCTCGACGAGTTCGCCGACACGATGCGTTCGCGCATCGTGAGCGTGTTCACCGACGCGCTCGCCACCGCGAACGTGCCGGCGCTGGACGTGGCCTCACGCTATTCGGAGATGGGCGACGCGCTGCTGCCCATCATCAACCCGGCCATGGCCGCCAAGTACGGCCTCGAGGTGACGAGCTTCGTGCTGGAGAACGTTTCGGTGCCGCCGGAAGTGGAGCAGGCGATCGACAAGCGTTCCAGCATGGGCGTGATCGGCAACCTCAATGACTACGTGAAGTACCAGATGGGCCAGGCCATGGGCGCCGGCGGCGAAGGCGCCGCGGCCGCTACCGTGCCAGCGCAGATGGCCATGGGCTTCGGCATGGCGCAGGAGATGATGAAGTCGATGCAGTCCCCGCCCTCGGCCGCAGCGAGCGCGCCCGCCGCGGCGCCGGTGCTGGACGTGCTGACGCCGGAACAGGCGGCGCAGGCCCTGGGCGTATCGGTCGAGGACGTGATGGCCTCGATCAACGCCGGGGAGCTCAAGGCGCGCAAGATCGGCAGCGCCTGGCGCATTGCGAAGTCGGCGTTGGACGCCTTCCTGCAGGGCGCATGAGCGAAGCAGCACCACCCGTCACCGTCGGCAAGCATCCCTGCCCGGAATGTGGCGGGGACCTGCAATGGCACGCGGGCAAGCAGGCCCTGGCCTGCCCGTATTGCGGCACTGTGGTGCCGTGGACGCCGACGCAGGCCGCCGATCCCGGGGCGATGATCGAGGAGCACGACCTGATCATGGCGCTGGCTGCGCCGGCATCGGGCCGCGGCTGGGGCACGGAACGACACGAGGTGATGTGCCAGAGCTGCCGCGCGATCTCGGTGTTCGTCGAGGCCAAGGTGGCCAAGCGCTGCGACTTCTGCGGCTCGCCCTCGATCATCGCGCACGAGGCGTCGAGCGACGCGATCACGCCGCAGAGCCTCTTGCCATTCAAGGTCAGCGATGGCCAGGTGCGCGACGCGATCCGCAAGTGGTACGGCACGCGCTGGTTCGCGCCCAACCGGCTCAAGACCGCGGCACTCACCGACACCTTGCACGGCATCTACCTGCCCTACTGGACCTTCGATGCGCACGTCGACGCGGACTGGGCCGCGGAGGCCGGCCACTACTACTACACCACCGAAACCTACACCCAGAACGGCCAGCGCCAGACAAGGCAAGTGCGACATACGCGCTGGGAACCGGCCTCGGGGCAGCTCGCACACTTCTTCGACGACGAACTCGTCCCCGGCACCACCGGCGTGCACGAAGCCCTGCTGCGCCAGATCGAACCGTTTCCCACCACCAGTGAGCTCAAGCCCTATTCACCCGAGTTCGTGCGCGGATGGACCGTGGAGCGCTACCAGGTCGACCTGCGCAAGGCCTCGGACATGAACCTGCAATCGATGGAGAACCAGGTCCGGCAGCTGTGTTCGGCCCAGGTGCCGGGCGACACCCAGCGCAACCTGCAAGTGGAATCACGCTACCGCGGCCGCAGCTTCAAGCACGTCCTGATGCCCGTCTGGTTGGTCAGCTATACCTACGGCTCGAAGAGTTTCCAGGTGCTGGCCAATGGCCATACGGGCACCCTGGCCGGGGAGCGACCCTACAGTTGGATCAAGATCGCGTTCGCGATCACGGCCGCCGTGATTGGGTTGCTGGTCATCCTGTCCCTGCTCGAGTCCCGATAACCACCCCATTCGTGGGGCTTCCCGCCGCCAGCACGCATGACCAACCGCCGCATACACCGCCCTGCCTTCCCCGGATTCGCTATGCTGGCCGCATGCAGCGGAGAGCACGGTTGCCACGAGGCAATCGGCATTTGCAGCCACGGAGCAGCGGCGTGACCCTGGAGATCGAAGAGCGGCAGGTGGGCATACACGAGCTGCGGCTCGGCATGTATGTGTGTCGCCTGGATCGCCCCTGGGAGGGGTCGCCCTTCGGCTTGCAGGGCTTTTCCATCCGCAGCCCGGACCAGATCCGCGCGCTCTACGACCTGTGCAGCTATGTCTACATTGACATGTTGCGCAGCACCGACTTGCGCGACCCGCCCAAGGGCACGCTGCCGCCGCCACCCACCCGTCCGCCGATCTGGCCCACGCGCCGCATCCACTACGACGACCGGGTGGCGATCGATGACGAGGTGCCGCATGCGCGCAGGGCGCACGAGCAGGCCGAGCAACTCGCCTCCAAGATCCTCGACGACGTCCGCGCCGGACGCAAGCTCAACGCGCAGGACGTGCACGGCGCGGTGCAGCCGATCGTGCAGAGCGTGCTGCGTTGCGCCGATGCCTTTTTCTGGATCAACAGCCTGCGCAAGAAGGACGCCTACGCCTACAGCCATGCGATCAACTGCAGCGCGCTGGCCGCCGCCTTCGGCCGCCACATGGGCTTCCCCGAGGATGTCCTGGTCGACCTGGCCACGGGCGGGATGCTGCTGGACGTGGGCAAGGCCGAGTTGCCCGAAGACCTGCTCACCCATCCGGGCACGCTCGACGATGGACAGATGCAGGAGGTGCGCCGCCACGTCGAGCATGGCCTTCGCATCGTTCGCGAAACCGGCATCACCAGCGAGCGCGTGTACCAGATGGTGCGCACCCACCACGAGTGCTACGACGGCAGCGGTTATCCGCAGCACCTGCGCGAAGGGGCCATCCCGCTGGTCGGGCGCATGGCCGCGGTGATCGACTCCTTCGACGCCATGACCAGCGATCGGGTCCACTGCAAGGCCTTGTCCCGCCACAACGTGCTGCAGGAGCTCTATCGCTGGAGCGACAAGCGCTACCAGCGCGAGATCGTCGAACAGCTCACCCAGTGCCTGGGCGTGTACCCGACCGGATCCCTGGTGGAACTCAGCACCGGCGAGGTCGCCCTGGTGATGATGCAGAACCGCGCGCGCAGCCTGCGCCCGCGGGTGATCGTGCTGACCGATGCCGACAAGCAACTCGATACCCGTTTCCGCACCGTCGACCTCATGGCGCAACCTGAGGACGTGGACGCCAACCTCATCGTGCACATCGTGCGCACCCTGGATCCGGGGGCCTACGGCCTCGATCCCACCGAGCTTTACCTCATCTGAGTCCCTTGACATGGAATTCCGCGCCGATGTCGAGCACAGCGCAGGCGGCACCCGCTTCGCCTCGCGTGCAGCAGCCCTCGCCGTCCTCGATGACCGCATCGCGCTGAGCCTCGAGCAGGGCACGCTCCTCGGTGTGCTGGTAGTGCGGCTCCTGCGCCTGCGCGAGTTCAACATCCTGTTCGGCTACGAACTGGGGCAACATCTGGTAGAGAAAGCACAACAGGCGATCGCGCGCGTGTTGCGACCGGCCGACACGGTCGAACAGGTCGGGGAAGGCGAGTTCCTGCTTTGTCTGCCGGAACTGATCAGCGCCAACCACGCCCTGCTCGCCGCGCATCGCGTGGTGCGCGTGTTCAACGAGCCCTTGGTGGTGGAAGGCAGCGCCATGCTCGCTGCCGTCGCCGTGGGGGCGGCGCTCTGTCCCGAGCACGGCAGCAGTGCCGACCTGCTCTCGCGCCGCGCCGACGTGGCCTTCGGCGAGGCGCGGCGCAGCGGCACCCATGCTGCGCTCTACCAAGCCCGGGAAGAACACTTCGACCTGCCCTACGGCGCCTTGCGTGCCGCCCTGGAGCAGGGACAGCTGCAGTTGTACCTGCAACCCATCGCGGACCCGCGCGACGCGCGGGTGGCCGGCGCCGAGGCCCTCGCGCGCTGGAACAGCCCGGAACTGGGAACGATCAGTCCTGACGTGTTCATCCCGTTGGCGGAACGTACCGGCCTGATCAACGAACTGACCCGCTGGTGCATCAACGCCACCCTGCGTCACGCGGCCGAGACGCACCTGGCCGAACGCGGCATCCACCTGTCGATCAATCTGTCGCCACGGGTGTTCCTCGACAACAGCTTCGCCGACCAGCTGCTCTCCGCCTTGAAACTCTGGGGCGTTCCACCCAGGACCCTGATGCTGGAGGTAACCGAGAGCGCGATGATGGAAGACGCGGCGCAGGCGATCGAGGTGCTGCTGCGCCTGCGCGCCGCCGGCATGCGTGTCGCGATCGACGATTTCGGCACCGGCTATGCCTCGTTCTCGTACCTGCGCCGCCTTCCGGTGGACGAGGTCAAGCTCGACCGCAGCTTCGTGCGCGACATCACGACCGACGCGCGCGGGGCGCAGCTGGTGCGCTCGATGATCGAGCTGGCGCACAGCCTGGAGATCCGGGTGGTGGCCGAAGGCGTGGAAGACAACGCCACCCTGGCAATGCTGGCCGACATGGGCTGCGACTTCGCCCAGGGCTATCACATCGGACGCCCGATGCCGGCCAAGGCGTTCACCGATGCCCTGCCCGGCCAGGAAGCGACTCGCTAAGGCAGGTTGCGCGCCCGCTGCAGGCGTTGCAGGGTCTCCGTACCTAGCTCCGCTTCGCTCAAGCCGAGGTCGAGCGCCTGCGTGGCCGCGGCTCGCGCCGCTTCGCGACGATCCAGCGCCAGCAGCACGTCGCTGTATTCGACCAGCATCTGCGCCAGGAACTGGGCTTCATCGGGAGAATCCTGGCGCCACCACGCCAGCAGGGGTTCGATCCGTCGCAAGGCCTCGGCATGGCGCCGGGCATCGCGCAACACGCGCACGCGCACCAAGCCGACTTCCGCCCGCACGTTGCGACTGATGTCGGGACGTTCCAGCAGGGCATCGGCGGCCTCACTCTGGCGCAAGGCCACGTCCAGGTCCCCGGCTTGCCTGGCGATGCTGCCAAGCAGGGCGAGCGTCGAAGCAACCTCTCCCGATTGTTCGCCGAATACTTCGCGCCGCAGGTCCAGTGCGCGGCTCGCCTCTTGCTGCGCCTGCTCGACCCGCCCCAGCTTCAGATAGGTACTCGCGAGACGCTGGCTCACCAAGCCGCAGGTGCTGCGGGTGTTGACCGGCGCGATCGCGCAGATGCGCCTGGCTTCGAGGAAACGCTCCAGCGCCGCTTCGTGGCGACCGCTCAGGGCTTCGATCGCCCCGACATTGAGGACGGCCGGAATCAGGTTGGGGTCATCCGGGCCGAGCAGTTCGCGCCGCATCTGCAATGCCTCGCCAAAGGCCTGGGCGGAGGCGTCGTGCTGGCCGCGGGCATTGAGCGCCACGCCGAGCGTGCTCAAGGCCCGCGCGATATGCGGATGCGGCGGATCGAAGATGCGACGACTGAGTGTCAATGCCTCCTCCGCTACCACCTGGGCACGCTCCAGGTTCCCGATCCGGGCTTCGGCCTGGGACAGTCCGGCGAGCGCACCCAGGCTGGAGAGACGCGGCTCCAGACCAAGGCGGCGCTGCTGCGCGAGCGCGCCATCCAGGACCTCGATCGCGCGCTCATAGTGCTTCGCTATGGCGAGCAGCTCGCCCAGGGTGAACTGGTACTCGAGCGACTTCTCCGGATCATCACGCAGGAGCGTCGCCGCACGCGCCACCACGGACTCGCCCAATCGCGTCGCCTCGTCCAGGTGGCCAGCCAGGAACAGCGCGTTGGCCCGCACCATCTGCGTGTCCAGTCGTTCTGCCTCATCCTGCGGCGGCAGCAGGTGGTCGGTTTCATCGAGCAGGGCGAGCGCCGCCGGGATCTGGCTGCGGGTAAGTTCCAGCCGGGCCTGCCAGGCACGCAGGGGCCATTGGATCGGGTGCTGGGGATCCAAGCCATCGGCCACGCCGCGTGCGCGCGCGAGCAGGTGCTGCGCAGCGTCGCGATCGGCGGCACTGAGCGCCACCTTGCCCAACACCAGAAGCAATTCGGCGCGTGTCTCCGGATCAAGCCGGGCATCGCCTTCGACCCGCGCCGCAGCCGCCTTCACCACGTCTCCGATGCTCGGGCGTTCCTCGCGCGGCTGGATCGCGCGCGCCGCATCGATCGCATCGATCAGGAACTTCTGCACGGTTGCGGCGCGCTCGGCCTGCTGTCGTGCCTCATGCGTCTGGCCCAGGGCCAGCGCCAGACTGGCGAGGATGCCCAGCAGCAGCAACAGCACCAGCGCCACGCCACCGCGATGCCGCTGCACGAACTTGCGGGTGCGATACCAGGCGGAAGGCGGATGCGCCAGCACCGGCTGGCGCGACAGGAAACGTTCGAGGTCGTCGGCGAAGGCAGCCGCGCCCGGATAGCGCATGCGCGGCTCGTCCGCCAGCGCCATCAACACGATGCGATCGAGGTCGCGGTCGATGCGAATGCGCGTAGTCCCGCCGGACTGCGCGCGCCGTGCCGCCAGCGCCAATGACGGTGCCTGCACGCGGCGCCGGTCGGGGTGCGATCCGGTCAACAACTCGTACAGCAGCAGTCCAAGCGCATAGACATCCGTGGCGGTCGTGATCGGCCCATCGCTGAACTGCTCCGGCGCCGCATACTCGGGCGTCATCGGCGCGAAACCGGGGCGGGTGCGCTCGGTGACGTCGGCTTCGAGCAGCTTGGCGATGCCGAAGTCGAGCAAGCGCGGCTCGCCGTGGTCATCCACCAGCACGTTGGCGGGCTTGATGTCGCGATGCACGATCAGGGCTGCGTGCGCTGCCGCGACCGCGCGCGCGACCTTGGCCACCAGTCCGACGCGGGCCTGGATATCCAGGTCGCGAGTGCGGCACCACTGGGTGATGCCGATACCGGAAACATATTCCATGGCCAGGTACGGCACGCCATCCTCGCCCACGCCACCATCGATCAGGCGCGCGATATTGGGATGCGACAGGCGCGCCAGGACCTTGCGTTCGCGGCGGAAGAAATCCTGTTCGATCTGGCTCAGTGCGCCGTGCCGCAACAGCTTCAGCGCGACCGTCTGTTCGAAGTCCGCGCCCTCGCGAACGGCGAGGAAGACGCTGGCCATGCCGCCTTCGCCCAGTCGGCGCAGGATGCGGAACGGCCCGACCCGGCGCCCGACCGGATCGGGCTCGGGTGGTGCGTCGGCCAAGGCCTCTAGCGATCGATCCAGCAGGCCGCTGCGCTCGTCGGAGCGCGCCAGCTGCAACAGCTCGGCGCGCGTCGCGGTGTCGATCCCGCGTCGTTCGAACCACGGCTCCCAGTCTTCCGACGGAACCTCGAGCAGGGCATCGAACAGCTCGCGCAGTCGCTGCAGGTCTGACATGGATAGGCGCACTCGCAGGGCTACGGACTGGCGCGGACCACGATGCCGCAATCATGCGGTCCTCGCAGCCTGGTGGACTGTAACGGACAAGTCGAAAGCAGCTCGCTCGATCTGGTTGCGCGGTGCCTGCGCCTCACTCGGCCTGCAGCTTCGGCTACCGGCCTTGCTCCGGCAGGGCGTCCCGCACACCCATCCTGTCGCGATCCCACGTCCGCGTCATCCGCTACTGGCCACTGGGACGCGCATCCGTGCGAAAGCCTGACACGCTCGGCCCTTGCCACCCCAAGCTCGCAGGCGAAGCACCCCGATTATCGAGACTTGCCAAACTGATTGGTACGGCGATGCGCCGTTGTAGAGCCGGGCTTGCCCGGCTTGAGCGGGGCAAGCCCGGCTCTACGAAAGCAAGGCACCACGTCAATCATTTGCGCAAGTCTAGTCCCCAGTCTGCAGCCGCTGGTGCAGCCACGCCCGCGCGAAGCGCCAGTCGCGCATGACGGTGCGCGTGGACAGGTCGAGCTCGGCAGCGATGCGGTCGAAATCCAGGCCCGCGAAGTAATGCAGCATCACCACCCGCGCCACGCGCGGATGCTCGATGTCGAGCACCGCCAGGGCCTCGTCCAGATCCAGCAACTGCTCGGCCGACATCGCCGGCAGCGCCAGCACCTGCTCGTCCTCGAGATCGACCTGGGCCAGGTCACCGCCGTGCTTGGGGCGCAGCCGACGGCGCGCGTGGTCGATCAGCAGGTTGCGCATCGCACGCGCGGCGTAGGCGTGGTAGTCGCGCGGCGACAGGCGCCGCTCCGCACCTTCCTCCAGTTGCACCCAGGCCTCGTGTACCAGGGCGGTGGTATCGAGGGTCCAGGCCTCGCCATGCTGACGCCTTTGCCGCCGCGCGATGCTGCGCAGGCGCTCGTACAATCGGGCCACCTCGGCATCCTGCCCTGCGCGCGAAACCGGTAGTTCGGTGTCCATGGACCCAGTGTAGACGAGATGTCCCGGCCCCCGCCCCCGCACCCGCCACCAAGTTCGCCGCCACGGCGATCGCTTGCGGCCACGCTAGTCGCCTGCGGCGGCGCACTGGCGCTCGGCGTGCCAGGCAGCATGCTGCAAGTCCAGGCGGCCGCCATTCCCTTGCCAACCGATTCGACGGAGGATGCCCGCACGGCGGGTTCGCCGGACCCGGCCACCTGCACGACCCGCGTGTTGCGAGAACTCGGATGGCAGATCGAGCGCGGCAAAGGCAGCTCGCTGCGAATCGACGCCGGGCAACCCTGCACTCGCGCTGACCTGGCCGACGCGCGGGCGCAGGGCGACCTGCGACTCCTCGTACCGGACAACCTCGCCATCACCCCGGCCTTGCTGGAACAACTCGCAAGCCACCCGGCATCGCATTGCGCCTACGCGATGCGCCTCGGCGAATCGACCCGCGTTGCGGTCGACGCGCTGGTGGCGAATCCGTCGTTCCGCTTCAGCGCCCTGCAGACCGGCTGGATCGGCTTCGGCTCGGGTGGTGCGCGACGCGATGGCTGGGAGCCCGTCCGCAGCTTCGGTCGTGCCTTTCGTCCGCTGGCCTCTCCGTCGCAGGCAATCCAGGGCTTCTACCGCGGTTCGATCCGCGCCGAATGCGGCGTGGGCCGCCAGATCGCGCAGTACGGTACGGTGCATGAACTGTTCGGCGCGCACGGATTCGATGCCGCTTTCAGCCGCGATGAGATCGTCATCGGCACCTTCCGCCAATTGAATCGCTCGGGCAGCGTGCTGATGGGCTCCGCCGCTGGAGCATTCGTGCACGATGGCGACGGCCACCTCGCTGCAGCGCAAGGCCGGCAAGCCTGGTCCGGCCTGCCCGGCTTCATCGTGCATGTGTTCGAGCGCCACACCCTCGACGACGTGAACAATCAGGCCGAAAACTTCGTGGTTTACCGCGTCTCCGATGCCGCTGCGAAGGCCCTGCAAGCGCATCGCGGTTTCGCCCACTACAACCGTCAGGCCCATGCCCTGTGGGAGCTGGCGCGACGCAGCGAACTCAGCGCTCAGCGCATCTTCGAGCGCCTGCTGCACGAGCGCGACCCGCGGCTGCGCGCGGCCATCTCACCCCGCAACCGCGACCTCATCGAGCAGATGGATGCGATCCTCGCGGACCCCTTCTTCCAGGGTTTCGAGATCTACGTGCACCCCAAGGGCGTCAAGCCGGTGGCGTATCACTTCGCCCGCCTGCTGGATCGCAACCCGCGCACGCCGTTCCGGATCGAACTGGCGCTGCACAACCTGCATACGACCATCTACGATCGCTGGCTCGCGCAGCGGTTCGAGGCCTGCACCGGCCCATGAGGGGCGCGTGCTCGCCGCCAGCTCACTCGATCGAAGTCGATTTCACCACCGGCTCACTGGCCACGAACGGCTTCACCCCGAGTTCCGAGTACACCGCGCCGGGCGAGACGATGCGCCCCTGGGTCAGCACGAGCGCTACCTTGCGGATTGCAGCGATGTCCCTGGTGGGATCGCCGTCGACAAGCACGAGATCGGCCAGCAGCCCGGGTTCGACACGACCCCGGTCCGCATCGACGCGCGCCACTTTCGCCGCCACCGAGGTGGCGCTCTGCAGCGCTTCGGTGGGCGTCATGCCGGCCTGCACGTAGAGTTCCAGTTCGCGGTGCAGGGTGAAGCCGGCGATCGAGTCGGTGCCGGGCAGCACCGTGATCCCGGCCCGGTGCAGCCGGCCGACGAATTCAACCATCTTCTCGTAGCTCTGGTTGTAGCGCGCTGCCGTGGCGTCGTCGGGAATGTCCATCTCGGCCACGCGGGCCTGGCGCTGCAGGCTGAGCGGCAAGTGATCGACCACCGCTGCGAACGCCTTCGACACTTCGCCGGGACGCTGCCGGATGTAGTCGAAGGTAGCGAGGGTCGGGTCGACCGCGACATCGTTCTTCTTGAGCGAGGCGATGAAGTCCTGCACTGGCGGCGAGTCGAAATCCAGCCCGGCGGTCATCTCGGCCGGCAAGCGGAAGCGCTCGAGCGTGCGAGTGTCGGTGGTGGGAGTGACGAAGAAATTCAGCATGAGTTGGTTGATGTGCTGCAGTTCGTCGAAGCCCGCGTCAACCGCATCCTGCGCGCGCAGGAAGGCCGGCACATGGCCGCTCACGCGCATGCCGCGCAAATGCGCGTAGGCCACCGTGTCCTTCAGGATCGCCTTGGGAAAGGAGTTGTAGATCTTGAGCTGCGGGTAGCCGTGCTGGTAATACCAGTCGATGGCGTGCTTGGCCTCGTCAAGATTCCTGATCACGAAGCCGTTGCGGGCGGAGAAGTCGCTCTCGCCTTCGAGGAAGCCCGCAGTGACGATGCGCGGACCGAGCAGCTCGCCACGCAGGTTCTCGTCGATCAGCCCTTGCAGCGACTTGTTGTCGTTGCCCATGTCACGCACCGTGGTAACACCGGCAGCCAGATGCAGGCCGCCGTTCCAGCGCCCGAATTCATGCCCGTGCATGTCGAACAGGCCGGGCAGCAGCACCCGGCCTCCGGCATCGATCTCGTTGTCCACGCCGGCGTCGGGTGATCCGGCAGGCACGATGGCGGTGATCCGGTCGCGCAGCACGTAGACGTCGCTGGGCTCGCCCAGGGCGCCCTTCACGCTGTCGAACACGCGCGCATTCCGGATCACGGTGAGTCCCTTCGCGGGCGCGAACAGGCGCTTCGCCAGGTCCTTCACCATGCTTCCTTCGGCCTCGACCTGTGCCTGGGTCAAGGCTTCGCCATTGCGCTCCCATCCCTCTTCGATCGCGACCAGATAGCCCGGCACGATGAAGGAGAAGACGCGAGGCTCGGCCTTGGTGGCGGCATCGGCCTTGGTGGCCCAGACGAATTGTGGCGACATCCCCAGACCCGTCTGCGCCAGCAACTGGACCGTCTGCTTCGCACCGTCGCTCTCCACCTCGATTTCGCGCACCACGCGCTGGTGCAGGGTTCCGCCCGGCAGCAGGGGCAATTCGCTCACTCCACGCCGTGCCATGGCCGCGATCGCCACGCTGCTGGCTTGCGGCGTACCACCGAGCGGGATATAGAGCGCGCCCTCGCCGGCGTCGGTCTGGCCTTGCTCCGACGTGGACTTCCACTTCGACTGCCGGCCCTCGCGCCAGAAACGCTCGTCCACCGCCGCACCGAAGGTGGTGGTGCCGGTCACCTTGTAGTCGGCAAAGCTGCCGTCCGGGGCGAGGCGGAACTCCTCGCTCAGCTCCGGGCCGCGACCGTTGTCCTTGAAGACGAATTTCACCGTGGTGCGGCCATCGTCACCCTGCTCCACCACTTGTTCGCCGGCCTGCTTGCCGCCATCGACCAGGATCACGTAGCGCAAGGTCCCGGCCGCCTGCGCGGCGCTGGCGAACAGGACTGCGAAAGCAAGTGCAAGCGGCATGCGAGCGGGTTTCATCGACGTTCCTTGCGGCCGGGAATGAAGTGGAGGCACAGGCTACTCCCAGACTTCGTTGTGCCGATAGATCGTTGGTCATGGATGCCGCCAGCGCGGGGCTTCAACCCTGCGACGGCCGGCAGGCAGGACGAGCGGCAAGATTCAATCTCTGCCTCACCCGGCCCCATGACCGGCTCGGCTGACCACCCTGCGACGCGTCGATGCCACGATCAACGGTCGTGTTGTTCCCAGTTCACGCATCCATCAATAGGATGGCGCGCCCACTTCGAGGACCACGCATGCGAATGATCCCTGCAACCCTGGCCCTGTGCCTGGCCCTGTGCTTGACCCCGGCCCGCGCCGAGGATGGTCCGGACCTGGCACCCACGCGCGTGCTCGATACGGTCGTGGTGAGCGGCAAGCAGCCGGGACCGGGGTTGTGGCGTGTTTCGAAGGGCGGGCACGAACTGTGGTTGCTCGGCACGCTGTCGCCCTTGCCGCGCCGGATGGAATGGTCCACGGAAGAGGTCGAGGCGGCGATTGCGAAATCACAGGCGGTGTTGATGCCGCCCAGCGTCGGGATCCGCGCCAAGGCGGCGCTCGGCGGCTTGTTCCTGTTGCCGGCCATGCTGCGCGCCCGCAACAACCCGGACAAGGAAACGCTGCAGGAGTTGCTGCCCGAGGCCGACTACCGGCGTTGGCTCAAACTCAAGCAACGCCACCTGGGGCGGGATCGCGGTGTCGAGAAGCGCCGCCCGATCGTCGCTGCCGCCGAGCTCTACGCGGAGGCGCTGGAAGACTCGGACCTCTCGGAAAAGAACATCGCGGCACGCGTCGTGGAACGCGCTGCCAAGCGCAATGACCTCGAAATGCTGCACCCCTCGGTGGAAATGGTGATCGAGGATCCCAAGGCCACGCTGAAGGAGCTTTCGGGATCGGCGTTCGACGACCTCGAATGCTTCCGACGCAGTCTGGATCAGGTCGAGTCCGACCTCGAAACGATGAAACTGCGCGCCAATGCCTGGGCCTTGGGGGAGATCGGCATCCTGCGCTCGCGACCGCTCAACAACGCCAGCCAGTCCTGCATGGACGCGCTGCTGCAGAACCGGGTGGCGAAGAAGCTGGGGATGGACGATCTGCCGGCGAGAGTCGAGGCCACGTGGCTGGATGCCGCGGAAGGCGTGCTTGCCAAGCATCCGCGCAGCTTTGGACTGCTGCGGATGGATCACCTGCTGCGAAGTGACGGGCTGCTGGCGAAGCTGGAGGCACGCGGCTACGTGGTGCAGCCGCCGGCCGAATCGCGCTCGGACTGAACGGCATCGCCGTCCCTCACCGTCGGTCGTTTCGCGCGCATGACGTTCGCATGACGCTGAAGCACCCGCGCATGCTTCCATGCACGCTGGCGGTGCTTGCGCCCGTTCCCTAGACTCGCGCACCATGCCACCCCGCACGCGCGCGCCGAAGTTCCGCCTCGCCCTGGTCCTGCTGGTCCTGCTCGCAGCCTGGTGGTGGAGCCACGATTCGCAGCAAGGCGCTGTGCCTGAGCGGCCAACCGCGACAACGCGCAGTGGGCTTCCCGTCGCATCACCCCTGCCGCCACTGCCCGAACCGGAAACACGTGGCTCACGGGAGTCCATGGCCTTGCCCGCGTTCCTCCCGCCCGAGGCGCAGGCCACGCTCGCGCTGATCGCCAGCGACGGCCCGTTCCCGCATCGCCAGGACGGCAGCGTGTTCCAGAACCGCGAACGCAGGCTTCCCCCGCAACCGCGTGGCTACTACCGCGAATACACCGTGCGCACACCGGGCGAGCATGATCGCGGCGCACGCCGTATCGTCACTGGCGGCGATCCGCCGCGCGAGTACTGGTACAGCGCCGATCACTACCGCAGTTTCCGCCGCTTCGACACGGAACCCTGAGCATGGACATCTCCGGCGAAGATTCGCCGCCGCTGCTGCAACTGCTGCCGCTGGTGTCCGAATCCGGCGCGTACCGGCTGCCGCCGGAACTCGTCGACGACCTGGTCGAATGCGGCACGGCGCTGGGACTGTCCTGTCATCGCATCGACCTGCGCGCATGCCGCGATCCGGCCACGCTGTTCGAGCGCATCGCCCAAGCCCTGGCCTTTCCGCCGTGGTTCGGCCAGAACTGGGATGCGCTGTCCGACTGCCTGGCCGATCTTGGCTGGCTCGGCGAAGCCGCCGGCTACGTGCTCGTGTTCGACCACGCCCAGGACTTGCGCCGCGAGGCGCAGGATGGCTACGACACCCTGATCGAGATCCTCGACGAGGCCGCCGACGGGTGGCGCGAGGTCGATCTACCGTTCTGGTCGTTCCTCTGCGAACACGAGACCGCACCGACCAATCTGCCGTCGCGCTGAGGGCGCTTGCGGCTCAATCCGCCTCGTTCGCCGCTTCGCGACCCTGCTGGCGGATCAGGGCTTCTTCGCGCGCGTCGCGGATCGCATCCTGCACGCCAACCACGTCGGCTTCGCGCTCGTCCTCGACGAACACCCCGGTGAGCTCGGTATCAGGACGCAGTTCGCCCTGTTCGTACAGGGCCCACATCTCTTCGGCATGGCGCGACAGCGCCAACTCGGGCGCAAACAGCGCCAGGCATTCGCTGATGTTGCGCACGTCGCGTTGCAGCATCGCGCGTGCCGCGTTGTTGCCGGCGGCGCTCACCACCTGCGGCAGGTCGATGATCACCGGGCCGTCCGGGGCGACCAGCACGTTGTACCCGGACAGGTCGCCGTGGATCAGGCCCTCGCACAGCATCTTCACCACCTGGCGCATCAGGAAGCGATGGAATCCGCGCGCCTGATCCGCGCCCAACTCGACCTCCGCCAGGCGCGGCGCCGAATGCCCGTCGGCATCGACCACCAGTTCCATCACCAGCACGCCACTGAAATAGCCATAGGGCTGCGGCACCCGCACGCCGGCACCGACCAACTGGTAGAGCGCGTCCACTTCGGCGTTCTTCCAGGCGATCTCCTGTTCCTTGCGACCGAACTTGCTGCTGCGCCCGATGGCACGCGCCTGCCGGCTGCCGCGCACCTTGCGTCCTTCCTGGTACTGCACGCGCTGCTGGAAGCTGCGCTGCGCCATGTCCTTGTAAACCTTGGCGCAACGGATCTCGGCGCCACAGCGCACGACGTAGACCGAGGCTTCCTTGCCGCTCTTGAGCGGGCGCAGCACTTCGTCGATGACCCCATCCTCGATCAACGCGGCAAGGCCAGCGGGCGTCCTCATCGGCAACCCTCCTCGATCGGCTGCAGCGCCGCGTCGAGCGCGACGCGTTCGTCGAACACGAAGCACCGACCCTCGAAATGCGCGCCGCCAACCTGCTCGAAGTAACCGAGGATGCCGCCCTCGAGCTGCTGCACGTGTCCGAAGCCCGCGTCCTGCATCCACAAGGCCGCCTTCTCGCAACGGATGCCGCCGGTGCAGAACGGCACCACCGTGGCATCGCCCAGCGCCTCGCGATGCGGCAGCAGCGCATCGGCGAAGTCGACGAAATTGTCGATCGGCAGGTGCAGTGCCCCGGTGAAGGTTCCGTACCCGACTTCCTCGCGATTGCGCGTATCCACCAGCACGACGCGCCGGCCTTGATCGTCGTGACCCTGCGCCAGCCAGCGTGCCAGCGACGGCGGCGTCACGCCCGGCGCGCGCCCACGCAAGGGCGAGGCCCCGCTGCGCCGGAAGGCGATGATCTCGCGCTTGAGCTTGAGCTTGAGCCGCCGGAACGGCTGCACGCGACTGCTGCTGAGCTTGACCTCGATTTCCCGAAAGCGCGCATCCATGCGCAACCAGGCAATGAACCCGTGCAAGTGGTCGGCATCCCCGGCGAGGAACAGGTTGATGCCTTCGTGCGCCACCAGCACGGTACCAAGCAGTGCCCGCGCCTCGGCCTGATCGCGCAGCACGTCAAGCAGCGCGCGCGGATCTTCGATGGCAACGAAGCGATAGGCCGCAAGATTGAGAACCATGTGCTCAGCTCCGCCCGGCCAGGTGCCGCGCCTGGCGTTCCGGCGTACTGCCGCGACGCGGTGCGCGCGGCAAGGGCAAGGCGACGTCGGCGGCCTCGAACCGCAGTCGGCTGCGGCCTCCGGCGGCGTGGTAGTCCGCGGCAAGATCTTCCCCGCTGGCCGTCGCGTCCTCGCGCAACTGCTCGATCAGGTAGTCGTGCAGCAGGTGCACCAGACGCTCATGCGCCAGGGCATGGGTCTGGCCGGTGCCGGCATACAGCCAATCGGAAAAGGCAAGAAAGCGCGCGAACGGCGTCGCACCCAGCAGGCGCGGCAGGGTCCGGGTGTAGCGCCCGGAGTTGGCGATGATGTCCCAGTAGCGCGCAAAGCGACTCAGGCGCTGCATCGTGGCGAAATCGATGACGTCGGTGGCGAGGATGTTGTAGGGCGGATCGGGATTGAAGCGCAGGGCATGGGCCTCGCTGTGGCGCGCGATCGGCGCGCCGCGTAGGCGCTTGAGGATGCCGAACTGGATCTCGTGCGGGGCCAGCGCCACCAGGCGATCAAAGCCGGCGGCAAACGTGTCCACGTCCTCGCCCGGCAGGCCGGCGATCAGGTCCACGTGCAGGTGCGCCGTGGTTGCGCTGCGCAACCAGCGCAGGTTGTCGGCGGCCACCTCGTTCTTCTGCCGGCGCGAAATGCGCGCCTGCACCGTCGGGTCGAAAGTCTGGATGCCGATCTCGAACTGCAAGGTGCCTGCGGGAAACCGCACGATGGCGTCGCGCAGACGCTCCGGCAAGTGATCGGGCACCAGTTCGAAGTGCAGGAACGGCGGATCGTTCGGGGCCGCGCCAAGCTTGGCGAGGAAGAACTCCAGCAGCGCGAGTGAGGTATCGATCTTGAGGTTGAAGGTGCGGTCGACGAACTTGAACTGGCGCGCACCGCGCTGCCACAGCGACTCCAGCTCTTGCAGGAAGCCAGGCAACGGGAACGGCCAGGCGGTCTTGTCGAGCGCCGAGAGGCAGAACTCGCACTTGAACGGGCAGCCACGCGAGGCTTCCACGTACAGGTGGCGCTGGCGCACGTCCTCGTCGGTGTACTCGGCATAGGGCAAGGCCAGCGTATCGAGCGGTGGCTGGATGCCGGCGATCACACGCGATGCTGGTCGGCTTCCCTGCAGCAACTCGCCTGCAAGGCGCGGGAAACTCACGTCGCCCCAGCCCGTCACCACGTAGTCGGCCAGCGCGCAGATGCGCTGCCCGTCGGTCTCGTGGCTGACTTCCGGCCCGCCCAGGATCACGACGAGATCCGGCGCCAGGGTCTTGAGCTGCGCCACCAGGCGCGTGGACTCCTCGACATTCCAGATGTAGACGCCAAGTCCGAGGATCCGCGGATTCTCGGCCAGCAGCCTTTCCGCAATCTCCTCGGTCTTCTGCCCGATCACGAACTCGCGGATGACGCTGCGTTCGCGCAGTTCTCCCAGGTTCGCGCGCAGGCAGCGCAGCCCGAGCGAGGCATGCGCATAGCGGGCATTGAGGGTGGCGAGCACGATGTCGGACATGGCCTTATTTTCCCTCGCCCTGCGTATCGGGCGCCATCGGCAAAAAGAAAGTGAAAAAACCGCTGTTTTTTGGAATTTTCTGCGTTACAGTCTGGCCGCCTGTCCTAGGCCGCCCGCGCTTCCCCGGCGCGGACGAACCTTCCGCTTTCGAGAAAGAGAACTATGGCAACCAAGAAAGCCGCAAAGAAACCCGCTGCGAAGAAGGCCGCCAAGCCGGCTGCCGCTCCCAAGGCCGTCAAGGGCGTCCTGTCCAAATCCGAACTCGCTCGCCACCTGGCCGATGCATCGGGCGTCGAAGGCAAGTCGGTCAAGGCCGTGCTCGCCGCGCTTGAAGCCACCGTGCTGGGCGCGATCAGCAAGAAGGGCGCGCAAGCGTTCGTGCTGCCCGGCCTGTTGAAGATGACCGCCGTGTCGGTGCCGGCCAAGCCCAAGCGCTTCGGCAAGGATCCCTTCACCGGCGCTGAGCGCTGGTTCCCGGCGAAGCCGGCCTCGACCAAGGTCAAGGTCCGCCCGCTGAAGAAGGTAAAGGACGCAGCCGCCTAAGCCTCTTTCGCACGGCGTGGCCGCCTTCTGCGGCCACGCTGCTGCGGCTCCGTCCTTCGACTTCGCCGCTGCGCGGCTACGCTCAGGATGAGCGGCTCAGTCGCACTGCTCAGGATGAGCGGCTCAGTCGCACGGAGCCCCCGCTTCAACCCATTCCCATGAAGTCGCGCTTGCCGATCTCCACGCCGTTGTGGCGCAGGAGCGCATAGACCGTGGTGATGTGGAAGAAGAACTGCGGCAAGCCGTAGGCCAGGAGATAGGCCTGGCCGTCGTAGCGCTTTTCCTTGGGAGTACCGGGACGCAGCACGATCTCGCGCGATTCGCTGCCATTGATGCGATCGGCGTCGAGTCCGTCGATGAAGGCGCGAGTCTTGCGGATGCGCTCCTGCAAGTCCGGAAAGCTTGTCTCGTCATCCTCGTAGGCGGGAGGCTCGATCCCGGCAAGGCGTGCCGGCACGCCCTTGGCGAAATCGCAGGCAATCTGCACCTGGCGCATCAAGGGAAACATGTCGGGGAACAGGCGCGCCTGCAGCAGGATCGCCGGCTCGAACTTGCGCTCGACGGCATGCGCCTCGGCCTTTGCCAGCAGCGCGGCCAGGCTGTCCAGCATCTGGCGGAATACCGGCACCGAGGCCGAATGCATCGAAATCGTCACGTTGTACTCCCGGACAAGGAAAATCAGGCGCATTCTCGCACGCGTCACACCTCGGCCCGCACCGCGTCAGGAACGGCAATCGTCGAACCCGATGAGCGAGGCCAACGTGAACCCGATCCGCATCCTGCGCGAAGCCATCACCCTGCCCTTCACCGCGGTGTTCATGGTTGGTCTGTGCGCCTTCATCAACTGGACCACGGCGCCCGGCCACTGGTGGGTGCAGTGGGTGATCCTGGGCATGGGCATCGCGGTACTCAGTGCCTGGGCTCGCGCCTTCAAGCTGCTGTTCGCGGCCGGCGCGCTTGCCGCGATCGGCGCCTGGGCCTACCGCCACTGGGGCGAAGCGGGCCGGACACGGGTCGAGCGTTGGGGCGCGTCCTTGCGGGGAAACGCCAGCCAGTAAGGTCTGGGCGGACAGCTGTCTGGGATCGCGAGGTCGAAGGCCGTGGGCCATCGCTCGGCTTGCCAGGCATTGATGGCTTGCACCTCCGCCATCGCGGCGCGAGCATGGCAGGCACCCGACGCGGAGTGCGGTCATGTCCCGAATCGTGAAGTGCGGCCTGATCCAGACCTCGCTCGCCGGCTCCGCCAGCGATCCGATTGCCGCGATCCGCAAGGCCAACGTCGACAAGACCGTGGTCTTCGTCGAACAGGCCGGTGCCGCAGGTGTGCAGATCCTGTGCATGCAGGAAATCTTCACTGGCCCCTACTTCTGCGCCGAGCAGAATCCGCGCTGGTACGAGGCGGTGGAACGCATCCCCGACGGCCCGACCGTGAAGCTCATGCAGGAGCTGGCACGAAAGCACGGCATGGCAATCGTGGTACCGCTCTACGAAGAAGACGGACCCGGCGTCTACTACAACACCGCGGCGGTGATCGACGCCGACGGCTCGTATCTGGGCAAGTACCGCAAGCACCACATCCCGCAGGTCGCGCCCGGCTTCTGGGAGAAGTATTATTTCCGCCCCGGCAATCTCGGCTATCCCGTATTCGAGACGCGCTACGCCAGGGTCGGCGTCTACATCTGCTACGACCGGCATTTCCCCGAGGGCGCGCGGGCACTCGGCCTGAACGGCGCGGAGATCGTGTTCAATCCTTCCGCCACCGTGGCAGGCCTGTCCGAATACCTGTGGAAGCTGGAGCAACCTGCCCATGCGGTGGCGAACGCCTACTTCGTCGGAGCCATCAACCGGGTTGGCACCGAGGCGCCCTGGAACATCGGAGAGTTCTACGGCCAGAGTTATTTTTGCGACCCGCGCGGACGCTTCCTCGCCACGGGCTCGCGCGACAAGGATGAACTGGTCGTGGCCGAACTGGATCTGGACATGATCCGCGAGGTGCGCAACGTCTGGCCCTTCTACCGCGATCGCCGGCCCGATTCCTACGCGGACCTGGTGGCCCCGTAGGCACGAGTCGCGCCGGAACGCGGCAGCAGGCAGAATACGCGCCCCGCCGTGTCGGCCAGACACGGCCTTCCGCATCCGCACGACGAAGGTTCCCCATGGGCAGAGGCCCCAGCATCGAAGGTCGCAAGAACGCCGAGGACGCCAAGCGCGCCAAGGTCTTCACCAAGCTCATCCGTGACATCACGCTGGCTGCGCGCACCGGCGCCGATCCCAACGGCAACGCCAAGCTGCGCAGTGCGATGGACAAGGCACTCGCCGCCAACATGACCAAGGACACCATGGAGCGCGCGATCCGGCGCGGCTCGGGTGCCGACGGTGGCGCCGACATGCAGGAACTGCGTTACGAGGGCTACGGCCCGGGCGGAGTGGCCATCCTGATCGACGCCCTCACCGACAATCCGGTGCGCACCGTGGCGGAGGTGCGTCATGCCCTGAGCAAGCATGGCGGCAATCTCGGGACCTCGGGTTCGGTGGCCTTCCAGTTCGCGCGTACCGGCCAGTTCTGGATCGCCACGCCCGACAGCGCCAGCGAAGACCGGCTGATGGAAGTGGCGCTCGATGCCGGCGCGGACGACGTCCAGTCGGAAGACGGCTGGAGCGAAGTGCTGTGTACGCCGGACAGCTTCGATGCGATCGAGAAGGCGCTGGCGGCCGCCGGCTTCAAGCCCGAGTCGGCCGACGTGGTGATGCGCCCGGACAACCGCGTGGCAGTGAATGGCGAAGCGGCCGAAGGCATGCACACCCTGATCGAGAAGCTGGAAGCACTGGACGACGTGCAGGACGTCTACCACAACGCTGACCTGTCCTAGTGTCTGGCGCTTGCGCGAACCCGTGACGGTTCGCGTCCTTCGACCTCGCGCCGTCGGCATCACGCGCGATGAGCGGCCTGCCCAGACTCCGCGCGTCCCGGGAACGGGCCGCGCGACGGTCGACCCGAAAGCCCAGATTCTCTGGCAGCTTGTTGAAAAGCGCACCTCCTGTGCGCCTTTCAAGTCGCGGGCCTCAGCCAGCCCGACCCTCGCGTGGTGCGGACGACGCCGTGTTTGGTCGCGTCAACCAAAGCTCCACGATCAGCTTCAGCCCGATCAGGAGCAGGAGCACGCTTCGCGGTTGCTGCGTGGACAAGGCCAGCCAGCCGCCGACGATCACCACCACGTGCAACACCGCGACCCGGCCATACGGCTCGAGCATCAATCGCGCCATGCTGGCGTGACGCGCTTCATCGCCGCGGACGAAGCGCCGTCGATAGTCGGCGATCAGGCTGGACGCCACCATCAGGGCCGAGAACCACCACCAGTTCGCGCCGCCCTCGCGCGCTCCGGGCATGATGAAGCCGAACAGCACCAGCACGAGCAGGCCATGCACGAAGGTGAACATCCCGTAGTGCACCGCAAAGAATCCGCTCAACCCGATGCCATCACGATTTGACTGCGCACGCTCGGCACGACGCAGCTTCAGGTACTGGATGACACCCGTCGTCGCGTTCTCGAACCAGTACAGGCCCAGCAAGGCGAACACGCTCCAGTGGCCCAGCCATACCGGGCCGAAGGCTGCGAGATTGCAGAGCAGCACCAGCAGGTAAGGCAAGGCGGCATCCCGAGCGTGGCGACGCCGCGCATCATGCCAGCCCGGCCAGGCTCCGCGGCATGCAGCCTTGCGCGTTCATCAAGTTGCTGCCAGGCCGGGCTCCATGCCTCCGCAGTGCGACACCCACGGTGGCGCCGCCTTGTGACGTTTCGCAACACCGCGCAGGCCTCGCATTGTCCGGCCGCGAAACTTGCGGCCTAATCGGCGCGTGCCCACGCCCGCCACTGACCCGCACCGTTCCGATCGCAGCGATGCCATGCGCAACCCCCGCGCATCCGCCCTGGAGTCGCTGCACCATCGCACTTATCGCTTCCGCATCCTGGGTATGGGATTGGGCGGAGTGCCAGTGGCCGTGGTGCTGGCCGAGACCGCTGCCACTTGGCCGCTCTGGGCCTGGATGGTCTTCGGTTGCCTGCTGTGGCCGCACCTGGCCTACGCGATGGCGCGGAGCAGCGCCGACCCGTTCGCCGCCGAACGTCGCAACCTCGCCATCGATTCACTCCTCGCCGGCAGCATGGTTCCGCTCATGCAGTTCAACCTGCTGCCATCGGTGGTCCTGCTCACGGTCACCACGGCAGACAAGATCAACTCGGGCATCCGCAACCTGTGGTTGCGTTCCCTGCCCGGCATGGTCCTTGGCTTGCTTGTCTGCGGCGCGTTGACCGGCTTCGCCTGGCGGCCCGACACCAGCATGGCCGCGCTGCTCGCCAGCCTGCCCCTGCTCGTCATCCACACCCTGGCCGTCAGCCTCAGCGGCTACCACCTGATCCGCAAGGTCCAGAAACAGAACCTGCGACTGGATGAACTCAATCGCATCGACGCCCTCACCGGGCTGGAAACCCGCGCCCATTGGGAAGCGCAGGCCGAGGCCGCACTGGCGGCGTTCCAGTCCCGCGCCGAGCCTTCGACGCTGATGCTGCTCGACCTCGACCGCTTCAAGGAGATCAATGATCGCCATGGGCATGCAATCGGCGACGACGTGCTGCGTGCCGTCGCCGACGTGATCCGTCGCATCATTCCCGAATCCAGCCATGCCGGCCGCCTGGGGGGAGACGAGTACGCCGTGCTGCTGCCACTGACGCTGGTGCAGGCACAAGCGGTGATGGAACAAATCAGCGTGGCGATGGCGGCATTGCGTTTTCCGCATGTGCCGATGCTGCGCTGCACGATCAGCATCGGCCTGGCCGAACCGCCGGCCAGCGGGCTCATCCTGCGTGAATGGAGCGAAGCGGCGGATCGGGCGATGTACCGTGCGAAGCAGGCCAGGCGCCGAGGTGCGGCAAGCCGCGACGAAATCCCGGCCGAAGACCGCTGAGAGGCAAGCCTGCGCGCCTGGGGTTACGGCGCGCGCTCAGCGCAACTGACTGTCCTTGCTGCCACGCCGGTTGTAGCCGCTGCGCGCCTGCTGATCGCCGTCGCGCAGCTGCTGGCACGCCACGCACACGCGCACGCCCGGCACTGCCTTGCGGCGCGCCGCGGGAATCTCCGCCTCGCAATCCTCGCAATGCAGCAGCCCCGGACCGCGCGGCAATTGGCTGCGCGCACGCTTGATCGCATCCTTCACGGTGGCGTCGATCTGATCCTGAACCGCGCCGTCGCCGGCCCAACCCGTTGCCATGCCTGCCTCCGCCGCACCGACCTGCGATTCCTGCGCAGAGGATAACGCCAGGCGCGCCGGAGCGCCCGTCGAAAACGCCCGGCGGTGGTCACGCCATGCAATCGGAACCTGCCAGCGGCGTTAGACTTCCGACCACCCATTCGCGGCCCTCGTGCCATGTGGAAGGTGCTGCTCGCTGTCATGCTGGCGTTGCCGGGATCGAATGCCCGCGCCGTACCGGGCCCGACGCCGGAAGCAGTGCTGGCGTTGCCAGCGGAGTTGCGCGCGCGCCTGCACGACGAGGTCATCGCAGGCACCCATTCGCGCACGCGCCGCTTCGAACGCCTGGTTGCCTTCATGTTCGAACCGCGGGGCCTGGGCATGCGCTATCGTGCCGAACCCACGCCGACGGTCAGCGAGGCGTACGCATCACGCCAGGCCAATTGCCTCGGTTTCACCCTGCTTTTCCTCGCCCTGGCGCACGAGGCAGGCATCGAGGCCCATCCGCGCGAGATCCGCGACACGCTGAGCTGGGAACAGAAAGAAGGCACGATCTACCGCGCCGCCCACGTCAACGCCGGGGTCAGGCTGGGTGGCCGACAGTTCGTGGTGGATGTGGCTGGCCCCGACATCGTGGCAGCGCATCGACCGCAGCGCATCACCGAGCGCGAGTTGATGGCGCACTACTACAACAACCGCGCGGTCGAGCAGCTGATGCAAGGCGACATCGAAGGCGCAATCGCGCAGTCGCGCCACGCGCTCGAACTCGACCCGCGCAATTCCGCCCATTGGAGCAATGCCGGCGTGCTGCAGTTGCGGCGTGGCGATGCAGCGGCGGCCGGGCGCCACTATGCCAAGGCGCTGGCCTTGGACTCGCGCGAAGCGGGCGCGCTGTTCAACCAGGTCAACCTCTGTCGCCGCCTCCGTGACGCGGGCTGCGAGATGCAATACCGGAACCGGCTGCAACGGGTACGGAGGGGCGACCCGTTCCACCACTATTTGCTGGCCAGCGACCTGGCGCGCCGTGGCGACTTCGCGAATGCCATCGCGCACTACCGCCGCGCCATCCAGCGCCATGGCGACGAGCCGCGCTTCCACGCCGCGCTGGCGCAGACCTACCGCGACAGCGGCGATACCTTGCGTGCCCAGCGCGCCGAAGCGCGGGCGACAGCCTTGCGCAATCGGATCGAAGACGAGAACGAACGAGCGCGCGCCGCCGTGCTCGGCCGCGATTGACCCGAGCCGGAGCGCGCTATGCGGCCCGCTTCTTCCAGGCCGCCAGGACCTCCGCTTCCTTCTCGCGGCTGATGCCGGCACGCACTTCGGCCTGGCGTTCCGGCGGCAAGGCGCGATACCAGGCCAGCAGGTCAGCCACCGTGGTGGCGAGCGGCCGGAAGCTCAGCCCGGCCGCGATGGCGCGCGCATTGCTCACCTGGCCGTAGCCCGAGTACGGCGTGCCCCGCGCTGGCACCCAGATCGGCAAGTCGACGCCATGCGTCTCCAGGAACGCGGCGTCATCGACATGGGTCACGCGCATCGCGCCGCCACTCACTGCGTGGCAACCATGCACCATGGCATCCGTGCTGAGGGTGTAGTCCGGTCCGACCGCGTTGAAGGTACCGGTGGTACCGGCTTCGGCCAGCCGGATCATCCATTCGCCCAGGTCGCGGCCATCGATGATCTGCAGCGGATCGCTGCCGTCGCCCGGCACCAGCACTTCGCCACCCTGCGCGATGCGCCGTGGCCAGTAGGTGAAGCGATCGGTCTCGTCGCGCGGCCCGACGATGTAGCCCGGGCGCACGATGGTGACCTTGTCGCCGAACTGGTGGAAGGCCTGCTTCTCGCTCAAGGCCTTGAGCGGGCCGTAGAGGTGTTCGACATCGGCGCGCAGGGATTCCTGCGTCTCTGCCATCGCATCCTTGCCTTGGTACTCGGCCACGGCAGCGTCTTCGGTGATACCGGGCCGCGAGCCATCGGCATAGACCGAGATGGTCGAGATGAAGAGGTAGTGCCCGATCCTTCCCTTCAGCACTTTTCCGGCATCCCGCACCCAGAACGGGAGGCTGGTGGGATTGTCGATGCAGACATCCCATTCCCGGCCTTCCAGCGCCTTCAGGTCGCCGGCATTGCGGTCGCCGTGCAACTGCTCCACCGCGCCCGACCACTCCGGCGACGGTCGCTTGCCGCGGTTGAACAAGGTGATCTTGTGGCCGCGCGCCAGCGCGTAGTCCACCTGGAACGGCCCGGTGAACCCGGTGCCGCCGAGGATCAGGATGCGCAAGGGCTTCGCCGCCCTGGCAACCCGCGCATCGGCAGAGATCGCGCCGCCGGGGAGCGCCGATGCAGCGGCGGCCAGGGCACCGAACTTGATCAGATCACGACGCGTCGTGGGCATGGGCTTGCTCTCATCGGCGGGATGGGACGATGGGTCATGTTGGCCACTTTTCCAGCGTTGCGCCCATGTCGGAAGTCGGGGTCACCGCCTTGACGCCTGGCGTCGCGGATGGGCTGCTCGCACCGTCAAAAACCGCAGGAGCATTCACTGCGGAGGAATTGCATGATCCGCACCCTTGCCGATACCGAGGTCTTCGAGATGCACGGGCCTGGCCCGGACGGCGAGGAGTTCAAGATGATGGAAATCACCGACTCAAGGAAGCGGTAGGCCGCACCCGGCGCTCGCCGGCACCGCAGCGCGTGATGCCGGTGCCGGTGACGAGTGCTCAGGCGCTCAAGGCATGCTCGATCGCAGCGCATACCGCGGTGGCTTGCGCCGCGTTGCATTGCGCGGGTGTCGCGCGCGGGCTGTCTGGATAGACCTCGGTGGTGGTGGTGTAGCGCGCGCCGCTGATTCCGGCGCAGAGCCCGAGCTTCACGAAGGGATACTCGATCACGCCGGGCGCGATCACGGCCGATCCGATGATCTTGCCCTCGGCGTCGGCCGGAGCGATATGCGTCACCTGCGCCACCGCCGCGATGATCGCGCTCTGGAAGGCCGGCTGCGGGTTGTCCGCGTCGTCGACGAGGTAGAAGCCATCGGGAATGGTGTCAGGCTCGTAGACCTTGCCATCGCGCGCCGCCAGGGCCGGACGAAATTCGGATTCGTCGCTGTCGGTGGTTTCATGCAAATCGATATGCACGAGGAAGCGACCACGCAGTGGAGCGACAAGGCGCATCAGCGCCGCGGACTCAGGCGCCGGACTCGGCTCGCGGAACGAACGATTGGGATCGATGGCGCTCGCATTCCAGCGATGGATGCGTTCATAGGCCCAGGGGCTGACGCAGGGAACCACCAGCAGGTTCACCCGGCCGGCGTAACCCGACGCGTGCTGCTGCAGGAAGAGCAAGGCACCGTGCACGCCGCTGGTTTCGTAACCGTGCACGCCGCCGGTGACCAGCACCACGGGCAGGTCGTCGCTCCAATCGCGATTGCGGATCGCGAGCAGCGGGTATGACCCATCGGGCGGATAGTCGATCTCGCCGTAGCACTGCACGTCGAAACGCGCGCGCAGCGTGTCGATGACCGCCACCACCTCGTAGGCATGACTGCGGCACTTGCGCTGGCGCGAGCGCCACTCGGCTCTTTCCGCATCGCCCCAGGCCTGGCCTGGCGTACCGATGGGCTGGATGGCGGGGGACTCGTGCATGCGCAATCAGGCTCCGTGCGTTCCGAAGATGCAGGACTATAGCAATCGCCGGCTCGCGATTTCAGCGACGCTGCATACCCGGCCATGCGCGGGTTAGCATGCCAGCGCTTGCATCACGGACCCGCCGCTTGAATCGATACCCAGGCCCCTTGCTCACGCAACCTTCGGCCGCGGCCTTGCGTGCCGCGCGCGAGGCAGGCCACGTTCGATGGCGCGGTTCACTCGATCTTGGCCGCAGCCAGGGCGAGGTGGAACTGGGCGCGGAACGGTGGAACTGGCATGGAAACAGTTATCCGTATCCCGCTCCGCTCAAGGAGCGGACCATCTACTACTGGGATGGCGTCGGGTTTGCGGCGGTTTCGCGCTACCACGGCGCCTTGATCAAGTTGGTTCCCACCGCATGGGATGTGCCCACTTTCGAGATCGACGGCATCAAGATGCTGCCGACCTCGAAGGAATCCCCGCTCGCCGACGCGAAGCGCAAGGTGGCGCTGGTGGCGCCGCGCGGCAAGACCGTCCTCGACACCTGCGGCGGCCTCGGCTACTTCGCCGCCTGTTGCCTGGAGGCCGGCGTCGCCCGCATCCGATCCTTCGAGAAGAACGAGGACGTGCTGTGGCTGCGCACGCTCAATCCATGGTCGCCCGATCCGGATGCCGCGGAAAGCGCAACACGACTGCAGCTGACCCACGCCGACGTGGTGCACGCCATCGCGCAACTGCCCGATGCCGGATTCGATGCCGCCCTGCACGACCCGCCGCGATTCGGCATCGCGGGAGACCTTTACTCGCAAGTGTTCTATGATCATCTGGCCCGCGTGCTGCGACGTGGTGCCAATCTGTTTCATTACACGGGCACGCCGAACAAGCTGACCAGTGGCCGCGACCTGCCGCGCGAGGTGGCGAGGCGCCTGGAGAAATCCGGCTTCAAGGCGAGCCCGGCCCTGGATGGCGTGCTGGCGACGCGCCGCTGAGTCCGGCCCGCCAATTCGATGCGCCGGAAGCAACCTGTGCAGGCAACCATCCACACATGACTGACGCGTCATCCACCAAAGTGCCGCTGTGCTCGCGTTGTGACGCCGTCTGTTGTCGCCTGACCGTTGTGCTGATGCCAGACGACCGGGTGCCGGCACACCTGACCACGCGCAACGAGCAAGGCCTCGAGGTCATGGCCCGCGACGAGGAAGGCTGGTGCGTCGCGATCGACGCGGCGCACATGCGTTGCTCGATCTACGAGCAACGCCCCACGGTCTGCCGCAAGTTCAAGATGGGTGGTGCCTACTGCCGAGAACTGCGCGCCGAGTACGCCGACCACAACGCCCGCGGCATCCCGCTCAAGCTCTACTGAAGCCCCCCAACGCGTGGCACCACGGCAAGGAAGCCGCGCTGCGTGCGGTGGCGTCGACCCCGCTACCATGCGCCATTGCACGACCCGTAGCCGCCGAACACCGAGGTGAGAATGTCGCAAGGCTGGGACGCATCGGCACAGGCCTGGATCGACGTGATCGGCGTCGAGGGCGACTGGGGGCGCAAGTACGTGCTGGACACGCCGATGCTGGCGCGCGTCGCGCAGCGGGGATTCCGCGACGCGCTGGACCTTGGCTGCGGCGAGGGTCGCTTCTGCCGGATGATGCAGGCGCAGGGCGTCGGCACGATTGGCATCGACCCGACGGCGGCCTTGATCGAGCAGGCGCGCCGCCGCGATCCCGATGGCGACTACCGCGTGATGGCGGCTGAAGCACTGGCGCTGCCGGACGCAGGGTTCGATCTCGTGGTGGCTTATCTCTCGCTGATCGACATCGCCAACCTGCCCGCGGCCATCGCCGAGGTGCGGCGCGTGCTGCGCCCTGGCGGCCGCTTCCTGATCGCCAACCTCCAGCCCTTCAACACTGCCGCCATCCCGCTGGGTTGGACGCGGGAACCCGACGGCACGCGGCGCTTCTGCATCGACCACTATCTGCAGGAGCGCGCGATCCCGACCGAATGGCGCGGCATCCGCATCCTGAACTGGCATCGTCCGCTGCAGGCTTACCTCTCCGGCCTGCTCGCCGCCGGTTTCGACTTGCGCCATTTCGACGAGCCTGGGCCGCAGGGGGTCACGGACGACAAGGCGCAACGCTACCGCCGCGTGCCCAACTTCCTGGTGATGGAATGGCAGAAGGCCTGAGTGACCCTGCGAAGACACCGGATCCCAGCCTGTCGATTTGCGGCCCGCTCGTTCGTCATTGAATCGAACCGCCCCGGAGTTTCCGATGCCCGCCCCACTGCCACGCCTGTACGCCCATCCGTTCTCGTCCTACTGCCAGAAGGTGCTGGTGGCCCTGTACGAGAACGGCACCACCTTCGACTACCGCAACCTGGAAGACCCGCAAGCCCACGCGGAACTGGCCGCGCTCTGGCCGATGAAGCGCTTCCCGGTACTGGCGGACGGGACGCGCACGGTGATCGAGGCGACTTGCATCATCGAGTACCTGCAGCGGCATTTTCCTGGCCCGGTGGAACTGATTCCCGACGACATCGATGCCGCGCTGGAAGTGCGGATGCTGGATCGCTTCTTCGACAACTACGTCTCCACCCCGCAACAGAAGATCGTCTTCGACCGCATCCGTGCCGAGTCCGAACGGGATCCGGCCGGGGTGCGTGACGCACGTGCCATGCTGGAAACCTCCTATGCCTGGCTGGAGCAGCGCATGGCCACGCGCGAATGGGCCGCCGGCGCCGCGTTTTCCCTCGCCGACTGTGCCGCCGCGCCCTTCCTGTTCTATGCCGACTGGACCCACGCCATCGATCCGCGCTTCGCGCAGCTACGTGCCTACCGCGCGCGCCTGCTGGCGCGGCCCTCGTTCAAGCGCGCCGTGGACGAAGCGCGGCGCTTTCGTCACTACTTCCCGCTCGGCGCACCCGATCGGGACTGACCTTCCACCACTCCGCGCCGAGGCAACTCACCATGATTCCGAAGAACACCATCTGCCTGTGGTTCGATGGCACCGCGCTCGATGCCGCCACCTTCTATGCGAAGACCTTCCCGGACAGCGCCGTCGGCGCCATCCATCGCGCGCCCACCGACTTCCACACCGGCAAGGAAGGCGACGTCCTCACCGTCGAGTTCACCGTGCTGGGCATTCCTTGTCTGGGCCTGAACGGCGGGCCGGCCTTCACCCACAGCGAAGCCTTCTCATTCCAGGTGGCGACGGACGACCAGGCCGAGACCGACCGCTACTGGAATGCCATCGTCGGCAACGGTGGGCGCGAAAGCGAATGCGGCTGGTGCAAGGATCGCTGGGGCCTGTCGTGGCAGATCACCCCGCGCACCCTGAGCGAAGCCTTCACCGGCACCGATCGCGCGGCTGCGCAGCGCGTCTTCACCGCCATGATGCAGATGCGCAAGATCGACGTGGCCGCCATCGACGCAGCACGGCGCGGCTGAACCCACGCCGCGGCAGAGCCGCTCGCAAGCTCACGCCGACCCGGAACCCACCCAGAGTGCGGGCGACTCTTCCAGCCAGCGGCGCGCCTCGTCTTCATGTTCGAAGACGTCGCCATCGAAGGCCATGGATCGCGCCAGCACCACGTCAAAGCGTTCGCTGTCGTTGATTTCGGCGCGGCTGATCATGGCCATCTTCACCCGCCCCTGGGTAGTCGCCGCCCAGCGCCGCACCATGCCCAGGCGGGCCAGGATATCGGGCTTGGCGAAGCCGGTCAGGCCGCGCACATCCACCAGCACGCGCCGTACGCCCGCATCAAGCGCCTCGCGCAGGCACTGGTCCACGTCGTCCACGGCCTTTGCCAGGGATTGGGTGCCTTCGATTCGGTAGACGCGGATCTCGTCCATGCCGGCCTACTCGTCCCGCACCGAGCCCGCCACGCCATGCAGCGCCGCCGGCATCGGGCTGCCGGCGCGCAAGGCGCGTGCGCAGGCCGGAAGGAGTCCGATCGCACGCTCGATGTCAGCGACCGCTCCCGGCGCGGCCGAACCGGGACGTTCGATCAGATCCAGCGTGAGCTTCTCGATCCGGCCGCAGAAACCGGCCAGTTCGCTCGCACCGACGGCCAGGCCTGAGCCCTTGAGCGTATGGAATCCGCGCCGGATCTCCTGCAGGGTGGCGGCGTGCCGGCGCTGTGCGCGCCAGGCCGGGAGCAAGCCCGACAGGCTCTCGCCGACCTCATCCAGCTCGGACAGGAAGATCTCGCGCACCTCGGGATCGATGCTCTCGTCCGATCGTCCCCCAAGGGCTTGGCGCAAGCGCGCCCAGAGCGAGGATATCCAGCTGATCATCGTCGGCTCCGTGGCGGGGTGATCGCGACCCAGCGGATTGTAATCCGAGCGGGTCACGCTTCGGCGACGATGTCGGGATCGGGCTATGCCGATCGGAAACAAGCTCGGAAGCCGAGCGGCCATCGTTCCATGCACCGATCCTGATTCGCCGGGCCTCGATTCCCGCCCACCTCGGGCGCGCCAGCGGGAATCCGAAGGCCTGGCCCCGAACCTGTGCGGGTCATGCGGCATTCCGACCTGCTGCCGCAGCGCCGCTGCCGAGAGTGAGTCGCCTGCCACCAGCATGGCCTGCGTGGGCGCAGCTTCCCGTTCTTCCTTCCTGTCCACCGGGCAATACGCGGCGACGAGACTGCAACGCGAGTGTCGACCACCGCGTTGGACCGTTCACCGTTCGCCGGTCTCCTGCCACCAGCAACGTCGCATCCACGGAGTTGAAGCTCATGACCACGTATCGCTCGTTTCCACACGGCGCACTCCGCGTCGCCACGACCCTCTTCGTCGCCTCTGCGCTGGCCGCATGCAGCCGGGCTCCGACACCACCGGAGAAAATGACCATCGCACCGGCCACGTCCGGCAGCGCCGCCGGCTTCGCCGTGCTACGCCAGGATGCGAATGCCGACCGCAACCAGGAGGCCTCGGACAATCGCTTCACGCCGGCGGTGTCGTACGTGTTCATCGACCAGGACATGCCCGAGTACTACGTGATTGCCCTGCTGGAGAAGCCGGTCGATCTGCAGGCGCTGGGCGAAGCCAGCGATCCCTCCGACGTGATCGAGGACGCACTGCGCAACGGCGCGAACGGCGTGGTGCTGATGGCCGATGGCGACGGCGACGTGTCCGGCAGCTTCGAGATGCGCGCCAACGGCAAGGACGTCCAGTTCGGCGGGTCGGGCTCCGGTGGCGTGCGCGCCCTGGTGCGTAGCGGCAATCGCGTTGCCGGCCACGTGCATTACTTCAACTCCTTCTTCACCAACCACATGGCCATCGATGCCAGTTTCGACGCGGAGTTGCTGCAGGCACCCAAGGGCACGCCCTTGCCGCCCGACGGTGGCGAACCGGCCGAGGCCTACCTCGCGACGACCGCGGCGATGCGCGCCGGCGACGTCGATGCCCTGCTCACGCTGATGGAGCCCGAGCGCGCCAAGATGATGGAAGCGGAGCGCGCCAAGCCGGATTTCGCCGAAAGCATCGCCATGCTCAAGGCCATGGCCCCAAGCGAAGTGCAGGTCACCGGCGGCACCTCCTATGGCGAACGCGTGGTACTCGACACCAAGGGCAAGGACGGCGAAACCGCCTTCACCGGCACCGTCGAGATGAACTGGGAAGCGGGTGGCTGGCGCATGGGCAAGCAGAGCCAGCGCATGGGCGGAGGCAGCGAAGAAAGCGCGAACGCCGATGCACCGAAGGAACCCAAGGCCGACGAACCGCCCACCGTCGATCTCGTGCCCGTGCTGGTCGACGACGGTGCGGTGTGCAAGGGCTTCCGAATGGGCGAACCCGAGTTCAGCTGCAGCGACGGCTTCGCCGTCACCCACCCCGAACTGGGCGAGAACAAGATCCTCGTGATGCTGGCGGCAGTGAAGCTGGAACCGAAGGGCGCGAAAGCCCTGTGGACCAGCGAACTTCCGCTCGATGGCCTGTTCGCGGACGGCAAACCGCAACCCTCGCTCTGGATCAAGCTCGCGCGCGACGAGGACGGCGACCTGTCCACCGAAAAGGTCTGGCTGGCCGATGCCGAAGGCAACCTCGAAGACACCTACCTCAGCTTCAGCGGCATCGAATCGAACGGCAAGCTGATCGGCTGGATCCAGCAATCCGGCAGCCGCAATGACGAAGAGTGGGAAGGCGTGGGGCGATTCAACCTGCCCGTCATCGCTGTGCCCTGAGCGCAGCCACCAAGACGGGAATCGGCTTGGTCATGGCGCGGTGCTCGCTTCCCACCGCGCCATCCTCTTGAGCCTTGCGCAAATGGTCGACGAGAAGCGGGGCGTCCTTTGACTTGGGTCTCTTTGCCGCCTGCGCTCAGGACGAGCGGCCTTTACGAACCCCGCTCATCCTGAGCGTAGCGCCCAAGGCGCGAAGTCGAAGGACGCGGGCTGTCAATCACTTGCGCAAGCGTCAACAGACGGCCGCGGTCACCACGATCTCGACCTTCCACTCCGGCTTCGCCAGCTTCGCTTCCACCGTGGCGCGCGAGGGCGCGTTGCCGGCCGGCACCCACGCGTCCCAGGCCGCATTCATGCCGCTGAACTCACCGATATCGGCGAGGAAGATCTGCGCACGCAGGATGCGGCTCTTGTCGCTGCCGGCACGCGCCAGCAGATCATCGATCGCCGCCAGCACCTGCCGGGTCTGCCCAGGACGAGCGGCCTTTACGAACCCCGCTCGCCCTGAGCGTAGCGCCCAAGGCGCGAAGTCGAAGGACGCGGGCTGTGAATCACTTGCGCAACCGTCAATCGACGGCCGCCGTCACCACAATTTCGACCTTCCACTCCGGCCTCGCCAGCTTCGCTTCCACCGTGGCGCGCGAAGGCGCATTGCCGGCCGGCACCCACGCGTCCCAGGCCGCGTTCATGCCGCTGAACTCACCGATATCGGCGAGGAAGATCTGCGCACGCAGGATGCGGCTCTTGTCGCTGCCAGCACGCGCCAGCAGCTCATCAATCGCCGCCAGCACCTGCCGGGTCTGCCCGACGATGTCTTGCGTCGCATCATCGGCCACCTGCCCGGCCAGATAGACCACGCCGTTGTGGATGCTGGCCTCGGACATGCGCGGGCCGGGGTCGAGTCGCTGGATCATGGGAGTTTCTTCGCAAGAAGGGAATCGCACGGTAGGCGGTCGATGCCGCCGTGCGCAAGCGCAAATTCGATGCCGCCTCGGAACGCCACTCTGCCACTGGCACTGCGTCGCCAGTCATCCCGATCCACTCCAGCGACGTCTGCGTTGCACTACGCGCGCAGGAAGCCCCGCTCAAACACCTGTGGCCGCAATTTCCTGCTCAACTCGTCGAACGCTTCCTTGAAAGGATCGAAATCCACCGGATCGTCACCTGCATTGGCCTCCAGCGCGCGGCGAACCTGGTACCAGCCCGCATCCGGCCGGTTCAGCTTGAACTCGTCGCGGATGCGCTTCTCGAACTGCGTCGCGTGAAACTTCCGCCATAGCTTGCGACCTTCGTCCAGAACGGCTTTCGCTTCCTTCGACAGCTTGAGCTTGGCGAGATACTGCGACATGAAGTCGGACTCGAAACGGCCCGCAGCACCCACTTCCTGCTCGGTGTAGGGAATGAAGTGGTTGACCAGCGACCACGTCTTTCCGTTCCACTCCAACCCGTCGGCGCCGGCGGACAGGTTGGAACCGTTGAACAGCATCCACACCAGGCAATCGGATTGGAACTCGGCGGGAAGCTCCCCCGCAGGTTGCAGGAACTGGTCGCGATCGTTGAGCCAGGTCGGTTTGATCAGGCGGCGCACGGCGAAGACGATGGCGGCTTGCCAGAGGTTTGCTTTCGTGACGAAGAGCGCGCCCGCGCTGCCATAGCCGGAAGAAAACAATGCCGTGCTGGTCGCGGCATTCTGAAAGTCATTGCCTTTGCACATCAGGCTGCCAATCGCGCCGTCAGCCCATTTGTCGCCACGCACGTCTTTCGTGTTGGTTGCTGGCACTATCGCGTTCTTTAGCGGCAAGGCGTCGACCTTGTTCGAACGCGGGCGAACGATCCATTCCGAGAGTGGCTCTTGTCGTTGTTCGCGATAAAACGTCTTCTCGCCTACGACATTTCCGTCTTTGTTCAACGCGATGGTTTTCACCCGCTCAGCGGGGGCGTTCTTGGCACCGTTCCAAACGAGAAACCCAATCGGGAAGTCGCCCTTCAGGCCATCGAACGCCCGGCTGTGCACTACAAAACCACCCAGATACTCGGCCGTCCACTGCTCACGGAACGAGGCAAAATTCGGCGCGTTGACGTACTTGAGCGTGCTGAACATGGCGACGGCCGCGCCAGGGAGTTCGCGTTGGATACGCACCAGAAACTGCACGAACAATTCCCGCGCCGCATAGCCCATGCCGTCCATGCTCGCGCCGATGCGAGTGCGGGCGACATCTTTCTTCGTTTCCGCGTTCTTTCCGTTGGCCGCCGTGGTGTTGTCCACATTCATCGCCTCGGCATACGGCGGATTCATCAACACCAGAATCTTCTTAGCCCCCTTCTTGCCCGCCTTCGCATCGGCTATCGCTTGTCGCAACGCCTCCGGCATCTTGTTGGTAAGCGAATAGTCGATCCGGCCGAAGTCGTCCACATCGTCATTCAAGTAGTCGTACTGGAACTTCGTGGCCGCGACACAGGTATGGCTGGCGCGCATCACGTCGATATCGGCCTGATCCAGCGTGCTCATGAACAGGTTGCGGTGGTTGGAGTGCTTCACCTCCAGATTGCCCACACCGCAGCACATGTCCCAGACGAGATAGTTCTGCTGCCAGTTCCTGCCCAGCGTCTTCGCCAGCAAATCGTAGGCCTTGTCCACGATGTGCAGCGGCGTGTAGAACGCGCCTTTGAAGCTGCGCTCGTCCAGCGGCAGCAGGCTGTCGCGGCGCTCCAGCAGGTAGGCGCGGTGTTCGGCTTCCGGCGGGCGGTGGTAGATCGCCCAGAAGTTGCGATAGCCCTTGTCGCTGGACAGTTCGTAGGTCTTGCCGTTGAGCAGGAACAGCGGCTTGTCGCCCTCGTGCAGCAGGCGTGCGGGCAGGTTCGCGACCGACGTCTTCTTCTGGTCGGCATCGAACATGATGTCGGCGAAGAACAACAGCGCGTAGTCGGTCTCGTCCACGCCTTCGAGTTCGCAGCCGATCATCTCCACCCAGCGGTCGAACACCTGGCGGAGGTTGTCCGGGTTGATCGGCGTGCGCACGAACTTGCCGGCCTTGATCGCGTGCTTCACCGCATCGACGAACTCCTTTTCGTGGCTTTCTATCCGGTAGACCACGAAATGGGTCTCGATGTAGGGCGCGATCTGCGCGGCGAACGACTTTTGCAGGGCGACGCGATCGCCCTCCTTCACCTTCGATCCGGATTTCGGCCATTTGATCGAAGCATCCGCCAACAGCGGAAAGGCCTTGGCCGTCTCCATCAACGCGGCCTTCTCGCGATCGATGACGGCGAGGAACGGCGGAACGTGCTCTCCCTTCCTGCGCGCATCGCGCACATACCAAAGCAGCTGCGCGAACATCAGGATCGGCGACGTAGGCGCGTCCTTGGCCTCGAACCAGATTTCCTCGGTCCTGATGTCGACCAGCCCCTTGTTGTATTGCTTGAGTCCCAACGCCTTGATGTAGGCGTCCTTGACGTCTTCTTCCGTCCTGGCCCTGGCCAGCGCCGCGATCAGACTCACCTATAGCCGCCTTCGTCCATGCCCGAATCGTCCGCTTGTCAGGCGGCTTCCGCCTCGCGATGCAGTTGACCAAGCTCGTCCAACCGCCGATACAACGACTCGGCACTGAGATCGAATCCGTTCGGCCAAGCCAGCGCCCCGAGTTCGATGAAGCATTGGGAAAAATAGGCGGGATCCGACAGCGGCGCGGTCATCTCGGTATTGGCATCGATGAACGGCGTGAAATCGTAAATACCCCAGGAGCTGTCAGAGAAGCGCAACCGCAGCTGATTTCTCCCTTGAGGCCTAATCGCGATCAATTTAATCATTGTCGGCTCCCGGAATGCGGTTCAGCGGACGCAAGGCCTGCGCATTGGCCCAATTCTGCGCCAGCGCCGCGCTGTGGTCGAGACACCACTGCTGCACCAATGCCTGCGCCTTGCTCGGCAAGCTCCCGCGAAGCACCTCTCCGTCGCACAATGCCACCAGCGCTTCGTGCCCTTGGTATTCGATGTGCACGTGGGGCGGACCATGATCTGCGAAATACATGCGCACGTAGATTCCGAAGAAGCTGGAGATGATGGGCATAGCTGCATTCTTCGCCGGTATTCGCCACCCACATCGTACAACGCGTGACTTACCTGCCCGAAGCTGTGAGTCTTCATGCTTCCATCGGGCTGGCGAAGACCTTGCGGCGTTCGCGCGCGGTGGCTTGCAGCACCTTGAGGCCGTGGCCGTCCTTCGACTTCGCGCTTTCGGCGCTACGCTCAGGATGAGCGGGTCCGAGGTCGTTGCGTAGCTGCTGGAAGCGCTGCACGTTGTCGATCTGCTGTCCCTTCTCGCCTTCGGTGGAGCGGATAAGTTCGATCTCGGTGACGATGTCGCCACCGTGTTCCTTGGGCCGGAAGGGAGGAGCACCGTCAGCGCCACATTCCAGATGGCCGTTCAGCGCCACGCCAGCGTCTTGCCCGGTCACAGCCGGTAGTTGCCTGCTTCGATTGTCATCACCCGCTGCGGCCATACCGGGCACAGCGCCTCCACCACCTCCATCAGGTCGATCCAGGCCTGGATCGGATGCCGGGGCACGGGCAGTACGGAATGCCAGTCGGCGACGGCGCTGAGCGGCGCGTCGCTTGCGGTACTGGCGTCAGAGCTGGTCGGTGTGGAGTTCATCGAGCAGGGACTCCCGGTCGAAGATCGCAAAGTAGCGGCGCACTTCGCTCATGTCGAGTTGATCGGCGTTGACGCGCAGAAGGTTGCGGATGTCTTCCAGATCCTGCAGGCGGCGCGGGTCGTTCACGTAGCCCTGCAGCTTGAAACCGATCAGGCCTTCGGCGCTGACCACACGCAGGCGGCCGAGCGCACTGTCGCGATGCTCGGCTTCGGCCAGCAGCCGGCGCGCTTCGGGACGATGGGCATAGAGCAAGTCCAGACCCTCGTCTTCGCGCAGATAGTTGGCGGCATCAGCGCTCCGGTGGATGCACTGATAGCCGAGACCAAGCAGCATCACGTGCACGCGATCCGCGTCATCCGCGCTGACCAGGAAGTCGACGTCGCGGGTTGCGCGCACCACCTTGTGCGCCGCGAGTGCGAGCCCGCCGATCAAGGCCGCCGGCAGCGCCAGTTCGGCAAATGCGGCAACAACTTCCCGAATCTGTGCGACCAGACGCGACATGGCTACATGTTGCGCCGGTACTCGCCACCCACGTCATACAGCGCATGGCTGATCTGCCCCAGGCTATGCGTCTTCACCGCTTCCATCAGGCTGGCGAAGACGTTGCGGCGTTCACGCGCGGTGGCTTGTAGGAAGGTGAGGCCGTGGCCATCCTTCGACCTCGCGCCTTCGGCGCTACGCTCAGGATGAGCGGAACCCAGATCGTTGCGTAGCTGCTGGTAGCGCTGCACGTTGTCGATCTGCTGGCCTTTCTCGCCTTCGGTGGAGCGGATCAGTTCAATCTCGGTGACGATGTCGCCGCCGTGCTCCTTGGGCAGGAAGGTGTTGACGCCGACCAGCGGTAGGCTGCCGTCGTGCTTCTTGTGTTCGTAGTAGAGCGATTCTTCCTGGATCTTGCCGCGTTGGTACATGGTGTCCATTGCGCCCAGCACGCCGCCGCGTTCGCTGATCGCCTCGAACTCCTTGTAGACCGCTTCCTCCACCAGATCGGTGAGGTAATCGACCGCAAAGCTGCCCTGCCACGGGTTCTCGCAGAAGTTCAGGCCCATTTCCTTGTTGATGATCATCTGGATCGCCACCGCACGGCGCACCGATTCCTCGGTGGGTGTGGTGATGGCTTCGTCGTAGGCGTTGGTGTGCAGCGAATTGCAATTATCGAAGAGGGCGTACAGCGCCTGGAGCGTGGTGCGGATGTCGTTGAACTGGATTTCCTGCGCGTGCAGCGAGCGGCCCGAGGTCTGGATGTGGTACTTCATCATCTGGCTGCGCTCGTTGGCTCCGTAGCGCTCACGCATCGCGCGCGCCCAGATGCGGCGCGCCACGCGGCCGATGACGGTGTACTCCGGGTCCATGCCGTTGCTGAAGAAGAACGACAGGTTCGGCGCGAAATCGTCGATCTTCATTCCGCGCGCGAGGTAGTACTCGACGATGGTGAAGCCGTTGCTCAAGGTGAACGCCAGTTGCGAAATCGGGTTCGCTCCCGCTTCGGCGATGTGGTAGCCGGAGATCGACACCGAGTAGAAATTGCGCACCTTGCGTTCGACGAAATACTGCTGAATGTCGCCCATCATGCGCAGCGCGAATTCGGTGCTGAAGATGCAGGTGTTCTGGGCCTGGTCTTCCTTGAGGATGTCAGCCTGCACCGTGCCGCGCACGGTGGAGAGCGTGTCGGCCTTGATCTTCTCGTAGACTTCCGGCTCCAGCAGTTGATCGCCGGTGATGCCGAGCAGGCCGAGCCCGAGGCCGTCGTTGCCATCAGGCAGCGCGCCGGAATACTCGGGACGCTTCCTGCCTTCGAACAGTGCCTCGATCCGGTTGTGCGCGGCATCCCAACGCGCCTGGTCGGCGCGCAGGTATTTCTCCACCTGCTGGTCGATCGCGGTGTTCATGAACATCGCGAGGATGATCGGCGCCGGGCCGTTGATCGTCATCGAAACGGATGTGGTGGGCGCGCACAGGTCGAAGCCCGAATACAGCTTCTTCATGTCGTCCAGCGTGGGAACGTTGACGCCGGAGTTGCCGATCTTGCCGTAGATGTCGGGCCGCAGCGCCGGATCTTCGCCATAGAGCGTGACCGAGTCGAACGCGGTGGACAGACGCGCCGCGGGCAGACCCTGACTCAGATAGTGGAAGCGGCGATTGGTGCGCTCCGGCGTGCCTTCGCCCGCGAACATGCGGATCGGATCCTCGCCGGTGCGGCGATACGGATACACGCCTCCGGTGTAGGGATAGGTGCCCGGCAGGTTCTCCTTGCCGAGGAAGGTGAGCAGTTCGCCCCAACTGCGATACGTGGGCGCGGCGATCTTCGGCACCTTCTGGTGCGAGAGCGACTCGCGATAGTTCTCGACGCAAATGGTTTTGTCGCGCACCTGGTATTCGGTGATCTCGTCGGTGATCGAGGCCAGCCGTACCGGCCATTCGCGCAGCGACTTGAGGTTCTCGCTGGAGAGCGCTTGCACCGCGTCGTTGTAGCGCTGGCGCAGGGTGATGAGACTGCGATCAGGCACCCCCTCCCCCGCCTGCGGGGGAGGGTTGGGGTGGGGGTGAGAAGACGGAATGTCGCCCCCATCCCGACCTTCCCCCGCTCGCGGGGGAAGGAGCACATCGTTGGCGGCATACAGTTCCAGCGCCTTCGGCAGCTTCGGATCGCCCAGTTCCTGCAGCGCCTCCCACAGCGACTGGGCCCGATCGGCCACGTCAGCCTGCTTCTCGATGCCGGCGTTGATGCCGCGACCCTGCTCCGCGATCTCGGCCAGATAGCGCACCCGCGAGCCGGGAATCAGGACCGCGGCGCGTGGCTCCTTCAGCGAGGTGTCGAGCGCCGGCGACCATTTCCCTTCGGGCAAGGCCAGCTTGGTGCGCAGCAGGCGGCACAGGTTGACGAACATCCAGCTGATGCCGGGGTCGTTGAACTGGCTGGCGATGGTGGGATAGACCGGGACGTCCTCGTCCTTCATCGAGAACGCGGTGCGGTTGCGCTTCCATTGCTTGCGCACGTCGCGCAAGGCGTCCTCGGCGCCGCGCTTGTCGAACTTGTTCAGCACCACCAACTCGGCGTAGTCGAGCATGTCGATCTTCTCGAGCTGGCTCGGCGCGCCGAAGTCCGAGGTCATCACGTACATCGGGAAGTCGACCAGGTCCACGATCTCCGAATCCGACTGGCCGATGCCCGCGGTCTCGACGATGACGAGGTCGTAGCCCAGCGACTTGAGGAAGGCGATGCAATCCTTCAGCACCAGGTTCGTGGCCATGTGCTGGCGGCGCGTGGCCATCGAGCGCATGAAGACGCGCTCGCTGCGCAGCGAATTCATGCGGATGCGGTCACCGAGCAGGGCGCCACCGGTACGTCGCCGGGTGGGATCGACCGAGATCACCGCCATGCGCATGTCGGGGAAGCAGGCCAGGAAGCGGTTGAGCAACTCGTCGGTCACCGAGGATTTGCCCGCGCCGCCGGTTCCGGTGATGCCGACGACCGGTGTCTTTCCGCCCGCCAGTTGCCATTGCTTGCGCAGGTGCGCGAGTTCGGCTTCCTCCAGCGCACCCTCCTCGATTGCGCTGAGCATGCGACCGATCACGATCTCGTCGGAGAAATCGGCATGGTGCGGCTTCTCGACCGGCAGGCGTGCCGCCGACGCGCGTCGGATCACGTCCTCGATCATCGCGACCAGGCCCATGTGCATGCCGTCGTTCGGGTGGTAGATGCGCTCCACGCCGTAGGCCTGCAGCTCGCGGATCTCCTCCGGCGTGATGGTGCCGCCGCCGCCGCCGAACACCTTGATGTGACCGGCGTTGCGCTCCTTCAGCATGTCCACCATGTACTTGAAGTACTCGACGTGCCCGCCCTGGTAGCTAGAGAGCGCGATGCCATCGGCGTCTTCCTGCAAGGCGGCACGCACTACGTCTTCGACGCTGCGGTTGTGGCCCAGGTGCACCACTTCCGCGCCTTGCGACTGGATCAGGCGACGCATGATGTTGATCGCGGCATCGTGGCCGTCGAACAGGCTGGCGGCGGTGACGAAACGCAATGGCGTGGTTTCGGGCGCGCTGGCCGGAAGGGAGGAAGCGGGGGTGCTCATGCGAGGCCCTGGCAAGGCGATGGGAAGCGCAGATTCTAGCGCGGCAGGCAGGCGCACGACCTCGCAACCGCAGCCATCGAAAGGTGGCTCACACCATACCGTTGCGGATAGAGTCGCAAACCATGACCCGCGCCCGGCATCGAGGCGACGCTGACCAGGCTACTTGGTGACGATATCCCGATGCATCGGCGCCAGCTTTTCGAGCAGCTTGTTCTGCGCCCGGAACGGAATCCCGCGTCGATCCATCGCCAGCTGCAGGTCTTCGACCAGCGCATTGAAGTCGGCCCGATCCACGCCCATGGACGCGTGCGTCATCCGCATGTCTCGCCCGGTGTAGGTGCACGGCCCGCCGAGGATCACGCAGAACTGTTCGACCAGATGGCGCTTCACCAGGGCCTGGTCGGCGAACTCGAAGAACGGTCGCATGCGCTCATCCGCGAGCAGGATCGGCATGAACTCCTCCATCAGGGCGACCAGGCCCGCCTCGCCTCCGAACTCATCGAACACGGGGCGCAGCTCCGGATGGGCCGGCGCCGGGTTTGGGGCCGGCGACTGCGCGACGGCGCTCCACGAGAGGGTGCCGGCGAGCACGGCCAGCAGCACGATGCGATACCGAAGCAAGGCCATCCGGCTCTCCATGATCAGGTCAGAATCCAAGCTGGAGCGAGGCGTAGAGCCCGCTCTGGTTGTCGGCAATCACGACATTGCCGAGGTCGACCCAGGCCAGGGTGATCGACACCCGCTTCGCCGGTGCCCAGGCCAGGAATACGTCCCACGCGTCGTCTTCCACGGCAATCGCGAGATTGTCGGGCTTGCTGCGGTACTCGGCACCGATCGCCAGCTTGCGGTTGAGCAGCCAGGCCGCCGAGGCCTCCAGCTGCGGCTGGTGCCCGTCGTGCTTGTCGCCGCCGAAGCCGAGCAATCCGAGCTGGTTGGCCTCGGTGAAGCGCAGCGTCGCGTTCAGCAACAGCGACTGCGCGAGGAATAGCTTGGTCGCGGACACGTAGTAGTCGGTGCCGCTATCGCTGCGCGCGCCGATGGCCGCCAGCAGCGCGGCGCGATCGTTGTCCTTGCGCTGCAGGCCAAGCGCGATCTGCGGCATCCAGGAATCCTGTTCCAGCACCGCATCGCCGGCCAGCTTCAGCTTCACCCCGAACACGTCCTGCCCGATGGTGTAGCCCTGCCCCAGGCCCAGCGCCGTGCCCACGGCTTCGGTGTCGAAGCGTTGACGCGCGAACGAGAGCTCGACGCGATCCCGGATCCCGACCATGACACCGAAACTGTCGAGGGCGTAGTCATCCAGGTCAAGTCGCGTGTAGTACGCATTCGCGCCGATCTGGTTGCGCGTGCCATAGCCCCCGATCACCGCCCAGGGCGTCAGCCCGCCTCCCGCCGCACCTTCCACCTGGCTCACGCCGCCGGTCAGCAACAGCTTGCCGCTCAGGCCCGTTGGGTTGAGATCGGGGAACTCCTGCGGGTCGAGTTCACTCGACTCGGGCGCGGCATCGGGTGGGTTGGCGTCGTCCGCGACCTGGGCGTGGACGAGTTGCGCCGTCGCGACCTGCAGCAGGCCGGCCACGAACAGCATCGGGGCGCGCGTCATGCCTGCGTACTCACGGCTGACTAGCCGCAGTGTCGGGAACAAGGTGCCATACGTCGTTGACCTTGTCGCCCGTGGCGTCGCCCGGCTTGCGGTCACGATTCCAGTAGTAGAGCGGCTTGCCGTGGTAAGCCCATTGCAGCGAGCCATCGCGACGATGGATCACGGCGAAGTCATCCACCGAAGCATCGTCGGTGCCTGCGTAGAACGGCTGCCAGAGTTTCTCGCACAGGCCGTAGCAGGTGCTCACGCGCGGACGGCGGTCGCCGTCGTAGGTATAGAGCGTCATGCCGCGGCGATCCACCAGCATGCCGCGATCCATCACCGCAGGCAGTTTCGAATCGACCGGCAAGACCGGTGGTGCAGCCGCCTCGGACGCGGGCGCGGCGGTCGACTTGTAGATGTCATCGACACCCTTGGCCGCATCGGATGCTTTCGGCGACGCCGGGCGCGACTGAGCCCCGCTGCCGGCACTGAAGGCCAGCAGCACGGAAAAAGCGATCAAGGCTGGATACGACATGAGGGTTCCCCGTGCAGAAGGTGTTGGCGCGATGCCTGCAGTGCGGGCGCCATGTAGCCCGCCATGGTGAGTATTTGAGGTGAAGGCAGCGCATGGCAAGACGGCGGTGGGTGGAGAACCCTTACTTTCGACAGGTTTGGCCGGCGTTTCCGGAAGTCTTCATTTCACCTCGCGCTGACACGCGCCCCGGTTTCATGCACACCCAGCGTCGAACGACTCGGCGATGGCCCCACGGACTCCGGTGCATGCTCGCTCGAACGCCACGAAAGATCCTGCTGCTGATGATGCTCGCGGGCAGCGCCGCCGGCGAGGCACGCTCCGGTACGGCACCACCCGACGAAGCCGCCGCCGCATCGCGCTGTGCTGCGCCGCAGAACGATGCCGATCCCACAGGCAGCGCGTGCCTGCCTGAAGTGCAGGTGCTCGGACGGCGCGAAAACCTGGTCCGTGCCTCGATCAGCGCGTCGCAGGGTCTCATCGGACCGACGGAACTCGGGTCACGTCCACGACTGCGCAGCGGCGACCTGCTCGAGTACGTGCCCGGGCTGGTGGCGACGCAGCATTCCGGCTCGGGCAAGGCCAACCAGTTTTTCCTGCGCGGCTTCAATCTCGATCACGGCACCGACTTCGCCACCTTCGTCGACGGGATGCCGGTCAACCTGGTCAGCCACGGACATGGCCAGGGCTACACCGACCTCAATTTCCTGATCCCCGAAATGGTCGAGGAGCTGGACTATCGGAAGGGCCCGTATTTCGCGGATGTCGGCGACTTCGCTTCCGCTGGTGCGGCACGCTTCTCCCTGATCGATGAAGTGAGCGTGCCCAGCACCGAGCTTACCTTCGGTGAGCATGGTTACCTGCGTGGCGTGGCGCTGGCTGGCGCAGGCCTCGGCGCGGCCAACCTGGTGCTGGGCGCCGAGCGTCAGGCCTACGACGGTCCCTGGACCGATATCGAAGAGGACGTGCGCAAGTCCAATCTCGTGCTGCGCGCCGCCTGGCCCGTGGCCGGCGGCAGGGCGCACGTCGGTTACATGGGCTACGACAATCGCTGGAACTCGCCCGACCAGATTCCCCAGCGCGCCATCGACCAGGGCCTGATCGACCGCTTCGGCTCGCTCGATCCGACGCTCGGCGGGGAAAGCTCGCGCCACAGCCTGTCCGGGGCGTGGAACGGGCCGCTCGGCGAGGGAGAGGCAAGCCTCTCCGCGTACGCCATCGACTACGAGCTGTCGCTGTACTCCAACTTCACCTATGGGCTGGACCGTCCCGACACCGGCGACCAGTTCCGCCAGTTCGACCAGCGCCGCATCCACGGATTCGATGCGGTCCAGGCGTGGCAGAACGGGCGCGGACAGGTGCGAGCCGGGTTCACGTTGCGCCACGACGACATCGCGGGTGTCGGCCTGTCGCACACCCAGGGGCGCCGCTTCGTGGCCGCGGTACGCGACGACCAGGTCGATGAGACCGGGATCGGCGTCTTCGTCGACGGGGAACTCCAGCTCGGCGAGCAGTGGCGCGCCTATGCCGGCTTGCGCTACGACCACTACGATTTCGAGGTGCGTGCGCGGGAAGCAGAAAACTCCGGCAAGACGGACGATGCGCGACTGAGCCCGAAACTCGGCTTGGCCTTCACCGTGAACGATTCAACCGAGCTGTACGCCAATCTCGGGGCGGGGTTCCACTCGAACGATGCGCGCGGCACCACCTTGCGGGTCGATCCACTCAGCGGCGAAGCGGTCCTGCCCGTCGATCCGCTGGTGCCGACCCATGGCGGCGAACTGGGAGCACGGCTCTACCTGACCGACAACGTCCACGCCACCGCCGCGCTCTGGGGCCTGGAACTGGACTCGGAACTGGTTTTCGTGGGCGATGCCGGCAACACCGAAGCCAGCCGGCCAAGCAACCGCCGGGGCGTCGAACTCGGCCTATACTGGCTCGGCGGTGCCGGCTGGCAAGCGGAGCTTGAGATGGCCTTCACTCACGCCCGATTCGATGACGACGACCCAACCGGCGACCGCATCCCCGGCGCCATCCCGCGCGTGTTCGGAATCGGCCTCAGCCGGGAACGCGACGATGGCTGGTTCGGCGGCCTGCGCCTGCGCCATTTCGGCGCCTATCCCGTGATCGAGGACGCTTCGGTCGAATCGGACGGTTCGACCCTGGTGAACCTGCGCGCCGGCAGGCACTGGCGGCGCTGGAGCGCGACGCTCGACCTGTTCAACGCGCTCGATTCCGACGATCACGACATCGACTACTACTACGCCTCGCGCCTGCCCGGCGAGGACGCGGGCGTCGACGACATCCATTTCCATGCCTTCGAACCGCGCTCGCTGCGCCTGAGCCTGCAATACCGCTTCGACTGACCCCGGCCGATGCCATCAACCATCGGCCGTGGCCTGACCTGTCCACGTTTCGCGTTGATCCCGTAAACCCTTCCAGCAACGCTGTCCCCAGGAGAAGTGTCATGCGCAAGACCGAACTAGCTCTCGCAACCTCGCTGATCCTGCTGTCCGGTCTGGCTCTTGCCGCCGACCACCGCGACGGCCCGCTTGCCACCGGCGATCCCTCCGCGGATCTGAACGACGTCTACCTGTTCATGAATCCGAACGATGCGGACGAACTCATCGTGATCGGCACGGCCTTGCCTGATGCCGGCCAGGGGGGACGCTTCTCGGACGCGGTGGAGTACCGATTTCATTTCAACAGCCAGAATGCAACCGGGCCGGAGAACGCAACCCAAACCATCAGCTGCAAGTTCTCGGCGGGTGGCGCGCGCGTCCTCTGTCGTGGACCGGGCGATATCCTCTATGCCGACGGTCGCGTCGGCGAAATCGTGGATGCAGACGAGCTACGCGTGTTTGCGGGTTTGACCGACGATCCGTTCTTCTTCGATGGCCCACAGTTCGGACGCATCCGCACTGGCCAGGCTGCCGGCTTCAACAATCCGGGCACCAATTCCTTCGGGAGCTTCAACACCTTGAGCCTTGCGCTGGGGATCGACGCCGATCGCCTCACGAACAACGGCGCCAATCCGATCCTCAAAGTCTGGGTCTCGAGTCACCGGCTCGACGAAAGCGGCATCTCGGCCGGGCATTCCGGCATGTGGTACGACACCGCCAACCCGGGTCACGGCTTCATCCTGCAGGCACTGGATGAAGGCGCGCTTGGCGCCGGGTCGCCGCGCTCGATGGTGGCCTACTGGAACGTGTTCAACAACGACGGCAGCCAGTTGGCCCTCTACGGCATCGGGCCGATTGTCAACGACAAGGTCAACATGACCGTCGCCAGCGGCAGCGGTGGGCGATTCCCGCCCGCCTTCATGAGCAGCCAGGTGACTCAATCGAACTTCGGCACCGTCACCTTCACCTTCACCGGGTGCACCTCGGGAACAGCGCAGGTGCAACCGACGCGCAGCGGCTTCTCGCCGGTAACGATCAACCTCACTCGCCTGAGCCAGGCCGAAAACCTGCCCTGCACCTTCTATTCGTCGGGACAGATCGATCGCAACGGACGACCGGCGATAAACACCGCGCTGATCGATTCGGTCACTCCCGACACCGGACTCAAGGATGTCTACAACCGTTCGGCGAATCCGGCCGATTGGCCTGCGTTGTTTCAGGCGGAGATGACCACCTCAATCGGCATACTCGATACCGTGGACACCATTACGGGCAATACCCTGCTGCCGCCTGCAACGCTCGCATCCGTCCTGGTAGACGACCGCCTCGCCATCAATACCTCAATCGCCACCTGCGACGCCTACCTGGCCGTGGAACTTGGATTGGCGGGGCAATGCGGCGGACGCACTCTCGAACGCGATGTGATCGACGATTCACTGGGTGCACTGGTCGGCCCCGGCGTGAGCGACAACGTGCCGGACGACAGCACCTACCTCGCTGATTTCCCATTCGTCGGATTGCCGCGCTGATGTCGGCGGCGACAATGTCCCGGCCTGCCTTCGGGCAGGCCGGTCGAGGATTGTGCCTGCTGGTTGCGTGCATGGCGGGCGGCTGCGCGTCGATGCACTCCGAACAGCCCGCCCCGGCAACGCCTGCCCTGGTGCAGAGTGATCCGGCAACGACGTTGGATGACCTGTGGCCGGTGTCGATCGGGCTGTATCGCACGACCTCGGGAGACATCTACCTTGGCAACCTCGACTCGCGCATCGAGGTCCTCGAAAAGCGGGTGCGCGCCGGAGCCGTTGAGCGTTCCACCATCCTGGCGTCTCTGCTGTACCACCGGTACAAGGTCCTGGGGCGGCTGGACGACGCGAAAGCTGCGCTCGCCTTGCTGGATGCGGCGATTGCCGCAAACCCCGGACTACCCGCCAATCATCAACTGCGCGCGATCGTGAGAGCAGGCTTTCATCAGTTCGATGAAGCGCTGCAAGATCTCGACATGATCGCCGCCGCTGCCCCCGAAGCCCGCACCGCAACCCGAACTCGCCATGAGATCCAGCTGGCGCTGGGAAACTACGACGCCTTGCGCGACGAGTTCGCGGCCTCCGCCAGCCTGAGCCTGGATTTCGACGAACTTGCACATCGTGCCGACCTGCGCCTGCTGCAAGGCGACGCGCCGGGCAGCGAGTTCCTGTATCGCGCCGCTCAGGCGCAATACCGTGACGTCAATCCGGTGCCACTGGCCTGGCTGCACGTGCAGCAGGGCATCGCGCTGCTGCGCCAGGATCGGGTGGAAGAGGCGCGCCGCTTCTTTCTCGCCGCGCACCTACGCCTGCCGCAGTATTACCTCGCCACCGAGCACCTGGCCGAGTGCGAGACGCGGCTCGGCCGCTTCGACACGGCGCGCACTTTGTATCGCAGCGTGATCGACCAGACCGGCAACCCCGAGTTCATCGCGGCGCTGTCCAGCCTCGAACGTCAGGCCGGCAACGCGGACGAGGCGCAGCGCCTGAGCCGCGAGGCCGAAGCCGGCTATGACTCCCTGATGGCCGCCTACCCGGATGCCTTTGGCCAGCATGCCGCCGAGTTCCTGATCGAGATCGGCCAAGCCGAACGGGCCGACGCCTTGGCGCAGGCCAATCTGCGCCTGCGGCAGGATGTCGGGAGTTGGCTGCTGGTGGCGCAGACCGCCACCGCGGTTGACGACCTGCCGCGCGCCTGCACGGCATGGACGCGGGCCGTCGCTACCGGGCTGCGCCCACCGGAACTGGGCGGACTGGACGCGCTGGCGGCGCGTTGTCGCTGAGGCAATCGAACGGCGCGGATCGCACGACCCGCGCCCGTTTCCGAAGCGACTCAGTTCGGCGCGCGGATGTCGATCGCCGCGTCGAAGTCGTAGTCGATCACCGAGCGTGACTTGCTCTTCGAGTCGGTCGAGACCACGCGCGTCGGCAACCCGCTGGTGCTGCAGATCGACAGTTCCACGTCCGCGGCGGCAGCGACACCCATCACCTTGGCCTCGGCGCGGTAAGCGTAGGTAGTAGCGTCGCAGCCATTCACGCTCCCGCTGCCGATTTCGCGCACGTCCTGCACCGAGTTGGCCCCGTCACGCATCGCGCTCAGGGTCAGGCTCTTGATCATCGAACTCATGTCCATCGGCAGCTTCATCCATTGGCCACCCTGGTTCATCCAGGTGCCACCCGGCAACACGATGACCTCGCTTTCGGGGCTGCGCATGTGGAAGCGATCCGGCGGCTGGATGTCGATCGTGCTCTGCTGGGTCCGCCCGCGGTGCTCGCTGCGGCTCTGCACGCGATACGACTCCTCGGCCATGGCCTTCTCGTAGGCCTGCATCACTTCTTCGCGCGCATCGGCCTGGACAGTGCCGGCCGCAACGAGCAGCACTGCCATGAGGGAAATGGATTTCATCGACGCTCTCCTGTGACTCAGTGGTTGATGTCCGGCGGCGAACGATTCGCTACCGGGGCCAGTTCGGGGACCGTTACGTGCCCGCAGGATCAATCCGGACACGCCTTGCGCCTCCATACGCTGCAGTGCAGACGCAGTTCGGCGGCATTTGTCCTAGACTATGCGCCGCAAAACGGCCGCGCCACCCCTGGTTTCGGCCGTTTGCTTTTTCAATCAACCGCTTGCATCCACGGCCCGGAAAACCCGGCCCCGGCCTCGCGCCATCGCCCGCCTTTTCGCCCCACTGCGGAGTCCGCAATGATCTTCGAAACCCTTGCCACGTCCGGCCACGAGCAGGTCGTCTTCTGCCACAACAAGGACGCCGGCCTGAAAGCCATCATCGCGATCCACAGCACCGTATTGGGCCCGGCCCTCGGCGGGCTGCGCATGTGGCCCTACCAGAACGAGCAGGAAGCCCTGAACGACGTGCTGCGCCTGTCGCGCGGCATGAGCTACAAGAACGCGGTGGCCGGCCTCAACATCGGCGGCGGCAAGGCCGTCATCATCGGCGATCCGAACAAGGACAAGAGCGAGGCGCTGTTCCGGGCCTTCGGCAAGTTCGTCGATTCGCTCGGCGGACGCTACATCACCGCCGAGGACGTGGGCATCGACGTCAACGACATGGAGTACGTGCTGAAGGAAACCGAGTTCGCCACCGGCGTGCACCAGGTTCACGGCGGCTCGGGGGATCCCTCGCCGTTCACCGCGTACGGCACCGTGCAGGGTCTGCTGGCGTCGCTCTCGGTGGTCTATGGCAACGAGGAAATCGGCGAGCGCAGCTTCGCGGTCCAGGGCCTCGGCCACGTCGGCATGGAATACCTCAAGCTGCTGCGCGAACGCGGCGCCAAGGTCTACGTGACCGATATCAACCAGGCCCTGGTGCAGCGGGCAGTGGATGACTACGGCGCCATCGCCGTCGGCACCGACGAGATCTACGACACCGACGCCGACGTGTACTCGCCGTGCGCACTGGGCGGCACGGTGAACGAGAAGACCCTGCCGCGCCTGAAGTGCAAGATCATCTGCGGCGCCGCCAACAACCAGCTGGCCTCCGATGCGATCGGCGACGAAGTGCAGAAGCGCGGCATCCTCTACGCGCCGGATTACGCGGTGAATGCGGGCGGCGTGATGAACGTGTCGCTGGAGATCGACGGCTACAACCGCGAACGCGCCCTGCGCATGATGCGCACGATCTACTACAACCTGGGCCGCATCTTCGAGATCGCCAAGCGTGACGGCATCCCGACCTACAAGGCCGCCGACCGCATGGCGGAAGAGCGCATCGCCACCATCGGCAAGCTCAAGCTGCCGATGGGCCGCGGCGCGCCGCGCTTCCTCGGACGCATGCGCGGGCAATGACCGGATCCGTGGCCGGGCCCGTGCCCGGCCACGGCAACTCGTGCCCTTGCCGGCACGGACGGCGCGTTTCTGGCGCGCGCCTTTTCTGCGGGAAGGGGACGCGATGACACTCGAAGGTCGCTGCTGCGGCAGCTTGCTGGCCCTCGCAATGGCGCTGCTGCCGGCGATAGCCCTGGCCCAGGCCACCACGCCGAAATCCGAGACATTCGAATCGGTGACGCGCGGGTTGGTGCATGTTCCCGGTTTCGTGGATGTTTGGCGCGACGACGCTCGCGGTCGCGTGCTGCTCGGTGTGCACGGGTTCGACCAGCCCTTGCTCATGACAAGCTCCCTGCCCTGGGCACTGGGCTCCAACGACATCGGACTGGATCGCGGCCAGAGCAGCGAGTCGCGTCTGGTCGAGTTCCGTCGCGTCGGCACGCGCGTGATGCTGGTGGAGAACAACACCCGCTTTCGCGCCGATTCCGCCAACGCCGACGAGGCCTTGAGCGTGCGCCAGGCCTTTGCCGAATCGGTGCTTTGGGCGGGCGATATCCTGGCCGAGCGCAGCCAGGGCGATGCCGTCGTGGTGTTCGATGCCGGCACGCTGCTGACCACTGATCTGCACGGCATCGCGCGCCAACTCGCACGCACCGGTCAGGGCGTCTACGTCGTCGACGAGAAGCGCAGCGCCGCCCTGCCCGCCACCGCGAAGAGCTTTCCCGCAAACGCCGAACTGGAGGCCTTGCTGACCTTCAAGGGCGCCGGCGAAGGCAACTTCGTCCGCGATATCGCCATGGACACGCAAAGCCTCAGCCTGCGCCAGCACCTGAGCCTGGTGCGCCTGCCGCACGCGGGATATTCGTCGCGCGACTACCACCCGGCCTCGGGCGGCCTGAGCGTGGCGTGGCTGGATTTTTCCCGGCCCCTGGCCGCGAGCCTGGAGCGCCGGGTGCAGCCGCGCTTCCGCCTCGACCGGATCGACGCCGCCGGCCATGTACGCCGGCCAATCGTGTTCTACCTGGATCGCGGTACGCCGGAACCGGTGCGCTCGGCCCTGCTCGATGGTGCCAACTGGTGGAAGAGCGCCTTCGAGAAGGCCGGATTCAAGGACGCCTTCCGCGCGGAGCTGTTGCCCGAGGGCGCGGATCCGATGGACGTGCGCTACAACCTGATCACCTGGGCGCATCGCGCCACGCGCGGCTGGTCCTACGGCCAGCCCATCATCGATCCACGCACCGGCGAGATCATCCGCGGCAACGTGACACTCGGCTCGCAGCGGGTGCGGCAGGACATCCTCATCGCCGAAAGCCTGCTCGCCCCGTACGACAAGGCCAACGCGGCGCAACTCAGGCAAGAGGCCGAGCAGATGGCGCTGGCGCGCCTGCGCCAGCTGGCCGCGCATGAAGTCGGGCATGCGCTCGGCTTCGCACACAATTTTTCCGCGAGCCGCCACGGCAATGGCTCGGTGATGGACTACCCGCATCCCTTGCTCGCGATCAATCCGGATGGCGTGCTGGACCTGGCTCAGGCCTATGGCGTCGGCGTCGGAGCGTGGGACGACTTCGTAGTGGCCCACGCCTACCGCGTGTTCGCGCCGCAGGAAGAAAGCGCCGGCCTCGACCGCCTGCGCAAGGGGATACGTGCCGCCGGCTACGGATACATCAGCGATCAGGACGCGCGCAGCGCTGGCGATGCCGAAGCCGACGGCCTGCTGTGGGATACCGGCGTGGATTCGCTGCACACCTTCGATGCGCTGATGGCGGCGCGCAAGCAGGCGCTCGCCGGGTTCTCGCTCGGCGTGCTGCCACCGGAGCGCCAGCACGGCGAGCTGGAAGCCCGGTTGGTACCGATCTACCTCCTGCATCGCTACCAGACCGAAGCGGTCGCCCGCCTGCTGGGCGGAGTGCATTACCGTCACGGCAATGCGGGCGAGGCGCTCGCCGGCAGCGCGTCGGTCGCGGCCGCGACGCAGCGCGATGCACTCACGCGCTTGCTCGCCACGCTGGATGCGCAGGCTCTCACCTTGCCGGCTCCCCTGCTCGATCTGCTCACACCGCCGGGCGCGGAGTTCGCGCGCAACCGCGAATACTTCGGCACGCAGATGGCTCCCTTGTTCGATCCCTTGTCGGCCGCACAGGCAGCGGCCGCACAGACCACGCAGTTCCTGTTCGCGCCCGAACGGCTCAACCGCCTCGCCTGGCAGCACGCACGCGATGCGACGCAGCCGGGCATCTGCTTCGTGCTTGAGGCCACGCTTGCCGGCACATGGCAAAACGTGCCGCGGAATGCGGCCGGGGCGGCCGTGCAGGATGCGGTGAATTGGGTGGTGCTTGACGCCCTGCTGCAGGTGCTCGAAGGCGGCCGCCTGCACGCGCAGGTCGAGACGCAGGTGCGCGCATCGTTGCTGACGTGGCAAGCGACGCTCGGCAAGGCGAAGGGAAACCCGAACTGGATGGCCGCGGCACAGCGGATCGGTCGCTATCTTGCCGATCCCGCCTCGGTACGTTTGCGTGCATTACCGGCGATTCCGCCGGGCGCACCGATCTGAGCCGCCCGGCGCTTTCCTTGCGCCGGATGCGATGGCATGCGCCGGCCTGTCGCGCGGATGCCGGCGGCAGTGCGTCCGGCGGCGCGGCGAATGCGTCACAATGGCGTGCGTCGCTGGTACCAGCGAGATGTTGAATTCCTGCCGCGACACGCGTCGCGCGCCACACGAGAACGGAACCTGTCGATGAAAGCGTTCAAGATCGCCGAAGACCTGGAAACCCTGCGCGACTCGGTACGTCGTTTCGCCGAGGCCGAAATCGCCCCGCGCGCCGACCGCATCGATCGCGAGAACGCGTTCCCGCACGACCTGTGGCGCAAGCTCGGCGACATGGGCCTGCTCGGCATCACCGTGCCGGGCGAGTTCGGCGGCTCGGAATGGGCTACCTCGCGCACGTCGTGGCGATGGAGGAGATCTCGCGCGCCTCGGGTTCGATCGGGCTGAGCTACGGCGCCCACTCCAACCTGTGCGTGCAACAACCTGTGCAACAACGGCACGCCGGAGCAACGCGGAAGTACCTGCCGAAGCTGTGCAGCGGCGAGTGGAAGGGCGCGCTGGCGATGAGCGAACCCGGCGCCGGTTCCGACGTGGTCGGTTCGATGACCTGCCGCGCCGAGGAGAAGGGATCGGTCTGGGTCGCGAACGGCTCCAAGATGTGGATCACCAACGGTCCCGAGGCCGATGTGCTGCTGGTCTACATGCGCACTGCGCCGCGTCCGGCTGGCTCGCGCTGCATGACCGCGTTCCTCGTCGAAAAGGGCATGAAGGGCTTTTCCACCGCGCAGAAGCTGGACAAGCTCGGCATGCGCGGCTCCAACACCTGCGAGCTGGTGTTCGAGAACTGCGAGATCCCGGCCGAGAACATCGTCGGTGAGGTCAACGAAGGCGTGCGGGTGCTGATGAGCGGGCTCGACACCGAGCGCCTGGTGCTGTCGGGCGGCCCGATCGGGCTGATGCAGGCCGCGCTCGACCTCGCCCTGCCCTACGTGCGCGAGCGCAAGCAGTTCAATGCACCCATCGGCACCTTCGGCATCATGCAGGCCAAGATCGCCGACATGTACACCGCGCTGCAGTCCAGCCGCGCCTACGCCTACATGGTGGCGCAGGACTTCGACCGCGGGGTGAAGTCGCGCATCGACCCGGCCTCGTGCCTGCTGCATGCGTCCCAGAACGCGGTGCAGGTGGCGCTGGAAGCGATCCAGGCGCTCGGCGGCAATGGCTACATCAACGAGTTCGCCGCGGGCCGCATCCTGCGCGACGCCAAGCTCTACGAGATCGGCGCCGGCACCAACGAGATCCGCCGCATGCTGATCGGGCGCGAGCTGTTCCACGGCAAGTCGTAGTTCCCGCGCGCGCAGAGCGCGCTTGCTTGACTGTGTTCCCGCGCCTGCAAAGGGTGGCCGCCGGTCACGAAATGTGTCGACCACGACGGCACCACCTACAGACTGGGGCCTGAGGTGTAGACTCGGGCCCAAGGGGGGACGCCTTGGCCGTTGCGAGCATCGCCGAATCAGCGCAGGTCGAGCAGGGCTGGAAGGTCCTGATCGTCGACGACGAACCGGAAGTCCACCAGGTCACGCGCCTGGTGCTGGGTGGCTTTCGCTTCGAATCCCGGCCGCTGGAGTTCCTGTCGGCCTTCGATGCCGCCGGAGCGCGCGAGATCATGCGCGCGCAGCCGGACATCGCCGTGATGCTGCTCGACGTGGTGATGGAAACCGAGCACGCCGGCCTCGATGTGGTGCGCACCGTGCGCGAGGACCTCGGCAACCGGCAGGTACGGATCGTGCTGCGCACCGGCCAACCCGGCCAGGCGCCCGAGCAGGACATCATCAGCGCCTACGACATCAACGACTACAAGGAAAAGACCGAACTCACCGCGCAGCGACTGTCCACCACCCTGTTCGCTGCGCTGCGTGGCTACCGCGACCTGATGACGATCGAGGACAGCAAACGGGGCCTGGAGCACGTGCTGCGCGCCAGCGCCAGCGTGTTCTCGCAACGCGACGGCAGGGGCTTCGCGGCCAGCGTGCTGGAGCACCTGCCGGGTCTGGCACGCGACAGTGGCTCGACCTTTGTGTGCCGCGTAGAGCACGGCTCCGACGCGCAGTACCGCTACCCGATCGTGCTCGCCAGCCCGCCGCTCGCCGAGCAGGTCGGGCATGGCGCGGAGCAGGTCCTGCCGTTGCCGCGCATGGAGTCGCTGCATCGCGCCATGCGCAAGCGCCGCCATGTCTTCGCGGACGACCACTACGTGCTGCACTTCATCGACAGTGAAGAGCGCGAGAGCCTGCTGTACGTGGGTGAGACACCGGCCCGGGACGAGGTCGGACGGAAACTGATCGAAGTGTTCTCGGCCAACGTCTCGATGGCATTCGAGAACCTGCACCTCAACCAGGAACTGGTCGACAGCCAACTGGAGATGATCTGGCTGCTCGCCGGCGCGGCCAAGACCCGCTCGCGCGAGACCGCCAACCACGTGATGCGAGTCGGCCTGCTTTCGGAAATGCTGGCCCGCGCCTACGGCCTCGATGCCAAGGCAGCCGAAGCATTGCGCCTGGCCGCGCCACTGCACGACATCGGCAAGATCGGCATCCCCGATGCCATCCTCAACAAGCCCGGGCCGCACACGCCGGACGAAACCGTGATCATGCGCAGCCACGCGCGCCTCGGCGCACAGATGCTGTCCAACTCGCGCCGCCCGCTGCTGCAGGTAGCGGCGCAGATCTGCCTCGAACACCACGAAAACTGGGACGGCTCCGGCTACCCGAACGCACTCAAGGGCGAGGACATCAGCCTCGAAGGCCGCATCGTGGCGCTGGCCGACGTGTTCGACGCGCTCGGCAGCGCGCGCTGCTACAAGGATCCCTGGACCCTGGTTCGCATCCGCAACTACATCAGCGACCAGATCGGTCGCAAGTTCGATCCGCGCCTGGTGACGCTCCTGTTCGAGCAATGGGACGAAGCCGAGGCGCTGCGCCAGCGCTTCCCGGACGATTGATCAGCCCGGCACAGGCGCTTCGCGCAGCGGAATCCGGAACACGAAGCGCGCGCCTTGCCCGGGCGCGGTTTGCAGATCGATGCTGCCACCCAGCACCTGCACCACCAGGTTGTAGAGGATATGCAGGCCGAGGCCGGAGCCGCCCTGGCCGCGACGCGTGGTGAAGAACGGCTCGAACACATGGCGGCGCACATCCTCGCTCATGCCGACCCCGTCGTCCGAATACTCCAGCAGCCAGCTTTCACCATCGAGGCGCGCGGCGATGCGAATGTTGCCGCTGTCGCGGCCGGTGAAGGCATGGGTCACCGAGTTCATCACCAGATTCGCCACCATCTGGTAGAGCGCGCCCGGGTGGGTGAGCAGGACCAGGCCTTCGGGCACGTCCAGCGCCAGCGCGTGCCGGCTGCGCTTGAGCGTGGGCTGCAGCGAAACCAGGATCTCTTCCAGATAGGCGCGCAGGTCGATGCGACGCGGCTGCTCGCTGGCCTGATCCACCGCCACCTGCTTGAAACTTCGGATCATCCGGTCGGCGCGCTGCAGGTTGCGCAGCACCATCGCGCTAGCGTCCAGCACGGTACGGCGGAAGGCATCGAGCTGCTGCGGGTCAACCTGCCCCTGTTCGAACTGGCGCGCAAAGGCCTGCGCCTGCTGCTCAAGGTGCGACGCGGCCGTCACGCCGATCCCGAGCGGGGTATTGACCTCATGCGCGATGCCGGCCACGAGGCCGCCCAGCGCAGCCAGCTTTTCCGATTCCACCAGCTGGTGCTGGGTGAGCTTGAGCTTGTCGATCGCGGATACCAGTTCCCGGTTGAGCAGCATGAGGTCGGAGGTGCGCTGCCCGACACGCTCCTCCAGTTCCAGGTTGACGCGCTCCAGGGTGCGTTCGTACTCGCGCAGTTCGGTGATGTCCTCGGTGATGCCTGCCATGCGCAAGGCCCTGCCGCCGGCATCGCGCGCCACGGTGCGCCCGCGCGAACGCACCCAGCGCCATTGCTGGTCCAGGTCCTGCAGGCGGTAAACGCAGTCGAACTCCTCCGAGTCCCCGTTCACGTGGGCCCGCAGGGATCGGGTGAAGTGGTCGCGATCTTCATCGTGAACCCGTGGCACGAGTTCACGGAAGCTCAGGTCCGGCACTTCTTCGGTCACCCGCAGGTGGCGCAGCGGATTGACCCGCACCAGGCGACCGCTGTGCATGTCCGCATCCCAGAACTCATCGCCCGTGCCCCACAGTGACAGCTTCAGGCGCTCTTCGCTCTCGGCCAGCACGCCCTGCGCGCGGGCGCGTTCCACCCCTTGCTGGTAGCGGCTCCAGCCCCACATCGCCAAGGGCCCGACCAGTGCCAGCACAAGGGCTGCGCGCGCCCACAGGCTCTGCCACCACAGCGGATCGAGCCGAACCTCGACCTCGCGTTCGGAGCTGTAGTCTTCGCCGGGAAACCGGGCCCGAAGACGCAGGCGGTAGTTGCCGGGTGCCAGGTGCGGATAGCCGGCATTGCGCTGTGCCGCACTGGCCGTGGTCCAATCGCGGTCGATCGGATCGAGGCGATAGCTGTACTGCACCAGCTCCGGATCGGCGAAGGCCAGGGCCGAAAAGCTGAAGCCGAATCCGCCGCTTCCGGCTCGCAGCCAGAGTTGATCGGCGGACGACTCCCGACGCCGATAGCGCCAATCGGTCTGGCCGTCAAGCGCGGTCTGGAAGCCGCGCACATCCGTGATGACCGGCTTGTGCAGGACTACACGTGACCCGACCTGGATCGGATCGAAGGCGGTCAGCCCGCGCAAGCCGCCAAACACGATGCGCCCGTCGCGCAGGCGCGCACCCGCGTCGACGAAATAGCCGTCCACTTGCGCACCGGCGCGCGCGCTGAAGTTCTCGATGCGACCACTCCCGGGATCGATGCGGCTGATGCCAAGCGTGGTCGATACCCACATCGCGCCGCGGGCATCTTCAATCAGGCTGCCGATGGCCTCGGCTGCAAGACCGTCCTTGTGGGTGTAAGCGACGCCGCGATAGCGTCCGTCGGGCTGCGGCAGCAAGCGGACGATGCCGTTTCCCTGGGTGCCCACCCACAGTTCGCCGCCACGAGTCTCGCTGATCGTGGTGACCGAGCGCGGCGCGATCTCCGGTGTGTCGACCAGCAGGTCCGCGAGCGACGTGAAACGCCCCGTGGCGCGGTCGAGGCGCGCCAAGGCACCAGGCCTTGCGCCAACCCAGAGCTCGCCGCGCGAACTCTCGAATACGCTGCCGATCGATGGCCCCGGCAGGCCATCCGATGGCGCACCGCCAACCGGGAAACGACGAAACTCATCGCAGCCGCGACATAGCATGTCCATGCCGAGATCCTGGTAGCCGATCCAGAGCGCACCGGAGCGGTCTACGTGCAGCGCAAGCACGTTGTCACCCTGGGGTCGCTGCGGATCGTCCGGGTCGGCACGAAAATGCTCGAAGCCGACACCATCGGCACGTTGCCGATCCAGGCCGGCGTCGACCATGCCAACCCAAAGGCGGCCATCGAGGTCGCGCGCCACGGCCTGCACCCGATCGCTTGCCAGGCTGTCGCCCTCGCCCGCCACCGGCCGGAAGTGCTGCAGCACGCCGCGCGCGAGGTCGAACTGCACCAGCCCGCCACCTTCCGGCATTCCGAGCCAGAGCGAGCCGTCGCCATCGGCGTGCACATCGCGCACGGCATTCGCCGGCAGGGTGCGCGGATCACCCGCCACCGCGCGAAACTCCTGGAACGCTTCCGATCCCGGCAAGTGAAGATGGGCACCGCCGTGCCAGGTGCCGATCCAGATCAGGCCATCGCGATCCTGCAGCAAGGCATGCACCCGCTCCGAGGCCAGCCCCTCGTCCTGGCTGCGCTGCCGCGCCCACGAACGCGGTGACGCATTGCGCGCGTCGATGCGCGACAGGCCGGTAAAGGTACCGACCCAGATCTGGCCACGATCGTCCACCAGGAGCGAACGCACGTCAGCGCCCGCCAAACCCTGGTTCGCGTCGAGCCGCCGCAACACCTCGCCGCTCGACGACAACTCGAACACGCCGAGCGTCGCGGTTCCAACCCAGAGGCGACCCTCGGAGGTACGCGCAAGCGCCTGCACATCGGGATCCAGAACAGACAAGGCCGGAGCCCACGGCCGCAACTGGCCTTCGGCCTCGTGCCATCGCCACAGGCCGTGGGTGCTTCCCACCAGCATGTCACCCCCGGGCAGGGCCAGGAGCGAGCGCACCTGTACCTCTCCCGGCAGGGGCAGGTCTTCGAACCGCAGGGCAGCCTGATCGAGCCGTTGCAGATGGCCCCGGCCACTGGCGACCCAGACTCGCCCGTCCTGCGCCTGACCGATCGCTTGAACGTGCACATCCGCCACTGCGTCGCTGCGCCCGAGGCCCACCGGATAGTTGCGGAATCGACCGGCATTGGCGTCGTACCAACCCAGGCCGCCCGATTGCGTGCCGACCCAGAGGCGATTGCTTCGATCGAGGTAAAGCGTGGTGACATGATTGTCGATGAGGCTGTAAGGATCAGCCGCATCGCGCCGGAACACCCGGAACTCCTCGCCGTCGTAGCGATTCAGTCCATCCTGGGTGCCGATCCAGATCATGCCTTCGGAATCCTGCGCGATGGCACGCGCCGACACCTGCGACAACCCCTGCTCGATTCCCAGATGTTGCAGGCGCAATCCCGCCAGTCCCGGCGGCTCGTCTGCCGCCATCGCGCGCTGCGTCGTCACTGCCAGCAAGATGGCGAGCAGGCTCGGCAGCAGCGCGGAAAGGCAGGCGCGGAGGATCATCGGCGCAGGCTATCAGCCCGACGCCGGCGCGGCATCCGCCAGCGCTTGGCCGATGCCACCTCCGGCCTTTGGTACGGTTTGCGGCACCGCAACAACGCGGCGCATAATCGAGCGATCCCGGCCAGCGCGCCGGCCTGAGGGTCTGTTGGCAATTCCGAACCGGGTCGGTTCGGACATGCCAGCAGACCCATTACGCTGCGGAGCATTCCCATGTCGGACGTCGTCATCGCAGGCGCCAAGCGCACTGCCATCGGTTCCTTCCTCGGCCAGTTCACCGGCGTGCCGACACCCACGCTCGGTGCCGCCGCGATACGTGCCGCACTCGAACACGCCGGCGTCGCCGCCGACCAGGTCTCGGAAACCATCATGGGCTGCGTGCTGCCGGCGGGACTGGGACAGGCCCCGGCACGGCAAGCCAGCCTCGCAAGCGGAATTCCTCCGCACGCAGGTTGCACGACCATCAACAAGGTCTGTGGCTCGGGCATGAAGGCGATCATGCTGGGGCACGATGCGATCAAGGCCGGCTCGGCCAGGATCGTGGTTGCGGGCGGCATGGAATCGATGACCAATGCGCCGCACCTGCTCAACGGCTCGCGCACCGGCATCCGCTACGGCGCGGCCGAGTTCATCGATCACATGGCCTGGGATGGCCTGACCAATCCCTACGACAAGCAGGCCATGGGCGTGTTCGGCGAACTGTGCGCGGAGAAGTTCCAGTTCACGCGCGAACAGCAGGATGCGTTTGCAATCGAATCGGTCAAGCGCTCGCAAGCCGCGCAACAGTCGGGCGCGTTCAAGGCCGAGATCGTTCCGGTCACGGTGAGCGGCCGCAAGGGCGATGTCGTGGTCGATACCGATGAACAACCGGGCAAGAGTGACCTCGGCAAGATCCCCTCGCTCAAGGCGGCGTTCAAGAAGGACGGCACCATCACGGCGGCCAGTTCATCCAGCATTTCCGATGGCGCTGCAGCGCTGGTGCTGCTCTCGGCCGACGACGCGAAGGCGCGCGGACTGAAGCCGCTGGCGCGCATCGTGGGCCATGCCTCGCACGCGCATGAACCGGCCTGGTTCACCACCGCCCCGGTCAACGCCATCGACAAGCTGCTCAAGCAGGTCGGCTGGAAGGTGGAGGACGTGGACCTGTTCGAGGTGAACGAAGCCTTCGCCGTGGTTGCCATGGCGCCGATCAAGGAACTCGGCATCCCGCACGCCAATCTCAACGTGAATGGCGGCGCCTGCGCCCTCGGCCATCCGATCGGCGCCTCCGGGGCGCGCCTTGTGGTGACCTTGCTGCACGCGCTCCAGGCCCGCGGCGGCAAGCGTGGCGTGGCTTCGCTGTGCATCGGCGGCGGCGAGGCCACGGCAATCGCGGTTGAACGCCTGTAACCCTGCCGCTTGACACTGGACAAAGCTAGCGGATGATTGCACCCGCCGCGCCGGTCCCGGCGCGAGAGCCACCCCCCTTACGAGGAAGACCGTTATGTCGCTGAACAAGACTTTGCTGGCCGCCGCCTTGGGCTTGACCTTGGCTGCCTGCTCGCAGCAGCAGGAACAGGCCCAGCAGAAGGCCGAAGAAGCCGCTGCCGCCACCCAGCAGGCGGCGCAGGACGCCAGCGCTGCGGTTTCCGAAGCAGCCACCACGGCCGCTGAGGCCACCCAGGATGCCGCCGCGGCCACGGCCGATGCCGCCGCCGCCGCAACCGATGCCGCTGGCCAAGCCGTGGACACGGCCGCTGCCGTTGCCGGCGACGCGGTCGACCAGGCCACCGATGCCGCGAAAGACGCTGCAGCAGCCACGGCCGACGCTGCGGGCCAGGCTGTCGACGCCGCCAAGGACGCGGGTGCCGAAGCGGTGAACGAAGCCGCCGAGAAGGTTGATGCGGCCGTCACGACGGAAGCCGAAAAGAAGGAAGGCGACCAGTAATTCCGGTCTCCCCGTGGTCACGGAAGGCGCGCTTCGGCGCGCCTTCTGTTTTTCCGGCCCACCTCACCGCCACCAGAGGCACCGCGACGGCATCCGGCCTGCTCGGCGCGCCTTCCCCGTCACGGCTTGCCGCTACAATCGCGGCTCTCCCGCACAGACGCCGCCACATGCCGGTCATCGCCTCCCAGATCGACACGCGCTCGCCCGAATTCCTCGAGAACCGCGCCCATCTGCAAGGCCTGGTGGATGAACTGCAGCAGCGCCTGGCGCGCGTGGCGCAGGGCGGCGGCGAGAAGGCGCGGGCCCGCCACACCGAGCGCGGCAAGCTGTTGCCGCGCGAACGCATCGCGGCCCTGCTCGACCCGGGCTCGCCTTTCCTGGAACTCGCCCCGCTAGCCGCCGAAGGCATGTACGACGATGCGGCGCCTGGCGCCGGGATGATTGCCGGCATCGGCCGGGTTGCCGGCATCGAGGTGGTGATCGTTGCCAACGACGCCACGGTGAAGGGCGGCACCTACTTCCCGATGACGGTGAAGAAGCACCTGCGTGCGCAGGAAGTGGCACGCGAGAATCGCCTGCCCTGCATCTATCTGGTCGACTCCGGCGGCGCCTTCCTGCCGCTGCAGGACGAGGTGTTCCCGGACCGCGAGCACTTCGGGCGCATCTTCTACAACCAGGCGCGACTGAGCGCCCAGAACATCCCGCAGATCGCCGTGGTGATGGGATCGTGCACCGCTGGCGGTGCCTACGTGCCGGCGATGTGCGACGAATCGGTCATCGTGAAGGAACAGGGCACCATCTTCCTCGGCGGCCCGCCGCTGGTGAAGGCCGCCACCGGCGAGGTGGTGGATGCCGAGGCCCTGGGCGGCGCCGAGGTTCACACCGCCATTTCCGGCGTGGCCGATCACTTCGCCGAGGATGATCGCCACGCCCTCGGCATCGCGCGCGAGATCGTGGCGCACCTCAACCGGCGCAAGCCCATGCCGGTGGCGGTGCGCGATCCGATCGCCCCGCGCTACGCCGCCGACGAACTGTACGGGATCATCCCGAAAGACACGCGCCGCCCGTTCGACATCCGCGAGGTGATCGCGCGCGTGGCCGACGGCAGCGAGCTGCAGGAGTTCAAGGCGCGCTACGGCAAGACCCTGGTCACCGGCTTTGCGCACATCCACGGCTATCCGGTAGGCATCGTCGCCAACAACGGCATCCTGTTCGGCGAGAGCGCGCTCAAGGGCGCGCATTTCATCGAACTGTGCAACCAGCGCAACATCCCGCTGGTGTTCCTGCAGAACATCACCGGCTTCATGGTGGGTCGCAAGTACGAACACGGTGGCATCGCCAAGGACGGCGCCAAGATGGTCACCGCGGTGGCGTGCTCGCACGTGCCGAAGTTCACCGTCGTGATCGGCGGCAGCTTCGGTGCGGGCAACTACGCCATGTGCGGTCGTGCCTATGGCGCACGCTTCCTCTGGATGTGGCCGAACGCGCGCATCAGCGTCATGGGCGGCGAGCAGGCCGCCAGCCGTGCTTGCGACGGTGAAGCGCGACGGCCTCGAAGCCGCGGGAGCGTCCTGGAGCGCGGCCGAGGAAGACGCGTTCAAGGCGCCGATCCGCGAGCAGTACGAGCGCCAGGGTCACCCCTACTACGCCAGCGCCCGCCTCTGGGACGACGGCATCATCGATCCGGCCGACACCCGCCGGGTGCTCGGACTCGCCCTTTCCGCCAGCCTCAACGCGCCGATCGAACCATCGAACTTCGGCGTGTTCCGCATGTAGTTCATCGACAGGCACCCACGCATGGCCTCATCGCTCAAGATCACCCGCAAGGAGGGCATCGGTCGCGTCGCGCTCGCGCGCCCTGACGTGCACAACGCCTTCGACGACCGCCTGATCGTCGAACTCACCGAGGCCTTGCGCGCGCTGGAAGACGACAGCCGGGTGCGGATCGTGGTGCTCACCGGCGAAGGCGCATCGTTCTCTGCCGGCGCGGACCTCGGCTGGATGCGACGCATGGCGCAGGCCAGCGAGAAGGAGAACCGCAAGGATGCGCGCCAGCTCGCCAAGCTGATGCGCACCCTCGACCACCTCGACAAACCCACCATCGCACGGGTGAATGGGGCCGCGTTCGGTGGTGGTGTCGGCCTGATCGCCTGCTGCGACATCGCGATCGGGGTGGAAGGCGCCCGCTTCGGCCTCACCGAAGCCCGGCTTGGCCTGGTGCCCGCCGTGATCTCGCCTTATGTGATCGACGCCATCGGCGCGCGCCAGGCGCGCCACCGCTTCCTGACCGCCGAAATCTTCGATGCCGCGGAAGCCATGCGCATCGGTTTGCTGCACCGTTGCGTGCCGGAGAAGCAGCTCGACGCTGCCGTCCAGGTGGAGATCGAGCGCCTGCGCGCGGTCGGGCCGGTGGCGGTGATGGAGGCCAAGCGCCTCGTGCACCGCATCTCCAAGCCTGACGCCAAGACCCGGCGCAGCGTGGACGAGGAGAATGCCGACCTGATCGCACGCCTGCGCGTCTCCGCCGAGGGCCAGGAAGGTCTCAATGCCTTCCTCGGCAAGCGTCGCCCGAACTGGGCCGGCAAGGCCTGATGCGATGAGCAAGCCTTTCGACTGCGTCCTGATCGCCAACCGCGGCGAAATCGCCTGCCGCGTGATCCGCACCTGCCGCCAGCTCGGCATCCGCAGCGTGGCGGTCTATTCCGACGCGGACAGGAACAGCCGCCATGTGCGGCTCGCCGATGCCGCCGTGCATATCGGCGGCGCCGCGCCGGGAGAATCGTACCTGCGTGGCGAGGCAATCCTTGCCGCGGCGAGGCAGACCGGCGCGCAGGCGATCCATCCGGGCTACGGCTTTCTTTCCGAGAACGCCGACTTCGCCGATGCGGTCGAGGCCGCGGGCCTCGTCTTCATCGGCCCCAGGGCCGCGTCGATGCGCAAGATGGGTTCCAAGGCCGGCGCCAAGGAACTGATGGCCGCCGCAGGTGTGCCGGTGGTGCCGGGCTATACCGGCGCGGAGCAGGATCCCGCGCTGCTGCAACGCGAAGCTGACCGCATCGGCTACCCGCTGATGATCAAGGCCGCGCACGGCGGCGGCGGCAAGGGCATGCGCATCGTGCGCGATGCCTCGGAGTTCAGCGAGAACCTGCTCAGCTGCCAGCGCGAAGCACGGAACGCCTTCGGCCGCGACCGCGTGCTGCTGGAACGCTACATCGAATCCCCGCGCCACATCGAGATCCAGGTGTTCGGCGATGCGCACGGCCAGGCGATCCATCTGAACGAACGCGAATGCTCGGCCCAGCGCCGCTACCAGAAGGTGCTGGAGGAATCGCCGTCGCCCTTCCTCTCGCCCGAGCTGCGCTCGCGCATGGGTGGGGCCGCGGTGGCGGCCGCGCGCGCGATCGACTACGTCAACGCCGGCACCGTCGAGTTCATCGTCGGAGCCGACGGCGCGTTCTATTTCATGGAGATCAATACGCGCCTTCAGGTCGAGCATCCGGTCACGGAGATGGTGACGGGGCTGGACCTGGTCGAGTGGCAATTGCGCATCGCCGCCGGCGAACCCCTGCCCTTGCGACAGGAGCAGGTGTTGCAACACGGCCACGCGATCGAAGTGCGGCTCTACGCCGAAGACCCGGAGAAGAACTTCCTGCCCGGCAGCGGGCGGCTGGAGCGCCTGTTGCTGCCTCCCGCGTGCGACGGCGTGCGCATCGATGCCGGCGTGGAGCAAGGCGATACGGTGACGGTGTTCTACGACCCGATGATCGCCAAGCTGATCGTGCATGCGGCCGATCGCAGCGCGGCCCTGGCACGGCTGGCGCAGGCTCTGTCGCGCTGCGACGTGGTCGGCCCTGCCAGCAACATCGACTTCCTCGAACGGCTGATCGCGCATCCGCGCGTGGTCGACGGCAGCATCGACACCAGCTATCTGGATCGGCACCTGGACGAGGTACTTGCCGGCGCTCACGACGCCCCGCCCGCCATCGCGCTCGCGGCAGCGGTTTGCCTGCGATTGCGCGACGAAGCCGCGGAAGCCGCAGGCGCCGCGAGCCGCAGCACCGATCCAGGCTCGCCCTGGGCCCTGGCCGATGCCTGGCGACTCGGCCACGGCGACGCGCGCGTGCTGGTGCTGGAATGGCGGGGCACGCGGATCGAATTGCAGGTGCTGGGCAGCGCCGGCTGTTTCGAGTTCCGCCACGACGGACAAGCACGACAGGTGCGCCTGCTGGCCGCGGACGAGACCGCCCTGACCCTGGAACTCGACGGCCAGCCACAACGCGTTGCGGTACTCGCATCGGGCGGTGACCTGATCGTGCACGCGCCGCGGCGCTACCGCTTCCACCCGGCCCGCCCCTACGGCTTCGAGGGAACTGCCGGCGCCGACAGCATGGATCGCATCCGCGCGCCGATGCCGGGGCGCATCGTCGCCGTGCAGGTGGCGCAAGGTGAGCGCGTGCAGTCGCAGCAGGCACTGCTGGTGATGGAAGCGATGAAGATGGAGTTGACCTTGCGCGCGCCCCAGGCCGCCACCGTCGCCGAGTTGCGTGCCCGCGTCGGAGACTTCGTGGAAGCCGACACCGTCCTGGTCCGATTCGAGGAGGATGCATGAACGCCGTACGCCTGCTGCGACGCATCGTCGTCATGATGATCCTGCTGTCCGCGTTGTGCGGGTGCCAGCGCACCCTGTTCGAGAGCGCACCAGCCGCCGCGGCGGCGTGCGATCCAGCGCTGGTCGGGCGCTGGTTGTCCCTGGGCGAACGCAAGGACGAGACTGGCGAACTGGAAGCCCTGGTCGATGCCAGATGCGGCCTGGTGGTGACCGAGCACGAACGTGACGGGGACAAACGCTCCGATGCCACCCTCCTGCGCAACGTGCATAGTGGTGGCGTGAAATACCTCTGGGTGGACGCGGCCTGGGCCAATCGCAGCTTCGAGGTCGACCCCACCCTGCTCGACCGCTCCGGCGACATCTACCTGTTCGCCTATCGGTTGCGCCGCGACACCCTGGAACTGGCGGCACCGCCGCATCGCGCACTGGCGCATCGCGTACTCGACAAGGACATCCCGGGCGAGGTGCTGATGCAGGGTGACGATCTGGCCGTGCGCGTGGCAGGCGACAGTGCCGCGCTGCGCAAGATCCTGGCCACGCACCGCCTGTTCCATTTCGAGCAGCCGTTGCGCTTCCGTCGCGCCAAGGCAGACGAGGCACCATGAGCGAGTTCGTGCGACTGGTCGAAGTCGGGGCGCGCGACGGCCTGCAGAACGAGAAGGCCGTGGTTCCGGCGGCGACCAAGATCAAGCTGATCGACCGACTGTCCGCCACCGGCCTTTCCAGCATCGAAGCCACCAGCTTCGTCAGCCCGAAGTGGGTGCCGCAACTGGCCGACGCGGCGGAAGTCTATGCCGGCATCGCCAGGCGCAAGGGCGTGTCCTACCCGGTGCTGGTGCCGAACGAGCAAGGCTACGAACGCGCCCGCGCCGTCGGCGTAACCGAGATCGCGGTATTCGGCGCCGCCTCGGAAGCCTTCAGCCGCCGCAACATCAACGCCAGCATCGACGAGTCGATCGCGCGCTTCGAGCCGGTGTTGACGCGCGCCAGGACCGATGGCGTGCGCGTGCGCGGCTATGTCTCCACGGTGCTGGGATGCCCGTACCAGGGCGATGTGCCATTGTCCGATGTGGTACGCGTGGCAGCGCGCCTGCACGCGATGGGCTGCTACGAAGTCTCGCTCGGCGACACCATCGGCGCCGGCACGCCGAAGGCGGCCCGCACCATGCTGCGGGCCGTCGCGGACGTCATTCCGATGGCCGCGCTTGCGGTGCATTTCCACGACACCCGAGGCCAGGCACTCGCCAACGTCCTGGCCTGCCTGGAGGAAGGCGTGCGCGTGGTCGATGCCGCTGTTGCCGGCACCGGTGGCTGCCCTTATGCCCAGGGCGCCAGCGGCAATGTCGCGAGCGAAGACGTGGTTTTCATGCTGCATGGACTCGGCTTCGATACTGGCGTCGACCTGGCGGCGCTGATCGACACCGGCCGCTGGCTGAGCCAGCAGCTGGGGCGTGGCAACGGCTCCAAACTCGGCCTGGCGGGATTGCTCCAGCCGACACGCGATTGACGACGCCGCGATGACCTCGATCGAGGAAATCGAAGCCTGGGTCCGGGCCGGGCGACACCAGGCCGCCTTCGAGGCGGCAGGTCGCCTGCTCGATGCCGAGCCGCACGATGCGCGCGCCCTGATCGTCCGGGCCAACACCGCCAATGCCCTGGGCCGTCACGAGGCCCTGATCGAGTCGCTCGAGCGCCTGGTGCAGCGCCACCCCTTGCACCCCGCGTTCTGCCGATCGCTCGCCACTGCCATCAACAATCGTGGCAGTCGGCGGCGCGCGGCCCAGGATCCGGGAGCCGCGTTGGGCGACTTCCGCCGCGCCATCGACCTCGATCCACGCCACGCGCAAGCCTGGTTCAATCTCGGCCTGTCGGCTCGCGACCTCGGCCAGCATGCCGACGCCGCCGTCGCCTTTACCCGTCATCTCGAACTGCATCCCGACGACCGCGACGCGCAACTCTTGCTGGCCGGCAGCCAGACGCCGGAGTCGGCCGGCCGCTATCTCGATGGACTCGCCGCCGAGACGCGAGCGCGTTTCGACCCCGGCTGGCTGGCCCAGACCGCGAGCCGCGCCGGCCGCATCGACGCGACGGTGGAGGCACTCGACGCCCTTGCCGTCGGGCATGACTTGACCGCCGCCACCGAAGCCATCACCCAGCTGCGACTGCGCGGTGCCGCCGAGGCCGCGCGGCGCGGCGCCGAACGCGTGCTCGACGTTGCGCGTGCGTCCTCGCAGACCGCCTTGCGCGCGGAGCTGGTCGCGGCGCTGGCCCTGCCCGCGATCTATCGCAGCCGGGACGACATGCACGAATGGCGCCAGCGCTACGTCGCGGGGCTCGATCGGCTCGAAGCCGAGTGGACCCCGACGCGCCTCGCCACACTGCAAGGCCCACTGCGGCAACTCGCGCACAGCAATTTTCTGCTGGCCTACCAGGGCCAGGACGATCGCGAACTTCAATCCCGCTTTGCGCGTCTGGTCGAACGTGCGGCACGCGTGCTGCAACCGGCCCTGTGCGAACCGCCCGATCCGATCCGGCGCAGCGGCCGCGTCGGCCTGGTCTCGTCGAGCTGGCGCAACTGCACCGTCGGGTCGTATTTCGGTTCGTGGATCGGATGGCTGCGTGCCGCCGGGCATGAGGTCCGCTTGTATCAGATCGGACCACAGCGCGATGCCATGACCGAACAGCTTGCGGCCAGCGCGACACACTATCGCTACTTCGAGGACTCGATCGAGGCCATCGCGCAGGCCCTTCGCGACGACGACCTCGATCTGCTCATCTACCCCGAACTGGGCATGGACGCGCGCCTGACGCCATTGGCCGCCTTGCGCCTGGCGCGGCATCAGGCGCTGGGTTGGGGACACCCGGTGACCAGCGGTTTCTCCGGCTTCGACGATTACCTCAGCTGTGCCGAGATGGAACCGCCCGACGCCGCCTCGCACTATGGCGAGCGACTGATCGCCTTGCCGCGGCTGGGCGTCGATTACCGGCGTCCTGCCCTGCCTGACATTGGCGCAGACCTGCCGGCCGGGATCGATCCGTCCCGACCGCGCGTGCTGGTGCCGCAATCGCTGTTCAAGCTGCATCCGGAAGGCGATGCCGTGATGGCGCGGATTGCGCGCGAATTGCCGAACGTGCAGTTCGTGCTGTTCGAACCGGAACACGCCGAATGGAAGCAGGCCTTTGTCGAGCGGCTGTCGAATGCTTTCCTCGCCGTCGGGCGCTCGGCCCGGGAACACCTGCAGTTCCAGCCGCTCGGCTCGCGCGAACAGTTCCTGCGGGTCAACCAGGCCTGCGACCTGATGCTGGACAGCCTGCATTGGTCCGGCGGCAATACCGCCATCGATGCGCTCTGTGCCGGACTGCCGCTAGTGGCTTGCCCGGGCGCGTTGATGCGTGGCCGCCAGAGCCACGCCATGCTCAAGCGCCTGTCGCTGGATGCCGAGTTGTCCTGCGCGTCGCCGCTGGCACAAGCCGAACGCTGCATCGAGTTGTTGCACCACCCAGGGCGACTTCGCGAACTCTCACGACAGATCCGGGAACGCTTGCCGCAAGTGTTCGACAGCGAACCTGCGCGCCACGCGATGGTGGATTGGGCCGCCCGCACCCTGGCGAGCTGAAGTTCGCGTCGCAATGCCACGCGTACGTCGACTTCGGCCGCTTCGCGGCCTGCGCTCAGGATGAGCGGAGTCCGTGGAAGCAGCGCATCGTGAAGCGTCGCCGCCGAATCCCGCCCGACCCGCACAACGTTGCCGAAACCGGCGCTTCGTGCGCGTCGTCGCTTGATCCCGCTCATCCCGAGCGTAGCGCCAACGGCGCGAAGTCGAAGGACGCGAGCTGCATTCGAAGACCCGATGCACAGCGGGGTCACGCGATGCCGGCAGGGCCAGACCGCTAGTGTGGTGTCCCGCAAGTAACGCAAAGAAATTCCGGATGGGTTTCGCTGCGAGACCAGGCGCGAGGAGGAGGCATAGCCTACGCTATGGCGACGACGAGCAACGCAGTATCGCGGCGAAAGACGCCGGAATTATTTGATGGTACTTGCGGGACACCACACTAGATCAGGCGCAGGCTGATCGCCTTGAGCACGGCCTGGGTGCGGTCGCGCGCGTTGAGTTTGAGCAGGAGGTCGGACACGTAGTTCTTGACCGTGCCTTCGGCGAGGAAAAGCATCCGCGCGATCTCCTTGTTCGCATAGCCGCCCGCCATGAGGCGCAAGACCCCCAGTTCGCGTTCGGTCAGGCTGCCATCGGGAGGTGACAGATCGCGGTAGGCGAAACCCTGGCGCAAGCCCTCCGTGGCCATCGGCTGCAAGGCGCTGCCCCCGGCGTGCACGCGGCGGATCGCATCGATCAGGCTCTCGGGCGATGCATCCTTGCGCAGGAAGCCCTGCGCCCCGGCGGCCACCGCCTGCTCGAACAGCTCCGGCTCCTCGAACGTGGTCAGCATCAGCACTGGCCGCGGATCGCCGCGGCGACGCAGTTCGCGCAGTGCCGACAAGCCGTCGCGCCCCGGCATGCGGATGTCCATCACCACCACATCGACCGCGCTCAGGTCGGCCTGCAGCAGATCATCGCCGTGCCGTCCTTCGACCGGCACGGCCACCTCGCCACTGAGCGCGAGCAGACTCTTGATGCCTTCCCGCACCAGATCCTGATCGTCGATGAGCGCCACCCGGATGCTCACGTCGCCCCCTGTGGCAGCACCGCGCAAAGGCGGAAGCCTCGTCCGGGTGCGGTCTCGATGTCGAGCCGGCCACCGGCCTCCTCGATGCGCTCACGCATGCCGGTCAGGCCATGTCCCGGTTCGACCGCTGCGCGTCCACGACCATCGTCCACCACCTCGACCCGCACCGTGTCTGCGTCACGCTCCACCGCCACCCGCACCTGGCTGGCTCCCGAATGCCGCAAGGCGTTGGTGAGTCCTTCCTGCACGCAACGCAGCACGGCCTCGGCCTGGGCCACTTCGTCGACCCGCAGCTCGCGAGCGATCTGCAAGGCCACTTGCGGACCGGGCAGGCGCTCGGTCAAGGCGCGCAAGGCGGGACCGAGCTCGATGCCATCGTGCCGACGCAACTGGCCGACGACCGCCCGGATGTCGTCCAGCAATCCATCCACCAGATCGCGCGCGTCGCTGATCTTCCCCGGTCGCTCCGCCTCGGGCAGGCGCAAGGCCAGTTCCAGAGTGAGCTTGAGCGCGGTCAGGCGGTGCCCAGCCACATCGTGCAGTTCACGCGACAGGCGCAGGCGCTCGCCATCGCGTGCACCGGCCTCCAGCAGGCTGCGCGTGGCGAGCAGGTGGGCATTGACCTCGGCCAGTTCGTCACGCTGCCGTTCCGCGGTGTGCGCCAGGCGCGCCGTCAGCAAGGCGAAGAACTGGAACCCGGCATACATCGCCGCGGTGAACCAGGGTCGCGAGGTGTCCCAGCAGACCGTGAACACCCAGGCGTAGGCGAGCACGGCGGCAACCACGATTGCCAGCGCGCTGCGGAAACCGAACAGGAACGGCAACTGCGCCGCCACGATCACGCCCAGGATGGGGCCCGACCCGCTCTGCAGCAGCATCACGTCGGCCAGCGCGGCCGCCAGTTGCACGACGAGGCATAGCCGCTGCGCCGACCGCGACAACAGCGCGCCGCGCAGCACGAACATCGCCAGAAACAACAAGAGAATGGCAAGGATCGGCCACAGGGTCGGATCGGCTCGTCGCCACAACGCACCCACCTGTTCGAAAACGATGAGCCCCCAGGTCCCGAGCGCGGCCAGGCCAAGCGGCTCGAACAGATCCTGGAATGCGGCGTGCAGGCGAGTCTGGAAAGACATCGGCGCAGTATACGAACCTGCCCCGCGAGCGACGCAGCGCGGACTCAATTGGTGACCAATGGCACCCCACCCGGTTTCGCCCGCGAAGCCGGATGCTATCCTCGCGTCGAATCGCGGTTCAGGCTCTCCCCGATCCGGACGGAAACCCACGATGCCAGATGCGCTGCAAGCAGGTGGTTCCGGCGCGGAAATCGGCGTCAGCGCCGACCCGCGGCGCGAGGCTGCGCCAGCGCTGTCCGACGCGATCACGCCGCTGGAGCGCCTGCTTGCGAGCCTGCCCGCGGAGCATCCGGGACTTGACGCGGCGCGCGCCGCGATCGCCAGCCTCGCGGGCTTCGATGACGAGATCCAGTCGGCCCGGCAACGCTTCTCGGCCACCTTCAATGCTCTGCCCGACGCCGTCACCCTGCACGACCCCGACGGCCGCATCGTCGCGCTGAATGACGCCGCCTGCCGCATCTTCCGACGCTCACGCGAGGAGATGCTGCAGCTCAGCGTGCGCGACCTCAATCCCGGCCTTCCCGCCGGCCGCATGGCCGAGGTGGCGCGCGAGTACGCCACTGGCGAGAGCTTCGTGGTGGAAACCACGAACCGGCGCGGCGATGGCTCCGAGTTCCCGGTGGAAGTCCATTCGGCCGTGTTCCGAGACCACGGGCAGGTGCGTGTGATCGCGATCGCGCGCGACGTCAGCGCGCGCCGCGAAGCCGAAACCACGCTGCGCGAATCGGAAGCGCGCTATCGCCAGCTGCTGCACGGCATGGACAAGGGCATCATCGTGCGCGACGGCAACTGCCGCGTGCTATCGGTGAATCCGGCGGCCTGCCGCATCCTCGGCGTGGACGAACACGAACTGCTCCACTGCACGCTCGCCGAATCCTACTGGCGCGTGCTGGACGAACACGGCACGGCAATGCCTCCCACCGACATGCCGGCATTTCGCGCCCTGCGCGAACAGCGCACCATCGAGTCAACCGTGATCGGCGTCTACAACCGCGCGCTGTGCAACTACGCCTGGCTGTCCGTGACCGCGGTGCCGCAGTTCGACGCCAACGGGCGGGCGATCCAGGTCATCTCCACCTTCAGCGACGTGACCGAACTCAAGCGCGACAGTGCCCTGCTCGACCAGACCCAGGCCCTGGCACGCATCGGCGGTTGGGAGTGGAGCACGGCGCGCCCGACCCTCTACCTCACCGACGAATTCCATCGCATCCTGCAACGCGTGCCGGGCGAAGCCCTCAGTTTCGAACGCTTCATCGAGCACGTGGAGCCGAATGAGCGGCTGCGCGTGCAAACCCTGCTCAACGACGCGCTGGTGAACCGCCAGTCCGTGGACCTCGAGTGTCCGCTGCGCACCGCGCGCGGCGAAGTGCGCTGGGTGCGGATCATCGGGCGCAGCCTGGCGATCGAGGACGAGGCACCACGCCTGGGCGGCACGATGCAGGACATCAGCGTGATCCGTGCCCAGCAGGAGAGTCTGCGTCGTCAGGCAGCCACCGATCCGCTCACCGGCCTTGCCAATCGCGAGGCGGCGCTGGAGGAGCTGGCGCGCGCCCTGGAGCACGCCGGGCCCGAACGCGGCCCAGCCGTGCTCTATATCGACCTGGATCGGTTCAAGGTGCTGAACGACCTGCTCGGGCACGATGCTGGCGATGTACTGCTGGCCGCCGCGGGTCGCCGCCTCAGCGATGTCGCGGGCGAGTACGGCATGGTGGCGCGATTTGGCGCGGACGAATTCCTCGTGCTGATCCCGCAGAGCCTGCGCGGCGTCGCGCCGATGGCGCTGGCCGAGCACATCGCGCAGGTGTTCGGACGCAGTTTCGAATACGGCGGCGAGGAGTTCACCCTGACCGTCTCGATCGGCCTGGCGCGCTTTCCCGACGACGGCGTCACCGCGCAACAACTGATCAACAATGCCGACGCCGCGATGAGCGACGCCAAACGCCGCGGGCGCGGCACCTGGCAGCGCTTCAACCCGGCCCTGGCGCAGCAGCAGTCCGAGCGGCTGCTGATCGAGACCCAGCTCCGGCGCGCTCTCGACAACCGCGAGTTGTACCTGGTGTACCAGCCGCAGGTAGACATGCGTGACGGCCGCGTGCTGGCGGCCGAAGCCCTGCTGCGCTGGAACAACCGTGTGCTTGGCGAGATGTCGCCGGATCGCTTCATCCAGCACGCCGAAACCAGCGGCGACATCGTCCGCATCGGTGCCTGGGTGATGCGCGAAGCCTGCCGGCAATTGTGCGAATGGCGACGTCAGGGCGACGACCTCGCGCGCGTGGCGGTGAACGTCTCGTTCCGCCAGTTCCTGAACGAGGATTTCGTGCAGGTGGTGGTTGCCACCTTGCGCGAATTCGGCCTGCCGGGCGAGGCGCTGGAACTGGAAGTCACCGAGCGCGTGCTGGTCGAGGATGCGCCCGACACGGTCCAGACCTTTGCCGCCCTCAAGGCGCTGGGGGTCAAACTCACTATCGACGATTTCGGCGAAGGCTACAGTGCACTCAACTACCTGCGGCGGCTTCCGATCGACGGACTGAAGATCAGCCACACCTTCCTGCACGGCGTGCCGCAGGATGAATCGGACAGCAACATCTGCAGCGCCATCATCCGCATCGCGCAAAGCCTCGGCCTGAACGTGGTGGCCGAGGGCGTGGAGACCCAGGCGCAGCGCGATTTCCTGCTCGATCTGGATACGCATCAATGCCAGGGCTATCTGTACAGCCGCGCCCTGGCACCCGCTGACTTCCAGGCCTATCTGCGGCATCCGCCGGCCGTGGCGTGAACCTGCACGCGAGGAATTCGATCGTCCATGCCATCCCCCCTGCAACTGCGGCCGATCCGGGCCGAGGATGATCCTGCGGTGGCCGCCATCATCCGCACCGTGATGCCGGAGTTCGGCGCCACAGGCGACGGCTTCGCGATCAACGACCCGGAAGTGGACTGGATGAGCCGCGCGTATGCCGCGCCGCGCTCGGCCTACTTCGTGATCGAACGCGATGGCACCGTGCAGGGCGGCGGCGGCGTCGCTCCGCTGCAAGGCGGCGACAGCGAAACCTGCGAACTGCGCAAGATGTATTTCCTGCCGTCGCTGCGCGGCCTGGGGGCGGGCCGGATGATGATGGATCGCTGCCTGGCAGCGGCGCGCGACTTCGGCTACACCCGCTGCTACCTCGAAACCCTGTGCGGCATGAGCGCAGCCCGCCGCCTGTACGAACGCAGCGGCTTCCGCCCCATCGACGGTGCCTTGGGCGCAACCGGACACGGCGGCTGCGACACCTTCTACCTACGGGAACTGTAGAGCGGAGCATGCTCCGCTTGTATGGCAGGTCGGAGCTTGCTTCGCTTGCCCCGGCCCCGCGAGGTCGCCGCCGGGCAAGCCCGGCGCTACAATCCGCGCCCTCGTTTTCCAGGGATCGATCCCATGCAAGTTTCCGACGTGCGCGCCGTCATCACCGGTGGCGTTTCCGGCCTCGGCCTGGCCGTTGCCCAGCATCTGGTTGCGCGCGGCGCCAGGGTCGCGCTGTTCGACATCAACGACGACAAGGGCGCGGCCGCCATGGCCGAACTCAGCGCCGGCAAGGCGCGCTACTACCGCACCGACGTCACCGACGAGGCCAACGTGCAGGCCAACCTGGCCGCGGCCAGGGACTTCCTCGGCGGGCTCAATGCCGCGATCAACTGCGCCGGCATCCTCGGCGCGGGACGCGTGGTGGGCAAGGAAGGCGCAATGCCGCTCAAGCAGTTCGCCGGCACCGTGATGGTGAACCTGGTGGGCAGCTTCAACGTGGCCAAGGGCGCCGCCGAGATCATGCAGCACAACGCGCCGGGCGAAGACGGCGAACGCGGCGCGATCATCAACACCGCCAGCGTCGCCGCCTACGACGGTCAGATCGGTCAGGCCGCGTATTCGGCCTCCAAAGCCGGCGTGGTCGGCATGACCTTGCCGATGGCGCGCGAACTGGCGCGCTCGGGCATCCGGGTCAACACCATCGCACCGGGCATCTTCTGGACCCCGATGGTGGACACCATGCCCGACGCAGTGCAGCAATCGCTCAGCGCCTCGATTCCCTTCCCGTCGCGCCTGGGCAAGCCCGAGGAATTCGCCGAACTGGTCGGCTTCATCCTCGCCAACCGCTATCTCAACGGCGAAACCATCCGTCTCGACGGCGCTGTCCGTCTCGCACCGAAGTAAGAAACCACACCCATGAAAGCGTCCGAGATCAAGCGCGGCCACGTCGTCGAATACAACAACACCGCCTGGCAGGTGCGCGACGTGGAGCGCAGCTCGCCCACCGCGCGCGGCGGCAACGTCACCTTCCGCTTCACCCTGTACAGCGTGCCTGGGGGCAACAAGTTTGACCTCAGCTTGCGCGCCGACGACGACTTGAAGGAAGTCGACCTGGCGCGACGCCAGGCCACGTTCTCCTACATGGACGGCGACGCCTTCGTGTTCATGGACGACGAGGATTTCACCCAGTACCCGCTGGGTACCGAAATCGTCGGCGACAACGCCGGCTACATCACCGAAGGATTGAACGGATGCTTCGTGCAGGTCATCGACGAGCAACCCGTCGGCCTGCAGCTGCCGCAGACCGTCACGCTGGAAGTGGTCGACACCCCGCCCGAACTCAAGGGCGGCACCGCCACCAAGCGCCCCAAGCCGGCCAAGCTCAGCACCGGGATCGAGATCCAGGTGCCCGAGTACATCAGCAACGGAGAGAAGGTGCTGGTGAGCACGGTGACGGGGGAGTTTGCGGGTAGAGCCTGACGCTGCTTGCGAGATGCCTTGAATGGCATCTCGCGCGTCAGGCCCTGGCGAGGCACCGAGGCCGAACGGGCGGCGTCGCTATTGAGACTTGCCAAAGCAATTGACACGGCGATGAGCCGTTGTAGAGCCGGGCTTGCCCGGCTTGAGCGGGGCAAGCCCCGCTCTACGAAAGCAAGGCATCACGTCAATCATCTGCGCCAGTCAAAACAGGACGCCTGCTTGCCACTATCTGATTTCGGTTGCGCGGTTCGCGCGCCAACACCAATGCCACGGCTCGTACACAATGCCGTGCGGATTGTCGCGCGGATAACTGAGCACGAAGCCGAACTCGCCTGCATTCCGCATCAGCCAATCGAACGCGGGCGTGCGCTCGAAGCTCTCTTCCGCCGGTGGTTCGCCCGGTGTACCGATATCGAGTGCGCAGCCGCTGTGATGCTCGCTGTAACCGGGCGCGGCGTTCACTTCCAGGATCTGCGCCAGACTCAATCCGCGCGCGAGCTTGCGGCGGAAGATGCCGAGTTGGTACGCATGGCTGCGGTAGCCGGAGATCGCTTCCAGCGCGATGCCGTCGCGCAGCGCGGCAGCGCGCATCCGCATCCAGGCCGCGGCGGCCGAGGCCTGCAGCCACAGCGCGCGGCGATAGCGGTCGAATCCCGCCAGCGTCAGCATTCCGGGCTCCGGCACCAGCGCAAGTCCAGTACGTCCGACGTAGTCCGCACCGACGCCGAGCCGCTCAAGTTCCTGTTCGACGCCGTCGGTGGACAGCGGCGCATCGAGCACTGCGATCGACGCTCGTCGCGACGTGCCCATCCATTCCAGCAAGGCCAGCGCCTCGTTCAAGCCCGGCTCGTGTCGCAGCCGCGGCAGCAGCGGCAACAGGGCTTCCGGCAGCTCGGCGGCGAGATACGCGCCATCACGCTTGCGCCGCAGCACCCAGCGCGCCCGCGCCAGGGCACGCGCATCGGCACTGCGGCGCGCGCGCAGCAGCCGCGCCGGCCAGAGCTCGATCTCGCGGGTGTTGAACAGGCAGTGGTCGAGGGCGCGCATGCGGCGAGCTTATCGGTGTCGTGCAGATGAATCGACCGCCTGCTTCAACGCATCCAGCAGCGCTTGCGGTTGCCGCAGGCTGAGCAGTATCACGCGACCGCTGCGTTCCCTAAGTGCCAACAGTCCTTCGTGCGAGGTGAGGATGCAGAAGGCCTTGGTGCGCCAGTCACGCAGGCGAAAATGCCCTGCCTGGAACCCGGGGAACGCGATGGCGTTGGTCTTGAGCGCGGGACGGAACTCGGTGTGCTCTTCCCAGCGGAGCAGGCGCGACTTGCCCGGATCCAGTTCGCCCACATTGATGCGCTGGTGATACCAACCGGCGCGCAGGTCGAGCACGCCATCGTGCAGCCGCACCGACAAGCGCAACAAGGTGCGATGCAGCCAGAACGCCAGGGGAATGGTCAGCACCGCGATCAAGCCGATCGACGCCGCCACCGTGAGGACCTGGCTTCCCGCCACCAGCTTGAGCCTTTCCGGCGATGTGGTGGTGAGCGAAACCCCGAGCGCGGCGGCGGCGATTGCCAGCGGCAGGATCACGCACAGCACCCACAGCAGGACCTTGGCTCCCTTGCCCACCGGAACCAACTCGAAGTGGCTCGCCGAAGAATGGGCGCGAGGCCGTGAGGTCGCGGGGCCGCGCTCGCCCGGGCGGCTCATGCCGACACCCGCTGCGGCGCAGTGCGCTCGCGACGACGATGCAGCCACAGCAGCAGGTTCATCGCCGCCAGCACCAGGATTCCAGCCAGCCCCGCCGGTCCGCGCAGCAGGTCCGACCCGCTGACGAAAACCAGGGTGCCGCCGGTGGCGTTGAGTACGCCATGCATCCATACCGGGGCCAGCAGTGCGCCGGCACGCTGGCGTACGAATTCGAACAATGGCGACAGCGCGACGCAGAAGGCCACCATCATCAGCACGCCCCATTCCGGGTGCTGCGGGTAGTTGTGCCCGCGCAGGATCAGCGGTGCGTGCCACAGGCCCCACGCGATGCCGATCAGGCCCGACCTGCGCCAGAAGGACATGGCGGCCAGATCCTGGTGGAGAAAGCCGCGCCAGCCCAACTCCTCGCCGAACGCCGCAACGGCATTGATGCTCATCCCGGCCGCGGCACCGGCAAGAATCGTCTGCGCCAGCAGGATCCATGGCAGCGCGGGCCCCAGTTCGGCAAGTTTGCGCGCCACCTCCTCATGCCGTGTCGCCGGCACCAGGTCGAGGATGCTTTGCTGCAGTGCCTCGGCTCCGAGGTTCAGGCTCAGGCCCGGCAACAGCGGGGCGACCAGCACGTGCGACAGGGCAAACACCAGCGGGATCACCACCGCGAGCGCGGTGTAGCCATTCATCGCGAAGATCGGTCCGAGGCTGCGCAAGGGTCGGCGCAGATGGAAGCGCACCACCAGCGCGGCGGCCAGGGCCGGCCCGAACATGAAGCCGAGCGCGATCCCAAGACTGGTGTACTTGCCTTGCGGCAGCAGGCGGAAACCGGCCTCGCTGATCGTCCAGCTGATCCCGTAGGCCAGCGCCAGGAACCACCACGTACTGCGCTTCATGGCGCTTCCTCCCTGGGTGTTGCGTTGCCGGCACCGAGTCGCCCTGCCCTGCGCAGCGCCTCGCGCAGCACGTACTCGATCTGGGCGTTGAGCGAGCGCAACTCGTCATCCGACCAACGCTGCATGGCCTCCAGCACCGTCGCGTTGATGCGCAGCGGATAGGCCTTCTTCTCGTTCATCGTGGCGCTTCAGGCGGGCCGGCGGCGGCGGGAGGCGAGCGATCCAGCTACCGCACAGATCAGGACGATGTACATGACGGTCATCAGGACATCCTCAGTAGATCGAACCGGCGTTCACCACCGGCTGGGTGCTGCGCTCGCCGCACAGCACCACCAGCAGGTTGCTGACCATCGCGGCGCGGCGCTCGGCGTCGAGTTCCACCACGTTGCGCTTGGACAATTCGTCCAGCGCCATTTCCACCATGCTGACCGCGCCTTCCACGATGCGGGTGCGGGCCGCGATGATGGCGCTGGCCTGCTGCCGCTGCAGCATGGCTTGGGCGATTTCCGGCGCGTAGGCCAAATGGCTGATGCGCGCTTCCATCACCTGTACCCCCGCTTGCGCGAGGCGCTCCTGGATTTCCTCGGTCAGGTGCTTGGCCACTTCCGCCGCATGGCTGCGCAACGCGATCTTGCCGTCCTCGTGCTGGTCGTAGGGATAGCTCGTCGCCATGGCACGCAAGGCGGCTTCCGACTGAATGTGGACGAAGCTCTCGTAGTCATCGACGTTGAACACGGCCTCGGCCGAATCCACCACCTGCCACACCACCACCGCCGCGATCTCGATCGGGCTGCCGTCCAGGTCGTTGACCTTGAGCTTGCTCGATTCGAAGTTGCGCACGCGCTGGCTGATCTTCTTCTTGCCGAAGAAGGGGTTGTTCCAGCGCAGGCCCTGGGTTTTCACGGTGCCGACGTACTTGCCGAACAAGTTCAGCACCGCCGCCTGGTTCGGTTCGATCATGTAGAAGCCGGCAAATCCGAAGGCGAGGAGCACGAAGGCCACGCCCTGCACGATGACCAGCGCCGCCCGATCGGACTGCGCGGCCACCACTACCCCAACCACCAAGGCAATCAGGGCTCCCAACATGGCCAACAGGGTTGGAATTCCGGACAAGGATGGTTTCTGGATCTCTTTCATGGGGTACTCCTTCAGCCGCAGTCCGGCCTGCGACACAAGATATCATAGTGATATCTTTTTGCAAGGCCCTGGCCACAAACGGGCCGCGGCCCAGAAAAAACTGCCTCGTCACTCCGCCTGAATCGGAAAGATGCGCATCAAGGGCGCCGGAAGGCGCTCGGAGCTGATCCAGAGGCTGCGACCTTCGAGGTCGAAGGCCAGGGCCTCCGCCTGAGGGATCCATGGGAACTCGAACACGCGTGGCGCAGCTGCGACCGACTCGCCCCAGCCTTGCCCCTGTTTCGGCCACAGGTATACGCGGCGGTAGTTGAGCACTGCCAGCCAGCGGCCATCGCGGGATATGTCGGCGGCGGTGATCTGCGCCCGGTAGCGCCCGTACACCGGATTGCGCGTCAGGTCGTCCGCGCTCGGCTGCTCGATGCCGGTCAACGCACCGACACGCTTTGCGGTCTGGACCCGATTCGACGAGGGCTGCAAGGCCACCCGGAACAATTCCGGCGGCACGCGCTTCTTCGACACGAGGAAGGCCGCGCCATCGTTCATGTCAACCGCCACCGACTCGCAGTCGCGCGGACCGTCGGGCCAGCGGAATCGCACACTCCAGGCCACCGGAGCCTGCACGTCCGCGAGCACCGCGGGCTCTTCGACCACGCGCAGCGCAAGCTCGCGACGCAAACCACCGTTGTCGCCGACATCGGCGATCAGCAGGTACGGCTTGCCGTCGGACTCGAAGGCGGCCAGGTCTTCCCAGTCCACGTTGCGCACGCCCGCCACCTGCAAGGTTGCGCGCAACTGGCCTTCGGCATCGATGGCGTAAAGCTCGGCGGCATTGTCGCCATCGTTGTGCACCCAGAAGATGCCCGGATGGCGGCGCGAGGCCACGATGCCGCTGACCTCGCCCAGGTGCTCGTCGGTCAGGAGCGCTTGCAAGGTCGCACTCGGCGGATCACCGGCCTGCGCGGCCACCGGCAGAGCGATCGAAGCGAGGACCGACGCCAGCATGAGCCCGACGGCGCGATTCATTGCGCCACCTCGGCCGGTTCGTCCCGGCGCGCGCGTTCCACCGACAACATCTCCAGACCGCCCAGCAATTCGATGCCGCCGTAGAACCGGAACGGATCGCCATCACCTAGGGTGAAGGCGATGTGCCCGGCATCGAAACCCGCCAGGGCCGCATCGTATCCACGCCACTCCTTCCCGACCCAGGCCATGACCCAGGCGTGCGGCACGAAAACCTGTTGCTTGCCGCCGAAACTCGGGGTGTAGGCAATCCCGGTCGCGACCCGCGCCGGTATGCCATTGGCCCGCATCAGCGCCGCCAGCAGCACCGCATGCTCGGTGCAGTCGCCTTCGCGTCCGCGTACCACCTCGCGTGCACTGGCGTAGCCGACCCGCAAGGACTTGGTCGTGATGTAGCTGCGGACGAAATTCTCGAGGCGTTTGGCCTGTGCCACCTTGCCCTGCACGTCATGCGTGGCGCGCCGGCCCAGTGCCACCACCTCCTCGTCGTCCGATTGCAGCCAGCGATTCGGAGCCAGATCGGCCGGCACGGGCGGTGCGTCGTCATCACCGCGCGGATCGACGGTCAGCGCGTACTCCCGTCCAGTCGCCAGCGCCTGCAAGGACTGACCCGGCACCTGCGCCAGCGAGGCGCCTTCGCCACGACGCAAACGCAGGTTGTAGCGCAGCGCATGGCGCAAATGGCGCGGGCCCAGGGCGCGCGGCGAAGCCACGAGGGTGGACGCGAACACGTCGGTGGGCTGCACCGGGGCCAGCGCGCAGGCCTGATCGCAGGCCAGCATTTCCAGGGTGAGTCCGATCGCCGGCATGCGCAGTCGCCGCAGGTCATGGGTATCCGGTTCGACCCAGGCTCGGGTTTCGGTGGGAACGCCGCCGATGTCCAGCACCTGATCGAGCGCGAGCAGGTGCTCGCGGCGACCGTGGATCTCCACTTCTTCCATCGCCTTGACGCGGGTGCGGATGCCCATGGCCTGGAGCGAACTGGTGTCGAAAGCCAGCACGCGATAGCGAGTGCCTGGGGCGAAGCCGGCGCGCTCGCCGGCCAGTCGCTGGCCTTCCGGCAACAAGGCCCCTTCGGGCCAGACCATGCTGTGCTGCTGCGCCTGCCCCTGCGACTCGCTGCGAATCTGCAAGCGGCCGTCGGGTTCGAGACTGCCGTAAGTCCGGCTGGCGCTGCCCGCCATGTCGACGCGGGTCTCGAACGCGAGCGGTGCGCCGGCTGCGGTTTCCCAGCTGCGCTCATCGGTGGCGATGCGCAGCACCTGACCACTGCGCTCCACCGTCAGCACCAGGGCCTGCTCGTGCCGGACCCGGCCATCCGCCTCCAACGCGCGCACGCTGCGCATGTGGCCGATCTTGCGGCCATCCAGATGCACGCTATACCAGGTTTCCTCGGGCGCCTGCGGGGCGGCGACGGCCAGTGCCGCGAACCACAAGCCCAACCAGGCCAAACCCGTCCTCACGGGGGCATGAACGTTCCGTCGCACAGTGATTCCTCTCTTGCCGGCATCATGCCACGAGCGCCGCAATGCGTAGAATGCCGCTCCCCCACCCTCTGGCACGCGCATGACTTCGTTCGGCACCCCCAACACGCCCGGCGCCACCCGCCTGTTGCTGCTCGGTTCGGGGGAACTGGGCAAGGAAGTGGCGATCGAAGCACAGCGCTTCGGCATCGAGGTGATTGCCGCCGACCGCTATGCCAATGCACCCGCGATGCAGGTGGCACACCACGCCCGAGTGCTGAACATGCTCGACCCGGACGCGCTGCGCGCGTTGATCGCCGAGGTGAAGCCGCACCTGGTGGTGCCCGAGATCGAAGCCATCCACACCCCGACCCTGGTCGAACTGGAAAAATCCGGGCTGCGCGTGATCCCCACCGCACGCGCCGCCTGGCTCACCATGGATCGCGAAGGCATCCGCCGCCTCGCGGCCGAAGAACTCGGCCTGCCCACTTCGCCATACCGCTTTGTCGACACGCGCGCCGACTACCACGCCGCCATCGCGGACATCGGCCTGCCCTGCGTGGTGAAGCCGGTGATGTCCAGTTCGGGCAAGGGCCAGAGCACGGTCCGAACCAAGACCGAAGTCGATGCCGCGTGGGACTACGCTCAGAGCGGTGGTCGCGCCGGCCAGGGCCGGGTCATCGTGGAAGGCTTCGTCCGCTTCGACTACGAGATCACCTTGCTCACGGTGCGCCATGCCGGCGGCATCGAATTCTGCGACCCGATCGGCCACCTGCAGATCGACGGCGACTACCGCGAAAGCTGGCAACCGCAGCCGATGCGACCGCTGGCCTTGCAGCGTGCACGCGAGATTGCGCGTGCTGTGGTCGAGAATCTGGGCGGCTACGGCCTGTTCGGGGTGGAACTGTTCGTGGCCGAGGACGACGTCTGGTTCTCGGAAGTGTCGCCACGCCCACACGACACCGGCCTCGTCACCCTGATCTCGCAGGAACTGTCCGAATTCGCCCTGCATGCCCGCGCCATCCTCGGCCTGCCGATTCCCGGAGTGCGCCAGTTTGGCCCCTCGGCCTCTTGCGCCCTGCTCGCCCATGGCCATGGCGTGCCGCGCGTGCAGGGCATGGCCGACGCACTGCGCGAACCGGAAACCGCGCTGCGCCTGTTCGGCAAGCCGCGGGTCGAGGGACACCGCCGCATCGGCGTGACCCTGGCGCGGGCCGAAAGCATCGAAGTCGCCCGCGCCAAGGCACGCGCGGCTGCGGCCGCGCTGACCATCTCACTCGACTGAAACCACCCAAGGCCTCGCCATGACCGACCGTTCCGCTTTCGCCGTTTTCCTGCACCAGCAAGCCATCGAGGCCGTCGGGCCGGCGATCAAGCCCTATCTGATCGACAGCCCGGCCGGCCCGCACCTGCAATGCGTCGAGGTGGACTCGGGCGGCGCACTGTTCGAGATGACCCTGATCGGCCAGAACGCCGAGGGCCAGACCGTGGAAGTGAAACTGATGCTGCCGGTCGGCATGGTGAAACTGGTGGTGTCGGTGAAGCGCGACGACGAGTTCGGCTTCCAGCGCCGCACCGAGGCGAGCGCGAACGGCACCAGGGAAGCACCGCCCGCCTCCTGACACCGGCGAGCTTCAGGCGTCCCGGCTCCTGCCCTCAGCGCAACTCGGCGCGTTCGACCTGATTGGTGCGCAGCAGGATCTGCTGATCGGGCTGGTTCGACAGGATCACCCACCCCGGCCCCAGGTCCAGCACGACGCCGGCGATCTCTTCGCCGTGCATGAACAACACCACGCGTTTGCGTTCGGCGCGGCTTTGCTGCAGCAGTGCGTCGAGGCGATCCGCGAACGGGTCTTTCCAACTTCCCGTCGTCGCGGGACGCGGGGCCGGAGCCGGCGCAGGCGTTTCAGCCACCACCACCGTCGACGCGGCGAGGCACAACACGGGAACGACGAGCAAGGCGCGGGCATTCATGGCGATGTGCCTCCGGTAGCGGGTTCGAGATCGAGCCAGACCAGATGATGGTCCGAAGCCCGACTCCATTCAACGTGCTCGGGCGGCGAGATCGGCCAGAAGATTCCGCCGTCGCGCACCTGCAAGTCGCGCGACGGCAAGACGTAGTCGAGGCGCAGGGTACCGACGCGCGGACCGAAATCGCCGGTGTGGCTGCGCGGGTCACCCAGACGCGCGTGGCCGTATTCCGCGGCGAGCCTTGCGCCACCTTCCGACTGCGGTACGAACGTCGCGGTGACGCGCGGATGATCGAGCAACTGCGAAATCGCGCCCGGCTCCCCCGCGCCATCCACCGGGTCGGCATTCTGGTCACCGGCAATCACGAAGCTCGCGTCGCCCGGCAACCCGCCGCAACGACCGGCATCGTCGCACAGCCAGGGCTTGTCTCCCGGCGTGATGTACTCGGCCCAGAGCCGGATTTCATCGTGGTTGCGCAAGCCATTGCGGTTCTCGGCACCGTCGAACACCGGCGGCGTCGGATGCGACACCAGAAAATGGATGCGACCCAAAGGCGTCTCGATCGGCACATCCCAGTGCGACTTCGACGACAGCCGCAGCTGGTTCCAGACCTCGTCCGGATTGAACGCGCTGCCATCCGGGTTCATCGGACGCCGCGCTCGCGGAAGGTCCTTCCAGAGCAAGTGCTGGAAGGTGCGAGCCTGCGCGATATCGATGGGAAAGCGCGACAGCACCAGCATGCCGTACTGGCCCGGATGCTGGCCGTAGCCCCAGGCATCGTTGCCGGTGTCGGTGCGGCCATCGTTGTCCAGATCCAGTCCGCTGGGTACGCCGGTATTCACCGGCGCGAGGAATCGATGCTCGTAGCGGATCGGCTTGCCGCCGAACTGCGCGACCTCCAGGAACCGCTGCTGGAACAGCTCCGCCGCACGCTCGCCTTCGTCGTAGTCGAATTCGTTCAGCAGGATCACGTCCGGCCGCACCTGCTGGATTACCGCGGCGATCTGTTTTGCCTTGGCATCGCCGGCTTCAAGCCGACGGATCGTGCCGCCGTCCTCGTCGCTGAAAAGCGAAGTGTTGAAGGACGCGAAACGCGCGCCGGCTGCCGGCGGTGGCACCGCTTCCGCGATCACTGGCGTGGACTCGGGCGCGGACTCGCGATTGCAGCCGATGAGTGCGGCGAGGCAAAGCAGGACGGAAACGGGTATTGGGCGCATGCCATCGATTCTGGCACGGCAAGATGACGGCGCGAACTCAAGCTTGCCGCCATTGCCCTTCCTGCAGGCGCTCCAGCGGCCGGAAGCGCGCCTTGTAATCCATCTTGGCGTGGCCGTCGATCCAGTAACCCAGGTAAACGTGCGGCAGTTGCTGCGCACGCGCCCAGGCGATCTGCTGCAGGATTGCCGCTGTCCCGAGGCTGCGCTGCGGCTCGTTCGGGGTGTAGAAGGTGTAGATCGCCGACAAGCCCTGCGGCAGAACGTCGGTCACCGCCACCGCAACCAGTTCACCCTCGCGGCGCGCTTCCAGGAAGCGGGTCGGGCTCCAGACACAGGCGAGGAAGCGTTCGAAATCCTCCTCGCCCGGATCGTCCATGCCACCGCCCGGATGGCGCGCCGCCAGATAACTGCGATACAGCGCGAAATTCTCGTCGGTACGGTGCGGTGCCACGGCCTGCCAGTGGAGGTCGGCATTGCGCTTGAGGCAGCGCCGCTGGCTGCGATCGGGAACGAACCCGGCCACCGGAACGCGCGAGGCGATGCAGGCGCGGCAATTGGCGCAGTGCGGACGGTAGACGTGCCCGCCGGAACGGCGGAAACCGCGCTCCAGCGCCGTTCCGTACACCTGCGGCAGGGCGCGCGCGAGCGGATCGATGACCAGATTGCGTGCACTGCGTTCGGGGTAGTAGCCGCAAGGATGTTCCAGGGTCTGGAACACGCGGATCAGGTCGGACTTCATGCGTGCATGATCGCGCGGAGCCGAGTTTCATCCAATCGTTCCCTGCCGGGGCACGCCGTCGCGGCACATGCGCCGGCAGGCACACCGACCGATCGTTCCGGCCGCTTGTGGCATAGTGGCGCGCCGAACCCCTCTTGCGGAGCCCCTGCCGGAACCTGTTGCCGGCGGCCCATGACCCTCGAAATCGTCATCGTCGCGCTGTTGATCCTGGTCAACGGCTTCTTCGCCTTGTCGGAAATGGCGGTGGTTACGGCGCGCAAAGCCAGGCTCAAGCAACGTGCGGGCGAAAGCCGGCGGGCCGCCACAGCGCTGGAACTGGCCGAGCACCCGGAGCGCTTCCTGTCGACCGTGCAGGTCGGCATCACCCTGATCGGCATCCTCAACGGCGTGTTCGGCGGCGCCGCGATCGGCGCGCGCGTGGCGCACTGGCTGATGCCGCTGGGCTGGGACCCCGAGATCACCCAGGGCGTGGCGATGGCGGTGAGTGTCACCCTGATCACCTACGCCAGCATCGTGTTCGGCGAACTGGTGCCCAAGCGGGCGGCATTGCTGGCGCCGGAGGCAATCGCCACCGCGGTGGCGGTGCCGATGCGGGTCGTGGCGAAGGCTGCCGCACCCTTCGTCTGGCTGCTGTCGGTCAGCACGCGTACCCTGCTGAAGCTGTTCCGGCTCGAAGGCAGCGACGCATCGCGCGTCTCGGAAGAGGAGATCCGCCTGCTGGTGGCGGAAGGCCATGAGCAGGGCCTGATCGACGACGACGAGCGCAACATGATGAACCGCGTGATGCGCCTGGGCGACCGCACCGCCGACAGTTTCATGACGCCGCGCGTGCGCATCGCCTGGCTTGATGCCGCCGCCACGCGCGAGGACAACCTCGCGGTGCTGCGCGATACGCCCTATTCGCGCTACCCGGTGTATCGCGGCAACGACCACGACGTGGTCGGCATCCTCGAGGCCAAGGCCATCGCGAGCATGATCGGTGCCGGCCGCACCGATCTGTTCCACGAACTGCGCCCGCCGCTGTTCGTCGCGGATTCGACCCGCGCGCTGAGCCTGCTCGAGATCCTGCGCGACGAAGGCGCGCACCTGGCGCTGGTGGTGGACGAGTACGGCGACATCCAGGGCCTGGTCACGCTCAACGACCTGCTCGGCGCGGTGCTCGGCCGGCTCGAGACCGCGGAGAGCGAAGCCACCGACGAAGCCATGGTGGTGCGCCGCCACGACGGCAGCTACCTGGTCGATGGCGGCGTCTCCACCGAAGACCTGCGCGAACTGCTCACGCTCTCCGCCCTGCCCGCGGAAGACGACCACGACTACAACACCGTGGCCGGCATGGTGACCGCGCGCTTCGGTCGCATCCCGCACGCGGGCGAGCATTTCGAGTTCGGCGGCTGGCGATTCGAAGTGGTCGATCTGGACGGGGCCCGCATCGACAAGCTGCTGATCCAGTCGCTCGCGGACGAGAACACGTCGGAGGAAGTCTGAGGTGGATGCGACGCCGCCCCATCACGATCCGGCCTCGTCTCCGAAACCGGCCCGGCCCGCCCACACCAGCCAGATCATCGCGCGCATCGGCGACCCCCACGCCGGCCCGTACATCAGCTTCCACGACCTGCTGCACGAGTTCCGGCAACGCGCCTTCGGCGGCCTGCTGCTGGTGGTGCTGCTCCCCACCTTCCTTCCGGCACCCGGCATCGGTGCCTTCACCGGCCCCTTCATCGCGCTGATCGGTGCGCAGATGCTGCTGGCCTTCGGCCGCCCGTGGCTGCCGCGCTGGATGGCGCAGCGGCAGATGAAGCGGGCCACGGTGCGGCGCTTCGGCGAGAGCTTTCACCCCTTCCTGATGCGTCTGGAGAAGGTCTGCAAGCCGCGTCTGCCGCAGTTCCTGGAACATACCTGGGCGTTCGTCTTCACTGGCCTGCAACTGGTGGTGCTGGGGCTGTTGCTGTCCTTGCCGATCCCGTTCACCAACTATCCGCTCGGTTTCCTGCTGCTGCTGTACTGCATCGCCTTGATCGAACGCGATGGCCTGCTGCTGCTGATCAGCTGGGTGCTGGGGCTGGGCACGATCGCCGCCTCGGTGCTGCTATCCACTGAAGTGATCGAACTGATTCGGCGCGTGCTGGGCTGAACCTGGCACCGCGTACCGTTTGCATCCGCGACTGGTCCTGGCCCGCGGCAAGCGGCCCTTGCGTTACGGTAGATGCCCCGCACCGAACCCACCGCGCCGATGACTTCACCCCCCGTTCCCGTCCTGATCGACGGCCGCACCTTGTCGAAGGCACTGCCGCCGGACCTCATGCGCTCCGATCTGGCGCTGGCCAGCTTCTTCCTGGTCGGCTTCGTCCTGCTCCTGTTCGCCGTCGCCGGATTCTCTGCCCTGTGGGATCGGCAATGGCGCAGCACCGCCCTGCGCGCCGAGGGCGAGGTGCTTGAACTGCGCGGCACGAGCTCTCCCATCGCGCGGGTCCGCTACACCGACGCCCAAGGCCGGGAGCACATCGCCGATACCACCGGCCCGCTCAACGGCGTGCATGCCGAAGTAGGCGAACGCATCGCCATCCTCTACCAGCCGGAGTCGCCCTCCTACGCTTCGCACGACGATCCAGTCCGCGACTGGATCGCCACGGCCATGTTTCCGGGGGTCGGTTGCCTTCCCCTGCTTCTCATCGTCTTCCTGCGACGACAAGTGCGTCGCCAGGAGCAGCGCTACGCGCGCTTGCGCCAACTCGGCTACAAGCGCCAGGTGGAGAGTGTTCGCACTCAACAGGTGCAGCTGGGCAAGGTCAGGCGCTGGGCCGTGATCGCAACCTGGCGCGACAGTCTCGGTCGCACGCAGCACACGCTTGGCGGCCCCTACAGCTACGATCCGGCACCGGTGGACCCGGCCAGGCTCGTCGTCCTGGCCGACCCGCAAGCGCCGGAACAAAGCGTGCTGGCACCGGAATCCCTGCCACCGTTCAGCCGACCGTGGCGGCCGGTGCGCGGCAGTGCCGCCGACAGGAGATCCACGTGATCTGAGCACGCGTGCGCGCCGGACCGCGCCACGCGCCGGCAGGCGGAACCTGGCCTGCGCTTTTCGCATTCTGCGTGGCAAGGACGATGCCCTCCCCGTCCGCGCCATGCCCCGCCTGATCCGTCATACCCGGACTCGTCGCCTGGTAGCCGTGCCGCCGATCGCGCACCGGCCCTTGCCGCGCATCACCGACTGCGCGATCCACGATCCGGTGGCTTGCTTGGAAGCTACACTGCGCTTCGACGGAAGCGATGGCAGGAATCGGCATGGAAGACGTCAGTGTGCTGCTGCAGGCCGCGAGCGCGGGCGACCGCGACGCGGCGGATCGGGCCTTCGCCCTGGTCTATGGCGAACTGCAGCGGATCGCACGACGTCAGGTGGCACGCACGCCGGCAGGTCCCGGCGCCACCTCGCTGGTGCACGAGGTCTACCTGCGACTCGCCCAGGCAGGAGCCATGGCGCTTAACGACCGCGAACACTTCTTCGCCCTGGCCGCACGCGCGATGCGGCAGCTGGTGGTGGACCATGCACGCCAGCGCAGCGCGGCCAAGCGTGGTGGCGGCGCGGCCAGGCTTGAGCTGGACGAGATCGCCGACCAGGTTGGAGGTACGGGTGACTGCGAGCGTCTGATCGGGCTGGATCAGGCCCTGGAGCGACTGTCGGCACTCGATCCGCAATTGGCGCGACTGGTGGAGATGCGTTTCTTCGCCGGACTCGAACTGACCGAGATCGCCGAGGTCACCGGGCGCTCGGAACGTTCGCTCAAGCGCGATTGGCGCAAGGCGCGCGCGGTGTTGCACGCGGCGCTGGACGGAGGCGTGCTGCCCGATGAATGAGTCGCGCTGGCAGCAGTTGTCGGGCCTGATCGACGAGCTGTTCGAACTGGACGCGAGCGAACGCGCCCGGCGCCTGGGCCTGCTCGAAACCGGGGACGCCGATCTCGCGCACGAACTGCGCCGCCTGCTGGCCGCGGATGAGCGTTCCGGCCTGCTTGATGCCGGGGTGGCGTGCGCCGCGCCGACGGTGATGAGCGACCTGGCGCGCGCCGACGGCCCGGCCTCGGCCCGGGCCGAAGCGGGCAAGCGCCTTGGCCACTACCGCTTGGTCGAACGCGTGGGCAGCGGCGGCATGGGCGAGGTCTGGCGCGGCGAGCGCGTCGACGATTTCGAGCAGCAGGTCGCGATCAAGCTGATCCGCCCGCTGCTGGACAGCCCGCACTTGCGCGAGCGCTTCGCGCGCGAGCGCCGCATCCTGGCGCGACTGGATCATCCCGGCATTGCGCGCCTGCTCGACGGTGGCGTGGCCGAGGACGGCACGCCCTGGTATGCGATGGAATTCGTGCGCGGCCTGCCGCTGACTGCGCACGCCGATGTGCGCGAGCTGGACGTGCGGGCACGGGTGGAGATGCTGCTGCAGGTTTGCGATGCGACCGCGCATGCACACGCGCAGTTGGTGGTGCATCGCGACCTCAAGCCGTCCAACGTGCTGGTCGATGCCCAAGGCCGGATTCGCGTGCTCGATTTCGGCATCGCCCGCCTGCTGGACGAATCCGCCGATACGCAGCTCACCGGCACGGGAGTGCGCGTGTTCTCCCCGGCCTATGCCGCGCCCGAGCAGATCCGCGGCGACGCCGTCGGCACCGCGGCCGACGTGTTCGCGCTGGGAGCCGTGTTGTTCGAGTTGCTTGCCGGGCGCGTGCCGCATCCGCATCGCAGCATGTCGCCGGAGCGACTGCTTGCCCTGCTGCAGGATGAAGTGGCACCGCGCCCGAGCCAGGCGGTGCGCGAGGCCACGGGCAGTGCGTCGGCGGCCCGGGGCACCAGCACCGCGCGGCAACTCTCGGGCGATCTGGACACCATCGTCACCACCGCGCTGCAACCGGAAGCAGCGCGCCGCTATGCCGGCGCGGCGCAGCTTGCGGACGACCTGCGGCGCTGGCTGGACGGGCGCCCGATCGCCGCGCAACCCGATACCGCGGGTTACCGGATGCGCAAGTTCGTGGCGCGTCATCGTTTCGCGGTGGGCAGCGCCAGCGCGGTGCTGCTGGCCCTGGTCGGCGGACTGGGTCTTGCGCTGTGGCAGGCCAGCGTGGCGCGCGACCACGCCGCGCGCGCGGATGCGCAGGCCGCACTCGCCAGCTCGGAAGCCGCGCGCGCCGAGCGCGAAGCCACGCAGGCACGTGCTCTCGCGGGGCGGGTGAAACACGCCAAGGAGTTCTTCGTCTCCGCCTTCTTCCAGGCCGACCCGATGCGACGCGCCGCGCAAGGGCCGATGACGGTCGACGCGGCGTTCGATGCCTTGCTCGAACGCGCCCGCACCGAGCTCGCGAACGATCCGGTGCTGCAAGCGGACGTGCTGGACGACTTCGGCGAGATCCGCGCCAACCAGGGTCGCTTCGACGAGGCCAGGGAGTTGTTCGACAAGGCGCTCGCCGTCGCGGAGCGCGAGTTCGGCCCCAACCATCCGGCCGTGGCCGAGTCCCTGCTCAACCTGGCGTTCGTGGCCAACTTCCGCGGAGACGAGCCCGTCGCGCGCTCCCACATCGAGCGCGCAGTGGCGATCCTGGAGGCCGACGACGGCGGTGATCCGCTCGCGCTGGCCAACGCGCTGAACTCCCATGCCAGCACGGTGGCGGCCAACGGCGACACCCAGGCCGCGCTGCCGATCGCGCGTCGCTCGATCGACCTCTACCGGCAGCATGGACCGGATAGCCCGCAACGAATCGGCGCACTGACCAACCTCGGCACCATGCTTTCCAACGCGAGCCAACTGGAGGCGTCGGATGCGGCACTGAACGAAGCCGTGGCGGCGATCGAAGCGCAACAGGGCCAGGACGCGGCGACGCTGTGGCCGGTGCTGACCTCGCTCGCGGCCAATGCCTTCATCCGCGGCGATGCGACGCAGGAAGCGGCGTACACCGAGCGCGCCTTGGCCATTGCGCGCGCGAGCTTCCCCGGTGCGCATCCGTGGAAGGCGAGCGCCATGGTCGATCGCGGCCTGCAGGTGAGCCGCGGCGGCGACTGGGCGCGGGGCGAGCCCATGATGCGCGAAGGCATCGCGATCTACGACGAGCTGGGCAGCCCCGACGTGGTGGCCGCACTGCGCCAGCTGGCGATCGCGCAGCGCTCGCACGACGACCATCGAGGCGCACTGGACTCGCTGGAGCGCGCCTACGCAACCTGCCTGCAACACGCGCGCGAATCGCACCTGCTGTGCCTCGCCATCCGCGCCAACCGCGCCCTGCTGATGGCAAGTACCGGCCAGCCCGCCAGGGCGCTGGCCGAAGCCGATGCGGCGCTGGCCGGCCTGCGCGGCGACGAGACCAGATACAGCGAACAGGGGCAAGCCATGGAGGCGCGTGCCGCCGCCCTCGACGCCCTGGGCCGGCACCCCGAAGCGCGCGCCGAGCTGGACGCGGTGATTGCCCTGCTCGCGAAGAATTTCGGGCCGGAGCACCCGGAAACCCGGCGGGTCCGGGCAGCCCGCTCCAGGCTTGACTGAAGCCCGATGCTGCGCTGCGACACAACCGCGAAAACCTGACAGAATCGGGCTTCCCTCCCCTGTTCCGGTACGCGTCCCGATGTGCTCCATCCTTGGCATCCTCGACCTGAAATCCGATCCCGCCGTGCTGCGCACGCAGGCGCTGGATCTCTCCCGCCGGATGCGGCATCGCGGTCCGGACTGGTCGGGGGTTTACGCGAATTCGAACGCGATCCTGGTGCACGAGCGCCTCGCCATCGTGGGCGTGGATTCGGGCGCGCAGCCGCTCGCAAGTCCGGATGGCGCGCAGGTGCTGGCGGTGAATGGCGAGATCTACAACCATCGCGGCCTGCGCGCGGCACTGGAAGCGGACTACGACTTCCAGACCCACTCCGATTGCGAAGTGATCCTGCCCTTGTACCGCAAGGGCAACGACGCGGCCGAGATTCGCGAATGGCTCAACGACCTCGAAGGCATGTTCGCCTTCGTGCTGTGGGATGAAGCCGCGCAGCGTTGGCTGATCGCGCGCGACGCCATCGGCATCATTCCGCTCTATACCGGCCACGACGCGCACGGCAATCTCTACGTGGCCTCGGAACTCAAGGCGCTGGCGCCGGTGTGCAAGGACGCGCGTGAATTCCCGCCCGGCCATTTCTGGCTCTCGGGCGAAGCCGAGCCACAGTCCTACTACCACCCCGACTGGCGCGAGTTCGAATCGGTGGAGAACGCCGAGGCCGATCGCGCCACGCTGCGTGCCGCGTTCGAAGCCGCGGTGAAGAGCCACATGATGAGCGACGTGCCTTATGGCGTGTTGCTTTCGGGTGGCTTGGATTCCTCGCTGGTTGCAGCCATTGCCAAGAAGTACGCCGCGCGGCGCGTGGACGAGGACGAGAAGACCGAAGCCTGGTGGCCACAGCTGCACAGCTTTGCGGTGGGCCTGAAGGAATCTCCCGACCTCAAGGCCGCGCGCGAAGTCGCCGCGCACATCGGCACCGTGCACCACGAGTTCCACTTCACCGTGCAGGAGGGCATCGACGCGCTCAGCGATGTCATCCATCATCTGGAAACCTACGACGTCACCACGATCCGCGCGTCCACGCCGATGTACCTGATGGCGCGCCGGATCCGCGCCATGGGCATCAAGATGGTGCTGTCCGGCGAAGGCTCGGACGAGCTGTTCGGAGGCTACCTTTATTTCCACAAGGCCCCGAACGCCAGGGCGCTGCACGAGGAAACCGTGCGCAAGCTCGACAATCTCCACTTGTTCGACTGCCTGCGTGCGAACAAGTCGATGGCGGCCTGGGGCGTGGAAGCGCGCGTGCCCTTCCTCGACCGGAAGTTCATCGACGTGGCGATGCGCCTGAACCCGGAAGTGAAGCTCAGCGGCAAGCAGCGCGGCCGCATGGAAAAGCAGTTCCTGCGTGAAGCCTTCGCCGGTTACCTGCCGGATTCGGTGCTGTGGCGGCAGAAGGAACAGTTTTCCGACGGTGTCGGCTATTCCTGGATCGACTCGCTCAAGGCGCATGCAAACGCGCAGGTGACCGACCAGCAACTCGCCACCGCGAAGTTCCGCTTCCCCTACAACACGCCGGCGACGAAAGAAGCCTACTTCTACCGCGAACTGTTCGAGCGTCACTACCCGCAGGGCTGGGCTGCGGAATGCGTTCCCGGTGGCCCGTCGGTGGCTTGCTCCACCGCCGCCGCGCTGGAATGGGATCCCTCGCTCAAGAACGTGGTCGATCCTTCGGGACGCGCCGTGCAGGCGGTACACAACGCAGCGTATGCCTGAGGCGCGTCGCGACTAGCCGATGCGCAAGCACCTGCGCGCCTCGGATCTGCGTGGCCTCGCGCAGCTGGCGACGCAGGCCACAACCGGCGTGGCGCAGATCGTCGAAGGCGTGCATCGTTCGGTACTGAGCACGGCCGGCCTCGTCAGCGCGCAGGCGGAGGGAACCCGAGGCATCACCGGCCTGGTGTATCGCAGCATTGGTGCGGTGACGCGGCGCGTCGGAAAGGGCGTCGACGCCGCGCTGCTTGCGCTGCAGCCGCTGCTCGAATCGGCACTGGACACGGCTCCGGAAACTGCACAACGCGAAGCGGTGCTGGCCGCGCTCAATGGCGTGATGGGAGACCGACTGGCCGCGCATGGCAGTCCCTTCGCCACGCGCATGAGTCTTCGTTGCCGGGGTGCCGCGCTGGACCGGCACACGACCCCGTTCGACGCTACCCGCAAAGTCGTCGTGCTGGTCCACGGCCTGTGCATGAACGATCTGCAGTGGCGCGCGATGCACCGCGGGGAGCGCTTCGATCACGGCACGAACCTGGCAGCCCTCGGCTATACGCCGCTGTATCTGCGCTACAACACCGGCATGCACATCTCACAGAACGGGCGCGAGCTCGCGGCACAACTCGAAGCCGTGACGACGCAATGGCCGGTGCCGATCGAGCGGCTCTCGGTCGTCGCTCACAGCATGGGTGGCCTGGTGATGCGCGCCGCCTGCCACTACGGGCGCGAGTCCGGCATGCACTGGCCGGAACGGCTGAAGCACCTCGTGTTTCTCGGCACGCCGCATCACGGCGCACCGTTGGAACGCGCCGGCAACGCCGTCGATGTCGTCCTGGGCAGCACGCGCTGGAGCGCGCCATTTGCCAAACTCGCGCAGTTGCGCAGCGCCGGCATCACCGATCTGCGCTACGGCCATGTCCTGGATCAGGACTGGCAAGGGCGCGATCGCTTCCGACGTCATCCCGATCGACGCGCACGCGTCCCGTTGCCGCCGGGTGTTGCGACCTACACCGTGGCCGCAACCACGGCGGCGAAGCGAAGCGTGCTCGCGGATCGCCTGATCGGCGATGGCCTGGTCCCTCTGCACAGCGCACTGGGTCGGCATGACGACGCTTCGCGCACACTGTCATTCGCGCCGGACGCGCAGTGGATCGCCTATCGCACGAACCACATGGAGTTGCTGTCGCGCCCCGAGGTGGGCGAACGGCTGGCGGAGTGGTTGCGCCGTTGAGTCGACGACGCACTTCCCGAATCGGCTGACTCCTACGCCACCAGGCGTCGCGCCAGCTCCGTCGCGGCCATGGGACGCCCCAACCAGTAGCCTTGCGCGTGATCGCAGCCGCGTTCGCGCAGCACGGCGAACTGGCCTTCGTTTTCCACGCCTTCGGCCACGGCGGTGATGCCGAGTGAGTGCGCCATCGCGATGATGGCGCTGGTGAGGGCGAGGTCATCCGGGTCGCGCAGCACGTCGGCGACGAAGCTGCGATCGATCTTCACCCCGTCCACCGGCACGCGCCGCAGGTGGCTGAGGCCCGAGAAGCCGGTGCCGAAGTCATCCAGCCATATCTTCACGCCCATCGCGCGCATGCGGGCGAGCAAGGCGCTGGTCTGCACTTCGTCTCCCATCACGGCGGTCTCGGTGATCTCCAGATGCAGGCGCCGGGGAGGAAGGCCGCTGTCGCGCAACACGGTGGCCACGTCCTCGGCCAGGTCGCCCATGCGCAGCTGTCGTGCCGAGACGTTCACCGACACGAACGGCTCCTCGGCCTCGCGCTTCCAGCGCATGGCTTCGGTGCAGGCCCGCGCGAGCACCTGCCTGCCAAGCAGTTCGATCATGCCGGACTGCTCGGCCACCTCGACGAACACGGACGGCGGAATCATGCCGTGCTGCGGATGCTGCCAGCGCAACAGGGCTTCCGCGCCCACGAGGTGGCCGCTGGCCAACTGGAATATCGGCTGGTACACGAGACTGAGTTCGCCGCGTTCCCACGCACCACGCAAATCGTGCTCCAGCCGCACCCGGCGCTCGACGGCCTGGTCCATGATCCGGCTGTAGAAGCGATAGCAGTTCTTCCCGGCCACCTTGGCCTGGTACATCGCGATGTCGCCGTTCTTGAGCAGGGACGCCGCCGTGGATGCATCATCGGGAAACACCGTGATCCCGATCGAGCCGCCCAGGAAAGCCTGGCGCCCGCCCACCTGCATCGGGCGCTGCATCTCGCTCAGCAGGCCTTCGGCCAGCAGCGCCGCCGCGTCACGCACTTCGTCGCCGGCAATCAACGCCACGAACTCGTCGCCGCCGAAACGGGCAATGACAGGCTGTGCCGCCTCGGTATCGGCACGCTGCACGACCTGTTCGATGCGCGTCGCAAACTGGCCAAGCACCTCATCGCCGGCATCGTGGCCCAGGGTGTCGTTGATGCGCTTGAAATCGTCCAGGTCGACGAACAGCAGCGCGAGGCGCGTGCCGTCCGCTTGCGCCGTGACTACCCGCTGGTCGAGCTGTTCGCGAAACGCCAGCCGGTTCGGCAAGCCGGTGAGCGAATCGCCATAGGCAAGGCGGCGGATGTCGCGGTCATGCCGGTCGATGCTCTCGCGCATGCGGGAGAATGCACGCTCGAGGTCGCCCAGTTCATCGAGGCGCGTGCCGAGCGCCGCGTCGGCGCGGAAGTCACCGGACTCGACCTGCTGCGCCGCCAGCGCAAGCCGGCGGATCGGTCGCACGAGGTGGCGCGAAACCAGCCAGGCGATGATGAGCCCGAGCGCAAACAAGGTGCCGAACAACAAGGCCAGTGTGCGCAGGCTGCGCTCGCTCGCCAGTTCCGCGCGCTGCCGCATTGCCTCCTGCGCCGAGGCTTCCAGCTGCGCCGGCCCCGCCAGCGAGAACCCGACGCGCACACCGCCCAGGGTATCGCTGCCGATGCGGATCGGTTGCGCCACGTCGACGACGCTTTCCGACCATTGCGTGTGGAGCACATCGGCCGCCACGGCTTCGGCCGCGAAAGGATCCTGCATTGGCTGGCCGTAGGTGGGAATGTCGCCGGAGCCATCGTGGATGATGCGTCCCTCGCGATCGTAGACCAGCACGTAGCTCACATCGGCCTGCTGCAGGGCCGAGCGTGCGGCTTCCCCGATCGCGGCCAGATCGAAGTAGTAGAGCGGATTGGTCATGGCCTCGGCGAGCAGGCGCGCCATGGCCTCGCCGCGCTTGCGCACCCCTTGCACGGCGGTCTCGTGCATCGCGTCGCGGCTGATCTGGGCGACCGCACGGAAGCCGTCGCGTTGCTGGTTCCAGGCCAGGCCAAAGGCCAGCAGGGTGAGGGCCAGCGTGGCCAGCATCAGGACCAGGTAACGCGCTTGCAGGCCGGCGCGCCAACTCATTCGAGCTGCTCCCGCACTCGATGCACGCCCACCGCGAGCCGCGCCAGGGCGGCCTCGGCCTCGGCATCCAGCGGCACGAAGCGACTGGTGCCGAAGAAGCGCAGCAAGGGTTCACGCGCGTCCGGGTCGTCGGCCGCGGCCAACAGCACCTCGCGCAGGCGTGCCTGCACCCGCGGATCCATGCCGGGCCGCACCACTTCCACCGCACGCGGGAACGGCTCGGTCTCGTGGATCACCACCAGATCGTCGCGATAGCTCTGCGGCAGGCGGCTGAGATCGTTCCAGTCGAGGTTGGCGAAGGCGCCGGCATCGACCAGGCGCTTGTGCACCCAGGTCGAGATGTTGGCTTCCGAGCGCGCAAACACGTACCCGACGCTGTCGCTCTGTGGCCGATCCATCGGCGACAGCAGCAGATCCAGGCGCAAGCCGGCTTCCAGCAAGGCGGACGCCGGTGCGATGTAGGAACTGGTGGAAAACGGATTCTGGAACGCGATGCTGCGCCCGGCCAGTTCGTCGATGGAACGGATGCCGCTGTCGCGTCGCACGAAGAACACGGCGCGATAGGTCAACCCGCCGCCACGCTCGGTGGCGAGCAGGACCTTGGCATTGGCGCGTTCGCGCCAGGCCACGGCCATGGCCGGGGTTTCGGTCAACCAGTCGACCCGATGCCGACGCAGATAGCTCAACATCTGCTGCGCATCGCGCGCCATCAGGATGCGGCCCTCGCGGATGCCGACGTTGCGCATGCGCGGCACCACGTAGTCCAGCAGCGGACGCATGGCTTCGTAGTGCTGCTTGGGGTCGTCGCTGATGCGGCCCAGCACCAGGGTTTCCTGCCCGGGGCCCGTGGCGATCGAAGCCTCGGGCTGTGCCGCCACTGGCGCTGCGAACCACAGCGCAGCGGCAACCACGGCCAGGCGGAGAAACGACAAACCCATCGCGCATCGACCCATGCCGGAACCCCTGCCGGCAGTGTCGGCCAGCGTACCCGATCCAGACTGCAGCCGACAGGCCGCGACAGACTGCTTCAAGTCTTGCCGGCCTCCCGCGCCAGCCGTGCCATGCGCTGCGCATCGGTGAGGATGCCGCGCAGGATGCGCAGTTCGCGCGCATCCGGCTCGCCCCGCAGGAACAGGCGGCGCAGGCGTTGCATCACGATGTCGGGGGCGCGGCCCTTGTGGAAGTCGACATCGTGCAAAGCCTGGTCGAGGTGCCCGAAGAAGCCTTCCAATTGCGCCTGGGTAGCGGGCGGCTCCGACGCGTCGGCTTCGATTTCCAGCGCCGGTTGCTGCGCCAGCATCGCCATGCGCAGTTCGTAGCTCAGTACCTGCACCGCCGCCGCCAGGTTGAGCGAGCTGTAATCCGGATTGGCCGGGATATGGATCGCGGCGTGGCAACGCTGCAGTTCTTCGTTGGTCAGCCCGGTGCGTTCGCGCCCGAACAGCAGCGCCACGCCCTGCCCGCTCGCCTCCAACAACCGCGCCGCACCGCTGCGTGGGTCGAGTTCGGGCAAGGCCACGCTGCGGCGCCGCGCGGTGCAGCCGAACACCATCCGGCAGCCGGCCAGGGCGGTATCCAGATCGGCGCAGATTTCCGCGGCTTCCAGCACGTCGTCGGCACCGGCGGCCATGGCCTGGGCCTCGGCATGCGGAAAGGCATGCGGCGCCACCAGCACCAGCCGTCGCAAGCCCATGGTCTTCATCGCCCGCGCGGCGGCACCGATGTTCCCCGGATGGGAAGTCCCCACCAGCACGATGCGGATCGGGTCGAGCATGATGGGTGCGGCCTCGTGGTTGGTCGGCGAAACGCCGGGGTTTTGCTAAACTGCGCGGCCTCGCGCGGACCGCAAGGCCGCCCGTTCTTTCACTAGCGATCGAGTCAGCGCATGCAGAAGCCTGCCGTCACCGTCATGGTCAAGGCCGCCCGCCAGGCCGGAAACGTCATCCTGCGCCACATCGGCCGCCTCGACAGCCTCAACGTGGTCGAAAAGGCCCGGCAGGATTACGCCAGCGAAGTCGACAGCCTCGCCGAGGCCGAGATCATAAAGGAACTCAAGCGCGCCTTCCCCGACCACGCCTTCCTCGGCGAGGAAAGCGGCCAGGTCGGCAAGTCGCGCCACACCTTCGTGATCGACCCGCTCGACGGCACCAGCAATTTCCTGCGCGGCTTCCCGCACTTCTGCGTCTCGATCGCCCTGCTCGACAACGGCGAGCCGCAGCATGGCGTGATCTACGACCCGCTCCGCAACGAGATCTTCAGTGCCAGTCGCGGCTCGGGCGCCTTCCTCAACGAGCGCCGCCTGCGCGTGTCGGCGCGTAACGACCTGGGCGGCACGGTCATCATCACCGGCTTCCCGCCGCGCGAACGCAAGCGCGTGCCGCAACAGCTGGCGGCGATCCAGAGCCTGCTGACCGAGGCTGAGGACGTGCGCCGCACCGGCTCGGCCGCACTCGACCTGGCCTATGTCGCCTGCGGTCGCGCCGATGCCTACTTCGAGGCTGGCTTGAAGCCCTGGGACATCGCCGCGGGCGTGCTGCTGGTGCGCGAAGCCGGCGGGCGCTGCTGCGATTTCCGCGGCGCGGGTGACAGCTTCAACAACGGCCAGATCGTGGCCGGCAACCTCAAGGTCAGCGAAGCGCTGCAAAAGCGCCTGGTCGAGTCCGGCTATGCCTCGGCCTTCGACGTGAAACTCAGCGAAGCCTGACGTTCGACTCCGCGAAACAAGAAGGCCGCGCAATGCGCGGCCTTCTTGTTTCCGTTGCGGAGTCGATCAGGGCCGGCGTGCCAGCTCCGCCTCGTCGCGCGCCCTGGGCATCAGGTCCTGCTTGCTGGCGCCCAGCCAGTACAGCAGGGGGCAGGCCACGAAGATCGAGGACAGGGTGCCGAGCACGATGCCGAACATCTGCGCCGCCGCCATGCCTTCGAGCGAGTTGCCTCCGTACAGGTACAGCGCCAGCACGGTGAGGAAGGCGACGAACGAGGTGATGACGGTACGCGAGAGCGTCTGGTTGACCGAACGGTTCAGCACTTCTCCGGCCGAGATCTTGTGCAGGGCACGGAAATTCTCGCGCACGCGGTCGAACACCACGATCTTGTCGTTGATCGAATAGCCCATCACCGACAATACGCCCGCCAGCACCGCGAGGTCGAATTCGCGCTGGGTGAAGGCAAACAGGCCGACCGTCACGAGTACGTCGAACAGGGTAGTGGCGATGGCCGACACCGCGAACTTCCACTCGAAGCGGAAGGTGATGTAGATGACGAATCCGATCGCCACGAACACCACGGCGAGAACGCCGTTCTGGGCCAACTCCTTGCCGACCTGCGGGCCGACGAAGCCGCTGTCCACCACGCGGCCGGGGTTGCCCGGCGTGGAAATCACTTCCAGCACCGCGCCGCCGGTCTGGGCGGCGTTTTCCTGCCCGGCCTGCGGACGCAACCGCACCACGATGTCGGTCTCGGAACCGAACGCCTGCACCGTGGCACTTTCATAGCCCTTCTCTTCCAGGGTCTTGCGCACCGCGTCCAGATCCACCGGCTTCTCGAACTCGAACTCGGCCACGGTGCCGCCGGTGAAGTCGAGCGCGAAGTTGAGGCCGCGTGTGGCAAGCAACGCGATCGCGCCCACCAGAAGCACCAGCGTGAGGGCGAGCGCGAGCGAGCGCAGGCGCAGGAAGTCGATCTTGCTGTCGTAGGGAAAAACGTTCATTGACTTCGTACTCGCATCAGATCGAGAGGCCGGTCAGCTTGCGCCGCCCGCCATAAATGAGCGTCGCGATGCCGCGCGACACCGACACCGCGGTGTACATCGAGGTCAGGATGCCGAAGAGCAGCGTGAGCGCGAAGCCCTTGATCGGGCCGGTGCCGAACGCGAACAAGGCCACGCTCGCCACCAGCGCGGTCACGTTGGCATCGGCGATGGTGCCGGTGGCCTTGTCGTAGCCGGCGGCAATGCTGGCCAGCGGCGTGTTTCCGGCGCGCAATTCCTCGCGGATGCGTTCGTTGATCAGCACGTTCGCGTCCACCGACATGCCGATGGTGAGCGCGATGCCCGCCAGGCCCGGCAAGCTCAAGGTGGCGCCGAGCAGCGACATCACCGCCACCACCAGCAGCAGGTTGAGCAGCAGCGCGAGGTTGGTGACGACGCCGAACATCTTGTAGTACACCACGAAGAACGCCAGCACGAAGACAAACGAATACATCACCGCCTTCCAGCCGCGCTCGATGTTGTCGGCACCCAGGCTCGGGCTGATCACGCGCTCGGCGATGATGTCGACCGGCGCGGCGAGCGAACCCGAGCGCAGCAGCAGCGCAAGCTCCGAGGCTTCCTTGGCGCTCCCCAGGCCCGTGGTCTGGAAGTTCTTGCCGAACACGGCCTGCACCGTGGCGTAGTTGATCACTTCCTCGGTGATGCGGGCGGTGCGCACTTCCTTGCCATCGACGATCTTCGTCTCCGGGATGCGCTCGATGTAGACCACGCCCATTCGGCGACCGACGTTGTCGGTGGTGAAGTCGAGCATGCGGTTGCCGGCCACGTTGTTCAGGGTGACCGTCACCATCGGTGTGCCGCCGGTCGGGTCCACGCCCGCGCGCGCATCGACGAGCTGGTCGCCCGAGGCCAGGATGCGTTTGTCCAGCAACACCGGCTCGCGCGTGTCGCGCCTGTAGTAGATGCGCGCGTTCGCCGGAACACGGCCGGTTGCCGCCGCTTCCAGCGCGTTGCCGTCGACCTGGGCGCGGTACTCGAGCGTGGCGGTGGCGCCGAGGATCTTCTTGGCCTGGGCCGCGTCCTGGATGCCCGGCAGCTGCACCACGATGCGGTTGCCGCCCTGGCGCTGCACCACGGGTTCGGCCACGCCCAGCGCGTTGATGCGGTTGCGCAGCGTGCCGATGTTCTGCTCCACCGCGTTGTCGACGATGGTCTTGATCTCGTTCGGGCTGACGCGCAGGTTGAGCGCCGCCGGATCGGGGTTGTCGGTCACCTGCAACTGCGGCAGGTCGCGTCCGATCAGGCCCGCGGCGCGATCCCGCGTGCCTGCATCGCTCAGGCGCACCACGATCCCGTTGCCGCCGCGATCCACCGAGCTGTACCGCACACCCTCGTCTCGCAGCAGGGAGCGAATGTCTTCCATGAAACCGTTCTCGCGCTTCTCCAGCGCGCCGCGCTCGTCCACTTCCATCATGAAGTGCACGCCGCCCTGCAGGTCGAGGCCGAGCGACATCGGCTTGGCGCCGATCTTGCTCAACCACTCCGGCACGGTGGACGCGAGGTTCAAGGCCACGACGTAGCCGTTGCCGAGTTCGGCACGCACCGCATCGGCCGCGTGGATCTGGGCGTTCGGGTCGGCGAGGCGAACCAGCAGGCTGTCGCCTTCCAGGTCGATGCGCTTGAAGCCGATCTTGCCAGCCTCCAGCACGCCCTGAACCCGTTCGCGCAGCGCCGTATCGACGACGTTTCCGCGATTGGCGGAAATCTGCACCGCGCTATCCTGCGGGAACAGGTTGGGCAGCGAATAGACCGTCGCGATCACGAGGACCAGCGCAGCCACGATGTACTTCCAGCGTGCGAACTCGAGCATGCTTGATTACCGCAAGGGGTCGCCGTCGGCGACCGGGAAAGGGCCGGATCAGGCGATCCGGCGCGGATGCAGCGGCTACCGGGGTCGGATCAGGCCGTCTTCAGCGTGCCCTTGGGCAACACCGCCGTGATCGCGTGCTTTTGCAGCTTGATGCGCACGCCGTCGGAGATTTCCACGGTGATGAAGGCGTCGCCGATGTCTTCGACCCGGCCCAGGATTCCGCCGGAGGTGACGACCTCGTCGCCCTTGCCCATCGCGGCGATCATGTTGCGATGATCCTTGGCCCGCTTCATCTGCGGCCGGATCACGAAGAAGAAGAACACCGCGAAGAACACCGCCAGCATGATCAGCGGCGAATAGGGCGAAGGCTGCGCGCCGGCGGCCTGGGCGTAGGCGGGGGATATCAGGAAATCCATGATCTGCTCGCTGTGGAAGGCGGAAAAGAGCGGGATGGCCCGCAAAGGGCGCGGATTATGCCACGCGCTCCCCGCCCCTGCATTTGGGCGGCGCGCCCGCAGTTCAAGCCCCCGGCACGCGCTGCCGGTAGAAGGCGTCGACGAATGCATCCAACCCGCCGCCCGCGATTGCCGTACGCAAGCCGCGCATCAGGTCCTGGTAGTAGTGCAGGTTGTGGATGGTGCCCAGCATCGGGCCCAGCATCTCGTTGCAGCGATCCAGGTGACGCAGGTAGGCGCGACTGAAGCCCGAGCGGCAGGTGTAGCAGCCGCATTCGGGGTCGATGGGCGCGGTATCGCGCTCGAACTTCGCGTTGCGGATGCGCAGTACGCCCTGGCGCGTGAAGTAATGCCCATTGCGCGCATTGCGCGTGGGCATGACGCAATCGAACATGTCGATGCCGCGCCGCACCGCCTCGACGATGTCTTCCGGCCGGCCGACGCCCATCAGGTAACGCGGCCGATCGGCCGGAAGCTGCGGGCAGGTGTGTTCCAGCATCGCGTTGCGCTCGGCTTCGGGTTCCCCCACCGCGAGACCACCCACGGCGTAGCCATCAAAGCCGATGTCGATCAGGCCCGCTGCCGAACGCGTGCGCAGCTCCGGGTAGATATGACCTTGCACGATGCCGAACAGCGCCGCGTCGTTGCCCTCGTGCGCGCGCCGGCTGCGCTCGGCCCAGCGCAGCGACAATTCCATCGACTCGCGCGCGCGCTTCTCGCCGGTCACCACGCCATTCACTTCGTACGGCGTGCACTCGTCGAAGATCATCACGATGTCCGAATCCAGCGCACGCTGGATCCGCATCGATTCCTCCGGCCCGAGGAAGACCTTGCTGCCGTCCACGGGCGAGGCGAAGGTGACGCCCTGCTCCGTGATCTTGCGCCGGTGCGCGAGCGAAAACACCTGGAAGCCACCGGAATCGGTGAGGATCGGGCCGTCCCACTGCGCGAAACCGTGCAGGCCGCCATGCGCCGCAATTACCTCGAGGCCCGGTCGCAGGTACAGATGGAAGGTATTGCCGAGGATGATCTGCGCACCCAGCTCGCGCAGTCCCGCCGGCGTCATCGCCTTGACCGAGCCGTAGGTACCCACCGGCATGAAGGTGGGCGTTTCCACTACCCCGCGCGGGAAGGTGAGACGCCCGCGACGGGCACTGCCATCGCTTCCCAGCAAGTCGAAACGCATCCGGCTCATGCCAGGGCGTCCGCTTGCGGAAACACCAGCATCGCATCGCCGTAGCTGAAGAAGCGGTAGCCCGCCGCTACCGCATGCCGATAGGCGGCGAGCACGCGTTCCTTCCCGGCATAGGCGCAGACCAGCATCAGCAAGGTGGATTCGGGCAGGTGGAAGTTGGTCAGCATGGCGTCGACCGAGCGGATGCGACGCCCCGGGAAGATGAACAACCGGGTTTCGCCCGCGAACGGCTTCACCGCACCATCGTGCCAGCTCGCTTCCAGCGCCCGCACCACGGTGGTGCCGATGGCGATCACGCGTTTGCCGCGGGCCCGGGTTGCGGCGATCTTCTCGCAAAGCTCCGCGCCCACGTTCAGCCATTCGCTATGCATCACGTGCTGGTCCAGGTGCTCGGCCCGCATCGGCTGGAAGGTGCCGGCGCCGACATGCAGCGTGACCGTACCGAACTCGACCCCGCGTGCGCGCAGCGCCGCCAGCAAGGCATCGTCGAAGTGCAGGCCGGCGGTGGGTGCCGCCACCGCGCCCAGTTCGCGCGCGAACACGGTCTGGTAGCGCTCGTCGTCGTCCACGCCCGGAGCGCGCTGGATGTAAGGCGGCAGTGGCAGGCGGCCGCTGCGCAGCAGGAGCTTTTCCAGCGGTTCGGCGCACTCGAAGCGCAGCAGGTAGAACTCGCCATCGCGATCGATCACGGTCACCGGCGTGCCGTCGTCCAGCTCGATGCGCGATCCCGCGCGTGGCGATTTGCTCACACCCAGCTGGGCCTTGGCCTCGTGCGTGCCGAGCACCCGCTCGATCAGGATCTCGACCCGACCACCGCTTTCCTTGCGCCCGAACAAGCGCGCCGGCAGCACGCGCGTGTCGTTGAACACCAGCAGGTCGCCCGGCTCGATCAGCGCCGGGAGGTCGCGGATGTGGCGGTCCTCGAACGATGCATCGCCTGTCGGCAGCAACAGCAGGCGACTGGCGGAGCGCTCGGGCAAGGGCGCCTGCGCGATCTGTGCCTCGGGCAGGTCGTAGTGGAAGTCGGAGCGTTTCACGGGGCGCGCATCATAACGCGAGCCGTCATCGTTCGAACTTGGTGGACAGGATGATGGACGAGTTGGTGCGGTCGACGCCGTCGATGGCCCCAATCGCGTCGGTGAGCACGTCCATATCCCCCACCGTGGCCGTGGCCGCCAGTGCAATCAGGTCGTGGCCGCCACTGATCGAGTACAGCACGCGCACCTCGGGCATCGCCTGCAAGACGCGCACCACGGCCGGCATTTGCTTGGGCCGCACGGTCAGCATGATGTGGGCGCGGATGCGCAGGCGCTCCCTTTCGTCATCCAGGCGCACGGTGTACCCACGGATCACACCCTCGGCTTCGAGCCGCGCAATGCGATTCTGCACCGTGGTGCGCGACAGACCCAGCTTTCGTGCCAGCTCCGCGGTCGAGGCCCGCGCATCCTCGCGCAGCAGGGACAACAGGGCTTCGTCGGCATCCGTCTTTCTCATTTCGCCATGCTACATCGGCGAATCGCCAATTCGGCAGGTCGAAGTGGTCAAAACGTCACTACCAAATGTCCAGAAACCCCGGATAATGCCGGATTCAGTCAGATTTTCCGGAGCCCTGCAATGAACCTGATCGACAAACTCGCCGCGCTGCGCGCGCATGGCGGCACCAAGCGGACCACGGGCCTGGGCGACGCCACGGTGCAGCAACTGGCAGCATCGCACCCCGATCTGGTGCAGGCGATCGACGCCGCCGTGCTGGCCTACGGCGCCGTGCTGAACGACTACCCGGAATTGCTCGACCTGGACGAAGACGCGCAGATGCGCGAAGTGCAGGCTGATTTCGTCAATTTCTACGCCGAGGACGCGGTGAATCCGTATGTGGCGCTGGTAGCCCGTGGTCCCTGGGTAATCACGCTCAAGGGCGCAGTGCTGCACGACTCGGGTGGCTACGGCATGCTCGGCTTCGGCCACACCCCGGAACACGTGCTGGCTGCGATGGCCAAACCCCAGGTCATGGCCAACATCATGACCCCGAACCTGAGCCAGTTGCGGCTGGCCCAGGCGCTGCGCAAGGAAATCGGCCACCGCCGCAGCGGCTGCCCCTACACCCGCTTCCTGTGCCTGAACTCGGGCTCGGAGTCTGTGACCCTGGCCGGCCGCATCGCCGACATCAACGCCAAGCTGATGACCGAATCCGGCGCGCGCCATGCCGGTCGCGCCATCAAGCGCGTGGCGGTCAAGGGCGCCTTCCACGGCCGCACCGAACGTCCCGCGCTGTACTCGGACTCCACTCGCAAGACCTATATCCAGCACCTCGCCAGCTATCGCCACGAGGACACGCTGCTCACGGTGGAACCCTACTCGGTGGAGCACCTGCGCCAAGTGTTCGCAGACGCCGAGCGCAACGGCTGGTTCATCGAAGCCCTGTTCCTCGAACCGGTGATGGGCGAAGGCGATCCGGGCCGCTCGGTCACGCCCGAGTTCTACGCCGCGGCGCGCGAACTCACCCTGGCCCACGGCAGCTTGTTCCTGGTCGATTCGATCCAGGCCGGGTTGCGCGCGCATGGCGTACTGTCGATCGTCGACTACCCCGGTTTCGAGAAACTCGATCCGCCCGACATGGAAACCTATTCCAAGGCGCTCAATGGCGGCCAATACCCGCTATCGGTGCTGGCCGTGGGCGAACGCGCCGCCGGGCTCTATCGCAAGGGCGTGTACGGCAACACCATGACCACCAATCCTCGCGCGATGGACGTTGCCTGCGCCACGCTCGAGGCCCTCACCCCGGAAGTACGCGCCAACATCGTGGCCAGGGGCCGCGAGTTCGTGCAGAAGCTCAACCAGCTCAAGTCCGAGTTGCCCGGCTACATCACCAAGGTGCAGGGCACCGGCCTGCTGTTCTCGTGCGAGCTTTCGCCCGAGTTCAAGTGCTACGGCGTCGGCTCCACCGAGGAATACCTGCGCGAGCGCGGCATCGGCGTGATCCACGGCGGCACCAACTCGCTGCGCTTCACCCCGCACTTCGGCATCGCGGGCGACGAAGTGGACCTGGTGATCGCCCACGTGCGCGAAGCCCTGCTGCACGGTCCACGCAAGTCACGGGCCGAGGCAGCCTGAGCCGTCGCGTTCCGGACTCCGCAAGCGCCGGAGCGCGAGAGCACGCCATGACGCTGCGCAAGAAGCTTGCCGCGTTCGGGTTCGAGTCGAACGACGATTTCGAGTATCCGCTGCGCTGCCTGTTCGAACCGGAGCTGCCGCACCTGCGGGTGCTGCACGTGGACGGTGCCGGCGGGCGGCGGAAGACCGCTTTCGCCAATGCGCTGGCGAACGCGCTGGAGTATCCGCACGTCCTCTATCACGACTTCAGTCGTGAAGCGGAGGCAGCATCGCCGCAAGCGGTGCAGTTCGACGACGGCACGCTGGGCGCGGTCGAGCCTGCAGCCGATGCCTTCGACCGGGCCATGACCGAGGCCTGCGCCTATTCCGAAGGCGCCCGCACCATCCTCATCCTCGACCAGCTTCAGGCCGCGGATTTCGCCGATCACATCCGGCTCTACCACTTCGCCACCACGCGCGAGTGGGCCGGGGTGGCCGGCGGCGTGCGTGCCAACCCGAAAAACCTGCTGCTGGTGCTCATCTCCGAGCAGGCGCTGTACCACTCGCTGGCGAAAGTCAGCTATCGGCTCTGGACCGACGCGCAGCACGCCTACCTCGACTACCGGCCCGAAGACCATGGCCTGGGACCGGACGCGCAGGCGCTGTTCGCGGCACTCGCCGCCGTGTTCAGGGCCGCCCATGCCGCCCCGACGCCGCGCGAATTCGAGCGCCTGCTGCACGATCTGCTGCATCGCGTGCGCAGCGAAGACCAGTTGCGCCAATCCCTGTTCGGCTGGATCGAAAGCGCGGAACGGGCGCGCCTGTACGCGCCCGAACTCAGCGCACCGCTACGCGCCGCGCTCGACGCGTTGGCCGCCTATCTGGGGCATGACGAGGTGCAGCTGTAGCGCAGCGTGCCTGCCGTCAGGCGTAGGCATCCGTTGCCCGCACCAGCGCATCCACGTTCTCGGCCTCGAAGGCTGAGTGCCCGGAACTCGAGGTGATCTCCAGCGTCGCCTTTGGCCAGGCCTGGTGCAGGTCCCAGGCGTTCTGCGGCGGGCAGACCACGTCGTAGCGGCCGTGCACGATGGTGCCGGGGATGTTCGCCAGCCGCGGGGCATCGCGCAGGAGTTGGTCCTCCACCTCGAAGAAGCCACCGTTGACGAAGTAGTGGCACTCGATCCGCGCGAAAGCGAGGGCAAAGGCGTCGGACTTGTGGGCATCGATGAAACCCGGGTCCTGGCGCAGGAAGCTGGTCGAGGCTTCCCACACCGACCAGGCACGCGCCGCGTCGAGCCGCAATTGCGCGTTGCCGGAGGTCAGGCGGCGGTGATAAGCCGAGATCAGGTCGCCGCGCTCCACCATCGGGATCGGTGCAAGGTAGTGCTCCCAGGCATCGGGGAACAGGCGATGGCAGCCGCCCTGGTAGAACCATTCCAGTTCCCAGCGTCGCAGCATGAAGATCCCGCGCAGCACCAGTTCGGTCACGCGCTCCGGGTGTGTTTGCGCATAGGCCAGGGCCAGGGTCGAACCCCAGCTGCCGCCGAAGACCTGCCAGCGCGCGATGCCCAGGTGCAGGCGCAAGCGCTCTATGTCGGCAACGAGGTCCCAGGTGGTGTTTTCGGCGAGTTCGGCGTGAGGCACCGAACGACCGCTGCCGCGCTGGTCGAAAAGCACGATGCGATAGCGTGTCGGATCGTGGAAGCGCCGCATCTTGGGGCTGCATCCGGCACCCGGGCCGCCATGCAGCAGCACCACCGGCTTGCCCAAGGGGTTGCCGCATTGTTCGTAGTACAACGCATGCCGCTCCGACACCGCCAGGGTGCCGTGGTCGTAGGGTTCGATCTCGGGATAGAGCGAGCGCATGCGGTAGGCCGGAGTCGGGGAAGCGGGCAGTCTACCGCCGCACCCTGCCCGCACCCAGCCATGCCCGCGGCTCGGATAAAATCACGCAACGGATCGGACGATCCGTCCCCTCCCTCCGGTATGCCCGCATGAACTCCGATTACCGCAAGCCGCTGCCCGGCACGACGCTGGACTTTTTCGATGCGCGCGCCGCAATCGACGCGATCGCACCGGGCGCGTACGACACCCTGCCCTACACCGCGCGAGTCCATGCCGAGAACATCGTGCGTCGAGCCGATCCCGGCCTGCGCGACGCCTATCTCGCGCAACTCGCCGAACGGCGCCGCGACCTGGACTTCCCGTGGTTCCCGGCGCGCGTGGTCTGCCACGACATCCTCGGCCAGACCGCGCTGGTGGACCTGGCCGGCCTGCGCGATGCGATCGCCGACCAGGGCGGCGACCCGGCCCGGGTGAACCCGGTGGTGCCGGTGCAACTCATCGTCGACCATTCGCTGGCGGTGGAATGCGGCGGCTACGACCCCAACGCCTTCGCCAAGAACCGTGCCATCGAAGACCGCCGCAACGAGGATCGCTTCCATTTCATCGAATGGACCAGGCGTGCCTTTGACAATGTCGACGTGATCCCGGCCGGCAACGGCATCATGCACCAGATCAACCTCGAGAAGATGTCGCCGGTGATCGGCGTCGAACGCGGCGTCGCCTACCCCGACACCTGCGTCGGCACCGATTCGCACACGCCGCACGTGGACGCCCTGGGCGTGATCGCGGTGGGCGTGGGCGGGCTCGAAGCCGAGAACGTGATGCTGGGCCGCGCCTCGTGGATGCGCCTGCCGGAGATCGTCGGGGTCGAACTGGCAGGGCAACGCCAGCCCGGCATCACCGCCACCGACATCGTGCTGGCCCTCACCGAATTCCTGCGCAAGTCGAAGGTGGTGGGCGCCTACCTGGAATTCTTCGGGCCCGGCGCATCCTCGCTCACCCTGGGCGACCGCGCCACGATCTCGAACATGGCGCCCGAGTATGGCGCCACCGCCGCGATGTTCTTCATCGACGCACAGACGCTTGACTACCTGCGCCTCACCGGCCGCGACGATGCGCAGGTGATGCTGGTCGAAACCTACGCGAAACAGACCGGCCTCTGGGCCGATGCGCTCGCGACCGCGCAGTACGAGCGAACCCTGCGCTTCGACCTGTCGGCGGTCGAACGCACCATGGCCGGCCCATCGAATCCGCACGCGCGCCTCGCCACGCGCGAGCTTGCAGCGAAAGGCATCGCCGGCAATCTCGAAGCCGCCCGCACCCAGGAGGCGCAAGGGCTGATGCCGGATGGCGCGGTGATCATCGCCGCGATTACTTCCTGTACCAACACCAGCAACCCGCGCAATGTGATCGCCGCCGCCCTGCTGGCACGCAACGCGAATGCCAAGGGCCTGACCCGCAAGCCCTGGGTGAAGTCCTCGCTGGCACCCGGCTCGAAAGCGGTGCAGCTGTACCTGGAAGAAGCGAAGCTGCTGCCGGAGCTGGAGCAACTCGGCTTTGGCATCGTGGCCTTCGCCTGCACCACCTGCAATGGCATGAGTGGTGCGCTCGATCCGCAGATCCAGAAGGAGATCATCGAACGCGACCTCTACGCCACGGCGGTGCTTTCTGGCAACCGCAATTTCGACGGCCGCATCCATCCCTACGCCAAGCAGGCCTTCCTCGCTTCGCCACCGCTGGTGGTGGCCTACGCCATCGCCGGCACGATCCGCTTCGACATCGAATGCGATGCACTCGGATTCGACGCCTCCGGCAAACCCATCACGCTGAAGGACATCTGGCCGAGCGATGCCGAGATCGATGCGATCGTGAAGGCGGCGGTGAAACCCGAGCAGTTCCGCCGCGTGTACGAGCCGATGTTCGCGCCGCGCGTGGAACGCGGCGAGCGCGCCAAGCCGCTCTACGCATGGCGCCCGCAAAGCACCTACATCCGGCGTCCGCCGTACTGGGAAGGCGCGCTCGCCGGTGAGCGCAGCTTGCGCGGCATGCGTCCGCTCGCGCTGCTGGGCGACAACATCACCACCGACCACCTGTCACCGTCGAACGCGATCCTGCTCGACAGCGCTGCGGGCGAGTACCTGGCGAAGATGGGCCTGCCGGAAGAGGACTTCAATTCCTACGCCACGCATCGCGGCGATCACCTCACGGCACAACGCGCCACCTTCGCCAACCCCAAGCTCGTCAACGAAATGGCGGTCGTGGACGGCAAGGTGAAACAGGGTTCGCTGGCACGGATCGAACCCGAAGGCCGCGTCACGCGCATGTGGGAAGCGATCGAGACCTACATGGATCGCAAGCAACCCTTGATCATCATCGCGGGCGCCGACTACGGTCAGGGTTCATCGCGTGACTGGGCCGCCAAGGGCGTGCGCCTGGCCGGGGTCGAAGCGATCGTGGCCGAAGGCTTCGAGCGCATCCATCGAACCAACCTGATCGGGATGGGCGTGCTGCCGCTGGAGTTCGAGCCCGGCACGAACCGCAAGACGCTCGGCCTCGATGGCACCGAAGCCTTCGACGTGATCGGTGCGCGCACGCCGCGCGCGACGCTGACTCTGTTGGTGCATCGTCGCAATGGCGAGCGTGTCGAAGTGCCCGTCACCTGTCGACTCGACACCGCGGAAGAAGTCGAGGTGTATGACGCCGGCGGCGTGCTGCAACGCTTCGCGCAGGACTTCCTCGCGTCGAACCGGGCCGCCTGATCGCGCGCAAACGGAGCCCGCGATGTGCTATTCGGCGATGGTGTGGCAGGAGTACCAGAAGTACGCGCGCGCCTTCGGCGCCGGGATCTCGATCGAGGACTACGTGCGGATCTACTGGTCGCGCGCGCGCGGCGGACCGGAGAAGTGGCCGAAGGGCATGGATGCCGCCTTCCTCGATCCGGCGCCCGGCAGCGAAGGACAACACATCGCGCCGCTGGTCTCGGCTCAGCGTCAGGCCGACGCGGCGCGCCTGGAGAAGGAAATCTTCACCCAGCGCAAGCGCCTGGCCGATGCGGAACGCAGTCTTGCGGCAAAGCCGACCAGGAAGTCAGCCGAGGACAGGCGCATCGCAAGCACCAAGGTCAGCCAGTTGCTCGGGCGGCTCGCCGACCTGCGCCGCAACGACCCGATGCCGCGCGACGCGCGCATCTTTCCCGGCTGGTATGCCCACGTGATGGTGTCTGAAAACGGGCAGCGCATGCTCAAGCCGATGCGCTATCGCTGTCGCCTGCCCGGCTGGACCGAATCGGTCGAGCGCAAGTTCCCCGGCACCTACATGGCGCGCCGCGACAGGCTGGAGCAAACCTGGTCGAAGCTGTTCGGCCACCACCACGGACTGGTGGCGATGACCCGCTTCTACGAAGTGGTCGAGCGCCCGGATGCCGAGGGCCGCATGACCAGGCTCGAACTCGAGTTCGAGCCGCGTTCGACCGAACCGATGCTGGTGGCCTGTCTCTGGTCGCGCACGCCGACGCCGGACGGCGACCTGCTCTCCTTCGCCGCGATCAGCGACGAGCCGCCGCCGGAAGTGATGGCGGCCGGACATGATCGCTGCCCGATTCCGATCCGTGCCACGCACATCGACGCGTGGCTGAATCCCGAATCGAGTCCGCGCCATGCGCTGCATACCATCCTCGAAGACCGCGAACGCCCCTACTATGAGCACCGCATCGCACAAGCCGCCTGAGGCAGAAGCGATCCGGGGCCACGGCCCTGCCACGATTCCCGATTGCGACAACGAACTCCGAGAACCCCTGCCATGACCTTCGCGCCCCAACTCAGCATCTCCGCCACTTACATGCGCGGCGGCACCTCGAAGGGCGTTTTCTTCAGGCTCGACGACTTGCCGGTACGCGCGCGCGTACCGGGTGCGGCACGCGACGCCTTGCTGATGCGGGTGATCGGATCGCCCGACCCCTACGCCAAGCACACCGATGGCATGGGCGGCGCCACCTCCAGCACCAGCAAGTGCGTGATCCTGTCGCGCTCGTCGGTGCCGGATCACGATGTCGATTACCTCTACGGGCAGGTATCAATCGACACCGCCTTCGTCGACTGGAGCGGGAATTGCGGCAACCTCTCGTCGGCCGTCGGGCCGTTTGCGATCAGCAACGGCCTGATCGATCCGGTACGGGTGCCTCGCGACGGCATCGCGACGGTGCGCATCTGGCAGGCCAACATCGGCAAGACGATCGTGGCGCAGGTGCCGATGACGGCCGGACAAGTGCAAGAGACCGGCGATTTCGAACTCGACGGGGTGACCTTCCCTGCAGCGGAGATCCAGCTCGAATTCCTCGACCCGTCCGATGAGGGCGACGGTGGAGGCGCGATGTTCCCGACCGGACACCTGGTGGATGAACTCGACGTGCCGGGCATCGGAACGCTGCGCGCCACGATGATCAACGCCGGCATCCCGAGCATCTTCGTCGATGCCGCCGCCCTCGGTTACCACGGTACCGAACTGCAGGATGCGATCAACGGCGATGCCGGCGCCCTGGCGAAATTCGAGGCCATCCGCGCCGAAGGTGCCCTGCGCATGGGCCTGATCGAGCGCCGCGAAGATGCAGCCAAGCGCCAGCACACGCCGAAGGTCGCCTTCGTTGCGCCGCCACGGGATTACACCTCGTCTGCCGGCAAACCGGTGCAGGCCGGCGACATCGACCTGCTTGCGCGTGCGCTCTCGATGGGCAAGTTGCACCACGCCATGATGGGCACCGCAGCGGTCGCCATTGCCACCGCGGCAGCCATCCCCGGCACCGTGGTGAACACGGCCGCCGGCGGCGGCACCCGCAACGTGGTGCGATTCGGCCATCCTTCCGGGACGCTGCGCGTCGGGGCCGAGGTCATGCAACGCGACGGCCAGTGGGTAGTGACCCGCGCCATCATGAGCCGCAGTGCGCGCGTGCTGATGGAAGGCCAGGTGCGGGTGCCGGCCGATTCGTTCTGATCGCGTCCACCGCCCCGTGCATCACGAAGACCGGATGATCGCGACGCAGCAGGTACGCCAGCTCGATTTCTCCGCCGCAAGCGGTCTGGTCCTGCACGATGGTCGATTCCACGCCGTGGCCGACGACGAGAATGACCTGTTCGTGTTCGGCGAACAGGGTCCGTCGCAGCGGATCACGCTGCTGCCGGGCGATCTGCCGACCGAGCCCGCAAGGCGCAAGGCGGAAAAGCCCGACTTCGAGATTCTCGCCGCGCTGCCTGGCCTCGGCCTGCTCGCGATGGGATCGGGCTCGCGCCCATCGCGCGAGCGAGCCGTCCTGCTCGATGCACACGGACGCACGACGCCTATCGACACCCGCCCGCTGTGCGCGTCATTGCGGCAACACTTTTCGCAACTGAATCTCGAAGGTGCCGTGCCGGTGGCTGACGAATTCGTCCTGATGCAACGGGGAAATCGCAGCGATCCACGCAACGCGCTGGTGTTCCTTGCCATGGACGACCTGTGCCATGCCATGCAATCGCGCCAATTCGTTCCCAGGCGCGCGCCGCGCATCGTGACGCTCGATCTGGGCGAGTCGGGCGGCGTGCCATGGTCCGGTACCGACCTTGTGCGCTTCGACGATGGACATCTGTTGGCCAGCGCAGTGCTGGAAGATACGGCCGATGCCTATGAAGACGGTGCTTGCCTCGGCTCCGCCCTCGCCTGCTTCACCACGGACGGCAAGCTGCGCTGGCGACGGCCCCTCGATGCAAGGCTGAAGGTGGAAGGCATCGCGCTGCAAGGCCGCACCGCCTGGCTGTTGACCGATGCCGACGACCGCCGCATCGCGTCAAGCCTGCTGCGCGCCGCCCTGCCCTGACCGCGCGCCGCCGCGCGACGGGCACCCGGCAGCCGCAGTTCCGGCCTCCCGGGAAACCACGTTGCGTCACCAAGTGGAACCGGGGCCACGAACTTCGGCATGACCGGCGGACAGATCCGTGGCCACCCGCGCGCCGGCCGGGTAGCGGCACGGGTCTGGCTGGCCTGGGTGACACGGGCCAACCGCGTCGTCGAAGACACCATCGTCGGCACCGAACAGATCGTCGTACGTGGTGGCCGCTGGCAGCGGTACGGCCAAATTGGTTACCGCCGCCAACGCGGCCGGATCGAACCCACGCGCCCCACGGCGGTTCAGATCGGTCAGCGTCGCCGACCGCAGCCCGGCTTCTTGCGCGTCGACTCCGTGCATCAAGGCGATTTCGACGGCATCAAGGGCCTGTACGCGACCGCGTGCGCACCTTCCTGCTGCAGCTGCAACACGACACGCCGAATCGCCCCATTGCCGTAATGTCCGCCCTCGCCGAAGGCGCCGACCAACTCGTTGCCGAAGTCGCCCTCGACCTGGGACTCGCGTTGAAGGCCGTGCTCCCCATGCCACGCGTCAGCTACGAATCCGACTTCGCCACGGCCGCATCACTGCATCACTTCAACCACCTCTGCAGCGCCGCGACCGAGCTCATCGAACTCCCGCTCGTCGCAGGCCACACCACGGCCACCATCTCCGAGCAAGGCGAGGCGCGCACCCTGCAGTACAACGCGCTCGGCGAGCACCTGTGCACCCGTAGCGACGTGTTGCTGGCGCTGTGGGATGGGAAGCGCAGCCAGAAGCCCGCGGGGACGGCTTGGGTGGTGCGAATGCGACGGCAGAGCGGAAACGGTCCCACGTATCAGGTTGTTTGCTCGCGGAACCAAGTCGACGGCGCGTTTACTTCCACGCCACGTCGTGCGCAAGCCTTCTGGTTGTACGGCTAGAAGCACCCAGAAGTCGGGGCATCTCGATAGGGGTTCGCTTGAAGGGCTCTCCGGACCGCCCATCAACCGGGTCGCCGAAAGCCGATCGTGATGTCGAAGAAGCAGCACTGGGTGTGCGCCCAGTCGGGAGCGCCTTTCGGCGAGGTGGCATGAACCAGTTCATCAATCACGCAGTTGTCGCAGTTGCGCACCGCGTCGAATCTCAGCCATTGGGGTCCCCTACTGACGATCGAACCGGGAGGCGAACCCCTCGAATGCCTGCCGTAGTCCAGCACCAACGACGGGCTCCAACTCAAGCAATGCACGGTGCTCGACGATCCCCTGCTCCACCGCCTGCAGCAGGGCAAGGATGCGACCACGGGGGTCGCCAATCTCGCAGCGCTTGGCAAAGTCCATCAGGTGGACGCGGGACGCCACCAGACTCTTCGACCCACCCAGCGTCAATGCCAGACTGTCGTCGGGGATGTAGGCCGTAGTGCACACCATGTCGTAGGCCGGTGCGAGCCAGACGTCCTCCGAGGTCGGATCGTCATACAGAACGCCGAAGTTCTTCAGGTGCCCGTCGCCATTGCCCAGGATGCAGGACAGGGCCACCTGGTCAAACAACTGCCCCAGGGCCGCAAGCCGACAATTGGGCGAGCAGAACAGCGAGACGAACCGCGCCACCTGCTCATAGCTGCCCTCGTACTTCTGCGCTGCGCCCTTGGCCATCAGCACGGCCATTTCCTCGAAGCCGAGCGCCTGGCCGTCGGCCGTGCGATCAAACCGCCGCATCACGAAAAGCTGCCTGTTGTCGGACAGGTAGAACTCCGGGACAGGAATGCCCGAATTCCTGACCACGGACATGCAGACGAACTCATTCACAGCCAGACCGGGGTAATCGGCACCTCCGCTCTTGACGATGAGGTCCGTCGTGGCGAGCGATACCTTGCCTTCGGGCTCCCGGGCTTCCGGGACGAGCAGCTTGGGCTGCACGCCGGACATACCAGTACGGAACAGATAGCGCCGTGCCAACTCTTCGAACAGGTTCTCGGCCCCGTCCCAAGCCAGGATCTGCGCCAAGCGCTCCCCGCGTCCCTCCCGGTCACCTGCCCCCAAGGCCTCGACGAGTTCGGGTGGCGCCTCGACATGGACCCGCCCGATCGCCGCATCGCGGCCGGTCAGCGCCAGCAGGAGCATGGGATCGATGGTGGTCGCCTTGGCCAATCGCTGGCGCAGTCGTTCCAGCACATAACCCTCGGGCAGGTTCATCTGGAAGATGGGATGCAAATCGCGGCTGGCGTACTGCTCCAACCGGTGCGGCATCAACAGACTGATCTCTGCAGCCTTGAGCGCATCTGCGTGGTAGCCGAACAGATAGCCATCATTGATCCGGGCAAGGACGCCGCTGCCTCCCTGCGGTGTTCCAACCCGGAGTCGGTCGATGGTGGCGGGATTAGTCATTCGCCAACATCTCCCTGACCTCGTCCAAAGTGGGGCGGCGCGCCGGGACAGGCGTGAACTCCAGCCCCAGTGCGGCCGCCACTTCAGCGTAGGCGCCGATGGAGACCGACGCGTCGCCCCGCTCGATCTGGATCACCTTGAGCCGCGGGACGGTGGCCAAGGCCGCCACTTGGGCCTGTGTCAGGCCGCGCCGCTTACGGGCGTCCCGTAACGAACTGCCGAACCGGCGTAGGAGAGTGGTAACATCCATGTATTGCATGCTAAACATATGACTATATATGTCAAGTATTCAATGCTTTTAGGCCGCGTAACTCTCCTACGTAGACCTCAACGTGAGAGACCAAGCTTCATCGCGAGCGTTTGCAAATCAAAGAGGTCAGGGCCGTGCCGCCGACATTGGGATGGCGCAGCGACAGCACGCCTTCGACGTAGTCGCGCTCATGCGCCATGCAAGACTCGTCGATACGAACCGGGACACGGAGCGCACACCTCCGACGCCGGCGTCAATTGCTGCCACGACGCCACGACCTCGCTCGGCTTGCGTGCGCCGGGCGAAAACGAATCGATCTGCGCCAGCATCGCAGGGACATAGACGACGACCGGTTTCATCGGTTCGCTCACTGGGTGGCTTGGAACGCGTAGAAACCCCGCGAAATCGGGCATCACGATGCAGGACCGTGCCCGGGCATGAAAGTCAATGCGGGAAGCTCAACGGTCGCAGAGCGAACCGAGCAGGCAACCTCGACCGCACAACCCTGTACATGCATTCCGACGGCGACAGAGTGCTCAATCCCGGGCCGCGAAGCGAGATCAAGGCCATCGTTGCCGACTACCTTGCCACGTTGGTGATGAAACTCGCCGGGCAGCACCACCTCAAGGCTCACCACAATCGGGCATTGCACGCAGTGTCGGAATCACTTCCACACTCAAGGCGTTACCGACTCGGCTCGCTCGCGCTCGAAGCGGGCCACTTCCTCCCTCGCTTCGCGCGAGGCCTGGCTGTCCGCGCCGAAAGCAAGATCGGACAGGTCGCGCCGGCAGCGCCAGATCGCAATCAGCCCGTCCAGGTTTCCGGTCGTGTTGTAGAACGTGGCGATTCTGTACTGCAGGGTCGACGTGGCATCAAAGGCGTCGGTGAACTCGGGCGTGAACACGGCGTCCTCCGGCAACAACTGCGTCATCCTGACGCAGGCCTCCGCTACCAGTTGCGCAGGCTCGACCAACGCCAGGTCGATGCCTTGGTGCAGGGCCTTGTCGATGTCGGCTAGAGCGTTCCTGCTGATCCGACTCGCCACATCCCGCTCGGTCGCATCAATGGCGCGTTCCGTGCGTTCCTTCGCCATCAGATCGCCAAGCGAGGCCAGCGCGCGGGCATGCACCAGCGCCGAATCTCGATCGTTGCCACTCGCGACGAGGTCGCGCGCCTGGCCGTACAGGTCGTGCGCCGCTTTCTCTTCGCCGCGGCGGTAGCTCAGTGCCGCCAGATTTGCCAGCACCGAGGCGCGCTCAGCATCGCCGCGATCCCAGCGTTCGATTTGCGCGAGTCGTTCGCGATTTAGTCGCTCGACCCGCTCCAGATCCGGCGGGTCCCGCTGCTGCAAAATGCGGACCAACGCCGCAATTTCGTCGCCTGCATACGTGCCGGCATAGCCCTCGGCTGGCGCCGCCAGCGCGATGATCCGCTCCAACCGGGCAGGCTGGGCCGGGTCGCCGTCGGAGCTTTCCCGCACCTGCGCACTTAATTGGCGTATCTCGATCGCGTGCGCCGGCAGCGGCGCGATAACAACCGTGCCATTGGCTTCGATCCGCGCTTCGAGATCGTGGTCGCCCAGGACCAGACTCCACGCGGTACTCACGCGAAGATCTGCGAGGTCCAGCGACACACGCGCGGCGGCAGGCACCCGTTCGACGCCGCGAAGCGTGACTCCGGTGGCGGCACCGATCTCGCGCAGGACATCGCGGGTCGGGACATCGAGTGCCCGAATCGCGATCCGATCGGGGCTGCCCGCCAGCGGCTGCACACGGATCGCGCCCGGCTCGGCACTGGCCCCACCAAGCAGCACCGGCAGGAGCAGCACCGGCAGGAGCAGCACACTACACAGCATCAAGATGCGCACGGGTCGGCTCGCATACGAACGGGAATGCTATGGACAACGCAACGCGCGGCGAGAATCGGCCACCCTTTGTGGCCGTCTTTTCCGCGGGTCAGTTCTGGATCGGCGCGGCGCAACGAGCGCTCGCGACCAGTGCGACACCGGAGCGACATGGCGCAAAAGCTGTCGACCCAGACTCCACCTTCGGCAAGGCACCCGTGCCGCCCTAGCGCGGCGCGGCGCGGCGAAAAATACCTGGGGGTCAATCCGCGCTCTTGCGGCGGCACCAGCGTCGCCGTATCGGGCGCAGCCACCGGTCACAGCGACCGGTCACAGACAGCGCGTACGAGTCGAGATCGTCGTTTGCGCCGCGCTACCCGCTGCGACCAAGCGCCACGGAATCGCAGAAGTACTTGGGGGTCAGCCAACTGCGCATGACCCTAAAGTTGCGCGAAACGGCAAGATTCGAAACTAAGGGGTTGAACTCGAGACGCAGAAAAATCGCGATGGTCACAGAACCGGTCACAAGCCGGTCACAGACGCGTTTCGGACCCCACAAACAACAACGCCAGCGAGGCTAAGTCACTGGCGTGGTTGATTTTTTATTGGCGCGCCCGGAGAGATTCGAACTCCCGACCCCCAAGTTCGTAGCTAGCTAAGGCCGGTAGCCATGGATTTACCTAGTGCAGTGAAAAATAGCGTAAATCTACGTTTACATTATTTTCCCGGCACTTACGTCTGACTTTCCGGCGCATATTAGTGACAGTTGAAGTCATTTGTCACACGACATCCGCTACAACTTTAGCTAGACTGTCACTCGGTAGCCCGAGCTTTTCTGACCCCCAAGCGGGCATCCCGGGACCGGTGCCATGGTCGCAAGCACGTCGCCAGCAGATCGACTGTCGGGTTCGGCATGACGGCAAAGCCTCGCGCCGCCCCATGGTTCGCCTCTCCGACGATCATACCCGAAGCCCGGGCGCTGCTTGCGCTGGTTGATCCGCCCGAGCAGCCTCTCGAGTTTCAAGCCTTTGTAGCGGGGGTCCGCGACGCCCTCGGCGCCCTGAGCCCGGAGCACGAAATCCTTTTCCTGGGGCGACCCCTCGGAGCGATCCTCAATCAGCTGTCGGCATCTGTCCCTTCCGAGGTCAGGGCGGTTCGGACCCAGTGGGACCAAGACCCGCTTCGCGGCCATGGCGCAACCGCGTACCGTGCATTTGCGCAGCCGGCCCCACCAGGCAGCCCCGGAGGGTACGCCTGTCTCAAGGCGATTCTGTTGGGGCTTCTGCTGGTTCGATCCCGCGGCCGCAAGGCGGTCAGCCTGGAAGCGATCGAGCACGTCGTTCGCTTTACTCGCCTCGCCAGCCAAGACGTGCACGTCGACCACGAATTTGCACGAGCCGCGATCATCGCCTCGCTGCCGTCGACCTTCATTCCCAGCAAGGTTCGAGCGGCGCTCGCCCAGTGCGAGAGTGTGCCTCCAGCCTTGCATCCACGATTGAAGGAGATCGTGCACGCCGTCGAGATGCTCGCCAGGTCGTTTTCGCTGCTGGATCGGGGCGATCCCATCCCGACGCCTAGCATCGAAGCGACGACCGCCGGCACTTCCTCCAGTCCCCCCAAGCCGCCAGCCCCAACCACCAGGCCCGCTCGAACTCGTCACCGGCCGCCGCCGCGCCACTCGCCGGACCTGACGAGCGCGGGAGTGGAAGATCCCGAGACCACCTTCATCTACGGCGCTGCGTTCACGCCCTCCGCCGATGTCATGGAAGAGATTGCCCACGCGGCTGAAGCCATTGACGACCGCTTGCCGCTGAGCGAAGCGCTCATTCAAGAGACATCGTCGTCAACCTCGGCCGTCAAGCGGCGCATGACGGCGTTGCGCCTCATGTCTGATGTGCGACAAGGATTCTGGGCCCGTTGCCAGTGGGATGCGTCGTCCCCTGGAGAAATGCGCAATGCCCTGCAACGCCTGCGCGAAGAACTCGCGCGGCTGGAGGTCGCCCCCGATGCGACGCGGCACGAAGCCCTGACCTTGGGTCTCCTCTCGGCATCCACCGGATTGCCGAGGACCCGGTGTCACTCGATTCGGGCGGAATCGCTGGTGGACAGGGACGAAAAGTCGGCACCGGATATACTCGATCGCGACCGCGGCAGTCTCACGCTGCCGCTGGTCGCGCGCGAGGAGCGCTACAAGCCCAAGCCCGAGCAGGTGCGGTTTCTCCGCGAGGTAAAGGACGCCGTGCCGATCCAACTTGCGCAGGAAGTGACCGCCGAACTGCGCCGATTGATCCCCTCCGACGATGGCTATGCGTTCCGGACGGAACTCGATGTGTTGGAGAAGATTCTCGACACCCTGTTCCAGGACGCCAGGGACGGGGAGCCTCGCATCACTGCGGCGCGGCTCTTCCGCGGCCACCAGTTGGAGGTTTTGAATCAGTGTGGCGATCCAACGGTGGCGCAGATGCTCACTGGCCAGACGCTGGGTACGCCGCCCGTGGGCCTTTCGTATTACGCGGCCAAACCCAAGATTCTTCAGGCCATCTACAACCGTGCGGTGGCCAGTCACGGATTGACTCCCAGCGAAGGCGAGGACTCGTCCTACCTGGTGGGCAGCAAGCTCGCCCTTACCGACGAAGCGTTCGCTTCCGTCGTCGAATCCACCAGCCAAGGACTGGTGAACCGACCGCGGGACCGACGCACCCAAGGTCGCGAACTCCTGTACCTGCAGGATGCACTGGTCCGCGCGACCGCGATGATGTGGATGGCCGGAACCGGCTTTCGTCCGACATTTCGGCTCGGCGAAATCCGCGCTTGCCACATCAACTGGATGTCGAACACTGCGGTCATTGCGGACAAGCTGACCGACGCTGCCCATGAAGGCCGCTTGGTGCCCCTGGCGCCAACCTTGACGCAATCACTTGGCGCCTATGGCGCGGTCCTCGGCCTGATGGCCAAGGCCGACGAGCTCAACGCCTCCGTCCGTCAAGCCGCGCGCCACGCGCTCACCGGTTCGGGACCTCTCTTCTTCATTCTTGGGAAGGACGGCAAGGCCATCCCCATCGATGCGCATCATTTGTCCGGCCGTCTACCAGAAGGCTGGAATCTGCCGGAAAACTTTCTCCGACATCGCATCGCCACGCGTTTGCGCGAGGTGGACTGCCCCGGCCTCTACGTGCAAGCCCTCATGGGCCACATCGAGCAAGGAATCCAGCCGTTCGGCTCCGAGAGTTTCATGGTGCCATCGGAGTACCTGAGCACAACAAGTGAAAAAGTCGAGAAGGCCCTGGAAGAAGATGGGTGGCGACCATTGCTGGGCGGGTTCGGTGACCCCCAAATCTTTCTCGACCATGCTCCGCCTGTTGATGACTCGGTCCTCCACGTTGAGCGTGTTTCCGAAACCGCCGCGCAGGAGGCATTCAAGCGCCAGCGCCAGCACGTGGAGGCCCTGCGTGAATCGCTGGGCGACGAGATCCAGGCTCAGGTACTGGCGCGCGTCGGCCAGGCTCGCCCTGATCTCATCAACGCTCCCAACCAAGCCCATGAACTCGATTCCGCGGCCGTTACTGCACTTCGCATGGCCGTTACGGAGGGCGCCGACAGTGCCGCGCTCGCGGAACTGCGCGTCCGGGCTCTGCGCGACTACTTGATCCAGAGGCGCGAAATCCACGGATGGAAGGTCAAGCGGCTGCCCCAGTTCTTCACCTTTCCGCCTACCCCCAGCGTGCACTACCCGACCTTTGTGCCGGCGCACCTGGCGCTTGAACGACTGCGCGCACACTTCGTCGCCGATCTCAGTCGCGATCCCGGAAAAAGTGCTCCAACTGCCGCCGACGCGAAGCTCCGAATTGTTCTGGCACTGATCCTCTGGCAAGGCGTGTCGTCCTGGGACCGGCTGGCAAGAATTCTTGCAGGGCTGGGTGAGGCCGAACCGATCAGTGATCACGGCGAGGGCATCGCGGTGCCGGTCAGCCTCAAGCGCCTCGCCAACGATCCAACACCGGAAGCCTCCGCCGAAGTGCTCACGGGTGCGGTGGCGTTGGCGGCAATTTCTGCCCGACCTCACCTGCAATCAGTGGATCGAAAGGAGATCGATGAGCTCGTGGCGGCATGGGTGCCGCCCGCCTGCGTGAAGGCGCCGAAAGGGCAGATTCTCAATGTGCTGTTTGCCATCGCACGCATCGGCCACCGTTTTGAATCGCCGCCGCCGTTGCGCCTCGTCTGGTCCGAGCAGATTCTGTCGGTTCCCATGCCGCTGGATCGGCTGCGTGCGCTGTTCGGCCAGCCTGCAGCGTCGGTCGGGACCGCATCCACACCGACCCCCACCGCCGATGTCACGGCGCCTCAACGAGACAGCTCGCTGGGAACAATCGAGAGCGCCACAGCGTACAAGTGGCTCAAGGCGACGCTGCGAGGCGCGAAGGACGCGACAAGACCCTTCCCAGCGGATGCGCTGGCGCCGCCCTCCGCCGAATCCACGGACTCGGCGAACGCTCGGACCAAGGCTGTCGCTCAAACGCGCAGCGGGCATCGCACGGAAGCGATGCGACGACTGGAGGCGCGCCTCAGGCAATGGCCTCAGGATGGATCGCTCGTGCGCGCCTTGACGGCCTATGCGCTTGACCGCCTGGAAAACGGGACGCCCTGGTCCCCCAGGATCGAGCCCAGCGTGGTCTACAAATACGCCCTTGGTGCAGGCACCCCGCTGTTCAAGCGCGATCCGGACATGCACTTGTCCGATCTGGAAGAAGAAGACTTCTCGGAACTCTATGCCTCGTGCATCACGGGGGCGAAGGAGTCCTATCGCGAAGAGCTGACCGCTTTCCTCGCCTATTTTCACGGATATCTCGTGCAACAGGGCTTGGCGCCGCGAGTGTCGATCGGGCGCTCGGGCGACAAGGTGGTCAGCTTTCCGGAGGTCGGCTACGTCGCCCCGAACGAGATCGCCGCCAGCGTGGCCCTGCTGGAATCAGAGCTTGCCGCCGCCGAGAAACTCGACACTTCCTTGACGGAGATCCGCGCGTCGATGGCGGCAATCGCCTTGGGCGCTGCCGCCGGCGCGCGTACGGCTGAAACCCTGCTGCGCGAGAGCCGCGAGCTGGTGACGGATCAAGGTCGGCGCGCGTTGCTGGTCAGGAAGAATCGCTGGGTGTCGACCAAGACGCATCGCGGCACCCGGTTGGTGGATCTCGAACCCACCATGCCGACGCCAGGCTGGAGCGCGATCGATTCATGGCGGACGCTGTCCGCATCGGTGAGAACGAGCAAGGAGGTCGAACGCTCGGCGCTGTTCTCGGATACGGTCGATGGACGAACCCCTCTCCCCTCCGAACAACTGACTCGCCGCATTGCGGCGACGCTGCGCCACTCGACCAAGCGGCGGGATGCGCGCTTCTACTGGTGGCGACACACGTCGGTATCAAACGATGCGCTGTCGCTCTTCGGCACGCCGGAGATGCTGGCCGCCGTCCGGCGAGGGACCAACGCAGCGGGCCTGCCATGGTTGCCCGATCCCTTGCGGATGCGCCGGTCCCTAGGCGGGGACCTCCCGCTGGGCCAAGCCCACGCCGCCGGGTTCCGATCTCGGCGAGGGCACGCCGACATGCAGACGCCGTTCTCCACCTATGCCCATACCACCGGGTTGATCGAGCATTGGGCATGCAGGAAGGTGTCCGAGAAGCTGTCGAGCACGGCGCTGGCGAACCTTGCCGGGCTGCGACCCGCCGCGCTGCGACAGAGAATGAGCCGCGGCGAGGTGTCCGTCGCGCCATCGTCGCGTCCCGGCATCCGCTTCCTGATCCAGCAAGGCGCGCCCTCGCGGTCCGATACGCGGCTCGACGAGGCGCCTGCGCCCGAGCCACCACCCGTCGCTCCGCGCAACGCCCTTGATCCCGAGCAGTTCTGCGAGGCGCTGTTCCGATCGCTGCGGGGCGGCAATCTCCAACCCTTGGTGGACTCACTCCATCTTTCGGTCGCCGCTGCGCAACGGCTCACGCGGCGGATTGGCGATGCACTCGGGATGAACGTCTTCGGACTGAACCTCGGTATCGACCTCCCCGTCAAAGATTCTCCATCGATGGGTGTTCCCCGCTCCCGATCAAAGCCATCCACTCCGTTGTCATTCGAGCGAGTAGACCAGGCATGGCTCCGTCGGTGCTTGACGATTCGATGCGAACACCCCGAATTGTCCTCGCTCTGGTCCATCGTACTCCGTGGGCTTGACCCACGGTCGGGACAGATTGCAGCGCGTAGCGATCAGGAATTCATCGCACTATTGAACCAACTTCCCCAGGCAACGGGCCAGACAGGCGAGTCGCCATATCGCGTCGCGGTGATCGTCGACGCCTCCGTGCGAAGAAGCGATCACGAGAATATTCAAGGCATCATCGCCGGAACGGCCTCCAAAGGCTGCCCGATGCACGAAGAAGCCTTCCGTGTGCCCAAGGGCTGGGCATTGACCGGCGTGGCGGTCGAGTCGGCCACCACCGGCCGCCGACTGATTGCAGGGATCGCATTCCTGGCGCTCGCATCCGAGCTGCTGTTGAGCGGATCGAGCGCTGTGCGGTGACCGAGGATCAGCGCGCTAAGTTTGCCCTTCTATCCAGCATCCCGCGCATTCGCTCGTATTGACAACAGATACACACCACGCCAGAATGCGTGTATCTGTTGTATGTGCAGTGGAGAGAACGACATGCGCGATGCCGCCATCAACTTGCGGGCCCTGCCGGAGCAGCGCGACCTGATCGATCAGGCGGCGGAACTGCTGGGGAAGAACCGCTCGGATTTCATGCTGGAGGCTTCCTGCGAGCGAGCCCAGGCGGTGCTGTTGGATCAGGTCTTCTTCCGCCTGGATGCCCGCAAGTTCCGCCAGTTTGCGGCCATGCTCGATGCGCCGCCGACGACCAATCCTGGTCTTGAGCGCCTGATGGCCGTCAAGGCGCCGTGGGACTCGAACCCGGCATGAACCTGCGGCTGTCCGCTCCCCAGCCGCTGATCGATGAGCATCTGCTGAGCGAATTCGAGTGTGGAGAACCCACGCTCGACGATTGGCTGAAACGACGCGCCTTGGCCAACCAGCTGAGCGGCGCCAGCCGGACGTTTGTGGTGACAGACGGGAGCCAGCAGGTGTATGGCTACTACGCCTTGGCGGCCGGCGCGATCTCGCTTCGATTGGCGACGTCGACCGTGCGACGCAACATGCCCGATCCCGTGCCGGTGATCGTGCTGGCGCGACTCGCCGTCGATCGCCGTGCGCAGGGTATTGGCCTAGGCGCGGCCCTGCTGCAGGATGCGGTCCGTCGCACCGTGAATGTCGCACAGGACGCCGGCATACGCGCGCTCCTGGTGCATGCCTTGCATGACCGGGCGAAGCAGTTCTACCAGCACTACGGCTTTCAGGCCTCGCCCCTGCATCCCATGACATTGATGCTGCGCCTGAAAGGCGCTGATTGAGTCAGCAGGGCGAACCGCCCCAGAGTCTGCGCGTTGCCGGGGCCGGTCTGATCAGGAGCTGATTCCGTTGCTCAAATTGCGCCCAAACGGCTCTCAGGGTGTCAACTTTGCCCGGATCCAGCGGATGTGGTTCCATGGCCTCGCGCCCCAACCAGGCGTCGCCCCCCGCGCGGCGATAAAGCGCGACACGGTGGTCGATGGTCGATGTCCTCGCCCATTGCTGTGCCCGTAACGAAAGTCGGTGCGAAATTCGCCCGGCCACTTGCGCTGCGTAGAAAGTCATGTTTCGATTGCGCCGTGCCGCGAGGCATGGCCTCCGTGCGGCGAACAAGTGCACGCCCTCCTAAAGCTTCAACATCGCTAAACCACCATGGAAGCTCCGCTTCCGACGATTGTTCCGAAAGGTGACAATCGAAACACCAAGCGCTAGCGATTGAGCTAGTGCCTCGTCGAGCAGGCTCGGCGAGCTAAGCAACGGCCAGCTCACCGGCCTCATCGCAACTTCAATGGGAAGTTGCGCCCGCAAAGTTCGTGCGGGCGCGCTCGTCCCGATCAATCTTTCGCACGTCATCCGAGTCGGCTCGTCGTGGAGCCGCGCTTGAAGAATTGCGTGCGACGAGCCAGCTGCGTGCTGGCTGAACTTCCGTGCGCCGAGCACCAAATTCGTTCCGAAATCCTGCCAACGACTGGCGCGTTCGGCAACGCCTCGGCACCCCCGCTTCATCTCGTGCACTGCCCCCACAGCGCGCGCGCGACCGCGCGCGGGGCGGGGCGCGATTCCCTCAATTCTCTTGGAGAAACCCTATGCGAATCGCATTGCAACTGACTACGATGAATGGAATCCAGATCGATCCACGCGCAGCATTGAACCTTGCCTGGGCACTCATCGCGGCGCTGGCCCAGCTGCTGCACATGACGAAACACCTGAACAGTCGGCAGCTTCCGCCGAGCATCACCTCCGACTCTGTCACGCTGATCGGCGACATCGAAACTGCGCACGATCTCTTCGATTCGATCGAGGCTCTCATGGCGCGACTCGGACTCGCCGCAGCACTGCTCGACGCGGCGGAGAAACTTCTTCAGAACAGTTTGTGCGATCGAATGACCTTACCGAACATGCGACTTCCTATCCCGGTTAACCATGATGGGCAGCTTGACGAATTGCTGTCGTACGACGCGGAGACCGACGCGATCCAATGCCAAGTCGCGAACGCATCCGAACTCGTTGAAGAGCACTTCCACGTGCTTGAGGCCATGGCAAACATCGCCGCGAACGGACTCATTCCGCGACTGGAAGTCGACGGCACCGCGGTCACCTTTCCCACTGTCAGCGCTTCGATTCTCGACCACGGCCGCGGCGCTGGCCATACTATTGTGTCGACCTGCCGAATCAGCGGACTGCATTTGGTGGCCGGTGAGGTCGAAGTGCGCATCGAAGGCTTTCGCGATGAACGCGTTTTCCGTGCCCACCTCAGCGACGCTGCGCGCCTGGCCGCTATCCTCAGTCGTCCTCCGTTTACCGCGGCCATCGAGTTCTCGGAAGTTTTTTTCTTGCTGCCGTTGCTCCCCCATCGCAATGGAAAGGTGGTGATTGAACGGATTTGGGATATCGAAGAGCAGACGCAGTTTGATTTTTCCTATTTGGGCTCTTCGGGAACTCGTGTGGGTGAATCAGGCGCCAAAATCCTCCGTTGAGGCCTGATTTCAAGGCTGTTTCGGTGGTCCGCGGCGCGCCGGATTTTGCGATCATGCGGCGATGCGATCCAAACCCTGCAAGAAGCGTCTGCTCGACGCGTACCGTGTCCCCGGTTTCCGGCCGCTGGAGGAAGTGAAGGGCGTGTTCGGCGACCCGCAGGCGCGGGTCGTGACGCTGGTACGGCGCTCAAAAAAACACGCTGCGGCGCCTGCGGGCGCGAGCAGTCCGGCTGGTACGACCGGCGCACGCGGCGGGTGCGGGATATGCCGTGCGGGCCATACCGCATCTTCCTGGAGTTCGAGGTCCGTCGCGTCCGCTGCCCGCACTGCCAGGCCGTGAAGCGCGAGGCCCTGGACTTCCTGTCGGACAGTGCGTTCTACACCAAGCGCTTCGCGTACTACGTCGGGCGACGCTGCCGCAACGAATCGATCGCGGCGGTGGCCAAGGAACTGCACCTGGACTGGGACAGCGTGAAGACGCTGGAGAAGCAGTACATGAAGGCGCAGTTGGCGAAGGCCGGCACGCCCGGCCCCACGCACCTGGGCATCGACGAAATCTCGGTGAAGAAGGGACACCGCTACCGCATCGTGGTCAGCGACCTCAAGCGCAAGCGACCGATCTGGTTCGGCGGCACGGATCGTTCCGAGGCCAGCATGGTACGTTCATCGTTGCTCCCGGTTCGTCGCCTTCAATCGATCAGGTCGGCTGGCACGTTGCCGCCGTTGGCCGCGATGCGAGCCAGCACGGCCTTGTGCAGCCACATGTTCATCTTTGCCGAATCGGCCAGCAGTTCATCGGGACAATCGAGTTCACCAGCCAGCGCCTTGCGCGCCGCGAGGCTGCTGTCGATGTCGAGCAGCTTGAGCAAATCGACGATGGACGTGCGCCAGTTCAGCTTCTGCGCACTCTTCGCGGCGCGGGCTTCGAGTTGCGCGACGACATCGACGACGGCCACAGCAACCGGTGCCACGACGACGACCGGTGCCGGTGCCGCGGCAGGCACGGGTGCTGCCGGCCCGACCGGCCGCGATGGCGGTTCGACGAAAATCGGTTCCAGGTCGGACGAGGGCGCAGTCGCCTTCGTGCCGGCCGGCTCCGGCGTCTTGGCTTCGGCACTGCCGATGCCCAGCGTTTGCAGGATCGAATCGAAAAAGCCCATGGAATTCTCCTGACGAAAAACACATCGCCGACGCACCGCGTCGCGCGTTCCGCACCATGCGGAAACAGGGTTATAGCAGGCCGCGATCTCGGTTCGCATCGCGGCCAACGATCGATGCCTTCGACGACGACGGCCGGGCCGTCAGTGCATCGTCAAGCGCAATCGCAGCTCACGCAGGTTGCGCGCGCTGGGGTGCGGCGACTCGCCGAGCACCTCGATGTCGCGGAACATCGTCGTGCTCAGGCGCAGGCGTTTCAGGATGGTGTCCGTCGACTCCATACCGATCACGTTGAGCGTCGCGACATAGGCTGCACCCTCGTCGTCGACCTTGCTCACGCTGACCATCGGGTGCTGCATGCGTTCGATCTCGTGCTGCACGCGAAATTCGCTGGGATGCCAGGCGGCATTCGCGTCGCCGGTGCTCGTGCCGAACAGGAACTGCATGCTGTACCCGTTGTTGGACCAGATCGGTGCACGCTTCACTTGATAGGCAATCGCGGCATCGCGCAGCCGGTCCTCGAAGGCGAGCACGTCGTCGGAGTTGCGTGCGTTGAGGCTGGCGAGCACACGGTCGCCGCTGTCCTGAAGTCCACCGAGGTTGACGCCACCGAGAACGGATGTAGTCAGCACGCGCCGCATCGCCTGTACCGCATCGGACTCGACGATCGGCACGTATTCGGCCGGTCGCGGCTCGCTGATGTTCGGCCAGCGAATGCCTCCGCCCAGGGTCTGCGCGGTGCCGAACTTCGGAATGCTGACGCGCGCCGAGTCGTAGCTGTAGATCGTCGTGCGCTGCCGACCATGGAATGAAGTGGCGAGCCCGAGGCCCGTGCCGGAACGCGACAAGGACACGGTCGACTCGCCTTCCAGCCAACCCTCATCACTCTGCCGACTCGAACTCGCCTTTCCTTTCAGCGCGATGGAAGACCCGGCGCAGACGTAATCGAGGTCATGCGTCAGCGTGCGTGTCGGCTGCGTGGACATCGGACTCATCTTGCCGCTCTTGATCCAGAACTGCAGCGCCGTGTCCGTTCGCCCGGTGATCTTCACCTCGCTGTCCTGGAAACCCGCCATCTGCAGCCCGAGCACCTTGAGCGCATCGCCAAGCACGGGGCCGAAGCCATCGACGCGATAGTGTCCGGCCAGATCAGGGCAGTCCTGAGTGGCACTCGCTTGCACGCTCGTGCCGCCCACGAATGCAAGCGCGATCGCCGTCAACGAGGCGCGTTTCAACCACCCATCGCGCAACGTTCCCGTCTTCTGTCCACACCCGTTCCTGCGCTGCTGGTTCGTGCTCATGATGTCCTGTTGCCCATTCGGGCTTTGATGTCGATCAACGCTCGATACGTTCTCGATGAAGCAGCCGATACAACGCCGGCAGCACCAGCAAGGTCAACAATGTCGACGACACGATGCCACCGATCACGACGGTCGCCAATGGCCGCTGCACTTCTGCACCGGTGCCGACGTTCAAGGCCATCGGCACGAAACCGAGCGACGCGACCAATGCCGTCATCAGGACCGGCCGCAACCGACCTAGTGCGCCCTCGACGATCGCGCGATCGAGTCGTTCACCCTGTTCGCGCAGCCTGCGGATGAAGGTGATCATGACCACGCCATTCAGCACCGCCACGCCGGACAACGCGATGAATCCGACGCCCGCTGAAATCGAGAACGGGACGTCACGCAACCAGAGCGCCGCGACCCCGCCGGTGAGCGCAAGGGGCACACCACTGAACACGATCACGGCATCGCGCATCGATCCGAAGACCATGAACAAAAAGCAGAAGATCGCGATCAAAGCGACCGGCACGACGATCTGCAGGCGACGGCTGGCAGAGATCAATTGCTCGAACGTGCCGCCGTAGTCGATCCAGTAGCCGTTCGGCAGTTCGAGGTCGTCGACACGCGAGCGCAGTTCGCCGACGAACGAACCGAGGTCGCGACCACGAACATTGGCGGTGACCACGACGCGGCGCTTGCCATTCTCCCGACTGACCTGGTTCGGCCCGGGCGCGATGTCGAACGCGACGAGTTCGCCGAGTGGCACGTAGCGCGCTGCGCCGGTCAGGGCCTGCCCGGGCACGTGCCCTTCGGCAGTCTCCAGCGGCAGCGAAATCGGCAGTTCAGCAAGACGATCGAGATTCGTGCGCAAGGCTTCCGGCAAACGCACGACGATGTCGAAACGACGGTCACCCTCGAACAACTGCCCCGCCGCACCACCTGCCATCGCGATCGATATGGCGTCCTGAACTTCGTCCAGGGACAAGCCGTAGCGCGCGAGCGCGGCGCGATCCGGTGTCACCGTCAGCATCGGCAATCCGGTGACCTGTTCCAGTTTCACATCCGCCGCGCCGGCAACCTGCTGCGCGATGGCTTCGATCTGCTCACCCAATCCGGCCAGCACCGCCATGTCGTCGCCGAACACTTTGATCGCGACATCGGCGCGCACGCCGGCGATCAGTTCGTTCATGCGCATCTGCACCGGTTGCGTGAACTCGTAGTTGTTGCCCGGAATGCCGCGCACCGCGGCTTCGAGTTCACCCAGGAACTGCGACTTCGGCTTGCGCGGGTCGGGCCATGCGCTGCGGTCTTTCAACATGATGAAGGTGTCGGCGACCGACGGCGGCATGGGATCGGTGGCCACATCCGCCGTGCCGATTTTTGCGACCACCTTGTCGACTTCGGGCAATTGCTTGATGCGCGCTTCGAGCTGAGTCTGCATGCCGACGGCCTGTTCGAGTCCGGTCCCGGGAATGCGCAGTGCATGCAGCGCAACGTCGCCTTCATCGAGGCTCGGAATGAACTCGCTGCCCAGGCGCGTGGCCAGCAGTCCGCTCGATGCGACCAGCAGTGTCGGGTATAGGAAATTCAACCGCCCTTTTCGCCCAGTCTGCGCGGTAGCCGGAGGCGGCGCAAGCGGCCGTTTGCGCTGATGCGCGGGGTCAGGCGGGAGATTTCGACGCTGCACGCGGCGTTCCGCGTCGTGGTTGGCGGCCTGGTACGGCCGTTTTCCGGACTCGGGCCGAGCGCCGCCCTGCGGGCGCGGGGCCGCATCGTGATGTCATCGGGTTTCGCGTCGGCGGTGAAGCCGACGCCGCGATCACGCCGCCGCTGGCGGTCCGCGGACCTCGGGCCGGTAGTGCGCCTGCGGCAGTGCGCCGTGTTTCGCGAAGTGGTCGAGGATCTGTTTGATCGCGTGCGGCTCTTCCACCGCCGCGACGATCTTCACCGCGCCGCCGCAGTGTTGGCAGGTTTGCACATCGATGCCAAACACGCGCTTGAGGCGCTGCGCCCAGCTCATGGCGCGGCGTTTTTCCTCGGGCGTGCGGTCGTCCGCATGATCGGTGTCCGTCGTCTTGCCGCCTTTGCCGCGATGCGCGGCGGTGAGCTGCGCCCGCAGGTTAGCGTTCGGGGCGAAAATCCCATGAAATCGCGTGAGATGCGCGCGCGGCGGTGGGACCAGCGCGGCCAGTTTGGCGATGAACTCGATCGGCTCGAACTCGACATGGGTCGTGCCATTGCGCCACGGCGTCTTGAGCTGATAGCGCACCCTGCCCTGCGGCGAGATCGACAGCCGCCGCTCGCTGATCGCCGGGCGCGTGATGTAGCGGCACAGTTTCTCCAGCTTGGCGCGTTCGTGCGCCTGCGCGGCCACGCCCGCGTGCAGCGAAAACCCGCCCACCCGACCGGCATCGCCATCGAGCGAACCCGCGTCGCCGGGCAGGGTGTGCAGCGTCGCCACCTTTTGCCCGGCGCGTTGGCCGGTGGCGATGCGATAGGTGATCGAACTCATGCGCACGGCATCGAGGCCGTCATCGCGTTCGGCGCGCTCGCTCAGGAACACCGATTCGGCTTCGCCTTCCAGCCAGCCGCGCTTGGCCAGATGACGCAACACGCGCCGCGCGATGGTGTCCGCAAGCCCGGTCAGTTGCGCGGACGTGGGCGCGCGGGCGCGGTGCAGGCGCGGCTTGATCCTGTCACCGTTCGACGCAGTGCGTTCTTCATACACGCCGTCCAGCCACAGCATGTGCAGGTGCACGTGTGAGTTTCTGGCGTTCGCTGGCGATGCGCTGGCGCTGCACTTCCACTTCCAGTTCCTGCAGCGTGGCGCGTTCCCGTTCCAGTTCATTGGCCAGTTCGGGCGAGTCGATCAGCGCGAGCGGATCGCCCTGCTTCACCGTTTCGCCGGCGCGGGTCTTGAGCGTGACGGTGCCGGCCACCGGCGCATACAGCGTGGGGCTGACGGCGGCGACGACGCGGCCCTGCACGGACACGTCGCGCAGCAGGTCGCCGCGTTCGACCGTGGCGAACCGCAGGCGCTCGGCCGAGACGGAACGCTCGGCACCGAACCAGCGTCCGAGCGTGGGCAGCGCGAACAACAGCAGCAGGACTGCAAGCGCCGCGGCACCGATGAGGACGTAGCGGCGCGTCTTCGCGGCCGGCGTGGCCTGGATGACGCGGTCTTGGGCGGAGGTGTCGCGGATCATGGGGCAGTCCAGCAGAAGTCGGACTTCGATATGCGAAGACCATGCCATTCCCAACATGACTTAAAATCAATGGCTTGCATACGATTTCCCGCCCGCCGCCGCTGTCCGGCCGTCCGCCGGACAGGCGATCGGCGGCGGCGGACAGCGGCAAGGCATCCACGCCGATGCCATGCCCGGGGAAGGAGTTTTCCGCGGCTGTGATATTTCCCCCCGCCACGACGAATAACCTTCGCAACGGATCGATCCCCGATCCGCGCGCCCCACCGGAACCGCCGTGCCCGCACTCCCGCCGCAGGACCGCTTCGTTGCCGAGCTCGAACGGCACAAACCGATCCTCTACAAGATCGCCAGCGCGTACTGCGCGCGACGTGAAGACCGCGGCGACCTGATCCAGGACATCGTGATCGAGTTGTGGCGCGCATACGAGCGCTTCGACGGGCGCGCCAGCTTCTCCACGTGGATGCATCGCATCGCGGTCAACGTGGCGATCTCGTTCTACCGCGGCGAGAGCCGGCGCATCCGCGACGCGCTGCCGATCGAGGACTTCGCGCTCGATCTCGCCGCCGCGGACCGCGTCATGGACGCCGCCGGCGACGACGTGCTCGCACTGCGCCAACTCATCGCGCAGCTGGACGAAATCAACCGCGCCCTGATCCTGCTCTATCTCGAAGGCCACGGGCACGACGACATCGCCGCGATGCTCGGCATGTCGCCGAGCAACGTGGCCACCCGCATCCAGCGCATCAAACAGAAGCTGCAGCGCGATTACGCCGCAGCGGAGGCATGAGCACATGAATACCGGACTCGATCTCGACGCATTGCGCGGCCGCTGGGGCGCGCTCGATCGTCCTCTCGACGACTCCCTCGAATTCGACCTTGCGGCCCTGCGCGCGTCGTTGTCGCAGCGCATGCATTCCGCCTTCCGCCGTCATTCGCAGTGGCTGGTGGTGGCGCTGGTGTTCGACGCGCTCGCATTGGCGGCGCTGCTGGTCTTCGGCATCGCACACTGGAACGTGCCGGTGTTTGCGCTGAGTGCGCTCGCGCTCTGGCTGGTGGTGCTGATGGAAGCCGGCACCGATCTGAACCAGTGGCGCGTGCTGCGCACGCTGGATCTCGATGCGCCCGTGCTGGACGTGCGCGAACGGCTGGCGGCGTTGCGGACACGACGCCTGCGCACCACCGGCGCCGTCATCCTGTTCTCGATCGCGTTGTGGTTCCCGTTCCTCATCGTGCTGGTCAAGGGCGTGTTCGGCGGAGACCTGTACGCCGTGCTGCACTGGAGTGTGCTGGTCGGAAACATCGCGTTCGGGCTGCTGTTCATTCCGCTCGGCGCGTGGATCGGCCGCATCGTGGCACGACGCTTCCGCGGCAGCGCCGGCTTCGAGCAGTTTCTCGACGATGCCGCGGGCAAGAGCTGGAGCGCGGCGAACAACCGCTGGACGAGCTACGCGCAGACCGAGGAGATGGTGGCGCGCGGCGATGCGGCGATGCTGCTGCGCCATCACGCGGACCGCGACGCACTTGCGAAGCAGTTCGCGCGACCGCTCGGCGCGCTCAAGCGCTCGCTGTGGCTGGGCATCGGTCTGGCCATCGCACCGATGCTGCTGGTGGCATGGTTCAACTCGCAGCAGGGCGGCGACGCGCGCTTTCTCGTGCCGGGCCTGCTGCTGCACTTCTACCTGCTCGTGCACATGGTGGCGAACATCGCGCACCTGCATGCGGTGAAACGGCTGGACCTCGGCGCGCCGCCGCAGCGTCTCGCCACGACACTGGCCTGGATGGCGACGCGGCGCGAGCGGCTGGCGCGCTGGACCCTGGTGCTGGCGCCGCTGTTCCTGCTGCCCGCGGCGATCGTGCTGGGCAAGGCTCTGTTCGATGTCGATCTGTTCGCGGCGATACCGGCCGGCGCGCAGTTCGCGGCCCTCGCCGTGGCTGTCGCCGCCAGCATCGCCCTTGCACGCACGAAACCGGATGTTGCCGCACCGCTGCTCGCGGCGATCTGCACCGGCTGCCTGCAGCGCACAGGTGATCTGAGCGATGCACTCGCCGCCACCTCGCCCGCCGATACCGGCTGACGCATTCGCGCCGCGGCGCACGCGGCACACCACACCACGTTCCATCCGCAACGCCCGCACCACCGGGCGCGACGGGCAACCCTTGACCGGAGAAACACATGCACACCCCTTCCGAACGACTGCACGGGCTCGACGCGGTGCGCGGCTTCGCCCTGCTGCTCGGCCTCGCGCTGCACGGCACGATGTCCTGGCTGCCCGGCGCGCAGTATTTCTGGATCGTCGCCGACGGCGATCCGAGCACCACCCTGGGCGTCGGGTTCCACGTGATCCACCTGTTCCGCATGACGCTGTTCTTCCTGCTGGCGGGATTCTTCGCGCGCTTCGCGGTGGAACGCCTCGGTGTGAAGGCGTTCGCGAAGGACCGCTGCAAGCGCATCGTGCTGCCGCTGGTCACGTTCTGGCCGATCGTGATGACCGGCATCGTGCTGGCGCTGGTGTGGGGCGCGATGCTGGCCAACGGCGGCGAAATGCCGAAGGAGACGCCACCGGGGCCGACCTTCATGCCGGACGATTTTCCGCTGACGCACCTGTGGTTTCTCTACGTGCTGACGTTGTTCTACATCGCCGCACTGGCACTGCGGGGCGTGGTGACAAGGCTGGATCGCGGCGGTGCATTTCTCGCATGGGTCGATCGTGCGACCCGGATCGCTTTCGGCCCACTCGCGCCGCTGTTGCTGGGCGTGCCGGTGGCAGTTGCGTTGTCGTTGCAGGCCGGCTGGATTCCGTGGTTCGGCATTCCGACGCCGGACCAGTCGCTGTATCCGAATCCGGCGGCGTTGACCGGCTACGGCGTGGCGTTCGGTGCAGGCTGGTTGCTGCAGCGCCGGCGCGAATTGCTCGTTGGACTGCAGCGGCGTTGGCCGCTGTCGCTTGCGCTCGCACTGGCATGCACGGTGGCTGGACTTGCGACGCTGGGCCTCCAGCCGAATTTCACCCCGTCCACCGGTAGCGCGAACGACATGCTGTACGCGTTGTGTTTCGGGGTCGCGAGCTGGGGCTGGTCGCTGGCGCTGCTCGGCCTGGCGTTGCGGTTCCTGTCGAACCACAGCCCGGTGCGGCGCTATCTCGCCGATGCCTCGTACTGGATGTACATCATGCACGTACCGCTGGTGATGGCGCTGCAGGTTGCGTTCGCACAACTCGATTGGCCGTGGTTCGTCGAGTATCCGCTGCTACTCGCCGCGTTGCTGGCGGTGCTTCTGCTGAGTTACGAGCTCGTCGTGCGGCATACCGCGATCGGTGCAATGCTGAATGGACGCAAGGTGCCGCGCAACCGCACGCAGGTTGTTTCGAGTCAGGTGCGTGGATGACCGTTGGACGCCGGGAGAGATGCCCGGCGTCCTTCTTCACGATGCGGGGTATAGGAAATTCAACCGCCCTTTTCGCCCAGTCTGCGCGGTAGCCGGAGGCGGCGCAAGCGGCCGTTTGCGCTGATGCGCGGGGTCAGGCGGGAGATTTCGACGCTGCACGCGGCGTTCCGCGTCGTGGTTGGCGGCCTGGTACGGCCGTTTTCCGGACTCGGGCCGAGCGCCGCCCTGCGGGCGCGGGGCCGCATCGTGATGTCATCGGGTTTCGCGTCGGCGGTGAAGCCGACGCCGCGATCACGCCGCCGCTGGCGGTCCGCGGACCTCGGGCCGGTAGTGCGCCTGCGGCAGTGCGCCGTGTTTCGCGAAGTGGTCGAGGATCTGTTTGATCGCGTGCGGCTCTTCCACCGCCGCGACGATCTTCACCGCGCCGCCGCAGTGTTGGCAGGTTTGCACATCGATGCCAAACACGCGCTTGAGGCGCTGCGCCCAGCTCATGGCGCGGCGTTTTTCCTCGGGCGTGCGGTCGTCCGCATGATCGGTGTCCGTCGTCTTGCCGCCTTTGCCGCGATGCGCGGCGGTGAGCTGCGCCCGCAGGTTAGCGTTCGGGGCGAAAATCCCATGAAATCGCGTGAGATGCGCGCGCGGCGGTGGGACCAGCGCGGCCAGTTTGGCGATGAACTCGATCGGCTCGAACTCGACATGGGTCGTGCCATTGCGCCACGGCGTCTTGAGCTGATAGCGCACCCTGCCCTGCGGCGAGATCGACAGCCGCCGCTCGCTGATCGCCGGGCGCGTGATGTAGCGGCACAGTTTCTCCAGCTTGGCGCGTTCGTGCGCCTGCGCGGCCACGCCCGCGTGCAGCGAAAACCCGCCCACCCGACCGGCATCGCCATCGAGCGAACCCGCGTCGCCGGGCAGGGTGTGCAGCGTCGCCACCTTTTGCCCGGCGCGTTGGCCGGTGGCGATGCGATAGGTGATCGAACTCATGCGCACGGCATCGAGGCCGTCATCGCGTTCGGCGCGCTCGCTCAGGAACACCGATTCGGCTTCGCCTTCCAGCCAGCCGCGCTTGGCCAGATGACGCAACACGCGCCGCGCGATGGTGTCCGCAAGCCCGGTCAGTTGCGCGGACGTGGGCGCGCGGGCGCGGTGCAGGCGCGGCTTGATCCTGTCACCGTTCGACGCAGTGCGTTCTTCATACACGCCGTCCAGCCACAGCATGTGCAGGTGCACGTTGAGGTTGAGCGCGCTGCCGAAACGCTGGATCAGCGTCACCGCGCCGCTGCGCGCCGCGCGGCGTTCCACCCCGGCCTGATCGGCCAGCCAGCCCGCGATCGCGCGCTGCACGAGGCCCAGCACCGGGCCCAAGGCCTCGGGTTGGCTGGCGAACAGGAAGCGCAGCGGATACGGAAAGCTCAGCACCCACTGCCGCACCGGACGTTCGCCGAACACCTCTTCCACCAGATGCCGCGCGCTTTCGGCCATGCGCCGCGCGCCGCAGCTCGGGCACAGGCCGCGCTTCTTGCACGAGAACGCGACCAGCCGTTCCGCATGGCACTGTTCGCACACCACACGCAGGAAGCCGTGCTCCAGCACGCCGCAACGCAGATACTCATCGAACTCGGCGCGCACGTAGTCCGGCACGGGACGGTCGTGCGCGGCTTGGCGTTCGAGGAACTCCGGGTAATGCGCCTGCACCAGCGCGTACAGCAGCGTGCGCTCGGGCGCGTGGCGGGCGTAACGCGATGCGGGCGACGCCGCGTCCGCTCCATCCGGCGCCGTCCACCGCACCGCCGCGGCGAGAGCCGGCATGGAACGGGCCTGGGCAGGGTCGGCTGCACAGGGTTGCGGCCGGCGTCATCGACGCGCATCGGCGGATTGCGGACCGACGGATGCGACATCGCCGCGATGCCGGGTGCGACATCTCCCAGTCGCGCCGCCCGCCCCGCCCGCTTGCGTCCCCCCGCCCCGCGCCGCCATCCTGCGCGCCTGCATTCGCCCGGAACTCTGCTTCGCTCCATGAACACGCGCTACAACGCCGCCGACATCGAAGTCCTCTCCGGCCTGGAACCGGTCAAGCGCCGTCCCGGCATGTACACCGACACCGCGCGCCCCAATCATCTGGCGCAGGAAGTGATCGACAACTCGGTGGACGAAGCCCTGGCCGGGCACGCCAAGCAGATCGACGTGATCCTGCACGCGGACGGCAGTTGCGAAGTGGGCGACGACGGCCGCGGCATGCCGGTCGACATCCACCCGGACGAGAAGATTCCCGGCATCGAACTGATCCTGACCCGCCTGCATGCGGGCGGCAAGTTCAGCAACAAGAACTACACCTTCTCGGGCGGCCTGCACGGCGTGGGCGTGAGCGTGGTGAATGCGCTGTCGAAAAAGGTGGATGTCTACATCCGCCGCGACGGCAGCGAATATCACATGGCGTTCCGCGACGGCTTCACCGACTCGGCGCTCAAGACCGTGGGCACGGTGGGCAAGCGCAATACCGGCACGCGGGTGCGCTTCTGGCCCGATCCGAAATACTTCGACACGCCCAAGTTCAACCTGCGCGCGATCAAGCACATCCTGCGTGCCAAGGCCGTGCTTTGCCCCGGCCTGCGCGTGACCTTGTTCGACGAAGCCAGCGGCGAACGCGCCGAGTGGTACTACGAGGATGGCCTGCGCGATTACCTGCGCGGACTGCTGACCGATCGCGACGTGCTGCCGCCCGAGTTCTTCCTCGGCAAGCTGGCGAAAGAAGGCGAAGCCGCGGACTGGGCGCTGTGCTGGTTGCCCTCGTCGGATGCGAACGTCGGCGCCGAACTGGTGCAGGAAAGCTACGTCAACCTGATCCCTACCGCGCAAGGTGGCACCCACGTCAACGGTCTGCGCTCGGGCCTCACCGACGCGCTGCGTGAGTTCTGCGATTTCCGCAACTTGCTTCCGCGCGGGGTAAAGCTGGCGCCGGAAGACGTTTACGACCGTCTCGCCTTCGTGCTCAGCATCAAGCTCACCGACCCGCAATTCAGCGGCCAGACCAAGGAGCGTCTGAGTTCGCGTCAGGCCGCAGCCTTCGTGGAAGGCGCGGTGCACGACGCGTTCTCGCTCTGGCTCAACCAGCACGTGGAACTGGGCGAGAAGATCGCGCAGCTCGCGATCGAGCGCGCTTCGGCGCGGCTCAAGACCGAGAAACAGATCGTGCGCAAGAAAATCGTGCAAGGCCCCGCCCTGCCCGGCAAGCTAGCCGACTGCTCCTCGCAGGATCTGTCGCGCACCGAATTGTTCCTGGTCGAAGGCGACTCCGCCGGCGGCAGCGCCAAGCAGGCACGCGACAAGGAATTCCAGGCCATCCTTCCGTTGCGCGGCAAGATCCTCAACACCTGGGAAGTGGAAAGCTCAGGCGTGCTCGGTTCGCAGGAAGTGCACGATCTGGCCGTCGCGATCGGTTGCGATCCCGGCACGGAAAATATCGAAGGCCTGCGTTACGGCAAGGTGGTGATCCTGGCCGACGCCGATTCGGATGGCCTGCATATCGCCACGCTGCTGTCCGCCTTGTTTCTGCGCCACTTCCCCGCGCTGGTGCGCGCCGGTCACATCTTCGTCGCGATGCCGCCGCTGTTCCGCGTCGACGTAGGCAAGACCGTGGTCTACGCGCTGGATGAGGAAGAGAAGCGCCTGCTGCTGGAACGGATCGAACGCGACAAGATCAAGGGTCAGGTCAACGTCACCCGCTTCAAGGGCCTGGGCGAGATGAATCCGTCGCAGCTGCGCGAATCCACGATCCACCCCGACACCCGCCGACTGGTGCAGCTCACCATCGACGACGCTGACGAAACCCGCTCGCTCATGGACATGCTGCTGTCGAAGAAGCGCGCCTCGGATCGGAAGACGTGGCTGGAGACCAAGGGCGATCTCGCCACGTTGGAGGTTTGAGTCAGCTCTCCTCGATCGCCGTTTCCAGCAAGCGACGGATGACTGCCTGGGTTGGCGCAAGCAGGAATTCCGGCACGCCGTTGCGCTGTCGCGCGACAGCGTGGTCCAGGCCGGCAAGCGCAAGGTCAATGTCTATCTGACCACGCATCCGGTCGATCCGTCGCTCGCCGTCGATGGCTTCGATCTCGATGACGGCATCACCGATCAACTGGAAGCGGTCGACGGCGCGATGACGCGCATCACCATCAATGCCGACGGTACCGAGGGCGGCATCTGATTCTGGAGCTCGGAGCCCAGCGATACCTTCAACACCTCGGGCTTCGGCAAGTTCACGCTGACGTCGAACACCCCGACGCGCATCGAAGGCAGCCACGTGCTCGCCGAGCCGGAAGACTTCTTCGACAAGACCTACCAGTTCGATCTCAAGTTCGCCGCCGACGTCGTCGACGCGAACTTCAAGGGCACCGCCCAGCCCGCCGGTGGCGGCGACGCGGGCAAGGCCTACCTCGCCTACGTCGAGGCGGTGAAGAAAGGCGACGCCGACTTCCTGCGCGCGCACGCCGGCGAGAGCGGCGAATGGATGATGCCGAAGGACGATCCGGAATCGACCAAGAGCTACATCGAAGGCCTGCGCTACGGCGTGCCGGCCACTGCCACGATCAGCGGCGGCTGGCAGCAGCCCGACCGCGTGATCCTTAAGGTCGACGCCAAGGACAGCGACGGCAACACCCAGCGCGGCGTCGTGGCGATGGTCAAGGACGGCGACACGTGGAAGGAAGACGGCAAGGATCTGACCACCGTCTGGGACTGAGCTCGCCGGAGCACGACGGGCGCGACGCGTCGCTGCGCGCGCCTTACTCCTCGAATCCGTCGGAAAAGACGTCGGCGCCTACGCCGTACAGGCACCAGCGGTGCAACTGTCCGCGGTCGCCGGCCGCTCCGTCGGTCCAGGTGAGTTCCCAGGTTCCGCCGAAATCCTCGCCGGCGAAGGCGCTCAGCGGCTGCGCCGCTCCGACCAATGCATCGCGCGGAAAGGCCAGGCGCTGGCTACCGGTGGCACAGGTGGTCGCGGACGACGGCGCACCATCGACGAAGCGCACGTCGATCAGATCCGCGACGCAGGCCTGGTTACCGGCCGTAGTCGGCCTATCCAGCAGCAGCGCGGTGCTGCCCGTATCCAGGTGCGTGAGGCGCACGACCAGATCGTTCGGATACGTGTGATACAGGTCGAGTGCGACTTCGAACGCGAATGCAGGCGTGCCCGGAGGCAGGTGGATGCGTTGGGAACCGACGGCAGTGTCAAGGATCGGGACTTCTGCCGTGCTGCACCAGGCCTGCCCGTACTGCTCGATCACATCCAGCGCGCCGAGTTCGCTCCCGGCGCCGCCGACCTGGGTAAATATCCGACCGACCGCGGCAATGGGTTTGGTCTCGAGGCCCAGCGTCACGTTGCCGGCAACGCGCGAGGTACCCTCTTCGGTGCCGTCGCTGCGCCACAGCGACGAGCCCGAGCGGAAATAGAACGCGTCGCCCTGCACCACGCCCACCGGGAAGAGCGCCGCGTCGCCATTGAGCGCGGTGTCCTTCACCATCCAGGTGCCCGCGTCGGTGCCGTCGCTGCGCCAGAGCTCTTTTCCGTGGACACCGTCGTCGGCGAAGAACAGCAAGGTACCGGCGAGGTCGAACAGACAGCAGATATTGGAGTCCTGCAACCCCGGCCGCACATCCTTGACGCGCACCGTGCCCGCTTCGGTTCCGTCGCTGACCCACAACTCGCGGCCGGCCGTCGGCTCCAGTGCGGTGAAGAACACGCGGTCGTCGACGCGCAGCAGGTTTTCCGGCGACGAACTGGCCATTCCCGGCGAGATATCCTTCACCGGGGCCGAATCCAGCGAACCGTCGTTGATGCGCCACAACTCGATGCCGGTGGCTGTGTGGCTGGCGGTGAAGAACAGCCTTCCATTCGCCTGTTCCGCCAACTGGAACTGAGCGAAGGTGAAGGTCTGGGCCAGCGTTACGCTACCCACGACCGTGCCGTCGCTGATCGCGACGCCGCTGACTACCCCGTCCGGATTGCCGTAGAAAGCCACCCGGTCGCCCATCACGTGGAAGCTCGACGAGGTGTTGTTCGACGGCGCCGGCGCGGTTGCGACGACGGTGCCGTCGCTGCGCCACAGCGCCCGACGACCGGTGCTCGGATGCTTGCCGTCGAACCACAAATACGGCGCGGCTGCGTGGAATGCCGACGGTCCGACGCCCAACAACTTGAGGTCGGTGGTCGTGATCGCATACGTGCCGGCAGCGGTGCCGTCGCTGCGCCACACCTGCTCGAAGCCGGAGAACCCGTCGATCAATTCGAAGAAGGCCTGGCCATCGAAGCCCGGATAAAAGCTGCGAAACGAACCGGCCGACCCCGCGAGCGCTTCCACGGCGATGGTCCCGGCCTCGGCGCCGTCGCTGCGCCACAGCGAACCCACCGGTGCACTGATCGGGTCGCTCGCCCAGAACAGAACGTGATCGCCGTTGTCGACGACATGCCCCCGCGTGAAGCCGCTGGCGCTTCCGGGATTGACGTCCTTCACGATGTGCAGCGGCAACGCCTGCGCCAGCGGGGCGATCGAAAGCGCGAGCGCCAGGACGCCGGTGCGGAATGTGCTCACGTGCTGCTCTCCAGGTATCTGACCATATGGGCAACGATACGCCACTGGGCACGCAATCCTGACACCCGGCGGAAGTTTCTCCCTGGCGCGGGCCTCCGGTCGCTGCCCATTCCCCGGTACGAGAGGTCGTGGTCCGCGACACGCTTGATTCGCTGCTCGCTCGCGCCAGCGGCTGGAACAGCAACGCCAGCGCAACGGGACATTCACGGTGCCGTGGAAGCCAGCCTTACACCCGAAAGTCCGTCGACCCTCAGAGCAGCGTCGCTGCAGGCGCCTAACCGAACGATCCGCCCGCCCCAGGTTGCATCACTGATGAAGGTTCCCGTGATTTCGACCACCTTTCCGTCGAAGTCCGCGGCATGATCGCGAAGATCATCGTAGCCACTCAATGAGATACAGCGTGTCGTGTTCCCGTTAGCGTGGTCGGCTGGCGTAGCCCAAAGATTCCAGTCTTCATGGCGCATGGATACCCAGCCTCGCAATGTCACGACCTTTGGGTATAGGAAATTCAACCGCCCTTTTCGCCCAGTCTGCGCGGTAGCCGGAGGCGGCGCAAGCGGCCGTTTGCGCTGATGCGCGGGGTCAGGCGGGAGATTTCGACGCTGCACGCGGCGTTCCGCGTCGTGGTTGGCGGCCTGGTACGGCCGTTTTCCGGACTCGGGCCGAGCGCCGCCCTGCGGGCGCGGGGCCGCATCGTGATGTCATCGGGTTTCGCGTCGGCGGTGAAGCCGACGCCGCGATCACGCCGCCGCTGGCGGTCCGCGGACCTCGGGCCGGTAGTGCGCCTGCGGCAGTGCGCCGTGTTTCGCGAAGTGGTCGAGGATCTGTTTGATCGCGTGCGGCTCTTCCACCGCCGCGACGATCTTCACCGCGCCGCCGCAGTGTTGGCAGGTTTGCACATCGATGCCAAACACGCGCTTGAGGCGCTGCGCCCAGCTCATGGCGCGGCGTTTTTCCTCGGGCGTGCGGTCGTCCGCATGATCGGTGTCCGTCGTCTTGCCGCCTTTGCCGCGATGCGCGGCGGTGAGCTGCGCCCGCAGGTTAGCGTTCGGGGCGAAAATCCCATGAAATCGCGTGAGATGCGCGCGCGGCGGTGGGACCAGCGCGGCCAGTTTGGCGATGAACTCGATCGGCTCGAACTCGACATGGGTCGTGCCATTGCGCCACGGCGTCTTGAGCTGATAGCGCACCCTGCCCTGCGGCGAGATCGACAGCCGCCGCTCGCTGATCGCCGGGCGCGTGATGTAGCGGCACAGTTTCTCCAGCTTGGCGCGTTCGTGCGCCTGCGCGGCCACGCCCGCGTGCAGCGAAAACCCGCCCACCCGACCGGCATCGCCATCGAGCGAACCCGCGTCGCCGGGCAGGGTGTGCAGCGTCGCCACCTTTTGCCCGGCGCGTTGGCCGGTGGCGATGCGATAGGTGATCGAACTCATGCGCACGGCATCGAGGCCGTCATCGCGTTCGGCGCGCTCGCTCAGGAACACCGATTCGGCTTCGCCTTCCAGCCAGCCGCGCTTGGCCAGATGACGCAACACGCGCCGCGCGATGGTGTCCGCAAGCCCGGTCAGTTGCGCGGACGTGGGCGCGCGGGCGCGGTGCAGGCGCGGCTTGATCCTGTCACCGTTCGACGCAGTGCGTTCTTCATACACGCCGTCCAGCCACAGCATGTGCAGGTGCACGTGTGAGTTTCTGGCGTTCGCTGGCGATGCGCTGGCGCTGCACTTCCACTTCCAGTTCCTGCAGCGTGGCGCGTTCCCGTTCCAGTTCATTGGCCAGTTCGGGCGAGTCGATCAGCGCGAGCGGATCGCCCTGCTTCACCGTTTCGCCGGCGCGGGTCTTGAGCGTGACGGTGCCGGCCACCGGCGCATACAGCGTGGGGCTGACGGCGGCGACGACGCGGCCCTGCACGGACACGTCGCGCAGCAGGTCGCCGCGTTCGACCGTGGCGAACCGCAGGCGCTCGGCCGAGACGGAACGCTCGGCACCGAACCAGCGTCCGAGCGTGGGCAGCGCGAACAACAGCAGCAGGACTGCAAGCGCCGCGGCACCGATGAGGACGTAGCGGCGCGTCTTCGCGGCCGGCGTGGCCTGGATGACGCGGTCTTGGGCGGAGGTGTCGCGGATCATGGGGCAGTCCAGCAGAAGTCGGACTTCGATATGCGAAGACCATGCCATTCCCAACATGACTTAAAATCAATGGCTTGCATACGATTTCCCGCCCGCCGCCGCTGTCCGGCCGTCCGCCGGACAGGCGATCGGCGGCGGCGGACAGCGGCAAGGCATCCACGCCGATGCCATGCCCGGGGAAGGAGTTTTCCGCGGCTGTGATATTTCCCCCCGCCACGACGAATAACCTTCGCAACGGATCGATCCCCGATCCGCGCGCCCCACCGGAACCGCCGTGCCCGCACTCCCGCCGCAGGACCGCTTCGTTGCCGAGCTCGAACGGCACAAACCGATCCTCTACAAGATCGCCAGCGCGTACTGCGCGCGACGTGAAGACCGCGGCGACCTGATCCAGGACATCGTGATCGAGTTGTGGCGCGCATACGAGCGCTTCGACGGGCGCGCCAGCTTCTCCACGTGGATGCATCGCATCGCGGTCAACGTGGCGATCTCGTTCTACCGCGGCGAGAGCCGGCGCATCCGCGACGCGCTGCCGATCGAGGACTTCGCGCTCGATCTCGCCGCCGCGGACCGCGTCATGGACGCCGCCGGCGACGACGTGCTCGCACTGCGCCAACTCATCGCGCAGCTGGGCGTGCTTCGGATTCAACCTGCTCGGCCTGCTCGGCGCAACGACGACCGTCGTGCTGTTCGCCGGCGCGACGATAGCCAGTATCGTCATCGGCGTGCGCTTCCGACGCTCGCCCGAACGGTTTGCGGCGCGTGCCGAAGCGGCGCTCAGCTTCGGGGTCGCACGTCAGGCTCGAGAACTCGCCCGCCGCTTCCTCGGGCAAGCGCCGGCTCGTCATGGGATCGGGGATAGCCCAGGGAGCTGCGAACGATGAGACGTCAGTTGACGCTGTTTCTTCCGGAAGACGCCCGTTCCGTCGTGGAGCGTGTCAGGAAGCGGCTGGACCCGGTGCAGTACGCCCTGATCCGGGCGCATGTGACCTTGTGTCGGGATGACGAGCTATCGCCATGGCCGATGATTCGGGATCGACTGCGGTCGCTGAGCGCGCCGTCAATCACTCTGCAGTTCGGAAGACCACGGGTCCTCTCCGACGGCTGTGTCTTGCTTCGTGCAACCGAGGGTTGCGCAGCCTATCAGGATCTGAGGACGTCCATCCTCGGACCGGGCGCGAAGTCCCAGGGAGCTCACATCACCCTGTTGCATCCGAGGAACGCGTCGAGCGCGGTCTTCGTTCTTGAGGACATCGCCGCCGCGCTCCCTTCCCTCAGCGTGACGTTTCATGCGATCACCCTGATCGAACAGGAGGAAGTCGCGCCGTGGCAGGCCCGACGCTCGTATGCGCTGCAGCCTGAACTCGCGCGCGCATCCCGATAGCGCGGATCGAGAACACCTCACGTCAGGACGATGCCTCCCGTTCCTTACTCATCCCTTGGAAACGTCATGCCAGCCACGTCCTCGTACCTGGAGCCCTCGCAGGAACTCGCCCGCCTGTTCTTCTCGAGAATGATCGACGGACCGGTCGTCATGTTGAATCTGATGCGCTTTCGATCCGTTGCCGATTATTCGGCCTATCCCGCGATCGCACCGCCGGACCCGATTTCGGGCGAGGCGGCGTACCGGCGCTATGTCGCCCACACACGTCCGTTTCTCGAGCGTTCGGGCGGAAAGGTCCTTTTCGATGGGCGGGGAGGTCATTTTCTCATCGGGCCAGACGACGAGCGCTGGGACGCGGCCCTGTTGGTCCTTCAGGCGAGTGCCGCCTCGTTCCTGGCGTTCGCCTCGAATCCGGACTATCTCTCCGGCATCGGGCATCGCGTGGCGGCTCTGGAGGATTCGAGACTTCTTCCATTGGTTGCAGCGCCGGGCTGGCTCCCGGCAAACACGTGAGCAACCGGATGCCGAGACGCGATCCCACCCCAGCGCGACGAGATGGCGAGAAACGAAATGGGCACGAGTCACGGATGTCCGATCGCCATCCTCTGCCTTGCCAGGAGCTCCAGTTCACACGCCTGAACCGATCGTTCTCGAACCCTTCTCTCGGTAGGGCTCGGTACGCATCGGGCGTAGTCGATCACCGGGCATCCCCTGCCTGCCATTGGGTTCACACTTTCCACTCGAAGGCCAAGACATGAATCATGCAAAGCCGTACCGATCGCTCCACGTGGCATTCCTCCTGTGCTTCGTGTGCACGGCCATCGCGATGGAAAACGTCACGGTCGATGCCGAAACGCGGGAGTTCCTGCTGGCGTCGGCGGCGTCGGACTTCACTGTTAGTGAAGGGAATCGCCGGGTTGAAGTTCGCGACGTTCATCTTCGCTACCAGGAGGGCGACGACGGCACGATGTACTTCATGCTCTGCGGGCAGTTTCAGTCGACGGGCGAGGGGCGGATCCGAGGGTGGAGCGACTTCGCAACGATCAAGACGGAAGGCTATGAGCAGTGGCTCGGATCGCAGGCGAAGTCACACTGTCTGGAGGCAAAGCGCGCGCGCACGACAGCGGACCTTTCGGCCGAGCTGAACGCCCGATTGCCCGCGAGGTAACGGCGTGCGATCGGGTAGCCGACTCGCGTAATGGGTGCGGAACTCCTCGCATTGCGCGGCATCCAGTCGGGGCCTGGGCGGTCAAGCCTGCGTCGTGCCGGGACTTCCGCGTCGGGCATGCGGCGCATACCGATACCGCACGGCCGATGATTGCCGATATACCGATGGGCAACGCCGTTGCGCCGCCGCCCAGTATCACGATACGCAAACGAAGGCATGGACATGATGAAAATCCAGTACATCAATGTGTTCGTCAGCGACCTGGCCGTCGCGACGCGCTTTTACTCAGAGGTGCTTGGCCTGACGCTCCAGTTTTCCTCGCCACAGCACCGCTTTGCCGCGTTCTCCGCGGGCGGCACAAGGTTGGGAATTGCTGTGCCGGATGCGGGACAAGAGGGTCTTGTTGGACGCCATACGGGCGTGGGGTTCTGCGTTTCCGATCTGACCTTGGAGCATTCCCGGATGGCGGCGTTGGGCGTGCATTTCTCGATGTCTCCGGCGAGGCAGCCTTGGGGAGGGTTCATGGCGATGTTCGAAGACCCGGACCGCAACGTCTTCTATCTGGATCAGGATGATCTCGTCGCCGGGTCGGGTCGGTAGACCCGATTCCGTCGGGCTGCAACGGTGTATCCGCATCGACACGCGCATCCCACGGGTTGAGCGGGTGCCATTCGGGGTATAGGAAATTCAACCGCCCTTTTCGCCCAGTCTGCGCGGTAGCCGGAGGCGGCGCAAGCGGCCGTTTGCGCTGATGCGCGGGGTCAGGCGGGAGATTTCGACGCTGCACGCGGCGTTCCGCGTCGTGGTTGGCGGCCTGGTACGGCCGTTTTCCGGACTCGGGCCGAGCGCCGCCCTGCGGGCGCGGGGCCGCATCGTGATGTCATCGGGTTTCGCGTCGGCGGTGAAGCCGACGCCGCGATCACGCCGCCGCTGGCGGTCCGCGGACCTCGGGCCGGTAGTGCGCCTGCGGCAGTGCGCCGTGTTTCGCGAAGTGGTCGAGGATCTGTTTGATCGCGTGCGGCTCTTCCACCGCCGCGACGATCTTCACCGCGCCGCCGCAGTGTTGGCAGGTTTGCACATCGATGCCAAACACGCGCTTGAGGCGCTGCGCCCAGCTCATGGCGCGGCGTTTTTCCTCGGGCGTGCGGTCGTCCGCATGATCGGTGTCCGTCGTCTTGCCGCCTTTGCCGCGATGCGCGGCGGTGAGCTGCGCCCGCAGGTTAGCGTTCGGGGCGAAAATCCCATGAAATCGCGTGAGATGCGCGCGCGGCGGTGGGACCAGCGCGGCCAGTTTGGCGATGAACTCGATCGGCTCGAACTCGACATGGGTCGTGCCATTGCGCCACGGCGTCTTGAGCTGATAGCGCACCCTGCCCTGCGGCGAGATCGACAGCCGCCGCTCGCTGATCGCCGGGCGCGTGATGTAGCGGCACAGTTTCTCCAGCTTGGCGCGTTCGTGCGCCTGCGCGGCCACGCCCGCGTGCAGCGAAAACCCGCCCACCCGACCGGCATCGCCATCGAGCGAACCCGCGTCGCCGGGCAGGGTGTGCAGCGTCGCCACCTTTTGCCCGGCGCGTTGGCCGGTGGCGATGCGATAGGTGATCGAACTCATGCGCACGGCATCGAGGCCGTCATCGCGTTCGGCGCGCTCGCTCAGGAACACCGATTCGGCTTCGCCTTCCAGCCAGCCGCGCTTGGCCAGATGACGCAACACGCGCCGCGCGATGGTGTCCGCAAGCCCGGTCAGTTGCGCGGACGTGGGCGCGCGGGCGCGGTGCAGGCGCGGCTTGATCCTGTCACCGTTCGACGCAGTGCGTTCTTCATACACGCCGTCCAGCCACAGCATGTGCAGGTGCACGTTGAGGTTGAGCGCGCTGCCGAAACGCTGGATCAGCGTCACCGCGCCGCTGCGCGCCGCGCGGCGTTCCACCCCGGCCTGATCGGCCAGCCAGCCCGCGATCGCGCGCTGCACGAGGCCCAGCACCGGGCCCAAGGCCTCGGGTTGGCTGGCGAACAGGAAGCGCAGCGGATACGGAAAGCTCAGCACCCACTGCCGCACCGGACGTTCGCCGAACACCTCTTCCACCAGATGCCGCGCGCTTTCGGCCATGCGCCGCGCGCCGCAGCTCGGGCACAGGCCGCGCTTCTTGCACGAGAACGCGACCAGCCGTTCCGCATGGCACTGTTCGCACACCACACGCAGGAAGCCGTGCTCCAGCACGCCGCAACGCAGATACTCATCGAACTCGGCGCGCACGTAGTCCGGCACGGGACGGTCGTGCGCGGCTTGGCGTTCGAGGAACTCCGGGTAATGCGCCTGCACCAGCGCGTACAGCAGCGTGCGCTCGGGCGCGTGGCGGGCGTAACGCGATGCGGGCGACGCCGCGTCCGCTCCATCCGGCGCCGTCCACCGCACCGCCGCGGCGAGAGCCGGCATGGAACGGGCCTGGGCAGGGTCGGCTGCACAGGGTTGCGGCCGGCGTCATCGACGCGCATCGGCGGATTGCGGACCGACGGATGCGACATCGCCGCGATGCCGGGTGCGACATCTCCCAGTCGCGCCGCCCGCCCCGCCCGCTTGCGTCCCCCCGCCCCGCGCCGCCATCCTGCGCGCCTGCATTCGCCCGGAACTCTGCTTCGCTCCATGAACACGCGCTACAACGCCGCCGACATCGAAGTCCTCTCCGGCCTGGAACCGGTCAAGCGCCGTCCCGGCATGTACACCGACACCGCGCGCCCCAATCATCTGGCGCAGGAAGTGATCGACAACTCGGTGGACGAAGCCCTGGCCGGGCACGCCAAGCAGATCGACGTGATCCTGCACGCGGACGGCAGTTGCGAAGTGGGCGACGACGGCCGCGGCATGCCGGTCGACATCCACCCGGACGAGAAGATTCCCGGCGTCGAACTGATCCTCACCCGCCTGCACGCGGGCGAAATCTCGTGGCCGGGCTGGCGCACCTTGTAGCTGAGTTCTTCGTCGCCGTCATCGGAATGCACGCTGAGGCTGATCGAGGTGTCGCGACTGTTGGCGACGGTGGTGACGGCAAGCCCCGGCAGCAACACGAGGACAGCGAGGACGATGCTGATCGCCAGGCGACGTTTGACGGAAGACACGGGAGTGGAGGGCATGGCGGATTCCTCAAGCAAACGGTGAACACGGCGCACGACGGCGCCGCCATTGCCGGCCATGGCGACGGCGAGCGTGGGCGGGCGTGGAGCGGAACGGTGTTGCGTGGCAGCGATGCAGGTGGCGAGGCACTCGGCCAGGGGACGGCCGTCGCCGAGCACGGCAGCGGCCTGGCTGTCGCAGGCATCCTCGGCGAGGGCATCGAGGCGGCGGCGCGCGATCCATGCCAGCGGGTGGAAACACAGCGGCAGGAGGGCGAGCCGATGCGCGATGCGCCAGCGCGGATCGCGGCGTTGCAGATGCGCGAATTCGTGTGCGAGCAGGGCCTGCTGCTGGCGCGGCCGCAATGCTTCGCTCCATGCCGGCAGCAGCAGGACTAGCTCCTGTTCTGCTGTTCGAGGAAGCAGATGATGTTTTGCCGATCGTCCTGCTTGCGCAGGCCGCCAAACGCCATCGCGGTACCCGGCAGGAAATTCATCGGGCCGCTCAGGAAGGCATCGAGCTTTTCCGCGTTCCAGGTGAAGCCGGCCTGCTCCAGGGTCGGCGTGTAGCCAAAGCCCTGCGCCGTACCGACCTTGCGGCCATACACGTCATGCAGACGCGGACCGACCTTGTGCTCCGCCAGCGAATGGCAGGCGGTGCACTTGGACTCGAACAGCTTTTGGCCGGCCGCGGCATCGCAAGCCGCCGCGGCCGTGCCGGAGATGGCGCAGAGGCCAAGGGCGAGAAGGAAACCAAGCTGCTTCATCCCAGCAGCTCCTTGACGAGCAGGGCCGCCTTGCCGCCCCCGCCGATGGCGCCGTCGATGAATCCGCGCCAACCCTCGCCGTGGTCGCCCTGGGCGAAGAACATGCGGCTACCCGGAGCCTTGCCGAAGTGATCGGCATACTTGCCGTACCAGCCGGGTCGGTAGCTGGCCCAGGTTCCCCGGCTGTAGGGGTCGAGGTTCCAGTCGTAACCGAAGCAGTCTTCCACTTCCATTTCCGGGAAGAAGGACTGCATGACCTGCTGCACGGCGTCCCGATCCAGGACGTCGAGCTTGGCGGGATCGTCGCCAAAGCCGATGAACAGCGTGTGGTCCTCGGCCTTGGCGTAGGTGAACACCACATTGAGGGGATGATCCGAGTCGGCCAGACCATACAGCTTGCCTTCCCCACCGACCTTGCCCTTGACCTTGATGACCGCCTTGACTCCGGTGCCGGCGTGCCGTTCGTGAGCGGCCTCGATCAGCTTGGGGTCCAGCGCCGGAGAGAACTCGATGTTGGGCAGCACGTTCATCGGCAGCGCCAGGACCACGCTGCCCGCCACAATGCGCTCACCCTTCTGGGTGGTGACGACCACGTGGTCGCCCTTGTCCTCGACCTTCTTCACCGGCGTAGACAGCCGCACTTCGGGCTTGCCGTCTTCGATCATCGCGTTGATCAAGCTGATGGTGCCGTCCTTGAAGGTGTAGCGAGTGAGCGAGTCGTTGAGGACCGACAGGTTGTAACCCGGCAGGGCCCACCAACGTGCCATCTCGTTGTAGGAAACCTGGTCAGAGGGGCAATGGGACATACCCACCAGATACGAGTCCACGGCAGCGCGATGCACAGGGTTGAGCTTCAACTGGTCGAGGCGATCACGGGCACTCAGGCTGTCCTGCGCCATGAGCTTGTTCCAGCGGAAGCGGGAGTCGTAGGGACGTTCCCAGATGTCGCGAGCGTCCGCGAAGTAGGTATCGAACGCTTGCAGCACCGGCAGCAGCTCTTCGCCAGCAAGTTGCGTCCGCTTGCCTTCCGCCAGGATCACCATGGTTTCCAGTGACGATTCAGCGCGTTCCGGGGATTCGATGACCTTCAGGCCATAGCGCTGGGTCTCGGCCCAGACGAAGGGCTGGGTCCAGTGAATCCAGGTTCCGCCCAGCTCCACCTTGTGGCCGGCGAACTCGGTGCTGAAGGTGCGACCGCCAAGGCGATTGCGCGCCTCCAGCACCAGCGTCTTGTAGCCATTCTTGCGACAGTCACGGGCGGCGGTGACACCGGCGAAGCCGCCGCCGATCACCACCACGTCGTAATCGCAACCCGCGGTCTTGCAGCCTTTCTGTTCAGCGCCCATGGCATTTGCCATGACCCCTGCGCCTGCCACCACAACCGCGCCAGCCCCGGCGCCACGCAGGAAACCACGACGACTGACGCCCTTGGCGTCGTCTTTTTCATCGGCCATCGACCCACACCTCATTTGTCATTGTTCTTGAAGTGAAGGGCGCAAGAAGCTGCCAGCTGAGCGATGTACGTCAGCCTGAAGTCACGCCCATCTGCGGGGATAAGCTATGCGACGCCCCCAGGCGCAGGCTTGGCAGCTCATGACAAAATCGTTGGCAGCGGATGACAATCCGCTCGGAAGGTGGGCGGCTCGATTCAGGATCGGCCGCGTTGGCGGAACTGCTGGGGAGTCAGTTGGGTCCAGCGGCGGAAGGCTCGGCAGAAGGAACTGGCTTCGGAGTAACCGAGCAGCAGTGCGATCTCCGTCAGGCTGTAGTCGGATTGCATCACATAGCTCTCGGCCAGGGAGCGGCGCACATCCTCCACCAACTGGCTGAACTCGACGTTCTGCGGGCCTCGTGGGGCAATCCTTCACAGGTGCTATCGCTCGACGTGCCGAGGTGATTAGGATCCGGGGATCACCGGAGCCCTCATGCCCACTGATTCGCTGTCCCAGTTCATTCGCGACCACTACGAGGTTCATGAGTGGCGGCATGCGACAGCTATCTTGGCCTCAGACTTCCCGGCCGAATACGCCGACATCCAGGCAGTGCTCAGCGAGTTCCGGCTGTATCGGAGCAACGTCGTGGCGCCCGGTGGTGCCAAGTCGGAAATCTCCGGCTGGATTGACGGGCAGCTCACGAGGCGCGGCTGGGTTGAGAAGAAGTTCGACACACAGATCCGTGTGGATCAGGCGACCTTCGATACGCCCACCCACAAGGTGGACTGCTTCAAGAACCGCGTCGCCCTGGAAATCGAATGGAACAACAAAGATCCGTTCTATGACAGGGACCTCAACAACTTTCGCCTGCTGTTCGAACTGCGTGCCATCTCGGTGGGCATCATCATCACCCGCTGTTCCGCGCTCCAAGCCATCTTCAACCGGCTCGGCAAGGGACCCTCGTACGGCAACAGCACGACGCACATGAGCAAGCTGCTGCCCAGGATTGAGGGCGGCGGCGGCGGTGGGTGTCCGGTGCTCGTGTTCGGTATCAGCGAGCGGCTGTATGTCGAGGACGACCAGCAGCCTTAGCGCGGCTTCTTGCTCGGGGCGCGTTTGGCCTTCGCTTTCGCTGGCGCCTTGTGCGCTTGCGAATGGTTGGCGTAGGTCGCCCACGTGGGCTCGTAGGTTTCCGACTGGTTGCCGAACACGGTCCAGCCCCGGCGCGGCCCGCGCGCGAACAGTTCGAGGCGCGGGGCAGGGCTGCACGATTCGATGAGCGGATATTGCTCATCGGGTTTGCGCGAATGCTCGCGCTTGCGGGTGGCCAGGAAGTTCACCTGGCTGCGACCAGGGGCGAGCGTGCGGGCGTTCTTGCCGCGCGTACCGAACAACAGGATCTCGGTGGTGTTGCGGAAATAGAAGCCGACGCCACGGCCATCAGGCCCGCCATCCTTCCTGATTTTGTGCCACACCAGGTTGGCTTTGTAGGTGAAGCCCCAGGCTTCCATGACGGCCAGGCCATCAGGCAGCAGCGCGTTCGGAACCCACAGGTACAGGTGTGCCGGTTCTGATGTGATTTTCGCGACCGGCATGGCGCAAATGTCGGCCAGCGTCATCGTGCCGTAGCGGTTCAAGCGGCGATGCTCGGGCGCCACCTTGCCGGTACGATTCTGGAAGCGCCAGGGCGGGTCGGCCAGGATGGTGTGAAACCGACGCCCGCCAGCGATGCGCAGCAGTTCGTCGCTGGGCGATTCGCGGGTCACGGGGTCCAGGATCCCATCGGGGTCGGGATGCTCGTTGGACGAGTCCAACTGCATGCGGCACTGTTCAGAAGTCGACACCACCATGGCCTCTGAGCGTACGGGGGATTCCAATGGGCGGTGCCTTCGCGGTCGGGGATGACGCGTAGCGTACGGGTTTCCGTCGCAGCAGGCGAGACTGTCGAGCGGTCAGGGCGCCGGCTTCACGGCGGGGCGGCTGGTTTTTTCGCCGCCAAGCGTTTCAGGATGAACTGCTGGTACCACACGGGAATCCCGAAGCGCCGCCGCAAGAACTTCAAGTAGGCCCGTACCTCGGTGGTCAGCTTGAAGGTACCGACGATGACGAGGCGGCGGGCCAGGTCATCGCCGCAACGCCAGTAGGCGTACTCCATCAGCTGGGGCAGGGCTTGGCGAATGCAGGCCCGCAGGTTCGCGGCAATCTTGATTTCATAGAACACGCGGTGGTCGGCGTGTTGCACCACGAGGTCAATCTTGGTGCCGAGTCCCGTGGGCACCTCGGTGCCCACGTTCTCTTTGCCGTAGCGCTTCGCCAGCTTCTTGTGGAGTGCCGTCTGAATCTCGTTGTGAATCAGCTCGGCCTGTTGCTCCGGGGGCGACTGCCGGCGCGACACCTTGCCGGTCTTGCCAGCCTTGTGGCCGGCCTTGAACTGGAACGGCTTCGGGGTCGGCGAGACGTCGGCGCCAGTAAAGAAGTCCTCATCTTGCTCACTGCCCAACGACAGTTGCCCGGCGTCGGCCAGCCAATCGCGAAACTGCGTCCCCGACATCGCCAACGCTTCATGAAAGTGGTGCGCCACCATTTCATCCATCGCATCGGTCGTGCCGTCCCATCCTGCTGCCGCCATCTTGCGTTGGAGAAGGTCGAAGACGAGCGGGGGCAGTCCTGGGACCGCCAACAGGGGTCTCAGGTCGTAGTCGACCTTGTCGGGCGTTTCCAGCGGGGAGAAGCCCAACTCAACCAGGGTGTGTTTGAGGTTGGTGAACGCTTTGCCATCCAAGACCGCGCCGCGCACCACCGTTCCTCGCAGGCGCGCTCGCCGACCGCCCTGGGCCATCGCCGCCATCAGAGCGTGGTGGCTGAACAAGATTCCGATCAACGACAAGGCAGCGATGGTGTTGTAGCCCAGCGCGCGCGCTTGCTCCCACACATCCGGCACCTGTCCTGAACTGTCCACCGACAGGTTCTTGCGAGCCTGGCCGCCGTCGATGTCGATGGTCGCGTGGACACCGTTGACGAGATCCAGCACATCGTCCGCGGGGTAGTCCTTCAAGAGCAGGGCAATCTTGTGGGCCCCGTGCTTGGTGAGCGAGACGTTGAGCCGTTTCAGATTCATGCGCCACCGGGGCCTGGGTAGGTTCGAACACTACCTGAAGCCTGGGGCGACGACGACGAGGCAGAACCCTGTTGTGGCTTGGGACCGCCATGCTTCGGTGCCGCCGCCGGACGAGCCGGCGGCGCACCTTGCTGCTGCTACGACTACCCGAGTCGGGCGTAGATGGACGTCACGCGGTGCAAGGTCGAGTAACACGCCTTGCTCTTGCCCATCACCCACGGATTCGAGTCGGCGATTTCCTTGTACGACGTCGCGGCCGTGTCAATCAGTTCGCTCTCGTCGAACTTGCTGGGGGGCATGAACGACCACTTGCCCGCCTTCTTCTTCACGAACACCGACAATGACGCGAGGATGGGGAAGATGATGCCGTCGGGTACGTCCACAATCTCGCCGCCGTCGCGTTCGATGGAACGCAGGCGGGTGCCCTTGAAGCCCTGGTGGGACTTCCAGTTTTCGTAGAGCGTCCAGGCATCGCCGGCCATGTTCAGGCAGTAGGCATACACCGCCTTCAACTCGTCTTCGTCCACGATGCGCTGGAACGTTTTCAGACAGCGCGCCTTCTGGCTGTACGTGAAGACCTTCGAATCGCTCACGCCGAGTTCTTCGAAAACTTCATCGGGCATCAGCGCGAACAACACCTGGATGAGTTTCTCGGTGTCCAGGTAATCATCAGAGGAAGCGTCCGTTTCCGATTTGCGCAGCTGGGCACCCTTGTGCACGCGGCGCACCGCGGTTTCCAGTTCATCCAGCTGGCCGCGGCGACCGGCGATGGAGATAGCGCGCACATCGTTTTGGAAGTTGCGGGCGATGGAGATCTCCGCCACCAGTTCCGAGTCATCGGTGATGATGAGTTCGTACTTGATGCTCGGGTCCAGCGCCTCGTCACCCATCTTCTGAAAGTAGCGCTTCAACTCACCCTGGGTCTGCGAGCCGTTGATGATGCTGGGTTTGGTGAGCTGGATGACCTTGTGCTTGTCGTCCACTTCGGCCGCACGAGCCACCAACACCATCCCGCCGTTGAGGATGGAGAAGTCGTCAATGTTGTTGTTCAGCGTGTGACGGATGGCCTGGTGGACCAGCGTCGGCGAGCGTCGCGCCTTGCCGGGAGCGTCCACGAGGTATTCGCGCACGTTCTCATCATCTTCGAGCGTGAGAACCGAGGAGGCGGGGCAGTGCCCGGAGTACACCTTGCGCCCTGCGCTCTCGTCTTCCGGAGAGCTGATGTTGCGGCAGGACAGGTAGCGAAACGCAAACGGCTTGGCCGTCTTGGAAGCGGTCATGTTGAAGATCCTTGTTGTCCGCTGACCGTCAGGTATTGCCACCAGTCGACGACTGAGGCAAGACGAGCCAGCACGCGTTTTTTACCACACCTGGCGCCTACCGAACAATGGAAGGTGGCTTGCGCCTTGCCTTCGATTTCGTAACGTGAGGCAACGACGCTGGGAATCCTTTCCATGGCCATCTATTCGGTGAACTTGAAGCCTTTCAGCCGCGCCAAGGGCGAGAGCGCAGTGGCGGCCGCCGCCTACCGCGCGGGCATTGCTCTCACTGACCACAGGACTGGGCTGGTTCACGACTTCACGAGGCGCAAGGGGGTCGAGGCCGTGCACTTCGTCGTGCCCCCTGGGGCGCCTTCGTGGGCGCAAGCCGCGCAGGATCTGTGGAATGCCGTGGAGGCCGCCGAGACGCGGGTGAACTCCCGCGTGGCGAGGGAACTGCTGGTGGCGTTGCCCCATGAACTCCCGGCCCCTGAGCGCACGGCTTTGGCCACCGACATCGCGCAGCAGTTGGTCGGGTATAGGAAATTCAACCGCCCTTTTCGCCCAGTCTGCGCGGTAGCCGGAGGCGGCGCAAGCGGCCGTTTGCGCTGATGCGCGGGGTCAGGCGGGAGATTTCGACGCTGCACGCGGCGTTCCGCGTCGTGGTTGGCGGCCTGGTACGGCCGTTTTCCGGACTCGGGCCGAGCGCCGCCCTGCGGGCGCGGGGCCGCATCGTGATGTCATCGGGTTTCGCGTCGGCGGTGAAGCCGACGCCGCGATCACGCCGCCGCTGGCGGTCCGCGGACCTCGGGCCGGTAGTGCGCCTGCGGCAGTGCGCCGTGTTTCGCGAAGTGGTCGAGGATCTGTTTGATCGCGTGCGGCTCTTCCACCGCCGCGACGATCTTCACCGCGCCGCCGCAGTGTTGGCAGGTTTGCACATCGATGCCAAACACGCGCTTGAGGCGCTGCGCCCAGCTCATGGCGCGGCGTTTTTCCTCGGGCGTGCGGTCGTCCGCATGATCGGTGTCCGTCGTCTTGCCGCCTTTGCCGCGATGCGCGGCGGTGAGCTGCGCCCGCAGGTTAGCGTTCGGGGCGAAAATCCCATGAAATCGCGTGAGATGCGCGCGCGGCGGTGGGACCAGCGCGGCCAGTTTGGCGATGAACTCGATCGGCTCGAACTCGACATGGGTCGTGCCATTGCGCCACGGCCGTCTTGAGCTGATAGCGCACCCCTGCCCTGCGGCCGAGATCGACAGCCGCCGCTCGCTGATCGCCGGGCGCGTGATGTAGCGGCACAGTTTCTCCAGCTTGGCGCGTTCGTGCGCCTGCGCGGCCACGCCCGCGTGCAGCGAAAAACCCGCCCACCCGACCGGCATCGCCATCGAGCGAACCCGCGTCGCCGGGCAGGGTGTGCAGCGTCGCCACCTTTTGCCCGGCGCGTTGGCCGGTGGCGATGCGATAGGTGATCGAACTCATGCGCACGGCATCGAGGCCGTCATCGTCGCGTTCGGCGCGCTCGCTCAGGAACACCGATTCGGCTTCGCCTTCCAGCCAGCCGCGCTTGGCCAGATGACGCAACACCGCGCCGCGCGATGGTGTCCGCAAGCCCGGTCAGTTGCGCGGACGTGGGCGCGCGGGCGCGGTGCAGGCGCGGCTTGATCCTGTCACCGTTCGACGCAGTGCGTTCTTCATACACGCCGTCCAGCCACAGCATGTGCAGGTGCACGTTGAGGTTGAGCGCGCTGCCGAAACGCTGGATCAGC
>JALCLA010000005.1 GCA_022647565.1 Chiayiivirga sp.
CCATTGGTCGGGGGTTCGAATCCCTCCGGGCGCGCCAATCGGCTCGACTTCAATCTGGGGTGTCGCGTGAGAAATCACGACCTGGTGTTCCTCAAGCAGTTTTCGATGGTGATCCTGTTTCTGGTGGGAGTCACCGCGGTCCTGATGGTGTTCGCGCATTATCTGCACGGGACGGCACCGCATGACGCCGATCCACGCGCCGAAGCGCGCGTGCTGGAGCGGATCCAGCCGGTGGGCGCCGTGTACGCGGGCGAAACCGGCGCGGCGGCGATGGCCGCGGCCGCGGATGCGGCGCGACTCGCGGCTGCCTCGCAGGTGGCCTATGACGGGACGCTGGACGGTTCGGTGATCTACGGCCAGTTGTGCGGGGCCTGCCATACCTCCGGGGCAGGTGGTGCGCCGATGCTGACCCAGGCGGCCTGGTCGGCACGCATCGCGCAGGGCTCCGAAACCCTGGTCAAGCATGCGATCGATGGATTCCAGGGCAGTGCCGGGCTGATGCCTGCGCGCGGCGGCAACCCGGCGCTGAACGACGCCCAGGTGGAAGCCACGGTCAAGTGGATGATCGAGAACCTGAAGTAGTCGGCGCGAGTCGCCGTCGCTCGACGCCGCCTGCGGGCGGCGTCGTTGTCTTGGGAGGACTGTTCCCGATGCTGCACCGCCCTGTGTTGCTCCCCGTGTTGATGGCGATCCTGCTGGTCGGTTGCGGCGCCAGTGGCGACACTCCGCCCGAGGTCGAGGCGGCTGCGGGCACCTTGCGCATCGGCGCGGTGCAAGGCAGTGGTGCGCGCAGTCCGCTTGAAGGTCAGCGGGTCGAGGTACAGGGCGTGGTCACCGGCAATTTCGTGTCCGGGCTCGACGGTTTCTTCCTGCAGGATCCGGCCGGCGAGGCCGACGCCGACGTGGCGACGTCCGACGGCATCTTCGTGCATTGGCCGCGTGGAAGCACCCCGAAGGTTCGGCGCGGAGACCAGGTGCGTGTCGCCGGCAGCGTGGCCGAACGCGGCGACGAGGCCGTCAGCCAGACCACGATCGAGGCCACCGAAATCGTGCCCTTGGGGCGCGGCGCGGTGGCCGTGACCTCGATCGCCGCGCCGCCCGCCGATTGGGAACATCTGGAAGGCATGTGGCTGCGCATCACCGCGCCCTTGACGGTGAGCGGCAACGACGCCCTGCTTCGCTACGGAGAGATCCATGCAAGCTTCGGTGCGCGACAGACCCAGCCAACCGAGCGCCACCCGCCCGGCGCGCAGGCCGATGTGGCGCGAGCAGACAACGCGCGGCGGCGTCTGGTGCTGGATGACGCGCGACGCGGCGAGTTTCCGGAGAAGTGGTGGTTCCTTCCCGAGGGCCTGAATGGCGCCCATCCGCTGCGGGCCGGCAGCATCTTGCGCGACGTCGAAGGCGTGCTGGAGAACTCCCGCGGCTGGCGTTTGCAGCTGACCTCCAAGCTCGCGCATATCGAGCAGGCGGCCCGCCCCGGGTTGCCGGAACTGCCCGACGGCCTGCGTGCCGCGAGCTTCAACCTGCTCAATTATTTCAATGGCGACGGTCGCGGTCGCGGCTTTCCCACCGCCCGTGGTGCCAGCACCCTGGAAGAGCTGACTCGCCAGCGCGACAAGCTGGTGGCGTCGATCGCGGCCGTGCAGCCCGATGTCGCAGCGCTGATGGAGCTCGAGAACGACGGTTACGGTGATCGCAGCAGCCTGGTGGACCTGGTGCAGGCGCTCAACGCGAGGCTGGGGGCCGACAGTTACCGCTACATCGGCACCCGCAGCGGGCCGGGCAGCGACGAGATCCGCGTCGGACTGATCTATCGGCCGGCGCGACTGTTGCCGCGCGGGGCGCCGGCCACGCTCGAGAGCGGGGTCTTCGCCAGCCACAACCGGGTGCCCTTGGCGCAAGCCTTCGCCACCAACGATGGCGAAGAGGACGTCGTCACCGTGGTGGCCAACCACTTCAAGTCGAAAGGCGGATGCGACGAAGCGGTCGACCCCGCCGATCGCGACCAGGGCGATGGCCAGGGCTGCTGGAACGCGACCCGAGCCACGGCGGCACGAGAGCTCAGTGCCTGGCTGAACACCGATCCCACCGGCAACGACGGCAAGCGCGTACTGATACTCGGTGACCTGAACAGCTACGGCCAGGAAGACCCGGTCCGGGCCTTGCGCACGGCAGGCTGGCGCGATGCGTTCGAGATCGTCGGCACCAAGCGCCCCTACAGCTACGTCTGGAACGGCTATTCCGGGCGCCTTGACCATGCCTTCGCCAGTGCCGCGCTGGCCCCGTTCGTGGCGGCGGCGGCGGAATGGCATATCAACGCGGACGAGTCCGAGGCCTTCGACTACAACCGCGAGAAGCGCCAGCGCGAGTGGTATGTCGCCGATCCGCATCGAGCCTCCGATCATGATCCCCTGATCGTGGTGCTGGACTTTGCCCGGCGCTGAGCCGGACCGGCTCGGTATGATGCGGCCATGAGCGACTCGCCCACCGTTTTCCCGGAGGCCCAGGCCGAACTGCGTCTTGCCGGACCGGCCGGTGCGATCGAGGCCGCCATCGATCGTCCCGATCCGCAACACGCCCGCGCCGGCACCGTGATCGTCTGCCACCCGCATCCGCTGCACGGCGGCAGCATGCACAACAAGGTGGTGGTGATGGTTGAGCGCAGCCTGCGTGAACTTGGCCTCAACACGCTGCGCTTCAATTTCCGCGGGGTCGGTGCCTCCGAAGGCGAATACGACGATGGCCGCGGCGAAACCCTGGACCTGCTCGCGGTGGCCGAATGGGTGGCGCGGACGCGGCCGGGCGACGCACTGTGGCTGGCCGGGTTCTCCTTCGGCAGTTACGTGGCCCTGCTCGCCGCGCGCCATTTGCCGGTGAAGCAGATGATCTCGGTTGCGCCACCCGTCGGGCGCTGGGATTTTTCCGCCGCGATCGCGCCGCCTTGCCCCTGGCTCGTGGTGCAGGGCGACGACGATGACGTGGTCGATCCGCAGGCCGTGTTCAGCTGGGTCGAGGCCATGCCGGACAAGCCCGCGCTGGTGCGCATGCCCGAGACCGGGCACTTCTTCCATCGGCGCCTGATGGACCTGCGCGGCGCGATCAAGAACGGCGTGCGCGGCAATCTGCCGCCGAAGTCGAACCCTTGAGTCTTCGCGAGTGAGCGGCGCGGCGTTGTCTGCTTTGCGCGTCATTCTGATTGAAGCCCCTCATTCGCCATTCCCGCGAAAGCGGGAATCCGGTGTCTTTGCTTTGCTCGCCCAACGAGGCGGTGTCGCAAGGTTTCGTCCGCCTCGGCGGCGGCCGAGTTACTTCTCTTTGCTCGTGCAAAGAGAAGTAGCCCAGAGAAAGCACGCCCGACTCTGGCGCCGGACTTCGTCCGGTGCCCTGCGCTGCTCGCCGGCCTCGGGCCGGTGCGAACTCGCGCATCCATGCGCTCAGACATGCGCGCCTTTCCCCCGAGCGCGACTCCGCTGCTCGGTGCCAGAGACGGGAGGGAGATCAAGCGCCAGAGCCAAGGGCCACAGCTCGCGGCTCGCTGCGTCTGGCGCGCACGACGCGCGCCGCTCTTGGGTCCCCTCGGGTGCGGTGAGGCGGGGACGATCAGCCCGAAGGGGCGCGGGCACGAGGCCCGCGCGTTTTCCGTCAGCACAGGGACGTGCTGTCGGAAAACCCGGCCCCGACTCACGTACCTGGAGGGCAGGATGCCCGGAAGGCGCGACCGCGGGGTGCCCTTCTCTTTGGTTACTTTCTCTTGGGCACGCAAGAGAAAGTAACTCGGCCGCCGCCGAGGCGGACGAAACCTTGCGAACAACTCGCATTGAACGAGTAAAGCCAAGAACCAGACACTGGATTTCCGCTTTCGCGGGAATGACGAAAGGGGAGACTGTCGCCGGAATGACAAGGCCCCGTCGATGACCCCCATCGACACCCACTCCCAACTCCCCAGCGCCGCCTACGCCACCGGCATCCAGTCCGGCCGCTGGCAGCACGACCCCGCGCAGGAACTCGCTCTGAAGGAGCTGGATCGCATCCATCTCGCGCTCTCGCATCGCCAGGCCGAGGGCTGGTTCGCGCGCGTGGCACGCCAGTTCCGCCGCGACGAGCTGCCGCGGGGTCTGTACCTGTGGGGCGGGGTCGGGCGTGGCAAGACCTTCCTCGTCGACCTGTTCTATGAGCACCTGCCACTGGCCGAGAAGCGGCGCGTGCACTTCCATCGTTTCATGGGCGAGGTGCACGCCCGCATCCGCGCGCTGGGCGAGCGCAGCGATCCGCTGGCGGAAATCGCGGCAGGGTACGCCGCCGCGCTGCGCCTGCTGGTGCTGGATGAATTCTTCGTCTGCGACATCGGTGACGCCATGATCCTGGCGCGCTTGCTGGAGCAACTGTTCGAACGTGGCGTGGTGCTGGTGACAACCTCCAATACCGAGCCTGCGAACCTTTATCGCGACGGCCTGCAGCGCGCGCGCTTCCTGCCCGCCATTGCCCTGATGCAACGCCACTGCGTGGTGCAGCACATGCAAAGTCCCAATGACTATCGCCTGCGCTCGCTCACCCAGGCGCCCACCTATCACCACCCGCTGGATGCCGCGGCCGAGGCCGCGCTCGAAGCCTGTTATGTGCGCCTCACCGCCGACATCGTGCGCGACAGCGAACCCTTGAGCGTCAATGACCGAACCATTGCCACCGTCGACAGCGCCGAAGGCGTGGCCTGGTTCGAGTTCGCCGCCTTGTGCGAAGGCCCGCGAGCCGTGGCCGACTACATCGAGATCGCGCGTAACTTCCATACGGTCTTGCTGGCCGACGTGCCGCACTTCGATGCCGGGCGCGAGGACGCCGCGCTGCGCTTCGTGCACCTCGTGGACGAGTTCTACGACCGCAACGTGAACCTCGTGCTGAGCGCCGCCGCGCCGGTCACCGGGCTGTACCGCGGCCAGCGCCACGCCTTCGCCTTCGAGCGCACCGTCAGTCGCCTGATCGAGATGCAGTCCGAGGCTTACCTGGCGCGCGAGCACAAGCCGTGAACCGGCCTGCGATCACCGCGTGGCGCGCGCCGACGCTGGCGGCGGCGTTCGGTGCGGCGATCACCCTGTTCGTGTTCTGGCCGGGCCTGATGTCGGTGGACTCGGCCGTGCAGTTCGCGCAGGCGCGTGGCGTGGTGCCGTGGGATGACGTGCATCCGGTGTTGATGGCGGCGCTCTGGCGCGCCACCGATGCCGTGTGCGCGGGGCCGGGCGGCCTGTTTGCGCTGTTCGTGCTGGCGTGGTGGGCGGGCCTGGCGTGCTGGGCGGGCCAGTGGCGAACGACTGCGTGGCGCCGGGTGATGCTGGTGCTGGTCGTCGGTTTCTGGCCGGCCAGCTTTCTGATGTTGGGCCATGTGTGGAAGGACGTCGGCATGAGCGCGGCCCTGCTGCTGGCGAGTGCGTTCTGCTTGCAGTGGCATCGCGGCCGAGGTGGTTGGAGCCGCGTGGCGGCACTGGTGTTCTTGTTCGTCGCGTGCGGCTTTCGCCACAACGCGGCGGCGGCGGCCTTGCCGATCCTGATCTGGCTGCTCTGGCCGAAGCCAACGCAGGCGCGGCAGTGGTCTTTGCGGCTTGCGGGGCTGGTGGTGCTGGCGGGGTTGATGGCCGCGACACCGGGATTGATCGCGCAAACGGCGGGTGCGACGCAACGCCATGCGTGGACCGTGGTGGCGCTGTGGGATCTGGCCGCGCTCTCGATCACGAGCGAGCAGGTGAAACTGCCTGCCAGCGTGCTGGCCGGGCCGCCACTCACCGTGGCCGAGTTGCGCCAGCACTTCGATCCCTGGGCCAATCCACGGCTGTACGAAGTCGGCAAGATCAAGTCGAGCTTCTTCCATGACTACAGCGACACGCAGCTGGCCGAGGTGCGCGCGGCGTGGTGGCAGGCGGTGCGTGAGGACCCCAACGCCTACCTGCAGCATCGGTGGCGACTCGCGCGGCACTTGCTGTTCGGATTTGAGGTGGAACTGCCGCGCGAACTGATCTACGTGCCGCAGCGCATCGTGTTGCCGGTGACGCCCATCGCGCTGGCAGCGGTGGATGAATCGAACTTCGTCTGGCGCGGCGCGGCCGCGTTGCGGTGCACGCCGCTGTTTGCCGGCGCGAGCTATCTGTTGCTTGCTGTGCTTGCCGGCCTTCTGGCCTGCCGAAGGCTGCAAGGCCCGGCGCGTGCCGCCGTGGGTGCGCTGGCGGCATCGGCCTGGGCCAATGCCTTGCCGCTTCTGCTCATCAGTGGTTCGGCCGAGTTCCGCTATCTCACCTGGACGGTGCTGGCCAGCGTGCTGGCGGCGGCGCTGGTACTGGCGGGCGAGCGCCGCGAGATCGGCTAGCATCCGCTTCTCGCCAACAGGAGCTTGAACATGATTCGCAGTTGGGTCGCACTCGGGTTGCTGGGTCTCGCCGCGCCGGTGAGTGCCGTCGACGTGGATGTCCTGGCGCGCGGCGTGGACGAGAAGGTGCTGGCCTGGCGGCGCGATATCCACCAGCACCCGGAACTCGGCAATCGCGAAACCCGCACGTCGCAGCTCGTGGCCGCGCACTTGCGCGCGCTCGGCCTGGAGCCGAAGACCGGCATCGCCCACACCGGCGTGGTTGCGGTGCTGAAGGGCGGCAAGCCGGGCCCGCGCATCGCGCTGCGAGCGGACATGGACGCGCTGCCGGTGACCGAACGCAACGACTTGCCTTTTGCCTCGAAGGCCACCGGCGACTATCGCGGCCAGACCGTGGGCGTGATGCATGCCTGTGGCCACGACGCGCACACCGCGATCCTGCTGGGCGTGGCCGAGGCGCTGGCGTCGATGCGCGAGCAGCTGCCCGGCGAGGTGGTGTTCGTGTTCCAGCCGGCGGAAGAAGGCCCGCCTGATGGCGAGGAAGGCGGCGCGCCGCTGATGTTGGCGCAGACCCTGTTCGGCGAGGCCCCACCCGAGGCCATGTTCGGCCTGCACGTGATGAGTACGCTCAACGTCGGCCAGATCGGCGTGCGTCCGGGGCCGCTGATGGCGGCGTCGGATCGATTCACCATCACGGTGAAGGGGCGCCAGACGCATGGCTCGCGTCCCTGGGGCGGGGTCGATCCGATTGCCGCCGCGGCCGAGATCGTGGGCTCGGCCCAGCACATCGTCAGTCGCCAGATGAACATCGCCAGGCTGCCGGTGGTGCTGAGCTTCGGTGCGATCCATGGCGGGGTGCGCTACAACATCATCCCGGACGACGTGACCCTGGAAGGTACGATTCGCAGCTTCGACGAAGGCATGCGCGCCGACGTGTATCAACGCTTGCGCCGCACCGCCGAACACGTCGCAGCCGCACATGGCGCATCGGTGACCCATGCGATCCCGGTGTCCGAGGCCGATCCCAAGGACATCGGCAACCCGGTCACGATGAACGACGAGGCCCTGACCGAACGCATGTTGCCCACGCTGCAAAGCGTGGTGGGCGCGACCCAGGTGATCGATCCGGGTTACACCATGGGTGCCGAGGATTTTTCCTACTTCGCCAAGCAGGTTCCGTCGATGTTCTTCTTCGTCGGCGCCACGCCGCGCGGAGTGGATGCGGCCAGTGCGCCCAGCAACCATTCGCCCGAATTCTTCCTCGACGAGGAGGCGCTCAAGGTGGGCACGCGCGCGATGCTGGCCGTCGCCACCGAATACGTCGACGCCGAGTAACCGGGCGCCGTTGAGCCCGGCGTGTACGCGAGCGTGGCGAGCCCCGCTCCACGAAGGCGGCGTTGGGCAGGATGGAGAGTCGCGCCGGGCGGGCCGTGCTGCGGGCAGGTAGAGCCGGGCTTGCCCGGCTAGAGCGGATGCCGCGCCAGGAAATCCCGCACGAGTGGCACGATGCGCGCGGCCTCGTCCTCCAGCACGTAATGTCCCGCCTCGGGAAACTCGTGCACCTGCGCGCGCGGCAGGCGCTCGCGGAAGCCTTGCAGGAAATGCGTGTCGAACACGAAATCCTTCATGCCCCAAAGCAGGATCGCGGGGCGATCGGCCAGTTCGTGCAGGCGACGACCGCCCTCTTCCACGATGCTCCAGGCCTTGTCGCCGGGCGACAGCGGAATGTCCTGCACGAAGCGCAAGGTCGCGATGCGGTGCGCCCACGAGTCGTACGGCGCCACGTAGGCGCGGCGCACATCGGCAGGCATGCGCCGCTTCACGCCCACGTACGAGGCCATGCCCGAGAACGCGTTGAAGCCGCGGATCGTCAACGCGCCGAGTTTCGAATCGCGCCCCAGCGACAACTGCCACGGCATCTTCTTCGATGCCGGCAACGGGAACGCGCCGGTGTTGAGGATCACCAGGCGCGCCACCCGCTCCGGATAGCGCAAGGCCCAACCGAGCCCGATCATCCCGCCCCAGTCGTGCACTACCAGCGTCACCTTTTCGCGCACGCCGGCGTGTTCCAGCAGAGCGTCCAGATCGTCGATGCGCGACTTCAAGGTGTAGTCGTAGCGCGGCGAGGCATCCGCCGCGTCATCCGGCTTGTCCGACAAGCCCATGCCGATGTGGTCGGGCACGATGCAGCGATGCGAATCGTTCAACGCCAGCACCAGCTTGCGGTAGTAGTAACTCCACGACGGATTGCCGTGCACCATGACGACGGGCGGTGCCTCACGCGGGCCTTCGTCGAGATAGCTCATGGTGAGGCCGGGACGGACCTCGAAGCGTGCGGGTTTGAACGGGTAGTCGGGATAGTTCACATCGGTTCTCATTTCAGTAGCGGCAGCTGCCCATCCTGTTCGTCACGCAGCACTTCGGCGCGACGGATCATCTGCTGCACTTCGGCTGCGGCATGGATTGCGATCAACTCAATATCGGGATGGTCGCTAGCGAAAACACGAAAGATTTCATCGGCAAAGGCTTGGCCGACGCTGGGCACTTGGTCGAAATCGAAGAGCACGCAACGAAATCGGTCAATGCGCTGCAGCAAACGCTTGGCTTGCGAGCGCGAGACGAGGTTTTCCTCGCCAATCCTCGCCATCCGCACCGGGACTATTGTTTTTGCGAAAGTGTGCTCGTCGGGGCCGCTGGAATACTTCGCGTAGATGTCGCTCATCGATCGCTGACTCGCGAGATAGATGCGCATATTCACCGTCGTGCCGGAGTCAGGGTCATCGACATCGAACAAGACATCATCTGGCTCATGGTCCAGGTGATCGAAAACCAATCCGCCAGAGACGATCTGGTAGTGGTCGAACATTCGTGACGTAAAGAAGACGCCTTCTCCCGAGTGTCGAGTCGGGTCCGTGGTTAGCTTCCCCTTGCTCAACTCCAACAAGGCCAAGCGTTCATCCGGAAGGGACAAAGCTGCCGAGATTTTCTTGAAGATGCCGACGCCGTCGTCGACTATGGCCATGGTCACCTGTTTCTGGTCTCGAAGCAGATGGACGCTGACGTGCGTCCCTTCGGAATGATCGATGGCGTTGTTAACCATCTCGGTAAGCCCGAAATGGCAAATGTCGAAGACTTCTCTTGGCAGGCCCTGGAGGAGGGGCGACATGTCCCGACTCCAGACCCGGTCTTCTGCAAGGCCGGCGAGCGCGTACTGGAAGCTGGTGCGGCGATAACGCCCCGCCGCGTAGGTCGGGCGGGTAGTACCGGATTTCGAAAGATAGCCCTCGGCTACCAAGGCGCGGATATGGGCAGCGACGGCCTGTCGGCTAACCCCAAGCTGGCCCGCGACGACTCGCGCTAGGTCTTTCGGGTGCTTGTCAACGTTGGCCAGTAGGGCCGTATCGATCTCGTGGGGATCGCGGGTGCGCATCGGCCGGCGATTGTAAAGCGCTCGGCGAGAATTGGAAAGAAGCTACGGGGTCTTTAATTCGGGTCTCAGCGTGATACGAGACGGTCTGTCACCACACCACTTCGGCCATCGAGCAGTTCAGGCCCGAACCGATGCCGAGCAGGGCAATGCGATCGCCCTTCTTGAGGCGGCCCAGTTCCTTGAGCTTGCTGAGCACGATCGGCACGGATGCCGGGCCGATGTTGCCGTGTTCGGCGAAGATCGTCAGCACCTTCTTGGGGTCGATGCCGAAGGCCTTGATGAAGGCCTGGGTATGCACCTGCGACACCTGATGGATGACGAACTCGTCCAGCTCGTCCACCACCCAACCCAGCGCCTGCTTGGCGGCGACAAAGGTGAGATTGGCCAGTTTCAGGCCTTCGATCAGCAGCATGCGGGTGTCGGTGACCATGCGGTCGAGGTTGCCGCGGCACAGGGTGTTCCACTGCGTGGCGGCCTTGGTCACGCCGCCGCGATACTTCGGCGCGTCCGGGGTGAGCTCGGCGCGCGACAGCACCATGGCGGCGGCGCCGCAACCCAGGGTGAGCGAGGCCAGTTCGTTGCGGAACTGTTCTTCGCTGATGTCGGGCGCGCTCATGCGCTCCAGGGTCTTTTCGTACACGAGGTTCGCGGTTTCGCCGTCCACCACCAGCGCGTATTCGATCTCGCCGCGCTCGATCATGCGGCTGGCGATGTCCATGCCGTTGAGGAAGGCGAGGCAGGCGTTGGCCACGTCGAAGTTCTGGCAGTTCTCGCCCAGCTTGAGGTTGCCCGAGACGATGCTGGCGGTGCTGGGTTCGAGGAAGTCGCGGCTGACCGAGGTGTTGACCAGCAGGCCGATCCGGCTGCGATCCACGCCGGCATCGGCCAGCGCCTTCTCGGCGGCGAGGGTGGCGGCATCGGAGGCCTGGACGTTCGCGTCCCACATGCGCCGCGCCTTGATCCCGGCGATGTCGCCGAGCACGTCGGTCTTGATGCCGAGGCGATCAAGCGTGGGCTTGAGGCGCTGGTTGATCTCGGCCGAGGTCAGCGAGTGCGGCGCATCGATATGCGCCACGCTGGCGATGGAAACGTGCTGGAACAGCATCGGTGGCACCGGAAGCAAGGGAAAAAGCCTCGGAATCCTATACGCTTCCGAGGTTTGGCGCTACCGACGGGGTGCGCGAGTGACGCGCCGGTCACGCTCCGGCGAGGGCTTAGTCGTCCTTGACCGGAAAGGTCTGGGCTTCGCCGTCCATCGTGGCGTGGGCCCGTTCGACCGGCGTTGCGCGCGAGGCCCGTGCCACCGGGGCCGCCCCGCCGCAGGCATAGGCCGCGAAACGCTGTTCGCCGGCGCTGGGCTCGTTCAGGGCCTGCACCGTGTCCGCGCCGAGGCTGCGGGCCTCGTTGCGCGCCATAGTCTCAAGCTCATCGCGCACCTTGAGTTCGTTGCGACGGTAGAGCCCGACCTTGTCCTTCACCGTGACGCCCACCTCGCCGCGCTTGCTGCATCGCGACAGATCGTCGGAACGCTGCGCCACCTGCACCGCGCCCGCGCCGGGTTCCATCTTGACCCAGGTACAAGCGGGCAAGGCCGCCGCGAGGGCGAGGGCAAAGGGCAGCAGACGCATGATGGCTCCGGAACGAGGCTGGACGATGCGGCGAGTATGGCATTCGCCTGCGCGATCATTCTGGATGCGTGATGAATCGCCGCGAAGCGACCGGGCCTGAGCTGCAGTCCACGCCTGCCCCTACACTGTGGCCCGGCACACGCGGAGGTCGAGCATGCAACGGGTACTGGTCACCGGCGCCAACCGCGGTCTCGGTCTTGAGTTCGTGCGGCAACTGCTGGGGCGAGGCGACCGCGTCATCGCCACCTGCCGCCAACCGGGTCGCGCCACCGAACTGACCGCGCAAGCCGTCGCCCATCCCGGACACCTGCACGTGCTGCCGCTGGACGTGACCAAACCTGCCAGCATCGCGGAACTGGCGCGCGAGGCCGCGATGCTGTTCGACGGCCTCGATCTGCTGATCAACAATGCCGGACAACTGGTGCCTGGCGAACGCTATGGCCAGGTTGCGGCCGAACACGTCGAGGCGAGCCTGCGCGGCAATGCGATCGGCCCGCTGCTGCTGACCCAGGCCCTGACGCCGCTGCTGGCCCGAGGCAGCCAGGCGCGCGTGGCCAATCTCTCCAGCGTGATCGGCTCGATCGCCGGCACGCGCGAGTTCCGCACCCCGAGTTACGCGATCTCCAAGGCCGCGCTCAACATGGCGACCCGGTTGCTGGCACCGGCGCTCGCGACCGAAGGCGTGAGCGTGATCGCGCTGCACCCGGGCTGGGTCAACACTGACATGGGCGGGGCGCAGGCGCCGCTGTCGCCGCCCGAATCGGTGGCCGGCCTGCTGCGGGTGATCGGCGCGCTGACGCCGGAGCGCAGCGGCGAGTTCCGCGATTGGCAGGGTGACTCCGTCGCGTGGTGAGGCCCGCCGCACTGTTGTTCGTGCTGTGGCAGGTGGCGGCCGCCCAGGCAGCGGCGCCCGCGGTGGTGCAGCGCTATCAGGCGCGCGCGCTGGACCCGGACTCCGGCCGCCTGCTCTACACCGAGCAACATCTGGTGCGATCGCCCGCGCCGCATGACGGCGCATCGACGGCAGCCCGGCAGCGTCTGGTGCTTTACCGTTGTCCCGATGGCCAACTGTTCGCACGCAAGCGCGTGGACTACCGCGAGGACTCCCCCGCGGCCCCCGCGTTCTCGCTGGAGGATGCACGCTTCGGCTATCGCGAGGGGGTGCGCGCGGACGCCGGACGATGGCTCGCCTTTCTGCGGCGCGACGCGGGCAGTGCGCCGCAGACCGGCGTGGTCGAGCCCGGCAACCGCCTGGTGATCGACGCCGGCTTCGATGAGTTCGTGCGCGCACAGTGGAACCGGCTGCAAGCCGGCGACACGGTGGCGCTGGATTTCCTGGTGCCGAGCCGCTTGCGCACCTACGGCTTCACCTTGCGTCGTGTCGGCGCCATCGAGCTGGAGACGGGTGCGGCCACGCGGTTCCGCCTCAGCCTGGGCGGGCTGCTGGGCTGGTTTGCCCCCGACATCACCGTGACCTATCGCAATGCCGACCGGCGCCTGCTGCGTTTCGAGGGCCTGACCAACATCCGCGCCAATCGCGACGACAACGTGGTGGCGCGGGTCGAGTTCGCGACGGCGCCGGACGCGCTGCGCGGCGGGCTGCGCAGCTGGGACGCTGCCCTGGCCGAGCCCCTTGCCGCCTGTGCCCTGGGCGGCTGAGACTTGGCACGCGCCTTGCTGGACGTTGCGCATCGCCCGCCACGGTAACGACCCGCATGTCGCTGCGCACCCGTCTCATCGCCAGTTATGCCGCACTGATCCTGCTGTTGGGCCTGGCCGCCTGGTGGGGCGTGCAGCGCCTGACCACCGACCTCACCCAGGCCTTGGGCGAAACCGCGGCCAGCGTCAGCCGACAGGTGTTCACCGTGCTCAGTCACGAGCGCAAGGGCCCGCCGCCGCAGGACGCGGACGCGCCGCACGCCACACCCTCCGACCCGGCACCCATCGAGTCGGTGCAGCACGAAGTGGTGGTGCTCGCCGGCGACGAGGCCAAGCTGCCGGCCCGGCGCGTCGTACGCATGGTGGTGAACGGGCGCGAGCTGGGGCCGGAGGAAGTTGCGGAACAGCACGCCACCTTGCCCGGTGACGGACTGAAGGTTCGACACGAGGTGCATGCGGGGGCGCCGGCCCTGGTGCTGAGCGGCGAAGGCTTCCAGCGCACCATCCCGTTGCCTCGCACCAGCGTCGATGCTGCCCTGCACCGCTATTCCGAACAGTTGGGCTGGGGCCTGCTCGGCCTGCTCGCGATCGGCCTGATGCTTTCGGTCTGGCTGGCGCAGCGCATCGCGCGCCCGCTGCGGGCGCTGGCCGATGCGGCGCAGGCCGTGGGGCAGGGCACGCTCGGTGCGCAGGCCCCCGATGGCGGCGTGCCGGAAGTGCGCCAGACCATCGCCGCGTTCAATCGCATGTCGGCGCACCTGCAACAACTCGATGCCGAGGCCGCCGCCTTGCGCGCCGACCGGGAGCTCGCCGAACTGGGCGAGATCGGACGCGGCCTGGCGCATTCGCTGCGCAATCCGCTGCATGCCCTGGGCTTGAGTCTGGAGGCACTGGCGAGCAAGGCCGCCGCGCTGGGTGCGGACGAACAGCGACACGCGCAGTCGCTGGCACAGGCCGGGCGCGAACAATTGCAGCGCGTCGATCAGGCCTTGCGCGGATTCCTGGCGCTCTCGGCAGGGGATGGCGCCAGCGTAGGCGAGGTGCCGCTGCGCGAGGTGATTGACGACGTGCTGCTGGAAGCCAGCCAGCGCGCACAAGGCAGAGTGCGCTTCCTGCGCGAAGGTGACGATGCGAGCTTGCGCGGCGTGGCGGCCGAGTTGCGCGTGATGCTGCACGCCCTCGTGGTCAACGCGCTGGAAGCCAGCCCCGAGGGCGGCCGGGTGACGGTGCGCGTACTCACTCCCGATGTGGCCGCGTCGGCCATCGAGGTGCAGGTTTCCGATGAAGGTGGCGGCGTGTCCGAGGCAATCCGCGCGCGCCTGTTCCAGCCACACGTGAGCGGCAAGCCGCACGGCGCAGGCATGGGCTTGTACCTGGCCGAGCGCCTTGCGCGTCTGCGCTATCGTGGCGGCATCACCTTGAACGAACGCGCGCCGCACGGCACCGTGGCCAGCCTGCGCCTCGATCCGCGCGAAGGAAGTTTGCATGACTGACAAGCGCCAGCCCGATCTTGGCAAGGTCGATCCCGGCAAGGGCGCGCTCGACAAGACCATCCTCCTGGTCGAAGACGATCCTTCCCAGCAAACATTGGTGGGCGACATCCTGCGCGGTGCCGGATTCGCGGTGCAGGTTGCCGCCGGCATGCGCGACGCGCTTGCGGGTCTCGGCAATCCGGCCCTGCATCTGGTGCTGTCGGACTTCAAGCTGGCCGACGGAGACGGCCTGGCCTTGTTGCAGGAAGTGCGCAGGCAGCGGCCGGAACTGAGTTTCGTGCTGGTCACGGCCTATGGCAGCATCGAACACGCGGTGCGTGCGATCCGCGCCGGTGCCGACGATTACCTCGCCAAGCCCTTCGAGCGCCAGGCCTTGCTGCTGGCGGTGGACAAGGCCCTGCGTACGCGCGCCCTGCGCGAGGAGAACCGCAAGCTGAGCGATGCGCTGGGCGAGCGCGAGCGGCTGGTCGATCTGATCGGCACCGCACCCTCCATGCAGAAGCTGTATCGGCAGATCGAACGCCTCGCGCCCACCGATGCCACCGTGCTGTTGCACGGTGAATCCGGCACCGGCAAGGAGCTGGCGGCGCGCGCTCTGCACAAGCTTTCGCGTCGCGCCGACAGGCCCTTCGTCGCGGTGAACTGCGCCGCGATCCCGGAAGGCCTGGTGGAAGCCGAGTTCTTCGGGGCCGAACGCGGCGCCTATACCGGCGCCAACGCAGCGCGTGCCGGCTACTTCGAGCAGGCCAACGGCGGCACCCTGTTCCTGGACGAGATCGGCGAACTGCCGCTGGCCTTGCAGCCCAAGTTGCTGCGCGCCCTGCAGGAAGGTCGCATCGCGCGCGTCGGCGGGCGCGGCGAGGTGGCGCTCGATGTACGCGTGCTGGCGGCGAGCAACCGCGATCTGAAGCGCGAAGCCGGAGAAGGCCGCTTCCGCGAGGATTTGTACTACCGCCTGGCGGTCATGACCCTGGGCCTGCCGCCGCTGCGCGAGCGTCGCGAAGACATCCCGATGCTGGTGGAGCACTTCGCGCGCAGCAAGGCACAGCAGCACGGCCTCACCTACACGCCATTCCCGAAGCCCGTGCTGCGCGCACTGATGGATCGCCCCTGGCCGGGCAATGTGCGCGAGCTGGCGCACAGCATCGAGCGATTGTTGTTGCTGGGTGAGGACGGCGAACCCGATAGCGCCGATCTGCCTGAGGTCGCGCATAGCCACGGCGAGCCCGCGTTCCGCCTGCCGCCCGATGGACTCGACTGGGAAACGCTGGAGCGCGACCTGCTGCAACAGGCCCTGGCTGCAGTGCAGGGCAATCGCAGTCGCGCGGCGAAGCTGCTCAACCTGCCATACAAGGCCTTCTTGTATCGGATCGAAAAACACGGGCTTGGCGGCGAGTAGGGTTCCCGCATTCGGGAACCGCATCCCCATTTCGGGAGTGGCATCACTCCGCACCGTTTGGAGACAGGCGCTGTTCCTTGCCCTGCTGGCAGGAGAAGGTCGGGATCGCCCGCACCCCAACCCTTCCCCGCACGCGGGGGAGGGAGCCCCGGCAAGACGCGTGCGCAACGACCGGACACCGCCCGCGCGCGGGAGGGCGGAGTACGCCGATTTCATTTCGAACAAGTTGACCAGCCATCCCCGCACGCGCCGGAGGGAGACAGGTCGGAGTGCTGAGAGATACCTTCTTCGTTCAGAGCAGCACGCAACACGCCGCGTGAGCAGGCCCCTTCCCCCGCCTGCGGGGGAAGGCCGGGATGGGGGCAATGCCCTTGGCACGGAGCTTGCTGAGACCCACGCGGGAATCATCCCAAGGAGAACATCCATGAGTATCCGCGCCATGAATCGCCATGTTGTCACCCAGCGCCTGGCCCTCGCGCTCGCCCTGAGCCTGCCGGCCGCGTCGCTGGTCGCCCTTGCGGGCGAAACGACGGAAACCACCGACATCGAGATCGTCGCCAACGGCACGAGCGAGAAGGTCAGTCTCGACAACCTGAAAGTCGGCGAGACCCGCCAGCTCTACAGCGAGGCCGGCACCCTGGTTACCGCGATCCGCACTGCCGATGCCATCGAACTCGACATCGCCGGCGAGAAGACCCGCATCGCGATGTTCGAGCCTGGCCAGGGCGAGCCGGACGAAGCCCGCATCGAAGCCCTGATCGACGCCCACGCGGGCGACGCCGACGGCGAGAAGCGCATCGTGCGCATCGAGCGCGAGGTGATCGCCAGCGAGGGCGACGCCAAGCACGATGGTCAGCGCAAGGTCGTTATCATCAAGGGTGACGGCAGCACGCATGATCTGCACGGCGACCATCCGCACCTGCTGGTCAAGCACGGCGATGGCCACGGCGACGGCAAGACCGTGATCGTCAAGCGCCGCATCCACAAAGAGGACGAGGCCGAGGCGAAGTAGTCGTGGTTGAGGCGTTCGCGCAAGGCTGACGAAACGTCCTTGTGTCCTTCGACTTCGGCCGCGTTGCGGCCCACGCTCGGGATGAGCGATCTTTCAGGGAATCCGCTCATCCCGAGTCCTTCGTCAGGCTCAGGACAGGCGACGCGCCGAAGGCGCGAAGTCGAAGGACGCTTTTGCGACAATGCCGCCATGCTCCACGTCGTGCTCTACCAGCCGGAAATCCCGCCCAACACCGGCAACATCATTCGCCTCTGCGCCAACACCGGCGCACGCCTGCACCTGATCGAGCCGCTCGGTTTCGAGCTCGACGACGCCAAGCTGCGTCGCGCCGGACTCGACTATCACGAGTTCACTTCGTTGCGCACGCACGCCAGCCTCGATGCGTTCCTCGCAAGCGTGCAACCCGCGCGCCTCTTCGCGCTCTCCACCCGCGGTCGCACCCGCTATGACACGGCGCGCTATGCCAACAACGATGCCTTGCTGTTCGGCCCGGAAACCCGCGGCCTGCCGCAGGCCGTGATCGACGCCTTGCCCGAAGCGCAGCGGCTTTGCCTGCCAATGCGTCCCGGCAATCGCAGCCTCAATCTCTCCAACGCGGTGGCGGTGACGGTGTTCGAGGCCTGGCGGCAGGCGGGTTTTTCCAACGCCGACTGAACCCGGGGCTGTGCCTGAAGTCATGTTGCCCGCGCAGTTCAGCGCGGAGTCGGTGCGCGCCCCGGAACCTTGCCGGGACCGTGTCTGCGGTCCGACCACCAACATGGAGAATCTGCGTATGAGACGCACTGTATGGATTTCCGCGCTTGCCCTGAGCCTTGCCCTTCCGTTGGCAGCGCAGGCGGCCGAGTTCGACTACAGCTGGCTTGAAGCCGGCTACACCAGCATCGAAGCCGATGACGGCCCCGACGCCGACGGCTGGGCCCTCAACGGCTCCGCCGCGATCGCCCCGCAGGTGCACGTGTTCGGCAGCTACGCCGGCACCGAACTCGACGGCGTGAACATCGACGGCGACGTGATGCGTCTGGGTTTGGGTTGGAACACCGGCATCGCCGAGGCGCACGATCTCGTGGTGCGCGCGAACTATCTGAAGGTCGACACCGACTTCCCCGGCGGCGACGGCGACGGCTACGAAGCCGAAGTCGGCCTGCGCAGCGCGCTCGGCGCGAATTTCGAAACCTATGTCGCGGCCGGTTACGCCGACATCGACCGCGGCAGCGGCGATCTGTACGGCAAGCTTGGCGCGCAGTACAAGTTCAGCCCGGGCTGGGGCCTGGCCGCCACCGTCACGCTGGCCGACGGCGCGAATGAGTATTTCATCGGGCCGCGTCTGAACTTCTGATCCCGCGGCGCAATGCGGAAACGCGAAGCCCGGCCAGAGCCGGGCTTCGTCGTCTTGTCGGTGGCGTTCCAGCCTCAGGTCACGCACGTTGTCCGGCGACATTGCCTCACCTCATGGTGAATTGCGCGATACGATATCCGCCGTCGCCCGGACAATCCGATCGCGGCGATTCGGGGAAACACCATGCTGCTCGACGAACTGCTCGCCAGAAGATCGGACATCGCGACGCTCGCCAGGCGTTTCGGCGCGCGTCGCATCCGCGTGTTCGGGTCGGTCGCGCGGCGCGAGGAATCGCCCGACAGCGATATCGATCTGCTGGTGGATTTTCCGCGTGGCTACGACCTGTTCGCACAGCGCCTGCCCTTGGCACAGCGGCTGAGCGAACTGCTGCACCGGCCCGTGGATTTGATCCCGGAGCACGAACTGAACCGGCATCTGCGCGAGCAAGTGCTGGGTGAAGCGGTGGACCTGTGAGCAAACTCTGGCAGCCCTACGCCAGGCATATCCTCGACGCCATCGCGAAAATCCGTCGCATTGAGCAACGCGGCGACATCGTCCGTGACGACGTGCTCTACGACGCGCTGCTACGCAATCTGCAAACCTTGTCCGAAGCGACCCAACTGTTGCCGCCCGATAGGAAGGCAGCGTTTCCCGACATCCCATGGCGCGAGATCAGCGGCTTCCGCAACATCCTCGTGCATAGCTACCTGGGCGAGATCGATCCGCAGACCGTGGCCGATGTGGTCGGCAAGCATCTGCAGTCGCTGGAGTCCAGCGTGCGTGCCATGCTCGACCAGGCTGGCGAAAGCGCTGCGTGAAAGCCGAGGGCTGCGGACGTCGCGCGTCCCGATAAGCCTCTACTCCGGCTTGATCAACTCCAGCAATGCGCCGCGCTTGGCGGTGGGAAGGCGCCGGTATCGCAGCAGCAGGGTGCGCTCCTTCTCGTCGCGAGCCGCCGCATCGCCTTGCATCGCGTTCTTCTCGGAGGACGTCGTCTTCTCGCGCGCCGACAGCGTGCCGCTCAACAGTTCGTCCAGCGAACGTCCCAACAGTCGGCCGAGATCCGGCAGCAGGCGGAAGCTTGGCGATTCTCGGCCATTCTCCCAGGCCGACACCGAAGATTTGCTAACCCCCAGTTCGAAGCCGAGGGCTTCCTGCGTCAGCCCGGCCGCCAGCCGTGCCTCCCGCACCCGATCTCCGAACCGCTTCATACCCCGCCCCGGCGTCGCACCTGCCGTCAAGGTAGGGATTTCCCGTACTTTCGTCGTTCGGCATTGCTTGACAACGAAAGTAAGGCGATTCCAGACTCGGAGGTAAGGGCTGAGTAGACACGATGAGCCTGACTCTGGCTGTTGCCTTTAATGCGCCGCGGAGCGGCGAGTCCGTCTTGCGTGCGGAGTGGAGGGGAGAATGAAGCCGCTGAACCTGATCGTGACGTTGCTCTTGTCCCTGGCGATGGCTACGCCGGCGGTCGCCGCGGGAATGCGGCCGTTGTCGCCGGAAGCAATTGCGGCCCTGCCGGCCATGAAGCCCGATGCTGCCAAGGCCACAACTACCAATCCGAATCGAATCTACCCGCCGAGTTGTTTGTCCGCGCCATTGCCGACGCAGCCGCGAGGACAGGCCCTGCAAGGGACGGGGTCGTTCCTTACCGCCATTGGCACCAAAGAGCCCGCCACCCTCACGATCTGGCGCGAACCTTGCGGCGCAACTAAATCCGCGTTGTTAGTTCGAGTTGATCGTCAAGTTGCGGCTGGGGCCGCGCAAACCATCTTTCTGCCTGCCGTAGGAGTGGCGCCAATATCACCGGCACCCAGCACCATGACGCTTCGCTTGGCTGAAGAGCCAAATACCGAGTTATCGGACGCCGCCGCGCTTTCAAGGTCCTCGATCTCCGAAACCTATGTGCTGGATGTTGCGGTAGGGCCTCTGGTAGACATCAACCGGGAGTTGCTGGTGCAGGTGGTCAGCACCGACTCGAGTCAAGTCGTTCAGCCCTTCCTGATGCCTCAATACGACCCGTCAAGGTACCCGGATGCAGCTCTGCCGGCCAAGATTTCGGGTCATATGACCGGCCCATACAGCGATTCGGCGAAGCCTGGCGAAGGCGTCGGCGTGGAGGTGGTTGAGATCGGCACCGTCCTGTTCTTCGTGTTCACCTGGTACACCTACGACGACGACGGATTTCCGGTGTGGCTGTTTGGAGGCAGGCCCTTTCAGCCGGGCGATAGGGCCGTCACCGTCGATTTGGATGCAAGGGTCGGCGGACGTCTCGCTGGGAATTTCGATCCGGCGGCCGTCAGGGTCTTCCCATGGGGTCGGGTGACTGTCGAGTTCCCCAGCTGCAAGCAAATTCGGTTCGCCTACCAGTCGACCCACAACACGCAAGGCCTGCCCATCGGTTCCGGTGAGCGTACGTGGACTCGCTCGGTGGACATCAACAAGCTGGCTTGCGAATAGCAGCGCTGCGCCCGCATGTCCAACGACTCAGTCGCCACAGACCGTGAGGCCTTCATCCGATGGCAAGACATCACACGTGACCAGTTCACTGCCGTTTCCAATCTCGCGTTGGGTCTTGCCACCGGACTGTTGGCGTTCCTTGTAGCAGGCTTGCGAGACATGTCTCACGGCGAGCGTTGTCTGCGCATGCTGGCCGCGGCTTCATCGGCGTTACTTGCGATCTCAGTAGTTTTAGCAGTGTGCTGTGCCATCAACCGACTTCGGGATTTCCGGGCAACAGCCAGGATCGCGCGCCACCGTCAGAGAAGGGAGTCGGTTTCTCCGGATTCCCGAGAGGAAACGAAGGTACTGGGCGAAACGTCGTGGAGCTACTTCTGGTGGCAACTGACGATCTTCGGCTTTGGCGCAGTGGGGACTGCACTCACCATCATCGTCGGCCTGGTCTGAGAGCTGTCGCCGACAGCGTCGCGCAGCCTCTCTTTGACTTCAGCCCAACCCGCCGTCCGGATACTCCGGCTTCTGCTCGCGCGACAGCAGCAGTTTCAACCCTTCCGATGGCGTGATTTCGCCGTGCAGCATGCGTTGCACGAGTTGGCTGATCGGAAGGTCGAGGCCGTGGCGTTGCGCCAGGCGCATCACTTCGTCCGCGGTCTGCACCGATTCCACCACTTGGCCGATCGCGGCGATCGCGTCTTTCAAGGATTGACCGCGACCCAACGCGAGGCCGAGGCGGCGGTTGCGCGAGAGGTCGCCGGTGCAGGTCAGGACCAGGTCGCCGAGACCGGCCAAACCCATCAGCGTTTCGGGCTTGCCGCCGAGCGCGGCGTTGAGTCGCAGCATTTCGTTCAGGCCGCGCGTGATCAGGCCGGCGCGCGCGTTGAGGCCGAGGTTCATGCCGTCGGCGACGCCGGTGGCGACGGCGAGCACGTTCTTCATCGCGCCGCCGAGTTCCGCGCCCAGCATGTCGTCGCCGGTGTAGGCGCGGAAGGTGGGGCCGTGCAACGCGGCGGCCACTTGTTGTGCGAAGGCCTCGCGCTCCGAATGCACGGTCACTGCGGTTGGCAGGCCTTGCGCCACTTCGCGTGCGAAGGACGGGCCGGTGACGATGGCGAGCGCGGTGTCGCGTCCGAGCGCGTCTTCCGCGACTTCATGCAGGAAGCGGCCGGAGCCGGGCTCGAAGCCCTTGGTGGCCCAGGCCACGCCGGCATCGGCGCAGCGATGCGGGGCGATCTCGCGCACCAGTTCGGCGAAGGCGTGGCTGGGTACGACGATCAGCACCAGGTCGGCGCTGGCCACGCACGCGGCCAGATCGACGCTGTAGTTCAGCGTCGATGGCAGTTCCAGGTCGGGCAGGTAGCGCGTGTTGCGATGCGTGGCGCGCATCGCGTCCAGCTGGGCCGCATCGCGGCCCCACAACGTGGTGTTCAGGCCGTTGCGCGCGGCCTGCACCGCGAGCGCGGTGCCCCAGGAGCCGGCGCCGAGAACGGCGACGCGCATGCGATCAGGCGCTCCCGATTCCAGATCTACGCGCCATTCGGGCGTCCTGCCCTCAGGCGTGGCCGACGGCCGGTGCCGCTTCACCCTGCGCGCGACGACGCATCTGCTCGGCGTAGAGCTGGTCGAAGTTGATCGGCTGCAGGTAGTAGGGCGGGAAACCGCCGTTGACGATCAGGTCGCTCACCGCTTGGCGGGCGTACGGGAACAGCACGTTCGGGCAGTACGTCGCCAGGATGGCTTCGAGGTTGGCCTGGTCGAAACCGGCCGCGCCGAAGATACCGGCCTGCGACACTTCCGCCAGGTACGCGGTCTTGCCGTTCAGGGTGCAGGTGAGCGTGGTGGTGAGGACCACTTCGTACACGTTCTCGCTCAGGGTGCCGATCTTCTGGGCCAGGTTGAGCTGCAGCTGCGGTGCGCCTTCTTCCTGGAACACGGCCGGCGCATTCGGCGCCTCGAAGCTGGAATCCTTGACGTAGATCTTCTGCAACACGAACTGCTGCGCGGGCGGGTTGGCGGTGCCAGCGGTGCCGTTGGCGGTTTCATCGGCCATGGGAAAACTCCAAAGAGGGGACTGAAGCGAAAGAAACGGAATTATCCCATGCGGGCGGCATGGGGCGAAATCAAGCGTCGGGGCGCGGTTATCCGCGCGCCGTAGCGCCGGGCTTGCCCGGCTGTCCTTGAGACTGTGGCGCCGTCGGGTAGCGGAGCAGGCTCCGCTCTACCGGCCCTTGGCCAGTGGCAGCTCCGCGCCCTGCCAGGCACCGATGCCGCCGCCGAGCTGGTAGACCTTGGTGAAGCCGGCCTTCACCAGGCGCTTGGCCGCCTGCGAGGATTGCATGCCGTTGCGGCAGACCACCGCCACCGGCAGGTCCTTGACGCTCGCAAGCAGCTTGTTTTCCGGGTCGAACTGGCTGAAGCCGACCTGCTTGCTGCCGACGATGTGGCCCTTCTCGAAATCGCCCTGCGCGCTCACGTCCACCACCAGGGCGTTCTCGCGGTTGATCAGTTGGGTGAGCTGGGCGGGCGAAACGGCCTTGAAGCCCTGGGTGAAGCGCGACAGCTCGTTCATCACGAGCGCGAGCGTGACCGCGACAAAGCCCATCGAGAGGATCGGATGGGCGCCGATGAATTCGGGCAGACGTTCGAAAAACACGGGATTTCCTTGGGACGGATCCGGCGTCAGTCGCCGAACACGTCCTGCATGAACTCGGGATGCACCAGGGCGGCGCGGTGGATGTCGACGTTGTAGTAACGCGTCGGGAAGGTCTTGCTCTGCGCGCCGCGTTCGCGGAACGAAGTCAGCTCGGCCGCGCCCTTGCGCGCCAGGGTGCAGCTCCACCAGCCGGTGGGATAGCAGGGCTGCGGGAACGGCAAGGTGCGCAGCGCGGAGAAACCCGCCACCTGCATGTGGTGGCGCATGGCCTTGATCAGCCCCATGTGCACCAGCGGCGATTCGGACTGCTGCACCAGGATGCCGCCGGGGCGCAGCGCCTTGACGCAGGACTGGTAGAAGGCCTCGTTGAACAGGCCTTCGGCCGGGCCGACCGGATCGGTGGAATCCACGATGATGACGTCGACGCTTTCCGGTGCGCAGTTGCGCATGTAGGCGATGCCGTCGTCGAACAGCAGTTCGGCGCGCGGATCCTTGTTGGACTCGCACAGCTCCGGGAACCATACTTCTCGGCCATGCGCGTGACCTGCTCGTCGATGTCGCACTGCACCGCCTTCTCGACGTTGTGGTGCTTGAGCACCTCGCGCAGCGTGCCGCAATCACCACCGCCGATGATGACCACCGCTTGGGATTGGCGTGGGTGAACAGCGCCGGGTGCGACATCATCTCGTGGTAGAGGAAGTTGTCGCGGCTGGTCAGCATGATCGCGCCGTCGATCACCATCAGGTTGCCCCAGTCGGTGGTCTCGTAGATCTCGATCTTCTGGAACGGCGACTGCACCTCGTCCAGCTTCTTGGTCACGCGAAAGCCGATCGCCGAGCCGGAGATCTCGAAATTCTCGTAGTACCAGGTCGGTTCGGCGGTCATGGGGTGGTGGCTCTCGTGGAAGTCTCGATGGTACGCGCGCCCTTGGGTCAGGGGAGCGGCAGCGGTCTGCGCAGCAAGTCGTCGCAGGGGTGGTCGAAGCAAGGTGTCCGCGGGCACCGCATGAGCCTTGTGCTCCGGTCGGCGTCCCGAAGGGCTGCGGATTGTAGCGGAAGCGGGCCGTGGCGGGCGGCGGCGAGCGCTACAATGCGCGCCCTTCCGACCGGCGGCTGTCCGCCCGGCGGCAGACCGATCCGGAGACCCGAATGACTGGCTGGAATCTCGACCGCGCCCGCCGCACCTACTCCATCGCGCACTGGGGCGAGGGGTATTTCGACATCGACACCGCCGGACGGATCGAAGTGCGCCCGCGTGGTGCCGAAGGCCCGGCGATCGCCTTGCCCGAGGCCGTCGATCGCGCCCTCGCCGAAGGCATGAAGTTGCCCCTGCTGCTGCGTTTCTCCGACATCCTCGGTGATCGCCTCGGCAAGCTGCAGGCCGCGTTCGCGCACGCCATGGACCGAGTTCGACTATGGCGGCGGCTACACCGCGATCTATCCGATCAAGGTCAACCAGCACCTCGGCGTCGCCGGCGAGCTGGCGGCGCAGGCAATGGCGAGGGCTTCGGCCTCGAAGCCGGGTCCAAGCCGGAACTGATGGCCGTGCTGGCGCTGGCGCGTCCCGGCAGCGTGGTCGTCTGCAACGGCTACAAGGATCGCGAGTACATCCGTCTGGCCCTGATCGGCGCAAGCTCGGTCTCCAGACCTACATCGTGATCGAGAAGCCCTCCGAGCTGCCGCACGTGATCGAGGAATCGCGCGCGCTGGGTGTGACACCGGGCCTGGGCGTGCGCATGCGCCTGGCCTCGCTCGGTGCCGGCAAGTGGCAGAACTCGGGCGGTGACAAGGCCAAGTTCGGGCTTTCGCCGCGCCAGTTGCTGGATCTGATCGAGAAGCTGCGCCATGCCGGACTCTCGAGTTCGCTGGAACTGCTGCACTTCCACATGGGCTCGCAGATCTCCAACGTGCGCGACATCGCCAACGGCATGCGCGAAGCCACGCGCTACTTCGTCGAGGTGAGCCAGCTCGGCAGTCCGATCAAGTACATGGACGTCGGCGGCGGCCTGGGCGTGGACTACGAAGGCACGCGCTCGCGTTCGTTCTGCTCGATCAACTACGGACTCGACCAGTACGCCGCGAACATCGTGCAACCGCTCGCCGAAGCCTGCGTCGAGCACCAGTTGCCGCCGCCGCGGGTGCTGACCGAGTCCGGTCGCGCCATGACCGCGCACCATGCGGTGCTGGTGGCAAACGTGTCGGAAGTGGAGCGTGCCCCCGAAGGTGCGTTCCGCCGCTGCGCAAGGACGAGGCCGCCGTCATCCGGCACCTGCGCGAGGTGCGCGATGCGCTGGATGGCGCCCGGCGCTGGAGCTGTGGCACGAAGCCGTGCATTTCCAGAGCGAGGGCCAGACCCTGTACGCGCTGGGACAGCTCGACCTGGCCGAGCGCGCGCGCCTCGACGACCTGTTCTACGCCATCGCGCATGGCGTGAGGCGCGCCTCAACTACGAGGAAAAGAGCCATCGCCCGGTGCTGGATGAGCTGGACGAGCGCCTCGTGGACAAGTACTTCGTCAACTTCTCGGTATTCGAATCGGTGCCGGACGTGTGGGCGATCGACCAGGTGTTCCCGATCGCGCCGATCGCGCGCCTGGACGAGCAACCCGAGCGCCGCGGCGTGATCGCCGACCTCACCTGCGATTCGGACGGCCGCATCGACACCTATGTCGACGATGGTGACCTCGATACCTCGTTGCCGCTGCACGCGCCGCGCGCCGGCGAGAGCTATCGGCTCGGCTTCTTCATGGTCGGCGCGTACCAGGACACGCTGGGCGACATCCACAACCTGTTCGGCGACACCGACGCGGTGAATGTGCGTTTGGCTGGCGACGGCTACGCCTTCGAGCGTTCGCGCCGCGGCGACACCACCGACGTGATGCTCGACTATGTCGGCTACGACCTGGCCAAACTGCGCAAGGAGTACGGGGCCAAGGTGGCGTCGGCGAAGCTGCCCGCGGAAGAGGCCGAACGCATGGTCGCGGCGCTGGAGGCCGGGCTCACCGGTTACACCTATCTCGCCGACGAGGCGACGGCTTGACTCCCTCCCCCGCATGCGGGGGAGGGCGAACCAAGGGGGGATTCGAGGCAATGAAGGTTGGATTCATCGGGCTGGGAGCCATGGGCGCGCCGATGGCGCGGCATTTGCACGCGCGCGGCCTGCTCGCGCTGGTGGGCAATCGCACGCTGGGGAAGGCGCAGGCGCTGGCGGGAGAGTTGGGTGTGCGTGCCGCGATGCAGACAGCCCACTTTGCCGATTGCGATGCCGTGATGCTGTGCGTGTCGGATGACGCCGACGTACTGCAGAACGTCGATGCGCTGGCCGCGGTACTGCGCGCCGGTGCCGTCGTGGTCGATCATTCCACCGTGGCGCGCGATACCGCGCTGCGCGCACGCGAGACGCTCGCGGCGCGCGGCATCGGCTTCCTCGATGCGCCGGTGTCAGGCGGCGTGGAAGGCGCGCGCAACGGCAAGCTGTCGATCATGGTGGGCGGCGAGGCACAGGTGCTGGAGTGTGCGCGGCTGGCGCTGGAGGCTTATGCGGCGCGCATCACCCTGATGGGCTCGAACGGCGCGGGACAGGCCACCAAGGCGGTGAACCAGGTGCTGGTGGCGGGCATCGCGCAGGCGGTATGCGAGGGCCTGGCGCTGGGCGAGGCGCTCGGCCTCGATTCGGAGCGCCTGTTGCCGACCCTGGGCGCGGGCGCCGCCGGCAACTGGTTCCTCGACAAGCGCGGCGCCACGATGTTGCGCAGCGAGTTCGCGCCCGGCTTCAAGTCGGCGCACCTGCTCAAGGACCTGAAGATCGTGCGCGCGATGGCACAGGGCGCCGGCATCCTGCATCCGGTGATCGAGCAGTCCCTGGTCGACTACGCCGAACTGGTGGCGCAGGGCCGCGGCGAAGAAGATACCTCGGCTCTGATCCGGCTCAAGCGCGGAGGCAAGGGCAGCTGAGGTGCCCGCCCGCGGGTCGCGCGAGGCAGGCGTGGAGATGGCGCTCCGATAACGACTTCCTAATGGGCGGCGCGCTATAAGTGCGCCTCCCGACAGAAGGAGTCTCCGCATGAACCTGCCCAGGCTGTTCGTCCTCGCAAGTGCATGGGTATTGTGCGCGCCGCTGGCGGCGCAGAACGTGCCGAACGACCTGAGTCTGCAAACCCTGACGACCGAGTTGCCGGGTGCGGTAGGCGTGCGTCACGCCAACGACGGAAGCGATCGGCTCTTCGTGATTGCCCGGGGCGGACAGATTCGCATCCTGGATGCGCAGCGCGCCTTGCTGCCGACGCCGTTCCTGGATTTCGATGCCGTGCCTCCGCCGCTCGGTTTCGCCGACATCAATCCCACCGGGGGCGATGAGCGCGGATTGCTCGGGCTGGCATTCCACCCGTTGTACGCGCAGAACGGGCGATTTTTTGTCTACTACATTGATGCCGGCGATGACACCGTCGTGGCCGAGTACTCGGTGTCCGCGGGTGATGCCAACGTCGCCGATGCGGCCAGCGGCCGCGTGATCCTGCGCATCTACCAGCCCGCCACCAATCACAATGGGGGCGACATCCACTTCGGCCCCGACGGCTACCTGTATGTCGGCATGGGGGATGGCGGCGGCGGCAACGACAGTGCCTGTGGCACCGGCCAGGCACTCGTGGCGAGCGCGACCACATGCACGGCGTCGTCCGGATTCCTGCAAACGCCGCCCAGCGGCGTGCCGCGCGGCAATTCAAACTCGCGTGCGCTACTCGGCAAGATGCTGCGCATCGACATCGACGTATCCAATCCGCGCGACCCGGTCGCTGCGGGTAGCGACCTGTGCGGCGCCGATGCCGACACCGGGATTGCGCCCTACGACATCCCGCCCGACAACCCGTTCTTCGCCGACGGCGGATCGAATGCGGCGGCCTGCGACGAGATCTACCACTACGGCCTGCGCAATCCGTATCGCTGGAGTTTCGATCGGGTCACCGGCGACATGATCATCGGCGATGTCGGCCAGGGGCGATGGGAAGAAATCGATCTGGTCGGGACCGCCGGTGGGCGCAACTTCGGCTGGAATCCGTGCGAGGGATTCCACGTGCGCGGGTCCACCACGATGTTGTGCTCGCTCGCGGGTCGGACCGATCCGATCGTTGCCTACGGACGTAGCGAAGGCTTCTCGACTACGGGCGGGTTCCGCTATCGCGGACCCTATGGCTCGCTGCAGGGCCTGCTCTTCTTCGGCGACTATGGCGACCAGATCTTCGTGGCGCAGGAACAGGCTGGTGGCGGGTGGATCTATCGATCGATTTCCGAGGATCCGGCGCTTGACATCGACGCAGGTTCGGTCGTGGGCTTCGGCGAAGACGAGGCCGGGCACCTCTACGTCACCACCCTCGACGGCTCGGTGAGGCGATTCAGCTTGCCCGAGCCATCGATGCGCGTGTTTTACAGCGGCTTCGAGGGTGGTTGAGCGCGGCAGCGACGTCGCTACCGTCGCTTAGCGATCGGCCCGGATCGCGATGGCATCGTTGATGCCGTTGTCGGCCAGCTGGCGCTTGGCAGCGGCCAGCGCGCCGGCGCTGGCGTAGGGCCCGAGGCGCACACGGAAGATCGGCTTGCCGTTGGCGGTGCCCTGTTCCACGCGGGCCACGACGCCGGTCAGGGCAAGGCGCGCCTTGACCGCCTCGGCATCGGCGGCGTTGCCGAACGCACCGGCCTGCAGCAGGTATCTGGCCGAGTCCGTCGCCGCGGGCTGGTTCGCTTCGGCCTTGGCCTGCGCCGCGAGTTCGTTGTCGGGAATCCGCACTTCACGCTCGGCCAGCACGGTGTAGAAATCGAAGCGCGGCCGGTTGTCGCGGGGCGGCGCCGGGGCCTTCTGCTGTGCAACCGGCGGCTCCGGTTCGCGCGGCGCGCGTGCGGTCGGATTCGGCGTGGGCGCGGCGCGATGACCATCATGGCCTTCGCGCAGCAGCACGTAGGCGGATAGCCCGAGGCCGAGCAGCACGCCGGCAAGCAACCAGATCCAGGCCGGCGTTCCCGACCGGCCGCCGCCGCGACGGGCTTGCGATTTGCCGCGCTTGGCCGCCATCACATCTTCTCCGGGGCCGACACGCCCAACAGCGAAAGCCCGTTCGCCAGTACCTGCCTCACTGCAAGGCACAGGCCGAGGCGCGCGCTGCGCAGGTCTTCTTCCGGCACCAGGATGGCGACCGCGTTGTAGTAGCTGTGGAAGCTCGCGGCCAGTTCGCGCAGGTAGGTGGCGAGCACCTGCGGGGCGCGGTTCGCGGCCGCGGCCTCGATCGATTCGGGAAAGCGCATCAGCTCGCCCAGCAGCTCGTCTTCCTGCGCGTGGGTGAGCAGGGCGCGCGCCTGGTCGGCGCCGGTGCGGTTGAAGCTCCACAGCTTTTCAGCCAGTTGCCGCATCAGTGCGCAGACACGCGCATGTGCGTACTGCACGTAGTAGACCGGGTTGTCGTTGGAATGGCTCTTGGCCAGCTCCAGGTCGAAATCCAGATGCTGGTCGTTGCCGCGCATCACGTAGAAGAAGCGCGCCGCGTCGGTGCCGACCTCCTCGCGCAGTTCGCGCAAGGTGACGAAGCTGCCGGCGCGGGTCGACATCTGCACCCGCTCGGCGCCACGGAACAGGATGGCGAACTGCACCAGCGGGATCTCGATCCGGTTCGGATCCAGCCCCAGGCCCTGGGCTGCGGCCTTGAGCCGCGCGATGTAGCCGTGGTGATCGGCGCCCAGCACGTAGATCGCGCGTTCGAAGCCACGCTCGAACTTGCTCAGCAGGTAACCCAGATCCGAGGCGAAGTACGTGGTGACGCCGTTCTCGCGCACCACGACCCGATCCTTGTCGTCGCCGAAGGCGGTGGCGCGGAACCAGGTGGCGCCATCCTGCTCGAACAGGTGGCCGTTGGCGCGCAAGGTGTCGATCGCGCGTTGCACGAAGCCGTCCGTCATCAGCGAGCGTTCGGAGAAGAAGTTGTCGTGCCGAACGCCGAACTGGAGCAGGTCCTCGCGGATGTCGGACAGGCACCAGCCCAGGCCGGCATCGAACACGCGGCGATAGTCGGCCTCGCCGAGCAGCGACTTGGCGCGCCCGATCAGCGCATCGACGTGGACTTCCTTGTCGCCGCCCTGCGAGGCATCTGCGGGCAGCCCATCCGCAACCTCGATCGCGTTGTGACGCAGGCGATCGCCTTCCTTCGCACGCAGGCCGCGGGCGATGTCCACTACGTAATCGCCCTTGTAGCCGTTGTCGGGGAAGCGCACGTTGACGCCGCCGAGCTCCAGGTAACGCAGCCACACCGACACCGCGAGGATGTCCATCTGGCGACCGGCATCGTTCACGTAGTACTCGCGCTGAACCCGATGGCCCGCGGCCTCCAGCAGGTTCGCCACCGAGGCGCCGTAGGCGGCGCCTCGCCCATGGCCCACATGCAGGGGGCCGTTCGGATTGGCCGAGACGAACTCCACCTGCACCGGCTCGCGCGACTCGGCCGGTGCGTAGCCGTAGCGTTCGCCCTGTTCGAACACGCGACGCAGGGTGCCGAGCCGGCACGCCTGGTTGAGGTGGAAATTGATGAAGCCGGGACCGGCGATCTCGACCTTGGCCAGATGTTGCGAGCGCGGCACCGCCTTGGCGAGCGCCTCCGCCAGTTCGCGCGGCTTGCGTCCGGCGAGCTTGGCCAGCAGCAAGGCCACGTTGGTGGCGTAGTCGCCATGTTCGCGGCTCTTGGTGCGTTCGATGACGAAGGCGGGCTCAGCTTCGGCCGGCAGGACGCCGGCGCGCTTGAGGTCGAGCAGCGCCTGCAGCACCAGTTCGCGCAGATGATCTTTCACGGAAGTCTTTGAAAAAACGGCGGGTTTGGCCGGAACCCGCCATTGTAGCGCGGCGCGGCGGGCGGCGCAGTTCCGTGCCTGCGGTGGCTATTCCTGCGGCGACCACTCCAGCGTCAGCATCGCGGCGCGGCCCTTGCGGTATTCGCGCGTCACCGCGTCCTCGCCCTGGCGGTATTCGATCCTGGGATCGAGCAGGTTGCGCAGGCGCAGTTTCAGCGCCCAGCCGCGGCCCAGGTCTTCGCGCCAGGAGAAGTCCAGTTGGCCGGCTGGCTGTTCGTACACGTCGGGCTGGGTGTCCACGCCGACCTGCGCGATGCGCTTTCCCGAAACGTTGTAGAGCAGCGTGGCCTCGCGCTTGCCTTCCGGATGACGATAGCCGGCGGAGAAGTTCACCGCGTAGGGCGACTGGCCTTCGAGCGGGCGCTGCAGGTTGGTGTTGATGCCGGAGCTGGCCGGGTCGAGTTCGATTTCCGAATCGATGCGGCTGTAGTTGGCCGAGGCGAACCAGTCTTCCCACGTCGGCTGATCCAGGCCCAGGCGCTGCGCGAACGCGTTGTCCGCGGCCCAGTCGCCGATGAAGCCCAGTTCCTTGTAGACGTCGAACTCGATGCCCTGGTTGACGGCGCTGCGCGCGTTGGCGAGCGTCAGCAACAGGCTGCCGGAGCCGGGCAGCAGCTGCTTTTCGATCGGGTTGGTGAATTCCTTGCGGAACAGGCCGACCGAGAAGCTCTCCAGCGGCGAGAAGTAGTACTCCCAGCGCAGGTCGAAGTTGTTGATGTCGGTGGGACGCAGCTCCGGATTGCCGAAGGTCAGCACGTCCAGCACCGGATCGAGGAAGGGCGAGGGGCTGAGTTCGCGGAAATCCGGACGCGACAGGGTTTCGCTGTAGCCAAAGCGCAGCTGCTGCTGGTCCGCGATCCACCACGTGGCCGACAGCGCCGGCAGGCGATCCTTCTTGTCGATGCCGGCCAGCACCGGCGGCGCATTCGGGTTGACGATGGAATAGGTCGAGACGAACTGGCTGTTGTCTTCCTGGCGCAGGCCGAGGTTGAGGCGCAGCTTGTCGTAGAAGTTCAGGTCCAGCGTCAGCGCGAGGTGATCGAGCGACTGTTCCGCGTTGTAGGTGTCGGTGGGCGTGGTGATCTCGGACAACTGCAAGCCGTTGCTGCCGATGTTGGCGTCGCTGAAGATGTCTTCCAGCGACGGCTGGCGCAGCACGTCGGCCGGTGTGCCGCGCAACTGGAAGGCGTAACGGCGGATGTCGGAAGCGCGGGTGCGATCGAGCTTGCCGGCGCCAAGCGCCGCTTCCGCGAACACGTCGCCGACGTTCCAGGGCAGGGTAAACACCGCGTCCCAGGAGCGGCTGTCATCGTCCAGGTCGGACCAGGTCATGGAATGACGGTCGTTGAAGATGCGCTCGGTGCCGAACAGGTCGAAGCGGTATTCGCGCGTATCGGGCACGTAGCGCCGCGCCTGCGCGTCGGTGAGGTTCCAGTCCAGGCGCGCGCCTCTGGTCAGCGCATCGAGCGGATGCTCGCCGATGAGCTGGTTCGCGCGCAGCGAATTCTCGACCCATTCCAGCTTGTAGGCCTCGATGTCCTGGTTGTCCTGGCGGCCGCGGGTGATGCGCGCTTCATCGCTGGTCTGGCGGATCAGGGTGGAGACCGCGCGCAGCGCGTGGCCGGAGCTGTGCTCCAGCGTGGCCGTGGCGAAGCCGCTCAGGTCGATCTCGCTGCGCGTGCCGGCGAGCTCGGTCTGGTCGCGCAGGTCGAGTCCCTCGCTGGACGCGCCGAAGTAGCGTCGCGTCTCTTCGTAGCTATCGCTGTTGTTGGCGTAGCGCCCGGAGGCGAGCAGGCCGAAACGCCAGTCGTCGTTGAATTCCCAGGCGTGGCCGCCGGCGAGGGAGAGATCACCATTCGGTCCGATGCGCTTGCGTTCGACGTCGTACACGCCGGAAATTTGTTCGCCCACCGCTTCCAGCTGCTGCGGGGTGAAGCCGTTGGGATTGGCCGGGCTCTGCGGACGCATGAACACGCCGCCCTGGCGCAGCGCCTGCAGCGCATCGGGCAGGTCGCGGCTGCCGTCGTCGCGGCCGAGCCAATCCTGGTTGCCGCCGTCGTAGCGGTAGCCGTCGGAGAAGCTGGTGCCTTCCGCCAGGCCCAGGGTGCCGGCGATGCGGAACATCGGCGCGTCCGGCACGCCGCGGGTGCGCAGCTGCAACGTGCCGCCGCCGAACTCGCCCGGCATCTGGGCCGAGTAAGCCTTCTGCACCGATACGCCACTGAGCAGGTCGGTCGGGATCAGATCGAGCGGCACCACGCGCCGGGTCGGGTCGGGACTGGGAATCGGCGCGCCGTTGAGCAACACGCTGGAATAGCGTTCGCCCAGGCCGCGCACGTAGACGTACTTGCCGCTCACCAGGGTGAGGCCGGTGACGCGCTTGAGCGCGCCACCGACATCGGAATCGCCGGCGCGACGGATCTGCTCGGACGACAGGGTTTCGGTCACCTGGGCCGATTCGCGCCGCTCTTCCGTGGCCTCGAATTGTCCGCCTTCGTCGGTCGCGGCCGCCGCTTCGACGGTCACGCCTTCCAGCGTTTCCGCTGCGCGTCGTCGTGCATTGCTGGCGGCATCGGCTGCATCGGCTGCGGTCGCGAGGCTCGATACCGTCGCGGCGACCGCGCTCGGCGACGTACCGCCGGGCGCGCTGGGCGCGGCCAGGCTAGCCAGATCGACCGTGCTCTCACCGCTGATCGAGCTCACCTGACGATAGATTGGTGCGCGCCCCGGATGGAGCGCGGCGGCAATCTGCAGCTGCTCGTCGTCGCGTGGCGCGAGCGGAAACTGCATCACGGTGGCGTCGCCGCGCCGCACCTCGATCTGGTGCTCGCCCGGCGACAGACTCAAGCGCATGCCGCCGTTCGCCGCCGCGGCCTGCGGTGCGCCGCCGTCGATGCTGACGCTGACATCGGCAATTGCGGTCGCGCCGTCGAACACGTAGAGATCGACTGTCGCAGGACCTGCCAGCGCGAGTCCGGTGTGCAACAACGAGGCAATGGCGAGCGCGAGCGGCGCGCGGGAGGGACGGGTCATGAGTGGGTGGCCTGCAATGAAGACTCGGTGTCGTCGCGGCGCGTGACGCCGTGCGCGGCGACGCCGCGAGGACGATGAACAGGGGCGCAGCTTGGCAGCGCCGCATGACACTTCGATGACGTTGTCACGCAGTGAAAACATTGTGGTTTCGCGCAACAGAACTGTCATCGCGCGTACCTAATCTCTGCGCTCCCCCGAACGCCGAGCGGCTGCCTTTTCGCCCGGCGTGCAACCACCCCTTGGAGTTCCGCATGAAAGCCGTTCTTCGTCGTTCCACCCTTGCCTGCGCCGTGCTCGGCGCCTTCGCTTTCGGCCAGGCCCACGCGGCCATCCAGCTCTCGGAAGACCTCGACGGCGTGTGGTCCGTCGACGGCGCCAGCGGCCGCGGCGCGGTGGTGGACTACCTGCCGCAGGCCGATGGCAAGGGCATCCTGGCGATTGGTTACTACGCCTACGACGCGCAGGGCAAGGCGACCTGGGTACTGACTACCGCGCCGTTCTCCGAGTTCCAGTACCAGGCCGAGAACGCCGACATCAATCTCAGCAGCGGCGGCAACTTTGGTGCGCCCTTCGTCGCGCCCACCGCCACGACCAAGGTCGGCAGCGCCAAGTTCGACGTGAAGAGCTGCGATGCGATCACGCTGACGCTCGACATGACCGATGCTTCCGGCTTGGCCGACGCCACGCTCAACCTCAAGCCGTTCTTCGCCAGCGAACAGTGCGCGTACAAGCGCACCTTCACCGCCTGCCCGAGCTTCGCCACCGCCGCGCCGACCTACGGCGACCGCGCCTGTCAGATCAGCGGCGAGAAGCTCGGTACCGAGATTAATCTCACCAACGAAACCACCTGGGTAGTGGAAGGCCAGCTCGCGATCGGCGGCGACAACGCCAACCCCTCGACCCTGCGGATCGAGCCGGGCACCCTGATCGTGAGCACCGGCGATACCTTCGATCACATCGCGATCCGTCGCGGCTCCAAGGTCTTCGCGCAGGGCGCGCTGAACTATCCGATCGTCCTCACCAGCCCGAGCGAACTGCCCGGCTTCAGCGGCAACCCGCAGGCCAAGGAAGTGGGTGGCTTCGTCATCGCAGGCAATGCGCCGTCGAACTGCAATCCGAACTGCGTCGCCGAGTGGGACCCCAATCTCAAGTACGGCGGCACGCTCGCGAACGAGAGCAGCGGCGTGGTCAGTCATATGCAGGTGCGTTACGCCGGCTACGTGTTCGCGGCCAATCGCGAGCTGAACTCGTTCACCTTCGCCGGCGTCGGTGCGGGCACCACGCTCGACCACCTGCAGTCGTACAAGGGCGGTGACGACGGCGTCGAGTTCTTCGGCGGCACCGCGAACCTGCGCCATTTCGTCGACTCCTGCGGCGGCGACGACAGCATCGACTGGGACGAGGGCTATACCGGCAAGATCCAGTTCGCCCTGCTCAACCAGCGCGGCTGCTCGGGCGAAGACCACGGCTTCGAGCTGGCCAACAGTCCGACCAACTTCGACGCGACCCCGCGCGCCAAGGGCACGGTGGCGAACTTCACCGCGATCGGCGGCGGCGCCAACAGCGCTTCCAGCCGCGACGGGTTCAACCTGAAGGAAGGCACCGGCGGCAACTTCTTCAACGGCATCGTGTCCGGCTTCAAGCGCAGCTGCGTACGCATCGAAGGCACCGCCACGACCGCCGCTGCCGGCCCGGCGAACGCGCCGAACGGAACCCTGACGATGCAGAACACGGTGGTCAACTGTGCGACCAATTTCAACGTTGGTACCGGCGTGGACGCAGCCTACGCCCAGGCCTGGTTCACCGGCCAGAGCGGCAACGTGGCGACCGACGCGAAGCTGGTCGGCTTCCTGCCGACGGCCGAATCGCCGATCTTCGGCAAGGCCTTCGCGCCGGCCAATGACTGGTTCGTGCAGACCGACTACGCCGGCGCCTTCCGCAGCGCTGCCAGCAAGGACAACTGGACCCTCGGCTGGACCCATCGCGTCAACGATTGATCGCGCGCCACCGCTACGCGAAGCGGGCCGGCAATTGCCGGCCCGTTTGTCTTGGCGCAGTTGCTGGCACGGGTGTCGCCGTGGCCGCGATTCCGCGCTGGCGCGGGATTCAGGCCGCCGTCAACGCCAGCGAGGAGAATTCCGCCAATACCTCGCGCCCGTTGCGTGGCACGTCGCGCGGGCTCCAGCGCTGGCGCAGGCTGGCCGACATCTGCCGCACGCGTTCGGCGTTGGCATCCTTGGACGCGGCGAAGGTGGCGCGTCCGGGATCGGAACAGAAGCGGTGCAGGTCGAAGAAGTAGCGTTCCTGCCCGTCGCTGAGGAAGCCGACGCAGGGTGGGCCGGAGTCCGCGGCATCGAGCGCGCGACCGGACCGCATCTCGCGTTCCTGGCACAGCCGGCTCGCGCTTTCGGCCAACCAGACGAGTGGCTCGCCCACGTTCGCGGTGTCGAGATCCGAGGCCACCTGGGCCAGTTCGACCGCGCGCACGATCTGCGCATCCTCGCGCCAGCCGGGGCGCTCGTTGTCGAGGATCAGCGGCAGCTTGGGTGCAAGCGCGCCGCCGGCAGCCACCACTTCCGCCGGGTTGTAGGGTTCGCGCACCGGCGGCGCGGGACGCGCGTCGAAGGTGGAGCCGGCGATCATCAGCTCCATCGCCAGGTACAGGCCGCGGTCGCGGCCCGGTTCGAACCCCGACAGGGCCAGGATGCGTCCGGTTTCGGCGATGCTCGCGGCCTCGTTGTTGCCGATCGGGTGGCGGAAGTCGATGACTTCGCGCTGGCGCAGGTCATGGCAGGTGCCGAACAGGGACAGGGCCAGCCAGTCCTCGGCCGCCAACGCCTCGATTCCGATCTGGTCCATTAGTCGACCGAGGCGGCCGTCCAGCACTTCCAGCGCGTGGTTCTCGTTGTGATAGTGGTGGTAATCGTCGCCCCAGCTGCCGTGGCGCGCGCCGAAGCGGGCCAGGCCGAGGGTGAGGGCGCGCTCGGTACGGTCCAGCGGGGCGCGCAGGTCGGTGCCGAAGGCACGCAGCAGGCGCTCGCGGCGCAAGGCCAGCAATTCGGCAAAATCCGGGCGCTTGGACGCAACCAGGCGTTGTGCCGTGGCCACGTCCGGGAGTTGCCGCTCCACCGCATCGGCAGGAAACGAAGTGGCCAGGCCTATGATCAAAAACAACTCCCTCGCGGCCCCGAGAGGCCGCCTCGTCCCGAGTATACGACCGGGCGCGAGCGGGGTTACAACCAGCCGCGGGCCGCGAAGCTGAAGGCCGGGCCGTCGCCGACGATGAAGTGATCGAGCACCCGGACTTCGATCAGGGCCAGCGCATCGCGCAAGCGCAGCGTGATGTGGCGATCGGCGGCACTCGCCTCGGCCACGCCGCTGGGGTGGTTATGGCCCAGGATGACGGCCGCGGCGTTGTGCGCCAGGCAGCGGCGCACTACTTCGCGCGGGTGCACCTCGGCCCCGTCCAGGGTGCCGCGGAACAGTTCCTCGAACGCAATGACGCGATGCCGCGTATCGAGGAACAGGCAAGCGAAGACCTCGTGCGGCAGGTCGCGCAGGCGGTGGCGGAAGTAGTGGCCGGCGCGCTGCGGATCGGACAAGGCTTCGCCGCGGTCGAGCCCGGCGGCCAGGTGCCGCGTCGCCAGCTCCAGGGCCGCGCACAGGCGCGCGCTTCGTGCCAGGCCGAGGCCGCGCACCCGCTGCAGTTCGGCCGGGGCGCGTTGCAGCAGCCCGCGCAGGCCCCCGTGCTGCGCCAGCAGGTCGCGTCCCAGTGCCACCGCGTCCTGGCCACGTAATCCGGAGCCGAGGAACACGGCCAGCAGCTCGGCATCGCTCAGGGCCGGTGCGCCTCTTGCGAGCAGCTTCTCGCGTGGTCGTTCTTCGCTCGGCCAGTCCCGGATCGTCATGCCGCGAGCATGGCTCCGGCGAGTGCCCGCGGGCACCGGCCAAGGCAGTGCTTTCCGGTAAGCTAACCGCCGAATTCCGGCTAGGAAAATTCCTGGCCGCCACGGCGACCCCTCGACCCATGCGCTTCGTCCCAGCTCTCCAGTTGTTTCCAGAAGCCCGACGCGTACGCGCCTTGCGCGCCCGAGTCCGCACGCTTGGCTTGAAGGGCGCGCGCGCATGAATCAGCAATCCGCGAGCGTCAGGATCCTGCTCGGCGTCAGCGGCGGGATCGCGGCCTACAAGGCCGCGGAACTGGTGCGGCGGCTGCGCGAACGCGGCGCCGAGGTGCGCGTGGTGATGACCGAGAACGCGACCCGCTTTGTCGCGCCGCTTACCTTCCAGGCACTATCGGGCGAAGCAGTGCGCGTCTCGCTCTGGGACGAATCGGCCGAAGCCGCGATGGGCCACATCGAACTGGCACGCTGGGCCACGCGCGTCGTGATCGCCCCGGCCTCGGCCGATGTGATTGCGCGCCTCGCCACGGGCCAGGCCAACGATCTGCTCACCACGCTGTGCCTTGCGACCGAAGCACCGCTCACCATGGCGCCGGCGATGAACCGGGTGATGTGGGCACATCCGGCGGTGCAGGCCAACATCGCCACCCTGGGCGCGCGCGGCGTGGAGATCCTCGGCCCCGGCAGCGGCGACCAGGCTTGCGGTGAAGTCGGCGCCGGCCGCATGTGGGAAGCGGAGCAGATCGCACAGGCCGTGCTGACGCCAAGAGGACACGGCGCGCTGGCCGGCAAGCGCGTGCTGATCACGGCCGGCCCTACCTTCGAGGACCTGGACCCGGTGCGATACCTGGGCAATCGCAGTTCCGGCCGCATGGGCTATGCGGTGGCAACCGCGGCCCACGCGCAGGGCGCACAGGTCACCCTGGTGAGCGGGCCGGTGAATCTGGTGACGCCGGCCGGGGTGCGCCGCATCGACGTGCGTTGTGCCGAGGACATGCGCCGCGCCGTGTTCGCCGAATTGGCCGGGCAGGATGTCTTCATCGCGGCGGCGGCAGTGGCCGACTTCCGCGCGCGCGAACGCCGCGAACAGAAAATCAAGAAGCAGCCCGGTGCCACCGGCCTCACGCTCGAACTCGAGCTCAATCCGGACATCCTGGCGGAAGTCGCGGCACAGCCGGTGCGTCCCTACGTCGTCGGATTCGCCGCCGAGACCCACGAGGTGGAGCGTTATGCGCGGGACAAACTCCAGCGCAAGAAGCTCGACATGATCGCGGCCAATCGGGTGGGCGAGGCCAATTGCGGCTTCGACGCGGAGCGCAACGCGCTGTCGGTGTACTGGCCCGGTGGCCAGGCCGAAATCGCCGAAGCCGCCAAGTTGGAGGTGGCGGCCCAGCTGCTCGACCTGATCGCGCAACGCATGGCGGCGTCCGCATGAGTGTTCGAACGGTCGAACTCAAGCGACTCGACCCGCGCCTGGGCAGCGCCGAGTTTCCGCTGCCCGACTACGCCACGATCGCCTCCGCCGGCATGGACCTGCGCGCCATGATCGAGACGCCGCTCAAGCTCGAAGCCGGCGCCAGCGCCCTGGTGCCGTCCGGGCTGGCGATCCACATCGGCGACCCGGGGCTGTGTGCGGTGGTCTTGCCGCGCTCGGGCCTGGGCCACAAGCATGGCCTGGTGCTGGGCAACCTGACCGGCCTGATCGATGCCGACTACCAGGGGCCGCTGATGATCAGTCTGTGGAACCGCAGCGCCACGGCCTATAACATCGCCCCGGGGGATCGGATCGCACAGCTGGTATTCCTGCCGGTGGCACGGGTGCGGTTCGACCAGGTGGACCAGTTCGCCGACAGCGCGCGCGGCAGCGGCGGTTTCGGCCATACCGGGCTGCGCTGATCGCGCTGGCCGCAGGAAACGACGATGGCAAAGGCACCCAAGGAACCCAAGGCCAGCAAGCCGGCGTTTCCGCCGCACCTGCGCAAACCGGTGTTGCTGGGGCTGGGCGTCGTGCTGGCGCTGTTTGGTGCGCTGATCCTGTGGCAGGGCTGGAACGCGATGCAGCAAGACGAGCTTGCGCCGCGCTTGCAAAGTCTGCGCGAGAGCCTCGGTGTCCAGATCGGCGAGCAGATCAGGGCCCAGCGCGGACGTTTCGATGCGGCCATGGCCGACACCTATGTGCGCGCCGACCTTGCGGCCGGCGCGATGGAGGATGCGGCCAAGCGCGTGAAGGAGGCCTGGCCGGAGCTGTCGACCCTGGAATTCCTCGACCCGGGACTGGGTGCCGCCTATGCCGGTGGACCCTCCGCCGCGGGCTTTTCGCGCCTCGCAGTACTCAATGCTGCACAACAGGGAACCGCGACCGTGGCCGATGTCGTGGGCGGCGCAGCCGACCAACTCGGGATGGCGACGGCCGTGCGTGATGGCGAAAAGGTGCTGGCCATTGCCTATGGCAGCCTGCCGCTGGCGGGCATCATCCAGTCGTTCCCGATGGCCTCGGTGCCCGGTCGTGGCTACATGGAGCTGCGCACCAGCCAGCGCAATCTGTTCGAAACCGGCGACGCCGGACTCAAACCGCAGGTCATGTCTGGCGGCCCGATCGCCGAGACGTCGCTGCAGATCGGAATCGCCGCGCCCACGGCCGAAGCCATGTTCGCGTTCCCGCCGCTGTTGCAGTTGCTGCTCGGCCTCGGCGCGCTGGGCGGCGGGGTGGGTCTGCTGTTGTGGGCGCGCCGCCTCTCGAGTGACCGCATGGAGGCGCCGGTCGAGGCCACCTTTGCCCAGGTGTTGGAGCAGGCCGCCGGGCCGGCCGCGCCGAAGCCGGCCAAGGCCGCGGCCAAGCCGGTCGAGGCCGCGCGCGGCATCGCCCAGGTGGAGCGCAGCATCTTCCGCGCCTACGACATCCGCGGCGTGATCGGGCAGACCCTGGACGAAGGCATCGCGCGCCTGATCGGGCAGGCGGTAGGCAGCCTGATGCGGGAGAAGGGCCTGAAGGAGATCGTGGTGGGCCGCGATGGCCGGCTATCGGGCCCGTCGCTGTCGGACGCCCTGATCGAAGGCCTGCGTCTGGCCGGGCGTGACGTGATCGACATCGGATTGGCCCCGACGCCGCTGGTTTATTTCGGAACGTTCCATCTGGGTACCGGCAGTGGCATCGCCGTGACCGGCAGCCACAACCCTCCCGATTACAACGGCTTCAAGATCGTCGTCGGGGGCGACACCCTGTCCGGGCAGGCGATCCAGGACCTGTATGTGCGCATCGCCGAGAGCCGCCTCGACGATGGCGGTGGTGGCGGCTTGCAGACCACCTCGATCGTGGACGACTACGTCGAACGCGTCTCCGGCGACATCCAGCTGGAGCGCAAGCTGAAGGTCGTGGTCGACGCCGGCAGTGGCGTGGCCGGGATGCTGGCACCGCAGGCGCTGGAGGCCATCGGCGCCGAGGTGGTGCCGCTGTATTGCGAGGTCGATGGCGAGTTCCCGCATCACCACCCGGATCCTAGCGACCCGCACAACCTCAGCGACGTGATCTCCTCGGTGGCGCGCTTCGAGGCCGACATCGGCCTGGCCTTCGACGGCGACGGCGATCGCCTCGGCGTGGTCACGCGGCAAGGAGAGATCGTGTACCCGGATCGCGTCCTGATGCTGTTCGCGCAGGACGTGCTGAGCCGCAATCCGGGCGCGAGCGTCATCTACGACGTGAAGTGCACCGGCCACCTGGCCGGGCAGATCCTGCGCCACGGCGGCAGCCCGATCATGTGGAAGACCGGGCATTCGCTGATCAAGGCCAAGATGAAGGAAACCGAGGCCGAACTGGCGGGTGAGATGAGCGGCCACTTCTTCTTCCGCGAGCGCTGGTACGGCTTCGACGACGGCATCTATTCCGCGGCGCGCCTGCTCGAGATCATCGCCTCGGATGGTCGCGATGCGCACGAGATCTTCGCCGAGATTCCCAAGGGCGTGAGCACGCCGGAACTCAAGGTCCCGATGATCGAAGGCGAACACTACGTGTTCATCGAGAAGTTCCGGCAGCAAGCCAGGTTCGAAGGCGCCAAGATCGCGACCATCGACGGGGTGCGCGCCGACTGGCCGGATGGCTGGGGCCTGGTGCGCTGCTCCAACACCACGCCCAGCCTGGTGTTGCGCTTCGATGCAGACAACGCGGAAGCGCTGGTGCGCATCCAGGACCTGTTCCGCTCCCAGCTGCTGGCGCTGGATCCGAGCCTGGAGCTTCCGTTCTGACGGAAGCGAGCCGCGTGGGTCAGCGGTTGCTGGTGGCGGCCGCGTTGCGCGCAGCGGTGGCGGAGCGGTAGCGTGCCAGCGTGGCGTCGAACTCCTCCTGCAGCTTGACCTTTTCGCTCTGGTGCTTGCTCAGGTACTGGCTCTGTTCCCTGGCCTGGCTTTGGGTCGTGGCGATGGACTGCGCCACGGTGGCGGGTACCGGCTTGCCGCTGCGCTCCAGTCCCGCGGCATGGTTGAGCAGGTCGGTCAGCGCCTTCGACTGGCTGCGCACGCTGGCCTCGGTGGAGGCGATGCTGCGCTCCAGCAGGTCAAAGCGTTCCTTGAAGGCGCGTTCCAGATCTGCCTCGGTGATGTACGACGCAAGCAGCACGTCGTCCATGTTGGCCTTGTCCTCCGCCGCACGCTGCGCCTCGCGCAGCCGGGCCTGCTCGGCGTCGTAGGCCGCCTGTTCTTCCGGGGTCATGGCGCGCGCCACGTGTTCCACCGAGCGCCCGGATTCGTTGAGCGTGTCGCGCGAGGCATCGGCGGCACTCGCCGGCAGTTGGTCGGTGTAGTGCACCTCGCCTTTTTCGTCCGTCCAGCGATAGAGCTTCTTCCCCGTCGTGCTTTGCGCCAGGGCGAGGTTGGAGGCGACGATCAGGGTCAGGCACAAGGGGGCGAGGAGGCGCATGACGGTTACCTGCGAGGAGGATCAGACGGCGATGCCGTAACGAGCGCGGTAGGCCAGGAGGGTTGCCTGATGTGCGGCCAGTTCCGGACGCGTTCCAGTATAGGCCAGCAGTTCGGTCAGGCGCGCCACGGCGATCACCGGCAGGTTGAACTCATCGGAGACTTCCTGTGCGGCCGAGCGATCGCCCAGGCCGCGCTCCTGGCGATCAAGCGCCACCAGCACGCCGCAGGGCGTCGCGCCAGCCGAGCGGATCAGGGTGATCGACTCGCGGATCGCGGTGCCGGCGGTGATCACGTCGTCCACGATCAACACCTGGCCCTGCAGCGGTGCCCCGATCAGCATGCCGCCTTCGCCATGGGCCTTGGCTTCCTTGCGGTTGAACGCCAGCGGCAGGTCACGACCCTGTGCCGCGAGCGCGACCGCCGTGGCGGTGGCGATCGGAATGCCTTTGTAGGCCGGCCCGAACAGCATGTCGCAGTGCAATCCGCTGGTTGCCAGCGCCGCCGCATAGCACTGCCCGAGTTCGGCCAGGGCGCCGCCGCGGTTGAAGGTGCCGGCATTGAAGAAATACGGGCTGGTGCGCCCGGACTTGAGGGTGAACTCGCCAAAGCGCAATGCGTTGCATGCGAGCGCGAGGTCGAGGAATCGGCGCTGGTGATCGAGCACGTCGCAGGCTTTCCGGGAACCAATCGGCATTGTGCCGCAAGCGCGGCATCCACTGGAGGCGACTCGGGCGACAATGCGCGTCGCATCCGCTAGGCTCGCCGCGACTCCCGGCGGCCTTCGTTCCATGCGCATCATCAGCTTCAATGCCAATGGCATCCGCTCCGCCGCCAACAAGGGATTCTTTCCCTGGCTGGCGCAGCAACAGGCCGACATCGTGTGCCTGCAGGAGACCAAGGCGCAGGAAGACCAGCTCATCGATCCCAGCTTCCGCCCCGACGGCCACCACTGCTTCTATCGCGACGCCAGCAGCAAGAAGGGCTACAGCGGCGTGGCGATCTACAGCCGGCGCGAGCCGGACGAAGTACGCACTGCCTTGGGCTGGGCGCCGTTCGACGAAGAAGGGCGCTACATCGAGGCGCGGTTCGGCAATCTCAGCGTGGTCTCGTTCTACCTTCCGTCCGGCAGTTCCGGCGAAGAGCGCCAGGGCTTCAAGTTCCAGGTGATGGCCTGGCTCAAGCCGATCCTCGACCAGTGGCTGGCGAGCGGTCGCGACTACGTGCTGTGCGGCGACTGGAACATCGTTCGTGCGAAGAACGACATCAGGAACTGGACTTCCAACCAGAAGAACTCCGGCTGCCTGCCAGTCGAACGCGCCTGGCTCAACGGGTTGATTGCCGACGCGCATGGCGATGGATCGCCGCAACCCGAGCGCGGCTGGCGCGACAGCTTTCGCGTGGTGAAGCCCGATGCGGTCGAGTACACGTGGTGGAGCAATCGCGGCGCCGCGCGCGCCAACGACGTCGGCTGGCGCATCGACTACCAACTGGCGACGCCTGCCCTGGCCGAGCGCGCGCATGCCTGTGTCATCCACCGCGAGCCGCGCTTCTCCGACCACGCGCCCTACGTGGTGGATTACGCCGGATGAGCGACGCCGTCGCGCCGAGCTACCGTGGTTGGTCCGGCATCCGGCGCGCATTCGCGACGCCGGCAGCCCTGACCCTGTTGTTCCTCGGCTTCGGCAGCGGCCTGCCCTTCCTGGCAATCGCCTCGCAGACCCTGGCGACGCGACTGCGTGATGTGGGGATCGATCTGGCCAGCATCGGCCTGATCAGCCTGGCGAGCTTCTTCTACCTGCTCAAGTTCGTCTGGGCGCCGCTGATGGATCGCTACCGCTTCCCCGGGTTGGCTTTCCTGGGACGTCGGCGCTCGTGGCTGCTGATGGCGCAGGTGCTGGTGACGATTGCGCTGGCGGCGCTGGCGCATACGCGGCCCGACCTGAGTGTCGGCGGCCTGGTGCTCTGGGTGCTGATCGCCTCTTTCGCCGGTGCAACCCAGGATTCGGCCGTCGATGCATACCGCATCGAGATCGCGCCCGAATCGGCTCAGGCCGCGCTGGCGGCGACCTATACCCTGGGTTATCGCTTCGGCCTGATCCTGGGTGGCGCCGGGGCCTTGTATCTGGCCGAGTTCGAGAGCTGGCGCGTCGCCTACCTCGCGATGGCAGGGCTGATGCTGCTGCCGATCGCGGCCACGCTGCTCTGCCGCGAGCCGCGCGAGCCACAAGTCACGGTGCAACGGCGCATCGACTTCCTCGGCGCATTCTGGCAGCCGATCGCAAGCTTCTTCACCCACAACGGCGTCACCATGGCGGTAGTGCTCCTGCTGTTCGTGGGCATGTACAAGTTCCCGGACCAGGTGATCGGGGTGATGGCCGGGCCGTTTTACCTCGATTCGGGCTTCAGCAAGGCCGACATCGCCACCGTGTCGAAGTTGTACGGCGTCTGGATGGGAATCGCCGGCGCCTTCCTCGGCGGGATTTGCGTGGCCGCCTTCGGGTTCCGTCGCATGCTTCTGGTGGCCGCAATCGGCGTGGCCTTTTCCAATCTCGCCTTTCTGCTGATGGCACGGCATCCGGGCGAGATCTGGAGCTTCTACGCGGCGCTCACCGCCGACAATTTCTGCCAGGGTCTTGCCGGTGTGGTCTTCATCGCGTTCGCCTCGTCCCTGACCAACCGCAACTTCACCGCCACCCAGTTCGCACTGCTGGTGTCACTGGCGAACCTGCCGGGCAAGTTCGCGGGCGGGATCTCGGGCTACGTGGTGGAAGCCACTTCCTACCAGACGTTCTTCCTGCTCAGTACGCTCACCGTGATTCCGGCCCTGCTCCTGCTGGGGTGGCTCTGGCCTCGGATCAAGCCAGCCGCCACCGAGCCCGCGGCGGCCACGCGGTGATGGTCGTGCTAAGGTTTGGCCGTGCCGCACAGGGGGCGGGTGGCGGCGAGGCACCCCTTGGCCGAAACCCGCATGCCTGACTTCCTGATCCGCGATATCGATGAAGCCGTCGCCGAGCGCATCAAGCGCATCGCACGCGATCGCGGCTGGCCGATCAACGACGTGATCCTGCGCCTGCTCAAGGAGGCGCTCGGCATGGTCGAGCCCGAGCCTCCGTTACCCGGCGACATCGCCCGTCTTGCCGGTTCCTACCAGGACGATGAGTCGCGCGTCTTCGAAGAGGCGATGAAAGCCTTCAAGACCCTGCCCGACGACCAGCCCTATTGAGCGCGATCACGCCGATGCAGCGAGTTCAGGCGGGATAGATCGCGCCCAAGACGCGTGGGCCGCGCGCTCCGCTGACGCTCGGCAGGTTGCCCGGGCGGCCTGCCAGGGTTTCGCGGGCCAGCCAGGCGAAACCCATGGCTTCCACGAAATCCGGGTCCAGGCCGTGCGCCGAGCTTGATTCCACCCGTGTTTGCGGGAGGTTTCGCGCCAGCGCCGAAATCAGGACCGAATTGTGCACGCCGCCGCCGCAGACGATCAGACGCTGGGTGTCGGGCTGGGTCGCATTGAGTGCATCGGCAATGGTGCGTGCGCTGAGTTCGAGCAGGCTGGCTTGCACGTCCGGGGAAGATTCGCCGTTCAGGTGCGAATCCAGCCAACCGAGATGGAACTGGTCGCGTCCGGTTGACTTGGGCGGCGCAAGCGCAAACCAGGGTTCCCGCAGCAGGCGCGCAAGCAAGGCGGCATCGGGCCGGCCGCTTGCGGCGAAGGCGCCGTCGCGATCGAAGGCCTGGCCGGTGTGCCGCATGCACCAGGCGTCCATCAAGGCGTTGGCCGGGCCGGTGTCGAAGCCACGAACCTCGCGCCTTGCCTCGGCGGGTAACAAGGTGAGGTTCGCGATGCCACCCAGGTTCAGTACGGCACGATCCTCGTGCGGCACGCGCAGCATGGCGGCGTGGAAGGCGGGCATCAGCGGCGCGCCATGGCCGCCGGCGGCCACGTCGCGGCGGCGGAAATCGGCAACCACGCAGCAAGCGGTGGTTTCGGCGATGGTGTTGGGGTCGCCCAGTTGCAGGGTGAAGGGCGCGGTTCCCTGCGGGCGGTGCCGCAGGGTTTGCCCGTGCGAGCCGATCGCCGCGACCTGCGCGGGGTCGACGTGTGCTTCGTCCAATACCGCCTTCGCTGCGGCCGCGAATGCCTGCCCGATGCGCGTATCCAGCTCGCCGACTTCATCCAGGCTCAACCGGATCGACTGCTGCCCGAGGGCCACCAGCTGCCCTCGCAGGGCCTGGTCCCAGTCGTATGTGCGCGCCAATACCAGTTCCAGCGCCGGGCGAAACCGCACCAATGCGGCATCGATGCCATCGGCGCTGGTGCCCGAGATCAGCCCCAGATAGAGCGCGTCGTCGCGCACGACGCGTGCTGCGCCGGGCCGATCAGCGCGACGCGTAGGCGCGACCGCCGTCGATCAACTGCAACTTCGCCAGCATCGGCTGGGTCTGCAGCCGGAACCTGGCCAGCTCCGCCGTCGGAAGCGGTTCGGGCTTGGGCAGGGTCACCTTGAGCGGATCGCGGTGCGCCCCGTTGATACGGAATTCGTAGTGCAGATGCGGGCCAGACGCGAGGCCGCTCATGCCGACGTAGCCGATGGTCTGGCCTTGGCTGACGCGGGCGCCGGTCTTGGCCTTGCCGAAGCGCGACATGTGGCCGTAGAGCGTGGTGTAGCCGCGCCCGTGGTCGACGATCACGGTGCGGCCATAGCCGTTCTTCCAACCGGCAAAACTGATGCGGCCGTCGCCGGCGCTGACGATCGGGGTGCCGGTGCCGGCGGCGTAGTCGACGCCATCGTGCTTGCGCACGCGGCCCAGCACCGGATGCTTGCGCGCGGTGGAAAACACCGAACTGATGCGGACGAAGTCAACCGGCGTACGCAGGAAGGACTTCTTCAGCGGCCGGCCGGTGTCGTCGAAATACTCGGCGGTGCCATCGGCAAACTGGTAGCGGAATGCCGAGTAGGTCTTGCCCTGGTTCACGAAGGTGGCGGCAAGCAGGTCGCCTGCGCGCAAACGCTCTCCGTCGCGGTACACCTCTTCATACACCACGTTGAAGCGGTCGCCCACGCGCAGGTCTTGGGCGAAATCGATGTCGTAACCGAAGACCTTGGCCATCTCGGCGATCGCGCCATGCGACAAGCCGACCTTGGCGCCAGCACCGAACAGCGAACCTTCGATCGTGCCGCTGGCCATCTGGATGCGACGCTGCAGCGTGCGTTCCTGGACATCCTGCCTGATCTTGTCGCCATCGAGTGTCAGGACCACGCGACTGGCTTCGTCGCGCTCGAACTGCATCGCGCGCAACTGGCCGGGCTGCGGAATATCGAACGAAAACTGGGCGCCAGCCCGGATGCGGGTGAGCGGCTCGCGAGCGCCCGGGGCTTCAAGCAGGCGGTGCAACACTGCCGCCGACAGCCCCTGTGATTCGAAGATGTCGCCCATGGTCTGGCCGGCCTGCACCGTGACCTGCGTCCATTGCGGAGCGCTGTCCGTCGCCGCAGGCTCCGGGATGGCCTCTGGCGCGACTTCCGCCTCGGGCAGCAAGATCGCCTGGGTGACCCGCACCGGCTCCAACGACTGTCGTGTCGCGTTTGCGAACCCCGGGGCAATGGCGGCAACGAGCGTGGTGACGCTGGCGAACAGCGTCGCAAGCACGACGTGCTCGCGACGCCAGGCGCGCGGTGACATCACCATCGCTGCGACTGCGCTGACCTTGGCCTGCGTGAGTTGCGCCGGCGAGGCATGGGTGCCTTGCTCCAGGTGGTGCAGTCGACGACGAATCGCCTGCGCGCGCGCGGAACGGGTTGCGGGAGTTGTCTTGGAGTCTGAACCCACGTGCGCCGCCACCCTGTCTTCACAATCGGCGGGTACCATAACCACGCGCCGGGAATGCGTCAAACCCTTGTGGCCACTGGCTTTTTCGCCGGCTCGGGTTTAACGTGTCGTTAACGAAATCGGCCTCGGCCTTCACATTTCGCCCCCTGAACTGTTCAGCTTCGACCGGTCCTGCCGGCCGCGGCGAGGAAGTATCGGCGTGACCTCAACTCAAGATGCGCTGGACCTGATCGGTCGCGGTGCGGAAGAACTGCTGAAGCGCGAAGAGCTGGAAGCCCGGCTCAAGCTGGGCCGGCCGTTGCGGATCAAGGCCGGCTTCGATCCGACTGCGCCTGACCTGCATCTGGGCCACACCGTGCTGCTCAACAAGATGCGGCAGTTCCAGGACCTCGGGCATCAGGTCATCTTCCTGATCGGCGACTTCACCGGGATGATTGGTGATCCGACCGGCAAGAACGTCACGCGCAAGCCGCTCACGCGCGAGGATGTCGAGGCCAATGCCAGGACCTACGCCGACCAGGTGTTCAAGGTGCTGGATCGCGAGCGCACCGAAGTACGCTTCAACAGCGAATGGTTTGGCCAGATGTCGGCCGCCGACATGATCAAGCTCGCCGGGCAGTACACCGTGGCGCGCATGCTCGAACGCGACGACTTTGCCAAGCGCCACAAGGCGCAACAGTCGATCGCGATCCACGAGTTCCTATACCCGCTGGTGCAAGGCTACGACTCGGTGGCGCTCAAGGCGGACGTCGAGCTCGGCGGCACCGACCAGAAGTTCAACCTGTTGATGGGGCGCGGCCTGCAGGAACACTTCGGCCAGCCAGCGCAAATCGTGCTGACCATGCCGTTGCTCGAAGGCCTGGACGGCGTCAACAAAATGAGCAAGTCGCTGGGCAACTACATCGGCATCAATGAGCCGGCGATCGACATCGTCACCAAGACCATGAAGATCGGCGACGACCTGATGTGGCGCTGGATCGAGCTGCTCAGCTTCGAGATCGGCATGCCGGAAGTCGTGCAGCTCAAACACGAGATCGAAGGCGGACAACTCAATCCACGCGACCTCAAGCTGCGTCTCGCACGCGAGCTGGCCGCGCGGTTCCACGATGCCGCCGCGGCGGAAGTCGCGATTGCCGGCTGGAATGCCGCGGTTCGAGGCGATGGCGACACGGCGGCACTTCCGTTGTCCGAGGTGCCGGTGCCCGCGGAAGGCCTTCGCATTTCCCAGCTCTTGACTGCGGCGGGCCTCACCCCGAGCAACTCCGAAGCCAGCCGCAAGCTCAAGGAGCGGGCGGTGCGGATCGACGGAGAAGTGCTCGAAGACGCGCAACGTGTTTTCACTGTCGGCTTCGAGGGAGTGCTCGCAGTGGGAAAACGCAACTTCGCGCGAGTGCGTCTGGTGGCGGCTGACTGAGCTGCTTTGCCCACCCCCACACACAGCTTCCATTGCTGCGGCGCAGCAGCTAGGATGCGCGCCCCGTTCCTCTGGTCGAAGGTCTGGAGGGGAGGGAGGAGGAGGAGAGGGGCGGCGAGGTATTGACGTTCCCTGAAAATGCCGTATGATGTGCGGCTCCCTGCGGCGAAATGCTCAGGGTGCGAGGCGGCGAAGCCGCTGACGCGACGAGATCTTTGACAGTGTGCGCAGGTAACTTGTGCGGACGCCCGCGGGATGGAGATTTGTCCATCATGTTGAGCGTCTAGAAGCAAATCTTAAGAGTCAGCAATGGCGCTTGGGGTTGGACGTTCAGCTCAAAGAATCGAGTCAGCAATGGCTCAAGAGCTTTAACTGAAGAGTTTGATCCTGGCTCAGATTGAACGCTGGCGGCATGCCTAACACATGCAAGTCGAACGGCAGCGCGGGGGCAACCCTGGCGGCGAGTGGCGGACGGGTGAGGAACACATAGGAATCTACCTCAACGTGGGGGATAACGTAGGGAAACTTACGCTAATACCGCATACGACCGAGAGGGGAAAGCGGCGGACCGCAAGGCGTCGCGCGGTGAGATGAGCCTATGTCCGATTAGCTAGTTGGCGGGGTAAGAGCCCACCAAGGCGACGATCGGTAGCTGGTCTGAGAGGATGATCAGCCACACTGGAACTGAGACACGGTCCAGACTCCTACGGGAGGCAGCAGTGGGGAATATTGGACAATGGGCGCAAGCCTGATCCAGCAATGCCGCGTGGGTGAAGAAGGCCTTCGGGTTGTAAAGCCCTTTTGTACGGGAAGAAATCCTGTCGGTTAATACCCGGCGGGGATGACGGTACCGTAAGAATAAGCACCGGCTAACTTCGTGCCAGCAGCCGCGGTAATACGAAGGGTGCAAGCGTTAATCGGAATTACTGGGCGTAAAGCGTGCGTAGGCGGTTCGTTAAGTCTGTCGTGAAAGCCCTGGGCTCAACCTGGGAATGGCGATGGATACTGGCGAGCTAGAGTCAGGTAGAGGGTGGCGGAATTCCCGGTGTAGCGGTGAAATGCGTAGAGATCGGGAGGAACATCTGTGGCGAAGGCGGCCACCTGGACCATGACTGACGCTGAGGCACGAAAGCGTGGGGAGCAAACAGGATTAGATACCCTGGTAGTCCACGCCCTAAACGATGCGAACTGGATGTTGGGCTCAACTCGGAGCTCAGTGTCGAAGCTAACGCGTTAAGTTCGCCGCCTGGGGAGTACGGTCGCAAGACTGAAACTCAAAGGAATTGACGGGGGCCCGCACAAGCGGTGGAGTATGTGGTTTAATTCGATGCAACGCGCAGAACCTTACCTGGCCTTGACATGTCCGGAATCCTGCAGAGATGCGGGAGTGCCTTCGGGAATCGGAACACAGGTGCTGCATGGCTGTCGTCAGCTCGTGTCGTGAGATGTTGGGTTAAGTCCCGCAACGAGCGCAACCCTTGTCCTTAGTTGCCAGCACGTAAAGGTGGGAACTCTAAGGAGACTGCCGGTGACAAACCGGAGGAAGGTGGGGATGACGTCAAGTCATCATGGCCCTTACGGCCAGGGCTACACACGTACTACAATGGCCGGTACAGAGGGTTGCAATACCGCGAGGTGGAGCCAATCCCAGAAAACCGGTCCCAGTCCGGATCGGAGTCTGCAACTCGACTCCGTGAAGTCGGAATCGCTAGTAATCGCAGATCAGCATTGCTGCGGTGAATACGTTCCCGGGCCTTGTACACACCGCCCGTCACACCATGGGAGTTGGCTGCTCCAGAAGCAGGTAGTCTAACCGCAAGGGGGACGCTTGCCACGGAGTGGTCAATGACTGGGGTGAAGTCGTAACAAGGTAGCCGTATCGGAAGGTGCGGCTGGATCACCTCCTTTCGAGCAAGACGGATTTTCCTCCGTCGGGCGTCCTCACAAGTTACCTGCAATCGATCAAGCAAGCGCCGAACGCGCCGCATCGCGGTGCGTTTTTTGGCGCGCTAGCCAGAATGGGTCTGTAGCTCAGGTGGTTAGAGCGCACCCCTGATAAGGGTGAGGCCGGTGGTTCGAGTCCTCCCAGACCCACCACCATTGGGGCCATAGCTCAGCTGGGAGAGCACCTGCTTTGCAAGCAGGGGGTCGTCGGTTCGATCCCGACTGGCTCCACCAGACCGTTGATCGGTTGTAGCGCACACGCAAGATTAGGACGTTCGGCGTTGAGGCTGGGCGTTGGTTCTTTGACAATTTGGGACGTAACAAGCGTTTGAGACAACTGTCTTGAATGTGTCGTTGAGGCAAGTAAGCAAACTTGTTGTTTGATGGCTTCGAGAGAAGCGAGACCCTGAGGCGACTTGGGGTTATATGATCAAGCGACTAAGCGCATACGGTGGATGCCTTGGCGGTCAGAGGCGATGAAGGACGTGGCAGCCTGCGAAAAGTGTCGGGGAGTCGGCAACAGACTTTGATCCGGCAATGTCCGAATGGGGAAACCCACCCGCGAGGGTATCCTGGTCTGAATACATAGGGCCAGGAGGCGAACCCGGAGAACTGAAATATCTCAGTACCCGGAGGAAAAGAAATCAACCGAGATTCCCTGAGTAGCGACGAGCGAACGGGGAAGAGCCCAAAAGTTGCGCCAGTTCTAGGAAAACGGTCTGGAAAGTCCGGCCATAGAAGGTGATAGCCCTGTATTCGAAAGGGCTGGCGTGATGAAAGTGAGTAAGGCGAGGCACGTGAAACCTTGTCTGAACATGGGGGGACCATCCTCCAAGGCTAAATACTACTGACCGACCGATAGTGAACCAGTACCGTGAGGGAAAGGCGAAAAGAACCCCGGCGAGGGGAGTGAAATAGAACCTGAAACCGTATGCGTACAAGCAGTGGAAGCCCTTCGGGGTGACTGCGTACCTTTTGTATAATGGGTCAGCGACTTACATTACGTGGCGAGCTTAACCGTATAGGGGAGGCGAAGGGAAACCGAGTCTGAATAGGGCGAATAGTCGCGTGGTGTAGACCCGAAACCGAGTGATCTATCCATGGCCAGGGTGAAGGTGCGGTAACACGCACTGGAGGCCCGAACCCACGCCCGTTGAAAAGGTCGGGGATGAGTTGTGGATAGGAGTGAAAGGCTAATCAAACTCGGAGATAGCTGGTTCTCCTCGAAAGCTATTTAGGTAGCGCCTCGTGTATCACGACTGGGGGTAGAGCACTGTTATGGCTAGCGGGACATCGCGTCTTAGCAACCCATGGCAAACTCCGAATACCAGTCAGTGCGAGCACGGGAGACACACGGCGGGTGCTAACGTCCGTCGTGAAAAGGGAAACAACCCAGACCTACAGCTAAGGTCCCAAAATTACCGCTCAGTGGGAAACGATGTGGGAAGGCAGAAACAGCCAGGAGGTTGGCTTAGAAGCAGCCACCCTTTAAAGAAAGCGTAATAGCTCACTGGTCGAGTCGGCCTGCGCGGAAGATTTAACGGGGCTAAGCGGTATACCGAAGCTTAGGGTGCACACTTTGTGTGCGCGGTAGAGGAGCGTTCCGTACGCCTGTGAAGGTGAGTCGTAAGGCTTGCTGGAGGTATCGGAAGTGCGAATGCTGACATGAGTAACGATAAGGGGGGTGAAAAGCCTCCCCGCCGAAAGCCCAAGGTTTCCTAGCGCAACGTTCATCGGCGCAGGGTGAGTCGGCTCCTAAGGCGAGGGCGAAAGCCGTAGTCGATGGGAAGCTGGTTAATATTCCAGCACCTCGCGTGACTGCGATGGAGAGACGGAGAAGGGTAGGTGTACCGGGCGTTGGTTGTCCCGGGGAAAGGCGGTAGGCATGCATCTTAGGCAAATCCGGGATGCTTTATGCCGAGCACCGAGACCAGGCCTCAGGGCTGAAGTCACTGATCCCACGCTTCCAGGAAAATCTTCTAAGCTTCAGGTCACGCAGACCGTACCGTAAACCGACACAGGTAGGCAGGGTGAGAATCCTCAGGCGCTTGAGAGAACTCGGGTGAAGGAACTAGGCAACATAGCACCGTAACTTCGGGAGAAGGTGCACCCGGTTTGGTGGCTCCGTGCGGAGCTGGGCTGAACCGGGTCGCAGTGACCAGGCCGCTGCGACTGTTTATCAAAAACACAGCACTCTGCAAACACGAAAGTGGACGTATAGGGTGTGACGCCTGCCCGGTGCCGGAAGGTTAATTGATGGGGTCAGCCGCAAGGCGAAGCTCTTGATCGAAGCCCCGGTAAACGGCGGCCGTAACTATAACGGTCCTAAGGTAGCGAAATTCCTTGTCGGGTAAGTTCCGACCTGCACGAATGGCGTAACGACAGCGGCGCTGTCTCCACCCGAGACTCAGTGAAATTGAAATCGCTGTGAAGATGCAGCGTTCCCGCGGCAAGACGGAAAGACCCCGTGAACCTTTACTATAGCTTTACACTGAACGTTGAGTTCGTCTGTGTAGGATAGGTGGGAGGCTTTGAAGTGCGGCCGCTAGGTCGCATGGAGCCAACGTTGAAATACCACCCTGATGTGCTTGACGTTCTAACCTCGGCCCGTAATCCGGGTCAGGGACCGTGTATGGTGGGTAGTTTGACTGGGGCGGTCTCCTCCCAAAGAGTAACGGAGGAGCTCGAAGGTACGCTCAGCGCGGTCGGACATCGCGCACTGTGTGCAAAGGCATAAGCGTGCTTGACTGCAAGATCGACGGATCAAGCAGGTACGAAAGTAGGACTTAGTGATCCGGTGGTTCTGTATGGAAGGGCCATCGCTCAACGGATAAAAGGTACTCCGGGGATAACAGGCTGATACCGCCCAAGAGTTCATATCGACGGCGGTGTTTGGCACCTCGATGTCGGCTCATCACATCCTGGGGCTGTAGTCGGTCCCAAGGGTATGGCTGTTCGCCATTTAAAGTGGTACGCGAGCTGGGTTCAGAACGTCGTGAGACAGTTCGGTCCCTATCTGTCGTGGGCGTTGGAGGTTTGAGAGGGGCTGCTCCTAGTACGAGAGGACCGGAGTGGACGTACCCCTGGTGTTCCGGTTGTCATGCCAATGGCACTGCCGGGTAGCTATGTACGGAAGCGATAACCGCTGAAAGCATCTAAGCGGGAAGCGCGCCTCAAGATGAGACCTCCCGGGAGCTCGACTCCCCTAAAGGAACGATGAAGACTACGTCGTTGATAGGCGCGGTGTGTAAGTGCAGCAATGCATTGAGCTTACGCGTACTAATGATCCGTGCGGCTTGATCATATAACCTCAAGTTGTTTTGGCCTCGATGACACATCGGGCAGTTGTACCAACCTTGTTACGTCCCAACCCCATGAGAGCGTGAGCGCGACAGCTCGGCCAAAAGCCAAACTGACCGCGACCCTCCACCCTCTCCCTGGTGAACATAGCGCTGTGGAACCACCCGATCCCATCCCGAACTCGGAAGTGAAACGCAGCCGCGCCGATGGTAGTGTGCAGCCGCATGCGAGAGTAGGTCATCGCCAGGGCCTTTTCCCTCAAACCCCCGCATAACCGCGGGGGTTTGTTTTTGTGCGTAGCGTTATCAAGGCGCCGGCAACGCGGTTGCGGGACGCGGCGTTCCTCGCCAGAGTCAAAGCTCCGTAAACTAGCGCCATGCCTGCTTTCGAATATCTCGCGCTGGACTCCGCCGGTCGAAGCCACAAGGGCGTTCTGCAGGCCGATACGGCGCGCGGTGCACGGGCAAATCTGCGCGAGAGGGGCCTGAACCCGCTCAGGATCGATCCGGTGTCCGAGGGCGCAGGCACAACGCGTCCGATGGGGTTTTCTCGTGGCGGCCTTTCGGGGGCGCAGTTGGCCTTGCTGACGCGGCAGCTGGCGACGCTTGTCGCGTCCGGTTTGCCGATCGATGAAGCCTTGCAGGCCCTTGCCGAAGGCGGCGAAGGACGCGTGCGCACGGAGGTGGTTTCCTTGCGCGCCAGGGTCATGGAGGGGGCGAGTCTCGCGGCGGCGATGGCCGAGTTCCCCGCTTCGTTTCCATCGATCTTCAGGGCCTCGGTTGCGGCCGGCGAGTCTGCCGGGAAGCTGGATCGCGTGCTGCTTCGGCTTGCCGACTATGCGGAGACTCGCGATGCGCTGCGGCGCAAGGTCCTGTTGGCCTTGACCTATCCGATTCTGCTCACCGTGGTGGCAGTGGCCGTGGTGACAGGATTGATGATCTGGGTCGTCCCGCAAGTGATCGGGGTGTTCCTGCAGTACGAGCAGGCCCTGCCCTGGCCGACCCGCGTGCTGATTGCGGTGTCGGGAGCAGCCCGTGAAGTCGCATTGCCACTGGGCGCGATTCTGGTGATCGCGGTGCTGCTGGGTGCCTGGGCCCTGCGCCGCGAAACCGTTCGCGCGCGCCTGCATGCCACGTTGCTGCAACTTCCTTTGCTGGGTCGGCTGCTGCGTGCAACCGAAACGGTACGCTTTGCACGCACGCTCGCCTTGCTGGTGGGAAGCGCCGTGCCTCTGCTTGAATCCCTCAGCATCGCCGCGCAGGTGGTCGAGAACCGGGCCTTGCGGGAGGCCTTGGCGCGGGTGGCGCTGCGTGTGCGCGAAGGCCAGGGCTTCTCCCGCGCGCTTGCCGATTCGCGCGAGTTCCCGCCGGTGGCGGTTCGGTTGATTGCGAGTGGCGAGAAGAGCGGCAGGTTGGATGAGATGTTGTTCGAAGCCGCGGCACATCAGGAGCGCGAACTCGACACGGCGCTCGGAGTGGCGATGGCGGCGCTGGGGCCGGGCGTCATTCTGGCAGTCGGAGGCCTGGTGCTGTTCATCGTGCTGGCGATCCTGTTGCCGATCTTCGAGCTGAACTCCCTGATCCGATGATTCCCCGGCGATACCTCGGTGTATCGCGTGGCGAGGATGCGGTTGCGATGATAAGTTTGCGGCCACTCCAGAGTGTCCTGCCGCCTTTCCCCGCATGCCTGTGCTCCGCTTCGACCACGTCAGCAAGCGCTATCCCGGCGGGCATACCGCACTGAGCGAAGTGAGTTTCGAGCTCGAGGCTGGCGAGATGCTCTTCGTCACCGGGCATTCGGGCGCGGGAAAGAGCACCTTGTTGCGTCTGATCCACCTGAGCGAGCGCCCCAGCCAAGGGGCGGTGCTGATCGATGGCAAGAATCTCAGCCAGGTCCGGCGCCGCGCGGTGCCGGCGCACCGGCGACGCGTCGGCGTGGTGTTTCAGGATCACCGTCTGTTGATGGACCGCACCGTGTTCGACAACGTGGCGCTGCCGTTGATCATTGCCGGGACTTCGCGCGCAGAGATCGGCAAGCGGGTGCGGACGGTGCTGGAGAAGGTCGGGTTGGGCGCGCGCGAGCGCGCCCTGCCGATTGCGCTGTCGAGCGGCGAGCAGCAGCGGGTGGGGATTGCCCGTGCCGTGGTTGCACAGCCTGCGCTGTTGGTGGCCGACGAGCCCACCGGGAACCTGGATCCGCAATTGGCAGCCGAGGTCATGCAGTTGTTTGCTTCGCTGCCGGCGCAGGGAACGGCGGTGCTGGTGGCGAGCCACGATCTGCATCTGGTGCGGCGCCTGCAGAAGCGCGTGCTGGTGCTAGACCACGGCAAGTTGATCGACGATTTCCGACCCGAGGCGGTGGCCGCGTGATGGCCTCGCGTGGAGCGGAGGTGCCGAAGCGTGCCGCGGCCGAGCGACGAGCCGGCCCCGGCGTCGGCGCGCGTCTCGGTGCCTGGCGCGACCTGCACCTGTACAGCCTGCTATCGAGTCTGGGACGCCTGGTACAGCGTCCCTGGGCAACGCTGCTGACGATCGGGGTGATGGCAGTGGCGCTGGCCCTGCCCTTGTGCCTCGCGCTGATGCTGGGCAATGTGGAGCGCGTATCCGGCTCGTTCCGCGAGGCACGCGAAGTCAGCGTGTTCCTCACGCACGGACTGGCGGCGGCGGCCGTGGATGCGGCGCGCGAGCGGGTACAGCGCCTGCCCGGCGTTGAATCGGTGCTGCTGCGCAGCGCGGATGAAGGCCTGGCCGAGTTCCGCCAGATGGCCGATTTCGCCGGTGCACTCTCCCTGCTGGACGAGAACCCGCTGCCGGCCGTGTTGGTGGTGACGCCGCAGCCAGGCGCCGACGCCGCGAGTCTCGCTGAAACACTCCGTGACTTGCCCGAAGCCGACTTCGTGCAGCACGATGCGGAATGGCGTGCGCGCCTCGGGGCCTGGCTGGGTTTCGGGCGGCGCCTGACGATGCTGGCCGCAGCCTTGCTCGGATTGGGCGCGTTGCTGGTCGTGGGGAATACCGTGCGACTCGACATCCAGGGCCGCGCCGAGGAGATTCTGACCGTGCAGTTGCTGGGTGCCACCGACGGGTTCGTGCGACGCCCGTTCCTGTATCTGGGAGCGTGGTACGGCGCCTTGGCCGCGCTGCTGGCGATCGCGCTCGCCGTGGCCGCGCGCCACGCGCTCCAGGCGCCGGTAACCGCGCTGGTCGAGAGCTACGGCAGCACCTTCGAACTGCGCGGCATCAGCCCGCTCGACGCCTTGCTGGTGCTGGCGGGGTCGATGGCGCTAGGCTGGCTGGGCGCGTGGCTCGCCGCCGGGCATCATCTGCGTCAACCGATTTCGTACGGGACCCTCTGATGGCCGCGCCCAGCATCACCCGCCACATCACCTCCGAAACTCCGCGCGTGATGGTGGTGGATGGCTCCAAGGTGGTGCGCAAACTGATCGAACAGTTGCTCGTGAAGGACGTCGCCGGAGTCAGCGTGATCTCCTGCGAAACCGGGGAGGAGGCCAAGTCCGCGTTGCAGGAAGGCGTGGTCGATCTGGTCACCATGGCGCTGCGCCTGCCCGACATCGACGGGCTGGATCTGGCGCATTACATCCGTGAACACGCGCCGCAGGCCTACATCCCGATCATCGTGGTCTCGGGTGACGTGCAGGAGCGCCTGGTCAACCGCAGCTTCGGCGACCACGTCACCGACTACTTCGACAAGTCGCTGGGGTTCAACGCGCTTTCGGCCTTCATCCGGGGCTACGTGCGCCCCGAAAGCGAGGCTGGCGGCGAAGTGTTGTACGTCGAAGACAGCAAGGTCGTCGCCATGGCGACGCGCCGCATGCTGGAGAAGAACGGACTCAAGGTCACCCACGTGATCAGCGTCGAGGATGCGCTGGCGCACCTGGAGACGGCCAAGGCGCAGGGCCGCGGGCCGGGCCCGGACGTGGTCCTGACCGACGTGTACCTGAAGAGCGGCCTCACCGGAAAGGACCTGCTGGAAACCGTGCGCGGCCCGCAATACGGGTACGGAAAGGGCCAGCTTCCGATCCTGGTCATGACCGGCGACGACAATCCCGCCAACCAGAGCGCGTTGCTGCGGGCCGGTGCCAACGATCTGGTCCAGAAGCCGATCGAAGAGCGGCTGCTGGTGACCAAGGTGCTGTTCCAGCTGCGAGTGGGCCGCATGATGCGGGAAAAGGTCGCCGCGTCCTGAGCACCGCGGGTCGACGCGCATGAGCGAAGACCGGGTCCGGCTGCACCACAGCTGGAAGTTGCGATTGTCGGACGCCTTCGCAGCACCCTCGATGCAAGCCCTGCGTGCCTTCCTGATGGCCGAGAAGCAGGCCGGCAAGCGCTTCTATCCGCCCAGCGCCCGCATCTTTGCCGCGCTCGACCACACTCCGTTCGAGGCGGTGAAAGTCGTGATCCTGGGCCAGGACCCGTACCACGGGCCGGACCAGGCCCATGGCCTGTGCTTCTCGGTCTTGCCGGGCGTGGACGTGCCCCCTTCGTTGCTCAACATTTATGCGGAGATCGAGCGTGATATCGGCATTTCGCCGCCCGATCATGGGTGTTTGCTGCCTTGGGCAAGCCAGGGTGTGCTCTTGCTCAATGCCGTCCTGTCGGTGGCGCATGGCCGCGCGGGCTCGCATCAGGGCAAAGGCTGGGAAGCCTTCACCGACGCGATCGTGGCGCGTCTGAATGCCGAGCGCGAAGGCCTGGTGTTCCTGCTCTGGGGCAGCTACGCCCAGAAGAAGGGCCAGATTATCGATACCCGCAAGCACAAGGTGCTGAGGGCGCCGCATCCTTCGCCGCTCTCCGCCTACCGGGGTTTCATCGGCTGCGGCCATTTCTCGGCGACGAACCAATATCTGGAACGGCGCGGGCAGGCCCCGATCGATTGGCGCCTGCCGGATCGGGCCACGGTGGCGGCCCAACTTGCCCGAGGCTGACTACGGCGGGCTTGATATCCGCCGGTTCCATCCTCATGCCTGAACGCCATCGCGTCGCCGCTGGCGAGGCTGGAACTCCGGTCCGGTTTAGCACTCCAAGAGCCCGACTGCTAAACTGCACCCCGTATGGAGATGCCCGTGAGTCATGCCCTCGTAAGCAACAACCTCCCGATTCCGGCCGCGATCGGCTCGATCGACGCCTACGTCGGTGCCGTGCACCAGATCCCGGTGCTGAGCCTTGACGAAGAACAGGAGCTGGCCCGCCGCTTCCGCCTGAGCGAAGACCTCGATGCCGCCAAGCACCTGGTGCTTTCGCATCTGCGCTTCGTGGTGCACGTGGCGCGCGGCTACAACGGCTACGGCCTGCAACTGGCCGACTTGGTGCAGGAAGGCAACATCGGCCTGATGAAGGCGGTGAAGCGCTTCGATCCGGATCAGGGCGTGCGTCTGGTGTCGTTTGCGGTGCACTGGATTCGTGCCGAGATGCACGAGTTCATCCTGCGCAACTGGCGCATCGTCAAGGTCGCCACCACCAAGGCGCAGCGCAAGCTGTTCTTCAACCTGCGCAAGTCCAAGACCCGCCTGGGCTGGATGAACCACGCCGAAGTGCAGACCATCGCGCGCGAACTGAATGTGCCGGAGAGCGAGGTGCTGGAGATGGAGGCGCGCCTGTCCGGCCGCGACATCGGCTTCGATGCCCCGGCAGACCAGGATGACGAGCACGCACCGCCCGCGCCCATGCAGTATCTGGAAGCGCACAGCGCCGACCCGTCGCTCGCCTACGAGCACGAGGACGACGAGAGCAACCAGCTCGAATTGCTGCGCGAAGGCCTGGCCAGGCTCGACGAGCGCTCGCGCGACATCATCAAGCGCCGCTGGCTGGATGCCGACAGCAAGATCACGCTGCAGGACCTGGCCGACGAATACGGCGTCAGCGCCGAACGCATCCGCCAGATCGAGGCGAATGCGATGAAAAAAATGAAGGCCCTGTTCGCGGCCTGAGCCTCGCGGCCGACTTGCGTCACGATGCGAACGGCCCGGGCAACCGGGCCGTTCGCATTTGATCTGCAGCGGACCCTACTCGAACCCGTCGTTGAACAGGTCGTTCGGCCCCAGCGTCGTGGAGAACGTGACGGTGGTGCGCGTGATGTTGCCCTGCATGTCGCGCACGCTGGCATGCAGGTTCGCCTCGTCCATTCGTGGCAGCGGCGACGTCAGGTTCAGGGTGTGGATGCCTTGACCTGTTGCGACCAGCAGGTGCGCCAGTTCGGCGCCGGGCGCGCGGCCTTCGACCGCGAAGTCGGCGGTGAGCGAGAGCGAGGCAGTCGAGACGCCGCTGTGTGCATCGGCGACGCCGAGCCGCAAGGTCTGGATGCGATCCCGGTGGCGTCCCGGTCGAGGCTGCGAAACGGTCAGGGTCGGGCGTAGGTCATCCAGGCGCCAGCCGAAATCAGGATTGCCGGTGTCGATCGGTGCGCCGAGATCGATCCAGCGCACGAACAGCAGCTTCTCCTCTTCCGTCAGCGGCGCCATCGGCAGGGGCGGCATCATCGAGCCGGTGAAGTCGAGATCGGCATCGTCGCGGTCCGCGCCGGGTGGCAAGGTGCTCGCATTGCCCGGCACCGTTTCGGTCGGATGGTCGGCATTGGTCCAGCCATCGAGGCGCTCGCCGTAGAGCTTCCAGATCAGCAGCGAGCGCCGGCTCTGGAACATGCGGATGTAGCGGCTGGCATTGGTCTGGCGCCAGTTCCCGGTGGACAGCAACGAGGGATGGCCGTAGTCGCCGTCGCTGTCGGCGGCGAGGCGGTAGTAGTCGCCGGGAAACCCGTCGATCTCGGCCAGATTGGCCAGGTCGAGGTTGCCGGCGGGGCTGCTGCCCTGATGACAGCCGATGCAGCGCGCCTGCAGGATCGGGCGGATATCGCGCAGGAACTCGACGTCGATGCCGCCGGCGGCGACCACGCGGGTGGACGGCTGTCCGTTGACCCGGGTGAGCAGCGGCGTGCCAAGGCTGAGGTCGGTGAGGCCGAAGCCCGGCTGCGCCGCCGCGGTGAGTTCGAACGGCAGCGGTGCCTGGCTGTGTGCGTGGCAGCCGCCGCAGTCCACCCGCATCTCGCCGGGCCGGACCTGGTGCCAGGTCTGCGCCATGTTCAGCAGCATGCCGCGTCGATCCAGGGTCTGGAAGGTGAAGGGCGTATCGGCCGGAATCCTTGCGAGGAAGCTGGTGTCGGGATTTCCTTCCGGATCGAGCGGGGTCTGCCCGATGCCGTCGACCTTGCGTAGCGGTATCTCGCCCAGCACGCGCAGGCGTTCGTTGGCGTGGCTGTAGTACTGCATGCCCTCGTTCGGCCCGTAGCTGCGATGCGTGTTCGGCTCCATCGCCACGATGCGTACGGCCCAGATGTCGCTGTTGGCATAGCGCCCGGCGTCCGCGCCCTGCCACTCCCAGTTGCTCGACTGGCCGTTCTCGCTGGTGTTGAAGGCATCCAGCCCGTTGAAGGTGTTGGACCACGAGGTGACACGGCCCGGAAAGCTCTCGCGCTTGTAGAAGCTGGAACTTCCCACCAGGCCGAAAGGCGTGCCAGGCGGGAGCGTGGGATGCAGGCTGCCATCGTTGGGCAGCCACGGCAGTTCGACCGGTTGCGCCACGCCGTGGATCGCGGAATAGGGCACCACGGCGCGCGGCCAGGCTTCGTTGTAGGCCGGATCGTTCTTGATCAGTACCAGCTGCTGCGGACTGGCGAGCGTCTCGCCATCGGGAATCAGGTACAGGCCGGCGTCGTAATACGGCTGCGGCGTGGGGCGAGTGAGGTCATTGGCCGGGCCGGGCGTCCACACCGCCAGCAGATCGTTGTCGGGCGCGGCCGAGGGATGGGTGAACTTGCCGACGCGCACGCCGTTGCTGCCGAGCGGCGCGGCGTTGTCCTCGCCATGGGTGAAGGGCGTGATCGAGCGCATGCCGCGTGGCTGGAACGGCATCGTGAATGGGTAATAGCTGCCCGGGGTCTGCGCGATCGGGGGCGCGCCCGTGGCGAAGGCATCGTAGAACGCGGGCTGCCCCGGCGGCTGCGACGGCGGCAGCCGATACAGCGCGCCGAAGCCGTTGTTGTTGAGGTTGTAGTAGTCCACCACGACGACGTCGTCACCGCCGAGCTGGGTCATGAAATGGAACGACTGTGGGCTGCGGAAGGCGCTGATCAGAGGCGCCCAGTTGCGCCCATCGGGCCAGATCGTCCACATGCCCCACAGCCGCCGATCGCGCAGGCCCTGGCTCTCGTAGGTGCTGAACAGGATGCGTCCGTCGCGCAGCACGGTGGGATGCAGGGCGCTGCCGATCGTCATTGGTGCGATCGGGGTGACGTTGCGCCCGTCCTCGTCCATCACGTACAGCTGCAAGGTCGGGTTGGTGTATCCCTTGGGCGGCGCGAAGCCGTTGCGATTGCTGGTGAATGCGATCTTCCCGCCCGGCAGCGGCATCGGGCCCAGGTTGAGGATGCCGTAGCCCAGCCGATTGAAGCCCGAGGGCGCGCTCACCGGACTGGCTTCGTTCCAGTTGCCGGCCCCGGTGTTGGGCGTGAACTCGCCATGGGTGAGGCGCTGCACCTGGCGCGTGGCGAGGTTGATCCGATAGATGTCGGCGCCGGCGTAGGGCAGGTCGCGTTGCGTATTGATGCCGGACGGGCGCATGTCCGGGAAATAGCTGTAGTAGACCCACTGCGCATCGAAGGACAGCACGGGATCGGTGACCGAGCCATTGCCGCCGGCCACCAAGACTTCTTCGCTCCCGTCCGGGTGCAGCAGCATGAGGTCCGCGCCCGGATCCATCGCGGCCGGATGGAACACCTCGGGCCAGGTGGTGTTCTGCGCGTCGCCGTAGCGCGGCTGGCGGACGTAGACGACATCGTAGGGCACCGCGCCGACCCAGGCCGGCAAGGCCAGGGCAAGCAACAGGCTGGCGAGAAGGCGGCGAAACGATGCATTCATGTGGAGGATTCCAGGATGTTCCTGCCGCGCCCGGTCTTGCGTTCCGGCCTCGCGCCTGCGGGGCGCAGACCGATGATCGGGCGCGGACCCGGAAGTGTAACGAATCGTGACGGAAGCGTGCCCCGGATATCGTGGCATGGGTCACAGCACCCTCGCGGCCTGAACCCCATTTGTCGGCCGAGCGTGCCAAGGCGCCCGCTCGACTGCACCATCAGGCACCGCTTGGCGGCCCACGTGGATCAGCTTGCTCGCGGGCACCGAAGATGATCCGCGCCGCGCGCTGATAGGTCCAATACGCCCAGGTCCAGTTGAGCAGGACCACCAGGCGATTGCGGAAGCCGATCAGGAAGAACACGTGCATGAAGAGCCAGAACCACCAGGCCAGGAGGCCGCTGAAGCGCAGGCGGCCAAGGTCGACCACGGCGGCCATGCGACCGATCGTGGCGAGGTTGCCGTAGTCGACATAGCGGAACGGTGTCGGGGTGCGGCCGGCGAGGCGATCGCGGATGGTGCGCGCGATGTGCGCGCCCATCTGCTTGGCCGCGGGCGCGACGCCGGGCACGGGTTTGCCATCCTGTTGCAATGCCGCGAGGTCACCAGCCACGAAAATCTCGGGATGCCCGGGCACGTGCAGGTCCGGCCCGATCAGCACGCGCCCGGCTCGATCCAGCGGCACGTTCAAGGCCCGCGCGAGCGGTGAAGCGGCCACGCCCGCGGCCCAGAGCACGGTGCGTGCCGCGACGCGCTCGCTGCCGAGGCGATAACCTTCGGCATCGATCTCCGCCACCGGCGTGCCGGCGACGACCTCGACGCCGAGTTTTTCCAATTGTCGCCTCGCGCTGCTCGACAACGATTCGGGGAACGCGCCCAGCACCCGCGGTCCGGCTTCGATCAGGCGCACCTTCGCGGCGGCCGGATCGATGCGGCGGAATTCGTGGCGCAAGGTGTGTCGAGCGATCTCGGCCAGTGTTCCAGCCAGTTCCACGCCGGTAGGCCCGCCGCCGACGATGGCGAAGTGCAGCCACGCGGCGCGTTCTGCGTCGGTGTTCGCGGCTTCGGCACGCTCGAATGCGAGCAGCAAGCGGCGTCGGATATGGAGTGCATCGTCGAGTGTCTTCAGGCCGGGCGCGTGTGGGGCCCAGTCGTCGTGGCCGAAGTAGGCGTGGGTTGCGCCGCTGGCGAGCAGCAGCATGTCGTAGGCCAACGAGTCGCCGTCGTCCAGACGCAGCACGCGCGCGGCGGTATCGATGTCGCGTACTTCGCCCAGGCGCACTTCGACATTGCGTTGCTGACGCAGGATGTGGCGCAAGGGTGCGGCGATGTCGGGCGCCGACAGGCCTGCGGTGGCCACCTGATACAGCAGCGGCTGGAACAGGTGGTGGTTACAGCGGTCGAGCAGGGTGATGCGAACTGCGGCGGAGGCCAGGCCGCGCGTGGCCCGGAGTCCCGCGAAACCGCCGCCGACGATGACCAGATGCGGTTGGATGGCGTCGTTCATTTCGAGTCCTTTCGTCAGTACAGATCCACCGGGTCGACGTCCAGCGACCAGCGCACCTTGCGCGCTTCGCGCAGCGCATACAGGGCCGGCGCGAACTCGTGCAGCATGGCCTGCAGGGCGGGTCGTTGGGCCGCACTCAACAGCAGTTGCGCGCGCAGGCGTCCGGCGCGGCGCGGCATCGGGGCCGGCATCGGCGCCGACACCTCGACGCCACCGACGCATGCCGCGGTTTGCGCGAGGGCGTGCGCCGCGTGCAGGAAGGCGTCCAGAGTGATTTCGTCGTTGGCCTCGGCGCGCAACAGGCAAAGGTGGGCATAGGGCGGGAAGCCGGCGGCCTCGCGTTCGACCAGTTCCGCTTCGGCAAAGGCGGCGTAACCGCCGTTGAGCAGGGTCTGCAACAGCGGGTGCTGCGGGTGGTGGGTCTGGAGCAGGACGCGCCCCGTGCGCTCGGCGCGACCGGCGCGGCCCGCCACCTGGATCAGCAGTTGCGCCAGACGCTCAGGGGCGCGGAAGTCGGCGCTGAACAGGCCATCGTCGACGCTGGCGATCGCAACGAGGGTGAGCCTGGGCAGGTCGTGGCCCTTGGCCAGCATCTGCGTACCGACCAGGATGCCGGGCGCATCGCCGAGGGTGGCAAAGTGTTTTTCCACGGCATCGCGATGCTGCGTGGTCTCGCGATCCACGCGCACCAGCGGCGTACCGGGGAAGGCTTCGGCCAAGGCCTGTTCCAGGCGCTCGGTACCTGCGCCCTGTGGAACCAGGCCCAGGCCGCCGCAGTCGGGACAGGCCGCCGGCGCCTTCTGGTGCGCTCCGCAGTGATGGCAGATCAGGCGCGCGCGGCCATGCAGGGTGAGCGCGGTGTCGCAGCGCGGGCATTGCGCGGTGAAGCCGCAGTCGTGGCAGAGCAGGCAGGGCGCGTAGCCGCGCCGATTGCGGAATACCAGGGCTTGCTCGCCGCGCCCCAGTGTCTCGCGCAGTGCCGCCAGCAGCGGCGCAGAGAGCCCGTGGGTGAGCGGCAGGCTGCGCACGTCGATCACCTGCGCCGTTGGCGGCCTGGCCTTGCCGGCGCGCGCCGGCAGGCGCAGGTGCGCATAGCGTCCGCTGCGCGCACGCGCGAGGCTTTCCAGCGCCGGGGTTGCGCTGCCGAGCAGTACCGGCACGGCCAGGGCCTTGGCACGCACCAGGGCGAGGTCGCGGGCGTGGTAGCGGAAGCCTTCGTGCTGCTTGTAGGACGCGTCGTGCTCCTCGTCGACGATGATCAGCCCGGCCTCGGGCAGCGGCGCGAACACCGCCGAGCGGGTGCCGATCAGGACACGGGCCTGCGCGCGCGCCATCGCCGCCCAGGCCCGTGCGCGGTCGCCTTCGGACAAGCCCGAGTGCAGGGCATGTACCGGCACCGGCAGGCGTTCGCCATAGCGGCGCAATGCCTGCGGGGTGAGACCAATCTCCGGAACCAGCACCAGAGCCTGCCGACCGCGCGCCAGGCAGGCCTCGATCGCCGCCAGATAGACTTCGGTCTTGCCGCTGCCGGTGACGCCATCGAGCAGCAGCGGCTGGAACCGTCCGAGCGCGGCAAGCACGGCGTCGGACGCCGCCTGCTGTGCGGCGTTGAGTGGCGGTGCCGCGCGGGTCGGGACGCACCGGGCGCCCCGCTGCACCGGCCCGCGCTGCGCCCAATTCCGCTGGCGCAGCGTGCGCGCCGCGTCGCGCCATTCCGGCATGCAGGCATCGAGGGCGTCCTCGTCTGTCTCGCCCCGCGCCGCCAGTAACTCTGCAAGGGCCCGTGGCCGGCCACCGGCACGCAGACGCGCGCGTCCCGTGGCACCGGCCTCGGTCAAGCTCCAGGCGTGGCTCGTGGTTTCCGGCCAATCGTGCCCGGCCCGCATGGCGCCGGGCAGGGCCGCGGCCAGCACCTCGCCTAGCGGGCGCTGGTAGTAGCGCGCCGCCCACTGCAGGCTTTGCCATAGCTCCGCGTGGAACAGTGGCGCAGCATCCAGCACCCGCTCGGCGGCGCGCAGCGCCGGGAGTTCGGGAGCCGGTGCCCCGAGTTCGGCAATGATCCCGACCAGGCGCTTGCGCCCGAACGGCACCACGGCGCGCCGCCCGACCCAGTCGGATTGGGGGAAGGTGCCGAGGGGCGGCAAGTAGTCGAAAAGTTGCGGCAGGGGCAGCGGCAAGGCCAGCCGCAGCACCCCGGAATCGGAGCCGGGCATGCCGGGATTCTGAAGGCAGCACGCGCGAATGTCGCGGCCGCCAGGTCGTTGGCTTCGACACGGGCGGAAGCGCGTCCTCTGGCGGGATCCCGAGCCTGGGAAAATGTCCAGTCCCGCTTGCGCGCACTTGATGATGTTTTCGTGATGAAATCGACCTAACTGGTTGCTCTTGGTGGGGATTTACCCTTATCCACACATTCTGTGGATAACTGTGTGGACGAAGCTGTCGCAGGGCCTGCGACAAGGCCATGAAACAGGGCTCCGCGGCAGCTTGGACAAAATTTGACCAACGGGAAATACGGCAACAAAATCAATCAGATGAGCTTATTTTTGTGACTTGCGGTGGGGCTGCCTGCGGATCGTCACGAAGCTGTCACCCGAGTTCGCGCCGCTGTGAACAACGCAAATCCCGTGAAACCCGCGTCCCGCTTGGGAGAGCGCCTGCGGAGCCACTGTCAACCCCCCATTTGGGACTGCGTTGAACTGGCTTCGTCCCCCCTGTCGGACAACCTAGAATGAGGGCCGATTGCCTGTCCGCCACCCCCGCCTCGATGTCCGAAGCCGCCGCTGACTCCGCCGTCCTGCGGCGCGCCCTGGATGGCTTCCTGCGCGAGGTCGAGCGCCGCGCCCTGCGCATGGCCGAGCTCTCCTGTGGCTCGCGCGACGACGCGCTGGAGCTGGTGCAGGAGGCGATGTTCGGTTTCGTGCGCAGCTACCGGGAGAAGCCGGCCGCCGAGTGGCCGTTGCTGTTCTGGCGGGTGCTGGATAGCCGGCTGACCGACTACCACCGGCGGCGCCTGGTTCGTTCGCGCTGGCTGGTGTGGATTGCGCCGCGGTCCGGGGACGATGACGAGGATGCGATCGCGCAACTGCCCGACCTGACTGAACCCGGGCCGCTGGCACGGCTGGGCGACGCGGACGCAATGCACCAGCTCGAAGCGGCCTTGCGCGGGTTGCCCCGTCGCCAGCGCCAGGCCTTCCTGCTGCGGGTGTGGGAGGGCCTCGACGTGGCCCAGACCGCGCAGGCCATGAGCCTGTCTGAAGGCAGTGTCAAGACTCACCTGTTCCGCGCCCTGCATGCCCTGCGGGCGCGCCTGGAGCCGCCACAATGAACCGATCCGATCCGTCGCAAGCCTGGGTGTTGCGCAGCCGCGCCTTGCTGCAGCAATCGGCCGATGCGCTCGATGGGGCCACCCAGTCGCGCCTGACTCGCGCGCGCCATGCCGCACTGGATCAGCTGCAGACGCGCTCGGTGGCGCCGGCATGGCTGCGTGGCTTCGGGCTGAGCGCGGTGGCGCTGGGCCTGGCCGTAGTGCTGTGGCGTGGCCTGCTACCGGTGCTGGCTCCGGCCGACCCGGTGCCGAGCGTGGCACAGGTTGTGCCGCAGTCGCCGGCTGCGTTGCCTGCCATGATCGATGCGCCACCGTCGACCGACCCGCAAGTGGATGCCGCGGTGGCGGAACCCGATTTCGACCTGCTGGTCGATGCCGAGAGTTATCCCTTGCTGGAGGATCTGGAGTTCTATGCGTGGCTGGATCAGGTCGAGGGTCGCGATGGCTGACCGACTCGCGCGCTGGCTGCTGGCCGCACTCGTTGCGGCCGCCAACGTCCAGGCAGCCGATCCGGCGACCTGGGCCGAGCTGAGCACGCCGGAACAGGGCTTGCTGGCCCCATGGGCGGCGCGCTGGGCACAACTGGCGCCGGAGCAGCGCGAACGCCTGCTGTTGAATGCGCGCTCCTGGCTCGCCCTCTCGCCCGAGGAGCGCGCCCAATTCCAGGGCCGGATCGAGGCCTGGCAAGCCCTGCCGCCGGCGCAACGCGCCCAGTTGCGCGAGCGCTTCGAGGCCTACCGGGCCTTGCCGCCCGAAGACCAGGCGCGGCTGAAACGCGAGTTCCAGCGCTTCCGCGACTTGCCGCCGGGGCAGCGCCGGGCGCTGCGGGAAGAATTCCAGCGCATGGGGCCGGAGCAGCGGCGTGCCTTCCTGCTTGGCGCGCGCGCGCGCGATACCGCCGAGATCGCGCGCCGCGTATTCGCCTTCGTGCCGCCCGAGGAACGTGCCGCGACCTTGCTGATGCTGCGCGAGCTGGCACCGGAGGATCGCAAACGCCTGCGCGAACTGGCGCGCCGCGGCGGCCCGGAACATCGCGAGCAGCTGCGCCTCGAGCTGTTGCGCCGGGTGCCGGCCGATCGCCCGGCCTGGATCCGTGAGCAGCTCGAACAGCGATGAGCCGCGCTCAATCGCGCCGCAACACGAATACGTCCGCGGCCCGTGGCTCCAGCATCTCCAGATCGTAGGCGAAGCGTCCGCTGGCAGGGCAGGACAGGTAGCGGCTTGCGACGGTTTCCGCCAGCGGCGTCGGCGCGGCGTCGCCGCTGCGAGCCCGAAGCGCGAACGGCTGGTTCAAGCCGGGCAGCAGGTTGCTGACGACGAGCACGTCGTCCGCCGCGCAGGGCGCGTCCAGGGCCAGTCGCGTCGGGGTTTGGCCGGCGCGGGCGCGGTAGTCGTCCAGCAGATAGCGGGTGTGGACCTGCACCCGCTCGCCTTGCGCCGGATGCAGCACCGCGACGGGTGTCTGCAGGACGTAGCCCCAGCTCGTGTCTTCGCCGTGCAGGCCCAGTGCCGTGGCGATCGCACGCGGCACGCCGGCGAGCTGGCGCGGCGCGACCCCGCCGAGTTGCACCGTGGCATCGGCGCAATTCAGCGCCACCGCCACTCCCTGGCCAAAGTGCAGGGCGGTGGCGAGGTCGCCGTGCAGCGCGACCGGCGAAGGCTCCACGCACAAGCGGGTGGCCAACAGGTCGTGCGCGTAGGCCGGCAACCAGAACCGAACCGGCGGATCGCGTTGCAAGGGCCGGGCAATGTCCGCCAGTGCTGCACCGGGAAACCACTGCTGGCCGCTGCGCACCACATTCATCCGGTCAAGCAGCACGGCGCCCGACAACACCCCCGCAAGCGCGATCAGGCCGACGCCGCCGGCACGCGGGGAGATTCCCCGCCACAGCGCCTGCCAGCCCAGCGCCACCAGCAGCGCGTTGAGCGGAGCGCAGGCGTAGACCATCCACGCGGGCGTGACGTCGCGCAACAGCAGCACCAGTGTCCACGCGAGCGCGCTCAATGCCAGCGCCAGCCAGGCCGTGCGCTCGCGCCGCAGGCAGGCCAGCAGCAGACCCGGCAGCGCGATCAGGTAAATCATGCCCAGCACCGCACCCGCGACCGTCGCCGGCCACGGCCAGCGCCCGAGCAGGAATTCCCGTACGAAGCCGACACTGCCCGCGCTGGCGCCTTGCAGCACGGCCGGAACACGAAGCAGGCGCGCGAAGTAGTCGCTGCGCCCGAAGTAGTCGCCACTGGCGTGCAGCTGCGGCCAGCCACCGGCCGCCTCGGCGAGCAACGCCGGCAGGAACGGCAAGGCGAATGCACCTGCGCTGGCGGCCAATGAGACGAGCCAGCCGCGTTCGCGAGCCACGCGCCAGCACGCCATGGCCAGCGCCGGCCACGCGACCAGGGCGGTCGGATGGGCGTGGATCGCCAGCCCCAGGGCCAGACTCGCCCCGGCCAGTGCGACGAGGCGGCGCCCACGCCACGCGATCAGCGCCAGCCACAGCGTCGCCAGGACACCGGTCTCCACGAGGCTGGTATGCGACAACACCAGCTGACCCAGACTGCTCCAGCCGGGTAGCGCCACCGCGGCGGCTAGTGTCAGGCCCAGGGCGGCGGTCTCGCCCCGGGCTTGCGACTGCCACTGGCCCAGGGCGCGACCGAGCACATAGGCCAGTGGAATCTTGAAGGCGGCGAACAGGCCAAGGACGAGGGCCGTGCCGCCGATCGAGCCGCTGAGCTGCAAGGCCAAGGCAAGGAAGTAGAACCACACCGGCCCCGGTTGCCAGAGAGCGTTCAGGCTCGGACCGTAGGCCGGCCACGCCGCGCCTTGCGCAATGCTCCAGCCCCAGGCCAGGTCGCGCCCCGAATCCACCACCAGGGCCGCCAACGGGAAACTGGCGGCGCACAAGGCGTAGAGCACGAGCAGCGCCAGCCAGTCGCTGCGTGCGATCCGGTCCGGCACGCGGCTCACGCCGACGCGAACGGTCGCATGACGCGGCGCGCGGCCGTGAACCTCGATCCGAAGCGGGACAGGCCTTCGGCGCGCATGTACGGCGCGTGCTCGCTGAGATAGGCGTCGAGCGCCAGGGCATCGTGCAGCCGGTACTGCACGCAGAACTCGATTGGCTCGTCCGCGCCGCTCTCCACCCTGAAGCGTTCGGCGGACACGAAGCCGGGCAGCGCCAGCATCTGCATGACGTGCGCCTCCAGCCAGGCCCGGAACTCGTCGGCAATGGCGGCCTCGACCCGCAGGTTCACCTCGTAGACGATCACATCGCCACCACGCTCACCGCCAGATTCAGCATCGCCCCGACCGAGAGCAGCAACAGGTACAGGTTGCCGAGCAGGAAATACTTGAGCACGGTCATCAGCCAGCCCTGGGCGTAGACCCGCTTCTGCATGATCAGCAGGTAGACCGGCATCCAGACGCCGATCAGAACCTCGATCCAACCCAGCGCGATGTGCCAGAAGCCGGCGCCGGCGAGGTCGCGCAATGCGCCGCAGCCCACCACGAGCAACAACGCCGCACACAGGAAGGCGTGGCTGTGCAGCGCCACGATCAGGTGCTCCATGTAGAGCCGGCGCTTGAACAGGTAGAAGACCTTCAGCATCAGGGCGAAGATCGGCAGCAGCACGAACAAGGTCTGCGGCAGCGACTGCAGGAAGGATTCGACCAAGAGGCGCGGCTGCTCGCGGATACGCTGCGCATTGTCCTTTGCGCGGCCGACCATCTGGTTGAGCCAGGCATTGCCGCGCTCGGGTAGCCAGGACACGGTCAGCGGATTGGATTTCGCATCCCAGGGTTTGTCGTTGAAGACGAAATCCTCGTCGTCGCCCTCACCGCCGGAATCCGAGGCATACGCCTCCACGGACTCGCCCCGCGCCTGTGCGGCGTCGCGTGCCTTGAGCCAGTCGATGCGGCGCTGCGCTTCGGCCTCGATCTGCGCGATGCCCTGATCCATCCCGACCCGCGCGCCGGGGGCGTCGGGAATCCGGTCGCGCGCCGCGCGCATCGCCTCGAGCGCCTTGTCCCGCATCGATTCGGCCTCGGTCACGGTCTCGGCGCGCGACAGCGAAGCCGTCTCGTCCAGGTCGCCCAGATCGATGTCGACCGTCAGCTGCAACGCGAAGAAGGCCGCGATGCAGAGGAAGAAGAACAGCCGCACCGGGCTGACGTAGCGCACGCGGTGGCCATGGAAGTATTCGCGGCTCAGGTAACCCGGCTTGAACAGCAGCGGCCCGAGCGTGCGCAGCGTGCGCGTGTCGAAATTGAACACGCTGTCGAGGAAGTCGCCCACGATGCTGGAGAAATGCCGCACCAGGCCCTTGGTCGGCTGGCCGCAGGCGTAACAGTGCTCGCCCAGCAGGGGCGATCCGCAGTTCTGGCAGCGGCGCGCAGTGACCGGCGGAGTGGAATCGGTTGGGGCTTCGCTCATTTGGCTAAGATATCGCAGCCGCGTCCCGGCGCCAGCGCGGGTGCGCGGCCGCAGGCGCGTTCCCGAGCCTGCATGTCTGCCACCGAACATTCCATGCCCGCCGCCGGCGGCGCGCCGCTGCTGCGCGAAGCCCGCACGACGGTCGTGCTGGCCTTGCCCTTGGTCTTCGGGCATGTCTCGACCGGGCTGATCGGCTTCGTCGACTCGGTGCTTGCCGGCCGTCACGGCGCCAATACCCTGGCCGCGGTCGCGGTGGGGGCGGCGTTGTGGTCGGTCGCGATCATGGTGCTGATCGGGGTGCTGCTGGCGCTGCCACCCACGATCTCGCAGCTCGACGGTGCCGGACGCCGAGCGCAGGTGGCCACCACGTTCCGGCAAGGGTGTGTGGCTGGCGTTGATGCTCGCCACCGTGCTGTTCGCCTTCCTCAGCCTGGCCGCGGCCAATCTCGACTGGATCGGTATCGCGCCCGAAATCCAGTCCGACGCACGCGCCTTCCTGCACGGCATCCGCTGGGGCGTGCCGGCGCTGGCGCTGTACTTCTGCATGCGCTACCTGTGCGAAGGCCTGCACTGGACGCTGCCGACCATGGGTTTCGGCCTGGGTGGACTCGCGCTGCTGGTGCCGCTGGGCTACGCGCTGATGTTCGGCAGCTTCGGCCTGCCCGAACTGGGTGCGGTCGGGCTCGGTTACGCCACCGCCATCATGTTGTGGTGTCAGGCCTTCGGCTTTGCCCTGTACCTGCGCCTGAGCCGGCGCTTTGCCGACCTCGGGCTGTTTGCGCGCTTCGAACCACCGCGTGCCAGCGCGATCCGCGATCTGCTGCGGCTCGGCCTTCCGATCGGGGTGAGCATCTTCATGGAAGGCAGCCTCTTCATCTGCACCGCGCTCCTGATCGGTGGCATGGGCGCGGTGCCCGTGGCGGCGCACCAGATCGCGATCAATGTCGCGAGTATCACCTTCATGGGCGCGCTCGGCATGGCCGAGGCCACCACGGTGCGGGTCGGCTACGCGGTCGGGGCGCGCGAACCGGTCGCGATGCGACGTGCGGCGCTCGCGGGCTTCCTGATCGTGGTTTCGATGCAGAGCCTGACCGGCATCGCGATGCTGTTCGGCAATCACGCGATCGCATCGGTCTACACCCAGGACGCTGCGGTGGTGGCACTGGCGGCGAACCTGCTGCTGTTCGCGGCCGCCTTCCAGTTGTCGGACGGGGTGCAGGTGGTGGCGGGAGCCGCGTTGCGGGGGCTCAAGGACACGCGCGTGCCGATGCTGTTGACCGCCTTCGCCTACTGGGGCGTGGGCATGAGCCTGGGTGCCACGCTCGGATTCGGCCTGGGCTGGGGTCCGCAAGGGATGTGGTGCGGCCTGGTGGCCGGCCTCACCGTGGCTGCGACCCTGCTCAGCTTGCGCTTCCGGTGGCTGGCGCGGCGACCCTTGCCGGAGCCGTCCTGAGGCCGCTTCGCCGGTGCGGCAATGACCTTCAGGCGATGCGCGCGCGGCACGCAGCGCTAGAATCGCGCCATCGATTCGGGAGTATCTGCAATGTCCGAGAAAAAACCGGGTGTGATCCGCCGCTTCTTCTGCGGGATCTGGAACGCACTCAATTTCACTCGCCGCCTGGTGTTCAATCTGGCGTTCCTGTTGCTGTTGCTGGTCTTCGTTGCCGCCCTGTTCGGTGGTGGCCACAGCCTGCAGTCGCAGACGGCGTTGGTGATCGCGCCGCAGGGCGAGCTGGTCGAGCAATTCAGCGCCGATCCTGCCTCGCGCGCCTTCGGCAAGATGCTGGGCGAAGAAGCCCCGGAAACCCAGTTGCGCGATGTGCTCAAGGCGATCGAGCGCGCCGCCAAGGATGTGCGCATCGACCGCATCGTGCTGCGCAGCGATCACATGAGCGGTGCCGGCCTGGCGCAGTTGCGCGAGATCGGCGCGGCACTGCGCAAGTTCCGGGAAAGCGGCAAGCAGGTCGTGGCCTACGGCGACTACTACGAGCAGAAGCAGTACTACCTCGCCGCCGCCGCGGACGAGGTCTACCTGCATCCGGAAGGCGCGCTGCTGCTCGAAGGCCTGTCCCGCTTCCGCAGCTACTACCGCGAGGGCCTGCAGGACAAGCTTGGCGTGGACGTGCACCTGTTCCGCGTGGGCGAGTACAAGTCCGCGGCCGAGCCCTACATCCTCGATGCGCCGTCCGCCGAATCGCGCGAGGCCGACCTCTACTGGATGAACGACCTGTGGCAGCGCTTCCTCGCCGACATCGCCGGCTGGCGCAAGCTCGATCCGGCCACGATGCAGGCCGACATCGACGCGCTGGCCGAACGCATCCAGGCGGCGAACGGCGATCTGGCCGAACTGGCGCTGTCGCAGAAACTGGTCGATGGGCTCAAGACCCAGGACGAGTTCCGCGCCCTGATGATCGAGCGCGGCGTCGAGGACGAGGACAACCACACCTTCCGCCAGGTGTCGATGGACGACTACCTCGGCTTCCTCGCGCGGGAAACGATGCCGATTGATACGCGGCCCCAGGTTGCGGTGGTGGTGGCACAGGGCGAGATCACCGATGGTGAGCAGCCCCCCGGCACGGTCGGCGGCGTCTCCACGGCGGAACTGGTGCGCAGCGCGCGCGAGGACGAGAACGTCAAGGCGCTGGTGCTGCGCGTGGATTCACCCGGTGGCGGCGTGTTCCCGTCGGAGCAGATCCGGCGCGAAGTGGAACTGACCCGCGCCGCCGGCAAGCCCGTTGTGGTGTCGATGGGTGACGTGGCCGCGTCGGGCGGCTACTGGATCTCGATGAACGCCGACGAGATCTGGGCCGATCCCAGCACGATCACCGGTTCCATCGGCATCTTCGGCCTGTTCTTCACCATTCCCGACACGCTCGCGAAAATCGGCGTGCGTGTTGACGGCGTCGCCACCACGAAAATCGCCGGTGCCTTCGACCCCTCGCGGGCACTTGATCCGGCCGTGGGCACGGTGATCCAGAGCGTGATCGATGCGGGGTACCGCGACTTCATCGGCAAGGTGGCGCAGGCGCGCAACACCACGTCGGAGAAGATCGATGAAGTGGCGCGAGGCCGGGTCTGGAGCGGCGCGCAAGCCAAGGAACGCGGCCTGATCGACCAACTCGGCGGGCTGCAGCAGGCCATCGCCGCGGCCGGCGCGCGCGCCAATCTCGATGCCGGCGAACACGGCGTCACCTACATCGAGAAGGAGCTGTCGCCGTTCGAGAAATTCGTGGTCGATGCCACGCGCAACGCCTTGGTGAAATCGGTCGCGAGCGAGTTGGGCCTGCCGCGCGCGCTGCTGCCGGCGCGGGTGGAACGCGACCTCGCCACCACGCTCACCCTGCTGCAACCGGGGAACCGCCCGATCCGCGCGGTGGCGTACTGCTTCTGCGAACCCTGAGTTGCGACTGAGCCGCGAGCCGAGCAAGCTCGGCTCTACTGCGGTATTCGGAGCGAGCCGGCTCCTGTAGAGCCGAGCTTGCCCGGCTGCATTTCTCACCCCTGCGCCGCAAACGCCTCGCGAGTCAGGTTCTCCGGCGCGCCTTGCGTGCACACCACATCGTCCTCGATGCGAACCCCGCCAAAACCGCGCAGGTGTTCGATCGCGTTCCAGTTCACGGCATGGGCGTGTTCGCTCGCGCGCAGCTTCGCGAGCAGGGTGTCGATGAAGTAGATGCCGGGTTCGATCGTCACCACCATGCCGGGCGCAAGCGTGCGGGTCAGGCGCAGATAGGGATGGCCGGCGGGGCGCGCCACGTTGCCGCCGTTCTCGTCGCGCTGGAAGCCACCCACGTCGTGCACCTGCAGTCCGAGCAGGTGGCCGAGGCCGTGCGGGAAGAAGGTCGAAGTAACGCCGGTGTCGAGCATGGCGTCGGGCGTCATGCGCACGATATCCAGCTCGCGCAGCACGCCGCCGAGCTGGCGATGGCAGTCCACGTGCAAGGTCGCGTAGTCGGTGCCGGCGCGCACCCGCGAGGCGAGGTCGCGTTGTACGCGATCGACTGCCGCGAACAAGCCTTCGAACGCGGCATCGCCGTTGCCGTAGGTGCGGGTGATGTCGGCGGCGTAACCGTCGCAGCTGGCGCCGGCGTCGATCAGGAAGGCGCGGTGCGCCTCGGGCTTCTCGGCGCGCTGGTACTGGTAGTGCAGCACCGCGCCGTGTTCGTTCAGCGCCACGATGTTGCCGTAGGGAAGATCCAGATCGTTGTGCGCGGTGGCAGCGAGATAGGCGCGATGGATGCCGAGTTCGGATTCACCGGCGCGGAACGCGGCTTCAGCAAAGCGATGCCCGCGCACGGCGCGGCGCGAGGCACTGCGCAGTTTCGACATCTCGAACGGCGTCTTGAAGGCGCGATGCCAATGCAGGTGCGCCAGCACGCGCTCGGGGTTGTTCGGCGCGAATCCCGGCAACGCGGCATCGGCTTCCCCCAGGATGGCGCTGCGCGCGGCCGGGGGCAGGTGTTGTGCGGCCTCGGCCGGTTCGCGGATCACGCGCACGTCGAAGTGTTCGACCCATTCGCCTTGCGGTGCGCTCGGTGGCAGGTGCCAATAGTCGTCCGGCTGGTAGTAGGCCAGCAGCGGTCGCCGCCCCGGCGTGATTGCGAGCCAGGAGTGCGGATGCGCGGTCAGCGGCAGCCAATGCTTGAAATGCGGGTTGACCTGGAACGGGTAGGGGCGGTCGTCGAGGAAGTGGTATTTCTCCACCCCGGAGGCGATCAGGAGGTGATCGAATCCGCCACGCTGCAGCGCGGCGGCGCTGCGCGTCATCAGGGTGTCGAGGTGGTCGCGATAGGACGCGGCAGGCATTGCGGGCTCTCCGGCAACGACGGGGGCGCCATTGTGCCTCAGGGAGTGCAGGGCCCCGCGCTGCCCAGGGGCGGGCCGAGCCGCACCGGCTCGCGCTGCAGCCGCAAGCGCGCGTCCATGCCCGCGGTCAGGATCATCTCGTTTTCCTCGGTCACCAGCACCGCGCAGCGTATCCCGAGCTGGGCCACCAGGTCGGCGAACCGTGCGACGCCACCCACCATCAGGGTGGTGGCGGCGACGTCTGCCAGCACCGGATCGCGGTTCAGCACCGCCACGGCCGCGCTGCCGCGCACCGGCTGGCCACTGCGTGGATCCAGCACGTGGGCCCAGCGCGCGCCACTGGGCGTGTCGCGGAACTTGTTGTAGTTGCCCGAGATGAAGAGAGCTTCATGGTCGCCGAGTTCGATCTCGGCCAGTACCCCGCCATACGGGTCGCGCATCGTGACTGGCCACGGTTCGGCGCTGTCGTCGACCAGGGCGTAATAGTCGCCGCCCAGCGTCAGCAGCGCGTGGGTCACGCCGTGCGCGGCGAGAATCGTGGTGGCGACTTCCGCCGCCACGCCTTCGGTCACGCCGCCGAAATCCAGCTGCACCGCGCGATTGCGGCTGCTCACGCGTTCGCCTTCCACCACCACGTCGGCGATGCTCGCACGCGTGGCGCGCCAGGCATCGATCTCCTCGCGCGTGGGCAGCGGGCTACGGATCGGAAACGTCTCCGTATGGAAACCCCAGAGCTGCATCAGCTGGCCTACCGCCGGATCGAACAGGCCGTCGCTGCGGATGGACAGTGCTTGCGAACGCCGGATCAGGTCGCGTATCGAAGCAGGCGTGGGCTGCGCTTCGCCGCGCGCCAGGGCGGTGTTGAGATCGACCAGGGCGCCAGGCTTGAACGCATGCCAGTCGCGATCCATGGCCTGGAAGCGTTCCGACACCTCGGTCAGGGCGGCGCGAGCGCGGGCGGCATCGCTGGCATGCAGTTCGATCTCGGCCTGGCCGCCGAACACGTTCAGGGTTTCACGCTCGACCACGGTTGGCGCGCCGCAGGCGGCGATCAGTCCCAGCGCGGCGAGCGCCGAACCGCGCCAGGCGCGCATCAGTCGTATTGCCCGCCCGGTTGCTCGATCCAGGCGCGCAGGTGCGCTGCATCTTCCGGAGAAATGTCGATGAAGCGGAAGCCGGCCCAGAACTGGCCGGGCAGGTTGGCCGCGTCCGACCAGAGCTGGTGCGAGCCGACGTTGATCGCCCGGTTGCGCCCGCGGCCGCTCTCGTCGGGCAGCACGAATCGCAGCTGGAACAGGGCGTCGTCCATCATCTGGGAGGTGGCGAACAGCATCATGCCCGACTCGGACACGTTGCCGATCCGGCCGATGATCTGCTCGGTGACGGTGTCGATCACATCGATCGCTTCGACGGCGCGCTTGCGCTTGGCGCGGCGGTGTTCGGTACTCATGCCCCGGCTCCTGCGGTGGCGCTGCGCCCGGAGAACGACTTCAACGCGCCCATGATCGCGCCCCAGGCGCGATCGATCAGGGACTCGTTCTCCAGTTCGACGATCTTGAGGTTGCCGCGATGCAGTTCGCGCGCCAGCCAGTTCATCGAGTACTCGCCCACGCGCTGGCCGCGATGGTTCACGAACAGGCAGTGGCCGGTGACGGTGCTGTACCAGGACAGGCGGCGACGCGCGATCTCGCCTTGCTGGTTGACCACGAACTCGAACCAGGTGCCGAAGGGCAGGTGGCGGATGCGGTCGAAACAGGCCTGCTCGGCCGGTTGCAGCGGAGCGAGCTTTTCCCCGCCCGGGCCCACGGAGTCGACATTCTGTCCCAGTCGCGTGCGCGACTTGAGCTTCACCGCGAGCTCGGTGCGCGAGGCGGGATCGTCCTCCTCCTCGTCGCCCGAAGCCAGCAGGCGTGTCGAGATCTGCTGCGCGTCGGCGGCGTGGTAGCCGACCTGGCTCAGGGCGCTCTCGATTTCCTGCTTGAGTTCCTGGCTTTCGCTTGCGCTGATCAGCGGTTTGCCGGTCTTGCGCCGCGCCACGGCGGACTCGATCAGGCGTTCGGCGATCCCCACCTGGTGCCGGAAGCTGTCCGAATCCTCGCCGCCGCGCAGCAGCGAGAGCGCCAGCACGTCGCTCCAGGCCTGCGCCAGCAAGGAGTGCAGGAACTTCGGCACCCGCTTGCCGGCCAGCTTGGAATCGATCGCCTCGGCTGCGTTCACTCGCGCCAGTTCGAGCTTTTCCTTGCCGCGCGCCGCTTCGATGTGGCGACGCTCGGCCACTTCGGCCTTGCGCGCCTGGGTCTGCATGTGCGAGTTCAGGTCGGTGAGCAGGCCATCGAACAGGCCCAGGTCGCCGCTGAATTCCGAGCTGACCCGATCCACCAGCACGTGCATCTTGTCGACCACGACCCGGTCGGCATCGTCCTCGCTGCTCCAGTAGGCACCGCTCTCGGCGATGGTGTTGAGCATCTGCCGCGCCGGGTGCTGCTTGCGCGAGAAGAAGCCCTTGTCGTCCAGCGCCACGCGCAGCAGCGGCACCTGCAGCTTGGTGAGCAGCGATGCCGCAGCGCTGTTGGGCTTCACGTCCTTCATGATGTGATCGAACAGCATGCCGACCAGATCGATGGTGTCGCCGTGCTCTTCGGCCAGCGAGGGGGCGTGGCCGCTGGGGGCGGACTGCCGCAATTGCGCCAGCAGGTCCTGCTTCAGGTGGGTGACGGTGCGTGGCTGCAGTTTGCCTTCGACCATCACCGGGGACGGGGCGCGGTGCTGGATCTTGCCCAGGACCGACTGCACGTCGTCACCGCTCGCCACCCAACTGGGTGCGCTGCTCTTGGCAGGCTTGGCCTGGCCGAGCTTGCCGAGCAGCGAGCGCCGCCCTGCAAGCAGTTCGCGCAGCACGTCGAACATCTCGCCGTCCTGCTGGGTGGATGGTGCCGCTGGCTGGGTGCCAGGCCAGGCGGTATAGGGCTGCGGCCCGCTGGGTGCCGCGCCCGACTGCGGTGCGGAGTGAGGCGCGGAGTGAGGCGCGGAGTGAGGCGCGGAGTGCGCAGGCGCGGATGCCGCCCCCGATCCCGACCCTGCCCCGAAACCGCCTGCCGGCCCGGCTCCGAACCCTCCGGCTGGCGCCGGTCCGGTGCCACGCCCGGGAGCCGTCCCGAATCCTGCGCCCTGTGCGGCGCCGTGCCCCGCCCCTGGACCCGATCCGTAGCCCGGGCCCGGTGCGTAACCCGGTGTCGCGCCACCGGCTCGCGCCGTCCCCGGAGGCCCGGCCTCGGTGCCGCGGGCCGCATCGGCGGGCGTGTCCTCGTCGCGTGGTTCGTCCTCGTCCGGCCCGCGCCCCCTGGCGGCCGAGGGCTTCACCCGCACCGGCACGTAGGTCAGGTGCGGCAGCAGGTTCTGCTTGATCAGATAGGCGTTCACCGAGTCGTACATCGGTGCGATGAACTGCATCACGGTGCGCTCGAACTGGTTGTACAGGTGCAGGCGGAACTCCATGCCCACATCCAGCGCGCCAGCCGCCTCGCGCAACAGTCGGCACAAGGCGTGCGGGCCGATGGGCAAGGACTCCGCATCGAAGGCCGGGCGCCCGACGATCACGCCGAATCGCTGCCCGAGCAGGAACAGGGAAAGGCTGTTGCGGACCTCGGCCCGCACCGCAATCTCGTGCAGCGCGCTGCTCTCGTCCATCGCGCCGTCTTCCACCAGGGTCAGCACGCGTGGCATGGCCGCCGCACGTCCCTCGTCGGGATCCTTCTGCGGCTCGTCCTTGATCGTGGCGAGCGCCGCCTCCAGCCCCACGAGGAAACGCGGGGTCACGTCGGCGCGGACGCGCTTGAGTTCGCGCAGCGCGTCGAAGGTCTGCTTCTGCACGTCGTTGCTGCGCGCCTGTTCGGCCAGCTTGAACAGGTGCTGCTCGAGTTCGTTCAGGGTGACCGTGAGGCGACGGTCGAGTTCGTCGGAGACGTGGTCGAGCACGCCTTCGAGCAGCGCGCGCACCCGGCGCGGAAAGGCGCGCTGTGCGAGCGAGGGACGCGGGCCGCTGCTCGCCGGTGTGGACGGGCCTTGCATGGTTCGGATTCCCCGTGGCGATCCGCCTGATTCTATGCGAGCGCCGGGGCCTCAGCCAGCCGCTTTTGCGGCCCTGCGCCAAGGTGAAAAATTCCTAGGCACAACAGGTCGGAAAGCGACCCGGCAGCGTCAGTTCACGCTGCAGCGCGGCATCCACTCCGCGCACGCTGCAGGCCTATTCGTCGCGGGTCACGCGCAGCACTTCGTCCACCGAGGTCACGCCCGCCAGCACCTTGCTCCAGCCGTCGTCCAGCATGGACGGCGTGCGACTGCGGGCGGTGCGCAGGAGTTCGTGCTCGCCGGCACCGTCGTGGATCAGGCGGCGCATCGCCTCGTCCACCAGCACCAGCTCATAGATGCCGGTACGACCCTTGTAGCCGGCGTTGCGGCCACGCGCGTCGGCACTGGGCCGGTAGCAGCGCAGCTCGGGATCGTAGGCCCGGCCGAAGGCCGCGCACTCGGCTTCGCTCGGGGTGTAGGCCTCGCGCGTGGCCGGATCGAGCACGCGCACCAGACGCTGCGCGAGGACACGCCGAGCAGCGACGACGACAGCAGGAACGGCTCGATGCCCATGTCGCGCAGGCGCGTGGCGGCACCGACCGCGCTGTTGGTGTGCAAGGTGGAGAGCACCAGGTGTCCGGTGAGCGAGGCCTGCACCGCGATCTCCGCGGTTTCGAGGTCGCGGATCTCGCCCACCATCACCACGTCCGGATCCTGGCGCAAGATCGCGCGCAGTCCGCGCGCGAAGGTCATTTCCACCTTGGGATTGACCTGGGTCTGACCGATGCCGTCGAGGTAGTACTCGATCGGGTCCTCCACCGTGAGGATGTTGCGCGTGGCGTCGTTGAGCCGCGTCAGCGCGGCGTAGAGCGTGGTGGTCTTGCCCGAACCGGTGGGGCCGGTCACCAGCACGATGCCGTGCGGGCGATGGATCAAGGCGTCGATCTGCTCGCGCATCGCGGCGTCCATGCCCAGCTGCGACAGGTCCAGGCGCCCGGCCTGCTTGTCGAGCAGGCGCAGCACCACGCGTTCGCCATGACCGGCGGGGATCGTCGACACGCGCACGTCGACCGGGCGTCCCGCGATGCGCAGTCCGATGCGGCCATCCTGCGGCAGGCGCTTCTCGGCGATATCGAGCTTGGCCATCACCTTGATGCGCGAGACCACCGGCTGCGCCACCGCGCGCGACGGTGCCAGCACTTCGCGCAGCACGCCGTCGATGCGATAGCGCACCACCAGTCGATTCTCGAAAGGCTCGATGTGGATGTCGGAGGCGTTGTCCTTCACCGCCTGGGTGAGCAGGGCGTTGATGAGGCGGATGATCGGCGCGTCGTCGTCGCTTTCGAGCAGGTCGGTGGGTTCGGGCAAGGCGTCGGCGAGCTGATTGAGATCGAGGTTGCCGTCGAAGTCCGCGACCATCGCCTGTGCATCGTCGCTGCCACCTTCGTACAGCTCGCGCAACAACTGGTCGAAACCCTTCGCGTCGAAGGCCTGCAAGCTCAGCGGCACGCCGCAGTGGCGGCGCAGTTCGGCCACGATCTCCGGCTTCACCCCGATGCGATGCGCGACGGTGGCGCCGGATTCACTCCAGGTCGTGACCGTGGCGCCGTTGCGGCGCGCGAAACCGAAGCTCGGGCGCTGCGGACGCGCTTCAGTCACGCGGTTGGTCCGATTCGAAACCATCGGGCGCGTGCGGTGCCGCGACTGGCGGCCGCTCCTGCGCATCCTGCGTCTGCGGCACTCGGACATCCGTTTCCAGCGGCGGCAGCTCCGGCAACAGCGGTTGCTGATCGCGGAACTTGAGTTCACGGTTCTCGCGCATCTTGAGTTGTTCGGCGCGCAGGAAGTTGTACTTCTCGTTCGAGACCGCGGCCTCGGTGGCGGCGTCGCGCAGGATGATGGGGCGCAGGAAGATCATGAACTGGCGCTTGGTCGCGCTCGAGCGGCGTGACTTGAACACGTTGCCGAGCAGTGGAATGCGCGACAGGCCCGGCACACCCTGCACATTCTGCGAGCTGTCTTCGGCGGTAAGCCCGCCCAGCACCAACATGCCGCCATCGGGCACCAGCACGCTGGTGTTGATCTCGCGCTTGGTGGTGATCAGGTCGACCGCGCCCTGCACCGATGGCGCCAGCGCCGAGATTTCCTGCTTCAGGTCGAGACGCACGCTGTCGCCTTCGTTGATGTGCGGCGTCACCGAGAGAATCAGGCCGACGTCCTTGCGCTCCACCGTCTGGAATGGATTGGTGGGCTGGTTGGCACCGCCGTTGGTCGAGGTATTGGTGTACTGACCGGTGAGGAAGGGCACTTCCTGCACCACCTTGAAGTTTGCCTCGGTGTGATCGAGCGTGACCACCGAGGGATTCGACAGGACATTGGCGCGGGTATCGCCGCGCAGCGCCTTCACCAGCGCGCCCACCTGGAACACGGTGAGCTCGCCACCCTGGCCGTCGGGAATCGTGATGCGACCGCCGATATAGCCCAGGTTGAGGCCATTGCTGCCGCCGATCGCGCCGAGCGGATTGGTGAGTGCGCCGACGATGCTGCCCGAGCCGCTGGAGCCGGGGAAATTGGTGCCGCCGATGATGCCGTTGTCGCCTTCGCCGCCGTCGTAGTTGGTGCTCTGCCACTGCACCCCGAGCTCGTCCGCGAGTTCGTCCGTGACCTCCGCGATCACCGCTTCCACCAGCACCTGGGCGCGAGGCACGTCGAGTTGGCGCACCACGGCGCCCAGCTCGCGGAACACCGCCGGCGAGGCGGTGATCACCAGCGAATTGGTTTCCTCGTGTGGCTGGATCGTCGCGAGCTTCGCGCCGCCGGTCTTGCCATCGGCAGGCGGAACCGCGCCGGTGAGCGTGCCGGCCACGCTGTCGAGGATCGGCACCAGGTCGGCGGCCTTGGCATAGCGCAGGTAAACGACCTGGGTGTTCTCGCCGCCGTCGAGCGGCGTGTCGAGGTGCGCGATCAGGCCGCGCAGGCGCAGGCGCTGGGTGCGGTCGCCGGAGAGCAGGATGGAGTTGGTGCGATCGTCCGCGATCAGTTTGGCAGTGCCGCCGGGTGCGCCGGCGGGCGTCGCGCCGGCATCCAGCGTGCTCAGGGTGCGCGCCACTTCCGCCGCGCTGGCGTGGCGCAACTCGATCACTTCGACGGCGGCATCGGAACTGGTGTCGATGCGGCGGATGAGCGAGACCAGACGCTCGACGTTGCCGGCGCGATCGGTGATCAGCAGCGAATTGCTGCCCGCATGCGGGCTGAGCGTGGCTTGCTGCGGCGCGAGCGGACGCAGCAGCTGCGACATCTCGGTGGCCGAGACGTATTTGAGCTCGACCACGCGCGTCACCAGCGCATCCGCGCCGCCGCCGCCGTTGCCGAGGCTGCCGTCCTGCATCGCGATCGCATCCGGCACGATCTTGATCATTTCGCCCGAGGCCACCGCGGCGTAGCCGTGCACGCGCAACACCGAGAGGAAGGTTTCGTAGATTTCCGCCGCGCTCTGCGGCGCGGTCGAGATCACCGTGACCCGGCCCTCGACGCGCGGATCGACGATGAAGCTCTTGCCCGTCATCTGGCTGACGGTTTCGATCAGCACGCCGATATCGGCGGCTTTCAGGTTCAGGGTAAGGCGACCGTCGTTCGACGCGGCCGGCGCCGTGGCAGATGCAGCGATATGCGTATCGGGAATGCTCACCGGCGGCACGGACGTGGGGGTCTGCGCCATCAGCGGCAGGCACAGGGCGGTGCCGAAGCAGGCGGCAACAAGGCGCGTGGCGGTCGGTCGTGCGGCAGCGGTCTGGTTCATTCGTCGAGTCATGTCAGCGCAGCCCGATGCTCAGCTGCAGGTCTTTGCCATCGCGTCGCACCGTGATCTGCACGGTGCGCGCGTCCTTGAGCGCGGTCATCAATTCGGCCGAACGCTGCGGGCCGTCGAGCGGAATGCCGTTGACCTGGGTCACGACATCGGTGGGGAGCAAACCGGCGCGACTGAGCAGGTCGGAATCGCGCCCGGTGGCGAGCCGCACCCCGGCCATGCGGCCATTTTCCAGCACCGGCAGGATCTGCACCTGCTTCGCCAGTTCCTCCACGTTCGGCACGATCGAATCGCGGTAGCTGTCGAGGCTGGGGCCGCCGGGCGCGATGATCGGTTGCACGAAGGGTGTCGGTGCCGGGGCGCTGCCCGGCAATTTCAACCCCGGCACCGGACTGCTTCCGGCGGGCTTGGACGTCATCGGCGCGATACCGCCGCCTTCGGCCTGCGGCAGGCTGAGCGATTCATTCACCCCGGCGCGACTGAGCAGGACGCGACCGGCGTAGATGCCTTCGAGTTTGGCGTCACCCGGCAGGGTGTCGCCCACGCGATAGGCGCGATCGGTGCCGGTGTCGTCGGCGATGATCGCGACGCCGCCTTCGGGCGCATTCTCGTTCAAGGTGCCGCGCAGGGTGAGCTTGAGCACGGTGGCCGGTGCACTCTGAGCCAGCGCCGCCAGATCGATGGGGCCGGCGGCGTTGCCGAACAGATGCCAGGCCGCGACCGATTGTGCGTTCTGCGTGGGGGCATCGGGCGCAGCGTCCAGTGTCACGCGGGCGGTGCTCGGCAGGGTCGGGCCCAGCGCGAACAGCAGCAGCAGGCGCAGCAGCGCATACGCGGCCGCTGCCAGCGCGAGCGCCAGCGCGATCCGCGCCCACAGGGCGGAGCGGAGTCCGAGGAAATCGGAATCGAGCGCGTTGGTCATGCCGGCACGGAGAATTACGGACCGGCGCACTTTAGCAGGGCTCGGGAGCGGGGTTGGACTTCGGTGCCGTGCGGGCGTGGTCGCCACGAGCGTCGGTCATGCGCATCGCTCGTGCCGGGGACAGGACCCTGCGATCCGCCCCGCGTGAGCGTCGCACCCCGGGTGCGACGCCGCGAAAATCCACTCAGTGCCGCGGCGTGGTCGGGCGGCGGAAGAACTTGCTGACGCCCTGTTTGATGCGGCCGAGCAGCGATGGTTTGGCTTCGGACGCCGCGACCGGAGCCGGCGCTTCGATGCGTGTGCTGCTGGCGTTCACGGGCGCGGCGGCGCCCTCGCGCCGGTTGCGACCGCGCCCGCCGCGACGCCGGCGCGGCTTGCGCGTGGCATCGGCGCGGGCGTCGGTGGCTGGTGCCGCGGCCGCAACGGGTGTCGCGTCGACCGCAGCCGGAGCGTGCGCTGCGTCCTCGCGTCGTGGCGGACGCGGGCCGCGCCGCTCACCGCCGCCTGCGCCCGAACCGCCCGTGCTGCGACGTTCGCCACTGCGGCCGCCTCGGCCCGCATCGCGACCTCCGCCGTCGCGCTTCGGACCCCCGCGACCGCGACCTTCGGCAGCCTGCTGTTCGCGCACTTCGCGGAAGATCTGGCTCACGCTTTCGCCATCGCCGTCCTCCGTGGCGTTCGCCTCCGCGCCTTCAGGCAAGGCGCGCGGTGGCCGCGGCAGCGCCACCAGCAGTTCCGGCGTCATCGCCTCGACCGGGATCTTCTGCTCGATGTACGCCTCGATGTCGGGCAGGCCGATCGAATAGCGCTCGCAGGCGAAGCTTATCGCGTCGCCTTCCGCGCCCAGGCGTGCGGTGCGGCCGATGCGGTGCACGTAATCCTCGGCATCGAACGGCAGGTCGTAGTTGTAGACGTGCGATACGCCGTCGATGTGCAGGCCGCGCGCTGCCACGTCGGTGGCGACGAGGATTTCGAGCTGGCCTTTCTGGAACTTGCCCAGCAACGACTCGCGCTTCTTCTGCGGCACATCGCCGGACAGCACGCCCACGCGGTAACCGCCGCGTTCCAGCGCGCGCGCCACGCGTTCGACGAAGGCCTTGGTGTTGACGAAGACCATGGTGCGCGCGCCTTCCGAGCGCGACAGCAGGCCGAGCAGCAGCGGGATCTTCTCGTCGTCGGCCGGGAAGTACAGCTTCTGCCGCACCTTGGCATTGGTGATGGTGTCGGTCTCGACCACGAGCTTCTCGGGCTCGTTCATGTGCTCGTAGGCCAGCTCCAGCACGCGGTGGCTGAGGGTGGCCGAGAACAGCAGGGTCTGGCGCTCGGTCCGCACCGGCATGCGGCGCAGCAGGAAGCGGATGTCCTTGATGAAGCCGAGGTCGAACATGCGGTCGGCCTCGTCCAGCACGCAGATCTCGCAGGCGTGCAGCGACACCACCTTGTGCTGCTTGACGTAGTCGATCAGGCGGCCGGGCGTGGCAATGATCACGTCGGCGCCGCGCTGCAGCTGTTCGCGCTGCTTGTCGTAGTCCACGCCGCCGTAGACCAGGGCGAACTTCAGGCCAAGGTCGGACGCGAATTTCACTGCGTCCTTGTGGATCTGGATCGCCAGTTCGCGAGTCGGGGCCAGGATCAGGGCGCGCGGGTCTTCCGGCTTGCGTTCGGCCAGGGCCGGGCGGGTCAGCAGCCGGTTCACCACCGCTACCAGGAAGGCCAGGGTCTTGCCGGTGCCGGTCTGGGCCTGTCCCGCCACGTCGCGTCCGCCCAGTGCCAGCGGCAGGGTCAGGGCCTGGATCGGGGTGCAGCGCGAAAAGCCCGCGCCTTCCAGTCCACCGAGCAGCGCCGGGTGCAGGTCGAAGCTGGAAAAAGCTATGTCGGTTAAGGGCTTGTCGCTCATGTAGGTCTTGTTTGTGGGGGCGGCGCCGGGTCGATCGGCGAGCGGCCCTGGGAAGGGGAAGGATGGAATGCAGTGGGTCTGGGCGCGCTTGCGTGGCCGGGAACCTGCCCGCACACTGCCGGGGTCGAAGCGGTCGGCGCGATGCCGAGCGCCGGCGGGTCCCATCAGCCAGTTCGGCTTGAATCGCCCCGCTTTCGCCGCCAATTGTAGCCGATGCGGCCCCGAACGGGCCGCCATCCCGATGGAGCCCCCGTGAACGAACACATCCGCAATATCAACGACGCCGACTTCGAGGCCGAAGTGCTGAACTCGGCCGAGCCGGTCCTGGTCGACTTCTGGGCCGAATGGTGCGGCCCCTGCAAGATGATCTCGCCGATCGTCGACGAGATTGCGGCGACTTATGCCGGCAAGCTCAAGGTCGCGAAGATCAACATCGACCACAACCAGAACACTCCGCGCAATTACCGGGTGCGCGGCATCCCCACCCTGATGATCTTCAAGGGCGGCCAGGTGCATTCCACCCAGGTCGGCGCGGTGAGCAAGACCCAATTGACGCAACTGGTCGACAAGGCCTTGTGAGGCGGAGACTCGTGCTGAGGTGATTCGTCGAGAGCGGGTTGCCCGAGCCGGCGGATCATCGCGCCTGCGGATCATCCCTCGCCCATGACGAATCACGGCCCCACGGACCTTTGACGCCGCGCGCGCGGCGATGTAACTTGCACCCATCTACGGGGCGCGTCGCCGCCCCGCACCTTCCGCGAAACGCTCCCTTCCCCCGACTCGCCCTCTGCGAGGACTTCCCCCCGTGCACGAAAACCAACCCGACAACGGCGGCGCCGACGCTGGCGCGCGCGCCGAGAACAGCAACACAGCTCCCTCCAACGACGCCGGCGAAGGCGGCGGCAGCAACGCGCCGCAAGGCCAGAACCAGGGCCAAGGCCAAGGTCAGGGCCGCAGTCGGCATCGTGATCGCCGCAACCGGCGTCGTGGTGGTGGCGGCGGCGGCGAGAATCGCGACGCGCGGGAGATGCGCGACATGGACGACGAGGAAGAGGCCGTCCAGGAGCCGCGCTCCAACTTCGTGCTGCCGGCCAACCTGCCCAGCTACAGCCTGGCCGACCTCAAGCGCATGCCGGCCCACCTCTTGCTGGATCTGGCCGAAACCCTCGGCATCACCGAGGGCGTGGCGCGCATGCGCAAGCAGGACGTCACCTTCGCGGTACTGAAGGTGCTGACCCGCCACGGTGACGGTGTTGCCGCGGACGGTGTGCTGGAGATCCTGCCCGACGGCTTCGGCTTCCTGCGGTCGGCCGATGCCAGCTACCTGGCCGGCCCGGACGATGTCTACATCTCGCCCAGCCAGATCCGTCGCTTCAACCTGCGTACCGGCGACTACCTCGCCGGCCGCATCCGCAGCCCGAAGGAAGGCGAGCGCTATTTCGCGTTGTCCAAGGTCGACACCATCAACGGCGAACCGCCGGAGGCGTCGAAGAACAAGGTGCTGTTCGAAAACCTCACGCCGCTGTTCCCGCGCCAGCGCTTCACGCTCGAACGCGGCAACGGCAGCACCGAGGACATCACCGGCCGCATCCTGGATCTGGTGGCGCCGATCGGTCGCGGCCAGCGCGGCCTGATCGTGTCGCAGCCCAAGGCCGGCAAGACCATGCTGTTGCAGAACGTCGCCGCCTCGATCATGCACAACCACCCGGACGTGCATCTGATCGTGCTGCTGATCGACGAGCGTCCGGAAGAAGTCACCGAAATGCAGCGCACGGTGCGTGGCGAGGTGGTGAGTTCCACTTTCGACGAACCCGCGGCGCGCCACGTACAGGTGGCGGAAATGGTGATCGAGCGGGCCAAGCGCCTGGTCGAGCACAAGCGTGACGTGGTGATCCTGCTCGACTCCATCACGCGCCTGGCGCGCGCCTACAACACCGTGGTGCCGAGTTCGGGCAAGGTGCTGACCGGCGGCGTCGATGCCAACGCGCTGCAGCGCCCCAAGCGTTTCTTCGGCGCCGCGCGCAAGGCCGAGGAAGGCGGATCGCTCACCATCATCGCCACCGCCCTGATCGACACCGGCTCGAAGATGGACGAGGTGATCTACGAGGAGTTCAAGGGCACCGGCAACATGGAAGTGCACCTGGACCGCCGCATCGCCGAGAAGCGGGTCTACCCGGCCATCAACATCAACCGCTCCGGTACGCGCCGCGAGGAGTTGCTGATCGAACCCGACTACCTGCAGAAGATCTGGATCCTGCGCAAGCTGCTGCACCCGATGGACGAGCTGGCCGCGATGGAGTTCCTGCTCGACAAGATGAAGAACACCAAGACCAACGAAGAGTTCTTCACCTTCATGAAGCGCTGAACCCCGAGAGATCCCACGCCGCTGCGCTGGCGGCGTGGTGCGGTGTGTCGTCGGATCCTGGCGACTCGGATGCGATGCTCTGCTTCAAGCGACAACGCCGGCCTCGTGCCGGCGTTGTCGCGTCCGGAGTCCTTGCGGGATCAGCGCGCCAGGAAATAGAAGTGTCCGCGGAACTGCAGCACCACGCCGTCGGGCCGGATCTCGCGTAGCCAGAGGTCGCGGTCAACTACGCCGTCCACTTCGATGCGGCGGCCCTTGAGGATCACGAAACGCCGGGACTCTTCCGCATGCCAGCGATGGGTTTCGATTGCGACCGGCGGCAACTGCGCGCGCAGCTCGGGCGGCAGTGCATCGCGCGTCGGCACCTGCTCCGATGTAACGAATTCCTGGATTGCCCGAGGCCTGCTTGCCGAACCGAGCCACGCGGCGTTCGCACACGGCCAGCCGATGCCGTGCCGGCTCGGCCATAATCGCGCCAGGAGGTACGCATGCACGGATCCGGACCGCTCGAGGTCGCCCTGATTTTCCTGCTGGCTGCGGTGGTGGCGGTGCCCTTGTTCCGACGCCTGGGGCTGGGCGCGGTGCTGGGCTATCTCGCGGCGGGCGTGGCGATCGGCCCGGACGGGTTCAAGCTGGTGCCTGATCCGGAAAGCGTGCTCGCAGCCTCTGAGTTCGGTGTGGTGATGCTGCTGTTCGTGATCGGGCTGGAACTGTCGCCGGCACGCCTGTGGGTGATGCGGCGCCACGTGTTCGGCATGGGCGGACTGCAGGTGGCGATCTCGGCCCTGCTGCTCGGCGCGCTCGCGGCCGGCTACGGGCTGGGCTGGAAATCCGACATCGTGATCGGGCTGGGCCTCGCGCTCTCGTCCACCGCGGTCGGGCTGCAACTGCTGGCCGAACGCAAGGAACTCACCACGGGGTATGGCCGCCTGGCCTTTGCCATCCTGCTGTTCCAGGATCTGGTGGCGATCCCGCTGCTGGCCCTGATTCCGCTGCTGGGCGAAGCCAAGGCCGCAGCGCAATCGGCGCCCTCGCTGCTTGCCGTGGCCAAGGCCATGGGCGCGATCCTCGCCTTGCTCATCGGCGGTCGCTACCTGCTGCGCACCGTGTTCCGGATCGTGGCCCGTACCCATCTGGTGGAAGTCTTCACCGCGACGGCCCTGCTGGTGGTGGCGGCCAGCGCCTGGGCCATGCAGCAGGTCGGCCTGAGCATGGGTCTTGGCGCGTTTCTCGCAGGATTGCTGCTGGCAGATTCGGAGTTCCGGCACGAGCTCGAATCGCACGTCGAACCGTTCAAGGGCTTGCTGCTCGGGTTGTTCTTCATCGCGGTGGGAATGACACTCGACCTCGACCACATCGCGGCGAAACCCGGGCTGATCGCCAGTGGCGTTGCAGCCCTGCTCGTGCTCAAGACGGGGGTCCTGCTCGGCGTGGGGCGCCTGGCCGGGCTCGACTGGCGTGGCGCGGTGCTGCTCGGCACGGTGCTGGCACTGGGTGGTGAGTTCGGATTCGTGGTGTTCGCCGAGGCGCACAAGGCCGGGCTGATCGACATCCTCGTGCGCGACACCCTCAACGCGATCATCGGCCTCACCATGGCGCTCACGCCGCTCAGCCTGATCGCGGTGACGCGCTGGCTGGGTTCGCGCCCGAGCGCTGCGCCGGCGCGAGAGTTCGACGCCATCGCCGACACCCATCCGCGCGTCATCATCGCCGGGTTCGGGCGCATGGGGCAGATCGTCGGGCGCATGTTGCGCGCGCAAAAGATCGCGTTCACTGCGCTGGAGAACAGCGCCGAGCAGGTGGACTTCTCGCGTCGCTTCGGCAGCCAGATCTACTTCGGCGACCCGGCACGCGCGGAGATCCTGCGTGCCGCCGGCGTGGGACGGGCCGAGGTCTTCGTGCTCACCACCGACGACCCCGACACCAATATCCGCACCGCGCGACTGGTGCGACGCCTGTTCCCGCACATCCGCATCCTCGCGCGGGCGCGCAATCGCCAGCACGCGTTCAAGCTGATGGACATGGGCGTGGACATCGTGCGCGAAACCTTCCATTCCAGCCTGGTGCTGGGCGAGCGTGTGCTGCGCGAACTCGGCCTGCCCGAAGACGTGGCGCGCGAGCGGCGCGAACGCTTCCGCGAACACGACGAAGCCCTGCTGCGCGAACAACACCTCGTCTACGACGATGAAGCCGCCTTGATCGCGTCCAGCAAGGAGGCGCTGCGCGACCTCGAGAAGCTGTTCGATGCGGATCGGGATGATGCGGCGCGCGACGGCCAGGACAGCGCGGTGCCGCCGCAGGCGTGATTGCCGCGATCAGGGTTTGAGGAATCGCGCGATGGACGGCGCCGGCCTGGGCGGCTCGAACTCGGCTGCGATGTCGACGAAACCGCGCATCAGGGCGATCTCCTGCGGGCGGCGGTTGATGCTGTCGCGGGCGTCTGGATCGGCGCCGGCGGCCAGTAGCACGCGCAACACCTTGGCCAGGCCATGCAGCGCTGCGAGGTGCAAGGGGCCGAAGCCGCGCCGCTGCTCCTGCACATCGAGTCGCGCGCCGCGCGCGAGCAGACGCTCGAGCTGCACCAGGATCGTGTCCTCGTCGCAGGCGGCTCCCGGTTCGGCGCGCGCGCCCAGCAGCAACAGCAGCGCGGTGTGGCCGGCACTGTTGGCCGCATTCGGATCGCCGCCGGCGGCCAGCAAGGCCTCCCACAAGGCGACCACGCGTGACTTGTCGCGTGCGCCGAAGCCGTATTGCGCGGCGGCATGCAAGGCGCTGCCGCCATCGGCATCGAGCGCGCGTGCATCGGCGCCGTGGGCCAGGAGCGCCTGCGCGCCCTTGCTCTGGCCCAGCGCGGCCGCCACCATCAGGGGCGTCACGCCATTGGGCAGGGACTGGTTTGGATCGGCGCCGCGCGCGAGCAGGCTCAGCACCACCGCGTCGTGCCCGCGGCTGAGCGCGGCGCTGAGGCAGGTGGCCCCGGACCTTGCCGCCAGCGCCGGATTGGCGCCGCGTGCAAGCAGGTCGTCGACCAGCGCCGTCTGTCCGCCGCCGCTGGCGCGCAGCAAGGCGCTGCAGCCCTGCGCATCGAGCGCGTCGAGGTGCAGGCCGAGTTCGATCAGGCGCAGCACGGCGGGATGATCGCCCAGCTGCGCGGCAGCGGGCAGGTCGGCATCACGCAGCGCGCGACGCGGTAGCGGCCAGTACGACCAATCCAGCCAGCGTGCGATCTCGCGCCGACCGGAGGACAGCGCAAGCCCGAGCGCGGTCTGGCCATCGGCGGCGCGCGCGCCCGGCTGCGCGCCGTGTGCGATCAGGCGGCGCACGATGTCTTCCTGGCCCAGGGCGCAGGCGGTGAGCAAGGGAGTGGCGCCGCGTGCGTCGCGTGCTTCCGGATCGACGCCGGCTTCGAGCAGGGCGGCCACCAGACGCGGCCAGTCGCGCCGGATCGCGAGCAGCAGGGTCGAACTACCGTCCGCCGCCGCCGCAAAGACATCAGCCCCGCGCGCGACCAGGTCGAGTACGAGCGCCTCGCCTTGCGCGGCATCCGCGGCCTCGACGGGCGCCGCGAGGTAGCGCGCCAGCCCGCCGCTTCCGCCGATCGCGGCGCCGCGTTCCAGCAATTGGCGAATCGCGCCCGCCGCGGTCGGTCCGCGCGACAAGAGCCGCATCGGAAGGCCATCGCCGCGCTCGTCCGGCGCGACCGCTTCGCAGGCCGGCAACAGCAGGCGCAGCGAGGTGGCGTCCAGTTGCGGGGCGAGCTCCAGCAACAGCGCGGTGATCTCGTCGTGCTCGCCGGCCAGCAAGGGCAGCAGCTCGCGCACGTGATCGTGGCGGCGCGCGGTCAGCGCCACGCGCAGGCGTGCCAGCGGCGGCGTGTCGGCCAGTTCTTCGCTGGCATCGGCGACGCAGGCTGGCAGCGGATAGTGTGGATCGAGCCGCGCCACCAAGGACCAGCGGCCGGCCGCGACGGCATAGTCGAGCGCGGTGCGTCCATCGCGACAGGCGCGGCGCGGATCGACGCCCAGCGCCAGCAGTTGTTCGATGCACTCGCCATCGCTGCGACTGGACTGGCAGGCGATCGCCAGTGCGTTGCGCCCGGCGTTGTCGCAGGCACCGGCATCGGGCCGGTGTGCGGCGAGCGCGCGCAAGGCCTCGGCGCTGCCGGCGCGCGCGGCTTCCAGCAGGGGCGTGATCCCGAGTTCGTCGCGCGCATTGGCATCCGCGCCCAGTTCCAGCAGGGTGCGCACGACCTCGGCGTGTCCGGCCAGGCAAGCGGCGTGCAGGGCGCTACGATTGAGCCGGCCGCGCGCATCCACGCGCGCCTTGTGCTTGAGCAGCAGCCGGATGCCGGTGGCGTCGTCTTCCCCGCCGGCGGCGGCAAGCAGCGCCGGTTGCCCGCCCTCCGGTTCCGCCCTGGCACCGCGCTCGAGCAGGAATTTCGCCATACGCCAGTTGCCATTGGCGCAGGCCACGCCGAGCGGGCTCCAGCCGTCGCGGTCGATCGGGTCGAGCGGCGCATTCGCATCGAACAACAGTGCCGCCACCGCCGGGTCGACGCTGAGTGCGGCTCCATGCAGGGCGCAGCGTCCTTCGGCGTCGGTCAGGCGTGGATCGGCGCCGTTGGCCAAGAGGGTCATCACCGCTTCGGGTCGGCCATGCCAGCTGTCGCGCGTGGCGGCGAGCAGCGGCGTCAGGCCGGCATGGGGGCGATTCACGTCCACGCCGGCCGCGATCAGGGCGCGCAGCAGGCGCAGGTCGCTGAGCAGGGCGGCCAGTACCGGTAGCGAGCGTTGGTCACGCGCGCCGGCGTCGGGCAAGGCCTGCGCGTCGGCACCGCCGGCCAGCAGATCCAGGGCTTCGTCCACGCGCCCCGCGCGCGCCGCGGCGTAGAGCCGATCCACCGCGCTGCCTTCGGTGCTGGCCAAGCTGGCCGGCGAGGCCAGGTCGGCCCAGCGGCTGGGCGTGGCGGCCGCGCTGGTATCGTCGACATCGGGCTCGGCCAGCAGTTGGCGCGCGGTGAGTTCAACCGCGGCCCAGCTGGCCAAGGGCGCGAGGCCGAGCGCGTAGGTGGCCAGCGCGAGCGCGTGCAGCTCCATGCTCGGCCAGAGTGGTGCATAGGCCAGCACCACGGCGCCCGAAAACAATATGCCCAGGGCCAAGGCAGCCACCAGGCCACGACCGCCGCCTTCGCTGTGGGTGAGCAGTTCACGTGCCATGCCCAGACTACGACCCGCAGCGGCGGTGGGGCCATGCGTGGTTGCCTCGTCCCAGAGCCAGACCAGCGCGGCTGCGGGCCAGGTCCACCACAACGCCAGCAAGAGCCCGGCCGCTGCGATGCTCAGCAAGAGCACCGCGCCCAGACTGCCGGTCTGTTGCAAACGCCACGCCGGCCAGGTCAGCAAGGCCACCGCCACGATCGCGCCCAGCGCGCACAGCAGCAGCGCCGGCCAGGCCCGGGCCGAGAGCGCCGCAAGCCAGCTGGATTCGACCCGATACCCCGCCGCCTGCGTCGCGGCCAGGAGGAACAGCGGCAGGGCCAGCAACGGCCCTGCGGCAAGGCCATGGCGCAGGAGTTCCGGGTCGAGCCGCAGCACGGGCAGCGCGCACAACAGCGCCGGCAGGAGGAAGGCCGCAACCGTGGCGGTGACGCGGCCGACCAGGCCGGCTTCGCGGGCGGGCATCCCGCCCTCAGCCGCGGACATGGCGTTGCCAGGCGGCATCGGTGGGCGGAGCGAGTGCATCCGCATCACTCGGCAGCTGGATGTGGAAACCGCGGGACGCCAGGTTGCTGCGCACCACGCCTGCGTCCTCGCGCGCGAGCTTGCGCTCCGCCGTCAGCTCGATTTCGAGCACGAAATCCAACTCGCCCAGCGTCGCGCGCAACGCCGCGGGCAGTGCGGCCGCATCGTCGCGCCGCGCGAGATAGACGTAGGTATCGGCCTTCTTCAGGCTCTTGTAGACGAAACAGCGCATCCGGCGCGGCTTCCACGCAAATCAGTGCGCGCAGCATACCTGCGCGCGCGTGTCGACAACATGGGTGAAAACGCAGCTCAGTCGAAGCCGGCGGTGAAGATCAGCTCGGTGGCGACCGAGCTGCGGCGCCGGAATACGTTCAGGATGCCGGGGGCGACGTTGTTGTCGAGGTTGCCGGCGGCCGAATCGAAGACCAGTTGGGTGCCGTTGTAGTTGAGCGCGGGGCGATTGCTGTTGCCGTTCGACTGGCTGCCGTCTTGCGCCTTGGCCAGCCGGCGGGGGAATTTCTCCCCGGCACGCAGCGAACGGATATGCACATCGGTGAAGGTGTCGGTGTCGGTCTGGCTCAGATCCAGATCGGTTGCGTCGGACACGAAGGTGATGGTGCTGCCGTCACCGGAAATGCGCGGTGCGGTCGAGATACCGTTCGGGCTGGTGCCGCCGAGCGTCTGGCTGATGCGCGAAAGACTGTTGCCGATCAGGTCGATGAAGTACACGTCCGGCGTGGTTCCGGCGTCGTTCGCATCGAGCGGCTGATCGGTCTCGAACACCAGCTTGCGCCCGCTCCAGTCCATCTCGGGTTTGGATGCGCCCACGCTGCCGCAGGTGGCGGCACTGGCCGGCGTGGCCATGCGCTGGTTGATGCCGGTGAGCAGGTCCGCCAGCACGATCTGCTGGGCACTCGGACAAGGCGAGGGCGCGCCGGGGACGAGGTTCTTGGCCGAAGTCTGGAAGGCCACGTAGCGACCATCGGCCGACACCACCGGCGCGGAACTGGCACCATCGCTGTCCGCGCCTTCGCTGCCATCGGCATTGCGCGCCTGGCACGAGACGCAGACCGGCGTGCCGGGCATGACGTCATTGCCATTGCGCAGCAACGGAACCTTGTACACCTCGGTCGCGCCGCCGCCGCTGCCTTGGTTGGGTGCGGTATAGACCAGCGCATTGCCCTCGGCCGACAGGCGCGGCACGGTGCCCACGCCACCCGCCAAGCCCTGAATCGACATGCTTTGCGTGGTGTTGCTCAGCCGATTGCGCATCACCACGCTGAAGGTTCCGGCCTTCGCACGTCGCGCCTTGCTGGCGGCAGGTTCGCGGTAGAACTTGTTGGTCGGCAGATCCGGGGTAACAAAGGCGACCAAGCCGCCATCGGCGCTGACCGAGGGTTCCATCGCGGCACCGGCCAGGGGCAAGCCGCCTACTCCGGTGCTGCGGCTGATCAGCAGCGGCGGGCCGCCGCCTTCGGTATCGACCAGATACACGTCGGCGGTGCCCGCCGTATTCGTCACGCCAGGAAAATCGGCCTCGGACTGGAACACCACGTAGCGCCCCGAGGCATCGGTGGCGGGCGCCGTGCTGTCATCGTTGGCATTGGGCGTGAGCACGTCCACTTGCACATCGGCAGTGTCGAGCAGCACCGAGGTCGGCGTCAGGTGATCGACGCCATCGTTGCTGCCCAACTGCCCGCGTTCATTGCTGCCCCAGCACTGCGCGTGGTCGGACACCACGGCGCAAGTGTGTTCGAAGCGCGGCGCGATCGACGTCACCCCCGACGTCACCCCGGAGATGGCGACGGGCGAGAATTGATTCGTGCTGTCACCGTTACCCACCTGCCCCTTGTTGTTGTAGCCCCAGCACTGCGGGGTGCCGCTGATCACGCCGCAGGTGTGCAGGAAGCCGGCTTGGATGTTGTCGTAGCTTGGACCCAAGACTGCGACGGGCGCATTCCGCTGGATTTGGGTGCCGTCACCGAGCTGCCCTTCGAAATTCCGGCCCCAGCACAGCACGGTCCCCATCGAGGTGAACGCACAACTGTGGCGCGATCCAGCGGTGACTCCAAATACGCCCGAGCCCAAGCCGAACACCGTGGTCGGGACCAAGCGGTCCATGATGGTGTTGTCGCCCAGCGCCCCTTGGTTGTTCCGGCCCCAGCACTTTGCGGCACCATTGTGTACCGCACAGGTGTGATGTTCAGCAGCGCTGAGGGCAAACACGGCACCGTCCAGTCCGGATACCGGGGTCGGGACGTTCCTGTCGATCGTGGTGCCGTCACCGAGCTGTCCGAACTCGTTGTGACCCCAACACGTAGCTGCGCCGAGGTCGGTGGCCGCACAGGTATGGAAGCGACCGGTACTGAGTACGGCAATGCCGGTCAGGCCAGCCACGTCCACGGGTGTCGCGCGCGACAGCGCGGTGCCGTCGCCGAGCTGTCCGTGGTTGTTGAATCCCCAGCACTTCACCGAGCCGTCGCTGAGCATGATGGCGCAGGTGTGGAACTCGCCAGCCCGGATCGCACCAACGCCTTCGGACAGGCCCTGCACCGGCACTGGCGTCATGCGCGGGACATTGGTGCCATCGCCCAGTTGGAAGTTCGCGTTCTCGCCCCAGCACGAGACGCCGCCGCTGACCGACAGTGCGCAACTGTGGTAGGCGCCCGAGGTGACTTCGCCGACGTTGGCCAATGGCGTGAACTGGGCCATCGCCGCCAGCGGCAACGCCCACAAGAGCAGGGCAACGAGGATTCGCCAACGGTGCCGACACCCTGCCGCTTGCGTTCGGGACCGGGTCTCACCACCGTTTCGGCTGCTCATGTCGATCTCCCCTGCCAACGCGCCGCCGCGTCTGCCTGAGCGGGTCCACGCCTGACGTCGACGCCGGACCGAAGCACACGCGACGGCCCGATCCTAGCGGGAGAGAGGCGCCGATTCCACCGAGCCGACTCAGGCTTCGGGCGGAAACTGCGTCGGCGCGGGAGGCGCTACCACGGCTCGCGGCGGCCTGGCTTCCAGTTCATGCAGCAGATGCTGCACCGCGGCTTCGAGCGACGGGTCGCGCCCGGCGGCGATGGCTTCTGGCCGGTCGATCACTTCCACGTCCGGCGCCACGCCTTCGTTCTCCACCGCCCATTTCCCTTCCGTGTCCATGAAGCTGAAGGTGGCGGCGAGGACGATGCCATTGTCGGCGAGGCGCGGGTTGCCCGAGATGCCGATCAGGCCGCCCCAGGTGCGGGTGCCGAACAGCTTGCCGAGGCCGAGCTTGCGGAAGTAGTAGGGCAGCGCATCGCCGCCGGAACTGGAGAGGCCGTTGATCAGCATCGCCTTGGGGCCGCGGTGATGCAGCAGCGGCGTCGGGTTCGGTTCCAGGCCGCGCTGCTTCCAGTAGTTCAGGGGCTGGCGCGAGAGCAGTTCGATCAGGCGGTCGGGAATGAAGCCGCCGCCGTTGTAGCGATCGTCGATGATGAGCGCGTCCTTGGCCGAGTACGCCAGCAGGCCCTTGAACAGTTCGCGGCTGCCTTCCACCGCGGTGTTGGGCACGTGGATGTAGCCGATGCGGCCGTCGGACAGGCGTTCCACCATGCGCCGGCGCTGCTGTACCCAATCGAGGTAGCGCAGGCCCAGTTCGCTGGCGATGGTGCGCACCCGCACTTCGCGCGCACCGGCTTCCTGCGGACTGGCGTTGACGCGCAAGGTCACCACGCGGTCGGCATCGTTTTCGAACAGGCGGTAGACGTTGTCCACACCGCGCGTGGAGACGTTGTCCACGGCGAGGAGGAACTCGCCCTCGGCCACGTTCACGCCCGGCTCGGTCAGCGGCGAACGCAGCGCCGGATTCCAGTTCTCGCTCGGGAAGATGTGCGCGATGCGCACGTAGCCGGATTCGTGCGCGGCGAGTTCGGCGCCGAGTAGGCCGCCGGCGGCGCGCTCCGGCTTGGGTTCGTCGCCGCTCTCGACATACACGTGGCCGGCATTGGCTTCGCCCGCGATTTCCTGCAGCAGGTAGTCAAGGTCGGCACGGTTGGCCACGTGCGGCAGCAGCGCTTCGTACTTGGCGCGGATCGCGTTCCAGTCCTGGCCGTGCATGCCGGCGTCGTAGAACCAGTCGCGCAGGATGCGCCAGCCATCCACGTACAACTGGCGCCACTCGCGCGTGGGTTCGATGCGCAGTTGCATGTGCGCCAGATCGAGCTTGCCGGCATCGAAGTCGGCCTTCGGCTTCGCATCGACGATGGCGTAGTCGTCGCCGCGCCGCAGCAGCAGCTTGCTGCCATCGTGCGACAGCGCATAGCCCTGCGCCGGACCCACCGCCTCGGGCTTGGCTTCGGCATCGAGGCTCAGGAAGCGCAGCTCACCCGGCCCGCCGTCGCTCAGCGCCATATAGAACACGCCCGCCTCGTTCGCGCTCAGGCCCACGTAGTTGCCCGGTGGTGCGTTGAGTGCGATCACGCGCTGATTGAAACCGGGAAGATCGATGCGCAGCGGCTTGGGTGCGGCCTTTTCGTCGCTCTTGCCGTTCCCGTCCTTCTTCTCCTCGCCCGCACCGACCTCGTCGCTTAGCGGCCGGTACAGCGCAGGGCCGTCCGCGGCCAGCGTCGCGGCATACAGGCGCGTGGCGTTGTTGTAGAGGAAATTGAACTCGTAGGAACTGAAGGCGAGGTTGTAGTCGCGGTTCGAGAGGAAATACAGGTAGCGGCCTTGCGGGTCGAACGCCGGGCTGGTCTCGCTGGTGTCGTCGGGCGTGAGCTGGCGTGCGGCCTTGGCCTCCAGCGAGTACAGCCAGATCGAGGTGTTGCGGCTGGCATTGCCCTTCACGTAGGCCAGCCAGCGGCTGTCGGGCGACCACACGTAGGTCTCCGGGTCCTCGTGGGTGAAGATGTCGGCCTCGGTCAGCGCGCCGCTGGCGACGTCGACGATGCGCAGGCGCTGCTTCTTGTCGCCGAACGCGAGCTTGGCCGAATCGGGTGACCACACCGGCGCGAAGCGCCAGATGTCGCCGTCGGTGGTGAGGCGACGCGGTTCGGACTTGCCGTCCTGGGCGCGCAGGTAGATCTCGTACTCGCCGCTGGCGTCGCTCAGGTAGGCGATCCACTTGCCATCGGGCGACCAGCTCACGCTGTGCTCGCGCGCATCGGGCGTCATCGAGACGTTGCGCGGCTCGCCGTGCTTGGCCGGCACCGTGTAGATCTCGCCGCGCGCGCCGAACACGGCGCGCTCACCGCCCGGCGAGAGACCGAACGACTCCACGAATTTGTTGGCCGCCACGTGCCGCGGCAAGGTCTGCGGCAGGTCGCCGGCGATGCGGATCGGCACCTCCTCCGGCGCACTGCCCGGTGTCATGCGCCAGATCGAACCCCCCTTTTCGAACACCAGTGAATCCGGGCCGGCGCTCGGCCACATCACGTCGAAGTCGGTGTAGCTGGTCAGCTTGGTCGCCTCGCCGCCGCCCGGCGCGATCGAATACAGGTTGAGGGTCTTGTCACTGCGATCCGAGACGAAATACACCGTGTCGCCGATCCACATCGGCTGGTGGTCGGTGGCGCGATCGGTGGTGAGCTGCAACGACGTGTTCGCGGCCAGGTCGTAGATCCACACGTCCTGCGCGCGCCCGCCGCGGTAACGCTTCCAGCTGCGGAAGTCGCGATCGATGGGGGTGTAGACCAGCTTGGTGCCGCTGGGATCGAACATGCCGCCGCCTGATTCGGGCACGGCGAGAGGCGTTTCCAGACCGCCGTCCACCGGCACCAGATAGGGACGCCCGCCGCGTTCATCCCAGGGCACGCGATTCATGCGAACCAGCACGTTCCTGCCGTCCGGGCTCCAGTCCAGCACGCGGTTGTCGGTGCCGCCGCGCGGTGGCATCTCGCCCACGTCGTTGTACCAGGTCAACTGCTTCGGTGGCCCGCCGGCGGTCGGCATCACGTAGACCTGGCGCGTACCGTTGTATTCGGCCGAGAACGCGATCTGGCTGCCATCGGGCGAGAACTTCGGGTACAGCTCCTTGCCCGGATGCGACGTCAGACGCTGCGCCGTGCCGCCGCTGGCGTTGGCGAGATAGAGGTCGCCGGCGTAGACGAAGGTGACCAGCTGGCCATGCACATCGGGAAAGCGCAGCAGCTTGGTCGGGCTTTCGGCCAGCGCCGGCAGCGTGGCCGTGGCACACAACAGGGCGAGCAGGCGGGGAGCGGAACGGAACGACGCGAGCATGGAAACTCCGGCAACAAGGCGGGGCAAGGCGCGATTGTAGTGAGCGCGGCACGCGCGCGCCCTGCCGGAAGTCATGCTTGAGGCCGGAAGCGGCCCTGCTACCCTGCGCGGGCTTTCGTCGCCACGAGAACCGTATGCGTCTTTCCCTGCTTGCCCTTGGTTTCACCTTCGCTGCCGCAGCGTCCGCCGCACCGCTCACGCTGGAGCAGATCATGGCCGATCCGGACTGGATCGGGTCGCCGGTGGAAGGCGCGTACTGGGCGCTGGACGGCAAGGCCATCCACTACCAGCTCAAGCGCGATGGCAGCCTGCTGCGCGATGACTACACGCTCGATCCGGCCACCGGCACCAGCCGCGCCACGGCCGATGCCGAACTCGCGCGTCTCGATGCGAGTGCGCCGGTGTTCGACCGCGAACGCCGCCGCGCGCTGTTCGTGCGCAATGGCGACGTGTTCCTGCGCGAGCTTGGCACGGGTGCGCTGCGCCAGCTCAGCCGCAGCGAGGCGATGGAATCATCCCCGATGTTCTCCGCCGACGGGCGTGCCGCGCTGTTCCTGAGCAACGCCGACTGGACGCGCTACGACTTCGCCACCCAGGTGCTTTCACCGGCGGTGGTGCTCAAGGCCGAGAAGGATCCCGCGGCGACACCCGACAAGGACGAGCTGCGCGAGACGCAGTTGCGTCTGTTCGACACCTTGCGCAAGGAGAAGGCGCAGCGCGAGGCGCAGCGCGAACGCGACCTGGCCTTGCGCGCCATCGATGCCACGCGCGCGCCGGTGCCGGTGTACCTGGGCGACGAGGTCAGGCTGGCGGGAAGTTCGCTCTCGCCGGATGGACGCTACCTGCTGGCCGTCACCGAGCCCAAGTCGGCGGAGGCCGGGCGTGGCGGCAAGATGCCCAAGTACGTGACCGAATCGGGCTACGAGGAAGTGGAGGACGTGCGGGTGCGCGTCGGGCACAACCCGCCGTCGGGCCACCGATTGTGGTTGGTCGATGTGGCGACGCGGCAGGTGACCGAGTTGGCAACCGATCCGCTGCCGGGCGTCGCCAAGGACCCGCTGGCCGAGCTGCGCAAGGCGGCCAAGCTCGATCCGATCACGGGCGCGCGCGCGCTGCGCGTGGACCAGATGCAATGGACGCGCGACGGAGCGCAGGTGGCGGTGCAGCTGCGCGCGGTCGACAACAAGGATCGCTGGCTCGCGACGGTGGACTTCGGCAAGAAGGCGCTGGCGCCGCAGCACCGGCTCAGCGATGCGGCCTGGATCAACTGGAACTTCAACGAGTTCGGCTGGCTGCACGACGACCGGACGCTGTGGCTGCTGAGCGAGGAATCGGGTTATTCGCAGCTGTACACGCTCGTGCCGGGCAAGAAGACGCAGGCACTCACGACGGGTGCGTGGGAAGTCTCGGCGCCGGTGCTGTCGGCCGATGGCGCGCGTTTCTATTTCCTCTGCAACCGGGCCTGGCCGGGCGACTACGAAGTCTGCGCGAAGGACCTCGCCGCGGGCGAGGGCCGCTCCGGGCATTCAGCCTCCCGCGGTACTGATCCATCCATGGATGGCGTGCGCGAGCTCACCGCACTGGATGGCGTCGAATCCTTCGTCGAATCGCCTGACGGCAAGCAACTGCTGATCAGCCATTCGCGCAGCCACCTGCCGATGCAGCTGGCGCTGGTGTCGAGTGCGGGTGGTGAGGCTCGGCCGCTCACCGACACGCGCAAGCCCGGCTTCAAGGCCATGCGCTGGCAGGAGCCGGTGTTCGTGCAGGTGCCGTCCAGCCACGTGAAGGCGCCGTTGTGGTCGAAGTTCTACGCGCCGGCTGCGAGGGAGGCCGGCAAGACCTATCCGATCGTGCTGTTCGTGCACGGCGCGGGCTACACCCAGAACACCCACGCGCGCTACCCCTACTACTTCCGCGAGCAGATGTTCCACCAGTTGCTGGCCGAGCAGGGCTACCTCGTGCTCGACATCGACTACCGTGCCTCGGAAGGCTATGGCCGCGACTGGCGCACCGCGATCTATCGCCAGATGGGACATCCCGAACTGGAAGACCTGATCGACGGCGTGAACTGGCTGGTGCAGGAGCACCAGGGCGACGCGTCGAACGTCGGCGTGTACGGCGGTTCGTATGGTGGCTTCATGAGCCTGATGGCGCTGTTCCGTGCGCCGGAAACCTTCCATGCCGGCGCCGCCCTGCGCCCGGTGACGGACTGGACCCAGTACAACCACGAGTACACGGCCAACATCCTCAACACGCCGGCGCTGGACCCGGAAGCGCATCGCAAGAGCTCGCCGATCGAGTACGCGGCCGGACTGCAAGGGCACTTGCTGATCGCCCATGGCATGCTCGACGACAACGTGTTCTATCAGGATTCGGTGCGACTGGCGCAGCGCCTGATCGAGCTGAAGAAGCAGAACTGGGAACTGGCGAGCTATCCGCTGGAACGACACGGCTTCGTGCACGCCGATGCCTGGCTGGACGAGTACCGCCGCATCCACGCCCTGTTCGAGCGGGTGCTGAAGGATTGACCACACGCTTCGCGGTTGACCTTGGGCGTTCCCTATCCCTTCTTGGACTTTCGCTCATGCCGAACCGTGCATATCCAGGTGGATCGAAATCTCGCGTAAGCCGAGCTGGATCAAATGTTCGAGACAACACCGCCACTTCAGAAGACCTGGAAGTAATCGAACAGTGGCGCGCGGCGCATCGAGGCGTGTTGAATACGTTTCAAGCAATCCTTCGAACGAGGACGCGCGGAACAAATGTTTCTGTGGCTCAAAGGCACAAACGCAAGCGCACCATATTTGACAAGCTCCAACGATTGCCAGGTATGCAGTTGGCTCGGATGGATGACGTTGCGGGATGTCGCCTCATATTTCGCAGCGTCAAAGAGCTTGAAAAATTCCGTTCGGATTTCCACAAGGCTCGATTCAATCACAAGCTACGCAATGAACCTGACAAGTACAACTACATCAAGAACCCAAAGACTACCGGATATCGTGGAATTCACGATGTTTACGAATACGACGTCAACTCCGAGAACGGACGGGCGCTAACGGGTTTGTACATTGAGATTCAGTACCGCACCTTGATTCAGCACGCCTGGGCGACAGCGGTCGAAGTGATTGGATTCATCACGGAAAGCCAGCCAAAATTTCAACAAGGGGACAATCGCTACGAGCGTGCAATGGCGCTTGCAAGCGAGATGCTTGCTCGGGCTCACGAGCGGGCAGCTGGGCCATTTCCGGAGCTTTCTGATAGGGAGGTTCTTCAGCAATTTCTAGTGCTAGACAATGAACTGTCTCTCATGCAAACACTTCGTGGCCTAAATCAGGCGAAGAGCGAAATATCCGACAAACGCAACACAATTCTCATCTTTTCCGAGACTGGCGACTTGGAGTCGAAGAGCTTTCGAGATGCTACGGATGCGCTTCGCGCACTGTTCGAGCTAGAGAAACAACGGCCCAGGAGCGACATTGTCTTGGTGCGTGCCGATAGTGGCGAAGAGGTGCGCCTTGCATTCCGGAACTACTTCACTGACGCCCGCGAGTTCGTTCGTCTAATGGACAGTGCGTGCGCAAAACTCAGCGGCCATGGCGCAGTCGCAACGAAAAGAACAGTTCTGCGTCGTTGAGGAAGGGATGGATAATGACTCAGCGGCAGGGCGCGTCGTAAACGACAGCGCGCATCGTTCGATGCGCGCTGTATTGGCTTACGGCCTGCATCCGCGGAGACGCAGGGCGCGGCGCAGTGGCATCAGTGTTCCCAGCGCAGGCTCAGCAGCGCGGTCATGCCCGGCGTGTTGAATCCGCGCACCAGCACATAGTCGCGATCGAACAGGTTCTCGATGCGCGCGTCCAGCGTGAGTGATTCGGTGAGCGGCAGGTTGCCGCGCAGGCTGGCGATGCCATAGCCCGGCAGGTCGCCACCGAACTCCGGGCGGGTCGAGGCCGCGTGGCCTTCGATGCCGAAGCGCGCGCCGTTGTCGAAGCGTCGATCCAGCGCCAGCGTGGCCTTGCGCGAAGGACGACGCAACAGATCGGTGCCGGTGTCCTGGTTCTCCGCGTCCTGCCAGGTCGCATTGCCGTCCAGGGCCCAGGCACCCAGCTCCCAGCGACCGCGCAGTTCCAGTCCGTCGATGCGGGCGCGGCCGATGTTGATCGCCTGGAACGTGTCACCGCCGCTGAAATCGACCAGATCACGGATCTGGTTGCGGTAGGCGCGCAGGCCGAGCGTGGCATTCGCGTCGAGTTCCAGGTCGAGGCCGGCTTCGAGGCTGCGCGAGCGTTCCGGGTCGAGCTGCGGATTGCCCGCGAACAAGCCGCCGAAACCCGGCGAGTAGAGTTCGTTCAGGGTGGGCGCACGGAAACCTTCGCCCCAGCTCAGCACCGTGCGCACGGCGCCGCCGATCTCCCAGCCCCAGGCCGCGCCGAAGGTCGATTCACCACCGAACTGGCTGTTCTCGTCGTACCGCGCCGAGGCTTCGAAATCGTGCGCGCCGCCATCGCGTTGCCAGGTTCCGAACGCCGCGCGATTGTGGCGACGCGCGGCATAGACCGCCTCGCCCGCGAAGGTGTCGAGGTTGACACCGCGTTCGCGCACATAGCCCAGGCCCAGCACCAGATCCGAGGCCTCGCCCAGATCGAACTCGTTGGTCCAGTCGAGCTGCTCGCGGCGCGAGTCGTAGCGCGAGAAGAAATCCGGGGTGACCAGCGTGTCGCGGCTGGACGACAGCGCGAGACGGTGGTTCCAATCCTCGAGCGCGCCCAGGTCGGTGCCGAGGTTGCCTGCCAGGGTCAGGCCGTAGTGGGTCTGCCTGGTGTGCGAGTTGCCCTGGTCGAAGGCCACGTTGTTGTCGCGACGCGAGGCGACGGCTTCCAGGCGCTGGTCGCCCAAGGCCGCATCGCCGTGCAACAAGGCATTGCGATGGCGGAAGCCGTCGGCGTCCGGATCGTAGGAGAAACCTTCCTCGTTCTGCGAGCTGACGCCGCCGACATCGGCATAGCCCAGGCGCAGGTCGAAGCCGCCGCGCTCGTTGCGCCAGCCCGCGCCCACGTCGGCGGCGAAGGCTTCGTGGTTGCCGACGCCGAGGCTGGCATCGGCGCCATCGGTACGGCGGGTGAAGAACTGGATCACGCCGCCGATCGCATCCGAGCCCCACAGCGCCGCGCGCGGACCGCGAACGATCTCGATGCGCTCGATCTGGTTCAGCGCCAGCTGTTCCCAGGCGAAGGCGCCGGTGCCCAGCGCCGCGACGCGCACGCCGTCGATCAGCACCAGCGCGTGGCTGGAGTTGGCGCCGCGCAGGAACACGCTGGTCTGCTGGCCCTGGCTGCCACCGCGCACGATGTCGAGGCCGGGCACGGCGCGCAGCAGGTCGAACACGTCGTGCGTGGCGCTGGCTTCGATTTCATCGCGGGTGATGACGTCAACGCTGGCAAGCGTCTGGTCGAGGGCGACGGGCGAGCGATTCGCCGTGACCACGACGGTGCCTTCGCGCGGGTAGTGGGCCGAGCTGACGCTGATCGGCTCCGAGGCCGGCGTCACATCATCCTGGGCGAGGGTAGGGAACGACAGCGCGATGCCCAGCGCCAGCGCGGAAAGAAGGATTGCACGTTGCATGTTGGGAACTCCGGATACGCACACCCGCGGGAATGGCGGATCGGATCGGAGACACGGCGAAGCGGAGGCGCGGACGGCCGGAACGCATCGCCGCCTCGCCCACCGCGATGCGCCGCTGCGTGGCACGAAGCCACGCGCTCCAGGCCGGTCTCCGGGCTGGCAGGCCGGAAGCAGCGAAGCTCCCGCATCCGCCGCCTTCCCGGGATGGCCCCAGTGGCGTGTTGGCGGATTGCGCCTGCTTACCGTTGCGGGGGCAGCGCCGGACTTGCACCGGCTTCCCGAGCACCTGAAAGCGGCGCGCAGTCTAGTGGCTGCGTGCGGGCCTGTCGACGCGCCGCGCCGCGCACCGCTCGCGATGGTCGATCCGGCCGGGACGGCCCGGCCCGAGACCTGCAAGGGCCTTCGTGCGCCAAGTCACGTTTGTTTGCAATTGAATGAGCCTACACTGGCCTCCCGCCGCTGCTTCGGAAGTCGGGTATGGGGACGTGGATGCGCCGAACCCTGTGCGTGCTGGCCGCGCTGGCCGGTGCCGGCGGTACCGGGCACGCCGTGGCGCAAGGCGCGGGGACGCCGCTCTTCGCCGATGGATTCGAGAACACCCTCGATATCGTGGCGAGCGATGCCGAGGCGGCGCGCTTCCTGGCGCAGGCCACGTTCGGGCCCACGCTGGCCGACATCGCCTACCTGCGTCAGGTCGGCTACCGGACCTGGCTGGACCAGCAGTTCGCCTTGCCGGCCTCCACCCAGGCACCGTACCTGGACTGGGTGCAGTCGCTCGGCACCGACAACGTCACCGATGGCACCCGCCTCGAAATCTGGACGATCAATGCACTCGGCACGCCCGATCCGAGTCGCGGCCAGGTGGCGCCGCGCGACCAGTTGCGCCAGCGCGTCGCCTTCGCCTGGAGCCAGGTGTTCGTGGTCTCGGCGCTCAATGGCACCCTGATCTACGAGCCCTGGGCGCTGGCGGACTGGAACGACATGCTGGCCGAAGGTGCGTTCGGCAACTACCGCGACCTGCTGCGCGAGGTGACCTTGCACGGGGCGATGGGGGTGTACCTGAGCCACCTCCAGAATCGCAAGCAGGACCTGGCGTTGAACATCCGCCCCGACGAGAACTATGCGCGCGAAGTGATGCAGCTGTTTTCGATCGGGCTGGTGCATCTGAATCCCGATGGCAGCGTGCTCGATGGCGATCTCGGCACCCCCGGCGTGCAGCCGGTGCCGACCTATGACCAGGCCACGGTGCGTGGTTTCGCCGCCGTGTTCACCGGCTGGAACTGGAACAACACCGGCTGCGGCGTCAACGGTCATGTCTGCTGCAACGCGCAGAGCTACGGCAATTGCGGGCCGATTGGCGAAGCCAGCCACGACAAGCTCGCCTGGCGCCTGCCGATGCAGCCGATCGAGGCCTTCCACGACAACACCAGCGCCAAACAGCTGCTCGACTACCCCGGGGTCTCCCTGCCCGGCGGCCTGCTGGCGGCTGGCGGCAATGCGACGCAGGAACTGGAAGCCGCGCTCGACAACCTCTTCCACCATCCCAACGTCGGACCGTTCCTCGCCCTGCGCCTGATCCAGCGCCTCGTCACCAGCAACCCGACGCCGGCCTACGTCGGGCGCGTCGCCGCGGCCTTCGATGACAACGGCCAGGGCGTGCGCGGCGACCTCAAGGCCATGGTGCGCGCCACCTTGATGGACCCCGAGGCGCGCACCGGGCATCTGGCCCGGCCCACCGCCTTCGGCAAGCTGCGCGAGCCCCTGCTTCGCACCACGCACCTGTGGCGTGCCCTCGGAGCACGTTCGGAAGGCGGGCGGATCAAGACCCTGGAACCGTGGCCGCCGATCCAGGACTGGTACGGGCAAGGCCCGTTGCGGTCGCCATCGGTGTTCAATTTCTATCGCCCGGACTTCAGACCGCTGGGCGAAGTCGCCAACGCCGGCCTGCTCGCACCCGAGTTCCAGATCCTCACCGATTCCACCGCGGTCGATACCGCGAACCGGCTGTTCAGCCTGGCGTTCTGCTGGTGGTCGGCACCGGGCGAACCCTTCGGCGGCAGTTGCTGGAGCCAGGGCGACGCGGTACTGCATCTGGATACCGCGCGCGACATGCCGCTGGCCGCCAGCAATATCGCGGGCCTGATCGATCGCTACGACCTGCTGTTCCTGTCCGGGCAGATGTCGGGCGCGATGCGGACCGTGCTGACGCAGCGCCTCCAGGCGGTCGACGGGGATGCCGATACCCGCGCCCGCCGCCGCATCCAGCACGCGCTCTACCTGATCCTCAATTCGCCCGAATACGCGATCCAGAAGTGAGGCCCATGCACACCGACCGTCGCCGCTTCCTCCGTTCCAGCCTCGCCGCGGCGCTGGGCGGCGTCGGGCTGTACAGCGCCCTGGGCAACCTCAAGGTGCTGGCGGCCGCGGCCCAGCCGCAAGGCGGCAGCGACGATTACCGCGCCCTGGTGTGCGTATTCCTGTTCGGCGGCAACGACAGCTTCAACAGCGTGATGCCGCACAGCACGACCCACTATGCCGACTACCGCGGTTCGCGCCAGCAAGGCATCGGCAGTGGCGGGCTGGCGTTCGAGCAAGCCCAGATCGTGGCGCAGTCGCTCTCGCCCTTGGGCGATGGCCTGCCGGGCGATGGCGGCAGCTACGGCCTGCATCCTTCGCTGGCCGGCTTGCGCAGCCTGTTCAACGATGGCAAGGCCGCGATCGTGGCGAACGTGGGAACCTTGCTGCATCCGGTCACACGCGCGCAGTACCAGGCCGGCACCGTGCCGGTACCGCCGGGCTTGTTCTCGCACTCGGACCAGTCGGTGTTCTGGCAGACCTCGCGTCCCGACAACGCCAATGCCAACGGCTGGGGCGGGCGCGTCGCCGATCTGTTGCACGGCCAGAACCCGGGCGTGATTCCGATGGCGATATCGCTGGCCGGAAACAATCCGTTCCAGCGCGGCGCCATCACCAGCTCCTACGGCATGAATCCGGGCGGCATCGGGGCGATGAGCTATCTGGGCGATGGCCCGGAGTCCTGGGTGATTGGCGCCGGCAACGAGGACATCGCGGCGTACGAGGCGCTGGTGGCGCAGGGCGCGCGCACCCATCTGCTGGAGCGCGCCTTTGCCGACGCCAACCGGCGCGCGATCGACGCCTACGAAATCCTCGGCAGCGCGCTTTCCGGCCAGGCCCCGCCGGCCACCGTGTTCCCGGGGACCTCGCTCGGCGAACAACTGGCCATGGTGGCGAGGCTGATCCAGGTGCGTCAGACCCTGGGCATGCGCCGACAGGTGTACTTCTGCGCCGTCGGCAACTACGACACGCACAGCTTCCAGGTGGATCAACAGGCCTACAACCTGAGCGAAGTGTCGGACGCCATCGTCGCGTTCCACGCAGCGACGGTGGAACTGGGCATCGCCGACAAGGTGACCACCTTCACTGCGTCGGATTTCGGCCGCACCCTGGGAATCAACGGCGATGGCACCGACCACGGCTGGGGCGGGCATCATTTCGTCGTGGGCAACGCGGTACGCGGGCAGCGCTTCTACGGCAAGATGCCGTCGCTGCGCGCCGACGACAACCCGGACGAAACCGGCTACGGCCAGATCATCCCCACCACCTCGGTGGACCAGTACGCCGCCACGCTCGCGCGCTGGCTCGGCGTGGGCCAGGGCGATATCGCCGACATCTTCCCGAGCCTGTCGCGTTTCGACACGCCCGATCTGGGATTCCTCGCCTGAGCCGATCAGGGCAGGAAGGCACCCATCACGTCGTTGAGGAAGCGCCGGCCGAACTCGGTCGGTCGGACCTGTTCGCCGTCGCGTTCCAGCCAGTCGCGGGCAATGCATTGCGCCAGCGTCGCGGCAATGGCGTCGCGTGACAGGCCGGTGCGCGCCTCGAACAGGGACAGGTCGAAGCCTTCGTTCAGGCGCAATGCGTTCAACATGAACTCGAAGGGGCGATGGCTCGTCGCGATGCGTTCGTCGCCGCCGATGCGTTCCGCGCTCGCGGCCCTGGCGAGGTAGTCACGCGGTTGCTTGATCTTCCAGCGTCGCAGGATGCCTTCCTCGGTCGGCAAGGTGAGCTTGCCGTGCGCGCCGGCACCGATGCCGAGGTAGTCACCGAAGCGCCAGTAGTTGAGGTTGTGCGCGCATTGCCGCTCCGGCTGCGCGTACGCCGACACTTCGTATTGCGCGAAGCCGGCGCTGGCCATCGCGGCTTGACAGGCTTCCTGCATGTCCCAGGCGATGTCGTCTTCAGGAATGCCCGGCGGTGGTTTCGCGGCGAAGATCGTGTTGGGTTCGAGCGTGAGTTGGTAGTGACTCAAATGCGCCGGTTGCAGCGCGATCGCGCGTTCCACATCGTGCAGCGCCATCGAAAGGGTCTGCTGCGGCAACGCGTACATCAGGTCGAGATTGAGATTGAACAGGCCCGCATCCTGCGCCAGCTTCACCGCGGTTTCGGCCTGCGCGCTGTCGTGGATGCGGCCCAGGCGCTGCAGGCAGGCGTCGTCGAAACTCTGGATGCCGAAGCTGATGCGGTTCACGCCGGCGCGCCGATAAGCCTCGAAGCGATCATGTTCGACCGTGCCCGGATTGGTCTCGAGCGTCACTTCCAGGCCGGGACGAAAACTCAGGCGCGCAGCACAGCCGTCGAGGATGCGTGCGATGGAGTCGGCCGAGAACAGGCTGGGCGTGCCGCCGCCGAAGAACACGCTGGTGACCGGCCGGCCCCACACCAGCGGCAAGTCCTGTTCCAGATCCGCCAGCAGCGCGGCCACGTACTCTTCCTGCGGCAAGGCCTCGGGCCGGTTGTGCGAGTTGAAGTCGCAATACGGGCACTTCTTCACGCACCAGGGGATATGGATGTAGAGCGCGAGCGGCGGCAGGCTGAGCATGCGCCATTGTCGCTTGAACCGACCGCGGCGCGAGCATGACATCGGTGGACGCGGAACTTGCGGCGCGCACGCGCGGTCAGGGCGGGGCATGTTCGCGACCCGGTTCGATCCCTACGCCGCGCAGATCCGACTCGTCCTGGCCAATCGCTGGGCCGAGGCGCAAGCACGACGCACGGAACTGATCGTGCATGCGCTGATCGGCAGCGCGATCGCCGGCTTGCTCCTGATCCTGCTGGTGCGGCAGCGCGAGGCCATCGCGGCGCTCGTCGCCTGGGGCGTGCAACACCATGCAATGACACTGGGTGGGCTCATGCTGTTTGCCTTGGTGCTGGATCAGCGAGCCGCGCGTCGCACGCATGCGCAGCGACTGCAGCGCGACTGGTTGGCGGCGCAGCCGGTGTCGCCTACGGTGCGACGGCGGCGACGGCGGCTCGTGTCGATCACGCGCGCCGCCGGACAAGGCATGGTGCTGCTGCTCGGCCTGTGGCTTGCGCAACTGGGGTGGGCCGGCGTGGCGTGGCTTGCGGCCGGCGTGTTGGCGGCAGCGCTGCTGGCGAGCGTGCTGCCGGATTCCCTGTCATCGCACCTGAGGCCGAGCGCACGCGAGACGCCTTTCGCGCCGCGTGGGCGCGGCAGTTTCTGGTGTTGGCAGTGGATCGAAGCCGGTGCCAGTCTCGCGCCGCGGCGGCTGGCCTGGGCCTTGTTGGCCTTGCTGCTGGTGCCGCGCGGGGCGCTGTTGATGGCCGGGCTCGGTCTGGTGCTGGTGGCGCTGACCACCGCGGCGACGGCGTGGCAGCGCAGTCTGGGCGTGATCCCCGCTGCGCACCGCTGGATCGCACCGCAGCCGGTGTCCGCGTGGCGCTGGTTGCGCGCTTGCGTGGGCATGCCCTTGCTGTTGCTGGGCGGTGTCGTGCTGGCGCTGGTGGCGCTGACCCTGGCGCTGGGCAGCCCGAGCCTCGCACTTGTCCTGGCGCTGGGGCTGATCGGTTTCGGCACGCTGCAACTGGCGGTGCAGATCAGCGAGCGCCGCACCCCGCGGCGCGCGCCGTGGATGTTCGCGATGCAGGCCATGCTGCTCGCCGCCGTCGCGCAATCACTGCCGCCGCTGGCGCTGCCACTGTGGCTGCTGCAATTGATCTGGCTGACACGAAGGAACTCGCATCGATGAGTCCACGCCTGGAAGTGCGCGACCTGCATCTGTCCTTCTCCGGACGCCCGGTGCTGGCCGGCGTCGACTTCACCCTGCACAGCGGCGAATTCGCCGGTCTGATCGGCCCCAACGGTACCGGCAAGAGCAGCTTGCTGCGTGCGATCGCAGGCAACGAGGTGGTGAGCCGCGGCCAGGTCATCATCGACGGCCATGATCTGACGGTGCAGCCCGTCGCCGCTCGCGCGGCGCTGGGCTACGCGGTGGAGCCCGAACGCATTCCGGCGCTGCTGAGCGGTCGGCAATGCGTCGAGTTGATCGCGCGTCTGCGCGAACAGGACGCGAGCCTGGGCGCGAGCTGGGATCTGTGCCGGCGCCTGGCCTTGTCGCCGTGGCTCGATCACCCGGTGCACACCTATTCGCTCGGCACGCGACAGAAACTCGCGGTGGTGCTGGCCCTCGTCGGCGCGCCGAGCGTGATCGTGCTGGACGAAGTCCTGAACGGCCTCGACCCGCTTGCCGCGTTCGCGTTGAAGCAGGAATTGCGCACGCATGCTGATCGCGGCGCAGCCATCCTGCTCGCCACGCACGGACTGGAAGTGGCCGAACGCTTCCTCGACCGCGCCTTGCTGCTGCTCGACGGCCGCATCGCCGCCGATTGGGATGCGGCCGCGCTGGCCGACTTCCGCGCCGACCCCGAAGGCGGCCTGGAGCATGCGGTGGTACAGCGTTTGCGCGATGACGGCACATCCCGGTCCGCGGCTTGTTAGAATCCACGCTCTAAACGCCGGCACGAAGCCAGCCCAGACAAGTACTTGCCGGCGCCCCCTCGTGGGCGCGAAAGGACAGCCCATGAACCCGCTGCACGACCTGCTCAACCAGGACCTTGACCCGACCGAAACCCGGGAGTGGACCGATGCGCTCAAGTCGGTGCTTGCCGCCGATGGGCCGGATCGCGCGCACTACCTGCTGCAGCGCATGGTGGACCACACCCGCCAGGCCGGGGCGCACCTGCCGTTTGCGCCGACCACGGAGTACATCAACAGCATTCCCGCGCACCTGGAGGCGAAGTCGCCGGGCGATGCCGCGATGGAATGGCGGATCCGTTCGATCATCCGCTGGAACGCGCTGGCGATGGTGGTGCGGGCCAACCGCAAGCCGGGCGAACTGGGCGGGCATATCGCGTCCTTCGCGTCGAGCGCCACGCTCTACGACGTGGGCTTCAACCACTTCTGGCGCGCGCCCAGCGCCGAGCATCCGGGCGACCTGCTCTACATCCAGGGACATTCCTCGCCTGGCATCTATGCACGCGCCTTCCTTGAAGGCCGACTGAGCGAGTCGCAGCTCGACAACTTCCGCATGGAAGTGGACGGCAAGGGCATCAGTTCGTATCCGCATCCGTGGTTGATGCCGGATTTCTGGCAGACCCCGACGGTGTCGATGGGCCTGGGACCGATCAGCGCGATCTATCAGGCGCGCAACTGGAAGTATCTGGAAGGCCGCGGCCTGATGCCCAAGACCGACCGCAAGGTCTGGTGCTTCATGGGCGACGGCGAGTGTGATGAGCCCGAGTCGCTGGGCGCGATCGCGCTGGCCGGACGCGAGGGTCTCGACAACCTGTGCTTCGTGATCAACTGCAACCTGCAGCGCCTCGACGGGCCGGTGCGCGGCAACGGCAAGATTATCCAGGAGCTGGAAGGCTCGTTCCGCGGCGCCGGCTGGAACGTGATCAAGACGGTCTGGGGAAGCTACTGGGATCCGCTGCTGGCGCGCGACACCAGCGGCAAGCTCAAGCAGCTGATGATGGAAACCGTCGATGGCGAGTACCAGAACTGCAAAGCCTTCGGCGGCAAGTACACGCGCGAGCATTTCTTCGGCAAGTATCCGGAAACCGCGGCGCTGGTGGCCAACCTCAGCGACGAGGACATCTGGCGCCTGAATCGCGGCGGGCACGATCCGCACAAGGTGTATGCGGCCTATGCGGCGGCGACGGCATTGAAGGGCCAGCCCACCGTGATCCTGGCCAAGACGGTGAAGGGTTACGGCATGGGGACGGCGGGCGAATCGCTCAATCCCACGCACCAGACCAAGAAGCTGGACGATGACGCCGTGCGCGCGTTCCGCGACCGCTTCAACATCCCGGTGCCGGACGACAAGCTGGCCGAGGTGCCGTTCTATCATCCGGGCGAGAACTCGCCGGAAGTGCAATACCTCAAGGAGCGCCGCGCTGCGCTCGGTGGCGCGCTGCCGCAGCGCCGCCGCAAGAGCGCCTCGCTCGTGGTGCCGGAGCTGCCGGTGTTCGAGCGCCTGCTGAAATCCAGCGGCGAACGCGAGATCAGCACCACCATGGCCTTCGTGCAGGCGCTGAACATGATTCTGCGCGACAAGGTCGTCGGTCCGCGCGTGGTGCCGATCGTGGCCGACGAGGCCCGCACCTTCGGCATGGAAGGCCTGTTCCGCCAGATCGGCATCTACGCGCCGCAGGGTCAGAAGTACAAGCCGGTGGATCGCGACCAGCTCATGTACTACCGCGAGGATTCGGCCGGGCAGGTGCTGGAGGAAGGCATCACCGAGTGCGGCGCGTTCTCGTCCTGGATGGCGGCAGCCACGAGCTACAGCACCAACGACCTGCCGATGTTGCCGTTCTACATCTACTACTCGATGTTCGGCTTCCAGCGCATCGGCGACAGCGCCTGGCAAGCGGCCGACATGCGCGCGCGCGGCTTCCTGCTCGGTGCCACGGCGGGACGCACCACGCTCAACGGCGAAGGCCTGCAGCACGAGGACGGCCATTCGCACCTGCTTGCGGGCGCGATTCCCAACTGCCGCGCCTATGATCCGACCTTCGCCTTCGAGGTGGCGGTGATCCTGCAGTACGGCATGCAGCGCATGCTCACCGAGCAGGTCGACGAGTACTACTACCTCACCCTGATGAACGAGAACTACACCCATCCGGACATGCCGGCGGGGGCGGCGGAAGGCATCATCAAGGGCATGTACTTGCTCACCGACGCTGGCAAGCCGAAGAAGGGCGAGTTGCGCGTGCAACTGCTGGGCTCGGGCACGATCCTGCGCGAGTGCATTGCAGCGGCGGAGCTGCTGCAAAAGGAGTTCGGCGTCGTGGCCGATATCTGGAGCTGCCCGAGCTTCACCGAGTTGCGCCGTGACGGTTTCGACGCCGAGCGCTGGAACCGCCTGCACCCGGAAGCCAAGACCCCGCGCATCGCGCACGTCACGCAGTTGCTCGAAGGCCGCAGCGGCCCGGCCATCGCCGCAACGGATTACGTGCGTGCCTATGCCGACCAGATCCGTGCCTTCGTGCCGATGCGCTACAGCGTACTCGGCACCGATGGCTTCGGTCGCAGCGACACGCGCCAGAACCTGCGCCGCTTCTTCGAGGTCGACCGCCACTACATCGCGCACGCCGCCATCGCGGCGTTGGCGCAGGACGGCAAGATGAACGCGAAGGACGTGGCGCGCGCGATCAAGGCCTTCAGGATCGATCCGGAGAAGGCGAACCCGGTGGGGGTGTGAGTTGCCGTGCATCACCCTGCCCGGGGTGATGCGCCGTGGCCGCCGCGCGGTGTCGCCGGCGTCACATTGCGCCCCGCGTCCGGCCTTGGTGCCGCCATGACCCAGACCCGCGTGTCCCACGACTGCCCGCGTTGCCACGCCTCGGCCCGGCCCGAGCGGCTGAGCCTGCGCTACCTGCTGGCGCGGGTGCGGGAAGAAGCCTTCGGCAGCGAGCGCGGATTCGCACGCACGGTCTGGGCCCTGTTCGCCGCGCCGCAGCGCGTGGTCGAAGCCTTCCTGCACGATACCGACCGGCGTTACTTCGGCCCGATCAAGTATTTCCTCGTAGCCACCGCGCTTTCGATCCTGTTGATGCCGATGGTGCCGCTGTTCGACGGGATGATCGCGAATGCGCTGGAGAGGGACCGCGTGTTCGCGACCGGCGTCGCGGCGGCCTGGGTGGCGGAATGGAACGGGCTGCTGTACGCACCCTTGCTGGTGATGCTGGCGGTCACGACGCGCCTGCTGTTCCGCGCGCGCGGGCTCAACTTGGCCGAGCACCTCGTGGTGGCAACGTATGCCTGGGCCCAGATGCTGCTGGTCAGCATGCTCGCGTTCGGGCTGGCGAGCGCGCTCAAGTCGGTCGGCATCAAGGGCGCCTGGCTCTTGCCGCTGCTGCTGGCCTCCACTGCCTACTGGTGCTGGTTCGCCGTTCGCGTGTTCGCGGTACGCCACTGGGCCGATGCGGTGCGCACCCTGATCACCCTGCCCACGGCGCTGGTCTTCTATTTCTTCGCGATCCTGATCGCGCTTGCCGGCCTGCGGGTGTTGATCGCGCCCTGAGTCGATGCGGTGCGCACGGTGATCGTCCCGTCGCTGTGGATTGGCCTCAGGCCCGCGGCAAGGCCGCTGTCGCCTGTTCCGCCGCCAGCCGATAGTCGCCCGGCGTGCAGCCGACCTGGGTCTTGAAGGCACGGTGGAAGGCACCGAGCGAGCCGAAGCCGCTTTCCAGTCCGATCACCAGGGTGGACCAGTCATCGCAGGCGCGATCGTCCAGCAGCCGGCACGCGTGGCGTATCCGATAGGCGTTGATGTAGTGCGCGATGTTGCGATGCCCGAGCACATGGATCGCGCGGCTGACGCGGTATTCGCCCACATCCAGGGCGCGCGCCAGCTGTGCCAGCTTGAACTCGGCATCGAGGTACGGGTGCCGCTCGCGCATGTGCTGTTCCAGGCGTACCGCCAGCGTCCGATCCTCGTCGCGCTCGCTGGCCGGGGCCGCGCGCGACGTTGTCGGGGCGCGCGGTGCGGGAGCGGCGGGCGACGCATCTGTGCTGGCCGGCCCATCGTGCGCGGGCGCGAGGCTTGCACCCAGCGGATTCCGCAGTCGCCAGCGCACCAGCCCTTGCGCCACCAGCAGGATGCACAGCGCCGCAGCGGCCGAGGCGAAGGGAGTGAGCTCCGCGCCCACGCTGCCGGCCGCGGCCAGCGCCGGAACCAGGCTGCTGATCGCAACACAGCCGCCGTAGGCCGCAAGGAACACGACACGCATGCGTCGTTCGGCGCCGGTGTGCGCGGACCAGGCGCGGACGCCTTCCCAGAACGCCAGCACGAGCGCGGTGGAGCTGAGCAGGTCGAGCAACTGGTTCAGCGCCGCCGCCAGGGGCTGGCGCCACGCCGCGTCGATCCAGCCGAGGCCGCTGCCGAGCAGGCCGAGCAGCTGCGAAATCACGATCAGCAGTCCGATGCTGCCTGCATAGAACAGATGCACCGCACCGAACGGCCGTTCGGCACGAAACAAGGCGCGGGCCACCAGCCAGAATCCGTTGCAGGTGGCGCAGGCACCCAGGCCCAGCAGGTAATGCCACGGTGCCAGGCTGGCGCCCGCCAGTTGCTTGGCCAGCATCAAGGCCAGCGACGCGCAAAACACCGCCCACACCACGAGCAGGATCGGCTTGCGTGGCTGCGCCAGCGCCAGCAGCAGCCAGAGCAGGGCCAGGCACATCGAGGTTGCCTGCAGGGTGGTGGTCCAGGTGGTCATGGCGGTTGGGGTCGGTTGAGTCAGGAAGGCCGCGATGGCAGCGGCACGGGCATGGTCGGTGTCGCGTGCGCGCCGGTCAACGCTTGGGACATAGTCCGGAAGTCACGAGCGCTTGCCGGGTTTCGAATCCGGCAAGACCGGCGGCGATGCGTGACCGAGGCTGGCGCTCCCTTGTCACGAGCCCGCATGCATGAACTCAGTCGTCGCCGCTTCCCGCCCTGCCGCATCGGTACGCGCCCGGTTCCATGCACCCCTGGACTTGGCTGCGCGCGCGTGGTTCCTGGCCGCCCTCGTCGGGCAATGGCTGTTCGTCTGGTACATCGTCGCGGCCTATGCCGCGCCGCTGGTTGCCGGGCAGCCGGCCGAGGTCAACCGCACCGGACCGATCACGGGCTACGTCGCCGGCGACGGGCTCGGCAACACCATGCTGTTCAGCCATGTGCTCGCCGGCGCGGTGCTGAGTGCCGGCGGCCTGCTGCAGCTCCTGCCCTGGCTGCGGCGGCGGATGCCCGGTTGGCATCGCTGGAACGGCCGGGTGTTCCTCGTGCTGGCGCTCGCCGGCACCCTGAGCGGACTGTTCCTGACCTGGGTGCGCGGCTCGCGCCTGAGCGACATCACCGCCCTGGGCATCAGCCTCAACGGTGTGCTGATCATTGTTGCGGCGGCCATGGCGTGGCGCTACGCGGTGCAGCGTCGCTACGACGCGCATCGACGCTGGGCGATCCGCGCCTTCCTGCTGGTGAACGGCGTGTGGACCATGCGCCTGGGCTTCATGGCCTGGGTGATCATCAACCAGGGGCCGCGCGGCAACACGGCGCAACTGGATGGTCCCTTCGATGTGTTCTGGGCGTTCGGCTGCTACCTGCTGCCGCTGGCCGTGGCCGAGTTGTATTTTCGTGCCGCGCGCGGCGGCAAGGGACTGCGCCTCGCCGCCACGATCGTGCTGACGGTCGGAACCGGGCTCACGTTGCTGGGCGTGTTCGGCGCCTGGCGCGTGATGTGGGGGCCGTATGTCTGACGCGCGCGGCGCCGCCGCTCAGGACGCTGCGTCGGCGGCCGGCGCCTCGGTCAGGAAATACGGCTCCACCGTGCCGCGCAGCTTGAAGGTCATCGGGTTGCCGCGCCGGTCGCGGCTGCGGCCCACGGGCACCCGCACCCAGCCTTCGGAGACGCAGTACTCCTCCACATCGTGGCGCTCGGCCCCGTTGAAGCGGATGCCGATGCCGCGCGCCAGCACATCGGCATCGTGGAATCGACTCTTGGGGTTGACGTCGAGGCGGTCGGGCAGGGTGTCGCTCATGGGTCAGGCTCGCGAAATCGGGCGCCCATTGTAGAGCGGAGCTTGCTCCGCTTCCCGCCGCCGCCGCCACCTCCGGCCCAGCCGGGCAAGCCCGGCTCTACGGATGCGTGGTGCGAGAGACCCTGCGTAGAGCGGAGCTTGCTCCGCTCCTACTCGCCGATGTCCTCGTTCCATAGCGTCGGCTGGTCGCGCATGAACCCGGCCATCAGTTGCTTGCAGCGCGCGTCGTCCAGCACGGAGAGCTCCACCCCGCGACTGCGCAGCAGGGCTTCCTCACCCAGGAAACTGACGTTCTCGCCGATCACCACGCGCGGAATGCCGTACAGCAGGATCGCGCCCGAACACATCGAACAGGGCGATAGCGTGGTGTAGATCGTGCACTCGCGATACACGCGGGCCGGTTGCCGCCCGGCATTCTCCAGCGCATCCATTTCGCCGTGCAGCACGCAGCTGCCGTTCTGCACCCGCCGATTGTGGCCGCGCCCCAGGATGCGCCCCTGATGCACCAGCACCGACCCGATCGGGATGCCGCCTTCGGCCAGGCCGCGCTCGGCTTCTTCAATGGCTGCCTGCAGGTAAGGGTCCACGGGGCACTCCGTCACGAATCTGGCGCGATCCTAGCCAAGAGCGCCGCTCCGCGCACGCCATCGCTGGCTGCCGAAGACCCCCGCAGTGCGCTATCTTGCGTCCGCATCCTTCCTGTCCGAGCCCGATGGCCATGAGTACGCCGGTACCCCTGAATCAGGAAACGCTGGAGATGTTGCGCTCGCTGGAAGCGGACGACCCGGGCAGCCTGGCGCGCTTGATCCGCCTGTTCGTGGCCGATGCGCCGGCCCTGTTGAGCCGGATCGAACTGGCGCACGAGCGCCGCGACCCCGAAGAACTGCGCAATGCATCACATTACCTGCGCTCGGCGGCCCTCGCCCTGGGCGCCGAAGGCCTGGCCGTGGCGGCGCACAAGGTGGAACACCTCGGCCCGGAACGCTTTGCCACGGCGGAAAGCGCGACCCTGCTGACCGGCCTGCGCACCGGCCTGCGCGACGCGGTGCTGAGCCTGATGCAGGTCACCAGCGAGTTGTAAGCGCCGCAGCGCGACTCCACCCCGTTCCGGATCCGATATGCCCTCCTTCGACATCGTCTCCGAAGTCGACAAGCACGAATTGACCAACGCCATCGACCAGGCCCAGCGCGAGCTGGGCAATCGCTTCGATTTCCGCAACGTGGACGCGCGTTTCGTGCTGGAAGACAAGACCGTCGCGATGAACGCGCCGAGCGAGTTCCAGCTCAAGCAGATGCGCGACATCCTCGACGCGCGCCTGATCGCGCGCGGCATCGACACGCGTTGCCTGGATCCGGGCGAGATCGAGACCAATGTCGCCGGCGCGCGCCAGAAGGTCGTGGTGAAGCAGGGCATCGAGCAGAAGGTCGCGAAGAAGATCGTGGCCGCGATCAAGGACGCCAAGCTCAAGGTCGAGGCCCAGATCAATGGCGAGAAATTGCGCGTGACCGGGAAGAAGCGCGACGACCTGCAGCTGGCCATTGCGCTGCTGCGCAAGGGCGACTTCGAACTGCCGCTGCAGTTCGACAACTTCCGCGACTAGTGAGACTTGCGTAATTGATTGACAGCCCGCGTCCTTCGACTGCGCGCCTTGGGCGCTACGCTCAGGATGAGCGGGGTTCGCAAATGCCGCTGATCATATTGAGACTTGCGTAATTGATTGACAGCCCGCGTCCTTCGACTGCGCGCCTTGGGCGCTACGCTCAGGATGAGCGGGGTTCGCAAATGCCGCTGATCATATTGAGACTTGCGCAATTGGTCGACAGCCCGCGTCCTTCGACTTCGCGCCTTGGGCGCTACGCTCAGGATGAGCGGGGTTCGCAAATGCCGCTGATCATATTGAGACTTGCGTAATTGATTGACAGCCCGCGTCCTTCGACTGCGCGCCTTGGGCGCTACGCTCAGGATGAGCGGGGTTCGCAAATGCCGCTCATCCTGAGCGTAGGCCGCGAAGAGGCCGAAGTCGAAGGACGCCCAGGCTCTCGTCAACCATTTGCGCAAACTCAATAGAAGCGCAGCGACAGGCAGCTCAGCCCGCCGTCCATCTTGGCGAACTCGCTCATGTCGAGCACCAGCAGTTCGCAGCCGAGCGCGCGCAGGCGCGCCTCCAGCCTCGGATGGCCGGCCGCGACGACGATGCGACCGTTCACTTCGATCGCGTTCGCGGCGTAGGCCTCGTCGCGCTCGACCACGACGCGATCGAAGCTCGCGAACGCGGGATGCGCGGCGAGTTCCTCGATCAGCAGCAGGCGGCGCCCGCCGAGGAAGCTCAGACCGCTCTTGAGATGCAGGATGCTGTCGAGGCCGCGGACATCCACCGTGGTCGCGGCGTAGCCGTGGCCGTGCAGCCAGCGCGCAAGCTGCTCCGCACCGGCCGCGTTGGTACGATGCGACAGTCCGATGAAGACCTGCTTGCCGGCTTCGCAGATGTCGCCGCCATCGACGCTGCCCGGGTCATCGATCTGTGCCGGCGCGGCGTAGTGCGGCGTGAGCGCGGCGCGGATCGCCGCCACCTCGCCGATGCGACTTGCGGCACCGGGACGCGTCAGCATCGCGCCTTCGCGCAGCAGTATCGCGGTATCCTCGACGAAGGTGCCGTCCGGAAACGCTTCGTCGGGCGGCAGCACGGTGAGTTCGAGTCCGCAGCGGCGCAGTGCGTCGCAGTAGGCGCGGTGTTGCTCCAGTGCGCGTTCCAGCCGCGGTGGGCCGAGCTCGACCCGGGTCAGGCCCTGTGCAAAGGTCGCGCCGGGTCGGCGTACGATGGCGTGTCGGAACATGGAGTCTGCATCCAATGGGATCAGTCAAGACTAACCGCGGATGGGTGGCCATGGCGCTGCTGTTCGGTGCGGGCAGCGCAGGCGCCGCCACCTACACCGTCGGCGGTGGCGGCCAGTATCCGGACCTCAACAGCCTGTTCGCCGCGGTCGACCTCGGGCCGGGCGACGTGGTGGAAGTGTCTGGCGGCGTGATCTATCCCGGCAACGTGGTGGTGCCCGAGGACGATGGCGGCGCGCCGGGCAATCCGGTGATCCTGCGGGGCGTCGGCGGCACCCGCCCGCACCTGCGCGGCGGCAACAACACCATCGAGTTCCGCCTCTCCGATCACATGGTGATGGAAGGCTTCGAGATCAGCGGCTCGGCTGCGGACAACACCTTCCGCTGCGTGTATCACCACGCCCATGACATCGTGCTGCGCGACATGCTCATCCACGACTGCCCGCGCCACGGCGTGCTGGGCTCGGATCAGGACTCGGGTTCGCTCACGATCGAGTACTCGGAGATCTACAACGCCGGCTCCGGCGGCGGCAATCACCTGATCTACATGGCCACCGACGAGGTGGCGCATCCGGGCGCGGTGTTTCGCCTGCAGTACAGCTACCTGCACGACAGCGACTACACCGACGGCGCCGGTATCGGCGGCAACCTGATCAAGAGCCGCGCCGAGCGCAACGAGATCTACTACAACTGGCTGGAAGGGGCGTTCTACCACGAGCTGGAACTGATCGGGCCGGACCCGGAAGGGGCCGCAGGCGGCTGGAGCGATGCGCTCGCGCGCGAGGATTCCGATGTGGTGGGCAATGTCATCGTGCACAGCTCCAGCTTCGGGTCGATGCTGCGCTTCGGCGGCGACGGCACCTCGGGCGGGCGCGGCGAAACCTTCGGCCGCTACCGCGTGGTGAACAACACCCTTGTCCGCCGCAATGGGACCGCCAGCACGACGGTCTTCCGCCTGTTCGAGGGCATCGACGCGCTCGAGTTCCACAACAACGTGATCTGGCGCGATGGCAACGCTGCGTTGACTCTGGTGCGAGCGGCTGCGGCGGAGGTGGAGTGGGCCAGCGGCGCAGCCAAGGTGACGGGCAGCAACAACTGGATCAGCAGCGGCTACACATTCAACCCGGGCAACCTGGTACACAGCGTCAGCAGCACGCTGACCGGTGCCGCGCCGGGTTTTTCCAACGACGCGGCGAACAACCTCTCGCCGGCAAGCGGCAGTCCGCTGCTTGACGCCGCCAACATGATGCCGGTGTCGCCGGAAGGCTATGCGATCGCTGCGCCGCTGTTTCCGCCGCAGCGCCACCCGCCAACGCGGATCAAGCTGGCGGTCGGAACCGCCCCGCTCCGTCCGGTGGCGGCACCGCTCGACATCGGGGCGCTGGAGCGTCCCGACCCGGCGCTCATCTTCGCGCACGGTTTCGAAAGCTGAGAATCATCGACGCGCGTCGTGGCCCGTACGGCGCAGCCATCCACCTTTCCCGACGACAACCACGCAGGACCCGCAATGACCGAGCCCGCCACAGCCTCCATCGACGGCCTGAATCTCGACCCGTACTGGATGCCCTTCACCCACAATCGCTACTTCAAGGCCAGGCGCCCGCTGGATCGCTTGCTAGTGAGCGCCGAAGGCGCCTACTACACCAGCAGCGAGGGCAAGAAGCTGTTCGATGGTTTGTCCGGCTTGTGGTGTTCGGGCCTCGGCCACGGAGATGCGCGCATCACCGAAGCAGTGAAGCGCCAACTCGATGTGGCCGACTACGTGCCCTCGTTCCAGGTGGCCAGTCCCGACACGTTTCGCCTCGCCGAACGCATCGCGCAGCACGCGCCGGACGACCTGAACCGGGTGTTCTTCACCAACTCCGGCTCGGAAGCGGTGGACACCGCGATCAAGATCGCGATCGGCTATCACCGTTTGCGCGGCGAGGCCTCGCGCACCCGCATCATCGGGCGCGAAAAGGCGTATCACGGCGTGGGGCTGGGCGGCATCTCCGTCGGCGGCATGGTGGCGAACCGCAAGATGTTCGCGCCGCTGATGATGAATGGCGTCGATCACCTGCCGCACACGCACAGCCTGAAGGACATGGCGTTCTCGAAGGGCCAGCCGGCCTGGGGTGCGCATCTGGCGGACGAACTGGAGCGCATCGTCGCGCTGCACGATGCCTCCACCATCGCGGCGGTCATCGTCGAGCCGATGCAGGGTTCGGTCGGCGTCATCATCCCGCCGCTCGGCTATCTGCAGAAGCTGCGCGAGATCTGCAGCAAGCACGGCATCCTGCTGATCTTCGACGAAGTCATCACCGGCTTCGGGCGCATGGGTGAATGGTTCGGCGCGCAGGCCTTCGGCGTCACGCCCGATCTCATCACCTTCGCCAAGGGCGTGAACAACGGCACCGTGCCGATGGGCGGCGTGATCGCGCGCCAGGGCATCTACGACGCCTTCATGCAAGGCCCGGACTACGCCGTGGAGCTGTTCCACGGCTACACCTATTCCGCGCATCCGCTCGCTGTGGCCGCGGCGCACGCCACGCTCGACATCCTGGAAGCCGACAACATCCCGGCACGTTTCGCTGCGCTCGGCAAGAAGCTCGAAGCCGGCATCCATTCCTTGCGCGATGCCCCCAACGTCATCGACATCCGCAACTTCGGCACCGCGGCCGCGGTGGAACTCGCGCCCATCGCCGGCAAACCCGGTTGGCGCGCGATCCGCCTGTTCGAGGAAGCGCTGACGCGCGGCCTGCTGGTGCGCTTCACCGGCGACACCATCGCGCTGGCCCCGCCGGTGATCTCCACGGATACCGAAATCGATGCGTTGATCGGCGGGATGCGGGAGTGCATCCGGGCGGTGGCGTAGGTGTCAACGGGCTGGTGTTGGTTAGGGACAGGTCACGTATTTCGCGACATCCGGCGCAATTCATTTGAAACATGAAAACTGGCAAGCAGGGGAAGAAGCCCGCTGCCTAACGAAGCCCATTGTTTCGTCTACGTACTCGCGGCGGGTGGCGGTAGCGCCTCGGTTGTTGAGGCGCCGCTGGCGCCGGTAGAAGCGCCTGAAGACTGTTGATCAAGGCGCGGAATGACATCGACCGACTCTGCGCTGGTTGTGTCGTTATTTGGGGCCCCATGGCTTCTGCCCACGCAACCTTGTTACCTCCGTCATCCCCGACGATTTGCCCGAATAGCTCCCATGTGCCACAGATTGAGTCTGGGATGTACGCGCGTGCCGTACCCATGTTGGCGGCGGGATAAGCATGCTGCAGAGCGCGGAGGTCACCCAGATAGAATGCCTCCGTTTCCTCGACCGCTATGCTGATACGCACCGGGAGTTGGGGTGCGCACGCTTGTACCACCGCCAAGATGGAGTCTCTGAGCGCCGTGACATCGTCGTTGTCGGCGTCGAGAAGCACCAGCACAGCGTCAGCATGCGGGTTGAGTGCCTCCGCAAACCCGCGGAGTTTCGCAGGCAGTTGGTCGAGAAGCCCGCGCATCTTCGGGTTCGGGCGCGCTTGGATCGTGCCCGGCAAGGCGCCCTTCCCCTGATGCGGGTGTACCCGGACGACGTAGCCGGGAAGGAGTCGCGGAGCCCAATGATCGAGGAAAGCACGTTCGGACGGACCCTCCACCAGAACGTGAATGGTCATTCTGGAGCGCCGTCGTCGAAGTGATCGCTGTACCAAAGCGAGCCGAGTGGTATCCCTTGTGCGCTCATCGCAGCGATCGTTGGCACATCGGCTGCTCGGATCGCTTGTGCGTGACCATCGTCTCCCTTTCGGATGAGCCATACTTGGGTCGGCTGCAGAGTGTCGACAAAATAGGGCGAATGCGTCGTCACGAGCATTTGCGTCGAGAGCTTCTCATCGGTCGCGCGACTGGAGAATTGACTGGCCAGTCTCTCTACAAGTCGCACATAGAGCCCGTTCTCTGGTTCTTCAATGCCGATGAATGGCCTAGGTTGAGGATCTTCCAGCAGCACGGCGTACGCGAGCATTTTTAGCGTTCCGTCGGACATGCTGTTCTGGAAAAAAGGATCCTCGTAGCCTCGCTCGTCAAACTTCAGGAGCAGGCGCTTGTCCTTGCTTTCCTCTGGGCTGATCTTCTTCAACCCCGGGATGGCTCGCGCGAGCCGAACCAGAATTGCATCGAACTGCTGCGGATACTGTCTCTGGAAGTATTGCAGCACGTTCCCGATGTTCGAGCCCTCGCGATCAAGCCAGCGCTGTGCGCCGGTTGCTGGGAGCGCGCGGGCTGCATTGGGGACGAAATATGAGAGATACCATTGCTCGATGTAGGAGCGAAGCGCCACGATGCGTGGGTGTTCCGAAAGGTTGCCAAGTGTCGCGATGCCGAGCTTGTCGAGATTGGCAAGGGTGACCCTTTGGGAGTTTCGGGACTCTGTTGCTTGTCCGACGGCTTGACCGGCCCAGACCTTGCCGGAACCTCTCTTTAGTTTGAGGAAGTAGTAAGGCTTGCCGCGCGTTTCTCCCTCGCGCCGCTGCCGACACGTCTCCTCTACAGCAGCCGGGACGCCGTCGACCAAGTCGACAATCAGCTGATAGACGATGGGACGTGACTCATCTCCAGCTTCAAAGTAGATCTCGAACGAAATAGGGCCACTGGCGCCCTGTGTCCGAAGGCGATCAAAGCCTCCTCGCCATGATTTGTCGCATGCCGCTTCTACTCCATCGAGCAGGCAGTCCGCGACAAATCCAAAAGCATCGAGCATCGTTGACTTCCCCGAACCGTTCGGGCCAATCAGGCAGGTTAGGCGCGGCAAGGGTGTACCTCGGCCGTACTGAACTTGGCCGAGGCTGACATCAGCCAGTGCGCGGTAGTTCTTGATGTGAATGCCTAGGAGGCGTGCCATTGGCAGTTCCAGAGTCTTTGTGGCCGCACGCAGGTGCGCCTTGCTGCTATAGGTTACATCGCTTGCGGTGGCATATCAGTCGACGGCAGCTTCGTGTGATCTCCACAAATGGTGTGATCCGGATCGCCTTGATAATGGCTCTCGCACACGCCGCGATCTCGGGTCGAGCGATCGCCATGTGCTTTCCCCGGCGCACGCGAGTACCTTCCATTTCAGAGCTTGCCAGCGCGCTTGGTTTTGCGTAGAACGGAAGCCGCAAGCGACAGCGTTCTTGCTTCCGGTGGACGGGAGCGAGGTGGGCCCGAAAGGGTCCGGGCGTGGCGGATCCCAGATCGGGGATCGCATGCCTGTCGCCGACCTCGGGCTTCCGGGGAAGGCGGCTCCCTGGCTCCGCAGGTCGCGGAGCCGGGGCAGTTGGTCCGCGACGTGCAATGCGCGCGATGTTCCCTACGAGGTGAAGGCCATGAGCGTTCCTGTTCGCAGCGTGCCGAAGGCGTCGGCAGCGCAACCCATTCCGCACTACATCGGCGGCGCGCGCGTGCCCGGTAGTGGCGCTGCCAGCAGCGCGGTGTTCAACCCCGCCACGGGCGCGCAGACCGGACTCTTGCCGCTGGCCGATGCAGCACAGGTGGATGCCGCGGTGCAGGCGGCGCAGGCGGCATTCCCGGCCTGGGCTGCGACGCCGCCGCAAAAGCGCGCGCGCGTCATGTTCAAGTTGCGCGACATTCTCGAAGCGCGCGCCGACGAACTGGCGGCGCAGATCACCGCCGAGCACGGCAAGACCCATTCCGACGCGCTGGGCGAAGTCTCGCGCGGGCTGGAAGTGGTGGAGTTCGCCTGCGGCATCCCGCACCTGCTCAAGGGCGAGGTGACCGAGAACGTCGCGGGTGGCGTCGATGCGCACTCGTTCCGCCAGCCGCTGGGCGTGGTGGCCGGCATCACGCCGTTCAATTTCCCCGCGATGGTGCCGCTGTGGATGGCACCGATCGCGATCGCCTGCGGCAACAGTTTCGTGCTGAAGCCGTCCGAGCGCGATCCCTCGGCCTCGCTGTTGCTGGCCGAGTGGTTCGCCGAAGCCGGCCTGCCGCCAGGCGTGTTCAACGTGGTGCACGGCGACAAGCGTGCGGTGGATGCCTTGCTCGAACATCCCGAAGTCAAGGCGATCAGCTTCGTCGGCTCGACGCCGATCGCCAAGTACATCTATGAAACCGGCGCCCGGCACGGCAAGCGCGTGCAGGCGCTGGGCGGCGCCAAGAACCACATGCTGGTGATGCCCGACGCGGATCTGGATCAGGTCGCCGACGCGCTGATGGGTGCGGGCTACGGTTCGGCCGGTGAGCGATGCATGGCGATCTCGGTGGCCACCGTGGTCGGCGACGAAACCGCCGACGCCCTGCGGCGCAAGCTCGCGCCGCGCGTGCACGCGCTCAAGATCGGCCCCGGCGATGCCACGGGCATGGACATGGGGCCGCTGATCACGGCGCAGCATCGCGACAAGGTGAAGGGTTACGTCGATCTTGGCGAACGCGAAGGCGCGGAGCTCGTGGTGGACGGCCGCAGCCGCGACATTCCGAATGCGGGCGAAGGCTATTTCCTCGGCGGCTGCCTGTTCGATCACGTCAAGCCGTCGATGCGCGTCTACCAGGAGGAAATCTTCGGTCCCGTGCTGTCACTGCTGCGGGTGGAAAGCTACGAAGCCGGGCTCAAGCTGATCAACGAGCACGAGTACGGCAACGGCTGCGCGATCTTCACCCGCGACGGCGACGCGGCGCGCGATTTCGTCTCGCGGGTGCAGGTCGGCATGGTGGGCGTGAATGTGCCGATCCCGGTGCCCAGTGCCTTCCACAGCTTTGGCGGCTGGAAAGCCTCGCTATTCGGCGATCATCATGTCTACGGCCCGGAAGGCGTGCGCTTCTACACCAAGCTCAAGGCGGTCACATCGCGTTGGCCCTCCGGCATTCGCGCCGGGGCGCAGTTCGTGATGCCGCACTGAGCGCTTGGATGCAGAGACGCATTCGCAAGGGCGAACGGCAAAAGACGTTTTCGCAAAGGACGCAAGGAAAAAGCCAGGAAAGTGACGCAAAGGAGAACAGTCTCTGGGTTGCGGCACCCGTGAAGTCGAAGCGAAGCCCCAACATCAATGCTCTCCTTGGCGAGCTTTCTCGCTCTTCCTTTGCGTCCTTTGCGAAAGCGTCTCTTGATCTTGATCTTCAGGAGTTTCAAATGAACGCCCAGTTGCAATCGTCCGATGCACCGCTCGCGATCAACGGCCAGCGTCTGTGGAATTCGTTGATGGATATGGCGCAGATCGGCGCGACGCCCAAGGGCGGCGTGTGCCGGCTGGCGCTCACGGATCTCGACAAGCAGGGCCGTGATCTTTTCGTACGGTGGGCGAAGGAGGCTGGTTGCAGCATCAGCACCGACAAGATGGGCAACGTGTTCGCGCGCCGTGCCGGCCGCGATGACACGCTGACGCCGGTAGTCACCGGCTCGCATGCCGATTCGCAGCCCACGGGGGGCAAGTTCGACGGCATCTACGGTGTGCTGGGCGGGCTGGAAGTCATCCGCACCCTCAACGATCACGGCATCGAAACCGATCGCGCGATCGAAACCGTGATCTGGACCAACGAGGAAGGTTCGCGCTTCGCGCCGGCGATGGTGTCCTCGGGCGTATTCGCCGGCGTGTTCACGCTGGACTATGGCTTGTCGCGCGCCGACGTCGACGGCAAGACCATGGGACAGGAACTGGCACGCATCGGCTACGCCGGCGACCTGCCGGTGGGCAAGCCGATCCATGCCGCGTTCGAGCTGCACATCGAGCAGGGGCCGATTCTCGAAGCCGAAGGCAAGACCATCGGCGTGGTGACGCACGCGCAGGGCCAGCGCTGGTACGAGGTCGAAGTCATCGGTCAGGAGTCGCATGCCGGCCCCACGCCAATGCCACGCCGCAAGGACGCCTTGCTCGCCGCCGCGCGCGTCATCGATCTGGTCAATCGCATCGGGCACGAACACGCGCCCTACGCCTGCGCGACGGTCGGCATGATCCAGAACCACCCGAACTCGCGCAACGTGATTCCCGGTCGCGTGTTCTTCACCATCGACATCCGCCATCCGGAAGATGCAGTGCTGGCGGAAATGGATCGCAAGCTGCGCGATGGCGTCGCGCGCATCGCAGCCGAAGCCAGGGTCGAGGTCGGTCGACTGGAACAGATCTTCTACTACAAGCCGGTCACCTTCGACGCCGATTGCGTGGCCTCGGTGCGTGCCGCAGCGCAGCGCTTTGGTTACTCGCACCGCGACATGGTGTCGGGTGCCGGACACGATGCCTGCTATCTGGCGCAGGTGGCACCCACCTCGATGGTGTTCGTGCCCTGCATCGACGGCATCAGCCACAACGAGATCGAAGACGCCACGCCGGAGTGGATCGAAGCCGGCTGCAACGTGCTGCTGCACGCCATGCTGGGCCGCGCCGGACGCTGAGCAACGAAGAGAGCAGGGGACAGGGGAGAGGGAATGGCACGCAAGGAACTCGCAGATATCGCCGCCGGACGCCTGTCCGCGGCTCAACTGGCGCACAACTTCGATGACGTGGCGCCGCCGCTGGACCGGCAAGGCGCCTTGCTCGCCGCCGCGCGCTGCTACTACTGCTTTGATGCACCTTGCATCCAGGCCTGCCCCACCGGCATCGACATCCCGACCTTCATCCGCGGCATCTCCACCGACAACCTCAGGGGCGCGGCCGAGGAAATCCTCGGCGCCAATATCCTCGGAGGCATGTGCGCGCGGGTCTGCCCCACCGAGATCCTGTGCGAAGGCGATTGTGTTCGGAACGTCGATGACGAACAGCCGGTGCAGATCGGCGCCTTGCAGCGCTACGCCACCGACTGGGTCTATCGCGACAACGCGACTTTGTTCGAGCGTGCGCCCGAGACCGGCAAACGCATCGCGGTGATCGGCGCTGGTCCGGCCGGTTTGTCCTGCGCGCACCAGCTTGCACGCGCCGGCCATCGTGTCACGATCTACGACGCGAACGCCAAGCCCGGCGGTCTGAACGAGTACGGCATCGCGGCCTACAAGGTGCCGGGTTTCGCGCAGCGCGAAGTCGAATGGTTGATGAGCATCGGCGGGATCGAACTCCACTGCGGCCCGGCCTTGGGACGCGAACTGACCCTGAGCCAGTTGCGCCGCGATTTCGACGCCGTGTTTCTCGGCATGGGGCTTGCCGGCGTCAATGCCCTGGAGCTGGAAGGCGAACAACTGCCGGGCGTGCGCAATGCGGTCGAGTTCATCGCGGAACTGCGTCAGCACGACAACCTCACCACGCTGCCGATTGGCCGGCGCGTGGTGGTGATCGGTGGCGGCAACACCGCGATCGATGCCGCGATCCAGAGCAAGCGCCTCGGGGCCGAGACGGTGACCCTGGTGTATCGCCGTGGCGCGGAAGCGATGAGTGCGACCTCACACGAACAAGCCTTTGCCAAGAGTGAAGGCGTCAATGTGATCCACTGGGCGCAGCCGCGCCGCCTGCTCGGCAAGGATGGGTTGCTGGCCGGAATCGAATTCGAATACACCCAGTTGAACGAGGCCGGCAAGCTCATGGGCAGCGGCGATGTGTTCACCCTCGCCGCCGACAGCGTGCTCAAGGCCATCGGTCAGGTGCTGGTGCCCGCGCCACTCGACGCCGATCACGGCGAGCTGCTGGAAATCAAGGACGGCCGCATCGCGGTGAACGCCGACTACGCCACCTCGCTGCCCGGCGTCTGGGCCGGCGGCGACTGCGTCGGCGGCAAGACCGACCTCACCGTGCAAGCCGTGGAAGACGGCAAGCAAGCCGCGCTTGCGATCGACCGCGCGCTGCGGCGGGGCTGAAGATCAAGAGCGATTTACGCAAAGGGCGCAAAGGAAAAGCAGAGAGGGCGCAAAGGTGGATGAGGATGAGCTATCGAGTCGAATCATCGGGGCAGCAATCGAAGTTCATCGCGTTCTTGGGCCTGGAATGCTGGAATCTACCTACCAGGTGGCATTGGCGCATGAACTTCGTTTGGTCGGGTTGAAGGCCGAGAGCGAAGTCGTGGTTGGAATCAGGTACAAGGATCTGAGCATACCCAACGCGTTCCGGATCGATCTCATGGTGGAAGGTTTGGTGGTGTTGGAGATCAAGGCGGTCGAGAAGCTGCTTGCAACGCACGAAGCTTAGTTGCTGACGTACCTGCGATGTTGTGGCAAGCGACTCGGCCTCGTTTTGAATTTCAACGAACCAACACTCAAACGAGGCATCCGACGTGTCGTCAACCAACTCTGATCTTCCTTGGCGACCTCTCTGCTTTTCCTTTGCGTCCTTTGCGTAATCGGCTCTTGATCCGATTCGGAGTACACCATGGCAAACCTGGACACCAACTTCATCGGAATCCGTTCCCCCAATCCGTTCTGGCTCGCAAGCGCGCCGCCGACGGACAAGGCCTACAACGTGAATCGTGCGTTCGAGGCCGGCTGGGGCGGGGTGGTGTGGAAGACCCTGGGCAACGATCCGCCGGTGGTGAACGTGTCCTCGCGCTACGGCGCGGTGAGTTACAACGGCCAGCGCATTGCCGGGCTCAACAACATCGAGTTGATCACCGACCGACCGCTGGCGGTGAACCTGGCCGAGATCCGCCAGGTCAAGCGTGCGTGGCCGGATCGCGCCATGATCGTGTCGCTGATGGTGCCCTGCGATGAGGAGTCGTGGAAACGCATCCTGCCGATGGTGGAAGACACCGGCTGCGATGCGGTGGAACTGAATTTCGGTTGCCCGCACGGCATGAGCGAGCGCGGCATGGGCTCGGCCGTGGGACAGGTGCCGGAGTACGTCGAGATGGTGGCGCACTGGGTGAAGAAGCACTCGCGCCTGCCCTGCATCGTCAAGCTCACCCCTAACATCACGGATGTTCGCACGTCGGCGCGCGCGGCCTTTCGCGGTGGTGCCGATGCGGTATCGCTGATCAACACCATCAACTCGATCACCGCGGTTGATCTCGACCTGATGGCGCCCGAGCCCACGGTCGACGGCAAGGGCACGCATGGTGGCTACTGCGGCCCGGCAGTGAAGCCCATCGCGCTCAACATGGTGGCCGAGATCGCGCGCGACAAGGACACATACCGCAAGCCGATTTCCGGCATCGGCGGCATTGCCACCTGGCGCGACGCAGCGGAATTCATGGCGCTGGGCGCGGGTTCGGTGCAGGTCTGCACCGCGGCCATGCACTACGGCTTCCGCATCGTGGACGACATGATCTCGGGCCTGTCGAACTGGATGGATTCCAAGGGCTACGCGCGGCTGGAGGATTTCATCGGCAAGGCAGTGCCGAACGTCACCGACTGGCAGTTCCTCAACATGCGCTACGACATCAAGGCGCGCATCGACCAGGACAAGTGCGTCAAGTGTGGCCTGTGCCACATCGCCTGCGAAGACACCTCGCATCAGGCCATCACCGCGACGAGGGACGGCCAGCGCTTGTTCGAGGTGGTGGATGCGGAGTGCGTGGGCTGCAACCTGTGCATGCATGTCTGCCCGGTGGACGGCTGCATCACGATGGAGCGCGTCGACGACGGCGGCTATTCGAACTGGACCACGCATCCCAACAACCCGATGCGCAAGGCGGAGACCGCGGCGTGAACGACGCGGTGGCCCGTCCCGCGATCGAACAGGGCGCGCTCTACAACCCGGACCTGGCGCCCACCACCGAGGAACAGCGCACCTGGCGCTGGCATCACTACGCCGCGCTGTGGGTCGGGATGGTGATGTGCATCCCGTCGTACACCCTCGCCGCGGGCCTGATCGATCAGGGCATGTTGCCCTGGCAGGCGGTGAGCACGGTGCTGCTCGGGAACCTCATCGTGCTGCTGCCGATGCTGCTGATCGGTCATGCCGGGGCGAAGTACGGCATCCCGTACGCGGTGCTGGTGCGCTCCAGTTTCGGCACTCAAGGCGCGAAACTGCCGGCGCTGCTGCGCGCGATCGTGGCCTGCGGCTGGTATGGCATCCAGACCTGGTTCGGTGGCCTGGCCATCTACACCCTTGGCAACATCCTCAGCGGCAACCAGCTTGCGGGCGAGGCGATGCCCTGGCTCGGCATCAATGCGGCGCAGCTCACCTGCTTCGTCCTGTTCTGGCTGCTGCAGCTTTATTTCGTGGTGAAGGGCACGGAATCGATTCGCTGGCTGGAGACGATCTCGGCACCGATCAAGATCGTGATCTGCATCGGCCTCGTGTTCTGGGCCATTTCCCACACCGGCGGCCTGAGCGCGATCATGGACACGCCCTCGCAGTTCGTGGCCGGCGGCAAGAAGGAGGGCCTGTTCTGGGCCACGTTCTGGCCGGCGCTGACCGCGATGGTGGGGTTCTGGGCCACGCTTGCGCTCAACATTCCCGACTTCACCCGCTTCGCGAAGTCGCAGCGCGACCAGTTGATCGGGCAGAGCATCGGCCTGCCCGCGCCAATGGGGCTGCTGGCCCTGATGAGCGTCATCGTCACTGCCGCCACCGTCACTCTTTACGGCCAGGCGATCTGGGATCCGGTGGATCTCGCCGGTCGCTTCACCGGCGTCATCGTCGGGCTGGCCTTGCTGTTCCTCACGCTCGACACGATGTGCTGCAACCTCGCGGCCAATCTCGTCGGCCCGGCCTACGATTTCGCCAGCCTCGCGCCGCGCAGGATCTCCTACAAGCTCGGGGGGCTCATCACCGCCGGCATCGCGTTGCTGGCGATGCCGTGGAAGATCCTCGCCAGCACCGATGGCTACATCTTCACCTGGTTGATCGGCTACTCGGCGCTGCTGGGGCCGGTGGCCGGCATCATGCTGGTGGACTACTACCTGCTGCGCGGCACGCAGCTCGACGTGGCCGCCCTGTTCGCCGAGCGCGGCGACTACGCCTACCGCAAGGGCTGGAATCCGGCCGCGTTGATCGCATTGGCCGCAGGCGTATTGCCGAACCTGCCGGGCTTTCTCAAGGCCGCCGGCGTCGTGGCCGACGTGCCGGATGCGTTCGAGGTGATCTACACCTATGCCTGGTTCGCGGGGTTGGCGATCGCGGCGCTGCTTTACTACGCCCTGATGCGGCTGTGGCCGCGTTAACGCGACCTGCGCGCCGCCTTCGCGCTCAGCGTTGTTCCACCTCGGCCGCCGCCACGTCGCGCACCAGCCGGAAGCCGATGTCGTCGTAGCCTTCGTCGCCCTTGAGTGCTTCGTTGCCGCGGGCGCCGGAACGCGCGCTGCCATCGCGCCAGCTCGAACCCAAACTGGACTGTGGCGCGCAACCGTTGCGGCACTCGGCGCTCCATTCGCGCGCGCTGCCGAGGTGGCTACGCGCGCCGGACGCAGCGCGCGCCGCCGTATCCACCGAGGCGGTTCCGGTGCAATTGCTGCGGCAGGCAGGCGCCACCGCCGCCAGCCCGAGCGCCTGCCATTCTCCGGCCGTGGGCAAGCGATAGCGCTGGCCGTCGCGCTGGCCGAGCCAGGCGGCATACGCCAGGGCATCGGCGGCGCTCACGCAGACCACGGGATGGCTGCCTTGCTGGGTGAATCCCGGTTGGTTCCAGCTGCGTCGCTTCAGTGTCACGAGCGCGGTGCGGATGCGGCAGCGTGCGCTGGCGCGTCCCGTTGCAGCAACGAAAGCGGCGTACTCGTCGAGCGTGATCGCATGGGCCGACACCGCGAGGCCGGCGCGCGCTCCCGCGGGCAGGCGCGCGAGCAGCAGTGACGACGCGCCGCTACGCAGCGAATCCCCCGGCTTGGCACGCACGATGGCCTGCGACCAGTACGGCTCCAGGCGCGCCGCTGCCACGCCCCACTGCCCCGCGTCGGCCTTGACCTGACGCACAGCGCCAAGGTCGCGCTCGGCGAGCGCCGTGCGCAGGCGCGAGGACAGGGCCGCCACCACGGTGGCTTCCAGTTCGGACCATGCCGCGTCGTCGCGCAGGCCCAGTTCGTCGGCGAGGGCTTGCGCGCGACCGTAGAGCGCGCGCGCCGCCTCGTCCTTGCCGGCTTGCAGGCTGGCGGCGAGATACGGCGTGGCAGCACTCAACCAGCGCAGCCCGAGGCGCGGCAGCGCGCGCGCCCGCGGCGTGGCCTGAAACGCCGCGCGCAGCGAGTCATAAGCATTGTCGCCGGGCGGTTGGGTCAGGCGGCGACGCATGATCTGTTCCTGCGCGGCGGCGAGTTCAGCTTCGCCCGGCGCAACCTCGATCGATTCGACCGCCGCGATCGGTTCGATCGCGGGCGTGGCCGCCGCCGCGCTCTCGAGCGTGGCGGGCGGCGACAACGCGAACGCGCTCGTGGTCGGCGCGGGCGCGACCGCGACCGGCGGCGTGGCCGTGTCCATCTTCCGCTGCGCGGTCGATGCCGGATCACGCGCGGACCAGAGTGCGACGGCCGCGGCGAACACGGCGAGGCAGCCCGCGCTCCAGGCCAGCCGACGCGGCCAGCGGCGTGCCGTGTCGGCCCGGGCCGACACGGCGCGGGCCTGCACCTGCTTCTGCTCCATGCGCCGCACCTGGTCGACCACGCGCTCGAGCGCGGCCATCATCTCGCGCGCATTCTGGAAGCGGTCATCGGGACGCTTCGCCATCGCGGTTTCGATGAACGCCTGCCAATGCGACTTCTCGAACGGCAGGCGCGGCACCGGATCCATTGCGTGCATCACCGCCAGGCCGAGTGCATCCGGGTTCTGGAACGGCAAGCGACCGCTCACCATCTCGAAGGTGAGGACGCCGAGGCTGTAGAGGTCGGCGCGGCCATCGACCCGCTCGGCGCGGGCCTGTTCCGGCGCCATGTGCGCCGAGCTGCCCACCGCGAGGCCATCGCCGGTGACGCGCGAGCGATCGCGCTTGCTCGCGGCAATGCCGAAATCGGCCAGCAAGGGGCGATCGGCGTTGTCGAACAACACGTTCGCCGCCTTCACGTCGCGGTGCACCACGCCATGCGCATGGGCATAGTCCAGCGCCCAGAGCAGGGCGCGCACCACCTCGATCACGCCGGCATCGTTGCGGGTAAGATCGCGCTGTCCGAGGTGGCCCTTGGAGAGATAGGGCAGGACGTAGTACAGCAGGCCCTGCTCGCTGCGGCCCACGGCGTGGATCGTGACGATGCACGGATGCTGCAGCTTGGCGATGGTGCGGGCCTCGCGCTCGAAGCGCGCCTTGCTGACCTCGTCCTTCAACGCCTGCGGCGCGATCACCTTGATCGCCACCTGGCGCTCCAGTGACTCCTGCACGCCCAGGTAGACGTAGGACATGCCACCACGCCCGATCAGGCGCAGCACCCGACAGTCCGGAATCTCGGGCGTCAGGCCGCTGAGCAGTTCGTCCAGCTCTTCCGGAGAAAGTTCAGGGGTGGTCATGGCCTTGCGCCGCACGGTGGCGAACCGGCCATAGCATAGGCGAGCCGGAGCCCGGGTTGAGGCATCCAGTCACGTTTTCGACGATACGTAGACGTACGTCAGCCGTCGCCCCGCCCCCGGCACCCCGGTTTGATCGATTCGGGCATCGTTTTACGACTATAGGTTGTAGACGCCCCGAAAATGGGCGTGGTCCGCCGCGCCTAGGCGGAGGCAACGATCAGCAGCTGGGGAAATTCATGCGGCAAATCACCTCGGAGAACAGCAGAGCCATATCAGGGGTTCGGCTGGGTAGAGAAACAACGGGGTTAACAACGGGTTCACTTTGGCTCGCTGTGATGCCGTGCTCGTTGGCCTGGCCGGTGCGATCGCCGGTGGCGTTGGCGAACGAGCCTGGTCCCTTCGCGCTTCGTCGACACACAACAAGTGAACCTGACCCCGTTCTTGCTTTGAGAGCGCCGGCAGCCAAGCGACTCCTGTTGGCCGTGGGGCTGGCTGTCGCGGCGCCTGCCTGGGCAATGCCGGCGATGCCAGACTCCTATGCGCAAGTGGTGTGGCTAATGCTGCGCTACGGCCTGCCGTACAGCGCGGTTCTGTATCCGGCGCTCGTGCTGGCCCCGGCCTATGCGATCTACGCGAGCGCGAACCGATCGCGTCGCCACGTCGACGAAGTTGCGGTTCGGACCCGGCGCCTGCGCCTCTGGACGGTCATCTCGCTCGTTCCATGGGCGCTGCTGGGATTGTGGATGCTGTACGACATGGCAACAAACAAGTCCATTTGAGGTGTGCGATGCGGCTAACCCAAAGCCTTTTTGCGATCTTGCTCGTCGGCCCCTCGCTCGCGCTGGCCTACGACACCGAAACGCATGCCTGGGTCATGTATCAGGGCTACCTCAAGTCCAACCTGGCCGGTGTGGCCCTCAAGGAGCGCCTTGGATTCGATCGTCTCGATGACACCACTGCATTTCGAGTATCCGACGAACTGGCCACGCTCGGCGATCGCCAAGAACGGGGTCAGGTTCACTTATTGAACAACGGGGTCAGAGTAAGTTTTCCGACAACGGGGTCAGGTTCACTTTGGCTCGCTGTGATGCCGTGCTCGTTGGCTTGGCCGGTGTGATCGCCGGTGGCGTTGGGCGAAAGAGCCTGATCCCTTCGCGCTTCGTCGACACACAACAAGTGAACCTGACCCCATTCTTGACTGCATTTCGAGTATCCGACGAACTGGCCACGCTCGGCGATCGCCAAGAACGGGGTCAGGTTCACTTATTGAACAACGGGGTCAGAGTAAGTTTTCCGACAACGGGGTCAGGTTCACTTTGGCTCGCTGTGATGCCGTGCTCGTTGGCTTGGCCGGTGTGATCGCCGGTGGCGTTGGGCGAAAGAGCCTGATCCCTTCGCGCTTCGTCGACACACAACAAGTGAACCTGACCCCATTCTTGGCCGCTTCCACGTCAACGCCACCACGCAACGCCTAAGCCAAATCACCACGATCGGCAGCCCGGTGGTGATGGACTACGCCTGGAACGACCGCGGTGAGCTGACCGGTCGCACCAAGACCCAACCAGGTACGCCCGCGATTGTGTACCCGACCGTCTTTCGTCAGGGCTTCGAAGAGAGCGTCATCAGCTCCAACGAGGCCTTCGGGTTCGACCAGGCCGGCCGCCTGACCAGCTACCTCAACCTCATCACGCACCAGTACGACGCGCACGGGCATCGCGTGGCGACGGTCTTCCCGGCGTGGGGTACGCGCTATCAGGTGTACAGCCGTGGCGGCGAGTTGCTGTACGTCGACGACCTGGGCGCGCAGCAGCGCACCGAGTTCTTCCATCTCAACGGCACCTTGGTCGCCGAGCGCACCCGCCCGACGTCGAGTGAAGCGGCGACCGTCGACTACCTGCACAGCGACCACCGTGGCTCACCGACGGTGAAGAGTGCGCCGTCGGGCGGCCGCGTGTATCGCTCGCGTCTGAAGCCCTACGGTGATCCGTACGACGGCATCTGGCGCGAAGGCCCCGGCTTCACCAAGCACGCCATGGACGAGGGCGGCAACCTCGTCTACATGCAGCAGCGCTACTACGACCCGGCGATGGGCGGATTCCTCAGCCCTGATCCCATCCGCGCCAGTGCGCAGAGCTTCAGTCCGTATTGGTATGCCAACAACAATCCGTACACGTTTGTGGATCCGGATGGACGCGTGGGCCGGCTTATAACGACTCTTGGGGCGGGATTCCTTGAGGAGGCGGCGATCCAGTACGCCACCACCGGCACCGTCAACCCGACTCAGGCGTTGAAGGGCGCGGCTGAAAGCGTCGTCAACCCGATGAAGAAGGTTGAGCGCGTTCGCGATATCGCCAGGGCCGTGAGCAAGACGGATGTCGTTAAACCGAGAACGGCCGGTCGTTAAGAATTCCCGGACAAGAAGGCAGAAGGAACGCCTTATGTCGGACAAAGTTGCAACTGCGAGGGGAGGCTGAGGCAACATGAGCGTGCTGGTCGATATGAGCCAGGGAGCGCAACATTGACTCCCGTGGAAGGCGGGAAGACCGCGAGAGAGGTCTCGGAACACACGCGAATTCAAGAGATCACAGGCGGAGTACCCGCAAGCCAATCTTCTGCCGTCAGCAACAAAGTGGATCCGATAGGTCCGACTCGCCGCCATCTTTTGGAGGACAAGAAGTGAGCAACGATCTTGAAGAGTTGCCGATCCCAGACGGCGTGTTCAAGGCCGAGCAGAAGGCAGAGATTGCTCGCATTTGGTTGGCGGATGGGGACCAAGTTGCCGTTATCTCACCTCGGCTTTGGGATGATCCTGGCGTGTGGGGTCTGATGCTTGTCGACGTGGCTCGACACGTTGCCCAGGCATATGCAGCACAAGGAGTTCCCAGCGACTACGCATTGCAGAAGATTCGGGAAGCGTTCGATGCAGAGTGGTTTCACCCGACAGAGGGTGAGTAGGTCGGTAAGAAGAGCCTCACGTAGATTGATCACAACGCCCAGCCATCGCGCTGGGCGTTGTCGTATCAGCGCCCGCTTTGCGCGAGCAACGAATCGAGCACTTCGCTGACGGTAAGCGTCCGGTGACCTCACCTTCCTGACCATCTCGCTGCCGTGTTTCGCTTCGCGCCCGATCTCAAGGAATGCAGCGATGACGGACAAGCGTGCGATGTGGTTGAAGCGGATCCGGGCCTGGGAACGCAGCGGCCTGTCGCGTTCGGCGTTCTGCGTGGCGCGGCGACTGAACGTGCATACGTTCGACTACTGGCGCCGGGCCCTGCGCGCGGACCCGCCCCCGGCGCTGGTGCCGGTGGCGGTGACGCCGTCGCCCGTGGCCGCACCGATCGACGTGCTCCTGCCCAACGGGGTGCGCCTGCAGGTGCCGCCGGGTAGCGATGCGAGCTTGCTGCGTTCGTTGGTAGAGGTGCTGCGCGCATGCTGACGCCCACTGGCTGGTGGCTGGCGGTGGCGCCGATCGATCTGCGCTGCGGCATCGATCGTCTGCTGGTGTTGATCGCGGCCACGCTTGGCCAGGCACCCACCAAGAACGGGGTCAGGTTCACTTATCGCAAGCAAGCTCGCCACGCGGCGGGCGGTGCGCCGGACGAATGGCCGCGAAGCGGCGGGTCTTGGTTTCGATGATCGCCTGGAAGGACGCTCGGCCGTAGGCGCGTTGCTGTTGCAGGTAGGCGCGAATGGCGGTGAGGTCTTCGTCGTTGAGCGCTTCCATCAGCAATGCTCGGTAGGCAAGGGCGCGATTGCCAGCGGAATTACCCAACGCTTTCTGGGTCGCATGAAGCGTGAGCATCGGGTCGTCGCGCTCGCCGCACAGCGCGGCGCAGCTCGACCAGGGAAAACGGATCGGATCATCGATGATGCGAGCGCGCACCGGATTGAGGTCGATGTAGCGCACGCATCGCAGCAGGTAGGCAGCCTCGTCAACCAGGCAGGCCTTGTATCGCCCTTCCCACAACGTTCCGGTGCGGCGATGGCGGGCGTTGAATTGGCCGACGTACTGGCGTCCGAGTTTCTGCATCAGCGTGCCGACGGCTCCGGCCTCCGGCGGCGTGACGAGCAGGTGCACGTGGTTGTCCATCAGCACGTAGGCATGCAGCAGGCACCCTGTCGCCAGCGATGCTTCGCGCAGCAGCTGCAAGTAGCGGACACGGTCGCCATCGTCAAGGAAGCACGGCAGGCGATTGTTGCCGCGTTGGACGATGTGCTGCGGGATGCCGGGCAGGTCGAATCGGGGTTGGCGAGCCATGCGCGCAGCGTGAATGCGCATCACAAGGCGTGGCATCGGCTTGTCGCCGATTCCGGGCTAGGAAAACGCCTCGTCTTGGGCTAGAAAGTGAACCTGACCCCGTTCTTGTCCGCCGTTCTTGTCCGGAGGATTCCTGTCATGCGCGAAGCGTCCCGATCCGCCTACCTGATCCGCGGCGGCACCGTGGTTGACGCCGAGCACAGCTACCGCGCGGACGTGCTCATCGTGGGAGAAGCCATTGCCGCGATCGGGCTCGGTCTGGAAGCTCCGGCCGGCGCGCAAGTCATCGATGCGGGCGGACAGTTGCTGATGCCGGGCGGCATCGATCCGCATACCCACATGCAGTTGCCCTTCATGGGCACGGTGGCGAGCGATGATTTCTACAGCGGCACCGCGGCCGGCCTGGCGGGCGGCACCACCTCGATCATCGATTTCGTGATCCCCAATCCGCAGCAATCGCTGATGTCCGCATTCCGCGACTGGCGCGGCTGGGCCGAGAAGGCCGCGTCGGACTACGCCTTCCACGTCGCCATCACCTGGTGGGACGAAAGCGTGCACCGCGACATGGGCGTGCTGGCGCAGGAGCATGGGGTGCAGAGCTTCAAGCACTTCATGGCCTACAAGGGCGCCATCATGTGTGACGACGAGGTGCTGGTGAACAGCTTCACCCGTTGCCTCGAACTGGGCGCGCTGCCCACCGTGCACGCCGAGAACGGCGAGCTGGTGTTCCGCCTGCAACAGGAGTTGTACGAGCGCGGCCTGCGCGGACCCGAAGCCCATCCGCTGTCGCGCCCGCCAGCGGTGGAAGGCGAGGCCGCGAACCGCGCGATCCGCATCGCGGAGGTGCTGGGCACGCCGCTGTACATCGTGCACAACTCGGCCGAGCAGGCGTTGCAGGCGATCGTGCGTGCGCGCGGCGAGGGCCAGCGCGTGTTCGGCGAAGTGCTGGCCGGGCACCTGCTGATCGACGACTCCGTGTACCGCAACCCGGACTTCGCCTTCGCGGCCGGGCACGTGATGAGCCCGCCGTTCCGGCCGAAGCATCATCAGGAGGCCTTGTGGCGCGGTCTGCAGGCCGGGCATCTGCACACCACCGCCACCGACCATTGCGCGTTCTGCGCGCCGCAGAAGGCGGCCGGCAGGGACGACTTCCGCAAGATCCCCAATGGCACCGCCGGCGTCGAGGATCGCATGTCGGTGCTGTGGCATTACGGCGTGGGCTCGGGTCGGCTCACGCCGAGCGAGTTCGTGCGCGTCACCTCCACCAACGCGGCGCAGATATTCAATCTCTACCCGAAGAAGGGCGCGGTGCGGGTCGGTTCCGATGCCGATCTCGTGCTGTGGGATCCGGCCGCCTCGCGCACGATCTCCGCCAAGACGCACCACCAGAACGTGGACTTCAACATCTTCGAAGGCCGCACCGTCACCGGCGTCGCCACGCATACCTTCACCCGCGGACAGCTGGCGTGGGTGCAGGGCGACCTGCGCGCCGAACGCGGCCGCGGCAAGTACCTGCCGCGACCGCTGAAACCCGAGTACTACGAGGCCGAGCGCCTGCGCAGCAGCGAGAGCAAGGTGCACGTGTCGGGCTGAGGCGGCCGCCTCCGAGCGGCGGCCGCTCTGCGACAATGCCGCATGGCGCGATCGTCCAATCTCTCCGGCATCCTTGTCATGTTGCTTGCGGTCGGCGTGTTCGCATTGATGGATGCGGGCCTGAAGCTGCTGGCGCCGCACTATCCGGCGGCGCAGGTGGCGGCGCTGCGCGGGGCGGCGTCGCTGCCCTTCGTGCTGGCATGGCTGGCCTTGACCGAGGGCTTTCGCAGCCTGCTGCGGGTGCGCTGGCCCTTGCACCTGCTGCGTGGCGTGCTGGCGGTGTTGATGATGGTGGGCTTCGTCTACAGCATCGCGCGCATGCCGCTGAGCACGGCCTACACGCTGTTCTTCATCGCGCCCTTCCTGATCACGGCGTTGTCGGTGCCGATTCTGGGAGAGCGGGTCGGGCCACGGCGCTGGAGCGCGATCTTCGTGGGTCTGGTCGGCGTGCTGGTGGTGCTGCGCCCGAGTGGCGATGGCCTGATGTCGCTGGCGGCGCTCGCCGTGCTCGGCGCGGCGCTGTGCTATGCCATCGGCGCGATCACGGTGCGGGTGCTGTCGCGCACCGACAGTACCCAGAGCATGGTGTTCTGGATGCTGTCATCGATGGCGCTTGGCGCGGGCCTGATCGCGTTGCCGTCCTGGGTGCCGGTGCGGAGCGAACACTGGCTCCTGATCGCGGGCATCGGCGCCGCCGGTGCGCTCGGGCAGTACGCCATCACCGAGGCCTTTTCGCGCGGCGAGGCCTCGGTGATCGCACCTTTCGAGTACACCGCGCTGGGTTGGGGCGTGGCGCTCGATCTTGCGCTGTGGGGCGTGCTGCCGGATCGCATCACCTGGCTGGGGGCCGGCATCATCGTCGCAAGCGGGCTGTACCTGATGCGGCGCGAAGCCGCAGTGCCCGGGGGAAGCGACAGCGCCACTCGCGCTCCGTGCGAGAGCGGGCTGCCATGAGCGAAAACCCGACGAGGCACACGCGATGTGTCTGATCGCCTGCGCCTGGCAAGCCCACCCGCGCTGGCCTCTGGTACTGATCGGGAATCGCGACGAGGTGCATGCGCGCGCCGCCACGCCCGCCGGCTTCCAGTCCGATGCACCGCAGGTGTATGGCGGGCGTGACCTGGAGAAACAGGGCGGCTGGTTGCAGCTTTCCACGCGCCGGCGCCTGGCTGCCGTGACCAATGTGCGGGTCGGCGCGCATCCCGAGCCGGCGATGCGTTCGCGGGGCGCGCTGGTGGCTGAGTTCGTGCGCGAAGCGGCTTCGACGCACGACTGGATCGACGCGCTGCAGCCGCAGGCCTCGCAGTACGGTCGCTTCAACCTGTTGCTCTGGGATGGCCGCTCGCTTGCGCTGGCCGGCAACCACCCGCAGTTCGCGCAGCAAAGCCTTGCGCCGGGCGTGCATGGCCTATCGAACGGGGCCTTCGATGCGGCCTGGCCCAAGGTGCGGCGCGCCCGTGCCGCACTCATGGCGTGGCTGGCGGCGGCGCCGATGTTCGGCGAGCCGGTGCTGGATGCCCTGTTCACGGCGCTGGCCGATGAGCGTGTCGCGCCCGACCAGCAATTGCCGGAAACCGACGTGGGGCTGGCCCTGGAGCGCGCGTTGTCGCCGCCCTTCATCCGCAACGCTCACTACGGTACGCGTTGCAGTTCGGTGGTGCTGGTCGGGCACGACCAGGCGATCTTCGCGGAACGACGCTACGGCCCGAACGCGGCGGCCCTGGGCGACAACCTCGCGCGCTTCGCCCTGACGTAGCGCGGGACCCGCTACGCCAGCACTTCCACCGCATCACCCAGGCGCAGGCTGCCGCTGCCGCGAGCGATCAGGTTCATGCCGAAGGTGATGCCCTTCTCGCCGCGGCGGTAGTGCTTGAGCGTCTTCAGCGGTTCGCCGGTGGGGTCGAACGCGCCGCGCTCTGGATCGACCGTGGTGAAGACGCAACGCACGCAGGGTTTCACGGCTTCGAGTTCGATCGCGCCGATGCGTAGTCGGCGCCATCCGTCCTCGGCGTGCGCTTCGCTGCCGGCCACCACGAGGTTCGGACGAAAGCGCAGCATCGGCACCGGCGCGGCCAGGCGCGCGTTGAGTCCGTCCAGCGCCGCTTGCGAGATCAGCAACAGCGGAAAGCCATCGGCGAAACTGACCTCGTCGCCCGCGCGTGAACGCGCCGGGTCGACCGCGCGGGTGGCGGCGGCGTCCATGTGCACCAGGCGCAGTTCGCGTCCCAGCCAGTCGCTCAACCAGCGCGCTGCCGCGTCGCCGCCATCGAGCGCCTCCACGGCATCGTTCCACACCACCACGCGACGGCGCGACGCAGCGCTCAACGGAACCGGCACGAACAACGCAGCGCCATCGGCGCGCTGCAAGCGCAGGCCATCCGCTTGCGGCAGGGCGCGCAGGGTCACCAGGGCAGGCACCTGCCGCCCGGTGAGGAAACGTCCGCTGTCGTCGACGATCATCCAGCGTCGATCCTGCGCGAGACCGCGCCGCTCCACCTCGACCTGCGCCGGCGAGAGTGCCGCGCCGGACTTGAGCGGATAGACATGGATGGCGGACAGATGCATGCAAGGCTCCGGCGCAGGCGGGCAGGATAGCCGGTCCTGTCGCTTCGCTTCGTGGCGCCCGCGCGGGTTCAGGCCGGCGTCGCAGGAGGGGTTATCCTGCCGGCATGGATGCCTGCGACCTGCCCGAATCCACGCGCCGGTTCCGCGTCGAGTACCGCGAGCGCGAGATCCCGCGCGGCTATCGCGGCGCGTGGCATCTTGCGTTCACCTTTGGCGGCGGCGCGTTGGCCTTGCTTGCCTGCCTGTGGCAGTTGCATGCCGTGCAGCCGCTGGAGTGGATGGCCGTACCGGCGGCCTTTGTCTACGCGAACCTGTCCGAGTACCTCGGCCATCGTTTCCCGATGCACCGACCGATGCCGGGTCTGGGCCTGGTGTTCAAGCGCCACTCCGGGCAACACCACCGCTTCTTCACCGATGACGCGATGGCCTATGAGGACGTGCGCGACCTGCGAGCACTGCTGTTCCCGCCGCTGCTGGTGATCTTCTTTTTCGGCCTGTTCGGCGGGCCGGTCTGGTTGTTGCTGGCCTGGCTCGCCTCGCCCAATGTCGCCTGGTTGTTCCTCGGCACCGCGCTCGCGTATTTTCTCAACTACGAGTTCCTGCATACGGCCTACCACGTGCCGGACGGCCATTGGCTGGGGCGCGTGCCGGGCGTGCAGCGACTCAAGTGGCTGCACCGGGCCCACCACGACACACGCCGCATGACGCGGATCAACTTCAACATCAGCTACCCGCTCGGCGACTGGCTGTTCGGCACGCTGCAACGCGACCCCTAGGACCCTGCATGAGTACCGCTGCCTACGCCACGCCTTCCGCCACCTCGCCGCTGGCACCGTTCCGGATCGAGCGCCGTGCGCCGCGCGCCAACGACGTGGTGATTGATATTCGTTACTGCGGGGTTTGCCACTCCGACATCCACCAGGCGCGCGACGAATGGGGCGGATCGATCTTCCCGATGGTGCCCGGGCACGAGATCGTCGGACAGGTTGCGGCCGTCGGAAGCGCGGTCAGCGGCTTCGCGCCAGGCGACGCGGTGGGCGTGGGATGCTTCGTCGATTCCTGTCGTGCCTGCGCGGCCTGCCAGCAGGGCGAGGAACAGTTCTGCGAGGCTGGCATGGTGGCCACCTACAACGCGCGTGAACGCGATGGCGCGCCGACCTACGGTGGCTACTCCACCCGCATCGTGGTGGATGCGAACTACGTGCTGCGCATTCCGCCCGGCCTTGCGCTGGATCGCGCCGCGCCCTTGCTCTGTGCCGGCATCACCACGTACTCGCCGCTGCGCCACTTCGGGGTGAAACCCGGACATCGAGTCGCGGTGGTGGGCCTGGGCGGCCTCGGGCACATGGCGGTGAAGCTGGCGCGTGCGATGGGCGCCGAGGTCACCGTGGTCAGCACCTCGCCCACCAAGCGCAACGATGCCCTGGCCCTGGGTGCGCACGACTTCGGCGCGACGACCGAAGCGGCCACGTTCAAGCGCCTTGCCAATCGCTTCGATCTGATCCTGGATTGCGTATCCGCGAAGCACGACTACAACGCCTACCTGAGCCTGCTCGCGCTGGACGGACGCATGGTCTTGCTCGGCATCCCGGACGAACCGGTACCACTGGCCGCGTTCTCGCTGATTCGCAATCGACGCCAGCTCGAAGGCTCGCTCATCGGTGGCATCCGCGAAACCCAGGAGATGCTGGATTTCTGTGCGGAACACGGCGTGGCCTCGGATATCGAACTGATTCCGATCCAGCAGATCAACGAGGCCTACGAACGCATGATCCGTGGCGACGTGCGCTATCGCTTCGTGGTTGATTGTGCGAGTTTCGGGACGGGCTGACCTTGCCTGTGGTGGCGATGTCCGGTCGCCGCCCTGGCGAAATCGTTTGAGCGTGTCACTCCGGTGGAAGCCCCTTCACTTTCGTCATTCCCGCGAAAGCGGGAGGTGCGTTACACCTGCCGAAGGCAGGTCATCCCTCTTGATCTTGGCTTTACTCGCGTGAATTGAGTTTCTCGCGGGGTTTCGTCCGCCTCAGCGGCGGACGAGCTACTTTCTCTTGCGTCGCCAAGAGAAAGTAGCCAAAGAGAAGGCGACCCGGAGATCGCGCCCTCGCTGCGCGAGGGTTCACGTCGGGCCTCCGGGGTTTCTCGACGGCACGTCCATGTACCGGCGAGAAACTCGCGCGCTTCCTGCGCGCGATGCTGCGCACTGATCCTTCGGCCCGCCGCCGCGATCTACGGGACCCAGGAGCCCAGCGCATGCGAGCTTTTGGCTCTCCCTCCCGTCTCTGGCGCCGAGCAGCGCAGCCGGGCTCGGGGGAAAGGCGCGCATGTTCGAGCGCAGGGATGCGCGAGTTCGCGCCGGCCCGAGCTCGGCGAGCAGCGCAGGGCACCGCGCGCAGCGCGGCACCAGGGTCGGGTGCCCTTCTCTTTGGTTCCTTTCTCTTGGGCACGCAAGAGAAAGGGACTCGGCCGCCGCCGAGGCGGACGAAACTCCGCGATAGATTCACTTCGAGCGAGTAAAGCCAAGATCAAATGGGACGACCTGTTTGCGGCAGGCTAGAGCACCTCCCGCTTTCGCGGGAAACAAGAGCGGGAGAGACCACCGCCAAGGCGAACGAAACCCGCGACCGCGTCGCTGCATTCGGGAAAAGCGAAAAACCTCAACCCGCGCTAGCCAACGGCCCCAGGTCCAGTTTCGCCTGCGGCGCCCCATCCGCCGCATGTTCGATCACCCCAAGACACGGCACCGACAGATGCCGCCGCAACAGGTCGATGCTGGCGTCGGCGGTGGCAAAGTCCGGGTCGATGCGATTGCCGATCCAGCCGACCACGCGGCAGCCATCGGCTTCGATTGCGCGCTGGGTCAGGCGCGCGTGATTGATGCAGCCCAGGCGCACGCCCACCACCAGCACCACCGGCAGGTCGAGCGCGTGCACCAGGGCGGATTGGTCCAGGCGCGGTGCCAGCGGCGCGAGCCAGCCGCCCACGCCTTCCACAACGCGCGTGGGCGCGAACATCGCGAGCCGCGCATAGGCCTCGCACAGCGGCTCCAGATCCACCTTGACGCCTTGCAGCACGGCGGCGATTTCCGGCGCGGCCGGTTCGCGCAAGGCGATCGGATTCACCAGCGCATACGGCGGCGCGGGATGGCTGGCATCGCGCAAGGCGAGTGCGTCGGCGTTGTGCCATTCCGTGCCGACGCGTTCGCAACCGCTGGCGACGGGCTTCATTCCCACGGCGTTCCGCACCCGCGCCTGCAATGCGCGCAGCAGTGCCACGCTGGCGACGGTCTTTCCGATGCCGGTGTCGGTGCCGGTGACGTAGAAGGACAGCATGTGGAGTCCGCGGCCGTGGTGTCGGAGCGAGCATAGCAAGCCGCATGGGCGCGGCGATGCAGCCGGCGCTGCTAGACTGGGTGCCCTCGTCGAGACAGGATTCCGGTCCCTGATGTTCGCCCACTCCGCGCTGTCCGGAACCAAGTCCGAGCAATACGAACAGCTGCAGCAGCAGGCACGGGCATTGATGCAGGGGGAGCGCGATCGCACCGCGAACGCAGCCAACCTGTCGGCGCTGGTCTACCACGCCCTGCCCGAGCTGAACTGGGTGGGTTTTTATTTTCATGACGGCCGCGAACTCGTGGTGGGTCCCTTCCAGGGCTTGCCGGCCTGCGTGCGCATCGCGCTCGGCAAGGGCGTGTGCGGCACCGCCGCCGCCACGCGCCAGACCCAGCGCGTGCCGGACGTGGAGGCCTTCCCCGGCCACATCGCCTGCGACTCGGCCTCGCGTTCCGAACTGGTGGTGCCGCTGCTGCGGGGCGACGAACTGATCGGCGTGTTCGATCTCGACAGCCCGTGCCCGGATCGTTTCGACGCCGACGACCAGCGCGGGCTGGAAGCCGTCGCCGCCATCTTCATCGAGAGCCTGGCATGAGCAGCAGCGACAAACTCAAGAACGTGGGCCCGAAGTCGGCGGCGTGGTTGCGCCAGGTCGGGGTGCGCACCCAGGGTGATCTGGAAGCGCTGGGTGCGGTGGCCGCCTTCATCAAGGTCAAGCGCGCCGGTTTCAAGCCCAGCCTGAACCTGCTCTACGCGCTTGAAGGCGCCTTGCTCGCTTGCCATTGGCAGCAGGTGCCGGAAGCGCGGCGCATCGAACTGCTGGCCGCGGCCGAGGAGGCGTCATTGTCCTTGCCGCTGCCCAAGCACAAGCGCATGGCCGCGATGAGCGGAGAGGTGCGCGATGTGTCGCCGCCGGCGTCGGACAACGACGGCGGCGAGGTCCCGGTGGAAATGAGTTTCGGATTCGACGATCCCGATGCGGGCGCATCGGGCGGCGATGAGGAACACTGAGGCGGGCCAGACGAGCCCGGTGCCGCGCCACCCGATGCGCGGGCGGTGGCAGCGCGCGTGCCTGGCAATGCTGTCGATGGCCTGGCTCGTGGGCACGCTGCCGGCGGCGCAGCGCTTCGGGCAGGATCGCGGCTTGCCCAGCCAGACCATTGAAGCCCTGGCCCTGGACGAACGCGGCTTCCTCTGGGTCGGCACCCTGGATGGATTGGTGCGCTTCGACAGCCATCGCTTCCTGCCGGTGGACCTGGGCTATGGACGAGCGCTCGCCGATCCCAAGATCACGCGCCTGCTGAGCCTGCCGGGTGCGGTCTACATCGCCACGCCGCGCGGTTTGCATCGCTTCGACCAGCACAGTGAGACGCTCGCGCCGGTGCGTGCCGGGAGCCAGGACGCGGTCGGTATCGTCGGCCTGGCACGCGAGCCCGAAGGCGGCATGGTGGCAGCCACCGATGCCGGCCTGCTGTATCGCTGGCGCGAGAACGGATCGGTGCCGGAACTCGAACCTGTCGCCCTGCGGTTGTCGGCACCCTTGCCGCAGATCACGACGCTCGCCGCCGGGCGCGAGGCGCTTTGGCTCGGCACCACGCGCGGGGTGTATCGGGTGGATCGCGCCACCGGACGCACCGAGTTGCTGCGCCTCGACCTGCCCGAGATATCCCACGGCGAAGTGCATGTTTCGGCCGTGATCGAAGACGCCAAGGGCGAACTGTGGATCGGTTTCTGGCTCGACGGGCTGGCGCGCTACCAGCCCGAGCGCCGGCAGGTGCGGCGCCTGCTGCCCGGCATGGAAGCCGCCGGCGCACTGCGCTCCACCAGCATCTATCGCTTCCTTCCGGATGGCGAAGGCATGCTGGTCGGCACCAATCGTGGTCTGGTGCGCTATCAGCGCGATTGCGACTGCTTCCGCGGCCTCAACTCCCCGGATTGGGATCGACTCGAAGGTCGCGGCGTGATCGTGTCCGACCTGGCGCTGGAACCGGGTGGTGCGGTCTGGGCCGGGTCCTGGGGCACGGGCCTGGTGCGGTTCTCCAATGTCGAGCGCGTGATCGAGCGCCAGGTTCCGGTGGATGGGCGCGCCGATGCGTTAGCGCATCCGATGATCACGGCCTTGCGCGCCGAACCGGACGGGCGCCTGTGGATTGGCTCCTACGGCGGCGGACTGCAGTTCGCGCCGGCCGCGTCGCGTCGCGCGGGCGAATTCTGGCCGCTGACTGCGCTGCCCTGGGGCGAACGGCGGGTCGAATCCCGCTTCATCTGGGCGCTGGACCGGACTGATGGCGACTTGCGCATCGGCACCGGCCACGGCTTGCTGAGCTGGTCGGATCGCGATGCGCGCCTGCGTGACGTTGACGCGGGAGTCGCCTCGGTGCGCAGCCTGCTCGACCTGGGCCAGGGCACGCGCCTGGTCGGCACCATGTTCGGGCTGTATCGCGAACACGACGGCCGGCTCGATCGCATCGCGTTGACGGCACCGGGCGAGCTTCCGACCGCGGCGCAGGCGATCTGGTCGCTGGCGCGCTGGGACGACGAGATATGGGCAGGCAGCGGCGGCGGCCTCTGGTGCCTGGGCGAGGATCTCGAAGTGCGGGCGCGGGTCGAAGTCGGCACGGAAGCCGGCCAATTGCCCGGCCCGGTGGTGTGGACGCAGAAATCCGACACGCAAGGCCGGCGCTGGCTCGGCACCTCGGGCGGCCTGGTGGAAGCGCGGCGCGAAGGCGACACCTGGCAGTTCCTGCGCCATGCGCGCGCACCGGACGCGGGTAGCCAGAGCGTGGGCAGCATCGAATTCGACGCCGCCGGCCGCCTGTGGTTGGGCACTCCGCGCGGTCTGGTGCGGTATGACCCGGCCTCGGGCGAGCGCCGCCTGTTCACCACGCGTGACGGACTGGTCGGTGACCAGCTCAACTCCAATGCCAGCACCAGCGATGGCGAACGCCTGTATTTCGGCGGCAGTGGCGGCGTGATTGCGTTCGACCCGGGTGCGATCCCGGCGCCGGATGTCAGCCTGCATCCGCAAGTCACGCAGTGGCGACTGGGGCAGGGGCCGTGGGAACCGCCGCGCGACCTGATCCTGGCGCATGACCATCCCAGCTTGCACATCGAGCTCTCGGCGCACTACTTCGAACACCCTGATCAGGTGCGCTATGCCTACCGCTGGATTCCGGGGGAAAGCGAGTTCACCGAGTTGGGCGACGCGCGCAGCGCCGTCTTTTCACGCTTGCCCGATGGCCGTCATCGCCTGGAGCTGCGAGCCAGTCTGGCCGACGATGCGGGCGCGAGCACCGTGGCGACCGTGTTCCAGGTCGAGGTGCTGCCGGCCTGGCACCAGGCCTGGTGGGCGCGCGCCGCGATGCTGCTTGGGCTCGCCAGCCTGGCCTACGCCGTGTTTGCGGTGCGCTCGCGCCAGATCCGGCATCGCGCCCAGGCGCTAGCGCGCGAAGTGCGCGAGCGCACGCGCGAGCTGAGCGCGGCCAAGGAGGCGCTGGAGCTGGCCAATGCGCAGCTCCAGCGCCAGGCCGGCACCGATCCGCTGACCGGGCTGGACAATCGTCGCCGTTTGTTCGAGGTCGCGGTGCAGTGGCATGCGCAGGGCCGCAGCCTCGGCGTGGCCTTGATCGACCTCGACCATTTCAAGCGCATCAACGACGAGCACGGGCATCACACCGGCGATGCGGTGCTGGTGGACTTTGCGAACCTGCTGCGCGGTGCCTTCGGCGACAGCGTCTGCCATGCGCGTTACGGTGGCGAGGAATTCCTGGTGCTGGCCGAATCCGATCTCGGCGCCTTGCCCGACCGCGCCGAGCGCCTGCTGCTGCGGGTGCGCGAGAGTCGCGTGGTCTCCGCGCTGGGCGGCAGCCTGCCCTACACCGCAAGCATCGGGATCGCGTTCAGCGCGCCGGGAGAGACGGTGGAAAGCCTGATCCGCCGCGCCGATCGCGCCCTCTACCGGGCCAAGCAGGCCGGACGAGACTGCTGCCGCGTGGCCTGAGGCCGGTTCAGCGCACGGCCGCGAACTCGCGTGCGTTGCGGTGCCAGCGCGGCGTGCTGCCAATGGCCTCGAAGGCCTGTTCCGGCTGCTCGATCAGGCGCCACATCGCGCGGTGCTCCGGATTGAGGAAACGCTCGGCGATCACCTGTTCTTCCATGAACTTGAGCAGGGGCTTCCAGTAGTCGCGGGTGTTGAGCAGCAGGATCGGGTTGAAGTACAGGCCGAGGCGCTTGAGCGTGATTGCCTCGAAAAGTTCTTCCAGCGTGCCGCAACCGCCCGGCAGGGCGATGACCGCGTCCGAATCGGTGAGCAGGCGGTGCTTGCGCTCGCGCATGTCCTCCACCAGTTCCAGTCGGGTCAGGCCGGGATGGCCCCATTCGAGGTCGGCCATGAAGCGCGGCAGGATGCCGACCACATCGCCACCCTCGGCCAGCGCGCCGTTCGCCACCGCACCCATCGACCCGCGCGAACCGCCGCCATACACCACGGTGCAGCCGTTGCGCGCCAGATGCTGGCCCAGGGCGTAGGCGGCGACGCCGTACTCGGGCGGGCTGAAATCACTGGAGGCACAGTAGACGCAGACGCGCATCGGGGAGGGCAGGGCAGGAAAGGGCGCCCACTGTAGCGATTCGAGGGTCCAACCGCAGCGCCAGCTGAACGAAATTCCTACGACCGTCTGCCTGGCTTGAAGAAAAAAGAATGATCGTTCATTCTATGCTCCTCTTTGCGGGAGTAGCTTCCATGAACCATCCAGTCCGCCGGCCCTTTCGTTGGGTTTCGGGTGCCGCCCTTGTCGCCTTGCTGGCCGCCTGCACGAGTACCGAGGCCCCTCCGGCGCCATCCGCACCCGAGGTCGCGGTCGTGACCCTGGCGACGCAATCGCTCGACCTGACCCGGCAGTTGCCGGGCCGGGTGCAGCCCTTCCTCGTGGCCGAAGTTCGGCCGCAGGTCACCGGAATCGTGGCCGAGCGTTATTTCAGCGAGGGCGGTGAGGTCGAAGCCGGCGCGCCGCTCTACCAGCTGGACGACGCCAGCTACCGCGCCGAGGTAAACAGTGCGCGCGCAGCGCTGACCCGGGCGCAAGCCACGGCCCAGTCGGCGCGGCAGACGGCGCAGCGCAGCGCCACCTTGTCCAAGCAGGGCCTGGTCAGCAAGCAGACCAACGACGATGCCGTCGCGGCGCAACGTGAAGCCGAAGCCGGCGTCGGCGTGGCGCGCGCGGCGCTGGACAGCGCCAACATCGTGCTGGGCTATGCGCGCATCACGGCTCCCATCAGTGGCCGCATCGGCAAGTCCAGCGTGACCCAGGGCGCGCTGGTGACCGCCAACCAGACCGCCGCGCTGGCCACGGTGCAACAGCTCGACCCGGTTTATGTCGACCTGACCCAGTCCAGTGCCGAACTGCTGCAGCTGCGGCGGGATCTGGCCGCCGGCAAGGTCACCGAGAGCGACGAGGTGGCGGTGACCATCCTGCTCGAAGACGGCACGCCCTATTCGCAGCCCGGTCGTCTCGCCTTCTCCGAGGTCAGCGTCAATCCAGACACCGGCAGCTACCTGTTGCGCGTGGTCGTTCCCAATCCCGACAGCCTGTTGTTGCCCGGCATGTACGTACGTGCGGTGATGTCGGACGCGCAGCGCAGCGATGGCCTGCTGGTGCCGCAGGAAGGCGTGGCGCGCAATCCGCGCGGCGACGCCACCGTCCTGGTGGTGGCAGCGGACGGCAAGATCGAGCAGCGTGCGATCGAAGTCAGCCGCACCGAAGGCGCGAACTGGGTGGTCGAATCCGGACTCGCGGCAGGCGACCGCGTGGTGGTGGAAGGCCTGCAGAAGGCGCGTCCGGGCATGGTGGTGACCGCGGTGGAGCGCAGCGCCGCCGCCGCGGCACCCGAATCCGCGCCGCACGCCGCGGCCCTGCACTGAGGAACGACCGCCATGGCACGCTTCTTCATTGATCGCCCGATCTTCGCCTGGGTCATCGCGATCATCATCATGCTGGCCGGCGTGCTCTCGCTGAGCCAGCTCCCGATTTCCCGCTATCCCGACATCGCGCCGCCTTCGGTGACGATCGGCGCCACCTATCCCGGCGCTTCGGCGCAAGCGGTGGAGAACTCGGTCACGCAAGTCATCGAGCAGGCCATGACCGGCCTCGATGGCATGGACTACATGTCCTCCACCAGTGATTCGAACGGCTCGGTCTCGGTCACGCTCACCTTCAGCACCGGCACCGACCCGGACATCGCCCAGGTCCAGGTGCAGAACAAGCTGCAGGTGGCCACGCCGCTGCTACCCCAGATCGTGCAGCAGCAGGGCTTGCGCGTGAACAAGGCCAGCTCCGGCTTCCTGCAGGTGATCGGCTTCGTGTCGGAAGACGGCAGCATGGGCCGCCAGGACATTTCCGACTATGTCTCGACCAACATCGTCGATCCGCTCAGTCGCGTCGAAGGCGTGGGCAGCGTGCAGGTGTTCGGCGGCAAGTACGCGATGCGGATCTGGCTGGACCCGGGCAAGCTCAATACCTATCGGCTGGCCCCGTCCGACATCGTGGCCTCGATCCGCGCGCAGAACGCGCAGGTCGCGGTGGGCCAGCTCGGCGGCACGCCCGCGATCGATGGACAGCAGATCAACGCCACCATCACGTCGCAGGATCGACTGCAGACGCCGGAGCAGTTCCGCGCCATCGTCCTGCGCAGCAACGCCGATGGCTCGGTACTGAAGCTGGGCGACGTGGCGCGTGTGGAGCTGGGCAGCGAGAACTATTCGGTCATCAGCCGCTACAACGGCCAGCCTGCCTCGGGCCTGGCGGTGTCGCTCGCCACGGGCGCCAACGCGCTCAGCACCGCGCAAGGCATCGAGGCCTTGCTGGAGCGGATGCGGCCGAGCTTCCCGTCCGGGCTGCGCGCGATGACGCCATTCGACTCGGTGCCCTTCGTGCGTGCCTCGATCAAGGAAGTGGTCAAGACCCTGCTCGAAGCCATGGTGCTGGTGTTCCTGGTCATGTACCTCTTCCTGCAGAACTTCCGCGCCACGCTGATCCCGACCATCGCGGTGCCGGTGGTCCTGCTCGGCACCCTGGGCGTGCTGCTCGGCCTTCGGCTTCTCGATCAACATGCTCACCATGTTCGCCATGGTGCTGGCCATCGGCCTGCTGGTGGACGACGCCATCGTGGTGGTGGAGAACGTCGAGCGCGTGATGAGCGAGGAAGGCCTGTCGCCGCCGAGGCCACGCGCAAGTCGATGGACCAGATCACCGGCGCTGGTCGGCATCGGCTGGTGCTGGCGGCGGTGTTCGTGCCGATGGCCTTCTTGGCGGCTCCACCGGTGTGATCTACCGTCAGTTTTCCATCACCATCGTCTCGGCCATGGCGCTGTCGGTGCTGGTGGCCATCGTGCTGACGCCGGCGCTGTGCGCCACCATGCTCAAGCCCCTGGAAAAGGGCCACCAGCACGGCGAGACCGGCTTCTTCGGCTGGTTCAACCGCCAGTTCGATGCCGGCAATCGGCGTTACCAGGGCATCGTCGGTCGCATCCTGGCGCGCAGCGGTCGCTTCCTGCTGGTGTTCGTTGCCTTGAGCGTGGCGACCGGCTGGCTCTACCTGCGGGTGCCATCGTCGTTCCTGCCGGACGAGGACCAGGGCGTGCTGTTCACCATCGTGCAGGCGCCCGTGGGTGCCACCCAGCAGCGCACCCAGAAGGTGATGGAGCAGGTCGAACAGCACTACGCGGAGCACGAGGCGGCGCATCTGGAATCGGTGTTCTCGGTGCAGGGCTTCAGCTTCGCCGGCAGTGGCCAGAACAACGGCATGGCCTTCGTCAAGCTCAAGGATTGGGAAGAACGCGCCTCCCCCGACGCCAGCGTCAATGCCGTGGCCGGACGCGCGATGGGCGCGTTCGCCGCGATCAAGGATGCGATGGTGTTTGCGGTGGCGCCGCCGCCGGTGACCGAGCTCGGCACCACCGGAGGCTTCAATTTCTACTTGCAGGACGACAGCGGCCAGGGACACGAGAAGCTGGTCGCGGCGCGCAACCAGTTCCTCGGCGCGGCCGCGCAGAGCAAGCTGCTCAGCGGCGTTCGTCCGAACGGGCAGGAAGACACTCCGCAGTTCCGCCTCGACATCGACACCGAGAAGGCGAGCGCGCTGGGCGTGCCGATCGAATCGATCAACAACACCCTCAGCATCGCCTGGGGCGGCCAGTACATCGATGATTTCATCGATCGCAACGAGGTCAAGCGCGTCTACGTGCAGTCCGATGCGCCGCACCGCATGGTGCCGGAGGATTTCGCGCAGTGGTACGTGCGCAACCAGTCGGGCGAGATGGTTCCGTTCTCGTCCTTCGCCAGCTCGCACTGGACCTATGGCTCCCCGCGCCTGGAACGCTACAACGGCGTGCCCGCGATCAACATCACCGGCACCCCCGCGGCCGGCGTCAGCTCCGGCGACGCGATGGCCGAAGTGGAACGCATTGCCGCCGAACTACCGCAGGGCTTCGGCATCGAGTGGAGCGGGCAGTCCTATCAGGAACGCGTCGCCAACGCCCAGACGCCGATGCTGTACGCGCTGTCGGTGCTGATCGTGTTCCTGTGCCTGGCGGCCCTGTACGAGAGCTGGTCGATCCCGACGGCGGTGTTGCTGGTGGTGCCGCTGGGCATTCTCGGCACGGTGCTGTTCACCTGGATGCGCGGCCTGGAGCGCGATGTGTACTTCCAGGTCGGCATGCTCACCACGGTGGGACTGTCGAGCAAGAACGCGGTGCTGATCATCGAGTTCGCGAAAGCCAACGTGGAGCACGGCATGGACCTGGTGCAGGGCACCATTGCCGCGGTGAAGGATCGCCTGCGCCCGATCCTGATGACCTCGATCGCCTTCGGCTTCGGCGTGCTGCCGCTGGCACTGGCGACTGGCGCGGGTTCCGGCGCGCAACGCGCGATCGGCACCGGCGTGGTCGGCGGCATGCTGTTCGGCACCTTCCTCGGCCTGTTCTTCATTCCGCTGTTCTTCGTGATCATCCGGCGCCTGGGCGAGCGCTGGCGCGGAGGTGCTGGAGTGGCGGCATGACCCGGACCGCGCAGGCGCGCGTGCTGAAGCAGCGCGAGCGCATCCTGCTTGCGGCGCAGGAGTGCTTCATCCGCGACGGCTTCCATGCCGCCAGCATGGCCAGCATCGCGCAGGCGGCCGACATGAGCGCGGGCCTGATCTATCGCTACTTCGACAGCAAGCGCGCGATCGTGCTGGCCATCATCGGACGCCAGCTCGAGGAACGTCGCGCCGGCATCGCGAAGTTGGCCGAAGGCCCGGATCTCGCGCAGCGCTGCAAGGAGCTGTTCGCGAGCTGGCGCCGCGCCGATCCCTCGGTGCTCAATGCGGCCCTGTTCCTGGAAATGAGCGCGGAGGCCAGCCGCGACCCGGCCGTGGCGCAGGCGCTGTTGCATTTCGATCAGGTCTGCAGCGGCGACTTCCGCGACTGGTTGCGGCAGCACGCCGCGACCCAGGATGCCAGGCCCTGCGAGCGCACCCTGCAGGTGCGCAACCTGGCGCTGCAGGCTTTCATCGAAGGCCTCGCGATCCGCGCCGTGCGCGAGCCGGATTTCGACGAGACAGTGCTGGCCGAGACGATCGACGCAATCGTCCTGCCCCTGCTGGATTTCCGCGGCGCTACTCCACCGTGACCGACTTGGCCAGGTTGCGCGGCTGATCCACGTCGGTGCCGCGCAGCACGGCCACGTGATAGGCCAGGAGCTGCAGCGGCAACGTGAACACGATGGGGGCGGCGATCTCGCCCGAGGGCGGCAGCGAGAGCACGTGGCCGGCGCCCATGCCGTGGCTGACCGTGGTGTCGGCGAACAGGTAGAGCACGCCGCCGCGCGCGCGAACCTCTTCCATGTTCGACTTGAGCTTGTCGAGCAGGTGGTCGTTCGGCGCCACCGCGACCACCGGCATGTTCTCGTCCACCAGCGCCAGCGGGCCGTGCTTGAGTTCGCCGGCGGGATAGGCCTCGGCATGGATGTAGGAAATTTCCTTGAGCTTCAGCGCGCCTTCCAGTGCCACCGGATAGTGCGTGCCGCGACCCAGGAACAAGGCGTGGCTCCTGGGCACGAACTGCTCGGCCAGGGCCTTGATCTGCGGGTCGAGCTTGAGCGCCTCGGTGACGAGGCCGGGGATGCTTTCCAGCTCCGATACCAAGGCATGCTCGCGCTCGCGCGACAGTCCGCGCGTCGACGCCAGTTGCAGCGCGAGCAGGGCCAGCGCGGTGAGTTGGGTGGTGAAGGCCTTGGTCGAGGCCACGCCGATCTCGGGGCCGGCGCGCGTCATCAGCACCAGGTCCGATTCGCGTACCAGCGAGGACTCGGGCACGTTGCACACCACCAGGCGTGCGAGGTAGTTGCGCTGCTGCGCCAGCTTCAGCGCGGCCAGCGTATCGGCGGTTTCGCCCGACTGCGAGATGGTGACGAACAAGGTGCCATCGCGCACCACCGGGCTGCGGTAGCGGTACTCGCTCGCGATCTCGGTGGTGCAGGGCAGGCCGGCCAGCGATTCGATCCAGTAGCGCGCCACGAGTCCGGCGTGGAAGCTGGTACCGCAGGCGATGACGTGCACGGCTTCGGCCTTCGCCAGCAGCTCCGCCGCGCCCACGCCGAACACTTCCGGCAGCACGCGTCCGGCGGCGATGCGGCCTTCCAGGGTGTCGGCAATCGACCGCGGCTGCTCGTGGATTTCCTTGAGCATGTAGTGGCGGTACTCGCCGCGTTCCACTGCGTCGGCGGAGAAATGCGATTCCTTCACCGGCCGCGTGACCGCCGCGCCGTGTTCGTCGAACACGCGCAAGGAGTCGCAACGGATCTCGGCCACGTCGCCCTCTGCCAGATAGATGAAGCGCCGCGTGAGCGGCAGCAGGGCGTGGATGTCGGAGGCGAGGTAGTTCTCGCCTTCGCCCAGCCCCACCACCAGGGGAGAGCCACGGCGTGCGCCCACCAGCACGCCCGGCTCGCGTCCGGAAATCAGCACCACGGCATAGGCGCCGTGCATGCGCGCGAGCGCCGCGCGCGCCGCGTCGAGCAGCGAGGCGCCGCCACGCTGGTGATGTTCGACCAGATGCGCGATCACTTCGGTGTCGGTATCGGAATTGAACTCGTAGCCGAGCCCGCGCAGTTCCGCGCGCAGCGCCTCGTGGTTCTCGATGATGCCGTTGTGCACCACCGAGAGGCTGTCGCCGGAGATGTGCGGGTGAGCGTTGCGGGTGTTCGGGACGCCATGCGTGGCCCAGCGCGTGTGCGCGATGCCGCTGTGGCCGCTCAGTGGTGACTGATTCTGCAGGGCTTCCAGGTCGCGCACCTTGCCCTTGGCGCGGCGCCGGTCCAGGCCGGTCGCGGTCAGCACGGCAATGCCGGCCGAATCGTAGCCGCGGTACTCGAGCGCCTTCAGGCCCGAGATCAGGTGCTCCACTACATCGCGCTGCGCGCTGATTCCGACGATGCCGCACATTGGGGAAGTCTCACTCCAGATTGGAACCGCCAGGCGTGGTGCAGGGCGGATTGCTGCCGCAGCCACCGGCGATCCACCGCGCGGATCGATCGCTCCGCGACGCGTGCGCCGCCGCCAAGGGCGGCCTGGCAAGGCGGCAAATTATCGCACGCACCCGCGCGCCGACCCCGTCCGGTCGTCCGTGCGGACGCGGCGGACGCCGGGACAGGTTCTGGCATTGGCAGGGCAATCAATCAGTTGCGCGCATGGAATCGCTGGCACGAGTTCTGCATTGGGTGCGCAACCCTTTCCGGAAGCAGACATGATCCGCGACACCTCCGCCCAAGACCGCGTACTGGCACCCGGCCCGACATCGCCGCGCCGCCGCATGACCTGGATCGTGGCTGCGCTCGCGGTCTTGGCGGTGCTGATGCTGGTGCTGCCGACGGTCGGGCGCTGGCTCGGGGCCGAACGTTCGGTGTCGGCCGAGCGCCTGCGCATCGCCGAAGTGCGGCGCGGAACCCTGATCCGCGACGTTTCGGTGCAGGGCCGCATCGTGGCCGCAGTGAGCCCGACCCTGTACGCCCCGGTGGCCGGCACGGTCGCGCTCAAGACCCAGGCCGGCAGCACGGTGAAGCAGGGTGACCTGCTGGCGCAGATCGACTCGCCCGAACTGAGCAACGAACTCGAGCGCGAGCGTGCCACCTTGCAGGAGCTCGAAGTGGAGGTGCAACGCCAGCGCATCGCGAGCGAACGCCAGCAACTGCTGAGTCGTCGCGCCGCGGCCGATGCCGGGGTGGCCCTCAGTGCCGCGCAACGCGAGATGCAACGCGCCGAGGCGGCCTGGGGCAAGCACGCGATCGCGGAAGTGGAATACCTGCGTGCCAAGGACACGCTGCGCAGCGCCGAGATCCTCTCCACCCATTCGCGCGACGACTCCGGTCTGGAAATCCGCGGCATCCGCTTCGAACTGCAGACGCGCGAGCACCAGCTCGAACGCCAGCGCCTGGTGGTGGCCGACCTGGTGCGCCGCTCGGATGAACTGGCGGTGCGGGCGCCGGTGGACGGCGTGGTCGGCACGGTGGCGGTGGCCGATCGCGCCGTGGTTGCGGCCAACACGCCGCTCCTGATCGTAGTCGACCTGAGTCGGTTGGAAGTGGAACTGGAAGTGCCGGAAAGCTATGCCGACGATCTCGGGCTCGGGATGCAGGCCGAGATCCGCTACGCCGGCGCCACCTTCCCCGGCGTGCTCTCGGCGATCTCGCCCGAAGTGGTGAACGGCCAGGTCATCGCGCGCGCCCGCTTCGAAGGCGAACTGCCGGCTGGCCTGCGCCAGAACCAGCGTGTCTCCACCCGCGTGCTGATGGAGGAAAAGCCGGATGTGCTGCTGGTGCAGCGCGGCCCCTTCGTGGACAGCGACGGTGGACGCTCCGCCTTCGTGGTGAACGACGACATCGCGCAACGCCGCGCGATCGAGACCGGCGCCAGCAGCATGACCGACGTCGAGATCCTGTCCGGGCTGGACGCGGGCGAACGCATCGTGATCTCCGGCACCGACGAGTTCGCCGACGCCGATCGCATCCTGATTTCCAACTGAGCCGCAACCCGCACTGCCCGTCACGCATCCGATCCCGAACACGAACACGAACACGAACCCCAGGAAAGGAACCCACGCCATGCTGCACATGCAGAAGCTGAGCAAGGTCTACCGCACCCACATGATCGAGACGCACGCACTGCGCGAGATCAACCTGCTGGTGCGCGAAGGCGAGTTTGTCGCGGTCACCGGGCCATCGGGTCCGGCAAGACCACCTTCCTCAACATCGCCGGCCTGCTGGAGGAATTCACCGGCGGCGACTATCTGCTCGACGGTGTCTCGGTGCGCGGCATGGACGACAACGCGCGCTCGCGCCTGCGCAACGAGAAGATCGGCTTCATCTTCCAGGGCTTCAACCTGATTCCGGACCTCAACCTGTTCGACAACGTCGACGTGCCGCTGCGTTATCGCGGCTATCCGGCGGGGGAGCGCAAGCGCCGCATCGAGGACGCCCTGGGCAAGGTCGGGCTTGCTTCGCGGCAGAAGCACTACCCGTCCGAACTGTCGGGCGGCCAGCAGCAGCGCGTGGCGATCGCGCGCGCGCTGGCCGGCAGCCCGCGCCTGCTGCTCGCGGATGAGCCCACCGGCAACCTCGACACCCAGATGGCGCGCGGCGTGATGGAACTGCTGGAAGACATCAACGCCCAGGGCACCACGATCGTGATGGTGACGCACGATCCGGAACTGGCGGCGCGGGCGCAACGCAACGTGCATGTGATCGACGGCCAGGTGACCGACCTGGACGACGTGCCGCACCTGCCTTCGATCGCCCCGGAACGCGCCGCCGCGGCGGCGGCGCGCTGAACGGAGCGCCGCCATGTTTGCCTATTACCTGCGCCTCGCCCTGCTCAGCCTGCGCCGCAACCCGATGCTCACCGCGCTGATGGTGGCCGCCATCGCGCTGGGCATCGGCGCGGCGATGACCTCGCTCACCGTGCTGCGCGCCATGAGCGGCAATCCGCTCGCGCACAAGGAAGGCCGGGTCTATCGCCCGCAACTCGACAACTGGGCGCCGGGTCGCGGCTGGAACGCGGATGACCCGAACGACTTGCCCGACCTGTTCACCTACTCCGACGCCATGGCGCTCTACGACGCGCAGCAGGCCAAGTACCAGGCCGCGATGTTCCCGAACGTGCTGCCGGTGGAGCCGGCCAACGAGGACGCCAAGCCCTACCTGTCCTCGGTGCTGTTCACCCACGGTGACCTGTTCCCCATGTTCGACATGCCGTTCCTCTACGGCGGCGGCTGGGACAGGGAACAGGATCGGAAGCACGCGCGCGTTGCGGTGTTGTCGCGCAGCACCAACGAGAAGCTGTTCGGCGGAAAGGATTCGGTCGGTCGCAGCTTCAGGCTGGGTGGCGAGGACTTCACCGTGGTCGGCGTGCTCGACCGCTGGAACCCGCAACCCAAGTTCTACGAGCCGTCGTCGGGCGGATTCGCGCAGGCCGAGGACATGTACGTGCCGTTCGGCAATGGCATCGAGCGCGAGCTGCAATCGAGCAACAACAATCGCTGCTGGAAGGACCCGGGCAGTGGCTACCAGGCCTGGCTGGCGTCTGATTGCGTCTGGATGGCCTTCTGGGTGGAGCTGGAGGGCGGCGCCGGGCGCGAGCGCTACCTCGACGTGATGAACAACTACGTCAAGGAACAGAAGAAGCTTGGACGCTTCGAGCGCCCGCTCAACAACCAGCTCTCCACCGTGGGCGAATGGCTGGTGAAGCAGCGGGTGGTGTCGAACGACGCGCGCACCCAGGTGTGGCTGGCCTTCGCGTTCCTCATGGTGTGCCTGATCAACACCGTCGGCCTGTTGCTGGCCAAGTTCATGGCGCGGGCCTCCGAGATCGGGTTGCGACGCGCGGTGGGCGCCTCGCGCCGCGCCGTGTTCGCGCAGTACCTGACCGAATCGGGCGTGGTCGGCATCGCCGGTGCGGTCTGCGGCCTGCTGCTGACCTGGCTCGGCTTGCTCGGCCTGCGTGCACTCTACGGCGAGGGATCGATCGGCGTGCTCGCCAGGCTCGACCCGGGCATGACCGCGATCACCGTGGTGGTGGCGCTCGCGGCAAGCCTGCTTGCCGGCCTGTATCCGACCTGGCGCGCGTGCGAGGTCACGCCCGCCACGCAACTGAAGAGCAACTGAGGCGACCATGGACATCAAACCGATCTACTCCGCCCTGATGCGCAACAAGACCGGCCTGGCGCTGATCGTGCTGCAGGTGGCGATCACCCTGGCCGTGGTCTGCAACAGCCTGTTCATCGTGCTGGAGCGCATGGAACGCATGGATCGCCCCAGCGGCATCGATGACGCCAACACCTTCTTCATCGCCAGCCTCGGCTTTGCGCAGGGCTACGACCGCGGCAACGCGATGCGCAGCGATCTGGACCGGATCCGCGCCTTGCCTGGCGTGGTGGCAGCGACCGCCACCAACACCGTTCCGGTCAGCAACGGCGGCTGGAGCACCGGCTTCGACACCGAGCCGCTGGACGAGTCTGGCACGCGCGAATCCAAAGGCGTGGCGCTGTACTTCGTCGACGAGCAGGGGGTCGATGCCTTCGGCGTGAAGCTGGTCGAAGGCCGCAACTTCCGCGCCGACGAGGTGCTCGATCTCACCCAGGACAGTGGCATCCCGGCCAAGGTGGTGATCGTCACCGAGGCCCTGGCCAAGGCGCTCTATCCCGACAGCAGCGCGATCGGAAAGCCCGTCTATGGGCTGGCGAACGACAACGAAGCGGTCACCATCGTCGGCGTGATGCAACGCATGCAGCAGCCCTGGCCGAGCTCGCCCGATGTGGAGCAGAGCGCGCTGGTGCCGTCGCGCATGCTGGCCGACAACGATGCGCGCTACCTGGTGCGCGCCGCGCCGGGCGAACGCGACCGCCTGATGAAGGAGGTCGAGCAGACCCTGCAGGAGAGCAACACCGGCCGCATCGTGCGCGGGTTGCGCTCGCTGGAGGCGATCCGCGCCACCTCGTATCGCAGCGATCGCGCCATGATGCTGATCCTGATGGCGGTGATGGTGGCGCTGGTGCTTGTGACGGGCGCGGGCATCGTCGGACTGGCCAGCTTCTGGGTCACGCGCCGGATCAAGCAGATCGGCACGCGCCGCGCGCTGGGCGCAAGGCGCATCAACATCCGCAGCTATTTCCAGACCGAGAATGGCCTGATGGTGGCCATGGGCGTGGGTCTGGGCGTGCTGTTCACCTACGGGTTCAACCTGTGGCTGATGCAGGAGTACCAGGCGCCGCGCCTGCCGTGGTTCTACCTGCCGGTCGGGGCTGCCGTGGTCTTCGCGCTGGGCCAGATCGCGGTCTGGGGCCCGGCCGGACGCGCCGCGCGGGTCTCGCCCGCGGTGGCCACGCGCACTGCGTGAGCCGGATGCGCGGCGAACTGGCAAAGACAGCGCCGCGCCCGGCCTGAGACAATCACGCCATGCCCACGGTCCTCATCATCGACGACAACCCGAGCGTGGCCACCGCGCTCGAAATCCTGCTCTCGCTGTCGGGCCTGCGCACCCTCAGCGCCGCCACGCCCGAGGCGGGCCTGGCGATGCTCGGGCGCGAAGCGGTGGACCTGGTGATCCAGGACATGAACTTCAGTGCCGACACCACCTCGGGCGAAGAGGGCGTGGCCCTGTTCGGACGCATCCGCAGCGCGCATCCGGACCTGCCGGTGATCCTGCTCACTGCATGGACGCACCTGGAGTCGGCAGTGGGATTGGTGAAGGCCGGTGCGGCGGACTATCTCGGCAAGCCCTGGGACGATCGCAAGCTGCTCGCGACCGTGGGCAACCTGCTCGATCTGGGCAGCGCGCGGCGCGAATTGCGCGAGGTCAAGCAGGTGCAGCAGCGCGAAGCGCAAGCCTTGCGCGAGCGCTACGACCTGCGTGGCCTGGTGTTCGCCGACCCCGCCACCGAGCGCGTCGTGGCGCTGGCCTGCCAGGTGGCGCGTGCCGACGTGCCGGTGCTGGTCACGGGCCCCAATGGGTCCGGCAAGGAAGGCATCGCGGCGATCGTGCAGGCCAATTCCGCGGTGAAGGACGGCCCGTTCGTGACGCTCAACTGCGGCGCGCTGCCGTCGGATCTGATCGAAGCCGAGCTGTTCGGCGCCGATGCCGGGGCCTATACCGGCGCGAACAAGGCGCGCGAAGGCAAGTTCGAGGCCGCCGACGGCGGCACCCTGTTCCTCGACGAGATCGGCAACCTGCCGCCGGCAGGCCAGATGAAATTGCTGCGCGTGCTCGAGACCGGGCGCTTCGAGCGCCTCGGCAGCAATCGCGAGCGCCAGGTGAAGGTGCGCGTGATCAGCGCCACCAATGCCGACCTCGGCGCGATGATCCGCGTCGGAGCCTTTCGCGAGGACCTCTACTATCGCCTCAACGTGATCGAGTTGCGCCTGCCGCCGCTGTCCGAGCGGCCGCGCGACATTGCGCCCCTGGTCGAACACTTCCTGCCCGCGGGCAAGCGCCTGGGCGCCGGTGCGCGCGAGGCGCTGCAACGTCACCCCTGGCCCGGCAATGTGCGTGAGCTCAAGAACGTGCTGCAGCGCGCGGCCTTGCTGGCGGTGGGCGAGCAGATCGAGGCGGCCGACCTCGGCCTGCCGGTGGCGATGGCCGCCGTCGCCGCAGCGAGCGAAGCCGAGCCGGATCGCGACAGCATCGAAGCCGCGCTGGCGCGCGCCGGTGGCGTCGTCAGCCAGGCCGCAACCGATCTCGGCCTGAGTCGCCAGGCGTTCTATCGGCGCATGGAGAAACTCGGGATCGCACGCGGCTGAGGTCGGCTTCGCGCCGACGCGCCCGCGCGCTATCGTCTGCGCATGAATGCCACGCCGCGTCGCTTCTCGCTCGAAGGCCGCCTCATGCTGCTGACCGCCGTGCCGGTGTGCGTCGCGGTCAGCGTGGCGGTGGTGCTGGCGCACTGGCTGGGCACCGGCTGGCTGGAGTGGACGGTCGCGATCGCGGTGTCGATTCCGGTGATCGCGTTCTGCGTGCGCTGGTGGGTGGAGCCGGTGCTGTCGTTGTTCCGCGCGCTGTCGGGGGCGGTGGCGAGCTTCCGCGATCGCGATTTCAGTTTCAGCATCGCGCGCCACGCCAATGACGAGTTGGGGGATCTGGTGGCCGCGCACAACGAGCTGGCGCAGGTCCTTCGAGCCGAGCGCCAGCATCTTTTCCAGCGCGAGCTGCTGCTCGACACCGTGATCCAGAACACGCCGGTGGCAATGCTGCTGGTGGATGCGCGCGGCTTCCTGGTCTACGGCAATCTCGCCGCGCGGCAGCTGTTCGACCGCGGCCGCAAGCTCGAGGGCCGCGCCTTCGAGCAGTTGGTGTCCACCGCGCCGGAAAGCCTGCGCGAGGCGCTGGGTGCCGGTCGCGACGGATTGTTTTCGTTCGAACTCGAGGGCCATGACGAGACCTACCACCTCTCGCGCCGGGCGTTCCAGCTGAACGGACGGCCGCACCAGCTCTATCTGTTCAAGCGCCTCACGGTGGAACTCAGCCGACAGGAAGTGGCCACCTGGAAGAAGGTGATCCGGGTCATCAGCCATGAATTGAACAATTCACTGGCACCGATTTCCTCGCTCGCGCACTCGGGCGCGGAGTTGGCGCGGCGCGGCGAGCTGGATCGCTTGCCGATGGTGTTCGGCACCATCGAGGAGCGCGCCCGACATCTGGATGGGTTCATCCGCGGCTACGCCGATTTCGCCAAGCTTCCGTCGCCGCGACGCGAGAATGTTGCCTGGGGCGCGTTCCTGGAGTCGCTGCGAAGGCACACGCCGTTCCAGCTCGAAGGCGCCGTGCCGGAGGGGTCGGCCCAGTTCGATCCGGCGCAGTTGCAACAGGCCCTGATCAACCTGCTCAAGAATGCGCACGAGTCGGGCTCGGCGGCAGACGAGGTGCAGCTCGCGGTGCGACGCATTCCCGGCGGCGTGCGCCTGGAGATTTCCGACCGCGGTGCCGGCATGAGCGACACGGTGCTGGCCAATGCCCTGGTGCCGTTTTATTCGACCAAGCGCAGCGGTACCGGACTCGGCCTGGCCTTGGCGCGCGAAATCGTCGAGGCGCATGGCGGGCGCCTGGCGCTGGCCAATCGCGAGGGGGGCGGCCTGTGCGTCAGCCTGAGCCTGCCGTGCGCCGCGGCCTGAGCGAGCCCGCGCCGTGACCGCCACGCCCGCCCGACGAAGGCATGTGAGTCGCATCGTCCTTGCGCTGTGCGCGGCGGCGACACCGACGCTGCACGCTCAGTTCGCGGCCTACGATTTCGCCTCGACCGGGTGCGCGAACGAGCGTGGCCTGCTGCGCGCGGGGTTCGAGGATCGCGACACCGTGAGTCCGACGGGCGGCCCCAGCGGCGGCAGCGGCGGCGCATTCCCGGGGGGGCAATCGCTGACCGTGACCTCGCCCGCCGGCACGCACACGGTCTTGCTCTACGTGCCGGGCGCATACACCGCGGATCAGGCCTGGCCGCTGGTAGTGGCCCTTCCGGGCGCGGCCGGCTCGGCCGCCGCTGCCCCGGCTGCCGCGAACCAGATTCGCGCGCTCTGGGCGCCCGTGGCCGAGCGTGAGGGTGTCCTGATGGTGGTGCCGATCGCGAGCGGGACGCAGGGCGGTTGGGTGCCAGGCATCGACCAACCGGCCGTGGCCTGTGCCCTGGATGTGGTCGCGCGGGACTACAGCATCGACCTGGATCGTCGGTATCTTTGGGGTTTTTCGGCGGGCGCACACTTCGGCCATGCGCTGGCGCTGGGCAATCCGGGCCGATTCGCGGCCTACGCGGTCAACGCCGGTGCGCTGGAAGTGCTGTCCTGCAGTGCCGGCGGCGCCTACGCCTGCGCCACGACCCTGCCGCAGATCGCGCGCCGGATCCCGGCCAGCCTGCGGGTCGGGGAGTCGGATCCCCTGCGCGCCCATGCCCAGGCCGATGCCAACCGTTTTCGCGCCGCAGGCTGGGTCGAGCCGGATCGGCTGGGTCATGCGGAGTTCTTCGGCGGACACGCCGTGGATGCGGCCGAAGTCGAGGCGGCCTGGGCCTGGTTCGCGCCCCGACGCCTGCCGGACTGAGCGGCCGATCACGTCAATCCGTGCCATTTCGCGGTTGCGGCACCGTGTCTGCGGCCGCTATACTTCCGCGTCTTGGCAGGGCGTTTTCTGCCGATACCGTCCTTCCTGCAACCGGTTCCGCAGCGTGCTCAATTCCTTGGCCGCCGGCCGGCGCCAGGCCTCCCGTGTCCTGCTCGCGCAAGCGCTAGTCACGGGGTTGGTCGCGCTGGCCTTCCTCGTCCAGGGGTTGCCGGCCGCGTCGGGTGCCTTGCTGGGCGGCGGTGCGATTGCGCTTGGAAGCGCGCTGATGGCCTGGCGGGCCTTCGGCGGCGGCAGCGTGATCGGTGCCGGGACAGTGTTGCTCCGGCTACTCGGTGGACTCGCCCTGAAATGGCTGGCGATCGCGGGCGTGCTGTATCTGGCGCTGGCCCGCTTCGAGCTGCCGCCCGTGCCTGTGCTGGTCGGGCTGTGCGCCGCGCTGACCACAGGCGTCATTCTCGGATTCAAATCGTAAAGGTGATCTCGTGAGTGCGGAATCCGGCGCATCCGGCGGTCTGACCGAATACATCCAGCATCACCTCACCCACAACACGACGCAGGTGGCGGGCAACGCCTTCCACCTGGATTCGTGGGTGATCTCGCTGGCGCTGGGTCTGCTGGCCTGCCTGCTGTTGTGGTCGAAGGCGCGCAAGGCCACGGCCGGCGTGCCGTCCAGGGGGCAGGCCTTCGTGGAGCTCGTGGTCGAGTTCGTCGATGGTCAGGTCAAGGACGCCTTCCACGGCAACCGCAAGTTCATCGCGCCGCTGGCGCTGACGATCTTCGTTTGGGTGGTGTTCATGAACACCATGGACCTGCTGCCGCTGGACCTGCCGAGTGCAGTGATCCAGGCCGTCGCCGGCGAGGAAGTCGCCCATCACACCTACCTGCGCATCGTGCCAACCGCCGACATCAACACCACCTTCGCGATGTCGATCACGGTGTTCCTGCTGATCATCTTCTACTCGATAAAGGCCAAGGGTGGCTGGGGCTTCACCAAGGAACTGTTCACCGCGCCGTTCCACGCCCACAGCCCGATCGGGAAGATCGTCCTGGCCGTGCCGAACCTGTTCCTGAACCTGGTCGAGTACCTGTCCAAGCCGGTCAGCCTCGGCATGCGACTGTTCGGCAACATGTACGCAGGCGAGCTGCTGTTCATGCTGATCGCCGGCCTGTTCGCCTCCTGGTACACCTTCATCCCGGGTGTGTTCATCAATGCCGGCTGGGCGATCTTCCACATCCTGATCATCCTGCTGCAGGCCTTCATCTTCATGGTGCTGACCGTCGTGTACCTCGCGATGGCGCATGAGCACCACTGACCGTTTCGTCCTTCCTTTTCACCCTCACTGTTAGATCACTTCGGAGTTCATCATGGAATTCATCGCCAACGTCCAGGGCCTCACCGCCGTCGCCATCGGTCTGATCGTCGGTCTCGGTGCGCTCGGTGCCGCGCTCGGCATCGGTGTCATGGGTTCGAAGTTCCTCGAGTCGGCTGCGCGCCAGCCGGAGCTGGTGCCGATGCTGTCGGGCCGCATGTTCCTGCTCGCCGGCCTGATCGACGCGGCGTTCCTGATCGGCGTGGGCGTCGCGATGATGTTCGCCTTCGCCAATCCGCTGCTCGCCGCGCTGAAGTAATCCGCGTTCTGGCGTGCGGCTACGCGCCGCCGCTGGTTTGCAGGTCCGGCGTGCGTCGTACGCGGCGCGCGCCGGTCGTCACGCAGAGCTTTAGTCGAACAGGCTTCCGCAGGGAATGTCATGAATCCGAATATCACCTTGCTGGGCCAGATGATCTCGTTCGCGATCCTCATCTGGTTCACCGTCAAGTTCATCTGGCCGCCGTTGATGTCGGCCATCGAAGAGCGCCAGAAGAAGATCGCCGACGGGCTGGCCGCGGCTGACCAGAGCCAGCGCGACCTGGCTCAGGCCGAAGAGCGAGTCAACGACCTGCTGCGCGACGCGCGCGGCAAGGCAAACGAGATCATCGCCCAGGCCGAAACCCGTGCGAACCAGATCGTCGACGCGGCCAAGAACGAGGCCGTAGCCGAAGCCGAGCGCCAGAAGTCGCTGGCCCAGGCCGAGATCGCGTCCGCCGCGCACCGCGCCAAGGAAGACCTGCGCAAGCAGATGTCGACCCTGGCCGTGGCCGGTGCCGAAAAGCTGATCAAGCGCGAGATCGACGCAAGTGCCCACAAGGCCCTGCTCGACGACCTCGCGGCCCAGCTTTGAGCGGAGCCTGAGCCATGAGCCATGCGCTGACGCTCGCCCGACCCTACGCCCGCGCCGCCTTCGCGCTGGCGCGTGAGCACGGCCGTCTCGCGCCGTGGTCGAACCTGCTCGGCTTTGCTGCCAGCATCGCGGCTGACGCGCGCGTGCAGAACCTCCTGGGTCATCCCAAGCTGGGTCTGGACGACGTGCTCGAGTTGCTGCTGCCGCCGGGTGACATCGACCCGAACTTCCGCCAGTTCGTCGCCGTGCTGGCCGACAATCGCCGCCTCTCCCTGCTGCCGGACATCGCGGCGCAGTACGAGGCCTTGCGTGCCGAAGCCGAGAAGGTGGTGAACGTCACCGTAACCTCGGCCGTGCCCATGGGCGCGGGTGAGGTCGAGTCGCTCACCGCTGCGCTCAAGCGCCGCTTCGGTGGCGAGATCTCGCTGACCCAGGCGGTCGACGCGGCCCTGATCGGTGGCGCGGTGATCGATGCGGGCGACGTGGTCATCGACGGCTCGCTGCGCGGCAAGCTCGCGCGCCTTTCCGCTGCGCTAGCGCACTGACGACCCTCTTTCGACACCTTTTTTCTTACGCAGCGCCGGCTTCGCGCCGGACACCAGGAAAACCAAGATGGCTACCACGCAGCTAAATCCGTCCGAAATCAGCGAACTGATCAAGCACCGCATCGAGAAGGTCAAGCTCGCCGCCGAGGCGCGCAACGAAGGCACCGTGACCTCGGTCTCGGACGGCATCGTGCGCATCCATGGCCTCGCCGACGTGATGCAGGGCGAGATGATCGAGCTGCCCGCTTCGGAAAGCGGTGCCGCGACCTTCGCGCTCGCGCTGAACCTGGAGCGCGATTCGGTTGGCGCCGTGGTGCTGGGTGACTACGAGCACCTGCGCGAAGGCGACACCGCCAAGACCACCAGCCGCATCCTGGAAGTGCCGACCGGCCCCGAACTGCTGGGCCGCGTGGTGAACGCGCTGGGCGAGCCGATCGACGGCAAGGGCCCGATCAACGCCGCGCTCACCGCGCCGGTGGAGAAGGTTGCTCCTGGCGTGATCTGGCGCAAGTCGGTGTCGCAGCCGGTGCAGACCGGCTACAAGTCAGTCGACTCGATGATCCCGATCGGCCGCGGCCAGCGCGAGCTGATCATCGGCGACCGCCAGACCGGCAAGACCGCGATGGCCATCGACGCGATCATCAACCAGCGGCATTCCGGCGTTAAGTGCATCTACGTCGCGATTGGCCAGAAGAACTCGACCATCGCCAACATCGTGCGCAAGCTCGAAGAGAACGGCGCGATGGCCTACACCACGGTGGTGGCCGCATCGGCGTCGGAGTCGGCCGCGATGCAATACATCAGCGCCTACTCGGGCTGCACCATGGGCGAATACTTCCGTGATCGCGGCGAAGACGCGCTGATCATCTACGACGACCTCAGCAAGCAGGCCGTCGCCTATCGCCAGATCTCGCTGTTGCTGCGCCGCCCGCCGGGCCGCGAAGCCTACCCGGGCGACGTGTTCTACCTGCACTCGCGCCTGCTGGAGCGCGCCGCGCGCGTGTCCGAGGAGTACGTCGAGAAGTTCACCAACGGTGCGGTCAAGGGCAAGACCGGCTCGCTCACCGCACTGCCGATCATCGAAACCCAGGCCGGTGACGTGTCCGCCTTCGTCCCGACCAACGTGATCTCCATCACCGACGGCCAGATCTTCCTCGAAACCGACCTGTTCAACGCCGGCATCCGCCCGGCGGTGAATGCCGGCATCTCGGTCTCGCGCGTCGGTGGCGCGGCCCAGACCTCGATCATGAAGAAGCTCTCGGGCGGCATCCGCATCTCGCTCGCTCAGTACCGCGAGCTGGCGGCGTTCGCGCAGTTCGCTTCCGACCTCGACGAAACCACGCGCAAGCAGCTTGAGCGCGGCCAGCGCGTCACCGAACTGATGAAGCAGAAGCAGTACGCGCCGATGAACATCGCGCAGATGGCGCTGTCGATCTACGCGGTCAACGAAGGCCACATGGATGACGTCGCAATGAACAAGATCGGCGCGTTCGAGGCCGGCCTGCACGCGCACCTGGCCAACACCCAGGGCGCACTGATGAACGACATCGTCGCCACCGGCAAGTGGGACAAGGACGTGGAGGCCGCATTCAAGACGCTGATCTCCGAGTTCAAGACCACGGGGTCTTGGTAATCCCCTCTTCGTCGTAGAGCGGAGCTTGCTCCGCCCGGCGACGGTGTAGCGGAGCGAGCTCCGCTCTACGACAGACGGATACGCAGGTAGAGACATGGCTGGCGGCAGAGAAATCAAAACCAAGATCAAGAGCGTGCAGAACACCCGCAAGGTGACGCGTGCGCTGGAAATGGTCTCGGCCTCCAAGATCCGCAAGGCGCAGGATCGGATGAAGGCGTCGCGCCCCTACGCGCGCCTGATGAAGCAGGTGATCGGTCACATCGCGAAGGCGAACTCCGAGTACGTGCATCCGTTCCTGGTCGAGCGCAACGAGATCAAGCGCGTCGGTTACCTGATCGTGTCGACTGATCGCGGCCTGTGCGGCGGCCTCAACTCGCAGTTGTTCCGCCGCATCCTCGCCGACATGCGCGAGTGGCAGGGCAAGGGCGTCGAGATCGACGTGGTCTGCATCGGGCAGAAGGCCACGGCGTTCTTCCGCCGCCTCAAGGTGAACATGACCGGATCGGTCACGCACCTGGGCGAGAAGCCGCAGATCGAACAGCTGATCGGCGTGATCAAGGTGATGCTGGACGCGTACGCCGGCGGCAACCTCGATCGCGTCTTCCTTTGCTACAACGACTTCATCAACACCATGAGCCAGAAGTCGACGCAGGATCAACTGCTGCCGCTGCCGGCCTCGGAATCACTCGAAACCCGGCACGACTGGGACTACATCTACGAACCCGGCGCCGAGGTCGTGCTCGACGATGTGCTCAAGCGCTACGTCGAGTCGCTGGTGTACCAGGCGGTGCTGGAGAACCTCGCGTCGGAACACGCCGCGCGCATGGTGGCGATGAAGTCGGCTTCCGACAACGCCACCAAACTGATCGGCACGCTGAACCTGATCTACAACAAGGCCCGCCAGGCTGCGATCACGCAGGAAATCAGCGAGATCGTCGGCGGTGCGGCGGCAGTGTGATGCGTACCCGCCTGCCCCTTGCAACGCGTGCGACGATGCTGGCTGCGATGATCGCCGCAGTGAGCGCGTGTGGTGGCTCGTCCGAAACCGCGCCGATGGCCGCACAGTCCGGCGCGAACCCCGCGCCCGGCAGCGGAGCATGTGCGGCCTTGCAACAGCGCATCGATCGCTGCAAGGCCAATCTTCCGGCAGGCACGACCAGATTCGAGCTCGGCTGGGATCCGGGCACGGCACCGAACGACGAAGTCTGTGTCGAAGCCAACAAGGAGCTGGACGGGATGTTCAAGTCCGTCGGCTGCGAAAACCGTTGAACCAATCAAATACGTGAATCCAGGAAAGGCCATGAACGCAGCCCACGCGCAAGGTAAGGTAGTCCAGATCATCGGCGCCGTCGTCGACGTCGAATTCCCGCGCGAAAACGTGCCGAAGGTGTACGACGCGCTCAAGGTCGACGGCACCGACATCACGCTGGAAGTGCAGCAGCAGCTCGGCGACGGCATCGTGCGCACCATTGCGCTCGGTTCCACCGACGGCCTGAAGCGCAACCTGATCGCGAACAACACTGGCAAGGCAATCTCGGTGCCGGTCGGCAAGGCCACGCTTGGCCGCATCATGGACGTGCTGGGTTCGCCGATCGACGAAGCCGGCCCGGTGAACGCGGAAGCGAGCTGGGAAATCCACCGCGCCGCGCCCTCGTATGAAGACCAGGCGGCCGCCAACGAACTGCTCGAAACCGGCATCAAGGTGATCGACCTGATGTGCCCCTTCGCCAAGGGCGGCAAGGTCGGCCTGTTCGGTGGCGCCGGCGTCGGCAAGACCGTCAACATGATGGAGCTGATCAACAACATCGCGAAGCAGCACTCGGGCCTGTCGGTGTTCGCCGGCGTGGGCGAGCGTACCCGCGAGGGCAACGACTTCTACCACGAGATGAAAGACTCGAACGTGCTCGACAAGGTGGCCATGGTGTACGGCCAGATGAACGAGCCGCCGGGCAACCGCCTGCGCGTGGCGCTGACCGGCCTGACCATGGCCGAGTACTTCCGCGACGACAAGGATCCGGCCACCGGCAAGGGCCGCGACATCCTGTTCTTCGTCGACAACATCTACCGCTACACCCTGGCCGGCACCGAGGTCTCCGCACTGCTGGGTCGCATGCCGTCGGCGGTGGGGTACCAGCCCACGCTGGCCGAGGAAATGGGCGTGCTGCAGGAGCGCATCACCTCGACCAAGACCGGCTCGATCACCTCGATCCAGGCCGTGTACGTGCCTGCGGACGACCTGACCGACCCGTCGCCGGCCACCACGTTCGCGCACTTGGACGCGACCGTCGTGCTCTCGCGCAACATCGCCTCGCTCGGCATCTACCCGGCGGTGGACCCGCTCGACTCGACCTCGCGCCAGCTCGACCCGAACGTGATCGGCAACGAGCACTACGACACCGCGCGCAAGGTGCAGGCGACGCTGCAGAAGTACAAGGAGCTCAAGGACATCATCGCGATCCTCGGCATGGACGAGTTGAGCGAGGAAGACAAGCAGGCCGTGTCGCGCGCGCGCAAGATCGAGCGCTTCTTCTCGCAGCCCTTCCACGTGGCCGAAGTGTTCACCGGTTCGCCCGGCAAGTACGTCACGCTCAAGGACACCATCCGCGGCTTCAAGATGATCTGCGAAGGCGAGTGCGATCACCTGCCGGAACAGGCCTTCTACATGGTCGGCGGCATCGACGAGGCCTTCGAGAAGGCCAAGAAGATGAGCGCCGCGGCCTAAGCGCCGCCACAGACGGACAACGACATGTCATCCACGATCCGTTGCGACATCGTAAGCGCCGAGGAAGAGATCTTCCACGGCGTGGTGCAGATGGTCGTTGCCACCGGCGAGATGGGCGAACTCGGCATCGCGCCGCGCCACGCCCCGCTCATCACCCGGCTCAAGCCGGGCCAGGTGCGCGTGATCCTCGAAGGCGGCGAAGAGCAGTTCTTCTACGTCTCCGGCGGCATTCTCGAAGTGCAGCCGCAGGTCGTCACCGTGCTGGCTGATACCGCGATCCGCGCCAAGGATCTGGACGAAGCCGCGGCCAAGCAGGCCAAGGACGAAGCCGAGAAGGCCATCCTCAATCGCACCGACGCGATGGAAGTGGCCGAAGCCCAGGCCCGTCTGGCCGAGGCCGTGGCGCAGTTGCAGGCGCTGGAGCGCTTGCGCAAGAACCTCAAGCACTGAGACACCGCCCGTAGAGCGGAGCTTGCTCCGCCGAGAGCTTCAAGCGGGAGCGGAGCTTGCTCCGCTGCGCGAAGGTGGCCGGACCAGTCCGGCCCGGCGGGCCAAGGCGCATCCGTCGATTCCACGCCGACCGTGCGTCGGCGTTTGCGTTTCTGGCGCTAGAATCCCTCCCGCATGAACGATAAGCCCCTGCACGTCGTGATCCTCGCCGCCGGCGAGGGCAAGCGCATGAAATCGGCCAAGCCGAAGGTGCTGCACCTGATCGGCGGCAAGCCCATGCTCGGGCACGTCATCGATACCGCACGCGAGCTGGGCGCAGAGACGATCCACATCGTCTACGGCCACGGTGGCGATCAGGTGCGTGCGGCGTTCGCGCGGCACGGTGACCTGTCCTGGGCGGAGCAGGCGCGGCAGCTCGGCACCGGTCATGCGGTGCAACAGGCCATGCCGGACGTGCCGGATGCCGCGCGTGTGCTGGTGCTTTACGGCGACGTGCCGCTGCTGATGCGCGAATCCCTTGCACCCCTGGTGCAGGCGCCGCGATCGCTGGCGGTACTGACCGCGGAGCCTGCCGATCCGACCGGCTATGGCCGCGTCATGGTCGATGCTCGCGGCAACGTCTGCGCCATCGTCGAGCAGAAGGACGCCACGCCCGAGCAGCGCGCGGTACGCCTGATCAACACGGGCATCATTGCAGCCGATGCCTCGAAACTGCGTGCCTGGCTGGCGCAGTTGCGCAATGACAATGCACAGGGCGAGTTCTACCTGACCGACGTATTCGCGCTGGCCGCCGCCGACGGCGAGCACGCAGCGCCCCTGCCATGTGCCGACGCGATGGATGCGAGCGGCGCGAACGACGCCTGGCAGCTGGCCGACCTGGAACGGCACTACCAGCGCCGCTGCGCACGCGCGTTGTGCGTGCAGGGCGCGCGACTGGTGGATCCGTCCCGCTTCGACCAGCGCGGTCGGGTTTCCGTGGGAAGCGACGTGGAGATCGACGTCGACGTCATCCTCGAAGGTGAAGTCACGCTGGGCGACGGCGTGCGCATCGGCCCGTTCTGCCGGATCAAGGATGCGACGCTCGCCGCCGGTACGGTGGTGCAGGCCCATTGCGATCTGGACGGCGTGGTCGCGCACGGTGCCTGCACCATCGGGCCCTTCGCGCGGCTGCGTCCCGGCACCGAGCTGGCCGAAGGCGTGCACGTCGGCAATTTCGTCGAGACCAAGAAAGTCCGGCTCGGGCGCGGCAGCAAGGCCAACCACCTCAGCTATCTCGGCGATGCCGAAATCGGCGCCGGTGTGAACGTGGGCGCCGGCACCATTACCTGCAACTACGACGGCGTGAACAAATTCGTCACCCGGATCGAGGACGGCGCCTTCATCGGCTCGAACTCCTCGCTGGTGGCGCCGGTCACCATCGGCAGCGATGCGACGATCGGTGCCGGCTCCGTGATCACCAAGGACGCGCCGGCCGGGAAGCTGAGCGTGGCGCGCGGCCGCCAAGCCATGATCGACGGTTGGCAGCGTCCCAGGAAGAAGTAGGAGCGGCCCCGATCCGGGCCTTGGTTGCGGCTGGATTCGCACGCTCGGCATAATCCGGGCGATTGCGGCCCCGGCCGCGCTGGAATCCGCGTTCGACATGAGTCGCGAAGGCCGCAGCGAGTCTCCCTTTTCCGATTTTCCCGCCGGCGCCACGATCCTGCGCCAGGGCGAACCGGCCAGTGCCCTGTTCATCATCGAGGCCGGCAAGGTAGCGATCGAACGCAGTGACGCGCCGGGCGTGGTGCTGGCGGAACTCGGCCCCGGCGAATTCTTCGGCGAGATGGCCATCCTCCAGGAAGCCCCCCATTCCGCCAACGTGGTGGCCAGGACCGTGGTGCGTGCCTTGCGCATCGACGTGGCTTCCTTCCACGCGGTGCTGCGCGAGAACGCCGAGGTTTCGGTGCACCTGATGCGCCGCTGGTGCAGCGCCTGCGTGCCGGGGAAGCCCGTCGCGTCGAACTGGAAGCGCAACTGGCACGGGGTGGTGGTGCCGCGGCGTCTGCGCCCGCGCCGCCGCACCCGCGGCACGCAGCGCCGCGCCATCGTCGACCGTGGTGATCGCGCCTGAATCCCGAGCCGCAGTGGCCAAGGGAGAGGCGCCCAAGGTCGAAGCAGCGAAGCCGGAGCCGCCGAAGCCGGAGCCGCCGAAGCCGGAGCCTCCTGTGCCAGCGGCAACCAAGCCCGAGCCCGCCAAACCGGCGCGCGCAAAAGCCTGGGTCCTGCGCCATGCCGACAGCGTCATCGAAGTGCCTGCAGGCAAGAGCGAGTGTCTGGTCGGTCGCCCGGATCCTGCCACCGGCGCGATCCCGGAGATCAATCTCGGCCCGCTCGACCTCGCCCGCAGCCTGAGCCGTCGCCATGCGCGACTGCTGGTGGATGCCACGGGTGTGAGCCTGCGTGAAGAACCCGGCGTCGCCAACGGAACCTGGGTCAACGGCGAGCGAGTGGCGGCCGGAGCCACGCTCGCGCTCAAGTCAGGCGACAAACTGCGCTTCGGCGCGATCGAACTCGAACTCGGCGACGCGTGATCCACGCACAGCCACGGGAGCGGCCCATGCAGGAAGAACTTGCCACCATCGACGTCACTCCGCTGGATGCGCTGGGGCGCATCAAGCAGGAACTCGACACGCTCGAAAGCCGCCTCGCCGCGATGGAGGCCAAGCGCGAGGCCGTCGCGGCGCCGGTCTACATGCGTGTGCGGTCCGACTACGAGAGCCGACGCCGCGCGCTGGAAGAAGAAGCCGCGCCGCTCAAGGCCACGGCGCGTGAGCAGTACGCGCGATTGCGCGAGTTGCTGGCGAAGTCGGAAGCCGACCACGAGACCACTCGCCTCGATCGGGAGGAGATCGAGTTCCGTTTCAGCCTGGGCGAGTTCGACGAGGCCGAGCACAAGAAGCGGCTCAAGGCGGTCGACAAGCAACTGGCCGACAAGGCGATGGCGCGTGAGCAGGCGGAGGCGATGAAACAGCGCTTCGTCGCCGTGTTCCGCTCCGAGGAAGAGCTCGAAACCAGCACCCCGGTGACGCCGGCCGCACCGGCCGCCACGCGCAAGCTCGAAACCCTGACCGAGGCCCAACTGGCGGCCTACGACACGATTCCGCCGGCAACCACGCCGCCGCCCGCGCCACCCATGGCGACCACCGTGATGGCCATTCCCGGCGCACCACCCCAACCCGGCGCCGGTGCCACCCAGATGATGCGGGCGGTACGCCCGGCCGATGTCGCCGCCGCCCCGGCGCCGCCGCCGCCTCGCGCCGACTCCACCATGATCATGCGCACCGCGCGCCTGGTGCCGCAGAACGCCGAGGCCGGCAAGCAGTCGTACACCGTGGCGCTCAAGCCACTGGTGATCGGCAGCGAGGACGGATGCGACGTGCGCGTCGCGGCTGCCGCCCGGCGCCATGCCGAGATCCGGGTCAGCATGGCCGGCTTCACCTTGAGCGACGAAGGTGGCGGAGTGAAGGTCAATGGCGTCGCCGTCACCCAGCATCTGTTGCGGCACGACGACAACATCGAGGTCGGACCCGCGCGCTTCACCTTCCGCGAAGGATGACCATGGCTTGCGCGCGACGCCGCTGCGAGCCCGGGGATGCCCGCACGCACGCAGGGGCGCGTGTCATCGCGGCGTTCAGGATCGACGAGGAATTCACCGCAGATGGCCTTTGAGCTGATCAAGAATCGCCACGGTGGCGTGCTGGTGCTGACGCCCAGGGGCCGGCTCGACAACGACAATGCTGCCGAGTTCGAGCTCGCGGCTCAGGAACTGCTGGTGGCAGGCGAACGTCACCTCGTGATCGACCTGGCCGAACTCAATTACGCCAGCAACGCCGGCCTGCGTGTATTCGGCAAGCTCGGCAAGGCGCTCAAGGGGCCAACGACGAGCCTGCGCCTGAGCGGGCTCACGCCGGCGCTGCGCCAGGTGTTCGAGGCCGCCGGGGTGCTTGGCATTTTCGACATACGCCCCAGCCTGCAGGCGGCGCTCGGCGACCATCCGGCGGCACAAGGCGCGGGCGAACTCGGTCGCCTGGCGGCGCAATTGCTCGGCGTCGAAGCGGCGAACGATCCGGCACCGGCGAGCGAGGCGATCCGAAATATCGCCACGCTGGCGGGCGAGTTGATGAGCACGGGCGTGATGGCACCGCGGGCGGCGCGCCCGATGGTGGACGCCACCCAACTCGCGCCCAAGGTTCGGGCCGAAGACATCGCGCGCGTCCGACAGCAGCAGGCGGCTGCGGCGACGCCCGTCGCCAAGCCGCCCTCGTTCTGGCAACGGCTATTTGGAGGAGGCAAGGGCAAATGACTACCGCGTTCTGGTGCATCCTGGTGGCTGGCGTGATGCCGTACCTGTTCACGGCCATCGCCAAGGGCAGCGGCGAGCGTTACAACAATCGTGATCCGCGCGGGTGGCAGGCGCGCCTGGGCGGCCTGCCGGCGCGTGCGCATGCCGCGCACCTGAACAGTTTCGAGGCGTTTCCCTTCTTCGCCGCGGCGGTAATCGTGGCGCAGCTGGCTCAGGCGCCGCAGGAGCGCATAGACGCCCTGGCGCTCGCCTTCATCGCGCTGCGTCTGGGCTATGGCGTGTGTTACCTCGCCAACTGGCCGATGGCGCGCAGCCTGGTGTGGCTGGCGGCTTTCGGATGCACGGTGGCGATGTTCGTTGCGGCGGCCTGACCGGCGCCGCGGCACCGCAGAAAGCAAAAAGCCGACGGGGGTGACCCGTCGGCTCGAATACCGCAAGACCGGGAGGGGAGGGCTTGCGGCAATCGTCGCGCAAGGCGACGAAGCGATGCTTACTTGCCCTTCGCAGCCTTCACGGTGGCCTTGACCACGGTGTCGTTGGCGACGTCGAACTGCGACTTGTAGAGCTGCGCGATGGCTTCGGTGGTCTTCAAGGTCTGGCCGAAGACTTCCTGGCCGGCGTTGTAGAACTGTTCGCCCGAGGCCTTCACCAGCGCCACGCTCTTCGGGAAGATCGCCTTGGCGGTCTCGAAATCACGCACTTCCGCGGCTTCGCCGAGGAAAGCGACGGTGGCGTTGACGCCCGATTCGAAGGTCTTGAGCTGCACGCCGACGGCGCGCTCGAAGTTCTGGAAGGTCAGGGCATTGGCCTTCAGGGCCGAATCGGCGAACTGCTTGGCCGCCGTAGCGAACTGGGTGTTGAGCTGCTCGAACATGATCGTGCCTCGAAAGTTGGAAGAGAGGGAGCGGTGCGATGCAAAGCCTAGCAAGGGTTTTGCTGCAATGCAACATAAATCGCAGCGAAAGCTCGTCCCGTTCATGTTGGAGAAAGACAAGGCATTGATATCAAAGAATTCAACGGGGCGGTGACGGAATCTCCGCGATGCAACAATTTTCCGGTCTAGGTGTCCCGAAGGAACACGTCGGCGCATGCCCGCAAGGTTGCATCGTGGATGTCGAGCACCTTGCGCAGCGGGCTCTGGTAGCCGCCGGCCAGATTCCATGCCACCGGCAGGCCGATGCTCCGACAGGTTTCGAAGACAAGCCGGTCGCGCTGCGCCAGTTGCGCGCTGTTGAGCCAGCCTCCGAGCGGATCATCGATGTGCGGATCGGCGCCCGCTTGATACAACAAGACCTCGCAGTCGGCGAAGCGTCGCACCAGCGAGGGTATGGCGCCCAGGAAGGCGTCGGCTTGGTTCGGCGATCCGTACTCGGCCCCGGCGGTGTAGTGCGCGATGCCCTGCAATCCGAAGTGACGCAGGATCTGGTCGGTGCCATCGCCGTAGTGCTGATCGAAATCCAGGATACCCACGCGCCGCGCCGCGCCCTCATCCTGCAGCGCCCGGGCCGCGACGATCAGACCGTTGAAGGTGCAGAAGCCGCTGGCCGAGCCATGCCGGGCGTGATGAAACCCCGATACCGGCGCCACGGCCACGAAGCCATTGGCACGCGCGGCGCGGGCCGCGGCCAGCATTGCGCCGGAGGTCCACGGCAAGGCGTTCGCCACGGCCATCGAGCGATTGCCGAAGCCGTTGCTGATCTGGCCCGACAGGATGCCGTCGACAAACGAGGGTGCATGCGCGAGCGCCAGTTGCTCGCGCGTGGCCGGATCGAAACGCGGGAACTCGAGTGCCACGCCCATTTGTTTCCAGCTATCGACCACGGCACGCGGCTTGCCGGCACTGGGCGAGAAGCTCTGCGCATCGGCCACCATGCGCGCGTCGTAGTACACAGGAAGCGCGGCCAGGCCGGCGCTCCGGGATGTGGCATTCGTGGCTGCGGCAGCGGCGGGCTCGTTGGGCATGGGCAGCGTTCCCTCAGGCCGCCGACTTCAAGGTGACATCGGCCAGCAAGAGCAGGCGTTCGGCCATGCCGAGGCCGCCTTCCTCGCTGGCGGTGGCGCGCTCGCGCGCGACGCCCTTGCCCGAGTAATGCGCCAAGGCGTCGCCATGCACGCCAAAGCGGACTTCGCCCAGACGCCAGGTCCGCCCGGTGAGTTCGTTGAAGCGCGTGGCGCGCTCCATCGCAGCCAGCACCAGCTCATCCTGCAGGCGCTGGGTTTCCGCCACCAGCACCTGCGGCGGCAGGGAGAAATCCACGCGCGGCGACTGGGTCGCGAGGCCACTGCCGCTGGCGTGGCGGCCGCGCTCCTCCAGGTTGTGGTTCTCCTCCAGCCCGACGCGCGTGTGGGCGCGCAGCAGCACGCGCTCGTAGCCCGAGTCGTCGCGGGTGCGTTCGATCGATGAGATCGTCCAGTCGCCGCGGATACAGCTGGTCAACGCCCGCAGCACGCGCGACTCCCGCGCGCCGTGATCGGCATCGGTGGCATCGACCAGTGCGACGCCCTCGACGCCGATCCCCACGCTGGTGCGCGGCACGATGCGGCTGGAACTGAGGCGGAAGCACAGGCTGTCGTCGCTGTAATCCGCGGCGGACTGATGGCGGGTCATGGCGTGTCCACTTCGGCGGGAAGTCCATGGAACCCGGCTTGCGTCTCAGGCCTTGAGACAAGGCTGATGCGAGATGGCGAACAATTGTGTCGGTGCTGGTTGGCGCCCCGGATTCAGGTCCCGCGGTACCGGCACCCAGAGGTGCAAGTCTCATGCACGACGACTTCCGACAGCAGCGGCAGCGCCGGCTTGAGTCGCTCCCAGATCCAGATTGCGAGGCGCTCACTGGTCGGGTTGTCGAGCCCGTCGATGTCGTTGAGGTAGTGGTGGTCGAGCTGCTCGTACAGCGGCCTGAAGGCCGACTTCACCTCGGCGAAATCCATCACCCAGCCGCTCTCGCTGCCCAGTTCGCCCGACACGTGCAGCTCGATGCGGAATGAATGCCCATGCAGCCGTGCGCACTTGTGCCCCGGCGGCACGTGCGGCAGGCGATGTGCGGCTTCGACCGTGAAGACCTTGAAGATGTCCATGCGGTGATTCTAGCTCGCAGGCCCGCCGGGCTCCGTCAGCGCCTTGCGATTCGCAAGCGTTTCGATCGAGTCGAGATCGGTCGGAGGTTCGACCACCGCTGGGTGACGCGCGACGGCTCGATCATTGCCTGCCCGATCGGCAACCCGTGGCGCCGCATGTTCGATGTCGGTGGCAGTGGCCCGAGTGCAGAACTCAGGGATGGCCAGTCTTGCGTTCCGCCTTCGCCACAGGACACGCCGACCTGGCCACGGAAACCGGCAAGCACCAAGCCGACCCGCCGCAACACGCTGAATATAAAGGCAAAAATGGTGGCTATGGGTGGACTCGAACCACCGACCTCGGCATTATG
>JALCLA010000006.1 GCA_022647565.1 Chiayiivirga sp.
TGGACGAAGCTGGCCTCAAACCGGGCAGCCCTACGCTGCAATTCGATTACCGCGCGCAGGCCGGCGATCTGCAGGCAACCGTGATACTGGAAACCTTCGGCGTCTCGCGTCTGCAATGGGACCGCATCGGAAGCTTGCCGAGTGACGGAGGCAACCTGCTGCGGCTCGCTGCCGAGCCCGGCCTCATCCGCAGCGAGCACTGGGAGGTGCAGGACCAGGGGTTCGTCACGGCGCGCAACCGCTACTGCGCGGACAAGAGCGAAGTCGACGAGCGCCGCTTCGTCGCCCGGCATGTCGAATCGGTGGCGCGCCGCCTGGCGACGCTCGGGCTGGAAGCGGATGCCGACACGCGGAACCGCTACCGCCGCTTTGCGCTGGCCGGAGGCAAACTGAGCCTGTCCGTCGCGCTTCCGCGGCCGATGTCCGCCTCGGCACTGCTGCAATTGCACCGATCCGCGGGATGGTCGGACACGGTGGCGACACTCGATCGCGGCGGCGACATCGGCACGCTGCATTGGCAACGCACCGCGACCGGGCCCTTGCCGAGTGTGGCATCCGATGCCTCGACCGACACAGGGTTGCAGCAGGCGCTCGCCGACGGCTTCGAGGCCGTTCCATCAGCGTCCGAGCCACCCACGACAGACCCTGCAATCGCCGCAGCTCCGCCGCCGACCACCGCGACGCAGGTTGAAGCACCAGACGAAGTGCGAGTCGAGCCGACCGCGACCGCCGCGGCAACACCGCCCCCACCGAAACCCGCTGGCCCACTATTGCAACCGGCGCCTCGCACCGTGTCCGCCAGCCCCACAACACGGATTGCGATTCCTCCGCTCACGCGCTTCGCGACGCCCGCACCCGAAACCGCGGCACGGGCGGCGATTCTCTCCACCGCGCGCGTGGCGCCGACGAGATCCGCGGCGTCCGCGCCGAAACCGCTCAGCTGGAACGAGCTGCGCACGGCGCGTGGTCGTACGATCGAGATCTGGACGAGGCACAGTCCGGCGCGGCGGGTGCAGATCCTCGAGTTCGGCAACGACACCGTGCAGGTCTCCTACCGCATCAAGAACAGCGGAGAGGCCACGTTCTCGATCAGGCGCGAGTCCTTCCTGCGTGCAGAGCTGAAATCCTGATCTAGATGACGGAGTGGAGGCCGGACGGAAGCACGCCGAAAAGCTGATCCGACACCTTTCTTCCTCTTTGCGAGATGGAAGTGAACCTGACGTCGTTCCCTTGGAACTGAACCTGACCGCGCTAATCCCGATCGATTGCGCGCAGGCCAATCGCTGTCGCGCCCCGCAGGTCGATCAAGTGTTCGCCAACGGGTTCGAGCAGGACTGCTGCGGCACGCGAATCTGCGGCGGCGAAGCGCCGGCCGATGGTTGCAGGAGAGTTACTCGAATCCGTCGCGGAAAATGGCTTCCGGCGATGGACGCTCCAACGCGCCGATGTCGAACGGACCGCCGAGATCCGCCAGCGCCGGCAAGTCGACGCCGCGCGCGCGTCCGTCGAGATCGTAGGCGTCGACCGGCACGTCACCGAAGTTGTCGCAGGCATCCAGCGCCGGACTGTCCGACGTCAGACTGAAGTTACCGGCCGCAGGATCGAGCAGGCGCGGATCCTGGACTCGCACGTCGCCGCTTGCGTGGAAGTTCTCCGACGCGATGACGCAGCGGGTTTCCAGCGTGTTGGTTCCGACGCTCTGCACAACCGTACTCGTGCCGCCATCCAAGATACTCCCCCGTGCGTCCAGCGATACGTTCTCGAGCCGCAGAGCCGGGCCGATCTGCAGGTTCTCGGCAAGCGTCGTGCCAACAAGCGTGAGACGCGCGCGGTCGCGCGCAACAATCAGTGCGCCATTGCCGGCGTGCGCGCTGATCAACGCCCCGCGCAGGTCCAGGTCGGCGTTTTCGCCGGTGAGGAGCGCCAGCGCGGCATCGTCGGCCTGATTGCCCTGCACCGCCGCCTGAGATATCGAAATTATCGCGGGCGCAGTCACATGGGCGGCGCCGCCGATTCCCGCATGTGCGCCGCTTCCGGCGCGATTGCCGCTGAGAGCCGCGCACGGCAGGTTCGTGCGGCAGGGATGGTCGGGTGCAGTCTCGTTGGGCGCGCCGCGCAGCACTGCAAAGCTGGTCCCGAGCAGATAGAACCCCCCGCCGCGCCCCGGTTGCGAGGCACCGGCGACGTTGTCGCGCACGAAGGTCTGCGCCAGCAAGGCGGTGGCCGAATTCAGAACGATACCACCGCCATCGCGACCGGCGCCGTTCTGTGCAATCTGCGGGGGCAAATTATTGCCAAATTGTGAGCTGCGCAGGACCGCCCGATTGCTCAGGTAGGCGCCGCCGCCGTCGCGCGCGGCCTGGTTGGCAAAAATACCGTGCTCGCTGTCGGCAGCGTCCAGCGATGGTCCTCTCATCGTGACCGATGCGCCGTCGCCGCGCGCAGACACGCCGCCACCATCCTCGCTCGCTTGATTGCGCCGGATCGACGCGTCGTCGCCCAGTATCAATGAAATGACCACGTTTGCGCTTGCATCGAGGTACGCCCCACCGCCGCTGATGGCCGTATTGTTCTCGATGTGGCTGGCAAAGATTGCGGACGGCGAAGTGAGGCTGATAGCGGTCGGCGCTTGCCCGGCCATGCCTTGCACGAATAGTCCGCCGCCGCGACCGGCGCGATTCTCGCGAAGGCGCACACCCACGAAGTCCAACTGCATCGGTCCGCTGGCGTAGACGCCACCGCCGTCGCCATCGTGATTGGCCCCGGTGATATCGAGCGCCTCCAACTGCACGAGGCCGGTGTTGGTATTGCCTTGAATCACGCGCAACACGGGCTGCCCGCCGTTCCCCGCGCCGCTGAGCGGGGTACGCGCGCCGGGCGTTGCACTGACGGTGCCGCAGTTCGCGTAGCCGCCCCGCAGCAGGACGCGCCGGTTCTGGATGGTCAGTGCCTGCGCGCTGTAGGCCTGGTTGCTGGCGATGGCAATTTCCGTGATGCCGGAGGTTGAAACCGGCACCGAGTCGATCGCCGCCTGCAGTGAACTGTGTGTACATGCGGCATCGTTGCCGACGCGCCGCGTCTGCGCGCCAGACAGCGTCGATGCGCCAAGCCCGACGCTGACAACCAGCACGCACCACCCCAGACGAATCCCCGAGGGCAAGCTGGCCCGTCGTTGGCACATGGTGATCTTCCTGTCGATGGCAATTACTGGACTGGACGCAATTTCCGGCTCGCGACCGACATCAGTTCGTGGATTCGAAGCCATTGCCGAAGATCGCGTCCGCCTGCGCGCCTTGAACTTCGTAGGCCCCCGCATCAAAGGCACCAAACAGGTTCGGGATGAAGTTCAGATCGACCAGGCGGCGCGAGCCATCGCGCGTCCGACCACCCGAGACGGCGGCAAAGTCAAGCGCGGGCGAGTCGCCTCGAGGAAGGAAATCCCCCGCTGACGGATTGCGGAAGCGCGGGTCCTCGATCCGGTTGAATGCCGTCTCGGCGACCGGCACCTGCGCTTGCTCGTTGATCAGGTTGTAGCGCACCACGGCGGCGGGGGACGCGTTGGTGAAGAACGCGCGGTCCGGTTGCCAGACGATATTGCCCTGCAGCTGCGGCGCGAGGTTGCCGATCCGGAGTACGCCGCCGCTGTCGATCGTATTCGCGCTCACGGTGCTGCCGTACATCGCGAACGGAGCCGCGCCCGAGAGCTCGACGAGATGGCTGGCACTGCGATTGGTGACGATCAGTGCGCCATCGATGTCGACATCGGCGTCCGTGCTGTCTTCCCAGCCACGAGCCCAGATCAGGTTACGCCCATGGTTGCCGGAAATACGCGTACCGAACACGTAGGCCTGCAAGAGGGCGAAATCGGAGAGCGCGGACGTGTCGTCGCACGACACGCGAATCGCCGCGCCATCGCCGGGCGCACTGTCGGTACCCGCGCGATTGCCTTCGATCAGGTTGCACTGTTCGGGCTGACGACAGTTCACCGCCCCGGCCGGCGCTCCCGCGATGCCCCAGAAAGGCACGCTGGTGCCGAGGTTTCGATCCATCAGCAGCACCGACGTGCCACCGTCCTCGTAGAGCGCGATGCCACCGCCGTCGCTGGCGGTATTCCGCGCAATGACGATGTCCCAGAGTCGGATGCTGCTGCCGCCCTCGCTGGCGACACCGCCCCCTTTCGCACCGGCTTCGTTGTCGACGATCAGCGCCGGGCGATCGGCGTCGATGTTGAAAACATCCAAGGTCGCGAAATCGCCGACGGTCAGGATGCCTCCGCCGGTACGCGTCGCGCGATTGGCGGCCACGACCCCGGCTTCGGCGCTTCCCGCCAACTTCACCAGGCAGTCGTTCAAGTAGAGTCCGCCCCCGTCGGCGGTGCTGCCGTCGATCCCGGCCACGTTCGACACGATACGATTGTCGGTGCCGACGATATCGAGCGTGGCGTCCGCACAGTACACACCGCCGCCCGCGACATTGGCCTGGTTGTTTGCCAGCAGGTTGTCGGGACCCAATCGCACGTACACGTCGCCCGGCCGGTCGACGCGCGCATTGCGGATGGCCAGACCGCCGCCACGCCCGGCATCATTGGCCGTGAGACTGACGTTTTCGAGGTAGATCAGCGCGTGCGGCCCGCCGCTGATGTCGATCGCACCGCCATAACTGCTCCCGTCGAGCAGTTCGTCGCCGCCGAGCAACCATAGGTTGTAGATGCCGATCACACTGGTCGCACCGCGAATGTTCAGGATGCTGCGGCGATCGCCGCCGCTACCGTTCAGAAACGTGTGGCCGCTCGGGGTCACGTCCAGGCAGTCGGAATAGCCGCCGATCAGTCGGACGTTCTTGCCATCGATATCGAGCTGCTGAGCGCTGTAGGCGGTATTGCTCGCGATCAGGATATTGGTGATGCCGTTGGCATTGGAGGCGCTGGCAATCGCGCTCTGGATGCTCGACGTGGCGCAGCCTGGACCGCTTCCAACGCGGACATCGACATCCGCGTGGGCCGGGCGAACCAGAACGAGGGCGAAAAGACCGCCGAGCAAGCAACGAAGCAGCGAGACGAGCATGGTGCGACACCTGGACCTAGCGAGGCTTACACGCTCCGACGCAATTCGGTGCCCACTACCGCCATCCGCCCGCTCGGTTCACGGACACCCTCGGGCAAACTCCGCGCGCAAGCGTGCGGCCACGGGGTAAGGCTCCAGTGCCTGCAGCGCCTGCACCAGGCGATTCGCCTCGGGACGCAGACGCGCCATGCTCGGATCGGTGTCGCATCGAGCCAGCGCCAGAACCAGCAGGTTGTCCAAGGCCAGTTCGTCCATTCCTGTCGCCCGCGTGGCGGCCAGATAGTCCGGGATCTGCGCGCGCAGCCATTCGGTCTCGCGTAGTTCGGCCGCTGCCAGCAGCAGGGCTCGCTGCAGCGAGAGTCGACGCAACTGGCTACTGGCCAGCGCGTGCAGGTCACTGTCCCGAATGGACTGCCACAGCTCCCGTGCCTGTACCGCACGTCCGGTGCGCGCGTAGGCCAACGTCAAACGGGCTCGCAGCGCGAGGCGTTCGGACGCTTCACACGCCTCGGATTTTGCCAGGACCGGTTCGATCAGTCCGACAGCCGCTGCGGCATTGCCGAGCAACACGTGCGAGGCGGCGACACGGTGGGTGTAGCGCGCGATTGCGCAGATCTCGCCCTCAGTTGCCGTCGTTGCGAGATAGGATTCGCTCACCGCCAGAGCGGTCTCGCCGCGTTCTTGCGCGAGCAGTATGTCGGGCAATTGCAACGGGATAGAAGGCGCCTCGGCCAGCGCAGGTCCCGCGGTCGAGAACGACACGATGGCCTCGCGAATCGACTTCTCCGCGGCCTGCAGGTCCCCCAATGCAAGTTGGGCAGACGCAAGAAAGGTGAAGTTCGTGCCGAGCTCGGCCCCGGGTGCTCGCGATGCGCGCCCGTGTTCGACCGCTGCCTGCAGCGCATCGCGGGACAGGGCGAATTTGCCCAGGCCGAGCAGGATTGCGCCCACGTCGTTCTGGATCGAGCCCAGGTTGTCGCAGTGAAGACCGCGCCCGCATTCGGACATGGCATCGCTCAGCGCTTGCGCCCCCAGACGCTGAGCCAGTGCAATGTGACCCTGGCGGTAGGCCACGATCATGGCCATCTTGGTCAGATTGGCGCGACTGATCTCGGTGGCAAGGCGGGTTTCGTCGACCGCCTGGAGCAACTCGATTCGCAACTTGGCATCGTCCGTCGCGCCTGAGCGCAGATAGGCGCTCGCGAGTTGGTAGCGCGCCATCTGGCTGGAAGCGGCATCGGGGGTATGTTGCAGGGCGATCCGTTCGGCGCGTTCGAGCAAGTCGATCGCGCGGGTTTCGTCAAACATGTCGATCAGTACGCTGCCGAGCGTCGTCAGCAGCTCCACTTGCACTTCGGCTTGGTCGGAGAATTGTTGCGGGATGCGTTCGGCGGCTTGAGCGACCAGCTCGCGGACGTCGGGGACCGGCTCGTCGGGCGCGCCAGGCGCAGTGGACTGAAGCAACCCCACCACGAAGGACTTGACCGCGTCGGCGCGTTCGCGCTGCACACGCGCGACCTCCGCTTCCGACCATGCCACGCGCGCTTGCCAGAGTGCCGTGGCGAAGCTCGCGGCGGTCATCAACGACAGCAATGCCCCCAATGCGACTCCGATCCGATGACGCGAAACGAACTTGCGTACGCGGTAGCGGCGTGACGGCGGGTGCGCGAGCACCGGCAGGCCGAGACGGAAGCGCTCGATGTCGTCGCGCAGCTCTGCCGCATCGCGATATCGTTCGGTGCTGGACGGCTGTGTGGCCTTGGTCGCGATCCACTGCAGTTCGATCGGGACGTGCTCGGGCAGGCTATCGGTGCCGCCATCTCGATCCGTTGTTGGCGCGCGGCCGCTGACGAGCTGCTTCAGGATCACGCCGAGCGCATACACGTCGGTCGCCGGTGTTGCCGGTTCGCCGCGACGTTGCTCGGGAGCGGCATACCCAGGCGTCATCAGCGGCGTGGCGGAATGCGTGCCGTCGACTTCGTCCATCAACCGCGCGATGCCGAAATCCAGCACCTTGACCGCGCCTTCGCGCGTCACGAGGATGTTGCCGGGCTTCAGGTCGCGATGCACGATCAGGGACCGGTGAGCGCTCGCGACGATCTGGCACAGTTCCGAAAACAAACCGATCCACGTATCAATTCCTGTGCCCCGACGCGCGCACGCCTGATCCAGCGCCTCGCCTTCCACGTACTCCATCGCAAGATAGGGCAGGCCGCCTTCGCCTTGGCCGGCATCGATCAGGCGCGCCGCGCCAGCATGCTCGAAGCGCGCAAGAACGTCGCGTTCGCGCCGCATCCGGCGCAGATCGGCGGCATCCAGCCAGGATCGCCGCAACAGCTTGATCGCCGCCTTCTGCTCGAAGCCGACTTCGGAGCGCACGCCTAGGAACACGAGGCCCTGTCCGCCGCGGCCGATCAGGCGCTCGATCACGAAGGCGCCGAAGCGCTTGCCCAGCAGGTCGGTCGGCGTCGAAGATTCGCCGCCCTCGATCTCGTCCAGACGCTGCATCGGATCGCGAGCGAAATAGCCGCCCTCGGTGCCCTCGTCCAGGGCGGCGTTCAGGCAGTCGCGCTCGACGGGGTTTAGGCCGGTGCGTTCGATCCAGGCCGCACGTTCCGATGGGCTCAAGTCGGCGCAGGCATCCACCCATGCACGCAGTTGCCGAAAGTTCGAGGTCATGCGCCTAGGGACGGGATTCCGGAGACTTTAACGACACGCCGCTCGCCGCTAAGAGGCGAGCTGTTGCTGCAACCAGGCGCGTGCGGTACGCCAGTCGCGATTCACCGTGCGCTCCGAAACGCCAAGCAGAACCGCAATCTGCGCCAACTCGACGCCACCGAAATAGTGCAGCTCCACGACCTCGGCCGCGCGCGCATCGACGTCGGCCAAACGACGCAAGGCCTGATCCAAGGCCAAGGTCTGGGCCAGATCGTCTGCGGAGGGCTGCGGCGTTTGGCTGTCGAGTTCGGTCCGCGCCAGATCCCCGCCACGCTTCGCGCAGCCCTTGCGTCGTGCCTCGTCGATCAGCAGGTTGCGCATGGCGCGCGCGGCGTAGGCGAGGATGTCGCGCGGCGCCGCCGACATCTGGGCCTGCACCATGTCCAGGTAGGTCTCGTGCACCAGTGCTGTGGTGTTCAGTGTGTCGCCGGCACCGACGCGTCGACGCTCGCGATGCGCGATGTCGCGCAGTCGCGCGTAAACGGCGCCATAGGCATCGGGCCCGTCGCTCAGCGCCGACATGCGAGACGTCCCGGCTCGGATCGTGACATGCTGGGCAGCATATCAGGCCGGCGCTTCGGCGAAGCCACCTCGCGCGTCGACGGACGACGCGGTGTCAGCGCCGAACCTTCGCGGCACGTGCCGCGAGCGGACAATCCGACCGAATTGGTCTGCAACGCTGGCCGCAGCGTCGCTCTCGCCCGCACGCAGCTTGCGATGTGTCAGCACGCGTACTAACCCCTCACTCCCCAGTCGCCGGCAATACCCTACCTCAGGGCGCTGTGCCAGGACGAAGGCACGCAATCGCGTCTGCTAGTGCGGGACGCCGGCTGCGACTGTTCCTCCGGCGCGATTTTCGGCGGCGAGCCGACTACGTTGCGAAGCATGACCTGCACTTTGCGACGCGATTGTGTCGTTCCTCACCATCAATTGTCGTCAATTCCTGTGATCCGGTTGGAAACCACACAGGAGCATTCAATGTGTTCGACGATCCGAAGCCCCCTGACAAGAAGCACGACGAGACCAACTCTGCGCGAAGTGGCTAGACGAATGCGGTTGCACTTCATGCTCCTCATGGCGTTGTCTTGTTCCGTCAACCAGGCGGTCGCCCAGATCAAGCCTGTGGTGGTTCGCATAGGCGCTGGCCCCACATGTGACTTCTCAAAAATCCAAACTGCGATCAATGCCTCAGCATCTGGGAGTGAGTTTTCTACCATTCTCTTAGTCGCCAGAAATCAAACTTACTCGGAGCAGGCGATCGACATCGAGGATAAGAACATAACAATTCGCGGCGGTTACGCGGATTGCGATCAAGACGTGCAGGATTCTGTAAAGACCAAACTAAGTGGTGCCGGCGGCGCGGCTCGAAGCATTGTCAATATCCGCGGAGCGACACGGGAAATTGTCTTCGACACACTTGAACTTGCGGACGGCGACGAGCTGATCGACAACCAAAGCTATGGCGGAGCAATCGACATTACTGGTGGAGCGCACGATTTTATCGCTGTCCGAAATGTTGATCTGGTGAACAATCGAGCTGGCTACGGCGGCGCCTTGGCGGTCAGATCTGGTTCTCCAACGCGCGTGGTCATTGGCCCGAGCGTCTTCATTCGAGACAATCGTGGCGCCTACGGCGGCGGCGGTATTTTTTGTTCCGGCGCACGACTTGAATTGCGCGGTACGGCGGTGAGCGTATTTCGAAATGAGGCGGGCGGCCTGACATCGGGCGCGCCACCAACGGGCGGCGCATATGGTGGTGGACTGTGGTTGCAAGGCTGCACGACTACAATCCAAGCGGGCACTTCAGCATTTTTCCCGAGCGTCATCGCCAACAATACGGCGAGCGGTCCAGGCGGTGGTCTATTCGCAACTCAACGTGCCGACGTGAGCATCCTGAATCTGACGCCTTCGGCCCCTAGCACGGTCGGCTTCAATGTCAGCAGTCGATTCGGAGGCGCAATGTCGATAGAAGACGGCGCTAGAGTCACAGCATCGAATGCCATCATTTCAGGCAACCAAGCACTAGAAGGTGGTGGCGCCATCGCGATATATAACTCCGACGCGAGTCGCGACGCCTCATTCGAGGCGAATTCGTTTGGCATCGCTTGCGATTCAAACCTCGATTGCAACCGAATAAGCGGCAATGTGGCAAGAAATGTTTCTAATGTGGATCAACCCGGTTCGGCAATTCGAGTATCGTGTGATGGCGGGCAAGCGAACGCCCAGCTGCATGGCACACGCGTCTCAGCTAACGAGGGTAGGAGCCTATTCAAGACTGTCGATAGCTTCTGCGGCATCGCTATCAATGGCGCGCTAGTTGAGCGCAACAACAGCTCAGGACATCTATTCGATGCCGGGCAAGGTAGTGGGTTCGTGACGGTTCGGGCTTCGACCGTGGCAAACAACCAGATTGCTTCAGGGTTTGCTGTATTTCGAGTGAGTACGTTCGGCCAGAGCTTTGCAGGCTATGGTTTGCGACTGCAGCGCAGTATCGTCTGGCAGCCGGGCATATCGTTGCTCTCACTCGTCAGCGGATCACTGCAGCTTGATCGTATAGAGCACAGCTTCGCAAATGACCTGAGCAATGTTCCCGCTTCTTCCGGCGGGCTGATCCTGAATCGCACCGAAAATCCACTTTTTGCGAACCCAAGTCAAGGCGACTATCGCTTGGCGCAAGACTCGCTTGCGCAAGACTTCGTGCCTGCGATTAATGGCGACTTGACTCGCGACGGTCAGCAGAGATCTGTCGATCTGAGCCTGTTTGATGTCTTTGGCCCCCAAGATGCTGGCGCCTTTGAGAACCAAATCGTGGCTAACAACATTTTCCGCAACGGTTTTGAGTGATCGACGCGACTTGTTACGTAAGAGGGGCCTTCGTGAGTCCGTGTGGGCGAACGCAGGCCCGTGAGGGTCGTGAGCGCGCCTGAAACAAGGCTTGGCAAGCCGGTGGCGCATTGCGGGATTTTCGGCACGCTTTCGGCGCGGACACGGCGTGGCCTTGTCCAGCACGCGGCGGCGTCGCCTGCTCGAGAGAGAACGGTGTACACGATGCCAAGGTGGAGGGGCATAGGAAATTCAACCGCCCTTTTCGCCCAGTCTGCGAGGTAGCCGGGGGTGGCGCAAGGTGCCGGGAGGACGGGGGCTGGGCGTCGTTGCCGTCGTTTTCGCCCGGCCTCGGGGGGTTCATCGCGCCGTTTCGCGCGGTTTGCCGGCGGCGGGCCGAGCGCGGCCCTGCGGGGTGTTGTCCGCATTGAGAGGCCCCTGGGTTTTCACGTCGGCGTCGCCGTCGGTGCGTCACGCCGCCGCCGGCGGCCCGCGCGCTTCGGGCCGGTAGTGCGCCGGTTCCCGCGCGCCGTGCTTGGCGAAGTGGTCGAGGATCGCGCGGATGGCCTGCGGGTCTTCGACGCTGGCGACGATCTTCACCGCGCCGCCGCAGTGCACGCACGCCGTCACGTCCATGCCAAACACGCGCTTGAGGCGTTGCGCCCAGCTCATCGCGCGGCGTTTCTCGTCCGGCGTGCGGTCGTCGGGCGACGGGCCGGAGGTCGCTGCGCCGCCTTTGCCGCGATGCGCGGCGGTGAGTTGCCCTCGCAGGTTCGCGTTCGGGGCAAAGATGCCGTGGAAGCGCGTGAGATGCGCCCGCGGCGGCGGGACCAGCGCGGCCAGTTTGGCGATGAACTCGACCGGTTCGAACTCCACATGCGTCGTGCCGTTCTTCCACGGCGTCTTGAGCTCGTAACGCACCTTGCCTTGCGGCGAGATCGACAGCCGCCGCTCGCCGATCGCCGGGCGCGTGATGTAGCGGCACAGTTTCTCCAGCTTCCCGCGTTCGTGCGCCTGCGCCGCGACGCCCGCGTGCAGCGAGAAGCCGCCCGCCTTGCCCGCGTCGCCGTCGCCCGGCCCGGTCTCGCCGGGCAGGGTTTGCAGCGTGGCCACTTTCTGTCCGGCGCGTTTTCCGGTGGCGATTCGGTAGGTGATGGAACTCATCCACAGCGCGTCCAGGCCGTCGTCGCGCCGGGCGCGTTCGCTCAGGAACGCCGATTCGGCGTCGCCTTCCAGCCAGCCCCGCTTCGCCAGATGGCGCAACACGCGCCGCGCGATCGTGTCCGCCAGCCCGGTCAGTTGCGCGGATGTGGGTGCGCAGGCGCGGTGCAGCCGGGCTTTGCGGTCGGCGCGCGGCTCGTATACGCCGTCCAGCCATAGCATGTGCAGATGCACGTTGAGGTTGAGCGCGCTGCCGAAGCGTTGGATCAGCGTCACCGCGCCGGTGCGCGCCACGTTGCGCCGCACGCCGGCTCGATCGGCCAGCCACGCGGCGATCACCCGTTGCACGATGCCCAGCACCGGGCCGAGCACCTCGGGTTTGCTGGCGAACAGGAAGCGCAGCGGGTACGGGAAGCTCAATACCCACTGCCGCACCGGACGCGGGCCGAACACGTCTTCGACCAGGTGTTTCGCCGACTCCGCCATGCGCCGCGCGCCGCAACTCGGGCACAGGCCGCGCTTCTTGCACGAGAACGCCACCAGCCGTTCGGCGTGGCACTGTTCGCACACTACGCGCAGGAACCCGTGGTCGAGCACGCCGCAGCGCAGATACGCGTCGAACTCGGCGCGCACGTAGTCGGGCACGGGATGGTCGTGCGCTGCCTGGCGTTCGAGGAAGTCCGGGTAGTGCGCCTGCACCAGCGCGTACAGCAGCGTGCGCTCGGGCGTGTGGCGCGCGTAGACGGGCGCGGGCGACGCCGGCGCGCGCACCGCGACCGGCCGCCCCGAGGCGGCAAGGTGCGGCACGGAACCTTCCTGCGCGGTGACGGCCGCACAGTGTTCCGGTCGGTGTCAGCGACGCACATCGGCGTTGTGCGGCCGCGAGAATGCGACATCGCCGCGACGCCGGGTGCGACATCTCCCACTCGCGCCGCCCGCCCCGCTCCGCAGGCTTGCGTCCCCCGCCCCGCGCCGCCATCCTGCGCCCCTGCGATTTTCCGGAACCCCGCTCCGCTCCATGAATACGCGCTATAACGCCGCCGACATCGAAGTCCTCTCCGGCCTGGAACCGGTCAAGCGCCGCCCGGGCATGTATACCGACACCGCACGCCCCAACCATCTGGCGCAGGAGGTGATCGACAACTCGGTGGACGAGGCCCTGGCCGGGCACGCGAAGCAGATCGACGTGATCCTGCATGCCGACGGCAGTTGCGAGGTCGGCGACGATGGCCGCGGCATGCCGGTCGACATCCACCCGGAAGAGAAGATTCCCGGCATCGAACTGATCCTGACCCGCCTGCATGCGGGCGGCAAGTTCAGCAACAAGAACTACACCTTCTCGGGCGGCCTGCACGGCGTGGGCGTGAGCGTGGTGAATGCGCTGTCGAAAAAGGTGGATGTCTACATCCGCCGCGACGGCAGCGAATATCACATGGCGTTCCGCGACGGCTTCACCGACTCGGCGCTCAAGACCGTGGGCACGGTGGGCAAGCGCAATACCGGCACGCGGGTGCGCTTCTGGCCCGATCCGAAATACTTCGACACGCCCAAGTTCAACCTGCGCGCGATCAAGCACATCCTGCGCGCCAAGGCCGTGCTTTGCCCCGGTCTGCGCGTGACCTTGTTCGACGAAGCCAGCGGCGAACGCGCCGAGTGGTACTACGAGGATGGCTTGCGCGACTACCTGCGCGGACTGCTGACCGATCGCGACGTGCTGCCGCCCGAATTCTTCCTCGGCAAGCTGGCGAAAGAAGGCGAAGCCGCGGACTGGGCGCTGTGCTGGCTGCCCTCGTCGGATGCGAACGTCGGCGCCGAACTGGTGCAGGAAAGCTACGTCAACCTGATCCCTACCGCGCAAGGCGGCACGCACGTCAACGGCCTGCGCTCGGGCCTCACCGATGCGCTGCGCGAGTTCTGCGACTTCCGCAACCTGCTGCCGCGCGGAGTGAAGCTGGCGCCGGAAGACGTTTACGACCGTCTTGCCTTCGTGCTCAGCATCAAGCTCACCGACCCGCAATTCAGCGGCCAGACCAAGGAGCGTCTGAGTTCGCGTCAGGCCGCAGCCTTCGTGGAAGGCGCGGTGCACGACGCGTTCTCGCTCTGGCTCAACCAGCACGTGGAACTGGGCGAGAAGATCGCGCAGCTCGCGATCGAGCGCGCTTCGGCGCGGCTCAAGACCGAGAAGCAGATCGTGCGCAAGAAAATCGTGCAAGGCCCCGCCCTGCCCGGCAAGCTAGCCGACTGCTCCTCGCAGGATCTGTCGCGCACCGAATTGTTCCTGGTCGAAGGCGACTCGGCCGGCGGCAGCGCCAAGCAAGCGCGCGACAAGGAGTTCCAGGCCATCCTTCCCTTGCGCGGCAAGATCCTCAACACCTGGGAAGTGGAAAGCTCGGGCGTGCTCGGTTCGCAGGAAGTGCACGATCTGGCCGTCGCGATCGGTTGCGATCCCGGCACGGAAAATATCGAAGGACTGCGTTACGGCAAGGTGGTGATCCTGGCCGACGCCGATTCGGATGGCCTGCATATCGCCACGCTGCTGTCCGCCTTGTTTCTGCGCCACTTCCCCGCGCTGGTGCGCGCGGGTCATATTTTCGTCGCGATGCCGCCGCTGTTCCGCGTCGACGTAGGCAAGACCGTGGTCTACGCGCTGGATGAGGAAGAGAAGCGCCTGCTGCTGGAACGGATCGAACGCGACAAGATCAAGGGTCAGGTCAACGTCACCCGCTTCAAGGGCCTGGGCGAGATGAATCCGTCGCAGCTGCGCGAATCCACGATCCACCCCGACACCCGCCGACTGGTGCAGCTCACCATCGACGACGCTGACGAAACCCGCTCGCTCATGGACATGCTGCTGTCGAAGAAGCGCGCCTCGGATCGGAAGACGTGGTTGGAGACCAAGGGCGATCTCGCCACGTTGGAGGTTTGAGTCAGCTCTCCTCGATCGCCGTTTCCAGCAAGCGACGGATGACTGCCTGGGTTGGCGCAGCCACGGCTTCAACGTACTCGAACGAGTCCTCGTCCATGTAGTTGCACTGGGCCAACTCCATCTGCACCGCATGCACGCCGTCCTGCGGGCGGCCGAAGTGGCGCGTGATGTAGCCGCCCTTGAAGCGGCCGTTTGCGACCCAGGTGTAGTCGCGCTGCGCCGCCAGCACTGCCTCCAGGCGCTGCTGCAATACCGGCGAACAACTGCTGCCGCTGGCGGTGCCGAGGTTGAAATCGGGCAGACGTCCGTCGAACAGATACGGCACGACGCTGCGGATCGAATGCCCTTCCCAGAGCACGACGCGACCATGCTCGGAGCGCAGACGATCAATCTCGGCGCGCAACGCCTCGTGATACGGCCGCCAGTAGCGCTCGACCCGCTGTGCGATCTCCTCCGCCCCCGGCGCCTGGCCTTCGAGGTAGAGCGGCTGGCCGTCGAACTGAATCGTGGGACACAAGCCGGTCGTGTTCTGCCCGGGATAGAGCGAGAGATTGTCGGGCGGACGATTGAGATCGATCAGGTACCTCGAATAGTGCGGACGCAGGATGGACGCGCCGAGTTCGCGCGCGAAATCGTAGAGTCGGCTGACGTGCCAATCGGTATCCGGCAAACGGCGCGCATCGGGCGTGAGTCGCGCCGAAACCTCGGGCGGCAGCTGTTCGCCGTCGTGCGGCAGACTGATGAGCAGCGGCGCGTTGCCGCGATGCAGGGTGAAGATGTCCATGAGCGAAGTCTATGTCAGGCCGCTCTCGGTCCGGTCCTCCCGGCCATTCGGGCATCCTGCCCTCAGGCCGCGCTCGGTCCGGTCCTCCCGGCCATTCGATGGATAGGAGTTCAAGGGCCACGAGCGCAGTATGCGCAGAAGCGGCCGGCCATCCTGCCCTCAAACGTCGAAACGACGCGGAGAATACGGCGTCGGATCGAGGCTGGGAGCGGCGCCGGTCATCAGCTCCATTACCAGCCGGCCCGTGATCGCCGACATGCCCACGCCCATCATGCCGTGCCCGGTGGCCAGCATCAGGTTGGGCGTGCGCGCGGCATATCCGAGGATGGGCAGGTCGTCCCAGGTCATGGGGCGCCAGCCGTACCACTCCTCGCGCACTTCGGCGCCGACGGGCTCGCGCAAGTACTCGGCGGCGCCTCGCTTCAAGGCATCGAGTCGAACCCGATTGAGCGTGGTGTCATAGCCGGAGAACTCCATCGTGCTGCCAAGCCGGAAGCCGTCCTGCCACGACGTCACGCAGACGCTGCGTTCGCGCAGCACCAGCGGTCGACGCGGCACCAAGGCAGGACGCGAGTACGTGATCGAATAGCCTTTCCCGGGTTGAATCGGGAGATTCAGTTCCAGCTCGCGCGCCAGTTGCGGCGACCACGCACCGCAGGCGAGCACGACCTGCGCGGCACGACGCTGACCCTGCTCGCTACGCACGGCTTCGATGCGGCCGTCCCTGGCTCGGACGAACCCCGTGGCGGCGCAGTGCTCGACGATCTCGCCGCCGCGTTCACGCACCCGGCGCGCCAGTTCGGCCACGAGCCTATCGGGCCGCAGCATCGCATCTGCCGACGACGGCGTCGTCGGCGTGGGCGCTACAGGCAAGCAAGGCAAGCAGTAGGCAAGGTGCAAGACGACGGGACATGCGGAATCCGCGCAAGGAGGGCTTGCCCGGTCATACGTCGCCTGGCGCGGAAACTGACATGCCGGAGCCAGAAGGGCTCGACTCCGGCATGCCCCCGGGTGCGCGCAGACCCGGGAAAAGGTGGATCAGTACGGTCGCCGTAGTGCCAGACTTCCCGCCAGCAGCAGTGCCAAGGCCATCAGCAGCGTTGCCAGGGGACCGCCGGCGGGGATCTGGCGGATGTTGCTCAAGGTGGTGGTTGCGGCATCGATGTTGTCAGTCGGGGTCGGATCGAAGGTGTCCGAACTCACTTCAGCCGTATTGGTGATCAGGTCGCCGCCGGAAGGAGACGAGATGATCCGATACGTGACCGTGATGGTCTGCGAGGTATTGGCTGCGACGTTCCCCAGGTTGCACGGGAAGCCCGCGGCGCAAGCACCACTGGCCGACACGAAAACCAGTCCGGCCGGCGTGGGGTCGAGCACGCGCGCATTGACCGCGGTGAGCGGCCCACGATTGGAGACGACCAGTGTGTAGATGATGCGGTCGTCAAGCATCGCCATGCCGGGGCCGGTCTTGTCGATCACAAGATCGGCGCCGTTGAAGTTCGAGGTCACGCCATCGATGTTGTCCGAAGGCGTCGGATCGGCACCGTTGTTGCCGTCGTCCCCGATGCTTGCGCTGTTCACCAGGGTCAGGGTGCCGGTCGGCAGCGAGGTGGCGATGCGCACCGCGAATGTGGCACTGCCACTGGCACCGGCGGCGAGGTTGCCGATGATCAGCACGCAGGGCGTGCCCGCGGGCGAGCCATTGGCGCAACTCCAGCCGGCGCTGCTGCCGGCCGCGTCGAACGTGCTGTTGGCCGGCACGGTCTCGTTGATCTGGGCGCCGGTGACGCCGATGTTGCCGACGTTGCTGTAGCCCAGGGTGTAGACGTACACGCTGCCCGGCAAGGGATCGATGCCGCCATCGCTCTTGCTCAGGCGCAAGTCGGGCTGGCTGCCCACCGGCGTCGAATCGGTAGCGGTGTTGTTGGTCGGCGTCGGATCGGTGCCGTTGCTGCCGTCGTCGGCGATGCTGGCCGAGTTCACGATGCCATTGACACCCGCAGGCAGCGGGTTGTCGATGCGCAGCGCGAACGTGGTGGTGCCGCTGGCTCCGACGGCGAGGGTGCCGAGGCTCAGGCTGCAACTGGTGCCCGGTGTCGCGTTGTCGGCGCAACTCCAGCCCGCGGCGCTGGATGCAGCGACAAAGCGCGTGTTGGGCGGCACGATCTCGGTGATCGTGACTCCGCTCGCGCCGCGGTTGCCGACGTTGGCATAGCTCAGGGTATAGACGATCACGGCACCAGGCGATCCGGTGGCGCCGCCATCGGTCTTGGTCAGCGTGAGGTCGGGGCCGCCGGCCAGCGGTGTGGTGTCACTCGCGATGTTGTTCGGCGGGGTGGGATCCGCGCCATTGGCACCGTCGTCGGCCACCGTGGCGGTGTTGGCGACTTGGGTGATGCCCGCTGCCAGCGGGGTGTCCACTCGCACCGCGAACAGCTCCGCGCTGCTGGCACCAGCCGCCAGCCCGCCTATCGTCAACGTGCAGGTGCTGCCGGCGGCGGCACCGTCGGCGCAACTCCAGCCGGCACTGCTGCCGGCCGCGTCGAACGTGGTGTTGGCCGGAACGGTCTCGCTCAGCACCACGCCGGTGACGCCGATATTGCCGGTGTTGGCATAGCTCAGTGTGTAAACCACGATGCCGCCCGGCGCGACGCTGACGTTGCCATCGCTCTTGCCGAGAGTGAGATCCATCTGGCTCGCGGTGGGCGTGGAATCCATCGCGGTGTCGTTGCCCGGATTCGGATCGGCACCGTTGCTGCCGTCGTCGGCAATGCTCAGGCTGTTGACCACCGATGTGGTGCCCGCCGGCAAGGTGGCATCGACGCGGATCGCGAAGGTGGCGCTGCCCGTGTCACCGACTTCCAGCGTGCCGACGTTGAGCGTGCAGGGCGTACCTGCCGGTGCGCCATCCGCACAGCTCCAGCCTGCCGTGCTGCCCGCGGCATCGAATGTCGTATTGGCCGGCACGGTTTCGCTCAGCACCACGTTGTCGGCGCCGCGGTTGCCGATGTTGGTGTAGTTCAACGTGTACACCACCACCTGGCCGGGCGAGGTGCTCGCATTGCCGTCGGTCTTGGTGACGCCCAGGTCGGGTGCGCCGGTCAGCGGCGTGGTGTCGCTGCTGCTGTTGTTGCCGGGCGTGGGGTCGGTGCCGTTGTTGCCGTCGTCCGTGATGCTGGCGCTGTTGGCAATCTGGGTGACGCCGGCCGGAAGCGGCGTATCGACGCTGAGCGCGAAGGTCACGCTGCCGCCACCGCCCGCGGCGACCGCGCCGACGGCGAGGGTGCAGGTGGTGCCTGCCGGCGACGCATCGGCGCAACTCCAGCCAGCGCTGCTCGATGCGGCGTTGAAGCGCGTATTGGCCGGCACGGTTTCGCTGATCGTCACCCCGGTAGCGCCGCGATTGCCGGCGTTGCTGTAGGTCAGGGTGTAGGCCACCACCGCACCCGGCGCGGTGCTGGCGCCGCCGTCGGTCTTGACGAGGGTGAGGTCCGGGCTGCCGCTGCCGATCGGCGTGGTGTCGTTCGCGATGTTGTTGGGCGGCGTGGGATCGGCACCATTGCTACCGTCATCGGCCACCGCGGCGGTATTGGCGATCTGGGTCACGCCGGCAGGCAGCGGCGTGTCCACCGTGAGCGCGAACGCGACCGCGATGGCCGGTGCGCCGGCGGCAACATTGCCGATGGCCAGGGTGCAGGTGCTGCCGGTATTGCCGTTCGGCAGGCACGCCCAGCCCGGCGCACTGGCGCCGGCATTGAACGTGGTGTTGGCCGGAACGGTTTCGGTGATTACGACGCCGGTTGCGTTCTGCACGCCGACATTGGCGAGCGACAGGCTGTAGACCACGGTCGCGCCGGGTCCGGTGCTGGCACCGCCGTCGGACTTGCCGAGCACGAGGTCGGGCGTCGCCACCACCGGCGTCGTGTCGCCGCCGGTGTTGTCGCCCGGGGTCGGGTCGGGGCCATTGGCGCCGTCGTCGGCGACGGTCGCGCTGTTGGCGATGTCGGTTACCCCGGCCGGCAGCGGGCTATCCACCGTCACCGCGAAGGTGACGGGCGGTGCCGCGGTGTTGCCGCCGGCAAGCGCACCGACCACGAAGGTGCAGGTGCTGCCGGCACTGTTGCCAGGCACGCACGTCCAGCCCGAGGTACTCGCACCTGGATTGAACGTGGTGTTGGCGGGCACGGTTTCGGTGATCGTCACGCCGGTGGCGTTCTGATTGCCGACGTTGCGCACGGTCAGGGTGTAGGCCACGGTGCTGCCCGGCGTGGTGCTGACGCCACCATCGGACTTGGCGATCACGAGGTCGGGCGCAGCGGTGACCGGAACCACGGTCGGGTCGCCGCCACCCGGCGGGGTCGGATCATCCGACGGCACCGGACTCGGATACTCGGTGCTGCGGATATCGGCCTGATTGGTGACCGAGACGACGCCGGCCGGCAGCGGCGAGACAACCTGCACCTGATAAGTCACGGTCGCAGTGCCGTTGGCGAGGATCGTACCCAGATTCACTTCGACCGGTTCCGTGCACGCCGCGACATCGCTGACCGTGCCCTGCGTGGTCGTGACGCTGCCTGCAACCAGTGGGCTGTTCGTATCCGGCGTGTCGCAGAGCGTGACGCCCGTGGCGTCACCGGGACCATTGTTGGTCACCACGAGGGTGTACGTGATGTTCCCGCCGGCCGTGGCCGGATTGGGCGTGCCTGTCTTGGTGGCACTCAGCGTCGGCGTGCCGAGGCTGGCCACATCGGTCAGCGGCCCGTATTCGCGCTCCGGATCGGTGACCGGATCCGGCGTACCGTCGCCCGGCATCGAGCTGGCATCGGTCATGCGGCCGGTGTTGACGAGCGGATTCACTGCCGGCGGCACCACCGCCAGCGGCACTTCGATCACCGCCGCCACGCTGGCACCGGCCGGGACCGTTCCGTTGGGTGACATGGCCGCCGCCTGGGTGCGGAACTGCAGGCGCGTCTGTCCCACGGCCGGCGTGTCGGCCTGGGCCACCACTTCGAAGCCGGCCGGCACCGAGATGATGCTGAAGCCCGACGCGGTCCACACCGTGTTGTCGAAATCGTCGTTGACCACGAGATCGTAGGCCGGCGCATTGCCGGTGTTTTGCAGGGCGAGCGAGATCCGCACGCGGCCCGCGTTCAACGGACCCATGGTCTTGTCCAGCGCCAGCACCGGTTCGACCAGCTCGATGTCTTCGTTGTCGGTGATTGCAGGCGTGGTGGCCGTGGTGAGGCGACCGGTGTTGCGCAACACGTCGCCACTGGCGTTCGTCGGCGTCGCCGCGGCCGGCGCGCGCGCCAGCACGTTGACGATGATCTGGCCACCGGCGGGATCGACACAGGCAGGACTGTTGACCACGGTGCCGAAGTTGAAGGCGATGCGGTCGTTCAGGCCATTGACGACCTGATCGTCGAACAGGGTCGGTGTGCCGCTGCCGCTGGCCGTCAGGCACGAGCCCAGGCTCACCACGCTGCCGCTGACGAGTTCGAGCACACCATTGGCCTGATCGGCAGCAAGGATCACGTCTTCCAGCACCACGCTGGTGGCGGTGCCCTTGGGCAGCACGGCAACGAGTTGGTAGGTGACGAGTTCGCCGATGGCGAGATCGAACAGTGCCGGGTTGCCGACCGCGCTGGTGGTGTCGGCGTTGTCGCTCAGGATGGAGACCTTGGTCAGGCTCGGCGCGTTCACCGTCACATCCGCGGTGTCAGCATCGCTGCCGGTGCGTGTTCCACCCGGCACCGGAGTCGGCGTGGAGTCGTACTGTGCGGTGGCGGTGTTGGTGTAGCTCGCGCCCGGATTCACCCCGACGTCCACGGTTGCGGTGTAGCGCAGGGTACAGCTGGCGCCCAGAGCCAGCGGCGAGGCGATGGTGAAGGTCACGTCGTGGGCATTGGCCGGCGTCGCCACCGGGCTGGTGCAGGTGCCGCCGGCGGCGAGCGCGACGAAGCTCAGGCCCGGGTTGGGCAGCACATCGCGGATGCGCGGATTGAAGGCGTCGGCGCTCGACAGCGGCGCGAGGTTCGACAGGGTCAATTCCATCGTCACCGTGTCACCGGCTTGCACCAGATGCAGGCCGCCGGTGGGTGTGGGCACCAGTACGGACTTCTGCACGTCGAGTTCCGGCTCGACGATATCGATGGCCGCTGTGTCCTGGATCGTGGTGATCCCACCCGGGCCGGGCGGATCGAAGCTCAGGCCGGCGGTGTTGTTCTGGTCCACCACGCCGCCCTGGTTGAGCGGGTTGTCGCGCAGCAACGCCACGACCTCGAACACCAGCACATTGCTGCCGCCGTTCGGGTTGACCACGGTGCCGAGGTTCCAGTCGACGCGATCATTGAAACTGTCGGAATCCGCACCGTCGGAGGCAACGCCCACAATCGCGCTGCAGGCACCGCCATTGCAGGTGATCCCGGCCTCGCTGGCCGCGGCCACGAAGGAGAACGACTGCACCTCGAACACGCTACTGCCGGTGGGCAACTGGTCGAACACCGAGGCGCTGTTCACCGTGCCATCGGGGATGGTGACGGTGAAGCGGTAGGTGACGGTTTCGCCGATGGTCAGGTCAGGATCGCTGTCGGCACCATTGCCGGTGTTGGCGATGCTGGTGGCGACGATGGTCTTGTCGACACCGGGCGCGCTGACCGTGATCGCGTGCGATTCGCTGGTGCTGTAGTTGCGCTGCTCCGGATCGGTACCGGCGAGCGAGTCCCACCCGAGGCTGGCGGTGTTGGTGACGGTCTGGCCGGGTTCGACCGACTGTGCCAGCGTGGCGTCATAGGTACAGGTGGCGCTCTCGCCGAGATTGATCTCGTCGTAGGCGATGCTCAGGGTGGGCGAGGTGAAGTTGATCGAGGTCGGCGCGCCGGCGGTGCCGGTGCAGGAGGCGCTGCCTGCCACGAAAACCAGTTCCGGCGGCAGGGTGTCGCTCAGCAGCGCATCAAAGGCGTCGGCGTTCGACGCGCCGGTGTGCGCGATATTGACGGTGAATGTGACCGTGTCGCCGGCATCACCGCTGCTGATCGAACCGGTCTTGACCACGCTCAGCTGAGGTTCGACCAGATCCAGGTCGGCCGTGGCCGTGCCGCTCAGGCCCGCACCGTAGTTGACCGAGGCGGTGTTGGTCAGTTGATCGCCGTTGACGTTCGCGGGCAAGTTGACGACCTGCGCCACCACTTCCACCTCCACCGTTTCCACGCCGGCGGCGGGCGGATTGCTGATCGCGCCGAAACCGAAATCGATGGTGTCGTTGATGGCGTCGCCCGGATTGATGTCCGACAGCGTCACCGTGGGCGGGTTGTTGGCAATCGTGAGGTTGCCGCTGGCCGAGACCAGAGAGCCCGAAACGGCCCGCAGGAACTGCGGCAGGGAGTCTCGGATGGTGACATTGCCGCTATTGCCTTCCGGCACCGTGGCCACGATGCGGAAGGTGACGAACTCGCCGATGGCCAGATCGGTGACGCCGGCACGCACGCGGGTATCGCCCGAAGCCGGCTCGGAAGTCGAGAGCACGCTCTTGCTCAGGCCCACGCCCGTGACCGTGACGCCGGCGCCATCGCTGTCGAAATGATCGTTCGGGTCGGTGCCGCTGCCGGTGCGCTCGCCGGTGTCGCTGCCGGGCGTGCCGGGAGTGCTGGAGCCGGTGGGGTTGCTGGTGGTGCCGTTGGGGCCCGGCAAGCTGGTCCAGGTCAGGTTGGCGGTGTTGTTGAGCGTGGTTCCTGCCCCGGCGCCCGTCGCGATGTTCGCGGTGTAGGTCACTGTCACGCCGCCGCCGCGCGGCAAGGAGGCGATCGCGATGTCGACCGTGTTGCCAAGCGAGTTGTTCACCACACCGACGCCGGCGCCGGACACGTTCACCGACGGGAGATTCAGGATGAGGTCGGCAGGCAGCACGTCGAGCAGACGCAGCTCGAACGCGGTCGCGCCATCGTTACCGGCGGGGTTGCTGAAGGTGACGGAGTAGCTGATGACATCGCCGGCATCGCCCGTAGATGGCGTGGCCACCTTGTTGAGATCGGTGATGAGCGGCTCGGCCACCCGAACTTGCACGCTGTTGCTTGCGGCACCGCTGTTGGTAGTCCCGAGGCGACCTTGAGCAGTGTTGTTGCGGTTGTCACCAAGATCGTTGCTCCCGGAAACACTGTTGTCGACCAGAGCATTAAACTCGACCACCACGAACTCGGCATCGACATCGCTATCGTTGTTGACGAGGTTGCCGAAGCAGAAGGTGACGTCGGTGCCGGAGGCGTAGACATCGGTGTTGGTGGCGCAGTTGTTGTTTGCCGTAACTGCAGCATCTGGCAGGGCGAAGGTGATGCTGGTCGAAGGTAGCGCGCCGAGCGTCGCGCTGTTGCCCGATACCACCAGTCCGGCTCCACTGAGCGTGCTCGAGGTGAGGCCGGAGCCATTGCTGACAAACGCCACGCGCGCCGTGTTGTCGTTGAGGAAGGTCAGGCCGTTGGGAATAGCATCACGCAGGTTCAGTGCCGCGCTGGTGCCTTCGGGCACCTGCGTCGCAAGGCGATAACGCACGATCTCACCCACGGCAACGCGCGGCGGGACCGGTGTGTCGCTGGTATGAGTTTCGGAACTGGTGACGTAGGTCTTGCTGGTGTTGGTCAGGGTAGAAATGGTGACCGACGCCGGATCATTGACCTCCGTGAAAGTCGGCGCTGTGGGTGAGCTTGCGAAATGCAGGAAGCCGCGGTTTTCCAGTGCTTGCCCCGGGGTGACGGCACTGGTGAGGGTGCAGGTCACGCGCACGATGGCGGTGTCGGTGCCAAACGGCGAGCCGCCGCCCGGCGGGTTGCCGTCATTGGCGGTGAGGGGGTTGGTCAGGGTCAGGCCCGTTGTGAACAAGTCGCCGGTGTTCGCGAGTGCGGCGTTGGTGCCGTCAGTAACGGAGTCGACTACGCAGCCGCTGTAGCCCGTTGGCGGCAGCGCATCACGCAGGCGCACCTGGTAGGCGGGAGCGCCACCGATGTTCTCGGCAGTGAGCTGGAAGGTGACGGTGTCGCCGGCATCGGCTCCGGTGAGGTTGCCGTCCGGCGGCTGCGTCATCGAAGAAATCGTGCCGTTGCCGCTGGTCGCAATCACGCCCTTGTTGATCCGCATCGCCGGCGCGCGCACCTGGATCTGCACCGGGGTTTCGCTGGTGGAGGCCGTGCCCTGCGTGTTCGAGGTCGAGGTTTCCAGCAGGTTGGTAAGCAACTGTGCGTCGGCGAAGGGATCGTCGCTGACGGTCACGTCGAGATCGAGTTCGAAGATGACGTCGGGGTCGCCATCGGTATCCAGATCGGGATAGTTGATCTGGATCGAGTTGGTGGCGGCACTCGCGACGAGGGAGGTCGGATTGCAGGCCGGGTTGCTGTTTCCGACGCCGAGCGCGGCGCACAGGTTGTCGCCCGGGCCGCGCCGGATCGTGACGCCGCCCACGGTGAGGCCGCCTGAGCCGGGGATGCCGGGGGGCGGAAGCACCGTGGCGCCCACGCTCTGGTTCGCCACTTCGAACACCGGCAGCGGGAAGAAGTCCTGCAAGCGGATGGAGCGCGCGTCGCCGCTGGGAATCGTGAGCGAAACGCGATACGTGACCACGTCGCCCGGCTGTGCGGGGTTGGTGATGAGTTGCGGCACGCCGCCGCGGGTGATGGCCTGCAGCGACTTCTGCGCGGCTACGTCCTGCACTGTCACCGACGCGGCACTGCCGTTGGAACAGGCGAGGGCGCTCGTGACCAGGCTGTATTCCATGGTCACGGAGTTATCGAGCGTGTCACGGGTGTTGACCGGGCCGGTGAGGGCGGTGCCGCGGTAGATCTGGCGCACCGTGCCCTGATAGCTGAGCGTCACCGTGCTGGTGGGCGGCAGGGTGGCAGCCACCGCGGGCACCACCGCAAAGGTGGCGGTCAGTGTGCCGCTGGCGTTGGCAACCACGGTCGGCGTGATTGCAACCGGGCCGCCGCCGACGTCCACCGTGGCGCTGCCTGCGACGAAGTCGATGCCGTCAGGCAGCGTATCGATCAGGGTCAACGCATCAACCGTGCCGAACTGGGTGGTCTGGACCGACACCGTGTAGTTGACCGTGTCGCCAGGCGCGACGTTGGCCGGAGCGGCGCCCTTCTGCGCCACCACGTGCTCGACGCTGACTTCGTCGGTGACGTTGATGGGTGCAATCGACGTCGTGGCGCCGACTGGCGGATCGTAGTCGGCGGCCAACGTCGCGTTGTTGATCTGGTTCTGGGTGGCGCAGGTGGCCTCATCCAGCACATCGGCGACGAACACCGGGAAACTCACCACCAGATCGCCACCGCCGATCACGCCGGTGTCGGTGGCGCAGCTGACACTGAGGCTTCCGCCGGGACCGGGGCCGGGCGGTGGCGTGGAGGTGCAGGTGGCGCCGGCCACCGTGATTGGCCCGACGAACTGCACGTTCGGCGGCAAGGTGTCGGTGATGACGAGATTGTCGAGGTTGGCGGTGTTGGCGATGTCGACCGACAGCACGTAGTCGAACGGCCAGGCCGGGCCTGGCGGGCGCTCTGACTCGGGCGCGGTATCCACCTTGGTGAAGCGCACGATGGTCGGCGTGACGCTTTGCAGTGGCGCACTGCCGGCAATCGAGCCATTGGCGCCGGTGGCGGTGTCGCCGAAGCGGTACATCGGCTGCGTCAGGATCGGCAAAGGCATGCCGACGACGGCGCTCGGATCGATGGTGGCACAGATCCGGATGTCGATCGGCGGACCGCCTGCCACGACCGACCCCAACGGCAACACCACGTTGTAGTAGCTTGAGTCGGCCGGAATGGTGACGACGTTGCCCGGTGCGATCGCCGGAAGGAACAACGGGTCACCCGTGCTGGTCGCCGGTGGATTGCTGCCGATCAGCGTGGCCGAAGATTGTCCGAAGATGGTGGCGGTGAGGCCGGTCAAGGTGTTCGGAACGATCACCCGCACATACGGCCCGAAACCGGGATTGCCGGTATTGGTGAAGGTGGTCGTGAAGCAGTACGGTTCCCCGAGGAAGGACTCGGTGCCGGGTGGTGATCCTTGCGTAACGGTCGGAACCTGGGCGGAGGCGATGCCTGACAGTGCTGCACCCAGCAGCGCGATGAAGGCCATGATGTGGACTCGGTGCGACATGGGTACTCCCCGAAGCGACGACATTTGGCTTGTGGTGCTGGCGCGCGGCACGATGTCCGGGACCGGGTGGCGGCGCAGGCCAGAGGGCAACGGGATATCTTCCATCGCACCTGTGACGGATTATCCCATACGCAGGCGTATCTGGCCCGCGCGCAAACGCGGAAGGTTGCGCCACCGATGCATCGGCGTCCGGTGCGGGTTTTCCCGGGATTCTGCGAGGATGGGCACGGATCGCGTGGCGCTGGCCGCGAGCCAGGCGAAGCTCCGTTAACGATTCTTTACCTCCAGGTTCGATGCGCCGATGAACGATTCCGCCAGCGAAATCACGCAGTTGCTGCGCCGGTGGCACGACGGCGACGGCGCGGCGCTGGATTCGTTGTTGCCGCAGGTCTATGCCGAACTGAGGCGCCTCGCGGCGCACGAGTTGCGCGGCCACGCCCACCACGAGACCTTGCAACCCACGGCGCTGGTGAACGAGGTGTTCGCGCGTCTGCTGGGGGCGGAGAAGGTGGATCTGGTGAGCCGCAAGCACCTCTTCACCACGGCCGCCAAGCTGATGCGCCAGACCCTGATCGACCGCGCCCGCGCGCAACTGCGCGAGAAACGAGGCGGCGGGCATTGGCAGCGCGTGGATTACCTGGAGGCTCTGGCCTTGCCGATCGAGGCCGACACCCAGCTGCCGGCGCTGGACGAGGCCCTGAATCACCTCGCCGAACTCGATCCGCGCGTGGCGCAGATCGTGGAGCTGCGTTACTTCGTCGGCCTGGAAGTCAGCGAAGTGGCCACCCTGCTCGACGTGGACGAACGCACCGTGTACCGCGACTGGGCCTTCGCGCGCGCCTGGTTGCGGCAGCGCCTCGAGGCCTGAGGCGTTGTCAGCTGTCGGCTCCAATGACGTACGTACGGACATGTCTGCCATCGAGTCCCATGCTGTCGCGGACCGATTCGCTCGAGTACGCGAGGCCTTCCATCGCTTGGTCGAGGTCGATCTCTCGCAGCGCCACGCCGCGTTGCAGGCCCTGTCGCAAAGCGATCCGGAGATCGCTGCCGAATTGCGCCTGTTGCTGGATCGAATGGATGAAGCCGATCTGCTCGCCGCACCCGAGCAGGCCCCACCATCGCGCCTCGGACCCTTCCGACTGCTACACCGCATCGGTCGCGGTGGCATGGGGGAGGTCTGGCTGGCGGAGCGGGTCGAGGGTGGATTCGAGCAGCAGGTGGCGCTCAAGCGGGTGCGCGAAGCGGCGCTGACCCCGGACCTGGCGCGCCGCTTCGTGCGCGAACGCCAGATCCTGGCGCGGCTGCAGCACCCCAATATCGCGCACCTGATCGATGGCGGCGTCGGGCCGGATGGACGCCCGTGGCTGGCGATGGAATACGTCCCCGGCGAGCGCATCACGCATTGGTGTCATGCACGCCAGCTCGATGCCGTGGCGCGCGTACGGTTGTTCCTGCCGGTATGCGAGGCGGTGGCCTTCGCGCACCGCAACCTGATCGTGCATCGTGATCTCAAGCCCGCCAACATCCAGGTGGACGCCGAGGGTCGGCCCAAGCTGCTGGACTTCGGCGTCGCACGCCTGCTTGACCCGCAGGACACCGACCAGACCCGCACCGTGGGCGCGATGACGCCGGCCTATGCCGCGCCGGAGCAGCGCGAGGGGGCCGCGATCACCACCGCCACCGATGTCTACCAACTCGGCGTGGTGCTGCGCGAACTGATCGACGCCACCCCCGATGCCGGTAGCGAGCCGGGCCAAGCCGTCGAGACGCCCTCGCGCACGGCCTTCGCCTTGTTGCGCGGCGACCTCGGCCGCATCCTGGCCAAGGCCTGCGCGACGCTTCCGGCCGATCGCTATGCCAGCGTCACCATGTTTGCCGACGATCTTTCCGACTGGCTGCAGCGCAGGCCCTTGCGCAGCGGCATCGGCAGCCGGCGCGAGCGCCTGCGCAAGACGCTGTGGCAGTGGCGCTGGCCGCTGGCGATGCTGGCCGTGGTAGTGCTCGCGCTCGGTGGCGGTGCCTTGCTGGCCTGGCGAGAAGCGCGCCTGGCGCAGGCCAGCGAACGCAACGCGCGCGCCAACTTCGATGCGCTGCTCAGTGTGATCGGTAGCGCCAACCCCGGTCGTTTCGCCGGCCGCGAACCCACCGTGGGCGAGGCGCTGATCGATGCAGCGACGAGGTTGGAACGCGATTTTGCGCACGATCCGCGACTGCTGCGCGAAACCCTGAGCGAGATCGGACATGGTTTGCTGAACCTCGGGCGAGGTCGCGACGCCGAGCCGATCCTGCGTGCTGCGCTTGACGCTGCGGAAGGTGACCCCGCCGTCACGCCGGGCAATCGCCTGGGCCTGCTCAAGCTGCTTGTGATCAGTCAGGACGAAGCACCGTTCGCCGAAAGCGCGCGTGTCACCGCCTCGCGCATAGTCGCGCTGGCACTGCAGCCGGAGACTCCACGCGGGGCGGCGCTGGACACGATTGCGAGCGCGGCAGGTTCGCTATCGCGCCTGGGTGATCATGCCGGGGCGGATCGACTGTTCGCCCAGGCTGACATGATCGATCCTGATGGCACCGAGATGAGTGTTTCGCAGCGCGAGAACTACTGGCGCCAGCGCGGCTGGAATGCCTTGCGTTCGAATCGCCTGGACGAGGCCGGACGCGCGTTTGCGACCTCGCGCGCGGCGCAGGATGTCGCCCCCGGCCAGATTTCGGCAGTGCGCCGCGCCGAACTGGATCTGCTGATGGCACAGACAGCGCTGGCTGATGGCGACCGCGCACGTGCCAACGCGGCACTCGACGCGGCGCAGCCAGTCTGGCAAGCCGAATACCCGCCGGGACACCCCGAACGCACCTATTTCGATGGCTTGCGCGCCCGCGCGCGGAGTGAGTGATGCCGCGGGCATGGCCGCGGGCAGCGGCGTGCAGCCTCTCTTTTCCGCTCCCGTCGCCCAGGACAGGCGGCAGCCGCCTTTGTCACTCTCCCCTCGCGGGAGAGGATCCATGGTTCACGCGGGGATCAAGTCGATTGTCTCTCGCGCTCGACTGGCCGTAGCCATCCGTCAGGCCGCATCGGCCTCACGAGTGACCATCCGCCCGCGCAGCGAATTGCTCATTGCCTCGGTGATCGTCACATCGACGAATTGCCCGACGAGGCGCGCATGCCCGGGGAAATTCACGTAGCGCATGTTCTCGGTGCGCCCGGTCATCTCGTTCGGGTTCTTCTTCGACGGGCCTTCCACCAGCACGCGCTGCACACTGCCGATCATGGCCTGCGAAATTCGTTTCGCGTTGGCATTGATGGCCGCCTGCAGTCGCTCCAGTCGCGCGTGCTTCTCCTGCGGTGTCACTTCATCGGGCAGGTTTGCGGCCGGCGTGCCGGGGCGGGCGGAATAGATGAAGGAGAAACTCTGGTCGAAGCCGATGTCCTCGATCAGCTTCATCGTGGCCTCGAAATCCTTCTCGGTTTCGCCCGGGAAGCCGACGATGAAATCCGAACTGATGCAGATATCGGGCTGCACCGCGCGCAGTTTGCGGATGCGGGCCTTGTATTCGAGCGCGGTGTGGTTGCGCTTCATCGCGGTGAGGATGCGGTCCGAGCCGGACTGCACCGGAAGGTGCAGGAAGTTGGCCAGTTGTGGCACGTCGCGGTGCGCCTCGATCAGGGCGTCGGAGAATTCCAGCGGGTGCGAAGTGGTGTAGCGGATCCGGCCGATGCCATCGATCTGCGCGATCGCCCGCATCAGGGTGGCCAGATCCGCAAGCGACCCGTCATGCATCGGGCCGCGGTACGCGTTGACGTTTTGGCCCAGGAGATTCACTTCGCGCACGCCCTGTTCGGCCAGTTGCGCCACTTCCAGGATCACGTCGTCGAACGGACGCGAGATTTCCTCGCCGCGGGTATAGGGCACCACGCAGAACGAGCAGTACTTGTTGCAGCCCTCGATGATCGAGACGAAGGCGGTAGGGCCTTCGGCGCGCGGCTCCGGCAGCTTGTCGAACTTCTCGATTTCGGGAAACGAGATGTCGACCTGCGGCAGGCCGGTGGCGCGGCGCGCGTCGATCAGTTGCGGCAGGCGGTGCAGGGTTTGCGGTCCGAACACGAGATCGACGAAGGGCGCACGCTTGATGATGGCCTCGCCTTCCTGCGAGGCGACGCAGCCGCCGACGCCGATCAGCACCGCGCCGCCGCGTGCGTTCTTCAGTTCGCGCCAGCGCCCGAGCTGCGAGAACACCTTCTCCTGTGCCTTCTCGCGGATCGAGCAGGTGTTCACCAGGATGACGTCGGCGTCGGTTTCGTCCTGGGTCAGTTCCAGACCGTGTTCGGCGGCCAGCACGTCGGCCATCTTGGCCGAGTCGTACTCGTTCATCTGGCAACCGTGGGTCTTGATGTACAGCTTTCCAGCAGCAGGCTTGCCGGGCATGGCGGGTAATCCAGGCGGCGAAAACGGGGGCGGATTGTACCGCCACGCCGGGGCCCGGGGCGCGAGGCGCTGGTATTTGCAGCGAAACCGGCGGAAACTTCCCGAAAACCGGGGTGTCTGTGGGTTCCATGCGCGCGCTTGCCAGTTCAATCTTCCTGTTCCTTGCCTTGGGCACCGCCGACTCCGCGATGGCGGGCGCCTTGTATCGGTGCAAGGACAAGGCCGGGGTGACGGCGTTCACCAGTTCGCGTGCCGGGTACTCGCACTGCAAGCTGGTGGGGAATTTCCCCGCGTCGCGCCCGACGGCACCGGCCGCCAGCGCACCGGCGGCATCCGGAACCGTCACCCAGAGCGCCAAGCAGGTGGAGTTTCGCACCGCCGCCGCCGGGGCCGAGCCCAAGGCGGTGCCGGTGCCGAGCGGCAGCAAGCCCTCCGTGTCGCGCGGCGCGGTTTACAAGTACACCAAGAACGGTGTCACGCATTACACCAATCGCAAGCCGGCGCACGGCGCGCGCATCCTGTTCACCTACATCGAAACCTGTTTCGCCTGCAGCGCCGCGCCGGGCGTGGATTTCAATTCGGTGGGCCTGAACCTGGATGCGTATGCGGCGGAAGTGAACGCGGCGGCGGCCGAGCACGGCGTCGATCCGGCCCTGGTGCGGGCGGTGATGCATGCGGAATCGGCCTTCAATCCGAATGCGGTGTCGCGCGCCGGGGCGCAGGGCCTGATGCAACTCATTCCCGCCACGGCCAGTCGTTTCGGCGTGAGTTCGCCCTTTGATCCCGGCCAGAACATCGAAGGTGGCGTGACCTATCTCGCGTGGCTGCTCAAGCGCTTCGACGGCGATGTGCAACGGGCTGCGGCGGGGTACAACGCGGGCGAGGGCGCGGTCGACAGGTATGACGGCGTGCCGCCGTATCAGGAAACCCTGCGCTACGTCGAACGCGTTGCCATCCTGCACGGACGCTATCAGGCCGCGATGGCGCCCGCGACCGCGACCGCGACCGCACCCGCCACGACCGGCGCGGCGAACTAGGGCGACGCGCTTCGCGTCTGTTCGTCACGCGCGGATTGCGGCAAGGCGCACCGCCGGTGCGTCTCTCCGATTCCGCCAAAGTGGCCATCCGCCGGACTTGCCACAGCCTGTCAGCGGACCGCGCCGGATATCGATCCGCGATTCGATGGGGTTACAACGCGCAGTTTGCTTGCGTGGCCTTGGCCAGCGCCTGGCGCAGTGCCCGCCGTGCGTGATTCGGACTGGTCGCGCCGCGATTCATTGGCACGATCGATGGTTCCACCGTCGCTCAAGGCGGCGCGCTTTCGAATCCATCGCCGAATACACGCTGGCGGTCGCGGGCACAGGCACCGGCTTCGGTGCTGGCGGAACGCGGCTCTGCCAGGCAATCGTCGCTGGCATCGCTGCGACGCACGCGTTGCGGCACCGCGGCGAGGCCGGCGGCGGACAGGCGCAGGTCGCCACTGGCTTCGTCCACGAACCAGGCTGGTTGTGCCGCGCCGACGTTGCCCGTCAGTGCCGGTGCCGCTCCGTCGCGCGGGAGGATCGCCGCATCGTGGAGGTTGTGCGCCACCTCCACGCCGCTTGCCCCGGCGAAGCGCACTTCGATTGCGTTCGCGTAGCGACCGCGCGTCAGTACCGTGTTGTGCAGGATCCGGGCGTTCGGCGAGGTGGTGTAGATCGGTACGTCCACGGCATAGCTGGCTCCCGGATTCCAGCGGATCAGGTTGTTGCGGATCATGCCGCCGGTGTGGTCGCTGGCACCGATCAGGCCCATGGCGATGCCGCGAGAGGAATCCAGGATCAGGTTGCGCTCCACCAGGCTGTCGCTCGCGCCCTGCCACAGCAGGATGGCCGGTCCGGCCAGATTGCCGTTCTGGCACCGCACGCGGCGGATGACGCTGTCACGGATCTGCCAGCGCGCGCCGCCCGTGACGTCGATGCCATTGGTGTAGCAGCTGTTGGGCGGGCTGCCCTGCGGGTGCACCACGGCGCCAAGGCTGTATTCCATCAGCGTGTGCTCCACGCGCACATCGTCGGCGCCGGCCCCCGAGCCCTTGATGATCTGTTGGCCTGCGTCGAAGGCGCGGACGTTGTGGATCCGTACCGCGTGCGCGCCCTGCGCGCCTTCGATGCCGATCGCGTGGTAGTAGACCTCGCCGACGCTGAAGTCGGCCAGGGTGACTTCGCTTGAGGTGAACAGCTGGATGCCATAGGGCACGCGCGCGTCGAGCATGCCGGCACCACGCAGCACCACGTCCTCGCGGACGCCGGTGGAGCCACGGATCTGGATGTTGCGGATCGGTGTCGATCCGAACCGTCCCACGGTGAGGCGACCATCCACGCCGTTCGGAAAGGCGACGTCCGCGAGCCGATACTCGCCCGGCGCGATCACGATCGCCTGATTGCTGGCGAGGTTCCAGGTGGCGTCGGCAAGGGCCTGCGCGCTGCTGACGTGAATGATCTGGTAGACCTGCGGGTCCGGTGGTGGCAGCGGCGTTGGCGGTCGCGGCGGCGCGGCCTGCACCTGGCTGGCCAGTACACCCAGCCAGAGGGAGCGCCAGATCGGAGTCCGCGGTCCGGACTTCAGCGCGCGCATGCGATCGGGCATCGGCAAGGTTCCTTCGTGCAAGCCGGTGGTTCGCTGAATCCGACGCACTTTCACCGAATCGCTTGCGCAATCGGCTCGAGGCTGGCCGGATTCGAGAGCCGCAGGCAGGTCTCCACCTGGCTGTCAGGCCCGCACCGGCCGCTGGGTCAGCACCAGTTCCGCCGTGAACGGCACCCCGGCGCGCAGGCCGGCAACCTGCACCTTGCGTCCCGGCGTCAGCGCCGCTTCGCGGTCGCGCAGCTCGGATTGGTCGGCGATGTCGCGGCCGTCGAACTGCAGCAGCACATCACCCGGAAGCAGGCCGGCCGTGTCGGCCGGGCCGCCGGCATAGACCTGGGTGACGGCCACGCCGCGCGGCGAGTCGCCGGGCAAGCCGCCGGGGAGCACCGGCGCATCGCCGTAGTCGGCACCGAGCCAGCCGCGCACCACCAGGCCGTGGTCGACGATCTGGTCGAACACGGCCTTGGCCGTGGCGGTGGGTATCGCGAAGCCGATGCCCTCGGCGCCGGCGGTCATGCGTCCCAGCACGAAGGTGTTGATTCCGATCAGGCGGCCGTCGGCGTCCACCAGGGCGCCGCCCGAATTGCCTTCGTTGATTGCCGCATCGGTCTGGATGAAGTCCTGGAACACCGTGCCCTGCAGCCGCAACTGGTTGCGCCCGAGGCCGGACACGATGCCCTGGGTGACGGTCTGGCCCAGCCCGAAGGGGTTGCCGATGGCCAGCACGACATCACCCACCTGCATCTCGCCACCGTCGGAGAGGGGCAAGGCAGGCAGGTTGTTGCCATCGATCTTGAGCACGGCGAGGTCGGTGTCGGCGTCCGAACCGACGATACGGGCCGGAGTGACGCGACCATCCCAGAGCACGGTCTGGATCTCGTCGGCCCCGGCGACGACGTGGTGATTGGTCAGGACGTATCCATCGCCGGCCACGATGACGCCCGAGCCCTGCGCACGCTGCAGGCGTTGGCGCGCCGGGCCGAGCGTAAAGCCGGTAAAGCGCTGCAAGGTGGGGTTGGCGATCAGCACCGGGGAGCGTTCGGTCACCAGCTTGCTGACGTACACGCTGACCACCGAAGGTGAGGCCCGACCCACGGCCACCGCGTAGGAGTGGGGTGCGCCCGACCCGCTCGTGGCCGAGCCGACCGCGGGCAGGGAAGCGCTGCTGGAATCCAGACCCAGGCGCGCCCTCAGCCGGGTCGAGAACTCCGGTCTGAACACGATCAGGAGGCAGGCGACGGCCAGGCCGAGGAGGGCGCAACGCAGCAGGAAGGAGAGGGTGCGAGACAAGTGGGGCAGGTACTGGTGGCGATGGGGCAGGGGCATTGTGGCACGCGTGAACGGTGGCATCGTGGCGGGGTGCGGCCCCTTGCCGATGCCCGGCGCGAACCGTCCGGGGATTGGCGACAGGCCCTCGCGTTCCGTTAAACTACCGCGCTTTGCGGCAGGGGCAATGCGCCGCAGGTCATGTCCGGGTGACGGGCAGGCCGATCCATTTTCCTTACTTGCGTTTCGCGGAGAGCCGGATGGCTAACGAAGACCTCAACTCGGGGCGCCGCCGTTTCCTGACGGCCACCACGGCCGTGGTAGGTGGCGCCGGCGCGGCAGTGGCCGCCGTTCCCTTCATCAAGGCCTGGCAGCCGAGCGCCCGCGCCCAGGTGGCCGGTGCGCCGGTAACCGAGGACATCAGCAAGCTCGAGGTGGGTCAGCGCCTGGTGGTGCAGTGGCGCGGCCAGCCGGTCTGGATCATCCGCCGCACGCCCGAGCAGCTGGCTGCGCTGGCCAGTCTTGATGATCGCCTGCGCGATCCGAAGTCGGACAATCCGGAACAGCAGCCGGGTTATGCGAAGAACGAGACCCGTTCGATCAAGCCGGAAATCGCCGTGCTGGTCGGCACCTGCACCCACCTGGGCTGCTCGCCGCTGTTCAAGCCCGAACTCGAACCGCAGCCGTTCGACACCGACTGGAAGGGCGGCTTCTACTGCCCCTGCCACAACTCGCGCTTCGACCTGGCCGGGCGCGTGTTCCAGGGCGTGCCGGCCCCGACCAACCTCAAGGTGCCGCCCTATCACTTCATTGATGACAAGCGCATCGAGATCGGCGTGAACCCGGAAGGAGCCGCGTGATGGCGAACATGATCTCCCGCGCCGTCACCGGCGTGCAGGACTGGGTCAACGAGCGTGCGCCGGGCATGATGCCGGCCTATCGCAAGCACATGAGCGAGTACTACGCGCCCAAGAACTTCAACTTCTGGTACTACTTCGGTTCGCTCGCGATGCTGGTGCTGGTCAACCAGATCGTCACCGGCATCTTCCTCACGATGCACTTCAAGCCCAGTGCCGCCGAGGCCTTTGCCTCGGTCGAGTACATCATGCGCGACGTGGATGGGGGCTGGCTGATCCGCTACATGCACAGCACCGGCGCCTCGCTGTTCTTCGTGGTGGTGTACCTGCACATGTTCCGCGGCCTGATCTACGGCTCCTACCAGAAGCCGCGCGAGCTGGTCTGGATCCTGGGCATGTTCATCTTCCTCTCGCTGATGGCCGAGGCCTTCTTCGGCTACGTGCTGCCCTGGGGCCAGATGAGCTACTGGGGCGCGCAGGTGATCATCAATCTGTTCGGTGCGATTCCCTGGGTCGGCGAAGCGCTAACCGAGTGGATCCGTGGCGACTACCTGGTCTCCGACGCCACGCTCAACCGCTTCTTCGCGCTGCACGTGATCGCGCTGCCGCTGGTGATCCTGTTGCTGGTGGTGCTGCATCTGGGGGCCTTGCATGAAGTCGGCTCCAACAACCCCGATGGCGTCGACATCAAGAAGGTCAAGAACAAGGAAACCGGCATCCCCAAGGACGGCATCGCCTTCCACCCGTACTACACGGTGAAGGACCTGTTCGGGGTTGGTTTCTTCCTCACCATCGCGGCCTTCATCCTGTTCTTCGCGCCCGAGTTCGGCGGCCTGTTCCTGGAGCACGACAACTTCGTGATGGCCGACCCGATGGTGACGCCCGAGCACATCAAGCCGGTGTGGTACTTCACCCCGTACTACGCCATGTTGCGCGCCATCCCGGACAAGCTCATGGGCGTGATGGTGATGGGCGGTGCCACCCTGATCCTGTTCGGCCTGCCCTGGTTCGATCGCAGCCCGGTCAAGTCGATCCGCTACCGGCCGTTCCTGCACAAGGCGATGATCGCGCTGTTCTGCGTTGCGTTCGTGGTGCTGGGCTGGCTCGGCATGCAGGCCGGCAGCACCACCCAGACCTGGGTGGCGCGCGGGCTGACCTTCTACTACTTCGCCTTCTTCCTCTCCATGCCGATCTGGAGCCGGATGGGTACTTTCAAGGCCGTGCCGGAGCGGGTGACCACGCATGACTAAGCGCATTCTTGCCCCGGTCCTGGGCGTCATTCTGGGCATCGCGCCGGCGCTGGCCGGCGCTTCGGGCGGTTCCGGCCTGCAACAAAGCTTCGCCAATGTGTCCGACCAGGCCTCGCTGCAACGCGGTGCCGCGCTGTTCATGAACTACTGCGCCGGCTGCCACTCGTTGTCGATGCAGCGTTACTCGCGCACCGCCGCAGACCTCGGCCTGACCGAGGCGCAGATGATGGCGAACCTGAACTTCGGGTCGGCCAAGTTCGGCGAGCAGATCAATGCCGCGATGAAGCCCGCCGATGGCCAGGCCTGGTTCGGCAAGGCTCCGCCGGATCTCTCGCTGGTGGCGCGCGCGAAGCCGGGCGGGGCGGACTGGACCTACACCTTCCTCAAGTCGTTCTACGTCGACGAAAGCCGCCCGAGCGGCTGGAACAATACCTTGCTGCCGGGCGCGAGCATGCCCAACGTGCTGTGGGAGCTGCAGGGTACGCAGCGCGCCGTGCATGACGACCATGCCGCGGCCGGGCATGTGCCCAAGCTCGAAGTGGCGGCCCCCGGCAAGCTCAGCGCGGAAGACTACGATCGCTCGGTGCGCGACATCACGGCCTTCCTCAAGTATGTGGCCGAGCCGGCGGCGTTGCAGCGTGAGGCGACGGGGTTGTGGGTTATCCTGTTCCTGGTCGGCTTCACCCTGCTGGCCTGGATGCTGAAGAAGGAATACTGGAAGGACGTGCACTGAGTTTCAGTGGCCGGCCGGGGGCGAACGTAGCCGCCCGGCGGGTCGCGTGGGCTTGTGCGGTGGAACCGAAAACGGGTAGAACCTAGTTTTCATCCTTGCCACGGCCTTTCGTAGAGGAGAGCACGCCGATGACGGCCGCCAGTCCGCGTATCCGCAATGCCCTGACCTTGTTCTCCGCGCGTGACTGCGTGGTATGCCATCGGGTGCGGCTGGTGCTGGCTGCCAAGGGCGTCACTTACGACCTGATCCCGGTCGACCCGGCCAATCCGCCGGAAGACCTGATCGACCTCAATCCGTACCACTCGGTACCGACGCTGGTCGACCGCGACCTGACCCTGTACGCGGCATCGGTCGTCACCGAGTACCTCGACGAGCGCTACCCGCATCCGCCACTGATGCCGATCGATCCGCTGTCCCGCGCCCGGCTGCGCCTCGCGATGTTGCGTCTGGAGCACGAATGGGTGCCGCACGTGCAGGCCATCCAGCACGGTAACAAGTCCCAGGCCGAAGCCGGGCGCAAGCGGCTCAAGGAGCTGCTGCTGGCCTCCTTGCCCTTGTTCAAGGCCTCCAAGTTCTTCCTCAATCCCGAGATGAGCCTGGCCGACTGCGCGCTGGCCCCCATCATCTGGCGGCTGGACGCGTTCGGCGTGCAGTTGCCCAAGGAAGCCAAGCCGATCGAGGACTACGGGCAGCGCATTTTCCGCAACCCCGGATTCGTGCGCAGCCTGACGCCGGAGGAAAAGGTGCTGCGCGAGCTGGGCGCATGAGCTCAGGCGGGGCCAAGCCGGCGGCCATGAGTTCCAACCGGCCGTACCTGATCCGCGCGATGCATGAATGGATCGGTGACAACGGCATGACCCCGTACCTGCTGGTGGATGCGGCCTTTCCCGGGGTGCGGGTTCCGCCGCAGTCGGTCAAGGATGGCAAGGTCGTGCTCAACGTGGCACCGCGCGCCGTTTCCCAGCTTGAACTGGGTAACCAGATGATCCGCTTCAACGCCCGCTTCGGCGGCGTGAGCCAGGGCGTCGAACTACCCGTCGCCGCAGTGCAGGCGATCTACGCGCAGGAAACCGGCCAGGGCATGATGCTGCCGCAGGATGGCGAGACCGCCGCACCCGATCCCGATCCAGATCCCGGCAGCGAAGCCGGCGAAGCGCCGAAGAAGGGCGCGCACCTGCGCATCGTGAAGTAGGCCCGGGCCGGCGGTCCGCACCCTACAGCGGGGCGGCGGGCTCGTCGCGTTGCGGTGCGCTGATCCACTGCAACTCGCGCCCGAGCAGGGCCAGACTGCCCTGGTGGCGGTCTTCTCCCTGCCACGAATACTCGAACCGATACTGGCGAAACACGCGCATCCGCCCATCGTGGGCGCGACGCAGCGCGATCTTGCTCAGGGCTACGCTCTGGTCCAGCCACTGCACGCCCGCCCTGGCACAGGCCTGGCGCCCGTAGTGGGTTGCAAGTTCTGCGGCGGCGCGCGACTCCGACCAAAGCAGGGCGATCAGGCCGAAGCCGGCGAGCAGCAGGACGGGAGTCAGCACGGACGGCCTCGCAACGCGGTTGGATGGAGCTTGCCTCATGTGGGGATGAGGTGGAACCTGCGCAATGCGCCGATCGGCTTGGATAGAATGCCGCAAGCGACGGCGAGGGTGGGGCGTGGTCACGATTCCGGGGTACAGCATCGGCGGCGAGATCGGTCGTGGCGGCATGGCTGCGGTGCTGCGCGCGCGCCAGGTGCTGCTGGACCGCGAAGTAGCGCTCAAGGTGCTCAATCCGCAGCTGGCGCAGGACCCGGTCAATGCCCAGCGCTTCCTGCAGGAAGCGCGCATGCTCGCGGCACTCGCGCATCCTCACATCGTTCCGGTGTACGACGTCGGCGTGACGCCCGAGGGCCTGCACTACTTCTCGATGCAGCTCATCTCGGGCGGCGATTTCGGCAAGCGCCTGCGCGAAGGCATCGACGAGACCGAACTGGTGCGGGTGCTGCTCGCCGTGGCCCAGGCGCTCGGCTTCGCGCATACCCGTGGTTACGTGCATCGCGACGTGACCCCGGCCAACATCCTGTTCGACGAGCGTGGTCGCCCGATCCTCACCGATTTCGGCATCGCGCGCGTCCTGGCCCAGACCTCGCGCATTACGGCCACCGGGCTGTCGATCGGCACCAGCCACTACATGAGCCCGGAGCAGGCCCGTGGTCTGGAAGTGGACCGCCGCTCGGACATCTACAGCCTGGGCGTGCTGCTCTATGAAGCCCTGGTGGGCAAGCCGCCGTTCGATGGCAACGATGGCTTCGCGGTGGCCTACGCCCATGTGCACGAGCCGGTGCCGCGCCTGCCCGAAGGCCTGGAGCGCTGGCAGCCCCTGATCGACATCGCGATGGCGAAGCTTCCGGACGAGCGTTTCCGCGACTGCGATGCCTTCATCGAAGCCTTGCGGCTGGCGGCGCCGGAAGAGTTCGCGCGCGTAACGCGGGGCAATCCGCCCGCTCGTCCTGCGGCGCCGGCGAAGGCTGCCGCGCCGAATCCGGCCCCGTCCGCGCCCAAAGCCGAGGCTGCCCCCCAGGCTCCGACGGCGGCATCCGCGCGTGCGGAACCGATCAAGCTCAGGGTTGCCGCGCAGCGGGCCAGTCGCGCGCCGCTCTACATCGCGGCCGGACTCGTGCTTGCCGTACTGGGGCTGGGTACGGCGTGGTGGTGGATGCGCGATTCCGGCACCGGATCCGCCACCGTGTCGCCGGCACCGATCAAGGCCCCGGTTCGTGTCACCGAGACGCCGAGCCCCGTACCCCCGACCGAGCCCGATCCCGTCATCGAGCCCAGCGTCGCGCTTGGGGAGGAACAAGAATCCGAACCCTCCACGTTGCCCCCGTCGGTGCCGGCCGACGAAGGCGAAGCGATCGATCTCGCGCAACTTCCCACAGTCGAGGACCCGGTGCTGAAGCTGCTGGCGCTCGGGCGTGCCAACCTCGCAGCGCAGCGCTTGAGTTCGCCACCGCAGACCAACGCGCTGGACCGCTTCAAGCTGGCGCTGCAGATCGAGCCGCGCAACGCGGAAGCGATTGCCGGCATCGCGGCGGTGGCCCAGGCCTATCTTGCGCTGGCAGCAAAGCAGGATCGCGAGGTCGGGTTCGAGGCCTGGCTCGAACAGGTGGACAAGGCCGAGGCGATTGCGCAGGAACACCAGGCCGCGGCGCCGCTGGCTGCGGCAAGGGCGCTGCGCCAGGCGCATGTCGATGAACTGCTCAAGCGTGGCGCCGTAGCCGCCGCGGCCTGGCGCCGGGATGAGGCGGTGGCCCTGCACCAGCGTGCCTTGCGGGTCTTGCCGCAGTCGTCGCAGGCACAGCGCGGGCTGCGCGCCGCGGAATCCGTCGGGCGGCCGGGTTACCTGTTTCGCGATGGCGACGCCAAGGGCGGGCTGCCGGAGATGGTGGTGGTGGGTACTCATGCGCTGGCGCGGCGCGAGACCACGGTCGGTGAGTTTCGCGCCTATTGGGGCGCGGCGGGACAGGCGAAGTTCGGCGCCAGCCTGCCCAGCTGCCGAGACCGGGAGTCGATCTTCCGTTCTTCGCGCAAGCGCAGCTGGCAGGACCCGGGTTATCCCCAGACCGACGCGCATCCGGTGAGCTGCGTGAACCATGCGATGGCGGAAGACTACGCGCGCTGGCTCGCCGCGCGCAGCGGGCACCGCTATCGCCTGCCGAGCGCCGCCGAATGGAAGATGGCTGGCAGCACGGCGGTGCCGGCGGGCTGCAGCGCGAACGTGCGGGACGAGGCGTTTCGCGCAGAATTCGGCGGGCGCGAAGGACTGGATTGCTCCGACCAGTTCGCCGCGGCCGCGCCGACCGGGCGTTTTGCCGCGCGCAAACCCGGCCTATATGATGTCGACGGCAATGTGCGCGAGTGGGTGAGTGACTGCGCGGGCAGCTGTGAGGATCGCATTGCACTGGGAGCGAGCTGGCTCACGCAGGCGAGCGATCCTGCGGCGCCGGCGTTCAATGCGGCCACCGCCTTCAATACCATCGGTTTCCGCGTGCTGCGCGAACTCGATGCAAACACCACGACGAGGTCCGAATGAAGCTGCTTTTCCCCAACGGTGAGCATTCCCAGGTGCTGCTCAGTTCCGGCGTCAACCGGATCGGCACCGCGCCGGACGCGCAGGTGGTGCTGACCCAGGCCGGAGTCGGCGGGCTGCATTGCGAGATCCAGATCCAGGGCGATCACGCCACGGTGTCTGCGCCCGATCCGGCCCATGCCGTGACCGTCAACGGGCGCGCGATCGGCGGCCCGATGTCGATCCGGCCGGGCGATCTGATCGGCATCGGCCCGGTGCAGGCGAGACTGGTCGCGGTGGAAAAAGCGGTGGCGACGGTGGCGCGCCCCGCGGCGGTGGACGACAGCGGCGCGACGCGGGTACGCATGGCCGTGCCCAAATTCGTGTTGCGCGGCGTTTCCGGTGCGGCCTTCGGCAAGACCTATCCGGTGCCGGGTCCGGTGGTGATCGGGCGCCAGCAGGATTGCGACATCTCGATTCCGAGCGAGGAAATCTCGCGTCGACACGCCCAGGTCAAGCCCAGCGCGGATGGCTTGCTGGTAGAAGACCTCGGCTCGGCCAACGGCACCTTCATCAATGGCAAGCGGGTCCAGGCCGGGCTGATGCGCCCGGGCGAGGAGTTGCGCCTGGATGCGATCCGTTTCCTGCTGGTGGCGCCAGGCGCGGAGATGCCCTCGGGTCAGCAACGCATCCCGACCCCGCCTGCCGCGGCCAAACCGCAGGGCGGCCGCATCGCGCTCGTGATCGGCGCGGTCGTGGTGCTGGCCGCGCTGGCGACGGCGGGCTGGTATTTCTTCCTGCGTTGAGGCAAGGGGCTGGGCCGAATTCGTCGGAGATTGGCCGGGTAGCTCGTCGGTGATGGACCGTAGGATTTTCATGCGCGGCTTCGTTGTTTGCGCGCTGCTGTTGCCGTTTCAGTTGATATCGCAAGATCGGCAACACTCGCAGAAGCAGCGCGACGCATCGATTGCGCGCACTCTGCGCGAGAGCGGAACGTGCGTGGAGTCGGGTCGCGTTGTTCTGTGCGTTCAATCGGGCGCGCTTGCGCGGGAGACGTTCGCATCGTTTCTGGCCTTGGCCGAGCGAGGCGCCGAGTCGGTCAGGACCTATCTTGGACCGCATGCCGATATGCCTGGAGTTGGCACCCGATCGGTCGAGATTTACGTCGCGTCGAATGTCGGAATTCCGCATGTCACGGCGTTGCCTGAGCCGTGGATCTTCATGCATCCAGACACCATCGCGCAGGACATGGCTCCATACCTGCACGAGATGGTCCATGTCATGGCGCAATGGTCGTGGCGGAAAACCGAATGGATCGCAGAGGGGTTCGCCGACTTCGCCGCGTCCGAGATCGCGACAACGCATGGCGGCTATCACCGCAGCTTTGTGCTTCCACGCGGGTTGGAGAATCTGCGCGAACTGTATGCCTCAGAGGCGGGGCAAGAGATGCTTCCACTCATCGGAGTGCCCGGCCGTCGACATGCCTACACAGGGGAGGCGGCGTCGCTATTCAAGAAGCTGATGCTGAATCGGCGCAAGTACGCCCCTGCCTACTACGCATTGAGCTGGTCATTCGTCGATCATCTCGTGCGTCGCGTCGGCCTCAAGGGTCTGCGCCTGATCGCCGAGTCTGACGACCCCTCCAGCGTCGCCGTGCAATTGTCCGGGCAGTCGATTGAAGCTCACAAAACAGTGTGGCAATCATCGGTCGAAGCCAGCCAAGCACCGCGCCAGCGTTAACGGGGCATCCCCGTCTTTGCGCGGGCGGGATCCGCCCTCAGCGCAACAAGCGCATCGACAGATCGATCGCGCGCACGTGCTTGGTGAGTGCGCCGATCGAGATGTAGTCGACACCGGTTTCAGCGTAGCGCCGCACGGTGTCCAGCGTCACGCCGCCAGAGACTTCCAGCGGCACGCGGCCGGCCGCGATGCGTACTGCCTCGCGCATCAGATCGAGACTGAAGTCGTCGATCAGCACCCGATCCACGCCGGCAGCAATGGCCTGCTGCAATTCGTCCAGCGATTCGACCTCGCAGATCAGCGGCAGGTCGGGGTGCAGGCCGCGCGCGCTGGCTACCGCTGCTGCGATCGAGCCGGCGGCGAGGATGTGGTTCTCCTTCAGCATCACGGCGTCGAACAGGCCGATGCGGTGGTTCACGCCACCGCCCACGCGCACCGCGTATTTCTGCGCGACGCGCAGGCCGGGCAGGGTCTTGCGCGTGTCCAGGATGCGGCAGCCAGTGCCGCGCACCGCCGCAACATGCGCGGCGGTGACGGTTGCCGTGGCGCAAAGCAGTTGCAGGAAGTTCAATGCGCTGCGTTCCGCGCTGACCAGGGCCCGGGCGCGACCTTCGAGTTCGCACAGCACGGTGTCGGGAGCCACCCGCTCGCCCTCCGCGGCGCGCCAGGCGATGCGCACGGACGGATCGAGGCGGCGGAAACAGGCGTCGACCCAGGCCCGCCCCGCAATCACGGCGTCCTCGCGACAGCGGATCGCCGCGCGCGCCATGGCCTCGGCCGGCAGCAAATCGGCGGTGGCATCACCACGGCCCAGGTCTTCCGCCAGAGCGCGCGAAACATCGGCCTGGACCTGCGAATCGGGCGGCGGATAGAGCGTCTGGAAGTCGTTCATGCGCGGATTATGCGTCAAGCCCCGGGCCTGCTCCGATCACGGTGGGTGGAGCGTCCCGCGGTCAGGCCGAACGCTGGCCGTCGTCGGGCGCGCCGCGCAGGCGTTCGAGCAGGCTCTGTACCGCACGCTGCAGCAGGCGAGTGTTCTCGAGTACCCGGGTGAGGCCACGCTCGATTTCGGCGGCGAGCCGTTCCGGGCTGAGCTCGTCCACGCGCAGGCCGTTGCGATTGACGAACAGGCAGCGCCCACTGAACGGGCTGCTCCAGCTCAACTTGGCGCGCTCGCCCTGGCGGGCACTGAACTCGAACCAGGTGCCCGGCGGCAGCGACCGGATCTGGCTCACCAGGTGGGCGTCGACCGCGTCTGTGGCGGGCTGGTCTTCGAGTTCGTGCTCGGCCCAGGTGTGGCTGAAATCGGCGGTGCCAAGCGCGTGGTCGATTTCGAACACGAAGGCCGGCACCTGGGCGCGGCGTCGCAGCGAGCCCAGGAACTGGCGCAGTTCGCCAGCGAGGCGCTCGATCTCGCGGTCGTGCCAGGCCACCGCCTGCAGGCCCTGGCGCAGCTCGTCCTCCAGTTGTTCCTCGTTGTCACGCAGGCGTGATTCGTCCGGACTGCTGCTGCCTTGCTCATCGCACCAGAGCAATTCATCGACGAAGGCCAGCGCGGCGCGAAAGGCTTCGCCCTGCTCGCCCTGGCGCAGCCAGCTGAGCACCAGGTAGTTGGCCCACGGGCCGCGGATGAGCTGCCGGATCCAGGGCAGCGGCAAGTGGCGCGACAGGCGCCGCTCCAGCATGGCCGCCACGCGGTGCCGTGCAATGCGCAGGCGCTCGCGTCCGAGCGCGGCCTCGATCGCGCGCTGTTCGGCCAATTCGGCGCGGCGGCGTCCGAGCTCCTGGTGCTCATTCATGCTGGCCATCGCGCGTTCGAAGGCGAGACGCGAATCGCCGCGATCCTGCAGCAGGGACTCGACGACGCGCGTGACGCCCTCCAGCCAGCGTTGCTCGGGATCGGTGCCGGGCGACCAGCCCACGGCGGCCTCGCCCACGTCGTCGATCAGTTGCCGCGCCGGGTGTCGCTCGGTCTGCAGCAGTTCGGGGTCGGACAGGGCCGCCTTGAGGAAGGGGATCTGCAGTCGCGTCAGCAGGGCCTGCAACGGTGCTGGCAGGGTCGGGTCGTGCCGCACGAAATCGAATACCAGTCCGATCATGTCGACGGTGCCTTCGTCGACCGGGCCCAGCGCGGTGGCTTCGTCGCTACCCGACCCCCGCGACAGCGCGAGCAGGTCGAGCTTCAGTCGCTGCGGGTCGTCCTCGCGCGGATTCAACCGATCCAGCGCACGCAGCAACTGTTCGCGCGGCATGGCGCGCGGCTCGGGCGCCGCCGAAGGTCGCGCCACCTGGCGGCGCGCCATCAAGCCGTGCAGGTCGCGCATCAGGTCGGGGGAGGGATCGCTGGTGGTGCGCGGCGGTATCGGGCGCGGCAGCGGCTGCGCGGGCGGAACCACGTCGGCAGCGCGCGCTGCGCCGGGACCGGGCAGTTCCGGCAAGATGCCGGCCGCGACCAGTTCACGATTGAGTTCGGCATACAGGGCTTCCAGCGCCCCCAGCACGTGCTGCTCGAACAAGGTCGCTGCGACCAGTCGCACCTCCAGCCCCGCGTCGAGCTGCTGCAGCGCCGGGCGGAACGACTGTGCCAGCGCCAGCGGGCCGAGCTGGATCGAGTCGTCCTCGTTCGGGGCCCGGTCCTGTATCGCGGCCAAGCGGTGCTCGAGTGCGTCCAGCGGAACTGCCAGTTGCCGTGCCAGCGCATCGGCAGGGGCGGACAAGGCCAGCGACTCTTCCAGTTCGTCGAGCGCGACGAGGCCCAGCGGGGAACGATGCGGCCAGCGCCCGGCATCGCCTGCGGGGCGCAACTTTCCAACCACGGCATCGAGGTAGTCGCGCTCCACGTCGCCGCGCTTGCGCCGGCATTCGCGCAGCCCGTCGAAATAGAGTTGCTGTTGCGAACTTGTCCGACTGCGTTCGGCCAGGTCGAACAGGCGTACATCGAGTTCGTCGAACAGGGCGTGCAGGCGTGGCGCGAGTCGTTCGCGCAGGAGCCGTTGCAACTGGGACAGCAGTCGGATGCGCTCGGCCGGGTCAGGATTCATGCACGGCCTCCCTGCACACGTTCATCGCCGCAAGGACTCGACTTGACTTCCGCCTCGGGCTTTCATGCGGGGAAGCCTTCGATCTGGGTAGTGCCCACAGCCTGATCGCCCAGCATCACCGGGATGCCGTCATCGATGCGATAGATGCTGCGGCCGTCGCGGGTCAGCAGCCCCGCGGTGAAGGCGCGGGTGACAGGCTCGCCCTCGGCATTGCGCAGCTGCCCGGTTTCCACCGCCTTGTTGAGCGCAGACAACTGCGCCGCGCTCAACAGGCCGACGGGTTGCTTGCTGAGCGGGCAGCAAAGGATGTCGAGCAAACGTTTGTCGAGGGCCATGCTGCCGATAGTGTGCCAATCCCGAGTGCGATCCTGCCAAGGATCGAATGCCGCTACAATGACTTTTTGTCGAAGAGCGCGATCATGACCGCAGAATCAGGCCCGAATCCGCGCATCGGCGTGGTCATGGGCTCGCGTTCGGACTGGGAGACGATGCAGCACGCGGCGCAGCGGCTTGAGGCGCTGGGAATCGCGCATGAAGTACGCGTGGTGTCGGCGCATCGCACCCCGGACCTGCTGTTCGACTACGCCGCGCAAGCCGGCGCGCGCGGGCTGCGCGCCATCATCGCCGGTGCCGGTGGTGCCGCGCATCTGCCCGGGATGCTGGCGGCGAAGACCGCGGTGCCGGTGCTGGGCGTGCCGGTGCAGTCGAAGGCGCTGAACGGGCTCGATTCGCTGCTGTCGATCGTGCAGATGCCGGCCGGTGTCCCGGTGGCGACCTTTGCGATCGGCGCGGCCGGCGCCGCGAATGCGGCGCTGTTTGCCGCTGCCCTGCTCGCCGCCGAAGACGAGCGCGTCCGCGCGGCCTTGGCCGCGTTCCGCCGCAAGCAGACCGACGACGTGCTGGCCGTGCCGGATCCGCGTTCGTGACCACCGTAGGAATCCTGGGCGGCGGGCAACTGGCCCGCATGCTCGCGCTTTCCGGCGCGCCGCTGGGGCTGCGCTTCCTGGTGATGGATTCCGTGGCCGATGCCTGTGCCGGCCAGTTCGCGCCGATGGTGGTTGGCGACTACCGCGACGAGGCTGCGCTGGCGGAATTCGCCGGCCGCATCGACTGCGCCACCTTCGATTTCGAGAACGTGCCGGCGGAAAGCGCGCAATGGCTGGCTGAGCGCGTGCCGGTGTTTCCGAGCCCGCAGGCGCTGGCCGTGGCGCAGGACCGGCTGGCGGAGAAGACCCTGTTCCGCCGGCTCGGCATCGACACGCCTTTGTTCGCCGACGTGCCGACGCGCGCCGCGCTCGATGCCGCGCTCGATCTCATCGGTGCACCCGCGATCCTCAAGACGCGGCGCCTGGGCTACGACGGCAAGGGTCAGTTCCGCATCAGAACCCGTGCCGATGCCGATGCCGCCTGGGGCGCGCTCGGTGCGCAGGCCGAGCATGTTGGCCTGATCCTCGAAGGCTTCGTGTCCTTCGAACGCGAACTGAGCGTGGTGGCGGTGCGTGGGCGCGACGGCGAGTTCCGCGCCTGGCCGATCACCGAGAACTGGCACGAGGCCGGCGTGCTCTCGGCCAGCCTCGCGCCGGCACGCGTCGACCCGGCGCTGGCGCAACGCGCGCTCGACTGCGCGCGCCGCGTGGCCGGGGATCTCGACTACGTCGGCGTGTTCGCGCTCGAACTGTTCGTCTGCGGCGAGACCTTGCTCGCCAACGAAATGGCGCCGCGCGTGCACAACTCCGGACACTGGACGATCGAAGGCGCCGAGACCTCGCAGTTCCAGAATCATCTGCGCGCGGTGCTCGGCCTGCCCCTGGGAAGCACCGCCGCGCGTGGCGTGTCCTGCATGCTGAACTGGATCGGCACGATGCCGGAGAGTGCCGCGGTGCTGAGCGCTGCCGGTGGTCACTGGCACGACTATGGCAAGTCGCCTCGCGAGGGTCGCAAGGTGGGACATGCGACTTTGCGTGCCGATGCGCCGGTGGTGCTCGCTGATGCCGTGCGGGCGGTAGGCAAGGCCTTGGGCCGCGATGCTCAGGTGACGCCGGTGCTGGCGCGGTTGGCGCGTCCGTAGTCCGAAGCGGCTTGCGTCGTCCTCGTCGTGGCGGCGAGGACGTGCAAGCACGCGCTCGCAGCGGGCCTCATGTCGCCGCGAACGCGACCACGTGTTCCAGGTCCAGCCGCACGCGGAGGTGATCCCCGATACCGTGCTGGTGATGGCTCGGGAACAGCGCGCTGACCTCCTCGCCATCGCCCAGGCGCAGCACGTAGTGGATCTCGGCGCCGCGGAACGCCGCCGACACGACGCTGGCCTCGATGCCGTCCTTGCCATCAGGCTCGCTCTCGTGCGGCACGATGTCGTCGGGCCGGATCAACACGTGCACCGCGCTGCCGGGCGCGAAAGCGAGCGCCTGCGAGCTGCGTAGCCGGCCCAGCGTGGTGTCGATGCCATGCGCGTCGTGCACCCGGCCTCGCAGGAAGCGACCTTCGCCCACGAAACGCGCCACGAATGGCGTCGCCGGGCGATGGTAGATGTCGAAGCTGCGATCGAACTGTTCCAGTTTTCCGGCATGCATCACGCCGACCCGATCGGCGAAGGCAAAGGCTTCGTCCTGGTCGTGCGTCACCAGCACCGCCGCGAGGCCAAGGCGCTTGAGCAGGTCGCGCAATTCCTCGCGCAGGCTGGCACGCAGGCGTGCGTCGAGGCTGGAAAAGGGTTCGTCCAGGAGAAGCAAGTCCGGGCGCGGTGCGAGCGCGCGCGCCAGCGCCACGCGCTGCTGCTGGCCGCCCGAGAGTTCGTGCGGATAGCGTGCCGCGAAGTCAGCTAGGCCCAGCAGGTCCAGGGTCTCGCGCACCCGTGGAACGCGCGCGCCGCGAGCCAGGGCCTGCAGGCCGAAGCCGACGTTGCTGGCGACGTCGAGGTGCGGAAACAGGGCCAGATCCTGGAACACGAATCCCAAGCCTCGCCGCTCCGGCGGCTGTGCGCGGTTCGCGCTCGATGCTTCTTCGCCGCGCAGGTCGATGCGTCCGCGCGCCACGGGCTGGAAGCCGGCAATGGCGCGTAGCAGCGTGGTCTTGCCGCAACCGCTGGGGCCGAGCAGGCAGCCCAGTTCGCCCGCGGCCAATTCGAACGAGACGCCGCGCACCACAGGCTGCGCGGCGATCTCGCAATGGACTTCGTGCAGCGCCAGCAGCGGCGGTGCGGCTGGCGCGGCGAGAGTCAAGTCTTCACGACATCCGGCTGGCAACGAAGTCCCAGTTCACCAGGTTCCAGAAGGCCTCGACGTACTTCGGGCGCGCGTTGCGGTAGTCGATGTAGTAAGCGTGTTCCCACACATCGCAAGTGAGCAGCGGGGTGTCGGCGCCGGTGAGCGGAGTGGCTGCATTCGGCGTGCTGACCAGGCCGAGCGCGCCGTCCGGGCGCTGCACCAGCCAACCCCAACCCGACCCGAAGGTGCCGACCGAAGTCTTGGTGAATTCTTCCTTGAACGCCGCGAACGAGCCCCAGGTCTTGACGATGGCGTCGAGCAGCTTGCCCGTGGGTTCGCCGCCGCCATTGGGCTTGAGGCAGTTCCAGTAGAAGCTGTGGTTCCACACCTGCGCGGCATTGTTGAACATGCCGCCTTGCGACTTCCTGACGATGGTTTCGAGGTCGGCGTTCTCGAACTCGGTGCCCTTGATCAGGTTGTTGAGGTTGGTGACGTAGGTCTGGTGGTGCTTGCCGTAGTGGAAATCGATGGTCTCGGCCGAGATGTGCGGCGCAAGGGCGTCGCGCGCGTAGGGCAGGGCGGGAAGTTCGATGGCCATGGGCGGCTCTCCGTCAGGTGGATGGCTTGAAATGCCGCGCGCGGGGCGCGGAGGAACTACAATTCTAGCGCAGGCCAACGGCCCGACCGGGCCCAAGCGTGGCCTCCACCCTCCGACTCCTGCGTGAGCCGCCCCGAAACTCGATGCGGCGTCCAGACCCCGCCCCAAGGAAAGACCCATGCCCATCCTCGATCGCATTCGCTCCGAGGTCGAAAGCCACCCCATCGTGCTGTTCATGAAGGGCACGCCGCAGTTCCCGATGTGCGGCTTTTCCAGCCGCGTGGTGCAGGCGCTGAAGGCCTGCAAGGCCGAGTTCCACTCGATCAACGTGCTGGAAGACCCGGAGGTCCGCGCCAACCTGCCGCGCTACTCGAACTGGCCGACCTTCCCGCAGCTGTTCATCCATGGCGAACTGATCGGCGGCTGCGACATCACGGTCGAACTGCACGAGAAGGGCGAGCTGGCACGGATGGTGGCCGACGCCTCGAAAGCGGCCTGAGTCCGATGCTGCAGGCTCCTGAATTCCGTCCGCCCGGTGATGCGCTGGCCGGGCGCACGATCCTCATCACCGGCCCCAACGGCGCGCTCGGTGACGCGGCCGCCAAGGCTTGCGCTGCCGCCGGAGCGCGCCTGGTGCTGCTGGGTCGGCGCGTGCCCAAGCTCAATCGCCTCTGCGATGCGATCGAGGCTTCCGGGGCACAGGCACCGCAGGTCTATCCGCTGGACCTGGAGGGCGCGGGTCCCGACGACTACGCGCAACTGGCCGAGACGCTGCAGGCCGAATGCGGGGGATTGCAAGGACTGCTGCATTGCGCCGCCGAGTTCAAGGGCCTGGCCTCGATCGAGAACAGCGACCCGGTTGACCTGTTGCGCGCCCTGCACGTCAACCTCGCGGCTCCGATGCTGCTGACCCGCGCCTGCCTGCCGTTGTTGCGTCAGGCCGCCGATGCGGCGGTGGTGTTCGTGCTGGACGATGCCGCGCGCGTGGGTCGGGCGTTCTGGGGCGGCTATGGCATCGCCAAGCAGGGCCTGGCGGGGCTAATCTCGGTGCTGCACGACGAAACCGAGACTTCGGCCGTGCGCGTGCAGGGCCTGCGGCCCGGCCCGATGCGCAGTGCCCTGCGTTCCCGTGCCTATTTCGCGGAGAACCCGGGCGAGGTGGCGGAAGCGGCCCACTTCGCGCCGGCCTGCGTGCACCTGCTCAGCTACGCCGGGGCCGCCACCCGTGGCCGGGTGCTGGAACTCGAGGCCTGAGGCATGACCACGATCTCCGCCGCCATCCTGCTGTTCCTGATCCTGGATCCGCTCGGCAACGTGCCGGTATTCCTGAGCCTGCTCAAGCCGCTCGCACCGCACCGGCGTCGCCTCGTGCTGCTGCGCGAGCTGCTGATCGCGCTGGCGGTGCTGTTCCTGTTCCTGTTCGCGGGCAAGGCCATCCTCGATGCGATGCACATCAAGCAGGAGTCGGTCTCGATCGCGGGCGGGATCGTGCTGTTCCTGATCGGCATCCGCATGATCTTTCCCACCGCCGAAGGCATCGTGGGCGAAGTGCCGGAAGGCGAGCCCTTCATCGTGCCGCTGGCTATCCCGATGGTGGCCGGTCCTTCGGGCATGGCGGCAGTGATCCTGATGGGCAGTTCCGACCCGCATCGCCTTGGCGACTGGAGCCTGGCCCTGTTCCTGGCCTGGCTCGCTACCGCCGTGATCCTGTTCTCGGCCACCTATCTCTATAAGGTGCTGGGTTCGCGTGTCTTGACCGCGGTGGAACGGCTGATGGGCATGCTGCTGGTGACCTTGTCGGTGCAGATGTTCCTCGACGGCGTAGCCGCCTACCTCGTCCCGAACGCGGTCTGATTCCCATCGCGGGGCCGGCGTGACCCCGGTCACGCCCCGTGGCGAGGCCCGTGGCCGGGGTAACAAATCTGCCTTCGGCTGCTGTTAAACTGTGGTTAACCGGATGCTGGGCTTGGGAATTCCAGGGGCGACCGGTAACGACGGGTTCGGAAATTGCTGCCGGGCGGCTCGCTTGCGATGCGGTGCGGTACGGTTTCGACGGCAGGGGCCGCGGACCTGACACTTTTTGGGCACATAGGGCATCCGACCAATGAAGAGAAACTTCCGAGTCAAGCGCCTCGCCGGCGCACTCGCCGTTCTGCTTGCGACCTCCCCGGTCTACGCGCAGACCACGTCCGCCAGCCTGGCTGGCCGCATCACCGGCACCGACGGTGCGCCGTTGGCCGGCGCGACCATCACTATCGTGCATACCCCGTCGGGCACCACCAGCCGCGCCACCACCGACGCGGACGGCCGCTACAACTCGCGCGGTCTGCGCGTCGGCGGTCCCTACACTGTGACCGTGCAGAAGGACGGCTTCCAGGGCGAGGCCTCGGAGAACGTATTCCTGCTGCTGGGCGAAACCGCTGCCGTGAACGCCGACCTGGAAGCCGCTGCCACTACGGCGCTGGAAGCCGTGGAAGTGGTCGCGGCCGCCGGTACCAGCGTGTTCTCGCCCGAGAGCATGGGTGCGGGCACCAGCGTTTCGCGCCAGGACATCGAGGCCCTGCCGTCGATCAACGGCAACATCCAGGACTACATGCGCCTCGACCCGCGCGTGGCCTTCACCGATCGCGCCTCGGGCTCGATCTCGGCCGGCGGCCAGAACCCGCGCTTCAACAAGATCACCATTGACGGCGTTTCGGCCAGCGACACCTTCGGTCTGGAAGGCAACAACCTGCCGACCCAGCGCCAGCCGGCCTCGATGGAAACCATCGAAGCCATCGACGTCAGCCTCTCGAACTACGACGTGATCTACTCCGGTGCCGCCGGCGCCAACGTCAATGCCGTCACCAAGTCCGGTACCAACGAGTTCCACGGGTCGGTGTACGGCTATTACCGCGACAGCGACTGGTTCGGCGAGCATCCCATCACCGAGCGTGATTTCACCGAGTTCACCGAAGAAGAAACCTACGGCGGCACGGTCGGCGGCCCGATCCTCAAGGACCGGCTGTTCTTCTTCGCCAACTACGAGAAGTACAAGCGCGGCAAGCCCAGCCCCGACCTTTCCGGCACGCCGCTCGGTACCAATGGCGACTTCGACGCCGCCGACGTGGCCGAAGCGCAGCGCATCGCGCGTGATGTGTACGGTTTCGATGCCGGCGAGTTGACCGGCAACGGCGACACCGAGCTGGAAGAGAAGGCGATCAAGCTCGACTGGAACATCAGCGATGACCATCGCGCCAACTTCCGCTACAGCGACCTCGACCAGAATCGCGTGCGCCCGGAAGGCTCCGGCGCGGCCAACATCTCGCTCAGCTCCAACTGGTTCAATCACGCGAAGACGGTGGAGAGCTACGTCGGCCAGGTGTTCAGCGACTGGAGCGACACCTTCTCGACCGAGTTCAAGGCCTCCTACCGCGACTACTCGGCGGTGCGCGTCACCCCGACCACGGCACCGGCCATCCAGATCTACTTCGACGATGGCAACAACGCCAACCAGATCACCGCGGGCGACTTCATCCGCCTCGGCACCGAGCGCAGCTCGATGGGCAATGCCCTGCTCACCGAAACCTGGGATTACTTCGGCGCCGCCACCTGGACTCTGGGTGACCACGACCTGAAGTTCGGTGCGCAGTACAGCGACAACGACATCTACAACTTCTTCCTGCAGGATGCCTGGGGCAACTACAGCTTCTACGGCCTCGACGCATTCCGTACCGGTCAGTATTTCGACTACGACCTGCAGACCAATCCGACCAACCCGGATGCGATCCCGGCGCGCTACGCGAACAAGAACCTGGGCCTGTTCGTCCAGGATTCGTGGTACTTCTCGCCGAACCTGACGCTGTCCTTCGGTATCCGCGCCGACAAGCCGGATACCGATCCGCAGCCGGAATTCAACGCCTGCTTCGCCACGCCGCGTGTCGCCAACAACACCGGCCCCACCACCTGCCCGAATGGCGGTTTCGGCCTGGACAACAGCAACACCTACAACGGCGACTTCATCATCCAGCCGCGCTTCGGCTTCAACTACACCTTCGACTGGGATCGTCCGACCCAGCTGCGTGGCGGTATCGGTCTGTTCCAGGGTGATGCGCCGCAGGTGTGGACGAGCAATTCGTACCAGAGCACGGGCCTGAACTTCCTCAGCTACCAGAACATCACGGACTTCGCGAACGTGCCGTTCACGCCGGATGGGTTGAACCCGAACATCCCGGCGCGCGGCAACGCGGTGCGCAACGTCAACGTCATCGCGAACGACTTCGAGCTGCCGTCGGTCTGGAAGGCGAACCTGGCGTTCGATCATGAACTGCCGTGGTGGGGCATGGTGGCCACCGCCGAACTGCTGGTTACCGAGGTCGAGAACGGCCTGTTCTACAACTCGCTCAACCTTGGCCCGGGTTACCTCGGTCCCGATGGCCGCGCGCTGTTCTGGAACCCGTCGGCTCCGAACTTCCTGAGCACGGCCAACAACCGCTTCGGTCGCAACAGCTTCTTCGGCGATGTCTTCCTGCTGGAGAACACCAACAAGGGCCGCAGCCAGCAGCTCACCCTGCTGCTGAACAAGCCCTACACCGGGGACAGCGACTGGTCGTGGTCGGCCGGTTACACCTACACCAATACGGATGAGGCAGGTGCGCTGACCAGTTCGACCGCCGGCTCGGGCTTCGGCAGCCAGTACAACTTCAGCACCAACGAAGAGCTGGCGAACACCGCGCGCTACGAAATCAAGAACCGCTTCACCGGTGCCCTGAACTGGCGTCACGCCTTCTTCGGCGATTACGCCACCAGCGTTGGCCTGTTCTACGAAGGTCGCAGCGGTCGTCCGTTCAGCTACATCTTCAGCGGCGATGCGAACGGCGACAACCGCACCTTCAACGACCTGTTCTACGTGCCGGCTGGCCGTGGCGACGTGCTGTTCGGCACGATCTCCAACTCCGGCGTGTTCACGGCGAATCCGGTGGCTGAGAATGCGTTCTTCACCTGGCTGGCCGGACGTCCGGACCTGGAGGCCTATGCCGGCACCTATGCGCCGGAAAATGGTTTCCGCGCCGGTTGGGTCAACACCTTCGATCTGCGCTTCAGCCAGGAGCTGCCCGGCTTCTTCAAGGAGCACAAGTCGGAGCTGTGGCTCGACATCCAGAACGTGGGCAACCTGATCAACAAGGATTGGGGCCACGTGATCGACTACGGCTTCAACGCCAACCAGGCCGTGGCGTCGCTGGTCGGCATCCACCAGGGTCGCTACGTCTACAACTACCGCGCCGGGACCGAGTTCGGCCAGGCCACGGCGCTGGTCGTCCCGACCGATGCCGACGGCCAGACCAACGGCATCTCGCAGTGGTCGCTGCAGGTGGGCTTCCGCTACAAGTTCTAAGCGTTCTGTAGTTGCGACAAGAAACGGCCGGCGCAAGCCGGCCGTTTCGTTTCTGGCGGGGCGTGATCTCCGAGTGATGTTCTCGCGCCACAGCGCGAAGACGCGCAAACCGCTTGACCCCGCCGCCCCGAGTTCGGCAACCTGCACTTGCCCTTGTTCGCATCGGTCATGATCAACCTCAGCGTCTTCCGCCACTTCGTCCCGACCCATTCGCTCTCGCCGGCGGACCGTGGCGAGCTGGCGCGGCACAGTTATGTTGCGGGCTACCAGCCGGGTCAGGTGCTGTTCCATCGCGGCGATGCGGCGAGGACCGTGGCCTACCTCATTTCGGGCGAAGTGGAGCTGGTGAGCGAACTGGGTTCGCGCCTGATTGCGGGCGACACCGACGCCTCGCGCTACGCGCTGGCAAACGGCGAGAAGCGCAACGTCACGGCCACCTGCACGCGCGCGGCGCAGGTGCTCTTCATCGATCGCAACCATCTCGACCTGATGCTGACCTGGGCCCAGACCGGCGCGGTGGAGGTGCAGGACCTGCAACAAGGCGAGGCCGGCGACTGGATGAGCGCGATGCTGCGCAATCCGGCCTTCCATCGCATTCCGCCCGCCAATATTGCGCAGATCATCGCCTGCGTGGAGCAGGTCGAGTTCGCGGCTGGTGACACCATCATCCGGCAGGGCGAAGCCGGCGATTACTACTACGTGGTCACCGACGGCATCTGCCAGGTGCTGCTGCAGGATCCCACTGGCCTGGGAGAACGCGAGCTGGATCGCATCGGACAAGGCCAGGGTTTCGGCGAAGAAGCCCTGGTTTCCGGCGATCCACGCAATGCAACGGTGCGGGCGCTTTCGCGCGTCAGCCTGGTGCGACTGGCGGCGCAGGATTTCACCCGGCTGCTGCGCGACCCGTTGATGCACCGTGTCGATATCGATGCCTTGCCGCGCGGCGCGATCCTGGTTGATGTGCGGCTGCAGGAGGAATATCTGCGCGGGCATCTCGAGGGCGCGGTGAACCTGCCTCTGCGGCGCCTGCGCGGGGAAGCCCGCAGCATGGATGTCAGTCGCCCGCTGGTGGTCTACTGCGACACCGGACGGCGCAGTGCGTCGGCCACCTTCCTGCTCAGCGAGCGCGGCTTCGATGCGCGCTGGGTCGACAAGGGCGTACCCGAGTCCCGCTACGTGAATCTGCCGGAAGCCAGCCCGCCTGCAGCCGGGTAGCTCGCCCCTGCATTCCGCGCCGCTACCTGTATTCCGCTCACCCACCGCGCGACGCCGCAGGCGCGTCGGCGAAGGATCGCGGCGCCGGTGCGACGTCGTCACAGCGCAACTGCGGACTCCACGAACCGATGGTGAATCGCCTGCATCGGAGGGTGATCGCAAGCGGGACGCGGACGGACAGCAAACGCGAATTCCACGGGGTTCCTCCAAGCCAGTCATCGAGAGCGTAGCGCCGCAGGCGCGAAGTCGGAGGGGCGCCGGGCCGGCAGAGCGGCGTGGCAGTCGAACCACCGCAAGGCCTATGGCATAGTCCCCGGTCCAGACACGCAATGAAGAAGAAGACCACGATGGCCAGCCTTACCGTCAACGCCCGCATTTCGCCGCGCGGCGGCCTTGATGTCCTGTCCCGTAGTGAAGTGAGTCGATTGCGCGATGCCTCCGCGGGCGGGCTGCACGAACTGCTGCGCCGCTGCGCGCTTGCCGTGCTGACCTCGGGCAGCCAGTCCGATGATCCACGTGCCGCGCTGGAGCGCTATCCGAACTTCGACATCCAGGTGCAGCAGCAGGATCGCGGCATCAAGCTCGAGCTCTCGCATGCGCCGAGCCAGGCCTTCGTCGATGGCCAGATCATCTCGGGTGTGGCCGAACTGCTCTACGCCGTGGTGCGCGACATCGCCTATGTCTCCACCGAGATCCAGGACAGCGGCCAGTTCGACCTGACCGACTCGCACGACATCACCAATGCCGTGTTCGAGATCCTGCGCAATGCACGCATCCTGCGCCCGCACGTGGATCCCAACCTCGTGGTGTGCTGGGGTGGCCACTCGATCGGGCGCGAGGAATACCTCTATACCAAGGCCGTCGGCTACGAACTGGGCTTGCGCGCGCTCGACATCTGCACCGGCTGCGGCCCGGGTGCGATGAAGGGTCCGATGAAGGGCGCCACCATCGCCCACGCCAAGCAGAGGCGGCGCACCAACCGCTACATCGGCATCACCGAGCCCGGCATCATCGCGGCGGAATCGCCAAACCCGATCGTCAACCACCTGGTGATCATGCCCGACATCGAGAAGCGCCTCGAAGCCTTCGTGCGCGTCGGCCACGGCATCATCGTGTTTCCCGGTGGAGTCGGCACCGCAGAGGAAATCCTCTACCTGCTCGGCATCCTGCTGCACCCGGACAATGCCGGCACGCCGTTCCCGCTGGTGTTCACCGGCCCGCGCCAGTCCGCGGCGTACTTCGAGCAGATCGACCAGTTCCTGCGCCTGACGCTGGGTGAGGGCGTGGCCGAGCGTTACCGCATCATCGTCGACAACCCGCCCGAGGTGGCGAAGTATCTGATGCGCGGCGTGGACAAGGTGCGTTCGCACCGGCTCGACAACAAGGACGCCTTCTTCTTCAACTGGTCGCTGCGGATCCAGCCCGAGTTCCAGCTTCCGTTCGCACCCACGCACGAGAACATGGCGCGACTGGAACTGCACCGCGACCGCCCGGCGCACCTGCTGGCTGCCGACCTGCGCCGCGCCTTCTCCGGCATCGTCGCAGGCAACGTCAAGGAAGACGGCATGCGCGCGATCGAACAGCACGGCCCGTTCCGCATCGACGGCGAACCCGAGATCATGCGTGCCCTCGACGCCCTGCTGCGGGCTTTCGTGGCGCAGAACCGGATGAAGATGTCGGGCGAGTATCGGCCGTGCTATGAGGTGGTGGCCTAGGGCAGCCGCGCCCCCAGGGCGCCACTACTCCTCGGCGGGATAGGACTATTCTCAGGCCAGATTGGGCGAGACGCCGATGCAACTGCGGCAAACCGGGCGCGAGGATGGAGCCCCATCCGACCGGAGCCTGCCGACATGCCTTGCCCCAACCCCCGACGCCCGAGCGGTTTCAGCCTGATCGAACTGCTCGTTGGCGTGGCAATCGTTGCCCTGCTCTTGGCACTGGCCCTGCCGTCGCTGGGCGCGGCGCGCTCGGCCGCGACTTCGATGGAGGCGATGTCCCGACTCCAGGATTCGCTCACTGAGGCGCAGCGGACCAGCCTGGTTCATCGCTCGGAGGTGGTCCTGTGCCCCAGTGCCGATGGTCGAACCTGCTCCGGCGACACGGTCTGGGAGCAGGGTTGGGTCGTGTTCCAGGACCGCGACGGAAACCGGGCACCTGATGCAGGCTTGGGACTGCTGAGACGTGAGCCGGCGCTCGATGCCGGCCTGCGGCTCCGTACGTCGGCTGGCCGTCCACGTCTGGTGATTCAGCCCAGGGGTGGGGCGGCCGCCGGTTCGAACGCCACCTTTACGCTTTGCGATGCGCGCGGCGTCACCAGGGCCAGCGTGCTGGTGATCGCCAACAGCGGTAGTGTGCGGCGCGAGCACCTGCCGGCCGGAAGAGATGCGGTGTGCCCATGAAACAAGGGTGCGCCGTCGAACGGCGCACCCTTGGAGTGTGTCGACCTGCGATGAAGGGCGAGCTGCCTACCAGCAACCATCCGTGGCCGGAGTGCGTGCTCCGGTGTTGGTGAGACCCAGCGTGCCGCAGGTGTCATCGGCCTGGCCACCCGACGGAACGGCCTGCAACGAAAAGGTGGTGGCTGTTGGCGCAGCGGTGAAGCCCACCGTGTAGAAGCCATTGAGTTCGGTGGTGCAGGCTTGAGCAGGAATGACCGCGCCAGCATACGAACGGCTGGTGGTGTAGACCCGTTCCATGAATTGTGCCTGTTCGGTCAGGCAGGTCATGGCCACCTGACGGCGACTGCGCCGAACGTAGTCGTTGTACGCGGGCAACGCGATGGCCGCGATGATCGCGATGATCGCGACCACGATCATCAATTCGATCAGGGTGAATCCCCGACCGCGCCGGCCAAGCCGGGCGGTCGAGGTGGCGCGTTGTGCAGCAAGGCAATGGCGCATCGTCAGTTCCCTTCCAGTTCCTGCCACGAGGCGCGACGCGGCACCGAGCCTTGCGGGTTGATGCTGGCCTCGCCCAGTTCGCCGCCCGAACCGCCGACGACGAGCAAGTCGTCGATGATCGTGGGAAGAGTTGGCATGCCCACGCCCAGGTCGATCGAGCCGACCGGCACCTGACTGCTGCCATCGGTGAGGTTGTCGTTGTCGTCAACCACGCCATCGCCGTTGGTGTCGTGCTCGAAGAACCGCTCGCTGGTGCTGGCGCCGGAGAAGGCATCCAGTGCGTTGACGTAGCCCGAGCCACCTGCATCGCAGCTTACGTCGGTCGCGGGGATGATGCTCGCGAATACGAGCACCGTACCCACCAGTTGTGGACGGTTGGTGACCCGCTCGCCGGGAGTGGGTTGATCGAGGTCGACATACCAGCCCTGCTTGCCCGCGGTCAGGTCACTCGGCGGTTCGAACCCACGCAACGCCGTACCGTTTACCGTGGTGGTCACGAAGATCTTGCGCTGCATCAGGTCGGACTTGGTCAGCGTCGCGCTGCTTTCATCGATCACGCCGTAGATCGTCTGCACGCTCACGTCGGCCGGGTCGTCCTTGCTCAGGTAGCTGCCGGTGCCGAAGAAGATCCAGGCTTTGTTCGTGGTCGGGTCGCGACCCAATGCCAGGCCGGTGGTGATCGGCTGGCCGGTCGGGGTGGTGAACATGGGGTCGCCACCGAAGGCGACGATGGGCGTGCCGCCGCTGAAGTCGAATTTCCACATGTTGCCCAAGCGGTCGCCGGCGTACACCGCATCGACCTTGCCGTCGCCATTGGTGTCGCGGCCGCGCGGTGCGGACAGGCCGTTGTCGCCGGTGGCACCGGTCTTGATCCGGTGCAGCACTGCGCCCGTGGTCACGTCCAGCACCAGGAGCACGGCTTCACCGCTGGTGCTGTTGAAGCCGTTGCCGACGATGGCGGCAACGGTGCCGTCCTGCAGCGGAGCCAGAAGCGGCTCGCTCAGCACGAAACCCAGATCGGCGTCGGTCGTGCCATCCATCTCCCACAACACCTTGCTGTCGTCGAACGTGGCGGGGTTGGTGACATCCAGTCCGAACAGGCTCTTGCCGCCGCGACCGAGCGCACCGACCAGATAACTCTTGCCCGGTGTCTGCCGCTGCGAGGTGACCACCACAGGGCCGTCGACGAAGTAGCGATGCACGTAGTACGGGTCGCTGAGCTTGCCCAGCTCGGCTGCGGAGACGCCACCCGGCACATAGGCAAAGAGTTCGTTGCCCGTATCGGCGTTGAAGGCGTGCAACATGCCGTCGTTGGCGCCGACGTAGAGCGTGTCGGTCGCGCTGACGTAGAACGGCGAGGAGTTCACCACATCGCCCAGCAGCGAGTCGCGGATGCGGAGGCCGTCGGCGCCTTCCCGGCTCTGGTCACCGCGCAGGTAGGCCAGGTTCTGCGCGCTGGTTGCTGGCGCCGAGATGCGCGCGCTCTGGTCGAGCAGGGCCAATTGGGCCGTGGTGGGGAAGGACTCGCCCTTGTCGATCGCTCCGCCCCACGTGAAGATCTTGCGTGACGCCGGAGTAACGGCGGCGATCCGGTCCGACGCCGACCAGCTCGCGACCGCCGCGACGCCACTGCTGGTGGCGTTGTAGGCCTTGAGTTCGCCGTGCCAACGGCCGCTGACGTAGCTCGCCTGGAAAACGCGCGTGTCGGTGGTGAACGAGGTGCTGTTCGCGGTCACGTTCGAGGCCGAGCCGAGGCGTTGCGCGATGGAGTTGAAGGCGTCCAGCAGGCCGCGCTGGAACTCGCGAGCATTGGAGGCGACGATGAAGCTGCCGCGGCCATTGACGGACGCGTGCCAGAGGTCGTCGATACGTTCGGCATTCTCCGTGTCGGTTGGATCGGGCCAGCGCTTGCTGCCGTTGGTGACGCTGGGCAGTTCGGTCTTCGGGTCGAGTGTTCCCTGCAGGCCGATCGACACGCCGAAGGTGGTCATGTGCTGCCAGAAAGCCTCATCGGCGCTGGACGTGGGCACGTTGTTCTTGAGGTCGCGCAGATCCGTCTTCCAGTAGGCCATGGCAACGTCGGCAAGAGTGTCGGTGGCCGAGGTCCCGCAGGTGGCGCCGCTGCCGCCGCTGAGGTTGTCGCAATACGGGCGCTTGGGCGTGTAGGTGTAGGTGCGGCCCCCGGTGACTCCGTCGGTGATTTCCACGCCGTCGGTGCCATCCGCATCGCCCACCTTCTGACCCGTTCCGTAGTTATTGTTGCTGTTCCAGTAGCCGTCGGTGGTGAGGATCGCGAAGCTCTGGCGGCAGGTGAACTGGTCGGTACCGCTTTCAGGTCCCCACGGACCCGTGGCGGTGTCGTCCTTGAAGTACTCGCCGGCGCGGCGCAAGGCACCTTGCAACGGCGTGCTGTTGCTGCCGTTCGCATCGTGCAGGCGCTGGAACCACGTGTCGCGGTTCGAGCCGCTGAACACGCCGTTGTTGGACGTCACCGGGATGTCGAACGCGCTGCGATTCCAGATCGTGTCGTAACCGATGCGCAGGGTCGCGCCGAGCTGGGAGAAGGCTTCGCTGGCGCCGGCCTTGGCCACCTTCATGCGGGTCGAGTGATACGAATACCAGGTGGTGAAGTTGGTGATCTCCTGGGCCTCGGTCCGATTGATGGTGCCGGTGGCTGGAGGCGTGGCCGGGATCGTGGGTGTGGCATAGGTGCAATTGCGCCAGCCCTTGTTGCGTGAGCTGGTGTCGCAGCCCTTGCTGTCTTCGCTGATGAAGACAACGTCCATCCGGACGTTCCTGTAACGCGAGCCACGAACGATGCCGAAGTACCACGTGCCCGATGCCGGGTCGTCAATGATGCACGTTTCCGAGTTGCCGCTGTCGCGGTTGATGCCATCGGCACCGGCGCACGCGCCGCCATTGCTGGCGTCGTTGTCACGGCCGCCATACAGATTGGCCCCGGATCCGTTGCCGTTGTTGTAGCTCGGACCGTTGTCGCCGTGGGAGCCACCCGACAAGGTCACGATCAGCTGCGTCACATTCGCAGGCACGTTGACCGACACGGAGTTCGCGTAGTTATTCGCGGTTCCGCTGGTGTCACTCAGGTTAGCGGTGGGAAAGCCTGACGGACGATCCGTGCCAAACCATTCGCTACGCACCACGTGATCAACGCCGGAAACCTTGCGGAATTGGAAGCGATAGAAGTTGGCCTGATCGGTCAAGTCGGTTGCGGACGGCTTGGGATAGAGCACCGACTCTTTTGTAGTAGCGAGATCGATCGGGACCGTCAGCAAGCTGGGGTGGTCCCAGGCACTGCCGAAACCTAGGCCCGTGGCGTAGCGGGTATTGTCGGACTTGATCCACGGCTTATACGTGGTACGTGGATCGTAGAAGATCGTGTTGCTGCCGTAGAACCGGTCCGCAATGACATCGTCTAGGCCATCGGCAAGTCGCTCATAGCCATCGTCATCAACATAGGCGAAGTCGTGCCGGTTGCTCGTGTCTGCCGGCATGGAGTAGAACTCCATCGAGCCCGAATCATCGAGGATGAAACGCACGTTGGCCGGCGGGTAGGCCGCACCCGACTGCAGCGGCACGTCGGGAATGTCGATGGCCGCGGCTTGGCCGGCACACAGGGTGAGCAGGGCGACGCCGAGCAGGGTGGCGCGCGGCTTTGGGGCCGCGGCGCGCAGACAACGGATGGCAGGAATGAGGTTCATGCGGGGATCCTCAGAGGGCAAAGATGGATTGCAGGGTGACGGCGGCGCGGCCGGTCTGGGTGCTGCGGGCAGTGAGGCGGTAGCGGACCTCGCTGCCGGTGCAGCCGGTGGAACTGACGTCTTCGGACGTGGTGCAGCTGCCGCGCGGCGGGATGCCGGTGGCGATCAATTCGATGATGTAGCGCGGCCGGTCCACCAGGCCTGCGAGGTCGACTTGCGCCTGCGGTGCCGAGGCCCATACCGTGGTGCTCTCCCACGGCTTGGAGTCGCTCTCCAGGTCGCCCGTGCCGCACAGCCCGGCCACGCAGCCGGTGCCTGCGGGCGCGGGACGTGCCGCGGCGGCGATCTCGGCTTCGCGCAGCGCCGCTTCCGCGGCCTGGAAGGCGAGGCTGCGATCCAGCAGGTTGCCGCTCATGCGCTCTTCCATCTGGGTGGTGCGCAGGCTGGCCAGTCCGAGAAGGGTCATCACCAGCAGCAATAGCATGACCATGACCAAGGCCGCGCCGCGCTGGTGGCGCGCATTCGGAGGGGGAGGCAGGCAGGGACGGCTCATAGGGCGCGATTCCGGAGAGTGACGACGTGTTCCATGGTGCGCTGCAGGCGGGCACCGTCGGTGCCGACGACATCGGGGCTGACCAGACCGAGCGTGACGCGCACGGCAACGATATCGTCCCAGTCGGTCACGGCACCCGAGGCGAGGTAATCGGTGCCGCCGCGCGGCAGGTAGGCCAGGGTCATGGTCTCGACGTCGGCCGCGACTTCCTGGCGCTGCTGCTCGATCGTGCCGCCGTTGTTGACCGGGCCGACGCGATACAGTGAGCGGCCGCGAGTGCCGTCGCCTCGGCGTGCGGTGCTGTTGCCGATGTACCAACGAGAGCTGGTGATCCGTGCGACGTTGGCGGACCAGGCGCGGCAGGAGCCGCTGACCGCGTTGGTGGCCTCGGTATCGGATGGTTCGGAGCCACGACACAGGCGCTTGTCGTCCGCGCCCGGGCAGTCGGTTCCGGTGCGGCTTCCTGACGCGCAGCCGAAGGAGTAAGTCACGGGAGTCGAATCCGTACCCGCGCCGAGGTTGGTCACGGTTCCCGTGTTTCCGGGCGATGCGCCACCGCTGCCGTGGCCGATGGTATCCGTCGTCACTGCGCTGATCTGGAAAATGCCGGCCTGGCGGAAGTCGCAGACCATCGCGATATCACCCACCCGAAGGTTGTGGCTGGCGGTATTCAGCGTGATTGACGTCGTGCCCGGCTGGTGGTCGGCAACGGTGAGGTTGTTCGAGGTGGCGGCCTGAAGCTGCATTGCCTCGGTGCCGGTCACGCGCTGGCCCACGCCGGTGCCGATGTTGCCGCCGCCGGTGCCGTCGCCCAGATCGGCCGCGCCCGGCATCGCTTCGCTACCGCCGAAGCCGCGCACCGGTTCGTCGAAGTCGCCCCACCAGGCACCGCCGGCATTGAGGATGCTCTCGGATGGCAGGTCGCGTTCGCACGGGTTGCCGCCGGCCTCGCGGATGTCGCGCGACATGATCTCGAACGCGGCGCGCGCGTTCTCCTGCACCCGGCTGAGGTTCTCCGTCGCGCGGAAGGTCTGGCTGTTGGAGTAGAACACCGCGATCGCGCCGCCGGTGACCAGCAAGGCCAGCAGCAGGGAGATCATCAACTCGATCAGGCTCAGGCCGCGCAGCGTGCGAGGCACGCTCGGGAGGGAAAAAGACGTCATAGACGGGTCCTCGTGAACACTTCCTGCGCGCTCGCGCCACCCAGGCCGCGGGCATCGTCCCAGCGCACCCCGATCACGCACAGCGTGGTGCCGCAGTTGATCTGGCCGCAGGCGGTGTCCCCGAGATTGGCCTGCACGGTGGTGATCCACCGGTTGAGATCCTTCTGGAACAGTTCGGTGCCCGTCGCCGGCGCCGTGCAGGTCCAGGAGGTGAGGTTGTAGCTGCCGTTGTTGGCGTCGTCGCGGTTGGCGCGCATCGAGTCGAGCATGGCGTAGGTGAGTACCGTGGCTTCGCTGCGTTCGGCTGCGCTCTGGTTATTGCGCAAAGCCGTGGCTTGCATCGCTGCCACGCCCAGCAGCCCGAGCCCCAGGATCAGGACCGAAATCAGCACTTCGATCAGGCTGAAGCCGCGTCCGCGTAGTGCAAAACGAGTGGGATAAATCCGGTTCATGGTCACTACCGATCAACTACTGGGTGGAGTGTTGGGCGGCGTGCCACAGACGCCTGCCGCCGCGCGCCGCACCAGAACGATGCGCGCCCCGCTGCCAATCGCGATGTCGCGCACGTTCTGGGGCGGGTCGGTTTCCGGCAGGCAGGCCGCGAGCATGGCGGTCATGAGGTCGCCGGCCGTGGTGTAGGCAAAACCGTCGGGGCGGAACACGATGCGGTTTCCGCCGAGGTTGGCGCTGGCGCGCAGCTGCAGCGGAGCCGTCACCGGATGCACGCGCAGGATGTCGCCTGCAGCGGCCAGGGTATTGTTGTTGTCGGGATCGACGAAGGAGATCATTCCTTCCCAGCCAGTGGCGGCCACGCTCCCGGAACAGCTGGTGCCATTGCTGCTGGGGCAGACCACGACCCGCACATTGCGACGCAAGGCTTCGAGTCGTGCGTTCTGCAGCACACCAACCACGTCATTGCTCAGCGCGGTGAGCCGGTTGGCACGTACCACGCCAACCAGGTTCGGAAACGCCATGGCAGCCAGTACCGCCACCACGGCCACCACGACCATGAGCTCGATCAGGGAGAATCCCCGGGATTTCGCGCCCGGGTATTCCCGGGGCGGAGGCAGGCTCGGTAGGGTGAGGCCGGTTCGCATGCGAGGCTCTCCAAGGTGTGGTCGGAACGATAGCGCACGTGCGCGACCGGGCGTAGTCCCTTCCGACCGGCGTGCTTATGCAGGGTGTCAACGGCGCGGGCGACCCCGTCTGGTGCTAGCCTGCCGACGGCATACGAGTCCGGGAGCAGGGGATTGTCGTCCGACGCGCAAACTCCGCTGGAAGTGCTCTGGCAGCCTCGGGCGATGATCTGGGCGATCCTCGCCGTCCTGGGGCTTTCCCTGTTCATTGCCTTGGCTCCGGGTGGGTCGGACGCACGTGGCTTGGCCGTACTGGAGCGCTTCGGGCTGTTCGCGATGGCCGGCTCGTGGGTGATGTTGCTGACCCTGGCCACCTTGTGGGTGATGCGACGCTGGCTGGAGCGGCACAACGCAGTCCAGGTAGCGTGGGCGGCAATTGCTTCCCTGGTGTGGGCAACCTGCGCCGTGTGTCTGGCGGCGAAGCTCGTGGTGCCGGGCATCTTCGGCGCCCACACCTTGGCAGAACTGCTGATCCGCGGAACTGCGATGGCCCTGACGGTGGGAATCCTTGGGTTGGGGGCTTTCCTTTCGGTATGGCGCAATGTGCAGTTGAGGGCCGCTACCCGCGCCGCGGAGCACGCCGCCTTGCAAGCGCGTGTCGACCCGCATTTCTTGTTCAACACCTTGAACACCGCTTTGAGCCTGGTGCGGCAACAGCCGCAGCGGGCCGAAGAACTGTTATTCGATCTGTCCGACCTGTTTCGTGCCGCCCTGGCGGCGTCCCGGCAGATTCCGCTGCGCGACGAGCTGTGGTTGTGCCGGCGTTACCTTGAGATCGAACGCCTGCGCATGGGCGATCGGCTGCGGGTGAGTTGGGTGGAACCGGTCACTTTGCCCGAACTCCTGGTGCCGGCTCTACTTGTCCAGCCTCTGGTCGAGAACGCCATCCGGCACGGAGTCGAGCCGGCCGAGTCCGGAGGCGAGATTTGTGTGGAGGTGGCCGAAACGGAAGGCGGACTCTCGCTGCAGGTCACCAACCCGCTGCCTCCGCGAAACGCACGCATTCCGGGGCACCTGATCGGATTGGATGGAGTGCGCTCAAGGCTGGCCACGGCAACCCAGGGCGCCGGGCGTCTGGAGACCCGCTCCGAATCCGGCCGGTATGTGGCGCGCATCACCTGGCCACGCGCCCCGGGGCAAGCCCGAGGCGAGTAGCTGGCAAGTCTCACCTTATCGCGTCGCCTCAATCCACCGCCCGACCTTCCCCTCCAGCACTTCCAGCGGCACCGAGCCGTCCTTCAGCACTTCGGCGTGGAAGGCACGGATGTCGAACTTGGGGCCGAGGTCGTGCTCAGCCTTCGCGCGCAGTTCCTTGATCTTGAGTTCGCCGATCTTGTAGGCCAGCGCCTGGCCGGGGATGGCGATGTAGCGTTCGGCTTCGGAGGTGGCTTCGGTGTCGGTGGTGGCGGAGTTGGCCTTCATGTAGTCGATCACCTGCTCGCGGGTCCAGCCCTTGCTGTGCAGGCCGGTATCCACCACGAGGCGGATGGCACGCCACAGTTCGCCCTGCAGCCGGCCGAAATACATGTAGGGGTCGGTGTAGACGCCGAGGTCCTTGCCGAGAGATTCGGCGTACAGGCCCCAGCCTTCGGCAAAGGCGGTTTCACCGCCGAAGCGGCGGAACTTGGGCAGGTCGGTCAGTTCCTGCTGCAGGGCGAGCTGGAAGTGGTGGCCGGGGATCGCTTCGTGCAGGTAAAGGTCTTCCATGTCCCAGGTCTTGCGGCTGGGCAGATCGTGGGTGTTGACGTAGAAGATGCCGGGCCGGGTACCGTCTTCGCTCGGGCTCTGGTAGGAACCGCCGGCCGCACTCGCGGCGCGGAAGGCTTCCACCGGACGGATCTCGAACGCCGCCTTGGGCACCAGCGAGAACAGCTCCGGCACCTTCGCGTTCACCCGTTCGCGCAGACCGTTGTAGGCGTCGAGCAGGGCTTGCTCGTCCTTGAACTGGAACTGCTTGTCGCTGGTGACGAAGACGAAGAAGTCCTTCAGCTCACCCTTGAAGCCGACCTGCTGCATCACCTGGCGCATCTCGCCGTGGATGCGTGCCACTTCGCTCAGGCCGATGTCGTGGATCTGGGCCGGCGTGAGGTCGGTGGTGGTGCTGTTCTTCGCGTTCAGTGCATACCAGGCCTCGCCATCGGGCAGGGCCGAGAGCGCCACGCTGTCGCGGCAGGCCGGCAGGTAGGTGTCGGCGATGAATGTGCGAAGGCGGACGTAGGCCGGCATGATCTGGTCGCCGATCAGGGCCCGATAGGCCTCGGTGAGGCGGGTCTTGTCGGCCTCGGGGAAGTCAGCCGGCAGGGCGGTGATCGGGCCCCAGAACAGCGAGTCCTCGGGCTTGTCCTTGATCAGCGCCTCCAGCTGCGGCAGCACTTTCTGCATCAGCACCTTGGGCTGCACCACGCCCTTCGCCATGCCTTCGCGCATGTTGACGATGGCCTGGTCGAACAACGCCGGCAGGGCCGCGCCGCGCTTGAGCCAGTTGTCGTAGTCCTGCACCGTCTTGAACGGTTGGGCGCTCTGGCCGGAGCCGAGCTGGGCCGCGAAGTTGGCGAAGCTGTAGAACTGCTGGATCGGCTGCATCCAATTGGGGAAGCGTTCCGCCTCCAGCGTCAGTTTCTGTTCGCGCACGAAGATGTCGTAGGACAGGCGCGCCTGGCCTTGCAGGCTGCTGGCGTCGATCGCGGTGACCCGGTCCAGCCATCCCTGGGTGAAGTCATGGGTCTGCTGGCGGAACTCCGCGGTGAGGAAATTCGGCAATTGGTCGTTGTAGCGCGCATCGCCCACGAAGGTGGCCTGGATCGGGTTGAGCTTGAGCGACTCCTCCCAGTACTCGGCATAGAGCGCATCGAGTTGCTTGGCGATGGCGGCCGCGTCGGGAACGGCCGGCGCCGCCGGCGCGCTTGCCGCCTGGTTTGAGGCCTCGGGCGCGACCGTGACATTGCAGGCTGACAGGCCGAGCACGAACGAGATGGAGGCGGAGAGCAGGAGCAGGCGCGGCGACATCGGGAACTCCACAAGGCAGGTGACGCGGCACGATAGCGCCGGACGGCGCACCGGACATAGGCCAGAAGGCCTGCGTTCGCCGCGGAAATGCCCCGAATCACCGATCCGGCGCGACCGCCGTCACGATATCGACCTGTTCGGGGAGGCCGGTGCGCACTTCCAGTCGCCAGTGCACCGGAGCGCGGCAGGATTCGCATCGGAAGGCGCTGGTGGCATAGCTCGCAAGGCGGGGTGCCTGACGCTGGCCGTTGGCATAGGCATCGAGGTGTTGTGCGCGGTGGTAGGGCCGGAACGGCGTGGTGAGCACGATGGTTTCATCCGGTTCGGCGTCGAACTCCCAGGCGTGGACCTGTTGCGGCACGCTGTGCTGCAGCCGGAACGGATAGCGCATTCCGTCGGGAATCGACGCGCTGGTGGCCGGCGCGATCACCCGCCGCGGTTGCAGTCGAAATGCCTGTGACCAGGTCGCACCATCCCGCAGGCCAAGGCGACTCAGGGCGATGGGAGGCAGTCCGAGGCGATGCGTGGCGGCCTCCTCGGCGCCTCCGCCGATGCCGACGCGGGATGTCTGGCCACATTGCAGGCGCGTGCTCAGGCCCAGCGCCGCATCGAACAGGGCGCCGAGTTCGGCGTGCAGCACCACGCGCCCGGGTTGCTCGCACAATTCGTGCCCCAGCCGATCCAGGTGCCAGGCCGGCAGCAGCGCCTTTGGGTCGCCAGGGGCGCGCCAGTTGGCGATGTCGAACAGGGCCGCGGTGGGTACCTGCATGAAACCCTGCTGTGCGCGCAGGATGATCATTCCCGGCCCGGCAACCGCGAGCACCCAGCCCAAGGCAAACAATGCCGCCTTGCCCCGCGGAAACTGCAAGGCCACCGCGTGCCAGCCCAGGGCCATCAGCCCGGCGACGGGTGGCCAGAGCAGCAAGGCCATGTAGAACGGGGTGCGCTCGCGCAGCAGCGCCAATCCGACGCATCCCAGCACCAGCGCCAGCAGGCAAAAGTCCATGGCACGACGCAGACGGACCTCGCGCCACGCCAGGGGCGCAGCGCACAGCGCGACTGCGGCGGCGGCAAGCAACACCACGCGCACCGCGGCTTGCCATCCCGGATCGACGAGGTGATCGCTCAACAGGGCCGCGCCGCCGACCACGCCGCCGACGAGGATCTGCCAGGGATTTCCGAAGCTGATCTCGATGCCGGGCAGGCGCGCGCCTTGCGCCAAAACGGCCAGCCGTGGCGGGCTTCGTGCAGCAACATGGGCAGGAAGGGCAACAGCAGGCAGGTGCCGAGCAGCAGGCCGCGCGGCACCCAGCCGCCCCAGTCCGTGACCGGGCATGCCCGGAAGAGTGCCAGCAGCAGGGGGAACAGCACGATGGTGGCGGGATGGGCATGCAGGGCCAGGCCCAGCGCGAGGCCGAGCGTGGCCCAGCGTCCGGGCGTGTCGCGCTCTTGCACGCGCATCGCGCACAGCACGGCGGCCAGTACGGTGGTCTGGACGAGGCTGGTATGCGTCACCAGCAGCACCGCGCCGAGCGACCAGTTGGGAAACCCCATGGCCAGCGCGAGGAACTGGCCCATCGATCGTCCGCCCACGCGCTGGCCGATGGCGTAGGCGAGCGGGAACTTGAGTGCATCGAGCACGCCGACGAGGGCAAGCGCGGCGGCGGTGGACTTGGTGGCGGCGAGCGCCGGCGCCAGCAGGTAGAACCAGATCGGTCCGAGGTGGGCGCTGGCATTGATTACCGGACCCTGCAGCGGATGGAGCTCGCCCTGCGCGATGCGCGCGGCGAAGACCAGGTCGCGTGCGGCATCGAGGATGATCGTGGTGAACGGATAGGGCAGCAGGCACGCAAGCATCAGCGTCGCAATCAACACGACGGCCAGGGCGTTCGATGCCACCGGCGCCGGCGTGGCCAGCGCGCCGCGTGCCGTGGTGATCGTGCTCACGATGTCGCCGGGTCGGAATCCGGGGTCGTGGTGGCGGCCGGGAAGGCCGGATCGCAGCGCAGCGTGGCCAGCACCCGTTCGCGCGTGGCGCGTGCCACGGCAGACGGCCTGCCGTGCACCGGCTCGTCGTCGAACACCAGCAGCCGCGCTTCGCCTTCGGGAGCCGGCAGGTCGAAGGCTTCGAGCTCGCTCCAGTCATCCATCAGCTTGACCCGCAGCGTGGTGGCGGTGAGTTGCTGGCCGCACAGCGACTCGGTGCGTCCGGCCCTGGGGTTGGTGGCATCGATGCGACGGCCGCCCTGAAACATCGCGCTCAATGCGTCGAGGTACAGCTGCGCGCCGATGGGCGTGGTCTGCGCCATCACTTCCAGTTCGAACATGCCGTACTCGAAGGACCAGCTGCGATCGCCGTCTTTGTCCACGCTTTCGCGCCGCCGCAGGGCCGCGGGATAGTCGAAGGCGATGCCGGCGCCTTCGAATCGTTCGCTGCGCGCCAGCGACTCCGCGGAGGGCTGGCCCCACACGGCTTCCAGCCCGGCCTGCAGCCCGACCCGGGCGAGGTTGTTCTGGTCGCAACCGGCCAGCAGCACGATGCCGCACCCGGCGAGGCCGCGCAGGACACGGCTCATGCGGCTGCCATCGCCTTGAGATGGCGCGCGGTCTCGCGTCCGAGCCAGGCTGCGATCGCGGCGCGCATCGCATAGAGCATCGGGATCAAGGCCACCGCGGCGCACATCTTGTAGAGATAGTTGACCGTGCCCACCGCCAGGAACAGCGATATCGACCACTGCTGCGGGCCGAGCACGAAGGCGATGTAGAGCACGACGTAGGAATCCACCAGTTGCGACACCGCAGTGGAGCCGGTGGCGCGCAGCCACACGTGGCGCTCGCCGGTGGCACGACGGATGCGATGGAACAGGCTCACGTCGATGAGTTGGCCGATCAGGAACGCGGTGACCGAGCCGGCGATGGTCCACAGGCCTTGCCCGAACACGGCCGCGAACGCCGCCTGATAGTCGGGCACGCCCTGTGCCTGTGCCACCGTCACCCACCAGCCGGCCGGTGCCAGGGCGATGGCGGCGTAGGCGAAGGCGAATCCGTAGAGGATGAGGAACACTGCCAGCCACGAGATCAGACGCACGCCGCGCCGACCGAAGTACTCGTTCACCACGTCGGTCAGGATGAACACCACCGGCCACAGCAAGGTGCCCGCGGTGAAGCTGAGCGATCCCGACTGCCCGAACAGGTTCCATTGCAGCGGTGCGATGCCGAGCGTGTCCTCCAGCGCGAAGATCTTCACCCCGATCAGTTCGGCCAGGATCGCGTTGGCGACGAAGAATCCGGTCAGCCACAGGAACAGCTTCTGCGGGCGGTCGAACAGGGCGCTCATGCGGGGGGCGATCCGGGCGGGCGGAACGGGATCTGATCCGGCGCCACCGCGCCGCCGGTGAGGATGAAGCTCATGGCCTGGTCCACGGTCCAGTCGGTGGGCGTGAGTTGCGCCATCGGCACCAGTTCGAGATAGCCGCCGGTGGGATTGGGTGTGGTCGGCACGAACACGGCAGCAAGTTCGACCCCGGTGTCCTGGTCGTGCAGCACCCGCGTGACGAAGCCGATCGCCTTGGCGTCGCGATGAGGGAAATCGATCAGCACCACGCGCTGCGCCCCCTCGGGCTTGGTCTGCAGGATGTCGAGCAGCTTGCGTGTACCGCTGTAGACGGTATTGGCCAGAGGTACGCGCGCGATGCCGCGCTCCATGCTGCGGATCAGGCGTTGCCCGATGACGCGGTGCGCCAGCACGCCGACCGCGACGATGGTGACCAGGGTGGCGACCAGCGCGATGCCGGTCTGCGACCAGGAATCATCGAGCCATCCCAGCGCCTTCGGAAACGTGGTGGCAATGCGCTGCGACAGTGGCCCGACCCAGGGCTTGCTGACGTTCGACAGCAGCCCGAACACGAAACCGAACACCACCCAGGTGAGCCAGATCGGCAGCAGGGTGAGCAGGCCTGAGATGAAGTAGCGCTGCAGCGAGGGTCGGGCGGTCGACATGTGCGGATGGTACGACGGGACGCGGCCCTCATCCGCGCCTGGCGTCCTTTTCCCGTTGCGCGATCGCCAGTTCGATGCGTGCCAGCCGCTGCTGCCGGGCGCGATGCCGTGCCAGCGCTGCGGCGCGATCGATGGGCTGGAAGTGCACGCTGTCGCCGGGCCGGCATTGCGCAAGCCGTGGCAGGTCGGCGCGGCAGACCTGCCCGATGCAGGGATAGCCGCCGATGGTCTGGGCGTCGGCCAGCAGCACGATGGGACGACCATCGGGCGGCAGTTGCACGGCACCCGGCAGGGTCGGCGCAGACAGGCGCTCGCCCGGATCGGACAGCGCCAGTGCGTTTCCTTGCAGGCGCAGTCCCTGGCGATTGCTGGCCTCGGCTACGCGCCAGGTCTGATGGGTGATCGATTCGGCCGGCGCGGTGGCATCACGACCCGGCAAGAGATGCACGCGCGCGCCGGGCGAAAGGTCGAGGTCCGGTTTTGGATCGATCCACCACGTCGCAACACGCAGTTCGCACGCGGCGCTTGGGTCGGCGGCCATGGGCAGGATATCGCCGCGACACAGGGCGCGGCCCGCGACCCCGCCGAATCCAGCGCGCAGGTCGGTGGAGCGGCTGCCCAGCACCGGCGCGATTCCGATGCCGCCGGCAACGGCCAGATAGGCACGGGCACCGCGGCGGCAGGCACCCAGGCGCAATTCGCTGCCCGCCGGCAGTTTGATGGGGCGCCAGCCAGGCAGGGTTGTGTCGCCGCAATGCGCATCGATGTCGGCGCCGGCAAGCGCGATGCGCGCGGCACAGGCGAAACGCAGGGTGGGGCCGGACAGGGTGATCTCGAGCACGGCGCACGATTCGTCGTTGCCCACCAGCAGATTGGCCACCGCGGCCGAGTAGGCATCCAGCGCGCCGGCCACGCCGATGCCAAGGTGACGCAAGCCGGTGCGCCCGCGATCCTGCACCGTGGTCTGCGCGCCGGGCCGGAGCACCTCGATGCTCATGCCGGACCCGATTCGATCACGAAGCGCAGCCGATCTCCGGGCAGCAGGAGGCTGGGCGGATCGCGCTCGGGATCGAACATGACGGCGTCGGTGCGCCCCAGCAGCTGCCATCCGCCCGGGCCTTCACGTGGGTAGATGCCGGTCTGCATGCCACCGATGCCGACACTGCCTGCCGCCACCCGGGTGCGCGGCTGCGCCAGGCGCGGCGTTGCCAGGCTCGGGTCCAGCCCGAGCAGGTAGGGAAACCCGGGCGCAAAGCCGAGCATGGCGACGCGATACTCCACCGCCGCATGGCGTCGCACCACCTCGGCCGGACTGAGCCGGGTGTGGGCCGCCACGGCGGCGAGGTCGGGGCCGTCTTCGCCTCCGTAGCGCACCGCGATCTCCACCAGGCGGCCGGCACCGCCGCCGCGCGTCGAGGACATGCCTTCGATGGTTGCGCGCACCCACCGCTGCGCCACGTTGAACGGGTCGACTCCAGCATCGAACCGATCCGGATCGAAATGCAGGGCGAGACTGGCGTAGGCCGGCACGCAGTCGCGCAACCAGGGCGGTGCCTGCGCCTGCACCGCTTGTGCCAGGGCATGCACCATGCGGTTGAGTTCAAGCTCGATCCGGTCACCCAGGCACACCAGCAAGGCGGTCTCGCCCAGGGGTTCGACCGTGACCTCGCTCAGGCGCGGGATCCGGCGCGTGCTCACGCCCCCAGGGTGCCGCGCAGTTCGCGCACGCGCGCCACCAGCAGTTCCGGTTCGTACGAGCGCGCCTGCACCCGGCCCCAGACCGGTGCCGGCCAGGCCGGATCGTCAGGCTGTCGTGCAATCACATGCACATGCAGCTGGGGCACGAGGTTGCCGAGTGCTGCGACGTTGAGCTTGTGCGGCCGGAACAGGGCCTGCATCGCCCTGGACACGCGTGAGATCTCGTCCATCAGCGCCGCCTGCCGTGCGGCATCGAGATCGATCAACTCGCGCGCCCCGGCCACGCGCGGCACCAGGATCAGCCAGGGATAGTTCGCATCGTCCATCAGGCGCAGGTCGCATAGCGCGAGGCCGGCGATCGGATGGGTATCGCTGGCGAGCTGCGGGTGCAGTTCCCAACGTTCGGACGGGGCGTGGTTCATCGCAGGTGCCGGGTCAGGAAGGAGACAGTGTGGTCCATGGCAGCGGCGGCGCAATCGGGGTCGTGGTCGCTGCGTTCGTCGCAGTTGAATCCGTGCCCGGCCGGCCAGAGGTGGAAGCTAGCCTCCGGATGATGCTCGCGGTGCAGCGCCACGTGCTCGGGCGGGATCAGTGGATCGTGCTCACCAAAGTGGAACAGCATCGGCGCCTGCAGTCGCTCGTGCAGGAAGGGCACACTGCGGCCGCCGTAGTAGCTCACTGCCGGCAGACCCAGACGCGTGTTGGCGAGGAGCGCAACCGTGCCACCCCAGCAGAATCCGACCACGGCCACCTTGCCCTCGTGCTGCAAGGGCTCGGCCACTTCGCGCACGTCGTCCACCGCGCGCTCCAAACCCAGGTGTGCCGCCAACTCGCGCCCGCGCGCGATGCCGTGGTCGTCGTAGCCGAGTTCGACGTGATGCTCGATGTGATCGAACAAGGCCGGGGCCACGGTCACGAAACCGTGTGCGGCAAAACGCTCGACGACGCGCCGGATGTGCGGATTCACCCCGAAGATTTCCTGCACCACGATCAGCGCGCCCTTGGCCGGGATGGCCGGGTCGGCGCGCCAGCCGCCGATGCGGCCGGTGGCGGTTTCGAGCGAAACGGGATGTCCCATGGATCGGATCTCGGCTGTCGAGCCGATGTTACGCCGTCCGGCAGCGATCGAGGTCACACGGCCCGGCGGCGGCGTCGCGCCGTATAATTCGACGGTTGCGCCCTTCCCGTGCCCACGGGCCCACCCGCGTCGTCCTGGCCGGGCATCTCTCGAATCCACAGAACTCTCCGGCATGTCTGCTTCCCAACCCAAAGTCGGTTTCGTCAGCCTCGGTTGCCCCAAGGCCCTGGTCGATTCCGAGCGCATCCTCACCCAGCTCAAGGTCGAGGGTTACGACATCGTGCCGAGCTACGACGATGCCGACGTGGTGGTGGTGAACACCTGCGGCTTCATCGATTCGGCCGTCACCGAGTCACTGGATGCGATTGGCGAGGCGCTGGCCGAGAACGGCAAGGTCATCGTCACCGGCTGCCTTGGCAAGCGCGAGGAAGTGATCCGCGAAGCGCATCCGGGCGTGCTGTCGATCAGCGGTCCGCAGGATTACGTCAGCGTGATGAATGCGGTGCATGCGGCGGTGCCGCCGCGGCACGACCCCTTCATTGACGTAGTGCCGGACTACGGCCTCAAGCTCACGCCCAAGCATTACGCCTATCTCAAGATTTCCGAAGGCTGCAATCACCGTTGCAGCTTCTGCATCATTCCCTCAATGCGTGGCGATCTGGTCTCGCGCCCGGTGGACGAGGTGCTGCGCGAAGCGGAAAAGCTGGTGCGCGGCGGGGTGAAGGAATTGCTGGTGGTGTCGCAGGACACCAGCGCCTACGGCGTCGATGTGAAATACGCCGAACGCGAATGGCGCGGCAAGCCCTACCAGACCCGGATGAAGGCGATGTGCGAGGGCCTGGGCGAATTGGGCGTGTGGACGCGCCTGCACTACGTGTATCCGTATCCGCACGTGGACGACACGATCCCCTTGATGGCGGAAGGAAAGATCCTTCCCTACCTCGACATCCCGTTCCAGCACGCGTCACCGCGCGTGCTGAAGCTGATGAAGCGTCCGGGCGCGGTGAACAAGACCCTGGAGCGCATCCAGCGCTGGCGCGCGATCTGCCCCGAGTTGACGATACGCAGCACTTTCATTGTCGGGTTCCCGGGTGAGACGGAAGCCGAGTTCGAGGAACTGCTCGACTTCCTCGATGAAGCGCAACTCGACCGCGTTGGCGCCTTCGCCTATTCGCCGGTGGACGGCGCGAAGGCGAATGAACTGCCCGACCCGGTGAACGAGGACGAGAAGCAGGATCGCCTGCGCCGCTTCATGCAACGCCAGGCCGAGATCAGCGCCGCACGACTCGAAGCCAAGGTTGGCAGCGTGCAGACCGTGCTGGTGGACGCGCTCGACGGCGAGCTGGCGATTGCGCGCTCGAAGGCCGATGCGCCCGAGATCGACGGGCTGGTGCAGATCCAGGACGGCGCGATGGCGGGTCTCGAACCCGGTCAGTTGGTCGACGTGACCATCATGGGTAGCGACGAGCACGATCTGTTCGCGCTGGTCGATCCGGATCGCGCCGACGATTGAGGCCGGCGTGCCTGCCGTGACCGATGCGCGTCCGAAGAAGCGGCGCTTCGTCGCGCCTTCGCGCGAGAGCGTGGATCCGCGCCGCTTCGAAGCCCCGATCTTCGATGGGTTCCGCCGCCACGCGTCGTGGTGGAACGATGCCTTGCCGCCCTCGTTCGAGGCGATGAACGATGCGCTCGGCGCTGCGATCCACCCGCATTCCGGCGCCGCACTGCGCTTCGTCGAGCAGACGCCGGCGCTACTCGATGACGGCCTGCACTACGAGGAACGCATCTTCCATCATGGCCAGATCGCCACGCGCGCCGGCAACTGGCACGACCTGTTCAACGCGATGGTGTGGATCGATCACGGCGCGATCAAGGCCGCCCTGAACGCGCGCCAGGTGGCCGACATCGCGCGTGTCGGCAAGACCGAGCGCAGCCGCGCCCAGTGCGCGCTGACCCAGTTCGACGAAGCCGGCGTCATCGTCGTGTTGCGTGATCCGGCCTTGTTGCCGCGCTGGGACGCGCACGACTGGCAGGGCCTGTTCTGGCACGAGCGCGCCGCCTGGCGGGACGGGCGCGCGCAGCTCGTCGTGTTCGGGCACGCCCTGCTGGAACACGCCTTGCAGCCGCATCCGATCCACACCGCGAAGTGCATCGCGGTGCAGGCGGGTGCAGGTGAGCCGGTGGAAGCCGCAACGACGATCGGCGCGCAGGTGGCTGCCGCCATCGCGATGGGCGACCTGCTCAACGATCCGCAGGAGTCACGCCCCTTGCCGCTCTCGGGCTTGCCGGGTTGGCATCCCGAGTCCGGGCAGGAAGGGTTCTTCCACGATGCGCCGTGCTTTCGTCCCCTGCGCGCGGGTCGGCGCTACCCGCCGCCCTGGCAGCTGCGCTGAGCGCGGAATTTCCCGCGATCAACGCCTGCCGGGACTTGCGCCGAAGTAGCGCACTGGCCGCTTGTTCAGCGGCAGCGACCGAAGCGGTCGGGTGAGGTGCCCGGACCGCCGCGCCAGCCCGGCGGGTTCTCCCAGTTGGTGCCGCGCCCGCCGACCCGCCCCGGAGGATTGCGGTCGTCGTCTACCCAGCAGCGACCGGCCTGGTTCCAGAAGCCGTAGCCGGGATGCCAGTAGCCGTAACCCACGCTGTAGTAGTAGCCGTGGGCGACACGCTCGAAGCGATGCGACCTGCCGCCGTGGTGCCAGTGCAGGTAGTCGGGCGAAGTGCCCGGTCCACCGCGCCAGCCCGGCGGGTTCTCCCAATTGCTGCCCGGCCCGCCAATGCGGCCCGGTGGATTGTGGTCGCGGTCGATGCGCCGATCACGCGCATCCGCGACACCGGCGAGCGTGAAGGTCATCAGTGCCGAGAGCAGCAAGGTTCGGGTCTTCATGGGGTTCCGGTCCTGTGGCGCGGATTGCGCAATCCCCAACAACGGAGGCAGCGACCTCCAGTTGACCTCGCGCGCGCCCGCGTTTGCCTGGCGCTCAGGTCCGGCTCCCCGGCGGGCCCGTAGCCTGGATCGCCCGTGGCCCTGCCGTGTGCCGCGCTTCAATCCGCCACGCGCTTCATGTGCATGTCGGCCGCGTGCTCGCCGGGCTTGCCGTCCTGCCAGAAATTCCAGCGGGTGCGGATCTCGTCCGGGCCAACGAACACGAACTGCGCGTCGTGCATGTGGCCGGCGGTGGCCGGATCGAAATTGCTGGCGCCGTCGAACGCGAACACCAGGGTGTCACCGTCCAGCGCCTTGGCACGCATCTTCGGGTGGTTGCCCGTGGCGCAGTAATGGGTGAGCACCACGTCGGCGCCATCCTTGTAGTACACGGTGCGCATCTCGTGCGGGGTGCCGGCGAACAGGGTTTCCACCACCACGCTGCCTCCGCCGGTGACTTCGTAGCTCACCTTGAGCCCCGGCGCCGAATTGCCCTCCAGGCCTTCACCTGACCAGGTGCCCGCCAGCGCCGTGAACCTGTCGAGCAGGTGCGGTGCCGGCGTGGCCTTCTCTCCGGCTTTCGGCGCGGACGCGTCAGCAGCTCCGGCTTCGACCTTCGCCTTCGGATCGGCCATCGCGCCACCGCTCAGCGCCAACACCAACCCCATTGCGAGCAACGAATCGCGAACAGATACCGACATGACACTCTCCCCAAAGCGAGGACACTCCCCGTGCCGGGCAGTCTACGCCGGCGCGTTCAATCACCGCAGCCGCCGATGCGCTGCAACGACAGCGATCCGCGCTTGGCTGCAAATGCATGGGCCACGTCGCTGCTGTCGAACGCGTAATCGAGGCGTGCGTGGCTGCAGTCGGCAAAGGTGACGCTTGCGGTACCCACGCGCCAGGTGTTGTTGGTGCGGCCACCATCGAGCGATCCGCCCAGCGTTCGGAAGATCGGAACCTCGAATTTCCCCTCTTGGGCGCGGTTCAGATCTCCTGCCAGCGAGAACCAGTGCTGTGCGGTCGGATCGTCTGCAGTACCGCCCACGTCGTAGGTGAACCAAGCGCCTGCGACGAGTCCCGGATCGCTGCCCTGTGGCGGTCGCAGGTCGAACATCACGCCCTGACCGGAGTGTGCCGGGTCATACCAGATTCCGGCGCTGCGCGGATCGATGCCGCGTGCCGCGCGCGCCACCTGCGTAGTCTCGCCAGGGGTCTGAGCGCAGGCGCGAGTCCGCGCGTAGCTGCGCCGCAACGGAATGGCGCTCTCCTGTTGGCTTTCGTCCGCACTCTCGAATCGATAGACGAACAGGGCGCGATCGCAACCGAGCTGGCGCAGGCGCGCACTGCCGACCCGTTCCGACGTGGTGATGGGCCCTTCGGCAAAGCGCCCGCCGCGATTGCGAAAGATGTCTAGCTCGATCTCGCTGCTGTCAGCCGCCTGCGTGGCTGATACCGGACTGAGGCTATACCAGCGCTGCTGTGCCGCCATGTGCCCGCCCAGCGTGGAATATGTAAACCAGCCGCCGTAGGCAGCGCGAGTCGCCGGATCGAAATCGAACATCAGACCCTGCCCCGGAGTGTCTTCCGCATACCACGCGCCGAGCAGCGATGCCTGCAGGCGATCCGTGCTCGCGCCGAAAAGCTGTTCGGACGAGTGCTTGGTCAAGGCGATCTGGCCCTTTTCCTCGATATCGTCGGCGACCAGCACCGAGCCATCGTCGAGCGCGGCGAACGAGTAGCCGGGCCAGAAATTGCGGGTGCGCAGGGGAGGTGAAGGCAACGACACGGCGGCGACCGGGCGGCCCGAGTCGAGATCGAATCCCAGCGCTCGTGCCGACTGCAGCGGAGTCTCGGCGCGTGTGGCGAGGAACACCGCATTCGCGGCTGGCGCCAGCGCAAACGAATGGATCGCGAAGTGGCCATGGTCGCGCGCCGATACCTGTCGCTGCCAGACCACGCTTCCGTCCTGTTTGGACACGCGCATCAGCATGCGGCGATGCGCCACGGCTTGGCGGAACGTGATGATCCGGTCGCCATTCGGCGCCAGTACCGACTGCGAGGAGTGGATCGGGTGGTCTTCAGGCAGCAACGCCGGGCTGTAGCGCTGGCTCCAGCGTTGCCGACCGTTGGCATCAAAGTCTACGAAGAGGTCATCTAACGCGGTGAGCAGCGAGCCATCGCGGTCGATGGCGAGGATGCGAAGCTCGCCGGCGTGCACGGCGCTCCAGCGTTCGGAACCATCGATCGAGCGCACGATAAGCGAGGTCTTTCCCAAGGCATCGTTGTAGTAGGCGACGACTACGCTGCCGTCGTGGGAAGACAGTCCGAACTGAGTCCTGTCGCGACTGCCCCCGCGCTGTTCTGCGATGAGTCGCGCTGGCCCGACGGCTCCCAGCGCGTCGATCCTCGAATGCACGACCTGCCGTGGAGTCTGGGAGTCGGAGTCGGAGGAGGCGTTGACCCGGTATCCGATGACCTCGGCGCTGCCGTCGTCGGTGACGCGCAGTTGCATGGATTCGGCCATTTGAGTTGCGGCATTCACGTAGTAGGCGTGCCCGTCCAGGCGGGCATAGCAGGAGGCCAGCGCTGCCTGCGTCACTCGCGCGAGCGTTCCGACAATGCAAACCCGATCTGGCGCCGCTGCAAGTCGAACCTGCGTGTAGCTGCCGGCGTTCGGCGGCGTGGTGAGCGGAATCGTCCAGCGCAAGTGGCCGTCGCGCGATAGATGATGCAAGCGCACCGCACCGCGATCATCCTGCTCCGCGAAAAACACGCTGTCGCGGTCGGGCAGCAGCGCGATTCCAGCCGTGGGCATCGGAACCCGTGCCCGCGAAACCCTGGTCTCGCTTCCATCCGCCTTTAGCAGGCGCAAGTCCATGTCGTATGTTTCAGGCAAGCCGCGCGCCAGCAGCGCACCGTCGGCCAGTTCCGCCACATAGTCGACGTCGGTGCGTAGCGGTGCCATCGGGGTCAGTCCGCCTGCCTCCGGGCGAACCAGGGCCATGCCCGGCGCCTGATAAAGGCCGCCCGGACCCAGGCCATTGTTGATCGTGCCGAGATTGACGAGCCGATGCAGCCGCAGCACCCAGGGCGGGGAGGCATTCGGGCGTGCGCTGGGTAGATTCCCCGAGAAGTAGGGAGGGGACAGGTTCGCGCTCCAGCGTGTCGCGCCGTCGTTGGCCACCATCTCCACGCTGTTTTCCTGTTCGCGGGTCTTGGCCGTGCGGATCAGATAAGTGGCATCAGGTGCGGGGTAAACGCCGGACAGGTAAGGCATGGCCAGCTCCTCGACCCGGCTCCATTGCTCATTTCCATTAGCGTCGTAGCGGGCCAATCGACCCGGAAATGCCTGGGCAGCCACTTGTGAGGTCCGCGTCACGGCATCCGCATTGGAGGCAATCGCCCACGAGACGCCCGCCGACGGCCCAGCGCTAGGCGGTGCCAACTGGCGCTGCCACAGCACGCCCGTGCGATCGATCTTGCGCAACACTCGGGACGGCGATTCGCCCGCCACGATGGAGGCACTGTCCAACACATAGGCGGCCGACGTGCCGGGAATCTGGGTGGTCAGCCCCGACCGCTCTGATCGATATATTTCGGTGGCCTCGCAGTCCGGGCCATACAACATCGTCCTTGCCAGGCCGTTCGGTGTGTCCCAATCATTCAGTACGCCGATCTGAATCGCGTCGCCGGTGGAATATCCCCAGGGCAAGATCCAGTCGGAAAACTGCCGGACATCAATCTCCGCCCGTTGCAAGCGGCAGGCAAGGTGATCGGGAATCGTAAAGATCCCATCGTTCACGGGCGGCGCCACCGTCAGCAAACGCCCCGTCACCGCCGAACGCGAAGCGCTGTCGCCCCACTCGAAGATCGGTTGACGGGAAACAGGCGCGCCCTCGGCCGAATAGCGCACGAGCCAGGTGGTGTTTGCGGTTTCACCCGACACGAGAAACCCGCCTTCCGGCCACGGCAAGACGCCGTGAATCGGCAAATCCTGCGTCGCCATCGCGGCGGTTTCGTGGCGCCAACCTTCGGCAGCCTGCGCTGCGGCGACACCGCAGAGACACAGGCCAGTCGTCCATGCGTGCCGCAAGCGTGTGCGTCGATCCATCATCCTGACCTCCAACCTGACAACGCCGATCCTGGGCGCCGAGATTGTCGCACCGCAACATGACAGTGGCTACCCGATCACGCCTTGCGCCATTCAACGCAGAGCGGCAGGTTTCGGATACGTGATCGCGAGCACGGTGTAGCGCCGCAGTGCGCCGGGAAGCACGGCCTCGAATTCGTCATCCACGCGCTTCTTCAGCGCTGCGCGCGCCAGCGGCGAGTCGATGCTGATCCAGCCGCGTGCGGCATCGGTTTCGTCGGGGCCGACGATGCGATAGCGCAGGGTTTCACCGCTGGCGAGGTCTTCCAGTTCGATGCTTGCGCCGAAGTACACCGCGCTGCGGTCGGCAGGCGGCGCATCGACGACCTTGAGCGTTTCCAGGCGCTTGCTGAGATAGCGCACGCGGCGGTCGATCTCGCCCAGTTGCTTCTTGCGGTAGGTGTACTCGGCGTTCTCGGAGCGATCGCCTTCGGCCGCAGCGGCGGCGAGGGCCTTCACCACATCTGGCCGGCGCTGCTTCCAAAGCTCGTTCAACTCCGAACGCAGGCGTTCGAAGCCATCGCGCGTGATGATGGCGGTGGACGGTGCTGCGGCAGCTCGCCAGCGGCTCATGCGCGCGGAGTCGATCGGGGAGTGGCGTGGTGAATCGTTGCGTGCGGCATGGTCGAAGTGTAAGTCACGCCACGCATCGGCTTGCGGTGAGGCAGACGCGACGTAGACTGGCGATCTTGCGAAGGGGAGCGCGATGGGCTGGATACTCGGGGGAGCGGTGCTGGTGGCGCTGGTGGCGGGCATCGGGATCTACAACGGATTGGTGCGGCTGAGAAATCAGGTGCGCACGGCCTGGGCCGACATCGACGTGCAGTTGCTGCGCCGGCACGATCTGGTGCCACGTCTGGTCGAGGCAGTGAAGGCGTATGCGGCGCATGAACGCAGCCTGCTCGAAAGCGTGACCGCCTTGCGCGCGCAGGCACTTGATACGCGCAGCCCGCGTCGCCTGGCGGATGTGGAACAGCGCCTGGAACAGTCACTGACGCAGTTGCTGGCCTTGCGCGAGGCCTATCCGGAGCTCAAGGCCAACGAGAATTTCCTGCAGCTGCAGCGCGACCTGGTCGATGTCGAGGAACACCTGCAGTATGCGCGTCGCTTCTACAACGGCGCGGTGCGCGACCTCAACGACGGCATCCAGCGCTTTCCGGCCGTGCTGGTGGCGCGCGTCGGTGGGTTCGGCGAGGCCGAGTTCTTCTCGGCCGGGGATGAGGCGCGCGATGCGCCGCGGATCGGGAGCGGGGCATGAATCGTTGGCTGCAATTCCTGTGCGTGACGATGCTTCTGGGCAGCATGGCCGGAGTTGCCGGCGCGGATGAGCGCATCCTCGCCTTCGACAGCGTGATCCGTATCGCGGCCGACGGCAGCCTCGACGTGACCGAGACGATCACGGTACGGGCCGAGGGATCGCAGATCCGGCGCGGCATCTACCGCGACTTTCCCACGCGTTACCGCGACGCGCACGGTTTCCGGCATTCGGTCGATTTCGAGATGGTGTCGCTGCGGCGCGACGACATCACCGAGCCCTGGTTCACCGAGACCCTGGGCAACGGCGTGCGGATCAACTTCGGCAACGACAATTTCCTGCCGGTGCCGGGCGAGTTCCGCTACGAATTGCGCTATCGAACCCGGCGCCAGCTCGGGTACTTCGAGAGCCACGACGAGTTGTACTGGAATGTCACCGGCAACGACTGGGATTTCGTGATCGATCGAGCCAGTGCGCGCGTCGAGTTGCCGCAGCCGATTGCGCCGGCGAGTCTGCGCCTGGATGCCTACACCGGCCCGACCGGCTCGCGCGAGAACTGGACCCGGGTCGAGGCGGCGGCTGGCGTGGCCACCTGGACCCTGCGCGGCTCGCTCGACCCGGGCTCAGGCATGACCGTGGTGCTGGGTTTTCCCAAGGGTCTCGTGCCGGAGCCTTCGGCAGGGGTGCGGCTGGGCTGGTGGTTGCGCGATTTCACCGGACCGATTGCCAGCTTCGGGATCCTGTTCGCGATGCTCGCGTTCTACTACCGCTTGTGGAACCGCATCGGCCGTGATCCGGCGGCGGGCACCATCATCGTCCGGTACGACCCGCCGCGTGAGCATTCGCCGGCCGGCCTGCGCTATCTGAAACGCTACGCGTACGACCCGGTGTGCTTCTCGGCCGATGCGGTGGCGCTCGCCGTGGCCGGCACGCTGCGCATCGAGCACGAAAAGGGCGGTTTCCTCGGCAAGGACGCGTGGTCGCTGCACAGTCGCGAGGCCCCGGTGCCGGACGAGGTGCCGCTGGGTGACAGCCGCCGGTCGCTCATGGCGACGCTGTTCTCCGGCACCCGGCGCGTGGTCGAGCTGGAAGCCTCCAACCGCAGCCACCTGATGGCCGCGCGGGCCGCGCACGAGGCCGGTCTCAAGCGCAAGTACGAGCCGCGCTATTTCAAGAACAATTCGGGCTGGGTGGTGGTCGGAATCCTCGGCAGCATCGTCGGTGCGGGACTCGGTGTCGTGCTGTCGCGCGGCAACGAGGCGTCCATCCTCCTGTCCCTGCTGGGCGGTGCGTTGATGCTCGTGACGTCGATCGTGTTCGCCTTCCTGCTGCGGCGGCCCACCGAGGAAGGACGCAAGGTGCTGGACTACATCGAAGGCCTGCGGCGCTACCTGAGTGTTGCGGAACGCGACGAACTGGCGCGGCTGGCCTCGCCCGAACCGCAACTCGATGCCGCGCGCTACCAGCAGCTGCTGCCGTACGCGCTGGCGCTGGATGTGGAAGCGGCGTGGACCCGGCATTTCACCGCCACGGTGGGCCAGGTTGCGGCGGCGGAGGCTGCGCGTTCGGCCGGCTGGGTGGCGGGAAGCGGCTTCGCCGGCAACAGCTTCACCGACATGGGCAGTTCGCTTGGCCGATCGTTCAGCAGCCAGATCGCCTCGTCCAGCACGCCGCCCGGCAGCAGTTCCGGCGGTGGCGGCGGGGGATCATCCGGTGGCGGCGGTGGTGGTGGCGGTGGCGGCGGTCGCTGAGATGCGCGAGCAGCCCACGCCGTGCTGATCCTGCCGCTGCACCGACCCCTCAACGCCGCGACATTTCCCTTTGCCACGGCGATCCTGATCCTGCTCAACGCCTTCGTCTTCTTCGCGTTGCAGGGCAGCGATGGCGCGGCCATGCGCAAGGCACAGGAGCAGTACGCGCGTGACGACCTCGCGCGCTTCGAGTTGCCGGCCTACGAGCAACACCTGAAGCAGGCCGGGCAGGACGAGTTGCTGGTCGAGCTGCAGTCTCTACCCGAATCCCGGCGTGGCGAATTCGTGGCGCAGCGCACCCTGACCGATGTCACTTTCATCGAACGTTTGCGGCGCGGCGAATTGTTCGAGTCGGCCGCAGAGTTCGAGGCCTGGAAAGCGTTGCGGCACCGCTACGACCAGATGCAAGGGGACGTGTTCACCCTGCGCCACCTGATGCGCAGCAGCGAGATCGATCTGTGGCGCATGTTCGCGGCCACCTTCCTGCATGGCGATTCCATGCACCTGATCGGCAACATGATCTTCCTTGCCGCGCTCGGCCTCCTGGTCGAGGGTGCGCTGGGGCCGCTGCGCTTCACCTGTCTGTACGTACTCGGCGCGATGGGATCGAGCGCGGTATCGCTGGCCTGGCGCTGGGGCGAAGCCGGCGGCGGCCTCGGCGCTTCCGGTGCCATCGCGGCCTTGATGGGGGCGTTCTGCGTGATCTGGGGACGGCATCCGGTGCGGTTCTTCTACTGGGTTGGCGTGGTCTTCGACTACGTGCGCGCACCGGCGATCTGGTTGCTCCCGGCCTGGCTCGGCTGGGAGATCTACAACCTGTTCGCGCATCCCGACCTCGGCATCGGATTCGACGCGCATGCCGGCGGCCTGATCTGCGGCGCGCTGCTGGGCGCGGTGCTGGTGGCAACGCATCAGGTCCGCACCGATTTCATCCTGGAGCCGGAGCGCATTGCCGAACGCGATCAGCGCTGGGAACAGGCGCAGACCCATCTCGGCCGGATGCAGCTGGCCGAAGCCGATGCCTTGTTGCGGCAATTGCAGCAGGAGGCGCCGCAGCGTTTCGAGGTGGCGCTGGCGCGTTATCGGGTGGCCATGAACGGCACCGATCGCAGGGCCCAGCGCGAGCGTCTCCTCGACCTGCTGCAACGACCGGCATCGGATGTGGCGGAGGTGCGATTCCAGGTGGAGGCGCAGGCTCGACATGCGCAGATCGCGCTCGACGGCACGCAACGCGCAGCCCTGGCGCGGCGCTGGCTGCAACTGGGCGAGATCGAAGCCTGCGAGGCCTTGTTGCGCGCGACAACCGAGGCCGAGGGCGCAGGCGTCGAACTGGCGCAGGCATGGCTCGACCTGGGACTGCGCTGGCGCGAGCGCAACGAGTCCGAGGCCGCGCGGCGCGTGCTGGAGCACGTCGTGGCACGATTTCCGCAGCAGCCGCAGGCCCGGAAGGCGCGCTTCCTGCTCGAGAATGGCTGAGCGCGGAGCGGCGCGTCTCAGCGCATCGGCAGCGACGTCAGCAGGGCGTCAATTCTTTCGAGCAAGGCCGGTTCCTCGCAGCGCGACCGCGCCGATTCGAGCAGGGTGCGGGCCTCGGCATCGCGACCGAATCGTTCCACCATCGTCAGTGCGGCATCGAGCGCCCAGCGTGGGGCAGCAACATCCTTGGGGTGGCGCCGCAACAGCGCCTGCCATTGATCGAGCGCCAGTTGTGCCTGTCCCAGGGTCTTGGCGCGCTGCGCGAGCTGGTCGCCGTGTTCGACTTGCAACGGGACGAAATCGGGATTGGCGGTGAGTGACTCGCGCAACAGCCCCAGCGCCTTGCGCTCCTGCTTTTCCAGCATCAGCAGGTTGAGATAGAGGGCGGCGTGCTTTTCGATGGCGGCCGCATCGGCACTCGAACGCAGCAGGCGGCGGTACAGTTCGTGGACTTCCGGCGTGACTGCGCGGGTCCGGATTTCCTCATCCAGCCGTTGCATTGCAGCCGCGTTGTTGCCGTCGCGCACGTGTGCCTCGGCGGCGTCGAGCAGGGCCTGGTCGCGGCTTTGCAGCGTGGGCAGGGCGCGCGCGTGGCGCGACGGCTCATAGCCCAGTGCTTCGTGATACTGGTAGACCAGATAGCCCATCAGGTGGAAGGCTGCGAACAGACCCCAGTAGAAGAACAGGTCGAGTGCGAGCTTGCCCAGCACGCCCGGCATGAACTGCGCCAGCCAGCTGCCGGCAGTGGCGGCGCTGGCCTGGATCACGAACAGCAGGCCGAAGGCCGCGAAGTAAGGTCCGCCAATGCGCCCGACGATGGCCAGCGCGGTCGATGGATCGATGGCGCGGCCAAATTCCCCATCAATGGCGAGCGACATGGTCATGCCGGGCTGCAGGAAGACCACCAGCACCAGGGTAAGCAGTCCGATCACCACGCCACCCGACCCGAGCGCGACGATCACGATCACCAGCAGCACGAAATGCAGGCCGAGGTAGCGCCAGATCGTGCCGTTGTCGACCGAGAGCAGGTTCTCCGGTGCTTCGGTGTGTCCATCGGCGCTCGATCGCAGGATCTCGAACGCGAACTTGTAGGCGCTGAACAGGATCACCAGCGACAGGAACCAGCCTATTCCCGGCAGGTAGCCGAGCAGGCCACACAGGGTGAGAACGACCAGGGTGACCGCCACCGAGCCACGGAAGGGATAGAGCGTGACCTCGCGCAGGCGATTCCAGAACGGAACAGGAGTCGAGTCTTGTGGCGAGCGTGGCATGCGATGAGGTGGTTCCGGCAAGGCAAGAATTGAACGACCGGCCAAGCCCTCAGCGCGACTTGAAGATCCCGCCCAGCACGCCACGCAGCACTTGATTGCCGAGCTTGCTGCCGGCGGTGCGTGCGGCCTGCTTGGCCATGGTTTCCACCACGCCTTGGCGCCGCTTGGTACCCCAGAGCCATTCGCTGAGCTTGGCCCCGATGCCACCTTCTTCCGGCTTGGCGGACTCTGCCGGTGCCTGCGAGCCCGGAGCCTTGCCGGTGGTTGTCTGCGGCGCCGGTGCGGTGGCGGCCTGCGCCTTGCCGCTGAGGATTTCATGCGCCGACTCGCGGTTCACGGCCGTGTCGTACTTGCCGCCCACCGGGCTGCGCGCGCGCACCGTGGCGCGTTCTTCCGGCGTGATCGCGCCCATGCGGCAGCGCGGCGGGCAGATCAGGGTGCGTTGCACCGGCATCGGGACGCCCTTCTCCTGCAGCGTGGAAACCAGTGCTTCGCCGGTGCCCAGTTGCGAGATCACCTGCGCCACGTCCACGCCGGGATTGGCCACGAAGGTTTCGGCAGCGGTGCGCACTGCTTTCTGGTCGCGCGGGGTGTAGGCGCGCAGTGCGTGCTGCACCCGGTTGCCGAGTTGGCCGAGGATGTCGTCCGGCACGTCATCCGGGAACTGCGAGCAGAAGTACACGCCCACGCCCTTGGAGCGGATGATGCGCACCACCTGTTCCACGCGCTGCCTGAGTGCTGGTGGCGCGTCGTCGAACAGCAGGTGGGCTTCGTCGAATACGAACACCAGTTTCGGCTTGTCGAGATCGCCCACTTCCGGCAGGTTCTCGAACAGCTCCGACAGCAGCCACAGCAGGAACGAGGAATACAGGCGCGGCTTGAGGATGAGCTGGTCGGCAGCGAGGATGTTGACGATGCCGCGCCCGCCCAGGTCGGTGCGCATCAAGTCGATCAGTTCCAGCGCCGGCTCGCCGAAGAAGGCATCACCGCCTTCCTGCTCCAGGCGTAGCAGCGAGCGCTGGATCGCACCGATCGACTGGGTGCTGACGAGGCCGTACTCGGTCGAGATCTGCTTGCGATTCTCAGCCACGAACACCAGCAGGGCGCGCAGATCGTCGAGGTCGAGCAGCAGCCAACCCTGGTCATCGGCCAGCTTGAAGGCGATGTCGAGCACGCCGGATTGGGTGTCGTTGAGCTCCAGCATGCGGCCGAGCAGGGTGGGGCCGACTTCCGACACGGTGGCGCGCACCGGATGCCCGGACTTGCCGTACAGATCCCAGAACACCACCGGGCTGGCTTCGTTGGCGTAGCCTTCGATCCCGATCTGCTGCACTCGCGCGGCGATCTTCTCGTTCGGCACGCCCGGCATGGCGAGCCCGGACACATCGCCCTTCACGTCGGCGAGGAACACCGGTACGCCCAGGCGCGAAAAACCCTCGGCCATCACCATCAGCGACACCGACTTGCCGGTGCCGGTGGCGCCCGCCACCAGTCCATGCCGGTTGCCGTACTTGCCGAGGAGATGAACCGGCGTGTCGCCCTTGCCGAGGAGGATGTCGTTCACTGCGTGCGCCTTGCGTGGGGAAGCCGCGATTCTAGAGGCGTGGCTTGAAGCTGCAAGCACAGCCCGCCGCGCGCCACGTGTTCCGCGCCGGTGCGCCGGCCAACTTGCGGCTTCTTCCACTCGATTCGAGCGCGCCGATGCTGCGAGAATTGCGCGCCCCGCGGCTCGCGGGTGGACAGGTACGTAGGAGGGATCCGGATGAAGGTCGCCATCAACGGAGCCGGCATTGCCGGCACGGCGCTCGCCTGCTGGCTGGGCAAGCTCGGCCACGAGGTCCTGCTGATCGAGCGCGCACCGCAGCTTCGGACCGGCGGATTTGTCCTCAATCTTTGGGGCATCGGCTATGACGCGCTGGAAAGGATGGGCCTGCTGCCAAGCCTGCTTCCGCTGCAGCATCTCTCCGACGAGTTGCGCATGGTGGATCGTGCGGGCCGCACCCGCGGTGGGTATCCCTCCAGCGTGTTGCTGACGCTGGCCAAGGGACGCATGGCTACCCTGGCCCGTGCCGACATCGCCGCGGCCATCCACGGTGCGCTGGATCGCCGCGTGCAGACCCGATTCGGCGACAGCATTCGCGCGATCGACGATGCCGGGTCGCGGGTGCGGCTCGATTTCGACCAGTCTCCCTCGCAAGACTTCGACCTCGTGATCGGTGCCGATGGCCTGCACTCGCGCGTGCGCGAGATCCACTTCGGGCCGGAGGCCGCGTACGAGCATCCGATGGGTTGCCACGTGGCTTCGTTCGAAGTGGCGGGCTACCGTCCGCGCAATGGCAATGCTTACGTGGCGCACACGGCGCCAGGCCGGTACGTGGCGCGCTTCCCGATGCGTGATGACCGCATGCTGTTCTTCGTGCTGCTCCGGGACGAACACCTCATGGGGCGGCTTCCCGCCAGCCACGCGGAGCGCCAGGCGGCCCTGGCCGCCGCGCTGGCCGATATCGGCTGGGAGTCCGCGGCGATCCTGGCGGCACTGGAGCGCGTCGAGGAGATCTATTTCGACAGCATCAGCCAGATCCGCATGCAGGCCTGGGTCAAAGGGCGCGTGGGCCTGATCGGAGACGCAGCGGCCTGCCCGTCGCTGATCGCGGGCGAAGGCGCGGGATTTGCGCTGGCCGAAGCCTACGTGCTGGCGGGCGAACTGCATCGGCAGCCCGATGATGCGGCGGCGGCGCTGCTGCGCTATCAGGCAAGGCTGCAGACCGTGGTGGCACGCAAGCAGAAGCAGGCGGAACGCCTGGTGGCGTCGTTTGTCCCGAGGACGGCGCTCGGAGTGCGCATGCGCGACTACGCAACGCTGCTGATGCGCCTGCCGTGGTTTCCCAGGCTCCTGATGGGGCGTTACTTCCACGACGAGATGGCCTTGCCCGACTACGGCATCTGAGGTCGGGAGAGAAAGCGCCGGATGCGCCCACCGCCGGGCCGGTGAGCGCACGGATGTGTGCTACGCCGCATTCACGTGTCGCCGCGGTTGCCGCTGGAAGCTCGCGTCGCTAGGCTGCGACGCCTCTGATTCCGGTGTCGTCCGCATGCGTTACTTGCCCTGCTTGCTGCTGTCCTTGCTGGCGGCTTGCGCCGCTGCCCCGGAGAAACCGGTCGCGCCCGCCAACGACGAGGCGGCGAACGCGGTCTACGCGCAGATCGATGCCGCCGGCCAGCGTTTCGACGGTGCGGTGCGGAACTACGAGGCGGGCGACCTGGAGGCGGCGACGCGCGAGTTCGCCGGCGCGCGCAGCGATCTGCGGGCGCTGGGTGAGCGCTGCATCGCCCTGGCGGGATGCGAGGTCGCGCGCGTGCTGGCGGCACAGGATGCCCTGCTGGAGCGGCAGGCGCGATTCCTGAGTGGCGCCACCGAAGATGCCGCTCCGCTTGACGCGGACGAGACCACCGCAGGCGAGGGTGATTCGCCGCTGGTGCGCGCCCTGCCGCAGGCCGCGCGCAGCGTTTCGATGCTCAACGGCAAGGATCTCGCCAAGGTGATCCAGCTCAACGAGCCGGTGAAGGCGGCGATGGAGGAGTGGCTGACCTGGATGCGCCCGCAGTTGCTCGATGCCTGGGAGAACTACCAGTACATGCGCCATCGGATGTATCCCGAATACGAAAAGACGGGCCTGCCGGAAGCCCTGCTGTTCGGCATCCTGGCCAAGGAATCCGGCGGCAAGGTGCATGCGGTGTCGCGCGCGGGCGCAGCCGGGCCGTTGCAGTTCATGCCGGCCACGGGCGCGCGCTTCGGGCTCAATCGCGGTGGCAGTTTCGACCTGCGCTTTGATCCGGCCGAATCCACCCGCGCCAATGCCGCCTACCTCAACGAGCGCTTCGCCGAACTCAACAACAATCTCGCCTTGGCCCTGGCCGCCTACAACGGCGGCGAAGGTCGCCTCGCGCGCCTGTCCAACAAGGGCGCGCGCGATTTCTGGAGCCCGCAGGTGTTCAACGCGTTGCCGCCGGAGACGCGCGAGTACGTGCCGATGGTGTTGGCCGCGGCCTGGCTCTTTCTGCATCCGGCCGACTACAACCTCAGCCTGCCGCAGTACGACACACGCTCGGCGCGGGTGACGCTCAAGGCGCCGGCCTCGCTGAACGAAGTCGCGGTGTGCCTCGGCCAGCAGGGCAATCCGCGCGGCTGGTTCCGGCACCTGCGCAATCTCAATCCGCGCTCCGAACCGACCACGCGGCTGCCCGCCGGCACGGTGCTCGATCTGCCGCTGGCGGCGCTCGGACACTACCAGCGCGACTGCGAGTCCGGTCCGAAGCTTGCGATGAGCCGCGAACTGCATGAAGCGCGACCGCCCGTGGCACCGCCGGCCGCGATCGCGCGCCACTCCGGGGCGGCGGCGACCTACGTGGTCAAACGCGGCGACTCGCTGCATTCAATTGCAAGCGCGCGTCGCTGCCAGGTGGCGCGGCTGGCAGCGGCGAACGGAATCAGCAAGCCCAAGTACCTGATCCGCGTCGGACAGAAGCTGCGCCTCGACGGTTGCGCGCGAGCGTAGACCGGGAAATCCGCGACGAGCCTTCAGTTCTCGCGCAGTTTCCGCACGAACTGGGCGTAGTCCACCGCCATCGGTTCAGCCGTTGCCGGACGTTGCAGCAATGCGGCCAGTGCCGGAGGTGGCTCGACCGCCGTGCCGATCAGCGGCTCCACGATGCTTTCGAACTTGGCCGGATGCGCCGTGGCGGCGATCGCCCAGGGGCGCGTGTCGCCGCCATCGCGCAGGGTTTTGCACACCGACAGCGCGGTGGCGGTATGCGGACAGACCGCGACCGCGTGTTGCTTCCACACATCGCTGATGGTGTGACGGATGGCATCGTCGCCGACGCTGGTGGCGCGGAATGCGGCGCGCAGGCGGGTGTCGTCGCGGTATATCCAGCGCAGGCGCTCGAAGTTGCTGGGCGCGCCCACGTCCATCGCATTGGCAAGCGTGGCGAGGCTGGCGCGCGGGGAGTAGTCGCCGCCGGCAAAGAAGCGCGGCAGCACATCGTTGGCATTGGTGGCGAGCGCGATCGCGCCGATCGGCAAACCGATCTCGCGTGCCAGGATCGCCGCCAGCGCGTTGCCGAGGTTGCCGGTGGGAACGATGAAGTTGAGCTTCCCGCCGCGTTCGCGCTGGAAGCCGAGCGCGGCGTGCGCGTAGTACGCCATCTGCGGCAGCCAGCGGCCAAGGCTGATGCTGTTGGCCGAACTCAGGGGCACGACGCGTTGCAGTTCGGCGTCGTTGAGTGCGCGCTTCACCAGCGCCTGGCAGTCGTCGAAGCTGCCCGCCACGCGCAGCGCACGCACATTGTCGCCGAAGGCGCCGAGCTGATGCGCCTGGCGTGGCGAGACCCGGCCATCGGGATAGAGGATCACCACGCGCAAGCCTTCGATCCCGTGGAAGGCGCCGCCGACGGCGGCACCGGTATCGCCGCTGGTGGCCACGATGATCGTCAGTGGCGCATCGTCCGGATCGCGCAGGCGGCGCAGGCAGGCGGCGAGAAAGCGCGCACCGTAGTCCTTGAATGCGGCGGTGGGGCCGTGGAACAGCTCCAGCAGGAACGTGTTCGCCTCCAGCGCACGCAAGGGTGCCGCGAAGTCGAAGGCTTCGCGGCAGATGGCATCAAGCGCCGGCGCAAGCCGGTCACCGGCGAAGAAGGGTCGCAACAGGGCCGCTGCGGTATCGGCCAGCGTGGCGGCGTGGTTGAAGTCGGACACCGCCAGGGAGGGCATGGATTCCGGCACGAACAAGCCGCCATCCGGTGCCAGCCCTGCAGTCAGGGCTTCGGACAACTCGGTTGGCGCCACGCTGCCGCGGGTGGAAACGAAACGCATCAAGGCGCATCTCCTTCGATCAGTTCGGCGCGTGGACCATCGACACGCGACACCCAGGCCTCACTGCGCACGCCGGCCGCCGAAAAGCCGGCCTGCATCGGCGTGACGGCGGCTTCGGCCTGCGCGCGTGTCTCGAACCACGCGAACACGCTCGGCCCGGCGCCGGAAATGCTCGCGCCCATCGCGCCGGCGTCGAGCGCGGCCTGTTTCACTGCGGCGAAACCCGGAATCAGCGGCGCGCGGCGCGGTTCCACCAGCACATCGCTCAGGCCGGCGCGTACCAACGCTGCATCGCCGCGTTCGCAGCCGGCCAGCACCAAGGCCAGATTCGTGCTTTGCGCGACGAACTGCCTGAGTTCGTAGCTGCCGGCCAGGGCTTCGCGCGCGCGGCGTGTTTCCAGCACCTGGTCCGGATGCACCAGCGCGCAATGCCATTCCGACGGCACGCGCAGTTTCACGATCCGGTCTGCGCTCGCCAGAACCAGGCCACCGAGCAGCATCGGGCCGAGGTTGTCGCCGTGGCGGCCGCCACTGGCGACCTGTTCGCCATCCAGCGCGAATGGATACAAGGCCTCGCGCGACAGCGGCGCGTCGAGCAAGGCATTCGCCGCGATCAGCGCCGCAACGCTCGATGCCGCTGAGCCGCCCATGCCCGAGCCCAGCGCGATGCCCTTGTCCAGTTCGAGTTCGAAACCGTAGGGCAGGGCCAGGGCCTCGCGCAGCGAGAGCAGGGCGCGGCCGGCGGTGTTGCGTTCCGCCTGCATGGGCAGCGCGATGTCGAGCCCGCGGATCGCCGCAATGCGCACGGTGGGTTCGTCGATGCGGCGCACGATGGCGGTATCGCCCGCGCCTTCCAGGCTGTGGCCGAGCAGGTCGAAGCCGACCGCGACGTTGCCGACCGAAGCGGGCGCGAAGGCGCGTGCCTGCTGCAGGCTCACAGGCGTGCGCGGATGAGCGGTTGCCGGCGCGCTCACAGGCGCGCGCCCAGCGCGGCGCCCACGCGCAGCAAGTCGGCGAACACGCCGGCGGCCGTCACTTCCGGCCCGGCGCCCGGACCTTGCACGATCAGCGGGTTGTTGCAGTAGCGCCGCGTGCTGAACTGCACGATGTTGTCGGTGAGCTGCAGGTGGGCGAAGGCGTGCGAGGACGGCAGTTCGACCAGGCCGACGCGCGCGCCGTCCTCGTCCAGGCGCGCCACATAGCGCAACACATTGCCTTTGGCGGCGGCGCGCGCGTGGCGTTCGCGCATCAGGTGATCGAATTCGCCCAGGCGCGCGAGGAAGTCGTCCGCCGACACCTGCGACAAGGCGGGTGGAATCAGCGATTCCACCTCGACCTGGTCGAGGTTCAGTTCGCGCCCGGCCTCGCGCGCCAGGATCACGAGCTTGCGCGCGACGTCGGTGCCGGACAGGTCGTCGCGCGCGTCCGGCTCGGTGTAACCCAGTGCATGGGCCTCGCGCACCAGTTCCGAGAACGGTTGCACTCCGTCATAGCGGTTGAACAGCCAGGCCAGGGTGCCGGACAGGATGCCTTCCACGGCGAGCAGTTCGTCGCCGGTATCGAGCAGGTCGCGCAAGGTGGAGATCACCGGCAGGCCGGCCCCCACCGTGGCTTCGTAGCGGAAGCGCGCGCCGCCTCGCGCCGCCGCCGCGCGGATGGCTTGCCACTGCGCCAGGTCGCCGGCACCGGCCTGCTTGTTCGGAGTGATCACGTGGATGCCCGCCGCCAGCCATTCGGCATAGCGCGCCGCAACCTTCGGGCTGGCGCTGCAGTCCACGATCACCGCATGCGGCAGGTGCGCGGCGTGCACGTGCGCGGCGAAGGCATCGAGGTCGCAGGCCTGGCCGGCATCCAGGCGTTCGCGCCACGGCCTGGCGACGACGGCACCCTCGGCCAGATGCATGCGACGGCTGCTGGCGAGGCCGCGCAGGCGCAGGTCGAGGTTCGATGCCGCGGCCAGGCGCGGCGCCGCGTGCGCGATCTGGTCGAGCAGGGCGGCGCCGACCTTGCCCGGTCCGATCACGCCGAGCGAAATGGTCTGGGGTGAGAGCCAGAACCCCGCGTGTGCGGCGCGCAGTGCCTTGGTGGCATCGCAGGAGGAGATCGCCGCCGAGATGTTGCGTTCCGACGCGCCTTGCGCGATTGCGCGCACGTTGACGCGGGCGCGAGCCAGGGCATTGAAGAAGCGCGCCGCCACGCCGGGCGTGCCGGCCATGCCGTCGCCGACCGCGGCCAGCACGCTGATCTCGCGTTCCACGCTCACGTCCTGGATCTGGCCCTGGGCGATCTCGGGCGCGAAGGCGCGCGCCAGTGCGGCGCGTCCGGCTTCGGCCTGCGCCGCCTTCACCACGCAGCAGATCGAATGCTCGGACGAGCCCTGGGAAATCATCACCACCGACACGCTGGCGGCACGCAAGGTGCCGAACACGCGTTCGGCGGTGCCCGGCACCCCGATCATGCCGCTGCCTTCCACGTTCAGCAGGGCCAGGTCGGAAGCCAGCGACAAGCCCTTCGCCGGCAGCGCGTTGTGGCGATCGCCTTCGGCATCGATGCGGGTGCCTGGATGCGCGGGATTGAAGGTGTTGCGGATCAGGATCGGGGTGCCGCGCGCGATCGCCGGCGCCATGGTTTGCGGATGGATCACCTTGGCGCCGAAATAAGCCAGCTCGCAGGCCTCGTCATAGCTCATGCGCGGCAGCAGCACGGCGTCGGGCACGGCGCGCGGATCGGCTGAAAGCACGCCGTCCACGTCGGTCCAGATGTGCAGTTCGTCGGCTTCGAACAGCGCCGCGAAGATCGCACCGGAAAAATCGCTGCCATTGCGCCCGAGCGTGGTCGGAGTGCCTTGCACGTCGCGCGCCACGAAGCCGGTGACCACCACGCGCGGATGCGGATGGGCTTCGCGCCACGTGGCGAGGCGCGCGGCGCTCGCGGCCCAGTCCACCGCAACGCCAAGTTCGTTGCGGCCCACCACCAGAACCTCACGCGCATCCAGTACCGTACTGCTCGCGCCCTGCGCCGCCAGCGCCGCCGCCAGCAGGTGCGCCGACCAGACTTCGCCCAGTCCATGCACGCGCGCCAGCGCCGCTTCGCCGCCGGGACCGAGCAGGGCGATGGCACCGAGCAGGGCGGCCAGTTCCTCGAACCGGGCGACCAGCCAGGCGTGGGTCTGGCCGCTGTCGAAACCGCCCAGGTCCTGCACCGTATCCAGGTGCTTGTCGCGCAGCGCCTCGAAGCGCGGGCGCCAGTCGCTGCCGGTCAGGGCCGCATCGCCGAGCGCGATCAGCGCGTCGGTCACGCCCTGCATGGCCGAAACCACGGTCACCTGGCGCGTCTCGGGGCGCGCCCGCAACAAGCCGGCGACATGGCGGTAGCGTTCCGCACTCGCCACGCTCGACCCGCCGAACTTGTGCGCGACCAGGCCTGGAAGGGAGGCCTTGGCGGCGGTGGGATGGGGGGCAAGCGCGTTCATCGAAGGCTCCGGTGGAGGCTTCGCATCGCGGCGGGGACGGGGTTCGCTGGCGCGGTCCGCATCCTCGTCGAGGTGCGGAGCCGGCGTTGGATCAGGACGCGACGGCAGGCACCACGCGAGGCGCGGTAATAGTCGTCGTGGTAGTCGTGCGGCAGCGCAACATGGGGCTAGGAAAACCGATCCCGTGCGAGGCTGTCAAGCGCCGGTGAGTTGCGGGTGAAACTTTGCGGGTGCGGGTGCGGTGGGTTGTCGGTTCGGTGTCCGGAACTGCCAGAATCCGCGCTCGCCACTGTCAGGCCCACGCATGAGTTCGATTGTCACCCCAGCGCCGACCTCCGCAGCGCGTGTGCTGTTCGCCAGCCTGATCGGCACCACGATCGAGTTCTTCGATTTCTACATCTACGCCACCGCCGCGGTGCTGGTGTTCCCGACGCTGTTCTTTCCCGGCTTCGCGACCCGACGCCGCGATGCTGCAGTCGCTGGCCACGTTCGCGCTGGCCTTCTTCGCGCGCCCGGTGGGTTCGGCGGTGTTCGGCCACTTCGGCGACCGCATCGGGCGCAAGGCGACGCTGGTGGCGGCGCTGCTCACGATGGGCCTGTCCACCGTCGCGATCGGACTTGCTGCCGACCTACGCGCAGATCGGCGTCGTCGCGCCGGCTGCTGCTGGCGCTGTGCCGCTTCGGCCAGGGCCTGGGCTGGGCGGCGAATGGGGCGGCGCGGTGCTGCTCGCCACCGAGAACGCGCCGCCCGGCAAGCGCGCCTGGTACGGCATGTTCCCGCAGCTGGGCGCGCCGATCGGCTTCCTGTGTTCGACCGGCGTGTTCCTGCTGCTGACCGCAATGTGCTGAGCGAGGCGCAGTTCCTCGCCTGGGGCTGGCGCGTGCCCTTCCTCGCCAGCGCGGTGCTGGTGCTCGTGGGCCTGTGGGTGCGGCTGCGCATCGAGGAAACGCCCGCCTTCCGCAGGCGCGCTGGAAAGGCAACGAGCGCGTGCGCCTGCCGATGCTCGACGTGCTGCGCGAGCACCCACGCGCTGGTGCTGGGCACCTTCTCCGCCGTGGCGACCTTCGTGCTGTTCTACCTGATGACGGTGTTCACGCTGAGCTGGGGCACGAGCAGCTGGGCTACGCGCGGCAGGAGTTCCTCATCCTGCAGATGATCGGCGTGCTGTTCTTCGCCTGACCATCCCGCTGTCGGCCTGGATCGCCGACCGCGTCGGCGCCTTGCGCATGCTGATCTGGGCCAGCGCCGCGATCGCCTTGTTCGGCTTCGCGTTCGGGCCGCTTGTTCGCGCTGCAGACGCCGCTGGCGGTGGGCACGCGTTCCTGGCGCTGGGACTGGCGCTGATGGGATTGACCTACGGCCCGCTCGGCACCGCGCTGGCGGCACGCTTTCCGACGGCGGTGCGCTACACCGGCGCCTCGCTCGCGTTCAATCTGGCCGGGATTCTCGGCGCATCGCTCGCGCCCTACGCGGCCACCTGGCTGGCCGCACGCTTCGACATCGCTGCGGTGGGCCGTACCTTGCCGTGGCCGCGGCGATCAGCCTTGCGGCGCTGCTCGCGATGCGGCGCCATGGCGAGGACGCCGGGCTGGACTGACTCGGCGCAGCGGCACGCGGCAGATCGCTGCAACAGGGCACGGCATCGAGGAGCACACCCCATGGATCGTCGCGGATTTCTGGCATGCGGATCGGCACTGGCGACAGCCACCGCCTTCGCACCCGCGGCAGCGTCCGCAAACAAGGTGCCCGCCCCGGCCGAGCGCGGATCACGCGTCAACTTCATCTGGGACGGGCTGGGTCTCAACCCCAACGAGTACGCCGCGCAACTGCAGCAGGCGGTGGCCGCGCGTGACTTTGCCGCCGACTACTATTCACTGGGCGGAGCTATCGCCGCGTTGGAGCAGAAGTTCGCGGCGGTGCTGGGCAAGGAAGCGGCGATGTTCGTTCCCACCGGAACGCTGGCCAATCACCTGGCCGTCAGGAAACTCGCGGGCAACAACCGCCGCGTGCTGGTCCAGGCCGAGAGCCACTTGTACAACGATAGCGGCGATTGCGCGCAGGTCCTGAGCGGACTGAATCTGATTCCCTTGGCAGCCGGCGGCACGATCACGCTGGCCGAGATCGAGGCCTGGATCCAGCGTTCCGGCGCGGGTCGGGTGACAACGCCGGTGGGCGCGATTTCGATCGAGAATCCGGTGCGACGTCAGGACCACCAGCAGGTCGATTTCGACGAGTTGCTGCGGATCAGCAGCTATGCGCGCGAAAGAGGCATCCGCCTGCATCTGGATGGCGCGCGCCTGTTCAGCCTGCCGCTGCATTCCGGCAAGAGCGTCAAGGAGTACGCCGCGCTGTTCGACTCGGTGTACGTGTCGCTGTGGAAGCACTTCAATGCGGCCTCGGGCGCGATCCTGGCGGGCGACGCGAGCTTCATCGAAGGGCTGTTCCACCAGCGGCGGATGTTCGGCGGTTCCTTGCCTTATGCCTGGCCGCAGGCCGCGGTGGCCGCACACCATGTCGATGGTTTCGAAGCGGAGTACGCGGCCGCCTGGAAGGCCGTGGATAGTCTGATCGGGATGCTTGAGGCCAGCGGCCGATTCGCAGTGCGCAAGCTGCCGCAGGGGACGAGCCGGTTTTTCCTGAAGCCGCTGACGGGCGATGCGGTAACGCTGGCCGAGCGGGCGCGCGCGCAAGGCGTCGAGCTTGCGCATCTGGCGCCCGGTGTACAGGAGCTTCCGCTGCAGGTGAACCCGAGCGTACTGCGCATGCCGGTCGAGGCCTTGGCGCGTGTGCTGATCGAGGCGGCAGGAGACTGAGACTCGAATCGGGTTGCCGTTGGGTTCCAGCGACGTGTCTGCAATCAGCTCATGGTGCGACCGAGCCGCTGCCCCATCCGCGTCGGCTGTTCCATCGCGAGCGAGGGATCGAACTCGATTGCACCCTTCGGCCACAGCACAATCACGGTCGAACCGTAATTGAAGCGCGCCATTTCCGCGCCGCGTTCGAGACGGATGCCCTTGCCGCGCCAGTCGCGCCGGATCGGGGTATGCGCGTAGGGCGGGATGTCGACGCCGTTCCAGACCGTTTCCACGCCCGAAACCAGCATCGCTCCCACCATCACCACGCAGAACGGGCCGTGTTCGCCGTCGAAGTGGCAGACCAGGCGTTCGTTGCGCGCGAACAGGCGCGGCACCGCGCGTGCGGTGGCGGGCGAGACGCTGAACAGGCGGCCGGGGACGTGTACGGTGTCGCGCAGCGTGCCGCGCATCGGCATGTGCACGCGGTGGTAGTCGCGCGGAGCGAGATACACGTTGAAGAAATGGCCGTCGGCATAGGGCACGGCGGCGGCTTCGTCGCCCAGCAACTCGGCGGCAGTGAAGCTCTGGCCCTTGGCCTGGAAGATGCGGCCTTGCTCGATGCGGCCGAGCTGGCTGATGCGGCCGTCGGAGGGCATCACCACGGCGTTCGGGTCGGCATCGATGGGGCGTGCATCGGGCTTCAGCGCACGGGTGAAAAAGGCGTTGAAGCTCGGATAGGCGAAGGGATCGGACTCAACCGCTTCCTCCATCGCCGGTTTGAAATGCGCCACGATGCGGCCGATGAAGAAATTCTTCCAGGGCCGCCATTGCCAGCGCGCCAGCGCGCAGGCGGCGCGCGAGAGCAGGCGATGCGGCAGCACGTATTGCAGCGCGACTAGCGGATTTCGCGGCGGCGACATGCTCAGCGCTCCGTCAGCAGGCGCAGGTCGGCCGCGATGTTCTTCGCGTCCAGCGGCGGCCGGATCATGCCGACGTGGCGCACTTCCGGATCGAGCACGGCGATGTAGGCGGTGTGGTCGACGCTGTAGTCGCCATCCGCGCCTTCGGACCTGGCGTAGACCATGTGCAGGCTGCGCACGAAGGGTTCGAGGCGGGCGTGATCGGCGGTGGCGCCGAGTGCATCGGGGCTGAAATAGCGTGCGTACTCGGTGGTCTTGGCCGGCGTGTCGCGTTCGGGATCGGCCGAGACGAACACGATGCGCGGACGGCGCTCCTGCGGCAGATCGGCGAGCAATTTCTCTGCCTGCGCCAGCTGCGCCAGCGTGGTGGGGCAGATGTCGGGGCAATGGGTGAAGCCGAGGAACACCAGGTTCCAGCGTCCGCGCAGTGCAGCGGGATCCAGCTTGCCGTCGCTGCCATCGAGCGAGAAGTCCGGCAGCACGCGGGCCTCGGGGTAGAGCACGGTACTGGCGAGCCTGGCCTGCAGGTCGGCGGTCGAGCTCGTCGACGCGCCGTACCAGCGTTGCCCGGCCCAGAGCCCGAGCCCGGCGGCGAGCGCAACGATAAGAATGGCCGCGAGCGGCAAACCGGTGGAGCGTGGTGCGGGAGACGTATTCATGCGGAAATTATAGCGGGGCGGGGCCGCTATACTTCGCGCCGGATTCCCGGTGCGCGCCTCCATGACTGCCGAACTGATCACGATCATCGACTTCATCCGCTACGGCGCGAGCCGCTTCGGTGAGGCGGGTCTCACCTTCGGGCACAGCTATGACAACGCCATGGACGAGGCCACGCAGTTGGTGCTCCACGCCCTGCACCTGCCGCACGACCTCAATCCGATCTACGGGCAGGGGCGACTGGTGGCGGGTGAGCGCGACAAGGTATTGGCCTTGTTCGAGCGTCGCATCAACAACCGGATCCCGGCCGCCTACCTGACCGGCGAAGCCTGGTTCGCGGGATTGAGCTTCAAGTCCGATCCGCGCGCGCTGGTGCCGCGCTCGCCCATCGCCGAGTTGATCGAATCGCATTTCGAGCCCTGGTTGGGCGGGCGCGAGGTACAGCGTGCGCTCGACATTTGCACCGGCTCGGGCTGCATCGCGATCGCCATGGCACACCATCATCCGGACTGGCAGGTCGATGGCGTGGACATCAGCGATGCAGCTCTGGCGCTGGCGGAGGAGAACAAGAAGCGGCTGCACGCCGACAACGTGCGCCTGCTCAAGTCGGACCTGTTCTCCGCGGTCAAGGGCGAGCGCTATGACCTGATCGTCACCAATCCGCCTTACGTCACCAACGACGAAACCGACGCATTGCCACCCGAGTACGCACACGAACCCGAGCTGGGTCTGCGCGCCGGACACGATGGCCTGGATCTCGCCCTGCGCATCCTGCGCGACGCGCCGGATCACCTGGCCGACGACGGGCTGCTGATCTGTGAAGTGGGCGAGGCCGAGCGCGCCTTGGTCGAACTGTTGCCGGAAATCCCGTTCAGCTGGATCGAGTTCAAGGTCGGACAGATGGGCATCTTCGCGGTGGAGCGCGCCGATCTGGTACAGCACCACGCACGGATCAAGGCGCTGGCGGACGCGCGCGGATGAGCGACAACAGCTTCGGGCGCCTGCTGCGCGTCACCACCTTCGGCGAAAGCCACGGCCCCGCCATCGGCTGCGTGATCGACGGTTGCCCGCCGGGCGTCGCGATCACGCCGGAAGACTTCCGTGCTGACCTGGAACGTCGCGCCACCGGTAAATCGCGCCATACCTCGCAGCGGCGAGAGGCCGACGAGATCGAGATCCTGAGCGGCGTGTTCGAAGGCCGCACCACCGGCACGCCGATTGCGCTCTTGATCCGCAACACCGATGCCAAGAGCAAGGACTACGCGAACATCGCCGAGCAGTTCCGACCGGCGCACGCCGATTACACCTATTGGCAGAAGTACGGCATCCGCGATCCGCGTGGCGGCGGGCGTTCGAGCGCGCGCGAGACCACGATGCGGGTCGCAGCCGCGGTGATCGCGAAGAAGTGGCTGGCCGAGCGCTTCGGCGTGCGGGTGCGTGGGTATCTGGCGCAGTTGGGTGAGATTGCGCCGCGCGGCTTCGATTGGAGCGCGGTCGAGGACAACCCGTTCTTCTGGCCGGATGCGGCGCAGGTGCCGGAGCTGGAGAGCTACATGGACGCCCTGCGCAAATCCGGCGATTCGGTTGGTGCGCGCGTCACCGTGATTGCGGACGGCGTGCCGCCCGGCTGGGGCGAGCCGATCTACGGCAAGCTCGACGGCGATCTCGCGGCGGCCCTGATGAGCATCAATGCCGTAAAGGGCGTCGAGATCGGCGCCGGTTTCGACGCGGTCGAGCAGCGCGGCACCGAGCATCGCGACGAGATCACCCCGGAAGGATTCCTGAGCAACAACGCCGGCGGCATCCTCGGCGGCATTTCCACCGGGCAGGACGTGATCTGCTCGATCGCTTTGAAACCGACCTCCAGCCTGCGCCTGCCGGGGCGTAGCGTGAACGTGAGGGGCGAACCGATCGAAGTGGTCACCACCGGCCGCCACGACCCCTGCGTCGGGATTCGCGCCACGCCCATTGCGGAAGCCATGGTGGCGCTGGTGCTGGTGGATCAGGCGCTGCGACACCGGGCCCAGTGCGGCGACGTGGGCGAGATCTCGCCGCGCATTCCGCGCGGCTGATCGGGATCGGGCATCGCGGGTTGCGCGAGGGCCGGCACCCGGTAGCCGGGCAAGCCCGGCTCTACTCGAGGATTTGTTCGTAAAGCCGGGCTTGCCCGGCTGCTCCGCGACTGCCGTCCAACTTTCCGTATCACGCTCCCGCTCCGACCCCGCATTTGCCACGAACCGGCCCGCCCTTCGCCCCGAAATCCGGGTACAGTGCTGCGTCGCAACATTGCACACGCCGCCGAGGATCCCGTGTCCCGCCTGACCCAGAAGCCCGATCTGACCATCGCCATCGCCGGTGCCACCGGCGCGGTGGGCGAAACCCTGCTCTCGATCCTGGAAGAGCGCCAGTTTCCCTTCGCCAACCTGATTCCGCTCGCCAGCGAGCGCTCGGCCGGTGAGCGGGTCAAGTGCGGTGCGCGCAGCTTTACCGTGCAGGAACTGGACAGCTTCGACTTCAAGGGCGTCGACATCGCGTTCTTCTCGGCCGGCGGCAAGGTGTCTCGGGTGCACGCGCCGCGCGCAGCAAGGGCGGGCGCGGTGGTGATCGACAACACCTCCGAGTTCCGCTACGACGACGACGTGCCGCTGGTGGTGTCGGAGGTCAACCCGGATCAGATCGCGAACCGGCCGCGGGGCATCATCGCCAACCCGAACTGCTCGACCATGCAACTGATGGTGGCGCTGGCGCCGATCCATCGCGCGGTGGGCATCGAGCGCATCAACGTGGCCACCTACCAGTCGGTCTCGGGTGCCGGACGCTCCGGCCTTGAGGAACTGGGGCGCCAGACGGCGGCGATGCTGAATTTCCAGGAAGTGAAGACCGAGCGATTCCCGCTGCAGATCAGCTTCAACCTGATCCCGCACATCGATGATTTCCAGGACAACGGCTACACCAAGGAAGAAATGAAGCTGGTGTGGGAGACGCGCAAGATCCTCGGGGACGAGCGCATCCAGGTGAACCCGACGGCCGTGCGTGTACCCGTTTTCTACGGCCACGCCGAGGCCGTGCATATTGAGACGCGCGACAAGATTTCAGCCGACGAGGCTCGTCGGCTGATCGCGGCCGCGCCGGGCGCCGTAGTGGTGGACGAACGCAAGCCGGGCGGCTATCCGACGCCGGTGACGCACGCGGCCGGCAACGACCCGGTGTACGTCGGGCGCATCCGCGAGGACATCTCCCACCCACGCGGCCTGAGCCTGTGGGTCGTGGCTGACAACATCCGCAAGGGTGCGGCCCTGAATGCGGTGCAGATCGCCGAGCTGCTGTAGTGCGAAGCGCTCGCCTGGCCCCGCGATTTCCGGCTTCCCGGAAACCTCTTGTAACCCGCGAGCTATTGTAAAAAGCATCGGCTGGTCTATAGTTACGGCGGCGTTGTCAAGTCGTTTCTAGGATGCTGCTCTGGGATCGGGCTCCTGGTTCGGGGGAGCGGCTGCGACGCCCTACGTGTGTTTTTGGGGGAAGCCATCGATGAACAAGCGTCTCCGACTCCCGCTGGCCTTGTCGCTCGCCTTGGGCAGTTCGTCTGCCTTTGCGCTGGGCCTGGGGCAGATCGAAGTCAAGTCCGCACTCAATCAGCCGCTCTCGGCCGAGATTCCGGTACTCAGCAGTTCCGCAGGCGAGACCGACGCGCTTGCAGTGCGTCTGGCGCCGCCGGAGGCCTTGGCGCGGGTTGGCTTGCCCGAGCCCAGCGGCGTGGCCGCAAACCTTGAATTTGCCGTCGACACCAATAGTGCCGGCCAGACCGTGATCCGGGTCAGCACCCCCGATGAGGTGACCGAACCCTTTGTCAGCTTCCTGCTGGAAGTGGACTGGGGCAAGGGCAAGATGCTGCGCGAATACACCGTGCTGCTGGATCCGCCGACCATGGCGCCGATCCGCAGCGCGCCCGTGGCGGCGCCGGTGAGCGCGCCCGAATTCGAGCCATTGCCGGAAGTCGCGCCCGCCACCGAAACCGCGCCCACGCCGGAGCCGGAACCGGCCGCCGTGTTCGAACCGGTGCCTGAGCCAGAAGCGGCCGAAGCTCCCCCGCCGCCGGAAATGGCCGCGCCCGCAGCCGAACCGATTGCGGAGCCGCAGCCCGAACCGGAGCCGGTGGCCGAGCCGCAGCCAGAACCCGAGCCGGCGGCCGAAGCGCCGATCCCGGAACCCGAACCCAGCGCCAGCCCGGAGCCGTCGCCCGCCCGAGTCGATACCTACGGGCCGGTGCAGACCGGTGACACCTTGTGGTCGATCGCGACCTATGCGCGCGGCGAAGACACCGGCATCAGCATGAACCAGATGATGCTGGCCCTGCTGCACGCCAATCCCGACGCCTTCATCGACCAGAACATCAACAAGCTGAAGCGCGGCGCGGTGTTGCGTATCCCGGCGCGCGAGGAAGCGATGCTGATCGCGGCGGCAGATGCCGCGGCGCAGGTGCGCGAGCAGATGCAGGCCTGGCGGGCCTCGCAACCGGCCTCGATGCAGCCGGCGGAACCGGAGCCGCGGGATAGCACGTCGCCACGCAGCGCCGCCGGTCCGCAGCCGAGCGCCGATTCGCGCCTGGAACTGGTGCCGCCGCGTGGCGCGGGCGAAGCCTCGAGCGCACAGTCCGGGGCCAGCGTCGATGGTCAGGGCCGTGAACTGCGGGCCGAGCTGGCGCGCAGCCAGGAGCAGGTGAACACGCTGTCGGCCGAGAACGTCGATCTCAAGTCGCGCGTGAGCGAACTGGAGAAGATCCAGCAGGACAGCCAGAAGCTGATTGCCCTGAAGGACAGCGAATTGGCAGCGGCGCAGCAGCGCCTGGCGGACGCGCAGGCGGCGTCAGAAGCCGCACCGGCCGGATCCGTGGCAAGTGACGCCGCGGCAAGCCCGGAGCCCGCAGACACCCTCGCATCGGCGGCAACCGAGGCGCCCACCGAGCCCGGTACGGAGCCGTTGCCTACCGATGCGACCGGCGAGGTGTCGAGTGCGGCGGCTGACGCCGCAGGCACCGAAGCGGCGACAGTAGCCGAAACGGCCCCGGCCGAGGCTGTCTCCGATCAATCGCCGGCCGCCGATGCGGTTGCAGGCGTGGCAGCCGCGCCCTGGTACAAGAACTACTGGGTCCTGGGCGGCGGCGGACTGGTCCTCGTGGGCTTGTTGGCCCTGCTGTTCGGGCGGCGCAAGCCGGCTCCTGCCAGCTCGTCCGGTTCGACCAACTATTCCGGACTCATCCCGGCGGCGGCCACGGATAGCGCCGACGCGGAAGCCGAACTGGATCGGGAGGCCGAGCTGGTCGATGCCATCGTGCGCGATCCGGGTGACCTGAACCGGCATCTCGACCTGGTGCGGCATCACTACGAGAACAGCGACGAGGCGGCATTCGAACAGGCGGCCGAAGCCATGCACGCGCACGTGCGTGGGAGCGACAACCTGGCCTGGAAGCAGGTCGTGGCGATGGGGCAGGAGATCGCGCCCGAGCACCCGTTGTTTGCAACACCGGCTCCCGCGCCGGCCGCCAAGCCTGCCCCGGCCTTCGTGCCGCCGCCGGTGGCGGAGACACCGAAGCCCAAACCCGCAGCGCCGATCGCCACCGCGGCTGCCGTGGACTGGAGCGCCGCGGTGCCGGCACCGACCGCCCCCGTCCCCGCCGACAGCGCCACGACGCAACAGTTGCGCATCGACGACGTCAAGGCGGCGGCCCCCGCCCCGGATCTCACGCCGATATTCGATCTGCCCGAGATCGAGCCCCTGCCCGAGTTCGATGTCTCGTTGACCGAGCCGGTGCTGGAGGCGCCGGGCCCGGCCTTCGTCGATGCCGACGCGGCCTCGACCAAGCTGGAGCTGGCGCGGGCCTATCTCGACATGGGGGATGTCGACGGTGCGCGCGGGATGCTCGAGGAAGTGGTGGGCGAGGGCAACCCCGGCCAGCGCGCCGAGGCCAAGCGCCTGCTCGACGAGATCCGTTGAGGCCCGGTCGGGTCCGCTCTCCGATGCGTTAAGCTGCACTGCAGCAAAGGAAGGCCGGGAGCTTCGCTTCCGGCCTTCGTGTTTCTGAGGACGCAATGCGCTACGCGCTCGGCATCGAATACGACGGCACCGACTTCAGCGGCTGGCAGCGCCTGTCGCAGGGCAAGAGCGTGCAAGGTGCGCTGGAAGCCGCGCTGTCGTTCGTGGCCGCGCATCCTGTCGAGGTTGTCTGCGCCGGCCGCACCGACGCCGGCGTGCATGGCGCGGCCCAGGTGGTGCACTTCGACAGCGAGGCGGCACGCACCCCGTACTCCTGGCTCATGGGGGGCAATTCGCGCCTGCCTGGCAGCATCGCGATCCTGTGGGTGCAGCCGGTGGCGCAGGAATTCCATGCGCGATTCTCGGCACGGGCGCGGCGCTATCGGTATCGCCTGCTCAACCGCAAGGTAAGGCCCGGCCTGCACGCGCGCTTCCAGGCCTGGGAAGCGCGTCCGCTCGATGCCCAAGCCATGCACCGGGCGGCGCAGGCACTTCTGGGTGCGCACGACTTCAGCGCTTTTCGCACGGCCCAGTGCCAGGCTCCGAATCCGGTGCGCGATCTGCAGCGCATCGCGGTGCGGCGCGAGGGTGAGGAGGTTCTGGTCGAGGTGCAGGCCAACGCCTTCCTGCATCACATGGTGCGCAACATCGTCGGCAGCCTGATCGTGATCGGACGCGGTGAGCGGCCGGAGGCCTGGATGGGCGAGTTGCTGCGCGGGCGTGATCGCAGTGTGGCCGGCCCGACCGCACCCGCCGCCGGGCTCACCTTCCTGGGGCCGTGTTATCCCGATGCCTGGGGCCTGCCGCCCGAGGTGACATCGTGAGCGCGCCGCGTCGCACCCGGATCAAGTTCTGCGGCATGACCCGGGCGGAGGACATCGCCTGCGCCGCCGAACTGGGCGTCGATGCGATCGGGCTGATCTTCGCCATGCGCAGCCCGCGCCGGGTTGGCCTGGCGACGGCGCGGGCGCTGCGCACCGGCCTGCCGCCGATGCTTGGTGTGGTTGCGTTGTTGATGGACAACGAGCCGTCCGAAGTTCGCCAGATCGTGCAGATCCTTCGCCCGGAACTCTTGCAGTTCCATGGTTCGGAAGACCCGGGCGAGTGCGCGGCCTATGGAGTGCCCTGGCTGAAGGCGGTACCGATGGCGCGGCCGGAAACGGCACGGGACTACGCCACCCGCTACGCTGCGGCGTCGGGGTTGGTGCTGGACAGCCACGCAGCCGGTGCGGCGGGCGGCAGTGGCCAGCGCTTCGCCTGGGATGCGATTCCCGAGTTGCCGCGCCCGATCCTGCTGGCCGGCGGCCTGACGCCGGACAACGTGTTCGACGCGGTGCGGTCGGTACGGCCCTGGGCCGTGGATGTGTCCAGCGGGATCGAGGCCACGCCGGGAATCAAGGTTCCGGAAAAAATGCGGCGCTTCGTGTCGGAAGTGCTCCGCGCCGATGCAATGAACGATGTGATCGACGAATGATGGATGCACGACATGAGTGAGCAGCACGCCAAAGCCCCGCCCGTGGTGGACGATTACCTTGGTTTTCCCGATGCGCGCGGACACTTCGGCCCCTACGGCGGCAGCTTCGTGGCCGAGACCCTGATGCGTCCGTTGCGCGAGCTGGCCGAGGCCTACGATCGCTATCGGCGCGATCCCGAATTCCTGTCTGAACTCGACGCCGACCTCAAGCACTACGTCGGTCGCCCCAGCCCGATCTATCACGCCCGTCGGCTCAGCGAGGAGATCGGCGGCGCGCAGATCCTGCTCAAGCGCGAAGACCTGAACCACACCGGCGCGCACAAGATCAACAACACCATCGGCCAGGCCATGCTGGCTCGGCGCATGGGCAAGACCCGCATCATCGCGGAAACCGGTGCCGGCCAGCATGGCGTGGCGAGCGCCACCGTGGCAGCGCGCATGGGGCTGGAATGCGTGGTCTACATGGGTGCCACCGACATCGAGCGCCAGGCGATCAACGTCTACCGCATGAAGCTTCTGGGCGCCAGGGTCGTGCCCGTGACCAGCGGTTCGAAGACCTTGAAGGACGCATTGAACGAAGCCATGCGCGATTGGGTGACGAACGTGGAGAACACGTTCTACATCATCGGCACCGTGGCCGGCCCGCATCCGTATCCGATGCTGGTGCGTGATTTCAACGCCGTGGTCGGACGCGAGGCGCGGCAGCAGATGCTCGACGGCTACGGACGCCTGCCCGATGTGGTGACCGCATGCGTGGGCGGCGGCAGCAACGCCATCGGCATCTTCCATGCCTTCCTCAATGACCGCACAGTGCGGCTGGTGGGGGCGGAAGCGGCAGGCGAGGGCATCGAGAGCGGGCGTCACGCCGCCTCGCTCGCCGCCGGTCGGCCTGGCGTGCTGCACGGCAACCGCACCTACCTGCTGTGCGATGACGACGGCCAGATCATCGAAACGCATTCCGTGTCCGCCGGCCTCGATTACCCTGGCGTCGGCCCCGAGCACGCCTGGCTCAAGGACACCGGGCGTGCCGACTACCTTGGCGTCACCGACGCCGAAGCCTTGCAGGCCTTCCATCTGCTGGCCCGCACCGAAGGCATCCTGGCGGCGCTGGAGTCCTCGCATGCGATCGCGCAGGCGACCAAGCTGGCGCGCGACTTGCCGAAGGATGCGCTGGTGCTCGCCAACCTTTCCGGCCGCGGCGACAAGGACGTGCATACCATCGCCCGGCGCGAAGGAATCACGCTGTGAACAATCGCATCGATCATCGCTTCTCCGAACTGCGCGCCGCACGGCGCCGCGCGCTGATCCCATTCATCACCGCGGGCGATCCCGGCGTGGCCGCCACCGTGCCGGTGATGCAGGCACTGGTGCGGGCCGGCGCAGACCTGATCGAACTGGGGGTGCCCTTCTCCGACCCGATGGCGGATGGCCCGGTGATCCAGCTGTCCAGCGAGCGCGCGCTGGAGCGCAAGGTGGGGCTGCGCCAGGTGCTGGACTACGTGCGCGAGTTCCGTCGCGGCGATGCCGCGACGCCGCTGGTGTTGATGGGCTACCTCAATCCGGTCGAGCTTTACGGGCTGGAACGCTTCGCGCGCGATGCGAGCGAGGCTGGAGTCGACGGCGTGTTGCTGGTCGACTGTCCCCCCGAGGAAGCGGCGGAGGTGCGTGCGGCGCTCGTGTCGCGCGGCCTGCACCAGATCCTGCTGGCGGCGCCGACCAGCGATGCCGCGCGTGCGGCTGGCTTGTTGCGCGACACGGGTGGCTACCTCTACTACGTGTCGTTTGCCGGGGTCACGGGCGCGGCGCGACTGGACCTGGACGGGGTGCGCGAGCGTGTGCTGCAGATCAAGCGCGGCGGCGACACGCCGGTGGCGGTTGGCTTCGGTGTGCGTGATGCGGAGTCGGCGCGGGCGATTGCGGCCTTCGCGGATGGGGTGGTGGTCGGCAGCGCCCTGGTCCAGAACCTGTCCGATGCGGCGGACGCGACGCAGGCCGCGTCGCGGGCCGAGGCCTTCCTCGCTCCGATCCGGGCGGCGCTGGACCGGCGGCTCTAGCGTTACACTACGCGGCCCGATGTTGCGTAGAAGCCACATGATTCCGAAACCGTTTCTCGCCGCGAGGATGGCATCGTGAGCTGGCTGAGCAAGCTCATGCCCTCGCGTATCCGCACCGAAGGCGGCAACAAACGCCAGGTGCCGGAAGGGCTGTGGGAGAAGTGCGAGAGCTGCGGCGCAGTGCTGTATGCGCCGGAGATGGAACGCAACCTCGACGTCTGCCCCAAGTGCGCGCACCACATGCCGATTCCGGCCCGGATGCGCTTGCAGCACCTGTTCGATGCCGCTACCACGACCGAACTGGATGCGTCGCTGGAGCCGGTGGACGCACTCAAGTTCCGCGATTCAAAGAAGTACGCCGACCGGATCAAGGCCTCGCAGAAGCAGACCGGCGAGAAGGACGCCCTGATCTCGATGCATGGCCTGCTCAAGGGGCGCGACCTGACGGCCTGTGCCTTCGAGTTTCGCTACATGGGTGGCTCGATGGGTGCCGTCGTGGGCGAGAAGTTCGCGCGCGCCGCCGAACATGCGCTGGAGAAGAAGTGTCCGCTGGTGTGTTTCTCCGCCACCGGTGGCGCGCGCATGCAGGAAGGCCTGTTCTCGTTGATGCAGATGGCCAAGACGTCGGCCGCGCTGGGTCGGATGCGGGCCGCGGGCTTGCCCTACATCTCGGTGCTGACCCATCCGACCACGGGTGGCGTGTCGGCGAGCCTCGGCATGCTGGGCGATCTGAATCTGGCCGAACCGCAGGCCCTGATCGGTTTCGCCGGGCCGCGCGTGATCGAACAGACGGTGCGGGAGACCTTGCCCGAGGGCTTCCAGCGCAGCGAGTTCCTGGTCGACCACGGGGCAGTGGACCTGATCGTCGATCGGCGCGAGATGCGCGACCGGCTGGCCTCCTTGCTGGCCATGATGATGCGTGCGCCGCAGCCGGCGGCGGATGCCACCGCCTGATGCGCACCAGGAACCGCGACCGGTGAGCGTGAGGAAATACTTCGGTACCGACGGTATCCGCGGCCGGGTCGGCGAAGGTCCGATCTCGGCCGACTTCATGCTGAAACTCGGTTGGGCCGCAGGCCGCGCCCTGGCGCGCGAAGGCCACGCCACCGTGGTGATCGGCAAGGACACGCGCATTTCGGGCTACATGTTCGAAGCCGCGCTGGAGGCCGGACTGGTGGCGGCCGGAGCCAACGTGAAGATGCTGGGGCCGATCCCGACGCCAGGTGTGGCCTATCTCACCCGATCGCTGCGCGCCGATGCCGGCATCGTGATCAGCGCTTCGCACAATCCACACTACGACAATGGCATCAAGTTTTTCTCCGCCCACGGCGAGAAGCTCGATGATGCGACCGAACTGGCGATCGAGGCGGCGCTCGACGCGCCGTTTTCCACGGTGCCGTCCGAGCAGCTCGGCAAGGCCGCGCGGGTCGACGACGCGCGTTCGCGTTACGGCGAGTTCTGCAAGTCGACCCTGCCGGAAGAGTTCGACCTGCGCGGGCTCCGGCTTGCGCTCGACTGCGCACACGGCGCCACCTACGACATCGCGCCGCGCCTGTTCACCGAGCTGGGCGCGCAGGTCAGCGCGATCGGGGTCAAACCCGACGGACTCAACATCAACCGCGAGGTCGGTTCCACCCATATCGATGCGCTCTGCCACCACGTGCGCGAAAGTGGCGCCGATCTCGGCATCGCCTTCGATGGCGACGGCGACCGGCTGCAGATGGTGGACCGGGACGGGCGCGCACTGGATGGCGACGACCTGCTCTACCTGCTGGCGATGGACTGGCAACGAAGCGGCCGCCTGGCCGGCCCGGTCGTTGGAACCCTGATGACGAATTACGGGCTGGAGAAGGTGCTGGGCGAGCACGGCATCCCGTTTCGCCGCGCCAAGGTCGGCGACCGTTACGTGCACCAGATGCTGATCGAAGGCCAGGGCGTGCTGGGTGGCGAAACCTCGGGACACTTGCTGTGCCTGGATCGCGCAAGCACCGGCGACGGCATCGTCAGCGCGGTGCAGGTGCTGGAAGTGTTGCGCCGCCGCAAGCTCGACCTGCGCGAGTTGCTGGAAGGCCTGCACAAGGTGCCGCAGCGCACCGCCAACCTGCGCATCGCTGCCGGCGGCAAGCCGCATGAAACCGTCGCGGTGCAGGCCGAACTCAAAGCGGCGCAAGCCGCGCTACAGGGCCGCGGCCGCGCCTTCCTGCGGCCGTCGGGTACCGAACCGGTGCTGCGCATCACGGTCGAGGCCGATGATCTGGCACTGGTGCAGGAGCTGCTCGATCGGCTCGCGCGCGCGGTCGCCGCGGCGGCTTGAGGCAGGTCAATCCACAGGCCGGCGCACCGCGCTACGCTTGACTCACCCGACACGACACGACAGCGAAACGAACGCATGAGCCAGATCCCGACCCTCGACATCCGACGCTTCACCGCGCCGACCGACGGCAGCGACCGTGCGGCCTTCGTGTCCGAACTGGGCGCGGCCTACCGCGAGTGGGGTTTCTGCGGTATCCGCGGCCACGGCATCGCCCAGGCCGACATCGATGGCGCCTACGATGCGTTCAAGCGCTTCTTCGCGCTGCCCGCCGAAACCAAGATGAAGTACCACGTGCCCGGAACCGGTGGCGCGCGTGGCTACACGCCGTTCGGAATCGAGACAGCGAAGGACTCGAAGTACCCCGACCTCAAGGAGTTCTGGCATTTTGGCCGCGAGATTCCACGCGACTCGAAGTATGCGGACGTGATGGCACCGAACCTGTGGCCGGACGAAGTGCCGGGCTTCCGCGAGTACGGCTACGGCCTGTACCAGGCCTTGGACAGTCTCGGCTCGCGCGTGCTGGCGGGGCTGGCGCTGCATCTCGGTCTGCCGGAACAGTTCTTTGCGGACAAGACCAACTTCGGCAACTCGATCCTGCGGCCGATCCACTATCCGCCGATCACCGCGCCCGATATTCCCAACGTGCGCGCCGGCGCGCACGAGGACATCAATTTCATCACCCTGCTGGTGGGGGCGAGCGCTGCCGGGCTGGAAGTCAAGTCCAAGCAGGGCGAGTGGGTGCCGTTCACCTCCGACGCCGACACCATCGTGGTGAACATCGGCGACATGCTGCAGCGCCTGAGCAACCACGTGTATCCGTCCACCACGCATCGGGTGGTGAACCCGCCGGGCGAGGCGGCGCGCAAGCCGCGCTATTCGGTGCCGTTCTTCCTGCACCCGAACCCGGACTACCTGATCCGGACCCTGCCGCAGTGCATCTCGGCCGACAATCCGGATCGCTACCCGACGCCGATCACTTCGCACGAGTACCTGCTCGAACGCCTGCGCGAAATCAAGCTGATCTGATTGCGTGGCATCGATCGGCGCGCGTTGCCGCTGAGGCGGCACGCGGCTTATCCTGCCTCCATTCGAAACGGAGTCCGACATGCGCCGCAAGCTGGTGGCCGGAAACTGGAAACTGCACGGCGACCGCGCTTTCGCGCGCGGCCTGCTTGATGCGCTGGTGGCGGGTCCCCGCCCTAACGGAGTGGAGCTCATTGCCCTGCCGCCGGTGCCCTACCTGAGCGAGTTGATCGAGCGCTACGGCAATGTGGGCATCGGTTTCGGCGCGCAGGACGTGAGCGCCAACGACCAAGGGGCCTACACCGGCGAGGTTTCGGCGCGGATGCTGGTGGACGTCGGTTGCCGCTATGGCCTCGTGGGACATTCCGAGCGCCGCCAGTACCACGACGAGAGCAGTGAGCTGGTCGCCGAAAAGTTCCATGCCGCCAAGCGCGCCGGCCTGATCCCGATCCTGTGCGTGGGTGAAACCCTGCACCAGCGCGAGGCCGACCAGACCGAATGGGCGATCTGCCGCCAACTCGAGCCGCTGCTCGCGAACGGGGCGCAAGCCCTGGAGGGCGCCGTGATCGCCTACGAGCCGGTCTGGGCGATCGGCACCGGGCGGACCGCTACGCCAGCCCAGGCGCAGGCGGTTCACGCCCATATCCGTGGCGAAATCCGCTCGACCAATGCTAGAATCGCCGGCTCGCTGCCTATTCTTTATGGCGGCAGCGTGAAGCCTGCCAACGCCAAGGAGCTGTTTTCGCAGCCCGATGTCGATGGCGGGCTGATCGGGGGGGCTTCCCTCGTCGCTCAGGATTTTCTCGCCATTGCCGCGGCGGCGGCGAGCTGAAGGGCTGCCAAGGCAGCCCGCGATACATGCGTCATACCGCCTCGGCGGTCCCTGATGTGCCCCACAGTCCGCTGCGGCGGTCGTCGAAGAGTTCCAAGCTGCGAAGAACATGATCCTTACTCTCGTCAACGTGCTTTACGTCCTGATCGCGGTCGCGATGATCGTGCTCATCCTGCTGCAGCGCGGCGCGGGCGCCGCGGCTGGCTCGGGCTTTGGCGGCGGCGCTTCCGCCACGGTGTTCGGTGCGCGTGGCGCGTCGAATTTCCTGTCCAAGTCCACGGCCATCCTCGCGGCCCTGTTTTTCGTGCTGAGCCTGGGCATGGCGATGTACGCCACCAAGTTGACGCGTCCCGACGGTGCCGATTCGGACGCCGGCGTGATGGGTGCGGTCCCTGCCGCAGCGTTCGAGACGCCCGCCGTGCCTGCCACCACCGCGCCAGCGGCGGAGGTTCCCGCGGCACCGGAGGCGGTCGCTCCAGCGGCCTCCGAGATTCCGGCGGCTCCGGCTCCGGCCGCGGTTCCGGCCGAAGCGAGCGACAAGGACGTCAACAAGGGCGGTTGAGCGCCTGCTAGAATTCGAGCTTCACCTGCGACTGTTTTTGTCGCAGGGCACCTGCCCAGGTGGCGGAATTGGTAGACGCACTACCTTGAGGTGGTAGCGCCGACAGGCGTGGGGGTTCGAGTCCCCCCTTGGGCACCATACAGGCGAGTCCTTTCGCGAGAGCCCGCACATTTTCGTGCGGTCGTTCCAGGGAAAGCGGCTCCGGAAGACGTTTTGGCCACTTTCCGGGTGGCGAATAAGAGGACTTGCCGGTGCTGGGCGAATACCTGCCGATCCTGTTGTTCCTGTTCGTCGCCACGGTCATCGCCGTGGCCTTGCTGACCATCGGTTGGCTGCTGGGGCCAAGACGCGCCAGCGCGGAAAAACTCTCGCCCTACGAGTGCGGCTTCGAGGCCTTCGAGGACGCGCGCATGAAGTTCGACGTGCGCTACTACCTGTGGCCATCCTGTTCATCATTTTCGATCTCGAGATCGCGTTCCTGTTTCCCTGGGCCGTGGTGTTCAAGGACATCGGGTTGAGTGCGATCGTCGCGATGGCAATCTTCCTCGGGATCCTCGTGATCGGCTTCGTCTACGAGTGGAAGAAAGGGGCGCTGGAATGGGAGTGAGCGAGTTCTTCCACAATCCGGAGCCGCTTGGCCGGGTTGACGACATCCTGCGTCCGGAAGGCGACAACCCGCTGCTCGAGCGCGGCTTCGTCACCGCGCGCATGGACGATCTGATCAACTGGGCGCGAACCGGCTCGATGTGGCCGATGACCTTTGGCCTGGCCTGTTGCGCGGTAGAGATGATGCATGCCGGGGCCGCGCGCCTGGACCTGGACCGCTACGGCGTGATCTTCCGCCCCTCGCCGCGCCAGTCCGACGTGATGATCGTCGCCGGCACGCTGGTCAACAAGATGGCGCCGGCGTTGCGCAAGGTCTACGACCAGATGCCCGAGCCGAAGTGGGTCATCTCGATGGGCAGCTGCGCGAACGGAGGCGGCTATTACCACTATTCCTACGCCGTGGTCCGCGGCTGTGATCGCGTGGTGCCGGTGGACGTCTATGTGCCGGGCTGCCCGCCCACGGCCGAGGCCCTGATCTACGGCATCCTGCAGTTGCAGAAGAAGATCCGTCGCACCAACAATTTCCAGAACCGCCATCGCGCGCTGAGCGCAGCCCCCGACAACGGATCCGCAAGCCACGCCCCATGGCCGAGCAAGCCCACCCCCTGGTTGAACGACTGAACGCGCGTTTTGCGGCCAAGGTCGTGTCCTGCACCTGGTCGCATGGCCAGGCCACGCTCGAGGTCGCGCCCGAACATTGGAGCGACGTGGCACGCGCCTTGCGCGATGAGGCCGAGTTCCCTTCGAGCAGTTGACCGACCTGTGCGGCGTCGACTACCTGAGCTATGGCAGACCGAGTGGGACACCTCGGGCGTGTCATCTGAGGGTTTCTCGCGCGGCGTCGAAGGCGAAGGGCCGGGTCGTTTCGACTGGGCGTCGCGCCCGCATTCCAGGGGGCCGGAGAAGCGTTTCGCGGCTGTCGCGCACTTGCTGTCGGTGCAGCACAACCGGCGTCTGCGCTTGCGCACCTTTGCAGGCGACAATTCGCTCCCTGTCGTGCCCTCGCTGGTTGAAGTTTGGCCGGTTTCGAATTGGTTCGAGCGCGAGGCCTTCGACCTGTTCGGCATCGTGTTCGAGGGTCATCCGGATTTGCGGCGCATCCTCACCGACTACGGCTTCGTGGGCCATCCTTTCCGCAAGGATTTCCCGCTGATCGGCAACGTCGAAGTGCGTTACGACGCCGAGAAGGGCCGCGTCGTGTACGAGCCGGTCAGCATCGAGCCGCGCGTGCTGGTGCCGCGCACCATTCGTGACGATTCGCGCTTCGAGCAGGCCCAGGCCGAACAGGCGCAGGCCGCTGGCGTCGCGGGCGGAGCCAAGTGATGCAAGAGATCCGCAACTACACGATGAACTTCGGCCCGCAGCATCCGGCGGCGCATGGCGTGCTGCGTCTGGTGCTGGAGATGGACGGCGAAACCGTGATGCGCGCCGACCCGCATGTCGGCCTGCTGCATCGCGGCACCGAGAAGCTGGCCGAGTCCAAGCCGTACAACCAGTCGATCGGCTACATGGACCGGCTCGACTACGTCTCGATGATGTGCAGCGAGCACGCCTACGTGCGCGCCATCGAGCAGCTCATGGGCGTGGAAGCGCCCGAGCGCGCGCAGTGGATCCGGACGATGTTCGACGAGATCACGCGCATCCTGAACCACCTGATGTGGATCGGGTCGAACGGCCTCGACCTGGGTGCGATGGCAGTGTTCCTCTACGCCTTCCGCGAGCGCGAGGAGTTGATGGACTGCTACGAGGCGGTGTCGGGTGCGCGCATGCACGCCACGTACTATCGGCCTGGCGGGGTCTATCGCGATCTGCCGGCGCAGATGCCGAAGTACAAGGAGTCGCCGTGGCGCAAGGGCAAGGAGCTCAAGCGCATCAACGAATGGCGCGAGGGCTCGATGCTCGATTTCCTCGATGCGTTCTGCGCCGATTTCCCGCGCCGCGTCGACGAATACGAAACCCTGCTCACCGACAACCGCATCTGGAAGCAGCGCACCGTCGGCATCGGCGTGGTGTCGCCGGAGAAGGCCTTGGCCTGGGGCATGACCGGCCCGATGCTGCGTGGATCCGGCGTGGTGTGGGACCTGCGCAAGAAGCAGCCTTACGCCAAGTACGCGGAAGTCGATTTCGACGTGCCCGTCGGCGTAACCGGCGACTGCTACGACCGCTATCTGGTGCGGGTCGAGGAAATGCGCCAGTCCACCCGCATCATCAAGCAGTGCGTGGACAGGCTGCGCACCCTGCAAGGCCCGGTGATGCTGTCCAATTACAAGGTCGTCCCGCCTTCGCGCGAGAGATGAAGGACGACATGGAAGCGCTCATCCATCACTTCAAGCTGTTCACCGAAGGCTATTGCGTGCCTGCCGGCGAAGCATATGCGGCGGTGGAGGCACCCAAGGGCGAGTTCGGCGCCTACATCGTGTCGGATGGTGCCAACAAGCCGTTCCGCTCAAGCTGCGCGCGCCGGGATTCGCGCACCTGTCGTCGATGGACGAAGTCGTGCGCGGCCACATGCTGCCGGACGTGGTGGCCATGATCGGCACCTACGACGTCGTGTTCGGCGAGATTGATCGTTAGGGTTCTGCGATGAAAGCGACTGGCAATTTCGAGGCGGTGAAGGACGTCGACCCGATGGTCGCGCTGAACGACCATACCCGCCGGCACATCGACCACTGGGTGGCCAAGTTCCCGCCCGATCGCAAGCGCTCGGCGGTGATCCAGGGCTTGTTCGTGGCGCAGGAGCAGCATGGCGGATGGCTCACCGACGAGCTGATCGCCGCCGTGGCGAAGTACCTCGACATCCCGCCGGTGTGGGCCTATGAGGTGGCCACGTTCTATTCGATGTTCGAGACCGACCAGGTCGGTCGCCACAACGTCGCGATCTGCACCAACATCAGTTGCTGGCTCAATGGCGCCGAGGACATCGTGCGCTATTGCGAGAAGAAGCTCGGCGCCAGGCTGGGCGAGTCCACCGCCGACGGACGCATCTACCTCAAGCGCGAGGAAGAGTGCCTTGCCGCCTGTGCGGGCGCGCCGGTGATGGTGGTCAACGGCCATTACCACGAAAAGCTCGACACCAGGAAGGTGGACGAGATCCTCGACGCGCTGAAGTGAAGCCCATGGCACACGGACATTCCTATCTGGATCAGCACGGCCCGGTCGGCCCCGTGCCGCAGGAACACAACGTCGTGTTCAACACGCTGCACTTCGACCAGCCCTGGACCTACGAGAACTACCTCAAGGCCGGTGGCTACCAGGCCTTGCGCAAGGATCCTCACCGAGAAGATGGACCAGGTCGCGATCATCGACATGGTCAAGGCCTCGGGCCTGCGCGGTCGCGGCGGCGCAGGCTTCCCGACCGGCCTCAAGTGGAGTTTCATGCCGCGCACGGCGCCGGGGCAGAAGTACATCCTGTGCAATTCGGACGAGTCCGAGCCCGGCACCTGCAAGGATCGCGACATCCTGCGCTACAACCCGCACGCGGTGCTCGAAGGCCTCGCCATCGCCTGCTACGCGACAGGATCGTCGGTGGCCTACAACTACATGCGCGGCGAGTTCCACCACGAGCCGTTCGAACGCATCGAGCAGGCGCTCAAGGATGCCTATGCGCACGGCTGGCTGGGCAAGAACATCCTCGGCAGCGGCATCGACATCGACATCCACAACGCGCTCGGCGCCGGTGCCTACATCTGCGGCGAGGAAACCGCGCTGATGGAATCGCTGGAAGGCAAGAAGGGCCAGCCGCGCTTCAAGCCGCCGTTCCCGGCCAATTTCGGCCTGTTCGGCAAGCCCACCACGATCAACAACACCGAGACCTACGCCTCGGTGCCCGCGATCCTGCGCAACGGCGGCGAGTGGTTCCTCAACCTCGGCAAGCCCAACAACGGTGGCCCGAAGGTGTTCTCGGTGTCCGGCCACGTCAACAACCCGGGCAATTTCGAGATCCGCCTCGGCACCCCGTTCAAGGACCTGCTCGCGATGGCCGGCGGTGTGCGCGGCGGTCGCAAGCTCAAGGCCGTGATTCCGGGTGGCTCCTCGATGCCGGTGTTGCCGGGCGACACCATGCTCGCCTGCACCATGGACTACGACTCCCTGCAGAAGGCGGGTTCCGGCCTGGGCTCGGGCGCGGTGATCGTGATGGACGAGACCACCTGCATGGTGCGGGCCTGCCAGCGCATCTCGCGCTTCTACTACGCCGAATCCTGCGGCCAGTGCACGCCGTGCCGCGAAGGCACCGGCTGGATGTATCGCGTGCTGACCCGCATCGTCGAGGGCAAGGCCACGATGGATGACGTCGCGCTGCTCAAGGCCGCCGCCGGCCAGATCGAAGGCCACACCATCTGCGCCTTCGGCGAAGCAGCGGCCTGGCCGGTGCAGGGCATGTTGCGGCACTTCTGGCACGAGTTCGAGTACTACGTGAACCACGGTCGATCCATCGTGGATGCCGAGATCGGAGCCGCCGCATGAGCGC
>JALCLA010000007.1 GCA_022647565.1 Chiayiivirga sp.
GCCCAGCCGCCACCCTTGCCGGGGCGCGGCGATCGTGGCCAGCCGCGGCGGCGCCGGCATGCCGACGAGGAACCCCACAGCCTGCGTGACTACCGCAGCGGCGACCCGTTGCGGCTCATGGCCTGGAAGCGCACCGCACAGGCAGGACGCCTCATGGTGCGCGAGTACGAATCGCCGGTCGGGGCCGACGTGACGCTGGATTGGGCCGAACTCGGCCCGCTTGAGGCCGAGGCTCGCATTCGTCGCCTGGCACGCTGGGTGGTGGACGCAGAACGCGAGTCCTTGCGCTCCACCCTCGTTCTCCCCGCCACACGCCTCGGCCCGGGCAGCGGCCCGGCCCATGTGCATGCCTGCCTGCGGGCGCTGGCGCTCTTGCCATGAGTGCGCTCGCCTCCCGATCCGCTTCCACGCTGCCGAAGCCACGCAGCCCGGCACCCGCACCCGTGCTGGATCGGCAAGACTTCCTGTGGTGCGCGGCTTCGATCTTCGCGGCCCTGCTGCCGCTCGCGCAGTCGCTGGCACCGTGGTTCGCCTTGCTGGTTTTCGGCATCGCGCTGATCGCCACCGGGTACGGCTGGCGCCAGCGGATCCTTTCCGCCTGGGTGCGGCTGCCGCTCACGCTGTTCGTGGCAGGCGCGGCCTTCTACGCCTATGACTTTCGTTTCGGGCGCGATACGGGCGGCGCGTTGCTGGCAGCGATGCTGGCACTCAAGCTGCTCGAACTTCGCCGCCCGCGCGATGCACGCAGCGTGTTGAGCTACAGCCTGTTTGCGCTGATGGCAGCCTTCCTCCAGGACCAGTCGCCGCTCACGTTCGCGCTGGCCCTGACCGCCACCGTGCTGATCGTGGCCACCCTGGCGCGCACCTCCCAGCTCGCGCCGCCGCCGTCGACCTTTTCAATGCGGGGCGAGATTGCTTCGCAACTGCAGGCGGCGGCCTGGCTGCTGGTCCTGTCGCTGCCGCTGGCGGTGGTTGGCTTCTTCCTGTTCCCGCGCCTGGCCACTCCGCTTTGGGGCCTGCCCGGCAATGCCGGCGAAGCCCGCACTGGCCTCGGCAACGAAATGTCGCCAGGCGACATGGTGAAGCTGTTCTCGGACGACAGTCCTGCCTTGCGCGTGCAGTTCTTCGGCGTTCCACCGGAACAGTCGGAGCTCTACTGGCGCGGTCCGGTGCTGGTCGATTTCGATGGGCGCAAGTGGACGCGGTCGCCCCGTGCCTCGGAGTTCCGCGATGATCTGCGCGGGCGCGACGAAGCACCGGAACTGGTGCCGCTGGGTTCAGCGGTCGACTACGAGATCGTGCAGGAGCCTACTGACCGGCGCTATCTGGTGGCACTCGACCTGCCGCTGGCCGCACCCGAGTTCATGCGCATGGCCTTCGACGGCACGCTCTACGCGGCCCGCCCGCAGACCGACCTGTCGCGCTATCGCGCCAGCTCGGTCACGAGCTACCGTTTCGAACCGAACCTGCCCGCGCACCAGCGCGAGTCCTACCTGGCCCTGCCACCCGGCTTCAATCCGCGCACCAGGGCCCTGGTGGCGCAGTGGCGTGCCGAGGATGCCTCGCCCGAAGCACTGGTGCAGCGCGCCCTGGACTGGTTCGGTGCCGAATTCACCTACACGGTCGAACCGCAACTCCTGGGGCGCGACAGCGTCGACGATTTCCTGTTCAACACCCAGGAAGGCTACTGCGAGTACTACGCCTCGGCCTTCGTCGTGATGATGCGCATGGCGCAGCTTCCCGCCCGCGTCGTCACCGGTTATCAGGGGGCGTATCGCAACACCATCGGAGACTACTGGGTGGTGCGCCATTCCGACGCCCACGCCTGGACCGAGGTCTGGCAGGAAGGCCGCGGCTGGGTCCGGGTCGACCCGACCAGCGCCGTGTCACCGGCACGGATCGAACGTGGCACCGAGGCCCTGTCCGGTCCGCAACCCTTCTGGGGACGCCTGGGTGGGCCACTGTTCGAAGCCGGCGACTGGCTGCAGCGCCACTGGAACGATCTCGTGCTGGGCTTCAACGCCGCGCAACAGCGCAACCTGCTGCATGTCTTCGGCTTGCGCGACGGCAGCGCACGAGACTTCGGCCTGATCCTGGGGATCGGCGCCGGCATCGCGCTGGCCATCACCCTGGGAGTGTTGCTGCGCGCACCGCGCGGCCCGCGCGATCCGTTGCGCCGCGCCTACGCCGAGTTCCTCGCCCGCCTGGCCCGCGCTGGCGTGCCCAAGGCCGCGCACGAAGGGCCGCTCGCCTATGCCGAACGCGTCGCCTCGGCCCTGCCGGAGTCTGCCGCCCACGTGCGCACGCTCAGTCAGCGTTACGCTCGTTGGCGCTACGCTGCGACGGCAACCTCCACCAGCGAAGGCGCGACCTTGCGCGACGACCTGCAGCGCTTCCGCGTCACCCGCCCGACAACCCGCACTGCCCGAGGCCCCACATGAAGACCACCCTTCTGTTCGCCGTGGCACTGGCCCTGGCAGGGTGCGTCACCGCGCCCGCGCCGTTGCGTGGCGAATTCGCTTCCAGTTCGCCCGACGGCATCGGCGGTAAAAGTACGCAAACCACGGTGCGCTGGGGTGGAAGCATCATCACGACCGAACCGGGCGCCGACCAGACCTGTATCGAGGTGCTGGGGCGCGAGTTGAACGACAACGCCCGGCCGCGTGCCACCCCTGACCAGAGCGTCGGCCGCTTCATCGCCTGTCGCAGCGGTTTCTACGATCCGGCAATCTTCGCCGAGCATCGAGAAATCACGGTGACGGGTCGACTGGCCGGCTTCGAATCGCGGCGCATCGGGGGATACGACTACCGCTATCCGCGCGTCGCTGCCGAGGTGATCTACCTTTGGCCCGAGCGTCGCGAGCTTGATGCCTACCCGGCCTGGCACGACCCGTTCTGGCCAGGTTACCGGTCGTACTGGTGGGGCGGCTACCGCTACCACCCTCACATCGTCCCGCTGGAAAAGGCTGTGGTACCGCCACAGAAGCCGGCGGGCTGAAAGGCCGAATCGACGACTCAGTCGGGACTCGCGACGAAGCCGCCCGCGACGCCACGCACCGCCACGGCCACCGCATCATGCGGGTGCAGGCTTTCCAGGTGCGCGGCGCGGATGGCGTAGTCACTCACCTGCGGCAACGCATCGAGCGCCGCGCACAGGCGACGCGCCGCGTCTTCGCAGTACATCGGATGGGTGCCGTTGAGCCGGGCGAATTCCTGCTCGTCCTCGCGCTTCACCGCCGCCTGCAGTGGCGTGCCGAGCGCCGCTTCGACGCGATCGATCAGGTCCAGCGGCGCCAGCGGCGCGTCGGGCGCGCAGCGCACCTTCACCGTCGCGAGCGAGCGTTGCGCGTGTGGCGTGGCGCAGATGCCGTGCGCGCTGCCCAGCCATTCGCGCAAGGCCGCAGGTGTCATCGTGTCGGCGGTGAAGTCCGCATCGAAGCGTTGCTGGATCAGTTGGCGCGCCAGGGCCGCGGAACCCGGACAGGTGCTGGCGTACTCGACCCGCACCTCGAGGTCCACGCGCAAGCCGGAGGCATCCAGTTCAGCCGCGATGTCGACCGGATACGAGCGCCAGCCCGAGAGGCCGCTGCGCAGGGAATCGCGTCGCGTGGAAACTTCAAAACGCAGCCGCACCCGCGCCCGATCCGACTGGCCTTGGTGCGAGTCGAGGAAATCCTGCAACAGGGCACGCAGTTGCGCCGCATCGGGGCTGCGTTCGGCAAGATTTCGATCCAGCGCGCGATACAGTCGCGACATGTGGATGCCCCGGTCTTCCGGACGCGGCAGATTGACCCAGGCGGCCACTCGCGCCGCGGCGCGATGCTCGACGCCATCGCCATCTCGCACCTGCAAGGGCAAGGCGATGCCATCCATGCCGACCCAATCCAGTGCGCCGAGCAAGGCCGGACGCTCGTGGCTCACCACGTCAGGCAAGGAACCCGGATAGGAAGTCTTGGACGAAGTCACGAAGTTTCCGCGCTGTTGCAACAGGCTTGCCATTCTACCGGGCCGACGCCAGCCGCCCTAGGCACCGCGCGCGGCACGCCAGCACAGCCACAGCGCGCGCCAGCGCCCGAGACTGGCCGTGGTGCCCGTCTGCGCCAAGCGATGCAGTTGCCACCGATCCAGCGCCGCAAGGCTGCGCCGCCAGGCCGTCCCACGCTCGGGTGTGGTCCACAGCGCCAGGAGTTCGGAGGCGAAGTCACGCTGCAGCGCCGGTGATGCGCTGCCATCCGCACTCGCCTGGTGTCGGGCCCGCAGATGCAGCGGCCAGCGCATTCCCGAGGCCTGGCCAGGGCGTGGCCACAGGCGCAACAGGTGCGATGCCAGGATGGCTTCGACGGCGGCGTCGCCGCCGAAAAGATCGGCCTCGATTCCCGCCATCGCGGCGGCATAGGGACGATGCCGCGCCAGCAGTGCCGCAGTGTCACCCGAGGCGGCGTCGTCGGCCACCAGACGCAAGCCCGCATGGACCAATTCGGCCCAGCGCAGCGACGCAATCCGGGATGCCGCACCTCCTGCATGGAACGCGCGAGTCAGCGGATGTTGCGCCTCGCCTTGCGCCGCGTGGGTCAGCTCTTCGCCCCACCACGCCAGCTTGGCCTGCGCCACAGCGGCATCGGTGAGATCGAACACGGCTTCGTCGAGTTCATTGCACACAGCGCCCCATAGCGCCGCCAGGCGGCGCCCGGACGTCGGGCAGAACAGCAGGACCAGTTCACGTGCAGGTGCCGCTGCCAGCCACTTGGCCACGTAAGGGTCAACTTCGGCCGCACCCGTCAGCGGCGCGCCGCGTTCCCCGGAAACACTGTCCTCAGACATCGTGCAGGCGCAGCAGGTCGCGAGTCAGCAAGTCGGACGGCTGCACCGCAATGGCATCGGCTCCCCACTGTTCGATGCATTCGGAGGCGTCACGATAGCCCCACGCGGCAGCCACGGAGCGCATGCCTGCCGCTCGCGCGGCCTCGATGTCGCGCGCGTCATCGCCCACGTAGATCGCATGGTCCGCGCCGATGCCGAGATGATCGCAGGCCAGCCACAGCGGCTGTGGTTCGGGCTTGCGTTGCGGCAGGGTGTCGCCACCCACCAGGATGCTGCAGCGCACGCTCAGGTCGAGTGCATCGAGCAGCGCGCGCGCCAGACGGAACGGCTTGTTGGTGACCACGCCCCAGGCCGCTCCGTCGGCTTCGAGCGCAGCCAGTACCGCTTCCATTCCCGGAAACAGGCGGCTCGCTTCGGCAATGGCACCGGCGTACGCGTCCAGGAAAGGCGCAACGCAAGCCTCGCGCGCGGCGGCGTCCAGTTGCGGCAGGGCCAGACCGAGCATGGCACGCGAACCGCGCGACGCCGCCGAACGAAGCACCTCGGTGGGCATGGCTGCCAGCCCGTGCTGGCTCCGAATCGTGTTCGCGGCCGCAGCGAGGTCGGGCGCCGTGTCGATCAAGGTGCCGTCCAGATCGAACAGCACGGCGCGCGCGCGGCGCGCGTTCATTGCGCTCCCGCGGCCGGGCTCGATGCAGGCTTGCGCGCGCAGGCGAGATAGTTCACGTCGGTGCGCCCGCCGCGCCATGCGCGACGGGTGAAGGGTTCGTAGTGCAGGCCGCTCACATCCTCCAGCTCCAGGCCGGCAGCGCGGATCCACGCAGCCAGCTCCGAGGGCTTGATGAATTGTGCATAGCGATGCGTGCCGCGCGGCAGGAGCCGCATCAGGTACTCCGCACCGAGAATAGCCAGGGCAAACGCCTGCGGCGTGCGGTTGAGCGTGGACAGGAACAGACGCCCACCCGGCTTGAGCAGCGCGGCGCAGGCCGCAATCACCGAGGAAGGATCGGGTACGTGTTCGATCATCTCCATGCAGGCGACCAGATCGAACTGTTCCGGCCGTTCGCGCGCCAGAGGCTCCACGCCGATCGCGTGATAGTCCACGCGCAGGCCGGATTCATGCAGGTGCAGCCGCGCGACATCCAGCACTTGCGGTGCGAGATCAATCGCGGTGACCCGCGCGCCTTCCCTCGCCAGCGCCTCGGACAGGAGGCCACCACCGCAGCCGACATCGAGCGCCTCCGCGCCGCGCAGGTCGACACGCTCACGCACATAGGCCAGGCGCACCGGATTGAGATCGTGCAGTGGTCGCGACTCGCCATCCGGATCCCACCAGCGATGCGCCAGCGCGTCGAACTTGGCCAACTCGGCCGGATCGGCATTCACCGTGGCATTGCTCACGCCCGGGCACCCGCGCGGGCCGAGGCAATGCGCGCACGCCATTCGCCGGCCTTGGCGATGAGGCATGGCTCGTCGGTGTCCATCAGGTTGCCGTCGCGCAGCTTGGCGACGCCATCGAGCCAGACATCGCTGACCTGGTGCCGGCCGCTGGCATAGACCAGCTGGGATACCACCGAATAGCAGGGTTGCGCTTCGAGTTGGTCGAGTCGCACGCAGATGAGGTCGGCGCGCTTGCCCGCTTCGATGCTGCCGATGCTGCCGCCCAGTCCCATCGCGCGCGCGCCACCGAGTGTGGCCGCGCGCAGAGTGGTGGCCGCGTCCATCGCCGAGGCATCCTGCGCCACGCCCTTGGCGAGCAGGGCGGCGGTGCGCATCTCGCCGAACATGTCCAGGTCGTTGTTGCTGGCACAGCCATCGGTGCCGATGGCGAGGTTCACGCCGGCGCGGCGCAAGGCCTGGGCCGGGCAGAAGCCCGAAGCCAGCTTGAGATTGGATTCGGGGCAATGCACCACCGAAACCCCGCGCTCGGCACATAGCGCGATTTCGGCCTCGGTCAGCTGGGTCATGTGTACCGCGATGAGCTGGTCGTTCAACAGGCCGAGGCGTTGCAGCCGCGCCAGCGGACGCTGCCCGTGCTGCGCAACCGAATCCCCGATCTCCTGCGCGGTTTCATGCACGTGGCAGTGCACCTGCAAATCAAGCTGGTCGGCCAGCAGGTGGATGCGCTCGAAGCTGGCGTCGCTCACGGTGTAGGGCGCGTGCGGCGCGAAGGCCGTGCCGATGAGCGGGTCACGACGGTACAGATCATGCACTTCCAGGGCACGATCGAAATACTCGGCCTGCGACCTGGCCCAGGCACTGGGGAACTCGATCACCGGCAGCCCGACCACGGCGCGGAAACCCAGCCGCTTGTAGGTGGCGGCGATCACATCCGGGAAGAAGTAGTTCTCGTTGCAGCAGGTGGTGCCGCCACGCAGCATTTCCGCCACGGCCAGTTCGACGCCGTCGGCGCAGTACTCGGCCCCCATCACGGCCGCTTCGGCCGGCCAGACATGCTCGTTGAGCCAGCGCATCAGCGGCAGGTCGTCCGCCAGGCCGCGCATCAGCGTCATCGGATTGTGGGTGTGGGCGTTGACCAGACCCGGCAGCAACACGCTGCCCGGGCGCTGCACGACCTCGCGCGGCGCGAAGCGCGCGCGCGCCTCGGCCACCGGCAACAGCGCCACGATCGCGCCGTCGCGAACCGCCACGGCGTGCTGCTCCAGCACCACGCCATGCGGCTCGACCGGCACGACCCAGCCCGCCTCGATCAGCAGGTCACAGGGTTCGGGCGCGGCCACGTTCATCAACGGATTACTTGACGCGGCTGAAATACTCGCCGGTGCGGGTGTCGACCTTGATCACTTCTTCCTGGCCGACGAACAGCGGCACGCGCACCACGGCGCCGGTCTCGAGCTTGGCCGGCTTGCCGCCGCCACCCGAGGTGTCGCCGCGTACGCCGGGATCGGTTTCGACGATCTTGAGCTCGACGAAATTGGGCGGGGTGATCGACAGTGGCGCACCGTTCCACAGTGTCACCACGCACATCTCCTCGCCCTTGATCCATTTCGCCGCATCACCCACGACGGCCTTGTCGGCCGTGTGCTGCTCGAAGGTCTCCGGCTGCATGAAGTGCCAGAACTCGCCGTCGTTGTAGAGATACTGCATGTCGGTATCGACCACGTCCGCGCCCTCGACCGTATCGGTCGACTTCATGGTCAGCTCCACGGTGCGACCGCTCTTGATGTTGCGGTAGCGCACGCGAGTGAAGGCCTGGCCCTTGCCCGGCTTGATGTAATCAGTGTCGATGATCACGCACGGATAGCCGTCCACGATGATCTTCATGCCGTTCTTGACGTCGTTCATGCCATAGCTGGCCATGCTTGCAGCTCCGTATCGCCGCTGCCGGGAGCGGCTACAATTCGAGGTTTTCAGGGATTCCCGGCAGCCACCGGGGAAGCGGACATGATACCTGCAACCACCCGGCCCGCGCAGCACGAAGCAACGCCGGCCCCGCCCGACTGGCGTCGCGCCTATCGCGAGGCGATCGACGATCCGCGCGAACTGCTGCAGCTGCTCGACCTGCCGATGCTGGCCACCAGACTGCCGGAGGCGGGACACGGGTTTCCGCTGCGCGTGCCGCGCGGCTTCGTGGCGCGCATGCGCCGTGGCGATGCCGCCGACCCGCTGCTGCGCCAGATCCTGCCCCTGGACGAAGAGTTCCGGCCGGCGCCCGGCTTCGACTTCGACGCCGTGGGCGACCTGCCCAGCCGCGGCGCGCGCGGCGTTCTGCACAAATACCAGGGACGCGCATTGCTGATCGCCACCGGCAGCTGTGCGGTGCATTGCCGCTACTGTTTCCGTCGACATTTTCCGTATGGCGAGGAAGTCGCCGCCGCCGGCGGGTGGCGCGATACCCTTTCCTACCTGCGTTCCCGCCCCGACGTGGACGAGGTCATCCTCAGCGGCGGCGACCCGCTTTCGCTCGCCACCGCCAAGCTGGCGGAGCTGACCGACGGACTGCGGCAACTGCCGCAGGTGCGTCGCTTGCGCCTGCACACGCGCCTGCCGGTGGTCCTGCCCGAACGCGTCGATACCCGCCTGCTGGATTGGCTCGCGTCCCTGCCCTGGCCGGTGGTGATGGTGATCCATGCCAACCACGCGAACGAGCTCGATGCTTCGGTCGAAACGGCACTGGCACGGCTCCGCCGCAGCGGCGTGCGACTGCTCAACCAGGCCGTGCTGCTGCGTGGAGTCAACGATCACGTCGACGCGCTGGCCGCCCTCTCGGAGCGCCTGTTCGACTGCGATGTGCAGCCTTACTACCTGCACCAGCTCGACCGGGTGGCGGGCGCGGCCCATTTCGAGGTACCGGAGGCCGAGGCGCGCGACCTGCTCGCCAGCTTGCGTAGCCGGCTACCCGGCTACCTGGTGCCAACCTGGGTACGGGAAGACGCGGGCGCACCGAACAAGCGTCCGTTGTGAACCAGCTCACAGGCGATACTGCCCGGATTCGTCACTTGTTGGCCCAGGTGGCTGGCACATCGCGCCCCAACATGTAACCATCACGGGCCAGAAGGAACCGTCCGAATTCATGGCCAACAACGATTCCGTCATCCGGCTGCTGTTCGTGGAGGACCGCCTCGATGACGCAGAACAACTGATCAGCATCCTGCGCAACGGCGGCATCGCGGTTCGCCCCCACCGGCCAGAATCGCTCGATGATCTGGCCGCGATGCTCAAGGAACAGTCCATCGATCTGGTGTTGGCCAACCACGCGGCCAAGGCGATCCCGTTCGCCCAGGTGCTGGCCGCGGTCGAGTCCAGCGGCAAGGACGTTCCGGTGGTGGCCACGGTCAACAGCATCACGGAAGAGGTCGAACTCGCCGCCGTGGCCGCCGGTGCGCGCGGCGTGGCGCTGCGCTCCAAGGCCAACCACCTGCAGCATGTGGTGCGGGACGAATTCACCACGCTCGACCAGCGCCGCTCGTTGCGTCGCCTGGAGTCGGCGTTGCGTGACGCCGAACGTCGCTGCGATGCCCTCATCGCGTCCTCGCGCGACCCGATCGCCTATGTGCACGAGGGCATGCATATCCGGGCCAACCCCGCCTACCTCGAGATGTTCGGTTACGAGAGCTGGGAAGAAGTCGAAGGCCTGCCGCTGCTCGACATGATCGCCGGCTCGGACGCCGCTCGCTTCAAGGACCTGCTGAAGAAGCTGAGCAAGGGAGAGGCCCCGCCCAAGAACCTGGAGCTCAAGGCGCAGCGCTCCGACGGCGAAACCTTCGAGGCGACGATGGAATTTGCCCAGGCCACGTTCGAGGGAGAACCTTGCCTGCAGATCCTGTTCCACCAGCGTAGTCATGTCGACCAGAAGACCCTGGAAGAACTCGATACGCTGCGCCAGCGCGACCAGGTCACCGGCCTGTACAACCGCACCCACTTCACCGCCGAACTGGACGGTGCGATCGCACAAGCCGCCGACGGCCGCGGTGACCAGGCCTTGCTGCTGGTGGAGATCGACAACTACGGGGCCGTGCTCAACGCCATCGGCCTGGGCCATGCCGACGAACTGCTCGAACGCGCTGCGCGCCGCCTCGAAAGCACGCTCAAGGGCAACACGGTTGCGGCACGCTTCACCGATCACGGCTTCGCCGTGCTGGTACGCGACTCCAACCACCTTGCCAGCCGTGAGTTGGCCGAACAGGTCCGGGCCGGATTCCAGGGCACGATCCTGGAGGCCGGCGACGGCTCGATCACGCCCACGGTGAGCATTGGCGGGGTCCAGATCGGACAGAAGATCGCGAGTACCCAGCAGGTGCTGGTGAAGGCCGGCCAATGCCTGCAGGACGCGATAACCGAAGGCGGCAACCGGGTCATGCTGTTTGACCCGGCGGCACGCGATCGCGCCGAGGAAGAACGGATCGCCCAATGGGTGGAACGGATTCGCAATGCGATCGCCGGCGACGACGGCTTCGTGCTGAACTACCAGCCCATCATCAGCCTGCATGGCGATGGCAGCGAGGTGTATCAGGCCTTGCTGCGGATGAAGGGCCCGACCGGCGACGTGGTGAAGCCGGCGACGTTCTATCCGATTGCGGCAGAGTATGAACTGCTCGGGGAAATCGATCGCTGGGTGATGCAGTTTGCGATCAAGACCATCGCCGAGCGCGCGAAGGCGGGCAAGGCCACCACGCTGTTCGTGAAACTCACGCCCGAGAGCGTGCAGGACGCGAGCCTCGCGCCGTGGATCGGGGCGCAACTGACGCAAGCTGGCGTCCCGGGCACGCAGCTGGTGCTGTCGGTTCCGGAAGCAAAGGCCTTCATCAACCTCAAGGCCACGCAGGACCTGCAAAAGGCACTGTCCGCCCTCGGCGTGTCGATGTGCCTGGAGCAGTTCGGCCTCGGCCTCAATTCGTTCCAGTTGCTCAGCCACATCGACGCCGGTTACCTCAAGATCGATCAGGGCCTGATCGCCGACCTCGGCAAGAATGGCGAGAACCAGAAGAAGGTGCGCGAGATCGCGGACAAGGCCAAGGCGATGGGCAAGCGCACCATTGCCGAAGGCGTGCAGGACGCGGGCAGCATGACCACCTTGTTCACCAGCAGCGTGAACTATGTCGAGGGCATGTTCCTGGCGCCTCCCGGCCCCGAGATGAACTACGACTTCAATCAGTAAGTTTGTCGCAAGCGTCCGGTCTGCGGTTCTTTCGGCTTCCGGATCGCTCCCGTCACCCCACCCGGTCTTGCTGCGCAAGGCCGGGTCGCCCCTCGACTCGAGGGGCTGATTCAATGCTCCGAATCGACTGACTCGACAAGCCAAAGCAAGAAGCCCGCCTTGCGGCGGGCTTCGTCGTTGCCGGCCTTCGCCGTCCGATCAACCGTTACGCAAGGCCGCGATGCGTTCGGCCAGCGGCGGATGTGACAGCAGCAGCTTGCGCAGTCCGTGCGCCACGCCGCCGGAAATGCCGAAGGCCGCGATCTGGCTCGGCAAGGTGCTCTGGCCGTGGTTCTGGGCCAGGCGTTCGAGCGCCGAGATCATCTTCTGGCGTCCGGCCAGGTCCGCGCCGCCGGTATCTGCGCGGAACTCGCGCCAGCGGCTGAACCACATCGCGATCATGCTGGCAAACAGGCCGAACACCAGGTCGAGGACGAACACGATGATGTAGTAGAAGAAGCTCGGGCCCTCGTCACGGTTGCCGCTGACCACGCCGTCGATGACGCGGCCCACGACCCGCGCCAGGAAGATCACGAAGGTGTTGAGCACGCCCTGGATCAGGGTCATGGTGACCATGTCGCCGTTCGCAACGTGGCTGACTTCGTGCGCGAGCACCGCCTCCACTTCATCGCGCTGCATGCCACGAAGCAACCCGGTGGACACCGCCACCAGCGCATTGTTGCGGCTCATGCCGGTGGCGAAGGCATTGATGTCCGGGGCATCGTAGACACCGACCTCGGGCATGCCGATGCCAGCCTTCTCGGCCTGGCGCCGCACCGTATTGAGCAGCCATGCTTCGGCCTCGTTGCGCGGCTGCGTGATCACCTGCACGCCCATGGCGCGCTTGGCGCTCCACTTGGAGATCGCAAGGCTGATGAACGAGCCGCCGAACCCGGCGATCGCCGCGAACACGAGCAAGGCCCCGGTATTCCCGAGCTGCACGCCGAACATCGGCAGGATCACGTTCAGCACCAGCCCCACGAGCAACAGCACGGCGAGATTGGTGGCAAGGAAAAGGGCGATGCGCATCATGGATCGAAAGCCTCCGTCACGCCGGTGTCGACCGGCACGTCCGCTAAGATGGATGCGCCGAAGTGTAATTCAAGAACGTGACCACGGTTTCCTCGATGCTTGCCTCCGCCCGACGCGCACTGGACGGGCCCCGCCACCTGTGGCTCGGCTATCGCCTGCTGCTGCGCCCCGGCGTGCGAGGCTTCATGCTGATTCCGCTGCTGGGCAACCTGTTGCTCTATGGCCTGGCCGCGACACTGGCCTTCTACGGGCTGGACGTCGCGCTGGATCGCTGGCTGCCACCGATCGCCGACTGGCTGCGCTGGTTGCTGTATCCGCTGCTGGCAGCGCTCCTGCTGGTTGCGGCATTTTTCTCGTTCACCCTGATCGGCAACCTGATGCTCGCCCCGTTCAACGGACTGTTGTCCGAGCGGGTCGAGCGCGCACTCACCGGGGCCGCGGCGCGCGCGCCGGATGAATCCGTCTGGGTCATGGTCAAGCGCTCGAGTCGGCTGGCGCTCTGGCGCCTTGGCTTCATCCTGATCCGACTCGCCGGCGTGTTCCTGCTGGGCCTGATCCCGATCATTGGCGTAGCGGCACTGCCGCTCGGCGTGCTGCTCGGTGCCTGGCTCCTGGCGTTGGAGTTCTCCGATGCGCCGCTGGGAAACTGGGGCTGGAGCCTGGAGCAACAGCGCGCCCTGTTCCGTCGGAACCGGCTCGCCTTCATCGGCTTCGGCCTCGCCGCGATGGGCCTGGCCCTGGTGCCCGTGTTGAACATCGCGCTGATCCCCGCGGCCGTGGCCGGCATGACCGCGCTATGCCTGAAGCTGGACAACCGGGCACCAGCGCCGACGCCCCGGACCGGGGCTGCATGAGCAAGACCGGCTACCGTGGCCGGTTCGCTCCCTCGCCGACCGGGGCCTTGCACTTCGGCTCGCTGCTGGCGGCGTTCGCGAGCTGGTTGCGGGCACGACAACAGCAGGGAAGCTGGTTGATCCGGATCGAAGATCTGGACCCGCCGCGCGAGGTGGCCGGGGCCGCCGAGCAGCAACTGCGCACCTTGTCGAGCTTCGGGCTGGTGTCCGATGAGCCGGTGCTGCGCCAGAGCGAGCGCGGCGCCTGCTATGACGCGGCGTTGCACACCCTTCTCGACGCTGGCCTTGCCTTCGAGTGCCGCTGCAGCCGCAGCGACCTGGCCGAACACTCGGGCATCCACCGGCGCTGCCACTCCAGCGATCCTTCGCGGGCACCCGCCATCCGCGCCCGGGTGCCGGACGTCGCGCTCGGCTTCGACGATGCGCTGCAAGGCCACCATGTGCAACGGCTGGCCGAGGTGGTCGGCGATTTCGTCCTGCGCAGGGTGGACGGCTGGCACGCCTACCAACTGGCGGTGGTGGTCGACGATGCCGCGCAAGGCATCACGGAGGTGGTGCGCGGCAGCGACCTGCTCGACTCCACCCCGCGCCAGATCTGGCTACAACGCGCGCTCGGGTTCTCCACGCCCTCGTATCTGCACCTGCCGCTGGCGCTTGATGCGCAGGGGCGCAAGCTGGGCAAGTCGCTCGCGTCCCTGCCGCTCGATGGCAGCGACCCATGCCGCGCGCTGCGCGCCGCCTGGGCTTTCCTCGGACAGGCGCCGGAGTCGCTCCAGGATGGCATGCGAGTGGAAGCATTGCTGCGCGCCGCGGCCGAACACTTCCGGCTGGATCGCGTGCCTCGCAACGTGCCAGCACCTGTCACGGCCCCTGTGTAGAATCCCGCGGACAGCGGACCGCACGAGCCCGCAATCAATTCCTCGGGAGGGAACATGAGCCAGCGCATCGCATTGGTCACGGGCGGCACCGGCGGCATCGGCAGCGCAATCTGCCAGCGCCTCGCACAGATGGGTCACCGCGTGGCCACCAACTATCGCGACGAGGCCAAGGCCCGTGACTGGCAGGCCCGGATGAAGGCTGCCGGCTTCGACATGGTCATCGCACCGGGCGATGTTGGCTCTCCGGATGCAGCGGAGGCCATGGTGAAGTCGGTGGAAGCGCAACTCGGGCCGGTGGACATCCTGATCAACAATGCCGGCATCACCCGCGACGGCACCTTCCACAAGATGAGCGCCTCACAGTGGGGCGACGTCATCAACACCAACCTCAACTCCTGCTTCAACGTGACCCGTCCGGTGATCGACGGCATGCGCAACCGCAAGTGGGGACGCATCGTGCAGATCAGTTCGATCAACGGCCTCAAGGGCCAGTACGGCCAGGCCAACTACGCCGCAGCCAAGGCCGGCATGCACGGCTTCACCATTTCCCTGGCGCGCGAAAACGCAAAGCTCGGTATCACCGTGAACACGGTATCGCCCGGCTACGTCGCCACCGACATGGTGATGGCTGTGCCGGAAGACGTTCGCGCCAAGATCGTGGCCGACATCCCCACCGGCCGCCTCGGCAAGCCGGAAGAGATCGCCTATGCCGTGGGCTTCCTCGTGAGCGACGAGGCCGCATGGATCACCGGCTCCAACCTCGACATCAACGGCGGACACCACATGGGTTGGTAAGCAGCGCGTTCGGCAGATGCCATGAATGGCATCTGCTGCGCTGTTTGTCCGGTGCGGCAGGCGGCGCGCGACAGCCCGCCGTGGATGGCTGCTTGCCGCATGCGAGCTTGCGACCTGGCCACGCACAGCCCCGAACTTCGCACTCGTTCACACCCTAGAGCTTGCACTCTAAACCGCGCTGCGCGATGCTGGCCCCGCGCTGCTGCGGCGCAAAAACTGTTCCTCCGGATTCCGCATGGCACAACTGCGCGTCATCAAGAAGTACCCGAACCGGCGTCTGTACGACACCGAGATTTCCAGCTACATCACGCTCGAGGACGTGCGCCAGCTGATCTGCGACGGCGAGGAGTTCGAGGTCCGCGATGCCAAGAGCGGCGAGGACCTAACCCGATCGGTCCTGCTGCAGATCATCGCCGAGCACGAGGAGCGCGGGCAGCCGATGTTCTCGACCCAGTTGCTGACGCAGATCATCCGCTTCTACGGGGATTCGCTGCAGGGATTCATGGGCAGCTACCTGGAACGCTCGATGCAGCTGTTCCTCGACCAGCAGAGCCAGTTCCGCAGCCAGCTCAACAACCTGCTGGGCCAGACGCCGTGGTCGATGCTCAATTCGCTGAGCGAGCGCAACCTCGACATGTGGAAGAACTTCCAGCAAGGCTTGCTGAATTCGGTCCCGAAGGGAGCGGAACCCAAGCCCAAGGCCCCGCCCAAGAGCGGCACCCGCTGATTCGGGTACGCGAGTTGCGAGGCTCGCGGCTGTTGCGTTGCGTCACATGATGCTGTGCGGCATATTCCGCGCCGCCCCGCCCCTCTCCCAGGAACCTGCATGACTCCACGCATTGCCGTCGTTACCGGCGGCATCGGCGGCCTCGGCACCGAAATCTGCCGCCACCTGGCGCAGCAGGGACGCAAGGTCATCGCCGTGGACCTGGGCGGCAGCGATGACCGCCTCACCCGGTTCTTCAGCGCCACCGCCGGACACGACATTTCGTTCGAAGCAGCCGACGTCGGCGACCCTGCGTCCTGCGCCGCGCTGGTGGAGCGCATCGGCGCGGTCCACGGCGGCATCGATATCCTGGTCAACGCCGCCGGCATCACCCGCGATGCGCGCCTGGTCAAGATGGAGCAGGCCCAGTGGGACGATGTATTGCGGGTGAATCTCGACAGCGTGTTCAACCTCTGCCGGCTGGTGGTCGAGGGCATGTGTGAACGCGGTTTCGGGCGCATCATCAACATCAGTTCGGTCAATGGCCAGACCGGACAGTTCGGGCAGACCAACTACGCGGCCGCGAAGGCTGGCATGCACGGCTTCACCATGGCCCTGGCACGCGAAGTCGCACGCCGTGGCGTGAGCGTCAACAGCGTGTCACCCGGCTACATCGACACCGAGATGACGCGTGCCGTGCGCGAAGACGTTCGGCAGCAAATCGTGGCCAGCATCCCGGCCGGACGCATCGGCCAGCCAGCGGACATCGCCCGGGTCGTGGCCTTCCTCTGTGGCGACGATGCCGACTACGTCACGGGCGCCAACGTGCCGGTTAATGGCGGATTGTTCATGAGCTTCTGAGCGCGTCGGGATCGCCCGGCTCGACGCTTCGCGCCTGCCGGTCGACGAACCAGACGGTGTGCCTCGTGCCAAGCACGCCGGTCTCGCAACGATGCTCACCGGCCAGTGCCAGGATACGGTCGCGGATCCCGCGCAAGCCGCCTCGCGAGTCGTCATCGAGCAGGGCCCGGTCGAATCCGATGCCATCGTCCTGCAGGCGCAGGTGCACCTCCAGATCGCCGCCCCAGACCGGCGCAACGTCGATCTGCACGTCGAAGCGGCGCGCGCGTGCATGCCGCACGCAATTTGTCGCGGTTTCCTGGCAGATGCGGTACGCAGCGCTGGCCGCATCCGGCCCGAGGCTTGCCAGCGGCCCGCTCAGGCGCAGCTCGTAGGCCACGCCGGCGCTATCGAGCAGGCTTCGGATCGGCCCCTCGCGCAACGCAGCCTCCAGCCCGAAGCGATCCAGCAATGCCGGGCGCAGTCCCTGCAGCACCTCGCGCAACGAGGCCTGGATGCCATGCACCAGCTCGCGCTGTGCCTGCAAGGCATCGAGCATGTCCGGATCGTCGCTGCCGCGCGCCATCAGGCTAATGCCCGTGCCAAGCGCGGTGACCGATTGACCGAGCTCATCATGCAGCTCGTGCGCCAGCCGTCGTTGTTCGTCCTCGCGCGCGCGCACCAGTCGCTGGCTCAGGTCGCGCAGGGTTGCCGCCTGCGTTGCAAGGCGGGCATTGATCTCCTTCTGTTGCCAGTTGCGCTCCAGCAGGGCGGCATTGACCCGGCGCAAGCTGACGATGGAAGCGCCCAGGACCAGCGCCACCGACCCGGCCAGCGCAACGAACAACTGCCAGGCTTCAGGCGATGCCGGCAGACTGGTCGAGCCGCGCGCAAGCTGGAAGCCGAGACTGATCGCGGCGAGAGCCCAGGCCGCGCCCTGCCAGCCGTGGCGGAACGCCATGAACAGCATCGGAGCCAGGGCAATGACGGAAAAATAGCTGGCGATCGCCGCGTCCCAGGATCGCAGGGCCAGCAACAGCCCGAAACCGATGCAAAGGGTCAGCGCCAACTCCGCCCACATGCGGCGCCGCGCCGCGCCCCCGGCGCGTGCCGGCACGAACTGGAAGGCCAGCGGTGCCACCACCAGGATGCCCGTATAGTTTCCGATCAGGCGCAGCGCCCATCGATCACCCCATTCCAGCACCGGCACCGAGCCATCCAGCACCGCGGAGGTGCACTGGACCCCGGCGTTGAGCAAGGCCGCAAGCGCCATCGCGCCGAGCGTGGCGGCCATGCGCGCGGGCGATTCGGGCGCGGCGTAGATGTCGCCCCGTCGCATCACCCGAATCGCGATCGCATGGCTCCACCACGCCGTCACGGTGGCAAGCGCAAAGGCTCCCCAATGTTCGAACTGCCCGCGCTCAAGGTGCAGGCTTGTCAGCGCCAGGGCATCGGCCGCGAACAGCCAGGGCCAGCGTCGCGCCGGGGCCAGCCACAAGGCGGTGAAGCGCAGCCCGGCGGGCAGGTACCAGCTCTCGCTCGACACCGGATAGGCGAGCAACCACGCGCCCCAATAGGCCAGCGCCAGCAGCATCGACTGGAGCAGGTCGCGTCGACGGCGGCTTGCCTCCGCTTCGCGCGCGCCCCCCACAGGGCTTAATGTATCGGCTGCCGATTCCCCGCTGGCCACGATGCCCATGCCCCGGATTGCCTTGCTCGACGATCATCCCATTGTCCGCCGCGGATTCAAACAATTGATCGAGACCGTGCCCGATCATGTGGTGGCGGTGGAACATGCTCGCGGCGACGCCTTGCTGGCCGACCCCGCCCTGCCCGGGTGCCAGCTGCTCGTGCTCGACCTGTCGCTGCCGGACATGGACGGTTTCGACGTACTGCGCCGGCTGGCCGATCGCGATCTTCCGCTCGCAACACTGGTCCTGAGCATGCACGAGGAACTGCCCTACGTGCGCGAAGCCCTGCGCCTCGGTGCGCGTGGCTACCTCGCCAAGAGTGGCGCGGAAGACGAGTTGCTGGAGGCGCTGGCGGCGCTGGCGCAGGGCGAGGAATACCTCGGTGCCGGATTCCGGGTCCGCATGGGTGAACTGGACCCGGCGCGCGATGCCGTCTTTCCCGAACTCTCCGGGCGCGAGTTGCAGGTGGTTCGCGCCCTGGTGCAGGGCGAGGCGATCAAGGACATCGCCGCCCATCTGGGCATGAGTCGCAAGACCGTCTACGTGCATCGCAGCCGCGCCTTGCAGAAGCTGGACGCATCATCGGACGTGGATCTGGTGCGGGTTGCGCGCCAGCGCGGCTGGATCACGCCAGGCTGACCGACGCGCCCTCAGCGCGCGGGCGCGCCCGGCACCCGGATCGAGTGTTCGATGCTGCCGGTAGCGAACTCGCAGCAATACTCGCCGCCCAGGGCCTGCACCCGATCACGGGTTGCGGGCAACATGACCTCTCGGGTTTCGGAGCGGAACGCGCCGTCATAGGAAACGCGCAACTGGACGGAGGGCGCAGCCCCGGAGATAGCGCCTTCTTCCACCTTGAGCTCCAGCGCGTAATGGCGGCCACGCATACGTCGCACGCAGTCGGTCGCGGTCTCCTGGCAGATCCGATACAGCGCCCCCTGCACGTCGGCATCAAGCCGCATCGCCGGCCCGCGCACTACGACGTCGTAGCGCACGCCGGCATCGGCCAGCAATTCCCTGATCGGCCCGGTGCGCAAGGTGGCTTCCAGTCCCTGGCGATCGAGCAGCAGCGGCCGCAGGCGCAGCAGCGCTTCGCGCATCGAGGCGTGGATGTCGCGGGTGAGACCGCGCAGCGAATCAATCGCCGCGAGTTGCGATGGTTCCAGCGTGGTGCGTGCCAGCAGGCCCAGGCGCGTGCCGAGGGCCGTCATGCCCTGCTCCAGCTCCCCCTGGAGATCCTGCGCGAGGCGACGCTGCTCGTCTTCCTGTGCGCGCACCAGTCGCTCGCCCAGGGCGCGCATTTCCAGGGTCTGCGCCGCCAGCGCCGCGTTGCGTTCGGACAGCGCATCGCGTGCGTTGCGCAAGGCACGCACCGCCGCCCCCAGCATCAGGCATACCGCGCCGGCAATGGCCAGGAACGTCTGCATCAGGTCGCGCGCCACCCGCGCATCGAAGGCTTCGCCGAGGAGGTACACCGCGAGGCTGGTCAGGGCCAATGCCCAGCCACCACCTTCCCAGCCATGGCGAAAGACCACGAGCACCATCGGCACCAGTGCCAGCACCGCCGCATACCCGGCGGCCAGGGGGCGCAAGTCCGGCACCAGGGCCAGCACCGCCAGCATCGGGACGAACAAGAACAGCAACTCCAGGATCGGCCGCAAGCGCAACACGCCGCGGCGTGCGCTGGCCAGATGCAGCCAGATCGGCGTCACGATCAGCATGCCGATGAAGTCGCCGATGGCGAAGGCAATCGGCAGCACCTTGTCGCGCTGCGATACGGTGCCCCCTTCGACCACACTCATCAGGGTGAGCACACCCGCGGTCAACGTTGCGGCGACCACCATCGCCAACAGCAAGCGCGCCATGCGCCAGGGCGTATCCGGCAAGCGATGTGATTCGCCGCGTTGCGCCACGGCCACCACGCCCGCATGCACCGCCCAGGGCATGAACACGCCGAGCACGAATCCCAGCCAGGTGCGATAACCCTGGTCGGCCAGCAGCACCACTACCAGGATCGCGGCGAACTCGCTCAGCGCCAGCCAACCCCAGAGTCGGCGCGGTGCCCACCACAGGCAGGCGAAACGCACCCCGGCCGGGAGGAACCAGTAGTAGGTCGACACGAAGAACGCCAACGCCCAGGCGACGCCGTAGACCACCACGCCAAATGCCTCGCGCCAGGATTGCGCCGCCTGCGCATCGACCATCACCTCGGAATCCCGGGCCAGCGTGTCGCTCATGGTGTTCGCATCCGGCCCCAGGGCCACCAGTCGCCTTGCCCGAGAGCATAACGGTCCGCCGCGCGCTCGAACGGGTTGCGCGCGGAAATGCCGCCGCACATCAGGTAAAGCGGCAGGAACAAGGGGCCGAACAGCAGGTACTGGCACACATGGGCGAACTCATGGTCGCCCAGGCGCACGGTGTTCACCGTCCCCTCACGCTTGCCCGCCGCCCGATCGGCATAGGTGCAGAAGCGGGCATCGAGGTGGGTGCCACGCACGAGGATCACCTGCCCCAGGGTCAACGCGCCACGCGGACCCCAGGGATAGTCGAGGAATGCCAGCGCACCATCGCGCACCGCGCAGCGTGAACCGCGCAGGAGGCCGAGGCTTCCGACGAGCACGCCCAGCAGCGTGTTCGGCGCAGTCCAGATCGCGCCCACGAGCAGGAGTATCAGGCGCACGCGGCGGGACATGGAGCGTGGCCAATCACGGCGAGGCCGGCACGCCCGTGGCTCAGCGCGAACGCGCCGCCAGCCATGCGTGGATGGCACTCGGCACTTCGCGCTGCGCCCGGCTCGACACATAGATGCCGATGTGGCCACCCTTGAAGCTCAGCTCGGTGTAGTCGCGCGTGCCCACCAAACCCTTCAGCGCGCGCGACGCATCCGGCGGCACCAGATGATCCTGCTCGGCATAGATGTTCAACACCGGCGCCGTGACGTTGCGCAGCGACACCTCGCGTCCGCCGATGTCGATACCGCCATTGACGAAACCGTTGCCCTGATAGAACTGCTTGATGAACTGGCGGAAGGCTTCGCCGGCCTGATCCGGCGAATCGAAGATCCATTTCTCCATGCGCAGGAAGTCCTCGACCGCGTGCTTGTCGTCGAGGATGTCGATGAGGCCCACGTACTTCTGCACGTTGAGCCGGAACGGCTTGAGCGTGAGATAGCAGAAGTTCATCAGGTCGGCCGGGACGTTGCCGAGCGTGTCGACGAACAGATCGACGTCGAGATTGCGGGTCCAGCTGGAGAGCATGTTGTCCGGCGTGTGGAAATCCACCGGCGTCACCATGGTCACGAGATTGCGGACCTTGGCCGGATTCAGCGCGCTGTAGCACAGCGAAAATGCGCCACCCTGGCAGATGCCCAGCAGGTTGATCGCATCGATGCCGTGGCGCTGGCGCAGGAAGTCGACGCAACCGCCGATGAAGCGCTCGATGTAATCCTGCAATTCCAGATAGCGATCCGAGCCGTCCGGATAGCCCCAGTCGATGATGTAGACGTCCTCACCCTGCGCCAGCAGCCCCTTGACCAGCGAGCGATCGTGCTGCAGGTCGACCATGTACGGCCGGTTCACCAGCGCGTACACGATCAACAGCGGGATCCTGGCGCTGGCGGTGCGCTCGCCCCGATAGCGGTACAAGGTCAGCCGGCCATCGCGGTAAACCGCTTCCTTCTCGGTTGCGCCATAGTCGACGTCCTCCACCTCGCGCAAGGTGGCAAGCCCGGCACCCAGCTTCTTCTGCAGGCGCGATGCTTCTTCGGCGAGATCGGCGGGAGAGAGTTTCAGCGGTCCGTACATGTCAGCGAGCCTTGCGCGTGGCGGGCTTGGTCTTGGGTGCCAGCGAGGCCTTGCTGGCCGCGCGCGGCGCGATCACCTGGGGCAGCACCAACTTGCGAGGCGCAGGCTTCGCAGCGACGCGCTTGGCGGGCCTGGCCTTCGAGGGCGTGTCGCGCCTTGCCGCCGCGCGCTTCGCTGCCGGCCGCGGTGCGTCTGTGCCCGCCGGTGCAACAGGCACGTCACGCACCGACGCGGCCTGTGCCTTCAGCGCGCGCAACTCGCGCTCCAGCATCGCGACCTTGCGATGCGAGGCATTGATTTCGCTGCGCGTGGGCAAGCCGAACTGACCGGCCACCAGCTCGATCTCACGCTGGACCCCGGCGCGCAGGCGCATCTGCGCATTCACCAGCTCAGCGTAGACCTGGCGATACTCCGTGCCGAGCGCGACCTCGTTCCAGGCTTCTTCTGCGGCATCGATCCACAGGTCGAACAGCGCGCGCGCCGACTCGATCTGGCGACCGGGCTCGGAACGTTCGGCCAGCTTGCTTTCGAATCGCGCGAAGGCGCCCTGGCCGACGCGTGCCAGCAAGGCGTTGTAGTCCTTGATCCGATCCTGGTACGCGAGCTGCGCCTGCGCGAGCTTCTGCAGGCGCTCCTGGTGCTCGCGCGCCAGTCCGAACGCGGGCAGGCCGAGCAGGGTGTTGGCCTCACTGCGCAGCGAACCGAGCATTGGCGCGGCCTGCGTCATCCAGGCATCGAAGCCGCGCGCATCGGCCCCGGCCATGCGCTGGAACATGTCGGCCATCGGATTGCCGCCGGTGCCTGCAAGCAACTGGTTCCACTGTGCCGCGATGTCGGCCGCACCCGCCGGTTTTTCGGCGAACTTCGCGGCCAGCTCCTGCATCGCGCCGAACCACTGCCCGGCCTGGGCCTGGGTGCGTTCCAGCGCAGCGTTGATGTCGTCGTTGCCCCGCCCCGCCAGTTGCGTCCACCAGGCCAGGCCGTCCTTGAAGCCGGGCATCGGGCCGTTCGCCGGCGCCTGCGGCGCGAACCCCGACCAGGCACTCCAGTACTGCCGTGCGAGTCGCTCGAATTCCCCGTTGGGATCGAAAGTCTTGCTGCTCATGCACCCTCCCGAATGGCGATGGAATCATAGCATCGCGATAATGACGCACCTTCGGCGTCACATTGCCGACAACACCCACGACTCGAACCCCATGCCAGAACACGAACCCGCCCTGCCGCCGCGTGAAGCCCTGCCGCGCCACACCACGCCAACCTGGGAAATGGAATTGCTGATTTCGGGCGCGACGGTATTCGCGCTGATGCAGGTGCCGGGCCTGATCGATGCCGGCGTCAACGCGCTGGTGCCGCGTTTCGACCGAGATGCGGGCATGATCGTGCTGCTCCCGGCCATCTACCTCAAGAGCTCGGTCTACGCCCTCATCATCACCTTCATCGCGCATCTCGCGGTGCGCGCCCACTGGGTCGGGCTGGTCGGTCTGTCCTCGGTGCATCCGGACGGCATCCGCTGGGAAAACCTGCGTTGGGGACCGCACCACCTGCGCATGATCCGTGAACGCATGCCGCCTCTGCCGGTGCTGATCGAGCGCGCCGACAATCGTGCCAGCCAGGTCTTCGGATACGGCACCGGCCTGGGTCTGATCCTGGTCGCGCCCATGCTTTTCCTCACTACGCTCGCCCTGGTTGCGTATGGGCTATTCGAACTGCTCGGCCGGCGCTGGCCCTGGTACGACCTGTGGAACCTGCTGGTGTCGCTGGTGTTCGTGCCGTATTTCCTGCTGATCCTGTCCGACAAGTGGCTGGGGGCACGACTGAAGCCCGGAGGCATCCTGTCGCGCGCCCTCGGAGGCGCATTGCGCGGCTACCACCGGATCGGATTCGCGAGCTTCAGCACTTATCCGGTCACCTTGTTCACCAGTCACGCCGGCTCGTGGCGCGGCGGCCTGACCATCGCCGCACTGGTGTTGGTCCTGACCTCGGTCAGCATGGTCCAGCTGATGCAAACCCGCCTCACCTCGGGCATCGGGCAATTCGGCCCGCTGGCAGAAGCGCCGCACAATCACGCCCGCACCCTGGACCCGCAGCACTACGCCGACCAGCGAGATGCAGGCGACGGCTTTGGCGTGGTGCCCTACATCGGTTCGGAGGTGGTGCGCGGCGATTACCTGCGCCTGTTCATTCCCTACCGGCCGGCACGCGACAACCCCGCGCTGGCGCGCGCGTGTCCGGGTTTCGACCCGAACGCGATCGATGCCCTGCCCGATGCCGGCCTCGGATGCGCTGCATTGCTGTATGGATTGGCGCTGGATGGCGAGCCGCTGGCAGATCCACGCTTCGACCGCAGCTCCGATCGCAAGTCCGGCGTACTCGGCGTGGTGGCGATGATCCGTGTAACGGAACTGGCGCCGGGCCGACACGAGTTGCAGGTGACGCGGCCGTTCGAGACCACCGATGGCCGCGGTCGCCCGCCGCTGCCGCCGTACACGATTGCGTTCTGGCGTTGAGGCCAGCTCGCCGAGGCAACGGATCCGGCGGGAGGGCTACGGGTACGCGAGATCTTCGCGCGTGAGCGGCGCAATTCCCGTGGCGTCGGCCTTGCGCGGCCGGGCTTGGATCACGGCGCTCGCTGGCAGGGCGGCGCCCTCCACCACGTGCGCCCACATCGCATCCAGCGCACGATAGGCGTAGGGCATCAGCGGCACGTAGCGCACCGCCAGCGGCGGCAGGCCGAGGAAGGCGTCGAAATGCTGCGCATTGGTCACTTTCCAGTAGCGCACATCGCGGCGATGGGCCTGCGCCCAGGCAGCGTAGGCACCGCCGCTGAAAGCTTCCGGCACCAGCCCGTCATCCGCACCATGGATCACGACAACCGGCAGGCCGGCGCGCGGCAGGGCTGCCCGTGTTGCAGCGATGCCGGCCTGCAGGCGCAGCGACCCTTCGCTGCCGCTGTCGCGCAGATCACGCAGGCAGATCAGGCCCGGCAAGACCGGATCGCCACCCGCGGCCAGGGAATCGAGGATCCCCACTCCGCCACCCGGCGGTATGCCCGACGCATCCGACCACCACGCGGCGCGTTCCTCGGGCGTGGCGGCGCGTGCTGCGCCTTGTGCATCGAGTGCCGCATAGGCGTAACCGCAAGGCATGGCATCCGCAGCACTGCGGGCATAGGCCGAGGCATAGCCGACGCCCAGCGCACGCCACAGATCGAAACTCACGCTTAGCGCACCGGCTTCGAGCGCTGCATCACTCCAGCCGCTGGCCTGCATGCGCGCATAGGCATCCTGCGCCTGGGCTTCCGGCGTCTCGCCTGCAAGCAGGCCGGCGGCGCGCAGGCTGGCACAGCGCGCGAGCCACGCCGGCGGCCTGGCTCCGCCCGGTCGCGCCAGCGCCACCGCGTCGAAGCGAGGATGCAGCAGCGCGCACGGCATGTAGAGCGCCGCTTCCGTGCCGTAGTCGAAAAGCTGGCGACCGCTCGCGCCAGTCCAGATGTTGGGCGCGATCGCCACCACGCCGTCCAGCCAGTCGCCTTCCAGCTCTGCCGCACGCAGCACGGCGCCCGCGCCGTTCGACAAGCCTGCGGCCATGACGCGGGTGTTGGCGAAGGTGAACGGCGCTTGCTGCGGCAATGCTGCATTCAGGGCTTCCAGTCCGAACTCGGCGGCCTGGCGCACATGCCTGCCCCAGTCTGCTTCGGGGTTGTCCTGCGAATGCGCATGCTTGTACGCAACCCGCGGCATCGCCTCGGCACCCGCCGGCGAGAATGCCGGAACCGGTGTCGCACCCAGGCGGCCGTCGATGTCATGTCGCGGCGCGCTTCCGGATTCGATCCAGTCCGTGCCTGCGCCCTTGTCGGTATAGGCCACCGCGCAACCGCGCGGCAAACCCCAGGCCCCGGCCAGCGCGATGGCACCGTAGATGCCGCGCGACCCGGACGATGCCGTCACCAACAGGCAGCGCTGGCCCTGATCGAAGGCATCAGGCACCTGCACCATCACGCGATGTGGCTGCTGCGCGCCGTCGACGCGTCGAAACGCGTGGAACTCCCGCCCCGGCGCGGGCGCGAGCGAACCGTAAAGTTCGCCATAACCGCCGCCCGGCGCGAGATCGGCGATACCACGCCAGTTGGTCCACAAGGCGCGACGCCGCAGCTCTTCCGCGCTGGGTGCCGCCGGATTCGCGAACGGCGGCGGAGTCGGATTGCGCAAGCCATCGAGCCCCAGACCAGCGGTCAACAGATCGTCGTGTTGCAGGTAGGCAAGCGGCGGCATCGGTTCGGGCATCGGTCGATCGGGCGTGCCGGCACAGGCGACAAGCGCCAACGTGGCGGCGGAGAGCAGCAGTCGGAATGAGGAAGTCTGGCGCATTCGCGCACGCTAGCAGGGCGATCCTGCGACCGCATCGTACCTTGGTACCAAGGGTGGCCGATCCCGCGCTGGTAACCTTGTCGCCCCGCACGTGAACCACTCGCCATGACCGACGCCTTCCTCGCAGGACGCACCGCCCTCGTCACCGGCGCCACTTCCGGCATCGGCCTTGCCATCGCACGCGTGTTCGGCAGCGCCGGCTTGCGTGTCGCGATCAACGGCCTCGGCGATCAGGCACTGGTCGAGGCGGCCCTCGCCGGGATTCGCGCGGCCGGCGCACCCGAAGCACGTCATTTCGCCGTCGATCTGCGCGATGCCGCGGCGATCGATGCGTCGATGCGCGAGGTCGAGGGCTTCGGACCCGTCGACATCCTGGTGAACTGCGCCGGCGTGCAGCACACCGCCTCGCTGGCCGAGATGCCGGTGGAACGCTGGGATGCCATCCTCGCGATCAACCTCAGCGCCGCCTTCCACACCATGCGCGCCGCCCTGCCCGGCATGGCCACGCGCGGTTACGGTCGCGTGATCAACATCGCCTCGGTGCACGGCCTGGTGGCCTCGGTGCAGAAGGCGCCATACGTGGCGAGCAAGTTCGGCCTGGTCGGCATGAGCAAGGTGGCTGCGCTCGAGTACGCTGCGGCCGGTTCGCGCGTCACCGGCGGGGTAACGGTCAACTGCATCTGCCCGGGCTGGGTGGAGACCCCGCTGATCGAACCGCAGATCGCGGCACGCGCCGCCGCACACGGAGGCAATCGTGAACTCGGCGCGCGCGACCTGGTGCGCGAGAAGCAGCCGAGCGCGCGCATGACGGCGCCGGAGGAAATCGGCCAGCTCGCGCTGTGGCTATGTCATCCCGCCGCGCACAACCTCACCGGGGCCGCGATTCCGGTCGACGGCGCCTGGACGGCGCAGTAGGCTCGATCGTTCCCGGCGTGGACACCCAGCGATGCGCCTGCTGATAGCCGACGATCACCCGCTGTTCCGCCTCGCCCTGGTACAGGCGTTGCGCGATGTCGTCCCTCGCGCGGAGGAAATCCTCGAAGCCGGTTCGCTGGCGCAGGCACGTGACCGGCTCGCGGCGCAACCCGACATCGACCTGATCCTGCTCGACCTGCATCTGCCCGACAGCCACGGCTTGATGGGCCTGGCCGCGTTGCGCGCCGAGCATCCACAGATTGCGGTGGCGATGATCTCGGCGCATGACGATCCGCACACCATCCGGCGCGCGCTGGCCTACGGCGCGTCGGCCTTCATACCCAAGCGCAGCGATGTCGCGCGGCTGCGCGAGGCCTTGCGCGCGGTGCTCAACGGCGAAGACTACCTGCCGCCGGAGCTGCGCGAGGCGGTGCGCAACAGCACCCCCACGACGGAGGACGCCGGCAACGCGGCGCGCCTCGCCAGCCTCACCCCGCAACAGTTCAAGGTGCTGGTGCGGGTGGCCGAAGGCCAGCTCAACAAGCAGATCGCCGATGCGCTCGGCATCTCCGAGCGCACCGTCAAGGCGCACCTGAGCGCGCTGTTCGAGAAGCTCGGCGTGCGCAACCGCACCCAGGCCGGCGTCCTGCTGCGCTCGCTCGAACTCGGCGATCCGGCGCGCGTGGTCGCACCCGGCTAGGCGTTCCATCGCAGGGGGAAGGGCCGCTGGCCGCATGTTCCGATGGCACAATGCGCGCGCCTCCCACCTTCCCCATCGTTCGATGCTGTCGTCCCTGCCCCTGCCTACGGCACGTCTTGCGCTGCGCCCCTTCGACCCACGATCGCCGCGCGACTGCGCCTTCATCGTCGAACTGCTCAACCAGCGCAGCTTCATCGACCACATCGCCGATCGCGGCGTGCGCAGCGCCGAGGACGCCGCGCGCTACCTGCGCGAGAGCACCTTGCCGATGTACGCCCGCCACGGCTGCGGCATGCTGGCGATCGAGCGCCGCGCGGACGGCGAACTGGTCGGCATGTGCGGCCTGCTCAAGCGCGAACAACTGGACGATCACGACGTCGGCTATGCCCTGCTCGATCGTCACACCGGGCAAGGCTATGCAAGCGAGGCAGCGCAGGCCGCGCTGCAATGGGGCTGGAACGCATTCGGGCTGCCGCGCATCGCCGCCTTCACCGCGCTCGACAATCCCGAGTCGGTGCGACTGTTGCACAAGCTCGGGTTCCGCTTCCTCGACATCCGCCAGCTCACGGGCTACGAAGACCGCAGCCGCTATTTCGTGATCGACGCGCCGGGCTGACTGTCGCAAGCACGCGCTTGGCGCACCGCCGTCGGGGACTGGTTCGCGCGCAACCCGTGGCAAGATCGCCCCCGGTCCTGCGTGACTTCCTGATCGAGGCCTGCGCGCATGGCTGACGAGAGCCCCGACACGCTTCGACCAGTCGCCTGTCCCGAACCCGCCGAAGGGCCCACAATGGGCACGGATCCACGGATGCCGCTCACCCCGAACCCAGGCCGCCTTGCGGCGGAAGTCGAAGGCCGCGCGATCATTCGAGCGCGCAAACCCTGGCAACTGCAATCAACCCACCACCAGCTCGAGGAGTCGCCATGACGAGGAAAATTCCGGCGCTGTGCCTTGCCCCGTTTCTCCTGCTGGGCCCGGCCTCCGTCAACGCGCAGGTTACGGTCACCACCCAGTTCGCGGCCTCGGCCAGCGGCCTCACGGCGATCGAACGCAATGCCATCGACGCGCATGTACGGGCGGCCACCCTGGCCTGGACGAATGAACTGCGCCTTGCCGGGCCGCGCGCGCTGGAGATCGAGATTGGCATCGACGAAGGCGTCCCCACCGGCAACGGTACCAGCCTGACCACCGCCTTCGTCGGCACCGTGGGGGCGCGCAACCTGTTCGAGCAGGGCGTCGCGGCGGAATTGCGCACCGGCACCGATCCCAACTCCACGGCTCCCGACGCGCGCTTCAACTTCAGCACCAACTATCTGCGCAACGAACTCTGGTTCGATCCCGATCCGGTGGCACGCACCGCGCCGGTACCGGTCGACCGGACCGATGCGATGAGCGTCTTCCTGCACGAATTCGGGCATGCCATCGCCTACAACGGATGGGCCAATGGGGCCGGCGTCCCGCCTCCGGATTACTTCTCCACCTTCGACCGCTGGATGATCGCCGGCACGCCTACCACCTTCAACGGCCCGGTTGCCCTCGCCGTGCGTGGCAGTGCGCCCGACCTCACCACCAACAACATCCACCACTGGGGCAACTCCATGCTGCGCAAGGCCGCGCCGTGGACGCCGCTCGATGTGATGCCGCTGCTGCCTGGCACCGCCCCCGTGCCGCACCCGGCCTGCGGCGCGCCGGCATCACGCGATGCCCCACCGTCGCGCGATGCGGCCCTGCGCGTTGATGCCACCGGGAAGGGTGCGACATCCCTGATCGATGAACTGATGAACGGTGTCGTGTTCTATCGCGGCAGCCGCTATCGCATCAGCGCCCTTGATCTCGCCGTGCTCGAAGACCTGGCGCTGGAGCTTGATGACGGCGGGATCTTCGACAACGGGTTCGAGTCGCCCTGATTCGCGGGGCAGCGGTTTCGCCGCTCCCGGCTCCCGGCTTCAGGTCAGCAATGAGCGCGCCGTCACCAGGCGCGCCATCACCGCTTTCAGGGCCAGCGGCTTGAGGGGCTTGTAGAGCAGCAGGCAAGCCTCGGCCTCGACCACGGCGCGGATGTCGGGGTCGTGATCGGCGGTGATGATGACGCAAGGCAGGGTCAGCGCGTCCGGGCCGAGTTGCTGGCGCAGTTCGACGCCGGTCAGGCCGTCACCCAGGTGATAGTCGAACAGCAGCAGCTCGGGCCGATGTCCCGCGAAAGCCGCCTGCGCCGTCGCCAAGTCCGTGGCGGTGGCGACGTCGCAATCCCAGGTGCAGAGCAGGGTGCGCATGGCGTTCAACACGGCCATGTCGTTGTCGACCACCAGCACCCGACTGCGCGGCGCATTCGGCTCCACGACGGGCGCCGTGGCGGGAGCTTGCGCCTCCGGTGCGGCAAGCGGCACGGTGATCGTGAATCCGGTACCGCGCCCAGGCTCCGAACGCAGGCCGATGCGGTGGCCGAGCAGGCGCGCGATGCGCTCGGCAATCGACAGCCCGAGCCCGAGGCCCTGCCCGCCTCGATCCAGGCGACGGAATTCCTCGAAGATCGCCGCGCGATCCGATTCGGCGATGCCGATGCCGGTGTCCCATACCTCGATGCGCAGCTCGCGGTCGGCTCGACGACAGCCCAACAGCACGCGGCCGGCGCGGGTGTAGCGCACCGCGTTGGCGAGGAAGTTCTGCAGCACGCGCCGCAGCAGTTGCGGATCGCTGCGCACCCAGGCCCGGCTCGCGACGCAATCCAGCGCCAGGCCCTGGTCTTGCGCCAGCACCCGGAACTCGGCCGCCAGATGCTGCAGCAGTTCATCGATGCGAAACGCGCGCACCTGCGGCGTCATGCCGCCGGCATCGAGGCGCGAGATGTCGAGCAGGCCCGTGAGCAGGCCCTCGGCCGATCCGAGTGCGCCGTCGATCTGTGCCACCGCATCCCGCTGCGGCGTGGCTTCAAGCTTCTGCCCGAGCGCATAGGTGAACAGGCGCGCGGCGTTGAGCGGCTGCGCAAGGTCATGGCTCACCGCGGCGAGGAAGCGGGTCTTGGCGCGATTGGCACGCTCTGCCGCGGCGCTCGCCTCTTCCAGCGCGGCGGTCCGATCCTGCACCCGTTGCTCCAGGGTTTCGTTGGCGCGAATCAGTTCATGCTCGGCGTGACGAAACGCGGTCACGTCGGTGAAGGTGGCGACGAAGCCGCCGCCGGGCATCGGATTGCCGCGGATCTCGACCACGCTGCCGTCGGGGAAGCGGCGTTCCGACAGATGCGGTGTACCGGCACGCATGTGCGCCAGGCGTCGCTCGACGGCCTCGACCTCGTCGTGCCGCGCCGCGCCTGCATAACCTGCGCGCAATGCCCAGTGCGCCAGATCCGCCACCGGCTGCCCGACGCGCAACATCCCCTCGGGAAAGGCGAACATCTCCGCATAACGCCGGTTCCACGCCACCAGGTGCAGATCGCGATCGACCACGCTGATGCCCTGGCTCATGTTCTCCAGCGCCGCTTCCAGCACCCGCTGGTTGAAGCGCAGCGCCTGCGAGGTTTCGCCCACCAGCGCCGCCACCGCCTGCAAGCCGGAACCGGGCTCGCGCCGCGCGGTGTCGAGCAGCAGCCGCGCCGACGCGGCTCCGAACACCGCCGCGAGTTCGCCCTCGACCTGCGCTTCCAGCACACCGGCGCTCACGCCATGCACGAACAACTGATCGACACGCGCCTCGGGCAGGAAGCGCGACGCCAGTTCACGCAATGCGGCCACCTCGATCTCGCCGCGCAATCCGGAGGCAGGCGCGTGCTGACGACGCAGGGCCAGAAGCCAGGTCAGCAGCGTACCGGCGACCAGGCTCAGGATCACCGCGCGCAGGAGACGACTCCACCCGCTCAATCCGAGGAACGCGTCCGGTGCCAGCCAGGCCAGTCCGAACGGACCGTCGATCAACCAGCGCAGCTCGCCACCGAGCAAGGGCGCGAGGCTGGGCAACAACAAGGTCCAGCTCCACACCGCCACCGCGAGCGCGAGTCCAGCGAGCACCGCACGCGGAGGCGTCTGCGGCCGCCACAAGGCAAAGCCCAAGGCCGGCGCCAGCGTCGCCAGCGCCGAGAACGACACCGCACCGATGTCGGCCAACGCATCGCTGCCCGCGATGGCCCGGCTATAGCCCCAGGCCAGCAGCACCACCGCGAGGATGCCAAGGCGCCGCTGCAGCAACACTTCGCCGCGCCGGTTCGGTCCGCCCGGCTGCGCCCAGGCGCCGCGCACGCGCAGTGGCGCGAGCCAGTGATTGCCGATCATCAGGCTGAGCGAAAGCGTGGCGAGGATCACCATGCCGGTCGCTGCGCTCAGGCCACCGAGAAACGCCAGCAGCGCCAGGCCTTCGGCCCCATGCGCCAGGGGCAAGGCCAGCACATACAGATCGGAAGGCACGCCGAGCGCGGCCAGCTGCGCTTCGCCAGCCCGTGCCAGCGGCAGGATCGGAATCGCAATGACCACGAGATACAGCGGAAACAGCCAGCGCGCGGTGCGCAGGTGGCGTTCGTCCTGGCACTCCACCACGCCCACGTGGAACTGGTGCGGCAAGGTGAACATCGCCAGCACGCCCAGCACGATCAAGGCCGGAAACCCGTCCGCGCCATCGGCGCGCGGTGCCAGCGGCACGCTCGCGCTCGCCGGGCCGAACCACACGAAGGCGCCGAGGGCGAGCATCGCGCCGAGCTTGAGCAGGGATTCCACCGCCATCGCCAGCACCAGGCCCCGATTGTGTTCGGCCGCCGTGGCACTGCGCGTGCCGAACAGCATCGCGAACAACGCCATGGCCAGGGCCACGTACAACGCGCTGTCTTCCCAGGGCGCGGTGTTGGTTTCGTTGCCGCGCGTGAGCAGGCTGAAGCTCATCGCCACGGCCTTCAGCTGCAACGCGAGGTAGGGAACCATGCCGAGCAGAGCCACGGCCGTCACCGCCGCCGCCAGCCACGAACTCTTGCCCAGGCGCGTGGCGATCAGGTCGGCGATCGAGCTGCTGTTCTGTTCGCGCGCCACGCGCACCAGGCGCAGCAGCACGGCAATGCCGACGGCATACAGCATGATCGTGCCGACGAAGGTCGGTGGCAGGGCCCAGCCCGAACGTGCGGCCTGGGTCACCGTGCCATAGAAGGTCCACGAGGTGCAGTAGACCGCGAGCGAGAGCGCGTAGACCGCGCCCCAGTGCCGCGCCAGCAATTGTGGCCGACGCTCGCCCCAAAGCGCGGCGCCGAACAGGAGGCCGAGCCAGAACAGGCCGGCCAGCACGATGACGGTGGCGCTCAGCACCGCCGCGTTCCGCGCGCGATTCCGGTCAGTCGCTCAAGGGCACGCCCAAGGCGGCGGCCATGCCGGCGACGGCACGTAGCTGCAGTCCCTTGCGGGTGTCGTAGTCCGGCCCGGAATAGCCCCACCAGTCCCAGCATGCTTTCGGATTCAACGGCAGGTAAGTCGCACGCGTCTGAGGATACAGGACGACCACCGAATGCAGGTCGGCCCAACGATTGAGACCGTTGTCACGCACGAAGACTTCGCCAACCGCGGCCAGGTTCTGTTCGCAGCCATGGAAGGCGATCAACAATCCGCACGGCCTGCCTTCGGCGCACTGCACGGGCTGATACAGCCGCCCCGTTGCATCGAGGAACGCGTCTTCGCCCGACGGCGCGAAGCGATCCTGATCGAACTCGAGCACGGTGCCGCTTGCCTCCGGTGCAACGGTCGACGCCGCTGCGCCGAACAGAGCCTGCATCACCTCACCGGCGAAGTCGCGCCCGCACTTGCCCAGATACGGCGGTGCCGTCGTGGCGCAGTCGGCTCCCGTATCGAGGGTTGGCCACAGATGCGCGAACTCGCCATCACCATCCCAGCGCAGGTTCATGCCGGAGACCTCGGGCAAGGCCTCGTACAGGGCGTAGGCCGCCCGTGCGATCGACTCCGGCACCAGCACATCGCCTTTTCCATGCGCCACCAGCACGCGATCGCCGTCCAGGCCGGAAAGCGGCGCCAGTTCGCCGCGACTGGCGCGTTCGGCCACTCGCGTTGCCAGCGTCGCCATGTCCGGCGCGGCACCCGCGGCCTTCATGCAGAAACCGATGGCACGATCCAACGAGCCCTCGGCGCACTGATACGGCGGCCCCGACAACAGTGCCGCACCCAGGAGATGGTCTGAATAGGCCAAGTGCATCTGCTGCGCCATGATGGCACCCGACGAGATGCCGACCACGGCAACGCGCTGCGGGTCGAGATTGAGCGCAGGCAGGCTCGGTGCCGGGGCCTTGCTGCAAGCCACGATGCACAGCCCCGCGATGACGGCCGCCATCCGTTTCATCCAGCCTCCCTCCATTGCGCGGCCGCGACAAGCGCGGGCCGCATCCGCCGTGATCCTGAAAAAAACGGGCCGCGGATGCGGCCCGTTGGGGGAAGAGCGCATCGCATCCCGCTCTCAGAAATCGTAACGCGCCGTCAGGCTGAAGGTGCGCGGCGCACCGTAGAACCCGGTCAACACACCCAGTGCGGCGATGTTGTAGCCGGTGGTGCGGTATTCGGTGTCCCAGAGGTTGTTGCCGTCGAGCGAGAAACTCCACGCGCCGGCGGTCTGCCAGATCACGCTGGCCGAGGTCAGGCTGTAGCCATCCTGGCGGATGGCTTCGGACAGGTCGGTGGTCGGATAGACCTCGCTCTGATGCGAATGCGTGGCGCGCCAGGTCAGCGATCCACCGCTGACCAGCGGACGCGTGTACACCGCGCTGATCGCGCCCGAGTATTCCGGCGCATTGGTGAATCGCTGGCTGCCAGCGATGTTGTTGACGGTGCCGTTGGCCGATTCGGTGAGGAACTCGTCGTACTTGGTGTCGAGCCAGGCGAGGTTGCCCTGGATGCTGAAGTTCTCGGTCAACTGCAGGGCGTACTCGGCCTCGATGCCCTTGACCGTGCCCTTGCCGGCGTTGGTGAAGTCGCCGAAGAACGCATCGTTCTGGCCGTCGCCGTTGGAATCGAACGAGGTGAAGACCGAGAGCTGGATGTCCTTGTAGTCGTTGTAGAAGTAGGCCAGGTTCAGGAACAGGGTGTCATCCAGGAACGAGTTCTTGGCGCCGACCTCGAAGCTCGTCACCTTCTCGTCATCGAAGGGCAGGCGCGAGTTCGGGAACTGCACGGCCTGGGCGCGGATGTTGAAGCCGCCCGACTTGAAGCCTTGCGACACCAGGCCGTAGATCAGGGTGTTCTCGTCCCAGCGATAGTCGAGCGAGAGCTTGGGCGAGAAGTTCTTGAAGCGTTCCGAATCCTCAAAGTCCGCCGCGATCGGGGTGCGATTGGTCGCGGTACACAGTGCGGCCAGCGTGGTGTAGGTCGCATCCGTGTAGCAGCGATTGAGCACGTCGGCGCTCTTCTCCTCATCGGTGTAGCGGATGCCGCCCGTGATCGACCACTGGTCATTCAGGTCGAAGGTGCCCTCGCCATAGACCGCGATGCTGTCGGTATCGACCACGCCCTGGGTATCGCCGAAGCTCAGGTTGAAGAAGTTGTTGAGCACCTGGCCACCGGCTTCGCCGTCGAACCAGTAAAGGCCGGCCACGCCGCGGAACGCGCCGGCGTTGTCGTAGTTGAGCTGGAATTCCTGCGAGGTCTGCTCGTCGTTGTAGAACGCCTTCACGTCCGCGATCTTCTGCGGCAGGGTGTCGAAGTCGATATTGGTTTCGGTGTCGGACTCGCGGAACGCGGTGATCGACTTGAGCGTCCAGGCATCGCCCAGGTTCCAGCCGACGGTGACCGAGGCGCCGTCCATCGAGGTGTTGTTGATGTTCGGCATGCCGTTGCGCACGTCGTAGCGGTGGTCCAGCGGCGGGACGTTGCGCACGTTGATCACGGCGTTGGTGTTGGGTGCCAGCATCTGCGCGCCGCGCACGCCGGACTTGTCGTCCATCCAGTCCGCCGTGACCTTCACCCAGAAATCCGGATTGCCGACGTAGCCGATCGTGGCACGCGCGGCGAGGATTTCCTTGTCCGAGACTTCCTGGTCGGTGACCAGGTTCTTGCCGTAGCCGTCGCGACTGAGCGAAGCCGCGGCCACGCGCGCCACCCAGCCCGAGCCGCCCAGCGGCGCGTTGAGGTTGACCTTGAGATCACCCTGGTTGTAATCACCGACCGTGACACTACCGCGGCCGTAGAAATCCTCTTCCAATGGCGAGGACACGTACTTGATCGCGCCGCCGATGGTGTTCTTGCCGTACAGCGTGCCCTGCGGGCCGCGCAGCACTTCGATCCGCTCCACATCAAACACGTCCAGCAGTGCACCTTGCGGGCGGGCGATGTACACGTCGTCCAGATAGATGCCGACACCGGGGTCGACACCCCAGAGCGGATCGGCCTGGCCCACGCCGCGGATGTAGGCAGTGACCGTGCTGGTGGAACCGCGCGCGGCATAGATCGTGAGATTGGGCACGAACGCATCGAGGTCGCCGATGTCCTCCACGTTGAGCTTGTCGAGCGAGTCAGCGGTGTAGGCGGTGACGGCCACCGGCACGTCGGCGATCGTCTCTTCGCGCTTGCGCGCGGTGACGGTGACTTGCGACAGGCTGGAAGCCTGGCTCTTCTCTTCCTCCTTGGGTGCCGCCGAAGGATCGGCCGCCGCTGGCGCCTGCGCGACAGCAAGCATGGGCAGCATCAGGGCGGTGACGACGGCGGCAGTCAGGCGGTGGCGGCGGAACGTGTTCATCGGGGTCTCCCTCGGGCGTATTGCCTCTAGGGTCGGCATGATCTGCGGAGGGACACAGAGCGTCACCTGTACCTTGGTACAGTGGGCCGCCGCGCACCGCATTGACGACACTGCGCTCCGCTACCGTCGTCGGAGCCGGCCCGCCGTCCCCATGCTCGAATTCCTCGTCGTCCTCGCTGCGCTGGTCTTCCTCATGCTGGTGGCCTATCGCGGCTACAGCGTGATCCTGTTCGCGCCGGTGGCGGCGCTGGGCGCCGTGTTGCTGACCGATCCGCAACTGGTCGCGCCAATGTTCACCGGCCTGTTCATGGACAAGATGGTCGGCTTTCTCAAGCTGTATTTTCCGGTGTTCCTGCTCGGCGCGATCTTCGGCAAACTGATCGAGTTGTCCGGTTTCTCGAAATCCATCGTGGCGGCGGTGATCCGCCTGTTCGGCGCACAACGCGCGATGCTCTCCATCGTGGTGGTCTGCGCCCTGCTCACCTACGGCGGGGTGTCGCTGTTCGTGGTGGTATTCGCGGTGTATCCGTTCGCGGCCGAACTGTTCCGCCAGAGCAACATCCCCAAGCGCCTGATCCCCGGCACCATCGCGCTCGGCGCGTTCACCTTCACCATGGATGCGCTGCCGGGCACGCCGCAGATCCAGAACATCATCCCGACCACGTTCTTCGGCACCAACACCTGGGCGGCGCCGTGGCTGGGCACGCTCGGTGGAGTGTTCATCCTGGCCTTGGGCCTGATCTATCTCGAATGGCGGCGGCGCGCGGCGCTGGCGGCAGGCGAAGGCTATGGCACGGAGTTGTTGAACGAACCGGCCGCTTTCTCTGGCGAACGACTCGCGCATCCGCTGCTCGCAATCCTGCCGTTGGTACTGGTGGGCGTATCGAACAAACTGTTCACCGGCTGGATTCCAAAGCTCTACGGCGCGAGCCACAGCTTCGATCCGGCCGTGATCGGCAGCGCGCCGGAAGTGGTGCAGGAAATCTCGAAAGTCGGCGCGATCTGGGCGGTGCAAGGCGCGCTCCTGATCGGCATCGTGAGCGTGCTGGCGCTGGCCTGGAAGCCGGTGGTCGCGAGCTTCGCCGAAGGCACCAAGAGCGCGATCGGTGGCGCTCTGCTGGCCTCGATGAACACCGCTTCCGAATACGGCTTCGGGGCGGTGATCGCCGCCCTGCCCGGCTTCCTCGTGGTGGCAAACGCGCTCTCGGCGATTCCCAACCCGCTGGTGAACGAAGCCGTCACCGTCACCGCGCTGGCCGGCATCACCGGCTCGGCCTCGGGCGGCATGAGCATCGCGCTCGCGGCAATGGCGGAAACCTTCATCGCCAACGCGAACGCCGCCGGCATCCCGATGGACGTGTTGCATCGCGTCGCCGCCATGGCCTCGGGCGGCATGGATACCCTGCCGCACAACGGCGCAGTGATCACCCTGCTCGCCGTCACCGGCCTGACCCACCGCCAAGCCTACAAGGACATCTTCGCGATCACCCTCATCAAGACCATGGCGGTGTTTGTCGTGATCGGTCTGTACTACGCCACCGGCGTGGTGTGATCTGCCGCGCGGCGCGCCCAGCGACGCGCCGCGAGCGTGGGCTCAGTCGCTCTTGCTGACTTCTTCGGTGCCCATATCCACCGTGTACCGGGCCTGGCTCGTGCCGCCAGCGGTCTCGACGCAGGTCACTTCAGCCTGATTGGAAAGATCTCCCAGCGAACGCAGACCCACGATGTCGGCACAGCTTCCGCCCTGGCGACCGATGAGATCTTTCAACCTGGCCGCCTGTTCCGGATCCACGGAGACGGCCTGGGCCTTGGGTGCCTCTGCCGTTGGCGCGGCTGCAAGCGTCACGGGCGCCTGGATCGCGGGTTCGCCATTGCGGCTACACGCGGTGAGCGTCGTCAGCAAAAGGCTTCCGGTCGCGATGACGAGTCGTGCACTTCTCATGGTTGGCTTCTCATAGGAAGAACGGGGTCAGGTTCACTTTCTAGCCCAAGGCCAAGCGTTTTCCTAGCCCGGGATCGACTACAAGTCGATGAAAAAGCAGGGGTCGAGCGAACATAAGGGTCAGAGTACGTCTTCAGCACCCGAAGAAACCTGCTGCTCGTCAATTCTGGCACACCAACGAAAAAGCGGGCCGTAGCCCGCTTTTCGTGTCACCAAATCGCGGGGCGATCAGGCCGGCGTGCCTTCACCCTCGGTCACGGCCTTCATCGACAGGCGGATGCGGCCCTGCTTGTCGACTTCCAGCACCTTCACCTTGACGATATCGCCTTCCTTCAGCTTGTCGGAGACCTTCTCGACGCGCTCGTTGGAGATCTGCGAGACGTGCACGAGGCCATCCTTGCCGGGGGCGATGGTGACGAACGCGCCGAAGTCCATCAACTTGGCGACCTTGCCTTCGTAGATGCGGCCCGGTTCGACGTCCGAGGTGATCTGTTCGATGCGGGCCTTCGCCGCCTGCGCCGCGAGTGCGTTGATCGAGGCGATGACGATGGTGCCGTCGTCCTGGATGTCGATCTGGGTGCCGGTGTCCTTGGTGATGGCCTGGATCACCGAGCCACCCTTGCCGATCACTTCGCGGATCTTGTCCGGGTGGATCTTCATGGTGAGCAGGCGCGGGGCGTACTCGCTCATCTCGGCGCGTGGCGCGGTGATCACCTTCGCCATCTCGCCGAGGATGTGCAGGCGACCCTGCTTGGCCTGGGCCAGCGCCACTTTCATGATCTCCTCGGTGATGCCGTCGATCTTGATGTCCATCTGCAACGCCGAGATACCGTTCGAGGTACCGGCCACCTTGAAATCCATGTCGCCGAGGTGATCTTCGTCACCGAGGATGTCGGAGAGCACGACGTAGTCGGCGCCTTCCTTCACCAGGCCCATGGCGATGCCGGCGACCGGCGCCGAGATCGGCACGCCCGCGTCCATCAACGCCAGCGAGGAGCCGCAGACCGAGGCCATCGAGGACGAACCGTTGGATTCGGTGATTTCCGAGACCACGCGGATGGTGTACGGGAACGATTCCATCGACGGCATCACGGCCTGCACGCCGCGGCGCGCGAGACGGCCGTGACCGATTTCGCGACGCTTCGGGCCCATCATGCGACCGGCTTCACCGACCGAGAACGGCGGGAAGTTGTAGTGGAACAGGAAGTGATCCTTGGATTCGCCTTCGACCGCGTCGATGATCTGGCCGTCGCGCGCCGTGCCCAGCGTGGTGACCACGATGGCCTGGGTTTCGCCGCGCTGGAACAGCGACGAGCCGTGGGTGCGCGGCAGCACGCCGGTCTTGACCATGATCGGACGCACCGTGGTCAGGTCACGACCGTCGATGCGGATCTTGGTGCTGAGCACCGAGTGGCGCATGGTCTGGTATTCGAATTCACCGAATTCCTTCGACACTTCCTTCGCGTCCCAGCCATTGGCTTCAATGTTGGGCTTGAGGCTGTCGAGCGTCGCCTTCTTCAGCGCGGCGATGGCGTCGCGGCGGGCGAGCTTGTCGACGATCTTGAAGGCGTCGGCGAGCTTGTTGCCGATCGCCGCCTTGAGTGCGTCGATCGGGGCTTGCGGCTTGTCGGCCGGTGCCCAGTTCCACGACTTGACGCCAACTTCCGCGGCCAGTTCGTTGATCGCCTTGACTACGGCCTGCAGCTGCTGGTGGCCGAACACCACCGCGCCCAGCATCACGTCTTCCGACAGTTCCTTGGCTTCCGACTCCACCATGAGCACAGCACCGGCGGTGCCGGCGACGACGAGTTCGAGGTCGGAGGTCTTGAGTTCGGTGACGGTCGGGTTGAGCAGGTACTGGCCATTGGCATAGCCGACCTTGGCCGCACCGATCGGGCCCTTGAACGGGATGCCCGAGAGCACCAGCGCGGCCGAGGCACCGATCATGGCGGGGATATCGCCGCCCACTTCCGGGTTCAGGCTCATCACCTGAGCGATGACCTGCACCTCGTTGAGGAAGCCTTCCGGGAACAGCGGGCGGATCGGGCGATCGATCAGGCGCGAGACCAGGGTCTCGCGCTCGGTCTGGCGGCCTTCACGCTTGAAGAAGCCACCCGGGATGCGACCACCGGCGTAGAACTTCTCGAGGTAGTCAACCGTGAGCGGGAAGAAGTCCTGGCCTTCGCGCGCCGTCTTGTTGCCGACCACGGTGACCAGCACCACGGTATCGGCCATCTTCACCATCACGGCACCGCCGGCCTGACGGGCCACTTCACCGGTTTCGAGCGTGACCTGGTGCTGCCCGTACTGGAACGTCTTCGTTACTTTTGCCACGGTGTGAATTCCTTCATCTGGGATTTCCGCCGCGGCACCCTTGCCGGGCGGTGGTACGGACGACCTGTCCGCGGGTTTTTCGTCGCCGCCGCTGTTGCGCGTCCTGCGCCCGCGACGCTCGTGCATCCATGCCCTTCAAAACAACCGCGGCGCACTGGGCGCCGCGGAAGGTGCATCGGGTTTAACGGCGCAGGCCGAGACGCTCGATCAGCGTCTTGTAGCGCTCGCCATCCTTCTTCTTCAGATAGCCGAGCAGGCTGCGGCGCTGGTTGACCAGCTTCAGCAGGCCGCGGCGGCTGTGGTGATCCTGCTTGTGCGACTTGAAGTGCTCGGTGAGCTGCTCGATGCGCGCGGAAAGCAGCGCAACCTGCACCTCGGGCGAACCGGTATCGTTCGGCGCGCGCTTGAAATCGTCGATGATCTTGCTGGTGTCGATGGACATGATCCTGCCTTTGAGTGATGCGCAGTCCGCAGAAGCGCCAGGCCGCTTGCCTGACGAACCGCCTGACCCGCCGGTGGGAAAACGAGAAACGGGAAGTGCCTGAAAAAGCCGCGGAATTGTAGCCGAGCGGCGGCGCGCGGACAACCAGAACCTCGGCCTGAGTCCGCTACGGCGATTAGAGTTTCGGCTCCAGCCGATGCCCGCCCGACCTTGAGGACGGGGCACGGGTTTCAGGCGAGTCCGGCCGCGAATCCACGCTTGAACAGACGCTTGGGGCGCAATCCGGCCTCGGTCAGTGCCACCAGACCGAGCGCCCGCCCCTCCCCGTCATAGGCCACACCCTCGCCCAAGGGCACAGGCGGCCAGGGAAGCAACTGGCCCTGGCCCAAGCGTCTGGCCTGGTCGGGGTCGAGCTGGAAAGTGCGCAGTCCGACCAAGCCGGCTTCGATCGGCAGCAACAGCGCGTCCAGCGCGTCGCACCCCTGGGCGGCGATCGCTTCCAGATCGGCCATCGTGTGCATCTGCGGCGCACGGAACGGTTCGACCCAGGTTCGACGCAGTTCGGCCACATGCGCCCCGCAACCCAGGGCCGCGCCCAGGTCGCGCACGATGCTGCGGACATAGGTGCCTGAGCCGCATTCGATCCGCAGCCGGGCCGAATCGGTGCCCAGTTCGACCAGTTCGATGGCGTGGACCTCGACCTCGCGCGCCGCCACCTCGACGCTCTCGCCGCGCCGCGCCTTGAGATAGAGCGGCTCGCCTTCGAGCTTGAGGGCGGAGTAGATCGGCGGAACCTGGCGAATCCGCCCGACGAAGGGCGCAAGCGCCTCAACCACGCGCGACACGCTCAATGCCGGCACCGGCCGCTCGGCCACCACCATGCCGTCGGCGTCGCAGGTATCGGTTTCGATCCCGAAGCGCGCAAGCACCTCGTAGGCCTTGCGCTCGGACAGCAGCAAGCCTGCGATCTTCGTGGCTTCGCCGAAGCACAGCGGAAGGAGTCCAGTGGCCAGCGGATCGAGCGCGCCGGTATGGCCGCCCTTCTCCGCCGCGTACAAGCGGCGCACCACCTGCAACGCGGCGTTGGAACTCATGCCGCGTGGCTTGTCCAGCAGCAGGATGCCGTCAAGTTCGCGGAACGCGGGGTGCTTCTTGCGACGCCGAGCCATGCCGTACTGCGAGGTTCGCCCGCGGCTCAGTCTTCGCGATCGTCGCGCGCTTCGGACCCGACGTCACGCAACAGCGCGTCGATGCGCTCGCCGCGATCGACCGAGTCGTCGTACTGGAAGTGCAGTTCCGGCAAGCTGCGGATCCGCATGCGGCGCCCGAGCTGGAAGCGGAACTCCCTGGCCAACTCCTTCAGCGCGGCCACGGCTTCCTTGGCGCGACCGGGTTCGAGCGCAGTGACAAAGACCTTGGCGTGGGCCAGGTCGCGCGTCACTTCCACGTCGGAAACGCTGACCGAAGGCAGCCCGTGTTCCCGCACTGCCCCATGCACCAGTTCGCCCAGATCGCGGCGCATCTGCGCCGCGATCCGGTCGATTCGATTGAAGGACTTGTGCGACGGCATGGCCGATGCGGGCGCGCCTTACAGCGTGCGCGCCACCTCGATGCGTTCGAAGCATTCGATCTGGTCGCCCGGCTTGACGTCGTTGTAGGCCTTGACCGCGATGCCGCATTCCATGCCGTTGCGCACCTCTTCCACCACGTCCTTGAAGCGACGCAGCGATTCGAGCTCGCCCTGGAAGATGACGGTGTTGTCGCGCAACACGCGGATCGGCTTGTTGCGCTTGACCGAACCTTCGATGACCATGCAGCCGGCCACCGCGCCAAACTTGGAGCTGCGGAACACGTCTCGCACCTGTGCCGTGCCGATGATCTCTTCGCGGATCTCCATGCCGAGCAGGCCGGAGGCCACCTGCTTCACCTGATCGATCACGTCGTAGATGATCGAGAAATAGCGCAAGTCGATGCCGTTCTGCTCGATGATGCGACGCGCCGAGGCGTCGGCACGCACGTTGAAGCCGATGATCGTGGCCTTGGATGTCGCCGCCGAATTCGCGTCGGATTCGGTGATGCCGCCCACGCCTGAAACCAGCACATTGATCCGGATCGCGTCGGTTGAGAGGCCAGTCAGGGCCTGGCGCAGCGCTTCCACCGAACCCTGCACGTCCGCCTTGACCACGAGGTTGAGCTGTTGCTGCCCCTGGCCTTCGCCCTGACCCATCTGTGCCAGCACGTCTTCCATGCGATTGCCGGCTTGCTTCACCAGACGGCTCTCGCGGCGCTTGGCATCACGCTGCTGCGCCACATCCTTGGCCAGGCGCTCGTCCTCGACCACGGCGAAATCGTCGCCGGCATCGGGCACGCCCGACAGTCCCAGCACCACCACCGGGATCGACGGCCCGGCCTCCGCGACTTGCTTGCCGGCCTCGTCGAACATCGCGCGCACGCGACCGTACTGCACGCCGCACACGAGGAAGTCGCCCTTCTTGAGCGTGCCCTGCTGTACCAGTACCGTGGCGACGGGGCCGCGCCCCTTGTCGAGCGCCGATTCAACCACCACACCGGTGGCGCGACCGTCGACCACGGCCTGCAGTTCCAGCACTTCGGCCTGCAGCAGGATCGCATCGAGCAATGCGTCGATGCCCTGGCCGGTCTTGGCCGACACCGGAATCATCATCACCTCGCCGCCGAAATCCTCGGCCACGACTTCGTGCTGGATCAGCTCCTGCTTCACCCGGTCCGGGTTCGCGTCGTTCTTGTCGACCTTGTTGATCGCAACCACCAGCGGCACCCTGGCGGCGCGCGCGTGCTGGATCGCCTCGATCGTCTGCGGCATCACGCCGTCATCAGCAGCCACCACCAGCACCACCACGTCGGTGAGCCTGGCACCACGCGCACGCATCGCGGTAAAGGCCGCGTGGCCGGGCGTATCGAGGAAGGAAATCACGCCTTTCGCGGTTTCGACGTGGTAGGCGCCGATGTGCTGGGTGATGCCGCCGGCTTCGCCCGCCGCCACCTTGGCGCGACGGATGTAGTCCAGCAACGAGGTCTTGCCGTGGTCGACGTGGCCCATGATGGTCACGACCGGCGGACGGGCATGCTTCTCGCCCTGCATTTCCTCGCTGTGCGCGATCAGCGCCGACTCCGCATCGTTCTCGCTCGCGCGCACCGCCGTGTGGCCGAGTTCCTCCACCACCAGCACCGCGGTGTCGTGGTCGATCACCTGGTTGATCGTCACCATCACGCCCATCTTGAACAGCGCCTTCACCACTTCGCCGCCCTTCAGCGCCAGCTTCGCGGCAAGGTCGGCCACGCTGATGCTGTCGCCGAAGGCGATCTCTCGTACCACCGGCGCGGTAGGACGTGCGAAACCATGCTGGCCCGAACCCTGGCGGCTGCCTTCTGCCTGGCGGGTCTTGGGCTTCTTCTTGTTCGCCACGCGTCGCGCGCTGCCGGCGTCGGACAGGTGCAACTCACCCTTGAGCGAACGACGACCCGCGTCGTCTTCGGCCGGGCTGCCTTCCGGGCGTCCCGCGACATGGCCGCGCGCGGGCTTGTTGGCGTGACGCTGGTGGCCATGGCCATGCGCCTTCTCGTCGGTACCGCGGTTGCGCGATGGAGGCTCGACGATGCGGATGGTCTCGCGGATCGGCTCGCGCACCGGCGCAACCGGCGCTGCGGGGGCCTCCACCTCGACCGCGGCACTGGCTTCGGCCTGACGGTTGGTTTCTTCCTGCTCCCGCGCCACCCGCGCCGCTTCCTCATCGGCACGCTTGCGATCCTCATCCTCGCGACGACGGCGATCGGACTCGTTCAGCGCGGCCACCTCGGCCTGATTGCGGGCCTGCGACTCGGCCAGCTTGCGCTGCGCGTCCTCGCGCTCGGGATTCTCCGGCGCATCCACTTCGCTGCGCTTGACGTAGGTGCGTTTTTGCCGCACCTCGACCGCCACCGTGGTCTTGCTCTTGCCCGCTGCAACGGTGATTTCCTGCACCTTGCGGCGATTGAGCGTGATCTGTTTCGGGGCCGCATCCTCGGCCGGCTTCTCCGCCTTGCCATGGGTACGCCGCAGGAAGCCGAGCAGCTTCACCTTCTCGGTGCTGGTCACAACCTGGTCGGGCCCGCTGAACTTCATGCCGGCCTCGCCGAGCTGTTCGAGCAGCTTGTCGACCGGCATTGCCAGGACGCCTGCGAGTTGTCTTACGGTCACTTCGGACATTGTGTTTCCCGTAGAGCGGAGCTTGCTCCGCTGCCTTTTGCCTTTCGCCGTCATCGGGGCGATTCAGCCGGGCGAGCCCGGCTCTACAACCTTGCGCACTCAGCCGGACGAGCCCGGCACAATCACTACTCGAACCACGGCGCACGGGCCGCCATGATCAGCGCCGCGGCACGTTCCTCGTCCATGCCTTCGATGTCGGTGAGTTCATCCACCGCCAGCTCGGCCAGGTCTTCCTGCGTCATCACGCCACGCCGCGCCAGTTCGTAGGCCGTGGCGTCGTCCATGCCTTCGAGGCCGAGCAGGTCGTCAGCCGGCCGGTGTTCCTCGATCTCTTCCTCGACCGCAAGCGCATCCGTGAGCAGCGCGTCGCGCGCACGGGCGCGCAACTCCTCCACGATGTCCTCGTCGAAGCCTTCCACCGCCAGCAGTTCGCCGGCCGGCACGTAGGCGATTTCCTCCAGCGTGGAGAAGCCTTCGCCCACCAGGATCCCGGCAATCTCCTCGTCGACCTCGAGCTTCTCGATGAAGAGTGCTCGCGCATTGGCCTGTTCGGCCTCGCTCTTGGCCACGACCTGGGCCTGGGTCATCACGTTCAGCTGCCAGCCGCTCAGCTTGCTCGCCAGGCGCACGTTCTGGCCGCCCTTGCCGATCGCCTGCGCCAGCTTGTCTTCGGCCACGGCGATATCCATCGAGTGCTTTTCTTCATCGACGATGATCGACTGCACTTCCGCGGGCGCCATCGCGTTGATCACGAACTGGGCCGAGTTCTCGCTCCACAGCACGATGTCGATGCGCTCGCCATTCAGCTCGTTCGACACCGCCTGCACGCGCGAGCCGCGCATGCCGATGCAGGCGCCGATCGGATCGGTGCGGTGGTCGTGCGCGATCACCGCGATCTTGGCGCGATCGCCCGGATCACGGGCTGCGGCCTTGATCTCGACCAGGCCCTGGCCCACTTCCGGCACTTCGAGCTTGAACAGCTCCATCATGAATTCCGGCGCGGTGCGCGAGATGAACAGCTGCGGACCGCGCGCCTCGGCGCGCACGTCGTACAGGTAGCCGCGGACGCGGTCGCCGGGGCGCACGACGTCACGCGGAATGGCCTTGTCCTTCGGAATATAGGCTTCGGCATTGCCGCCGAGGTCGACGAAGATGCTGCCGCGCTCGACCCGCTTGACCACGCCCGTCAGCAGTTCGCCGACGCGATCCTTGTAGGCGTCGACCACTTGCGCGCGTTCGGCCTCGCGCACGCGCTGCACGATGACCTGCTTGGCCGCCTGCGCCGCGATGCGCCCGAACTCGGCGTTCTCGACCTGCTCCTCGATGAACTCGCCGAGTTGCGAGTCGGCCTTCACGTCGACTGCATCCATCAGGCGCACCATGCGCTCGGGCGATTCCATCACGATGTCGTCAGCGATGACTTCCCAGCGCCGGAACGTCTCGTAGTTTCCATTGACCCGGTTGATCGAGACGCGCATGGCGACGTCCTGGTCCGGATAGCGCTTCTTCGCCGCCGACGCCAGCGCGGCCTCCATTGCCTCGAAAATGACACCGCGCGCGACGCCCTTCTCGTTCGCCACCGCATCCACTACCAGCAACAATTCCTTGCTCATCGTTCGACCTTTGGAAATAGCTTCGTCGTTCAATCTTTCGGAGTCTTGCGACCCGGCTTCTGTCCGGGCTTCTTGCCGGGCTTGGCGGGCGCCTCGAACACGGGCGCCAGCCTGGCCTTGATGATGTTCGGGTGCGGCACGCGTACCTCGATGCCATCCTGTTCGAGCACGATCTCGTCGCCTTCCACGCGCAGGATCGGGCCGTGGAAGCGGCGGCGACCATCGATCGGAAGGTCGACCGTCACCTTGGCGGGCTCGCCCGCGAAGCGCGCGAAGTGTTCCGGCTTGAACAGCGGCCGCTCGATGCCCGGCGATGACACCTCCAGGGTGTAGTTGCCGTCGATCGGATCGTGCACGTCCAGCAATGCACTCACTTCCCGGCTGACCGCTTCGCAATCGTCGAGATTGACCGCGCGATCCCGCGCGTCGATGTAAAGGCGCAACAAGGCGCTGGCGTTGCCGGCGCTGAACTCGCTGCCCAGCAACTCCAGTCCCAGCGCCTGCACGGCAGGCGCGAGCAAAGCCTCGATTTCATGCTGCTTTTGCGACATCGACGTGCATCACCCTGGTTCGGGCCAAACAAAAAGGGGCGCAAGGCCCCTTTCGGTTACTTCCTGTTTCCCGATGACTCGGCGCGGAAATCCGCGCTGGGCCGAATCATCCAACAAAAAAGCCTCAACCGAGGCCCTTTCGTTTCCGAAACTGGTAGCGGGGGCAGGATTTGAACCTGCGACCTTCGGGTTATGAGCCCGACGAGCTGCCAGACTGCTCCACCCCGCAGCAGTGAGGCGCGGATTCTAGCTGCAATCCTGCGAGAGAGGCAAGCCCGATTTCATCCTGCTTCGTGAATCGGCGCCATCACGCGCCAAATGCGCGCGTGCACAGGTCCAGCAGCGGACTCCAGAACAGGCCCAGTACGAGCATGAGCAGGGCGTTGGCGCTGAGCAGCCAGCGCAACTGTGGGTCTGCGACGGGCCGCGCCCTGCCATCGTCGCTGGGCGCATCGAAGAACATCACCTTGATCACGCGCAGGTAGTAGTAGGCACCGATCACGGCGAACACGACGCCGACGATGGCCAGCCACAGCATGCCGCCATCGATCGCGGCGCGCAGCACGGCGAGCTTGGCCCAGAACCCGAACAGGGGCGGGAATCCGGCGAGCGAGGCCATCAGCAGCAGCACCATGGTGGCGAACCAGGGATGGGTGCGGAACAGGCCGCGGAAATCGGAGATGTTTTCTGCCTCGTAACCTTGCTTCGACAGCAGGATCACGCAGGCGAAGGCGCCGGCCGACATCAGGGCATAGCAAATCGCGTACAGCATCGCGGCGGCGTAACCCTGCGGCGTGGCGTTCGCCAGGCCCAGGAACAGGAAGCCGACATGCGAAATCGTCGAGTAGGCCAGCATCCGCTTGAGATTGGTCTGCGCGATGGCGACGACGTTGCCGATCGCTAGCGAGGCCACCGCCAGCCAGGCCAGCATCTCGCGCCAATGGCCATCGAGCGCGCCGGTGCCGCCTTCGAGCAGGCGATAGGCCATGCCGAACGCGGCCAGCTTGGGCGCGGAGCCGATGAACAGGGTGATCGCCGTCGGTGCCCCCTGGTAGACGTCCGGCAACCACATGTGGAAAGGCGCAGCGCCGAACTTGAAGCCGATGCCCACCACCAGGAACACGACGCCGAACAGCAGCAGGGCGCGGTTGTCGCCCTGCGCGGCCGCCGCCGGATAGATCTGTGCGAGGTCGAGCGTACCCGTGGCTCCGTACAGCATCGACATGCCGTAGAGCAGCATGCCCGAAGCCAAGGCCCCGAGCACGAAGTACTTCATCGCGGCCTCCGTCGCCACGCGACTCTCGCGGCGCAGCGCCACCAGCGCATAGGACGAAAGCGCCAGCAGCTCCAGCCCGAGGTAGACCGTGACGAGGTTGCCGGCGGACACCAGGATCATCATCCCCAGCACCGCGAACAGGCAAAGGATGTAGAACTCGCCCTTGAACAAGCCGCGATCGGCCAGATACGGCTTCGCGTAGACGAAGGCCGCGCCCGTGACGAGGTAGATGAACAGCTTCAAGGCGTCGCTGACGCCATCGCGCAGGAACATTCCGCCGAAGGCCTCGCCCTGCAGCGCCACTCCGTCGGCACCGGCGCGGAAACTGAGCACAGCCGTTGCGACCAAGGTCGCCAGGCTCAGGAAATGCGTCAGTCCTCGCCGTGCATCACTCAGGAACAGGTCCACCAGCAGGAGCAGGCAGGTCGCGCCGAGCAGGAAAATCTCGGGCAGCAGCAGTTGGAAGTCGGCGGCAGTGAACATGGAGACGTTCCGTTACCTGAAGGTCACAGTTTGGACGCGGCGAGCTGCGCCGCGAGCTGGGCGATGGACGTGTCCATCAGGTCGGTGAGTGGCTTGGGGTAGACGCCGAAGAACAGGGTGCCGGCGGCGAACGCGCCCAGCACCAGCGCCTCGCGTCCACCGATGTCCTTGAGCGCCTTGACGTGCTCGTTCGCAACCTCGCCGAAGATCACGCGCTTGACCATCCACAAGGTGTAGGCAGCCCCGATGATCAGGGTCAATGCCGCCACCGCCGCGACCAGCGGGTTCTGCTGGAAGGCCGCGAGGATGACCATGAACTCTCCGACGAATCCCGAGGTGCCGGGCAGGCCGGAGTTCGCCATGGCAAAGAAGACGAAGAAGGCCGCGAACCACGGCATGGTGTTCACCACGCCGCCGTAGTCCTTGATCATGCGGCTGTGCATGCGGTCGTACAACACGCCGACGCAGGAGAACATCGCGCCGGAGACGAAGCCGTGCGAGATCATCTGCACCATCGCGCCCTGCAGCCCCAACTCGGCCGCATCGGTATTGCCACTCTCGCGCACCAGCGCGAAGGCGATGAAGGTACCGAGCGTGACGAAGCCCATGTGCGACACGGACGAGTACGCGATCAGCTTCTTCATGTCGTCCTGCACCAGCGCCACAAGACCCACGTACACCACGCCGACCAGGCTGAGCGCGATCACCAGCCAGGCCCATTCATGTCCGGCATCGGGAACGATCGGCAGCGCGAAGCGCAGGAAACCGTAGCCACCGATCTTGAGCATGATCGCAGCCAGGATTACCGAGCCGCCGGTGGGTGCTTCCACATGCGCATCCGGCAACCAGGTGTGCACCGGGAACATGGGCACCTTCACCGCGAAAGCCAGCAGGAAGGCGAAGAACAGCCACATCTGCTCGGTGGCGGTGAGCGGCAAGGCGTAAAGGTCAGCCAACTGGAAGCTGCCGCCCTTCAGGTACAGGTAGATCAGCCCGACCAGCATGAACACCGAACCGAGGAAGGTGTAGAGGAAGAACTTGATCGATGCGTAGACGCGCCGCGGCCCGCCCCAGACCCCGATGATGATGAACATCGGGATCAGCATGCCTTCGAAGAACACGTAGAACAGGATCGCGTCGAGCGCGCAGAACACTCCGATCATCAGGCCTTCGAGGATCAGGAACGCCGCCAGGTACGCGGCCACCTTGTCGTCGACCGAATCCCAGGCCCCAAGGATCACCAGCACCGTGGTCAGCGTGGTGAGCAGGATCAGTGCAATCGAAATACCGTCGATCCCGAGGTGATACCGGATGTCGTAAGCCGCGATCCAGGGCACGTCCTGGACGAACTGCATGGCCGCGCTGCCGGAGTCGAAGTCGGTGTAGAGCGGGACACTGAGCGCCAGGGTGGCCAACGCCACCAGCAGCGCAAAGCCGCGCGCGCCGCCCGCGCGATCGCCGAACGCAAGAGTGGCGAAACCGCCAAGGATGGGCAGCCAGATCAGCAGGCTGAGCAGGGGCCAGTTGGACATCGTCTAGTCTCTAGTTCTCGTTACCGCAACGCCCAAAGCAGCGCGCCGAGCAGGGCGATCAGGCCCAGGATCATGGCGAAGGCATAGTGATAGAGGCGCCCGGTTTGGAGCTGGCGCGCCACGCCCGCGACGCGATCCACGAACGCAGCCGATCCATCGACAAGTACGCCATCGATCACCGCCGTGTCTCCTCCCTTCCAGAACGCCCGGCCCAGTTTGATGCCCGCGGCGGCGAAGCCACCGATCCACAGGTCATCGAAACCGTACTTGCGCTCGAGTACGCGCACCGGCCACGCCAGCGCTCGCTTGAACCCGTCCGCCAAGCCGGGGTTGAACAGGTAGATGTAGGTTGCAAGCGCGAAGCCGGCGAAGGCGAGCCAGAACGGCGCCGACACGAAGGCGTGGGTGGCGAAGCCGACCGCGCCGTGGAAATGATCGCCCACCCGTGCCAGCGTGTCGTGCGCCTCGCGCACGACGATCGCGCCGTCGAAGAAATCCCCGAACACCATCGGCCCAACCGTGAAGAAGCCGATCAGGACCGAAGGGATGGCCAGCAGCACCAGCGGCACGGTCACCACCCAGGGCGACTCGTGTGGCTCGTGCGTATCGTGGCCGTTCGCGTCGTCATGCGCTTCCGTGTGCGTCTCGTGCGCACCTGCCGCCTCGTGGCCGTGTGCGTGTCCGTCGCGGAAGCGTTCCTTGCCGTGGAAGGTCAGGTACAGCAGGCGGAACGAATAGAAACTGGTGACGAACACGCCGAGCAGTACGGCCCACATCGCGTACTGCTGCACCCATCCGCCGTGCTCGGCCGCGGCCTCGGTGGCGAGAATGATGCTGTCCTTCGAGTAGTAGCCGGAGAAGAACGGCGTTCCCACCAGCGCGAGCGTTCCGATCAGGGACGTGATCCAGGTGATCGGCATGTACTTGCGCAGGCCTCCCATCTTGCGCATGTCCTGCTCGTGATGCATGCCGATGATGACCGAGCCTGCCGCGAGGAACAGCAACGCCTTGAAGAAGGCATGGGTCATCAGGTGGTAGACCGCACCGGCGTAGGCCGACACGCCCAGCGCCACCGTCATGTAGCCAAGCTGCGACAACGTGGAATACGCCACCACGCGCTTGATGTCGTTCTGCACCATGCCGATGAGGCCGGTGAAGAAGGCCGTAGTGGCACCGATGAACAGCACGAATGCCAGCGCAGTTTCGGACAGCTCGAACAGCGGCGACATGCGCGCCACCATGAAGATTCCCGCGGTTACCATCGTGGCCGCATGGATCAAGGCCGAGATCGGGGTCGGGCCTTCCATCGAATCCGGCAGCCACACATGCAGCGGCACCTGCGCCGACTTGCCCATGGCACCGATGAACAGCGCGATGCAGATGAAGGTCGGCACCGACCAGACCACCGCGCCCCAGGGCGAGAAAGTGAGCGCTTCGATTTCGCCGGTCTTGCCGAACACCGTGGCGTAATCGAGGCTGCCGCACCAGTACAACACGCCCGCGATGCCGAGCAGGAAGCCGAAATCGCCGACGCGATTGACCAGGAACGCCTTCATGTTGGCGAAGATCGCGCTGGGCCGCGTGTACCAGAAGCCGATCAGCAGGTACGAGACCAGACCCACCGCTTCCCAGCCGAAGAACAGCTGCAGGAAGTTGTTGCTCATCACCAGCATCAGCATCGAGAAGGTGAAGAGCGAGATGTAGGAGAAGAAGCGCTGATAGCCGCTGTCATCAGCCATGTAACCTATGGTGTAGACGTGCACCAGCAGCGAAACGAAGGTGACCACCACCATCATCATGGCGCTGAGCTTGTCGACCAGGAACCCGACATGCGCGCTGTAGCCGCCGATCTCGAACCAGGTGTAGACGTTGGCATTGAACGGCGTCGCGCCACCGGCGACGAGCTGGTACAGCACCTGGATCGAAAGACCGCAGGACACGGCCACCCCCAGGATGGTGATCCAGTGCGCGCCGGCGCGCCCGATCTGGCGCCCGAACAGGCCGGCGACGATGGCCCCGAGGAGCGGTGCCAGCGCGATGATCAATAACGTGTTCTGGGAAATCACGATGGGCGTCCGTCAGCCGTTGAGGTCGTCGATTTCGGCGACATTGATCGTGCCGCGGTTGCGGAACAGGGCCACCAGGATGGCAAGCCCGATGGCAGACTCGGCCGCCGCCACGGTGAGAATGAAGAACACGAACACCTGGCCATCGACATTGCCGAGGTAGCGCGAGAACGCGACGAAGTTCATGTTCACCGCAAGCAGCATCAGTTCGATCGCCATCAGCAGCACGATCACGTTCTTGCGGTTGGCGAAGATGCCCGCGACGCTGATGCAGAACAACACCGCAGCCAGGGCAAGAAAATGTCCGAGCGAGATCACGGGCTGCTCTCCTTGGATTCGGCGGCAACCTTGACCAGGCGCACGCGGTCCTCGCGGCGCACCATCACCTGGCGCGACGGGTCCTGGTGCTTGGTGCCGGAACGACGGCGCAGCGTGATGGCGATGGCGGCGATGATGGCCACGGTAAGGATGACCGCCGCGAGTTCGAACGGCAGCAGGTAATCGGTGAACATCGCGCGCCCCAGCCACTCGATGTTCGAGCCACCGGCAGCGCGCGCCGGATCGAGCGGATCGAGGGCCTGCTGCATGCGGTTGAACCCGATCAACGCGAACATCTCGGCCGCCATCACCACCGCCACGACGATCGCGACCGGCAGGTACCGTGCGAAGCCCTCGCGCAGCGGGTCCACCTTGATGTCGAGCATCATCACCACGAACAGGAACAACACCATCACCGCGCCGACGTAGACCAGAACCAGGGCGATGGCGAGGAACTCCGCCTCGGCCAGCAGCCAGACGCAGGCGCTGGAGAAGAAGGTCAGCACCAGGAACAGCGCCGCATATACCGGGTTGCGCACCGTCACCACGCACAACGCGGAAAGCGCGGTGACGGCGGCGAAGGCATAGAAGAAGACGAGTTCTGCGCTCATGGCTCTTTGACTGTCCTTGGCTCAGCGATACGCCGCGTCGAGCGCCTTGCGCTCGGCGATCTCGGCTTCCAGGCGGTCGCCGATCGCCAGCAACTGGGCTTTCGAAACGATATTTTCACCGCGCTGTTCGAAGTGGTATTCGTGCAGGTGGGTTTCGACGATCGAATCGACCGGGCAGCTTTCCTCGCAGAAGCCGCAGTAGATGCACTTGAACAGATCGATGTCGTAGCGCGTGGTACGGCGGCTGCCGTCTTCGCGCGGCTCCGAGTCGATCGTGATCGCCAGCGCCGGGCAGACCGCCTCGCACAGCTTGCAGGCGATGCAACGCTCTTCGCCGTTCGGATAGCGGCGCAGCGCATGCAGGCCACGGAAGCGATACGACTGCGGGATCTTCTCGGCCGGATAGTGCACGGTGTACTTCGGCTTGAAGTAATAACGCAGGGTCAGCGCCATGCCCTGCAGCAGTTCCACCAGCAGCAGGCTCTTGAAGTAGTTGATGACCAGGTTCATGCAGGCTCCGTCACGCGCCGATGTCGATCCAGCGCGCGTGCACGAACCACGCGACGGCCAGGATCCAGACGATGGTGATGGGAATGAAGACTTTCCAGCCGAGCCGCATGATCTGGTCGTATCGGTAACGCGGGAAGGTGGCGCGGAACCACAGGAAGCAGAACGCGAAGAACAGCGCCTTGAGCAGGAGCCACCAGATGCCGGGCGCGCCCAGGAAGCCCCAGGAGGCCGGGAAAGGCGAGAGCCATCCGCCCAGGAACATGAGCGCGGTCAGGAAGCTGATCAGGATCATGTTGGCGTATTCGGCCAGGAAGAACACCGCGAACGCCGAGCCCGAGTATTCGACATGAAACCCGGCCACGATTTCCGACTCGCCTTCCGCCACGTCGAAGGGTGCGCGGTTGGTCTCGGCGACGCCGGAAATGAAGTAGATGACGAACAGCGGAAGCAGCGGCAACCAGAACCATTCGAACAAGCCGGCATCACCCGCCTGCGCCTGCACGATCTCGCTGAGGTTGAGGCTGCCGGCCGCGACCAGCACGCCGACCAGGGCAAAGCCCATGGCGATCTCGTAGCTCACCACCTGCGCGGCCGAGCGCAATGCGCCGAGGAAGGCGTATTTCGAGTTCGAGGCCCAGCCGGCGAGCAGGATCCCGTAGACACCCATCGAGGTCATCGCGAGCAGGTAAAGCAGGCCGGCATTGGTATCGGCCAAGGCCACGCCGTCCTCGAACGGCACCACGGCCCAGGCCGCGAACGCCGGCGCCAGCGCCAGTACAGGGGCCAGCTTGTAGAGGAAGGAATGCGCGTTGCTGGGAACGATGAGTTCCTTGAACAGCATCTTGAACACGTCGGCAAATGGCTGCAGCACGCCGATGCCCATCACGCCACCGATGCTGGTCGGCCCGTGTCGCACGTGCATCCATCCGATCACCTTGCGTTCCCACAAGGTGTAGAACGCGACGCACAGGATCACCGGCAAGGTGATCGCGACGATCTTGACGACCGTCCAGGCCAGCAGGCCAAGCGTTCCGAAGGCGAGGAAGAACTCGCGCAGCGAACCGATCACGGGGGACAGGAGTTCGAACACGTCAGGCCCTCGTCACGCTGAGGCGGGCGCCGTTCGGCGCGATCGGCGCGGTGGCACCGTGCCCGGATTCGACCCATGCACCGCCCTGCGCGACCTGCGCGCTGAGGCGTACCGGGAGGCTGGCCCGGCCGCGGCCATCCTCGACCCTGGCGATGGCACCTTCTTCCAGACCGCGCGCGCGCGCATCTTCCGGGTGCAACACGACGCAGGCCGCGCGATTGAGTGGATGCGCATTCAGTGGCGCGGCACGCCGCACCACCGCATCGCTGCGATACACCGCCGTCGTGGCGATACGGGCCAGTTCGTTGCCAGCCGGCTCGCACCGCGCGAGGCCGCCGCCAGCGCGAACCGGGTGCGTGATGACCGATGCCCGCAGGCCGGCGATATCGGTGAACCCGAACGCGGCGAAACCGAGCACTTCGCCCAAGGCACGCAGCACGCGCCAACCTGCACGCGCTTCGCCGGGCGGCTTCACTCCCGGGGCGACGATCTGTTCGCAGCCGTCGACGTTGACGAGCGTCGCTTCGATCTCGGGCAGCAGCCCGATCGGCAGCAATACCTGTGCGCTCGCTCGCAGCGAGGGACTGGCGTAGGCGGCGAATGCCACCACGCTGGCCGCCGTACCCAAGGCCTTGAGGGCCGAGGTGTTGTCGGCGAAATCGAACTCGGGCTCGATGCCGTACAGGAGATAGGTGGAGCGCGGCTGCGCCAGCATCGCGCCGGCATCCGAGGCGAGCGGCAATACCCCAACGCGAGCCAAGCCGACGGCATTCGCGCCCTGCGGCAACTCGTTCACGCGCGCGCCGGTGCAACGCGCGACATGGCGTGCCAGCGCCCGCAGCCACGAGGCCTGCGGATGCGTGGCAAGGCTCTCGCCCAGCAACAGCACGGCGCTGCTCGATTCACGCAGGCTCCTGGCCAGCGCACGATCTGCATCGGTGGCGTTCGCCGCGGCCAAGGCTTCCGCCATGCCGGCCGGCGGCGTCTCCGAACCAAGCTCGCCGGCGGCCCGTGCCAGGCCCAACAGTGCTTCCACGAAGTGCTGCGGGGCCACGCGGCGCGAGCTGCGCAAATCGAAGGTGAAATCGAACTCGACCGGATTGATTGCATGCACCTGCGCGCCGCGCTTCCAGGCCTTGCGCACGCGATGGCCAAGCAAGGGGGCTTCCAGGCGCGGATTGCAGCCAAGCAGCAGGATCGCATTCGCGGCCTCGACCTCGGCCAGCGCCAGCTCGAACGGCTGCGCGACCGGTGCATCGGCAAAGTCGGTCAGCCCGAGGCGATGGTCCAGGTTGCCGCAGCCCAGCGCATCGGCGAGGCGACGCAGCAGCGCACCTTCCTCGTTCGAGGTGGCCGGATGCACCAGCACGCCGAGTTGCTCGCCCTTCGTCGCCTTCAGCAGTTCGGCTGCCTTCGCCAGCGCTTCGTCCCAGGTTGCCGCGCGCCAGGTCGTGCCCTCGCGCAGCATCGGCTGGGTGAGGCGATCCTCGGCACGCAGGCCAGTGTGCGAATAGCGATCGCGGTCGGACAGCCAGGTCTCGTTCACAGCCTCGTTGTCACGCGGCACGGTGCGCAACACTTCGCCGCGACGGGTGTGCAGGAACAGGTTGGAACCCAGCGCGTCGTGGTAGCCGATGGATTCACGCGCCACCAGTTCCCAGGCTCGCGCCTTGAAGCGGAACGGCTTGTTCGTGAGGGCGCCCACCGGGCAGACATCGATGATGTTGCCCGACAGCTCGCTCTCGATGTTCTTGCCGATGTAGGTGCCGATCTGCAGATTCTCGCCACGACTCATGCCGCCCAGCTCATAGGTGCCGGCAATCTCGGACACGAAGCGGACACAGCGCGTGCAATGGATGCAACGCGTCATGTCGGTGGCAACCAGCGGACCGATGTTCTCGTCCGCCACCACGCGCTTGCGCTCGGTGAAGCGGCTCACCGAACGGCCATAGCCCATGGCCACGTCCTGCAATTCGCACTCGCCACCCTGGTCGCAGATCGGGCAGTCGAGCGGATGGTTGATCAGCAGGAACTCCATCACGTTTCGCTGCGAATCGAGCGCGCGCTTGCTCTGGGTGTAGACCTTCATGCCTTCCATCACCGGCGTGGCGCAGGCCGGCATGGGCTTGGGCGCCTTCTCCACGTCGACCAGGCACATGCGGCAGTTGGCCGCGATGGGAAGCTTGTCGTGGTAGCAGAAACGCGGGATCGCGATGCCGGCCTTGTCGGCGGCGTGGATGATCATCGATCCCTTCGGCGCGACCATGGCCTTGCCGTCGATCTCGATGCTGACGTGATCGGGAGGCGTCACTGGTGTGGTCGGTAGCGCACTCACGAAAACGCTCCAGCGAGGACATTGATCAGCCCCCTTGAGTCACGGGGGCACCGACGCGCTTGCGCGGCAGCGGGGATCAGGAAGCACGCGCTCTTCGCGTGCTGCGTCAGCAGCAC
>JALCLA010000008.1 GCA_022647565.1 Chiayiivirga sp.
GATCTGGGTGCGCAGGCGCGCAAAGATCGCGCCTTCAAGGATGCGGAACTGGTCGTCGAAGTCCTTCTTGACCCGCTTGATCTCCATCTCCTCGATCTGGCGGGCGCGCTTGTCCTTCTCGATGCCGTCGCGGGTGAAGACCTGCACGTCGATGACGGTGCCGTCCATGCCCGGCGGCACGCGCAGCGAGCTGTCCTTCACGTCGGACGCTTTCTCGCCGAAGATCGCGCGCAGCAGCTTTTCTTCCGGCGTCAGCTGGCTCTCGCCCTTGGGCGTGACCTTGCCCACCAGGATGTCGCCGGCCTGCACTTCGGCACCGATGTAGACCACACCGGACTCGTCGAGGCGGCCGAGCGCCTGCTCGGACACGTTCGGGATATCGGCGGTGATTTCTTCCGGCCCGAGCTTGGTGTCGCGCGCGGCGCAGCTGAGTTCTTCGATGTGGATCGTGGTGTAGCGGTCTTCCTGGACGACGCGTTCGGAGATCAGGATCGAGTCTTCGAAGTTGTAGCCGTTCCACGGCATGAACGCGACCAGCATGTTCTGGCCGAGCGCGAGCTCGCCGAGATCGGTCGAGGGGCCGTCGGCCAGCACGTCGCCGCGCGCCACCACATCACCCACGTTCACCAGCGGACGCTGGTTGATGCAGGTGTTCTGGTTGGAGCGGGTGTACTTGACCAGTGTGTAAATGTCGACACCGGCGTCGTTGTCGCCGATTTCCGACTCATGCGCGCGCACCACGATGCGGCCTGCGTCGACCTGGTCGATCACGCCGCCACGCTTGGCCACCGAGTTCACACCCGAGTCGCGCGCCACGTCCTTCTCGATGCCGGTGCCGACCAGCGGGGTCTGCGCACGCAAGGTCGGAACCGCCTGACGCTGCATGTTCGCGCCCATCAAGGCGCGGTTGGCGTCATCGTGCTCGATGAAGGGCACCAGCGCCGCAGCGACCGACACCGTCTGCATCGGCGACACGTCCATGTACTGGATGTCGCTGGGCGCCATCAGCAGCGATTCGCCTTGATAGCGCGCCGGCACGAACTGCTCGACGAAGGCGCCGTCCTTGGTCAGGTTGTCGTCGGCCTGCGCCACCGCGAACTCGCTTTCCTCGATCGCGGAGAGGAAGTCGATCTGGTCGGTGACCTTGCCGTTCACCACGCGCCGGTACGGGGTTTCGAGGAAGCCGTAGCGGTTGGTGCGGGCGTAGCAGGCGAGCGAGTTGATCAGGCCGATGTTGGGGCCTTCCGGCGTTTCGATGGTGCAGACGCGGCCGTAGTGGGTCGGATGCACGTCGCGCACTTCGAAGCCGGCGCGCTCGCGCGTCAGGCCGCCCGGCCCGAGGGCCGAGACGCGGCGCTTGTGCGTCACTTCCGACAGCGGGTTGTTCTGGTCCATGAACTGCGACAACTGCGAGGAGCCGAAGAACTCCTTGATCGCCGCTGCCACCGGCTTCGCGTTGATCAGGTCTTGCGGGGTGAGGCCATCGGCCTCGGCCAGCGACAGGCGCTCCTTGACCGCACGCTCGACGCGCACCAAACCGACGCGGAAGGTGTTCTCGGCCATTTCACCGACCGAACGCACGCGACGGTTGCCAAGGTGATCGATGTCATCGACCGTGCCCTTGCCGTTGCGGATGTCGATCAACACCTTCAACACCGCGAGGATGTCGTCGTTGTTGAGCACGCCCGAGCCTTCCACTTCCTTGCGACCGACGCGACGGTTGAACTTCATCCGGCCCACGCCGGAGAGGTCGTAGCGTTCGCTCGCGAAGAACAGGTTCTGGAACAGGTTTTGCGCGGCGTCCTTGGTGGGCGGTTCGCCGGGACGCATCATGCGATAGATCTCGACCAGCGCTTCGAGCGGCGTCTTGCTCGGATCGATGCGCAGGGTATTGGAGATGTAAGCGCCGCGATCGAGGTCATTGACCCAGATGGTGCCGACCGCTTCGATCCCGTGCTTGCGGAACTTGGCGAGATGATCGTTGTGAATCTCGTCATTGGCCTGCGCCAGCAACTCACCCGACTTGGTGTCGACCACGTCCTGCGCCAGGATGCGGCCGATCAGGTATTCGTCCGGCACTTCCAGGGTCTTGATCTTGGCCTGTTCGAGCTGCTTCACGTGGCGCGCCGTGATGCGCCTGCCGGCTTCGACCAGGATCTTGCCGCCGACGGCCAGATCGAAGTTGAGGGTCTCGCCCTTCAGGCGCTCGGCCACCAGTTCCAGCTCGACGCCTTCCTTGGGCAGGATGTGGAAGGTGTTGATCTCGTAGAAGGTCTGCAGCATCTGCTCGTTGGTGAAGCCGAGCGCACGCAGCAGGATCGACACCGGCAGCTTGCGGCGACGGTCGATGCGGGTGAACAGCGCGTCCTTCGGGTCGAACTCGAAGTCCAGCCACGAGCCGCGATAGGGGATGATGCGGGCGCTGTACAGCAGCTTGCCAGAGCTATGGGTCTTGCCGCGGTCATGGTCGAAGAACACGCCGGGCGAGCGGTGCAGCTGCGAGACGATGACGCGCTCGGTGCCGTTGATGATGAAGGTGCCGTTGTCGGTCATCAGGGGCAGTTCACCCATGTAGACCTCCTGTTCCTTCACGTACTTGATCGCCTTGTTCGAGGCCGGGCTTTCCTTGTCGTAGATCACCAGACGCACGGTGACGCGCAGCGGCGCGCCAAAGCTCAGGCCACGGCTGCGGCACTCACGCTCGTCGAACGGCGGTTCGCCCAGCTTGTAGCTGACGTACTCCAGCGCGGCATTGCCGCTGTAGCTGACGATCGGGAACACCGACTTGAGCGCGCCGTGCAGACCATGCTCGCCGCGCTGCGCGGGAGCGATGACCTCTTGCAGGAATTCGCGATACGAGTCGACCTGGATGGCCAGCAGGTAGGGCACGTCCAGGATCGACGGGCGCTTGCCGAAATCCTTGCGGATGCGCTTCTTTTCGGTGAAGGAGTAGTGCGACGTGGGAGCCGTGGTCATGGGAGAGTCCGCCTCGAGAACGAGGGATTGCGCGTCCGCAATCCGGGGAAAATCTGAATCGACAATGGGAAGTCGCTGGTATTGCCGGCACCAGCACGCCCTCTCCCGCTACTTCCGATTGTCGACTTGCAGGTGCTGTGGGGCCGAAACGCTCAGCCCGGTAAAACAGACAAAGCCCGGGGACTTTCGTCCCCAGGCTCGGCTTGCGCGAAGACCGGCAAGCGACGCAAGAAACGCGCCGCTTACTTGATCTCGACCTTGGCGCCGGCGTCTTCCAGTTCCTTCTTGAACTTGGCGGCGTCGTCCTTGCTGACGGCATCCTTGACGGTGGCCGGAGCCGATTCCACCAAGTCCTTGGCTTCCTTCAGGCCCAGGCCGGTGATGGCGCGGACCGCCTTGATCGCGTTCACCTTGTTGGCACCGGCATCGGCCAGCACCACGGTGAATTCGGTTTTCTCTTCGACCGCAGCAGCGGCCGGGCCGGCGGCGACCACGGCGACCGGGGCCGCGGCGGTGACGCCGAACTTCTCTTCCGCGGCCTTGACCAGTTCCATGACCTCAAGCAGGGTCATGCCGGCGATCGCATCGAGGATCTGTTCGTTGGAAAGGGACATTGTGTTTACCTCTGGAAAGTTTTCTTGAAAGGGGTAGCGAAGGTGCCGCAGCGATCAGGCCGCCGCGCCTTCCTTCTGATCGCCGATAGCCTTGACCACACGCGCGAACTGGGTGGCCGGTTCCTTGAGCAGACACAGGAACATCGACAACGCCTGATCGCGGGTCGGCAGCGAGGCCAGCTTTTCCAGGTCAGAACCTGGCATCAGCTTGCCGCTCATCGACACGACCTGGGCCTTCAGCTTGTCGTTCGTGCTCTTGGCGAATTCCTTGATCAGACGCCCGGCAGCACCGGGCTCTTCCGTCGAGAACGCGTACAGCAGCGGACCAACGAGGGCGTCCTTGACGCACTCGAACTCGGTACCAACCACCGCGCGCGAGGCCAGCGTGTTCTTGACAACTCGCAAGTACACACCGGATTCACGGGCCTTCTTGCGCATCGCGGTCAATTGACCGACGGTGAGCCCCGCATACTCGGCAGCGACCAGGGAGTGGGCCTTCGCAGCAACTTCTGCCAGCTCGGCGACTACTTCTTGCTTCTGAGACAGATTGAGAGCCATTGCACTCCTCCGAATGAACTCCGCTCACGGCTCCTGCCGCTTGCGGTCCTGAGCGGCGTCGATCCCTGACGCCGGGGATGCGGATGCATCCCGGTGGTGGCCACTCCAGAAACCTTTCCAGAAGGGCAACACCATCTACGCAGGCCGTTGTTCCGTTTACTCCGCCACGCCCGAACCGATGCATCCCTTCGGGTTGTTGCGCTTTCCCGGCGCCGACGTGGTGGAACCTGCGGTCTTTGACGGCGCCCCGCTGCGTTGCGGCGACGGGGAGCCTTCAAATCCAGACGCGTAGCTTCGTGCCGCGCGTCGTCCTGCAAAAAAGCGAATTACTTGGCGAGCGCCAGGGTCGACTGGTCGACCACGATGCCGACGCCCATCGTGCTGGACACCGAAATCTTCTGCAGGTATTGGCCCTTGGCCGCAGCCGGCTTGGCCTTGACCAGATCGGCGAGCAGCGCGTGCAGGTTGCCCTTGAGCGCGTCGACGTCGAAATTCACCTTGCCGATCGTGCAGTGCACGATGCCGGCCTTGTCGGTGCGGTAACGCACCTGGCCAGCCTTGGCGTTGCGCACGGCGCCGGCGGCATCGGGTGACACGGTGCCGACCTTCGGGTTCGGCATCAGGCCACGCGGACCCAGCACCTGGCCAAGCTTGCCGACCACGCGCATCGCATCCGGGGTCGCGATGACGACGTCGTAGTTCAGGTCACCGGCCTGCATCTTCTCGGCCAGATCGTCCATGCCCACGACTTCCGCACCGGCAGCCAGGGCCTCGTCGGCCTTCGCGCCCGGCGGGCAGAACACGGCCACGCGCACGCTCTTGCCGGTGCCGGCCGGCAACACGGTGGAACCGCGCACCTGCTGGTCCGACTTCTTCGCGTCAACGCCCAGGCGCACGGCGACGTCGACGGACTCGACGAACTTCACCTTGCTGTTGTTCTTGAGTAGATTGAGGGCTTCGTCGATGCCATAGGCCTTGCCCGGCTCGACGAGCTTGCTGATGTTCGCAAAACGCTTGCTGATCTTTGCCATGTCTTAGCCCTCCACCACCAGACCCATGCTGCGCGCGCTGCCCGCAATCGTGCGGCAGGCGGCATCCAAAGACGCTGCCGTCAGGTCGGCTTCCTTTGCCTTGGCGATGGCTTCCAGCTGCGCGCGCGTCACCTTGCCCACCTTCTCGGTATTCGGGCGCTTGGAGCCGGAGGTGATGCCCACGGCCTTCTTCAGCAGCACCGTCGCCGGTGTGCTCTTGGTGACGAAGGTGAAACTGCGATCCGAGTACGCGGTGATGATCACCGGCGTCGGCAGGCCCGGCTCCAGCTTGGAGGTTGCGGCGTTGAACGCCTTGCAGAACTCCATGATGTTCACGCCACGTTGACCGAGGGCCGGTCCGACTGGCGGCGAGCTGGGTTTGCTTGACCCGCCTTCACCTGCAGCTTGATGTAACCCACTACCTTCTTTGCCATGTTTGCTCTCTCCGGGTGCTAGCGCCTGGGCTACAGGCTCCCCATCGTTCCGGGAAAGGTTCGTGTCCCGGATTCACGTTGTTGATCTGCACCTTCTTCCCTGGAATTCCCGCCAGCGACTTCCTGCCGCTTCGGACGCGATCGACACCTCGCGCCCGGGAAACTCTCGGCGTTACGCCTTTTCGACTTGACCGAACTCGAGTTCAACCGGAGTCGAACGACCGAAGATCAGCACGGCCACGCGCAGACGGCTCTTGTCGTAATTGACTTCCTCGACCGTGCCGTTGAAGTCGTTGAACGGGCCATCGACGACGCGCACCAGCTCGCCCGGCTCGAACAGGACCTTGGGCTTGGGCTTCTCCACGCCTTCCTGCACGCGGCGCAGGATCACGTCGGCTTCCGAATCCTTGATCGGCAAGGGACGATCGGCCGTGCCGCCGATGAAGCCCATGACCTTCGAGGTTTCCTTGATCAGATGCCAGCTGTCGTCGTCGATGCGCAGACCGCCGCCTTCGCCACTGGTCTCGATCTGCACCAGCACGTAGCCGGGGAAGAACTTGCGCTCGGACTTGCGCTTCTGGCCGCCGCGCATCTCGACCACCTCTTCGGTGGGAACCAGCACTTCGCCGAACTTCTCCTGCATCCCGGCGCGCGCGATGCGATCGACCAGGGCACGTCGCACCTGGTGCTCGAAACCGGAGTAGGCGTGAACCACGTACCAACGCTTGGCCACGTCGCGCTCCTCAGCTGCCCAGCAGCAGCTTGACGCCGCCACCGAGGATGAAATCGATCAAACCCAGCATCAGGCTCATCAACACCACTACGACGAGGATCACGCCGGTGCCGCGGATCGTTTCCTGGCGGCTCGGCCAGATCACCTTGCGCAATTCGAAGCGCGCTTCGCCGAGGTACTCGATGGTCGCACGGCCCTTGGCACTGAGCGCAAACACCGCACCCGCCGCAATCAGGCCACCCAGCGGAAGCAGCGCGCGCAACGCGCCCGGCCAGTCGGCGAACCAGTAGAACGCCACGATGCCGGCCATCGCCAACACCACGGCGAGCGCGTACTTGGCGATATCACCCGGGGCGGAAGCACTGGATTGTTCGACCTTGGTATTCATCTTGTCCTTGTCAGCTCTTGCCGACGCCAGCGGCCCTGCTCGAAAGCCCGACCTGGAATGGCGGGCTTCCGGGTGTAGATCCGCATGTCACGTAGTGGCACGCCAGGAGGGACTCGAACCCCCAACCTGCGGTTTTGGAGACCGCTGCTCTGCCAATTGAGCTACTGGCGTGTGTTTTCAACCAACTCTTCAAAACGGCAAACGGCGGCTCACGCCGCCCTTGCCAATCCCGACGTTCGCCGGCCCGTCTCCGGCCGGTCGAACGGCGGCTGTCCGCGACCGCGTCGCGCTTACTTGATGATCTTCGCCACCACGCCGGCGCCGACGGTGCGGCCACCTTCGCGGATCGCAAAACGCAGGCCTTCGTCCATCGCGATCGGCGCGATCAACGACACCACCATCTTGATGTTGTCGCCCGGCATCACCATCTCCACGCCTTCCGGCAGCTGGCACGCGCCCGTCACGTCGGTCGTGCGGAAGTAGAACTGCGGACGGTAACCCTTGAAGAACGGCGTGTGACGGCCGCCTTCGTCCTTCGCTCAGCACGTACACCTCGGCTTCAAACTCCGTGTGCGGCGTGATCGAGCCCGGCTTCGCCAGCACCTGGCCGCGCTCGACTTCGTCGCGCTTGGTGCCGCGCAGCAGCAGGCCTGCGTTGTCACCCCGCCTGGCCCTGATCCAGCAGCTTGCGGAACATCTCCACGCCCGTCACCGTCGTCTTGACTGCGTCGGACGGATGCCCACGATCTCGATTTCGTCGCCGACCTTGATGATGCCGCGCTCGATGCGACCGGTCACCACCGTGCCGCGGCCCGAGATCGAGAACACGTCTTCCACCGGCATCAGGAACGACTTGTCGATGTCGCGCTGCGGCTCCGGAATGAACGTGTCCAGCGCTTCCACCAGCTTCAGGATCGACGGCACGCCGATCTCCGACTGGTCGCCTTCCAGCGCCAGACGCGCCGAACCCTTCACGATCGGGGTGTCGTCGCCCGGGAAGTCGTACTTGCGACAGCAGCTCACGCACTTCCATCTCGACCAGCTCAAGCAGCTCCGCGTCGTCCACCATGTCGGCCTTGTTCAGGTACACGACAATGTGCGGCACGCCCACCTGGCGCGACAGGAGGATGTGCTCGCGCGTCTGCGGCATCGGGCCGTCCGCGGCCGAGCACACCAGAATCGCACCGTCCATCTGCGCCGCACCCGTGATCATGTTCTTCACGTAGTCGGCGTGGCCCGGGCAGTCCACGTGCGCGTAGTGGCGCGTCGGCGATTCGTATTCCACGTGCGCCGTCGAAATCGTGATCCCGCGCGCCTTCTCTTCCGGCGCCGCGTCAATCTGGTCGTACGCCTTGAACTCACCACCAAAACGCTCCGCGCCGATCTTCGTCAGCGCCGCCGTCAGCGTCGTCTTGCCGTGATCCACGTGTCCAATCGTCCCCACGTTCACGTGCGGCTTGGTGCGCTCGAACTTACCCTTTGCCATGACGAATGCTTCCGGAGAGGTGGTTGAGGTGAATGCTCTTGGTGGAAAACGCGGCCACGGATGGCCGCTTCTTGACTCTCGCAATCAGGGACGATTGCAAAGTCATTCTTGGATCCGCGCCCATGGATGGACGCTTCTTGATCTTCGCGGTCACGAATGACCGCACAAATAATGGTGCTCATGACTGGAATCGAACCAGCGACCTCTTCCTTACCAAGGAAGTGCTCTACCGACTGAGCTACATGAGCGTGTGCTTGCCTGTTGCCGAAACGGTCATCAATGGAGCGGGAGACGGGAATCGAACCCGCACCATCAGCTTGGAAGGCTGAGGTTCTACCATTGAACTACTCCCGCATCCGGGTCTTGCCGGCGCCTCGCACGGCGCCCGATTCTCGACAGGTTCTCTCTGGTGGAGGGAGGTGGATTGCTCCGGGCGTCCTGCCCTTCGCCCCTCCGGGGCCGCGCCGCTTCGCGTCGCGTTCCAAATCGCTCCTGCGATTTGGTCAAACCACCTTCGGTGGCTCTCATCCACACGAAGTCTTGCCGCACATTGCTGGTGGAGGGAGGTGGATTCGAACCACCGAAGGCGTGAGCCAGCAGATTTACAGTCTGCCCCCGTTGGCCGCTTGGGTATCCCTCCGGAAAAGAGCCGCCTATTTTCAGCGCTCGACCGCCCCTTGTCAACGCGTTCGCGCGTCGCTGCTCAGGGTGGCGCTACGTGCCGCATCCGGGATCGCTCTTCCTCGATCTCCAGCGACAAGGCCTTCATCCGCCTGGCGTAGTCGGCCTGGGCCTGGTCTTCGGCGCTCTGCGGCTGCCAAGGTGGCACCGGCACCGGCTTGCCCTGCGCGTCCACAGCCACGAAAACCATCAGGCAGTGGGTGGTGTGGGCATAGGCTTCCTCGGTTGGAGGCCGGCTGTAGACGTCCACCGCGATATGCATGCTGGTGCGGCCGGTCAGCAATACCCGGGCCCGCGACTCCACCAGGTCGCCGATCGAAATCGGCCGCTCGAACTGGATTCCCCCCACATAGGCCGTGACGCAATAGCGCCCCGCCCAGCCGGCCGCACAGGCGTAGCCGGCCAGATCGATCCACTTCATCACCGAACCACCGAACATCTTTCCGCCGAAGTTCACATCGGTGGGTTCCGCCAGGAACCGCAGGGTGATCTCGCGCTCGCGTCCGGGCATGACGACTCCTGGGGAAAGGGACAGGGGATCGGAGTGGCCCTCCCCCGTGCATCGAAGAGAGTACCCACACGCGCCAGACGCGTGTGGATCGGCGTGGTGGAAACGATACGGCAGTCGGACCAGGGCTCGAACCGCCCGTCGGCCTTCAACTCACACGTTGAACCGGAAGTGCAGGACGTCGCCTTCCTGGACGAGATAGTCCTTGCCTTCCAGGCGCAGGCGGCCGACTTCCTTGGCTCCGGCCTCACCCCGGTACTTGATGAAATCGTCGTAGGCGATGGTTTCGGCACGGATGAAGCCGCGCTCGAAATCGGTGTGGATCACACCCGCCGCCTGCGGTGCGGTGGCGCCCTTGAACACGGTCCAGGCCCGAACTTCCTTCACGCCGGCGGTGAAATAGGTCTGCAGACCGAGCAGCTTGTAGCCGGCCCGGATCACGCGATTCAGACCCGGTTCCTCCAGGCCAAGGTCCTTCAGGAACACGTCGCGGTCGGCGTCTTCGAGCTGCGACATTTCCTCTTCGATCGCCGCACACACCGGCACCACTTCCGCGCCCTCGCCGGCCGCGCGCTCACGCACGCGATCCAGGTGCGGGTTGTTCTCGAAGCCGTCCTCGCGCACGTTGGCCACGTACATCACCGGCTTGAGCGTCAGCAGGAACAGTTCGCGCAGCAGCGCCCTGTCGTCTGCGGAAAGCCCCATCGAACGCACCGGCTTGCCCGCATTGAGGTGCTCGCGCACCGGCTTGAGCACGTCGCGGCGCGCGATCGCGTCCTTGTCACCCGCCTTGGCCGAGCGCTCGTAGCGATTGAGCGCCTTTTCCACCGATTCGAGATCGGCCAACGCCAGCTCGGTATCGATGGTCTCGATGTCGGCGATCGGGTCGATCTTGCCCGCCACGTGCACGATGTCGCCATGCTCGAAACAGCGCACCACGTGCGCGATCGCGTCGGTCTCGCGGATGTTGGCGAGGAACTTGTTGCCGAGGCCCTCGCCCTTGCTGGCACCAGCCACGAGGCCGGCGATATCGACGAATTCCACGGCCGTCGGCACCACCTTCTGCGGCTTCACGATGTCCGACAGCGCGGTGAGGCGCAGGTCGGGCACCGGCACCACGCCCACGTTCGGGTCGATGGTGCAGAACGGAAAATTGGCAGCCGCGATACCGGCCTTGGTAAGCGCGTTGAATAGGGTGGACTTGCCGACGTTCGGCAGCCCGACAATGCCGCATTTGATGCCCATGAGTATTCTCGTGTTGCGATTCGCCATGGGCGATCCGGCTTGCGCAACCGGATCGCCCATGACGAATCAGGGTTTGGCAGGCGTGTGCAGCCGTTTCATCGCCTCGTTGAAATCCCCGCGCAGCGCCAGCGGCAGCACCTGCAGCGAGCACGCGATCGAATCCAGCATCGCACTCTCGTCGACCTTCCCGGGCCGGCCCAGCACCCAGTTCGTGACCTGATCCTTGTGCCCGGGATGCCCGATCCCTACGCGCAAGCGGTGGAACCTGGCGTGCCCGAGGTGCGCGATGATGTCGCGCAATCCGTTCTGCCCGCCGTGCCCGCCGTCGAACTTGAGCCGCGCGGAACCCGGTGCGAGATCCAGTTCGTCGTGCGCCACCAGCATCTGCTCGGGCTCGATCTTCCAGTAGCGCAAGGCGCTCGCCACCGACAGTCCGCTGCGATTCATGAAGGTCGACGGCTTCAGCAACCAGACCGCCTCGCCCGCCAGATGCAGCTTGGCGGTCTCGCCGTGCAGTTTGGATTCGGCCCCGAAACGCGCGCCCTCTGCCGCCGCAAGCGCGTCAATAAACCAGAACCCGGCGTTGTGCCGGGTTCTGAGGTGTTCGGCACCGGGGTTGCCGAGGCCGACGATGAGTCGCAGCGGTTCCATAGGTGCCTAATCGCCCCTCACCCCTTGCCCTCTCCCGCAGTCGGGAGAGGGGGAGTGTTCGTTGCGCTACGCGCAACGTCGGTACGTCTTTGAAGCCAGGGTTACTTCTTCTTGCCCTTGTCGGCTGCCGGAGCGGCTGCCTTGTCGGCTGCCGTGACCTTGCTGGCCGGCACTTCTGCCGTCGCCGGCACGTCGGTGGCTTCGGCTTCTTCCTTGAGCTGACGTGCGATGACGACGGCCACGTCGTGCTCCTTGCCCAGCTTCAGTTCCGGGATCTCGACGCCGCTCGGCAGCGTCAGGTCGGACAGGTGCAGGATGTCGCCTTCCTTCAGCGCCGCCAGGTCGACTTCGACGAATTCCGGCAGATCCTTCGGCAGGCAGGAGATGCCCAGTTCGTTCAGCTCGTGCAGGATGACCACGCCACCGGTCTTGCCTGCCGGCGATTTTTCCTGGTTGATGAAGTGCAGCGGCACCGACACGCGGATTGCCTCGTTTTCCGAGACGCGCTGGAAATCGATGTGCATGATCTGCGCCTTGTACGGATGACGCTGCATGTCACGCAGCAGCACCTTCTGCGCCGAACCGTCCAGCTCGAGGCTGAGGATCGACGAGTAGAACCACTCGTGCTGCGAGGCCAGCCACACGTCGTTGTGGACGAGCTGGATGCTGACCGGATCGGCCTTCGCGCCATACAGGATGGCCGGGACCTGAGACGCACGACGCAGGCGGCGGCTCGCACCCTTCCCCTCGTCCTTGCGGCTGGTGGCCTTGATTTCGTGTTGAGTTGCCATGGTTGTTGCCTTCTTCAGTGATGGACCGCCTCGCGGCGGCGTTGCCACTCACCCGCGACCAGGTGAGTGTGTGGGAAGCGGAAGCCTCCCGAAATCAGTCGACGTACAGCGAGCTGACCGACTCGCCGAACGCCACGCGACGGATCGTCTCGGCCAGCAACTCCGCCACCGACAACTGCCGGATGCGCGGGCAAGACTTTGCCGCCGCGGAGAGCTGGATGGTGTCGGTGACTACCAACTGATCCAGCTGCGAATTCTCCAGGTTCGCAATCGCGGGGCCGGACAGCACCGGGTGGGTGCAGTACGCGACCACGCGCTTGGCGCCATGATCCTTCAACGCCGCCGCCGCGGCGCAGAGCGTGCCGGCGGTGTCGACGATATCGTCCACCAGCACGCAGGTCTTGCCGGCCACGTCGCCGATGATGTTCATCACGGTGGCGACGTTGGCTTTCGGGCGTCGCTTGTCGATGATCGCGAGGTCGGCGTCGTCGAGGCGCTTGGCGATGGCCCGGGCACGCACCACGCCGCCCACGTCCGGCGACACCACGATCAGGTTCTCCGTGCCCTGCGCGCGCCAGATGTCGGCGAGCAGCAGCGGCGAGGAGTACACGTTGTCGACCGGGATGTCGAAAAACCCCTGGATCTGGTCGGCGTGCAGATCGACCGTCAGGACCCGATCCGTGCCCACCGCACCCATCATCTTGGCCGCCACCTTGGCCGTGATCGGCACCCGCGCCGAACGCGGGCGGCGATCCTGGCGGGCGTAGCCGAAATAGGGCATCACCGCGGTGACGCTGGCCGCCGAGGCGCGCTTGAGCGCGTCGATCAGCACCAGCAACTCCATGAAATTCTCTGCCGTGGGAGCGTTCGTCGGCTGGATCACGAACACTTCCTGGCGCCGCACGTTCTCTTCGATCTCTACCTGCACCTCGCCATCGGAGAAACGCCCGACCAGCGCCTTGCCGGGGCGAACACCCAACTCACGACACACAGCCTGCGCCAGCGGCCGGTTCGCGTTGCCGGAGAAAACCAGGAGCCCGTCGGTATCCACGTTCTGTATCCCGTTGCTGGCGCCGCGAATTCGAATCCGCGGCCACGGATGGCCGCCTCCTGATCGTTGCGTTCACGGACGAACGCAAAAACCCATGTGGCTGGGGCGGCAGGATTCGAACCTGCGTATGCCGGAATCAAAATCCGGTGCCTTACCGCTTGGCGACGCCCCAACATGGCGGCGTGGCGGCCTTCAGCCCCGCCGCGCCCGCAGTTGCCGATGCAGCGGCGACTCGTTCACGCCTTCCACCACCCAGGCACGCCAATCGCTCGGCAGTGCTGCGCGCGCCGCTTCGGCCCGCGCCGGATCGTCGAAGGCGACAAACATGCCGCCCCCCGTTCCGGTCAACTGCGCTGGCCCATGCCGACCGAGCTCGTCCAATGCGCTCGCCAACGCAGGCGCGCGGCGACGCAGCACGGGCTCGAAGGCATTACCGCGCAATTTTCCCGAAACGAAGTCGGCTATTGTCGCGGACGGCGCATCGCGGGTCAATTCAAGCGCCTGGAACAACTCGCGAGTCGGCACGGCGATGCCGGGATCAAGCAGCAGGAACCATCGGCGAGGCAGGTCCAGCGGTACCAAGTGCTCGCCCACTCCTTCGGCCCAGGCGCTGCGACCGCGCACGAAGACCGGGACGTCAGCGCCAAGTTCCAGGCCAATTGCCGCCAATTCGTCGATGTTGAGCGCCGTTCGCCACATTTCGTTCAATGCAACCAAGACGGTGGCCGCATCGGAACTGCCGCCACCGAAGCCCCCGCCGGCCGGAATGCGTTTTTCGACGTCGATGTCTGCACCATGGCTGCACTTGGTCGCCATTTGAAGCGCGCGGGCTGCCCGGACAACGAGGTCCTCTTCGGGCGCAACGCCTTCGGCCCCGCGATGCCGCAGGATCTGCCCGTCGGGCCGAACCCTGAGCGCAATCCGATCGCCCCAGTCGAGCATCTGGAATACGGTCTGGAGCCGATGGTATCCGTCGGCCCGTCGGCCGATGATCTGCAGGAACAAGTTGAGCTTGGCCGGCGCCGGCCAGAAGCTCCATTCCTCAAGGCTCGGTGGCACCGACATCCCAGCGCTCCACGATCAGGCGCACGCGGCGCTCGCCGCTGGCGGCGAAGACCTTCCTGGGCAGGACCGGGTCACCGCCACCCCAAGCCCGGTACTCCACTACCCAACCGTGTTGTTCGATGCGTGCCGGCCGCCCTTCGGGGTCGAACTCGACCTGGGCTGCACCCTTGCCGCGCGCACCACGCGCCCAGGCCACGAGGTCGTGGAGCGGCAGCGACCAGCCCACCTCGCGCTGCAGCAACGCCTGCGCGTCGGCGTCCTCGCGCGGACCGCCTTCCAGACCATCGAGCCGCGCGCCGGCGGCGGAGCCGGACAGACGCCAGGCCTGGCGCGATACCGGCGCACGCAGGTCGATGACAAAGTCCTCGCCGCGCTGACGCCACTCGATGCGCCCGCTGCCTCCGTCCTTGCCGTCCGAGACGGCGATGCGGCCGCTCAATCGCCATTCGGACTGGTCCGCCAAGGCCGCCTCTCGCCGCGCCTGCGCGTCGAGTGCAACTGCATCGGGAGACCGGCGTGTTGGCGCCGCACAGGCGACCAGCAAGGCCAGGCCCAGCACTGTCCAGCGCCTTGCATCCGCCACGGCGAAACCCGGCCAGGGCCGCGGAAAATGCCGGGGCTCCCGCCCGGGCGGGAAGGCCTGCGCAAGGATTCCATTCACCGGTCGAGGCGCTCCAGCACCTGCTTGAGCGCACGGTTGTCTGGATCGAGTTCGCGTCCCACGCGCCAGATCGAGCGCGCCTCGTCCTTGTCGCCGCTCATCCACAACACCTCACCCAGGTGCGCGGCCACCTCCGCGTCGCGCTGCAACTCGAACGCGCGACGCAGGTGCGGCAAGGCCTCCTCGGTGCGTCCCATCCGGTACAGCACCCAGCCCAGCGAATCGACGATGGCCGGCGTGTCGGGCTTGAGCTTGAGCGCCCGCTGGATCAGGTCCAGCGCTTCCTGGTATCGATCGGTGCGATCGGCGAGGGTGTAGCCAAGCGCATTGAGCGCATCGGCATCCTCGGGATCGAGCTCGATCAGGCGGCGCAGGTCGGCTTCGGCTGCGGCGATATCGTCACGCCGCTCATGGCCAAGGGCGCGCGCATAGATCAGTTCCGGATCGTCCTCGAAGATCGCGAGGCCACGCGCATAGGCGTCGATCGCTTCGTCGGAACGCTGGTGCTTCTGCAACAACTCGGCTTCCAGCAGGTAGGCGTCTCGCAATACCTCGCCATAGTCACTGTCGCTGGCCTGCAGCTCACGCAGGCGCGCCAGCGCGTCATCCAGCTTGCCGGTCTTGTCCAGCAGCACCGCGATGCGCAGCCGGGCCTGTTCCCGCTGCAGGCCGGACCCGATGCGGCCATACCAATCGAGGGCCGGCCCGGTCTGCTCGCGCAACTCGGCCAGTTGCCCGAGCAGGTAGAGCCTCGCCGGCGTGGCGGATTCCGCGCCCGCGGCGGCACTCTCGTAGAGCTCGGTCAACGCACTTTCATCATCGGCGCGGGCAAGGTAGGCGGCGCGTCCCGCGAGCGTCGTGTCGTCCTGTTCGCCACTGGCCAGGGCCGCGGCGGCCGCCTTCGGATCACCCAAGGCATCGAGCTGTGCCGCCACGGCGAGCCGGGTTTCGGTGTCGAGCGGCCCGAACTGAACCGCCTTGGCGATGGCCGCGCGCGCCGCCTCGTTGTCCTTGCGCCGCTGCGCGACCTCGGCCTGCCATAGCCAGGCGCGGGGACTCTCGGGAAAACGCCTGATGGCGCGCTCGGCCAGTTCTTCGCCCAGCTCCTTCAGCTGCAGGCGCTGGGCGAGGCCACCGAATGCCAGCCAGGCGTCGAACTCGTCGGGCAGCGCGTCGTCGCGCACCAGCCGGCTGAGGATGGCCGAGGTATTGAGGCTCTCGCCCGCACTGGCCAGCACGCGCACCGCATCGCGCCAGCCCTTGGGGCGATGCAGGAGTTCACGCAGCGCAATGGCGGCACCGATCTGGTCGCCGGTCTTGAGCGCCAGCTGCGCCTCGGCCGGACGCAGGGCCTCCGCGGCGGGAGCCAGTGCACGCCAGCGCGCCAGCGCGCGCCTTGCAAGGTCGAAGTCATCCGCCAGCAAGCTCACCTGCGCGGCGCGCTCGGACAGGCTGGCGTCATCTGACAGCTCCGCGGCCCGTACGTAAGCGGCGGCGGCGGCAGCCGGCTCGCCCTCCTGCAACGCGAATTCGCCTTCCAGCAAGGCTTCCAGGCTCGCATCGGCGGCATGCGCCGCCATCCCGCCGGACGCCGTGGCCGCCAGCAGCAGGTAAACTAGGCAAATGTGTACTTTCATGCGGGAACCCATCGCCGGCCGCAGCGCAGCGCGCGGCACAGGCATTCTCGCGAAGCATACCTGAACGCCCTGCCATGACCTTGCTCGCCCTGGGCCTCAACCACCAGACCGCCCCGCTCGCGCTGCGCGAGCGCGTCGCGTTCGCGCCCGAGGCCACCGCGGAAGCGCTGGCCGGCCTGCTGGCGCAACCGGGGGTGAGCGAGGCGGCACTGCTGTCCACCTGCAACCGCACCGAGATCTATTGCCAGGTCGAGGCAGGAGCCGAGTCCGAACCCGCGGCCTGGCTGGCGCGGCATCACGGCCTCGGGGCGGACCAGCTTCGCACCTACCTGTACGAACACCGGGACGGCGCCGCAGCGCGCCATCTGTTCCGCGTCGCCACCGGCCTCGATTCGATGGTGCTGGGCGAACCCCAGATCCTCGGCCAGGTGAAGGAAGCCTGGCAGCGCGCGCGCGACAACAAGACGCTGCAGGGCGGCCTGGACCGACTGTTCCAGCAGAGCTTTGCGGTGGCAAAGCGGGTGCGTACCGACACCCGCATCGGCGCGCATCCGGTGTCGGTGGCCTTCGCCGCGGTGCGCCTCGCGCAAAGCCTGTTCGCCGAACTCGAGCGCGCAACCGTGCTCCTGATCGGTGCCGGCGACACGATCGAGCTGGCGGCCCGGCATCTGGCCGACCAGCAGGCGCATCGCCTCCTGATCGCCAATCGCACGCTCGAACATGCCCAGGCGCTGGCCACGCGTTTCGGCGGCTATGCGCTGGCGCTGGACGAACTCGACCGGCACCTGGCCGATGCCGACATCGTGATCTCCGCCACCGCGAGCCGCGAACCAGTGCTCAAGCGCGAAGCCGTGGCGCGCGCGCTCAAGCAGCGCCGGCACCGCCCGATGCTGTTGCTCGACCTGGCGGTGCCGCGCGACATCGAGCCCGGCACGGCAGACCTTGACGATGTCTACCTCTACACCGTCGATGACCTGGAGCAGGTGATCGAGGACAACCGCCGTTCGCGGCGTGAAGCAGCGGAGCAGGCCGAAGCCATCATCGACCTGCAGGTAGACCACTACCTGGCCTGGTGGCACGCCAGCGGCCATCAGGAAACCCTGCGGCAGCTGCGCCAGCGCGGCGAAGCCGAGCGCGATGCGGCACTCGCCCGCGCGCGCGAAGCCCTGGCGCAGGGGCGCAGTGCCGAGGACGCACTGGAGTGGCTGGCGCACAGCCTCACCAACAAGTTGCTGCACGCCCCCAGCGCCAACCTGCGCGCGGCAGCGTTGCGCGGCGACCACGACCTGCTGCACGCCGCCGCACGCCTGTTCGACACCGAGTCGAATGCCGCGCCTGCCGCAACCGACAAGGAAGCCGATGACCCCCAGCATCCGAAGAAAGCTCGAAGCCCTCGCTGAGCGGCACGAGGAAGTCGGGCGCCTCCTGGCGGAACCCGACGCCATGTCGAATGCGCGCCGCTTCCGCGACCTGTCGCGCGAATACGCCCAGCTCGAGCCGGTGGTTGCCTCGCTGCAGCAACGCGACGCCGCCCAACGCGATCTGGCTGCCGCCGAAGCCATGCGCGCCGATCCCGAGTTGCGCGACTTCGCCGAAGAGGAGGTCGCCGCGCAACAGTCGCGCCTGCAGGCGCTTGATGCAGCACTGCAACTGCAGCTGCTGCCGAAGGATCCGCGCGACGAAGCCAACCTCTACCTCGAAGTGCGCGCCGGCACCGGCGGCGATGAAGCCGCGATCTTCGCCGGCGACCTGTTCCGCATGTACGCGCGCTACGCCGAACGCCAGCGCTGGAGCGTGGAGATTCTTTCCGCCAGTGAAGGCGAACACGGCGGCTACAAGGAAATCATCGCGCGCATCGAAGGCGCCGGCGCGTATTCGCGGCTAAAGTTCGAATCCGGCACGCACCGGGTGCAACGCGTGCCCGACACCGAATCGCAGGGCCGCATCCACACCTCGGCCGCCACCGTCGCGATCCTGCCGGAGATGGACGAGATCGACGACATCGAGATCAACCCGGCCGATCTGAAAGTCGATACCTTCCGCGCCTCGGGCGCGGGTGGCCAGCACGTCAACAAGACCGACTCGGCGATCCGCATGACGCATGTCCCCAGTGGCATCGTGGTCGAATGCCAGGACGAACGCAGCCAGCACAAGAATCGCGCGCGCGCGCTGTCGCTGCTCAAGGCGCGCCTGCTCGACGAGCAGCGCAGCAAGCAGGAAAGCGCGCAGGCCGAAGCGCGGCGTTTGCAGGTGGGCTCGGGTGATCGCAGCCAACGCATCCGCACCTACAATTTTCCGCAAGGCCGGGTCACCGATCACCGCGTCGAAGGTCTCACGCTCTACGACCTGCCCAACATCATCCAGGGAAACCTCGATGACCTCGTGCAGCGCCTCACCGCCGAGCATCAGGCCGATCAGCTCAAGCTCGTGTCGGAGGCCGCGTGAGTGCCGCACAGGAATTCAAACCGCTGTCGCTGTGCGTGCTGACCGTTTCCGACACACGCGATGCCGGCAACGACAGTTCGGGCGATTATCTCGTCGCCGCGCTGACCGGGGCCGGGCATCGCCTGCACGCGCGCGCCATCTTGCGTGACGACAAGTACGCGATGCGCGCCCTCGTCTCGCAGTGGATCGCGGACGCCGCCGTCGATGGCATCCTCATCACCGGCGGCACCGGCTTCACCGGGCGCGATTCCACCCCCGAAGCGATCGCACCACTGCTGGACAAGCACATGCCCGGCTTCGGCGAGATGTTCCGCGTGCTCAGCTTCGACGAGATCGGCACCAGCACCCTGCAATCGCGTGCCTTCGCCGGATTGGCGAACGCCACCTTCGTGTTCGCGCTGCCGGGCTCGACCTCGGCCTGCCGCACCGCGTGGGAAAAACTCATCCGCGCGCAACTCGACGCCACAACCAAGCCCTGCAACCTCGCGAGCCTTCGGCCACGCTTGCGCGAGACCTGAGGAACACCCATGCCTGGCATGAAGAAGAAGGACTACGAAGCCCTGCTCGAACCACTGCACGTCGAGTTGAACCAGATGGCGCGTTGGCTGCAGAACCACGGCAAGCGCGTGGTGGTGGTGTTCGAGGGGCGCGATACCGCGGGCAAGGGCGGGGCGATCTCCGCGATTTCCGAATGCCTCAACCCGCGCCAGTGCCGCGTGGTGGCTCTCGGCAAACCGACCGAGCGCGAGCAGGGGCAATGGTATTTCCAGCGCTACGTGCCGCACCTTCCGGCCGCAGGCGAGATCGCGCTGTTCGATCGCAGCTGGTACAACCGCGCCGGGGTCGAGAAGGTGATGGGCTTCTGCAACGAGGCGCAGTACACCGCGTTCCTGAAGCAGGCACCGGCCTTCGAGCAGCTGCTGGTGGACGACGGCATCCTGCTGTTCAAGTACTGGCTGGCGGTGGATCAGGCGCAGCAGGAGGAACGCTTCGCCGAGCGCGTGGAGGATCCGGTCAAGCGCTGGAAGCTCTCGCCGATCGATCTCAAGGCGCGCGAGAAGTACGCCGAGTACGGTCATGCGCGCGATGCCATGTTCGAGGCCACGCACAGCCAGCGCGCACCCTGGACCGTGGTGGATTTCAACGACCAGAAGATCGGTCGCCTGACGCTGATCCGCGACCTGCTCGACCGCCTGCCAGATCACGCCGTGGCGGAAGAAGCGATCGACCTTCCTCCGCTGAAAGGCAAGCCGGGCAAGGAAAAATACGCCGGGCCGGTGAAGCCGATCAGGAGCCGCTACTGACGCGGCATCGCAGGCTCAGTCGTCCTCGAAACCGTTGAAGAACACGTCGTCGGGATCGGCCTCGATCATGGCGAAGGCCAGTCCATCCGAGGTGCGGTGCTCCCAGCCCCATTTGCGTGGCGGGTTGACCCGATACGCGGTGTTGGCTGGCGGCGCGGCGGGCCGGATCCAGTAGTTCACGCCTTCGTCGTAGGTGGCGTACAGATCCAATGCGGTCGCGCGCAAAGCGGTTCCATCGCCGCCAAGCGATTCGCGGAACCAGCGCGCCCATGCGACCTGCGCAGCCACGTCGAGCGCGTGCTCCCCGTCCTCGAAATTGCGCTGCCCATCGCTGCCGTCACGCAGCATCGCATAGCGCGGCAAGGCCAGCGGACCGGTGGCGTCATAGCTGTGCTCGATCGTGCTCACGACGGTGGCGCGCATGAAATCGCCGAGCCGCGCGACGAACCCGGCCGTGGCTGCATCCTCACCCGTGGCATAGGCGCGCACCACCGCATCGGACAACAAGGCGCTCATCCAGGATGATCCACCAAAGTCCGCATCGCCCCAGTCGCCCGCGTGCTGCGCGCCGGTGTGGTAGAGGCCACCGTCGATGTAAGGCATGGGGACACCGCCGCCGGCGCCGTCCTGGTGCGTGCGATAGTCGGCCAGGATCTGGTTCACGGCATCACGCAGACTCGCGCCGCCCGCCACTTCGAAAGCCACGACATTCGCCAGCAACTTGAACGCTGCATGGCGCTCGGTCCAGAAGCCGCGCTGCGGCGTCCACGCGTGCGCGAAGGTGGCCTGTGCCGTGGGGGTGCGAGCGATGCGCGCCGGCATCTGCGGATCGCCCGTCGTCCACAGCGCGTAGGCGAGGCACTCGTTGTAGGCGTACTTGGAATCCGCATCGACGCCGCCGAAAGCAAAGAAGCCGCTCGCGTTCTGGCGCCCCGCGTAGAACTGCGCGTTGCGGAGCGCCTGGCGCAAGGCGACGAAGCTGCCACTGCGAAAATAGAGTCGGAACATGGTGGCGGCACGATCGTAGAGCCACGGTTCGGCCTCGGTGAGGTACGGATTCGCGCCGTTGACGCTGCCGGGATCCTGGTTCGTCACGCTGTAGAAATTGTTCTTGTTGGCGCGATCCGCTTCCTGAAACCCCGGCCAATGCGTGACGGAATCATTCGTCGCCGGATCATCTCGCGCGTCGCCGTTGGATGGATCGAAGGGCAGGCTCCGCATCGAGGTCAGCAGGCCCCGGCTCAACCAAGTGCGCGGCAAGACCGCGTAGACGTCAGGCTCGAAGATATTGTGCGCGCTGGAGAACCCACCCGCAGTCACCTGATGCCAGGCCATGCGCGCATCCTGCGCCACGGGCACATCGAGCGTGCGTGCCGGGCCGCCCCAACTCACGTCGATGACTTCCGACGCGGGAAATCCGGACGCAAACGTGTAGCTCAGCTGGACGCGGGCCACGCGCACCGACTGGCCATCGATGGCGGCATTGCTGCGATGCCGCCAGGGCGTGATCTCCGAGACGTGGGCAGGAATTTCCGTGCCATTGCGCAGCACCCGCACACTGGCCAGGCCAGCGACATCGATCGAGCCGCGCGGGAACGGAAGGCCGAAAGTGACGAGCGTCGGAACACCGATCGCAACGCCTTCGGTCGGATGCAGCCGCACCTCGACGCTGCCGGCCGGTACCGCCGGCGCGAAAAAGGGTTCGATCGCGGCGAGCGGTGTCGCCAGACAGCACAGCAAACCGAGAATCAGGACACGCATGGCGAAGCTCCGACCGTGGCCTGCGCCACAGCCTACTCCTGCCGATGACCGGGTGTGCTATCCGCGGGTGGCGCGCGCCGACACGCCGATCAGCGCAGGGCCACCGCCTGCGCTTCGCTGGCGGATGGGTCAACCTTCACCTTCTGGCCTGGTGCAATGCGCTCACCGCCGCGCACCACCAGTCGGTCGCCGGCCTGCACGTCGCCAATCACTTCCACCAGCTCGCCCTGCGCGCTGCCGGTGCGCACCGGCACGCGCTGCGCGGTGTCGTCGGCAGCCACCCGCACCACGAAGGTTTCACTCGGGCGCAACACCAAGGCATCGCGCGGCACGGCCACCACGTCGCGCGGCTCGGCGCTGGGCAAGCCCACCTGCAGTGCCGAACCGATCGGCCAGCGCGTCGCGTCCAGCGCCACGCGCACTTCGAACTGGCGCGAACTCTCGTCTCCGACCGGAACCACGGCCCGCACCGACTGGCGTAGCTCGGCCTCGCCTTCGCGAATCGCCACCTCCATGCCCGGCTTCAGTCGCGCCGCCAGATTCACCGGCGCCTGCGCCTTCACTTCCAGCCGCTGCGTGTTGACCAGGCGCACCACGGCCATGCCGGTACCGAGGTATTCCCCGCTCTGGATGAAGCGTTCCACCACGGTACCGTCAAAGGGCGCGCGCACCGTGGTGTTGCGCAGCCGATGCCGGGTCTGGTCCAGCGCCACGCGCGCGCCCTGTAGCTCCTGTTCCAGCACCCGCCGCTGCGAGCGTGCCTCGTCGTGCTGCGCCCCGGCGATGCTGTGCTTCTGCACCAGCTGGCCGAGGCGTTGCTCCTGCGAGCGTGCATAGTCGAGCCGCGCCTGGATGCGCTCCAGCTCACTCAGGTTCTGCCGCTCCTGCAAGCGCAGCAAGGCATCGTCGAGCTGCGCCAGCGTGTCGCCACGCCGCACGCTGACGCCGACTTCGGCCACGCGCACCACGCGCCCGTCTTGTTCGGAGGCAACGCGCGCATCCTCGCGGCTGACCACACTGGCCGGCGCCCACAGCAAGGGCGCGAGCTGCGTGGCCCGGGCCTGCGCCACTTCCACCGGCGCTGGCGGCGGGGCCGGCGCGGCGGGTGCTGCATCCTGCGCCTTGGCGCGGGGGCTGAAGCTGGCGGCAAGCGATACCGCCAGCGCCGAGGCGACGGCGACCGACAGGAAGCGAGTGGCTGTGTTCATGGGTTCCTCCGTGAAGACTCGATGGGTTTCAGGCGACGCTCTTGAGCGCCGCGTGCGCCGGCATCGCGGCGGCAAGGGCATCGCGCCGCCATTGCAGTCGCAGCAGCGCCGGCATCAGCACCAGGGTGAAGACCAGGCTCAGGCCGACGCCGCCGACGGTGACGGCCGCGATGCCGCGGTAGATCACCGCGCCCGGCCCCGGGTTGATCGCCATCGGCAAGGCGCCCACCACGCCGGTCAGCGCGCCGATCAGGATCGGACGCAGGCGTTGATTCAAGGCCTGTTCCACGGCCCGGGTCAGGTCCAGGCCGTCGGCTTCGCCGGCGCGGGTCTGGGCGATCAGCAGGATGGCGTTGTTGATCACCATGCCGAGCAGCATGATGAAGCCGATCATCGAGAGCAGGTCGAGCGACTGCGGTGTGAACAGGCCCAGCACACGCAGGCCGAGCACGCCGCCGAACACCGCCATCGGCAGCGCCATCATCACGAAGGCACTGTCGCGCAGCGATTTGAACATGGCAGCCATAAGCATGAACAACAGCGCCAGCGCCATCGCGAAGTTCGACGCCATGCCCGACACCACTTCCTGCAGGCGGTCGGCGCTGCCCGAGACGCGCACACCGGCATCCGCGGGCAAGGCCTGACGCAGCGCCGGCACCACCTCGCTCTCGACGATGGCGAGCGCCTCCTCCAGCGACATCGCAACAGGCGGGTCAACGGTGAGGGTTACGGTGCGGCGCCGGTCGACGCGACGCAATTGCGACGGTGCCATCGTGGTTTCCAGCGCGACCAGGTCGCCCAGCGGCAGTACGCCGCCCTGTGGTGTCGCCACCGGCACCGTCGCCAGCTGCTCCGGCGCATTCCATCCGGAGGCACGCAGGATGATCGGCAGGCGCTGGTCGCCGTTGAAGTACTCGCCCAGCCACATGCCATCGCCCAGAGTGCGCACCACGCTGCCGACATCGGGCCGGTTCCAGCCCACTTCGGCCAGGCGCCGGTCGTTCGCGTGCAGGCGCAGTTCCGGCTCGGCCGCATCGGCGTTCGGGAAGGCCTGCACGTTTGCGCCGGGAAATTTCTCCTCAAGCAGCTTGCGCCCGGACTCGGCCCCGGCGTTGAGCGCGGCGGTATCGCCCGACTGCAGGTGGATCTGGATCGCGCGTGCCGAACCGCCGAAGGCACCGAACAGTTCGCCTTCGGTGGCGAAGGCGCGCGTGTCGGGGAAACCGACCACGATCTCGTCGCGCACGACCGCCTCCAGGTCGCCGATGCGGTCCTCGTCGACCACGCGCGCGCCCAGGGTTCCGCCACCGGGCCAGAGCAGCATGTACCAGTTCTTCAGTGCCGGATCCTTCTCGCCCTTCATGTAGGGCTCCATCCGCGCCAGCACGGTCTGCACGATCTCGCGATCGACGATGGCCGGGCTCATGCCGGGCGGAAAACTGAAGAAGGCGTCGATCGCGGCACGCTTCACCGGCGGCAGGTAGTCCAGGCGCGGCACCAAAAGCCACGACGCGACACAGGGCGCTGCCACCAGCAGCGCGATCCAGCTCACCTGTTTCGATTTCGAATTGGTCCAGCGCATGAGCGCGGCGGTAACGCGCGGGTAGCCTTGCTCGCTCAGCGAGGCCAGGCGCTTGGCCTTGAGCCATCCGCTGGCGGCGGCCGGCAACACCGTCACCGCGATCAGCATCGAGATCGCGACGGCGATCGAGATGGTGAGGGCGAGATCGGCGAACAGCTGGCCTTCGACGTCGTCCATGAAGATCACCGGCACGAATACCGCGACCGTGGTGAGGGTGGAAGCCACCAGCGCGCCCGCCACCTGGCGCGTGCCCAGGCTCGCGGCTTCGAACGGCATCTTGCCGCTCTCGCGCAGGCGCACGATGTTCTCGGCCACCACCACCGCCGCATCCATCACCATGCCGACCGCGAAGGCGAGGCCGGCGAGCGAGATCACGTTCAGGCTGCGTCCCGCCAGATCGAGCACGATGAAAGTGGCCAGCAACGAGATCGGGATGGCCGAGGCGATCAGCAAGGTGGCGCGGCGATCGCGCAGGAACCACCACAAGCAGCCCACCGCCAGCAACACGCCGGCAAGCAGGTTGCCCGAAAGCAGGTTGATCGCGCGGTTGATGAAGAGCGAGGAATCGAAGCTCTGCTCGATGCCGAGGCCGTTCTCCTTGAGCACGCCGTCGCGCAGCTCGGCGATGACCGACTTGACCTCGTTGAGCGTGGCCAGCACGTTCGCGCCGCTTTCCCGGTCGATGCGCAGGCCGATCGCGACATTGCCGTTCTGGTAGGCGTAGAACTGCTTCTCCGGGCGCTTCACCGCAATCGTCGCGACATCGCCCAGGCGCACCGGGCGACCGTCGCGCCAGGCCAGGATCAGGTTGCCAAGTTCCTCCGGCGAGTAGCGACCGGCAAAGCGCAAGGTGTACTGGCGTCGCCCCGATTCGAAGAAGCCGCCGGAGACATCCGTGGCGCGCGCCGCCTGCTGCGCGATCTGGGGAATGCCGATGCCCAGCGCCGCCGCTCGGTCGAGGTCCAGTTCGATCGCCACCTCTTCCGGCGGGCCGCCATTGACCTGTACCCCGGCCACGCCCGGCACGGCCTCGATGCGCGGCAGCACGCGCTCTTCGATCAGGCGTCCGTAGTCCTCGATCTCGCCTTCGGTGCCCGGCAACTTCTGCACGAAGAACCAGGACAGGGTCTGGTTCGACTCCTGGCCGTTGAGTTGCACCACCGGCGGATTCACGTCGGGCGGCAATTGCGGCATGCGATTGAGGCGACCCAGCACCTCCACCAGCATCGCGCGCATGTCGGTGCCGACCGCGAAGGTGAGATTGACCCAGGAACCTCCCTGGAAGGCGTTGCCCTCCATCTGCTGCAAGCCTGGCAGGCCTTGCAGCACGTTCTCCATCGGCTCCAAGATTTCCGATTCCATTTCCTGTGGCGAGGCCGCGCGCCAGCCGGTCTGCACCGACATCTGCGGTGCCTCGATGTCCGGGAACAGCTGCAGCGGCAGTTCGCGCAGGCTGAACCAACCGAACAGGCAGACCATGGCCACGATCACGGCCACGGCCGCGGGGTTCTTCAACGATCCATCGGTGAGCTTCATGCAATCCCCGGCAGGCAGGCGTCCGTCGCCATGCCGCGCAGGGTCGTCCCGCGCGTCGTGCCTGGGATGCGCCGGAAGTCATCGAAGTTTCGCGCCTGCGCCCAGCCGATGCGTCGCCACGGTCGGACGTTGCCAGGCATGACTTCCGTCCTGGCGATGGCCGAGGTTCCATTCACTCCGCCCCAGGTGACACGCTCCGTCGCTTGCCTGCTTGCCCTCCGATTCGAAGCAGCACGGCGCGCGCATGTCGGCCTGCAGCGGCACCTCGTAGCTCAGCCACTGGTCCGGTACCAGTACCGCCAGGCGCTGCCCAAGCTCCTGTGCCTCGGCCACGAACGGAATCGACAGCAACCACCAGCGCAGGCGCGCCGTCATGGGAGTCTGCCTACCGATTCAGCGCGTCGTCGATCAGGTCCAGCGCCGCGTCGTCGCCGGCGGCGGCGATCATCTGCAGCAGCTGGCGCTTGCGCTCCGGATCAGGTTCCAGTCGATACAACGCCACCAGGTGCGTGGTATCGCCCGCAATCATCATGCCTTCGATCACTGCGTCCTTCACCGCCGCCGCCGCATCGGGCGTGTAGAAGGCCCGCAGCGCCGCCGTGGATTCCGGCCCACCGACGATGCCGAGCGCGCGGATCGCATGGGCACGGACGGCAGGGTCGGTTTCGCGCTGCGCCAGGCCTTGCAGCTCCTCGCCCGCGCCAGCGATGCCGAAGCCGTCGATCACGGCGCGGCGATCGGCCGGGTCGGTGAGGCGAGCGTAGAGCTTGCCCAGTTCCGCAGCCTGCCCCATTGCGCCCAGGGACTGGATCGCTTCGCGGCGACGATCCGCGTCACTCTCGCTTTCGATCAGCTGCGCCATGAGGTCGGCACGGTTGCCGATCAGGAAGGCATCGGTCACGGCGCGCTTGATCGCGGCATCGGTGTTGCTGCGATAGATCGGCAGGAGACGATCCAGCGACTCGCGCCGACCACCGGCCGCGATCATGTGGATCGCTTCGGCCTTGAGTCGCGGCGAGGCCAAGCCATCGAGCAGCGACGCGACCGCCGCCTCGGCCGCGGTCGCGTCGATCTGGCTGAGCACGAACAAGGCACGCACCTTGACCTTGTCTGCTTGCGTTCCGGCCAGTACGCGCTGCAGGATCGGCACGGCTTTCGCATTGCCACTGGCCAGGAGGGCATCGAGCGCCATCAACGCGTCGGCGTCCGCGTCCAGTTCGATATCCCTGGGCCCCTTGTCCCCTTTCTCGCCCTTGTCGCCCTTGTCACCTTTCGCCCCTTTGGTGTCGAAGCTGGCGACCAGCGCTTCGGCGTCGTCGAGCCAGACGCTGTCCGGGAACTGTCGCCGCAAACGCTCGATCTCGCGCCCGGATTCGCGTGGCCGCTGGGCCTGCGCCAAGGCATAGGCCTGCCAGTAGATCGCGGCGTCGGCCGGTTCACTCTTGCTGGCAATCAATTCCTTCTCCAACTCGCGGAACTGGTGCAAGGCCAGGCGCCAGTCGCTGCGCCCGAGCGATTCGTGCCCTTGCCAGTAGAGCGCCTTCGAGGCCTCGCCGGCCGGAGCGCCGTCCTGCGCCTGTGGTGCGGCCATGCCTGGCGCGGACAGGCACAAGGCCGTGAGGATGGTCAGGCTCAGCAGTCGATGCGGGAGTCGCATGGGAGTTCCTTGCGGTTGCGGGGTCGGTTCAGAGGGATCGGGTTTGGGTGCCGAACTCACGTCGTGCCAGTGCGGCGGCGGCGCGTGTCTTGAAGGCAAGGTCGCGACGCCGGATCTCCTCGCCCAGGGCCGGCGCGATGGCGTCCTGCTCGTTCGCCAGCTCGATCAGGACCGGATCGAGTTCGCGCAGGAAGCGCGCCAGCGCCGGCTTGCCGGCGCGTTCCGCGGCTGCGGCATAGAGCCGGTGTGATTCGAGCAGATGAGTCGCAAGGTCGCGCGCCGCTGCCGACTCCTGCGGCGAGTTCGCCGCCACCAGCAGGGCGCGCTCGGTCTGCTGCAGGTGCGCCGCAAGGTACGCCCCCAGCACGCGGCTGGAGGCGTCGGGCGCGAGCAAGGCCTGCTCGTTCGTCGCCGGCGCGACGCTGCGCTGGCCGATCAGATAACCGATGCCGAGCGTGGCGATCAGCAGGCCCGCGAAGGCCAGCGGCGCCGGGCGCAAGGGTTCGATCCATCCCAGCAGCCGCGTCAGCGGCGACCGCGACGCGCGGCGCGGCGGCAGCGCGGGTGCCAGGCGCCCCCAGACCCGGGCTTCCAGCCCCGCGTCCGGCTCGTCCGACGGCCAGGCTTCACCCACGCGTCCGAGCGCTTCACGCAGTGCGGCGAGGCGCAGGCGCAGCTCGGCGTCGTAGAACAGGGCATCCTCGATCTCGCTGTTGCGTTCCGCATCGAGGCCATCGCGGTAGTGGTACAGCAACAGCTCGCCATCGCTGATGGGGTTCATGCTGGCCTTCATGGTTCGCTCCTCACCGGACTGAGCGCGGCACGCAGCTTGCGCACGGCGCGGAACACGGTCTGTTTGCAGGCATTGACGTTGCAACCGAGCTCGCCCGCGATGTCCTCCAGCGGGTACTGCTCGAAATGGCGCAGCACGAAGGCACAGCGTTCGGCACGACTGAGGCCCTGCAGCACGATCCCGAGGCGCTGCCCGAACTCATGGCCCGAAGCGTGTTCGAACGGATCTTCCTGGCGGTCGGTGAAGAACGACGCGTCGCCCTCCTCGGACTCGCTCTCCAAGGGCACTTCGATGCGGCGCTGGCGCAACTGACCCAGGGCGGCATTCACCGCGATGCGACGCAGCCACGACCCGAACGCACTGCGTCCGTCGAATCGCTCCAGTCCGCGCCAGGCGTTGATGAAAGCATCCTGCAAGGCATCTTCCGCCGCCGCGGCATCGCCCAGCAGGCGCTGGCAGACCCGGTGCAGCGGGCGAGCATGGGTTTCGACCAGACGTCGGAAGGCGACCGGGTCGCCGCGCCTGGCGGCGTTCACCCAGCGCGCTTCGGTTTCGGGGGACTGCGATTCGGTCATGCCGCCTAGGATGCCGCGCGAGGCCATCCGGTTATTGAGACTTGTGCAATTGATTGACAGCCCGCGCCCTTCGACTTCGCGCCTTGGGCGCTACGCTCAGGGTGAGCGGGTTCGCAAATGCCGCTCATCCTGAGCGTAGGCCGCGAAGAGGCCGAAGTCGAAGGACGCCCAGCCTCTCGTCGACCATTTACGCAAGGCCGTGAAGAAACACAGACATCCGTTTCATCCCCCGCGGGTCGGGAGGCCACGGTGAAAGACTCAATGGCATCGGCGGGACAAGCCGCAGGCGCGGCTACTTCAGCAGCTCGATCTTGTCCTTGTAGCTGCGGCTGAGCTTGAGTTCGTGGCCGCAGTCCAGCATGAGGAAATATTCGCCGTTGATGTGCGCCCGCATCGACTTGACCCGTTCCAGGTTGACGATCGTGGAGCGGTGCACGCGCTGGAAGCGGCGCTCGTCCAGCTGGCCCTCGAGTTCCCGCATGGTGGCGCGCAGGATGTGGGTTTCGTCGCTGGCGTGGATGCACATGTAATCGCCGGCGGCATCGATCCAGCGGATGTCGGCCATGTCGAGGCGCACGGTGCGGTTGCCGTCGCGGATCGCCAGGCGCTGGGCTTCGGCCGGCCGCTTGAGCTTGCCGGCATCGTCCGACAAGGCCTCGTCGAGGGTCAGGGCCGGCTTGCCCGACAGCTCTCCCAACAGGTTCAGCAAGCGCGCGCAGTGCTGGTCGGCTTCGTGCTCGCGCCGTTGCTGCCGCACCCGATAGAGGGCCTGGGCGAGGCGACTGTCATCAATGGGCTTGAGCAGGTAGTCGACCGCGCTGGCTTCGAATGCACGGATCGCGTAGTGGTCATAGGCGGTGACGAAGACCACGAGCGGCAACTGCGAGGCCGGAATCGCACGCAAGGCGGCGAAACCATCGAGGCCGGGCATCTGCACGTCGAGGAACATCAGGTCGGGCTGCAATTCCGCCACGGCCTTCACCGCCTCGGCGCCATTGCCGCACTGGCGCACGATCTCGACGTCCGGCTCGCCGGCCAGGCGCAACTCCAGCCCGCGCCGCGCCAAAGGCTCGTCGTCCACGATCAGTGTGCGGATTGCGCCCTGCATCGCCACACCCATGCGCCACCCTCGCCTTCCGTCCTGTCCAAGACTGCGGCGGGCGGCCATCCGTCGCATGTGCGGATGGTCATGGCACGCAATCAGTTTCCTTCCCACGCTCGCGGAGGAGGAGAGATGCGCTACTCGCGCGGCGCGCCGCCACTCTCGAAGGGCAGGCGGATTTCGACCTCCACTCCCGACTCCGCCCGGTTGCGCGCCAGGAAGTTCTGGCGCTCCCCGTACAGCACCTTGAGCCGCTCGCGCGTGTTGAACAGGCCCACGCCATGCCCGTTTGCGGGCGCGGGCAAGGGTTCGCCGCGGTCGAATTGCGGGCAACCGGGACCATCGTCCGCCACCGCCAGCACCAGCATGTCCGCCTCGCGCCGCGCCGAGATCTCGATGCGCCCGCCTTCGACGCGCTTGGCCACGGCGAACTTGATCGCGTTCTCGATCAGGGGTTGCAGCAGCAGGCTGGGCAGCAGGGCCGAGTAGCACTCCGGCTCCACCCGATACTCGATCTGCAGGCGGTCCGCGAAGCGGATCTTCTCGATGTCGAGGTAAAGCCGCAGCGCGTCGAGTTCCTGCTTGAAGGTGACGCGCTGCATCGGGTCGGAATCGAGCGAGTGGCGCAGGAACGAAGACAGCCCCTGCACCATGCGATTGGCGGTGTCGTTGCTGTGGTCCAGGATCAGGGTCGAAATCGCGTTCAGCGTGTTGAACAGGAAGTGCGGGTTGAGCTGGTAGCGCAGCATCTTGAGTTGGGCCTGGTGGGCCATCGCGGTGGCCGCCAGGGTCTTGCGGCTCTGCTGCTGCAGCGCGCGGTAGTAGCGCAAGGTGATGTAGAGGAAAACCCAGGCCAGGATCAGATAGGTGTAGCTCACCATGGCCTCGAACCAGCCCATGAGCTTCCATGATTCGCAGTCCTTGGTGCAGGTGGCGATGTACATCCACATCAGCGCCGCGCTCATCGCCGCACCCACCGCGATCGACGGCAAGGCGATGGCGGCGGCCAGTGCCGGCGGCGACAAGCCGCGCCAGAGCCGCAACAGGAGGCGCAAGCCCAAGGTGCCGAGGTAGCCGATGACGTAGACCGGGAACACGTAGAACCAGCCGTCCCACTCCTTGCCGTTGAGCAGGGAACTGAAATAGCTGAAAACGCAGATGCCGCTCCAGCCGGCGGTCTGGAGGATCCAGAACAGGCGATTGGAGTTCTCTTCTTCGAGACGCAGCAGGTTCAAGCGGTGGCGATCCGCGGGAGGAGAGCAAGATGCTAACGGCAGTCGAGCAAGGCCGTGCCTCGCCCCGTCGCGCCTCCGATTCCCCCGGACGCGCCCGCGCCAGGCCTAGCCGATGTGGAAGCCCTGCGTGACCTCGGCCTCGGCCGCCTCGCGCAGCACGTCCTCGACCCGCGCGGCGGGCGGGCCCTGCCAGAGCCAGCGTTCCAGCGCCGAGATCGCGCCCTCCTCACCCACGGCAAGCACTTCGACCCGGCCATCGGGCAGGTTGCGCGCATAACCCGCGAGGCCGAAACGCCCGGCCTGCTCGCGCGTGGCGGCGCGAAACGACACGCGCTGCACCTTGCCCGAGACGAGGAATCGCGTGGCTGGCATGGCTCGGTATGCGTCGTCAGTGCGCCGCGGTCGCGGCCGGCGCGGCGCTGGCGGCAATGGCCTGGCCCAGTTCCTTCGCCGTCACCGGGCCGAGGAATTTCTTCGCCACGCTGCCGTCAGGCGCGATCAGGTAGGTCATGGGCAAGCCGCGCGGCGTATCGAAATCCTCCGGCGGGGCATACACATCGATGATCGCGATCGGATAGCCGGCCGGATGTTCCTTCAGGAACACCTGCATGTCGGCGGCTTCGATCTCCTCGTAGGCAAGTCCGATCACCTCGACATCCTCGCGCTGGGCGTCGAAGGCGCTGAGGTCGGGGATTTCCTTGAGGCAGGGCGAACACCAGGTCGCCCAGAAGTTGACGACGACCCAGCGTCCGCGTCGCGCCGCCAGCGACCAGTCCGCGCCATCGATGGTCTTGACCTCCAGGGTCGGTGCCTTGGCCGTGGCCGGATCGGCCTGCACCCAGGCGCTGACCGACGCCAGGGCCAAGGCAAATGGAACGAGCCATGCTGGACGAGCTTTCATCGGCTTCCTTCGGTCGAGGCATCTGGTGCGGAAAGTATCGTAGCGACACTGCGCTTGAGTTGCTCGCGCAGCGGCAGGCGCAGCTCGTTCAGGGCGGCTTCGGCGCGGCGTCCGAGTTCGTCGTCGCAACCCGGCAACCTGGCGTCCGCCACCGGCACGCGCAATCCGGCGGCTTCGTACAGTTCGGCCAGGCTGAGGTGATCGAGGTCACGCACCAGCACCCAATCACCGGCTTCGGTTCGTTGCAGCACCCGGATCGCATGCATGTCGCCCAGCATGCGCATCAGCAAGTCGTCGGTGAGCATCGGTTCGAGTCGGCGCAATTCGTCGGTGTGCAGGCCGTGGCCGCTGAGCTGGGCTTGCGCGAAGCGACCGAGCAGACGCAGCAGGCCGAACAACTCGTGGCCTGCCGGCAGGCGCAGCGCCCGCGGCTGGAAGCGGAAGGCTGCCAGCGAAGCGGCAATCGAGGCACCGAGCAGCACCACCACCCACGACACGTAGATCCACAACAGGAAGATCGGGATCACCGCGACCGCGCCGTAGATTTCCTGGTAGCTGGCGCGCCCCAGATACGCGGCGAAGCCGGTTTTCGCCGCTTCGAACAAGGCCGTGGCCAGCACGCCGCCCAGCAGCGCGTGGCGGAAGGCCACGCTGCGGTTGGGAATGAAACGGTAGGCGAGCGTGAACGTGATCAGTTCCAGTGCCAGCGGCAACAGATGCCAGAGCCGGCCAGCCTGATGCGACTCGCCGGCTTCGGCGAGCAACGGCAACGAGGCCAGGTACGACGAGACTGCCAGGCTCGCCACCGCCAGCAACGGCAGCAGACTCAGTGCCGCCCAGTAGATCAGCACCCGCGACAAGGCGCGGCGCGGCGTGGTCACGCGCCAGATGCGGTTGAAGGTGTCCTCGATGCTGGCGAGGGTGAGCAAGGCCGTCACCAGCAGCGCGATCGCGCCCACCCCGGGCAGCACGCGCGCGTTCTGCGCCGAGGTCTGCAGGAACTCCGACACATTCTCGGCCGCGCTGGGCACGAAGTTCGCGAACACGAAGGCGCTCAGCTGGTCGATCCAGGTTTCGTACAGCGGGAACATCGCCAGCACGCCGAACACGACCGTGGCCAGCGGCACCAGCGCAAACAAGGTGGCATACGCGAGGGCACCAGCCGATTCGAAGCAGCGATCCTCGACAAAGCGGTGCCAGAGGAATCTGGCGAAGGCCTGGATGCGTTCGCGATCCAGTTCGCTGATCCAGCGTCTTGTCGTTTCGATCATGCGCATGCGGCAAGGGTATCGCATCGCGGCGCACCGACCGCAGGGCTTGGGCTAAGCTTGCGTCTACTCAGTGGAGCTCCACGATGTCCGAAATCCTCATCCTGTACTACAGCCGCGGCGGCTCGGTGACGCAACTGGCGCGGCAGGTGGCGCGTGGTGTGGAAGAAGTCGCCGACATGCAGGCACGGCTGCGGACCGTGCCGCCGGTATTGGCACTCACCGCGACCGCAAGCCCGGCGGCAGCGGAGGATGGCGCGCCCTACGTCGAACTGCGCGACCTGCGCGAGTGTGCGGGGCTGATCCTCGGCAGCCCGACCCGTTTCGGCAACATGGCCGCACCGCTCAAGCATTTCCTCGACGGCACCGGGGCCGAATGGGCTTCGGGCACCCTTATCGGCAAGCCGGCCGCGGTATTCACTTCCACCGCCACGATGCACGGCGGACAGGAATCAACCCTGCTGTCCATGATGATCCCGCTGCTGCACCACGGCATGCTGCTGGTGGGCCTGCCGTTCTCCGAGCGCGCGCTGAACTCCACCACGAGCGGCGGCACACCCTACGGTGCCAGCCACGTGGCCGGCGCCAACGACGACCGTCCGCTGAGCGAAGACGAACAAACCCTGGCGCGCGCGCTGGGCCGGCGCGTGGCGAAGGTCGCGCGCAAGCTCGGCTCGTGAACGCACCCGCGAGGGCGCGCTCGCTGGCGCGATTCGGGCTGGTCGTCCTGGTTGGATTGATCCTCGCCTGGCACGGATGGCTGGCGCCGCCGGCGGATGTGCCCGTCGCGTTCGCGCTGGGCCTGCACTTGATGCCCCTGTTGCCGGCGTTGTGGCTGCTGCTGCGAAACGACCGGCGCAGCACGTTCTTCGGCGCGCTGGGGGCGCTGATCCTGTTCTGCCATGGCGTGAGCGAAGCCTGGGCGTCACCCGCCACCCGCGTCCTCGCCTCTAGCGAAGTGGCGCTATGCCTGGTCGTGATCGGCGGCGCAAGCTGGGACGGATTGCGTGCCCGGTTCGCCAAGTCGCGCGGCGTATAATTCGCGCCCACTGCGCTGCGTGACGGGCTCGCCATGAACCACCTCTGCGTCATCACCACCGGCGGCACCATCGACAAGATCTATTTCGACGACAAGTCGGACTACCAGATCGGCGAGCCGCAGATCGGCAACATCCTGCGCGAGCTGGGCGTGGCCTTCCAGTTCAGCGTGATCCCGATCATCCGCAAGGATTCGCTGCACATCACCGGCGACGACCGCGAACTGATTCGCGCCGCGATCGCCGCGCAGGCGACGCCGCACGTGCTGATCACCCACGGCACCGACACCATGGTGGAAACCGCGAAGGTGCTGGCCACGATCCCGGGCAAGACCATCGTGTTGACCGGCGCGCTCAGCCCGGCGCGCTTCCGCGGCTCGGATGCCGAGTTCAACGTCGGCACCGCGGTGGGCGCCGTACAGTCGCTTCCGCCGGGCGTCTACATCGCGATGAACGGACGCATCTGGGATCCGGCCAGGGTGCGCAAGAACGTGAGCGCCAACCGGTTCGAACCGATCGGCTGAGGTCGACCTTCGCGTCCGTCGCGCGCACCTCTCACCCCGGAAACACGAAGCCCGGCTTGCGCCGGGCTTCGTGCCTGCATCAACGCCGTCTCGCGGCACCCATCAGAACGTGATGCTCCAGCTGTTGATGTAGCCCACGTCGGCCGCACCGCGGTCGCGCGCACGCAGCCGCCAGGTGCCGTTCAGGGCTTCACCCGACAGGTTCACGTTGTAGGTCTGGTTGATGTTGTCGGCGCTGCCACCAGTGCGGTTGTGCAGGTTGTAGACCGAACCATCCGGCGCCACCAGGTCGACGATCAGGTCGCCCTTGTACGGATGCACGATGTTCACCGCCACCGGCGTCGACGCCGCTCCGTTGCCGCTGCGACCCGACACCGCGATGTCGCTGTACACGCCGGTCGTGTTGTTGTCCGGGATGTTGATGTCGGTGCCGTTGCTGTAGGTCTGGCTGCCGCCGCCACCGCCGCCCGTGCTGTAGCTGCCGGTCAGGCTCACGCCGGTGAACGAGCTGTAGGCCTTCAGCCGCACGTGGTAGGTGCCGGCCTGCGCCGTCGCGATATTGCAGGTCTCGGCATTGCCGCTCGCATACGGACGGCAGTCATACGCCGTGTCGGTCGGCGCCGAGCCAAACTTCACGTACATGTCCATGTCGCCGGTGCCGCCCGAGGTCACGAACTTCAGCCCGGTTGCGCCCGCCGGCACCACCATCGTGTAGTTCAGAGAGTTGCCCGTCGTCGCGGACAGACCGGTCACCGCCACGCCGTTGCTGAGCACCGTGCCACCGCCGCCGCTGGAGGTCACGGTCACGGCCTTCGTCGTGCTGTTGCTCAGGCCTCCGTTGTCGGTCACGTTCAACACCACGTTGTAGGTGCCACCCGCCGCGTAGGTCTTGCTCGGATTGGTCGCCGTCGAGGTGGTGCCGTCGCCGAAGTTCCAGCTGCGCGAGGCAATGGAGCCGTCACTGTCGCTGGAGCTGTCGGTGAAGGTCGCGGTGAGTCCACTCACCGAGAAGCTGTAGTTTGCGGTCGGCGCGACATTGCCGCCGCCGCCCGGCGTGCGATAGCCCGCAAAGCTGGTGACACCACCGCCGGGATTGAGGTGATCGGACAGCCGCGTCGCGGAAGTACCGCCACCAGCCCACGACACCGACAGGCGACCGTAGTAGTCCGACAGTTCGTTGCCGCAGGCAGCCGAACCGCCATGCAACTGGCCCACGAGACGCTTGTTCTGGTTCCACAGGCCCGAACCGGAAGATCCACCCTCGGTGGTGCCCTCGTTCCAGTCCACGATGCGCCAGTGTGTGCTGCCGGTCGCGCCGCCGTAGCCGGAAACCTGCAAGGCATCGTTGTCGATCGCGATGCGCTTCTCGTGCCCGGCCGGATGGTGGATGCCGGCGGCCGAGGTCGGCGTGCTGCCACTCGCGTCCCAGCCCGAGTAGAACGCATCGGCCCCGGCGGGCACGTTGGCGTTCAGGCGCAGCAGCGCGAAATCGCTGGCTGCGTTGGTCGACACCAGCGTGGTGCCCGACTGCGAGTGCGTGGCGATGTTGCGGTTCAACGGCGTACCGGACGAACCCGACCCGGGCGTGCGGCAGGTCGCGCTCTGGTAGTTCCAGTACACCACGATGCTGCTCGCCACCGTCTGGGTGCTGACGCAATGGTTGGCCGTCAGGAAATAGGGCGTGGCATTGTTGGCGGTGTTGCCCACCAGGGTGCCGGTGCAGACGTAGGAGCTGCTGCCCTGGGTGAAGGTGTAGTGCCCGACGGCGTCGATCTGGTCGTCCCAGCCGGACCCGGCCGGACAGGCCACGTCGACGTTGCACGAGCCCGATTTCTCGAACGCATCGCGCTCGAACAAGCCACGGTACCCGTGGGTGACCTGGGCCAGCTCCAGCACAACGGAGCCGCGCTTGGCAACCGGCACGATCAGTTCCATGCGCAAGCTGTCGCCCAGCACGTAGGGCGAGTGGAACGCCCCATTGCCGGACAGATCTTCGGCGCGGATCAGGCGCAGGTTGTCGCTGCCTTCGCCGACCAGGCGCAGTTCCGCGCCGGTCGGAAGCTGCAGCTTGGCGAAATGCAGGTCGAGCGAGCGCGCGCCGGGCGAGGCGATGGTCCGTCGCCAGACCAGGCGACCGTCCTTCAAGGTTTCCCACTTGCCTCCGCCGGCGGACTCCGCACTGACGCGCACGCCTTCGACCGGCACCTGGATGCCGTAGCGATACGCACCACCCAGCTTCTTGCTGTCTTCCAGCTGCAACTGGGCCAGATCGGGTTGCGACAGGATCAGCGCATCGCGCAAGGAAATCGTGCCGGATTCAACCGGCTTGGCAGCCAGCGTGCTGCCGAGGCCGAGCGCGATCAGGGCCGCGAGACTGCGAGTAGCAAAGTGCATGAAACCTCCTGTGAAGGCAGTCGCGAAGTCGCGGCTGCGCGAATTCCGGGAAAGTGCTGCGGCGGCGACCGGTTCGGTCCCAAACGAAGAAGGGCGCCGTTGCCGGCGCCCTTCCCTTTCATCGTGCCGCTGTTAGAACGTGATGCTCCAGCTGTTGATGTAGCCCACGTCGGCCGCACCGCGGTCGCGCGCGCGCAGCCGCCAGGTGCCGTTCAGGGCTTCACCCGACAGGTTCACGTTGTAGGTCTGGTTGATGTTGTCGGCGCTGCCACCAGTGCGGTTGTGCAGGTTGTAGACCGAACCATCCGGCGCCACCAGGTCGACGATCAGGTCGCCCTTGTACGGATGCACGATGTTCACCGCCACCGGCGTCGACGCCGCTCCGTTGCCGCTGCGACCCGACACCACGATATTGCTGTACACGCCGGTCGTGTTGTTGTCCGGGATGTTGAAGTCGGTGCCGTTGCTGTAGGTCTGGCTGCCGCCGCCACCGCCGCCCGTGCTGTAGCTGCCGGTCAGGCTCACGCCGGTGAACGAGCTGTAGGCCTTCAGCCGCACGTGGTAGGTGCCGGCCTGCGCCGTCGCGATATTGCAGGTCTCGGCATTGCCGCTCGCATACGGACGGCAGTCATACACCGTGTCGGTCGGCGCCGAGCCGAACTTCACGTACATGTCCATGTCGCCGGTGCCGCCCGAGGTCACGAACTTCAGCCCGGTTGCGCCCGCCGGCACCACCATCGTGTAGTTCAGAGAGTTGCCCGTCGTCGCGGACAGACCGGTCACCGCCACGCCGTTGGTCAGCGTGCCACCGGTTGGCGGCGGCGGCGGCGGGGTGCCGTTGAAGAACGAGTACAGCAGACGATTCGGCGAGCCGGTCTGGGGGCTGGTGACCTTGTTCGGAGTCGAGGCGTTGATGATCGCCGTGGTCACCTGCGACGGCGTGGAACTGGGGTTGGCGGCCAGATACAGCGCAGCGACGCCGGCCACGTGCGGCGAAGCCATCGAGGTGCCGCTGATGGTGTTGGTCGCCGAGGAACTCGTGTACCAGGCCGAGGTGATGCTGGAACCTGGCGCGAAGATATCGAGGCAGGTGCCGTAGTTCGAGAAGCTCGAACGTGCATCGGTGTTGGTGGTGGAGCCGACCGTGATGGCCGAGGCCGCACGCGCCGGCGAGTAGTTGCAGGCATTGGAGTTGTCGTTGCCCGCCGCCACGGCCACGGTGACGCCGGCGTTGACCATGCGCGCCACGGCCTCGTCGGTGGCGGTCGAGGCGCCACCGCCCAGGCTCATGTTGGCCACGGCCGGCTTGACGTGGTTGTTCGCCACCCAGTCCATGCCCGCGATCACGCCGGCGTTGGTGCCCGAACCGTCGCAGCCGAGCACGCGAACCGGATGGATCGTCACGCCCTTGGCAATGCCGTAAGTGGTGCCGCCGACCGTGCCGGCGACGTGGGTGCCATGCCCGTTGCAGTCGTTGGCGTTGCCGCCGCTGGTCACGGCGTCGTAACCATTGCCCATGCGACCGCTGAACTCGCTGTGGTTGAGCAGCACGCCGGTGTCGACGATGTAAGCGTGCACGTTCGTGGCCGTGGTGTCGTAGGTGTAGCTGCCGCTGAGCGGCAAGTCACGCTGGTCGGTGCGGTCGATGCCCCAGGTCGCGCCGCTTTGCGTCGCGCTGGCCTGCATCGTGGCAACCTGCTCGATGTACTTCACCGTCGGGTCTTCGAGCATGCGCGCCACCTGGTCTTCGGTCGCACGAATGGTGAAGCCGCGCAGCACTCGACTGAACGACTGCCCCACTTCCACGCCATAGGTGCGTGCCATGGTGCTGGCGGCTGAAGCAACCAGCGGACGACCGGCCAGGCTCATTTCGCCGGCCAGGCTGGCGGCGTTGTCGTTGAACACCACGATGTACTGGCCATCGAAGGCATTTTCCATCGCATGGAAAGTGGCTGCCGACGCAATGCCGGAAAACGCCATCAAGGTGGCAGCCGCCAGGACATGTCGGCGGATCGAACGCGAGTTGCGCTTGTGCACGATTTTTTACCCCAAGGAATTGAGTGATCGACGGTTGACCCCGCGCCCGCGGCGGTCACGATTCCTTTCGTCCACCCTCGACGCTTCCCTTCGCGTCCGGCTCCCCTGCGAGCGACCCCTCGGCGCCGGCAGACCGCTGTACTCCTGCGCGCCGGTCGCAACCGGTACGCGTGGTCAGGATCAGGTGGAGTTCCGGCCCCGTCCCCAAGGCAAGAACCGCGCGGAACGTAACAACGGCCTGTGAAGCCCGTCAACAAAATTCTGTGCCGGAAGTCATTGTTGCAAAAGAAACAATTGCTGCGACGCAACACGGAAGGTGACAAATTCCTAGGTCGCGAGGACGCGGCCCGCTCACGCAAACCGTGAAAGACGAAAACGAAACTCGTCGTAGCAATTGCGCCGCGACGCAACAGGACGGGCCCGCGGAGGCAGGTGCCGATGCGCCCACGAATGTCTCAACCGCGCTCCGGGGCGCGTGGGCCATGGGTCGTTTGCGCGAAACCCGGTGCCGGCGCGCACTCGCGCGTTCGGTGCCGGCGCCGCGATCGGTATCGGGCGCGGCGCGCCGGCCTCAGAGCGACTGCAGGAACGCGACCAGCGCCGCGCGCTCGTCACGCGTGGCGGCGAGGAAGGCGCGCTGTGCGGCAGCGGCCTCGCCGCCGTGCCACAGGATGGCCTCCTCCAGGTTTCTGGCGCGACCATCGTGCAGGTAGTGGCTGTGACCGTTGACGGTGGGAACCAGGCCCAGCGACCACAACGGCGCCGTGCGCCATTCGCGCCCATCGGCAAGGAAATCCGGGCGATCGTCGGCCAGTCCTTCGCCCATGTCGTGCAACAGCAAGTCGGTATACGGTGCAAAATCCTGTGCCGCGAGCAGCGCCGGCCGGGCATCGGCTGCAGTGCGCAGCCTCGGGGTGTGGCAGGCCGCGCAACCGCTGCGCGTGAACACTTGTTCGCCCTGCGCCACCTGCGCGGCATCCGCGATGCGACGTGCCGGTACGGCCAGCGCGCGCAGGTAGAACACCAGCTTGTCGAGATAGGCGTCTGCGAGCTCCGGCGTACCGCCGTTCACCACCGCGGCGCAGGCAGTCTGCGCCGCCGGACAGTTCTCATCGGGAAACCAGCGGCTGGTAAGCCCGATATCGCCGTTCGCGGCGCCGGCACTCTGCTGCATCAGGCTTGCGACATTCGCCTTCCAGCCAAAGCGGCCAAGCTCCTCGCGTTGTGTGACCGGATTCCAGACCCGGTTGACGCGACCGGAGATACCGTCGCCATTCGCATCGTGCGGATCGGCACGCGCCACGAGGTCGGCCTCCGCCACGGCTTCGAGCAGGCCGAGGCCGGGCATGTGCTGTGCCACGCGCGGCGAGATCATGATGTCCTCGCCCATCGCGCCGAACGCGGCGTCGTGCAATCGGTATTCGGGCTGGCGCAGCGAGTACGGCGTGCCGTCGTCGTAGCGACCTTCGCGCTCGACGTAGCTCACCTCGACCCGCGCTTCCGCCGGCACGCCCGGCAAGGCGCGATCATTGAGCTGGTCGCCATAGGCCGGATGCGGATTTGGCCCGCCGTGCTCGCTGCGACCCGGCACGCTCAGGCGCAGCAGCATCGACAGCAATTCCTTCTCGCCCTCGATCGGCGGACGGCCGCGACCGTCGCGCACATGGCAACCCGAGCATGACACCCGGTTGAACGTCGGTCCGAGCCCGTCGAATGCCTCGACCGAGGCCGGCGCCGCCACCCAGTTGGTGTTGAACAGGCGATTGCCGAAGTTGAAATCGCGCAACTCACGTGCCGAGAGGCTGGGCGCAGGCAGGGCGAAGGCGTTGCGGTTGTCGGCCACGCGGGTCAGCGCACCGCCCGGCGACGCAGGCGTTGCGGGAGGTGACTCGGCGGCGTCCTCGGCGCGCGCAAGCCCTGCACCTGCCAGCACGACGGCAAGGATCAGGCGCCGCACCTCACACTCCCGGAACGATCACCAGCACCCCGAGCGCACGCCCGCTGTCGCGCAAGCCGGCGGCAAGGCGCTGCAAGGCCAGCACCGCGGCTTCGGCATCTCGCCGTTCGCGGCTGTCGGGGGTGCTGACGAGGATGCGATCGAAGGGATCATGCAGGGCCGCGATGCGGCGTTCGGCCTCGGCGAAACGCGCCTCCATCTCGAGCGCGAGGCGCGGATCGAGGCTGCGGATCGTGGCGGCGATGGAAGCCGCTTCACCGCGTCCGTAGTAGACCCGCTTGATCCCGGCCAGTCCCCAGACGAAATCCTGCCAGGTGCTGTCGGAAAAGCACGATTGCTCGTCTTCCTGCGAGCCCGAGTCGAGCGCGACGGCCAGCCGTTCCGAGGCCAGTTCGTGGCCCGCCAGCAGGGCCGGCCCGGTCAGTATCCGGCCCACCGCCTCGTGCGGCTCCAGCGCGAGGAATTCGCGCGCGTAGCCGTTGCCTGCGTCGCGTTGCCACTGCGCGGCGAGCCAGTCCAGATCCTCCACCAGCAACGCGGCCAGCAGGCGCAGGTATTCGCGGCGCCGTTCGTGGGCTTTCCCGCCTGCCACGAAGTCAGCCAGAGGCCGCGCACCCGGACCGGTTCCACTGCGATCCTGGCCCCAGAGCAGGAACTCGATCGCATGCCAACCGGTGGTGACGTCGGCTTCGTCGCTGACCTGGTCACGCTCAATGATGCTGTCGCGAGTGAGATCGATGTCGAAGGCCTGAACCAAGCCCGAGCCGGCGGCGCCCTCGACATAGTCGATCACCGCTTCGTTCAGCGGCCAGGCATTGAGCCTGGGTTCCGGGCCGGCGGCACGCGTGGTGGTCTGCGGTCCGTCGATCGGGCCGTCGTAATAGCGGAAGGCTTCGGTGAGGAGATAGGGTCGTCGCGCCTGGACCCAGGCACCGCGCGCCGCCGCAAGGCTGCGATCGTCGGGTGAATCCAGCAGTGCGGTGATGGCAGCCTGCAAGCTGCGTGCGGCGGCGGCCGCATCGGCATAGGCTCGCTGCACGTTGTCGGCGTAGGCCGACTGCAAGGCGGCTCCGTCGTAGCTCGGATCGCTCGCGGCGTCGAGCATGAGCCGATACTGCGACAGCGCGCCGCCGCCTTCGCCGCCCTCGCCGCCTTCGCTGCCCAGGGCCGAGACCGGCAGCGGTGCCAGCATCGCGGGCGCGGCCCCGGACACGGCGCTCGTGCCCAGCAGCGCACACACACCGGCACCGCTCCACACCTTCAATTGCAGCCGCATTGGTCTTGCTCCGGTTCGCCGGCGCGGTGCGAGACCGCGCGAAAGATGGCTATTATCCGAAGCGCATCGCCGCAAATGCAACTAATTCTCGTTTGGCCATCCTCCGCCATGAACCTGCTCTGCCTCGCCGACCTGATCGACACGCCGTTGCTGCAACGGCTGCGGACCGGCCATGCCACCTTGCCGAGCCAGGACGGACGCAACACGGCGGGCTGGGCGGCGCGCGCGGTCAAGCACAACCTGCAACTCGATGGCAGCGATGCCCGGGTGCATGCGCTCCAGGTCGAATTGCAGCAGCACCTCCTCGCGCATCCGCTGCTGCGGCTCTATGCCCGCCCGCACCGCGTCACCCTGCCGCTGTTCAATCGCTACCGCGTCGGCATGCAATACGGCCGCCACGTTGACGATGCGCTGATGGGCGAACCGCCCCTGCGCACCGACCTGGCCTACACCGTGTTCCTCAGCGCGACGGCCGACTACGACGGCGGCGAACTGGTACTGGAAGGCAGCGCCGGCGAAACCCCGATCAAGCTCGATGCCGGCGCCGCCGTGGTCTATCCCGCCGGTGCCCTGCATCGGGTCAATCCCGTGACCCGCGGCGAACGGCTCGCGGCCGTGGGGTGGATCCAGAGCCAGGTGCGCGATGCCGCGCAGCGCGAGGTGCTGTTCGATCTGGATCGCACCCGCCGCGCACTGCACGAGCGCGAGGGCGACGGCGACGCCTTCGCCGCCTTGAGCCGCTGCAGCGGGGCCTTGCTGCGGATGTGGACGGAAGTCTGAGCGCCGCGTTCAGCGCCGCTGCATCACGTGCAGCGAGCGCGGTCGCCGCCACAACAGGATGACGAACAGCAGCAGCATGCAGGGCGCGCCGTAGTAACCCATGCGCACGCCGAAGGGCAGGTTCGAGCTCAGTGTGTCCATCGCCGCCGCGGGATTGGCCAGCAGCGCCGGTTCGAGCGAGGCAAATCTCGCCTGCGCGAATTGCGTGGCGCCGGCACCGAGGCCCGCAGCGTCCACCGCCATGCGTCCCAACGGCAGGTAGGTGCCGGCCAGCGAGACTTCACGTTGCGCACCCTGGGTGACGATCGGCCCCAGGATCGGACTGCGCGCCAGTCCGCCCCAGAGATATGCGTCGTACAGCAGGGTCAGGACGAACAACAGTCCGGCAATGAGGTGGGCCTTGCCCTTCATGCGTCCTCCACACTGTTCGCCACGGCGCCCGGCGGCGGAACCCGGTTCAGAACATGCCGGTTTCCAGCCGCGCCACTTCGCTCATCATGCCCTGATTCCAGGGCGGATCGAACACCAGCTCGACGTCGGCATCGCTCACGGTGGGAATGAGTTCGAGCTTGCTTCGCACGTCCTCCACCAGCACCTCGCCCATGCCGCAACCCGGCGCAGTCAAGGTCATCTTCACCTCGATCCGGCGCGAACCGTCGTCGGCACGCTGGATCTCGCAGGCATAGACCAGGCCCAGTTCGACCACGTTGATCGGAATCTCGGGATCGAAGCAGGTGCGCAACTGCTGCCAGGCGAGCACCTCGACGTCGGCATCGCCCGCGCCTTCGGGCAGCTCCAGCGGCTGCGGCGCTTCCTTGCCGATGGCATCGGCATCCTGCCCCGCGACCCGGAACAGGTTGCCTTCGACGAACACGGTGAAGCTGCCGCCGAGTGCCTGGGTGATGTAGCCCACGCTGCCGGCGGGCAAGGTGACGCGATCGCCCTGCGGCACGAGGACGACATCGCAATCGCGCTCGAACTTGATCGGCTCGCTGCTGCGGCTGTAGGACATGGGGAAGATACGAGGACGAATGGCCGCACGCTGCGGCCGCAGGTCGCTATTCTACCGCACCCCTCGAAGGCCTCGATGCGCTCGTGAATGCACGAACTCTGCCGGCAGCGAACCTGTGGCTTGCCCTTGCGGCCTGCGCGGTGGCTATTGTCGGCGTCGCCGCGTTCTGGGCCGCCATTTCGCTGGTACTCGGCGGCCCCTGCGGCTGGATGGCGATACTGGCCGCCCTCGACGCCGTGCTGCTGCTGCGGCTGGCAAACTGGCCGCCGGGCCGCTTGCGCATCCTCGTCGCGCTCGGCGTGCTGGCGCTGACCCTGCCGGTGGCGGGCTATTTCCTCGCCACTGTGCACATCGGGCGTGGCATGGGCCTGCGTCCGTTCGAAGCCTTGCCGCGCATGAGCCTGGAACTCGCAAGCCTCTACCTGCGCGCCAACCTCGGTTGGGTCGAGGCCCTGTGGGCCGCGATCGCCAGCCTCGTGGCCTGGCGCGGCGCGCGCTGAGCCGGGACGCATCGGATCGAGGCGCCACGCATGACCCTCGTAACCCTGCTGCGCCACGCCTGGATGGACCTGCTCTCGGCCGCGATCTTCCTCGCCGTGTTCCTGATGCGCGGGTACTTCGAACACGAAACCCTGTCGGCCCTGTTGCTCTGGCCGGTGCTGTTCGAGTCGATGCTGGTGTTCGCGCTGGTGCTGGCGACAATGGGCAACGGCATCACTCGCGCACCATGGCGCAATGCCTGGTTCGCCGCCGTCGCGCTGGCATTCATCGGATTGTCGTGGCTGGGCGGGCAAGGCAGCGGATTGCCCTGGCTGTGGCTGGCGGCCATTTGGCTGCTGTGGGTGCGGCTCGCGCCGCCCGTCGGCCTGCGGTGGCTGGGACCACAGCATCGCCAATGGTTGCTCAACGACGGCATGCCGATCGCAATCATGGTGTGGATGCCGGCGTTCTTCGCCTACCTGATCCTGATCGCGATGGCTTCGGGTGACTGCACCCTCGATGCCGCGGGCGAGCGCCACTGCAAGACACCCGCCTGGACGTTTGCCGTGGTGTGGGTGCCGTACTTCGTGATCGAGGCCCTGGTGCGGGCGGGGCGCGCCGTGAAGGTGGTGTCGGGCCACCGTGCCTGATTGGTCTCGGATCGCCCTCAGGCCCCGATCGCGCCCTTCCTGGACGAAGGCGGGACTTTCGAAGCCTTGACGCTGACCGTCCAGTGTCCGCCTGGCTCTTGCGTGACCAGCAATCGATCGTAGGCCCGGACCATCTCCAACAGACCGGCGTATCCAAACGCTTTCGGCGAGAAGGCCGGATCAGCTCGCTTCAGGTAGGTGCCCAGTCCACCTGCATGGACCTTTCCATCGGCCGTTTCGCTCGCCAGCAGGATGACCGCATCCAGCACGAACTGCGGCCGCTGCTTGGATGCGGCCTTCGGCCGAGCGGCCGCTGAAGGCGGTGTGGCGGCGTCCGCCTTGGATGGGACCCGCGGCCCGGCATCGAAGCCGGCCGGCTTCTGGGCATCGACCGACGCAGTTGGCCGTGCCCACTCGAAAAACTGATCGCTGGCGTTGCGCAGGGCCGCAGGCGTCTTGGGCTCGCCAACGATGCACACCACAGCACCGCGCTCACGCAGCTTCCGGCACAGGTAGGCGAAGTCGGAGTCGCTGGTAACGAGGCAGAAGGTATCGGCGCGCGCGTCGAACAGGGCCTCCTGCGCATCGAGCGCCAGCGCGAGGTCCGAGGTGTTCTTGCCCGACGCGTACTGGAACTGCAGGCAGGGCGTGAAAGCAAGATCCACCAGCGCCTTGCGCCAGTCGCCGCTCAAGGTGCCCTGATTGCCGTAGCCGCGCCGCATGACCACCCGACCGAACTGGGCCGCCATGCGCAGCGAATACTCGAGGATGTCGGGCGAAACATTGTCGCAATCCACCAGGACTGCGACCCGCTGATCTGCCGCGAGCACCATTGTTCAGTGCCCGCCGCCCCCATCCAGGCCCTTGAGTTCGGCCAGCATCCGGCTCGCGGCTTCCTGGCCATCGGCGTAGAGCATGCGGGTGTTGGGGGCGTAGAACAGGGCGTTCTCGATGCCGGCGAAACCGGTGCCCTTGCCGCGCTTGATCACGATCACCTGCTTGGCGTCGATCACATCGAGAATCGGCATGCCGTAGATCGGCGAGGATTTGTCGGTCTTGGCAACCGGATTCACCACGTCGTTGGCACCGATCA
>JALCLA010000009.1 GCA_022647565.1 Chiayiivirga sp.
CGATGCGGCGCCGGAGGTGACGATCGAAATGCCGACCCGCGCGGATGCCGCCGTGCTGTACCGTCTCTCGGGCGACATCAATCCGCTGCACATCGATCCTGCAGTTGCTGCCAAGGCCGGATTTCCCCGACCGATCCTGCATGGCCTCGCAACCTATGGCAACGCATGCCGCGGCATCCTGGCGAAGTTCTGCGGGCACGATGCGTCGCGCATGAAGTCGATCCGCGCGCGGTTGACTTCGCCGGTCTATCCCGGAGAAACGCTGGTGCTTGATTGCTGGCGACTGGGCTCGGAGGAGATCGCCTTCCGTGCCAGCGTGAAGGAGCGCGGCGTCCAGGTGCTGGCCAACGGACGCGCTGTCCTGGGGGCTCGATGACTGGGCTGGTCGCCGCCGGCGTGCCGAACCTGCGCGACCTGGGTGGCATCGCCACCGCGTCGGGCCATGTCATTGCACCCGGTCGACTCTGGCGTTCCAGTCACTTCGGTTCGGTCTCGGACGACGAACTGGATGCGCTGCGCGCCATTGGACTGTAGTCGGTGATCGATCTGCGGGACGCGGACGCGCGGACCCGTGCGCCGTCGCGCCTGGCGCAATTCGGCATCCGCGAGCCGCATCTGCCGATCGAGCCGCGCGCGATGGGCGCGCTGCGCGAACTGCGTGAGGCGGGTGGACCCGACAAGTCCGCGCTGGCCGCCATCATGTTCGAAGTCTATCGGCGCTTCGTGAACGAACACACGCCTGTCTTCGCCTCGCTCCTGCGGCTGGTCGCCGATGAGGCGACGCCGCTCCCGTTGGTGGTTCACTGCACCGCCGGAAAGGATCGCACCGGCTGGGCTTTGGCGTTGCTGCTGCTTGCGCTCGGCGTGCCGCGCGAAACTGTGCTCGACGACTTTATGGCGAGCAACGGTCGCTGGTCCATGCAGGGTGTTTCCGCCGACTGGGCACTGCGAGCCACGGTGCACGCCGACTATCTGCAATGCGCATTCGATGAAATCGACAAGCGCTGGGGCTCGATGCATGCTTACCTGGAAGGACCTTTCGGTCTCGATCAGCAAGCGCGCGAACGATTGATCGCGCGCCTGCTGGTCAGGCGCTGAGGACTAGAGCTTTACGCGCCCGGCATCGATCAGCTTCTGCGTGAGCGCAAGCTGGTCCTTCATGAAGCGCCGCGTCTTGTCAGGGCTCCACGGTGCCGGCTCGAAGCCGAGCTCAAGCAGCTTCGCGCGCACATCCGGCATCACGAGGATGCGGCCCATCTCCGTGTTGAGCTTGTCCACGATCGCCTTCGGTGTCTTGGCCGGCACGAAGGCGGCGGCCCCAGCCCAGCATGTCGACCTCCGGATAGCCGAGTTCGGCGAAGGTCGGCACGTCGGGATACGAAGGAAAGCGCGTGGCGCTGGCAACGGCAAGAGGCTTGATCTTGCCGGGGTAGCGGTTCACGCCGCCGACCGACACCACTGCCGCGTCGATCTGTCCGCCAATGAGGTCCTGCAACGCGGGCGGCTCGCCCTTGTACGGCACGTGCACGGTGTCGATGCCGGCTGCCATGTTGAACAGCTCGCCGACGAAGTGACCACCCGAGCCTGGACCATAGGAGCCATAGGAGAGCTTGCCGGGCCGTGTCTTGGCGAGCGCCACGTATTGCTTGAGCGTCGAGGCCGGCAGGCTCTCGCGAACGCCGAACGCGATCGGCGTGAGAGCCAGCATTCCGACCGGCTGCAGGTCTTCGAGCCGATAGCCCGGCTTCGGCATCAGCACCGTGTTGCTGAGAAGCGCGCTGTAGCCGATCAGCACGGTGTATCCGTCCGCCGGCGCCTGCGACACCGTGGCTGCGGCGATGGCGCCGCTCGCACCGGACCTGGATTCGACGATGCAGGGCTGGCCCCAGGCGTCGGTCAGCTTCTGGCCAATGATCCGCATCATGGTGTCGTGGCCCCCGCCCGCCGGCGTAGGAATCACGAACTTGATGACCTGTGAAGGGAAGGGCTGCGTCTGCGCCTGCGCGCGCGGCAGAACGCCCGCACCGAGCGAGCCCAGGGCTGCAGCAAGCGTCTGGCGTCGAGTGAACTTCATTGCGATGTCTCCTTGTGTGATGGATCTGGCTGCCATACGATTCGTCGAAATCATTGGTTCAACCATAGATTAAACGACAAACTGAAAAATTCATCCACCGCAACATTCACGACAGCAAGTGCGCTCGACGCGGCGCAGACGAGCGCGCTCGATGCGTTGATCCGCCGCGAGATCGGTGCCTTCGATGGCGCGCTGAGGGTGCGAGCGCGGCATCGCCTTCGGCGGCGTAGCGCGCGTAGGCCGACTTCATGTCGTAGCCCGCGCAGAAATCGGGGCCTGCGCCTCCGAGCACGATCACGCTCACGCTCCGCAGGTCGTCGGCCTCCAGCAGCGCTGCGCGCAGCTCGGAGAGCATCTCCCACGACAGCGCATTGCGCCGGTCCGGCCGGTTGAGGGTGATGCGCGCGACGCGCTCTCGCACCTCGAAGGTGAGGTGTTCATTGGATTGCAGCCACTTGCCCATGCGCCGCCCCTCAAATCTTGCGCCCGGCGTTCTGCCAGAACGGGTCGCGCAAGCGGCGCTTGAAGATCTTGCCGCTGTCCTCGCGCGGCAGCGATTCGTGGAAGTCGATCCGCTTGGGCACCTTGAACTTCGCGAGACGTTCGAGAAGATAGGACCGGATCTCCTCCGGCGTGACTTGCGACTCGGGCATGCGTTCGACAGCGGCAGCGAGCGATTCGCCGAAGTCGTCGTCGGGAATGCCGAACACGGCGCAGTCCTTCACGCCAGGGCACTGGGTCAGCACCATCTCTATCTCGGCCGGATAGATGTTGGTGCCGCCGAAGATCACCATGTCCGAACGGCGGTCACAGAGATAGAGCCGGCCTTCCTTCATGTAGCCCACGTCGCCCAGGCTGATGAGGCCGTCGCGCTCCACGCTCTTTCGCTTCTCTTCGTGGTTGAGATAAGTGAAGTCGGCATACGCTGGCACGCGAGCAAAGATCTCGCCGATCTCGCCTTCGGGCAGGCGATTTCCCTCCTCGTCATAGAAGGCCATGCGCGTGCCGGGCGTGGGCATGCCGACGCAACCGGGATGCTCCAGCCAGTCCTGCGGCGTGGCGAGCGTGGCGGTACCGACTTCAGTGCCGCCGTAGGTCTCGTAGACCACGGGACCCCACCAATCCATCAGATCCTTCTTCACCTCGCGCGGACACGGCGCGCCGGTGTGCGTCACCCATCGCAGCGAGCGCACGTCGTAGCGGTTGCGCACCTCCGGCGGCAGCTTGAGCATGCGCACGAACATCGTGGGCACCATCACCGCGTTGTCGATGCGGTGCTTCTCGATCAGCGCCAGCGTCTCTTCCTGATCGAACTTGGACTGCAGCACCAGCACGTCCGCCGTCATCAGCGCCTGACGGCCGTACCCGTTGGGCGACGCGTGGTAGAGCGGGCCGCACACCAGCGCACGCACGCCGGGCTTGAGCCCATACACGCTGGCGAACAACTCGACATAGGCCTTGCTTTCCTCGGGCGTGGCGGGCTGGCGCTTCACGCCCTTGGGATGGCCGGTGGTGCCGGAGGTGTAGATCATGGTCGCGCGGGCGCGGCGCGGCGGCGCCTGCAGCGGCTCGAAGCGCTCGGCCCATTCGCGCCAAACCGTGTCGCCCGGTAAGGGCCGTGCGAGTTCGGTCGAGACGCCGTAGCGCTGCTGGATTTCCGGCGGCGTCGGCACCACGAAGACGCGGATGCCCGCGGGCACGAGCGCGCGGATCGGGGCGAGAAGGTCGGCATGCGCGACCAGCACCTTCGGCTTCGCGTCTTCGAGCACGTAGATCACTTCTTCCGTGCGGCCGTGCCAGTTGAGCGGCACGCCATAGGCGCCGACCGCGGCGGCGGCCTGCTGTACTTCGAAGAAGGCGAAGTCGTTGCGCAGCAGCAGGGCGACGGTGTCGCCTTCGCTCACGCCGAGTTGCTCGAAGCCCGTGGCTGCCTGCTGCGCCACGCGCAGCACCTCGTCGCGCGTCACGCCGCGGCCGTCGAGGTAGATCATGGGGGTGATGCTCATCGGTGTAGGTCTCAAAGAAGGGCAGCCGCGAGACGCGCGGCATGGGCGTCGGCGTCGCCGAACATCTGGTCGAGCACGTGGATGCGCCGCAGGTAGTGCCCGACGGCGTATTCCTCTGTCATGCCGATGCCGCCGTGAAGCTGGATCGCGCCGAGCGCCACGTTGCGTGCGTTGCGGGCGACGGAGAGCTTCGCGCGATGCAGGTCGGGGGCACTGTCTTCCGCGCTGGCATCGTCTGCCGCAACAGCGGCGGCCATGGCCATGCTGCGCGCCATCTCGAGGCTGACCAGCATCTCGGACGCGCGATGGCGCAGCGCCTGGTTCTCGCCGATCAGGCGGCCGAACTGCTTGCGTGTGCGCAGGTAGTCCATCGCGAGATCGAAGGCGGCCTGGGCGGCGCCGCTCATGTCGGCGCACACGGCGGCGATGCCAGCGGCCACGGTGCCTTGGATGGCGAGACGCGTGCGAGTCGAATCTTCGGGGTTGGCCAACGGCTGCGCCGCTGCTTGCGTCAGCACCAGCTCGCCTGCTGCTGTGTCATCGACCAGGCGGAACTCGCGCAGCGCGACGCCTGCGTCCTTGGCGTCCACGAGGAACAGCGCGCACCCGTTCGCGTCAGCCGGTGCACCGGCGATGCGCGCGCTCACGACGAAGTACCGCGCCAGACCTCCGGCGGGCACGTTGGACTTGATGCCGTCGAGCTTCCAGCCGCCGTCCTTGCGTTCGGCACGCGTCTCCACCCACAGCGGCGCGTGACGGCCGGCGGGTTCGTCATGCGCCCAGGCCGACACGATCTCGCCGCTGGCCATGCCGGGCAGCAGTCGTGTCTGCATCGCCTCGTCGGCGCCGAGGCGCAGGGCGGTGCCTGCGAGCACCGCGCTCGCCAGGAACGGCTCCATCGAGAGCGAGCGGCCGAAGGCCTGCATCGCGGGCAGCAGGTCGCGCGCACCGCCACCGAAGCCGCCGAGTGCTTCTGGCACTGGCAACGCTGTCAGGCCCAGCTCGGCCAATCCAGCCCAGGTCTTTTCGTCATGCGCTGCGCCGGAGGCGGTGAGCGCACGGCGCTTCTCGAATCCATAGCGATCGGCCAGCAGGCGGGAAAGGCTCTCCGCGAGCGCCGCCTGATCCTCATTCAGTTCGAAATTCATGTTTGCCTTATCCGACGATGGCCTTGGCCAGGATGTCCTTCTGCACTTCGGTCGTGCCGCCGTAGATCGACGCTGCGCGCGAATAGAAATAGCGCGGCGCAATCGGACCGTGCGTGACTTCGTCGGCGGAGCGGCGCTCCAGACCGCCCGGGCCGACGATGCGTGCGAGAAGCGCGTTGATCTCCTGCTGCAACTCGGTGCCCTTGAGCTTGAGTACCGACGCGAAGGCCGGCAGGCGCTTCTGCTCGCTGTCGGTGAGCAGGAAGCGCCAGTTGGTGATCTCCAGCGCGCGCGTCTCGGCCTCCAGCATGGCGATGTCTGCGCGCAGCTTGGGGTCGTCGAGCAGCGGCTTGCCGGCCTGTGTGTAGCGTCCGGCGAGTTCGCGCGCGTAGTCGAGCCGCTCGCGGCACAGGCCGACGTTGGCGATGCCCGTGCGTTCGTTCGACAGCAGGAACTTCGCGCAATCCCAGCCCTTGTTCTCCTGGCCGACCAGGTTGCCAACGGGCACGCGCACCTCGTCGAAGAAGACTTCGTTGAGATGGTGCTCGCCGTCGATGGAGTGGATCGGCCGGATCGTGATGCCGGGGGTGCGCAGGTCGATCAGCAGGAAAGAAATGCCTTCCTGCTTGCGCGCCTCGGTATCGGTGCGCACGAGGGCGAACACCCAGTCGGCGAGGTGCGCAGTGGTGGTCCAGATCTTCTGGCCGTTGACGATGTAGTGATCGCCCTCGCGGCGTGCGGCAGTGCGAAGCGACGCGAGGTCGGAGCCGGAGCCGGGCTCCGAGAAGCCCTGGCAGAACCAGATATCGAGATTCGCGAGGCGCGGCAGGAAGTGGTCGCACTGTGCAGGCGTGCCGAACTTCATCAGCACCGGGCCGAGCATGCCGACGTTGAACACCTGCGGCAGCGGGGCGGGGGCGCGATAGGTTTCGTCGAGCAGGATCAGGCGTTCCATCGGGCCGAGGTCGGCGCCGCCGTAGCGCTTGGGCCAGTGCGGCGCGGCCCAGCCACGCTCGTTGAGGATGCGCTGCCAGGCCACTGTGTCCTGCTTGCGCGGCGGATGGCCGGCACGCAGGCGTTCGCGGATCTCTGAGGGCAGCTTTTCGCGGATGAAGGTGCGCACCTCGTCACGGAAGGCGCGCTGTTCGGGGGTGAGGTCCAAGTCCATGGCGAATCATCTTATGGTTTAACCAATGAATATGCAATACTGCCGAACCCTCAAAAGGATCTTTCATGACCAACGAATCGCTCTTCCAACCTGTGCGCACCCGGCGTGGCTTCGAGGCCGTGTGCGACCGCATTCGCGAACAGTTGATGAGCGGCGAGCTGAAGCCGGGCGACCAGCTCCCCGGCGAGCGCGAACTGGCCGAGCGCTTCGGCATCGGACGCGCGGCAGCACGCGACGCATTGCGCAGCCTGGAGGTCTCGGGCGTGGTGGAAGCGCGCAAGGGCATCCAGGGCGGCTTCTTCATCAGGAATGGCGGCAGCGGCGGTCTTGCGCAGACGGTGCAGGACATGGTGTCGCTCGCGCAGGCGTCGCTGGAGAACGTGATGGAGGCGCGCACCGAGATCATCTGCGTGGCGATCCGCCTCGCCTGCCCGCGCGCGACCAACGAGGAGTTCGACACGATCCAGCGCGACATCGACCTGCATGCGGATCTGTTCCGACTGGGGCGCGCCTCGCGCAACACGCAGTCGGTGATCGAGTTCTACCGGCTCATCGCGCAAGCGACGCACAACCCGCTGGTGCTGATGATGGTGGACGCGTTGTCTGAGGTGTACCGGGGTCTCCTCGTTTTCAGTGCAATAAGTGACGGTACGAAAAGCTAGCACTGGCGCGGAGGTGGTGTTGGTAGATCGTTGATTTCATTGACTTTCCTGTTCACTTTCAAATCTGCGATTCGTGGCGTCAAACCGTGGTCGGTTTCATCCATTGGTGCCAGTTATCGATGCATTTGGCCGCGAAGGCAGGATTTGGTCAGCATAGCGGTCAACCGGGAAGCGAAACACACCCCGCAAGTTGATGCTCTCCAGCCTGGTGGGCGCAATCTTCCCGATCAGTTCCGGTGGAATGACCTGGCGGCGGTTCGACCAGCGATCCAGGACCGCCTGCATCTGTGAGGTATTCCACGCCATCACGATGTTGGCCATCAGGCTCAACGCATCGGCCACAGCCTGCATTTCATCGACACGTTTGGCCTGCGCCGGGCTGATCCGGCCGGTATAAATGGCGCGCTTGAGGGCGTTAACAGCCTCGCCCCGATTGAGCACCCGGCGCAACTCGTTCCTGAAAGCGTCCTTGACAAAGTAGTCAGCCAAAAACGCCGTACGCAGCAACCGCCCCAATTGCACGCCAGCCTCATAGATTGGATCGCCCTGGGCGGCAGAACCGAACCGCGCAAGAGCTGCCACCGCACTGGCATGTCCGCTCATGACCGAGGCTGCCAGGTGCACCAGACTATCCCAATGCTTTTCGATCAAAGCGACGTCGACATTGGCTTCGCACACCGCAGCGATTTCTGCGGGCACTTTGGTGCCGCGTGGCACAAAGAGGTGGCGCTGTTTGAGTTCCTTCAACCGCGGGCAAAGATCAAAACCAAGCAAACGGGCATGTGACATGGCAAAGTCGGTGTAGCCATGGGTATCCACAGCAAGCTGGCTGGTCTCCAGCTTTTCTTGGCGGATGACACCTTCAATGGCCACGCCCGCCTGGCGCTCATTGAGCACAAAGGGCTGCGCATGGAAGATGCCCCACCGGTCTTTTACATGGGAGTAGATTCCAATGGAAGGTGTGTTGCGCCGAGGATCAAGCCGGGCTTGCCACACCCGTTTGGTGGTCTCCATGCTCATCATGTCAGAAGATGCCAAATCGGACCGCCCCCAGGTGGCGGCAATCGGGTGTCGCTGCATGAATTCCAGCACAGCCTGGCAGGCCTGGCTCAGACGCCGTTCGTCCCGCGCCCAGCGCATGGCCTGGCGAATGCTGGTGGCAGACAATTGCGGAATCATGCGCGCGCATTCGACCGCAGTCAGACTGGTGCCGTGGGCCATGATGCCGGCATAGACCATCAGCAGCTCGTCGGTAGAGCGCGGCTCACGTCCGAGCATGATCCAGCTAAAGCGCACCTGGGCGTCAACGGCCAGAATCACTTCCGGCAATTGAACCTCACCGATGCG